>NZ_JAQFIF010000001.1 GCF_029504395.1 Arthrobacter sp. ES3-54
CCCATAACTATCGTCATCTGACCAGACTCGGCCCACCAATTCGTCCCGGTGCCGCCCGATGCACCGACACGCCGGGCGGCACCCAGGATCGACATTCCTGCGCATACCAAATCGAAGAACTCAGTGCGCGCATCGAGGGAAAACACTCTGGCCATCTAACGCTCCATCAATCAGAGCGTTGCTGCGACCATATGACTCTGCCTCTGGTTTGGCCGCTGTTAGTGATAGGGCAACCGGCGTTTAACGGGGGCGGAGGGCGGACCGGACTCTTTGGGCCGCGCCGCGGAAGTCATCTGCCAAATCGTCGGCGTTGAACTTGAAATACCGCCAGCCGGCCGCGTTGAAGGATTCGTCCCGGCGGTTGTCCCGGGACTGCTGTTCGCGGGTCAGGTGGTGGCCGCCGTCGTACTGGATGGCCACCCGCCGCCGGCGGTAGCCGAGGTCCGCGGCGGGGGAGTAGGGGTCTTCCGGCACAATCCGGAGCTGCAACTCCGGCTCCGGCTGCGGTCAGCGCCAGGCGCAGGAATGTCTCGGGGGCCGAGTCGGCACCGGGCCTGATCAGTGCCGTCGCCTCACGTGCTTTCACGATTCCCTTGAGCTTGGGGTGCCGCGTCAGCATCGCCGCCAGCTGGGGAAGCGTGGCCCACGGCTCCGTGCGGTCCTCCAGTTCAGCGCGTGGTTGCCGCACGAGCTGGTCGCCTACCGCCACGAGATCGTCCAGCGGCAGGATGCGGGCAAGGTCCAGCCAGGTCCGGGCGGGTGTTGAAATCCGGATGCCGTCCAGGACCATGAGCTCGTCGTCGAACGCCAGCACGGTATGCCCAACCACGCCCGCGCGCCGGACCGGCGGGAGGGCCCTGCGCTTGCGCAGATGCAGTTCGCGGCAGCCGCGGTACCAGGATGGGAGCCAAAGCCCCAGCAGTACGGCGGCTGTGAGGTGCGAAATCCATGCGCCCGGGGTCGCGGCCGACAGGGCACGGGCCAGGCTGCGGATTTCAAAATCCCAGCCCGTGGGCACATGGATCAGCCGGCCCGCGGAGGTGAGGTCGGAGGAACGGAGCCGGGCGCCGCCCAGGCTCGCGGCCCGCGCCTCATAGACCGTGAAGGGTGCGGTGGAAAGGTGGGCCGGCAGGGGTGCTGGTGGGCGCATGCGGACCATTCTTGTCCGAACGCCGGGTCCCCGCTTCGGTTATCCACAGGGCCCCGATTGCGCTATCACTCTGAGCGGTCAAGGACCGGAATGGCAACCCGAAGTGATAGCGCAACCGGGGGTGGGAGAAGCGGGAGCGGGAGCGGGGGAGGGTGGGTTAGAAGAGGCCGACGGGGTTGCCGGCGTCGTCCACGTCCATGCGCATCGCTGCCGGAACCTTGGGCAGGCCGGGCATGGTCATGACCGCGCCGGTGAGGGCCACGATAAAGCCCGCGCCGGTCTTGGGGATGAGGTCGCGGACGTGGATGGTGAAGCCCTTGGGGGCGCCGAGCCGGGTGGCGTCGTCGCTGAAGGAGTACTGGGTCTTGGCCATGCACACGGGCATCCCGGACCAGCCGTTCTTCTCGATCTCCGCCAGCCGTTTAAGCGCGGGCACCGAGAAGTCCACGCCATCGGCGCCGTAGACCTCCTGGACGATGGTCCGGATCTTGTCCTCGACGGACATGTCCAGCGGGTACAGGTGCCGGAAGCTGTGCGGGGTGTCGATCGCGGCCGCCACCTTCGCCGCGAGCTCGTCGCCGCCGTCGCCGCCACCGCCGCGGCCCCAGACGTCGGCCACCGCGGCCTGGACACCCTCCGCGGCGCACCACTGAAGCAGCCACGCCAGCTCCTCGGCGGTGTCCGTGGCAAATTTGTTGACCGCGACCACCGGGATGATGCCGAACTTCTCCACGTTGCGGATGTGGCGCTGGAGATTGGCGACGCCGGCGGCCAGCGCCCCCACGTTGGGCTCCGTGAGCCGGTCTTTCGGCACGCCGCCGTGCATCTTGAGCGCCCGGACGGTGGCCACGAGGACGACGGCGGACGGGGCGACGTCGGCCATCCGTGACTTGATGTCCATGTACTTTTCGGCACCAAGGTCCGCGCCGAAACCGGCCTCGGTGACCACGATGTCCGCAAGGCGGCGGGCCGTCTGCGTGGCGATGAGGGAGTTGCAGCCGTGGGCGATGTTGGCGAAGGGCCCGCCGTGCACCAGCGCCGGGGTGCCAGCGATGGTCTGCACGAGGTTGGGCTTGATCGCGTCTCTGAGCAGCATGGTCAAGGCGCCCTGGACGCCGAGGTCGGCCACCGTGACGGGCTGCCGGTCGTAGGTGTAGCCGAACGTGATCCGGCCCAGCCGTTCGCGCAAATCGTTCAGGTCCGTGGCGAGGCAGAACACGGCCATGATCTCCGAGGCCACGGTGATGTCGAAGCCGTCCTGCCGCGGCGTGCCCTGGGCCGGCCCGCCCAGGCCGATCACGACCTCCCGCAGGGACCGGTCGTTCATGTCCAGGACCCGTTTGAACGTCATCCGGCGCGGATCGATGTTGAGCTCATTGCCCTGGAAGATGTGGTTGTCCACGAGGGCCATGAGGGCGTTGTTCGCCGAGGTGATGGCGTGGAAGTCGCCGGTGAAGTGCAGGTTGATCTGGTCCATCGGCAGCACCTGGGAGTAGCCGCCGCCGGTGGCGCCGCCCTTCATGCCCAGGATGGGGCCGAGCGAGGGTTCACGCAGCGCGATCATCACGCTGTGCCCGGCGCGGGCCAGGGAGTCCGCGAGCCCCACCGTGGTGGTGGACTTGCCCTCGCCCGCGGGGGTGGGCGACATCGCGGAGACCAGCACCACCTTGCCGGGGGCCCGCGTGGGGGCGCCCGCCGGAACGGTCAGCTTCGCCGGATCGATTTTGGCCTTGTAGGGCCCGTAGAGTTCCAGCGCCTCCGGGCTGATGCCGGCGGCCGCCGCAATCTCCTCGATCGGCTTCATGACTGCCCGCTGGGCAATCTCCAGGTCGCTCGGTACGTTGTTCCCGGCAGTGGTGGTCTCAGACATCGTTGTCCTTCGGCTCGTGGCGTCGGCGGGTTGGTCCCGGTCCGGTGTTGCCGGGCGGGGGTTGGGGCGGATCCGGTTCAGGGTGTGTGGCCCACGGGGATGGTCAGGTTTCCAAAATACTGGCTCACGGCGGTGTGGTAGCTCTCCAGCGTGATCGCGGCGGTGCGCTGCCAGCCGAATTCCTGGGCGTGGATCGCGGCGGCGTGTCCCATGTCGGTGCGGGTTTGGGCGTCATCGAAGAGCGCTTCGAGGGCGTCCGCCCAGTCGCTGGCCTTGTGCCCCTCGATCAGCATCCCCGTCCGCCCGTCCTGGACGGCGCGGGAGAGGCCGCCCACTTTCGTGGCGAGGACGGGCGTCCCGCAGGCCTGCGCCTCCAGGGCCACCAGCCCGAAGGACTCGCTGTAGGACGGCATCACCACGACGTCGGCGGACCGGTACCAGCCAGCCAGCTCCGGGGCGTTTACCGGCGGATGGTGGGTGGCGACGTCGTCCATTCCGGCGGCGCTGATCAGCGTCTTGAGGTTGAAGTCCTTGGCGCCGCTGACGGCCCCCAAGATGGTCAGCTGCAGGTCGATGTCTGGGCGCCGGGAACGCAGGAGCGCGGCGGCCTTGATCAGGATCTGCGGGCCCTTGAGCCGCTGGATCCGGCCGGCGAACAGCAGATGGAACTTGCCGGGGGCGATGTCGTGCTGGGCCCGGGCGCGGTTCCTGAAGGCCGGTGTGAAGACGGCCAGGTCCACGCCGGGCGGCGCGACGTCGATGCGGTCGATGTCGGCGTTGTAGTGCGAGACCAGCTCGGCCGCTTCGGTGCCGGTATTGGCGACCAGCCGGGTGGCGCCGTCGACAATCCGGTGCTCGCCGTCCTCGCGCCGCCGCGGTTCGGGCTGCTCGCCGGACTCGAGGAGCTGGTTCTTGACCTTCGCCATCGTGTGCATGGTGTGGACGAGAGGCAGCCGCCACAGCTCCGCGAGCTCCAGCCCGGCCACCCCGGACACCCAGTAGTGGGAATGGATGACGTCATACCGGCCGTGCGGCTGGAGATGGCGGATCCGGTCGATCTCGGCGACCATGTTGTGCAGCAGCCCCGGAAGCTCCTCCTTGGGCAGCTTCCGGGGCGGGCCGGCGAGGACGTTGTGCACGCAGACGCCGGGGGACGGGTGTTCGACGGCGGGCTGCGTGGCCGAGGTAGACCGGGTGAAGATCTCCACTTCCACGCCGGTCTCGGCCAGGGCCGCGGCCAGCGCCCGGACGTACACGTTCATTCCGCCGGCGTCGCCGGAGCCGGGCTGCTCCATGGGCGAGGTGTGCAGGGAAAGGAAAGCGACGCGGCGGATCAGCGACACGGTTCCCCTTCCTCTGCAGACTGCATGTCGATAAAACATTACTCCTGAAGTGCCGGCCGGTTCACGGGCACGTTCCCGGGCCACGGCACAGGGCCGTTTCCGCATCTCGGCGCAGGTCCGGGCCCATACCGGGGCGTCCTGCTAACGTGGCCGCTGTGAGCGCAACGACAGAACCCGATACTGCAGCCGGCTGGACAATCCGGGAGGCCCGCCCGGAGGACTGGCCCGGCATCTGGGCGATCCTGGAACCGGTCATCCGGGCCGGGGAGACATTTACGTGGGACCGGGACACCGCCGAGGACGAGGCCCGCGGGCGCTGGTTCAAGCAGGCGCCGGGCCAGACGTTCGTCGCCGTCGCAATCGGTCCCGATGATAGCGCCGGTGACAGTGACCGTACTGCCGGTGCCATCCTTGGCACCGGCGAGCTGCACCCCAACCAGGGCGGTGGCGGCAGCCATGTCGCCAACGCGGGCTACATGGTCCATCCCGCCCAGGCGGGCCGCGGACTGGCCCGGGCACTCTGCGCCTATTCGCTCGACGCCGCGCGCGACGCCGGCTTCCGGGCCATGCAGTTCAACGCCGTGGTGGCGAGCAATACCCGGGCCGTTGCCGCCTGGAAATCCATGGGCTTCGAGGTGCTCGCGACCATTCCCGAGGCGTTCAACCACCCGGAACTGGGCTACGTGGGTCTGCACGTGATGTACAGAAAGCTATAGGCGTACTGGCCCGCTGGCCGCCGGTCCGCTACTGGCCGGTCCGCTACTGGCGGGGCCGTCATTGGCCGCGGGTCGTTACTGGCCGCGGTGCCAGAGGCGGCCCAGTTCCGGGAACGCGGCTTCATAGCCGGTCAGCAGTTTGCCGGCGAGGACCTCCGAATCCACGAGCGGATGCAAGGCGAACGCGGCGAGGGCTGCCTCCCGGCGGCCGGTCGCCACCGCCTCCACCACGAGCCGTTCGACGTCCTTGACGCGGCGCATCAGCTCCAGTTGTGCGGGTCCCGGACGTTCCTGCGGGACCGGCACAGCGCCGTCGGGCGTCACCCTGCACGGAACTTCGACGACGGCGTCGGCTGGCAGTCCCGGTACGGCCAGCACCGCCTGCGTTGCTGAGCGGGCGGCGCCCGCTTCCGGTTCTGCGGACCCCGCGGATCCCGCGGCGTTGACCGTGTTGCGTGTGTTGAGGATCAGGTCCGCGGCGCCGCCTCCGGCGAGGGCGCGCATGGCCGCCAGTGCCACCCGCTCGTAGCCGCCGCCGGCGAGGTCGGTCTCGTCACGGCGTTCGCCCGAGGCGCGGGCTTCGGCGAGATAGCCTTCCTCGCGTGAGAGGCGGGCGGCGTCCCAAAGCGCAAAAGCTTCCGGCCCGGCGGCGGCCAGCCGGGGATAGAGCTCGGCCTGCTGCCGGGCGATGGATTCGCCCCGGGTCTGCTCTGCTGCGCGCATGCCGGCCACCGCCCGAGCGGTGTCGTAGTAGTAGAAGAGGTATTCATTCGGCAGGCAGCCCAGTCGGGCCAGCAACCCGGGCGGGAACAGCCGGCCCTCCTCGAACCCCGACAGCGCCGCGGGGTTCGCGAACAGTTCCGGGAGGGCGTCCCGGCCTGCGGCCTCCAGCCGGTACAGCCAGCCGAGGTGGTTCAGGCCGTAGTAGCCCACGCCGTCGAGCGTGCCCTCCGGCAGCGCGACGCCGGCAGCCCGCGCCGCGCGGTGCACCAGGCCGCTGGCGGAGTCGCAAATCCCAATCACCCTGGGCCCGAGCACCGGTACCAGGGCCTCGGTGACCATACCGGCGGGGTTGGTGAAGTTGAGCAGCCACGCCCCGGGGCAGCGGCTCCGCATCTCCTCCGCGAGCCGCAGCATCGGCGGAATGGACCGCAGCGCGTAGGAGATGCCGCCGGCGCCGGTGGTTTCCTGGCCCAGGAGTCCGAGGTCCAAGGCGATCCGCTCGTCGGCGGTCCGCCCGGCCGTGCCGCCGGGCCGGATGGCGGCGAAGACCATGTCGGCGCCGTCGAGAGCCTCGGGGAGCGAGGACACGGCACGGATCTGCGGGCCGGTACCCGGCGGACCCTGCTGGGCCAGGGAGGCCAGGACCGCCTCGATGGCCGCCAGCCGGCCGGAGTCGACGTCGTAGAGCACCAGCTCCCGCACCAGCCCCGCGAAAGGGCCGGAAGAGAGCGCCCGGTATACCAGGGGGACCCGGAACCCGCCCCCGCCGGCGATCGTGAGCCGCATTCGGACAGTCTATTCCCCGCTGGTCAGGGCCCCCCTTCCCGCGGTTTCCCTCGACGGCGGTACAGCGTAGTGTGCCGTATATGGACGCGACCCCGGCGCGGCGCTTTGATCCGCTCTCTGCCGTCCGCAGCCCGGCCGCGGACGGGTTTGACCTGCTCCTGACCGGGACCGTGTTCCAGGACATCATCTTCACCGGGCTGCCCCACGCGCCGCAGCCCGGAACGGAAATCTGGAGCGACGGGATGGGCAGCTGCCCCGGGGGTGTCGCCAATCAGGCGATCGCCGCGTCCCGGCTGGGACTGCGGACCGGTCTTGCCGCCGTGTTCGGCGATGACGGCTACGGCGACTACAACTGGAAGATCCTCGCCGCCCAGGAACATGTGGACCTGTCCCTGTCACGGCGTGTGCCGGGCTGGCATTCGCCCGTCACGGTGTCCTTGAGCGTGGAGAAGGACCGGTCCATGGTGACGCACGGGCACCCGGCACCGGTGACCTCCACCGAGCTGGTCGGATGCCCGCCGCCGGCGCTCGCAGCCGTTGCGGAGCTGGGGGAGGAACTCGAACCGTGGGCTGTCGACGCGCACAAGAACGGCGTCCTGCTGTTCGGCGATGTCGGCTGGGACCCCACCGGCGCGTGGTCCTCGACCCGGCTGGATAACCTGAAGTATTTCCACGCTTTCATGCCGAACCAGCACGAGGCCATGAACTTCACGGGCCGCGACGACCCCTGGTCCGCTTTGTACTCGCTCGCGGAGCGGGTTCCGGTAGCGGTGGTCACCCTCGGGGCTCAGGGATCCATGGCCGTGGATTCGGAAACGGGGGAGGAGGAGTGGGTCCCGTCCCTGCCTGTCCGGGCCTACGATCCCACCGGTGCCGGAGACTGCTTCGGTGCGGCATTCATTGTCGGGTCCCTGGCCGGTTGGCCGCTGGGAGACCGGCTCCGCTTTGCCAATCTGTGCGCCGCCTTGGCCGTCCAAGAAGTGGGCGGCTCGCTTGCCGCACCCGGCTGGGGAGACATTGCCGACTGGTGGCAGCGGGCCAACGCCCGGAAGGAACGGCAAGGCAGTCAATGGCTGCGCCGCTACCGCTTCTTGGAAGAGATCGTGCGGGATGTCCCGCCCGAGGCGCAGCGGCGGGCGACGGCGACCATCGCCCACCTGTCCGACGCGTAACTGGCCTGGGGCGCCCGGGGCGGGGTCCTTCCTGCCACCACTGGACATGTCCTCCTGAGGGTTCCAGTCGCCACGGGCATGTCTTCTTCAGGGTTGCTCACCACTGGGCATGTCCCCTTTTGGGTTGCTTCACCGCTGGACATGTCCCTCGCTGGGGCCAGAGAGTGGACCTGTACCCGTTGTGCGCGTTCGTGGGTGCGAAGAATGGGCATGTCCCGCGGTGGGCGCCGGGGTGGGTTCCCTGCCACCCGTGGGCATGTCCTTCGCTGGGGCCAGGGAGTGGACCTGTACCCGTTGTGCGCGTTCGTGGGTGCGAAGAATGGGCATGTCCCGCGGTAGGCGCTGGGGCGGGTTCCTGTCACCACTGGGCATGTCCCTCGCTGGGGCCAGGGAGTGGACCTGTACCTGTTGTGCGCGTTCGTGGGTGCGAAGAATGGGCATGTCCCGCGGGGGAGGGAGGGCATGTCCAGCCGAGGCACCTGGCCGCCGATTATTCGGCCTGCGGCGCCGCGCCTAGAATCGTTAAGTGACTTACCAAGCAGCAACAGGCGATCTCCTGCCCGGCTCGGCGGCAGTGCCGGCACACGGCGAGGAGCGCTCGGCCGTAATCGACCTCGACGCCATCCGGGACAACGTCCGCCACCTCGCAGCAGTGGCCTCACCTGCGCAGGTCATGGCCGTGGTCAAGGCCGACGCCTACGGGCACGGTGCGGTCCAGGTGGCCCGGGCGGCCCTCGGCGCGGGCGCCACCTGGCTCGGCGTCGCCCACATCTCCGAGGCCCTCGCCCTGCGCGCCGCCGGGATCGAGGCGCCGCTGCTGGCCTGGCTGCACACCCCGGACAGCAACTTCGCCGCCGCAGTGGCCGCAGGAATCGACATCGGCTGCTCGGGCTGGGAACTCGACCGGATAGTGGCCGCCGCCCGCGAGCAGGAACGGCCCGCACGTGTCCACCTTAAGGTCGACACCGGGCTCGGCCGCAACGGCGCCACCCTCGACGCCTGGGACAGCCTCGTCGGCGAAGCCATGGAACACCAAGACCAGGGCCTGCTCCGGGTCGTGGGGATCTTCTCCCATCTGGCCGTCGCCGACGAACCCGAACGGCCCGAAACCGACGAGCAGCTCGCCGCGTTCCGCCAGGTCCTCGCCGTCGCCCACGATGCCGGCGTGGATCCCGAGGTCCGCCACCTGGCCAACACCCCGGCCACCCTCTCCCGGCCGGACACACACTTCGACCTGGTCCGCGTGGGCCTGGGCCTGTACGGGCTCTCCCCCTTCGAAGGACAAAGCCCGGCCGAGCTCGGGTTGCGCCCGGCCATGACGGTCCGCACTGTGGTTTCGCACTGCAAGGACGTGCCCGCCGGCCAAGGCGTTTCCTACGGGCTGAACTACCGCACGGACGGCGTCAGCACGCTCGGGCTCATCCCGCTGGGCTACGCCGACGGCGTGCCGCGCATCGCCACCGGCGGCCCGGTCCGGGTCGAGGGTGTGAACTATCCGGTGGTGGGGCGCATCGCGATGGACCAGATGGTGATCGACCTCGGACCCCGCCACGTGGCGGCCGGCGGACCCAGCATCCTCGGGGCCGAGGCGGTGCTGTTCGGCGACGGCGCCGACGGCGGACCCACGGCCGATGACTGGGCCAGGGCCGCCGGCACCAACAACTATGAGATCGTCACCAGGATCAGCCCCCGGGTGCCGCGCCGCTACCTTCACGAAGAGCCCTCCGCCGGCGAAGAGCGGCCGTGAGCGGGCCCGCGTGGGAACGGGGCCTTGAGGTCCGGACGGCGGCGGAGACGCATGCGCTCGCCGCGGCCCTGGGCGCCGTACTGCAGACAGGGGACCTGCTGGTCCTGACCGGCGAACTGGGCGCCGGTAAGACCACCTTCACGCAGGGGCTGGGAGAGGGGCTGGGCGTACGGGCCGGCATCATTTCGCCGACGTTTGTCCTGGTGCGCATCCACCCCAATCTCCCCGGAGGGCCCCGGCCGGGCGGTCCGGACCTGGTGCACGTGGACGCCTACCGGCTGGAGTCGGCCGCTGAAATCGATGACATCGACCTCGAAAACACCATGGACAGCGCCGTAACGGTGGTCGAATGGGGCCGCGGCCGGGTTGAGCACCTGAGCGACAGCCGGCTTGAAGTGGAACTCCACCGCCCCCGCGGAGGCGCCGCGGCTGATCCCGCCGCGGCTGATCCCGCCGGGACGCCGCGTGCGGCCGCCGATCCCGGCGTGCTGGACTTCGACACGGACGACGACGACGAGCCGCGGACCGTGGTAATCCGCGGCTTCGGCCCGCGCTGGGCCGAAGCGCCGGCGCTGCCCGGTCTCGAACCCGCGGCGCCCGACACTGCGCCCGGGCCCGACACTGAGCCCGGGCCCGCCACTGAACCCGTGCCCGAGACCCCGCCCCAGACCCCGGAACGGAACTCCTGATGCTGATCCTCGCCATCGACACCTCCGCCGTCGCCAGCGCCGCGCTGGTCTCCGATGACGCACCGGAATCCGTGCTCGCCAGCTTCGCCACCGAAGACACACGTACCCACGCGGAGGTCCTGGCCCCGGGGATCGACGAGCTCCTGGCCGAGGCCGGCGTCAGCGGCCGCGACGTCGACGCAATCGTCACCGGCGTCGGCCCCGGACCGTTCACGGGACTGCGCTCCGGGATCGTCACGGCCCGCACCTTCGCCTTTGTCTGGGGCAAGCCGCTGTACGGCGTCATGAGCCTGGACGCGATCGCCCTGGAAGTAGCCGAATCCACCGACTCGGCCGCGGAATTCATTGTCGCCACCGATGCGCGCCGCAAGGAAGTGTACTGGGCCCGGTATACCCTCACCGATGCCCAGCTGCCGCACCTGGCGGACGGCCCGCACGTGGGATTCGCCGCGGATCTGCCGGATCTGCCCGTCTACGGTGCCGGCGCAGGAATGTACTCCGACGTCGTCAAGGCGGTCGCCGAATTCAGCACCCGGCAGCCGGAGGCCCTCTCGCTGGGCCAGTTCGCACTCGCCCGGCTCGCAGCGGGGGAACAGCTCCTGGACTCCAGCCCTCTGTACCTGCGCGAATCCGACGCCCAGGTGCCCGGACCCCGGAAGCGTGCCCTGTGAGCCGGGAACACGCCGCACCGCTCAGGCTGCCCGGCGGGGTCACCCTGCGGGACATGGAACCCGCGGACATCCCCGAGGTCCACGCGCTGGAGCGCCGGCTGTTTCCCGTGGATGCCTGGCCGCTGCAGATGTTCCACGACGAGCTGGCGCAGACGGATACCCGGCGCTACCTCGTGGCGGAGGTTCGCGGCGGGATCGTGGGCTATGCCGGGCTCATGTGCATCGAACCGATCTCGGACGTCCAGACCATCGCCGTGGTGCCCGAGCAGGAAGGCAAGGGCATCGGCTCGGCCCTGCTCACCGAGCTGATTGTGGAAAGCCGCCGCCGCCACGCCCAGGACGTGCTGCTCGAGGTCAGGGCGGACAACCCCCGGGCCCAGCAGCTCTACCGGCGCTTCGGCTTCGAACAGATCCACGTCCGGCCCCGCTACTACCGCGACGGCGTCGACGCCCTGATCATGCGGCTCCAACTGCCCCGCGAACCACTCAGCCCCCAGCCAAAGGAAGCAGGCCGACCATGAACCGCACCCAGCCGCTCGTGCTCGGCATCGAGTCATCCTGTGACGAGACCGGCGTCGGCATCGTCCGGGGGACCGCCCTGCTGACCAACACCGTGTCATCCTCCATGGACGAACACGTCCGCTTCGGCGGCGTGATTCCCGAGATCGCCTCCCGCGCCCACCTCGATGCATTCGTCCCCACCCTCGAGGAGGCCCTCGCGGAGGCGGACGTAACGCTCGCGGACATCGACGCGATCGCCGTCACCTCCGGGCCGGGCCTGGCAGGGGCGCTCATGGTGGGGGTGTGCGCGGCCAAGGCGCTCGCCGTCGCCACCGGGAAACCCCTCTACGCCATCAACCACCTTGTCGCCCATGTCGGCGTCGGGCTCCTGCAGCAGGGCGGCGGCACTCCGTCGCCGCACACCGCGCCGCTCGCCCTGCCGGAGAACGTGGGCGCCCTCCTGGTGTCCGGCGGCCACACCGAGATCCTGCGGATCCGGAGCATTACGGACGACGTCGAGCTGCTGGGTTCCACGATCGATGACGCAGCCGGCGAAGCGTATGACAAGGTGGCGCGGCTCCTGGGCCTGGGCTACCCGGGCGGTCCGGCCATCGACAAACTCGCGCGCACCGGCAACGCCAAGGCCATCCGGTTCCCGCGCGGCCTCACCCAGCCCAAGTACATGGGCACCGCCGAGGAACCCGGGCCGCACCGCTACGACTGGTCCTTCAGCGGGCTCAAGACCGCCGTCGCCCGCTGCGTGGAGCAGTTCGAGGCCCGCGGCGAGGAGGTCCCCGTGGCGGACATCGCCGCTGCCTTCCAGGAGGCCGTGGTGGATGTCATTACCGCCAAGGCCGTGCTCGCCTGCCGCGAGAATGGGATCACGGAGGTCCTCCTGGGTGGGGGCGTCGCGGCCAACTCGCGGCTGCGGCAGCTCACCGAACAGCGCTGCAGCGCCGCCGGGATCCGGCTGACGGTGCCGCCGCTGCCGCTGTGCACGGACAACGGCGCCATGGTGGCGGCACTCGGGGCGCAACTGGTGATGGCCGGAGTGGAACCGAGCGGGATCGGCTTTGCCCCGGACTCCTCGATGCCGGTCACGACGGTCTCCGCCTGAGGTTGTGGGCGACCGAGCATTCGGCCGGATGAAGCTCCACCGGCCCGGTGCGTGGCTGTTGCGCTCCGGGGCTACGCTTCCGGCCCCTGGCGCATCTGCTTGACCAGATCCAGGACGACGGCGCGCAGGTCCCCGCCGTGCTCAGCGGCAACCCGGCGCTGGCGTTGGTAGCCGGCGCCGCGCTCGATGATCTTCTCGACGTCGGCCAGTTCGGCGCTGCAGCCCAGCTTCGCCGCCACGGGCTCAAGCCGTTTGAGTGTCTCGCGCAGGTGCTCCGTCACGAGCTGCTCGTTGCCCTCGGCGTCGAGGATGATGATTGCGTCCAGGCCGTACCGGGCCGCGCGCCACTTGTTCTCCTGGACATGCCACGGCGGCATCGTGGGAATGGTGCCGCCGTTGTCCAGTGTGGTGGAAAATTCGTCCACCAGGCACTGCGTCAATGCGGCGATCGCTCCGACGTCCTCGAGGGTCGCCAGTCCGTCGCAAATGCGCATCTCGATGGTGCCCAGGGCCGGAACGGGGCGGATGTCCCAGCGGATCTCGGAGAGCGTGTCAATGACACCGGTGGTGAACATGTCCTGCACGTAGGCCTCGTAGTCGTCCCAGCTGGCGAACTGGAACGGCAGCCCGGCGGTGGGCAGCTGCTGGAACATGAGGGCGCGGTGCGAGGCGTAGCCGGTGTCTTCGCCGCCCCAAAACGGGCTGGACGCGGAGAGCGCCTGGAAGTGCGGGAAGTAATTGACCAGGCCGTCCAGAACCGGAAGGACCTTGTCCCGGCTGTCCAGGCCGACGTGGACGTGGACGCCGTAAATGACCATCTGCCGGCCCCACCACTGTGTCCGGTCAATGAGTTTGGCGTAGCGTTCCTTGTCCGTGACGGGCTGCAGCTGGGGCGGGCTGAAGGGATGGCTTCCGGCACAGAAGATTTCCACGCCCATGGGATCGGTAACCTCCCGGACGGCCGCGAGCGAGCTGTTCAGGTCTGCTTTGGCTTCCGCGACGGTGGTGCAGATGCCCGTGACGAGCTCCACGGTGTTCAGCAGCAGCTCCTGCTTGATGTGCGGGTGCTCGTCGTCCTCATTGAGTTCGGGATGCCGGGCAGCGACGCCGCGGAGCACCTGGTTCGCCACGGAGGCCAGCTCACCGGTCTCGGCGTCGACGAGCGCCAGCTCCCATTCAACGCCAAGAGTCGACTGCCTGGATGAAGCGAACTCGATCTTCATGTGGTCCCTTCACTGTTTTGCTGTCGCTGGGCGCGGTCCTGGTGGGAAATGCGCTGCCAACCCTCGGACGTGCGCTGGGCGTGTCACCGGCGGTGGCACTCGAACATTTCCCCACACCAGAGCGCCGGCCGGGCGGCTGGCAGGGCTACGGGTGGTCCAAGTCTAGTGCAGGGGCGCCCTCCCGGACGGCGCCAAAGATGCCGCTGGTGCGTGAGTGTCTTCACAAAGCGGCTGGTCAGCGACGGTTCATGTTACGGCTGGGGGTGCGGCGGCCGGGGTGGCCGGACCCATCCTGGCGTTTAATGGAGCTGTGCCCATTCTGAACAAAGATATGACCCTGTGTATCTCGCTCTCGGCCCGGCCCAGCAACAACGGGACGCGCTTCCACAACCACCTGTACGAGCAGCTTGGCCTGAACTGGATTTACAAGGCCTTCGCCCCCACCGACCTCGCCCAGGCGATCGCCGGAGTGCGCGGCCTCGGCATCCGCGGCTGCGCGGTGTCCATGCCCTACAAGGAGGACGTGATCGCCCTCGTTGACGTCATGGACCCGTCGGCGAAGGCCATCGATTCGGTCAACACCATCGTCAACGACGGCGGCCGGCTGACGGCCTACAACACCGATTACACGGCAATCGAGCAGCTCCTGCACAGCAACGCCGTCCCCACGGACTACTCGGTGCTGGTCCTGGGCTCCGGCGGGATGGCCAAGGCCACCGTCGCGGCGCTGCGGGATGCCGGCTTCAAAAACGTGACCGTCGTGGCCCGCAACGAGGACTCCGGCCGCGCCCTGGCTGACCAGTACGGCTTCGCCTGGAGCGCGGAACTGGGCTCGGCGCTGTCCGGCACCGGCTCGGCCGACATGCTCATCAACGTCACGCCTATTGGTATGGCAGGGAGTATGGCCGGCGGGCCGGACGCCGAGGCGCTGTCCTTCCCGCAGGAGGCCATCGACGCCGCAAAAGTGGTGTTCGACGTCGTCGCCCTTCCGGCCGAGACGCCGCTCATCAAGGCCGCCCGCGCGGCCGGCAAGACCGTGATCACCGGAGCCGAGGTAGCCACAATTCAGGCGCTGGAGCAGTTTGTGCTCTACACCGGGATCCGGCCCACGGACCAGCAGATCCGGTCCGCCGAGGAGTTCATGCGGGCCCAGTAGCCCAGTGGCCCGTTGGCCCAGGATGCCAGTAGCCCTGGCTTCCGGCCGCTTCGGCCGGGAGCCTGCGCCGGGATCCTGCGTCGGCCGGGCTAGACGGGCTGCACCGAGATGGCCACCCGGTCCTCGCCGATCCTGGTGAGGACCAGGGTGGCCGTTTTCTTGCTCTTGGCCTTTGAACCGGCCGGTTTTCCGCCGGGCAGGAGTTGCTTGCGCAGCTCTTCCGGCGTGACGGCCGTGCCGCGCTTCTTGATGTCCAGGACGCCGATCCCTTCGTCCTTGACCCAGGACTTGAGCGCCTTGACGTTGAACGGCATCACCTCCAAAACCTTGTACGCCTTGGCGAACGGGGTGTCCTGCAGGTCCGGGGCGCAGATATAGGCGATGTGCTCGTCCACGAGATGCCCGCCCAGCTGGAGGGCGACGTCGGCCACCAGCCCGGCACGGATCACAGCTCCGTCGGGCTCATACAGATAGCCCTCCACGGGACCCACGGGCGCCACCGGGCCGCCGTCGAAGTTCTCCCCGCTGGTGAGTTCGGCCGCACCCTGCGGGCCGAGCACCAGTGCCGCGCGCCGCACCCCGGGACGACGCACTGCGTTGAACCACAGGGCCACCTCTGTCACGTCCCCGCCCACGGAGACCCACTGCGCCTCGCAATCGGCCGGAACGGAATCGTGCGGCATGCCCGGCCCCATCTTGACGCCGACGGCGCGGCCGGAGCCGGCCAGCGTCTCCACGAAGGACAGCGGAGGGGAGAAATCCTCCGGATCCCAGATCCGTTTGGTTCCCGAGGTGGATGTGGTGCGCCGGGCCGGGTCGAGCCAGACGCCGTCGACCCCCTCGAGCGACACCGCGGTGGCGTCCGCGTGGACCACGGTGGCGTTGCGGAATGGGATCAGGTTCATCGTGGCGCAGGCGGCCGTGGCCTCGTCCATTTCCACCGCGGTAACCACGAGGTCCAGGGAGGCCAGGGCCATCGCGTCAGCCCCTAGCCCGCAGCCGAGGTCGGCGACGTGGCCGATCCCGGCCTCCGCGAACCGCTGCGCGTGCCGCGCCGCCACTGTCAGCCGGGTGGCCTGCTCCAGGCCGGCCTTGGTGAAGATCATCTGCCGGGCGAACTCGCCGAATTTGGCCTCGGCCTTGGTCCGCAGCCGGGACTGCGTGAGCACCGCCGAGACCATTTCGGGGGAGTGCCCGGCCTTGCGCAGCGCCGCGGTCAAGCGGAAGGCCTCGTCCTCGCGGTACGGGCCCAGCGACGCCAGCAGCTCCCAGCCCTCGGGCGTGAGGATCGGGGCAATATGTTCCTGCGGTGCGTCAGTCATGCCATCCAGCGTAGTTGAGCTCCGCGGGCACGCTGTGACCCGACTACGGGGGCTAGGCTTGACGGATGGAAGACAGCGGCACAGGCGACAGCATCTCAAAGGACACAACCGGGCAGGACACAGCCGGGAACGACGACGCCGGGCAGGGGCGCCGAAGCCCGCAGGGGCTGGCCCGCTACGCCCGGCCGGCCCTGATCGCCGGCGCTGTGATCGCCGTCGTGTGCATCGCCCTCTTGGTGATCATCTTCTTCCTCGATTCCTTCAACGCCACCGTGTATTCCGTCGGCGGCAAGAACGTCCAGGACGCCACGGACGAGGCCCGGGCCATCCGGGACACCTATACCGCCACCCGGCTCGGCGGCATCATCTTCCTCATCACAGGTGTCCTGCTGGCCGCCGCCGGGGCCGTGCTGGTGTACCGGCACCGGAACGACGAAGGTCGGAACGCGGACGAAGACGACGGCCAGGACGTGGACTTCGAAGACCTCGCAGGCCAGTAGCCGCGCGCTATCGACGACCACGCGGCCACGGGCCAATCGGCCACGGGCCCACCCCTCGGCAAACAGAGTGGACATGTCCTCCCGGGCAACCCGCACCCGTTGAGCATGTCCATCGCTCAGAGCCAGGAGTGAGCATGAGGCCCATGTGTCCTCTCGCCGCAGCAAAGATTGAGCATGTCCCTTTGCCCCGCCTGCACTGGTTGGGCATGCCCCTGGTTCAGCGCCAGGAGTGAGCATGTCCTCCCGCGCAGCCCGCAACCGTGGGGCATGTCCATCGCTCAGAGCCAGGAGTGAGCATGAGGCCCATGTGTCCTCTCGCCGCAGCAAAGATTGAGCATGTCCCTTTGCCGCGCCTGCACTGATTGGGCATGCCCGTGGTCCAGCACCAGGAGTGAGCATGTCCTCCTGGGCAGCCCGCAACCGTGGGGCATGTCCATCGCTCAGTGCCAGCAGTGAGCATGAGGCCCAAGTGTCCTCCCGCCGCAGCAAAGATTGAGCATGTCCCACTGGGCAGCCCGCACCCGGGAGGACATGTCCATCGCTCAGTGCCAGCAGTGAGCATGAGGCCCAAGTGTCCTCCCGCCGCAGCAAAGAATGGGCATGTCCCACCGGGGGGAGATGTTCACCCGGAACGAATATCTGGCACTCGCCTTGACCGAGTGCTAACCATTTACATAGAGTCGTCATTAGCACTCTCCCTAGGAGGGTGCTAACACATGAAGCGGCTTCCGCCAGGCACGCTGCCGGCACCGCGACGACGGTCTGTGCGCCTTGGCATCACCGCTTCATAGTCCACAAATTTGCTGACGAAAAGGAGAGGTCCGAGTGTCGGTCTCTATTAAGCCTCTTGAGGATCGTATTGTTGTCCGCCCGCTCGAAGCCGAGCAGACCACGGCTTCCGGCCTGGTTATCCCGGACTCCGCACAGGAGAAGCCGCAGGAAGGCGAAGTTGTTGCAGTAGGCCCCGGCCGCTTCGATGACAACGGCAACCGCGTTCCCATTGACGTTGCCGTTGGCGACGTCGTCATTTACTCCAAGTACGGTGGAACCGAAGTCAAGACCGGCGGCACCGAGTACCTCGTGCTCTCCGCCCGCGACGTTCTGGCGATCGTCGTAAAGTAACTCTCTTGGACCCCCGCGCAGCCGATCCTTACGCATTGTATGGATCAGCTGCGCGGGGTTCTGTCTTGAAAGGACAAAACCATGGCAAAGCAGCTTGCGTTTAACGACGCTGCCCGCCGGTCGCTTGAAGCCGGCATCGATAAGCTCGCCAACACTGTCAAGGTCACGCTGGGCCCGCGCGGCCGCAACGTCGTACTGGACAAGAAGTGGGGCGCCCCCACGATCACCAACGATGGCGTGACCATCGCCCGTGAAATCGAGCTGGATGACCCCTACGAGAACCTTGGCGCGCAGCTTGCCAAGGAGGTCGCCACCAAGACCAACGATGTTGCCGGTGACGGCACCACCACCGCCACCGTCCTGGCCCAGGCCCTGGTCAAGGAAGGCCTGCGCAACGTAGCGGCAGGCGCCGCACCGGGCGAGATCAAGCGCGGCATCGAGGTTTCGGTCGAGGCCGTCGCCGCCCGCCTGCTGGAGAACGCGCGCCCGGTTGAAGGCACGCAGGTTGCCAACGTTGCCGCAATCTCCGCCCAGAGCGACGAGGTCGGCGAGCTGCTGGCCGAGGCGTTCGGCAAGGTCGGCAAGGATGGTGTGATCACCATCGAGGAGTCCTCCACCACGCAGACCGAGCTGGTCCTCACCGAGGGCATGCAGTTCGACAAGGGCTACCTGTCCCCGTACTTCGTCACCGACGCGGAACGCCAGGAGGCCGTCCTCGAGGACGCCCTGATCCTGATCAACCAGGGCAAGATTTCCTCGGTGCAGGACTTCTTGCCGCTGCTGGAAAAGGCGCTGCAGAGCTCCAAGCCGCTCTTCATCATTGCCGAAGACGTCGAGGGCGAGGCCCTGTCCACGCTCATCGTCAACCGCATCCGCGGCACGCTGAACGTTGTCGCCGTCAAGGCGCCGGGCTTCGGTGACCGCCGCAAGGCCATGCTCCAGGACATCGCGACCCTCACGGGTGCGCAGGTTGTCTCCCCGGAGCTGGGCCTGAGCCTGGACACCGTTGGCCTCGAGGTGCTGGGCACCGCACGCCGCATCACGATCACCAAGGACAACACCACGATCGTCGACGGCGCCGGTTCGGCCGAGGACGTCGCCGCCCGTGTTGCCCAGCTGCGCGCCGAGCTGACCCGCACCGATTCGGACTGGGACAAGGAAAAGCTGCAGGAACGCCTGGCCAAGCTGGCCGGCGGCATCGGCGTGATCAAGGTCGGCGCTGCCACCGAGGTTGAGCTGAAGGAAAAGAAGCACCGCATCGAGGACGCCGTGTCCTCGACCCGCGCTGCCCTCGAAGAAGGCATCGTGGCCGGCGGCGGTTCCGCCCTCATCCACGCGCTGAAGGCGCTCGACGAGGACGCTGCGGTCCAGGCCCTTGAAGGTGACGCGGCTGCGGCCGTCGGCATCGTCCGCCGCGCCTTGGTTCAGCCGCTGCGCTGGATCGCCCAGAACGCCGGCTTCGACGGCTATGTCGTGGCTGCCAAGGTGGCCGAATCCGCCGTGAACCAGGGCTTCAACGCCAAGTCCGGCGAATACGAAGACCTGATCGCCGCCGGCGTCATCGACCCCGTGAAGGTGACGCGAGCCGCTCTGCGCAACGCGGCCTCCATCGCGGCACTGGTCCTCACCACGGAAACCCTCGTGGTGGAGAAGCCGGCTGACGAAGACGAGCACGCAGGGCACAAGCACTAGGCTCTGCCCGCACAGGGGACGGCCCGGCATCTTGCCGGGCCGTCCTTTTTGTCTGTCGGGGTTCTTTCGGGTTCTGCTGCGCGTCTGCAGTGGTCCGGCTGTAAATTGCCCGGATTCTGGCGCGAAGACCCGGCATTCCGGCAGTCCCTGGTTCCGGCATTACCTGGTCAGCGCCGTGTACGGTCCGCCCTGCGCCGCAGCCGCAGTGCGGCGTCCGGCGACAGTCGCTTGGTCACCAGCCGGTAGAAGATCAGAACCCCGACGGCGGCCACCACGATTCCCAGCAGGTTCAGGAACAGCTGCAGGGCGGAGCCCGCCGCCTTCTGATACTCGCCCAGGACCAGTGCCACAGCCACGAACCCCGCCGCCGGCACTGTGGTGACCGAAATGAACACCCCGATCAGCGCCGCCGAGCGCCGGCTGATGACCGACAGCATCCCGGCTATGCCGGCAAGGACGGCGACGATCAGGGAGTACGGGCCCGGATGGTAAATGAATTCAACCGCTGAACCGCGGTTCAGCGCGTCACTGGGAAACAGCCCGAGCGGCACGGACAGCCACGCCGCCAGGGCGGCAGCCAGCATCGCGACGGGAAACCCGACGCCGAGGGCCACGGCCGCGTCGCGTCCGAGCCGCCGCTCGCGCCGGACCAGGGCCACGGCCAGCGCAGCCAGCGGGCCGAACTCCGGCCCCACGGCCATGGCGCCGACGATCGCAATGGTGGAGTCGGTCACGATGCCGATGGCCGCCAGCTGGGTCGCCAGGACCAGGAAGGCCAGAAAACTCCACGTCAGGCGCGAATCTTCGCCGGTCTGCCGCGACACCTCGTCCCAGATCACGGCGTCCGCGCCCTCACCCGGCGCCTCCGCCTCCGCCCGGTCGGCCCGGTCCGAGAGCACCAGGTCCGGTTCGAGGACCGAAATTGATCCGCGCTGCTGGACATCGAGGACGTGGAGCTTCTCCACGAGCCCCTCCACGGATTCGCGCGCCAGCAGGACCTGGATAACGTCCCCGGGCGGCATGACGGAAGCACCCTTGGCCAGCGCGACTTCCGAGACGCCGACGTGACTTGTACAACTTTCGACAACAACTCCGGACAACTCTCCCGGGACACAAATGCGCAGCTGCACGATCACTTGGCGGCCTCCTCAGACTCGTCCCAGCCTAGCTTCCGCGCCGCGCCCGGCGCCGCCTGCCGGGCCGCGAGTGCGCCGCCAGTCGGGCGCGTGGAGGTTCCCTGCCAGGGCTTCCGGGGGCCCCTCGGGGGCCCCGGCGATTGGCCAAGAAAATTACGTTTCGGTAACATTGATGTTTTGGAAACTGGCCGGAAGGGTTATCTGTGTCGAGCGTGCGAACCATCGCCACCCCGCCAAGGGCGGACGCAGGTTCTCCGGCGGGCCGAAAATCAAGCTACCGCCCCGAAGTCCAGGGCCTGCGCGCCCTCGCGGTCCTCATGGTGGTCACCTACCACGTGTGGCTGGGGCGGGTTTCCGGCGGCGTAGACATCTTCCTTCTCATTTCGGCATTCCTGATGACGCTCAGCTTCACGCGGAAGGTCGAAAGCGGCGCGCCGCTCCGGTTGCTGAGCCACTGGCTGCATCTGCTCAAGCGCCTGCTGCCCGCCGTCGTCGTGGTGATTCTCGGCGTCCTTGCCGGCACTTGGGCCATCCTGCCGCAAAGCCGCTGGCCCGACGTCCTTGAGCAGGCCTGGGCCTCTCTGCTGTACCGGCAGAACTGGCTCCTGGCGGACAGCGCTGTGGACTACTAC
Organism: Arthrobacter sp. ES3-54; assembly: GCF_029504395.1. Classification (GTDB taxonomy): domain Bacteria; phylum Actinomycetota; class Actinomycetes; order Actinomycetales; family Micrococcaceae; genus Arthrobacter. Next base: position 21,269 of record NZ_JAQFIF010000001.1, read on the forward strand.
GCCCAGGACCATTCGGGCGCGAGCCCGCTCCAGCACTTCTGGTCACTCTCCATCCAGGGCCAGGTGTTCGTGCTCTGGCCGCTCGTCTTCGCCGGCACGGCCCTTCTGTCCCGACTGCTCCGCCGCGGGGCCGGCCAGGACCATGCGCTGCTGCGCTACCGGTCCCTGCTGGCCGGGGCCTTCGGCGCCGTCTTCGCCGTGTCCCTCGCGTACTCGATTCACCAGACCACGACGAACCAGGCCCACGCCTACTTCGATACCGGCGCCCGGCTCTGGGAGTTCGCTCTCGGCTCGCTCCTGGCCCTCGCCCTGCCGTACCTGAAGCCGGGCAAGATCCTCCGCGTCGTACTGGGCTGGGCCGGGCTGGTGGCCATGCTCTCCTGCGGGCTGCTGCTGACCGTGGACCGTTCCTTCCCCGGGTTCATCGCGCTGTGGCCCACGCTGGCGGCCGCCGCGATCATCACCGCCGGCCAAAGCGGCAGCCGGTTCGGCGTCGACCGCCTCCTGACCTGGAAACCCCTGGTGGCGCTGGGGGACAACTCCTATGCGCTCTACCTCTGGCACTGGCCGTTGCTGGTTTTGGCCCTCGCCGGGGCGGGCATCACGGCGCCAAACCTGTTCCAGGGGCTGTGCATCGTTGCCGCGTCCGTCGTTCTGGCCGTGCTCACCACCCGCTTCGTCGAGAAGCCGCTGCGCGAGTGGCACTGGCCCAAGCGCCGCGCCTGGCGTACCGCCGTCGTGATCGCCGCCTGCGGTGCCTTGCTGGCCGGTCCCGTCGCCGTATGGCAGAGCCAGCTCGTCGCCGACGAGGCCGAGGCGGCATCCCAGCCCAAGGAACTGACCCCCGGTGCGGCCGCCCTGGCACCGGAAAACGCCGGCAAACCCACTCCACAGGCGAAAATCATCCCTGCGCCGGCCGCGATGAAGAACGAGTGGGCGGACATCGACGGGCTGTGCACGGACGGTAACGTCGCCAGCGACCCCCTGTTGCAGGGCTGCCTGCAGAACAACAAACCGGAGAAGGTCACCAAGCGGATCGTGGTGCTCGGTGACTCGCATGCCCAGCAGTACATGGCGGCACTTGGCCCCATCGCGAAGAGCCACGGCTGGGAAGTGGTCACCCTATTGAAGGGCAACTGCCGCTTCGGCGGGGAGTCCCCGGAGCGCGACGCGGACTGCAACGCGTTCAACAGGGCCAGCACGCAGTACGTCCTGGACCACAAACCCGACGCCGTTTTCACGGTTGCGTCCCTGACCCACAAGGAAGCGCCGTTCGAGACCGAAGTGCCGCAGTACCTGGAGGGCATCAAACCCTTCACCGACGCCGGCATGGATGTTGTGGGCATCCGCGACAACCCCCGCTTTAACATCAACATGCCCGAGTGCGTCCAGAAGAACGGCGAGGATGCGGCGGAATGCAACGTGCCGCAGCAGGAATCGCTCGCGGGGTCCTCGCCGCTCGACGCGTACCGCGGCCAGGTGCACAGGCTGGCCCTGATGGACATGAGCGATTTCATCTGCGCCAACGGAACCTGCCCCGCGGTGGTCGGCAACGTCTACGTCTACAAGGACGACAACCACCTGACCAAGACCTATGTCCAGACCATGGTCCCCATGTTCGAAAAGCGGCTGCTCGCCGCCACCGGCTGGAAATAGGCCCGCCCGGCCGGGCGGGGGAGCCTTGCCGGCATGGGACGGCTCACATCGAAGCCGCACATTACTGCCCCGGAATATGGCTATCGCCGCCAAGGTTCTACTATTTATTAAGGACTTCTGCACAACCTGTTGCATAACCTTCTGCACGACCTTCTGCACAGACCAGACCCGTAATGACGGGCTGGTCATCTGTTGCAACCCCTACCCGTGAACCCCGTAACCCAAGGTAAGAGGCGCACTCATGACCCAGCCCGAACACAATCCCTTCGGCTTCATCGGCCTGACGTACGACGACGTCCTGCTCCTGCCCGGCCACACCGACGTGATCCCCTCGGAAGCGGACACGTCCTCCCGGATCTCCAAGCGCATCACGGTCCAGACCCCGCTGCTCTCCGCCGCGATGGACACCGTCACGGAGTCCCGGATGGCCATCGCCATGGCGCGCCAGGGCGGCCTCGGCGTCGTGCACCGCAACCTCTCCATCGCCGACCAGGCCGACCAGGTGGACCGGGTCAAGCGCAGCGAATCCGGCATGATCACCAACCCGCTGACCATCGGCCCCGAGGCCACGCTGGCCGAACTGGACGAGATCTGCGCACGCTACCGCGTCTCCGGTCTCCCGGTGGTGGACGAGGGCAACAGGCTGCTGGGCATCGTCACCAACCGCGACACCCGCTTCGTGCCCGAATCTGACTTCCCGCTCCGGCTGGTCAGCGACGTCATGACCAAGATGCCGCTCGTCACCGGACACGTCGGCATCAGCCGCGAGGAAGCCTCGCACAAGCTGGCCACGAACAAGATCGAGAAGCTCCCGCTCGTGGACGAGCAGGGCCGGCTCAAGGGCCTGATCACCACCAAGGACTTCACCAAGGCCGAGCAGTACCCGCTCGCGACCAAGGACGACGAGGGCCGCCTGCGCGTCGGCGCGGCGATCGGCTTCTTCGGCGACGGCTGGGAACGCGCCATGACGCTCGTGGACGCCGGCGTGGATGCCCTCTTCGTGGACACCGCGAACGGCCACTCCCAGGGTGTGCTGGAGATGATCCGCCGGCTCAAGTCCGATCCCGTTGCGGCGCACGTGGACATCATCGGCGGCCAGGCCGCCACCCGTGAAGGTGCCCAGGCACTGATCGACGCCGGTGCCGACGGCATCAAAGTCGGGGTCGGTCCCGGGTCTATCTGCACCACCCGCGTGGTGGCCGGCGTCGGCGTCCCGCAGATCACCGCCATTTACGAGTCGGCGAAAGCCGCCATCCCGGCCGGCGTCCCGCTGATCGCCGACGGCGGCCTGCAGTACTCCGGCGACATCGGCAAGGCGCTCGTCGCCGGCGCCGACACCGTGATGCTCGGCTCCCTGCTGGCCGGTTGCGACGAATCCCCGGGCGACCTGATTTTCGTCAACGGCAAGCAGTTCAAGAGCTACCGCGGCATGGGTTCCCTTGGCGCCATGCAGACCCGCGGCAAGAACACCTCCTATTCCAAGGACCGCTATTTCCAGGCCGACGTCTCCGGCGATGACAAACTCATCCCGGAAGGCATCGAGGGCCGGGTCGCGTACCGGGGTCCGTTGTCGTCCGTGGCGTACCAGCTGGTCGGCGGCCTCCGCCAGACCATGTTCTACACCGGCGCCCCGACCGTGGCCGAACTGAAGGCGCGCGGCAAGTTCGTCCGCATCACCGCGGCCGGGCTCAAGGAATCGCACCCGCACGACATCCAGATGACGGTCGAAGCCCCAAACTACGGGTCGCGCTAAACCGCCGGAACATCAGCGAACAGGCCGTGGGGGTTTCTCCTCACGGCCTGTTCGTGTCTGCGCCCGGAACTAGGCTGGAGACATGTCCGAACTCCTGCCGGCCCGTGCGCCCAAACGCAAGCTCGCGCTCAAGCCCTACGCCCAAGCCGTGGCACAGGTGCTGCGGGTGAGCTTCCGGGCCTCACCCGCCGCCGTCGTCATGAAGATCCTCGGATCGCTGATCTCGGCACTGCTCCCGCTGGTCACGACGTACTTCGCCGCGCTGACCACCACGGCGCTGGCCGCCGCCTACGCGGGTGACGCCGCCGCCGGCGGGCAGGCGATCGTCTACGTCATCATCACCGCGGCACTCGGGCTCTTCTGGGGATCGTTCAGCAGCGTGGACCGCTACATCCAGCAGCTCATGAGCTTCCGGGTCGGCGCGATCGTCGGGGATCTCATGTACGAGCGCTTCCTGACCCTGGACTTCTGGCGCTACGACGACAAAGAGACCGTGGACCTGTACGACCGCGCCAAGCGATTCTCCGATTCCTATGCCCGCGTCCTGGACCGGATTGCCGCCATATTCACCCAGCTCGTTTCCGTGCTCCTAGCCATCGGCGCGCTGTTGCTGGTCAGCTGGTGGATCGCCGTGATCGTCCTGGTCGCGATCGTGCCCAGCGTCTACCTGCAGTTCAAGCTCTCCCGCGAACAGATCGCGCACTGGAACACCCAGGTCGATTCCCGCAGGCAACGCAGGATGATCGAAACCAACCTGCTGCGCCCGCAGCACATCGCCGAGATGCGGCTCTACGGGATCGTCGGCCACCTGATGGGGCTGCGCTCCACCCTGCGGGACGCCGACGAAAAGCGTCGGCTGGACTTCCAGAAACGCTACATTCCCAAACAGCTCGCGGCCGATGCCCTGCAGTACGGCGCCGAGGTGGTCTCCCTGATCTGGGTGGTGGGCCAGATCATCGCCCATGCGCAGCCGGTGGGGCAGTTCCTGTACGTCCAGCAGATTGTCAGCCGCGCCCTGTCCACCGCCAACAACCTCGTCTCCTCGCTCAGTTCGATCGACGAGGACCTGGCAAACCTCAAGGACTACGAGCTCTTCATGGCGCTGCCCGTGCAGTCCGGCCACGCCCCGCCCCTGCTGCAGGCGCCCAAAACGGTGGAACTGCGGGACATCCGTTTCACGTACACCGGCAGCGAACTGGAAGTGATCCGCGGCATTTCGCTGACCATCAGGCAGGGCCAGCACATCGCGATCGTGGGGGAGAACGGTGCCGGCAAGTCCACCCTGATCCGCATCCTGGCCGGGCTGTACCGTCCCGATTCCGGGCAGGTGATGCTCGACGGCGTCGACCTCGCCGCCGTCGACGTCACATCCTGGCACCGGCACCTGGCGGTGCTCAGCCAGGAGTTCCTCAAGTACGAGTTCGCCACCGCGGCGGAAAACATCTTCTTCGGCGACGTCGATTCGCCCCGCGACGACGGACGGGTCCGCCGCTCCGCCGCGGATGCCGAAGCGCTCGAATTCATCAACAAACTGCCCAACGGCCTGGACAACCACGTCAGCAACTGGATGGAGGACCCGCGCGGCCGGAAGGGCTCCGGGCTTTCCGGCGGGCAGTGGCAGCGCCTGGCGATGGCCCGGAACTTCTACCGCAACGCCTCCTTCATGGTGATGGACGAGCCGACGTCGGCCATCGACGCGCTGGCCGAGCACCGGATTTTCACGCGGCTCTTCGCGGAACGCAGCAGCACCATCATCGCCATCAGCCACCGGCTGGCCACGATCGAGAAGGCTGACGTGGTCTACATGCTCGAGGACGGCCGCATCGTGGAACAAGGTACCCACAAGGAACTCGTGGCGCTCCGCGGCCGCTACTTCCGGATGTTCGAATCCCAGCTGACGGTTCCGGATGCCGAGAACGTCAGCGGCGAGTGAGGGGGCGCCCCCGATGCTGGTGGTCCCGGCAACGTGTCCGACGAAAATCCGGCGCTGTCCGTGCCGCCACAGCATGACGCCACAGTACGCCGAAGCGGCGCCCCGCGTCCGCTGGGATAACCTAGAGCAGTGACTTACGAGATTGAGATTGGCCGAGGCAAGCGTGGGCGTCGTGCCTACTCCCTGGATGACATTGCGATCGTCCCCAACCGGCGCACCCGTGACCCCAAGGACGTCTCCGTCTCCTGGCAGATCGATGCCTACAAGTTCGACATGCCCGTCATCGCGGCGCCGATGGATTCGGCCATGTCGCCGGAAACCGTCATCGCCCTGGGCCGCCTCGGCGGACTCGGCGTGCTCGACCTCGAAGGCCTGTGGACCAGGTACGAGAACCCGCAGTCCGTGCTGGACGAGATCGGGGGCCTCGCGGACGAGACCAACAGCCCCGCCGTCACCCGGCGCATGCAGGAGCTTTACCAGGCGCCGATCCAGCCCGAGCTGATCACCTCGCGCCTCGCCGAAATCCGCGCCGCCGGCGTCACGGTGGCCGGCTCCCTGACCCCGCAGCGCACGCAGGAACACTACAAGACCGTGCTGGCCGCCGGCGTCGACATCTTCGTCATCCGCGGAACCACGGTCTCGGCCGAGCACGTCTCCAAGGACCACGAGCCGCTGAACCTTAAGCAGTTCATCTACGAACTCGACGTACCCGTGATCGTCGGCGGAGCGGCCGGCTACACCCCGGCCCTGCACCTGATGCGCACCGGTGCCGCCGGCGTGCTGGTCGGCTTCGGCGGCGGAGCCACCACCACCACCCGCCGCGCCCTGGGCATCCACTCGCCGATGGCGTCCGCCATCTCCGACGTCGCGGCCGCCCGCCGCGACTACATGGACGAGTCCGGCGGACGCTACGTCCATGTGATCGCCGACGGCGGCATGGGATCCTCCGGTGACATCGTCAAGGCGATCGCCATGGGCGCCGACGCCGTGATGCTGGGCAGCGCCCTGGCCCGCGCCGACGAAGCCCCCGGCAAGGGCTGGCACTGGGGCCAGGAAGCCCACCACCTCGAACTGCCCCGCGGCGACAGGGTCAACGTCGGAACGGTGGGCCCGCTCGAAGAGGTCCTGTTCGGGCCGGGACACCACACCAACGGCACCTCCAACCTCATCGGAGCGCTGCGCCGTTCCATGGCAACCACCGGCTACTCGGACCTGAAGGAATTCCAGCGCGTCGACGTCGTCGTCTCGCCGTACGCCGGCAACTGAACCCTAAGCTGGCGGTTGTTAGGCCCTGCCCATCCGGGAAACTTGGACGTAGTCTGGTGCCCTAACGAGGTTTGACCCGGATGGAGGCGTGACATGAACAGTTTTCCCGGCGGTTCTGCCGTGGCCGGAGGTGCCCTTGGGCCTGCGGAACGCGAGGCTTCAATCACGGTGCTCAGGGGCAGCACCGCCCCCGGCAAAGAGCTCGACATCCTGATCGTGGGCGGAGGCATCGTGGGCGCCGGCGCCGCCCTCGACGCCGTCACTCGCGGGCTCAGCGTCGGCATCGTCGAGGCCAATGACTGGGCCGCGGGGACGTCGTCGCGTTCCTCGAAGCTGATCCACGGTGGCCTCCGTTACCTCGAAATGCTCGACTTCGGCCTGGTCAAAGAGGCACTGCACGAACGCGGCCTCATTCTCTCAGTGCTGGCACCGCACCTGGCCCGGCCGGTCCCGTTCCTGTACCCGCTCCACAAGCCCTTCCTGGAACGGCCGTACATCGGCGCCGGAATCGCCCTGTACGACGCGATGTCCATCACCGGCGGGCACAGCCGCGGCGTCCCCTTCCACAAACACCTGACCCGGCGCGGAACCCTGCGCGCCGCCCCTAGCCTCAAGGACGACGCCTTCGTCGGCTCCATCCGCTACTACGACGGTCAAGTCGACGACGCCAAGTACGTCGCCAACCTCGTGCGGACCGCGGCGCACTACGGCGCCCACGCGGTCAACCAGATGTCGGTTGTGGACTTCGTGCGCGAAGGCGAGCGCGTGGTCGGCGCCAAGGTGGTCAACCACGAGGACGGCTCCAGCTTCAAGATCCGGGCCAAGCAGGTCATCAACGCCACCGGAGTCTGGACCGACGAAACCCAGGCCATGGTGACAGACCGCGGGCAGCTCAAGGTGCGGGCCTCCAAGGGCATCCACCTCGTGGTGCCCCGCGACCGGATCCAGTCCACGGTGGGGCTGATCCTGCGGACCGAGAAATCCGTCCTGTTCGTGATCCCCTGGGGCAGGCACTGGATCATCGGAACCACGGATACCGACTGGCACCTCGACAAGGCCCACCCCGCGGCCTCCAGCAAGGACATCGACTACCTGCTGGAGCACGTCAACAAGGTGCTCAAGCGCCCGCTGACCCGAGAGGACGTCGAAGGCGTCTACGCGGGGCTGCGTCCGCTGCTGGCCGGGGAAAGCGATTCCACCGCGAAGCTCTCCCGCGAACACGTGGTGGCCCACCCCGTACCGGGTCTCGTGGTGGTGGCTGGCGGGAAATGGACCACCTACCGGGTCATGGCCAAGGATGCCGTCGACGAGGCAACGCGCAGCATGGACGAGCGCGTCCCACCCAGCTGCACGGAGTCCGTCCCGCTGCTGGGGGCGAGCGGCTTCAAGGCTGCGTGGAACCAGCGGAACCGTATGGCGGAGGAGACCGGCGTCCACGTGGCCCGGATCGAACACCTGCTCAACCGCTACGGTGCCATGACGCCTGAGGTGCTGGCTCTCATCGCCGACAGCCCGGAACTGGCCGAGCCACTGCCGGGCGCGGACGACTATCTGGCCGCCGAAGCCGTTTACGCGGCCACGCACGAGGGCGCCCGCCATGTCCAGGACGTCCTGACCCGCCGCACCCGGATTTCGATCGAGGCGTGGGACCGCGGTGTGTCCGCCGCTCCCGTAGTCGCTAAACTAATGGGAGACGTTCTCGGCTGGAGTGATGCGCAGCGCGAGAGCGAAATCAAGCACTATCTGGCCCGGGTTGATGCCGAGCGCCTGAGCCAGCAGCAGCCGGACGACGAATCCGCCGACGCCGCACGGCTGGGCGTGGAGGACATCGTGCCCCTGCGCTGAGACGCAGCGCCGGCCGGCAGTGCAGATTACAACGCTAGTCATTGGACTGCCGGCCGGCGTGCACTGACGCCACTTCGAAGGGACATCTCTTGGCGGAACCACTGGACCGGTACGACGCCGAGCTCACCACACCCGAGATGGTGATCCTCGAAATGGATGCCACGGACAAGCTCGACGCCACATCCCAGCTCGCGGAACGCATGCACGCGGCTGGACGAATCTCCGATCTGGAGGGATTCCTCAAACAGGTCAACGCCAGGGAGCACCAGCTCGCCACCGGTCTGCCCGGCGGTGTGGGCCTGCCGCACGCCCGGAGCGAGCTGGTCTCCCAGACCTCCATCGCGGTCGGCATTACGAAGTACGGCAGGGCGCTCGACTTCGGCGCAGCGGACGGCCCGGCCACTGTGATTCTGCTCATCGCCACCCCGGCGAGTTCATTTTCCGATCACCTCGAAGTGCTCGCTACACTGGCACGCTCACTGTCGAAGGAGTCCTTCCGCGAGTCGCTCCGGCGCGCCTACGACGCCGAAGTGATCGCCGAACTCATCAATTCGAGCCTGGTGTTCTTCGACCACTGAGATTGCGGCAGGTCCCTGCGTGTCGACTCCGTCGCCACGCAGGGACCCCGCTGCCCCACTCTAGGGGCAGGCCCTTCTTCTGCCCCGTTTCGCTGTTCTACACAGGGACGAAGTACGGTTAAGAGGTGCTGAAAACTGCCCTCAAACCCCGCTGGATCGCAGGACTCGTGTTCGCGATCGCCATTTCCGGGGTCTTTGTGCTGCTCAGCCAGTGGCAGTTTGGCCGTTCAACGCAGGCGGAAGCCCCGGTCTCCACCACAACGGAGGAGACGCGCCAGCTCACCGCGGTCCTGCAGCCGGGCGGATTCTTCCCCGGATCGGTGGCCGACCAGATGGTCTCCGCCACCGGCACCTACGATCCCCAAAAGCAGGTCCTGGTCCCGGGCCGGCTCAACGACGGGGCGAAGGGCTACTGGATCGTTTCCGCCTTCGCGGTCAAGGATGCCCCGGCCCTGTTGGGCGGCGGGGCCACGCCCCAGACCTGGATTCCGGTCGCGCGCGGCTGGGTGGCGGATCCCGCGGACGCCGTGGCGCCGCCGTCGGGCACCATCGAACTGACCGGACGGCTCTTGCCCTCCGAGTCCCCGCTGCCGAACACCGATCCCGGTCCCGGCCGTGCCAGCGCCGTCTCGGTCGCCGAGCTCATCAACGACTGGAACGTCAGCAGCTACCCGGGCTTCGTCGCCGCGAGCACCGAACTGTCCGGCGGCACCGACGTCGGGCCCTCCGCCGCCGGCGGCGACGTCAAACCGCTCCGGATCGGCCCGCAGCCGCCCGCGCAGCAGCTCAACTGGCTGAACCTCTTCTATTCCGTGGAATGGGTGGTCTTTGCCGGCTTCGCGTTGTTCATCTGGTGGCGGCTCGTCAAGGACGACTACCGCCGGGACCTCGAAGACGAGTTCGACGAGGAACAGGGCGGGGACGAGCCCCACGCCGGACACCACACGGCCGAACCCCACACCGCCGAACCTCACACGGCCAAACCCCACACGGCCAAACCCCACACCGCCGAATCCCATCCAGCCCAACAGCCCACGGCCGAACTGGCCACCGACGCGCATCCCACAGCCCCCCACCCCACAGACCCGAGAGTGCAATCATGATCGAGCCCAAGCCCGCCATCCAGCCGCAGACAACCAACGGCACGGGGAAGGCCGGCAAGAAGCGCCGCTTTGGCGGCACCGAGGCCCAAATCCGGTCCGCCCTGAAGTTCTACAAGGTGCTCGCTTACCTGACCGGCACCATGCTGCTGCTGCTCTGCGCCGAACTGATCGCCCGGTACGGCTTCGGGCAGTACCTCTTCGCCGGCGGCACGAACGCCGTCACCGGCCAGCCGTTCGGCTTCGGATTCGCCGACGCCGAGCCTCCTGGGGTGATCGGGGGCGTCAACCTGTCCATCACGGTCCTGATTGTGCACGGCTGGATGTACGTCGTCTACCTGATTTCCAACTTCCGGCTGTGGTCGCTCATGCGCTGGCCGTTCACCAAGCTCGTGGTCATGGCCCTGGGCGGCGTCGTGCCGTTCCTGTCCTTCTTTGTCGAGAAGAAGTTCCACGCAGAGGTCGAGGCCGAGCTCGCAGCGAACCCGCAGGCTCCGCAGCGGTACTAAGCCCCGGCACTAAGCCCGCGGTACCGAACCCAGCGCTTCTGAAGTGGGACACGGCGCCGGCAGCCGCCGTCGGGCGTGTGAGTTCGCTTACCTCCGCCCGTGATTCGGGACCCACGCCGGCTTCTCAATGTGCGGGCGGGCAGCGGCGCAAAGTAGGCTAGTGGGGTGACTACTCCCTCTGCATCCCAGACGTCCCACAGGCCCGTCCTGGTTGTTGACTACGGTGCCCAGTACGCGCAGCTGATTGCCCGCCGCGTCCGGGAAGCGAATGTGTATTCGGAAGTGGTTCCGCATACGTACAGCACCGAGCAGCTGCTGGCCAAGAACCCCGCCGCGATCATCCTCTCGGGCGGCCCTTCGAGCGTCTACGCCGACGGCGCCCCCCGCGTCGGCGCCGACCTTTTCGAGGCCGGTGTCCCGGTCTTCGGCATCTGCTACGGCTTCCAGGCCATGGCCAACGCCCTCGGCGGCAAGGTGGCCCAGACCGGGCTCCGTGAATACGGCGCCACCGAGACCACCACCCTGGGCGAGGGCCGCTCCATCCTGGCCGGCATGCCCCAGCACCAGAGCACCTGGATGAGCCACGGCGACTCCGTCCATGAAGCGCCCGAGGGCTTTGAGGTCCTCGCGACGACGGCGGGCGCCGACGTCGCCGCGTTCGCCAATGAGGACAAGCGCCTCTACGGCGTCCAGTGGCACCCCGAGGTCAAGCACTCCGCCTACGGCCAGCAGGTCCTGGAAAACTTCCTCTTCAAGGGCGCCGGGCTGGAACCGAACTGGACCACCGGCAACATTCTGGAAGAACAGGTCCAGCGCATCCGCGACCAGATCGGCGACGCCCGGGTCATTTGCGGCCTGTCCGGCGGCGTCGACTCGGCAGTGGCCGCCGCCCTGGTCCAGCGCGCAGTCGGCGACCAGCTGACCTGCGTCTTCGTTGACCACGGGCTGTTGCGCGAGGGCGAAGCCGAACAGGTCGAACGAGACTTCGTGGCCGCCACCGGCGTCAAGCTCTACGTCGCCAACGAGCAGGAGCGCTTCCTGAGCGCCCTTGCCGGCGTCAGCGACCCCGAGACCAAGCGCAAGATCATCGGCCGCGAATTCATCCGCGCCTTCGAGGAAGCCGAACTGGCGATCATCGCCGAGGCAGCGGCGCACGGTGAAAAGATCAAGTTCCTCGTCCAGGGCACCCTGTACCCCGACGTCGTCGAATCCGGCGGCGGCGAAGGTGCGGCCAACATCAAGAGCCACCACAACGTGGGCGGTCTCCCCGAGGACCTGCAGTTCGAACTCGTTGAGCCGCTGCGCGCCCTGTTCAAGGATGAGGTCCGCGCGGTCGGTGCGCAGCTCGGCCTGCCGCAGGAAATCGTCGGACGCCAGCCCTTCCCCGGCCCGGGCCTCGGCATCCGGATCGTCGGCGATGTCACCCAGGAACGCCTGGACCTGCTCCGCAAGGCTGACGCGATCGCCCGCGCCGAACTGACCGCCGCCGGACTGGATGACGAAGTGTGGCAGATGCCCGTGGTGCTGCTGGCGGACGTCCGCAGCGTCGGCGTCCAGGGCGACGGCCGCACCTACGGTCACCCGATTGTCCTCCGCCCCGTGTCCTCCGAGGACGCCATGACCGCCGACTGGTCGCGGCTGCCCTACGATCTTCTGGCCCGGATTTCCAGCCGGATCACCAACGAGGTGGACGGTGTCAACCGCGTGGTGCTGGATGTGACCAGCAAGCCGCCGGGAACCATCGAGTGGGAATAGCAATGTGAATGGCCGGCCTTTCGAGGCCGGCCATTTCATTTTTGTTCCTGATAATTCGAGCTGAATTTCGCACCGCCCAGTGTTGCGGCCCCGCACCTGCGGGTGATTCGGGCTACCCTCGAAAGCATGCCGGTATGGTCCAAGGCGTCCCGCGCCAGCCAGACAACCGCGAGCACACACAACGCGGCCAGGGAAAGCGCGGACGCAACACAGACGAGCGTTGATACGTCGAACGCGCCAGAGTCGAGCCCGCCACGGTCCGGCACAGAGAAGTCGAGCACAGAAAAGAAGGCAGCAGTGTCAGTTGGTCAAGGCCACCCCGAGGGCTCCGAGGAGTTCAGGAAATGGCTGTCGGGGCTCAAGCCCGTCACCGGAGCAGATACCATGCTGCGCTTCACCAAGACGCCCGAAGGCTCGATCGACCTCACCCATGCCCATCCGTCAGGGCTTGCCCAGCTGATGGCAGGCCGGCGGACCCGGCTCTCCACCCTGATCCGCGACCGCCAGCAGTACGTTGTTGCGGCCAGGGCATCGCGCAACCTGCGCTCCAAGATCTTCGAACTCGCCAATGACCGTGGCATCGATGCGGGGTATTTCTCCGCCGGTACGGTCGTCTGGACATCCGCCGTCGGGGGCAAGCCGCAACGGATCTCGGCCCCGGTCATGCTCACCGCCATTTCCCTCACGGTGCGCCCCGGCGAGGACGACTATGAACTGCAACTCACCGAACAGGCGCAGATCAACCCGGCGCTCGTCCGGCACCTCAAATCAGTCCACGGGATCGTCTTTGACGTCAACGCGGTCACGCGGATGGCGTACAGCACGGCCCGTTATGACCCCCAACCCGTTCTGGACCGCCTGGGCACCCTGGTCCAGCCGATCCACGGCGCGGAGATCGAGCACAACTTGCTCGTCTCCACCTTTTCCGACCTCTCCGGCAACCTCGATGATCCGTGGATCAACCAGAACAACCCCCTTGTCACGGCGCTGGCACGGTCCGGTTCCGGCGAGCGGGTCGAGGTGCCCGTGCTGGCGCCCGGCCGCTTCCCCAGCACGGATGAGCGCGACCCCGCCGAGGAGCTTTTGCTGCTCGACGCCGACACGGACCAGCAGTATGTCATCGACGCCGTCCGCGCCGGCGACTCGCTGGTGGTCAGCAGCCCGCCGGGCACCGGCCAGACCCAGACCGTCATCAACACCATCGGCGCCCTCGTGGACGAGGGAAAATCCGTCCTGGTGGTGGGGGACAGGCGGGCCAGCCTCGCCGAGATCTCCGCACAGCTCGATGGCCTGGGCCTGGATTCCGTGCTCCTGCAGCTGACCGGCAACGCCAACCCGCTGCAGCTCAAGGGCCAGCTGGTCCGGGCGATCGTCCGCAACGAAAAGTCGCTCCAGCCGCAGCTGAGCAACCTGCACGCCACACTGACCGGGCACCGCCACGCCCTGATGGAGCATGTCGCCTCCTTGCACAACGTCCGGGCACGCTGGGGTTGTTCGCCGTACGAGGCCATGCAGTCGCTGGCGGAGCTGACGTCCATCCAGCCGGCCCCGGCGACGACGGTCCGGCTCAAGCGCAGCGTGCTGGACAACATCCGCGACCGCGAGGAGCTCGCCGGCCGGCTCCGCCGCGCTGCCGAGCTCGGCAGCTTCAGCCGCGCGTCGACCACCAGCCCCTGGCACGGCGCGCGCCTGCTCACGCGCAAGGAGACGCAGGAAGCGCAGAACGTCGCCCAGTCCGTGGCAGAGAAACTGCCCTTGCTGCGCGGCCGCATGGACGCCGTGGCGGAACACGCAGAGATCCGGCTCGGCGGGACCTTCGCCGAATGGGGCGAGCAGATCGAACTGCTCGTGGCCGTCCGCGAAAGCCTGGACAAGTTCACTCCGGACATCTTTGACCGGCCCGTCCATGATTTGATCTCCGCCACGGCGTCCTCCAGCTGGCGCAGGGAACGCGGGATCGAGATGCCGTCCATGCAGCGCTCACGCCTGCGCAGGGTAGCCAAGGAGTACGTCCGGCCCGGCGTGCACATCGCGGACCTGCACAGTTCCCTGGTCCTCGTGCAGGAGCAGCGCGCCGCCTGGTCCGGCTACGCCACCACGCAGCGGCACCCGGCCGTGCCGTCCGGGCTGGCCGAAATCTCGGGCCTGTACCGGGAACTCGCTGCCGAACTGGCCGAACTCGGCCAGGCGGTCAAGCACACCCCCGCGGGCGGTGACCTGGACCGCGCGCCGTACGACGAACTCCTGCCCCGGGTGCGGCGGCTCGTCGCCGACACCGCGACCCTGGAAACCCTGCCGGAGCGCACCCTGCTTGTCGAGAGCATGCGCGAGCACGGCCTCGGCGAGCTCCTCGCCGACCTTGCCGAGCGCGAGGTTCCGGAGCGGTCGGTGACCGCCGAGCTGGAGCTGGCCTGGTGGCAGTCGGCCCTGGAAGCCATGATCAGCGGCGATGACTACCTCGCCATGTCCGACGGCGACGCCCTGCGCCAGCTGGAGGCCGAGTACCGTCTCGCCGACAACGCCCACATCGCCAGCGGCGCTGCCCGGCTGCGATGGAACCTGTCCGAGCGCTGGCGTACGGCAATCGCGGCGTACCCCCGCCAGGCCGAGCTGTTGCGCAGCCTGCTCAAGGACGGCCGGGTGACCCTGGCAGCCCTGAGCGGCCAGGCGCAGGAGCTGCTGCCCACCCTCGTGCCGGTATGGTCCGTCAGCCCCTACCTCCTGACAGGCCTCCTGCCGATCGAGCAGACCTTCGATGCCGTCGTGATCCTGGACGCGGAGACGACCTCGCTGCAGGCAGTCCTCCCGGCCATCGCCCGCTCCCGGCAGGTCATCGCCTTCGGCGACGAACAGATCGCCAGCCCGCGGACCTTTACCGTGGGCGTCGAACGGCTCGCGGCGGGGGAGAGCTCGTACCAAAGCGTTGAGAGCTCGTACCAGGCACTTTCCGCCGTGCTTCCCGTCCGGAACCTGAGGACCGTCTACCGTGCGGTCGATGAAGACCTGGTCCGCCAGCTCAGTAAGGGCTATTACAGCGGGGAACTCACCCGGCTCCCTGAGGGGCAATCCGCCACAGGCCTGGACCGTACCCTCAGCGTGGAGTATCTCCCCGACGGCACGGGGCTGCCCAGCGCTGACCACGACGGCGTTGAATCGGTTGTTGCCGAGGTGAACCGCGCAGTGGAACTCGTCTTCGAACACGCCCGACTCCGGCCCCGGACCTCGCTGGCCGTGGTGACCGGCAGCCTTCGCCACGCCGCCCGGATTGGCGAGGCCATCAGGGCGCAACTGCCCAACTACCCCATGCTCGGCAGCTTCTTCACGGCCGGGGACGAGTCCTTCCGCGTGGTGGATCTGGAACGGGCCCAGGGCCTGGTCCGTGACCACGTCATCTTCTCCCCGGGCTACGGCCGCACCCCGCATGGGCGCACCCTCCACAGCCTCGGGCCGCTCTCCGCTGAGGGGGGCCGCGCCAAATTCGCGCTGGCCATGACGCGTGCCCGCCGGTCCCTGCACGTGCTCAGCTGCTTCCGCCCCGAAGACCTCGATGTCAGCCGCCTCAGCCACGGCGCCGTGGACTTCTACGAACTGCTGGACCGTGAGATCGCGGGCAATACGGATCTTGGCAGCCCCGCCTCCCGGGCCGCGGCCAGCGAGCAGGCGCTCGGCGCCGATCCGCTGGTGGCCGACCTGGGCGACCGGCTCCGCGCACGTGGGGCACGGGTGTGGCACCAATACGACGGCGTCCTGAACATGGTGGCGGCGGCCGATCCCATGACGACGATCGGCCAGGACGATGCGGAAATTCCCCGTCCGGTAGCGATCGAGTCAGATGGCACCGGCCAGTACCGGCGGATGAGCGTCCGGGAACGGAGCCGACTCCGGCCGCAGCTCCTGGAACGGCTTGGCTGGCGCTATATGCCACTGTGGACCATAGAGGTCTTCACCGACCCCTCGGCCTGCGCCGATCGGATTGGCGGCTACCTCGGGTTGGAGAAGCCTCCCGTTTCCAGCCGGCTCCGGACATCGCACGGGTTCTTTGACGACGACATCGAGCATTTGGCGATTGACGAGGCGCGGGCCGCGGAGCACCACGTGGCGGCCGAACCCGCGGGACAGGTGTTCCGGGGCCACGAAACTGCGGGCCAGGAATCGCGACGGCAGGAACCAGCACCAGGAATGACAGGCAATACAGGCAGTAAGGAGGCCGGCAGCATGAGTGCGGACGGCGACATCCAAGGCAATACAGACAACACCGACAACACGGGCTCTGGCGAGGGCGACGCGAGCGGCGGCGCTGAGCCCAAGACCGCTGAGCCCAAGACGGCTGAGCCCAAGACCGCTGAGCCGAGGTCCGGCGAGTTCGCGGGAGACGGGCCAGACCAGGAAGCGGCCATGGAGGCGTCCCGCCGTTCGGAGGCACAGGCCACCGTCCCCGTAGGCGTGCTGCCGAACAAGGCGGCGGAAGACGACCCCCGGCGCTGGGGTGACCAGCCTGACAATTACGATCACGACGCATGGCTCCAGGAGCAGAAGCCTCCGCACTGGGGCTGACGGTAGTGGCCGGGCACCGCCGAGCCTGGGGATAGCGCCGCCGGCGGCAACCCGCGGCGCGGACTGCCCGGGCTTCAGGCCGGCGGAGGACTGCCCGGGCGCTAGCCCGGCGGGGCCGCGACAAGCACGAAGAACAGCTTGCCTTGGGTAGATGCGCCCGCCAGTCTTCGTGCCTGATCGGCCGCCGCTGCTACTACCACCAGCCCGTCAGTCTCCGCGGTGGCGGGCCACGGCCCTGCCTTGCCGCCCGGCGCCGACGTCCAGAGCACCGGAACGGCTTCGGCCAGGATCTGGCTTTCGCCGGCTCTGTCAAGGCCGTTGCCGCCGGTGAGCACCACGTTGACGAGCTGCCCGGGGGAAACCAGCTGGACGGAGGCCGGATCCGCCATCCTGAGCGGTACGGCCGCAGAGCCGGGCGGGCTTCCCGCGAGCAGGCCCGGGCCCAGGATCTGGGCGTCGGTGAGGAGTTGGCCCCGACGCAGCGGTGCGGCCAGCTGTTTTCCCTCGAACGCGGCCTCGGTTGCGGGGTTGCCGGCAGGCACGAGGCCCGGCGGCACGCTGATGGTGCTGACGTCGCCGGGTACCAGCGTCTTCCCGGCGGGAAGATCTGCTGCTGCGGCGAAGGCAATGACGGTGTCAGCGGGCGCGGGAGTTAGCTGCTGAACCGTAAGGCCTGCGGGGATGCAGAACAGGAGGGCCGCGATAAGCCGCCGGTTCCGGTTCAACCAGCCGCGCACGCGGTGCAGCGACGGACGGCCGCGGGGCGGCCGCTGCCCGCGGGGATCCGTGCGGCGATTCCGGAACGGCCGGCCAGCCGCGGACAATGTGGCGGCAGGAAGGTTGGCGGGGCGGAACACCGCGCGGGCCCAGCGGCCGGAGCTCTCCACAGGCATTGGGCGGGAGGGCAGAGACGAAACCCAGAACGAAGCCGTGGACGACGTCCAGAACGAAGGCGGGGAAACCGCCGTGTGTGAAAGAGCCATGCCGCCACGCTACGGACCCGCACACATCGGCGGGAGCCGAGGAACCGCCTATGTGGACAACGGCCAGCAGGCCCAAGGACTACGCTGCCTCAGCCGGCAGCGGCCCACCTGGCGGGCCGGCATCTGACGGGCCCGCACAAAGCCGGCGGGTTCCCTGCTAGCCCGCGGCGGCGGGTGCAGGTGCGGAGGTGGCTGCCGGAGCTGCAGGAGCCGGGGAGACCGTGCTGCCCTTGGCATCGCGCGAATCGGTCCGGTAGAAGCCGGAGCCCTTGAACACTACGCCGACGCTGTTGAACTTCTTGCGCAGCGTGCCCTGGCACTCGGGGCAGGACGTCAGGGAGTTGTCGCTGAACGACTGCACGATCTCGAAGGCGTGGCTGCAGTCCTTGCAGGCGTATGCATACGTGGGCACTGGAAATCCTCACTCTGGGGCAAACGAGCAGGTCCCGTGCTGCCGAGCCGGATCACTGCCGATATGCCTATCGACCGGTTCCGCCCTTAGCAGTCGCAGGGCCTGAGTGCTAATTCTATCACCTTGGCACGAGCCCATATCAGCCGAGGCGGCATCAGCCCAGGCGGATGATCCCGCCCGGGGTCAGGGCGGCGTCGACCTTCCGGTCGAACGACTCAGCGGGAATGCTGCCCGCGGGCAGCACCTCCGTGTCGTAGACGACGGCGGCAGTCGGCAGCGCCGCGGCGTCGGACGCCTCGCCGGACGCAGGGGACAAGGTGGCCAGGGCGGCAAGGAACTTGTCGTAGTAGCCGCCGCCTTGTCCGATCCGGTTCCCCGATAAATCCAGGGCGGTGGCCGGGAGGAAGATTGCGGTGACGTCACGCATTACGGCGGTGCCGTGGCGCTCTCCGACAGGCTCCTGGATGGGGGCGTACCGGCTGCGGACAAAACCGGACTGCGGAGTCCAGTACACCCAGCTGAGCTCGATTTCGGGTTCGCAAACCGGAAGCAGCACCCGGTGCCCGGCATCGGTTAGGGCAGTCAGCAGCGGCAGCGTGGGCGGTTCGGCGCCCACACCGAGGTACGCCGCGAAGATACCCTGCCGGCCGCGGGCGAGTCCGGAGGCCCATTGGAGCCCATGGCGGGCGATGCCCGCCGCGGCGGCATCCTGTGCGGCCAGCGGCAGTGCGGAACGCCTTGCCCTGTGGCAGGAGCGTATTTCCTCTTTTGACGCCATGCTGGCCCGTCCTCTGCCTCTTGCGGCCCCGACGCGCCGGGGACGGCCGCGGGAAGGTTCGACTAAAAATTACGCAATGATTGGTCCCTCCGTTAGATTAGTCGAGTGAATACACCCAACGCTTCCGTCCGTAAGGCCGTCATCCCCGCCGCGGGCCTTGGTACCAGGTTTCTTCCAGCGACGAAGGCCATGCCCAAGGAAATGTTGCCTGTCGTTGACAAACCGGCCATCCAGTACGTCGTTGAGGAGGCCGTGAATGTCGGCCTGAACGACATCCTGATGATCACAGGCCGCAACAAGCGGGCGTTGGAGGACCACTTCGACCGCGTTCCCGCGCTGGAGGCCACTCTTGAGGCGAAGGGCGACACGGCGAAGCTTGAGTCCATCCAGGCCGCCAGCAACCTCGGTGACATCCACTACGTCCGCCAGGGCGATCCCATGGGCCTCGGCCACGCCGTCCTCCGGGCCAAGCAGCACGTCGGGCAGGAGCCGTTCGCGGTCCTCCTGGGCGATGACCTCATCGACGCCCGCGATGAGCTGCTCAGCACCATGATCGAGGTCCAGGCCAAGACCGGCGGGTCCGTGGTCGCCCTGATCGAGGTGGATCCGTCCCAGATCAGCGCCTATGGCTGCGCCGACGTCGAGGCGATCGGCGGTGAGGACTACGTCCGCATCAATCAGCTCGTGGAGAAGCCCGACGTCGAGGACGCCCCGTCCAACCTCGCCGTGATTGGCCGCTATGTGCTGCACCCGGCCGTCTTTGAAGTCCTTGAGCGCACCGCGCCCGGCCGTGGCGGAGAAATCCAGCTGACGGACGCGCTGCAGGAACTCTCGACCGGCACCGGCGAGGGCTACGGCGTGTACGGCGTCGTCTTCCGCGGCCGCCGCTACGACACCGGCGACAAGCTCAGCTACCTCAAGGCCTGCGTCCAGCTCGCCTGCGACAGTGAGGACCTCGGTCCGGGTCTGCGCGAATGGCTGCCCGGCTTCGCCTCCAGCCTGGCCCCCAGCCTCGCAAAGTAATTCCCGTGGGGGGCAGCTTTACTTGGCCGGTGACTCTGGAGAGTGGCGACATCGTGTTGCGCCCGATCCGGTACCGGGACCGCAAGGAGTGGACTGCACTCCGGTCCCGTAACTGCGAGTGGCTGGCCCCCTGGGAGGCCTCAAACCCGGTCCCCGGCGGCGGCCTGCCCGACTACCGGCAGATGGTCCGCTCGCTCAAGGCCCAGGCCGCGCAGGCCACTGCCCTGCCCTTCGTGATCGCGGAGTGGACGCCCGGCCACCAGGCCCCGGTGATCGTGGGGCAGCTGACGGTGTCCTCGATTGTGTGGGGATCGGCCATGATGGCGACGCTCGGCTATTGGGTCGACAAGGAGCGGGCCGGCCGGGGGATTGCCCCGACCGCCGTGGCCATGGCAACGGACTATTGCTTTGGCACCCTTGGTCTGCACCGTATGGAGATCAACATCAGGCCGGAGAACGCGCCGAGCCTGCGGGTGGTGGAGAAACTCGGCTTTCGCGACGAGGGATTCCGGCCCAGGTACCTGCACATCAACGGCGAATGGGCGGACCACCGTACCTTCGCGCTCACAGCTGAGGAAGTGCCGGAAGGCCTCCTCGCACGGTGGCTGAGGACCCGCCAGGGCTGAACCCGTGATGGCCGCCTGACCAGCCACGACGCCCCGACACCGGCCAGTGGCCGCCGCGCGCGCGACACACCTCTGACAATGCGGGGCAGCACCCCATGTACCTCATACGGTTTTGAGTGTGGACTTCCCTCTTAGCAGCTCTGTGATCCTTGTCATTGCTGTTGCGCTCTGGATCGTGTGGGTGGCGCCTTACGTTCTCCGGAACGGGCGTCACCAGTTGCAGCCTGCAGGCGAATTTCTGGCGGACGTCATAGACATGGAACCAGCAGATCCACATGCGGGGAAGGTTATGAAAATGGCAGCGCAGCAGGAGAAACCCATGATCAGCACCCAGCGCGCAAAACCGGCCGCCGGCACTCCAGGTTCTGGTGCCAGCACCGCGGCGACCTCTGGAGGGAATCCGATCTCTGCGGCGACTTCCCCGGCGTTCCGGATTCGTTGGGGACGGCTGGTGCTGGCGGTAGCAGGGCTTCTGTCCCTCCTCACGGGAGTGGTATCCGCGGCCCTTCGACTCTTCGGGATCGGTTCGGGCTGGCTCCCGGCGATGGCCCTGCTGGGCGCCGTCGCCGCCGTGGCGCTGCTCCGCCGCCTCGCGGTCCGCGACCGCCGGCGGAAAATGAACGCCGCATTCCGTGCCGCCATGGGCAGCCCGGAACGCCCCACTGCGCGGCCCTCAGTGCCCGAGCAGGTTCCTTCCCTTCCTGCCGGCCGTCCCGGTGCCCGGCCGGAAAGCCCTCTCTTCGACGCGGAAGCGGGCCGGGTCACGCCCGAGCCGGCGCCGAAGCCGCTGACCGCACTGGAGCTCCGCCAGGCCGCCCTCGCCGAAGCTGCGGCCTCGGGGGATACGTCGGCAGCCGTGGCTGCCGAAACGGCGGCAGCCGCCGAGGGCTCCAGCTGGGAGCCCGTCGAGGTTCCCAAGCCCACCTACGTCGAAGCGGCCAAGGCAGAACGCGCAGCCCCCATGCCCCTGGACCTCCCTGAAGCCCCGAAGGCCGTCGGGAAGCCGTCCCTCAAGCAGGCCTCGACGCGGCCGGCCGCGTCGGATCTTCAGACCGCCGACGATTCCGAGTCAAAGCAGCTCAGCAAGGCCCAGAGCGCCTTGAGCAACCTGGACGATGTCCTCCAGCGGCGACGCGCCTGATCC
Organism: Arthrobacter sp. ES3-54; assembly: GCF_029504395.1. GTDB lineage: Bacteria > Actinomycetota > Actinomycetes > Actinomycetales > Micrococcaceae > Arthrobacter. Next base: position 43,184 of record NZ_JAQFIF010000001.1, read on the forward strand.
GGTCCGTTCTTCCGGAGATTTCGCCCCGGGCAGCCAGCAATGGCTGCCCGGGTTTTTCGTTCCCCGCAGCATCGCCCGCGGGCTTCGTTGCGGTAGCCTCGGGTCATGACAAGGATCTGCGTCGCCGGCGGAACCGGCCAAGTTGGCCGTGAAGTGGTGCGCCGGGCGCTGGACGCCGGGCACTCGGTGGCCGTCCTCAGCCGTAACCCGCCGCCGGCCGGCTCCTCCGCCAACATCGGGGGCGCGGAATACTTCCGCGCTGACGTGACGACGGGCGAAGGCGTCGCGGCCGCCCTGGCGGGCGCCGACGTCGTGATCGATTGCCTGGAGGGGCGCTCCGGGAAGGCGCGCAAGAACTTCGCCGACGGCGGCGCGCGTCTTCTGGCTGCCGCCCAGGATGCGGGTGCGGCCAGGGCCGTCATGCTGTCCATCGTGAATTGCGATCGCAGCAAGTACGCGTTCTACCGGTCGAAGGCCGCCAAGGAGCACGTCTATGAGCTGTCCGGACTGGAGACAGTGGTGGTCCGTGCCACCCAGTTTCACTCGTTGCTGGCGATGATGTTCGGCGCCGGCTCCAAGGTACGGGTCATCCCCGTGGCGCGAGGCGCGCGGTTCCAGCCGGTGTCGCCGGCCGACGCTGCCGCGGTGCTCCTGGAAACCGCCCTGGAACCGGCGCCGGTTCCAGCAGCGGGACCGCGGCACCGGGTGCTGAACCTCGGCGGGCCGGAATCCAAGGACATGGCGGACTTTGCCCGGGAGTGGCAGCGGGCCACGGGCGTCAAGGGCCAACTGGTGCGACTGCCGCTGCCCGGCGCGATGGGACGCTATCTGCGCGAGGGGCTGAACCTGGTGCCGGAGGCGCGACACGGCAACGAGACATTCCGCGGCTGGCTGGAAAACAGCGCAGATAGTTTGTAGCCTAGGGACACCGGCAACGCCGTTCCCTCAGGACCGGCGTTGCTTCGGGGCTATAGCTCAGTTGGTAGAGCGCTTCGTTCGCATCGAAGAGGTCAGGAGTTCGAATCTCCTTAGCTCCACCGATTTAGGCCCTAGAATCCAAGGAACTTTTAGCCGGTGTTGACAGGAAGCCTAGAAGTGTTGCCAAGACCCTGTTAAACTTAGAGTGATGCACTACTACCACTCCAGTGAAAGACAGGCGCATGAGGATCCCCGATGAAGCAGTAGAGGCTGCGGCGAACGCGATCAGTGAGGCTAGCGGTATGAGGTTCGATGGCTTCTGGTCCCGAGTCGAAGACCTTGAGCCCGAAGACCGCGAGTATGCGCTGGCTGAAGCTCGGGCCGCACTTGAGGCAGCCGCCCAGCACATGGGGGCCGTCCAGTGATCCGGGACGAATCGTCGCACGTGGTTGCGCCAGTGTGGTCGGCGCTCTATGACACATGGAAGTGCAAAACTTGCGGGAAGTGGTCCTACCAGCTTCACAGCGGCGAATGGAAGCATGGGGGCGCCAAGTGATCCCCGACGCGGCGGTTGAGGCGGCCCTATATGCGTGTGGGTTCTCGTCCCAGTCGGTTGACGAGCGCCGCGAACTCTTAGTTCGCGCCCTCGAAGCTGCGGCACCGCACATGCTCGCGGATGTTGAGTGGGCCGTGTTTCGATCCCAAGGCGGGCCCAACGAAAGCCCCGCGGAGAACCTGCGCTACAAAACGCGGGAAGCGGCTCAGGCGTCCATCGACAATGGTTACAGCCAGCCGCAGTACTGGGAACCTCGTGGGCGCATGGTTGGAGCGTGGGCCAAGTGATCCCCGACGCGGCGGTTGAGGCGGCTGTTGAAGCCCACTGTGAGGGGACGATGCTGGCTGCGTTGGAAGCGGCTTATCCTATCCTCGCCGCGCAGGCCCTTTTAGATGCGGTGGCAGCGTTCCCGTTGGAGACGATCACCGCGCCGGACAACGCACTAGTTTGGATGATGCGCAGGGCTGAGGATCTACATGGCTAGTATCCGCACCCGCGCTGATGACCACATTAACTACTCCTACCAAGTGAAAGGCAGGCGCATGAGCGAGAACCAAGTGACCCCGCAAGATGCCACGCCGCGCCGAGTGAATAACCATGCCACTGGTTACCCGTACAGTAAGCGCGACCATACTCAGCAGTGGCTCATGCCGGACGGTTCGCGTGAATACACCTGGTGGATTGAGCCGGGCGACACCTCGACGCTGGACGCCCATATCGAGCATCGCCGAGAGCAGATCGCCAAATCCGAAGCGGCCATCGCGCTCTACGAATCCCTCCGCGCCGGAGTTATCGCCGAACGGGTAAGTTTTGGATGCCCAAACTGCGGGCGCCCGGAGTTAGAAGGCGCGTCACATTGCACTAACCCGCGCTGCGGCCACATTGAGTGCGCGTGCTCCCGGGTATATCCCATTGAGCCACTTCCCCGTGGCTAGTATCCGTACCCGGACCCGCGCTGACGGTTCCGAAGCGCATCAGGTGATGTGGCGTGAGAATGGCCGGGGTGACTCGATCACCTTTGATGACCGCGCTGAGGCTGAGATGTGGAAGCGGCTGCTTGATGCGAACGGCAACTCACTCGGCGCGGCAACGAAGGTCTATGAGGACTCCCAGCACGACGGGCCGACCGTCTCTGAGGCGATGCTGACGCACATTGACCAGCTTGTCGGCGTCACTCCATACACGCTGAAGCGGTACACGTCCGCTGTCCGCCTGCACTTCTCCGGGCCGCTGGGTCAGATGAAGATCAAGGCTGTCACGCATGAGCACATCGTCCAGTGGATCAAGTGGATGCAGGGCCGGGAGAAGGGGCCTAAGACTATTGCCGTCCAGCATGGTCTACTGTCAGCAACGATGGAGACGGCTGAGCGGCAGGGGTTCATCACCAGGAACCCGTGCAAGGGCGTCAGGCTCCCCAAGCAGGTCCGCGTTGGTGACGACGGGGACGACATAGACATGGAAGATTTCAGGGCCATACGCGAGCGTACAGACCCGCACTTCCGCCCCTTCCTAGACTTCCTCGTGGGCACTGGTTGCCGCTTCTCTGAGGCAACGGCGCTAGTCGCTAAGGACTTCACGCTCGACACGGACCCGCCCCTCGTGTTCATCACGAAGGCGCACAAGCTCGGCGGCGAAGGTGAGGCCCGGTACGTTGGTGAGCCGAAGTCTAGGAAGTCCCGCCGGCGCGTGTCGCTCGCCCCGTCCACGGCGCTAGCAGTGCGCCCGCTGGTTGAGGCTGCCACGAAGGACAAAGGCCCGGTGTTCCGCATGAAGGACGGCGGGGAGTTCACTGCACAGGCCTTCTACAATCGTTCCTGGAACAAGGCAAGGACCGAGGCGGGGTTCGGCAAGGACGGGCACAAGCACATCACCGTGCACTCAATCCGGCACCTTCACGCCGCGGCGCTCCTCCACGCGGGCATGGACATGTACCAACTCAGCGTGCGCATGGGCCACAACTCCATCGGGATTACGTTGGATTTGTACGCTCACCTCATGCCGGACGCCCACTTCAAGGGAGCCCAGCACGCAGCCAAGGCGCTAGGCCTGCCGGATGACATCCCCGAGCTAGCCTCTTAACCAACAAGAAAAGCCCCCGCATCCGGTGAAGGATACGGGGGCTTTGTTGTGCGCGCGCGGCGCGTCTGGGGCGTTGGGTTCCCTGACGCACGGTAGACGATACTACACGGTTGCCTCGGGCTACGTTGTTACGACGCGGCCCGTGTTAATCTATTGACATGACTATTACCATTGGGGAAAAACTTCTTAGCCTGACCGTGGAATACCGGGACGCTACCAACGGCGAACGGCACGGGTACGGGGATCACCCCGCGTTCGGTCGGCCCGTCTCGGAGATAGCAAAAGACTACGAGGACGCACTGCGCGAACTGATCGCTAGTCCAGTAGAAACCGTATCCCATTGAGTTGACGCCAGGCGGTAGTCACTGCGGCGGAGTAGAGCTGCATGGCTCCGCTAGTGAGGATCTGCAAGTTCATTACCGTGTTGGCGTTGGATGAGATGGCGTAACCGGATTGCTCGGCGGGCCGCACACCAACAGGCAGTGTGGCGAAGGTCGAGAGCGTGGTCGAGGCGGTGGTGTTGGTGACGGCGCCCTTGAATCGGACTTCGTTGCCGATCCGGCGGTACATGGGCGGCGTGTTGTTGGCGACGGTCCAGGTGCCTTCGAGGGTGAGTGGCTGCCAGCCTGTGTCGTAGACGTATGTCGTGACGGGTTGGGAGAACATTTTGGCGCCGTCGATGCGGTTGTGTTGCAACACCAGCATCCGGGAATCGCCAACGACCGAGGGGTTGTTGTTGACGATTTGGCCGGTGACGAGTTTCCCGTCAAGGTTGGTCGCACCCTCCGCCTCATACGTGTAAGCGCTGTTGCTGAGGTAGCCGGGCTTGAGTACGTTCACCGCGGCCTGGAATGCGGCGCGGCTGTACTGGCGGACTGCCCTGAGCTTGCCGGTGAAGTCCCACACCATCAGGGTTGGCGAGTCTGTTTGCGCGCCTTCTGACAGGTAGAAGTGTGACCCGACGATGGCGATGCCCTGGTTTTTCGCCGCGGTTGCGCCGGTGTTTTCGACGGGGATGGTGGCGAGCAGGGTGGGCGTTCCGGCCTTTACCGTTGCCCAGTCGTAGACGTAGAACTTCGTGACCGAGTTTGTCCACGCATCAGAGGTGATGAGGTAGTTCCCGGATACGTCGCCGCGGGAGAACCCGTAGATGGGGATCTGTGCGCCGAGGGTGCCTAGGGTGTAGTTGAAGATCGCGTAGGCCGAGGGGACGCCGCCGCCCGTCTTGGGCCACACCATGAAGCACAGCTCACCGCTGCCGTTGGTGAAGTAGGACAGTGATTCGGTGAACGCGCCGTTTTCGGTCGTGGCAGTCTTGAAGGACTTGCGGACACCGGTTGTCAGGTCGCGCACGTCGATACGCAACTCTGTGCCGTTCTGGTTGGCGACGTAAATCTCGTTCGCGGCCTTGTTGATGCTGAACCCTTGCGGCCAGGACACTTCGCCGTTTTCGCGCACGGGGAACTCGCACAGGAGCGACACGTTATCGAGGTACGCGAGCGGGTCTGACGCGCCCCTTGTGGCCCCTGCTGCGGTGTAGGCGGCGTCCAGTGACGCGCCGCTGAGCCGTGTCGGCAGGTTGGCGTCAGTGACTTTGACAGCGGCTGGGACTGTGAAGTCGTCCCCCACTGCGACGATGCGGTTAGTCATGGGTCATGCTCCCGTTCAGAGTTTCAGGTTCCCGGTTTCGGTCACGGCGTTGCCGGTCACTGTGGAGATGTCCACATGGGTTGTTGTGCCGCCTGCGATGGTGGAGTTGTAGACCCTGCCATTCGCTGAGCCGGTGTACGCTTCGATGCCCCTGGTGCCTGACGGGGCGGTGACGTCGGCTTCCCAGACGCTGAAGTTGTTGACGTTATTCAGGGCTACAGCGCGCGACCCTCCCAGGCTGGCGGCGGTGAAGTTGGACAGCCGCACCTTCTGGGAGTTGGCGATGTACACGGCTGTTGCTGCGGCGTTGAGGATCCGGAGCCGGGCAATCCGTAGGGCGCCGACTGTGTCGAAGCGCCACCCGTCAACTCGGGGCCCGACGTGGCGGTTCATGCCAACATCGACAACGTCCACGGCTTCCACATCAACACCGCGGAAGGGTCCGTTTAGTTCGTTGCCGTCGATCACGATGTGTTCGGCGTAGTCGACGTTGATGAAGTTTGCCGCGTCGGATGTGCCGGTACCGAACTTGGCTTTATTGCCGAGTACCTTGATGAGTCCGGCCTTGATGTTCCCGCCGGCTGCGAGGGGTTTAATCGAGATGACGGACTCTGCGTTGGTTGCCGCGTAGTTGATGAACGTGTTGCGGGCGACCTCAACGTTGTCGCATGCCACGCCGCCTGACGCGAACGAGGCGGGCGTGTAGGTGTCCGTCGCTTCGTGCCCTGCCGTCGCTACCTGCCCGAAGTCGGTGGAGTAGAGCACAATGGTTGGCGTGTTGCTGGGCGTGGTGAACTCGAACACGTTGTCGTTGAACTGCGAGTTTGTGGCAGCAACGAAGTGGACGACGCCCTTGTAGTCGGAGGTCGTGTCTATCCGGGGGTCGAGGACGTAGTTGCGGAGGAACCGCATCCGGTCAAGGGTTTTGCCTTCCTGGATGGAGTGCGCCCCGAACGGGTTGGGTGCCGGGTATGTGGTTGCGCCGACCGTGAGCGGGAGGAACTTGCAGTCCTCTACCGTGACGTCCTTGGTCAGCAAGCCGTCGTATGAGCCGGGCAGGTCCGGGGAGGATGATGCGCCGGCGTCGGACACGTCAGGCTGGATCGCTTCTTCCCGTGCGGAGTTACCCGTTCCGGCGTTGAACCCCAGGAACTTGCAATTACGGACGCGGATCGCTGAGCAGCCGAGCAGGTCAATGACGTGACCCTTGGCCTGCATCTGCTCGAAGACAGCGTATTTGACCTCAAAGTTGTCCGTGTGGTGGAGGGCGAACGCGCAACGGCCTACAGTGTCCACGAAGCTGCCGAGGAACCTGCCACCCTCCCACAGGATGTTCGAGTTGCCGGACCCGTAGCCGCGGAACCCGTCCGAGCCGGTGTAGAAGAACGCGTAACCGTTGGCCGTGCTGGTCTTCGTGAGAGTAGCCCCGTAGGCGAGCACGTGGACGTTGCTGGTGAGCCGTACCCGGGTGAGCAGGTTGTACGTCAGCGGCGGGATGAGGACGGTGGAGGTCCGGTAGAGGGCCGTGTTGGCTGCTGCGAACGCTGCGGTGAACGCGGCGGAGTCGTCCGTGACACCGTCGCCCACAGCGCCGTAGTCGCGCACGTTGATGACGTTTTCACCCTTGCGGACTTTCCCTGCGATGTCAGACAGTTTCGCACCTGCGGGCAGGTTGGCGTCCGCGACGAGGACTGATGCGGGGAGCGTGTTGCTGTCGTTGACGGATACCAGGCGGTTAACCATCCGGTCACGCTCCGATCAGGTAGAAGCCCGGGTTTGCCGGGTCGGGCTGGATGAGTGTGGTGTTGGTGATGAAATAGGTGCCGGGGTGCATGACGTCCTCGAGCAGTCCGGGGCCGTCGCCGAGGCCGGACTGGATGTTCACTTCGACTTGCCCGACTCGTCCGAGGGTTTCGGAGAGTGTGGCTTGCGTTGTTGTGAGGGTGTCCTGCGTTTCGGCGATGGTCGCCTCTGCCGCGTCTACCCGCACGGTCGTTGACGCGAGGCCAGCCTGGGTGGATGCCATGATCGCCTGCGCGGACGTTAGTGCGGAGTCGGCGGTCTGCGCGTTCGCGGCAATGGCGTTGTCACCGTTGCGGACCAGCTCGTTACCGTCCGGCTTCAGGAACCCGAGCGGGGTGAATGCAATAGCCATAGCGGCCTCTCCTTAAATGCTAAAGGCGCCCTCAAGGAGCGCCGCTGATGGTCTACTGGGGTCAGGCTTCGTGGGCGCCGGGCTCGTTGCTTGCCGGGGTGAGGTAGCCTGCGGTGAAGACGAGGATGGACGTGATGGCGCCCTGCACAACTACGGGCATGTCGATGCCCGCGAAGGTCAGCAGCCAAACAATGATGGTGGTCACGGCGCCGGCTACAGTCGCGGCGGTAACTTTCGGGTTGACGTTCATTACGGCTGCACCTTCACTGCGTCGAGGTTGGAGTCAAGGTAGGCGATGGTGTTGCCGAGCGTGGTATCCCCGCTGCGGGTGCCACCCTTGCGAGTGACGGGCGCTTCGAGGATGGCCTTGGCGACCTTCTGCGGGATGGAGCCGGTGGGGGCGTCGAGGTAGCGGTTGACGAGGCGGGCGGCGGCGAGAATTTCGGCGCGCTCTTTATCTGTGTAGGCCATGAAGGGGTCCTCTTCTGTCGATGAGCTTTGCGGTGCGATGGCTGCGGATCCTGCGAGGCGGTCGATGCGGGGCAGGTCCCAGATGCCGGGGCATGCGGTCGCGTTCCACTGCCGGTGCGGGCTGAGGGGCAGGGGCCCGTATTGACTGCGGAGGAAGTTGACGAGTTCGGCTACGGTCGCGTAGTCCTCATCTGTGGCTTCGGGGTGGCATTCGATGCCGATGGTCGTTGCGTTGCCTACCGCGTTGCCGGAGTGCCAGGCTGCGTCCAGGGGGGACACGAGGCAGTCGATGCGGCCCGCGCTGACAACGAAGTGCGCCGAAGTCGTGCCGGGTCCGCTCACGAAGAACTTCACAACATCGTCGTGACGCTGACCGAGGCTCCCCCAATGGTGTATCACGATCCCGTCGATGGTCCGCTTTCGTCCAAACGTTGCCGGGACCCGGGCGGCGGGCGTGTAGCCCTTCGCTGTCTGCGATTCGTTAATGGTTGTCATGCGCCTTCTCGTTCCTGCTGTTCTTCGTGGCGGTCGATGAGTGACGGGTCCAGGTGCGCTTTCAACGATTCTGGGATGCCGGGAATGGGCGGCTTGGATCCACCCTTGGCCCAGAAGACCATCCGCTCAATGAAGTTGATCGCGGTGCTGAAGTTGCGGGAGACCATGTTGAGGTCAGCCCGCAAACCCTTTACGTCTTCCTCGAGTGATTCGAGACGTTCCATGAGGTTCTTGGAGAACGTGACCGCGTTCGTTTCCTTGGCCGTCTTCGAGGAGGTGCGGGCCGCGTAGGTCGCACCGTAGGCGCCGCCGCCGGCGACGATGAGCACGCCCAGCAGGGTTAGTAGTTGGTTATTGTCCATCTGGTGGTGTCCTTGCGCATCGGTCGTTATCGCCTGACATGCCCGAGACGACCATCACTGCGGCGCCGAGCAGCCAGTACGTCGCTGTCGAGATGAACCCGGTAGCTGGTGCGCCAAGTGCTATGCCGATGAGGAACAGCCCGCCGAAGATGATGGGCGCGAACGTCAGTGCGGCGTAGGAGTAGGAGTCGTCGCCGCGGGCCTTGTGTACGGCTGTGAGCGCCAAGATGGCGGCGATGATCCAGATGTACCCGAGGTGCGGGACGAGGACGCCCAACCAGCCGAGTGCGGCCTGCCGTGACGGGCTCGGGGATGCGAGCAGGAACGATGCGCCAAGAATCAGGTACACGAAAGCGAATAGAAGTTGGAAGGATCCGCGGCGACCATTGATGATGCGACGCTGACCTGCAAGTGTTTTGCGCATAAGGTTGCCTCCCGGCGTGTTGTGACCTGCCGGGGCGGCGGTCGTATAGGGTGGGTGCTGTGTGGCCCTGGAGCGCAAGTCCGGGGCCACACGTTTGTTAGATGTAGTAGGCGACGTTAATGGTGAAGAACATGTCGGTCGCGAACGTGAAAGAGCTGACGGATCGGATCGACATTTTTCCGGTCGGGTTATAGGCCACGTTCGCGTTGTAGTTAGTGGCGGTGCCGACAACAGGAACGGACAGGTACTTGACGGGGGAGCTGCCCCGGACCTGGGAAGGTAGTACGTAGTCGTCGGTCCCGAGGATGTTCCACGAGCCTGACCCGAGGACGAAGTCGCCGCCGGTCCGGGTGATGATCAGGTCGGCTACGACGCGCTTCTTGGTGCCTTCGGGTGTGATCGTAATGTCCCCGGTCGCTGACCAGCCCGTTGGTGACAGGGGCGAATATCCGCGCGTGCCGTCCCGCCACGAGCCGCCAACAACTGACTCAATCTGTGTCGTGTCGGTCCGGTAGACGAGGCGCCCCTCGTACTTGGTCAACGCGTTCCGGGCGGAGGTTCCCGACACGACAGTAACCACGTCGGCGGAATCCGCCATCGTCGCAAGGTCGGTTGTCAGGTTGTAAGCGTCAGAGTTGATCGGAACAACAATCCCGTTGTCTCGTGTCTGTGGCATTAGGCTGTCCAGTCCATTTCTATGCGGCCCGATTGCGGGTCTTTGAGTCGCCCGTCAAACCCGACGTACGGGTCGCCGGTAATACTGATGCCGCCGCCAGCCTTGAGGACCGGGGCGAAGGTAAGGGGCAGGGTGATCCAGTGCGCGCCCTGGCCCTGGGTTACGGTCACGTCCCATGGCCCAACGGTGCGGTTCACATCACCGCCGGGCTGATACTTCGAGGTGTGCGCGTAAAGGTGGACGGTCGCCGAACCGGAGCCGCCAATGTTGAGGCGCTTCGGGAGGCGGAACCGGATCTCCGTGATGGTCTTTGAGCCGAGGTTCGTGAACGCCGCCCCGTAAAACCAGGAGCCCGTAACCGTGCTCCCAGCCCATGTGCCGGAGTAAACCTGTTCGCCGCCCTGCTTCGACTCAGCCCAAGACCCCCACCCGCCCGGACCCCACCAAGTGTTCGTCTTCCCCGCGGCGGCTCTAGCTGTGCCGGTCGGGGTGATCGGCGACGCCTCAACAGGCGTCCGCGTGGGCGGTGTTGGGGTGATGGAGGGTAGCTTGCCGAGGATGATCGGGGCAGCTGCGTCCCACGCCACATACACCGGATCGCCGACCATGTAGGACCCGGAGAACCGTGACGTTGTGTAGGTGATCCCGTCGGCGCCGGTCAGCACAATCTCCGTGATGCCGACGCTTAGGACGGTCCCGGTACGGGGCCGGGGCTGGTCGGAGTATCCGTCAGTGACGAGTGCCGATGACTGCCCGTTGCCCTGCTCCGTCAGTTCAACCGCGATAGGGCCGTCCTGCTGAGGGCTTACCGAGTTCGCCCAGTACGCGTCCAGCAGGTTTCCGTTCAGGTTCGCCCACCAGCGGGACCCGTCGAAGTAGGCGGTCCCGTACACGCGGCGGGTGCCGCCTGCTGGGATGGCCGCAAGGGTTTTCTTCAAAGCAGCCATCGGCGCCTCCTAGGGCAAGTTGTTCCAAGTGAGGGCGGGCAGCGCGCCCCATGTGGACGGCATCCGGTCCCAGGTGAGGGCAGGCTTCGATGACGTGAGATGATCGCCGAACGGTGTGCGGCCAATCGCTGCCGCCACGTCCTGATAGGCGCACGACACGGTGAACTTTGTTGGGCCGGGGATGGGGGATCCGCCGGCAGACACCGAGACGACCTCGCCCGGCAAATAGACGACATGCCCGGCAGGCATGGGGCAGCCAACCTCGATGCGGTCGCCAGCCTGAATCTCCGGGCGGGGGACCGTCTCGACCTCAAGCTCAACCGCGCAGGACGCGGCCTGCCGGTCCCGTAGCGTCTCCGCATACGCGACCGCCTGCGACCATGTCGTGATCATTTCCGAGGAGTAGAAGTCGGGCACCCTGCCGTGGGGTCCGTCCCAGCGGAGAAGCCCAGTGCGCAGGTACGCGGTACCCGTGACCGGCTTGCCGTTCGCGCCCTCTTTACCCTCAACGACCCAGCAGTTATAAAGCCCGTCAATGGTTTGTTTGCGATGGACACTGACCAGACCCTGTCCGGGCTCAACCCGCCACACAGGATCCGTACCGGTGATCGGGTAGACGCGCATCTCGCCGTCGCCACCCATGCGGAACCGGGCGTTAATGTTCGCCAACAAATCCTGCACGGCTTCGAGGCGTTCCCGGTCATAAACGAGCTTCCGCGACACCGACGCGTCCGTCACGCCGATGTCAACAACCATGGGGAAATGCCGCTGCACTAGGCGTGTGACTTCACCCAGCACGGTCGGACTCGTGCCCGCGGGCGACTGTGGTGCCAGGAACTTGTCCCGGTCAACATCCGCTGTTAGGTCCACCGCGTCAACATCAACGACAGCGCCAGTGAACGCGAACGTCCGCCGCTCATGCGGTGCCGCCGCCGAATCCGGTTCCAAATAGCCGTACTCCGGGAGCGTGTAGCCGTTCACCGAACCATCCGGCGAGTTACCCTCAACCCGGAACCAACCAACATTCACCGCACCAGCACCGCCAACACGGTACACAACCTGCAACACCACGCCGCCGACCCCGAGCGGGTCATCAAACAGCCACGGCGACAACGAACCATCCGCGTCCGCGACCTTCAGACTGAGCTGCCGCTGAACCTTCGTAGACGCATCAGACGAACCGCTCAACGACCACGACACAACCCCCAAAGGATCAGGCCACGCCAAATCCCCGTCATACCAAGCCCACACAACCAACTCATCAGCAGGCCTCGAACCATCCAACGCCGCACGCGACACATCATCAATCGGCAACAAGGGAGGCTCCTAACCGAGCGGGTGTTTCAAATCATCCAAATAGGTGCCCGTAGCCGCGTCCTGCTTCTGCTGATACGTTGCGAACAGTAGGGCCACGTCGCCGTAAGTGAACGTCGCCGTGAGGACCTTGAGCGTTGGGGCCGCGACCGTGTCAGCCTTCAAATCCCACCACGTCAGGTTCCCGCCCCACGCCACATCAACCGGGGCCTCAACAGCCGACGGGACCGTGACAAACATCGAACCCGGCAAATCAATACCGAAGCCAGGAATCGGACGGAACAGCACCAGCGCCGAAGACATGAGCAGATCCCTCAGCCTCGCGTTCTGCTCAGCCGACCGCGTACCCATCGACAAAGGAACACCCCGGGCAGCCATCCGCTGACCAAACAACGCCATCGGCTTATCCGAACCCATCACGCTAATGAGGGACACATCAGCCGCGTACTCGAGCTGAGCCAGAGCCTCGCCGCGAAGGTAGGGCCCGTCGTCACCGTCGCCACCAACCACAGGGATAGCGGACTGCGGCACGAGCGGATCCATTAGCCATCCCGTGTCCGAGTTGACCGTCACCGAAGATGAGGTGACGCGGTCAGCGCCGGACGGACCGCTAATCACCTCAACCTCATACGTGATAGGCCTGCTAAGCGGGGCGTCGTAATCAATCAGGTACGTCGAATCAACGAGCGACACCCGCCGGGCGCCGCGGACAGGCTCCCTGAGCCCATCCGCGGAACGCCAAACCGAAACCACCGAATCACCAACACCGAGGCCCGTGATCGTCACGCCAACCCGCGGGCACGGCGCATCAACCAAAGCCTCAACCGTTACAGCAACCATCAGCGCCTCCCAGGACGTGCATAAGTGGACTGACGATCAGCCGCTGAAACAACAGAAGAAGCAACCCGATAAGTGCGGGCGTCCAACTGCTCGTTACCGATGTACACCGCCACCGCTGGGGCGGCTACGTTGACATTCGAGGAAGACGCGGACGGCATCTGCCTGGCGGGGGCACTAGCCGGCGCGTACTGCCTGCCAGCCTTTATCGGCTGCGTATCGCCGCCATTCCACGCGTCCAACGTCGCGTAGCCGATCTTCTTAGCTGCCGCCGCCGTCAGCACGTACTCATCCTTGGACAGCCGCGCATCTATAGAGTCAGACGTAGTCGTACCCGGACCGTAGACGCGACCACCCGTGGCGTATGCGGCTTTCCGCTTGTCGGCGGTGCCGCGAGTGGGCGCGACCGAGTCTGACCGGACCGTGTTGAGAAAAGTCGTCTCGTGGATATTCGTGAAAAGGTTGATCGTCTTGCCGTCGAGCCCGTCAGCCTTGCCCCTGATCGCGTCAAGAGTGCCGGTCGCGTGGTCGGCGATCCATGCGTCAATGTTGACGTTCTTAGGGATGCCGAGAGCCTTACGGGCCATCGTGTCCGCTTCGTCGCCAGTCTTGCCGAGCTGACCAGCAGCCCGGACGAGGTCGTTGTAGCTGGTTCGCAATGCGCCCTGAAGCCCAGCCTGTGCCGCCGACGAACCCTGCGTTGCAAGAGTCTCAGCAGCGGAGGCCTGAGCCGATGTCATTGCGGCCTGCGCCAGTCCGTTGAAAGCTGACTGGTTGGCGCGGCCCTTCTCCGTGTTCAGGTCAAGGGTCGTGCCGTTCTTAGTGACGGATTCAGTCATCTTGTCGATAGCATCCTGGTAGCCGATAGCCGCGTCTGATGAGGACAGCGACAGGAGGCCGGCGGCGAACAGCGACTTAGCGAAAGCGTCAATGTCCGTGACCGCGCCCTCGGCGCTAAGGCCTACTTCTTCAAGCGCCTTAGCCATATCCTCAGTAACGGGAGCTGACGTGCCAGCGGCAGTAGTGTAGGTCTCAACCGCGCCAGCAGCGCCAGCCATCGACGCAGGGATCTTACCCATAGCGAAGTCAAGAAGATCCTGACCCTCAAGAACCACGCCGGCAGCCGACGCCTGAGCGAGCAGCGCATCTTTGTAGCCGGGCAGGGCTTCGAGTGCTTCCTTCGCGCCCTTGCCGTTCTTCTCAAACTCTTTTGTGAGAGCCTGGAAAGACTTGGCCGCAGTCTCGCTAGCACCGTTCTTGACCAGGTTCCCCATCGCATCGCCAAGGCCATTGAGACGATCCTCAAGCTGACCAATCTCACCCTTGGGCAGGCCAATAAAGTTGGTGAACCCCTCGAAAAACTTGTTGCCGGCATCATCGAAATTCTGATGAGTCAGGCGGGCCACAGCATCGGCCATATTGTCGATGTTGCTTACCGGAGTCCCGGCGAACGAATCGAATTTACCCATGATGGAATCGAGCCCGGATGTGTCAATCGTCCCCGCGGCCTTGCCGACCTTCAGCAGAGCCTGCCCGTAATCCTCGGCGGACTTCGTGTGCTTCTCGGTGAAGATGGCGGCAGCGATCTGCAACGCCACAACAGCGGCGAGAGCAACGCCAGCAGCCTTGCCAACCTTTCGGATACCATCCCCAGCCTTGGACCCGGCGGGGGCAATCTTCTCCATCGAATCCTTGAACTCAAGGAACTTCGGAACCGTAGTAATGACTGCGCCACCCACAAGCAGTGCCGCGCCAGCCATACCAGCCATACCAAGCCCAGCGCTCAGGATGGGCGCGGGGATCTTACCGAACGCATCAACCATGTCCTCGGCGCCCTGCACAAGGCCGCGCATAGACTCCGCAACACCAGACCCGCCCTTGATGAGGACCGAATCGAACGAGCCGCCAAGCTTCTCAATATCGCCCGCCAGGTTGTCCTGCTTGATCGAAGCAGTAACCGCCGCATAGCCCGCATCGTTGACCTTGTCAGTCCAGTCCGAGATGCCCTGAGCGCCCTGCTCGTAAAGGACGTTCGCGGCACGGACCGCGTCAGAACCGAACATGACACCCATAGCCGCATTGCGGGCCTCCGGGGTTAGGTTCTGCATGGAGGTCTTCAGGTTCTCGGAGAACTTAGACAGGCCGATAAACTTGCCCTGCGCGTCATATGCAGAGATGCCAAGCTCAGTCATCTTGTTCTTAGCCTCAAGAGACTGCGGAGTTAGGCGTTGCAACATCGACTTGAACGACGTTCCCGCGTCAGAACCGATCAGGCCCGCGGACGCAAAGGCGGCGAGCCCACCCGTGGTTTCCTCGATGGTTAGGCCGGTAGAGGCTGCAACAAGGCCAGCCTGCTTCAAAGCCATGCCCATATCCTGGACAGAGCCCTGAGCCTTGCCAGCACCAGCAGCCAGCAGGTCCGCGAGGTGCGGGATCTTATCGCCCGAGAGCTTGAACTGCGTCATCGCCGTTGCCGCGATCTCAGCAGCATCGCCAACGCCAAGTGAGCCAGCAGCGGCCAGCGACAGTGCGCCGGTCAGCCCGCCGCCCAGAATGTCCTTAGTTGACACGCCAGCCTTAGCTAGCTCGTCAATGCCCTTAGCGGCTTCCTTAGCGGAGAACGCAGTGTCAGCGCCAGCGTTGACCGCGGCATCCCGCAGGAGGTCCATGTTCGCCGAAGTCTCATGGGTAGACGCCTGAACCTCAGACATCGCCGAATCAAACTCCATGAAAGAGTTCACCGCGATGCCAATGCCAGCCAGAATCGCGCCACCGAACACCATTGACGCCTTGCCGACGCGGTCGAAATGCTGCTCATTCTCACGAGCAAACGAAGCCGTGCGGTTCGCAAAGTCGTTGGTCGCCTGTTGCGCCGTACGCATCCCCGAGACAAAGCCTTGGACTTTGGCCTCAAGGGAAATAGATATGCTGCGATCAGCCACGGGGCCTCCTGTGTTAATTTCCTGGACAACCCGCTAGAATCGCGGCATGACAAACGAGACAGCACCACATAAGGCGCCAAAGAAGGGCTACGTAGCTAAGCAGCTAGGCGGGCTGGCAATGATCGTCGGCGTACTGTTCGCCGTATTCTCGGGATCATTCACCGCGCCAGCCGCCCTACTGTTCTTCGGCGGGCTGGTTGCACTAATTGTTGGAATAGCCCAGCGCGACACTGACCGGACCTAGTCAGCCAGTACGGGAGCGATCATTAGCGCCGAATTGTTGGGCTGGTCCTTGTAGGGCTCCATCGCGATAGCCCGCGCCGTCGTGGCATGGCAGCGGATCGGCAGGCCACCCTTGAACTTCAACTCATTCTCAGGGTTCGTGCACACCGACAACGGGCCACCACACAGCGGGCACAACGAGCCGCGGTACGCCTGCAACGCAAGCATTACCGTTTGCTCAGCCTCATCCCACTCAGGCTCAGGCCGGGACGACACAAGCCGCCCAGCCTCATACTCATACGATGTAGCAGGCTCCCACCCATGGAACCGCTTCAACGAAATGCCGAGAGCGTGCGCCGTCTCTACGTCTGATCTGAGTCCTGGATCATCCTGAAGGCGCTGAGCGAAAAAGGGACCTCGTTCCGCCCCTTATTCACGCGGAGAGTCGCCAGCACAAAATCCTCATACTGCGAATCGGTCATGTCATCCGCGAGGGCATCCCACTCGTCCTTGACGCTGAAGTCCAGCGCCTCGCCGGCGTGATTCTCAACCCCGGCAATGGACTTCGGCACAGCAACCTTCATCAGGGCCTCAACGTTGAAGCCGTACGACTTATCCAGCGCGTTACCCTCACGCGGGGCATGGGCAGCGACAAGGTCGTTCCAGTCGCCGCGCCGCATCCCGCGGACCAGGAACGAAACAGTTGCCGCCTTCATCTCTTCCTCAAGGTCGTTGACCTTCTTAGCCAGATCCTTAGCCGGGTCGTTCAGCCGGGCATCAGCGAGGGACTTCGAACGGGCCGCGTTGAACTCAGCCTCGGCAGCCTCATGGGCTGCTTTCAGATCGCCATCGAGGCAAAACAGGACGCGCGTCTCAGGACGCTTCACAACAAGAGCCATCAGGTACTCCTAAAGTCTTTTAGCGGGACAAGTGGGACTTGACCTGTTCGCCCGCGGTCCCACAACACACGGGCGAACAGGGGTATCAAGCAGGCAGAACTAAGCGACCGTAGCCACTGCGATCTGCACCTTGCCGGTCACGAACAGCTTCTGCCCGGTCTTCAGGACCGAGTTAGCTTCCGGCGGCATGTCGTTGTACTCGCCAGCAGTCACCGGGTAAATGGTGACCTTCTGGCCCACGGCGAGTGCGGTGGTGTAGGGAAGGCCAGTGCGAACGACCACGTACTGAGCGGAGCCCGGAACCAGCGTGTCCTTCGCCTTGTTGAACGTCGAAGCGCTCGGCGAGTTCGTGTTGTCGATGTACTCGACCTCGAGGCCACGCTGAGAGCGGCCCTTCTGCTCGTACGTCTGAGTCGTGCAAAGACGCTCATCGGTGATGACCTGCTCGGACAGGGAAGGCTTGTAGCCGCCGCCGGTCAGGTAGCAGGAGATGTCCACGGCGGGGGCGCCGTTCAGCTCAGTGAGCTTCGGGGCGGACGTGTCCGCAATAGCAGTAACGAGCTTGACGAGAACGTTGCCGTCAGCCGGTGTGCTGGGAATGTCAACAGCCATTTAGCTTTCCTCTTTCTTGGATGCCCGAATGGGCTGTATGTTGTGCTTCGGGGGGCGAGGCCGGTCTACTTCGGGGTAGCGGTCACTCTTGACGGGCGTGAGGATTCCCTCAGCAACCCGCCAATCTTCTGCCGGCACGTCGAACTCGTGACCGGACTCTTTGTCTTTCACCCTGATAAACAAGGGGCCTCCTAGGGCGTGGGGGATCCGGTAAGGACCCAATCGAAGGGCTGGTAGAGGGGATGCTGACCGTTGATAGTCACGTCCTCATCCGGCAGGAGCGGCTGCTCGTTAGTGACCGACTCGATAGCGCCGAGAACCCAGCCAGGAACCTCTGGACGTTCACCCTCGAGCGCGTCCGCGAGCTTCTGCGCCACGATCCGCACCGACGAAGCCGTGAGTCCGACAATCTGTGTGCGTGACCGAAGAACCCTCGCCTGAACAGACCGGGTTACGGCGCGCTCAGAAACGGTCGGGAAGTTCGTCACCACGAACACGTAAGGGAACGAGGGTGTCGCTGGCACTCGGTCCTTGTAGACCGTCACACCAGTAATCAGCGCCTCGAACCCGGCAGCAAGCGCATCACCCGTCATAGCTGACCAGCCCACTTCTCGGCAAGTGCCGCTAGAGCAGACATCATCCGCGGCTCCTCGGCTGTCAGCGGCTGTTCAATGTCCAGCGTTCCGCCGCCCTTACTCGTGCCGAAGTAGGCGATGTTACCTAGGGCGCCGCCACGCTTGCCCTTGTCGGGCCCGACCACATAGCGGACCTTCCCGGGGAGGTAGTAGGAGTCGTAAGTAATCGATCCGGCCATAGCCTTGAAGTGCTTAGACCACACCGCGGAATAGTTCATCTCCGTCTTGACGTTTTGCGCGCCCTTTTTTATGACAGCGTCAACATCCTTCACGGCAGATCCGGAGACGCGGCCCAGGTTGGTAGATAGTTGCCTGAGTTCGGCTATGCCATCACTCACATGGTCTCCGTATCGATAGAAATAGTCGTTGCGGCCAACTGTGGATCACTGCTATTTGACAGTGATTCAAGGCGGGTGTAGCATTGATCTATCCGCTGCAATGGATGAAGCACTCAGTCGAGTCGAGAAGAGCCCCACGGGAAACCATGGGGCTCTTCTGTGTCCAGATTATCACTGCGAATCACTGCCAAAATGCAGTGGAATGCGGTAGAGTTGGTGCATGAGCGAATCAAAAGAAGTGATCCCGGATGAGGCGGTGGAAGCGGCGTATGGCGTGCTGCCGCACGGGGCTGGAGTGTACGTGACCCGGGATGACCTCAGGGTTATCCTCGAAGCCGCTGCCCCGCATCTGGCTTCGGTAGGCGATGAAGCGTTCGGCTATGCGGTCAGCGCCCTCCGCGGTCACGCTGAAATGACAACGGCTGAAGCAGAGGCCGCGGTCGGCGACATTCTTGATGCACTCGGGCTCGCAAAGTGATCCACATTCTGCCGTGGTTCCTGATAGTTGCCGCGATCATTTTGTACATCGCGTGGGCGTTCGACCTATAGCCCACAAAAAAGCGCCTCCACTCTTCCAGCGAGTGGGGGCGCTTCTGCGTGCGTACCTGGATGCGTCCGCGACTCACGCGACCACCTCAGAAACCCGCGTCCGCTGCGCAGTCGCAAACGACTTGTGGAACAGTTCAACGACGCGCATCTCACGCCCCACCATCTGCGGATCCAGCACCGAAGCCGTGATCGTCACAACGTCATCCACCAGCAACGGGCCAGCCGCCACCGGGAAATCAACCCGCGAATCCTGCACCGTAAACGAATGCCCACCAGCGTTCGGGTTCGACGCCTGGGAAATGGTTTGCTGCACCTTGCACGGGCCGCTATAGACCAGCGTCGAACCGGGGGTCACGTTGCCCGTCTCAGGATCCGTCACCGGATCACCCGGACGAGTCACCGTGCACGCGTCCACCATCAACGCCTCAGCAGCTTCCCGACCTCGCAAGGTCGCGGCAACCGCACTCACGAGCGGGGCCGAATCTCAAAGGCGCGCGGACCAGCAGCCCGCACACCCAGCCAGCCCAACTCATCCGTGGACGCATACAACTCGCCAGTGGACAGCGCCGAATCGACGGTGCCGCCCTCCGTGTAGTCATCAATCGACTCGTTGCGGATCCGGTAGCCGTCCGGGTTTTTCATCACCCGGCGAACCATCCGCGACACAACCAGCCGGGCCACGCCCACGTCCTTGGAATCGAAGCCAGGAACCGTAACCGTCAGCAAGGTAACCGCCTCAGCGATCAACCCCGCCGCAGCCAGTGCCTCAGCATCAGAAAGGGGACGCCACCCCGCAGCAACATCATTAGGAGTCACAACAACCATGACGCCCCCTCCCTAACTACTTAGACGAACGTGCGACAGCAGGCTTAGCCTCGGGCTCAGCCTTTTCGAGCATGCCGGCTTCAACCAGGCGATCAACGTCGCCCTTGTCGAAACCATCGGGCACAGTAGCGCCCTCATAGAAATACGTGTTCTTGCCTGCGGGGTCCTTGATGGACACCAGCGGCGAGATGACCTTGTGGGTCATTTGGGCCTCCTACTAAACGCCGGTGATCTTGATGGCAGCGCCGGGCTCGGTCACGTACGGGACGCAGACGCGACGGGCGCGCAGGCGCCACTTGTCGTTCAGGTCCTCGCGGATAACCTTCGTCTCAACAGCGCCAGCCTGGGTGTAGCCGCCACCAAGGGCCTCGTCAGCGATGCCACCAAGGGCGGTCGTGTCGATCAGCCATGCGCCAGAGCCGCCCGGGATGTTCGGGGTAGGCAGAACGGTCAGGCCCGCAATCGTCGGGAAGTTGCCCGAGTAGATCGCGTTCGCGGAATCTTCGCGGCCGCGAGCGTTCATGACAGCAGCATCAGAGGCAAGGTAAGCCCAAGTGATGTCATCGACAACCAGGACGTTCGGGTCGTAACCCTTATTCAGGGCGGTGACCTTGGCCTTGGCGAGCATGATGTCGCGCAGGATCGCGGCAGTGCCGGAGACCGACCATGCGCCCGAGGTGACAGCCTGAGTCTGGGTGACCGTCGCGGCGATCAGGGAAAGGCTGATCGAGTCAACCTTCTTGATGATCGAGTTGGACAGCTTGCCCAAGCCCTTCTCAACGGCGCCAAAGTTCTGACGCTTGATAGCCTCGTCAGTAACCTCGGTGTCCTGGCCCCACTTGGTGACCTTGGCGACCTGCGGGGTGCCATTGGCAATCGTGGTCAGGTCGTACTCGCCGCCGGGGGACACTGCGCCGACCGGACGAACCGTGTACAGGTCCTCGTCAACGTCGTACGTGATAGCGCCGCCGGAAACGTCCGTGCGGCCACTCAGCAGCACGTCCGCAATGAAGCGGTTAGCGGTGATGTCCTGCACGCGCCGCGCCACAACGGACGGGGAGTTCAGGAAGCGGGAAATGGTTTCGTTGTCGCCCGAAAAAGTAGGGGCAACCGGGGGGTATGAATAAGCCAAAGTAGTTGTCTCCTAGTTATCGTGCGAGCTTGACGCGGACTTTTGCGCCATCAGCAGCCGTGGTCAGAGCCACGCCAACCTGAGTTGCAGCAGCCGGGGTGGCGGACGATGCGACGGTGCCGGCAGCGCCGGACACAACAGCCGCACCAGCGGTGATAGCGCCAGAAGCGACAAACTCCTGCACGCCGCCCGCGTAAACGGTCACGAGGTCGCCGGAAGCAACGTCAAACGCCGCCACACCAACCCAAGCCTGAGTAGCAGCGCCAGCGGGGGCGACAGTGCCGGAACCGGAAACAGCTAGGAGCTGCCCGCCGGAGATAGAAGCGGACGCGGTCGAAACCAGCGCCTGACCCGGAGTGTTTACCGGAAGATATTCAGCCATTGTTTAGGCCTTCCTTGATCCATAGATGGATTCGTAGAGTTTTTCGTCATCCGAAAGCGCGTTAACCCTCGGGCCCTGTGAGGCGTCGGGGGCCGGCGTCCGTGTCTTGTTCAGATCAGCGAGGATTTCCAAGGCATCCGCCCGGAGTGATTCCTCATCATCGCCGTGAAGGCGAGCCACCCACTTGGCCGGCAACCCAGCATCAAGCGCGACTTTCTGACGGAGGCTGTCGCGGCGAAGGTTGGCCAGTTCCTGAGCGGCTTCGGCAGCATCACGCTGCGCCTTCTCAATCTCCGACAGTTTCGCGTCGTCAACTTCCTTCAAACGAAGCCGGTTCTTCTCGGCTTCCTTGTTGGCTTTCGCCAGCGCGGCCCGCAGGCGGTCGAGCTCGCCCGCGTCGGGCTGCACTTCCGCCTCAGTTGCCGCGGTTTCGTCAGCCACTACATCGGCAGCCGCGGGGGCTTCCTCAGCAATAGCCTCGGTGGTTAGTTCGTCAGCCATCACGGCCTCCTGATCTGATCGTTGTTACTTCCTCATCCATCCCGGAATAGGAAACTTGCGCCGCTGCGGAATGATCACGCAGGGAAAAGTGGCAGTGATGAGGGATGCCAGCCCGCGGCCTAATAGCCGAGTATGTGCTTGCGGTATTCGCGTTCAACACGCGCCGCAACTTCCGGAGTGACCTTCGCGTTCTTCGCGTTCGTGAACGGGTTACGCCCAGATCTGACGGCATCCCAGTTAGCTTGAGCGTCGAACACGCGACGTTCAGCCGCCGTCATTGTCACCCGCGCGTTCGGGTCGCGCACGCCGGTCTCACGCGCCCTCAGGACAGCCTCACGGGCGCCAACACGAGTGCCGCCGCGCCCCAACTGCCCGAAGCCCTCAGCCTGCCCACGAAGGACCCCCGAGGGATTCTGACCGCCCGGCAAGATGTAGCCGAAACGCTCAAGTTCAGCGAGAGTGGCCTCGCGGCTAAGCCCCTTGCCATATATGGCCTCAGGGGTGAGTCGCGGGCCGTTCCGCCCGAAGTTGCCGCGCTTAGACGTACCCTCGGAAGTGGTCAGGCCGCCCGGCTTCAAGCCGCGCCTACTGTTGACCACCTGGAAGATGTCGCCGCCATCGCGGATCGCCTGAGCGCCCGCCTTCGTGTAGTTCCGGTCCTGATCCTCGGGGGACAGCGACTTGAAATACTCGTAAGGATCGTGGACTAGGCCCTCAGTCTCAGCAGCTTTCGTCTGCGTCGTCTGAACATGCACGCAATCGCACTTCGGGTGCCGCTGAAAACCAGCGTTCCAGCGATAAACACGCCCCGCCAAGATCGAACAGCGCGAGCATGACGGCGGATTGAGCATGCGAACATAGGAAACCCGGTTGCGCGTCGCCGTATCAACACCAGCAGCGCCGCGCCCAGCATCCGCAACCTGAGTCCGGGTAAGCGTAGTCAGGAACTTGCCGCCCTGCCCCAACGCCTGCCTAGGATCCATGCCGCCAGCAATCAGCGTCTTTACGTGCGGAACAGCGCCGTAGAGCAAGCCCTCGAGGGTCCGCCCATCAGACGCGAGCCCACCAAACGCGGACGGATTCACAAAGTGCTGCGGGGGCTCATACAAGCCCTGATCAGCGAGGGTCTGCGCGCCATACGACGCGCCGGCAGCCGCAGCCTTCACCTGAACCCCAGACAACACAGGAACCAGCAAAGGAACCTGCGTCGCCCACGAACCACTAAGGTCCGACAGGCTAACCTCGGACCACAACTGCGAACCAGCTAGGACGACAAGTGCCTGTAGGCGCTGCATCTGCTTATAGTGGGCAACCGCCGCGTCCGGGATCATCGCTAACCCCCGTTAATAGACCTAGCCAAATTCGCAATATCAGGGTTGGACTTCGCGCGTGCATCCATCTCAACCATGTTGTCCCGCTCCTGCTGCGTGTAACCCAGGTCAATCCGGGCCTGCTCAACAGGAATGATGTTCGTCTGGACCTTTTTCACGGTCGCATCAGCCTTCTGCGCTTCGGTCGGCGTGGAAGGATCGCGCCAGACCGTTTCGAGCGTCTTAGCGTCCTCGTCCCACTTGCCGTTTTTAATCCGCAGCACAAGGCGTTGCACATCCTCCCAAGACCCGCCAAAGTACGTGTGCTTACGCTCCACACGCTTCACGAGCTGAGTCTCAGAAGACCGGATAGCATCAGCCGACGCCGGGTTGTCTCCAACAAAGCTGAGGTAGTGAGGGGGCAAGGCCAGCATCTGAGACGCCAACTGCGCCAGCAACTTGATCGAGTTATGGAAGACGCTCAAGTCAGCCTCGTTGAATTGACCGAACTTCGCCTGATCATTCTCAGAGCCCCACAAAGTGCCAGTATCACGCGACCAAACACTGATCGGGTTATTGTCCTTGTCCACAAAATCGTCAGCCTTCAAGCCGACAGCCCAGCGCCGCGGCATCGCATGAAACTCGCCGCTGACCATCATGTCCGTAGCCATCTTGTTAGCCGCATCAGCCACCGGAATGACATCCTGGAACTCAGACAAGCCATCAGGCTTCAAAATGCGCGGACGGTTCACCAGCGGCACAACAGGAACGCGGCCTAGGCCATGCTCATCCGCCGGCCCCGTAGACAGCCACTCCTTACCGAACGCGAAAGACTCCGTCGAATCAGGCAGATACAACGTCGCCCGCTGGACAATATCCTTGCCCTCGCCCTCCTGCCACCGCTTAATCGCGGCAGAAACACGGCGCGTCCGAGGATCCCGCTCAGCAAACACCTGAAACGGGCTCTCGACAGTCACAATCGGGTCGGAACTGTCCTCATCGCCGCTACCAACAATCACATACGAGCGACCAAGGACAAGTGCATCCAAATGCGCCTGCTGCGACTGCTCATCAAGCCCATTAGCCTGCCAAATGCGCCACAACTCATCATCAGACGACGAAGAACCCCGATACCGGAACCCCTCAATGTCAAGCCGATTCTCATACGCCTCAGCACCAAACCGCAACCAATTCAGAACCAACTGGCTAACCCGGTCGCCAATCTCCGACTGCATCGCCTGCGCCATGTACTTCAACGGCTGCTCGCCCTCAAAATACTTATCAACACGGTCCAAGCCAGGGATTAGCCCGGCGAGCTTCGTATCCAACCGTGCAAGGGCATCAGAAACAGCCATCAGGCCCTCCATCGTCTAAGAAACAACAACCCGGCGCCGCTTCGGCGTGGGATCCCAGCCGCTTTCCCTAGCGTCGCTGGCAGCCGTGTGTGCGAGGATCCGCGCCATCACGGCATCAATCTTTTGGTGGTCGGCAGGCTTGATGAGCACGTACTGTTGAGCCGCCTTAGCGGCCTTACGTGCGTTCGCCATATGAATGGCAGTGATCGGGCAACCGTCATGCGTGATTCGCCGCGTGGACAGGTCAATCTCGAACCGCTTTATCTCGGCGTACATCGCCTTGATGCGGTTCGTCGGCCACTCGAAAACGTGGTTATCGCCGTATAGCAATGACCAGTCGCCAATCTCGGAGAACCAGTCATTTGGGTCCGCGTAGAACCGCTCAACGCGATAGCGCGTGAACAGCTCGTCAACCGCGGCGTGAACCTCCGAGCGCGGGATCTGACCATTCCACTCGGCAGGATTCCAAATCGTCGGACGATCATCCGGGCCGTAGCGCGGCGTAAACGTGAACCCGTCGTAAGTCTCAGCCTGAATCGCAGTCCAGTCATTGCTTTCGCTGCCGTCGAAGCCCAGCGAAATCGCGGTACCGTCAGGCGGGTTCGGCATCCACTTCTGAACCCGCATACGCCGCCTCCCACATGCCATCACGCAACCAAGCGCCCGAACCAGACACCAGCCGATTACCAAAGAACCGCTCAGCCTGCGCGCGGTCAGTCTCCATAAGCTCCGAAGCCTCAGCCTCAATCGACGCAAGATCAACCCAAGGCGAGCCCTCATAAACGAACTTGTGAATCTGCGCCCGGTCACGCTTATTGCCATACGACAAATGCGCCGGCGGCTGACGGAAGAACTTGAAAATATCCTGCGACTGAGACTCAAACGTCCGCTGCGCCGTACTATTCTCCGAAGGGTCCCAAGCATTAGACGTCTCAATGGTCCGGCCGCCCATACCAGCAGCACCGCGGCGCTGCGTCTCGGCAACCTTCACCATCTTGTTCGTCTTCGTATACAGGCCAGACTCATCCTGGAACGCAAACGAAATCGGGTTACCAAGCTTCGACTGAGCATTGGAAGTCACAGCATCAATGCGGTCCATGTCCTCATTGCCAGCCTCGCCAACAATGCGGATAAAGTCCTCGCGGATCAGCAGCAAGTCAGCCAGCGGACCCAGGCGAATCATCGCCTTCAGCGGGCGCAGGATGTTATCAACCTGATCCTCAGACGTAGCCGTCAACTGAATCAGCGGCGACGGGTGACGAATGCCCTTAGCCTCGCCCGGCAGGTAGTCATACGACCAACCGCAGCCGCAGCCATTAGCCGAGCACTCATAAACGTCCCCATCAACAGCCCAGCCATTGAAGATCGTCGGCCCAACAGCCTCGCCAGTAGACACGGCAGCCGCCCAAGGGCCCTTGCCAGTCTTCTGAGGCGCCACAACCTGCGAACGCCGGTAAACGAACGCCTGGTTTAGAAGCGGCTTCTCAGCGTTCCATACAGCATCAGGACGGATGCGGTAATGGTTCGCCGTGCACCAAAACTGCCAATCAGACTGACGAAACGCCGCTCCACGAGTAAACCCGTCCGGAACCCGGCAATGCTGCTCATACCAGGCATCCAGCAAGTCGCCAAGCGTCGGAAAATCAACAAGAAACCCGTTAGCTTCCACCAGGAACGGCCCTCAGACGGCGCTTAGGCACATCCTGAGACGTAGCGGCAGGCTTGTCATCCCTCTTAGCCTGAACCTCATCAGCAGCAAGCGCCCATCCATTCTCTTTCATCCCGGCAGGAGTCAACCCGATCTGATCAGCAAGGCGGATCACCTGGCCCATGACAGTAGCCGGGCACTCGGGATCCTCCGTGCGAACAGACCAGCGAACATACTGCGCAACCGCGCGCCACCGCCACGGCTCAGCAAACCAAGCCGCAGCCTGCGGAGTGCGCCACAGCGAATCCCAAACCTCAGCCTCACGCTCAGCCAAAGCCGGCAATGGGAAGTCCGGCACGTCGCCATCGAACCCCTCGCGGGGGAGGGCCTGAAAACTTAGGCCCCGAGAATCAGAACGCGCAGACCTCGGATCAACCGAAGGCCCAGACCTATTACGAGCGCCACCACGAGCCATTCTGACCTCCTAAGCCGCTATCCGATTACCCTTCGACACATTGCACGTCAAATGGGCAAGTTGAACATTTTCATACGTATGCGTACCGCCCCTAGAGAGCGGCAAAATGTGATCCAAGCTAGGGCTCATAGGATCAGGCCATGCCGAAGTCGGATCAACCGGAGTCACGCACAAGCCACAGATCCAAATATCGCGCTCGTAAATATCAACCGGGCGCAGATCCTCAACCTGAGTGCCACGCTTCTGCGCGCGACGCTTATGGTAATGCGCCCGCCGGTTGTCATCCCATGCAGGATTAGCCTCACGACCAGTCGCCCTTGCCCAGCGGCGCCAGCAGACGATACACATCCCTCGAGCCTCCGCTGTCCGGTGGCAGGACTCTCCCGAGCATGTCCCATCATGATTGCCGCGGCGGAACTTCGTGGCGCAGCGGCTGGAACAAAACATGGTGGTCGACTTACGAGCCTCAGTGGAATCTCCGCAATGCTTGCAAGTAATTACAGGCTTAGGTCTAGCCGCGGTCTCAGCGCGTCGGCGGTTCCCAATCTCATCCCTGCGCCGAAAATATGACGCTTTGGATGAGCAGTTGCCCGAGCAATACCTTGGGTGCGGGCCGCTATCACCCTTCCGTTCGGTTGGACCGCCGCAATGACCGCATACCGCATGCTCTATAGGGTCTGCGACGGAGCCAGTGCTGTACCACCGTTGGTAGTGCTTAATGCACCAGCCGCGGGCACTCTTTGGCCTATCGCATCCGTCGACAGAACATGAGACAATTGACATATCGAACCTCTAGCTAGGTTGATCGTGGCCCCGGCTGTTAGCGCAGCGCGGGGCTTTTGCTTGCCTGCCTATTGACAGGTCTTGCGAACTCTGAACCATGTGCGGACATCGAAGGGATCACCGGCGGTGGTCTGCATGGGCGCTTTTTGGGTCACCCCCCACCCCGTCAGGCCGTCGGCGGCACCCCTTTGAGGGTCGCTTCAGAGTCGCCTTAGGCGTTCCTGTGTGACCTCTTGCCGGCGTCGCTGAGGTTGCAGTATGGATGCTCTGGCCCTGTCCATGTGGCGCGGTCTGCGGTGTGACCTAGGTGCCACACGCTGCCTGCCTTGATGGGCTGGCTACACTTAGCGCAGAGCACGTCACCGGTCGCAACCATCGGCGCCCATCGCTTGCGCAACGCACGATGCTCGGGACCGTAGCCTCTTGACTCTCGGCTGCCACGTTCACGCTCAGCCTCGGCGGCATGAGCTGGGCAGCGTGTACCTGCTGTGACCTGAGGGCATCCAGGCTTCGCGCATATCTTCTTCGCGCGTGCCATGCCCGCCCCTTACGTGATGATGATGGTGCCGCAGTTAATGACCACAGCTTCTGGCGTGCTCGCTACCTTGGCCCATACGGCATGGAGCCCGGGCGTTAGCCCTTGCACCATGACGCCTGTCTTGCCTGCCACCGTGGTTGGTGCGATGTAGGTTACTGGCCTGTCACTGTGCGGTGTGATTGCGAACGTAACTCCGGTCGTAACCACGGCCCCATCCACTGTGACTGTGACGGGTTGGAACTCTATGGATTCGCGTTCGTATCTCATAGTGTCCCTGCCCATCTGCGCGGTTCTAGTGTGGCTGTCACGGTGATGTCGATGGCTGGTGCGACGTACATTGTGCCTGCCGCTGTCAGTGTTCCTGACCCTGCGAGCCCTGCGATTGCCGGTGTTTGCGGTACGACTTCTTGTACCCCGGATGCCATGTAACCTGCCGGGCTATAGGACGCTGCTAGGGTCTTGTGTGGCGCGGTGTCTACAATGTGGGCGAGTACGGGCTTGCCGTAGGACTTGACCGCAGCCCATGACGCCGCAGATGCTGCATAGTCTTCACCGAGCAGGTCCCAGCGTGACTGTGTGGCCGCGATGGTGGGTGTGTCTGCGTCGAAGTAGTAGCCCCACGTCTTGTACCCGCGGTTGCGGGCTTCAGCGTTGACGGTGATGTTGTTGGCTGGCTGCTTCGCCACGATCCTGGCTGGTCCGCCGTTAGCGTCGAGGAGGTTGAAGAACGCGGTGATGCCGCTTGATCCCTTGTTTTCCACGAACCATGCACGGTCTGGGAATGCGGGGAGCAGGTTGTCGAGGCGGGCGATGGGGTAGCCGCCGACTTTGGTGGTGAGTGTGGAGAGTGTCGCCCACGGTGTGACGTTGATGTCGTAGCTGGTGCCGTTGAAGATCCGGCCTGTGGTTTGGTCGTGGGAGGCGACGAACACGCCATCCGAGGACATCCACACGGAGCATTCGAGGGCGAGCGTTGCGGCGTTGGCCCATGCTGCTGCCTGCGTGTACGCATAGAGCGTTTCTTCGGGCCAGTCCGCTGACCCGCCACGGTGTGCGACGTAGAGTGTGGGCTGTTGGAGCCAGGTGTCGAGCGGCCCGGGCTTAAGTGCGGTGAGGGAACCTGAGCCGGTGAGTGTGGCAGTACCGTTTGCGCTGGGGGTTGCGCTGGTGGTGAGCGACCCGGATCCTGTCAGGTTTGCCGTGCTGTTGTAGGACAGGCCGGCGGTGACGCTGAGGGAGCCGGCGCCGGTGAGTGCTACGGACCCGGACGTGTTCGCCTTGCCCGTTACGGTCAGGGTGCCGGAGCCGGTGAAGTTGGCGACTGGTTGCGGGGCGAGGGTGAACATGACGCCCGCGCTGGTAGCCGCTGCCGGGTTGAAGGTGAATAGCCGTGTACCCGTGGCGCCTGCGGTGTTGAGTTGCTGGTAGGCAACATCAATGCCGGACGTGGAGCCGGTCGTGGGGGACGCGACCTGTTCGCCGTCCGTCATACCCGCACCTGGGGTCACAACCGATACGGTCGTGTTCGAGTTGTTCCAGTACGCCACACCAACGAGCAGTGCGTTAGCGGCGACGGCGGTAACGGACGGGATGGTGGTGTTCCCGACGCCCTGAACCGCCATCGTTCCCACGGCATCAACCGGGTTCGACTGGGACGCCCCGGTAACACGGAACACATCGAGCGCGATCCTGCCGGACCCTGAGAACGTCCACGAATAGTTCGTCGCAGCCTCGGCCGCAGCGGACGGGATGGCCTTGTAGTACACGCCGCCGGACTTGGCGGTGAACGTGGTCCCAGGGATCAGGGTCCAGCCAGCAGGGGCAGAGGTGACTGTCCCTGTGGCGAACTGTGAGAACGCAACCGCTACGAGCAGGTCACCGTCAGCAACGTTCGCGGGCTTCGCGACACTGAGGGTGGAAGCGGCGGCGGCGGATGCCGTAGTGGAGTTGCCCGGACCGAACAGTGCTGTAACGGCCACGGACTACCCCCTTATGACTGTGTGTATGTGAAGGTGATCGTGTACGTGCCCTGGGAGGCGAATGCCTGCGAGGTCACGGCCTGCCCGTCGATGTATGTTCCGGCGGTTGCTGCACTGTGAAGGCCTGCGCCTACGATGGTCACGCCTGCCGGCACGTCAAAGGTTGCGGTCGCTGTGATGGCGCCGTTGGAAGCAGCACCCCAGGTGACGGCTTTGCGGGCGTAGGCGGGCGTGCCGCCTGTCACCTCAGTGCCGGCGGTCGCGCCGGGTGCGGTCGTGTAGAGCGCGGCGTATGGGGCGTCGGTACCGTACTTCGTGGCGAGGCTGTTCCTCTCGCCCACTGTCTGAACAGCCATGCGTTCTCCTTAGTAAGTTAGGTGCCGGCGTCATCGCGACGAGCGGCGTGCGCTTGACCCTGCGCGGGAGATGACGCCTCCTACGAGTCGTTCCTATTCTTTGTTCCAACCATCCAGGCGGTAGCGGCGCCTATTCGGTCAGTCATTAGTGACTGATGTTGTTTAATCAGTCTTCTTCGGTTTCGTCTATGTAGACAATCTCGAAGTCGTTGGAGTCCTGAAGCGCGTCCTTATACCCTTCGGCGTATTTACCTAGGGCTACGGTGGCGGTGACTTCGCGGATATGTTCGGCGCGGGCCTCGATCATTTCAACGAGCGCGTTGTATAGGCGCATGCTCACTCCTTGAGGCAGCCTAGGCAAAACAGGATCCAACAGAGTAGAAGCAGGCATGTCATGCCGTGAGAATCGTGAGTGACGAAAGGTCGAACCCGTTGTCGGTAACGTCGAAGACCATGAGCCCAGGATCGGAGTCGCGGCCTTGTACTTGCCGGAACCAGTCGGAGCCGTTGTCGAGCGTGGGCGCGCCGAGGCAGTAGCGTTGACGCCCACTGACCGGGTTACGACCAGCAACCGAGGCGCTGAACGAGTGGTAGTGGCCGTGCACGAGGACATCAGCGGATGCGACAGCCTGAGCACCGAAGGCTTGCTTCTGCCACCAGGTAACGCCTTGTCCGGGCCCGAACTGGTTGCCGTGTACCATGCCGATCTTCGTGCCGCAGAAGTCCACGGACACGCTCTCGTCGTATTCGGCAGGCTTGACCCATGAGACGTTCATGCCGGCGGCGTCGGTGACCTTCTGGACCTGCTTGTGCATGAACAGTCCGAGGTCGTCGCTGGGGCGTCCGAGGTTCTGCTTGCCACACCGCCAGGCTGCGTGGTTGCTCGGAATCCCCGCAACGGTAACCGGCGCGTAAGCGTGCGCCAGGTTGATGTACTCGAACAACTCAGTGCCGTACGTGTCGAGCTGGCCCGAGAGGGAAAGATCGTTGGTAAACATGGGATTGCCGCCGGACTCAAACCCTTCGATGCCGTCACCAGCATCAGCGATGAGGATCTGCGAGGGGTTGCGTTCGCCGAGGAGCGCGGCCAGCTTCTTACGGATGACCGTTGAGCGTTCGATCAGTTCAGCAGTGCCGCCGCGTGAGCCGGTCTTGCCGATCTGCGGATCCGCCCACACGATGACCGTTGCGCGCTCCTGATAGGGCGGCGTTGGCGTCGGCGTGGCGTACTTAGCAGCGGCGTAGAGCGCCGGGAGGTCCACTTGTTCAGATTTGTCATCAGAACCAGCAATAGGCCGGACGTTATTTAGCTTATTCCAGAAGCCGCCGCCAGGGTTCGAGGTCCAGCCCCAAGTGAACGTGACCTTGTCCGGGTCCTGACCCTTCGACGCGATGAAGGCCCGGTAGTCGTCATGACCCCACGGCGTTTCGCTGAACCGTGAGTATGAGCTGGAACCGTCCGGGTTATGCGTCTCGGACTCGCCAGCAGGAATAGCCTTAGCTTTGTCGCAAACACATTTCCCGGCCCGGTGATCATTAATAACCGACTTTGAGATACCCGTGAACTTCGCGGCCTGCCTCGAGGTCATTGCCTCAGTGTTCGGCGTCCATGCGGATCCGTATTTGCACAGCATTGGGACTCCTTGCTCAGGGGATGAAGTGTTGCCGTCAGGTTTGTACTTCCTGCGTGACGGCTAGGCAGGTGGGGCAACCGGGCTTGCATGTTTGCGTGACATTTCCCGGAAGTGAATCCCCGACGACGCGGGCAGCTCGGAGGGATGAGCAGTCCCTGGCTTCAGTGCGCGGAATACCCTTACGGTCGCATCGCGTCTGACCTGTTGACCAGCGTCGTCGGGAAACTTAGATGGTTGCCTTGATGGTCCCGATGAGGATGGCCCGGGCGTGCATGGCACCTGATCGGCAGCCGGCGGTGGACATTTCGTCCAGCTTGTCGTCAATGGCGGCAACAAGGCCGCGCAAGGCGTTCGCGTCGTTCAGCTCAGCGACGGCGACAGGGTGACGGGGGCGTTGTGATGGGTTGTACATGCCGTCCCTCCGTTTCATTCGAAATGTCCGTCATCCTGGACGTGCTTGGTCAAGGTGTAGCGTTCGTCAATCACTTGCGCCACGAACAACTGTAGGGCTTGCTCATGCTTGCGGAAGCAGTGAGCGCAGAACAGCAGCTCCCCGCCATTCCGCAGTGTTGGGCTCCATTTGAGGATGACCGCAACATAGGCGCGGGAGGATGCGCACGCATCGCAACGGTGCCCGGCGTTCAAGATTGGGGCTTGGGCTTCTACTACCTGAACGCTCATGGTGACCCCTTGCTCGTGGGCAAAAGAAATGGCCCCCGTCTCCGGAAGCCATTTCTCTACTATCTTTAGAATACAGGACAAATCACTGCCACGCAACAGTGAAACGCAGTGAGTTGGCGGTTACGCGGAAAGGGTATCGCACCTTGCCAGCCATTCATCATGCGTCTCCAGGTATTCAAAGGTGACCGTCGGCTCCGGTTCGGGAACTTCGGTCCCATAGTCGGGGCCACCCCATTCAGTGCCCTCGTAAGCCTCTAGCGCCGCGAGCCCTGCCTTGGCGGCTCGGTAGCGCTCCCACGCTTCTGAAGTCGGCGGCGCCTCGGTGCGGATGGCCTTGCGGGCATACCTCCCATCAGTCCATGCCTTCTCCGTGTAGATCATTTCGCTAGAAAAGACCATCGTTGCGTAGACCTTTTTCATGCCGCTCCATTGATTGGGAATTGTTTGTACCTGTTGATCCTGAGCCCGAGCACGTCCCCGAGCCTGTATGCGGGCGGGATGGGTTTGCCGTTCTCGTCTGTGTCAGGGTTGGCGCGGTCTAGTTTGCCCCGTGTCGCCCATTTGCGTATCTGGTCGGCGGTGATCGTGTACCCGTACTGGGGTGCAGACAGTTTGCGTGAGAGGTCGGCGGCGGTCCCGATGTAGTAGTCTTTGGCGGTTTGCGCGTACGCCGTCCACCTGGCCACCTCGTAACTGAGCCCGCACGTCTTGCACCGGGCCGAATCGGAACCCTTCACCGCGTACAAGTCCGTTTCGCATTCCCCGCATGTCCCGGCGAACACTTTTTGCTCGTGCACGCGGGTGACGTCCTCACACTCCCGCAGCAGCTTGCCCAGCTCGCCCTCAACATCGCCGGCCCAATCCTGCGTGCGCAACTTCCCCATGTGGGTCAGCAGGTAGGACGCGAGCCCTGACGAGTCGCGCCGGGTCGTGTGAATACCTGTGAATCTTGTGAGTCTTGTGCATATCTCCCGCAGGTACTTGTCCAACGCCATGTGCGCATCCAACGCGGTGTCGTTGATCGGCAACGGCGCGTGCAAGGATCCGCTCGAGCTGACACGCTCACCGTACGAGGCTGTCAGGCTGGCCCGCGGAATCGCCGACACCAGATCCTGCACGACGCTGTCCAGCTCGCACAACAGTTGCTCCAGGCGGGCACAGCACGCGTGGCAGAGGTAGATGCCATCGGACGTCTCGGCGCCGCACTTGCACGATGGGCCTGTCGCTTCCGGGATCACTGGCCGTCCTTCCGGCCCGCGTCTGACCATCGCATAACTGCCAGCACCAGCAGGCAGGCAATCAGCACCGTCATGGCCCAAGCCCATAGCGCCTCCGCTAGCGCGTGATCTATAACTTCGCTCATTCCTGACTCCTACAGGGGTTGGTGTTACCGTACACAGCCTTTACCGCTTCGTCTGAAATCATAGCGATTCTCCGTTTCTTGCGATGGCTGTCATAAGTGGGAAGCCTGAACTTGCGCCCTTGAATACGATCACGGCGGATGGGAAAGGGGCATTGTGTGCGGTCGCGGCACCGCTGGCCTTACGCTCCTGGTGGGAAGGGTTGTCGAAGTGGAGACGGCTACGGATAAAGCGAACCTCGGATGCTTTCATAACATAGTCGTGCCAATACTTCGTATCCGTGCGGGACGGGATGAGGCAGACAACGGTAGCGCCGGACTCCGCTGCCTCATATGCCTTCGCAACCCACTTCCCGATTTCCCTGCCGTAGGGCGGGTTCATGAATACGGAGCCGACCCACTCTTGGGCCAGCCCGTCATCGTCCTGCGTGTAGAAGTTCGGGCACTTGGCATTAGCTGCGGACGCGCACGGGTCAAGTGTGAAGTTGAACTCTTCGTCGAGCGTATCGAACAGGTCGAGCGGCGTGGGCCAATCATCCGTGGTCGATGTGAACAAGCCTGCGTTGACAGTTCCCATTCAGTTTCCTTCCAAGATGTGCTTGATGTTGCTGGGGCAGTGGATGCCGTTGCCGCGTTGCAGTTCGATCTCGTACAAAGCTTTGGCGATCCGTTCGCGGGATTCTGACTCACGGGCCAGGAGCGCGTCGTAGTCTGGCATTCGTTGGCTCACAGCCCGCACCTCCCGCATGTCCCGTCAATGTGGCACCCTTCCGCGATGCACTTCCTGCGCCGGCGGGTCTTGATCGCCGCTGACAGTGCCGCGCCGTCACGCTGGATACTGGCCTGATACGCGCGGATGTCCTCGCTCATGACTTCTCCAGCGCGGCGCGGAGGTGAGTGGCTGCCCGGCGATACCCCTGTATCGCTTCGAGCTTGTCCGCCAGCTTCTCCACCCGTTCAATCGCGGCCCGCTGTTCCCGCACCATGGCGAGGAGGGCGGGGATGTCCGTGCGGGCGTGAGCGATGAACTCCGCGTCGGCAATGCAGTCGTCTACTGGGATGCCACGCCCGTCCTTGTGGGCGGCGTGGGCCTCGAACAGCCAGTACGCATCACCCGAGTTCGGGATAGGGGCAATGATCGTGGCTTCCTTCGTGACTTCCCACGGCCCTGTGGTGGCGGCTTGTGCTCGCGATTCGATGGCATCGAGGTCAGCCTCCCCGTCCCCGCCGGCCATGCTGATCAGGTGCTCGCTGTAGTCGCTCATTTGAGTCCGTCCATCCGGTCGAGGCGTGAATACTGCGGGCAAGGGTCGTCGGCGATGATGTGGCGCTCAAACCAGGTACGGAGGCGGCTCATTTTGCGGGCTCCATGTTCTCGGCGATCTTCTGCAAATTTTGGGCCATGCGCTTGATAGCACGCACATCGCGGTAATCGTGGGTGTCTTCGTCCAACGACTCGACTAGGGTTATCAGCTCTTGAAGGATTGTCATGGTGCTCATCTCCATTTCGTGCCCACCGCGCAAGGGTGGGGCGTGTGACTAGTCTACTGCATATGTGCAGTGATTCACAGTGACTTGGTGAACATAAAAATAATGCCGGGTTCACCTTTGCCACCGTGACGGTGATCGGGGCCGGTGACATGCTTCCAGTCGTCGTCCACGAGTAGGCCGGCATCAACGAACCCGTCAACGCATGCTTTCGTGGTGGTGTTGAGGTTGTTCGGGTCGTACCTGCCGGCGCGATCCTTCCAGACGTGCGCCACGATCCGAACTGGGTGATCGAACGCCCATCCTGGTGGGACCGCATCGGCCGCTGCTGCCCGCCACGCCTTCACGCGATTCGCTTTCACCATCCGGTGGAGGCGCTGGTTGCTGTTGATCCACTCATCAGGCTTCGGGACGAAGATTTGCAGGTCGGTCATGCTGCCATCCACCCATCGTGGTTGCCCTCGGCGTCACCCTTGCGAGCCTCGGTGGCCCTGCGGCGCTCATCGTTGCCCTCACGGCGCCCCTGCTCGAACAGTCGGTCCCATTCCTCCGGGTTGCGCTTCCGCCAGCTCAGGGGATGCTTCACGGGCTGCGCAGGGCCCTCGATGGCGCGCTGCCCGGCTTCGCGGGACGCCCGGATAGCCAACGCCCGCTTGCGGATCGTCCCAGGATTCGGGAGGTCCTGATCGTTCGCCCGGTAATGCTCAAGAACCGCCTGCTGAGCCTCGTTGTAAGTCACCGGGGCCAGCGAGTGAGCCCAGATGTCGCGGGCACCCTTCGTGACCTGCACCCGAGGGTCGTGCTGGTTGATCCAAGTGATCAGGGCTACTGTCTCGTCAAGCCGCATATCATGCTCCTAGTTCTAGTTGTCCAGCCATTTCGGCCCTTGTTTCCTGGAGGAGGTCAAAGCCTGCCTGAAGCCTGACCTGCGACCCTGTCTTGGGTTTATTTCCCTGCGCTTTGATCTTTAGAGCCTCGAACTTCTCCCGCAGCTTCGGCAGGGAAAGAATGTTAGACATCCAGAACTCATCCGTTGTCGCGAACCTGGCGACGAACAGAACCTGCTCCGGGGTGTACCCGTCCTTGTCGATCAGGAGCCTCGCCGCTGTCCGCCATGACTCTCCGGGCTTGTGCTTTACGTCGTTGGCTGTGAGTAGTTCGGAGAAGCCTTGAATGACCTGATCAATGTCGGGCCGCGGGATCTTCGGGGAAGAAGCTTTAGCTTCTTCTTCTCTCTCTCTTTCTCTCTCTCTAGCCATTGCGATTTCGGAAGAATCGCATTGCGGATCGCTATGCGATTCGTATGCGGTTCGCATGCGATCCGCATTGGGTACCGCATTTTTGTTCCATCTGGCGGCGGCCCCCTTCTTGCCGGCCTCCACGCTGCGCTTCACGCCCTCGGATGTGCGGTTGTGTTCGGTGTAGTCGTGGACGTAGACCTTGCCTTCTTCGACCTCGGGGCAGAACTGGCATTCGTGGCCTGGGATGTGCCACAGCCCCTTGTCGATGAGGAGCCTTGTATCAGCCGCTGAGCCGCCTACTTTGCGCTGCATGGGGCCTGATGCGATAACCCCGTCCGTGAGGTGCTGGGCGCAGTACAGGACCGACGCTGCGTGCATCAGGACCGCAGTAGGGGACTCGTCAAGAACATCCATGATCTTCGGGTTGTCTAGGTAGCCGACGTCAAACTGGGCGAATGCTCTCTTGTCAGCCATTCGCTGTAGTCCCCTCAGTGATTTGCAGTGACTCAGTACTCATGCCGCAGCCCTTCCCTGATGTTCGAATGCGGCGAGCATGTCTGTCAGCGCCGCGATGGCCTGCTGGGGTACGACTCCGTTTCCGCAGGCTTTGATCTGTTCCTGCCAGGAGATACCAATTGCCGGATCAGTAACCCATCCATCAGGCAGGCCCATCATCCACTCGGTGAAGCGGGGGCTTAGGCGGTGTCCACCGTTGCGTCCTGTGGGTTCGGTAGGGGCAGGGGCACGTCTTCCCATAACTGCTTCGTGGCGGGCGATGGCTTCGGCGTAGACGTCCCAGTTGGTAGAAGTGAGATCACTGTCCGCAGGTTGTCCCCGCCAGTCTTGTTCGGCCCGTTCCCCGGCCCCGTAGTTTCCGATGTCGTTACGGTCGGCAGTAGTCGCGGCTGATTCAGGTCGTATAGGTCGCGTATCTGATTCGTTAGGAATGGCTGCCCGGTTTGCGCCCGCTTCGCGGATCCCTGCTGGAAGGTCGCCTTTGCGCCTTCGGAGGCGACGGGGGTGAGCAGCCAGGACGAAGACGCGGTATCGAGGGTGGCAGGCTCCCACGTCGGCAGCTCGTAGGCCACGCCATTCCGCATCGAACCCGAGGTCGGCCAGACTTCCAAGTAGACGCCCAAGTGCTCGCAGAACAACCCTTCCGTCTCCGGTGTCTCCCATACATCCCGGGCACTGTTCCAGATCGCTGTCGGCCGTGGCACTATATGCCCCCCTTACGTTTTCCCAGACGACGTAGTCCGGTTGGATGATTTCGACGGCGCGGAGGAATTCCACGGCGAGGTTGGAGCGGCTGCCTTCGGTCATGCCGCGGCGCCGCCCCGATGTGGAGAGGTCCTGGCATGGGGTGCCTCCTGCGAGGATCTCGACTGGCTCGACCGCTGCCCAGTCGATTTTTGTCATGTCGCCGTGGTTGGGGATGCCCGGGTAGTTGTGGGCGAGGATCCTAGATGGGGCTTCTTCGAACTCTGAGAACCAAGCAGTACGAGAGCCGAAGACTTGCTCCACCGCTTTGCCGAGCCCGTTGTATCCGGCGCAGACTTCTGCGCTCCGGATCCTCACGCCGCCGCCCAGTATTCTTCGCCGATGAGGCGGTGGTACACGTCGAGGCGTCCCCACTTTTGCAGGCGTGTGCGGAGGGAGCCTTCGCGGCCTGCGTAGCCAATGGCTTTGAGGATGTAGCCTGTGCCCTGGTTGAGACTGAGCATCCATTCAATCTCGGCGATGACCTCGGCGGCTGTGGGCAGCGTGGGGGCTGTCTTGGTGTATTTGCGGCAGCGGGCTGTCCAGGCTTCTTTGCAGGGCTGGCACCGTTCCTCTACACGTTTGGTGTGGGCCCGGTAGCCGTTCTCGGTGCCGCAGATGTCGCGGTAAACGGTGGGGTTCTTCATTTGGTGGTCCTTTGGATCTTGTGCGCTTCTTTGCGGGCCTTGTCTGCTTGCCGGCGCTGGGCTTTGCGTTCCTCCGTGGCCGCGCTCATGCGTCGAAGTGGGGGAAGGTTGCGAAGCGGAGAATGGTGGCCCGGCGGCTAAACAGGAGCGTTGGGTTGCCGGTCATGGTCTGGTTTGCTTCGCCATGCGATGCCCACCATTCCGCCGCCAGCTCAGCATCCGTGAACCGCTTGTCTACGGCGACGATGGCGTAAGGGGTAAACGATCCACCAACGCGGTAGACGGGCTGACCGTTGCCGGGGTGCTTCTCGAAGATTTGCAGGGGCATCATGCGGCCTTCTTCCCGGCGTCGTAGGCGGCGGCTTCTGCTGCGGCCTTGCGGAGTCCTGCGGGTCCGCCGTGGATGGGTCGAGGCATCTTGGCGATGCGGACCGCGTTAGCTTCCCAGTACTCCCACGCCTCGTCGGTCGGCTCGTAGGTGGCTTTCATCTTCAGCTTGTTCTTCGCGTAGGAGATCCGGGCCAGCTCGCGGTGCTTCTCCTGGATCGCCTCGTCAATCTGCCGCTCGATCTCGCGGTATTCCTTCAGCTTCTTGTTCAGGTCTTTGATGTTCGACACGCCCGGCAGGTAGTTGCTCATTTCCAGCACCGCCGGAACTCGGTGTCCATGTGGTCGCACGGGGAGTGGGGGCAGGCGGCCCATGACGTTAGCGGGTGTTCGACGGTATGCCATTTTGCGAGTGCGGCCATGTTGTCCGCCACGGTGAGATGAAACTTGCTCAAAGCGTCCTCCTTGGGGGTCCAGGCGCCCCCTTTCGGGGGCGCCTACTGGGTTGATGCAGTGAAATGCAGTGACTTGGTGCTGATGCTAAAAGGGCCTAGAACGGCGGTTCCTTGTCGGGGCCGTTGCCCCACGCCGGCTGCTGGGGTGCCGCTGCCCACTGGTTCTGCTGTGCGGGCTGCTGAGCCTGCTGGCCCTGTCCCTGCTGCGGGTTGCGGGGGACGAGCCCGACCGAGTCGGCGACCACGTCGAGGGATTCGCGCTTCTCGCCGTTGTGCTCGTATTCGCGGGTGGACATGCGGCCAGTGACGATGACCTTGCCCTTGCCTCCCTGCGCTGCGATCTGCGCGTCCAATGCTTCGGCAGTGTAGCCGAACAGGGTCACGTTGAACCAGGTGGTCCCGCCGTCCACGTACTGCCCGGACTGATCCTTGACGCGGGCGGTTTCGGCCGCGGAGAACGACAGGCGGGGCTTGCCGTCATTGCTGAACTTCAGGCCCTGAGACTTGCCAATGTTGCCGGTAAAAGTGATGGTGCTCATTTTTATGCTGCTTCTTTCGTGGAGTGGGTGTATTTCTTGAGGTTGTCGGGGTGGAATCCTTGCCAGTGGATTTCGGTTTCGGGATCCCCGGTGGAGACGATTACGACGGGTGCTGCGATGTAGCCGAGTTCCTTGACCGCGGCGAGGTCCGCCGGGTCCTCGGTTACGTCCTTGACGGTGTAGGTCACGTCGTTCTTGTCGAGCCACCGCTTAGTGGCGCGGCACGGCTGGCAGCCTGGGGATGTGTAGAGGGTGACGATGCGGGGCACTTACTGTCCTTCGGTTGGTGTGGCGAGGGCTTTGATGGCGTTGAGGGTGTCGGCGGGTTCGCCGGCTTGCTGTGCTGCGGTGTAGAGCGCCCGGAGTAGTGCAATGTCATCGCCTGCCGCGTTCGCTTCGGCCAGGAAGTCGCGGGCAGTGGGGGCGGGCAGTGGTGCGACGGTGAAGTTCTTGCGCTTGCCACGGGTTGCGGTGAGTGCGATGGTTAGCGGCTTGTCGATGTGGGAGAGGTGGCTGATTTCGATGCCGCCGACCTTGTCACGCCCGAACGTGATTTCGGGGTTGCGGACCAGGGTGAGACGGTGCCCGGCGTATGTGCTGGCTTCGGCACCCCACGCGCTGACCATGACCCGACGCATGCTCTTGGACGGTCGGTAGGCGCGTCCGGGGAACTCCACGAGGTGGACATCGACGGGCTGCTCGGGTGTGCCCTTAGCGACCTCGGCAATGGTCACAGTCACAGGGCCTGCCATCAGATCATCGGCGTTGAGTTGGTCAGATTTCGGGGCGATGCTTTCGGTCAAGTCCATCTCAGAACCTCATCTCTTCGTAGTGGTTGATGCGCTCGGTGGTGGGTAGCCCGGCGACGGAATCCTGGTAGTTGGCGACCATGAGTGCGGCGGCGTCTTCGAAGGCTTCGACGGCTTCCTTGATCGCAAGGTGCCAGCGAATGTCCGGGTACACGCGCTTGACGTAGAGGGGCATTCCGCCGCAGTAGCTCACGTAGTCGATCCATTCGCGGCCCGACACCATGAGCCCCGCCTGACACTGCGCCATGTTCGCAAGCGGTACTTCGTCGGCGAGGATTGTGGAGAGTTGGATCTTCTGGTTGCGGGACTTGATTTCAATCAAACCGTCATCGCCCACGAGTCCGTCGGGGGAGTAGCCCAGCTTGAATCCCCAGTCGTCGCGGACCATGAAACCAACCTCGGTGGCGGGCGCGAAGTTCTCGCTGTAGATTTCTCGGGCGTAGGGCTCATCCAGGGTCCCGCGTTCCATGGCTGCATTCGCCTGGATGGGTTCGACGTGGCCGGTGATGCGTTCGGCGGCGAGTGTTGCGGTCAGGCTGCGTGACGTGTCATTCACTGCCGGCTTGATCGTTTTGGGGGTGATGAGCTGCCCAACCACGGACGCGGTAACAATGCCGCACCTCGCAGCAAGCCACTCGTCCGTGCCCTGCTCAAGGTCGTTGAATACTTGCAGGCTCATAATGCCTTCTTTCGTAGGTTCTGATTCTATCCTGTTTCACTGACTTTTTGCAGTGATTCACAGTGAGTCGCCGGGCAAAGTTATTCGATGTCGTTCAGGTCGAGGGGGGTGGTCATGGCGTCGTCTGTGCGGCGCGGGCAGTTGTCGGGGCATCGGCGTAGCTGGTCAAGTTCCCGGAACGCTGCCTGCTCGGTGGGGTCGTTAGGGTCCGGGGTCATGTGCGGGCCTCCATCAGCTTGTTTACCTGACGGACCACGTCAGCATTTGCCGCAGTTCCCTCGTGCCATTCGTTCAGAATTTTTTGGATTCCAGACAGCACCTCAATGTTGTTCACAGAACACCACCCATGATGACGCCTACGAGATCCGGCGCGAACTTGTCGAGGTACCGCAACGCCAGCCGTTCCTCCTCCAGGTTCCGCGGGACGTGATTGAGTACGGCCTGCTTGCTGAAGGTGCGGACCTGCTGGACGTTGCTGTTCTGGGGGTGCTGGGCGTTCATTTTGTCTCCTCGGTGTATGCGTCGTGGTGGCTGCGGTCGTTGCATGCCGGGTCGGGGTCTGAGTAGTAGGTCCAGATGTTGCCGGTCAGTTCGCGGCGGATTCGGCAACTCTCGAGGTGCGCCATTACTTCCTCCTGGCCGGTTGGGTGATGAGGCGGGCCGACTCGATGCCGAAGTAGATGGCCCCTAGGAGGAGGATCAGGGCACTCATGCGCTGACCTTTTCTTCTGCTCGGGCGAACGGTTCGGCGCAGGCCAACAGTTCGGTGATGCTGTCGTTGATCTGCTTGGTGACGCGTTCGGTGAGTTCGAGGGTGTTGTCGATGGTGCCGGCGTTGTTGACGACAAGGTCGGGGTGGGTTCCGCACTCGACAGACTCGAGCTCCTCAAAGTCGGTGATG
The DNA here is from genome assembly GCF_029504395.1 of Arthrobacter sp. ES3-54. Lineage (GTDB taxonomy): Bacteria > Actinomycetota > Actinomycetes > Actinomycetales > Micrococcaceae > Arthrobacter. Next base: position 85,570 of record NZ_JAQFIF010000001.1, read on the forward strand.
AGCTGGTTCAGGTCGGCGCCGTTCACCCTTGCCCCGATAGCCGCGTTCATTGCGGCCTGCGTACGGCGTGCCCGTGCGATCCAGGAATAAGACGACTCGTCCCATTCGGTTTCCGTGACGTGCTGCTTTGCGTAATGCCGCACCAGCCAGCGGGCGTGCATGTTCGATGCGGGGATCATGATTCCTCCGGGATGTAGAGGGCGGTGGCGGGGAGGGTGATGTCGATGCTGGGGAAGTCGAACTGCTCGTTTGTGGTGACCCACCACGAGGTCGGGCCGACCCTGATCTCGTCTTTGACGTAGAGCGAATAGCTCTCGGTGCGGACGATAGAGCCTTCGGGCAGCGCGTCCAGTTCTTCTACCGTGGTGATGGTGTGGGGCTTCGAGTAGCCCGCGGCGAGGATGGCGTCGGCCATTGCATAGACGTATTCGGTTAGCCGAGGTTCTTTCTTCGAGTGCTCCCATTCGGACCACGGCGCTACTGCCTTGCTGTTGTCGGTTGTGAACAGCAGCGCGGCGATATCCTCCCGGGCGCTCATTTGCGGTATCCCTTGGTGAGGTCTACGCGCTTGCCGGTTGCGACGGCTCCGAGCTGGCGGATGTCGGCGCTGAACCGTTCGGCGGTCCAGGTGTCGCGGTGCTTAGCGGTGCTCATTTCGTTTCTCCTTCGATTGCTGCTCGGATTTCGGTTACCCAGTACTCTTGTGCCGCGCCGTCTTCGGTTTGGATGAATACTTTGTCTGGGCTGATTCGGGTGATGATGATCGGGGCTGTACCTGTCGTGGATCTGACCGTGGTACTCATCCCCATCACGCGGCTTCTGCGTTCATCTGTTTCTCCTGGCCCGGGTCCCGACGTTGGGCCGGGTCACTGGTGGTGCGGGTCGTTTTGTCATGAGTTCGAGGATTTGTTCGACGTGTGTTTCGCGGAAGCGGATGATGCCGTTCGCAGTGGTCCTCATGTGCGGCCATTCGTAGAGGCGGTTGTAGATGACCGTTGGCGTGGTCTGGAGCATCCCGGCAAGTTCCTGCACTGTGATGAACCGCTCATCAAAAACACTCATGCTGCTTGAAGCAGCTCTTCGTGGTCGAAGCGCTTGATTGCGAGCGGGGTGATTTCGAGGAGGTCGGCAACCTTGGAGAGGAGGCGATCCTGAAGCGGCTTGAAGCCGGCCTCAATAAGGCTGATGTACTGGCGGGATACGTCTAGCTCTTTGGCTAGACCTTCCTGCGTGTATCCGTAGCGTTCGCGGAGGGTGAAGAGAGTCCGACCAACTCGGACCATCTCGGGGTCTTTGGGAGCCTTGCTGGCTTTCACTGTTTGCATGCCCCCATCATGCAGTAGCACGCAGTTACCTGTCAACTATTTAGGCAGTAGCATCCAGTGACTCCACGTAATTCCGCGTGATTCCGCGGAAAAATAGCCCGCTTTCGAACATAAATTCGACTGCGAAAAACCCTGTGCTACTGGATTTAGTCCAGTAGTATCAATTAAAAATCTTTTGCTGCTACTGGGGGCGGCGTGTTTGAGTTTCGACATGAGCAGGGTCTCGGCAGGCATCTAAGTCCAGAGCCAGTCCCACCAGCAGTAACAAGAGTCGCCATTGAGCCGGCGGCGGAACAGAGGTTTTGATGAGTGCAGTACAGAGCGAACGTGATTACGGCCAGGATGCGATGATGCGGCGGCTTGGTCTTCTGGCCAAGCAGCGGCGCGAGGAGCTTGGCTTGGGCCGGGTCGCCTTCGCAGAGCTGGCGGGCCTTGGGTCTGACAGCACTGTTCAGCAGTTTGAGTTTGCCCAGCGGTGGCCGCGCCCTCAGACTCTCCGCAAGCTCGAGGTGGCCCTTGGGTGGCGCAATCAGGTCATTGATGCGTTGACGGAGGATCCGAACCGGGCCGCGTCGTCTGTCACGTTCGCGGACTTGGACAAGCCCGCTGAGCAGCCTGCCCCGCGCCCGCTGTCGGCGTTCTCCACGGCTGAATTGATGCGTGAGGTCGCTACCCGCATGGAGGCGTTGCAGGCCGGCCTGGGGGCATCCACGGAGCAGCACCACTACGACCTTGCCGCCTCGGATGATCACGTTGAGGGCGAAGACGACCGGGACTAGGTGACGCGAAACACGGCAACAAAAGTTGACCTACTAGGGTCTTTCGGCCCTGACCTGCATCGTTACAGCCGTGTTACCGAAACCTCACATTTCGGTAATGAATTTGTGACACCTGTTATCAGGTTTTTGGTAATTACTGTCGGACAGCAACCTTACAGTTGACCCATCAAGTGCCGTTGGGGCCTTGGGTATAACAAGTGTGGGGTTGTTGTGGTTGAAGTTGTGTTTGGTCGTTTGCCTGAAGGTGTTCACGGGTACACGGACGGGTCCAGGATCTTTGTTGATGATCGTCTGACGGCGGCGCAGTTGTTGTGCACGCTCGTTCATGAGGGCATCCATATTGAGCGGGGGCATGGGACTAGGCAGCTCGAGGCTGTTGAGATGGGTGTCCGCTATGAGACTGCCCGGCGCCTGTTGCCTGTGGATCGGATCGCGGGGGCTTGCAAGTCTGGGAAGCTGTCCGAGATAGCTAAGGGGCTCGGGGTGACTAAGCGGGTACTCATGGACCGGGCCGCCACGTTGACCGACCAGGAAGCGTCCGACGCCGGCTGCTGGGACTGCCAACTCTGCCCCGCGATCCAGATGCGGGCCGGGCGGATGGTCGCCGCCCAGAACTAACAAAAGCGCCCCCACTCAATGGAGAGTGGAGGCGCTTTTTTTGTGGGCGCATTATCTAAATGTCGTTTAAGTCTCTATGCAAACGGCGCAACCTGTTCTAGACCAGACGCCGGACCCCACTGGCAAGTTTAAGGGCTAATGCTTTGCTTGGCTAGCAATAAGGTACGGGGCTGCGGCTTCGAGGGCCTGTTTTGCTCTTTTCAACTCATGCACTTTATGCGCTTGGCCAAGTACGGAGTCGCCCAGATGCTCCCAAGGAACAGGTTCATCGTCCCCAAATAACTCCACGGGCTTCACTCCATATGCTGCCTTCGCCGCCGCCTCAACCGCAGCTTCCGGGATCACTTGGTTCTCGCTCATGCTGCGTCCTGTCTGTCGATTCTTGCTTGAATGAGTGGCAAATACTCGGCTTCGCGTTCGATGGCGATGCAGTGGAACCCTTCGAGGATGCACGCCTCAACCGTAGCGCCCGAACCGGCGAAAGGCTCCAGGACCGTCCCGCCCTCGGGGGTGACGAGGCGGACCAGCCAGCGCATCAGTGCTAGGGGCTTCACGGTTGGATGCGCGACGCCGTCAACGACCGGGCGTTCCTTCTTCGGGGCCTTCGCCACGTAGAAGAACCGAGACGCGCCGCCTGAATCCATGCGCTGCTGTGTCAAGTCTTGCTGACCGGCGAACTTGCCGTATGCGGTTCGGTCATCGTCGGCGTTGCGAACCCGGGGCCGGTTGCCCGCGGCGAGCACCCCACTCTGCCCGTCGAGCACCCCGGCCATGTGCTCATCGAGGACCACGTTAGCCGGCCAACGACCGCCATTGTCCGTCACCTCGCCAGTCGGAACGTTTCCCGCCCATTGGCCCCGGTCATCGCCGAAACTTCGGGTGTGGACAGTTCGCCCGCCGCTAGTCCCGATCCTGCACGCGTCGATGTTGAGCGCCCCGGTGCCGTGGATGGCTTCGTTGGCGGTCAGTGATCCCTTGAACGGCTTGCGGGCCATGACGACGGGCTCAAAGGCGGGCTTGAGAGCGGCCCGGTGTTTAGGGAACCCGCTGCCGTACATCCAGGCGATGCTGTCCCGAATCTCGAACCCGGCATCTTCGACAGCGACAGCGAGCCGGTGCCATGTGCGTGACCCGCCGAACGCGAGTAGGTGCCCGCCCGGCTTCAGCACCCGCAGGCATTCCTCGGCCCAGTCCTGACCCGGCGGCAGCGCATCCCACGCCTTCCCCATGAAACCCAGCCCATACGGCGGATCCGTCACGATGCTGTCCACGGAGTTGTCGGGGAGCATCTTCATTATTTCGAGGCAGTCGCCATGCACTATACGGGGAGCGCCCGGAGTCATCCTTGCTCCTCGTCCAGTTCCTTGTTCATGGCTTCGGGATTCGCGTAGGCCCGAAGGATTGCGTCGGCCCAATGCGCGTCGCCGAGGTGCCAGCGTGCATATCGTCTTGCGGCTGCGAGGCCGTCCGGGTTCTGTTCGCTCATAAGTCAATTGTACCGTGAATCACGACGCGTCGACAGTGATTCGCAGTGACTATTTCGCATTGACATGGTGTTGCCAAGGGCAACAACAGGATGGAATAGATGAGACAAAACGCTACAAACGGAGACAAAAACCCCTATGTTCTAGGGGAAAACCCGCTACAATTCAGGGTATTCACAGGAGTTCGAATCTCCTTAGCTCCACGCTTTTGCAGGTTTTCGGGACCATCGGCCTGCGGCTGCAGGCCGTCCGTCGGCGCACCCTTCCATAGGCATGCTGAGATTCAGGTGCCGGCCCCAGACCGAATACGGCATCAAAATATTCTCCAGGAAGCCGCCCCGGGGTCGATTTCACGTGTTAGGTTTGCGGGCAAAGCCGCGCCCATTGCCAGCAGCTTCCGTACTCTTGGGGGAGAGTGACGATGATCCCGAACCACAGCCAGCTCATCAATCTCACGCTCGGCGCAGACCCGGGTTTTCTTGCGGGCCGTTTCGCTACCGTCACCGGCGACCAGGACTCGTGGGTGGTGCCGCTGAAGAGCCTGGAAGCGCCTGGGCTCAATGGAATCCTGACTGTGAACGCAGCAACGTACGTCATCACGCGGGCCGAACTGGGACACGTGAGGCAGGCGCTCATCATCGACCGGGCCGAACCCACGGACCAGGACCTGGCGGACCTGGAAGCTTTGAAATCAGGAGCAACATGACAGCCGCAGGGATCAGGTCCCGGACGGCGTCGGACGTCAGTCTGCACGTCGGCGCGCCGGGACCCGCCGTGGCCACCCAAGCGGCAGCGCTCCTCAACGAATCCCTCGGCTCTGGTTTCATCCGCCCATCGGCTCTGGCTGAACTCACGGTTGAGGGCGGGGGAGTCCTCATCCGGGCCCGCAGCCGGGACGGCGATCTCCTTGGCGCAACGACCGCGCGCGTCCTGGACCAGACGTCCCACACGGCGCTGCAAGACCGCCTGCGTCTCGCCACCGCCGACGCCGGTTTGGGCGGGCGCCGGGTCGGCGAAATTAAGTCCATTGTCGTCGCCCCTTCAGCCCGGGGGATGGGCCTCGGCACGATCATGCTGGCGGCCTGCCTGGACTTTCTGAAGGCTGGCGGCTGCCGCTACGTCGTCTGCGCGTCGTGGGTCTCGGCCGATCCACAGCACTCGTCCCTGGGGATGTTTGAGCGAGCCGGCTTTGCGCAGCTGGCTACCATCCCCAGCTACTGGGCGGACGACCAGAGAGTGGCCGGTTACCTCTGCCCCATGTGCGGCCCCGAGTGCGTCTGCGCGGCCATCATCCTGAGGCTCCCACTCGAGGACGGACCCGCTAGGGCTCTTCCTTGGCAAGGGTCTTTGTCTGGTCCGGTGTCGGCCGTCCCAGGCGCCGGTCGAGTGTGACGCGCAGCCTGGCGGCCGCAACCTGAACCCGGTGCTGCGAGGCGGTCGCAGGGCTGGAAGCCTTCACGGGGATGTGCTGGGGAGCCAGAGGTTCCTCGTACCCGTTCACGGACTTCCACGCGATGTCCAGGAGTTCGAGTTCCTCATTCCGGGCCAACTCACTGCTGGCGAGCACCTCCAGCGCCGCCAGCCCCAGGGCTCTGGTGTCCTCGTCCTGGTCCAGGGCACTGTCCAGCGCCCATTGTGTCCGTTTCCACCACTCGGCGCGGTCATCGGCGATGGCCTTCTGGCGCAATGTCTGCCAGGCCATGAACGCTCCCACAGCTGCCGCTACGAGCACCGCAACAGGGGCAAGCGCGGCAACGATCTGCCACCACTCGGCCGGACTTGAATGGAGGAAGACTTCAACCGGAACTGGAGTCGGGGCAGGCGTTGGCGGCATGCGATCAGCCTAAGCCGCGGCCCGGACAGTGTCAGGCCACCAAGCGGGTGCGGCGTGGTCCCGGGACTCGCGCGACCGGGCAGTCGACAAAGCCCGCAGCCCCTGCGGCCGCCTCCGGGGGCAGGCGCCGGCAGACCAGCTCATCTCCGCCGCAAAAGCGGAGTTCAGCGGCGGCGTCCCGGCCGTCTCGGACCAGGACGCGCAGCGGATACTCTCGGCGATCGGGACCAACGGGTTCTGCCGCTAGCCTTGTCAGTAAAACGAGGAGAATTATGACCACCCTGAAAGAACGCCTGCACGCCGACGTCGTGACCCACATGAAGGACCGCAACAAGGTTGCCCTCACCACTGTGCGCAACGTCCTCGGCGAGATCGAAACCCGGGAAAAATCGGGCAAGACGCCAATCGTGCTGGACGACGCACAGGTGACTGCCCTCCTGCAGAAGGAAGCCGCCAAGCGCCGCGACACAGCCCGCATCTACACCGAAGCCGGCGAAGCCGAGCGTGCGGCCGCCGAGATCGCCGAAGCCGAGGTGATCGAGGCCTACCTGCCCAAGCCACTCACCGCAGCCGAAGTCGAGACGATCGTGGACGAGGCCATCGCCGCGCTCAAGGCCGACGGCGTCGAGCTGTCCCTGCGCCAACTGGGGGCAGTGATGAAGCCCGTCACCGCCACGGTGGCCGGACGTTTTGACGGCAAGGCCGTCAGCGAAATCGTCCGCAACCGTCTCGCGCAGCAATGAGCCTGATCCGGCTGCACGACGTCGGCGTCCGCTTCGATAACACACAGATCCTCCGCGAGGCGTTCTTCCGCCTCGAGCCCGGGGACCGGGTGGGCCTGATCGGCAAGAACGGCTCCGGGAAGACCTCCGTCCTCAAGCTCATCCTGGACCAAGTCTCCCCGGACGCCGGAACAGTCACCGTGGAGCAGGGAACCAGAGTGGGCTACTTCTCCCAGTTTTCCGAGCTGGACGGCGAGGCGACCATCCTTGAGGTCCTTGACGGACTGTTCGTCCAGATCAAGGCCGCCGAGGCCGAGCTGGCAGCCATCGACGCCACCATTGCGGCAGACCCCGCCGAAGCAGAGCTGGACCGGCTGATCGGGCGCCAGGCCGAGCTGTTCGAGGACATGGACCGTCTGGACGGATGGGACTACACGCGGCGCATCGCCACCGTCCTGACCACGCTGGGGTTCAGCGAGGCTCACCGCACATGCGCGATTGACGAACTCTCCGGCGGGTGGCGCAACCGCGCTGCCCTGGCCAAGATCCTGTTGGAGGGTCCGGACGTATTGCTCCTGGACGAGCCCACCAACTACCTCGACGTGGCCGGCGTCGAATGGCTGGAAAACTGGTTCCGCGACTACCGCGGCGCCGCGATCATCGTCTCGCACGACCGGAAGTTCCTCGATGCTGTGGTCACCCGGATTATCGAGGTGGAGAACTTCCATCTGCACGAATACCCGGGAAACTTCGCCGAGTACGTTGTCCAGAAGCAGTTCCGGCTCAAAACGCTCGAGGCGCAGTTCGTCCATGAGTCCGAGCTCCTCGCGTTTGAAGCGGAGGGCATTGCCGACCGCCGCGAGGCCGCCAAAGCCGCCAGCCGCGGGTTGGGGAACCAGCTGGCCAAGATCAAGAAAGCTCGCACGCCCCGCCCCGTAGACCAGATCGTCACGGAGATCTACGGCGGGCTGCACGTGAAGGATGTCCTCTGCCGGGTCGAAGGACTGGGCAAGTCCTATGGCGAGAAAGTGTTGTTCGAGGACCTCAGCCTTGAGATCCGCCGTGGCAACAGGATTGTGGTCCTGGGCTCCAACGGCAGTGGCAAGTCCACGCTGCTGAAAGTGCTGACCGGGGAGGAGCCGGCCGATTCCGGTGAGGTGGTCTGGGCCAAGGGGCCCGGTTTTGTTTCGTACAACAAAATGCTGGAAGAACTCGACGACGCCGACACCGTTTCGCACGCGGTCAACGCACTGCCGGACAGCCTCGCCTTCAGCGCCACGAAGAAGTCCGTCAACAGGTTCCTCGCGATGTTCCAGTTCTCCGAGGCCGACCTCAAACAGAAAATCGGGAACCTCTCCGGCGGACAGAAAGCCCGCGTCGCCATGGCCCAGTGCCTGCTCTCCGGCGCCTCGGTGCTGCTCCTGGACGAGCCCACCAACCACCTGGACATGTCCAGCACCCAGGTGATGGAGCGGGCACTGCTCCACTTCCCCGGGGCAGTCGTCGTAGTCAGCCACGACCGCTTCTTCACCGAGAAAATCGCCACCCGTCGGCTGGTCTTCGGCAGCGACGGCGCGGAACCGGGCGAGGTCGACGTACGCGCGGCCTAACGGAACGCCGGGACGACCGGGGCGGGACGATTGACCCAGGCGCGGCAATCCGGTCAGCGAGATAATAAGAACATGACCAACCAGGAGCACGACCGCGACCCGTGGGAGGAGTTCGACCAGCTCAAGCCCGCTGGCCCGGACCGGGTTGCCGGCTACCCCGGCGGAGAGCCGCTGGGATTCGGCTTCCGCACGGGCGTCCGCAGCGCCCGGGTCGCCCTCGGATTTGCCGTCTACTCGCTGGCGCTTGGAAGCAGTCTGGTCCTCATCGGGGCCATCGTTTTCATTGCAAGCGGGAAGTGGCTGCTGCTCGGGCTCATGGTGCTGGTCGAGGTCGTCTTTATCCTGGCGTTCCGGCGGCTCATGGTCCAGGTCCGGGACCGCCGCGCTTCCGGCTAGAGCCAGCCCTTCTTCTTGAAGATGGCGTACATCAGCGCCGCCGTGCCGGCCATGAGTGCGATCGCCATCGGGTAGCCCAGCGTCCAGTGCAGTTCCGGCATGTGGTCGAAGTTCATGCCGTACAGTCCGGCCACAAAGGTCGGCGCGAAGAAGATCGCGGCCCACGAGGAGATCTTCTTGACCTGTTCGTTTTGTTCCGCGCTGGCCTCGTTCTGGCGGTTGGCGGTCAGGGTTCCGTCCAGGGTGAGCGCGTTCTGCAGCAGGTCACGGAACGAGTCGGCGCGGGAAATCAGCCGCTCAACGTGGTCCTCGACGTCGCGCAGGCTGTGCTGCAGTTCCGTGTCCACCCGGTACTTCTGGAAGCCGCGCCGGAGCTGTTGCATCATTGCCGGGAGCGGGTGGATGGCGCGCTGGAAATGGATGACTTCCCGGGCGAGTTCGTAGATCCGTCGGGACACCAGGGGGTCGCCGCTGAAGAGCTGGTCCTCGATCTCGTCGATGTCGTTTTCCAGCCCGGCCACCACAGGACCGTAGTCATCCACCACCTGGTCCATGAGTGCGTACAGGACGGCCTCGGGGCCGTGGCGCAGCAGGTCGGGCCGGCTCTCCATCCGGTGCCGGACCTGGCCCACGACTTTCGTCTCGGCGTGCCGGACGGTGACCACGAAGTTCCGGCCCGTGAAAATGTGGAGTTCGCCGAACTCCACAGTCTCGGTCTCGTCCAGGTACCGGGCAGGCCGGAGCACAGCGAACAGGTTGTCATCGTAGCGTTCGAGTTTGGGGCGCTGATGGGCAGAGATGGCGTCCTCCACCGCCAGCCCGTGCAGGCCGAATTCCGCCGCCACGGCCGCCATTTCCTCGGGCGTGGGCCGGTAGAGACCGATCCAGGCCATGCCCCCGCGCTCGGTCAGGGTCTCGAAAGTCTGCTCGAGGTTCCGCGGCTCGGCGCTGCGGATGCCGTCAACGTAGACGGCGTTGTCGATGATAGTCACCGGGACATTATCCTTTGTTCACCTGGAGTTCGGCGGAACCGGCCCGCCGCGACGCGGACCGGCCGGGAGCCATCGCGTTGCCTTGGGCGAGCCGGCTGATCAGGGGTTCGGTTCGGTAGGGGATATGGGTGTGCAGCGCCAGTACGGTCTCGGTGCGGATGACTCCCTTGATCCGAAGGATCGACCGGAGGGCCGCCTGGAGGTTGTGCGTGTCCGTCGCCACCACCCGGCACCAGACGTCGCCGCGCCCGGAGATCTCATGGACTTCCAGGACCTGGGCGATCAGCCGCAGGGCCCCGACGACGCCGTCGAGCTCCCGGTGGTTGACCTCAATCGTGACGAAGGCGACGACGTCGTAGCCCACCGCCTCCAGATCGATTTCGCGGCCGCCGTCGTGCAGTACGCCCGAGCGCAGCATGCGCCGCACGCGCGACTGGGCGGTGTTCCGGGCGATCCCCAGGGCATCACTGAGGTCGCCGATCTGGATCCGCGGATCCCGGATCAGCTCCAGCAGGATCTTGAGGTCGGTAGGGTCCAGACTGTTCAAATCATCACTCCGGTTCACTTCAACAGTCCGGGAATGACTGTTTTGCTCAATTTTGGCACAGAATTTAGCCATGAAGATCATTGGTATTGCACTCTGTAGGTACCAATCTTTCGACCGGGCCGGGCGGTTCCCCCACAACAGGGAAAGCCCGGCCCTGCACTTTGCAAGGGCACGGCCATGACTGTCTTCAGCGAACTCCGCATGCGCCCGGCCACAGCTGACCGCTGGGGCTGGGACGCTTCCACCACCGCACGGCTCGTGATGGCAGGCGTCGTGATCTTTACGCTGCTCGTCGGCGCGAACCTGGCGACTCCGCTGTACCCGTTGCTGCAGGCAAAACTGGGGATTACGGCGCTCGACGTTACGGTGGCGTTCTCGGCCTATGTCCTGGCGCTCGTGGCCACCCTGGTCCTGGCCGGTCATTGGTCCGACCACATCGGACGCCGTGCCGCCCTCGTGCTCGCGGTCCTGGTGGGCCTGGCCGGTGGCTTTGTCTTCGCCACTGCAGACAGCCTCGTGGCGCTCTGCGTCGGGCGCGCGCTGCAGGGCGTGGCCGTAGCGCTCGCCACCGGCGCCAGCTCGGCCGCCCTGCGCGAACTCCTGCCCAGCCGGCCGGAGTGGGCCTCCCGGTTCACGCTCCTGGCCTCGGCCGGTGGCGTCGCGGCCGGCCCGGCGATCGGCGGACTGATGTCACTTTTGCCGGGCCCGACGTCGACGCCGTACTACCTGCACTCCTTCGTCCTCGCTGCCGTCCTGGTGCCCCTCTACCTGCTCAAGGCGCGGCCCGCCATCAGCCTGCATGCCGGTCCCCAGCCGCTGCGTGTCCTGGCACCGCGGCGGCCGTCGGTCTCGAGCGACGCGCGCGGCGCCTTCTGGCTGGCCTCTTCCGTGGGCTTCCTGAGCTTCACGGTCTTCGGCTTCTGCCTCTCGCTCGCGCCCGGCTATTTCGCCCAGATTGTCCACGCCGATTCGCGGCCGCTGATCGGCCTGCTGGCCGGGCTGACGCTGGGCTCCTCGGCCCTGAGCCAGCTGCTGGCCATCCGGGGCCGGTTTGCCGTGTCCGCCGGACTGGCCGTCCTCGGCGTTTCCGTGCTGCTGATCGCCGCGGCCGCCGCCTGGAGCAGCCCGTGGCTGCTGATCTTGGCCAGCATCACTGCCGGCGTGGGGCAGGGCGTAGCCTTCCGGACGGTCTTCAACGACGTTGCAGGCAAGGTGGAGCCCGCCCGACATGCCCAGATCATCAGCACGGTCTATGTCATCACGTACCTTGGCAGCGCCATCCCGGTTATCGGGCTGGGGCTCGCGGCCGGGATGGTCGGGCTGCAGGCCGCCGTCGCCGGTTTCGTCACGGTGTGTGCCGCGGCCGCGCTGACGCTGGCGGCCGTGACCCTGCGGGACGCCCTGCGCCAGCAGGTCTAGCCAGCCGTCGCCGCCAGTGCGCCGTGGGAAATAAGTGCGCCGTGGGCAATAAAAGCGCCGGCGGCAATAAAAGCGCTCGGGGGTCTGGCGCTCCGGCGGCCGCTGTTACGGCAGCGGGCCGTGGTTGCCCTGGATGTGGTCGAAGACCAGCGTGGTTTCGGTGTGGCCCACCACGGGGTCGGTGGCCAGGTTGTCCAGTACCCAGTCCCGGAGGTCCTCGGTGGTGGCGACGGCGATGTGCAGCAGATAGTCCACTGAACCGGACGTGTGGAAGGTTGAGAGCACCGCCGGGAGCTTGGGCACCCGGGCCGTGAAACGGTCGATCTGCTCGCGGTCGTGGGCCCGGAGCCGGACCGCAATGAGGGCCTGGACCGAGCGTCCGATCGCGGACAGGCTCAGGTTGGCCTCGAAGCCCTCGATGATGCCGCGCTCGGACAGGGCGCGGGTGCGCATCAGCGCGGTCGACGGCGCGATCCCCACGAGCTCTGCCAGCTGCTTGTTGGAGATGCGGGCATCCGCGACGAGGGCAGCGAGCAGGCGCTCGTCGATCGCGTCCAGCGGTTCGCCGGCCCCCGGCCGAACATTCTTCGCACTGCTGCTCACGGATCCTCCTCATAGTGTTGTCTATTCATCATAAACGGCACTATCCGACAGTTCCATTCAGAACCCCTACAAATGCTCGAATTATTGCCAGATACTTGCGGAATTCAATGGCGAATATTCGTAAGGAGTTAGGGTGCTCTCTCAAGATTCATTGGCGGTCCACGCGGGCCGGAACGGGCTCACGGAACTGGGCGTGCATGCGGTGCCCATCGATCTGTCCACCACGGCACCGCTGCCGTCCGTGCACGACGGCGGCCTGGCCTACGAGCACATGGCCACCGGCGGGGCACACGTGGAGGGGCAAAGCACTGTGTACCAGCGGCTGTGGAACCCCACGGTGGCGCGGTTCGAAGAGGGCGTCGCGGTTCTGGAAGGCGCGCCCGAGTCTGTCGCCTTTGCCACCGGCATGGCGGCGCTGAGCGCAGTGCTCCTCGCCGTTGTGGCGGCGGGCAAGAAGCATGTTGTCGCCGTGCGGCCCCTTTACGGCGGTAGCGACTACCTGCTCGCCTCCGGCGTCCTCGGCAACGAGGTCACCTTCACGACGCCGGAGGGCGTCCGCGGCGCGCTGCGGCCGGACACCGGCCTGGTGATCCTGGAGACGCCGGCCAACCCGACCCTTGAGCTGGTGGACATCGCACAGGTGGCTGCCGCTGCCGACGGCGTGCCGCTTCTGGTGGATAACACTTTCGCCAGTCCGGTGCTGCAGCAGCCCTTCAAGCACGGTGCCGCCATGGTGTTGCACAGCGCTACAAAGTTCCTGGGCGGCCACGGTGACGCTATGGGCGGTGTGGTGGCCGCAGGCTCTGAGTGGGCGGTGCGCCTGCGCCAGATTCGGGCAGTGACGGGCGGAATCCTGACCCCGTGGCCGGCCTACCTGCTGCACCGCGGGCTGGCGACGCTCCCTGTGCGGGTCCGCGCCCAGCAGGCCAGCGCCGAAAAGGTCGCGGTTGCCCTGGCCGGGCACGGGCTTGTGAAGCGGGTCTACTACCCGGGACTCGCTGAATGCGACCCGCGAGGCCTCGTCGGGACCCAGATGTCCGGCCCTGGATCGCTCATGGCCTTCGAGCTCGCCAGCGCCGAGCACGCCGAACGGATCCCGGCCGCCGTCGGCATGATCACGCACGCCGTCTCCCTCGGTGGGATCGACACCCTCATCCAGCACCCCGCAGGCCTGACCCACCGGCCGGTCGAGGCCGCGGCCAAGCCGCACGCGAGCCTGTTGCGGATCTCGGTGGGACTGGAGGACCCGGCCGACATCGTCGCCGACCTCGTGCAGGCGATCGAGGCCACGCGTTAGCCCCGCGGACCTCGACACCTGGCCGGGCCCGAGGCCTAGCGGGGATCGGCGCCACGCGGTAGCCCGCGGACCTCGACACCCGGCCGGACCCGAGGCCTAGCGGGGATCGGCGCCTATCCGGACACCGTGGCCCCGCCGCCGGCGGCCTTGCTCCCGCCGCCGCCGGCCCTGCCGGCGGCTGCGTGAACCGACGCGGGATGCGCGACGGCGGTGATTGCCGCCGTCGCGCCGGCCAGTCCCGTGACTGTCAGGGCAAGGGCCGTCCAGCCAAGCCGCTGGAAGATCAGGCCGCCGGCCCAGCCAAGCACGCTGGAGCCGAGGTAGTAGGCGAGGTTGTACAGCGAGGCGGCCTGCGCCCGGCCCGTCGTGGCGATCAGCCCGGTCCAGCCCGAACCGATGCTGTGTGCGGCGAAGAAGCCGCCCGTGAACAGCAGCAATCCCACCAGGATCGGGACCAGCAGTTCCGTGAGTGTCAGGGCCAAGCCGCCCGCCATCAGCGCCGTGCCGGCGATCAGGACCGTGCGCCGGCCGAACCGGGACGTCAGCCCCGCTGCCCAGCGCGCCGAGACAGTTCCGGAGAGGTAGGCCAGGAAGATCAGGCTGATCGCGGTGGCCGGCAGGCTGAACGGTTCCCCGGACAGCCGGAATCCGAGATAGTTGTAGACGGCCACGAATCCGCCCATGAGCAGGAACGCCTGGACGTACAGGGCCAGCAGCCGGGGATTGCGGGCATGGCCGGCCAGCGTACCCATGGCGCCGCGGAGGCCGCCCGCGGCCGCAACGGTGAACCCCTGGGCCCGCGGCACGAGAACGAGGAACAGGACAGCTGCCCCGGTGGCCAGGACGGAGACGGCCAGGGCAGCGGCCCGCCATCCCCACAGTTCGCCGGCCGGTCCGGCGACCAGCCGCCCGGCAAGGCCGCCCAGGGTGGTCCCGGCGACATAGCTACCGGCGGCGAGGGCGGCATGGGCCTTGTTGACCTCTTCGTTGAGGTATGCGATCGCGATGGCGGGGATGCCGCCTAGCGCCATTCCCTCCAGCATCCGCAGACCCAGCAGCACGGGGAAGCTGGGGGCCAGGGGGACCAGCAGGCCCAGGATGGTGGCAGCGGAGATGCCCCACATCATTGCCCGGACGCGGCCGATCCGGTCGGCCAGGAAGGACCACGGCAGCACCGTCAGGGCCAGCCCCACCGTTGCCAGGGAGATGGTCAGCGCGGCCTCGGCGGCGGAGATGCGGAGGTCCGCCGCCAGGAGGGGGAGCACCGCCTGGGTGGAGTAGAGCTGGGCGAAGGTCGCGACGCCGGCAAAGGCAAGCCCGGCGAGGATCCGCCGGTAGGCTGCGGAACCCTTCGGATGGCCCGCCCACGCTGCAGCGTTAGCTGCAGGATCAGCTGCAGGATTGGGGACGGGACGGGGACCTGCGCCGAAGGGCGCCGAAAAGCGTGGCATGCACTCAGGCTAAAGCCTGACCGAGAGATGCTTACAATGCATGATTTCCATAGAATAGATAGCAAAAATGCAACAGTGCACGGAGAGTGGAACATGGACGTCGAACACAGGCAGCTGGTTCAGCTGCTGCCTCTCCTGCCGCTGCTGGCAGAACTGGGGCGGACGGAGCACATTACTGAGACGGCCGAGCTTCTGGGCCTGCCGCAGTCGACGGTGAGCCGCGCAATTGCGCGGGCCAGCGCCATTGTGGGGACGGAGCTGTTGATCCGGGACGGCCGCGGCGTGCGGCTGACGCCGGCGGCGAAGGCGCTCCTGCCCCACATCGAGGTCGCCCTGGACGGATTCCAGACGGGGCTGGATCTCGTCCGGCACGAATCGGAAGTGGTCCGCGGCCGGATCGCGGTCTCGTTCCAGCACACCTTCGGCGAGGCGATGCTGCCGCTGCTCATCAGTGCGTTCCGGAGCCGGCACCCGCAGACTGCCTTTGACCTCAGCCAGGGCGCACGGGACGGCTGCCTCGCGGAACTGGCCGCGGGCTCCGCGGACCTGGCGCTCACGGCCCCCGTCGCCACGCCAGGCAAGAGAATCGGTTCGGCCGCGCTGTACCGGGAACCGCTGCGCCTGGTGGTGCACCACCGGCATCCCCTGGCCGGCCGCCGTCGGGTCCGCGTCGCCGAAATCCGGCAGGAGCCGTTCGTGGCGATGGGGTCCGGCTACGGCATGCGCTCGCTGACCGATGCGTTGTTCCGGGAGGCGGGGTTCCGCCCGCGAATTGCCTTCGAGAGCCAAGACTCGCACACCGTCCGCGGGCTCGTCTCGGCCGGGCTCGGCGTCAGCATCCTGCCGCCCGGCGGCTCCGCACCGGGCCGGCACCACCATCCGGCGGGCCCGGGAGCCGACGACGGCGGGCCCGGGTGGGTGGAGATTCCCCTGGATTCGGCCTTGGCTTTCCGCGAGATCGGCCTCGCGTGGCGGGAACGCCGCGGCGGTGCCGATGCCGAGTCCGATCCCGTGCGCTTGTTTCGCGAACTCGTGCTGCGCGACGGGCCGGCACTCCTGGCAGGCTTCGTGCGCGAACGCTCGGGAGGCTGAGCCGGGCCGCCAAGTCGCCGGAAGGGTGCGCCAAGGTCGTCGAAGTCGCCGGAAGCGTGCGACGTCGCCGAAAGGAAACGGCGGTTTCGCACGTTTCCGGCGAACTCGGGATCCTGCAGCGGGCAGCCCTCAGCGGCCTGTGCAGCGGGCTGCGCCGCGGCAGGCAGCGCCGGTCAACGGCCGGCGAGCAGCCCGTGCACGACGGCGGCGACGGGTCCGGCCTGCGCCTGCCGCCAAGCCGAGCCTGCCCACAGGTTCAGGCGCTCCGGGTCGCCGGCTGCGGCGGCCGCGGCGCGGAGGGGAGCCGTCAGGTGGTGGATCGCCGGGTAGGCCTCCGGCGCCTCGGGGTGGTCGCGGACGAATTCGTTCTCCAGGGCCCGGGCCTGCCGGCCGGTGAAGGCGCGTGTCAGCCGGGTCTGGGTGAAATGCGGATCCGCCAGGGCATCCTTGTGCAGCTGCCTGGCACCGCTTTCGTCCGTGCGGAGGAAGGCGGTGCCGAGCTGGGCTGCTGCAGCCCCGGCGCGCAGCACCGCGTCGAGCCCGGCCGCGTCCATGATGCCGCCCGCGGCCACCAGCGGCAGGTCGACGGCGGACCGCACCTCCGCGAGCAGCTCCGCCGTCGTCCCGCCCGGCTGTGCCCCCGACGCCGGAAGGAACGCCGCACTGTGTGCTCCGGCGCTCGTGTGCTGCACCACCAGGGCGTCCACGCCCTGCTCTGCCGCCCGTACGGCCTCGGCCGTGCTGGTAACAGTGGCAAGCACCGCCGAGCCCACCCGCTGCAGAGCGCGGGCGACGTCGGCGCCGGGCAGCCCGAAGGCGAAACTGACCAGCTCCACGGGCTCCGCCAACAGGGCATCGATCTTTCCCTGCCACTCGTCGTCGTCATCGACCCGCAACGGCGGGAGCTCCACACCGTACCGCCGGGCATCGGCCAGCAGCTGCAGCCGGTAGTCCTCGAGCTCGGCCAACAGCGCCGCGGACGGCCGCAGCTGGGCCGGATCCGGGACGAACACATTCATCCCGAAGCGGGCGCCGGACTCCCGGACGGTGCGGATTTCCGCCTGCATGGCCGCCACGCTCTTGTAGCCGGCCGCCAGGAAGCCGAGGCCGCCGGCGCGGTGTACGGCCTCGACAAAGGCCGGCGTCGAGGTTCCTCCGGCCATGGGTGCCGCGATGACGGGTGTGCCGAAAAGATCGTGGGACATTGCGGGCTCCTTGCAGCCATTCAGTAACCTGTTCCAGTGACTAACACTGACTTCCCGCCGGGGGCGGACTCCGTTCCATCTTCCACCACGCCATCCGCCCCGGCGACGACGGGTGCTGTGATCGGCCTGGACATCGGCGGCACCAAGACCCGGGGCGTCCGATTCGAGGACGGCGCCCCGGTGGCCGACGAATCGGTGGGCAGCTCCAATGTCCAGAACGTCAGCCCTGAGGAGGCCGCCCGCAACCTGGCGGAACTCTTCGCCCGTATCGGTGGGGGAGACGTCGCCCAGGTTTACGCCGGAGCCGGTGGCATCGACACCGACGACGACGCCGCGGCGCTCGCGGCCCTGATTGCCCCCCACGTGCCCGGCGCCCGGATCACGGTGGTCCACGACTCCCGGCTGCTGCTCGCCGCTGGCGGCGCCAGCACCGGCGTCGCAGTCATCGCCGGCACTGGCTCGGCCGCGTGGGGCAGGAACGGCCGTGGCGAGGAAGCCCGGGCCGGGGGCTGGGGCTACCTGCTCGGCGACGAGGGCAGCGGCTATTGGCTGGGCCGGGAGGCCGTCCGCCACAGCCTGCGGCGGATGAACCAGGGGCTGGAACCGGACGAACTCACCACCGCCCTGCTGGCATCCTGCGGCGTGGACCACCCGAACAAGCTAATCGCGCTTTTCCACTCGCCCGCGACCGGACGCCGTTTCTGGGCCCAGCAAGCCCGCCTCGTGGTGGAGGCCGCAGACGCCGGCCATGCGACGAGCCAGGCCCTCGTGGACCAGGCCGGGCGCGACCTCGCCGACCTGGCCGCGCAGACCGTCAGGCAGCTCGACATCGAGGGTCCGGTCATCCTGGGCAGCGGGCTCGGCATGAACGTGCCGCGGCTGCAGGAATCGTTCCGCGCGGCACTGGCCGCCGCGGGGATCACCGATGTCCGGGTCCTGGAGCAGGAGCCCATCTTCGGCGTGCTCCAGCTGGTGGCGGACCAGGAGTAGCCGGAGGGATTCCGCCGGCTACTACGCTGGAGGGATGAGCATGCAATTCGACACCCGGCCCGCCGCCTACGCCGTCATCATCCGTGACGCCGAGATCCTCCTGGCGTACTGGAAGCAGGACGGCCGCGAGGGCTGGACGCTGCCGGGCGGCGGGCTCGACCTGGCCGAACACCCGGTTGACGGCTGTCGCCGCGAGATCCACGAGGAAACCGGCTACGACGCCGAGGTTGGCGCCTTGCTGGGGATCGACGTCGGGCACTGGCCATCCGAAGTCCGGCTCGACGGCGGCGAGCGGGACTTCCAGTCGCTCCGGCTGGTCTACGAAGCGACGATCACGGGCGGGGAACTGCGCCACGAGGTGAACGGCAGCACCACCCACGCGGCCTGGATTCCGCTGGAGGCGGTGGCCGAGCTGAACCGCGTCTCGCTGGTGGAAGCCGGGCTGCGCCTGTACCGCGAGAGGCCGCTGAACGGAAAACTTTCCGGCTAAACCGCTAGCCAGGCGCGGGCGCCATGGCTATTCTGTAGAAACCGCCGGGAAGAAGCGCAGCAGCGTACTAAACGCTGTAGCCCAACAAACGCAGTAGCCCAATAGAAGCACTGCAGTCCGTCGGCGGGACCAGGCGGGATCAGACAGGGCCGGCCGCAGCAAGCCGGCCAACGACGGGGGGGTGGAAGCAATGAATGCGATATTTCTGAGCGCGCAGCGCACCGATACAAACCATGTCATTACTCCTGCCCCGTCCCACGGCGCAGCCTAGCCATCCAGCGCTAGTCTCCACGCACGCGGCATCTCTTGCCGCAGCGCACCTGCGCCGCTTCACGGGGCCCCATCAAAGGGTTTTCGTTGACTACACATGCTGCATCGCCGGGCGCCCGCCGCGCCCTCTTCACCGATTCATCTGTTCCCAATTCATCCCTGTCCGCAGACGGCGGCCCCGAGGGGCCAGTCCACTACGGTTACACGGCCGGCGTCGCCGAGCGGTTCGCCGCCAATCCCGTACCGGGAGGCCGCTACCCGGGCCGCGTCATCCGGGTGGACCGCAACCTCGTCCTGGTGGCCGACGGCGGCGGAACCACACACCTGCCCTATCCGCGCGGCGGGGAGCTTCCCGCCACCGGGGACTGGGTCTGGCTGGGCTCGAACGCGGCGGGGGAGCCCGCCATCGTGGGCGTAGTGCCGCGCCACTCGGAGCTGAGCCGCAAGCGTGCCTTCGAGGCTTCCTCCGAGGCGCAGGTCCTTGGCGCCAACATGGACGTAGTGGGGATCGTCGTTCCGGTGGACCGTCCGTTGACGCACAACCGGCTCGAACGGACGCTGGTCGCGGCCTGGGACTCTGGTGCCACGCCGCTCGTGATCATCACGAAGGCGGACATCGCTGACCTCGCGGACGACGTCGTGGGGACGGTCGTGCGCCAGTCGGCGGGCGTCGACGTCGTCACCACCTCTGCTGAGAACGGCGACGGCCTCGACGAACTGCTGGGCCATCTGCCGCCCGGCGGCACGCTGGTGCTGCTGGGGCCCTCCGGCGCCGGCAAATCCACGCTCATCAATGCCCTCGCCGGCGCCGCGACCCAAGAGATCGGGGCAGTCCGCGCCGGCGACGGCAAGGGCAGGCACACCACCACGTCCCGCGCGCTCGTTCCCCTGCCCGGCGGCGCCGTCCTGATGGACACACCCGGGGTGCGCGGCTTCGGGATTTTCGACGCCGAGGACGGAATGGAGGAGATGTTCGGCGACCTCGAAGAGCTCTTCGAGCAATGCCGCTTCTCGGATTGCGCGCACGGCCGGGAGCCCGGCTGCGCCATCCAGGCTGCGCTCGCCGACGGCGTCCTAGCCGAACGCCGCTGGGCCAGCTACCTGAAGCTGCAGCGCGAACTCGCCGCCCTGGCCCGCCGCCACGACGCGGCCGCCCGGCGGGCCTACCAGCGCGAATGGCACCAAAAGATTGCGGTGGCGGGCAAGAGCCAGCGGTCGGCCGAGCGGGACAGCCAGGAAAATGCGCGCGACCGCGGCGGCAAGGGCAGTCAGGGCGGCAAGGGCGGCCGGCGGCGGCCCCGCTGAGGCACACTCCGCGGTGACACAAACGGTCCTGGTGGCGCAGCGGAAGCATTTCCGGTGCGCCACCCATCCGAAATCGTTGTGCTTCCGAAGCCTTACGGGAGCCGCGGCGCCGCTGACATTGTCCGGGGCGCTGGTTAGTCTAAGTGCTAACTGCTTTATGGCCAGCACACTGACGAAGTTGGCTGGTCCCTGTCGATGTTGCCGCCAACAGTTAGGTAAGCCCGGAAATGGCCGAAGCCATGATCGAGTTCCAGAACGTCACGAAGCAGTACCAGGGTGGCCAGCCCGCCGTTGACGGGCTGACCATGTCTATCGACAAGGGCGCCATCACGGTGTTCGTGGGACCTTCCGGTTGTGGGAAGACCACCTCCCTGCGGATGATCAACCGCATGGTGGAGCCCACTTCGGGCGTCATCACCGTCGACGGGGCTGATGTCACTTCAGTGCCGGCCGCGCAGCTGCGCCGGTCCATGGGCTACGTCATGCAATCTTCCGGGCTGATGCCGCACCGCTCCGTGCTGGACAACATCGCCACCGTTCCACGGCTTAACGGCGTGTCCAAAGCCGAGGCCCGCAAGCGCGCCCAGGAACTGCTCGACGTCGTCGGGCTGGCCTCCTCCCTCGGCAAGCGGTACCCGTCCCAGCTCTCCGGCGGCCAGCAGCAGCGCGTGGGCGTGGCCCGGGCGCTCGCGGCCGATCCTCCGGTGCTGCTGATGGACGAGCCCTTCAGTGCCGTGGACCCGGTGGTCCGCGATGAACTGCAGAAGGAGCTGCTCCGGCTCCAGCATGACCTGGCCAAGACGATCGTCTTCGTCACCCACGACATCGACGAGGCCACCGTCCTGGGCGACAAGGTGGCCGTATTCGCTGTCGGCGGCAAGCTGGCGCAATACGCCGCCCCGCAGGAGATCCTGCGGGCTCCGGCAAACGAATTCGTGGCCGCATTCGTGGGCCGCGACCGCGGGTTCCGGCACCTTGCCTTCAGCCCCTCCGACGGCGTCACCATCCACCCGGTCAGCACTATCACGGCCGAACAGCTCCGGGAGGAGGGCAGCTCCGACGGCTGGCAGCTGGTGGTTGACGACGCGCTCCGTCCCCTTGGCTGGGCCGGGCCCGGCAGTGCCACCGGAACCGGTCCGGCGATGGTTCCCGGCGGCTCCTTGTTCCGCAAGGGGGACACGCTCCGCCGAGCCCTGGACGCGGCCCTGTCCTCGCCGTCGGGCCTCGGCGTCGCCGTGGACGACGACGGCCGCGTGGCCGGGGTTATCGCGGCCACGGAAGTGCTCGCTGTGATCGAGTCAGACCGCAGCATCCGGCACGGAGGGCTCTGATGGAGTGGTTCCTGGCCAACAGGGCGGAGGTCTTCAGCCTCGCCGGCCAGCACCTCGTCCTGGCCATCCTGCCGATGATGTTCGGGGTCCTCATTGCCATCCCGCTGGCCCAGCTCGCCCGGCAGAACCGGGGCCTCCGGTCCACGGTGCTCACGGGGTCCTCGCTGCTCTACACGATCCCGTCCCTGGCGCTCTTCATCATCCTGCCGACCATCCTCGGAACGCGGATCCTGGATCCTGTCAACGTGGTCGTGGCCCTGACCATCTACGCCGTTGCCCTGCTGGTGCGCGCCGCGCTGGATGCCTTCGACTCGGTGGACGAGGACCTCCGGCAGGCGGCCGTCGCGATGGGTTTCAAACCCTTCGCCGGTTTCATGCAGATCGATCTGCCGCTGTCTTTGCCGGTAATGTTCGCAGGGCTTCGCGTGGTCTCGGTCAGTAACATC
Organism: Arthrobacter sp. ES3-54; assembly: GCF_029504395.1. Lineage (GTDB taxonomy): Bacteria > Actinomycetota > Actinomycetes > Actinomycetales > Micrococcaceae > Arthrobacter. Next base: position 107,776 of record NZ_JAQFIF010000001.1, read on the forward strand.
TCACTGGTCAGCGTCGCGGCACTGCTGGGCATCGGCAACCTCGGAATGCTCTTCACTTCCGGCCTGCAACGTGATTTCGTCACCGAGGTGGTGGTGGGCATCATCGCCATCCTGATCCTCGCGCTGCTGATGGACTCCATCCTCGTCCTGCTCGAACGGCTGCTGACCCCGTGGACCCGGGCCGCGGCGGCCACGGGCGCTGGCGCCGGTCCAGGCGCCGCCCAGGACACGACTGGCGCCGCTGACGGGGCCTTGCTGCTTTCACGCCCCAAGACCGGAGGGGGAAACGCATGAGCAATGTTGTCACGGACACCTTCGCCTGGCTCGCCAACCCGGAGAACTGGTCCGGCAGCGCCGGAATCCCGACGCGGCTGGCCGAGCACCTGCTCTACACGGGCCTGGTGATGCTGATCGCCACCGCCATCGCCGTGCCCATCGGCCTCTACGTCGGACACACCGGCCGCGGGCGGGTTGCCATCGTGGCACTCGCCGGCGCGCTGCGCGCCCTGCCCACCCTCGGCTTGCTGACCCTCTTCGTCCTGCTCGCCGGGATCGGTCTGATGCCGCCGATCTGGGCCCTCGTGATCCTGACCGTGCCGCCCCTGTTGGCCGGCACCTACGCCGGGATCTCCAGTGTTGACCGCAATGTAGTGGACGCCGCCCGCGCCATGGGCATGACCGAATGGCAGGTCCTCTTCCGGGCGGAATTCCCCAACGCGCTGCCCGTGATGTACGGAGGCTTCCGGACCGGGGTGCTCCAGGTGATCGCGACCGTCTCCGTAGTCGCCTACATCAACCTGGGCGGCCTGGGCCGCTACCTGTTCGACGGACTCGTGCTCTCCGACTTCCCGCAAATGCTGGGCGGCTCCTTGTTGATTGCCGCCCTCGCCATCGCGGTCGACCTTGTCCTCGCCCTGATCCAGAGGCTGTTCCTGTCGCGGGGCGCCTCGTCCCAGCCAAACCGCAGCCAGCAGGCTGCGGTTGATCTCACAGACCCCGTACTCGCGGGGACTGTTCTTCAAGGAGGTACGTCATGAAGGAATCCCGCCAACGAGCCCTCGGCAGGCGCACATTCGGCGCGGTGGCCGCCGGCGTCGGCCTGGCCATGGCCCTGTCCGCATGCGGAGGATCATCCAACCCGCTCAGCTCGGCCCCGGCCAGCAGCGGTGCCGCCTCCGGTTCAGGCGGCGCCCTGGTGATCGGCTCCGCCGATTTCCCGGAGAGCCAGATCCTGGCGGAGGTCTACGCCGGCGCCCTGAACGCCGCGGGTGTCACGGCCAGCACCAAGCCGAACATCGGCTCGCGCGAGGTCTACCTGAAAGCAGTCCAGGACGGGTCGGTGGATGTTGTTCCCGACTACAGCGGCAACCTACTGCTGTACGTAAACAAGGACGCCACCGAGGTTTCGGCCGAGGACATTGCGAAGGCCCTCCCGGCCAAGCTCCCGCAGGGCCTGGCCGTGCTGGATGCCTCCAAAGCGGAGGACAAGGACGCCATGGTGGTTACCAAGGCCACTGCCGAGAAACACCAGCTGAAGTCCATCGAAGACATGGCGAAGGTTTGCAGCGACCTCGTGATTGGCGCCCCGGCGACCTTCGCCGAGCGCGCTTACGGGCTGCCCGGCCTGAAGAAGAACTACAACTGTGTCCCGAAGAAGCTTGAACCGTTCAGCGACGGCGGCGGCGCAGTCACGCTGAAGGCTCTGCTCTCGGACCAGGTCCAGGTGGCGGACATCTACACCACCACCCCGTCCATCCCGGACAACGACCTCGTGGTGCTGGAGGATCCGAAGAACAACTTCATCGCCCAGCAGGTGCTGCCGCTGTACAACACCGCCAAGATGACGGACAAGGCGAAGGAAGCCCTCAACTCCGTGTCCAAGGTCCTCACCACGGAAGACCTCATCAACCTCAACCGTGCCGTGAGCGGCAGCCAGAAGCAGAATCCGAAGGACGCCGCGGACGCGTGGCTGAAGGAGAAGGGCATCGTTAAGCAGTAGCCAGCGCTGGGGGCCCGCCGTGGCAACATGCTGCGGCGGACCCTGCCGGGCCGCTGGCCACGACTGACCTGCCGGTGACGCCGGTGTCCGGGCTTGCAGCCCGGGCACCGGCGTCGTTGTTGTTACTGCCGGGTCCGCGTGTGAGTCATGTCTCAGCGGAAGTACATCCTCCATATGGCATATTTGATGGATGGCAGAATTCAAGCAGTCCACCAAGCTTCATAATGTCCTTTACGACATCCGTGGACCGATTCTTCAGGCCGCCCAGCAGATGGAGGCGGAGGGTCACCGGATCCTCAAACTGAACATCGGAAACCCGGCCCCGTTTGGGTTTGAAGCGCCGGACGCGATCCTGGTGGACATGATCCGCCACCTGCCGCATGCCCAGGGCTACAGCGACTCGCGCGGCATTTTCTCCGCCCGCACCGCCGTCTCGCAGTACTACCAGACCCGCGGGATCCAGAACATCCACGTCGATGACATCTATCTCGGCAACGGCGTCAGCGAACTGATCACGATGTCGCTCATGGCCCTGCTCGACGACGGCGACGAGGTCCTCATCCCCACCCCGGACTACCCGCTGTGGACTGCCTCGGTTGCCCTGGCCGGCGGGAAGCCCGTGCACTACCTCTGCGACGAGGAAACCGGCTGGCAGCCGGATCTTGAGGACATGGAAGCGAAGATCACCCCTCGCACCAAGGGCATCGTGATCATTAACCCGAACAACCCCACGGGTGCGGTGTATCCGAAAGCGACGCTGAAAAAGATCGTCGCCCTCGCCGAGAAACACGGCCTGGTGCTCTTCGCCGACGAGATCTACGAGAAGATCCTCTACGAAGACGCGGTGCACGTAAACCTCGCCTCGCTCACCGGCGACGATGTCCTGTGCCTGACCTTCAGCGGTCTCTCCAAGGCGTACCGGGTCTGCGGGTTCCGGGCCGGCTGGATGGCCATCTCCGGGCCGAAAAAGGACGCCGCGGACTACCTCGAGGGCATCAACCTGCTCGCCAACATGCGCCTCTGCGCCAATGTTCCGGCCCAGCACGCCATCCAGACCGCGCTTGGCGGCTACCAGAGCATCAACGACCTGATCCTGCCCGGCGGACGCCTCCTGGAGCAGCGGAACAAGGCCTACGACATGCTCAACGCCATCCCCGGCGTCAGCACGCAGCAGGCCCGCGGGGCCATGTATCTGTTCCCGAAGCTGGACCCTGAGGTTTATCACATCCGCGACGACGAGAAATTTGTCCTGGACCTGCTCCGCGAGCAGAAGATCCTCCTGTCCCACGGCAGGGCGTTCAACTGGGTCCGGCCGGACCACTTCCGGATGGTGACGCTGCCTAACGTCAAGGACCTCGAAGAAGCGATCAACCGCATGGCGGACTTCCTGAGCCGGTACAAGGGGAACTAGGCTTCGGTCAGCAGCGCAACGGGGCTCCTGCCCCGACTACCGCGGCTGCGCCAACCGGAAAGAGGTATTGATGGCAGGCTCCGCGACATTCGATGACCACCCCTCGAAACTCCTGAAGGTCGGGAAGGGTTTTAGCCTGGAGTCGCTGGACCCCGGCTCGACGCCCGGCTACGACGGCGACAAGGCCGACGGAGAGCAGCTGCTGGAGGAACTGGACGGCAAACTCGCCCAGCTCCAGGAACAGCTCTTTGCCGAGTCCCTGTTCGGCGGAACCAAACGGCTGCTGCTGATCCTGCAGGCCATGGACACTGCCGGCAAGGGCGGAATCGTCACCCACGTCATGGGCACCATGAACCCCCACGGTGTCCAGCTGAAGTCCTTCAAAGCACCCACTCCGGAGGAGAAGTCATACGACTTCTTGTGGCGGATTGAGAAGGAAGTGCCGGCGGCCGGGATGGTGGGCGTCTTCGACCGTTCCCACTACGAGGACGTCCTGATTCACCGCGTCCACCGCTGGGCCAGCCCCGAGGAGCTGGAGCGCCGCTACGGCGCCATCAACGAATTTGAGGCAAGGCAGGCAGGGGCGGGGACGAAGATCGTCAAGGTCATGCTGCACATCAGCAGCGACGAGCAGAAGGACCGCCTCCTGGCCCGGCTGGATGACCCCGCCAAACAGTGGAAGTACAGCAGTGGGGACCTGAAGGAACGGGCCTTCTGGGCTGACTACATGGATGCTTACCAGAAGGCTATCGACAAGACCAATACCGATCTGGTCCCGTGGCATGTGGTGCCGGCCAACAAGAAGTGGTACGCCCGCATCGCCGTGCAGCAACTCCTACTGGAGGCCCTCGACGGCATGAACCTCCAATGGCCGGTTCCGGACCTGGACCTGGACATGGAGCGCGAACTGGTAAAGCGGTCCTGAACCGCGGGCCTTGAAGGGCGGGCGCCTAGCCCTTGTCCGCGGCGTGGTCCCGGGCTGCCGCGAGACGCTTGCGGGCGCCTTCGAGCCACTGTTCGCAGCGCTTGGCCAGTGCCTCACCGCGTTCCCACAGCGCGAGCGATTCCTCCAGGCTGGCGCCGCCGGTCTCCAGCTTGCCCACCACTGCGACAAGCTGCTCGCGGGCGTCCTCGTAGCTGAGGGCCTCGATGTCGGCGTTCGGACTGGTTTCTTCTGCCATGTGGATGCTCCTTGGTTGTCGCGGTTTCTGCTTCCGCAGTGTCTGGTCGATGGTCCTGTGCAGTGGTGCAGTGGTGCAGTGGGCCTGCCGGGCTGTCGGCTGGTTCCCGGAGTGACGCCGGATCAAGCGCTGCGTGCCCGGTTTTGGTCAGCTGGGTTAGTCCTCGGCCGGCTCCTGGCCGCCGGTTGATTGGGCGGTGAACCGGCCGCCGGCCACCCGCACCGTAAGGTCCGTGCCGGCGGGCGCCTGCGAGGGGTTCCGCACAACGTCCCGGTGGGTCGCGGAGGCCGTTCCGGAGCCGGCGAGCTGGACCACCGCGTAGCCGCGATCCAGCGTCTTTTGCGGCGAGAGCGCGCGCACCTGCGCCTTGAGGTGGACCAGCTGGTCCGCTGCCCGCACGACGGCGGCGCTGATGGACGAGAGCGAGCGGACCTTGAGCCGTCCGACGTCGTCGTGGCGCTGGGTGATCATGACGTCGGGGGAGAGCAGCACGGGGCGGGAGCGCAGGGACGCTAACCGGTCGCCCTCGCGTTCAACGAGCCGGGTGACTCCACGACGGAGCTGATCCCGGGCCTGCCGGACCCGGACAAGCTCCTCTGCGACATCCGGAACGATCCTCTTCGCAGCGTCGGTGGGCGTTGAGGCCCTGAGGTCTGCGACGTCGTCGAGGATGGGCCGGTCCGCTTCGTGCCCGATCGCACTCACAACGGGCGTGGACGCGTCCGAGACGGCCCGGATGAGCTCCTCGCTGCTGAACGGCAACAGGTCCTCGAGGGCGCCCCCGCCGCGGGCGATGACGATGACGTCAACCACGGGGTGGGCGTCGAGCTCCCGCAATGCCGCGATCATCTGGGCTACGGCTGTGTTGCCTTGGACCGCTACTTCGCGGATCTCGAATTCGACGGCCGGCCACCGCAGGGCAGCATTGCGGAGCACATCCTTCTTGGCGTCAGAGTCCCGGCCGGTGATCAGGCCGATCCGGTGCGGGAGCAGGGGGAGTCGCTTTTTCCGGGCATCGGCAAAGAGCCCTTCAGCGGCGAGGGCCTGGCGCAGCCGCTCGATCCTGGCGAGGAGGTCGCCGAGACCCACAGGCCGGATGTCCTTCACGGACATGTTCAGCCGGCCCGTCTTGAGCCAAAATTCGGCCTTGATCAGGGCCACAACCCGGGAACCGCGTTCCAGCGGAGCGGCCTGGCGGTCCAGCACGGTGGTCCAGACCGACGCCGGCAGCGAGATTTCGGCGTCGATGTCCCGGAGCGTCAGGTACGCGTTGCTGCCGCGACGGTTGAGCTCGATCACCTGCCCCTCAACCCATGCCGAGGGCGCACGGTCGATGTGCATCTTGAGCTTCTGGGACAGCAACTGCAGCGGCCAGGGGTTGTCCGGGCTGGTTTCAGCCGCCGTGGCCGGTAGCGTGGTGGCCGCCGCCACGTCCTCAGACACGCGTGGGCTCCATGGCCGAGGGTGCCCTGTGGAGTGCCTTGTGCATATGCGTGCGTGTCCTTTGCCCGAGGGGGACTGCCGGCGGCCCGCTCCCCCGCGGGAGGGCCGGCCGGCAGCCGGAAGTTGTCTCTTTCAACTCTATCCATAGCTCTACCACCGGGGCCCGACTTTATGGCCGCGCCCTGCCCCGCCCTAGGATGGGAGGGATGCCATCGACCTCCTAGGAATCCCTTGCGCACTTTTGTCTCTGCCGCCGCCGTCCTTGTCGGGCTACTGATGGCAGCCGTCGCCGTTCCAGCCATGTGGGTGGACCGCAACATCGTCCAGGAAGAGGGCTTTGTCGCCCTAACCGCACCGCTGGGCAAGAACCCGGCGTTCCAGCAGCGGCTGGCCACGGCCGCCGTCGATGGCCTGGCCTCCAGCGCCGGCATCCCTGAGGCGCTCACCGAGCTTGCCCGGCCGGTCCTGGACAACGCGGCACAATCTCTCACGGGACTGCCCGGCTACTCCGAGGCCTGGGCGGAAACCCTGCGCAAGAGCCACCGCCTCACGTTCGCCGACCCCAGCACGTTGCCGCCGGAGGTTGACGGCACCTCGTCGCTCACCCTGGATGTCGCACCGCTTGTCGGGCTGGTGGCCAAGCAGGTAACCGAAGCGACCACGCTTCCGCTGGAGGCCCCCGCCCAAGTGCTGATCCATATCGGGCAGTCCAACCAGCGCCAGCTGATCGAACGCGTCACCGTCTTCGCCCCGATGGGCTATGCCGTTGCCGTCGGCGCCGGCATCGCCTTCGTGCTGGCGTTCGTTGCGGCCCGACGCCGGTGGACCGTCCTGGTCGGCATGGGCGTCGGAGCCCTGGTGCTCGCCGGGGCATGGAAGCTGGCCAGCGATGCCGCCAGCGCCGCCGTCGCCGGGACCTCGAGCGGGAACGATGTGGCGGAGCTCTTCAAAAACGAGTTTGTCGCGGCGAGCTCTGCCAGTTTCGGCCAGTGGATCGTCGCCGCCGCAGTGGCGGGAGCAGCCCTGCTGGCCGCAGGTGTGGCTGTCCGCGTAGCCGGGGGCCGCAAACGGGGGCAAGAGTGAACACCGGTAGCATGGGGGCATGACCTCCACCGCTGTTTCCGTTCCGATGCCATCCGTTCCGCGCCGGCGGCGTTCACCGGAAGACGTTCTGGCGGCGGCCCCTGTCGCCGGTCCCAAAAAGGTCCTGCTGGCAGCCCCGCGCGGCTACTGCGCCGGTGTTGACCGTGCGGTCATCGCGGTGGAGAAAGCCTTGGAGCACTACGGCCCGCCGGTCTACGTCCGCAAGCAGATCGTGCACAACGTCCACGTGGTCAGCTCCCTCGAGGAGAAGGGCGCCATCTTCGTCGATGAAACCGACGAGGTCCCGGAAGGTGCCCTCGTGATCTTTTCCGCGCACGGTGTCTCGCCCGCCGTCGTCCAGTCCGCCGAGGACCGCGGCCTGCGTACCATTGACGCGACCTGCCCGCTGGTCACCAAGGTGCACCGCGAAGCCGTCCGGTTCGCCAAAGATGACTTCGACATCCTGCTGATCGGCCACGACGGCCATGAGGAAGTGGAAGGCACCGCCGGCGAGGCTCCTGAGCACATCCAGATCATCAACGGCCCGCACGAGGTTGACAAGGTCACGGTCCGCGACCCGGAAAAGGTCATCTGGCTCTCGCAGACCACCCTCAGCGTGGACGAAACCATGGAGACCGTGCGCCTGCTCAAGGAACGGTTCCCCACCCTGCAGGATCCGCCCAGCGACGACATCTGCTACGCCACCACCAACCGGCAGGTGGCGATCAAGAAGATCTCGCCCCAGGCGGAACTCGTGATCGTGGTGGGCTCCGCCAACTCATCGAACTCCGTCCGCCTCGTGGAGGTGGCACTGGAATACGGTGCCAAGGCCTCCTACCGGGTCGACTTCGCCAACGAGGTCGACGAGACCTGGTTCGAGGGCGTCGCCACGGTGGGCGTGACATCTGGGGCCTCTGTCCCGGAAGTCCTCGTCAAGGACGTGCTCCGGCTCCTGGCCGACTACGGCTACGGATCGGTCGAGGAAGTCGTCACGGCCGAAGAAGACCTCCTGTTCTCCCTGCCGAAGGAGCTCCGGGCCACCCTGAAGCAGGCCGGCGACGTCACCCGCGCCCTCGGCGGCCGCGGCACCCGCCCCGAACAGTCCTAGGTACTGATCAGTCCCAGGCACCGAACCCTAGGCGCCCCCAGGCCGCGGGCTCTTGGCGCTGATCAGTCCTAAGCGCCGAATTCTTGGCGCCGAACAGTCCTAGGCCGCGGACTCTTCGGACTGGTCCCGGGGCTGCAGCTCCGGGGCCGCGACTGCCCGCGGCGTGACCTCGACTGCGGGCGGAGTGACCAGACCGACGGATTCGAGGGCGTTCAGCTTCCTGGCGGTGGGCAGGACCCGGGCCTCAAGGGTCCCGACCATGGAGTTGTACCGCTCCACCGAGGTCTTCAGCGATGACCCCAGCTTGGTGACGTTCTCGCCAAGCGTTCCCATCCGGTCATAGAGCTGCCGCGCCAGTTCGAAGAGCTCCCGGGCGCTGTCCGTCAACACGTCCTGCCGCCACGTGAACGCCACCGACTTCAGCACCGCCAGCAGGGTCCCGGGGGAAGCCAAAACCACGTTCTTGGACAGGGCATAGTCCAGCAAGGCCGGGTCCGCCGAGAGGGCGGCGGCCAGTATGGATTCCGCCGGCAGGAAACACACCACCAGCTCCGGAGAGTTGCCGGGGATGTCCCAGTACTTCTTGTTGCCCAGCGCGTCCACGTGGGCCTTGAGGGCCTTGGCATGCGCCGCGAGGTGAGCCTGCTGGCTGCCCGGCAGCTGCGAGGACTGCTGGCCTGACTGGGAGGCGCCGAGGTCCTGGGCGGCGAGATACGCCGCCAGCGGAACCTTTGCGTCGACAACGAGCTGCTTGTCCCCGGGCAGCTGCACCACGAGATCGGGCCGGAGGCTGCCGTCCGGCCCGGAGCTGTGGGCCTGCCCGCTGTGAACCTGTTCATGGAAATCCACATGCCGCAGCATGCCTGCCGCCTCAACCACCCGGCGCAGCTGGACCTCGCCCCACTGGCCGCGGGCGCTGTTGGAGCGCAGGGCAGACTCCAGCGCATGCGTAGAGCGCAGCAGCTGCTCATCGGACAGCCGGGCCTCCTGCAGTTGCTGGGCCAGCTGGCCGTACTGCTCCAGCCGGTCGCGTTCGAGAAGGGACACCTGCTGCTGCACGGCCGTGAGCTTCTCCGCCACTGGCGCCAGCGCTCGGAGCACACTGCCGTCCTGGTTCCGGGACTCGCCCAGTTCCCGGTTCTGTGCCGCGAGAAGGCGCCTCTCGGCGTCGGCGGCGGCGAACTGAGCGCTGACATCGGAGAGCCGGGCCGATACGCCGTCGAAGTCCTGTTCCACGGCCAGATAGCGCCGGCGGAGCAGGACAAAGACGACGGCGGCGCCCGCAACGGCGCCCGTGAGCAGCATGAGCAGGGCAAGAATCAGTGCAAAAGCATCCATGACTTCACTGTGGCATGCCCCTGTGACAGTTTTGGCTGCGACTCCCGGAACGCCCCGACTTACGCCGATACTGACACCCGGGAATCTGCGCACGGGCCCGCCGCGGAGGCTGCGGCGGCGGCCTTCCCGCCGCCGCCGCAACGATCACCGGCCTGTGCGGGTAGAATATATGCTCGTGGCACTTACTATTGGCATCGTCGGACTGCCCAACGTCGGCAAATCAACCCTTTTCAACGCACTGACCCGCAACCAGGTCCTCGCGGCGAACTACCCGTTCGCCACGATCGAGCCGAACATCGGCGTCGTGAACCTGCCGGATGCCCGGCTTGAAAAGCTCGCCGGCATCTTCGGCTCCGCGCGCCTGCTGCCCGCAGCCGTGTCCTTCGTGGACATCGCCGGCATCGTCAAGGGCGCTTCCGAGGGCGAGGGCCTTGGTAACCAGTTCCTCGCCAACATCCGCGAGGCCGAGGCCATCGCGCAGGTTGTCCGCGTGTTCGATGACCCGGACGTCATCCACGTCGACGGCAAGGTTGATCCCAGCTCCGACATGGAGACGATCAACACCGAGCTGATCCTGGCCGATCTGCAGACCATCGAAAAGGCCATCCCCCGGATCGAAAAAGAAGTAAAGATCAAGAAGCGGGATGCGGCCGAGCTGGCAGCCATCCTGGCGGCGCAGGCAGTGCTGGAACGCGGCGACACCATCTTCTCCTCCATCAAGAGCGACAAGCTGGAAATGGAGCACCTCAAGGAACTCGGCCTGCTGACGGCCAAGCCCTTCATCTATGTCTTCAACTCCGACGAGGGCATCCTCGGCAGCCCGGAGAAGCAGGCGGAACTGCGTGCCCTCGTGGCTCCGGCAGACGCCATCTTCCTGGACGCCAAGCTTGAGTCCGATCTGGTGGAGCTCGACGAGGCAGAAGCCCGCGAGATGCTGGAAATGAACGGCCAGGATGAATCCGGACTGGACCAGTTGGCCCGCGTCGGCTTCCACACCCTCGGACTGCAGACCTACCTGACGGCCGGCCCCAAGGAAACCCGGGCATGGACCATCCGCCAGGGCGACACCGCCCCGCAGGCGGCCGGCGTGATCCACTCCGATTTCCAGCGCGGCTTCATCAAGGCCGAGGTCGTCTCGTTCAATGACCTCGTCGAGGCCGGCTCCATGGCCGAGGCGAAGGCCCGCGGCAAGGTCCGGATCGAAGGCAAGGAATACGTCATGGCCGACGGCGACGTGGTTGAATTTAGGTTCAATGTGTAGGTCCTGACCTCCCTGAAACCTTTTTGCGATGGCCGCTAAGAACACGTGTTCTTGGCGGCCATGCGCTTTTTGCCACCGGTTGCAAAGTCGAAATGATGCCGCCCGCATTTTGCTGCATAACGAACGAGTGACCAAACTCGTGGCCGCAATCAAGGTCGGTCAAAAGACTTAAGGCACCGTTCTTGCCTGGCGTTGGATCCGCTCTGCGGGCGCGCCCGCAGAGAACGACTCAACGTGACACAGCCTGCGAAGCCCGTAGCCGTAATTCCCTTAGAACAGCGGCCAGGGCACCGCTGACATCTCACCGCTCGGAGCCGGAAATCGCCCTGCCACGCGCAACCGGGCGCAGCGCGCGGCTAGCGATCCGATTTCTTCGGCGCTGAGCAAGTCCGCCAGGTTTCGGCCCAGCCCACTGTGCAGTCCTTCGCTGACACGATCGATGCCGTCGCGTTCCTCGGCGGTCAGAGCGTCTCCCAGCCATCCCCACAGCACCGTGCGCAGCTTGTGGTCACGGTGAAAGGTGAGCCCATGGTCCACGCCGTGCCGGTGTCCGTCCGTCATGGCAAGAATATGGTCGCCTTTGCGGTCGGCGTTGTTGACGACCATGTCGAACACCGCCATGCGTCTGAGCGCTGGCGAGTCTTCGTGAACGAGGGCGACCATCCGTCCGTTCTCATCTCGTCCCTCGAGAACGTGTTTCCAGCCCGTCTCCGGCATGTGGTCCGTCGCGACCAGGTTCACGGCGCTTTGGGCGGGGTCTTGCTCCTGCCAGAGCTGCACCATTCCTTCGCCCATCGGACCATCGCGCAGCCAGGTGTGCGGCACGACGTCCCAGCCGAAGACCTGCGAGACCAGGTAGGCGGCCACCTCCCGGTGAGCCAGGGTGCCGTGGGGAAAATCCCACAGCGGACTTTCGCCTGCTATCGGCTTATAGACGACCACCACGTCGCCGATGCTGCCCAGAAATGTAGCGTTTGAAGCCGTCGTGATGCGGCCGGTGAGCGTCAGCTCGGCGGTCACTAGGTCCGGCGCTGGCATCAGACCTCGGGAAGGGTGCAGATGTGCCCGTCGGCGTCTATGGGGTAACCGCAGAGCGGGCACGTCGGACGCCCGGCGCCCACGATCTCACGGGTGCGCTTGGCGAATGCGCGGGCGGTGCCGACCGGCATTCGCACCAGCAGCATTTCGGGCTCGTTAGCGCCGTCCTCATCAAGCGATTCGTCGTTGTCATCAGCATCGACATCGGTGATGGGGTAGGCCTCTATTACGACCTGGGCCGTGGTTGGGTCCCAACCTAAGCTCATGGCGCCGGTGCGAAACTGCTCCTGAACGGCCTCGAGCTGGTCATTGTCGACAAGTTCAATGGGAGTACTCGTGGGAACGCTGAAGGGGTTGCCCTCGACTGTGATGAGCTGGTCGAGAATTTCGTCGATCTTCTCCGCGAGCAGAGCCGACTGCTGCTTCTCCAGGGCAATGCTCACGATCTGCGTCCCTGCGCGCACCTGCAGGTAGAACGTGCGCGCCCCCGGAAGGCCAATGGTGCCAACGACGACCCGATCAGGCCAGGCAAACTCGTGAACACGTGTAGGCATGTCAGTATTTTAGGCACATGAGGTTCATGGCGCCTTTTGCCCTGCACCGCCGCCCACCGGCGCATCGCCAGAGTGGATGCCGTTCGACAGCCACGACAGATCACCCGCGTCGGTGTTGGTCGCGTAGACGCTCGGCCGACTAGCGCCGTAGTGCACGATCGATACGGAGGCGGGGCCCACGTTAATACGCTGGAACAGGTCAAGGTGCATGCCGAGCGCGTCGGCGAGGATTGACTTGATGATGTCACCGTGACTCACCGCCACCCACACGGCCCCTGGCCCGTACTCGGCTTCGAAGGCTGCATCGTGGCGTCGAATCGCTGCCACCGACCGAGCCTGCATCGCGGCCATGGATTCACCGCCGGGAAAGACGACGGCGGACGGTTGCGACTGCACAACCGGCCACAAATCCTCGGTCGCGAGATCACTGAGCGTGCGGCCCTGCCACTGGCCGTAATCGCACTCGGTGAGATCGAGATCGACCGGCGCGTACGGCGTGCCAGCCTGGCGATCGAGGATGAGCTGGGCGGTCTGCTGACAACGCTCAAGAGGGCTCGACACCACCCCGACTACGGGCACGGCCGCGAGCCGGTCTCCGGTCAGAGCCGCCTGGTCGCGCCCGATCTGGTCCAGGCTGACGCCGACGGCCCGACCGGCCAGCAGTCCAGTGGCATTGGCTGTGGTGCGGCCGTGCCGCACGAGAATAACTGTCGCCATCCACCCAGCCTAGCCACGCGCTCGATGGCGGTGTGAACCATACCGGGTCGCGCGTCGAACAGGCAGATAAAGCACTGGCGGAACCCTTCAAGCACGCGGGGCGCTCAAAGCCGCCCAGACGGACTCGGCAGGCATTGACCAGCTCATGGCCGACACAGCAAAACCGGAAGAACCGGCACAGCCAGCACCCCCGGCCGAAGTCGACCCCCGCATGGAGGACGTCCCGTGCCCGCTCCGCGTCGGATCCAGTAGTTCCCGCCCTCGAGCTCGAGCGGGAGCTCAGCAAGGGACCGAAATGGTGGGAGGTCCTGCGCGGTGAAGCGAAGGCCGGACATGCCGGGCCAAAGTCGGCTTCCAGCGTGGCCGAAGATCTCCACGCAGTCGCAATGGAAGTGACGCGTCGCATCGCCATCGCGGAAACCCAGGAGGTCAACGCGTGAGCGCTGAACCTACACCCGGACGGCCCGCCCTCGGGTTGCCCCTGCGACGCACCGCAGCACCGGCCGGCGAGGCACCGCTGGCCCGGATGCTCCCCGGACACCGGCCGGAAACGCCAAAGAAGGCAGAACCCACAGAAACCGAAACAGCGAATATGACGGTGAGTATCCCCGCCGCGCTCCAGAACCGGGCGCGGGCCGCGTACCGGGCGACCAGCTACGCCGAAGGGGATAACACCTGGAGTCACTTCGTAGCGAAAGCCATCGAAGCAGAGACAGCCCGCCGCGAAGCCGAACACAATGCCGGTGCGATGTACCCGTCCTGGGGTGAAAATCTTCCCGGCGGCAGGCGACTCAAAGACAGCTGAAGCAACACGGCCTGACCCTCTCCTGCGGGGTGCGGTCTGGCTCGATCGGCGCCGTTCCCGGTAGATCGCCGACGCCCACTGATTGGTTCGGCGCCGATGAAGCCGAAGTTGCTTGAACCCGTCGGCGCCGGTGGGCCAGGCGTCGAACGTCTAGCCAATTACAAAGAACTTGAGGAAGTTCGACTTGGTTCTCCAGGTGGCCGTAAACCCGTCCGGGAAGGAGTAGATGCCGCCGGCGACGAGCTCGATCCTGTCCCCGTCGGGGGTTTCCAGTTCGGCTTCGCCCTCGATGACGTGGAAGGTGTCGGAGCCGGTGACGCGGTAGGGGAGTTCTGCGCCCTCCTCGGGGCCAACCCTCCACAGTCCGGCCATCGGGGCTCCCTCTCCCTCCTGGCGGAGCCAGTGGACCTCTCCGGCCTTCAGGCCGTCCTCGAGGTGTTGTTCCCATGACCCTGCGGTCAGGGAGGAGCTTCGGTATTCAGTGGTATTTTCCATGGTTCCCTCCAGGAAGGCGTGGCCGGCGGTTGCGCGGTCAAAGGTGGTTGACGATGTCCCCGGCGACTCGCTCGCCGGATTGAATCGCGCCGTCGAGATAGCCGATGTTGGCGTCGGCCGTTTCGGTGCCGGCCCAGTGGATCCGGCCGACCGGCTCGCGCAGGGCGGGCCCAAAGGCGGTCAGGGCGCCCGGGGTGGGCATGGCCCAGTACGCTCCCCGCTGCCAGGGCGCGGCCGGCCAGGACCGTTCCACATACTCGGTCGGCTTGTTCGCCTCGGGTCCCAGATAGGTGGCGAGATCTTCAAGGACGCGGGCGCGTCGCTCTTCGGGTGAACGCTCGGCCCAGGCTTGGGCGTGGCCGCCCCCGAAGAAGCCCACCATGCCGCCGGTTTCGACGCCCGGGATCGAATGGTCCATCCACAAGCCCGTGGCCGTTCGATCGGAGAGGATTGATCCGCTGAGACCCTTGGCGCGCCAGAACGGCGTCTCATAGGCGACGTGTACCTTGATGATGCTGCCCATCGGCATCCGCTGGGTGAATGCGTCCCGACGCGGGGGCATCGGGGGAGTGTAGGAGATCCGAGCGGCCATCGGCGGGGCAGTAGCCACCACGGCCCACGCTGCGGTCCAGACGCCGGCGTCAGATGTGACCGTCACCCCGTCGTTGGTCTGCGCGATCGACCGTACCGGCGCGTTCACGATGACCGCGTCGCCGAGCCCTCGGCCATCTTCGCGGCCAGCTGCCAGGCGCCGCCCACAAAGAGGGTCTCTTGGGCGCCGCCAACGGTGCCGATCATGTGGCCGATCCCTTCGTCCGCAGCGGCGTAGTACATGACGGCAAACGGTGACAGCTGGCCGGGCTGGACGCAATATACTGTCTGCGCGATCAGCCGGAAGACGGCCCGCGCCGGCTCCGAGGTGGTGGCACCCAGCAGCCAGCTCTCGAACGTCTGGGCGTCAAGGCCGTCCGCGCCCTCCATGGCCCACGGTGCGCCGACGTCGATCTTGCCGGCCACGGCCTCCAGCTCGCCCATCAGCTTGTTGAACTCTTCGAGATCTGTGGGCTCAAGGGGAAGGTCTTCGCCTTCCTTGTAGCGGGCCTCGAGCCCCGTGATGTCCATGATGTGCTCGCCCCCGACGTACTGCGGATAGGTCTTGACCCCTAATTCCTCGGCCAGGGCCAGCAGGTGGGTCTGGGAACTCGCCGCCCACTGCCCGCCAAGGTCCACGACATACCCCGCGAGACTTCCAGGCATGGATCGACCGCCGACGCGGTCGTCGGCCTCAAGCACGACAACCGAAACACCGGCCTTTCTGAGGTTCCGGGCGGCGGTAAGGCCCGCGAAGCCGGCCCCTACCACGACAACATCGACATGAGAGGACTGATTATTCATGGTGAGTCTCCTTTTTGCTGCAGAGTCTGGGTCGTCAGCGTCGACCGCAACGTCCCTGGCGGCGGGCCGCCCACAGCCAAAGCGGCGCGACGTCGACCTTCCTTGTTCTTGTGGCAGTCCAGGTGATTTCGGAGACCACGGTGTCCAGCTGCTCGCCGAACATCTCGATGGGCTTGTCGAGGTGACGGGTCGCTGTGGTGACCTTCCACCCGGGCACTGGTGCGGTCTGGACCGATTTGATCGGCTGGTCCTTTGGCAGGGTGACCCGCAGCTGCGTGGTGCTGGCGTCGTCGCGCTCGTTCGGCCCGGAAGGCGACCACCGAGAAACCGCCGCCTATGGTGGTTCCGGGCTGGACAGTTACGTGTGCCTGGGCGATGCCCGGCAGGGCCAGGATCGCCGCGACGCTGGCGCCTATGCCGACCCCAACACCAGCAAGGGTGCGACGCCGAAAAGAGCTGCTCTGGAACATGATGAGATCTCGATCGTTGACGGCTTCTTCACGCCAAGGAGCATGATCCAGTCATGCCGTCGCCGCCTGCCCTACCGTCCTGTCCGGCTCCCGCATCTGCCGCACACCGATGGTCCCCACGCTGGC
Organism: Arthrobacter sp. ES3-54; assembly: GCF_029504395.1. Lineage (GTDB taxonomy): Bacteria > Actinomycetota > Actinomycetes > Actinomycetales > Micrococcaceae > Arthrobacter. The sequence goes on from NZ_JAQFIF010000001.1 coordinate 124,200, forward strand.
GCACACGCAGAGGCCCGAGGCGATCAGCAGCGGCGGGTACTCGAGGAAGGTCAAGATGCCGACGATGCCGATCGGCATCAACAGCGCGAGCCCGAAGTGGAGGATACCCGCGCGGTGCAGTCCGACGCAGGTCACGACGAGTCCGATGACGAGGACCAGGAAGACCATGCCTGTCGGGATCGTGACTTCGGTGTTCGCCAGCGCGTCGTCGATGTAGGTCTGCATCGTGTTCGTGTCCAGGTTCTTCTCCGAGCCGGCGATGTAGGTCATGAAGTCCTGGCCGTCGAACGCACCCCAGCCCACGAAGCCCATGGCCGAGAGCACGAGCCCCCAGAATGCCGCCTTGGGATGGCTGCGCCGCACCAGGCGGTTCAGCCCGATGACTGCCGGGATCAAGGTGACCCCTGCGAAAAAGAACAGCGTGTGCGCAACATAGAACTGCGTCATGTGGTCGTGCGCGGCGTCGTAGTACTCCGACCCGCTCGTGACCCGGATGCCATGCGGAGGATGGATAAATCGTCGCGGCAAGAAGGACGAGCGGGCCGAGGATCATGAAGATGGCAAAGCCGACCCGCTAGGCGTGGGCATAACTAGCAACCGCGGTGGCTGCGGGCTGAACTGCCGGGGGTGGGTCACTCACGAGAATCACCTACTTGTCAGGATGGGGATACCACGACCATATGCACCCCGGAACGCCGCGCACATCATCCCGCAAAAATGAAACCGACACGGGCTCGCGATGTAGTGTTCCCACAGTCACACCTTCCATCGTGCCGATGGAAGGTGTGAAGGCGAGAGCGAACTGGGGAACGGCGGTGGTCAGTCGGACAAACTCACTGAAAATGGAACCCATGCGTTAGATGCGAACGTGGGCGGCGAAAAGCATGCGGGCAGGCAGCGAACGCTATCGGGGCTCGCCGGGTTCGGCGGGCTGCGCAACGCGCGGGGACGGGTCCGGTGCGCCGACGGCCTTATCGGGGAGGCGTCCGGTGATGAACAGTGCAGCGATCGCAAGCAGCGCGGTCAGGGCCAGTGCGGCCCGGAGGGCTTCCAGTCGGGAGTCCGAGTTGACGGACATGATGGCATCGGCCGTCGCCTGGTCGACTCCGGCGTCGTCCAGCGCGCCTTGGAGCTGGGTGTCGGAAATGAAAGGGACCCCGCTGGCGAGCTGGACCGAGGCCTGCTGCTGCACGGAGCTTGGCACGGCGGGATTGTCCTGGATGCCGGCCATAAACGACGTGCTCAAGGTGGCGATGAGGACCGATCCGATCAGGGCGGTCCCCAGGGAGGCCCCTAGGTTGGTGGCCGTGTTCTGCAGCCCGCCGACCTCCGCGCTCTGAGAGTCCGGCACCGCGGAGACCGTGATGGCGCCCAGCTGCGAGGACAGCGCCCCGAGTCCGAAGCCCATCAACAGCATCGGAATGGCGACAATGCCTGCGTTCGCCCCGGGGTCCATTCCCGCGACCAGGATGAGGATACCGACGATCATCACCATAAGCCCCAGCCGGACGACACGGCGGGGGTTGGCACGCGGCCAGGCCTTGGGGACTCCGACAGCGGCCAGTATCAGCGACACGGACAGCGGAAAGATCCGGATCCCGGTCTCCAGCGCGCTCAGCTCCAACACCACCGACAGGAACAGCGGGATGGTAAAGAACACGCCGGCCTGCACGAGGAATTGAGCGAAGAATACGCTGAGCCCGCCGGTGAGACGCTGGTTCCGGAACAGCGCGGGATCGATGAGCGGTTCGCCGCCCACTGAGGCGAGGTGTGAGGTCCGCCGCATGAACAGATAGAGGACAAGCAGCCCGCCGATCAGCAGCCACACAACGGGAGAGAGCCCCATGACGGTCGGCGCGCCGGGCTTGGGCTGCACCCACCCCCACTCAGCCGAACGCAGCACACCGTACACAACCAGGCCCAGTCCCAGTATCGACAGTGCGGAACTCACCAGATCGAGCCGGACCTTGGCCGGTGGAACGTCTTCGACCTTGCGCAGGACCAGCAGGATGGCCAGGACGATGACGACCTCGCCGAGGAAGACATACCGCCAGGATGCAAACGTGGTCACTGCGCCGCCGATGAGCGGGCCCGCCGCGACTGCCATGGCGCCCGCGGCAGCCACCAGCCCGTAGGCTGCGGCGCGGCGCTCGGGCGGGAAGTTGGCCGCCACCAGCGAGACGATCGCGGGCATGATCAGTGCCGCGCCGATCCCCTCTAACAGGGACCAGCCCAGGAGCAGCACCCCAAGGTTGGGGGCCAGGGCCGTAGTGAGCGAACCGGCGGCATAGATGATCAGGCCGAGGGCGAACGCCCGGCGGCGGCCCATGATGGTACCCACCTTGCCGCCGGTGACCATCAGCGACGCCATGACGAGCGTGTACAGGGTAATGGCCGTTTGGATGCCGGTGATCGTCGTGCCCAGGTCCGCGGCCACCGTGGCCATCGAAACGTTCATCACCGAGCTGTCGAGAGTCATCAGGAACTGGCCTGATGCCAGCACGGCCAGGACCAGGCCGGAGCCAGTCCGCGCCGTTGTCGTTGCCCCGGCACTCATGGTCCCTGCCCAAGCGCTGTGCCGCTGGACGTTGCGCGCATGAACGACATGCTCCGCGCACCCGGATCCCCTGTCAAGGTAGCGCGTTGACCCAATAAAAACGCGGTAGGCGGAGGGGCCGGCTTTCGTGGCAGCGAGCCACTGCCCGACACTGGCGTTCATGCCGCGCAAACGGGGTCCTCGGCCACCCCCACTCCCGGCGCGAAGGTGCGCATCTCGAAGGCATGTTCTGAGCCTTCCGGGTGGCGGCCGATCGCTCCAACCATCGCCTCGGGGATAGCGGACAGATCGGGCTCCAGCGCGAGGACTTCCTCCGCGCTGGCAAGCTGCACGACCGCCCACCCTGGGCCATTGTCGACCCACTGGTGGGCCAGGACTTTGGAACGGCCGATGCCGAAAGCAGCCGCGATGTCCCCGACGTAGGACTCTTCAAGGGGACCGGTACGGGTGGTCGGCGGGGCCGCGAAGGACAGTGCGCTGCCGTTCCGGCGCACCTCGACCAGCCCGGCTTTGCATTCCTGGATGATGCGCTGGTCCGATTGCGGGTGTCCGCCCTGTTCGAGCCAGGCGTGCGCTGAGCCAAGGGTCGGGTGTCCGGCGAATGGCAGTTCACCGCCGGGACTGAAGATGCGCAGCCGGTAGTCCGCCTCAGGGGGGAGGGCATCTGACGATTCAGGCGCGGGATACGGTGATGGTGACGTTGGGGCAGGAGGCCCCAGCGGATCTTCACCGCCACCCACTGGCCGATGTACGCGCAGCGGTTCTTCGGCGGCATCCACGCCTCCGGGCCACTGGCCTGCTTCGAGGAGTTGAGCGCGGACGTCTGGGCGCTCAGGGTACGGCTGTCGCCGAGGTCGTTGTAGAAGGCCACGCGCCGGGCCTGGGACCAGTACCTGGCCCCGGATCCCCAGGCCTCATGAACCGGAACCGTGTGGGCTATCTGCACCGTCGACGCGGAGGTGTGAACGCGGTTGTCCCACGATGTCACCCAGCGTCCCGTACTGGCCGTGCAGCCGCGGCTGGTAAACGACACGGCGGTCTTGGATTCCTGGACCAGTACTTCTTGACGCGTGTTCTGGTAATCCCCGTTGGTATCCCGCCAGACGCCGAAATAACGGTCCCGGTCATAGCCGGCATTGACCTCGGCCGCGACGATGAGTCCGCGCACGGCAGTGCGCAGCGGAGCCTTGTACACGGTGGCTGCTTCGGCTGGAACGGCAAGGCCGCTCAGCATCAGGCCTGCCGCGACCACCAATGCACCTGCCGCCCGCCGCAGCGGAAGCAACCGACTGGATTTCAGTGCCAGCCAGGTCCGCGCCGCAACCAAGGAACTGAGCCGCAAAACGATCGTAATCGGGCGGGTCGCTGTCCTGTGGATGGACCCGCAGCACGGGTCACCTCATCACGAGAACTCCTGGAGCCGCTCGACAACGATGATCCGCGCTGCTGCCTCGATCAGCGCGAGGTGGGAGAACGCCTGCGGGAAGTTGCCGAGGTGCCTGCCGGTGTCGACATCGAACTCCTCGGCGAAGAGCCCGAGCGGCGAGGCGACCCGCAACAGCTTCTCCATCAGGTCACGCGCCCGCTGCTCCTCGCCGATGATCGCCAGCGCGGACACGAGCCAGAACGAGCAGATCAGGAATGTGCCCTCCTTTCCGGACATGCCGTCGTCAGTCTCGCCGGTGCGGTAGCGCAGCACGAAGCCGTGCTCTGTCAGCTCGTCGGCGATGACGAGCACGCTGGCCCGGAGCCGCTTGTCATCTGGGGGCAGGAATCCGAAGATGGCGGCCAGCAAGGTGGAGGCGTCCAGCGCGTCCGTGTCGTAGTGCTGACGGAGCACACCCCGCTTGTCGACGCCGTGCTCGAGGATGTCGGCCTTGATCTCATCCGCGGTGTCCCGCCAAGTCGCGATGAGATCTGTGTCGCCGCGGATCCCGGCCAGCTTCGCGGCGCGATCCAACGCGACCCAGCCCATCAGCTTGGAGGACACGTAGTGCTGGGGCTTACCGCGGGCCTCCCAGATTCCCTGATCGGGTTCGCGCCAGACGGCGGTGGCGCATTCGGCTTGGGACTTGATGATGGGCCATAGCCGCAGTGGCAGCCGGTCACTGCGTCGGGTGTGTAACAGGATGGAGTCGAGCACGGCGCCGAACACGTCATTTTGGCGTTGGTCGAACGCTCCGTTGCCGATCCGGACCGGTCGGGCACCCGCGTAGCCGGACAGATCGTCGCGGGTGGACTCGGTCAGATCGCGCCGGCCGTCGATGCCGTACATGATCTGCAGCGCGCCGTCGGACTTCGGCTCGAGGTCGGCGACGAACTGGATGAACTCCTCGGCCTCCCAGTCGAGATTCAGGTAATGCAGCGCCTGCAAGGTGAAGGTGGTGTCGCGCATCCAGGTGAAGCGGTAGTCCCAGTTGCGCTCACCGCCAGGCGTCTCCGGCAGCGACGTGGTGAGCGCGGCGACAGTGGCCCCGGTCGGCATGTAGGTGAGGCCCTTGATGGCTAGCGCTGAGCGCTGGATCGGGTCGCGAAAGCGGTGGTCGGGCATTCGCGCCCGGCCCAACCAGGTGCGCCAGAACCGCGTGGTGGCATTGATGCGGCGGGTGGCGTCCAGGACGTCGCCCGGCGCATTCAGCCCCTCGGCCCACGACAGTGCGCAGTAGAACTCCTCACCGGCGGACAGGACGTGTCGGGCGCGGACCCGTTCGCCCTCGACGCCGAGGGCGAAATCGGTCTGCAGCCTGATTGTCTGGCCCGCACCGCTGGCATCGGCGATGTGTCGACTGCCGTCGACCAACGTCCATGCGGCTGGCGTCCGGCCGTAGTCGAACACCGGCTCGCAGACCAGCTCCATCTCGACGGTGCCGTCCAGGCAGCGGACGGTACGCACCAGCAGGTGATCGGCGTCGTCGTCGGCGGGCGGTCGGGTATGCGGGGTGACCTCGTCCTCGCTCTCCCGCGGGCCCATGGTCAAGGCGTCGCGGACCTCAACCCAACCCGTCTGGGTCTTCCAGGTCGTGCAGAGGACGTTGGTCCCGGGCTCATACACCTGGGCTGTCGGGTGGTTGGTCCCGAACGGGCCGAGCCTGAAGTAGCCGGCTCCGCGATCGAGCAGGGTGCCGAACACGCTGGGTGAGTCGAAACGCGGGACGCAGAGCCAGCCGACGCCTCCGTCGGGCGCGATGAGGGCGCCCGTGTGGCAGTTCGATAGGAAGGCATAGTCCGCGATCGGCGGGAACGGGGAGGGCGCGGCAGCGCTCTGCTCGGTGGCCTGCCGCGGAGCGTTGGGACTCATGACGGCACCCAGGGCCGGTGCCAACCGACGTAGTCGGCGGTCAGTTCATCTGCAGCTGTCGGACCCCAAGACCCGGGCGTGTAGCTGTGCACCGGTGGCGGCGCATCCAGGAGTGGCTGCATGATCCGCCACGTCTCCTCGACCCCGTCCTGGCGGGTGAACCGCGTACTCTTCCCGACCATCGCCGCCTGGAGCAACACCTCATACGGAGTCGGCCCCTCGCCCCCTTCATCGGCGAACTCCATGTCGAGATCGATGGCGCCGGGGCCGGCCGTGTCCGCACGTAGAGCCTCGACCTTGAGCCTGACGCCGGTCGACGGATCAAGCTTGATGACGATCTGGTTGGGCTCTGGTCGGCGATCGGATCCGAAGTTGAAGCCGAGCCGGGGCGGTTGCTTGAACACCAGCCGAAGCTCGGTCTGAGTGACCGGAAGCTTCTTGCCGGTCCGAATGAAGAACGGCACACCCGACCAGCGCCAATTGTCGATGTCGAGCCGCAACGCGGCGTACGTCTCCGTCGTCGAATCCGCGGTCACGCCGTTGATGCTCCGGTAACCCTCGTACTGGCCGCGGACGTAGTGGACAGGATCGGCCTCGGAGACCGCGCGGAACAAAGCGACCTGCGAGTCCTTGATCGTTTGCGGATCACCCCCAGACGGTGGTTCCATTGCGGCCGCGGACACGACCTGCATGAGGTGATTGACCACCACGTCGCGCAGCGCACCGACGGGATCGTAGAAGTGGCCACGGTCCTCGACGCCGAAGTCCTCGGCCATCGTGATCTGCACGCATTCGACATAGTTCCGGTTCCAGATCGGCTCAAGCATCGTGTTGGCGAACCGCAGGTAAAGGATCTCCTCCAGGCCCATCTTCCCCAGGTAGTGGTCGATCCGGTACAACTGCGATTCGTCGAGGAACTGGTGCAACTCCTCGGCCAGGGCGCGAGCCGAGGCTCGGTCACTCCCGAACGGCTTCTCCACCACCACCCGCCCCGTCGCGGTCAGGCCGGCCCCGGCCAGGCCCTTGACGACTGTGCCGAACAGGAAGGGTGGGACTTCGAGGTAGAACACCGGGCTGTCGGCGCCCTTGATCGCCTCGGCGACCCGCCCATAGGTCGCTGCATCGCCGAAATCGCCCTGCACATAGGACAGCCGGGCCGCGAAACGGCCGAAGACGTCGGCGTCGATCACCTCCCCAGTGCCTTCGATCGAAACCCGGGCCCGTTCCACCAACTGGTCAACCGTCCAATCATCGACAGCCACCCCGACGATCGGGCACTGCAACAAACCCCGCCGCTCCAGCCGGTACAACGATCTGAACGTCATTACCCTGGCCAGGTCGCCGGTGATCCCGAACACCACGAACACATCGGCGGAACCCTGACCAGCGCTAGCCGGCTGGCCACGCCCAGCCGCGGTTCGGCTATTCATCGTTGCTGTCATGGCATCTCCTCGACGTGATCGGCCCTCTACCGGCAAATGAATCTGCTCGTGGCCTCCGTGCGGCAGCTGACGCAGACCGGTTTCTATCAGAGCCAACCACCGCCTCCCGGTCCCCGTCACCACCCATTTTGGGTGATGACGCCGTCCACCCCGGGGGGCAGGCTCAATGTCTAGAGGCAGCATCGGTAGATCCGAGAACAGGCTCCAGGAGGATGCGGCGTGACAGACGGCCAGCACTATGACGTTGTCATCATCGGGACGGGAGCCGGGGGCGGGACGCTCGGCCACCGGCTTGCTACGAACGGGGCGAAGGTGCTCTGGCTGGAGCGAGGTCCGTTCCTGCCGCGTGAGCGCGACAACTGGCAGACCGAGGCGGTGTTCGTCCGCGGAAAGTACCTTGCGAAAGAGCTGGGGTACGACCGGCACGGCAGCGAGTTCCAGCCCGAGGTCAACTACTACGTCGGCGGGAACACCAAGTTCTACGGCGCGGCACTGTTCCGCCTCCGTCCGGAGGACTTTGGCGAGCTACGCCATCATGGCGGAATCTCACCGGCCTGGCCGATCTCCTACGACGACCTGGAGCCCTACTACACCCAAGCCGAACATCTCTACCTGGTGCACGGTCAGCACGGCGAGGACCCGAGCGAAGGCCATGCCAGCGCGCAGTACGCCCACCCTCCGGTATCCCACGAACCTCGCATCCAGCAGTTGAACGACGACCTGGAGAAGCTCGGGCTGCACCCCTTCCACCTCCCGATCGGCGTCAACCTCCAGGAGATCGAACCTGGACGGGCGGCACGGGCAAGTGCGTGCATCCGCTGCGACCGGGTCGATGGCTTCCCATGCCTGCTGAACGCAAAATCGGACTCGCAAGTCATCTGCGTGGATCCGGTGCTCTCCCAGGACAACGTCACACTGGTCACCGGCGCCCAAGTGCAGCGCCTGGAAACCGACGCCTCAGGACACAGCGTCACCGGGGTCGTCACAACCTTGGACGACGGCACCGAGACCAGATTCACCGGCGACATCGTGGTCGTCGCCTGCGGCGCGGTTAACTCCGCCGCCCTGCTGCTCAGATCTCGCCAAGACCGCCACCCCGACGGGCTGGCCAACAGCTCCGGAGTGGTCGGCCGGCACTACATGCGGCACAACAACATCGCGCTGATGACCGTTTCCCGGGAGCCCAACCCCACGCTGTTCCAGAAGACGCTGGCGATGAACGACTGGTATCTGGGGTCCGACGACTGGGACTATCCGCTCGGCGGTATCCAGATGCTCGGCAAGTCCGACGACGAGGAGCTCCGCGCGCAGTCGCCGCGATGGGCCGGCAAGATCTCTCCGGACCTGCCCTTCGAGGTGCTGGCGCACCACGCCGTCGACTTCTGGCTCTGCGGCGAAGACCTACCGCAACCCGACAATCGCGTCACGCTCGACGCGGACGACGCCATCCACCTCAGCATAGATGAGAAGAACAACGTCGAAGGAGTAAAGCGGCTGCGCCACAAACTCGACGGCATGCTCGGCAAGCTGGGCATGCACGAGCACCATCTGCTGGACCGGAGCCTCTACCTGCACAAGAGCATGCCGATCGGCGCCACCGCGCACCAAGCAGGCACCGTCCGTTTCGGCCGAGATCGCGCAACCAGCGCTCTCGACGTGAACTGCAAAGCCCACGACCTGGACAACCTCTACGTCGTCGACACCAGCTTCTTCCCCAGCATCGGCGCCGTGAACCCGTCCCTGACCGCAATCGCCAACGCCCTGCGGGTCGGCGACCACCTCACCGAACGCCTTGGCTAGTCCCCGGGTCGCCATGGCAGCTGTCAATCCCGCGGGAAGGGGTGCGACATGACGCTGTTCGCGGACGTCCTCATCCCCGTGATAGAGGTGAACCCGGTTCCGTGGGCTCGAGCACAGATGGCGTTCACGCTGGCCTTCCACATCATCTTGGTGCCACTCGGCGTGTCCTGGTCGGTGATGGCGCTGATCGCCAACTATCGAGGCATCAGGCGGGCCGACGCTGACGCCATCCGGCTCGCGCAGCGCTGGTCGAAGTACATGGCGGTCACCTTCGCAGTCGGCGCCGTCACCGGAACGGTTCTCTCCTTCGAGTTCGGCCTGCTGTGGCCTCAGTTCATGGGTCACTGGGGCGAGGCGTTCGGCGTGCCTTTCGCGTTCGAGGGTCTCTTCTTCTTTCTCGAGGCCGTTTTCATCTCGATCTACATCTTCGGCTGGCGGCGGCTCAAGCCCTGGACCCACTTCTGGACCGGTGTCCCGATCGCCGTCGCCGGCATCTTCGGCAGCGTTTCGGTGGTGGCCGCCAACGCGTGGATGAACTCCCCCGAAGGGGTCACTCTGGACACCGCCGGGAACGTCGTGGCGGTGGACCCGCTCGGGGTGATCTTCAACGGGGCGATGCCGCTGATGGCGGCGCACATGGTGACTGCGGCCTACCTGGTCGGCGGCTTCCTGGTGGCCATGGTCTACGCGACGGCGATGCTGCGCGGGCGGCGGGACCATTATCACAGGCTCGGCTTTCTCATCGCCTTCACTGTGGCCGCCATCGCCGTCCCGGTGCAGATGGGGGTCGGTGACGGTCTAGCTCGCTGGGTCTATAGCAATCAGCCGGTCAAATTCGCCGCCATCGAGCTGGTGCCGACGACCAGCAGTGACGTGCCCGAGACGCTGCTCGGCCATCTCAACTCAGAAGGACAAGTGGTGGGCGGTGTCCCCATCCCCGGGCTCGCCTCGTGGTTGTCGGACCCCAGCACTGGCCGGGCGACCGTCGTGCAGGGGCTCGACGCTGTACCCGCCGACGAGCGGCCGACGAACCGCCAAGTGAACGTCGTCCATCTCGCTTGGGACATCATGGTCGGCGTCGGCACTGCCCTGTTCCTGCTCACGCTGTGGTACTTGGCATCGTGGATCTTCCGACGAGACATGCCTCGCAGCAAGTGGTTCCTGCGCTGCGCCGTCGCCGCCGGACCCCTCGCCGTCCTGACGATGGAGGCGGGCTGGACCGTGAGCGAGGTCGGCCGTCAGCCGTGGATCGTCTACAACAAGATGCGGGTGGAGGACGCCGCGACCACCAACACCGGAGTCTGGATCACCTTCATCGCGGTCACGATCCTCTATATCGGGCTGGGCGTCACCACAATCCTCGTCTTGCGCGGGACGAGTCGTCGCTACCGTGGGGCACGCCGATTCGAGGAGACAGACTCCCCGTACGGACCGCGCGAGCCGGTGAAAGAGACCTAGGGGTCACCCATGGATACCGCCGCAGCCCTGCTCTTGTTCGCTGCCATCACCATCTACGCGATCTTCGGCGGCGCTGACTTCGGTGCCGGCTTCTGGGACCTGACCGCTGGTGGCGCGCAGCGTGGGGAGCGGCCGCGCGAGGTAATCGACCACTCGATAGGGCCCGTGTGGGAAGCGAACCACGTGTGGCTGATCTTCAGCTTCGTCGTGCTCTGGACGTGTTTCTCCGAGGCCTACGCGTCGATCACCTTGACCATGTTCGTGCCCCTCACCATGGCGGCCCTCGGCATCGTCCTGCGCGGTGCCAGCTTCGCCTTCCGGAAGGCGGTGTTTCGGCGGCGAGCCCGCCGCAGCTTCGGCGCCATCTTCGCCGTCTCCTCGGTGCTGGTGCCCTACTGCTTCGGCGCCATCGCGGGAGGCATCGCATCCGGCCAGGTTCCGGCCGGCGGTCGGGCGGGCGATCCGCTGCACAGCTGGGTCAACCCGACGTCGGTCGTCATGGGTCTGCTCGCCGTATCCGTGACGGCCTACGTCGCCGCGGTACTGCTCACCTGGGATGCCCATCGCCTTTCCGACGAGGCGATGGTCGGCTACTTCCGCGTCCGCGCCGTGGCGGCTGGGGCCGTGGCTGGAGCCGTCGCGCTGGTCGGTCTCTTCGTCGTACGCAGCGAAGCCAGCTACGTCTTCGGAGGACTCACCTCACGCGCCCTGCCGCTGGTGATCATCTCGGCGGTCGCCGGGCTCGGCGCGCTTTTCCTGCTCCGAGGCCGACCCCACCGCGGAGGGCGGCTGGCTGCGATCGCCGCGGCCGGCGCCCTCGTGCTGGCCTGGGGCGTGGCACAGTGGGACTACCTGCTGCCCGAAACGCTCACGGTCTCGGCGGCCGCTGCGCCGTCGGGCACGATCACGGCCGTGCTGGTCGCGGCCGGTCTCGCCGTGCTGTTGATCGTGCCGGCCTTCATCTTGTTGTACGTGCTCGACCAGCGCGGACTGCTTCCCGAAGAAGGCGTCGACGACGAGCCCGACCGGGGCTCCGGGGTCGTCCGTGCCTGACTTCGCTGACGAGGCGGCAAGCAAGCGAGCCGTTGACCTCCTTGACACGCCTCAGTCTCACGAACGATCGATTATTGAGACAGGCGGCGGCTCGCCCGGGGCCTCAGGAGTTCCCTGCACCACAAGGGCCGCCGCTGTCTCGAAATGCCGTCCAACAAAAGGCGGTCTCACAACAGCGAATTGTTCGGGATTGAAAGAATACGGGAGAGTTGCCGGCTGTGATCGGATACCCGAGTTCTCGTGCTTCCTCCCCCGGCGGTCAGAGGCCCATGGAAGCCCCTTCAAGGCGACTAGTCAAACAACCGTTGTTGACGCCCTCCGAATGACATCCCAGCGGGTTTTCAAGTCCGCTCTGCCGCCGGGAATCTCTCTGCGACCCCGAGGCGGGACGAGTAACGTGGCAGGGGTGACTACCACTTTCAGCCCCGCCCAAGCATGGCAGCGCCTGCTTGAAGGCAACGCCCGTTTCGTCTCCGGCGAGGCCTTGCACCCGAACCAGGGGGTCGAGCGGCGCAGCGAGCTGGTTGATACCCAGCACCCTTTCGCGGTCATCTTCGGCTGCGCAGACTCCCGGCTGGCCGCGGAGATCATCTTCGACCTCGGCCTGGGTGACGCCTTCGTGGTCCGGACCGCCGGGCACGTGCTCGACGACGCTGTGCTGGGATCGCTCGAGTACGCCGTCTCGGTCCTGGGCGTCCCGCTGATCGTCGTCCTGGGCCACGACAACTGCGGGGCAGTCACCGCCACGAAGGACGCTGTGAGAACCGGGGATATGCCGCCGCGCTTCATCCGGGACCTGGTCGAACGCATCACCCCGTCGGTGCTGGCCTCCCTGCGCGATGACAAGACCGAGGTCAACGACATGGTCATCGAGCACGCCCGGCAGACGGTGGACCGGCTGCTGGAGAGCTCCCAGGTCATCGCCTCCGCTGTGAAGGATTCTTCCACCGCGGTGCTCGGCGTCGCGTATCGTCTCGAAGAAGGCCGCGCGCAGCTGGTCTCCGGATCCGGCCTGCTCTAACGGCGCATCCTCCCGGGGCGGCGCACCCTGGAACTGTGTCCCCCGGGGTCGGTGAAGCAACGAAGTCCCGGCTTTTCGGCGGAGGTCACCGCGGTCTCACGAACTATAGGTAATGGCACAACTTGCCCCAGGGCCCGGTTTTCCGCCTGTGGCTCGAAGCGATAAATGGCGGTCTATTCGCAGCGCTATTTGTCACCCTTCAGCCCAAAGGGGATCCTTTACCGGGCGCACGGGACTGCTGAGGCTTTGATTGGCACGTGACTAGGGCGTGCGTTGGACGATGCGGTACACCGTGCTCCTTTCTATCTCTGGACGGGAACCACGTGGCGGAAGTGATTACGACCACTCCGTATGCCGTCCGTGAAGCACAACAACGCCTGAACCCGATGCCGGATGCGACACTGCCCCACTGCGTATGGGTGATGATGCCGTACACGATCGTGGGAGGCGCCACCAAAGCCGTGCGCCACAAAATCGAGGCAGATGTCCTGCGGTGGACGGCGAAGCCCGGATGTAAGTATCACTGGTCATCGCGCGACGAACGGCAGTTGCGCCCGGGTGTCGATCCCGACCCGATCCTCGGCCTTCGGGCTTACGACGATGGGGTCAAAGTGCTGTGCGTTCAACGCTGTCAGCATTCGGACGTTGAGTCTCATCAGATCGAGTGGTCTATCGTGCACGAACCCTCACCTGATGATCCATGGGAGTTGATCCGGCAATCGCTGCACATCGTCGACAAGGAGCAGCATGGCGGAGCGCAGGCCCTGGCCAAGAAGTTGAACGGGTACCCGAACAAGCACTTGGTGATGTACCCGTTCGGTCCGCCAGGGAACCTGACAGCAGCGTTCAGCCGCTATGTGCCCCGTCGAATTCGTGCGACCTCATGCCGCCGCAATTGAACCCGCCACTGGCCGACATTCACGTTTGGCTCTTATACCGGTACGGGAACCGCGATGTCGTAGAGGGACTTCACGTCTGCAGCGGCCACTGGGCGAAATTCGGGACGACGTTCCCAAAGCCGGACGACCCGTCTTCCCTACTCCGGCGCCTCCACTACCGGGATGCCTAGGCTCGCATCATCCCGCGCGACTGCCCGCTAGCTGGTCGGCCATCATGCACGAATAGGTATCCCCTTCCGGGACGACGGCCAGCCTGTGAGCGCTCTACCGAGGAGCAGAGTTCACGAGCTCGTAGTGTTCGACTAAAGGAAACGGCTCGTAGAACTTGTGCAGTATCTCCCGCCACTGCTGATACTTGGGGGATCCCCTGAAGCCAACGGTGTGGTCCTCCAAACTGTCCCACTGCACGAGAAGTAAGTACGTGTTGGGAGTTTCGATCGAGCGCGAGAGCGATAAAGAGGCAAAGCCGGGCATTGACGCAATGATCAAACGAGCGCGATCGAATGCTGCCTCAAAGTCTTCTTCCTGGCCGGAAATGACGGGCAGCAGCGCGTGTTCGGTAATCATGGGGCAAGTCTTGCAGATTCCCGTTGGGGGTTCCCCAAACGAGACCGGTTTATGGGCCGTCCGGGGTACCCGTTTACCGGGCATGCCGTTGTTCGCCGTGCAGGCGAACCGCATTATGTACAGATGGCTCAGAACAGGACCGTTACTGGCAAGTCGCTTCTCTTCGCGCTCGGGCTCTCAGTCGTCCTTGGTGTGGCCATCGGCCTGATCCTCCTCGAGGCTCTGGTGCGGGCGATGGATCGGCGCGACGAGGTCTTCCAGGTGATTGACGATTCAGAGGACGTGGACGAAGCAATCCGTCGCGTGGGTCAACTGTTGGGCGGGGGAGCACTGGGCAGCCGGGTAGTCCTCGACCTGCAGGTCAGAAGATTCACCCGAGACCAGCGTCAAGCCATCGTTTCCCGTGCAGAAGAACTTAGATCAAGGTTGCCCGATGGGCGCTGAACTGGTCGCGCGGTCAAGGAACCTGCCAGCCCGCCGGAAGTCTCGGACAAGGTACATCGCCCCAATCACCATGACAAGCACGCCAGCCGCCATGAACCCGGCTCCTCGTATGACTTGGGGAATGAATACAAGCGGGAGCACTGACATCCAGATGACCTGGGTGGCGAGACTCTTTCGCAGTTGCACAGCGGCGGCCTGCGAGACGACAAGATGCTCCGTGTCAAGCGGTGTCTTCCCGAGAACCTGGCGCCGGATGTCTTTTTCGCTCTTCGTCTTCCAGCGAAAGCAGCACGTCGATCCTGCCCGTCTCCGCCGCAGGCGCGATTTTCTTCGCGTTGTAAATGAAGCCCCCGATGGCGGCACCCAGCACGGAAAGGAAGAATCCGAACACGAGAAAGGACGGCCAGCCCGCCGGTCCGCCTCCGAAGGCCAGCATCCCTCCGACGGTCCCCGCTGTGACAAGGATGATCACCCCGGCCGGGAAGTAAAGAGTGTAGTAGGTCTTCAGGGCACCGCCAAGGCCCTGATCTGCAGTGCCCTGCGCTCGTCGCGTGGCGGTGGCCCAGCGGTCGTCGGACCGGGGCATGAGATCGTCGATTCTGCTCATCATCCGCTTCCCCCTGAGCACGAGTAGTGATGCAAGGGCCCGGCTGTCCTCCGCCAATGGCGCTGAACCTGATGCTCAAATCCTGAACTATCTACACCCAGAAGCCGACAGCACGCTACTTGACGAAAGACATAGGGGCACCCCACTCAGCACCAGGCATCGTTTGCAGGCTTGAACGGGTTCAGCCGGGGCGAGGACCTCTCGGGCCTCTTCCGCGCCGGCGGACAGGGGCCGAAAAGGCCTGAGTTCTTCCGCCTGCTCAGCGTTCGGCTACGGGCAACAGAGGTGACATTTGGCCCCGCGAAAAACACCGCCATCTCTCGCTGCGAATCACAGCCAAAAACCGCTCTGCGATTCACGCGGGCCGGGGTGCACGTGTGGACGGATTCCCCGAGTTCGAGGACCGGAACGCGAACCTTAGCGGGTCCTGACCCGGCCGGGCCCGCGCAAACATCGCCGAATCGAACCCCGCCCCAGGCGAGTGTTCCCGAGACGAACCCGGCATGTCGAGGTTCGCCACGCAAACGTCCCGTCGCGGGGTCCGTCGTGGTGAACCAAAGGTTATTCGGTGACGTAACGTGGTGGAATTTAGATTTAATGTATAGGTCCTGACTTCCTGAGACCTTTTGCGATAGCCGCTAAGAACACGTGTTCTTGGCGGCTATCGCTTTTGCGACCGCCCGCCATCTCACCCTTGGAATGAATGCGACAGTTGAAGTCACCGGCATTGTGGTCGTCGTTGCCCCGAAGAGCATGACTGTCAGAGAGAGAACCTTCGACGTTGCTGTGGTCTCGGACCGGCAACTCCTGCGGTGGCTCGGCGACCGCCCGAACTTACTCACGTCCAGGCAGACAGCGGCGATTGTGGCTGCAGCCCTACGGCACGGAACGTGGCACCGGAGTCCGCCTGCCGTGGTGGACCCTGCATTCCTGCAAAACGAATTCGCCCGGCTGCGATCTCTCGTGGACAGCGCGCGACGTCGCCGCGCGGGATGGCTCCTTGCCCTTCTCATCGGGGCCCCGCTTGTCCTGGCCACCCTTTCTGCCTACTTCTGACGGCACAAAAAAATCCAACCCCCGGGAACGTTCCCAAACCGTAGGCCGCGTCTTGTAACCAACGGTGAACAAGCGGACCAACCCAACACGTTCCGAGACGCAGTTACGAGAATCGCCGGTTGCGAACGACCGGTCGAGGATTCCGAACACATCGTTCTCAGCTGTCTCGCTGCCGAAGCGCCTGGTGCCCAGGGCGAGGTTCGAGACACTGATGCCGGTGCCGGTGAGGGTGCGGTACTTCATAACTGGGCACTCCGTTCGCGGAGGGAAGAGTCAGGGAAGGTAAGGATGAGTACTTGTGCCGGCATCTACGCCGGTATGTGCGCTGGTTTTGGGCTCAGCGATCGATGGAGTCCATGTTGGCGTCGTCGTGCCGTGCCCCTGCTGCGGGCTGGAGTGAGTTCAGGCGTTCGAGCTGGTCGGTGGTGAGCTCGACGGAGTCGGCTGCGGTGTTCTCCTCGACCCGGGAGACCCGGCGGGTGCCGGGGATCGGGGCAATGTCCTCGCCGCGGGTCAGCAGCCAGGCCAGCGCGGTCTGGGCTGGGGTGGCGCCAATCTCTGCGCCGATGCTCTGAACTTCGTCGACGATGCGGAGGTTCCGGACGAAGTTCTCGCCCGTGAAGCGGGGGTTGGTTTTGCGCCAGTCGTCGTCGGCGAAGTCATCGACAGAGCGGATCTGGCCGGTCAACAGTCCGTGTCCGAGCGGTGAGTAGGGGACAAAGCCGATGCCGAGTTCGCGCAGCAGCGGCAGGATCTCCTCTTCGACGTCGCGCGTCCACAGGGAGTACTCGGTCTGCAGCGCGGTCACGGGCTGCACGGCGTGTGCCCGTCGGATCGTGGCCGGGGACGCTTCGGACAGGCCGAAGTGCAGTACCTTGCCCTCGGCGATCAGGTCCGCGAGTGCCCCGGCGGTTTCTTCGATCGGGGTGTTCGGATCGACCCGGTGTTGGTAGTAGAGGTCGATGTGATCAGTGCCGAGGCGCTGCAGGGATCCCTCGACGGCCGTGCGGATGTTCAGGGCGCTGCTGTCGATCACGCCGGGGCCGCCGCCGGAGTGGGATACGAGCCCGAATTTCGTGGCGATCTTCACCTGGTCACGGCGGCCCTTGAGGGCCTGGCCGACGAGCTCCTCACTGAGGAACGGGCCGTAGATCTCGGCGGTGTCGATGTGGGTGACGCCGAGGTCGAGCGCGCGGTGTATGGTGCGGATCGATTCAGCGTTATCCAGTGTCCCTTCGCTCGTGTAGGTACCGGCCATGGTCATAGCACCGAGGCCGATGCGGGAGACTTCCAGTCCTCCGAGGCGTGCGTTCTTCATGTTGTGATTCCTTTCGGTGTGGTTCTCAGGCCTGGGAAGTGGGCATGGCCCACAGCTCAGCAATGGAGGATCGGCGAGGGCGGGTCACCATGAAGGCGATGCTCTCGGCGATGTCCCCGGGCTGCAGCGGCTCGGGGATGGCATCCGAGGCGGCGAGCTCGTTCCGGACCGCTTCGTTGTTGTGCGAGACGAGCTCGGTGTCGACCGCACCGGGCTCGAGCACACCGACACGGACGTGTTTCTTCGTGACTTCCTGGCGCAGGGCCTCGGTGAAACCGTTCACTCCGAACTTGGTCATGTTGTAAACGCCGAAGTTCGCCCACGCTTGCCGCCCGGCGATCGAGGAGATGTTCACGATGTCGGCCACTTCCCGCAGCCCGTCTTGAGCCGCCGCGAGCAGGTGCGGCAGTGCCGCGTTGGTCATGTAGAGCAGGCCGTTCTGGTTGACGGAGATCATCCGCTCCCATTCCTCAACATCGGCACCAACGATTGGGCCGAGGAGCATGAGCCCGGCGTTATTGATCAGGATGTCCAGGCGGCCGAAGCGATCGACAACCTCCGCTACGGCCTGTTCGGCTTGGGCGCGGTCGGTGATGTCGGCCGCGACGGCATGTGCCGTGCCGCCGGCTGCCTCGATCTCGGCCACGAGTTTGTCGAGGCGGTCCTGGCGCCGGGCGACGACGGCGACGGATGCCCCCTGCTCGGCGAGGCGGCGGGCGGTGGCCTCACCGATGCCGCTGCTCGCGCCGGTTACCAGCGCAACGGTGCCGGTCAGTTTTGCTGTCATCGGTGGTTCTCCTTCAAATGGGGTGGTCGATTGTTGGGCAGGCGCCAGCCACGTGCGTCCATCGGAATTTGTTG
The DNA here is from genome assembly GCF_029504395.1 of Arthrobacter sp. ES3-54. Classification (GTDB taxonomy): domain Bacteria; phylum Actinomycetota; class Actinomycetes; order Actinomycetales; family Micrococcaceae; genus Arthrobacter. The sequence goes on from NZ_JAQFIF010000001.1 coordinate 142,581, forward strand.
TTGGGAGTTGCTTGAATTGGTCGGCCTGCCGGCGCCCCGCGTTCAGGGGCGCGGCCGGCGCCGATAGAGGGTGTCAGGCTTCTGCTAGTTCCTAGCGTCGCGTTGTTCAGTCATGCTCTGTCTTTCCTGGGTTAAGTGTTTTGGGCCGCGCGTGGGAGCGCAGTTCCGGGGCAGAAGATCCGCCGGTGGCTGTTTTCTCGGGAGGTGATGCCGCCCAGCTGGCGAGGAACGTCAGCGCGTTTTCGGACGCGGACCCCGGCTCGGCCGTGAAGGTGAACAGGGTTTGTCCCTCATCGCCGGGAAGGTGAAGAGTCTCGAACTGCAGCGACAATTCCCCGACGACCGGATGGTGAAATCGTTTGGTTCCCGTGGTGTGGATCCGCACGTCATGGCCAGCCCACAATGCGGCGAACAGCCCGCTACGTGTAGTCAGCTCCCCAACCAGCTCGTTCAACGCCCTGTCATGGGGATTGCGCCCCGCTTCCGATCGCAGCATCGCCACCGTGCTGGCCGCGATCGCGCGCCAATCGGGGTAAAGGTCACCAGCGCCGGGATCGAGGAAGAGGTAGCGCGCCTGGTTCGGCAGCCGGCTCGGAGTCTCCGGACCAGCAGCTGCCGTGGACTCGAACACAGGCCCGTACAGCGCGCGGCCCAAGAGGTTGGCGGCCAGCACGTCCGAACGTCCGTTCTGCACCATTGCGACGGCTCCGGTCATCCCGTCCAGCAAACGCAGTACTCCGGGACGGACCCGCTGCTGCGGTGGTCGGCGCGCCGCGCGCCACGACGGCAAGTTGGCCGTCCGCGCCAGGTCCATCAGATGCGTCCGCTCTGCCTCATCCAGCTGAAGGGCGGAAGCCACAGCTTCGAGCACCGCGTCCGATACACCGCGCAGGCTGCCCCGTTCCAGCCGCGTGTAGTAGTCCGCGCTTACCCCGGCGAGCTGCGCCACTTCCTCACGGCGCAGGCCCGGCACACGGCGTAGCTCGCCATAGTTTGGGATGCCGGCCTGCTCCGGGCTGATCTTCGCGCGTCGCGAGATCAGAAAGTCACGGATTTCTTCTTTTCTTTCCACGTCCACCACGCTACGCAGGCTGGGCGGGCGGTGGCAGTGTCTATCAGACACCCCCACGTGAGGTGGATGCAGATGTGGACCCTCATAAACCGACCGTCCACAAGACCCTCGCCGCCGCCCACCTTAGGCGCGCTGCGTCTCATGAACCGCGTCCGCGAACGACGTAAAGGAAGCAGCGTTTCCGAAACCTCGTCGGGTCGACGGCGAAAATCACCCGGGACTGACTCGTTGCGAAGGCGATGGGTGCCCTTCGCGCAAACGAAGGATTCCAAGAACACACACGCCCGCTGACGGATCGGTTACGGGCCACAGGGTGACATTTAGCGCGGCGAAAACACCGCCACTTATCGATGCGAATCACAGATTCCCCAAGGTTCCAGAGCCGGAATGCGAACATGCGCCGCCGGGTCCTGGCACCGGCCAGGTCCACCCACGTATCGCCGCGATCGATCTCAGCCTCCGCCCCGGGTGCGTGTTCCTGAAACGGAGCCGGCGTGTCGACGTTCTCAACGCCAACGCCCCATCGCGATGAGTAGAGGTTTCTCTGTGACGGAACGCGGTCGAATTCCGTTTCAACGTTTGACGTCCGCAGCTAGGCAGTGCGGTAATTCTGCCAAGTAATTATCGATTAACTGGAGGAGCCTCGATTTTCGGATCGGGGCTGTTCCTGTGAGCGGTTCTTTTTGTCTTTTTGCTACGCAGCCGTCAGTGTTTTTGTGAAAAGCCGGCTTTGCGGACCGTGTCCAATGTTGCAGCTCGGTAACGAACTTTACGGTGGGTCAACTTTGGTGGCTCCAGGTGGCCTTCGGGGTTTACGCTTCATGCCATGTGAGACGGGCCACACTGCCGCTGGGGGAGTGTGGACGTCTGTCTGGCGCTTCCGGCGCCGGTCACACCCACACCACAGAAACAAGGAGGCGGAATGCGCTTGGGTCGTATTTCCAAAGCAGTGGGCGTGGCGGCAGCAGCTGCCATCGCCCTCAGCGCCTGCGCAGGCAACAGCGGCGGGACAACCCCGTCCACTGCGGCCGCAGCAAGCAAGCAAGGCGGATCGGCAACCGTAGTAGAGGTCAACGCGTTCAATACGTTCAACCCGAACACGGCCGATGGCAACACTGACATCAACTCGAAGATCAGTTATGCCACGCACTCGGGCTTCTTCTACATCGACAACAAGCTCAACGTTGTCCGCAACGAGAAGTTCGGCAAGATGGAAAAGGTCTCCGACAATCCGCTGACGGTGAAGTACACCATCAACGACGGCGTGAAGTGGTCAGACGGTACGCCCGTCACCGCGGCCGACCTAGTGCTGCAGTGGGCCGCTTTCTCCGGTTACTACAACGACGCTAATGCGGAGGCGAAAACCGGGACGTCCTACTTCTCCTACGCCGGTGACCCCACCGGTATTGCCCTCACCGACTTCCCGGAACTCGGTGACGACGGCCGCAGCATGACGCTGAAGTACTCCAAGCCGTTCGCTGACTGGGAAATCGCCATCGGCGGCCCCGGCATCGACATCCCGGCGCACGTCCTCGCGAAGAAGGCAGGCCTGGCGGACACCAAGGCGTTCATTGACCTCCTGAAGGGCATGCCCCGCGGCGACGCCAAGGCCCCCAAGCCGGCGAACGCCCAGCTCAAGGCCATGGCAGACCTGTGGAACACCGGCTTCGACACCAAGACCCTGCCGGCCGATCCGAGCCTCTACCTCTCCAACGGCCCGTTCATCGTCAAGAGCGTCAGCCAGGACCAGTCCCTGACCATGGTCCGGAACAAGGACTACAACTGGGGTCCGGAAGCCCAGCTGGACGAAATCACCGTTCGCTACATCGGTGAGGCACCCGCCCAGGTGCAGGCACTCAAGAACGGCGAGGCCGACATCATCGCCCCGCAGGCGTCCGCTGACACCGTGGAGCAGCTCAAGGCACTCGAAAGCCAGGGCGTAAAGGTCGACGTCGGCAACCAGCTCGCCTACGACCACATCGACCTGAACTACTCGGGCCCGTTTGCCGACAAGAACGTCCGCGAGGCGTTCATGAAGGCCGTCCCGCGTACGGACATCGTCGACAAGATCGTCAAGAAGCTTGATCCGAAGGCTGCACCGCTTGACTCGCAGCTCTTCGTTCCGGACCAGGCCCCGTACGCCGAGACGGTCAAGAACAACGGTTCCTCCGCCTACCAGGGTGTGGACATTGAGGGTGCCAAGAAGCTCCTCAACGGCGCCACCCCCGAAGTTCGCATCATGTACAACAAGGACAACCCCAACCGTGTTGACGCCTACTCCCTGATCAGCGAGTCCGCCACCAAGGCCGGCTTCAAGATCGTCGACGGCGGCCTCGGCAAGTCTGACTGGGGCAAGGCCCTCGGTGACGGCAGCTACGACGCCACCATCTTTGGCTGGAGCAACTCGGGTGTCGGCGTGTCCGGCGTTCCGCAGATCTTCAAGTCCGGCAACGACTCCAACTTCAACCAGTTCAGCAACCCTGAAGCCGACAAGCTGATGGATGAACTGATTGTCACCACCGACAAGAGCAAGCAGGACGGCCTCGTTGCGCAGATCGACAAGATGATCTGGGATTCGGCCTACGGCCTTCCGCTGTTCCAGTCGGTTGGCGTGGACGCGTACAGCGACCGCATCACCGGTGTGAAGTACATGCCGAACCAGACCGGTGTTTGGTGGAACTTCTGGGAATGGGCACAGAAGTAGCCCGCGACCCTAAGTAACACTGCTGGAAAGGCGTCGGGACCACAGCTCTTCGGTCCCGACGCCTTTCTGGCGATATCCTGGCGATGTCGTGGTCCCGCCGCCACATCGGCGGGAAACCGGCCAAACTCCGCGACCGGTCCGGGCAATCCCTGGGCCCGAATTCCGAGGTTCTATCCCAATGGTGACCTACATCTTCCGGCGGCTTGTGACTGCCGCCCTCATCCTTCTCGGCGCGTCCTACTTCGTGTATCTCCTGACAGCGGCGTCCGGTGATCCCCTGGAGGAATTCCGCGCCAACCCCTCGGCGCAGAAGCAGCAGCTCATGGACGCGAGATCCGAGCTCCTGCAGCTGGACACCCCCGCCCCGTTGCGGTATTTCAAATGGTTCGGCGGCGCGGTCCAGTGTCTCGTGCCCTTCGCCAACACCTGCGACCTCGGGAAAAACATCGCCGGCCAGCCCGTCACTGAGGCCCTCGGCCACGCGCTGGTCCAGACCCTGACCCTCGTCACCGCGGCAACGGTGCTCGCCATCCTGATCGGCATCACCTTGGGCATCATCACCGCCCTGCGCCAGTACAGCACCCTGGATTACGGGGTCACCTTCATGGCCTTCCTGTTCTTTTCCCTGCCGATCTTCTGGGTCGCCGTCCTGCTCAAGGAATTCGGCGCCATCGGCTTCAACAACTTCCTGCGAAACCCCGATGTACCGCTGCCCGCAGCCCTCGGCATCGGCGTCGTCATCGGCGCAGTGACAGCCGTCGCGGCGGGCGGGCCCATGCGGCGCCGGCTGCTCGCCGGCGCCGTCGCCTTCGGTTTCGTCACCGCGGTGCTTGTCTACTTCTCCGCCACCGAATGGTTCAAGACCCCGGGCCTGGGTCCCGTGGTCATCGCCATCGCCGGTGCCGGCATCGCCTTTGCCGTGACCCTGCTTTCGGCCGGGCTGAAGAACCGCAAGGCACTGCAGTCCGCCCTCATCTCCGTCGGCGTCGGCGTCGTGCTGTACTTCCTCCTCCAGCCGCTGCTCAACGAGGCCACGTTCGTGATGATCGTGCTGCTGGCGATCGCCTTCGTCTTGATCGGCGTGGGCATCGGCTATCTGGTGGGCGGCTATGACCGGGGGCAGTCCATGCGGGCGGCGGGAATCACCTCGTTCCTGGTCGGCTTCCTGATCCTGCTGGACCGGTACATGCAGGCATGGCCCAGCTACTTCAACAACAGCCGCGTGCGCGGCCGGCCGATCGCCACCATCGGTGCCAGCACGCCGAACATCCAGGGCGACTTCTGGGTCCTGGGCCTTGACACCTTTACCCACCTGATCCTGCCCACCCTGGCCCTGATCCTCATTTCACTGGCCAGCTACACGCGGTTCACCCGGGCCTCGATGCTCGAAATCATGAACATGGACTACATCCGCACGGCCCGGGCCAAGGGCCTGAGCGAGCGGACCGTCGTCATGCGCCACGCCTTCCGCAACGCCCTGATCCCGATCGCAACGATCGTGGCCTTCGACATCGGAGCACTGATCGGCGGTGCCGTCATCACCGAAACAGTCTTCTCGGTCCGTGGCATGGGCTTCCTCTTCCTGGACGGAATCGCGCACGTGGATCCCAACCCGGTCATGGGCGTCTTCATCTGCGTCGCCATCACGGCCATGGTCTTCAACCTCATCGCGGACCTGGCCTACTCCGCACTGGATCCGCGCGTAAGGGTAAAAGCATGAGCCAGCCAAGCCAGCAGGAAGTCATCATGGCCGAAGACGAAGCTTCGCGGATAGCAGCCGCCGCAGGCATTGAGCCGATCATCGAGGCCAAGGGCCTCAGCCAGGGCCAGATCGTCCGGAAACGCTTCCTCGGACACTCCGGCGCCATCATCGGCCTCGTGGTCTTCTCCCTCATCTTCATCGTGGCCTTCACCTCCGTGGGCTATCTGGGTATCCCGGGCTGGTGGAAGTACACCCACGAGCAAGTCTCCCCCCTGGTCAACGACGGCGCACCGACCTCCTCACTGTGGCCGCTGGCCTGGGGCGAACATCCCTTCGGCCAGGACCGGATCGGCCGCGACCTCTTCGCCATGACCATGCGCGGCGCCCAGCAGTCCATCACCATCATGATCGTGATCGGCCTCATCGCCGGCCTGATCGGCGTCGTGGTCGGTGCCATCTCCGGCTACTTCCGCGGCTGGCCCGAGGCCATCCTGATGCGCCTGACCGACGTCATCATCATCATTCCCGCCCTGCTGCTGGCCGCCGTCATGGCCCAGCTTGCCGGCCGCCGGGACCAGGGAAGCTGGTTCGCTTCCTTCGCCAGCACCAATGGCGTCCTGGCCCTCGGAATCTTCCTGGGCCTGATCAGCTGGGTCGCCCTGGCCCGCCTGATGCGCGGGGAATTCCTGTCACTGCGCGAACGCGAGTTTGTCGATGCGGCCCGGATTTCCGGCGCCAGCAATGCCAGGATCATCTTCAAGCACATCCTGCCCAACGCCGTCGGCGTGCTGATCGTGAACGTGACCCTGACAATGTCCGCAGCCATCCTCACGGAAACGGCGCTGAGCTACCTTGGCGTCGGCGTCAAGGCCCCGGACACGTCCCTGGGCCTGCTCATCTCGCAGAACCAGCAGGCCTTTGCCACGCGGCCCTGGCTCTTTTGGTTCCCGGGCATGTTCATCGTGCTCATCTGCCTCAGCATCAACTTCATCGGCGACGGCCTGCGGGACGCCTTTGACCCGCGGCAGAAGAAGTTCAATGCCAAGAAGGCGGCAGATCACCGCGGCCCCGTGGTGCAGGCAAGCGCTGTCACCGGTCTGGACGGCACCGAGCAAGAGGGATACCGGCAAGAGGGATTCCGGCAAGCAGGGTTCCGGCCCGAGGAGCCGGGGAACGACGGACCGGCCGACGGAACACGGGGCCAGTAATGCCGGCCCCGTGCAGGCACCGGCTAGCTGGCGGTAACAGCCAGGTAGCTGGCCGCCAGGAGCAGTACGACGGCGCCGATCGCCACCCAGCGGACAGTGACGGTAGCGGCGGTGCTGGAAGCCTCGCCGGCGGCGAGCTGGCCGCCTTCCACCAGCTCATGCCACCGCGCCCGCACCAGCATGGCGGCCTGGCCGGAGTCCGTGGTCTTCAGATCGCCCGGACGGACCGACTTGCCGGGGCCGTAGCTCGTTGCCGGCAGGCCGTGGAGGTCTTCCGGGCGGGCGTGGCGGCCGCCCCAGATGCCGGGAGCGGGCGCGGCCCAGGACGTATAGCTCTTCTCGGCGGTGACCAGCGTCAGTGCAAAGCGGGTATCGACGTGCACCAGCGCGGCCCACGGCACTTCAATCGAGCGGAACGGATTTTCCAGGGTGACGCCGGCGTCGTGGACCACAACGGACGGCATCCAGAACAGTTGCCAGCCCATGAAGGCGATGAAGGCCAGCGGGGCGATGCCGCCCAGCGCTCCCGGGCCTGCCATGACGACCGTGGCCACGACACCGAACGCGGCCACCGCCCAGGACAGCCACGCGAACCATTTGTTGGTTCGTGCTTTGAAGACTTCAACTTTTCCGGCGTGCGCAGAGCCCATGCCCCCAATAATTCAGTATTCCGAGCCGCAGCACTAATCCCCGGTGCACCGGCGGCCCGGGCGGAAGGATAGCCCATCATGACTGACTTCATCACCCTCGATCCGCCGGCGTCACCCGCCCCTGGCAAAGGCCAAACCGTCCTGGAGGTCCGGGATCTCAGCGTGGATTTCGGTGTGGACAAGAAATGGGTCCCCGCCGCGATCGGCCTGAACTACGAGGTCCGGGCCGGCGAAGTGCTCGCCATCGTGGGGGAGTCCGGGTCCGGAAAGAGCGCCAGTTCAATGGCGCTGCTGGGCCTGCTGCCCAGTAACAGCCGCGTGAGCGGAAGTGTCAAGCTCGGCGGCCGTGAGCTGCTGGGAAGCAACGAGGCCAATATCCGCGCAGTGCGCGGCAAGGATGTCGCCGTGATCTTCCAGGAGCCGATGACGGCCTTGAACCCCGTGTACACCGTCGGGGCGCAGATCGTGGAAACTGTGCGTCTGCACAATGAGGTATCCCCGGAAGAAGCCCGACTCCGCGCCCTGCGCATGCTGGATCTTGTCGAACTGCCCGACCCAGAGAAGGCCTTCCGGTCCTACCCCCACCAGCTTTCCGGCGGCCAGCGCCAGCGTGCCATGATCGCCCAATCGCTCTCCTGCGACCCGAAGCTGCTCATTGCCGATGAGCCGACCACGGCCCTCGACGTGACCGTCCAGGCCGAAATCCTGGACCTCATGCGCAACCTGCGGAACAAACTGGACAGTGCCATTGTGCTCATCACCCACGACATGGGGGTGGTGGCTGACCTCGCCGACCGGATCGCCGTCATGCGTAAGGGCTTCATCGTCGAGACCGGGACGGCGGCGCAGATCTTCCACAACCCCCAACACGAGTACACCAAGGCGCTGCTGGCCGCGGTCCCGCACCTGGGCCAGGGTGGCGCGGATTCCGCGGCGGACGTGGACGTCACCGCCGCCCTCGCCGCCGCGACCCACGTCGAGATCCTCTCCATTCCGGAAGACGAGCTGATCCGGCGGGAGCGCGAGAATGCCGCCGCCCTGGCCGCGGCCGAGGCGGCCAAGCCGAAGGGCGAGCCGGTCCTGGAGCTCAGCGATGTCGCCATCGAGTACCCGAAGCAGGGCAGGGTGCCGGCCTTCCGCGCCGTAGAGGGGGCCAACCTGGTCATCTATCCCGGACAGGTGGTCGGCCTGGTCGGTGAGTCGGGTTCCGGCAAGACCACCATCGGCCGGGCCGCCGTAGGTCTGCTACCCGTGGCGGCCGGCACCATGCGCGTGGTCGGGCAGGACATTTCCGCCGCCAAGCAGAACGGCCGCCAGCTCCGCGAGATGCGCCGGCATGTGGGCATGGTGTTCCAGGATCCGTCGTCGTCCCTGAACCCCAGGCTGCCCATCGGGGAAAGCATCGGGGAGCCGATGTTCCTGGCACGGGCCGCGAAGGGCGCCGAACTGCAGCACCGGATCGAGGCGCTGCTGGACCAGGTCGAGCTGCCGCGGGACTACCGCAACCGGTACCCGCACGAACTCTCCGGCGGGCAGAAGCAGCGCGTGGGGATCGCGCGTGCCCTCTCGCTCAAGCCCAAGCTGATGGTCGCCGACGAGCCCACTTCCGCCCTCGACGTCTCCGTCCAGGCCAAGGTGCTCGACCTCTTCCAGAACCTGCAGAAGGAACTGGGGTTCGCCTGCCTCTTCGTCACGCATGACCTCGCAGTGGTGGACGTGCTCGCTGACCGGATCTGCGTCATGCAGCGCGGCAGAATCGTGGAGCAGGGGACCCGGGACCAGATCCTCCGCAACCCCCAGGAGCCCTACACCCAGCGGCTCCTGGCGGCCGTTCCGCTGCCGGATCCGGACAAGCAACGCGAGCGTCGCGAGCTGCGTGCGCAGCTGCTGTCCGGGGCCAGCTGAGGTGTGCCCCGGGGCGAACTGAGGTGTGCCCCGGGGCGAACTGAGGTGTGCCCCGGGGGCGAAAAACCGCCAGATTCCAGTTAAGCGCGGGTAACCCGGGTCACACGGCGGGCAAATAGTACCAGCCAGTAGCGTGTGACTTGAAATACACCGCGCTTGACGTTAACCGTCATGAGATTGTCGGATCACGGTTTGGCAACGGAGTTCCAACATTTGGACATTTAAGGGCTAGGCTACTTCCATATGTAGGCCACGTCACAGGGGATACCCCTGTGCCTGCTTACGGGGAAGCATAAGTTTTTCCCTCACGAACTCCCACAACTCATAGGAGGCGGAATGCGTTTTTCGCGCACTTCCAAAGCACTGGGCATGGTGGCTATCGCCGCCCTCGCCCTGACCGGATGCGGTGCCAGCGGCTCTGCAACCGGTAGCGGCAGTACCGGCGGAGACACCAGCAAGGTGATCCTCGCCGACGGCTCCGAACCCCAGCGTCCCCTTATGCCTGCCGACACCAACGAAGTTGGCGGCGGCAAGGTCATCGACATGATCTTCGCGGGCCTGGTCAGCTACGATCCCAGCGGCAAGCCGGTCAACGAGCTCGCCGAGTCCATCGAGGGCAAGGACGGCCAGCACTTCACCATCAAGATCAAGAAGGACCAGAAGTTTACGAACGGCGAGGCCATCACGGCCAAGTCCTTCGTCGACTCCTGGAACTTCGGCGCCGCAGCCAAGAACGCCCAGCTCAGCGGTGGTTTCTTCGAAAGCATCAAGGGCTACGACGAAGCCAGCAAAGAAGGCTCCACCGTCGAGACCATGTCCGGCCTGAAGGTCGTTGACGACCAGACCTTCACCGTTGAACTGAAGCAGCCGGAATCTGACTGGCCGCTTCGCCTCGGCTACACCGCATTTGTTCCGGTTCCCTCCGGCGCACTGAAGGACCCGAAGGGCTTCGGCGAGAAGCCGGTCGGCAACGGGCCGTACAAGATGGCCGACGGCGGCTGGCAGCACAACGTGGAGATCCAGCTGGTCCCGAACCCGGATTACAACGGCCCGCGCAAGGCCAAGAACGCCGGCGTGACCTTCAAGATCTTCCAGAACGACGACTCCGCTTACCAGTCTCTGCTGAGCAACGAGCTGGACATCCTCCAGACCATCCCCACCAGCGCTCTGAAGAACTTCAAGTCTGACCTCGGCGACCGCACCATCAACAAGCCGTACGCCGGCAACCAGACCATCGCCATCCCGGAATACCTCCCGGAATGGAGCGGCGAGGCCGGCAAGCTCCGCCGCCAGGCCATCTCCATGGCCATCAACCGCGAAGAGATCACCAAGGTGATCTTCAACGGCGCACGCCAGCCCGCCAAGGACTTCACGGCTCCGGTGCTTGACGGCTACAGCGACTCGATCGCCGGTTCCGACAACCTCAAGTTCGATGCCGCCAAGGCCAAGGAAGCCTGGACCAAGGCTGACGCGATCCAGAAGTGGGACGCCAACAAGACCTTCACCATTGCCTACAACGCCGACAAGGGCGGACACAAGGCGTGGGTTGAGGCAGTGGTAAACCAGCTCAAGAACACGCTCGGCATCAAGGTTGAAGGCAAGCCGTACGCCACCTTCAAGGAAGCCCGCAACGACGCCACCGCCAAGACCCTCACCGGCTCCATCCGTGCCGGCTGGCAGGCAGACTACCCGTCGCTGTACAACTTCCTCGGCCCGATCTACAAGACCGGCGCCGGCTCCAACGACGCCAACTACGCCAACCCGACGTTCGACAAGGCCGTCTCTGACGGCCTGAACGCCGCGTCGGTCAGCGACGGCAACAAGGCCATGAACAAGGCCCAGGAGATCCTCCTGACGGACCTGCCGGCCATCCCCTTGTGGTACCAGGTTGCCCAGGGCGGCTGGAGCGACAAGGTCACCAACGTTGACTACGGCTGGGACGGCGTCCCGCTGTACTACAACGTAACCGGTAAGTAACAACAAAACGACGGCGGGGGCCGCCCATACTGGGGCCTCCGCCGTCGTCGTGTTTTCCCACCATTTATTTTCTTGATGCCCGGCTCTTCGGGCGAACTTTTCGCAGCCCTGCCGCCGTGACTGAACCGGCGCCGGCCTGCATCCATAGTGAAAAGGTTCTTTGATGAACAACTCCGCCGCATCCCTGGACAGGATGCCTGCCAACGAGGGTGTGACTCGCTGATGTCGACATACATCCTCAAGCGTTTCCTGCAACTGATTCCCGTCTTTCTGGGCGCAACACTGCTGGTCTACTTCCTGGTCTTCAGCCTGCCCGGCGACCCCATCGTGGCACTGTTCGGCGACAAGCCGGTGAACGAGGCCGTGGCAGCCAAGCTGCGGGCGCAGTACCACCTGGACCAGCCGTTCTGGATGCAATACCTGCTTTACCTCAAGAGCATCTTCACGTTCGACCTCGGCCAGGACTTCTCCGGACGCCCCATCGCCGCCGTGCTCGGCGAGGTCTTCCCCGTCACGGCCCGGCTGGCCATCATGGCGCTGATCTTCGAGGCAGTTTTCGGCATCGTCTTCGGCCTCATCGCCGGCCTGCGCAAAGGCAAGTTCTTTGACGCCACGGTCCTGGTCGCGTCCCTGGTAGTGATCGGCATCCCGATCTTCGTCCTGGGCTTCCTGCTGCAGTTCACCATCGGCGTCCAGCTGGGCTGGGCCAAGCCGACCGTCAGCTCCGCCGCGACCGTCCAGGACCTCATCCTGCCGGCGATCGTGCTGGGACTGGGATCGTTCGCCTATGTCCTGCGCCTGACCCGTACGTCCGTCATCGAAAACATGAACGCCGACTACGTCCGCACCGCCACCGCCAAGGGCCTCTCCCGGTTCCAGGTGGTCCGCGTCCACATCCTGCGCAACTCCCTGATTCCCGTCATTACCTTCCTGGGCGCCGACCTCGGTGCCCTGATGGGCGGCGCAATCGTCACGGAAGGAATCTTCAACGTTCCGGGCGTCGGCAACCGGCTCTACCGGGCCGTGCTGTCCGGCGAAGGGCCCACGGTGGTCTCGATCGTTACCGTCCTGGTGCTGATCTACTGCCTCTCCAACCTGCTCGTTGACCTGCTTTACGGCTGGCTTGACCCGAGGATCCGTTATGACTCCTGATAACACCACCACCGCACGGCACGCCGATTCCCGCCGCCCGGCCCGCCGGACCGAGCACTTCGTGGCCGATGTCTCCGAGACCCCGCTTCAGGTGACGGACCGGGTCAAGGACGAAGCCGCACCACTGAGCCTGTGGGGCGAGGCCTGGAAGAACCTGCGCAAGCAGCCGCTCTTCATCATCTCCGCACTCCTGATCCTTGTGGTCGTGGCGGTCTCCCTCTTCCCCGGGCTGTTCTCGCCGATCGACCCGACCTCGGAGGCGTGCCAGCTGGCCAACTCCGACGCCGGCCCCGCCGCGGGCCACCCGCTGGGCTTCACCCAGCAGGGCTGCGACGTCTACGCCCGCGTCATCTTCGGCACCCGCTCCTCGGTGACGGTTGGCCTTTTGACCACCATCGGAGTGCTGCTGATCGGTGGCATCATGGGTGCCGTGGCGGGCTACTACGGCGGCTGGATCGATTCCGTCCTGGCCCGCATCAATGACATCTTCTTCGCCCTGCCGCTGATCCTGGGCGCGATCGTGCTCATGCAGCTGCCGATGTTCCGGACGAACAAGACAGTCTGGACGCTGGTGCTCATCCTGATCGTCTTCGGCTGGCCCCAAATCGCGCGCATCACCCGTGGCGCCGTCATAGAGGTCCGCAACGCCGACTTCGTCACGGCCGCCCGGTCACTCGGCGTCTCGAAGTTCGGCGCACTCATGCGCCACGTCCTGCCGAACTCGCTGGCCCCGATCATTGTCGTGGCCACCATTTCCCTGGGCACGTTCATCGTGGCCGAATCCACACTGTCCTTCCTTGGCATCGGGCTGCCGCCCAGCGTCATGTCCTGGGGCAACGACATCCAGGCGGCGCAGGCCTCGCTTCGGTCCAACCCGATGCCGCTGCTCTACCCGGCAATCGCGCTGTCCATCACCGTCCTGAGCTTCATCATGCTGGGCGATGCCCTGCGTGATGCCCTCGATCCCAAAGCCCGCAAGCGATGAAAGGGGACACCATGAGCGCCTCTGTTGACTTCCAGGAAGCTGAGTACGCCACCGAGCGCCCGCTGCTTGAAATCAGGAACCTGGCCATCGGGTTCACCACCAGCAACGGCGAGGTCAACGCCGTCCGCAACGCCCACCTCACCGTCATGCCGGGCGAAACCGTGGCAATTGTGGGCGAGTCGGGCTCCGGTAAGTCCACCACCGCGCTGGCCGCAATCGGTCTGCTCCCGGGCAACGGGCGCGTCGCGGCAGGCCAGATCCTGTTTGATGGCGAGGACATCTCCAACGCCAGCGAAAAGCGGATGATTGAACTCCGGGGCAACAGCATCGGCATGGTCCCGCAGGACCCGATGTCCAACCTCAACCCGGTGTGGAAGATCGGCGACCAGGTCCGCGAGACACTGAAGGCCAACGGCCTCCCGAGCGGCCCCGACGACGTCGCAAAGGTCCTGTCCCAGGCCGGGCTGCCCGACGCTGGCAGCCGCGCCAAGCAGTACCCCCACGAGTTCTCCGGCGGCATGCGCCAGCGCGCGCTGATCGCGATCGGGCTCGCCTGCCAGCCGCGGCTGCTGATCGCGGACGAGCCGACGTCGGCGCTCGACGTCACCGTGCAGCGCCAGATCCTCGATCACCTGGACAAGATGACCACGGAACTGGGCACCGCGGTGCTGCTGATCACGCACGACCTCGGCCTCGCCGCCGAGCGCGCCGACCAGGTAGTGGTCATGTACCGCGGCCAGGTCGTCGAGTCCGGGCCCTCACTGGAGCTGCTGCAGAACCCGCAGCACCCGTACACCCAGCGGCTGGTCGCCTCGGCGCCGTCGCTGGCGTCCCGGCGCATCCAGGCCGCCAAGGAACTGGGCGTGGAGACCGACGACATGCTCGCCCCGAGCGAGACCGGTGTGGTTGAGCCGTCCAAGACGGACGAGGTCCTGCAGATCCAGAACCTGCGGAAGGTCTTCAAGCTGCGCTCGGGCCTGGGCAAGTCCACGGATTTCACCGCCGTCGACGACGTCTCCTTCAGCGTCAAGCGGGGAACCACGACGGCGATCGTGGGGGAGTCGGGATCCGGCAAGTCCACGGTGGCGCAGATGGTACTGAACCTCTTGGCGCCGACCTCCGGCAAGATCATCTTCGACGGCGTGGACACCTCCACGCTAAACAGCAAGGATCTCTTCGCCTTCCGGCGCCGGGTACAGCCGATCTTCCAGGATCCGTACGGTTCGCTGGACCCGATGTACAACATCTTCAGGACCATCGAGGAGCCGCTGCGGACCCACAAGATCGGGGACAAGGCGAGCCGCGAGAAGAAGGTGCGGGAACTGCTGGATCAGGTGGCGCTGCCGCAGTCCACCATGCAGCGGTACCCGAATGAGCTCTCCGGTGGCCAGCGCCAGCGCGTCGCGATCGCCCGCGCCCTGGCACTGGACCCCGAAGTGATCATCTGCGACGAGGCCGTCTCGGCACTGGATGTGCTGGTGCAGGCGCAGGTGCTGAACCTGCTCGCCGAACTGCAGTCCCGGCTCGTCCTGACCTACCTGTTCATCACCCACGACCTCGCGGTGGTCCGGCAGATCGCGGACCACGTGTGCGTCATGGAGAAGGGCAAGCTGGTGGAGACGGGCTCAACGGACGACGTCTTCGAGTCACCGCAGCAGGACTACACCCGGGCGCTGCTCAACGCCATCCCCGGCGCGGGCCTCATGCTGCCGCCGGAAGTGGAAGTAGCCTGAGCGGCCGCTTTCCGTAGGGCTTGAACAAGTCCGCCGCTGGCAGCAAAGGAGCCGGTGTCCGCCCGTTGGGGCGGGCACCGGCTCCTTTGCTTTGGCGCTAGGTGCGCCCGCCCTGCGGGGCGCTAGCGGGACAAACCGGCGAGCATGTCCGGGTCTGCGTAGTCGAGCCCCAGTGACTCCAGCCGCTGGCCGAAAACGGCGCCCAGGACCGCGTGGCCCTGCCGGTTCAGGTGAACCCCGTCCGCCATTGAACCCGTGAGGTTGTACCGGGTGAGCCAGTCGCCCGCGCTGACAAACGTCAGCCCGTGCCGGTCCGCCACCTTGCCCAGGAGTGTGTCCACTTCGGAGCGGCGTCCACCACCGTAGTGGGCACCCCGCGCGAGCGTTCCGACCATGATCACCCGGGCCGCGGGATAGCGCTGCTGGATGCTGGCGATCAGCCGCTCGGCGTTGGCGACGATCTGCGCGTTCGAGGCCCCGCGCGCGGCGTCGTTCCCGCCGCCTTCGATCACCACGAGGGGAGGGGTGCCGTACGGGAGTTTCCAGTCGCCGCGCTGGAGCGCGTCAATGTAGTTGCCGGTTTTGCCGTTCGACGCCACGTAACCGGTGCCGCCCCGGCCGCAGAAGAAGACTTTGTACCCGGCGGCGGCCAGACCCTGCCTGGGCCAGCCAAAAGACGGTTCCGACTGTGAGTCGCCAATTAACACGGCGACGTTGCTGGTGTCCTTGACGATGACCTCGTTGCGGCCGTTGGCAGGATTGCGGTAGATCGAGCCGCCCGGCAGATCGGCGGGGTCGATGGCGGACCCGATGCGCGTCTCCGCCGCGGACCCTGCAGCAACCGGCACGCCGGCCCCGTTGGCCGCTCCGGCCTGGCTGGCGGTCAGTGGCGCGCCCGCAGAACCCGCGTCAGAATATCCGCCGTCGGAAGAGTCCACATTGGAAGACCCTGCGTCGTTCGCAGATGAAAAAGAGGCCGTCCCGCAGCCGCCAAGAACTACGCCTACGGCGATCATCGTTGCGACAAAGCTGGACAGGGCCGAGGCGTTTCGCATGTATGACTCCGGGCTTGCTTGCTGCTATCAGAGCAATGATGGTGCATGGGCGCCGGAAAATCCAGTGATTTTACTCACAGGTAATAAACCACTTCCGTGCGCCCGTCCTGCTCCGGCGACGGTGCGGTGGCCGGCCGCCGGTTCGCATTTTAGGCCAATAAATGACCTAGCGTTTAGAATGGTAGAAGGTGCCCTGTGCCAAAGGGACTTATCCGTCGTGCGTTCCGGTTGGAAATGTCGCGATACAACAGCTGACTTCACCACTGAATCGAGCAATAACGCATGTCTGAAACCACCACCAACACCGCGGTAGCCACTGCATCGCGCAGTGACCTGCGCAACGTCGCGATTGTGGCCCACGTTGACCACGGCAAGACCACGCTGGTCGACGCCATGCTCAAGCAGACCAACTCCTTTGCCGCGCACAACCACCTCGAAGACCGGGTCATGGACTCCGGTGACCTCGAGCGTGAAAAGGGCATCACCATCCTGGCCAAGAACACCACCGTGGCCTACAACGGACCGTCCTCCAAGGGCGAGACCATCACCATCAACGTCATCGACACCCCCGGCCACGCCGACTTCGGTGGCGAGGTCGAGCGCGGCCTGTCCATGGTCGACGGCGTCGTCCTCCTCGTCGATGCCTCTGAGGGCCCGCTGCCCCAGACCCGCTTCGTGCTGCGCAAGGCCCTCGCCGCGCACCTTCCGGTGATCCTCCTGGTCAACAAGACCGACCGCCCCGACGCGCGGATCGAAGAAGTCGTCCACGAGTCCATGGACCTGCTCCTGGGCCTGGCCTCCGACCTCGCCGACGAAGTTCCGGACCTCGACCTGGACAAGATCCTCAACGTTCCGGTTGTTTACGCCGCCGCCAAGGTTGGCCGCGCGTCCCTCGAGCAGCCGGCCGACGGTTCGGCTCCCGACAACGAGGACCTCGAGCCGCTCTTCCAGGCCATCATCGAGCACATCCCGGCACCGACCTACAACCCGAACGGTGTCCTGCAGGCCCACGTCACCAACCTCGACGCCTCCCCGTTCCTCGGCCGCCTCGCGCTGCTGCGTATCTACAACGGCACTCTGCGCAAGGGCCAGACCGTCGCCTGGGCACGTGCCAACGGCGAAATGAAGAGCGTCAAGATCACCGAACTGCTGGCCACCAAGGCCCTGGACCGCGTTCCCGCAGAGTCCGCCGGCCCCGGTGAGATTGTCGCCGTCGCCGGTATCGAGGAGATCACCATCGGTGAGACCCTGACCGATGTCGACAACCCGCAGCCGCTGCCGCTGATCACTGTTGACGATCCGGCCATCTCCATGACCATCGGTATCAACACCTCGCCGCTGGCCGGCCGGGTCAAGGGCGCCAAGGTCACGGCCCGCCAGGTCAAGGACCGCCTGGACAAGGAACTGATCGGTAACGTCTCCATCAAGGTGCTCCCGACCGAGCGCCCGGATGCCTGGGAAGTCCAGGGCCGTGGCGAGCTCGCGCTGGCCATCCTGGTTGAGCAGATGCGCCGCGAAGGCTTCGAACTGACCGTCGGCAAGCCGCAGGTTGTCACCAAGACCGTCGACGGCAAGGTCCACGAGCCGATGGAGCACATGACCATCGACGTGCCCGAAGAGTACCTGGGCGCCGTCACTCAGCTGATGGCCGCCCGCAAGGGCCGCATGACGAACATGGCGAACCACGGCACCGGCTGGTGCCGCATGGAGTTCATCGTTCCGGCCCGTGGCCTGATCGGGTTCCGCACCAAGTTCCTCACGGACACCCGCGGCGCCGGCATCGCAGCGTCCATCTCCGAGGGCTACGAGCCCTGGGCCGGCCCGATCGAGTACCGCACCAACGGTTCGATGATCGCCGACCGCGCCGGTGTTGTGACCCCGTTCGCCATGATCAACCTGCAGGAACGCGGCTCCTTCTTCGTCAAGCCCACCTCCGAGGTCTACGAAGGCCAGATCGTCGGCGAGAACTCCCGCGCCGACGACATGGACGTCAACATCACCAAGGAAAAGAAGCTCACCAACATGCGTGCAGCCTCCTCGGACACCTTCGAGAACCTGACGCCCCCGCGCGACCTGACCCTCGAAGAGTCCCTCGAATTCGCCCGCGAAGACGAGTGCGTCGAGGTTACGCCGGAGTCCATCCGCATCCGGAAGCTCATCCTGGACGTCAACCAGCGCGCCAAGTCCAACCGCGCCCGCGCCAAGGTCTGATCCCGGCTCCGGGCTTCGGCTGAAACGTGACTAAGAGAGCTGCCGGTACGGCAGGCGGTATTGCCGCCGCCGTGCCGGCAGCTCTTTTTGTTGCCCTCGCAGGCACGGCCCTGCATCGGCACGATCTTGTCCTGGGCGGTGTGGACGTCCCGTGGGGCGCTGTCGCGGCGCTCGTGCTGCTGGGCTCGGTCCAGCTCTGGCTCGGGGCGGCGTTCCGTTCAGTCGTCCCGACGGCGGTGTGCGGAGTCCTGTGTTACGCGCTGACCGGTTGGTGGTCCACCCTGGAAACAGGCAAGCGCCTGGTCATCGGCGACACCTCGGGCAATATCTGGGTCTTCGGCATCGCAGGCATCACCCTGGCCATGCTCGCCTGGTGCCGGCGGTACCGGCGGCCGCCCGGCTAGGACCCGCCCGCCCCCACGCGGGGGACATGCTCATTTTTCGTTCGCTCGAGTGGGCACCATGGCATTATGTCCGCCGCAGGGCTGGTGCGCGGGACATGTCCAGTTCTCATGGTTGGGCCTGTTCGGCACTACCCCCTGGTCGCGGGACATGCTCATTGTTCGTTCGCTCGAGTGAGCACCATGGAATTGTGTCCGCCGCAGGGCCGGTGCGCGGGACATGTCCAGTCCTCGCCCCGGGCCTGCTGCGGCCCTGGCCGGCCAGAGCGGTTGGGTTGTCCACATAGCGCGGGATGCGACTATGCGGGCGCAGCCTGCGGCTCCACCATGGGTAGATGGCCAACATCCTCGAGGTGCTCTCGCATTACGACGGCGTCGCCCGCGCCAAATATATTGCCGCGGCGGGGGTCTCTGATTCTCAGCTCAAGTCGGCGATGGCCGCGGGATCGGTGTCCCGGGTAGCCCGCGGCGTCTATGCCTTGCCCGGTGCGGACGCGCAGCTGATCTCCATTCGCTCGCTTCCGGCGGAGCCGGCGTGCATCACCGCGGCCCACTTCAGCGGACTGTGGGTTCTCCAGACCCCAACCCAGCCGCATGTAGCCCTCACCCACAGCAGGCACTACCAGGGCTTCGTCTGCCACCGAGGCTCCGTGCCGCCGACGCTCCTGGACACGGTCATCCAATGCTTGCGCTGCTTGCCCGAACCAGACGGGCTAATCATCGCCGAATCAGCCGTGGTGCTGAAGGGACTCCCGCTGGGTTCGCTGCGTCAGCGGCTCGATGGCCGGAATGACTCCCGGGAGCGCCGGATCGTATCGGCGATCGTCCCACAGTCGCAGTCGGTCATTGAGTGCCTGGCCCGGTTCCTTCTGCGGCGGGCCGGCTTCCACGTTGAATCGCAGGTAAACGTTCCGGGCATGGGACACCTGGACCTGATGGTCGATGGCCGCCTCGGCATAGAGGCTGACGGGGCCGGGTTCCACATGGACAGGACGAGTTTCGAGGAAGACCGGCGGCGTTGGAACGTCACAACGCGCCGGGGAATCCCGACACTGATCGTGACCTACCAGCTGCTGAGGGACCATCCTGAGGATTTCATCACCATGGTCCGGGAAGCGCTGAACAGGCTGTCTGCCGCCGCCTAGAGTCAGGCCCGAATTCCCAAATTTCGTGCGTCCTTGCACCGCGCACTTGGGCAGTGATCCTGCTCTTCGCCCCCAGCACCGTGATCCTGCGCTTCGCCCCCTGCGCTGCGATCCCGCGCTTCCCGGTTGCACCGTGATCCCGCACTGCGCCCAGTCTCGACTGGACATGTCCATTCCTCCGTCGATTCACCACTGGACATGTCCCGCGCTGCCTGGCGCTGATGTGCATAACGGTGAAATGTCCATCGCCGGTAGCGAGGGGAGGGTATGTCCATTGGTCGCGGGGGTGGCGGGTGGGCATGTGCGCGGCTGGAAAGCGGGGGAGGGTATGTCCAGTGGACGCGGGGGTTGCGAGTGGGCATCTGCACGACTGGCAGCAAAGGGTGGGCATGTCCACTGGTGGCGTGCGGGGGAGGGCATGTCCACTGGTCGCCCGCGCACACCCGCGACCACCGGGCACCCGGGCCCGCGTTGCTCAGGGGCCCTGCACGCGGCGGGCGCGGCGCGGCGGGGGCGGCGGGACTTCCTTGGCCGCTACTACGAGGGGGAGGGCGATGACGACGTCGGAGTGGCGGGTGCGGACGGTGCACACGCCGTCGGCGCGTTCCACGAGCTCGCCAAGGGCATCCGTCAGTCCTCCGTCGATCCTGTACCGGACCACAACACGCGTGCCGAGCGGGGCGCCGGAGAGGAACTGCTGGGGTAGAGGCAAGGGCGAGCTCATCTGATCATAGTAAGACGCGGAGCATGTATGACGTCCCGCTAGGTTCGCGGGAACAGGCTGGGAGATAATAGGCTCGGAAGTCAGCAGCCCGGCGCTCAGGCCGGGAAACCATCCGGCCGTTCGCCGGAACCAACGTGGAGAGGCCAGGGACGTGACGTACGTAATCGCGCAGCCGTGTGTAGATGTTAAAGACAAGGCATGCATTGAGGAGTGCCCCGTCGATTGCATCTACGAGGGTGAGCGTTCCCTGTACATCCACCCCGACGAGTGCGTGGACTGCGGTGCCTGCGAGCCGGTCTGCCCCGTGGAGGCGATCTACTACGAGGACGACACCCCCGAAGAGTGGGCCGACTACTACAAGGCCAACGTCGAGTTCTTCGACGAACTCGGTTCCCCGGGCGGCGCGGCGAAGGTCGGGAACACCCACACCGACCACCCCATGATCGCCGCCCTGCCGCCGCAGAACCAAGACAACTAGGACGGCGCTACGGTGACATCCGCGGTGCGCACCTTCGGCCTGAGCCTGCCCGACTACCCGTGGGAGGCCATGGCGCCGTATCTCGCCACGGCAGCCCGGCATGAGGCAGGAGCCGTCAACCTTTCCATCGGAACCCCGGTGGACCCGACGCCGGCTCTCATCCAGGACGCGCTGCGCGCCGCCGCGAACGCCCCCGGCTATCCCACCGTCCACGGGACGCCGGCCCTGCGGGAAGCCATCGCCGGCTGGTTTGCGCGCCGGCGCGGCGTGCCCGGGCTCGATCCGCGGGATGTGATGCCGACGGTGGGTTCCAAGGAACTCGTCGCGTGGCTGCCGTTCCTGCTCGGCCTGAAACCGGGCGACGTCGTCGTCCGCCCCACGGTCGCGTACCCCACCTATGACATCGGTGCCACCCTGGCGGGTGCGGAGCAGATCGCCGCCGACGACCTCGACGAGCTCGACGCCGGCACCCGGGCCCGCGTGCGCCTGGTCTGGGTCAACTCACCAGCCAACCCCACCGGCAGCGTCCGGGACATCGCATCGCTGCGGCGGATCGTCCGGCAAGCCCGCGAGCTCGGCGCCGTCGTCGCGTCCGACGAATGCTACGCCGAACTCGGCTGGGGGGAGTGGGACGTCCAGCGCGGCGGCGCTCCCGTCCCCAGCATCCTGGACCCAGAGGTCGCAGAGGGTTCCCACGAAGGCCTGCTTGCCGTTTACTCGCTGAGCAAACAGTCCAACGTGGCCGGGTACCGGGCCGCATTCGTCGCCGGCGACCCGGTGATGATGGCGAATCTGGTCAACAGCCGCAAGCACGCCGGAATGATTGTTCCCTATCCGGTCCAGGAAGCCATGCGGGTGGCCCTCGGCGACGACGCCCACGTCCGGGCCCAGAAAGACCTGTACAGGGGCCGGCGGGAACGGATCGTGCCCGCGCTGGAGGCGTTCGGCCTGACAATCCATGAGTCCGGGGCTGGCCTATATCTGTGGGCCACCGCCGGCGAGGCGACGTGGAACACCGTGGGCCGGCTCGCGGACCGCGGGATCGTCGTCGGCCCAGGGGTATTCTACGGCGACGCCGGCAACGGGTTCATCCGGGTGGCGCTGACCGCCAGCGACGAGAGGATCGACGCAGCGGTATCGCGGCTGGCCCCGGAAGCGTAACAATGCTGTGACGCGTGCCACATGTGGCGCGTTTTCGGCGCTTTGGACGCCTCCCGGATTAGTACCACCCGCGAAGTGAAGGTACTTTTTAACTGACGATCAATGGTGGCTTTCCACAAGAAGGCAGCGCAGCCTTTGGAAATCCTGTCCGCACAGGATCCGCGGGCAGCTTCACCAGATGTTGGACCAGCTTTCGACAGAGGCCCCGATGCCTCATGAGGAGACTCCATGACTGAAACCACCAGCGCAACCCTGCGCCATGCCGGCGGCGAACTCGAACTCCCGCGCATCAAGGTTGTAGAAGGAAACGAAGGCTACGACGTTTCCAAGCTGCTGAAGCAGACCGGCGCCGTCGCCTTCGACCCCGGTTTCATGAACACCGCAGCCACCACCTCGGCCATCACCTACATCGACGGTGACGCCGGTATCCTGCGCTACCGCGGCTACCCGATCGAGCAGCTGGCCCAGCACTCAAGCTTCCTGGAAGTCTCCTACCTGCTGATCTACGGCAACCTGCCGACCCCCACTGAGCTGGAAGCCTTCGACCAGAGGATCCGCCACCACACCCTGCTGCATGAGGAGCTCAAGGGCTTCTTCAGCGGCTTCCCCCGTGACGCCCACCCGATGCCGGTACTGTCCTCGGCCGTGTCCGCGCTTTCGACGTTCTACCAGGACTCTCTGGATCCGTTCAACGCCGAGCAGGTGGAAGTCTCCACCATCCGCCTCATGGCCAAGATGCCCGTCATCGCCGCCTACGCCCACAAGAAGTCGATCGGCCAGCCCATGCTGTACCCGGACAACTCGATGAACCTGGTGGAGAACTTCCTGCGCCTCAGCTTCGGCCTGCCGGCCGAGCAGTACGAGGTGGACCCGGTAATCGCCAAGGCCCTGGACCTGCTCCTGATCCTGCACGCTGACCACGAGCAGAACTGTTCCACCTCCACTGTCCGCCTGGTCGGCTCCTCGAACGCCAACCTGTTCGCGTCCGTCTCCGCCGGCATCAACGCCCTCTTCGGCCCCGCCCACGGCGGTGCCAACGAGGCCGTTCTGAAGATGCTGCGCCAGATCCAGGCCGACGGCATCAAGCCCGAGGACTACATGGAGAAGGTCAAGAACAAGGAAGACGGCGTCCGCCTCATGGGCTTCGGACACCGCGTCTACAAGAACTACGACCCGCGCGCCAAGATCATCAAGGCCACGGCCCACGAAGTCCTCAGCAAGCTCGGCGGAAATGACGAGCTCCTCGACATCGCCATGCGCCTTGAAGAGAAGGCCCTGGGCGACGACTACTTCATCCAGCGCAAGCTCTACCCGAACGTGGACTTCTACACCGGCCTGATCTACAAGGCCATGGGCTTCCCCGAAAAGATGTTCACGGTGCTGTTCGCCATCGGACGCCTGCCGGGCTGGATCGCCCAGTGGCGCGAGATGATCAGCGACCCCAACACCAAGATCGGCCGCCCGCGTCAGCTCTACGTCGGCGAACCGGAACGCAACTACCCGTCGCTGTAGCCCGTCCGCCTGCCACGGCAGGCACGCGCCAGCAAGCACGACGCCGGCCGCGCACCTCCCGCTGAGGTGCGCGGCCAGCGTCGTTCCCAGGGCCGTCGGCGCCGCTGTGACCCGAGCCACGCCTCTGGAGGCACCGGTGTGCCCTGGGGCGGCGGCGGCACGGACGTGCTAAAAAAGACCAGTGCCTAAATTTGTCGACGCCGTAATCCGGCGCCAGGAAGTAGTTGACGCAGTCTTCAGGATCATCGCTGCGGATGGTCTTGAGCGGGCCTCCCTGCGGGAGGTTGCAGACGAAGCGCAGCTGGCCGTCGGCTCGGTGCGGCACTATTTCGCCAGCAGTGACGAGCTCCTGACCCACGCCTTCGCCGTGGTGGTGGACCGGATCGTAGGCCGCGTCACCGCCGCGGACTCCCGACAGGGGGACCTGCCGCCAGGGTCGGCCGAGCACCACGTTGCCGTCATGGCACTGCTGGGGGAGTTTCTTCCGCTGGACGAGGAGCGTGCGGTCGACGCCTGCGTCTGGATGGCCTTCAAGAATGCCGCCCGGACAAAGCCGTTCCTGTCCGCCGAGGCCGACCGCAGCCACCGCGCGGTAGCCGCGGTAGTGGGCGGACTCATCCTGGGCCTGGCCGACGCGGCGGAGAGCCGCGGCGCCGGCACGCCCAACCCCAGCGGCACCGATGCCACCAGCGGCGCCGACCCCAGCGGCACGGAGTCCGACGACGACGGCGCCGATGGGTCGGTCGGTAACAACCAGCAGGTGCTCGTCACTGAGGCGGAGCTGCTGCTGGCAGTTCTGGACGGTCTGACGATGCACGCCCTCCTGCAACCCGAGTGGATGACGGCCTTGATGTGCAAGGACGTGCTCGAAGCCCATCTAGAGGGCCTGAACCGCCGGCTGGCGGCCGGGAAGCCAGCCATTAACGCGTCATAACAACAGGAATAGACTGAGAAGGTACGGCATGCCAAGGAGGCAATTGGATGCACCACACCGGCGGACCTGGCTGGCGGATCACGATGGACACTTCTGGTCCCATGCTCATCGCCCTCTATATTCGTGACGCTGCCGGTCTGGACACTGCGGGGCATCCGGCGCTGTGCCACGTGGCCCCGAAGATTCGTGCCGCGGACCACTCCCACCTGACCGCCGAGGTTGGCGGCCCGGCTGCGCTCAAGACCGAATGGGAGGCCTGGTGGGAACAGCTGCTGAAGGCCCACCCGGAAATGTCCCCCGAGCTCGCCCCGCCGGGCTTCCGTGCGTTCGGCAATTCGCCGGCCCTCCGGCGCGTTCTGCAGGCCCACTTCGGGGCGGCCCTGACGTGGGCCCGGGAACGCCGGGGGGAATATCTGGCCCTCGAAGCGGAGCGCGAAGCCAACGGCAACAATGAGCTGCTGGCCGATATGGTGGAGGACCGCCTGCTTGATGTGGGACGCGCATCAAAGGATTTCGGCCTGACGATCATCGAACTCCCGCTTGCGGAGCCGCGGGCCTGGTACCTCGAGCCGGACAAGATCATCATGAGCCACGAGCTGTTGTCCCAGCCGGAGCTGTTCCGCAGCTACGTGCAGCCGGTGGTCGACCTGCTGGTCTGAATCCGAGCGTTGTTGGCCGCCGGACGGCCGGCTGTCCGCCGGTCCGCTAGTCGCCTGGCGGCTGACCGCGCTGGCTGTCTGCCAGTCGCCCGGTTGGCAGTCCGCCCGCCGGCGGTCAGGTGGCGGGCGCGTCGGCGACGGTTACCCGGACTTGGCCGGCCGGGACTGAGGCCGGCTGCCAGCCGTCGCGGGACTGCCGGTTCCAGGCACGGCCGTCGACCTCCACGCTGGTGATGGCGAGCTCTTTGGCGTTGGCCACGGCCCACTGCCCCACAGCCCAGGCCTGCGTGCCTTCGGCATCCACGAGCAGCGTCCGGCCGCTGCTGGACGTCTGGACATTCCCGAGCGCCGCGGTCAGCTCCGCGGTGACCCTAGCAGGATCCCCGGCGGTGTCGGGGGACCGCAGCGAGCAATCCAGGCCTGCGGGCGTCTGGCCGCTCAGAGCGGAGGCGAACGCGCGGGCCATCAGCTCATGCTGGGCATAGGCCTCCGGGTACGCCGAACGCTGGACCTGCTGGGCGGCATCGGTGATCTCCAACGACTCGTACCCGGAGATCTCGACGAGCGCATCGTAGAAGGCATTGCTGGCGTGGTATGGGTCCATCACCTGGGCCGTGGTGCCCCAGCCCTGGGACGGCCGCTGCTGGAACAATCCGCGTGAGTCGGGGCCGGCCTGGTCGCCATGGCCGATGTTGCGCAGTTTGGATTCCTGCATGGAGGTGGCCAGCGCGATGCTGGCGGCCCTGGCGGGAAGCCCGCGCCGGACCGCGACGGCGGTGATGAGGGAAGCGTTGGCCGCCTGGTCGGTGGCGAGGTCATCGCCTCCGCTGCCCGCGGCCGTGCAGCGTTCGGCGATCAAGGTTTCCGATCGCTGCAGGAACGCCACCGCGGTGTAAATCGCGCCCGCGACCATCGCCAGGGTCAGCAGAAGGACGATCCGGCGCCGCCAGCTCCCTCGTCGTGCCACGGACATACTCCCTCAGGCCCTAGCGGGCTGCGTCATCGGCTGCTTCATCGTTGCGGGTCGGCCCCGCCGGTACGGTCTTCGCCGCCCGCCACACCGTACCAGCCCGTGCGTTCAGTTGGCGTGCAGGTCCGCGTTGAGCTCTACGGTTTGGCCCTTGCGGGGGAGCGCCTCGACGGCGCCGGTGGCGGAGTTGCGGCGGAAGAGCAGGTTCGGAACCCCGGAAAGCTCCACGGCCTTGACTATCCGGCTGGTGTCCTCGCCGTCGGCATCCCGCGGGCTGATGACGCGGACGCGCGTGCCGGCGGTGACGTAGAGGCCCGCCTCCACCACTGAATCGTCGCCCAGGCTGATGCCGACGCCGGAGTTAGCGCCGAGGAGGACCCGCTCACCGAGGGCGATCTTTTCCTTGCCGCCGCCGGAGAGGGTTCCCATGATCGAGGCCCCGCCGCCGACGTCGGACCCGTCACCGGCGACGACGCCGGCCGAGATCCGGCCCTCGACCATGGAGGTACCCAAGGTTCCGGCATTGAAGTTCACGAAGCCCTCGTGCATGACCGTGGTGCCTTCGGCCAGGTGCGCACCCAGCCGGACGCGGTCGGCGTCGGCGATCCGGACGCCGGAGGGAACCACGTAGTCCACCATCCGGGGGAACTTGTCCACGCCGAAGACGGTGACAGCGCCGCGCTTGCGCAGGCGCGCCCGGGTTAGTTCGAAGTCCTCCACGGCGGCGGGGCCGAAGTTGGTCCACACCACGTTGGGGAGCTTGCCGAAGATGCCGTCAAGGTTGATGGTGTTGGGCTGGACGAGCCGGTGGGAGAGCAGGTGCAGGCGAAGGTAGGCGTCCGCCGTGTCCGCGGGTGCCTCGTCCAGGTTGATCTGGGCGAAGACAACCTGCTGCTCCGTGCCGCGGTCCGGGTCGGTGCCGCTGGCGGCGATGTCGATCAGCGACTGGTCCGCGTTCTCCACCCCACGCAGGTGCTCCGCCGCGACTCCGAGCGCCGGCGCCGGAAACCATACGTCCAGCACGGTGGCGTCACCGTTGCGGGTGGAGACGGTGGCCACCCCGTAGCCATAGGCGGAGCGGGCGTCGGTGGGCACAGCGGAAGCAGCAGTTTCAGTCATGGCCCAAGTCTAACGAGAGGGCCCGCGGGCGCTGAAACGTGAGACGCCCAAGTGACAGGAGATGCTCGCCACCTACATGTCGGGCCGGCAGCTGCTGCGGCCCCAAGGGAAGACGAACAGATAAAGTGGGACGGTGACTCCCACGAACCCGCGCACCACCGCCAGTGCAACTGCCAGCGTCCCCGCCCGTACGCCTGTCCATTTGGACCTCCGCCAGGACGTCGCTCTGCTCACGGCCGCCCTGATTGACATCAACAGCGTCTCCGGCAGCGAAAGGGCCCTGGCCGACGCCGTGGAACATGCCCTGCGCCTGCTGCCGCAGCTGGAACTGGTCCGCGACGGCGATTCGATCATCGCCCGCACCAACCTCGGCCGCCCCGAGCGCGTCATCCTTGCCGGGCACCTGGACACCGTGCCGCTTCCCACCACCGATGGCTCGCTGGGCACGGTGCCGTCGTACTGGCCCTCCGGGGCCCCGGGGGAGGGCATCCTCTTCGGCCGCGGCGCCACCGACATGAAGAGCGGCGTCGCCGTGCAGCTGGCGCTGGCGGCCACCATGTTCGACGCCGGGGCGGAGCCGAACAAGGACATCACGTTCGTCTTCTATGACCACGAGGAAGTCGAGGCCGTAAAGAGCGGCCTCGGCCGGCTGGTGCGCAATCACGGGTCCCTGCTTGGCGGGGACTTCGCGATCCTGCTCGAGCCAACCGACGGGACGGTGGAGGGCGGCTGCAACGGCACCAGCCGCTTCGAGGTGACCACGAACGGCGAGGCCGCCCACTCGGCCCGGGCCTGGATGGGCAGCAACGCCATCCACGCCGCGGCCCCGATCCTGGCCCGGCTGGCGGCGTATGAACCGCAGACCGTGACGGTTGACGGCCTGGACTACCGCGAAAGCCTCAACGCCGTGAAAATCCACGGCGGCACGGCCGGAAACGTCATTCCGGACAAGTGCGTCATAGAAATTAACTACCGCTTCGCCCCGGACAAAACCTCGGACGGGGCCGAAGCCGTCGTGCGCGAACTGCTGGCCGGATTCGACGTTGTGCGCACCGACAGCGCCGCCGGCGCGCGGCCGGGCCTCCACCACCCCGCCGCCGCGTCCTTCGTCGCCGCTGTGGGGGCGGAGCCGAAGCCCAAGTACGGCTGGACCGACGTCGCACGGTTCAGTGAGCTCGGCATCCCGGCAGTGAACTTCGGACCCGGCGATGCGCTGCTGGCGCATAAGGACAACGAGCACGTCGAGGCGGACGCCGTCAGGGAATGCCTGCGGGCGCTGCGGACGTGGCTCAGCGCCTAGCAATTTACGCCCCGCAACGCACAAAGGGTCCGGAACCTCCGAGAGGTTCCGGACCCTTTGTGGGTGGTGGGGCTTTACTTGGCCACCGGGATTCCGGCGACCGGCACGTGCGCCACGCCGCCGGCGGCCCGCTTGGAGCCGCGGCGTTCGAGCCAGATGGCCAGGCGGGAGACCGCCAGGTCGATCGCGATGTAGATGGCCGCGGCCACGAAGAACACCGGGAACAGGTACTGCGGGCCGAGGAAATCGGCCATGACCTGCACGGCCCGGAGCAGCTCGCCGTAAGCGACGATGTAGCCGAGCGAGGTGTCCTTCAGCAGTACTACGAGCTGCGCGACCAGCGAGGGCAGCATGCGCCGGATGGCCTGCGGCAGCTCGACGGTCAGCCGGGACTGGAAACTGGTGAGGCCGATCGCCAGGCCGGCTTCACGCTGGCCCTTGGGCAGCGACTGGACGCCGGCGCGGATGATCTCGGCGAAAATCGCCGAGTTGTAAAGGACAAGGCCGGCGACCACGGCGACGAACGAGCTGGTGGCAAAGACGAGCAGCACGAACAGCATCATGAGCACCACGGGCATGCCGCGCAGGAATTCCAGCACGATCCGGGTGGGCACCCTGACCCAGGCGTTGTCCGAGATGCGCATCAGGCACAAGAGCAGGCCCAGCGGGAAGGCGATCACCGCCGCCACCGCCGCGGCGGCGAGCGTGGCGCCGATGCCGGCGGCGATCAGGGCCCAGACCTCGGGCAGCTGGAAGACCGCCCAGCGTTTGGGGTCGAAGATTCCCTGCTGGGCGAGGGTCATGACTGCCAGGACGAGGAGGCCGCCGATCACGATCACGCCGATGATGGAGCCGATCAGCGAAACCCGGCGGGCTTTGGGGCCGGGGACGTCGTAGAGAACAGAGCTCATCGCGCGATTGCCACCTTTCGTTCAACGACGCTGGCGAGGTAGCCCAGCGGGATGGTTATCAGCAGGTAGAAGAATGCGACGCCGACCAGAACCCACATGACGGCGTCGCCGTTGGCGTTGGCCAGCTGCTTGCCCTGGCCGAAGAGTTCCAGCACATAGAACGCGCCGGCCACGGACGAGTTCTTGACCAAGGCGATCAGAATGTTGATCAACGGGGGGATCACGGTGCGCAGGGCCTGCGGCAGGATGATCAGGGTGAGCACCTGGCTGAACTTCATGCCGATGCTGCGGGCGGCCTCCGCCTGGCCCACCGGGACACTGTTGACGCCGGAGCGCACGGCCTCGGCGATGAAGGCCGAGGTGTAGGCGCTCAGGGCGATGATGGCGGCGACCTCGAACTGCTGGAACGTGACGCCGAGGCGGGGCAGAACCACCGCCGCGAAGAAGAACGCGATGGTCAGCGGGGTGTTCCGGACGATCTCGACGTACGTCATGCTGAAGCCGCGGAGCGCGGCGACGGGCGAGACGCGGGCGGCCGCCAGCACGGTGCCGAAGATCAAGGCGATAATCCCCGAGACCAAGGACAGGAAGAGGGTTCGGAGAAAACCGTCCCAATACTGGGGGAGGTTTTCAATGATGACGTCCATAAGTTCCTTCAGCTGCGTTGAGGGGATTCCAGGCGAAAGACGGGAGTGGCGGCCGCCGGGCTGCAGAAGATCCGCACGCCCGGCAACCGCCACAGCCGACTAGTAGCGGTCGATCGTGGGAAGCGCGGGCGCGGTCTTGATGACCGTGCCGGCGGTGTCTTCCCAGGCCTTCTTGTAGGACCCGTCCTTGTCGAAGGCTTCCAGCTGGTCATTGATAAACGTGCGGAAGGCGGTGTCGCCCTTCTTCAGGCCGATGCCGTAGGGCTCCTTGGTGAAGGTCTCCTCCGACGCCAGCTTGAAGGCGTCCGGCTCCTTGGCCACGAAACCGGCCAGGATGACGTTGTCGGTGGTGATCGCTTCAACCTGCTTGTTCCGCAGCGGCTCAAGGCAGGCGGAGTAGGTCGCAGCCGGCACCAGGACAGCTCCGTACTTCTCGACGATCGTGGAGGCCGGCGTGGAACCGGTCACGGAGCAGACGTTCTTGCCCTTGACGTCCTCGGGCTTGGTGATGGTGTTGTTGTCCTTGTTCACCATGAGAGCCTGACCGGCCTCGTAGTACGGTCCGGCGAAGTCGACTTCGGCCTTGCGCTTGTCGTTGATCGTGTAGGTGGCGACGATCATGTCCACCTTGCCCTGCTTGATGAACTGCTCGCGGTTGGCGGAGACAGTTTCAACCCACTCGATCTTGTCGGCGGGGATGCCCAGCTTGGCGGCAACCAGCTTGCCGATTTCGACGTCGAAGCCGATCGGTTTGCCGTCCAGGCCCTTCTGGCCGAAGAGAGGCTGGTCGAACTTGGTGCCGATGGTGATCTTGCCCGCGGATGCAAGCTTTGCCATGGTGGAATCGGCGGCAAAGCTCGGCTTCTCGGCTACGGGCGGGTTGGTGGTCGTGGAGGAGCCGCCGCCACAGGCACTCAGGCTGAGCGCCAGTGCTGCGGAAGCGGCAACCAGAAGGGATTTCCTTCGGGTCAAAAATGCCTTCATGACATTCCTTTCATTGGGCGGCCGCCATCCGGCGGCCAGGGTGCGAAATCGTAGTCGGTCAGTGTGACAGCAGCTTGGACAGGAAATCCTTGGCCCGGCTGCTCTTGGGGTTGGTGAAGAACTCCTCGGGGGTCGCGTCCTCGACGATCTGGCCGTCGGCCATGAACACGACGCGGTCCGCCGCCTTACGGGCGAAGCCCATCTCGTGGGTGACCACGATCATGGTCATGCCTTCCTTGGCGAGCTGGACCATGACGTCCAGGACCTCGTTGATCATTTCCGGGTCGAGGGCCGAGGTGGGCTCATCGAAGAGCATCACCTTTGGCTTCATGGCCAGGGCGCGGGCGATGGCCACACGCTGCTGCTGGCCACCGGAGAGCTGGGCCGGAAGTTTGGGGGCCTGCTGCCCGACGCCGACGCGCTCCAGCAGCGCCATGGCGTCCTTGTCGGCCTCGCCCTTGGGGACGCCTTTGACCTTGATGGGGCCGAGGGTGATGTTTTCCAGGATGGTCTTGTGGGCGAACAGGTTGAAGGACTGGAAGACCATGCCGACGTCGGCGCGCAGTTTGGCCAGTTCCTTGCCCTCGGCGGGCAGTTCCACGCCATCGATCTTGATGTCGCCGTCGTCGATGGTCTCGAGGCGGTTGATGGCGCGGCAGAGCGTCGACTTGCCGGAACCCGAGGGGCCGATGACAACAACAACCTCACCCTTGCGGACGTTCAGGTTGATGTCCTTCAGGACGTGCAACTGGCCGTAATGCTTGTTCACGGCCTTCAGGGAGACGAGGGCATCGCCGGACACTTGAGTAGTCATAGAAAGAATCTAGCGAAGATTGACGCAATATGACCGCAATCACTCTGTTTAGTGCAGATCGTGATTCAAGAGATACCTGCACGTCAGGGTCCCTTGCGGGGCCGCCGCCGGCCTCCGGCCCCGGTCCCCGGCCGCCGCTTGCTGCCGCTCCCGCGTCGACGCGCCGACGCGGCGGCGGGCGAGTTCCGCGCTAGCCTATGGGCATGAGTACCGATCCGCAGCACGGCCCCAAGCAAGACGCCGAACAGAACCCCGCCGAGAAGCCGGCCCGCGAGGCCCGCACCACTCCGGGGCCCAACGGGATCCGCCATAAGGGCCCGCTCGAGCTGCGCCGTAAGGCCGCCAAGGTCACCATGTCGGACCAGACCTTGCTGGACACCACGGGGCTGGGCCAGTTCGTCCACACCGACCCCTGGCGCGTCCTGCGGATCCAGAGCGAGTTCGTGGAAGGATTCGGCGCCCTGGCCGATCTCGGTCCGGCGGTCAGCGTCTTCGGCTCCGCCCGCACCGTCCCGGGGAGCCCGAACTACGAACTCGGCGTCGAGGTTGGACGCCGGCTGGCCGAGGCCGGACTGGCCGTGATCACGGGTGGCGGCCCGGGGTCGATGGAGGCCGCGAACAAGGGCGCCGTGCAGGGCAACGGCGTCTCCGTGGGGCTCGGGATCGAGCTGCCCTTCGAGCAGGGCATGAACCAGTGGGTGGACCTGGGCATTAACTTCCGGTACTTCTTCGCCCGCAAAACCATGTTCGTCAAGTACGCCCAGGGCTTCATCGTGCTCCCCGGCGGCCTCGGCACCCTGGATGAGCTCTTCGAGGCCATGGTCCTGGTCCAAACCCGCAAGGTCACCTCCTTCCCGATCGTGCTGGTGGGAACCGCCTTCTGGAGCCCCATGCTCGCGTGGGTCCGGGACACCCTCGTCGCGGAAGGAATGGTCTCGGCGGAAGACCTGGACCTCGTGCAAGTGGTGGATGACCCTGCGCTGGCCGTCGAGCTGGTCGTGGAGGGCGCCGCCCGCCACCGGAACCCGAACGGCGGCTCCACCAACGGAGGCGGCAACGCGAACACCAAGGAAAACGGCGCAGGAACGCGGGGCTGAACCGTCCGCCCGCCGGCGTCTGGCACGATGGTCTAGTGAGTCTCTTCCTGGTCTTCCTGGCGATTGTGCTGATCGGCGTCGCCGTCCTCCTGGGCACCGGCCTGGCGCCGAAAATCTTCCGCCGACACCGGGACGGCGGTGCAGGCGGTTCCTTTGACGACGGCTTCGACGAGC
Organism: Arthrobacter sp. ES3-54; assembly: GCF_029504395.1. Lineage (GTDB taxonomy): Bacteria > Actinomycetota > Actinomycetes > Actinomycetales > Micrococcaceae > Arthrobacter. Next base: position 175,965 of record NZ_JAQFIF010000001.1, read on the forward strand.
CGGTCGCCTCCCTGCCGCCGGTTCTGCTGCCCGAGCGCGCAGCCGCGGCCGACATCGACCGCCTACGCTTCGCCGTCGGACTCCGCGGCTACCGGATGGACCAGGTGGATCAGGTCCTGGATGACCTGCGGGACCAGATCATCGCCAAGGACCAGAAGATCGAGGCACTCGGGGAGGAACTGGAAGGCCTCCGTCCGCCTACCGAAGAACGTCCGTGAGCCACGTGGAAGACCCCGAGACTGTCGCGGAGCCTGAGGCCCTGAAACCGCAGGGGTTGAACGCGGCTCTGTGGAGCCACATCGCAGCCGCAGGCGCCAGGATGGCACGGTGGCCGTGGTGGGTGCAGGTGGCTGGCCTGTACATCGCCGCCCGGCTGGTCAGCGCCTGTATCTTCATGGCTGCCGCCCTGCACCAGGGCGTGAATCCGTGGTTCCTCGCGAAGCCCGACTATTGGAACTTCATCAATATCTGGGACGCCCGCTGGTACGCCGAAGCCCTCCAGCAGGGGTATCCGGCGCTTCTGCCGACCGACGCTGCCGGCACTGTCCAAGAGAACACCTGGGCCTTCTACCCCCTGTTTCCCGTGCTGGGCCGTGTCGTTTCCGGGCTCACGGGCACAGGCCCGGCGTGGTCGCTGACGGCCATCGCGCTGGTCGCCGGGCTAGGGGCAGCCCTCGTGGCCTACAGGATCTTCCGGTACCGGACCACGCACCGCACGGCGCTCTGGGGGACAGTGTTCCTGGCGACCTTCCCGGTGGCGCCGGTGTTGCAGGTGCCCTACGCCGAGTCCCTCAACCTGCTGCTGCTGGGTGCCGCACTGCTGCTGGTCATGGAGCGCCGGTACCTGTGGGCCATGCCGGTCGTGGTCCTGATGTGTCTTTCCCGCCCCACCGGGGTTCCGTTTGCCGTGATGCTGGGGCTGTTGTTTCTCTACCGTTTCTGGCTGCGCGTCGCGGCGCCGGGCTTCACGACGCAGGGCCTCACAGCGCAGGCCCCCACAGCGCAGACCAGGGTCGGTGCTGCCGTCCCCAGCAACGCGGAGCTCTGGTCCCTGGGCGGACTCACTGCCGTCAGCGGCATCGGTGCGTTGCTGTGGCCGGCCATCGCCTGGGCCGCCACCGGCGATCTGGGCGCCTATACCAAGACCGAAACCGCATGGCGCGGCGATGACCTGGTGCCGTTCAAGCCGTGGTTCGACGCCGGTATCATGCTGTTCGGGCCGACGCTTGGCGTGCTGGCGCCCTTCGTGTTCGTTGCCGCATTCACCTTGTTGATGATGTCCCGCCCCGTCGTCGCCCTGGGCACTGAACTGAGGCTCTGGTGCTGCTGCTACATAGGGTACCTGCTGGTCTTCCTGCACCCGCAGACCAGCACGTTCAGGATGCTGTTGCCGCTGTTCCCGCTCGCCCTCAGCGCCGCGCTCCTCTCGCGTTCCCGCGCCTACCGAGGTGCCGTGGTGGTCATGTTCGTGCTGCTGCAGATTGTGTGGATTGTGTGGCTGTGGGCGTGGGCGCAGTTGCCGGGCGGAGGGGACTACCCGCCGTGACGCACAGCACCATTTAGCGGTGCCGGCCCGGCATGGCGGGACGCGCTGGAAAGTCCAACGATTAGCTACGCGCGCATTGTTACGCGATAATAGAGGATAAGCAAGGACAAGAAGCGCACAGAATTCGTAGCGATTTATTTGTGAGTTTGCCTGTCACGGCGGCCTCCTGGAGCGCTGCCGGACGGCTTGATTGGCCAAGCGGACGCAGCCCAGCCGGGCTGGTATGTCAGGGACTAATGGAGGGGATATTCCTTATGGCGGCAATGAAACCACGCACCGGCGACGGCCCAATGGAAGTGACAAAAGAGGGACGTAGCCTGATCATGCGTGTTCCGCTCGAAGGCGGGGGGCGGCTCGTAGTCGAACTCAATGCCGCTGAGGCGACAAACCTCAAGGAATGCCTCGTCGGCGTCACCGAATAGCGTCACGCCAAGAGCTTCGCAAAAGGGCGGGGTCCCGGCCACCAGGCCGCGGACCCCGCCCTTTGCTGTTTGCGCTTTGACCACTGCTTCGTGGCGGCCAGCCTGTGGTTGTTATTTGTTGGCCGCGATTTCTTGACTGTTTGTTACCTGCTGCTACTTCTTGACGGCGATCAGCAGGCCGTCGCCGGTGGGCAGCATCGCGGAGGCGAGACGGTCGTCGTCGCGGATGGACTTGCCGATCTGGCGCAACACCACGGTGGTGGCTTCCCGGGCGGCCGGATTCGCGACCCTGTCCTTGTCGAGGGCATCGTTGACGATCAGGAGGCCGCCGGACTTCAGCAGCCGCACTGCCTGTTCCACGTAGCTGGGGTAGCTCGGTTTGTCGGCGTCGATGAACACGAGGTCATAGGCCCCGTCCGTAAGCCGGGGCAGGACATCGCCGGCCCGGCCGGAAATGGTGCGGGTGCGGTTGGCCGGGCTTCCGGCTTCCTGGAACGCTTCGCGGGCGGCCTTGAGGTGTTCGACGTCGACGTCGATGGTGGTCAGGACAGCCTGCGGGCCCAGCCCGCGCAGGATGCACACGCCGGACACTCCCGCGCCGGTGCCGATCTCCACCGCGGTCTGTGCCTTGGACGCTGCCGCCAGCACCGTCAGCACAGCGCCCACGCCGGGACCGATCGGGGTCACGCCAAGCTCGAAGGACCGTTCGCGCGCGTGCAACAGGACCTCATCCTCGGCAGGCAGATCTTCTGCGTAGGACCAGCTCGTGGACTTATCGGCGCTCATGGGATATCGCTTTCTGGGCGGCAGGGGAGTGTTCCCTACAGCGTACTGTGTCCGGCGGGACGGGACACGGAGGCGCCAGCGCCGTGGCACGGGCAGGAAGGAACTCGTTCTGCCTTCGGCGGAAGACCGCGATGAATCAGGAAATTCCCAGCTTATTTTGAAATGATAGGTATCCGCTCATCCGCGTGGTGATCGGCGTCGAATGAAGTGTGCAGGAACCTGCGCGAGCAGGCACAATTCAGGCGTAGGTACCATCCACGAGGGGAGCGGACGATGTCGATTCTGGCACCTGTCCCGGCAACTGAGGCAACTGATTCAACCGGCCAGTCACGGACCGCGGCGGAAGCCGAATGGGTCCGGCCGACTTGGGAGGAAGTGGTGACGAACCACTCCGCCAAGGTCTATCGCCTTGCGTACCGGCTGACCGGAAACAAGTACGACGCCGAGGACCTCACCCAAGAGGTGTTTGTCCGGGTATTCCGTTCGCTGGAAAACTTCAAGCCGGGCACTCTGGACGGCTGGCTGCACCGGATTACGACCAACCTGTTCCTGGACCAGGCGCGGCGCAAGAGCAGGATCCGCTTTGACGCCTTGGCCGACGACGCCGAGTCGCGGCTGCCGGGCCGGGAGCCCGGCCCGGAGCAAAGCTTCGAATTCAACAACCTCGACGTCGACGTTCAGGCTGCGCTCGAGGAACTTCCGCCGGACTTCCGCGCCGCCGTCGTGCTGTGCGACCTCGAGGGGCTGTCCTACGACGAAGTCGCCGCCGCGCTGGACATCAAACTTGGGACCGTCCGGTCCCGGATTCACCGCGGCCGGACCATGTTGCGTGAAAAGCTCGCGCACCGCGACCCGCGTCCGGCGCAGACGGCCAAGCAGCCCCTCAAGCCGCGGCTCAAGATGCCGCGCATCGCCGGCCTCCTCTGAACCTGTCAATGGGTCTGCTGAAACGTTTACTGGGAGGCTCTGGCTGCGGGTTCTGGAGCAGGACCGGCCGTGCCAAATTCGGTGCTTCCCGGAAGTGGGCCGTCGGCCGCCATGATCATGTGGAATCGTGTGCCGAATGCCGTGCCCGGCAACAGCGTGAGCGCCAGTACCTCGAGAAGCTCCGCGGCGCGGCCGTGCCCGAGGCCAGCGAGGACCTGACCGCACGGCTCCTGGCACGGACCGGGCAGCTGGCCGCGGAACGCGCGGCGGCAGAACGGACGAGCCCGGCAGAGCTGGAAGCCCCGGAACGGGCAGCCCCGGAGCCGGCGGACGCAGCCGATACGGCGGCGACGGAACAGGCCGGCACTCATCGGTGGCTGCCAGGGCAGTTCCCCGCAGCCGACTCCCTGCCGGATCGGACAGCGACCGCCGGAACGGCAGCCGCTAATATTGCCGCGCATCCCCAGCGCCGCGGAGGCCCCCGCCTGCCAGTGCTGGCAGTCGGAGGGGCCGTCGCCGCCTTGGCCTTCATGACCGGAACCGCGTACGTCATGGGAGGCGACGACGCCGTTCCGGTCGACGGCGCAGGGGCCTCCGCCCTCGCACAACCGGACGCCGCCGGACCGCCCGCCAGCGGTGAACCGGTCGGCGCGGGTGAACTGTTCGACGCCGGCGGATCCGGCGGCCCCGGGGCAGAGGAAACGGGGCCCCGTGTTGCGTTCGGCCTGGGCGGTGAGCCCGACTTCACCCCCGCTGGGACGCTGAGCACCGGGCAGCTTGCCGCGTTCCGCTCGCAGGGATGGACATGTCCGGAGCTGCACGCCCTCGGATTCCATCTCATGTGGGCCCGCGCCGGCGTCATCGCCGGGGACGAGGTCCTGGAACTTCGCCTCACGGACGGCCAGCACTTCGCCACGGTCCTCGAGCAGCACGCTGCGGCCCGGGGCCCCGGTTCGGCCCCCACGCCCGCCGGGGCCGAAGTTTCACCCATTAACGTGCTGACCGGACACGCCGCCGTGGCGGACGGCTTCACCCGGGCCAAGGGGGGCACCCGGTCGGCCGCCCCCGAAACCGGAAATGGCACCCTCTGGGTCAACCCTGCCCCGCCCTACCGGGCCATCTACCAGACCTCCGCGGCCACGTACACGTACATTTCGGACCTGCCCGCCGAGCAGGCCGACGACGGCGCCGCCGCCCTCACCCGGGTCAGCGGCGGCGCCCCGGTGCAGGGCTCACGCAACGGAATTCCGGAGCGGATCGAGCGCGGACTGAGCCGAATCCTGGAGCACCTGGCCCCGTGAGGCAGGTTCGGGCCGGACATGGTCGGCATTCGGCCCTCGCGAAGTCGTCGCCAGCCCGAGCGAGAGGGTAATCTTCCTAAAGTGCTTGGAATCAATGGACCGGAGTTCTTACTTCTGCTGATCATCGGCCTTCTGGTGATTGGTCCCAGCAGGCTGCCCGAATACACCCAGAAACTTGCCAATATCGTCAAGGAAGTGCGCCGGATGGCGTCCGGCGCGCGGGAGCAGATCAAGGAAGAAGTCGGCATCGATATCGATGATGTCGACTGGAAGAAGTACGATCCCCGCCAGTACGATCCCCGCCGCATCATCAAGGAAGCGCTCCTCGACGATGACACCAAGCCGGTGAGCACCGGGTCGCCCGCAGCTGTGTCCACGGCCGCGGCCGCCACTGCGGTCGCAGAGCACCGCCCGGCGCGGATGGTCGAGCGGTTGCCCGAGGGCGAGCCGGCACCGTTCGACACAGAGGCGACCTAGGACCTCCAGCAGCGCCTGGGCCACATACCTGGCCCCGGGCGGCAGCCGCCACCAGCGGGAGCTGTCATCACTGAGTCCCCGTGAGTGAGACCCCGTCAGCGGGGCTGCAGGCCCAGCGGCATACCCTTGAGCCCACGGGGAACCGACGCCAGCTTGCCGGCGATTCCCGCCAGGGCCACGGCCGCAGGCGTCTCCGGACGGCCCAGCACCAGCGGCACCCCGGAATCCCCTCCCTCACGCAGCAGGACTTCGAGGGGGATCTGGCCCAGCAAGGGCACATCCTCACCCACGGTGGCCGAGAGACGCTCGGCGAGCACGGCGCCGCCGCCGCTTCCGAACAGTTGCATCCGGCCGCCGTCGGGCATTTCAAGGTAGGACATGTTTTCCACGACGCCGGCCACGGTCTGGCCCGTCTGGGTCGCGATCGCCCCGGCCCGCTCGGCAACATCCGCGGCGGCCGCCTGCGGGGTGGTCACGACGAGGATTTGCGCCTTGGGCAGCAGCTGGGCTACGGAGATCGCGATGTCGCCCGTGCCCGGTGGCAGGTCCAGGAAAAGGGCATCGAGGTCGCCGAAGTAGACGTCCGTGAGGAATTGCTCCAGCGCCCGGTGCAGCATTGGTCCGCGCCAAGCCACGGGCTGGTTCCCGGTGACGAACATGCCGATGGAAATGACCTTGACCCCGTACGCCACCGGCGGCAGGATCATGTCGTCCACCCGCGTGGGGGCCTGTGTGATGCCCATCAGCCCCGGAACGGAGAAGCCGTACACATCCGCGTCCACGATCCCCACACGGAGGCCCTGGGCAGCCAGTGCGCACGCCAAATTGACCGTAACCGACGACTTGCCCACGCCGCCCTTGCCGCTCGCGACGGCGTACACCCTGGTCAGCGAGTCCGGCGCGTTGAACGGGATGCCGCGCTGGCCGCCGGCGCCGCGCAATTGCTCCTTGAGGGCGTCGCGCTGCTCCTGCGTCATGACTTTCAAGTCCACCTCGACGCCGGTGACCCCCGGGACGGCGGACAGGGCCGCCTCGGTGTCGGCTGTGATGGTGCCGCGCAACGGGCAGCCCGCGATGGTCAGCAGTACCACGATCCGCACTCGGCCGCCGTCGGCGATCTCCACGGACTCCACCATGCCGAGCTCGGTGATGGGGCGGCGGAGTTCAGGGTCGATGACGGTGGCAAGTGCGCCGTGCACTGCCTGTTCCAGGGAAGTGCGGTCCATCGGGGTGCTCATGCGGGCGATGCTCAGCTTTCGGGGATGGTGCGGTGTGCGGGCAGGCGGGTGGAGTCGGCAGCGGCCCCGGACTGGTTCGCCGCCGGATTCTCCGCAGCGTCTTCCCGCTTGCCCTCCTTCGCAGGGTCTTCCCGCTTGCTGCCGGACTTGACCCGCGGGATCTGCTGGGTCCGGGGGCTGCGCTGCTTGTCGCGCCGCTCCTTCAACTTCTCCTTGACCTTTTCCCGGGGGGTCTCGTGGACGCCAGCGGAAGGATCGTGCGTGCGCAGTTCCTCCTGGGCCTCCAGCATGTCCTCGAGCAGGCTGCGCAGCTCGGCGCGGACGTAGTCGCGGGTGGCGACCTCGCGCAACGCGATGCGCAGGGACGCAAGTTCCCGGGTCAGGTATTCGGTGTCGGAGAGATTGCGCTCGGCCCGCTGGCGGTCCTGCTGGAGCGACACCTTGTCCCGGTCGTCCTGGCGGTTTTGCGCGAGCAGCAGCAGTGGGGCTGCGTACGAGGCCTGCAGGGACAGCATGAGCGTCAGCAGCGTGAAGCCGAGTGCCCGTGAATCAAACTGCCATTCCTCCGGAGCCCACGTGTTCCAGCACAGCCAGAAGACGCAGAACACGGTCATGTAGAGCAGGAACTGGGGGGTGCCCATGAAACGGGCGAAGCCTTCCGTGGCATGGCCGAAGGCGTCCGGGTCGGGACGGAAGTTGGGCAGGATGCGCTGCCGGCCGCTCAGTGGCGTGTCGAGGCCGCCGGAGGTCCTGCTGCCGGGCCGGACAGGGGCGTTCCGTGGTGCGGTGGGATCAGCCAATGCGGCCTCCAAGCTTCCTTATCGGGGCGTCGTCGTCGTGGGCGCGCCAGTCGTCCGGCAACAGATGATCAAGCACGTCGTCAACAGTCACCGCCCCCACAAGCCGTCCGTCCTCGTTGACCACGGGCAGGGAGTTGAGGTTGTACGTTGCGAGCGTGCGGGCGACCTCGCTGATGTGGGCCTGGTCGGAGACCGGTTCCAGGTTCTTGTCCACCAGGTTGCCCAGCGGTTCCGGCGGCGGAAAGCGCAGGAGCTGCTGGATATGGACGACGCCGAGGAATCGTCCGGTCGGGGTCTCCAGGGGTGGCCGGGCGACGAAGATCGAGGACGCCAAAGCGGGGGAGAGTTCCTCCCGGCGGACGTGCGCGAGTGCCTCGGCGACGGTTGCTTCCGGGGGCAGGATCACCGGAACCGGCGTCATGAGCCCGCCGGCGGTGTCCTCGTCGTATTCGAGCAGGCGGCGGACGTCCTCGGCGCCTTCGGGTTCCATCAGCTGCAGGAGTTCCTCGGCCTGCGCGCTTGGGAGCTCGGCAAGGAGGTCGGCTGCGTCATCGGGGTCCATTTCCTCGAGGACGTCGGCGGCGCGGTTGACGTCCAGGGCGGAGAGGATCTCCACCTGGTCACCTTCCGGCATCTCCTGCAGGACGTCCGCGAGCCGCTCGTCCTGGAGTTCGCTGGCAACCTCGAAGCGGCGTTTGTCGCTCATTTCCTGGAGGGCTTCGGCGAAGTCGGCCGGCTTGAGGTCCTCGTGCGTGGCCACAAACTGGGTGGCGGCCTGCGGCTCGGTCTTGGCGCCCTGCCGGGCATCGGCCCAGTCGATGATCATGGTTTCGTTGCGGCGCAGCCGGCTCAGCGGCGAGAGCGAGTGGCCGCGGCGGACGAAGAGCTTGCTGACGAACCAGTCGCCGGAGCGGTGCTTGTCCATGGCGATGTCCTCGATGGTCGCATCGCCGCTGCCGTCCGCGAGGGTGACCCGGCGGTCGAACATTTCTGCCACCACGAGGGTTTCGGCGCCGCGTTGTTCGAAGCGGCGCAGATTGACCAGCCCGGTGCAGATGACCTGGGTTTGGTCGATGGACGTAATCCGGGTCATCGGGACGAACACCCGCTTTTTGCCGGGGACCTCGACGACGATGCCCACCACGTGCGGGGCGCCCCTGGTCCCGCGGGAGAGCACCACGACGTCGCGCAGCCGGCCCAGACGGTCGCCCAATGGGTCGAAGACGTCCAGTCCGAGGAGGCGCGCGACAAACACTCGCGAAAGATTCGTGCTCACCCCTACAGGCTACCGAGTCTGCTCTCTTTTAGCTGAATTTCCAGCCGCACACCAGCCGGATAGGTGAGAATGGGCTTATGTCAAACATTTTTGGTCCCAGGGCCGGTGCCCCCAACGGTTCGGACGAGGCCCGCGCCGTCCCGAGGGGCGACGTCGTCGGTTCCTACAACTCCTACCTCGATGCCCAGAAGGCGGTGGACTATCTGGCTGACCAGCAGTTCCCCGTGCAGATGGTGTCGATCGTGGGCAACGAACTGAAGATGGTGGAGCGGGTGACCGGCAGGCTGACCTACCCCCGCGTCGCACTCTCCGGCGCCCTCAGCGGCATGTGGTTCGGCCTTTTCGTCGGCGTCATGCTGTCCTTCTTCTCCACCACCCCCGGCTATTTCTCGATTGTGACGTCCGTGCTGATGGGTGCCGCGTTTTTCATGCTGTTCGGCATCGTCACCTACGCCATGCAGCGCGGCAAGCGTGACTTCACGTCAACGAGCCAGGTGGTGGCGACCAACTATGACGTCGTGGTCTCCTTCGAGGCCGCCGGCGAAGCGCGGCGCATGCTGCACCAGCTGCCCATGACGCCGCACGACGCGTCCGGTGCCGCGGCCGGCGGTTACGCGCAGCACGACTACCGTCATCAGGAACCCCAGCAGCCCGGGCAGCAGGGTCCTGCGCCACAGCGCCCCGCGGGCTGGAACGATCCGTACGGCCAGCGGACCCCGGAGACCGGCGGCGAGCCGGCCGGACAGTACCAGGGCGGTGCGCCCCAGCAGGAGGGCGCCGCAGGCCCTGCGCCGACGGCGCCGGCCACAGCGGAAGAGCCGGCCCGCCCGGCCGGCCGGGTCTCCGGGGTGACCTATCCGGACCTCCCGGACGGCCGTCCGCAGTACGGCGTCAGGGTCACGGACACCGACAAGCCCGCGCCGGGCCAGGATGGCCAGCAGCACTGATTCCAGGCCGCAAAACAGGCAGCAGAAAAGGGAGGGTTCCGGACATCCGGAACCCTCCCTTCCCTGATCTATGCCTTTTCCGAGCTACGGCGTCTGGCCGTTGACCTCCAGGTAGATGCCCGCCATCCAGGACTCGACGTCGTCCGCCTTGCGCGGCAGTGCAGCGCTGAGGTTGACCGGGCCGCCGGTCGTCATGAGGATGTCGTCCTCGATCCGGACGCCGATGCCGCGGTATTCCTCGGGGATGCCGATGTCCTCATTCTTGAAGTACAGGCCGGGCTCGATCGTGAACACCATTCCGGGCGTGAGCACGCCGTCGAGGTAGAGTTCCCGCTTCGCCTGGGCGCAGTCGTGGACGTCGAGGCCGAGGTGGTGGCTGGTGCCGTGCGGCATCCACCGGCGGTGCTGCTGGCCCTCGATGCTGACGGCTTCCTCCACGGAGACGGGCAGGAGGCCCCATTCGGCGAGCCGTTCCGCCAGCACGGTGGTGGCTGCGGTGTGGATGTCCCGGAACTTGGTGCCGGGCTGGGCCGCGGCAAAGCCGGCGTCGGCGGCGTCGAGCACTGCCTCGTAGACCTTGCGCTGGATCTCGGAGAACTTGCCGTTGGCCGGCAGCGTGCGGGTGACGTCGGCCGTGTACAGAGAGTCGGCCTCGACCCCGGCGTCCAGGAGCAGCAGTTCACCGGCGTTGATCTTGCCGGTGTTCCGGGTCCAGTGCAGCACGGTGGCGTTGTTGCCCGAGGCGGCAATGGTGTCGTAGCCGAGCTCGTTGCCTTCCTCGCGGGCCCGGGCGAAGAACGCCCCTTCCACCACGCGCTCGCCGCGGTGGTGGGTCAGCGCGCGGGGAAGTGCCTTCACGACCTCCGTGAAGCCTGCGACCGTGGCCGCGACGGCAGTCTTCATCTGTTCGATTTCCCACTCGTCCTTGAGGAGGCGCAGTTCCGAGAGGGCCTCGGTGAGCTTCTCGTCCAGGGCGTCGAGGACGCTCAGGTCAAGGTTGTCCGGATCCTTGGCCGTGTTGTAGCGGGCGGTGTCCACGAGGGCGTCAATGTTGTCGTCAACCTTGCGGACCAGCCTGATGGAGATTCCGCCGATCTCGGGCGCACCGACGTTCTTGGTGATGGCGAGTTCGAGTTCGGCGATGTCCGCCGTGGCCAGTCCGAGCTTGGCCTGGAATTCGGCCAGGGTTGGGCGTGCGCCGATCCAGAACTCCCCGGAGCGGGAATCGGCATAGAACTGCTCGGTGTCGCGGCCGGCCAGTGGGCGGAAGTACAGGGTGGCGCGGTGGTGGCCGCCGTCGTCGCCCGTGCCTTCCGGCACCGGTTCCAAGATCAGGACCGCATCTGGTTCGTGGTCCAGGCCGAGGCCGGTGAGGTGCGCGAAGGCCGAGTGCGGCCGGAAGCGGTAGTCGCAGTCATTCGAGCGGACCTTCAGCGGACCGGCGGGGATGACCAGGCGTTCACCTTTGAACTGGCCTGAGATGGAGCGGCGCCGGGCTGCGGCGTGGCCGGCGACGGCGTCCCTTTCGGGGAGCTGTTGCGTGGCCGGCGCCCAGTTGCTGGCCATGAAGGCCTTGAAGGCGTCGGAGCTGGGCCGCTGTGAGCGGTTGTTGACGCGCTCTTCGAGGGGCTGGGAAGCGGAGACTAGGGTGTTATCTGCATCGTTCACCGTCCCATAGTCTCACCAGCGCCGCGGCTTAGGCCAACGGCACGCTCGCGCTGTGGGGCAGCTGAAGGAGCCTTGGCGTGAAGGAGCCGGGGCTTTGGATCCGGCCATCTACTAGGCTGGTGAGGTGAGGATTGACCTGCATGCGCACTCCAACGTTTCCGACGGCACCCAGGTGCCAGCCGACGTCATGGAGTCCGCCGCCGCTGCCGGCCTCGACGTCATCGCCCTGACCGACCACGATTCCACTGCCGGATGGGCGGAGGCCGCCGTCGCTGCCCGGAAAACCGGGGTGGCCCTCGTCCCGGGCATGGAGATCTCGTGCCGGACGGCGGAAGGCATTAGCGTCCACCTGCTCAGCTACCTCCACGATCCCGCGCATCCGGGGCTGCTTGAGGAAATCACGAAATCAAAGGATGCCCGGCACACGAGGGCACAGCGGATGGTCACTCTGTTGTCCGAGGACTACCCGCTGACATGGGATGACGTGATCCACCACGTCGCGCCGGGCGCCACCTTGGGCCGCCCGCACATCGCCGACGCGCTCGTCGCCGCGGGTGTCGTGGAAGACCGGGCCGAGGCCTTCGGCTCCATCCTCACCGCAAGGTCGCGCTACTGGGTCCAGCACTATGCGCCGGAGCCGGCGCTCGCCGTCGAACTGGTCCGTGCAGCCGGCGGCGTCCCGGTGTTTGCCCACCCCGTGGCGTCTGCCCGCGGGCGGATCGTGGGGGAGGAGACCTACCGGGAGATGATCGACGCCGGCCTGGCCGGCCTGGAAATCTACCATCGCGACAATCCCGAAGAGGGCCGGAGGTTCCTCCGCCGCATCGCCGAACGCTACGGCCTGCTGGTCACGGGGTCATCCGACTACCACGGCGCAGGAAAGCCGAACCTGCTGGGGGAGAACCTGACCTCCGCAGAAGTCTTTGCCCGGATCGAGGAACAGGGTACTGGCTCGTCCGTAGTCCGCTGAGGGCCAGTTCGAGACCCTGGACCCGGGGTTGCGCTATCACTTTGCGTCCCTATGAGGCCTCCTAGGGCCCGAATAGCCGCCGGAAGTGATAGCGCAACGGGCGGGCTGGCAGGTCAGGACAGGGTCAGGGTCAGGTCAGGACAGGGTCCGGCCGTCAGGCGGTCAGGCGCCGTCAGGCCGCCGGGAACGACGTGAACTGCGCGTGCGCGGCCAGGCGCTTGGCCATGACGTCGATGGCCGGCTGGTTCTGGTCCACACACACGAACCTGCGGTCCAGTTTCGCGGCCACGGATCCGAGCGTTCCGGAACCAGCGAAGAAGTCCAGGCACCAGTCGCCGGGCCGGCTCGAGGCCGCAACCACGCGGCGGATGAGCCCCTCCGGCTTCTGCGTCGGGTAGCCGGTCTTCTCCTTGCCGGTCGGCGAAACGATCGTGTGCCACCACACGTCCGTGGGAAGCTTGCCGAGCTCGCGTTTAGCGGGGGTGACGAGTCCGGGGGCCATGTACGGTTCACGGTCCACCTCGGCGCTGTCGAAGTGATACTTCGCCGGGTTCTTGACGTAGACCAGGATGTTGTCGTGCTTGGTGGGCCAGCGGTACTTGGCCCGTGCACCGTAGTCGTACGCCCAGATGATCTCGTTCAGGAAGCACTCCCGGCCGAAGATCGCGTCCAGCATGACCTTCGCGTAGTGCACCTCGCGGTAGTCCAAATGCAGGTACAGGGTGCCGTCGTCGGCCAGGAGCCGCCAGGCCTCCACGAGCCGGGGCTCGAGAAAGGACCAGTAGTCGCTGAACGCGTCGTCGTACTTGTGCAGCGCGCCCTTGATGGTGTCGTAGGACCGGCCCTTGAACCCGACACGGTCACCCTCGCCGCCGGCATTGAGCACCATCTTGGTTTCCTGGCGCCGCTGGACCCGGCCGGTGTTGAAGGGGGGGTCCACGTATATCAGTGTGAAGGCGCCGTCCGGCAGCGTGGGGAGGTATTCCGCGTTGTCCGCGTGAACCACCAGGTTGCTGCCGTCCGGCGCCCAGACGGTGTCAGTCATGGAGGGGATTAGGCCTCGGCGCCGCTCGGCTGTGCGTCGCCGCCGGCCACAACCTCGCCGTTGCGGCGGCGCGTGCGGGTCCGGCGCCGGGCACGGGTGGCCCGGTCCACCTCGGTGGGGGCCTTCGCCGTCGCGGCGGCAGCAGTTTCCGGACCCTGTCCGCTGGCGGTGGACGCCGTGGCGGCATCGGCCTCGGCGGGACGGCGACGGCGGTCGCCGGAGCGTCCGCCGGCTTCGGCGCCGCTGCGGCGCGAGTCGCGGCCGCCGGTGCGGCTGCCTTCACGGGCACTCTCACGGCTGCCGGTGCGGCTGCCCTCGCGGGCGCCGTCACGTCCGCCCGTACGGTTGCCCTCGCGGGCGCCGTCACGGCCACTGTCCTTTGCGCTGGTGCGCGAGTTCTTCTTGCCGGTCTCGCCGAGGTCCTCGAGGACCTCCGCGTCGACGCCGGCCAGCACGCGCTTGTCGCGGGGAAGCCGGCCCTTGGTGCCCGCGGGGATATCGAGTTCCTCGAACAGGTGGGGCGAGGAGGAATAGGTTTCCACGGGCTCGGGGTAGCTCAGGCCCAGGGCCTTGTTGATGAGCCCCCAGCGCGGCATGTCATCCCAGTCAACAAAGGTCACGGCGGTGCCCTTGTTGCCCGCGCGGCCCGTACGGCCGACGCGGTGCAGGTAGATCTTCTCGTCCTCGACGCACTGGTAGTTGATCACGTGCGTGACGTCGTCGACGTCGATGCCGCGGGCGGCGACATCGGTGGCGACGAGAACGTCCACCTTGTTGTTGCGGAAGGCGCGCAGCGCCTGTTCGCGGGCGCCCTGGCCGAGGTCGCCGTGAATGGCGGCCGCAGCGAAACCGCGGTCCACCAGTTCCTCGGCCACCTTCGCGGCGGTTCTCTTGGTCTTGGTGAAGATGATGGTACGGCCGCGTCCGCGGGCCTGCAGGATGCGGGCGACGACTTCGACCTTGTCCATGCTGTGGGCACGGTAGATCAACTGGCGGATGTCGCGCTTGGTCAGGCCTTCGTCGTCCGGGTCCGCGGCGCGGATGTGGGTCGGCTGGGTCATGTAGCGGCGGGCCATGGCGATGACCGGGCCGGGCATGGTGGCCGAGAACAGGAGCGTCTGGCGGACCGCGGGGGTACCGGCGATCAGGGTCTCGACGTCCGGCAGGAACCCGAGGTCCAGCATTTCGTCGGCCTCGTCGAGGATGACGATCTTGACGTTTTTCAGGCTCAGGTGCTTCTGCTTGTAGAGGTCGATCAGGCGGCCCGGGGTGCCGACGACGACTTCGACGCCGTTCTTCAGCGCCTCGACCTGCGGCTCGTAGGCGCGTCCGCCGTAAATGGTGGCGATGCGGGCGTTGCGCTTCTTCGCGGCGTTCTCCAGGTCCTTGGCCACCTGGACGGCGAGTTCGCGGGTAGGCACGATCACCAGGGCCTGCGGGGCGCCGGGAACGGCCAGCTTGTCGAAACCGGCGTCGTCACGGCCGACGACGCGCTGCAGCGCCGGGATGCCGAAGCCGAGGGTTTTGCCCGTACCAGTCTTGGCCTGGCCGATGATGTCGTGCCCGGCCAGGGCGACCGGCAGCGTCATGGCCTGGATCGGGAAGGGGTGGGTGATGCCGGCGTCGGCCAGAGACTCCACAATGTCCGCGCGGACGTTGAAGTCGGCGAAGGTCTTTTCGGCAATCTCGTGCGGCTTTTCGTCCGAGATAATGGTCTCTTCGGGCTCGATGGTCTCCGTGCCGGACTCATCGGTCAGAAGCTGGTGCGTGTGCAATTCACTCACAGGGGAGTTTCCTTATTCATTTTGGGCTGCGCTGCTTGCTCAACGGGGCCGGCCAAAGTGGCCGTTCCGGAGCACGCTCAGGCGCGCAAGCATTTCCAGTGGAAGCCGATCGCGGGCTATCTAAATGCTGGCACTGGGGACCAACGGGTGTATCTCAAGATCGCGTAGGGGCGGGCTTGTTGAATTCGAAAATCATGGAAATCAACGACCGGGCATCCATTTCTACCTCTCCAGTCTAGCTGTATAAGGCCCGGATCCTCGACTGGACCCGTGATCGCGCCGCTGGAGCGTGCCGGCCGCGGACCGATAGCGGGCCTGATGCGGGCCGTCAGCCCACGAGCTCCAGCTCGATTTCGCGGGTGGCGATGTCCGAGGACAGCACTCGGACCCGGACTTGAGTGCCCGGTTCCAGTTCGCCGGGGCATCGTGCGGTCACGGCGGGCTCGGCGATCTGGACGATCCCGGAGGGGCCGTTCCCGTTGCCGTTGGCTTTGCCGCCGTTCCCATTTCCGTTGACGCTGCCATTGGTGGTGCTCTTCGCCGGCTTGGGGCCGGAGATGACGACGGCGTCGAATTCCTGGCCGACGTGGTTGACCAGCAGCGCCGCCTCCACGGTGTCCAGCGAGAGCCGCTCCAGCTTCGCGGCGAGCTGGTCCGAGGTGCCCATGATGGCCGGAAGGGACGGCAGGGCCTGCCGGGCCCAGGCCGGAACTTCGGTGCCGTTGCTCAGGGCCTCGCAGATCACCAGCACGAAGCGGTCGACCAGCCGCCGCAGCGGCGCCGTGGAATGGGCGTAGGCCGCGCCGATGGCGGACTGGACGGCGGCTCCCGGTACCGTGCCGTCGAAGTGCGTGTACCCGGCACCGCGGAAGAGCATCCCGGCCGAATGCACAATGGCCAGTTGCCGGGGGTCCATGGGGTCCAGGGTCCGAAGGTACTCGCCGTAGCGCATTTCCCCGTCCCAGGGCTTGCCGAGGGCCTGGGTCTGGCGGTGGAAGTGCCGCAGCGACGCCTCGTCCGGGGCGGGCATGGTGCGCAGGATGCCGACCTTGCCTTGGAGCATGAGAGCGGCGGCGGCCATCCCGGTCATGAGTGAAATCTGGGCATTCCAGTCCTCCACCGGCAGCGGCGGGGCCGCCACGATCCGGTAGCCGCCGTCGGGCAGTTGCTGGATCTCCTGTTCGGGCATATTCAGGCTCGCGCCGCCGCGCAGGCGTTCCTGCTCCACCCGCTTGATGCCCACCTCTTTGAGCAACTGCAGTACCGGCGCCGCGGTGCCGGCGTCGAGCTCGGCCTGGACGCCCTTGTAATTGAGCTTGGCTCGGCTGCGGACCTGCGCCCGGCGCACGAGGACCGAGGTCACCTCTGCGGCGGCGTCGAGCTCGAACTCCCAGACGAACGCCGCGCACAACTGCCCGGCGAGCAGGCTGCCCGCGGCCTCGCTGATGATCTCCGGGTGCAGCGGAATCCGGCCGTCCGGGGTGTAGAAGGTCTGGCCGCGGCGCCGGGTCTCGGCGTCGAGCGCCCCGCCCGGGGCGACAAAGGACGGGACATCGGCGATGGCGTAGAACACCTTGTAGCCCCCGTTGCTCCGTTCGATGAACAGGGCCTGATCGAGGTCGGTGGACGATGCCGGATCAATGGTCACGAACTCGACATGCGTCAGGTCCAGGTCCGGCAGCTTGTGCTCGGCCACCGCTGCTTGCGCGTCGCGCAGCACGTCCTCGGGGAACGGACCGGGCAGTTCCAGCGTGGTGCGCAACGCCTTGAGAGCCTCGGCAAGCTGGTTCTGCTGCTCGTGGACGCTGGGGGTCAGGCGATGATGGGACACGAAAATCAGGGTAGCCCGATTTCCGCTATTAGTCTTGGATGATGAGCGCAACTGCGGACGATCCTGCCCTCTACAACAGCTTCGTAGCGGATCTGCTGGGGATCTTGGCGTACGGCGAGCTTTCCGCCTTCGAGCGGCTGTCCTCGAGTGCCCGGTATTCGCCCACGCTGCATGACCGCGCGGTACTGGGCGGGATGGCGGTGGTCAAGTTCCAGCATTACGAACTGGTCCGCGCCCGGCTCGAGCACATGGGCCTGGACACCGAGGCTGCCATGCTGCCGTTCCAACCCTCGGTGGACCACTTCCACGAGCGCACGCGCCCGGCGGACTGGTATGAAGCGCTCATGAAGGCCTACGTGATCGACACCGTTTCCGCGGACTTTTACCGCGCCGTCGGCCGGTACGTCGACGCCGGGACCCGGGAGCTGATCGGCCAGGTCCGCTCCACCGGCGAGTCCACGGCCGTGCTGCAGGAGCGACTCAAGGCGGCCCTGGCCGATGATCCCAGGCTGGCGTCGCGCCTGGCGCTGTGGGCCAGGCGGCTGTTGGGCGAGGTCCTGACCCATGCCCAGCGGGTCAGCCTTGAGCACTCGTTCCTCGCCGGGCTCTCGGGTCTGGACGACGCCGGTGCCAGGGAGCTGGTCAGCGGCCTGACGGCCGAACTCGCGGCGAACCACGCGCGCCGGATGGCAGGGCTGGGGCTCGCCGGCTAGGTTCAGCTGCGGCCGGGAACCTGCCTAGGATGCCGCGGCGTCCAGCGCCGCCAGCAGCGCACCCGCGGCGTGGGCCGGATCAGCGGCGTCGGTGATCGCCCGGACCACCACGATCCGCCGGGCGCCGGCCTCGACTACCTGCTCCACATTGCTCAGGTCGATCCCGCCGATCGCGAACCACGGCATGACGCCGTCCACCTTGCCGGTTCCCTCAGCGTCCGCCCGGCCGATCGCCTGGGCGGCGTAGCGCATCAGGTCGAGGCCGACGGCGGCGCGTCCCGGCTTGGTGGGCGTGGCCCACACGGGGCCTACGCAGAAATAGTCGAGTCCTTTGCGGCTGGGCGCGGCAGCAATGGCGGCGTCCACCTGTTTGGGGCTGTGGGTGGACAGGCCGATCACGGCATCCTTGCCCAGGAAGCCGCGGGCGGCGTCGAGCGAAATGTCCTTCTGGCCGATATGGAACACCGGTGCCCCGGACAAGGAGGCGATGTCCGCCCGGTCGTTGACGGCCCAAAGCCGTCCGTGGCGCTGGGCTGCGGCGTGCAGGACCTCCAGGAGTTCGAGTTCCTCGGCTGCCTCGAGTGATTTGTCGCGCAACTGGATGATGTCCACCCCGCCGGCGAAGGCGGCGTCAACGAAGTCCTCGAAGTCGCCGCGGCCCCTGCGGGCGTCAGTGCACAAGTAGAGGCGGGCGGTGGTGTGGAGGGAGTCCTGGCTCATGGGTCCAGCCTAGTTCCTCTAAACTGGGCGCATACCGCGGGAGCCCGCAGCAGCCATGTCGCCGCTGCACGGCTGAGAGGGCGTCAGAGCCGACCGCTTGACCTGATCCGGCTAGTACCGGCGTAGGGAAGGAATTTTTTTATGGGCACACGAGCCGGCCGCGCAGCCGAAGCCGCAAATGACGCCGCCGCCGGGGTTTGTGACACCGGGCCCGGTACCGCAGAGCGAATCACCGCCGGGGACATCACCGCCGACGTTGCCGTGATCGGCGGCGGGGTGATCGGCCACGGCATCGCGTTCGAGGCCAGCCGCGCGGGCCGGTCTGTGGTTTTGATCGACGATGCTCCCGGCAGCGGAGCCAGCTGGGCCGCGGCCGGAATGCTGGCCCCCGTCAGCGAGCTGCATTACCAGGAGGAGCAGCTCCTGGAATTGATGCTTGAGTCCTCCCGGCTGTGGCCCGAATTCGCTGCCGGGATCGACGCCGGTGCCGGGATCGACGCCGGTGCCGACGGCACGGAACCCCGGGCCGGTACCGGCTACCTGACGACGCCCACCCTCGCCGTCGGGGCCGACGCCGCGGACCGGCGCGCGCTCGCGGACCTGAGGGAGGTCCAGCAGGCCTGCGGCCTCACCGTGGAACCACTGACAGTGCGCGAGGCCCGCAGCCGGGAGCCCCTGCTGAGTCCGGGCATCTCGTGCGCCTTCGACATCCCGGCCGACCACCAGGTGGACCCTCGGCTGCTGATCGCCCGGCTCGCCGGCGTGCTCGGCGCTGAGGGCGGGAGCTTCGTCCGGCGGCGCGCGGCGGGCCTGCTGTGGCAGGACGGACATGTCGCCGGGGTGCGGCTGGCGGGCGGCGGTTCCGTGCGGGCTGCGGAAACGGTCGTCGCCAACGGGCTGGGCGCCGCGGGGCTCGGGGACCTGCCCGCCGGGCTGGCACTGCCGCTGCGGCCTGTCTACGGCGACATCCTCCGGCTTCGCGTGCCCCCGCGCCTGTTGCCGCTGCTCACGGCCACCGTGCGGGGCATGGTGCGGGGGGTCCCGGTGTACATCGTCCCCCGCCAGGACGGCACCGTGGTGATCGGAGCCACTCAGCGCGAGGACGGACCGTCGGGTCCGCACGCGGTTTCTGCCGGCGGCGTTTACCAGCTGCTGCGGGATGCCCAGCAGCTGGTGCCCGCAGTCGCCGAGCTGGAGCTGTTGGAAGCCACGGCCCGGCCCCGGCCCGGCACACCGGACAACGCCCCGTTGCTGGGGCGGGTCGCCCACCCGGACGGCGGGGACTTCCCGGGGCTCATCATCGCAACAGGTTTCTTCCGGCACGGCGTCCTGCTGACCCCCGCAGCTGCGGCCGTGTGCCGGCAACTCATGGACGGAACGCCGGATCCGCGCTGGGCCGGGTTCCGCCCCGACCGTTTTTCCCGCATCCCGGACACGTCCGGGGACAGCCCTAAGAAGGAAGCAGCATGAACATCAGACTGAACGGAACGGATCAGAGCGTCGCCGACGGCGCCTCCGTCAGCACACTCGTCAGCCAGCTCACGGGCCGCAGAATCGGCCCGGACGGCCGGGCTGCCGACGGGGGCAAGCTCGGTGTCGCCGTGGCTCGCAACGCCGAAGTGGTGCCGCGCAGCCAGTGGCACGCCACGGCGCTCGCCGACGGCGACGACGTCGAACTTGTCACGGCAGTCCAGGGAGGATGACCAGCATGAACGAGACGACGTTGGCAGGAACACCGGCCGTACCTGAGACCAGGGCGGTGGCCGACCCGTTCGTGGTCGACGGCGTGACGCTCGGCTCCCGCCTCATCATGGGCACCGGCGGTGCACCGAGCCTGGACGGGCTGGGGGCGGCGCTCGTGGCCTCCGGGACCGAGCTGACCACGGTGGCAATGCGCCGCTATTCGCCGGCGGAGACGGGCTCGCTGTTTCAGCTGCTCGAGGACCACCGGATCCGGGGGCTGCCCAACACGGCCGGCTGCTTCACCGCCAGGGACGCCGTCCTCACCGCCGAGCTGGCCCGGGAAGCCCTGGAAACGGACTGGGTCAAGCTCGAAGTCATTGCCGACGAGCACACCCTGCTGCCGGACGCCGTCGAACTCGTGGACGCCACCGAACAGCTCGTGGCGCGCGGCTTCAAGGTCTTCGCCTACACCAACGACGATCCCGTGCTTGCCCTCCGGCTCGAAAACCTCGGCGCGACGGCCGTGATGCCGCTGGGCGCCCCGATCGGCACCGGCCTGGGCATCCTGAACCCGCACAACATCGAGCTGATCGTCTCGCGGGCGTCCGTACCCGTGGTGCTGGATGCCGGGATCGGCACGGCCTCGGACGCGGCGCTGGCGATGGAACTCGGCTGCGACGCCGTGCTGTTGGCTACGGCCGTGACCCGGGCGCAGAATCCCGTGCTCATGGGCGAGGCCTTCAAGCATGCCGTCATCGCCGGTAGGCTGGCAAGAAAGGCTGGCAGGATCCCGCGCCGCGAGCACGCGCTGGCGTCGTCGGCGATGGAAGGCCGCGCCGAGTTCCTCTGAGTCCGGCCGCTCCCGGCAGGCCGCCGGTCTTGTCGGTCAACCAGTGAAGGAGACTGTCATGGCAGCCACGGATGACATCCTCACCCGCCCCCAGCTCGACGAAGCGCTCGCAGGCCTGCCGGACTGGCGGTACCGCCTCGGCGGGCTGGTGACCGTGTACAAGGCGCCGACGGCGGCCGCGGCGCTCGAGCTGATCGCCGCCGTCGGGCGCCTCGCCGAAGAGCAGAACCACCACCCGGACCTGGACTGGCGCTACAACCGGGTCTTTCTTCGCTACAGTTCCCACGACGCCGGCACCGAGGTGACGCCGCGGGACGTCAAGGCTGCGGCGGCGGCCAGCGTGGCGGCCGCCGCAGTCGGGGCCACCGCGCAACCGGGGCTGTACCGCACCGTGGAAGTAGCCATCGATTCCGAGAATCCCGCCGGGATTACGGAGGTCTGGCGGGTCGCCCTCGGTTACCGCAAGGGCAGGTTCGGGGATCTCACGGACCCCTACGGCCGCGGCCCTTCGCTCCGGTTCCGGGAAACGACCACTCCAAGCGCCAGCCGCATCCAATTGGACATCCACCGGAGCAAGGCCGAATCCGGCCCGGTACTGGACCAGACCGCGGCTATCGGGGCCTCAATGAACCGTGACCACGCACCCAACTTGGTGGTCACGGATGCACAGGGAAACCGGCTGTGCCTGTGTACCGAGGACGGCCACGGGCCGGACGTGCCGGCGTAAGGCACTGCACTGCCGGTGCCCCCTGCCGGGGTATGCGCAGCTAAAGCTTCAAGATGGTGGTGAGCCGCTCGGTGTCCTGCCGGGTCCGGGTCTTGCCGAGGTACACCACGGCCGCGATCGAGGCCGCAGTGCCCAGGACCATCGGCAGGATCCACGGGATCCAGGTCAGGCCCGGCTGGTAGCCGAGTCCGGCCGCAATGAAGATGATCCAGCTCAACATGCCGACGGACGCTGCGACTCCGGCCGGGACACTGACACCGTATTTCGTGTGCCGCTTGTCGTTGGCCCACACCACGAAGCCCGCAGCAACGGTCACCAGGGCGACCACAATCAGGGAAAGCATTCAGGACACCTCACACTTGTGAAGAAAACGACATTGAAGAAAACGGCAGTGCAAAACGGTACTGAAGGATTCAGCCGGGACGCTGCTCCAACGGCGGCCCCGGACGGCCAGGGCTAGAGCGCGCCGAAGCCGACGCGGCGGGCCTCTTCTGCTCCGATTTCCACGTAGCCCAGGACATTGGCGGGGACGATCACCAGGCGGCCCTTGTCGTCCTTCAGCCGCAGTTCGCCGCCCTTGGCGATCGCGTCGCCGACTACCTTGGCGACGGCGTCGGCGTCCTGGGCCGATTCCAGTACAAGTTCGCGGCCAATGTTCTGAATACCAATCTTTACTTCCACAGCAAGGCCTCCCAGCCAATCAACGTCCAAAAAATGTCTAAGGTCAATCTCTATTTGTAGTCTAGGTCTCTTTGGGGAAGCGGGAGATTCCGCGCCAAGCTAAACGGTAAATGAGGTCGCTGGCCACATCGAGATCGAGGTTCCCATCGGTTTCCAGCCAGTACCGGGCGCTCACGTGGGCCATCCCGGCGAGTCCGCGGCCCAGCAGCTGGGCTTCCAGTTCGGGCAGCTTGGTGTCCTCGGCGATGACGTGGGCGACGGCGTCGGCAAAGGTCTTGTTGAACGTTTCCAGCCGCGCACTGACGTCGGGATCGTTGATCAGGTCCGATTCGAAGACGAGCCGGTGCGCCTGGTCGTCGTGGGCGATGAAGCGGAAGTAGGCGCGCATGACCGCTTGGACGCGTTCGTCATTGTCTGTGGTGGAATTCAGGGCGCCAAGCAGCAGATCGATCAGCTTGCTGAGGTGGCTGTCCAGCAGCGCCAGGTAGAGGTCGCGCTTGGAAGGGAAGTGCTGGTACAGCACCGGCTTGCTGACATGGGCGGTCTCGGCGATCTCATCCATGGCGGCGCCGTGGTAGCCGTTCGCGACGAAAACTTCCTGCGCAGCCGCCAGCAGCTGCGCCCGGCGTTCGTCACGGGGCAGGCGTGCCGAGCGCTGTCCGCTCCGCGTCTGTCCGGCCGGCGGCTTGCCGGTCTCGTCCCGCTCCACCGGTGCCTGATGAACCACTGTCGGCCTTCTTTCCCTTTTCACCCCAATTGCGCGCAATCGCACTCAACTGCACTTGTACTGATCTACCTTGCACTCAATTACACCTTACGCGCGGGTAATATGACCTGGCGGTATCTTCGGGCATAGATTGAAGTATGGCTTCCAAGTTCACCGCCACCGGTGCCCCCGCAACCGCCAAGACGCAGCTGGATCCGCGGCCCGGACCGCTGGTTGATCCGGCAGGGGACCTCAGCCCCGACGAGGTGGAACGCTACTCGCGCCACCTGATCATTCCGGAGATCGGCGCGATCGGCCAGCGACGCCTTAAGAACGCGAAAGTTCTCGTTATCGGGGCCGGCGGCCTCGGCTCCCCGGCCCTGCTCTATCTCGCCGCCGCCGGGGTCGGCACCCTTGGCATCGTTGATGACGACGACGTCGACCTCAGCAATCTGCAGCGCCAGATCATCCACGGCGTCGCGGATGTGGGCCGGCCCAAAATCGAGTCCGCCGCCGATGCCATTGCGGCCCTGAACCCGCTCGTGGACGTCCGGCTCCACAACCTCCGCCTCGACGCGTCCAACGCACTGGAACTCTTCGCCGGCTACGACCTCATCCTCGACGGCGCCGACAACTTTGCCACCCGTTACCTCGTCAACGACGCCGCCGCCATCCTCGGCAAACCCTACGTCTGGGGATCGATCTTCCGTTTCGACGGCCAGGTCAGCGTCTTTTGGGAACAGCACGGGCCCACCTACCGGGACCTCTACCCGGAGGCGCCGCCGGCCGGATCCGTGCCGTCCTGCGGTGAAGGCGGCGTGTTCGGCATGCTGTGCGCCGCCGTCGGAGCGCTGATGGTGACCGAGGCCGTCAAGCTGATCACCGGCGTCGGCCGGTCCCTGCTGGGCCGGCTGGCCCTCTATGACGCGCTCGGCGGCACCTGGCGCGAGATCAAGGTGGCCCGGGACCCCGAGGCGTTGCGCATCACGGAACTTACCGATTACGAGGCATTCTGCGGGATAACCCCGACGGCGGATGCCGGCACCGAGCACACTGTGACGGCGACCCAGCTCGCCACCATGCTGGCCTCGCGCAAGGCCGGCCTCAAAGACTTCCACCTGATTGACGTGCGGGAGCAAGGGGAGTACGAGATTGTCCGCATTGACGGGTCGGAGCTGATCCCGCAGGGCCGCATCCTTGCCGGGGAGGCGTGGCAGGAACTGCCCCAGGATGCCGAAATCGTCTTCCACTGCAAGGGCGGAACACGTTCCGCCGCCGTCTTGTCCGCAGCCCGCGCCGCCGGGTACGAGCGCGTCAGCCACCTCGAGGGCGGCATTCTCGCCTGGGTCCGGGACGTGGAACCCGGGAAGCCGGTGTACTGAGGCCAACCCGGCGACCCGGGCATCCGGCCAACCGGCCGTCCACGTCGCGGCCGATCAACCCTGCGTCGAGCGGCGCCCTCCTACGAAAGGCCTGGCCATGAGCGAGGAAAATACCGTGACGTCCCAGCGGAAGATTGGCTCCGGCTTTGGCCGGGATTCGACGGCGGCCGAGGTCATTGCCGGCATCGACCTGACCGGGAAGACCGCGATCGTCACGGGCGGCTACTCGGGACTGGGCCTGGAGACCGTGCGGGCACTCGCCTCCGCCGGCGCCGCCGTTGTGGTGCCGGCCCGCCGCCCGGAGCATGCCCGGGATGTCCTCGCTGATTCCGGCCTGACGCCGGCAACCGAAGGCGGCGATGTCAGCGTTGCCGAACTGGATCTAGCGGACCAAGGCAGCGTGAAGGAGTTCGCCGCCGCCTTCCTGGCCGGCGCGGCGCCCGGCGCAGGCCGCAGCCTGGACATCCTCATCAACAACGCCGCCATCATGGCAAGTCCGGAGCGGAAGGTGGGTCCCGGCTGGGAATCGCAGTTCGCCACGAACCACCTGGGCCATTTTGCCCTCACCAACCTGCTGTGGCCCGCGCTTGCAGCGGCGCGGGGCGCCCGGGTGGTCTCGCTGTCCTCCACCGGCCACAAGCTCTCGGGGATCCGTTTCGATGACATCAATTTCGACGCCGGCTACGACAAGTGGCGGGCCTACGGCCAGGCAAAGACGGCCAACGCGCTCTTCGCCGTCCAGCTCGACGCCCTGGGCCGGGAATTTGGCGTGCGCGCCTTCGCCGTGCATCCCGGCGGGATCATGACGGAACTGCAGCGGCACCTGCCGCGGGAGGAGATGATCGCCGCGGGTTGGATGGACGAGCACGGCAAGCTCGACCCGCGCTTCAAAACACCCGCGCAGGGCGCCGCCACTTCGGTCTGGGCCGCGACGGCACCGGCGCTCGAGGGAATGGGCGGCGTTTACTGCGAGGACTGCGACATCGCCGAGCCCACGGTGCCGGGATCGCCCGAAGCGAGGATCAGGGGCGTGGATGCCCATGCGGTGGACCGGGAGGCCGCCGCGCGGCTGTGGCAGATGTCGGCCGACATGACCGGGATCAACGCCTTCCGCTGATGAGCACCGGCAGGCACCGATAAGCACCGGTAGGCCGCGGACGGCGCTGACTGCGCGGGGCGGCTACGCCCGAGGGCCTCTGCAGTTACGCGGTTTCGCGGATGTCGCCCGCGCCGGAGATGTGGTCCCCAGGGTTGTGGTCGCCAGGGTTGTGGACAGCGGCGATGTGGTCGACGGGGCACGCCGCCGCGGAACCGGCAGCACCCGAGGCCGGTGCGCCGGCGGAGGGCTCCACCGTGATGCCGTACAGCGCCTCAAGACCGGCAATGTAGGTCTCCTGCTGTCCGTTGGAGGCCAGTTCGCGCGCCCGGACGGTGGGGATGTGCAGCAGTTGTTTCACCATGCGGCGCAGGGCGAATTCGACTTCCTCGGCGGCGGCGGTGCAGCCGTGCCGCGCCCGGACCTTTTCCATCTCCGCGTCCAGGACGTTCATCGTGTGGCGGCGCAAGGCGACAATCGCCGAGTCCACGGACCGTGCCTCGCGCTCCTGCTCAAAGGCGCTGGCCGCCCCGGACACGATGCTGCTGGCCTGCTCGAGCGACTCGGCCTGTTCCTGCGGCGCGGCCAGCCGGACGGATTCGAGCGTGAGCAGTTCCACGCCGTCGAGATCGCCGACGGCGGGGTCGAAATCGTGGGTCAGGGCTAGGTCAATCGCGATGAGCGGCTGGGGCGAGTTCGCCCGGATCCGGGCGAGATCGTCCGCTTCGACCCGGCTGTCGGAGCCGCTGCAGCCGATCATGACGTCGGCCGCGGCAACTGCGGCCGGAAGAGTGTCCTCGTCCAGGGCCGTGCCGCCCCGGGTGGCGACGAAGCCGGCGGCCCGGCCGGAGGAGGAATAGACGCAGACATCGGTGCAGCCGCGTTCGCGCAGCAGCGACATGGTGGCTCCGGCGTAAGCGCCGGTCCCGAAGACTACAGCTTTCTTGGCGGACCAGTCCGGGTTTTCCGACAGGTCCGTCGCGAGATCCAGCGCCACGGAGACGATGGACAGGCCGCGCGAACCCAGCGCCGTTTGGGCGCCGACGTCCTTGGCGGTCTTGGATGCGGCCTGGAACAGCCGGACCAGGCCGGAGCTGGCGGTGCCCTCGTGCTGGGCGGTGATCAAGGCGCGGCGCACCTGGCCGGCAATTTCGCGTTCGCCGACCACTGCGGAGTCCAGTCCGGAGCTGACTGCGAAGAGATGCTGGCTGACCTCGGCGCCGGTGCGGGTGCTGAAGGCGCGGGAGACGAGTTGATCGTTGAGTCCGCTGGCTCCGCTGATCTGGGTGATGAGGGCTGCCCGGGCCGCGTCGACAGCGTCAGGATGCGGGGCTTCACCATAGATTTCAAGGCGGTTGCAGGTGGCAAGGACAACGGCACCCGCCACGGCCGGCGATCCGGCGAGGGCGGATGTGGCGAGCCCTGAAGCGCCGGTGCTCAACTGAGCAACGGTTTCGAGGTCGATGTCGGCGTGTGTAGCCACCAATGAAAAAAGAACCACAGCATCACCATCATAGCTTTTTCGCGCCCGCGTAGAACAACTGTCCCGGCGTGGGTTCAGGCACGCCGGCCTGTGATTCCCGCCACCGAGCGGCCCAGGATGGGCGGCGTGACAGGCTGTCGTTATCTTTTGGGCACAAATTTGGGCACAATCGAAGGCATGACTCCAAGCGCTGCGGCACGTGCCGGCACCACCACATTCAGTATGTCCGAGGGCAATGCTGCCAACGATGGCGGCGTCGTGGATGGCGCCGCCGGCGGCCTCGATGCCGGGCACCCGCTGATGGACGGCCGCACCGCAAGCTCTCCTCTGATCACCGCCTACCGTGGCGGCAAGCCCTCCCGCCGGCCGGTATGGTTCATGCGTCAGGCCGGCCGCTCGCTGCCCGAATACCTCAAGATCCGTGAGGGCGTCGCGATGCTCGACTCGTGCCTGCGCCCCGAGCTGGCTTCCGAGATCACCCTGCAGCCGGTCCGCCGCCACGACGTCGATGCCGCCATCTTCTTCTCAGACATTGTTATCCCGCTCAAGCTGGCCGGCGTCGGTGTGGACATTGTGCCCGGTGTCGGACCCGTCCTGGACAAGCCGGTCCGCACGGCTGCGGACGTTGCCGCCCTGCCGCAGCTGACCTGGGAGGCCCTGGAGCCCATCCGCGAAGCCGTCCGGCTTACGGTGGCCGAACTCGGCAGCACACCGCTGATCGGCTTCGCCGGCGCGCCCTTCACCCTCGCCGCCTACATGGTGGAGGGCAAGCCTTCCCGCGACCACCTCGGCCCGCGCACCATGATGCACGCCGACCCCGAGACTTGGACTGCGCTGGCCAACTGGGCCGCGGACGCCTCCGGAATGTTCCTCCGCGCCCAGCTGGAGGCCGGCGCCTCTGCCGGCCAGCTCTTCGACTCTTGGGCCGGTTCGTTGGGACTGGCCGACTACCAGCGCTTCGTTGCGCCGGCGTCGTCCCGTGCCCTGGACCATGTCCGGCACCTTGGCGCACCGCTGATCCACTTCGGCACCGGCACCTCGGAACTGCTCGTCGCGATGCGCGACGTCGGCGTCGACGTCGTGGGGGTCGACTACCGACTGCCGCTGGACGAGGCCAACCGCCGCCTTGGCGGCACCGTTCCTCTGCAGGGCAACATCGACCCGGCCCTGCTCTCGGCACCGTGGGAGGTCCTCGAAGCGCATGTCCGCGACGTGCTCGCGGCCGGCTCCGCGGCTCCTGGGCACGTGGTGAACCTCGGCCACGGAGTGCCGCCGGAGACGGATCCTGAGGTGCTCACGCGCGTGGTCGAACTCATCCACTCCATCGCTCCGGAGTAAGAGCGTGGATGCGGGCCCCGCCGGGACTGCCGTGGAAGGCGCCGCCGTCGTGATTGGGGGCGGGATTTCCGGCCTGCTTGCGGCCCGGGAGTTCGCCCGGGACGGCGTCCGCACCACCGTCCTGGAAGCAAGCGAAGCCTGGGGCGGCTGCGTCGGCAGCCATGCCGTAGCCGGATTGACCCTGGACAGCGGGGCAGAGTCTTTCGCCACCCGCACCGCCGCCGTAGCCGATCTCGCCGCGGAACTCGGGCTGGCTGGCGAGATCGTGGCGCCGAACCCCGGCGGTGCCTGGGTCCAGCTGCCCGACGGCCCGCGGGAACTGCCCAAGACCGGGGTGCTGGGCATCCCGGCCAGCCCATGGGACCCGGAAGTCCGCCGGTCACTGGGCCTGCTGGGTTCCCTCCGCGCCTCCATCGACGCCGTGCTGCCGGCCTCGCTGGGCACCGGCGCTGAGACCACGAGCGTGTCAGCCCTGGTCCGCCGGCGGATGGGCAGCCGGGTCCTGGACCGGCTCGTGGCACCGGTTGTCGGCGGCGTCCACTCGGCCGATCCCGCAGTGCTCGACGTCGACATGGTGGCCCCCGGGCTGCGGGCCGGCATCCGTCAGCACGGTTCCCTCGCCGCCGCCGTCGCGGCCCAGCGCAGGGGAGCGGCGGCTGCCACGGCCGGACCGGCCGGGCCCGCGAAGGCCCAGTCCGCGGGGCTCCGGAAGGCCGGGTCCGCCGTCGCCGGGCTGCACGGCGGAATGCACACCCTCGTCGCCGCCCTGCTCGCCGATCTGCGCCAGCGCGGCGTCACCCTGCTCAGCGGCACCCCGGCCCGGTCCGTGCAGCGCACAGCCGACGGCTGGCGGGTGGCCACTGACTTGGCCACCTTCGACGCCGGATTCCTCGTGGTTGCGGTGGAGGGCCCCTCCGCCGTCGGGCTGCTTGAGGACACCCTGCCCGAACTTGCCGGCCTCCGCCCCGACGCCGGACCCGATGTCAGCCTGGTCACGCTTGTGGTGGATCTCCCGGCCCTTGACACGGCGCCACGCGGCACCGGCGTGCTTGTGGCGCCGCAGAGCCCGGGCGTGCAGGCCAAGGCACTGACCCACGCCACCGCCAAATGGGCCTGGCTGGCGGAGCGGACAGGCCCGGGAAGGCATGTGCTCCGGCTCTCCTACGGACGCGCTGTTGCCGCAGGGCCGGCGCCGGAGCCCGGAGCCGGGGGAGCGCCCACGGCGCCGCACTCTGACGATGAGCTGTTCCGCGCAGCGCTGGCTGACGCCTCGGCCCTGCTGGGCGTTCCCGTCGGCGCCGGGGACGTGGCTGGCTGGGACGTGGTCCGCTGGGCCGGTGCGCTGCCCTTTGCGTCGCTGGGCCACAGGCAGCGCGTCGCGGCCGTCCGGAGCATCTGTGCAGCGGACGGCACGCTTGCCGTGGTGGGCGGCTGGCTGTCCGGCAACGGCCTGGCCGCGATCGTGGCCGACACCCCGCGGCAGGTCCAAACCCTGTTGTCCTGAAGGCGGCTGCCCTGAAGGCGATCACTCCAACGCGGCACCCCTGACTGGCGCTGCCTCGAGTCGGCTGCCCTGAAGGCGGTCCCGCGAGTCCCAAAAGCACCCTCAGTCACAGGAGTAACAGCGGCCCCCAGGGCACCCTGAACCCCTGCGGTCCCGTGGGGTTTCCTGCCGGATTTCCGCGGGTTTTGCAAGTTTTTCCTGCCGGTCGATTCCGGCTAGGGTCGATGACCATGGTTATTTTCAGGTCCAAGGTGTCCACAACGAAAAACGGGCGCCATCGGGGCCTTCGACGCGGCGCGGCGGCAGTCGCCCTCGGAGCGGTGCTGGCTGCCACCGCAGGGGTTCCTGCCTCACATGCGGCCACAGGGCTGTCCGCGGCGGCGTCCACCGCGCCGTCGGCGCGGGGCTCGCTGACCCTCGGCCTCGATGACGTGCTGGAGGGCCTGTTGGGCTCCGCGACGACGCCGAGCCCCTCGCCGTCCGCCGGCTCGGACGAGGCCACCCCTTCGCGGCCACCGTCGCACGGCAGCAGCCCGGAACCCAGCGAGCCCAGTGACCCCGAGCCCGGCGACCCCGAGCCCGGCGACCCCGAGCCCAGCACTCCCCAGCCCACGGCCCCGCGCACCAGCACCCCGCCGTCGAGCACCCCGTCCGCGAAACCCGCGCCGCCCGCCGCCCCGCAGGTCCCCGGCACGCCGCCCGCCGCCCCGGCGCCGGGAGCTCCCGCCGACGGCGGATCCGCCGGATCCGCTCCCACCGGAGAAGCTCCCGGCCAGCCGGTACCGGGAAGCGGCAGCGCCGACCGGGCCGCCGAATCCCAGCCCGGGGCTGCAGTGCCGGCCGCCGGCAGCGGTACCAGCACGCAGGCGTCGGCCTCGAAGCCGGCCACATCGCAGCCTTCCCCAACCGGTTCAAACACAGCCGAATCAAACGCGGCCGGTTCGACCAAGGCGCCGGCCAAGGGCCACTCCGGCAACTCCTCCCTGGAGGCAACTTCGGTGGTGAAACCCGCCGGGCCGTCACCGCTGGTCGGCTGGGGCATCGGCCTGGTGGTGTTCTCGCTCGGTGCCGGCGTCGCGGTGGTCCGGATGCGCCGGAGCTGACAGGACCTTTTCTGGCTGACTCGCCAGCCGCGGACTCGCGGACTCGCCAGTCGCGGACCCGCTCCCGGGTGTGAAATAAAGCACTTCTACGCGTTGTAGAAGTGCTTTTTTTCGACTTAGCTGGGGAGAGGAGGCAGACTGGTATGCATGAGCCACACTTCTGCCGAATCTGTCACTAAAACCGGAATGTCAGCCCCCGGAGAATCAGTCGCCGGGGCAGCGGCGCCCGAAGATTCAACCGAGCAGTTCTTCACCCTCTGGACCGTTTTCAAGCGGTCCGAGGACATCCTGCGCGGCCCTGATGCGGCCGAAGACTTCGAAGCGCTGATGAAAAGCCTCGCCGACGCCGGCGTTGTCCACCGCGGCAGCTACGACGTCTCGGCGATGCGGGCCGACGCTGACATCATGGTCTGGCTGCATGGTCCCCGGCCGGAAGCGCTGCAGCGGGCAGTCCGGGACATCCGGCGCAGCAAGCTGTTCGCAGGCACCGAGATCGTCTGGTCCGCCATGGGCGTGCACCGCGAGGCCGAGTTCGCCAAGAACCACACCCCGGCCTTCTCCCGCGGCGTGGAACCTGCAGAGTGGCTCTGCGTGTACCCCTTCGTCCGCTCCTACGAGTGGTACCTCCTGCCGGACGCCGAGCGTGGCGCGATGCTCCGCGACCACGGCATGCTGGGCCGAGACTTCCCCCAGGTCATCTCCAACACGGTCTCCTCCTTCGCCCTGGGCGACTGGGAATGGATCCTTGGCCTGGAAGCCCCCGAACTCGTGGACCTCGTGGACCTGATGCGCCACCTCCGCGCCACCGAAGCCCGGCACCACGTCCGGGAAGAAATCCCCTTCTACACCGGCCGCCGCGTCACCGCCGCCGAGATCGCAGAGGTCCTTGCATGAGTCCGTTGGATCCCCAGGAGTCCGCCGCCTCAGTAACCGCCCTGAACCCCGTCACCGAGGCCGGCCGGATGGCCCCCAAGGAGTACGACGCCGTGCTCCTCGCCTCCTTCGGCGGACCCGAGGGGCAGGAGGACGTCATCCCGTTCCTCCGCAACGTCACCCGCGGCCGCGGCATCCCCGACGAACGGCTCGAAGAGGTCTCGCACCACTACCGCGCCAACGGCGGCATCAGCCCCATCAACGGACAGAACCGTGAGCTCAAGGCCGGACTCGAGGCCGAACTTGCTGCCCGCGGCATCGGGCTGCCCGTTTTCTGGGGCAACCGCAACTGGGACCCGTACATCCCGCAGACCCTGCAGGAGATCTACGACGCCGGCCACCGCAAGGTCCTCATGCTCACCACGAGCGCCTACTCCTGCTACTCCAGCTGCCGCCAGTACCGCGAGGACATCGGCATGGCGCTGACGGAAACCGGACTCGACGGCAAGCTCGAGGTCGACAAGGTGCGCCAGTACTTCGACCACCCCGGCTTCGTGGAACCCTTCATCGAGGGCACCGCCGCCGGCCTCGCCGACGTCCGCGCCCAGCTGGCCGCGGCAGGCACCCCGGACGCCCCCGTGCACATCCTGTTCGCGACGCACTCCATCCCTACCCGCGACGCCGAGGCCGCCGGGCGGTCCGAGGACGAGCCCCGCACATTCGAGGAAGACTCCGCCTACGCCGCGCAGCACCTGGCCTCCGGCACCGAGATCATCCGCCGGGTGGAGGCCGGGACGGGCCTGACCGCACCGTGGTCCCTCGTCTACCAGTCCCGCTCCGGCGCCCCGCACGTGCCGTGGCTCGAGCCGGACATCAACGACGCCATCGAGGAGCTCGCCGGCCAGGGCGTCAAGGGCATCGTGATTGTGCCGCTGGGCTTTGTCAGCGACCACATGGAAGTGGTCTGGGACCTGGACACCGAGGCGCTCGAGACCTGCGCCAAGCTGGACCTGGCCGCCACCCGCGTCCCCACGCCCGGAACGCACCGCAAGTTCGTCGCCGGGCTCGTGGACCTCATCTGCGAACGGACCGTCGCGAACAACGTCGCCGAGCGTCCGCATGTGACGAAACTCGGTCCTTGGTACGACGTCTGCCGCCCCGGCTGCTGCGCGAACTTCCGCAGCGAAAAGCCCACCATCGCCGGAGCCGACACCACCGTCGGGACCGGACACGATCCCTACCCGGCCGCACCTGCGGCTGCGGCCACGGCATCGGACACGGCTGCCACGGCGGCGGGCCGGGGGACCCCATGACCGTCCGGATCGGCACCCGCGCCAGTAAGCTGGCCCTGACCCAGACCCAGCAGACCGCGGACCAGCTGGCCGCCGTCGGCGGGTTCCCCGTCGAGCTCGTCCACATCCGGACCGAGGGCGACGTCCTCAAGGGCTCGCTGTCCCAGATGGGCGGCACCGGCGTCTTCGTCGCCGCGCTCCGCGACGCCCTGCTGCAGGACAAATGCGACGTCGCCGTGCATTCGCTCAAGGACCTGCCCACCGGTCCGGCCTTGGGGCTGACCCTCGCGGCCACGCCGAAACGCGTCGACGTCCGGGACGTGCTGTGCGCCCGTGACGGGTTCAAGCTCGCCGACCTGCCTGAAGGCGCCACCGTTGGCACAGGCTCCCCGCGGCGCGCTGCCCAGCTCCGCGCCGCCCGCCCCGATCTGGACATCCGGGACATCCGCGGCAACGTGGAGACCCGGCTGGGGCGCGTCCCCGGCCTGCCAGGCAACACGAACGACGCCGTCGTCGACGGCAAGTCCTGCGACCTCGACGCCGTCGTGCTCGCCGCCGCCGGACTGCACCGGATCGGGCGGCTCGACGCGGTCAGCGAATACCTCGAGACGGACGTCATGCTCCCTGCCGCCGGGCAGGGTGCCCTGGCGATCGAATGCCGCACCGCCGATGCGCCCCGCAGGGCCGGTTCCACGGAAGGCTCCCAGGGCGTGCTGGCGCAGGCCTTGGCGGCCCTCGATGATCTGGACACCCGGCTCGCCGTCACCGCCGAGCGCGCTTTGCTGGCCCGTCTGGAGGCCGGATGCGCCGCTCCCGTGGGCGCCTACGGTTACCGCAAGGGCAGCATGCTCTACCTCGAAGCTGTGGTCTGCGCGGTCGACGGCACGGCAACCGTCCGCGACAAGAAGGCCACCGATGGCCTCACCGAGGTCGGGGCAACGCTGCTCGGGATCGAGCTGGCGGAAGTCCTGCTGGCCCGCGGCGCCGCCGACATCGCGGACCTCACGGCTTCCTGAACCGCGGATTCCACCACTTCATGGGACGGCACAGCGACCATAACCACACGGGCGGGCCACCGGGCATGAGGGTGCCGGACGGCGCCCGTGTGCTGGTGGCCCGCAGCCCGGACCGGGCGGGGGAGCTCGTCACGGCCCTCCGCCGTGTCGGTGCCGAGCCCGTGCTCCTGCCGCTGATCGACTTCGAACAGGCGAGTGACCAGCACTCGCTCGACGTCGCGTTCGACGCCCTCGGCGCCGGGGCCTACACGTGGCTCGTGATCAGCAGCGTGACCACCGTCCAGGCTCTCGAGGCGAAAGCGGCCGAACGCGGCGCCTCCCTCAGCAGCTGGCTGCCCGGCAGCATCCTCGTGGCCACGATCGGCCCGGCGACCCGCGGTTTCCTGGAATCCCGGGGCATCAGCGTCGACCTTGCGCCCACGGGGCAGCAATCCGGAACGGGCCTGCTCGACATCTGGCCCGCGAACCAAGGCAGCGTGCTCCTGCCCCAGGCGGACATTGCCGACCCGCGGCTCCGGAAAGGCCTCGAGGCCCGTGGCGCCTCCGTCCAGGCCGTCACCGCCTACAACACGGTCGACTATCCGGCCGACCCGCGCCGGGCCCTGCCCGCCTTCCCGCCCGGCTCCGCGCCGACCTCACCGCAGTCCTTGCCGCAAGGGACCGGTCCCGCAGGGCAGGACGCACCGCCGCCCACCGTGCTCACCGTGGCCGAGGCGAAGGCGGAAATCGGTGCCGGCCGGCTGCACGCCGTCGTCGCCGCCTCGCCGAGCGCCGCCCGCCGCATCCACGCGGACCTCGCCCCGCTGGGCAACTGCCGTTTCGTCGCCATCGGACGTTCCACGGCGGCCGAGGCGGACTCCCTCGGACTGGGCGTCGCCGCCGTCGCCCAGGAGCCGACGGCGTCCGGCCTGGTTGCCGCCGTCGTCCGGTCCCTGGACCATGATTCCCCACCTCATCCGTCAGTCGCAGAGCCCTCAGCAAAGGACACCATATGAGCTTCCCGACCCACCGCCCACGCCGGCTCCGCACCACCCCGGCCATGCGAAGGCTGACCGCTGAAAACCGGCTCTCGGCCTCGGAACTCATCCTGCCGGCCTTCATCCGCGAAGGCCTGACCGAGCCCAACCCGATCGCCTCCATGCCAGGCGTGCAGCAGCACACCACCGATTCGCTCAGGCGTGCTGCGGCCGAGGCAGTGCAACTGGGCGTCGGCGGCATCATGCTGTTCGGCGTCCCCGCGGTCCGGGACGCGCGCGGGACGGCCTCCCTGGACCCCGACGGTGTGCTGAACAAGGCCATCCGGGACGTCCGGGCCGAGGTTGGCGACGAGCTCGTGATCATGAGCGACGTGTGCCTGGACGAATTCACCGACCACGGCCACTGCGGCGTCCTCGACGCCAACGGCTACGTCGACAACGACGCGACCCTGGAGATCTACGGCCAGATGGCGGTCGCGCAGGCCGAGGCCGGCGCCCACGTCCTGGGCCCCTCCGGCATGATGGACGGCCAGGTCGCCGTGATCCGGCAGGCCCTCGAGGACGCCGGGCACGCCAACACCGCCATCGTGGCCTACGCCGCGAAGTATGCCTCCGCGTTCTACGGCCCGTTCCGCGAGGCCGTCGACTCGCAGCTGACCGGGGACCGCCGCACCTACCAGATGGACGCCGCCAACCGCCGGGAGGCGATCCTCGAGGTGGACCTGGACCTGGCCGAAGGCGCCGACATGGTCATGGTGAAGCCCGCCATGAGCTACCTGGACATCCTCGCCGACGTCGCAGCCATGAGCCCCGTCCCCGTGGCCGCCTACCAGATTTCCGGCGAGTACTCGATGATCGAGGCCGCCGCCGCGAACGGCTGGATCGACCGCCGGGCGGCCATCACCGAGTCCGTCCTGGGCATCAAGCGCGCCGGCGCCAACATGGTGCTGACCTACTGGGCGAGCGAGCTTGCCGGCTGGCTGAAGGAGTCCTGATGGACGCGACCCCCGAGCCCCGGAACTCCACGCCCAGTTCCACGCCCACGGCGCCGGTGGGGTCCGACCGCATCCTCCTCGGCCTGAACACCTTCGGCGACGTCGGTGTCTTCCCGGACGGCCACCCCGTCCCGCACGCCCAAGTGCTGCGGCAGCTCCTGGAACAGGCCGAACTCGCGGACGGCGTCGGGCTGCACGCCTTCGCGGTGGGGGAGCACCACCGCCGCGACTTCGCGGTCTCCGCCCCGGAGGTCTTCCTGGCCGCGGCGGCCGCCCGCACCAAGAACATCCGGCTCGGCTCCGCCGTGACAGTGCTCAGCTCCGATGACCCGATCCGGGTCTTCCAGCGCTTCGCCACCGTGGACGCCATCTCCGGCGGCCGGGCAGAGGTCATGCTGGGCCGCGGGTCCTTCATCGAATCCTTTCCGCTGTTCGGCCTCGACCTGGCCGACTACGAGGTCCTCTTCGAGGAAAAGCTCGAGCTCTTCGACAAGGTCCGGGCCCAAAAACCGGTCCACTGGGAAGGCCGCACCCGGCCGGCCATCAACGGCCTGAGCGTCTATCCGCCGCTGGAACACCACCTGCTGCCGACCTGGATCGGCGTCGGCGGCACCCCCGAGTCCGTGCTGCGCTGCGCCGAGTACGGCTACCCGATCATCTTCGCGATCATCGGCGGCCAGCCGCGGTCCTTCGCGCCCCTGGCCAACCTCTACCGGGAGGCCATGGCCAAGTGCGGGCACCCGATGCAGCAGATGGCCACGCATTCACCCGGCCACGTCGCCGCCACGGATGAGGAAGCCCGCGAGGAGTTCTTCCCGCACTGGCTCGAGCAGCGGAACAGGATCGGGGCCGAACGCGGCTGGGGTCCAGCCAGCCGGGGCGAATTCGACGCGATGTGCACCCCCGAGGGAGCCCTCTATGTCGGCTCGCCCGAAACGGTGGCCGCGAAGGTCGTCCTGCTCAAGAAGAACCTGGGCGTTGACCGCTTTGATCTCAAGTACAGTAACGGCACCCTGCCGCACCCGGCCATGATGCGCTCCATCGAACTGTTCGGCACCGAAGTGGCGCCCCGCGTGGCCTCGCTGCTGGCCGCGCACTGTCCCGGCCGCGAACTGAAAGAATAGGAACCATGACTTCCAGCATGCCTCGCAACGAGGAACTCTTTGACCGCGCCCGCCAGCTGATGCCGGGCGGCGTGAACTCACCCGTGCGCGCCTTCGGCTCCGTGGGCGGGACGCCGCGGTTCATGGTGTCCGCAAAGGGTGCCTACCTGACCGACGCAGACGGTGCCGACTACGTCGACCTCGTCTGCTCCTGGGGCCCGGCGCTGCTGGGACACGCCCACCCGGACGTCCTCGCCGCCGTGCACGCCGCCGTCGACCGCGGGCTGTCCTTCGGCGCCTCCACCCCGGACGAAGCCAACCTCGCCGCCATCGTCAAGGAGCGCGTCCCGGCCGCCGAGCGCGTCCGGATGGTCTCCACCGGCACCGAGGCGACCATGACGGCCGTCCGGCTGGCCCGCG
Organism: Arthrobacter sp. ES3-54; assembly: GCF_029504395.1. Lineage (GTDB taxonomy): Bacteria > Actinomycetota > Actinomycetes > Actinomycetales > Micrococcaceae > Arthrobacter. Next base: position 213,645 of record NZ_JAQFIF010000001.1, read on the forward strand.
GCTTCACGGGGCGGAACCTCATCATCAAGTTCGCCGGCTGCTACCACGGCCACCTCGACGGACTCCTCGCCGCCGCGGGCTCCGGCCTGGCGACCCTCGCGCTGCCCGGCTCGGCCGGCGTCACGGCCGCGACTGCTGCCGAGACCCTCGTGCTGCCCTACAACGACCTCGACGCCGTCGAAGCCGCCTTCGCCAAGCACGGCGACCGCATTGCCGCCGTCATCACCGAAGCCGCTCCCGCCAACATGGGCGTGGTGACCCCCGGCGACGGCTTCAACGCGGGCCTGTCCCGGATCACCCGCGAGCACGGCGCCCTGCTGATCCTCGACGAGGTCCTGACCGGCTTCCGCACCGGCTACTCCGGCTACTGGGGCCTGACCGGCGGGGCGGCCGACGCCGCCGAGCCGTGGGCCCCGGACCTGCTGACGTTCGGGAAGGTGATTGGCGGCGGCATGCCGACGGCGGCCCTCGGCGGACGCGCGGAGGTCATGGACTACCTGGCGCCCGTGGGTCCCGTCTACCAGGCCGGAACACTGTCCGGTAACCCGGTGGCCATGGCCGCCGGGGTCGCGACCCTCACGCACGCCACGCCGGAGGTCTACTCGTTCGTGGACGCTCGTTCGCTCGAACTCTCCGCGGCGCTGTCCTCCGCGCTCGACGCGGCCGGCGTGGACCACTCCATCCAGCGCGCGGGCAACCTGTTCTCCGTGGCCTTCGGCACGGGCGCCCGCGGCGTGCACAACTACGACGACGCCCAGGGCCAGGAAGTGTTCCGCTACGCCCCGTTCTTCCACTCCATGCTGGACTCGGGGGTCTACCTGCCGCCGTCGGTCTTCGAAGCATGGTTCCTCTCCGCCGCGCACGACGACACTGCGATGAACCGGATCTTCGACGCCCTGCCGGCGGCGGCGAAGGCGGCGGCCGGCGCCAAGCCGTAGCCTGCCCCCGGCGTTGGGGCCCGGCGTCGGGCTTTATTGGCCGGCATCATTAAACGACTGATGGCACCCGCCGTTGCGGGTGCCATCAGTCGTTAATGTTGCCGCAGGCGGCCTAGAGAACGTCCGCGAGGAACCCCTGCAGCCGTCCTGTCTCCGGGCTCGTGAAGATCTGTTCCGGCGGACCGGATTCGACCACCACGCCGGCGTCCATGAACGTGACGGTGTCTGAGACATTGCGGGAGAAGCCCATCTCGTGGGTCACCACCACCATGGTCATGCCGCCCTTGGCGAGGTCGGCCATCAGTGCCAGGACACCCTTGACGAGCTCCGGGTCGAGGGCGGAGGTGGCCTCGTCGAAGAACATCACCTCCGGCTTCATGGCCAGGGCGCGCGCAATGGCGACGCGCTGCTGCTGGCCACCGGAGAGGTTGGCGGGACGCGCGTCGGCCTTGTGCTTGAGCCCCACCAGGTCGAGCTGTTCAAGCGCTTCGGCCTGGGCCTGTTCGGCCGGCAGCTTGCGCAGCTTCCGCAGCGCGAGCGAGACGTTGTCCACCACGGTCTTGTGCGGGAACAAGTTGAACTGCTGGAACACCATGCCGATCCGCTGGCGCAGCTCGTCCGGGTTGTCCTTCAGGACCGAGCGGCCATCGAGCAGGATGTCGCCCTGGTCCGGTTCGATCAGGCGGTTCATGACCCGCAGCAGCGTGGACTTGCCCGATCCGGAGGGGCCGATCACCGAGGCGGTGGTGCCCTTCTCGACGTGCAGGTCGATGCCGCGGAGGACATGGTTCGAGCCGAAGGACAGGTGCAGGTTCTTGCCGGTCAGCGAACCGGAGGCAAACTCGCTCATGGCTGTGCTCCCTTCCCGATCAGTGCCGCGGCGTCGTCCGGCTGACGTTTCTCAGGACGGCCGGTGCGCAGGCGGTTGTCGATGTAGTTGACCAAGTGGGTGAGCGGAACGGTCAGGATGAGGTACATGAACGCCGCGGCGACCAGCGGAGAAAGGTTCCCCGTGTTGGCGGCGGCGTCGTTACCGATCCGGAAGATCTCACGCTGGCTGGCGATCAGGCCCAGCAGGTAGATCAGGGACGAGTCCTTGATCAGCGCGATGAACTGGTTGACCAAGGCCGGGAGCACCCGTCGGATGCCCTGCGGAATTACCACGAGGCGCATGGACGAGCCATAGCTGAAGCCCAGGGCACGGGAGGCCTCCAGCTGGCCCTTTTCCACGCTCTGGATGCCTGAGCGGAAGATCTCGCCGATATAGGCCGCCGCCATGAGGGTCAGGGCGAAGATGGCGAGCGGGAACGGGTTCGTGGATCCGGTCGTGACCCGGACCACGGGTCCGAGCCCGAGGCCGATCAGGAGGATGATCACAATCGCCGGGACGCCGCGGAACACATCCGTGTAGATCCGGGAGAGCCAACGCAGCGCAGTGATGCGGGACGTGCCCATGACGGCCAGGAACATGCCCAGGATGCACCCGAGCACGCCCGAGGAACCCGCCAGGATCAGGGTGTTGGGCAGGCCGAACATAATCATGTTCGGTAGGACGGCTGCCATCGCCTCCCAGTCAAAGAAGGTCTTTACGAGTTGATCGAGTGCATCCATGGACTAGGACTTCGGAACGGTGACGGCCTTGGAGCCCGGGGACCACGTGGCCGGGGTCTCGCGGTCCGGGTACCATTCCTTGGTCAGCTTGGACCAGGTGCCGTCGGCAATCACGGCGTCGAGGCCGGAGTTCAGCGCGTCGATGAGCGGCTGGTTTTCCTTGTTCACGGCGTACGCGGTGAAGTTCTGGGTGTTCACAACCGACTCGGCGATGACCGTGCCGTCGCCTTCCTTGACCTGGCCGGTGGCCTGCTGGGACGGAGCGACCCAGGCGTCAACCTGTCCGTTCTTCAAGTTGGCGTAAGCGGTGTTGTAGTCCTCGAAGCGGACGGGCTCGATCTGGAGCGTGTTGGTGACGTAGTCATCCTGCACCGTGCCCTGGACCACGGCGATGCGGGCGTCCTTGGTCAGGTCCTTGAATCCCTTGATGTTGGAGTCTTTCTTGGCGACCACGGCCATGTAGCCGAAGTCGTAACCGTTGGTGAAGCCAACGGTCTTGCGTCGGGCGTCGGTGGTGGAAATCGAGGAGGACCCGAGGTCGAACTGCTTGTTCTGGACCTGCGCGAGCAGCGAGGCGAAGCCGGTCGACTTGAACTCCACCTTGAGGCCCAGCTTGTCCGCAATGGCGCGCAGGAGCTCGTTGTCGTAGCCGGTGAATTTGCCGGACTTGTCGATGTAGATGTTCGGCGGGGCGTCCGAAAGGGTGCCCACAGTCAGTGTTCCCTCACTCAGCAGGCCGAGCTTGGACTTGTCAATCTTGTCCAGGGGAGTGACGTCCTTGGTCGTGTATTTGTCCAAGGATTTCTGGTCGCTGCCCTGGAGGGCATCGGTCGATGACGCCGTTGTCTGCGCCGACCCGCCGCCGCACGCTGCAAGGGAGACCGCCACGGCGATGGCCACGGGAACGGTTGTCAGCCACTTCAAGGCTTTGCTTTTCATCACGCAATCACTTTCGTCTGAAATTCAGTGGGTCGCGGGAGGCTCATCGGGGCCCCCGGCCGCTGGCTTGGGCGCCGGGTGGAGCAGACACACCGCGAAAGATAATTGTGTCATCCCACGGGGACGCCCATTCAATTCGAACGAATCAGGGCTGGCGCACGGGATCTGCGAAGTATCTTCAGGTTCCGGGCTGATCGGCGGTGATCCGGGAAGCGCCGACAGGGAGTGGCGGAATCATCGGCGTCGGGGCAAGCGCCAGTTGGAAGCCCCGGGCAGTGTGAGCTCCGTCGCAATCACTGGAATTACGTGCCGCGGGGGTCTAGGTAAGCCTTTGCACCGGCGAACGTTTCGTTTTAAGAAGTGCTCCCGCACAGGTTTCCGGACGTCCCGGAGTCCAGACGTTTAGGCGTTTAGAAAGCCCGGCGTTCAGAAATCTTAGAAGTCGCCGCGGCTGGCGTCCTCAGGAGGCAGAACCGGCCAGTCACCTTCGATCACGGCGGCCGGCTTCGTCTTGCGCAGGTAGCTCTGGAAATCCGCGGCCTGCGCCGAGGCCCATTCGACCTGGAGCTGGTGCAGGTTGCTAGCCGGCATCCTGAGCTTCGGAAATTTACCGGCCATGGCATCGAGCATGCGCAGGGTGGCCAGGGCGTCGGCGGCCGAGGTGTGGGCGTTGTCCAGGTTGACGCCGTATTCCTCACACAGGGCGGTCAACGTCCGCTTGCCCTTGCGGTAGCGGTCAACCTGCTTATTCATGATGTAGGGGTCCAGGACGGGGAAGCGGCTCAACTGCGGGACGCCGTAGCGGGCCGATTCGGCCGCGAGCACGGTGAAGTCGTAACTTGCGTTAAAGGCGATAACGGGCACGCCGTCGTCGAACAGCTCCTGCAGCACGGCGGCGAGTTCGCGCGTCACCTCCATGGCGGGGCGGCCTTCGCGGCGGGCCTGCTCGGTGGTGACGCCATGGATATCGCTGGCCTCGGTGGGAATCTCCACGCCGGGATCGGCGAGCCACTCGTGTTCCTTGATGACTCCGCCGGCGGAGTCCACCACCGTGACCGACGCCGTGACGATCCGCGCCGAGCGGGAGTTGCGGCCCGTCGTTTCGAGGTCGAAGGCTGCGCGGGGAAGGCTGTTCCAAGTGCTCATGCGTCAACGCTACCTTCTGCCTCCGACAGTTTTTGACCGCCGTGCCCGCGCGCCGTCCGGGCACGGCGCCGGCGTCCGGAACGGATAGGGTGGACCGATGCGGACGGAGTATGTGGAGGCAGTGCTGGAGCTCGTGGCGTTGATCCCGGCCGGCACGGCGGTGGCCTATGGCGACGTTGCAGAACTGCTCGGCTCCGGCGGCCCGCGCCAGGTCGGTTCGGTCATGAGCCACCATGGCAGCAGCGTGCCCTGGTGGCGGGTCCTGAAGTCCAGCGGGGAGGCCCCGCCCGGCCTCGAGCACGAGGCCTTGTTGCTGTATCTCCAGGAGGGGACGCCGCTGCTGGGCCGTTATGACGACTTCCTCCGGACCGGCGAGGGCCGCTGGCGCGTTGACCTGGCGTCCGGCCGATGGGCGCCCACCGACGCCGACTTCGACCGGATCGATGCCATCGCTGAGCGGCTCGAGCGGGAGTCGCATAAATTGTCGGTACCCGATGATGAAATGACTGTGTGAGTACCCCCAGCCACGGCCAGAATTTTGAACAGGCAGAGTTTCAGCAGGCACAGTCAGAGCAGGCACAGTCCAAAGTGACAAAGTTTCCTTCTGCAGGGCTGCGCCTGTTGCCGCCCCGGACCCACCACAGCGCGGTCCCGGTGCTGTCGCCGGACCAGCTCGGCGCCGTCGAGGTCCCGCCCGGTTCCGGCCCCGTCCTGGTGCACGGGGCGCCCGGCACCGGAAAGTCGACGGTCCTCGTCGAGGCCGCCGTCCGCCGCACCCTGCGGGACGGCCTTGATCCGGAGCGGATGCTCATCCTGGCGCCCGGAAGGCTCGCCGCGGATACGCTGCGCGACCGTTTCACGGCCCGCTTGAACCGGAGCCTGAGCACGACGCCGGCGCGGACCTGGGCGTCCTATGCCTTCGACCTGATCCGGCGCGCCAAGGCCGAAGGCCTTCTCCCGCTTCCGCGCCAGCCGAAGCTGCTTTCCGGTCCGGAACAGGACCTGATCATCAAGGAACTGCTGGAGGGCCATGCGTTGCCCGGCCTCGAACTGCCGTGGCCGGATGACCTGGACGCCGCCCTGCAGACCCGCGGCTTCCGGCAGGAAGTGCGCCAGCTCTTTGACCGGATCATCGAATCCGGGCGGACGGCCGAGGACCTCGTGGCGTTGGCCCGGCAGTGCAACCGGCCCGACTGGATTCCGGCGGCCGCACTGTACTCGGAGTACCGCGACGTCCTGGATTTGCGCATGCCCGAGGCCTTCGACCCCGCCGGCATCATCACTGCCGCACGCCAGATCTTCCAGGACTCACCGGATTTCCTCGCCGCCGAGCGCGACCGCCTGCAACTGATTCTCGTGGACGACATCCAGGAGGCGAACCCCGCAGTCTTCGAACTGCTGGCAGACATCGCCGCCGGCAAGGACGCCATCATCACTGCCTCCCCGGACACCGTGGTTCAGGGCTTCCGCGGGGCACGCCCCGACCTCGTGGCGGAACTTCCCCGCCTCCTGGCCACTGACGGGGCGATCCTGGAACGGCCGCTGTGGACCGCGCATCGGCACGCCCCGGCCGTGGCAGAGGCATGGCTGTCTGTGGCCGGGCGCATCTCCCGCAGGTCCGGCGGACAGTCCGCACGAAGGCTCGAACAGCCAGAACCGGTCCCGACGCCGGACGGTACGCCGGTCCCAACGCTAGGATTTGCTGTCCCAACGCCGGGATCTGCTGTCCCGACGCCGGACGGGCCGCCCCACGCCGACAGCCGCGCGGGGACGGTCGAGGCCCACCTGCTGCCGTCTCCGGTCCACGAACTGCGGTACGTGGCGCAGCGGATCCTCGAAGCCCAGCTGAACGACGCCCGGGAACTCGGGGACATTGCCGTGATCGTGCGCAACGGCGGCCAGCTCAGCCAGCTGCAGCGGTACCTGGCCGGCCAGGGGATTCCGGTCCGGATTCCCGTCGCCGAATCCGCTGTCCGGGATGAGGTTGCGGTCCGTCCACTACTGGATGCCTATGCGGTGGCACTGGACCCCGCGGCGCTCACGCCCGAATCGGCCGTGTCCTTGCTGACGTCGCGGATAGGCGGCGCCACCTCGATTGAATTGCGGAGGCTGCGGCAGTCGCTGCGCCGGGAGGAACTCCTGGGCGGCGGCGGACGCACCAGCGACGCCCTCCTGGTCGAAGCTCTGCTGGAGCCCGGGGCGCTGGCAACGCTGGGCATCGAGGGGCACTCGGCCCGCCGGATCGCCCGGATGATCCGGGCGGGGCGGGACGCCGCCGAGGCCCCCGGAGGTAACGCCGAGACGGTGCTCTGGGCGCTCTGGCATTCCACCGGCCTGGCCTCCCGCTGGACCGAGGCCGCCCTCGCCGGAGGATCGGCCGGGGACCGGGCCGACCGTGACCTCGATGCCATGATGGCGCTGTTCCATACCGCGGAACGCTTTGTCGACCAGCTGCCGGGCTCCGGCCCGGAGCAATTCCTTGAATACCTGCTGAGCCAGGAACTGCCCATGGATACCCTGGCCGCCAGGGCGCAGTTGGAAGACGCGGTGGAGCTCATGACCCCTGCCAGCGCCGCCGGCCGGGAGTGGCCGGTGGTGATTGTGCCGGGACTGCAGGAAGGCGTGTGGCCCAACACCCGGCTGCGCGGCGAGCTGCTCGGCAGCACTTTGTTCGCCGACGCCGTCGAACACGGTGTGGAGTATGCCCTGCGGCTGGATCCGCAGAGCCGGCTGCGCGAAATCCGGTATGACGAGCTCCGAAGCTTTTCCACCGCAGTGTCCCGCGCCCGGGAGGTGCTGATCTGTACTGCCGTGTCCTCGGAGGATGAGCAGCCGTCCTCGTTCCTGGACTATGTGGCGCCGCTGCGGCCGGGGCAGGACCGTCGGGGCTTTACCCCGGTCGAGCGTCCGCTTACCCTCAGGGCGCTGGTCGCGGAACTGCGCCAGTATGCCCAACTCGACCCCAAGGCTGTCGAATCAGCCGAAGCCGCGGCCGTGCTGGGAGTCCTTGCCACGGCTCAGCCGCCGGTTCCCGGCGCCCACCCCGCAAGCTGGTGGGGACTGGCCGAGTTGTCCTCTGGGGAGCCGGTTGTTCCCCCGGGCGGTACCGTGTTCGTGTCGCCCTCGAAGGTCGAAACCGTGCAGAAATCGCCGCTGGACTGGTTCGTCCAAGCTGCCGGCGGAGAAGCCGCGACGGATTTCGCCCGCAGCCTGGGAACGCTGGTCCACGCCATCGCGCAAGACCTGCCGGACGCCTCGGGCAGCGAATACGTTGCTGAACTCGTCCGGCGCTGGCCCACACTGGGGATGAAGGACAACTGGGAAGGCAAACTGGACTTCCAGCGTGCCGAGTCCATGGTCCGCAAGCTCGCCCAGTATGTCCTCGTGATGCGCAGCGAGGGCCGGAGCCTGATCGGGGTCGAACAGGACTTTGAGGTGAAGCTGCCAGACGTTCCGGCGGAGACCACCGGCGGACCCGGATCCGAACCCGGCGACGGTGGGAGCATCGGGCCGGCGCGGCCCGCCGTGCTCCGCGGCCAGGTGGATAGGCTCGAGATCGACGCCGAGGGCCGGCTGGTGATCATCGACCTCAAGACCGGCAAACGCCAGCCCGGCAAGGCGGACCTGGACCGCCACCCGCAGCTCGGCGCCTATCAGGCCGCCGTGCTGGCCGGCGGCTTTGCGGGCCCCGACGACGGGCCACCCCCGCTGCCCGGCGGGGCCGTCCTGGCCCAGCTGGGCACCACAACCAAGAGCCCCGGAATCCAAGCCCAGGCCCCACTGGACCCGCAGGACAACTGGGCGCTGGAGATGGTCGGCGACGCCGCCCGCGTCATGTCCGGCAGTGTATTCCAGGCCCGTCACGATCCTTCCAAGGGGGGCCACGGCGGCCACGGCTGCCGGCTCCCCGAAGTGTGCCCGCTGTGCCTGCGGGGAAAGCAGGTTACTGAATGACCCCCGAGGCGCCGGCGACCGGCCTGGCCGATCCGGATCCGGCACCGATTCCCCTTCCCGAGCCGAGGTTCAGCCCGGAGGAGCTGTCCGGACTGCTGGGGGAGAAGAACAGCCCCACTGCCGAACAGTCCCTGATTATTTCCTCGCCCCTCACGCCGCGGCTCGTGATCGCCGGGGCAGGCTCGGGGAAGACGGCCACCATGGCCGACCGGGTGGTCTGGCTCGTTGCCAACGGCTGGGTCCGGCCGGAGGAAGTCCTCGGCGTCACGTTCACGCGCAAGGCCGCCGGTGAACTCGCCTCGCGGATCAGGGCCAAGCTGGCCGCGCTGGCGCGCATCGCGGCGGCCGACACCGGGAACACTCTCTTCCCGGCCGGGCTGCTGAGCACGGATGCGCTGGAACCCAAGGTTTCCACCTACCACTCGTACGCGAGCGGCATCGTGTCCGACTACGGCCTCCGCCTCGGCGTCGAACGCGACGTCGTGCTGCTCGGCGGCGCCCAGTCGTTCCAGCTCGCCAGCGAGGTGGTGGAAGCCTTTGACGGGGACTACGAACACTTCCGGTCCGCCAAGTCGACTCTGGTCAAAGCCGTGATCCAACTGGCAGGAGAGTGCGCGGAACACCTGCAGGACCCGGCCCAGGTCCGTGGCTGGCTGCTGGAACGGATCGCCGCGTTCGAGTCGCTGCCGTATGTCGCAGAGGCCACGAAGAACCCCACCCGGGCGGCGGGCGAGCTCAGCGCGATGCTGCGCACCCGGGCCAGCGTCGCGGACATGGTGGGCCGCTATTCCGCGGCGAAGCGCGTCCGCGGCGCCCTGGACTTCGGCGACCTCGTGGCCTTGGCGGCGCGGGTGGCCAGCGAGATTCCGGTCGCCGCCCAAACGGAGCGTCAACGCTACAAGGTAGTGCTGCTCGACGAGTTCCAGGACACGTCGCACGCCCAGCTGGTGCTGTTCTCCCGGCTCTTCGGCGACGGCCATGCGGTCACCGCGGTGGGGGACCCGAACCAGTCCATCTACGGATTCCGCGGAGCGTCGGCCGGGCAACTCTTCCACTTCGTCCGCGAATTCCCGATCCTCATCAATGGCGAAGGCGCCGCCCACCGCACCGGCGCAGACCAGGGAACCGGCACAGACCAGGGAACCGGCGGGGACCAGGGAAGCGGTCCGGCCGGCCCGGCCCGGCGCTTCGCCGTGGCGCCGACGTCGTATTTGACCACCGCGTGGCGCAACGGGCGCAACATCCTGGCCACGGCCAACCTCATTTCGGCACCGCTGAGCAAGGCGGCGGCGAACCTCGGGGCCGCCGGGGCCCGGGAAACTGCCGATGCCGTCGAGGTGCCGCCCTTGCAGTCCAGCCCGGCCGCCGTCGAGGGCAGGGTCGTGATGGGACGCTTCGCCACGGACGAAGCCGAAGCCGCCGCGATCGCCGGAGACGTGCTGAAATTCCGGGTAACGGACTTCGACGCCCCGCAGTCCGCCGACCCGGTTCCGCCGGCCATGGCTGTCCTCTGCCGGCGACGGGCACAGATGGAATGCATTCGCCGCGAATTCGAAGTCCGGGGCATTCCCTATGAAATCGTCGGGCTCGGCGGGCTGTTGGACACACCCGAGATCATCGATCTTGTCGCCACACTCCGGGTCCTGGCCGACCCCGGCCGCTCGGACTCCCTCATGCGTCTGCTGGCCGGTGCGCGGTGGCGGATCGGCCCGGCAGATCTGATGGCCCTGCGGGACTGGTCCAGTTTCCTGGCCCGCCGTCGGGGCCGCCCCGGCGGCCTGGACGTCGACGACGCCGGGCGTGGCGCCGAGGATACTGACGATGACGCAGTGGTTGAAGGCGACATCACGGATTCGGCCAGCCTGGTCGAGGCCCTGGACTGGCTGCCCCGCGACGGCTGGACCTCGGCGCACGGCCGCAGGCTGAGCCCGGAGGCCCGCGGCCGGCTGCAGCGACTCTCTGATGAGCTCCGGCAGTTGCGCAGCTACATGGGGGACGATCTCACCACGTTGCTCGGCGAGGTTGAACGGGCGATGCTCCTGGACATCGAAGTTGCGGCACGGCCCGGGATCAGCATCCATCAGGCCCGCCGCAACCTGGATGCCTTCCAGGACGCAGCGGCCGGGTTCCTGCACACCTCCCAGCGGGTCGATGTCCTGGCGTTCCTCGCCTGGCTGGAAGCTGCGGCGGCCGAGGAAAACGGCCTCGATGCCGCGGCGCCGGAGGTGAACCACGAGGCCGTCCAGCTCCTGACCGTGCATGCCTCCAAGGGGTTGGAATGGGATGTCGTGTTTGTTCCCGGGCTCAATGCCGGGGCGTTCCCCAGCAGCAGGGACTCGCGGTGGAGCAGCGGCAGTGCGGCATTGCCTTGGCCGTTGCGCGGCGATCGCGCCGACCTGCCCCAATGGGACCTTGAGCAGCCGGACCAGAAGGGCTGGCTTGACGCCGAGAAGGAGTTCAAGTCTGCGGTCCAAGCGCACGGCGAAGCCGAGGAACGGCGCCTGGCCTACGTGGCGTACACCCGTGCGAAACACGTGCTCTGGATTTCAAGTGCCGCGTGGGTGGGATCCCGGGCCGGTTTGGCTGAGATGTCCCCCTTTCTTTCCGGGCTGGAGGGCCTCACCGCGGAAGGCGCCGCCGAAATCCACCCGCTCTCCGTCAGCGAGGACGCGCTGCCGGCCGAAAGTCCCTTGACCTCTGAACTCGAAGTCGCCGCCTGGCCCTACGATCCTCTGGAAGGGCCGCATGATCCACGGACGGGGAAACGACTGCGCCTTGTCCCAGGCCGGCGCGCGGCCATGGAATCCGCCGCGGCCCGTGTTCTGCAGGCAATGGAGGCCGGCCCGGACGGCCACGTGGACAGTGATGTGGACACCGTCGCGGCCCCGTCGCACCCCGGCGTCGACGGCGGACGGCGGCCCTTCCTGCGCGGTCCTGCGGCCGGATGGGCAACGGAGGCGGCCACTTTGCTGGAACGCCGTTCCCGTCGTTCGGTGGTCCAGGACGTGCATCTGCCGGGCCATATCTCGGCTTCAACTCTCGTGGACTTGGAAGATGACGCAGGCTCCGTCGTGGCCCGCCTGCGCAGGCCAGTCCCGCGCGAACCGGGGATGTCAGCCCGCAAGGGCACGGCTTTCCACGCCTGGGTGGAGGAATACTTCGGCGCCGCCGGGATGCTGGACCTGGGCGAGGCTGCCGGCGCTGACGACCACATCGACGAGGCCTACGGCCTGGATTCCATGGTGGAAACTTTCCGCCAGTCCGAGTGGGCGCACCGCGCCCCCGCCCATGTCGAGGTCCCGGTTGAGACACGGATTGGCGATGTGGTGGTCCGGGGCAGGATCGACGCCGTGTTCCGCGACGCGGACGGCGGCTGGGACCTTGTGGACTGGAAGACCGGCCGCCGCCCCTCGGCGGCCCAGCTGAAGGTGAAGGCAGTCCAGCTGGCCGTCTACCGCCTGGCCTGGGCCCGGCTCAAAGGGGTCCCGTTGGAGGACGTCCGGGCCGCGTTCTACTACGTGGCAGACAACCAGGTGGTCCGTCCGCACGATCTCGGTTCAGCGGAAAAGCTTGAGGGAATCGTGGCAGCGGCGCTGGGAAGGACATCGGCGGCGCGGGGCGCCTAAGTCGGATCTCTGCCGGCCAGGGCGCGTAAGCCGGGCTGAGCCGGGCGGCAGGCGCCCGCCTGAACTGGCTGGCGCTTTGCCGGAACTGGCAGGCGGCGCCGGTTCTAGCGGGAGCTGGTGTCGACCACCGTGATGGCCGCGGTCGACGTGTTGTCGCCCGAGCCGGGCTGCGCAGCGGAGTCCGTCTGCACTGCGGAATCCAACTGCGCGGCGGAATCCAACTGCGCGGCGGAATCCGGCTGAATGACGGCGATCGATTGCGTCGACGTTTCGTCGGCGGGGTGAGCCGCAGCCTCGGCGCTTTCCCCGGCCTCACCGGCGTCGGCGTCCGGACGCGCTGCCTGCGGGGCATCGTTTTTAGTGACATCAGCCTCGGCGGCGGCGTCGGAGGTAGGGGAGGCGCCGGTGATGTCGCCGGTGGACCCGGCGCCCGGCTCGGCGTCGGCGTCGGCGTCGGCAACTGTGTCCTCGACTGTGCTCGTGTCTGCGACAGGCTGCGCGACAGCCGCCGGTGCGTCAGCCTCCGTGTCCCGCGGGATCGGCGTGACGTGGACAGCGGGCATGGCGCTGAATTCCGCAGAGGCATCCCCAGCCGGAGCGGCACCGGGCACCGGCTCCATAGGCATCAGCGTGACCTTACTGACGGTGGGTGCCGTCCCGTTGGCCGGATTGGCCGGAAGTGCCGGAGCGGCCGCAGCCGCGGGCGTCGCCGTCGGCCCATCGGCACCGGTGGTAGCGGCTTGTTCTGCACCGGCTGCGGGTGCCGCGACCGGCTGCGGCAGCGGTTCCACGCTGATGGGCTGGCCGCCGTGTTCCGCGACGTCGTCGGCCAGGGTGGCGAGCATGGACTCAGCCTCGTCGATCATGTCCTGGTTGCCGGCGGCCATGCCCTTGACCAGATACTGCGCCAGGGCGAATTCGGCGGACAGCGCAGCCCGCCGCAGCAGATGGGCATCGGGAACATCGCGCCGGTTGGAGGTGTAGTGATCCAGGACCGCGTTCACAAAGTCCTGTTCGTTCGAGGCGACCAGCCAGGCCATGTCATCGGCCGGGTCGCCGATGCGCAGGTCGGTCCAGCCCGTCACGGCGGTCACCCGGTCGCCGTCGACCAGCAGGTTGTCCTCGTGGAGGTCGCCGTGAACGACGCAGGGATTGAAGCGCCAGAGGGAGACGTCTTCCATGGCGTGTTCCCAGCGCCGCAGCAGCAGCGGCGGGATTTTTCCGGTCGTGGCGGCCTGGTCCAGTTCGTTGAGGCGCCGCTGGCGGAATTCGTTGGGGGTGTAGCTGGGCAGATCGGCATTGCTCACAAGTGACCGCGGGAGATCATGGATCGCAGCCAACGCTGCCCCGATTTCGCGGGCAACGGCGGGGGAGCCGCTGCTGAGGTCGTCCAAGGAGCGGGTGGCGCCGGCCAGGTGCGAGTAGACGAACGTGCTGAGCTGGCCCTGCCGGACAGTTCCCGCCACCGTGGGCATGAGGAACGGCAGTTCGGCCCGGATGCCGGGAGCGAAGGCCCGCAGAACCAGGAATTCGGTTTCCAGCCGGGCGCTGGCTTCGGCGTGCCGGGGGGAGCGGACGCGCCAACGCTTGCCCTCGGAGTCCAGCAGGAGGGCTGCGTCGAAGTCCGCCGGATCGTCGGGCGCTGAGCTGACGGCGGTCGGGGTCAGGCCGGGGACCGCCGCTGTTGCTACAGCTGCCAGTTCGATAGGTTTCCTTCTCACCCTTCCACGGTAGGTCGAGCGGCGCCGAAGACGGCGATGCACTCCGGCGAGTCTTGAGATCGGGCGTAAATGAGGGCAAAACTAGGGCTAAATCTGCGGCAAACGGCCTATCCCGCACACCCCGTGGAGCGCGCGGCGGCGTGGGTGGCAAATGTCAATTGTCTGCCCGAGTCAGTACGGTGGGTATATGAGTCTTGCGGAGTCACCGGCATCATCACCGACATCAGGAAAAACCCCCTCCGAATCCTCGACATCCGAAGGTGCAGCACCGCCGGTGCATCTGCCGGCAAACCACCTGATGGAGACGGTCCTTCCCGTGCGCCCGGCACTGATAGACCGCGGATCCGCGGTCCGGGTGAATCCCGGAATGCTGGCGGAGCTGGTCAGTTCAGGCTCGGCACAGGCCGTGGTGCTCTCCGGCCGGCAGGCCCTCATCAGCGACAGCAGCCTTGTGCTCCTGAATGCGGCCGAGCTTGCCGGGCACTTGGCGAACACCCCGTATGCTCCGGAACACGTGATCTACCTCGGTTCGGCCCTGGCAGGTTCGGACCTAGACGCCGGCACCGAGCTCGTCCTCTTCGTTCTGCCGCTCCAGTTCGAAGTCCGGGCCGAGGAGTTCGAGGCCCACGTGGCCGGCATCCCCAGCGACGCGCAGTGGGCGGGTTTCCGCGATGTCGCGGCACGCTTGAACGCCACGGACACGGCGCTGTTCATCGAGGCCAGCGCCATCGCCAACTGGCACGCCACCCACACCCATTGCCCGCGCTGCGGCACCCCCACGCAGCCGGAGGCCGGCGGCTGGGTCCGGCGCTGCCCGGCGGATAACTCCGAGCACTTTCCCCGGACGGATCCGGCCATCATCGTGACCGTGGTGGGTCCCGACGGGAGACTGCTGCTGGGCGGAGGCGGTCCGCTCGACGCCCGAAACTATTCGACCCTCGCCGGCTTCGTCGAGCCGGGGGAGTCGCTTGAACAGGCAGTGCAGCGCGAGATCGGCGAGGAAGTCGGGGTCCGCGTCACCGCTTCCCAGTACCTCGGATCGCAGTCCTGGCCGTTCCCCGCCTCCCTGATGCTGGGTTTCACCGCCACCACACCGGATACCGAAGCCCGGCCCGACGGCGTCGAGGTCACCAGGGCGCGCTGGTTCAGCCGGAGCGAACTTCAGGAGGCGGTCCTCAGCGGCGAGATCGTCATTTCCAGCAGGCTCTCCATCGCCCGGTCCCTTATTGAACACTGGTACGGCGGCGTCATTCAGGACGCCGCGGACAGCGCCTGACCCGGCCTGCCCCCATCCGCAGGACACCGACTACTGACTGAGCAGCAAGTGACCACAGAGAAATTGACCACAGAGCAATTGACCACAGAGCAATTGAAATTCAGCCCTATCCCCGGCGGGGAGCCGTCCGATGGCGCCACATCCGGCGGCGCCACACCAGGCGATGCCGCCGAACCGGACACCCGCTCGCTCGAGGAACGGATCCTCGGCGGCCTTGACGCCGAGCAGCGCGAGGTCGCCAGCACACTCCAGGGGCCTATGTGCGTGCTGGCCGGCGCCGGCACCGGCAAAACCCGCGCCATCACGCACCGGATCGCCTACGGGGTCCACTCGGGGGTGTACAGCCCGCAGCGGCTCCTGGCCGTCACGTTCACAGCCCGGGCCGCCGCCGAGATGCGCAGCCGGCTCCGTGACCTCGGAGTCGGCAACGTCCAGGCCCGCACCTTTCACGCCGCGGCGCTGCGCCAGCTGCAGTTCTTCTGGCCGCAGGCGGTCGGCGGCACCTTGCCCAACCTGCTGGACCACAAGGCCCAGATGATTGCCGAGGCCGCGAGGCGGCTCCGGCTCAGCACGGACCGCGCCTCCATCCGCGACCTCGCCTCCGAAATCGAGTGGGCCAAGGTTTCCATGCTGACCCCGGCCAACTATCTGGAAAATGCCCAGGGCCGCGGCACTCCGGGCGGCTTCGACCTGACGGCCGTGGCGCGGGTCTTCCAGTCTTATGAGGACGTCAAGACGGACCGCAACGTCATTGACTTCGAGGACGTGCTGCTGATCACGGTAGGCATCCTGCAGGAGGATCCGAAGGTGGCGGCGACCGTCCGGGAACAGTACCGGCACTTCGTCGTCGACGAGTATCAGGACGTCTCCCCGCTGCAGCAGCGGCTCCTGGAGCTGTGGCTGGGCGGACGCGACGAGCTCTGTGTGGTGGGTGACGCCAGCCAGACCATCTACTCCTTCACCGGCGCCTCCCCGAAGCACCTGCTCGGCTTCAAGAACATGTATCCCGAGGCCCACGTCGTCAAGCTGATCCGGGACTACCGGTCCACGCCCCAGGTTGTCAGGCTCGCCAACGACCTCCTCGGCGGCCGGCGCAGCGGTGGTCCCGTGGCGGACGCCGCCTGGGCCACGCCCCTGCAGCTTGTGGCGCAGCGGCCGGCAGGCCCCGTGCCGCGGTTCACCGAATGTTCGGATGACGAGGCGGAGGCCGCCACGGTCGCCGCGCGGGTCCGCGAACTCCTCGACGCCGGAACTCCGGCGAGCCAGGTCGCCGTACTCTTCCGCACGAACGGACAGTCTGAAGCCTACGAACAAGCGCTGGCCTCGGCCGGGATCGGGTACCAGCTGCGCGGCGGTGAGCGGTTCTTCGCGCGTAAGGAGGTCCGGGACGCCATCCTGCAACTCCGAGCCGCCACACGGGCCGTGGCCGAAACCGCCACGCCCGAGCCGCTCGGCCAGCTTGTCCGCGACATCGTCGCCTCCCTGGGCTACACGGATGCGGCGCCGCACAGCGGGGGCGCGACCCGGGAGCGCTGGGAATCCCTGGCCGCCCTCGTGGCGCTGGCCGACGAACTCGTGATCAGCAGGGGCCCGCAGTTCGCACTCCCGGACTTCGTCAACGAGCTCCAGGAACGGTCTCTGGCCCAGCATGCACCGACCGTCCAGGGCGTCACCCTGGCATCCCTGCACGCCGCCAAGGGCCTGGAATGGGACGCCGTGTTCCTGGTCGGGCTGAGCGAGGGACTCGTGCCGATCTCGTTCGCGGACACTCCGGAAGCGGTGGACGAGGAACGCCGGCTCCTGTACGTGGGCATCACCCGCGCCCGCGAACACCTGTTCCTGTCCTGGTCCACTGCCCGGACACCGGGCGGGCGCTCCAACCGCAAGCCCTCACGCTTCCTGGACGGCCTGCGCCCCGACTCGGTGGCCAGCTCCCAGCTCCGGGGCAAGGGGCCGGCGCCCCGCCGGAAGGCGGCCGTCCCGGCGTCGTGCCGGGTCTGCGGCAGCATGCTCTCCAGCGGCGCCGAGCGCAAGGTGGGGCGTTGCAACCAGTGCCCGCCCAGCTACGAGGAACAGACGTTCGACGCGCTGAGGCAATGGCGGAAGGACGTGGCCCTCGAGGCGGACGTCCCGGCTTTTGTCGTGTTCACCGATGCCACCCTGACCGCCATCGCCGAGGCCCGGCCCGAATCGCTGGAACAGCTAGCCCAACTCGCCGGCGTGGGTCCGTCCAAACTGGAGAAGTACGGCGAGGCTGTTCTGACGGTCCTGGCCGAAAGCACGGCACTGTAATGTCCGGCGCAATGACGCCCGGCGCCGGCAGCGGCCGCGCCGGCAAGCCCGGACGCGTCGGCTCAGGGGGCTCCGGCGCCGTTCCGGCGGCCATACCGCTGACCACCGCCGACGGCGCCCCCGTGCTGGTCCGCCGGTCCGCCCGCCGGCGCCGCACCGTCGCTGCGTTCTGGGAAGACGGCACCGCCGTCGTCGCCATCCCCGCCTCTTTCAGCAGGGCCCAGGAACGGGAATGGGTTCACCGCATGCTCGAAAAACTCAGGCTCCAGGGGGTCCGGGGCGCGCGGGGTGCCGGCCGGCGGCGCCCCCGCAGCGATGCCGACCTTGCCGCCCACGCCGCCGTACTGTCGGCGAAGTACCTTGGCGGCAGGGCGGTGCCCTCCTCGGTCCGCTGGGTCACCAACCAGAATTCCCGCTGGGGTTCGGCCACACCGTCCGAAGGAACCATCCGGCTGTCGGCGAAGCTCCAGCCCATGCCGCAGTGGGTCATCGACTATGTGCTGCTCCACGAACTCGCTCACCTCCTGGTGGCCGGCCACGATGCCGCATTCTGGCGACTGCTGGCGGCCTACCCGGAGACGGAGCGCGCCAAGGCTTTCCTGGACGGGGTCTCGTTCGCGACCTCACGCGGCCTGGCGCCCGGCGGCGGATACGACGAAGCCCCGGACGGAACCGAAATCCCGGCCGGGGCCCCTTAGCGATCGACTAGGCCTTCGGTTTGCCGCCGTCTTCCGGTCCGCGGTCCTCAGGGTCGTCGTCGGCCGGTTCCTGGCCGGACGCGCCGGGCTCCGCAGCGTCGTCGGACTTTGCAGAATCCGCAGTGCCCTCTGACTTTGCGTCGCCCTCGGACTCCGCAGTGCCCTCTGACTTTGCCTCGCCCCCGGTGTCCGTGGTGTCGGTGCCGGCGGGCTCGTCGAAACCGCCGTTGAGCAGCTTCTGCAGGGCGTCATCCACTTCGCTGTCGCTGGCTTCTGCGAGTTTCCGGCGTTCGCTGAAGCCCTGCGGATCCTCCAAGTCCTCTGCCGTGGGCAGCAGGTCGGGGTGGTGCCAGACGGCGTCGCGGCCCTCCATGCCACGCTCGGCCTTGAGCAAAGCCCAGAGCGTGGCGGCCTCGCGGAGCCGGCGCGGCCGCAGTTCGAGGCCCACGAGGGAGGAGAACGCGTGCTCCGCGGGACCGCCGGTGGCCCGGCGCCGCCGGACGGTTTCACGCAACGCAGCGGCGGAAGGCAGCAGCTTCTCGGTCGCTCCCCAGGTGAGTTCGTCTACCCAGCCCTCTACCAGGGCAAGGGCAGTCTCCAGCTTTTCGAGGGCCTGCTCCTGGGCGGGAGTGCGCTGCGGCATGAAGACACCCTGCGAGAGCGCCTCCTGGATGCCCTCGGGGTTGCTGGGATCGATCTCCCGGGCGAGTTCCTCGATCTTGGACGTGTCAATGTGGATACCGCGGGCGTAGGCCTCGATCGCGCCGAGCAGGTGTCCGCGCAGCCAGGGGACCTGGACGAAGAGGCGGGCGTGCGCCGCCTCTCGCACGGCGAGGAACAGGCGGATGTCGTTCTCCGGCAGGCTGAGGCCCTCGCCGAACTTCGCCACATTGGCCGGCAGGAGCGCCATTTCGAGGTCGGCCAGGGGCACGCCGATGTCCGTCGAGCTGACCACCTCGGCCGAGAGCGCGCCGATCGCCTGGCCAAGCTGCATGCCGAAGATCGCCCCGCCCATGTTCTGGATCATCGAGGAGGCGCCGCCCATCATGGACTTCATTTCCTCGGGCATCTGCTCGGTCATGGCGGCGGAGAGCGCATTGGCAATGCTGTTGGCCACCGGCTCCGTCAGCCGCTTCCACGTCCCGAGGGTTTCCTCGACCCACTCGGCACGGGACCACGCCCGGCCGATCAGTCCCGTGGCCGGAAGCCCCGTGACCTGGTCGAGCCAGAGTTCGGCCAGCCGGAGGGCCTCATCGACCTCCCGCGACTGGTGGGCGGTGACCGACGGGTCGGATCCGCTGGCGGCCACCCGCCGGGCGTTCTCATGCGCCAGTTGCCAGTTCACGGGCCCTTCCGAGGGGGCGCTCATCATCGCCTGCACCTGGGAGAACATCTGGGCCAGGAGGTTTGGGTCGTCCGGGAGCCCGGCGGCCTTGGCGAGTTCGGCGGGGTCGATATTGCCCATGCCCTGGCCGCCCATCAGGTTCTTGAGCATTTCGGCCAAGGGATCCTTGGGTTCCTCGTCGCCATTGGACGGATTGAGTGGGTTGGAGGTCATGATCCCGCCGATCGTCGGTGTGGCTGCTTCTCAACTTCACGGTACCCCTCGGCAAGAGCGGCTGTCTGCCGAAACCGCGCCACGTTCGCTGTAGGCAAAGAGCGCTCCGGGGCGCCGAGCGCGTACGCTTGGAAGTTGGAATATTTGCACGCGGCAGCCTCGGGTTAGGCTGCGGCCCTGGTGCTTCGTCGCGGTGTCCTCGCAGGCTTGTCCTGTCGGGGCCGCCGCCCCTTGTGCCGGCACGGAGAGGTCGTTCAATGACAGTCACCCAAGGCGAGCAGCCCGCCAGCGACCCAGCGGCCGGCCCTGTCCGGGGCAGAAGGGCGCGGCTGGCAGGCACTGGCGTGCGGCGCAAGCGCAACAACCGGTCATCAGCCATGCTGGTCTCGGGGTTGCTGGCCGCGGCCTTGGGCATCGCTGCGGTGAGCCTGCCGGTGCCCTACGTGATCGAGTCTCCCGGACCCACGTTCAACACAATCGGCCAGGACAACGGCAAGCCGGTCATCAGCGTCAGCGGCCACGAGACGTTTCCCGCCAAGGGCAGCCTGGACCTCACCACTGTCTATGTCGACGGCGGTCCCAACGGTCCCGTCAGCGTCGTCGAGGCGTTTTCGGCATGGCTTAACGGGACCAAAGCCGTCTACCCCCAGGAGCTGCTGTTCCCGAGCGGCGTCACCAAGGAGCAGTCCCAGCAGGAGAGCGCGACGGCGATGACCACCTCCCAGGAGAACGCCGTCGCCGCGGCACTGAAGGATCTGAACATTCCGTTCGGGCAGAAAATGCAGGTGGCCGGCCTCCCGGACGACTCTGCCTCGAAGGGACTGCTGCAGGCAGGGGACGTTTTGGTCTCCATCAATGACAAGCCCATCACCGCCCTCGGCGTCGTCCAGGCGGAACTGGCCGCCGGCAACGGCAAACCCGTCAAGGTCATCGTGGAACGCGCCGGCGCCCGGGTGCCTGTCACGGTCACTCCGACCAAAAACAGCGCGGGCCGCTACATCCTCGGCGTCTTGCTGCAGTACAAGTTCACGTTCCCGTTCAACGTCACCATCTCGCTCGACAAAGTCGGCGGCCCCAGCGCGGGCATGATGTTCGCGCTGGGCATCATTGACACCGTCACCCCGGGCGACCTGACCGGCGGCAAGCACATCGCCGGGACCGGAACCATCACCCCGGACGGTGCCGTGGGACCCATCGGCGGGATCGCCCAGAAAATGCAGGGGGCGCGGTCCGCCGGGGCCACGTTGTTCCTGGCCCCGGCAGCCAACTGCGACGACGTCCTGGGCCACATCCCAGACAGACTGCAAGTGGTCCGGGTCGAGAACCTCACCGAGGCCCGCAAAGCGGTGGAACTGGCCGCGTCAGGCGGCGACACATCGGGCCTTCCGGTATGCACTAGCAACTAGACTGACCGCGGAACTAAGCGCCGGCCCCACTCGTGGCATTAGTGACGGCCGCCGTCGTCCCTCGGGCACCCTGCTGCAGGGCCCTGACGGGTCGGCAGCGGCGGCCGTTAGAATGCATCAAACCCTGCAATACCGGCACTTAGTCGCCCAACTGAGTCACAGCAGCGACTAATAACTAAAAATCAGCAGTAGACGACTAGCTATGAGGTACCGAGTTTGTCCCGTCCCGCCAGCCCTGTCCCGCCCGGAAGACCCCAGACACGACGCGGCGCCCTGACGCCGACACTGATCATCGTGGCCCTGATCGTGGTCGGATTCATCTTCTTCGCCAATGTCTGGACGGATGTCCTCTGGTACCAGCAGCTGGGCTTCTTCCAAGTGTTCCTGACCGAGAACCTGGCCAGGATCGGGATCTTCATGACCGGTTTCGCCATCATGTTTACCGCCGTCTTCTTCGCCATCCGGATTGCCTACCATGCGCGGCCGGTGTACGCCCCCGACTCGGAAATCCGGGACAACCTGAACCGCTACCAGGCCCAGCTCGAACCCGTCCGACGCGTCGTGATGGTGGGGCTTCCTATCCTCTTTGGCCTGTTCGCCGGCAGCGCCGCCGCCAGCCAGTGGCAGAAAGTGCTCCTGTTCCTGAACCAGGAGCCCTTCGGCCAGAATGATCCGCAGTTCGGCCTGGACATCAGCTTCTACCTCATGACCCTTCCGTTCCTCGGCTTCGTCACCGGGTTCCTCATCAGCGTCACGGTGGTGGCTGGTCTCGCCGGCATCCTCACGCACTACCTTTACGGCAGCATCCGGATCATGGAACGCGGGATCTTCACCAGCCGCGCCGCCCAGATCCACCTGGCTGTCACGGGCGCTGCCTTCCTGCTGCTGATGGGCATCAACTTCTGGCTGGACCGCTACTCCACCGTGCAGAACAACGGTGGACGCTGGGCCGGTGCGCTGTACACGGACGTGAACGCCGTCATTCCGACCAAGGCCATCCTGGCCGTGGCCGCGGCGATCGTCGCCGTGCTGTTCATCGTCGCCGCGGTGATCGGCAAGTGGCGTCTGCCCGTGATCGGCACCGCGATGCTCATCATCACGGCCATCCTGGCCGGCGGCGTCTACCCTTGGGTCATCCAGCAGTTCCAGGTCCGGCCCTCGGAACAGACGCTGGAGAACCAATTCATCAAGCGGAACATCGCCATGACCCGCGCCGCCTACGGCCTGGATAAGGTCCAGGAAAAGCGGTACAACGCCACCACCGCCGCCACCTCCGGTGCGCTGGCCCCCGATGCGCAGACCACCGCCAACATCCGTCTGCTCGATCCGAACCTGATCTCGGATGCGTTCTCGCAGCTTGAACAGTACCGGCCCTATTACCAGTTCCCCAGCGCCCTGAATGTGGACCGCTACGAGATCGACGGCAAGATCCAGGACACGGTCATCGCCGTCCGCGAACTCAACCCGGACGGGCTGGCCACGAACCAGCAGTCCTGGCTGAACCGGCACGTGGTCTACACGCACGGCTATGGCGTCGTCGCAGCCAAGGGCAACAAGTTCACCGTGGACGGCAAGCCCGACTTCCTGCAGTCGGGCATCCCGTCCACCGGCGCGCTCGGCAACGATTCGACCTATCAGCCCCGCGTCTACTTCGGCCAGGACTCGCCCGACTACTCGATCGTGGGCGCCCCGGCCGGTGCCCCGCACCGCGAGCAGGATCGGCCCGCGGCCAAGGAAGGCGACGGCGAAACGCAGTACACCTTCACCGGCAACGGCGGCCCGAACGTCGGCAGCTTCTTCAACAAGATCCTCTACGCGATCAAGTTCCAGTCCTCGGACCTGCTGCTTTCCGACGGCGTGAACGCCGAGTCCCAGATCCTCTACGACCGCAACCCGCGCGACCGCGTCGAAAAGGTTGCGCCCTACCTGACCGTGGACGGCAATCCCTATCCCGCCGTCGTCGACGGCAGGGTGAAGTGGATCGTGGACGGGTACACCACGAGCCCGTACTTCCCGTACTCGCAGCAGGAGCAGCTCTCTGCGGCGACAGCCGACTCACAGACCGCCGCGAATCGGACGGTAGCCCTGCCGAACAGCTCGGTAAACTACATCCGCAACTCGGTCAAGGCCACCGTGGATGCCTATGACGGCTCCGTGACGCTTTACGCCTGGGATGACCAGGACCCTGTGCTGAAGGCCTGGCAGAAGGTCTTTCCCACGTCGGTGAAGCCGTATACCGAGATGTCCGGCGCGCTCATGAGCCACGTGCGGTACCCGGAGGACCTGTTCAAGGTCCAGCGCGAGCTCCTCGGCCGCTACCACGTGACCAACCCGGACAGCTTCTACACCAACATTGACGCCTGGTCCGTCCCCAACGACCCCACCGTCAAGGACGAGGTCAAGCAGCCGCCGTACTACATGTCACTGAAGATGCCCGACCAGGACAAGCCAGCATTCCAGCTGACCTCGTCATTCATCCCGCAGGTGGTCAATGGCAACGCCCGCAACGTGCTCTACGGCTTCCTGGCCGCGGACTCCGACGCCGGCAACAAGAAGGGCGTCAAGGCGGACAGCTACGGCCAGCTCAGGCTCCTGCAGATCCCGCCGGAGACCCAGGTCCCGGGCCCCGGCCAGGCGCAGAACAAGTTCAACTCCGACCCCACCGTTTCGCAGGCCCTCAACCTGCTGCGCCAGGGTGCGTCGGCGGTGCTCAACGGCAACCTCCTGACCTTGCCTGTCGGCGGCGGCATGGCGTACGTCCAGCCCGTCTATCTGCGGTCCACCGGTGAAACCTCCTACCCGACGCTGCAGCGGGTCCTGGTGGCGTTCGGTGACAAGATCGGGTTCGCGCCCACGCTGGACGAGGCACTAAACCAGCTGTTCGGCGGAAATTCGGGGGCCGCGGCAGGGGACAAGTCGAACAAGGGACAAACGCCCGCCGCACCCACCACCCCTGGTGGGACACCGGCAGCACCTGGCCCCACCGACGCGAAGGCTGAACTGAAGGCCGCCCTGGACGAGGCCAACGCCGCGATCAAGGCTGGCCAGGAGGCCCTCGCGAAGGGCGACTTCGCGACCTATGGTGAGCAGCAGAAGAAGCTGAATGCTGCCTTGCAGAAGGCGCTCGAGGCCGAAGCGAAGCTGGAAACCCCGGCGGCCCCGGCGGGCACGGCCTCGCCGTCGGCCTCGCCGTCAGCGACGGCGGGCGGCTAACGCGGCGCTACAGCCAGGCACAGGCTCTGCGCGGTCCTCAGGCCGGGTTTGCCCTCCACGGAGAGGCAAGCCCGGCCTGTGGCGTAGACGGGGCCCCGGTCTGCGCGGCTTTGGCCGCGGGGTGCCCCGTGGACGGAGGAAGCCCAGCGGTCTTCGAGATGCACATCACGTCACCTCGATTTGGCCTCAAGTTCACCGGCAGGTAGAGTTGATCTTGCGACGCGGGGTGGAGCAGTTCGGTAGCTCGCTGGGCTCATAACCCAGAGGTCACAGGTTCAAATCCTGTCCCCGCAACTGGAGAAGAGGTCCGGAACACTGGAAACAGTGTTCCGGACCTTTCGCTTTAAGCGCCGCAGGGGCGCCCCCGGAAAGCCCCCCGGCGGATGCGGTCCGGGGGCACTTTGACACGTACACGCCGCGGACACCGGACCCGAGGGCCGGAGTCGTGTCCAAAGGCGCCCCGGGCGGTGAACGGCGGTGTCTGGAACTCCCTTCGATGCGGGGTTGACGCAACGAAACCCGGAAACCCTGGACCGGCATAGTGAAACTGGACCCGGATACCGGACGTGACCGCAAGCGACCTGGGCCGGTCTGGACTGGACCTGGCTTGGGCACGTGGTCGGGGCGGTCCGGAAACTAGGGTAGAGTGGATCAAGCGACGCGGGGTGGAGCAGTTCGGTAGCTCGCTGGGCTCATAACCCAGAGGTCACAGGTTCAAATCCTGTCCCCGCAACCAGGAAACACCAGCAGTACACAGAAAGGCCCGGATCTGATGATCCGGGCCTTTCCTGTTTCCCCGCGGACGCTATCGCTGCGGACGGCTGCCCCTGAGAACGGCTACCGCTGTGGACGGCTACGGCTTCCCCCGCGGACGGCTACCGCTGGGAGCGGCGCAACCCGGAACCGGTCTAGCCGGCGCCCGGCCGGCCCCCGGCCGGCCGTCAGTCATCCTTGAGCCGCTGATAGGTCGCCAGTGCACGCGCCCGGGACTCGGCAAGGTCCACGATGGGTGCGGGGTAGCCGGTGGCGGCGCCGTGGGCCTTCCACGGCTCGTGGATGGCTTTGTCGTCCAGCGCCGCGAGCTCGGGTATGTACCCGCGCAGGTATCGTCCCGCGGCGTCGAACTTCTTGCTCTGCGTGACAGGGTTGAAGATCCGGAAATACGGCGAGGCGTCGGCTCCCGAGCCCGCGACCCACTGCCAGTTGGCCGGGTTGCTCGCGGCATCGGCGTCCACCAGGGTGTCCCAGAACCAAGCCTCGCCCAGCCGCCAGTCGGCCAGCAAGTTCTTCACCAGGAAGGACGCCGCGGCCATCCGCACCCGGTTGTGCATCCAGCCCGTCTGCCAGAGCTGGCGCATGCCCGCGTCCACCATCGGGTAGCCGGTGCGGCCCTGCTGCCAGGCTTCAAGCTCGGCGCCCGAGGCCGGCTGCCACTCGAAGCGGTCGAACTCCGGCCGGTAATTCCGCGTCGCCAGGTCGGGATTCTCGTAGAGCAACTGCCAGCAGAATTCCCGCCAGCCAAGTTCGGAACGGAAGATCCCGACGTCGGCCGGCGCCCCCGGCGCAAAGCTCTCCCGCAGCGTGTGCCAGATCCGGAAGGGACTGACTTCGCCAAAACGCAGATGCGGGGAGAGCCGGCTGGTACCTTCGACGCCGGGGACGTCGCGGCCGGTGCCATATGCTGCTGCCGGCCCGTCCACGAAATCCATGAGCCGGCTGTGGGCGCCGGCTTCACCCGGTGTCCAGGTGCCGGCCAGCCCGGAGCTCCAGTCGGGATGCCGGGGGAGCAGGCCCCAGCCTTCGAGCGTTTCGCTCTCCGGCAGGCTGCCGCTCCGCGTGCGTGCCGGGGCCGGCAGCTGGTCCGGGGCCTCCAAAGGCTGCCGGGGCTCGGCGCCGGCCAGACAGGCCCTCCAGAACGGCGTGAAGACCTTGTAGGGACCATCGCTGCCGGTCCGCACGGTCCATGGCTCGAACATGAGGTTTGCCTGGAAGCTCGTGGCGTTGATGCCGTGCTCGGTGGCCCAGCTCTTCAGGCCGGCGTCGACCGTGCGTTCGGGCCCGCCGTAGCGGCGGTTCCACAGCAGCGTGTCGGCCGATGTTTCCACCGCGAGGTCCTGGATGATCCGGACGGCCGGGCCGCGGCGGAGCACCAGCCGCGAGCCCGCGGCCTCCAGCGCGGCGGCGAGCCCGGCCAAGGAATGGTGGAGCCACCACTTCACCGCTCCGCCCAAGGGCCGGATGCCAGGCGACTCCTCGTCCAGGACATAGACGACGGTCAGGGGTGTGTGCAGGGCGGCGGCCTCCATCAGTGCCGGATTGTCATCCAGCCGGAGGTCGTCACGAAGCCAGACAAGGGTCGCAGACATGGATCCACGGTACACGCGCGGCGGCCGGCACGGCCGCCCGTGCGGTGCAACAAGGGGCACAACAAGGGCCGGGCTCCGGCAGGCGAACCTGAGGTGTCAGGCTCGCCCGCCGGAGTCCGGCCCTGGGCCCGGAACGTGCGTTGGTCAGAGCTTGTCGAAGTCGGCCTCGTCTAACGTGGATTCAGACTCGGCGCTCTTGTCGCCGGCGCCGATGGCGGCGGGGGAGCCGCCGGACTTCAGCGCTGCCAGCCGGGCTTCGATCTCGGTCTGCTCGCCCAGATCCTCCAGCGAGTTGAACTGGGCGTCCAGGCTGGAGGCGGCGAGTTCCTGCTGGCCGCGGACTTTGGCTTCCTCGCGGCGGATCTTCTGTTCGAAGCGGCCCACCTCGGAGGTGGGGTCCATGATGTTGATGCTCTTGAGCGCGTCGTGGACCTGGGTCTGGGCCGCCACGGTCTTGGACCGGGCCACCAGCTCATTGCGCTTGCTGGTCAGTTCGTTGAGCTTGCCCTTCATCTGGTCAAGGCCGTGCTTGAGCTTGTCCACCACCTCGGTCTGGGACGCGATGCTCGGCTCGGCGGCCCTGGCCTCGCTCTCGGAGCCCATCTGGCGCTGCAGTGCAACCTTGGCCAGGTTGTCGAACTTCTCCGCGTCGCCGACGTCGCCCTTGGCGCGGTATTCGTCGGCTTTGCGCGACGCGGCGAGTGCCTTCTTGCCCCAGTCCTGGGCGTTGCGGACGTCCTCGTTGTAGTCGTCCTGGAGCATGCGCAGGTTGCCGATGGTCTGGGCCACGGCGGACTCGGCCTCCGCGATGTTGTTCGTGTAGTCGCGGACCATCTGGTCCAGCATTTTCTGCGGATCCTCGGCCTGGTCCAGCAACGAGTTGATGTTTGCCTTCGCCAGCTGCGCCATGCGGCCGAAAATGGACTGCTTAACCATGGTGTTACCTTTCGTCCTGCTCCGTTGTCTCACTGATTCCAGTGATCGATGATGTATCGCATCTATCCGCTTTCCGGTCCGTTGCGGCCGGCGCGAGGTCTGTACCGTTCCTGTCCCTGTTACGCGTCACAGTTTCCCGTCCCTGTTTCCCGTCCCTGTTTCCCGACACTGCTTCCGGTGCGGGGGCGGCTACAGGCTAGAAACTGCCGGAGTCGCCGCCGCCGAAGTCTCCGCCGCCGCCAAAGTCGCCGCCGCCACCCCAGCCGCCGCCGGAATCGTCGCCGCCCCAGCTGCCTCCGCCGCCGCCCCAGCCGCCGCCGCCTCCGCCATGGAGGATCGAGTTGATGAGAATTCCGCCGAGGATCGCGCCGCCGAGGCCGCCGCCGCCGCTGCCGCCGAACATCCCGCCACGGCCGTAGCCCTGGTTGGCGTAGCCGCCGAACTGGTCAACATCGGACTGGGCCAGCTGAGCGGCCTGCGCCGCCAGTGCGTGGGCCTGCTGCGCGTACTGCAGCGCGGTGACCGGATCCGTGCGGGAGATGGAGAGCGCATAGTCCAGGTTCCGTTGGGCTTCCGCCAGGCGCGTGCGGGCATCGGTGCCCACGCCTCCGCGGCGGGCGGTGATGTAGTCCGACGTCGCGCTGATCTGGGCCTGGGCCGACATGATGCTCTGCTGCAGCGAGGCCTGGGCGCGGCGCGCCTGTTCCTGCTGGTCGCGGATTCCGCCGAGGGACTGGTCCAGGGTCTGGTGCGCCGTCTCGACCCGTTCCAGGGTGGCGATGGGATCGATCTTGCCGCGCTGGATTTCCGCCTTGACCTGCGCAAGCGCCGCTTCCACGGCGGCCACCGGGCCGGACAGCTCAGGATGGGCGCCGGACTGGAGCATCGCCTTCGCCTGCGCCAGGTCCTGGGCGGTGTCGACGACAGCGGACTCCAGGCCACTGCGTGCCTCGTCGAGGCTGCCAGCCACCTTAGTGATGGCCCCAATCAGCACGTTCGTCTGGTGCAGGCTTTCCTCGGCTGCCCGGACGGCCACCGCGGCAAGGCTGTTCTCGCCCGCGGCGAGCTTTTCCTCAGCCGCCGTCGAGGCGTTCTGGACGAATTCGAGGCGTTCCTTGGCCTGGTTGATGTTGTCCGCAACCTGGACCAGGGCGCTCTCGGCGTACTTGGCGCGAAGATCCATCAGCGACTGTTCGGCGCTGGCAATCTTTGCCTCGGCATCCGCGGCTCCGGCGCCGACGGCGGCGAGGGCCTGCGGGGCGTTCTTTTCCAACTCCCGGAGTGAATCGAAGTCCGCTTTCTGCTCCTGCAGCGAGCCCAATGCGGCCTCGGAGCGGCGGATGATTTCGCCGAGCCAGCTCCGTTGCTGCTCCTCGGTGTCGGGGATGTGGTCGTCGAGCTGCTGCTGCAGCTTGAACGACTCCGTCATGTGGCCCTTGGCCTCCTGCAGCGCCTTGGTGAAATTACCCACCGCGGAGTCACCATATTGGGCCTGGGCGAATCCCAGTTCCTGCTCGCTGGACTTGATCGCGTCATCGGCCTCGATCAGCAGCGAATCGCTCTTCCGGCGCAGCTCCACCACGCTGAGGCCCGCCAGCGGATCCGCCTCCGCACCCTGCGGCCCGTGGGAGGCCCCGGCACCCTGGCCGGCCTTCTTCCGGCGGTTGCGGAAGTACAGGTAGGCTCCGCCACCTGCGACGGCAACGACGCCGACCCCCACCAGCACGGCGCTGCCCGCACCGGCGTCGGACGGCACCGTGCCACTGCCGCCGGACGCGGCGTCGCCCACCGCAGCTGCGGTATCAATTGCCGCCTGCGCGAAGTCGCGCTTTCCGCCGGCCAGGTTCGGAACTATCGCGTTCTGGGTGATGCTGGACGTCTTGGAGTAGATCGCGCTGGCCGAGTTGGGGGAGAAGTAGTACTTCCCGTCGTCGGACATCGTCAGGATGACGTCGGCCTTGCCCATGCCCTTGTTCTCTGCGACGGTCCGGGCCCATTGCGCGGGGTCGGCCGGATTCTCGAACGTCTTTGCCGTGATGACGTAGAGGTTGTACTTGTGGTCCTTCAGGAGCTTCTGGATGGCGTCCTGGACTTCGGCCTTGCGGCCGCCGAGCACGTTCGCGCTGTCCACGATGTTCTGCCCGGACGGAATGGTCACTGGATCTTCGGCCAAGGCTGGAGCGGCGGGGAGCGCCAGCAATCCAGCAACGCCAAGAACGGCGAGGAATCGATTCAACTTAGACCGCATGTGCAACCCTTCAGCACTTCTGGGACCGGTTCGGTCGAACCAGCCGTCACAGAATGCAGCAGCGCCCCCCACGCAGATGTAAAGCGCCGCAGGTCGCTGTGGCATTTCCATTTGATTCTATGGTGCACCCAAATGGCAGTCCACCTAGGGGAATATGCCACCAGCGAAACGCGCCTAAACTGGGAAATACAGGCCCGGAGGCCGCAAACTATCCGTTCAGGAACCTCCCAGCAAATGTGCGCTCTAGTGTCAGCCTGAGCGTCCATAGTTATAGGCAGACGAGGATGAAAGGAAGTCTCATGACTGAGAACCCAGTGCCGGGTGCGTCACCGGAGCCGACACAACAGAACCGGGAACCGGCGGGGCAGCAGGCGGGCTCGCCGGAGCAGACGCATGCCGTAAACGCGCCCGAGGCGGCCACCGGAAACCCGGCACCCGGACAGCCGGTAGCGGGAAACCCGGCCCCCGGAACCCCGACACCCGGCCCGACGCCCGAGAACCCGACCCTCCGGCTGGACCGCGCCGAGGACGGAGCACCACGTCCGGTGTACCAGCAGCAGCCCTCGGCCGCGGACACCCAGCAGTTCGGCGCTCCCGCCCAGCACACCAGTCAGTACGGCGGGTTCTCCCAAGCCGGCCAAGGCCAACCCGCCCAGCCCTCCCACCCGCCCTATGGCCAGTCCCAGCCAGGCCAATCCCAGTACGGCCAGTCCCAGTATGGCGGCCCTTACGGTGCCAACCCCGGCGGCCAGCCGGCGTCGGGTCCGTCCTATGGATCCGGCCCGGGCTTCGCGAACAACCCGGCGCACGCCCCTAAGCGCAAGGCGGCATTTGGTGTCCCGACCCTCGTGGCCAGCATCGTGGCGGCCGGCCTGATCGGCGGCGGCGTGGTCGCTGGCAGCAACGCACTGCTGCTGGACCGTTCCCCCACTGCCGCCACGAGCGACACCACCCAGGCCGGTCCGGTGATCGTCAACAACAGGGACGCCGTCAACGCCATCACCGCCGCCGCCCTCAAAGCTTCCCCCAGCGTGGTGACCATCAAAGCAACCAGCGGCAGCGACGGCGGTACCGGCAGCGGGATCATCCTCGATGCCGAGGGCCACGTGCTGACCAACACCCACGTGGTCACTCTCGACGGCAAAACCGCGAACGCCACGATGGAGGTCCGGACGAGCGACGGCAAGGTCTACTCCGCGAAGATCGTCGGTACCGACCCGCTGTCCGACCTCGCCGTGATAAAGATCGACAACCCCTCGGGACTGGTCCCGGCAACGCTGGGTGACTCGGGCAAGCTGAACGTCGGCGACACCGCGGTCGCCATCGGGTCGCCGCTGGGACTCACCGGCACAGTCACGGACGGCATCGTCTCGACCCTGAACCGGACCATCAGTGTGGCGTCCTCGGCTGCGCCGAAGAACGGCGCGGATAACTCCCAGGGCGGGGACCAGGGCTTCCAGTTCGCGCCTCCGGGCGGTGGCGAGACCCCGAACACCGCGGATCAGGGGTCCATCTCGATCAACGTCATCCAGACAGACGCGGCCATCAACCCGGGCAACTCCGGTGGCGCGCTGGTGAACACCAAGGGTGAAGTCATCGGCGTGAACGTCGCGATCGCCTCCGCCGGCGGCGACTCAGCCACCGGAAGCAGCAGCGGCAACATTGGCGTGGGCTTCAGCATCCCCATCAACAACGCCAAGCGCGTGGCCCAGGAGATCATCAGCGGCGGCAAAGCCACACACGGGCAGTTCGGCGTCAGCGTGAAGCCCAAGGCCGCCGGTTCGTCCTCCTCAGGGTTCTCGGTGGGCGCAGAGGTCGCAACTGTCGAGTCCGGATCGGCCGCTGACAAGGCCGGCATCAAGGTCGGCGACGTCGTGACGAAGTTCCAGAACCTGACCATCAGCGATCCCAACCAGCTGACCGCGGCAGTGCGCGAACAGTCTGCCGGGGCCACAGTCAAGGTGACGGTCCTGCGCGGCGGCCAGTTGAAGGACTTCGACGTGACCCTCGGGGCAGCGGCCGAGCAGTAGAAGCCGAGCAGTAGAAGCCGAGCAACAGAAGCAGAGCAGTGCAGAACAGTAGTTAGGGAGGCCGGGCGGCACCAATCGGTGCGGCCCGGCCTTTCCGTGCCCGGCGTATTTGTGCCCGGCTCCTGCCGAAGTTTCCCGGGACCGGGCGGGGCGCTGACACAGGGGTTAACCGAGGCCGCGCTGCCCGCCGGCTATATGGTTAGCTAGGAACAGCCCGGCTACCGGGTGTTCCGTGGCCATGTCCCCGCCAGGGGCGGCTGTCCACCCGCATGGAAGGCTGCTGTAGACACAGTGGAAGAATCTCTAAAAATCATTGTGCTGGTCAAGCACGTCCCGGATGCGCAGTTCGACCGGCACCTCGCCGGTGAGGCCAACACCGTGGACCGCTCCGAGAGCATCCTGTCCGAACTGGATGAGTACGCCCTGGAAGCCGCCCTGCAGCTGAGCGAGGCCCGCGGCGGGGAAGCGGCCGGCAACAAGGTCATCGCCCTGAGCATGGGTCCGGCCGGGGCCGTCAACGCGGTGAAGAAATCCCTCCAGATCGGCGCCTCTGAAGGCGTGCACCTCAGCGACGAGGCCCTTGCCGGATCCGATGCCGCAGCCACCTCGCTGGCACTGGCCGCCGCGATCCGCCACCTGGGCGCGGACGCCCCGGCGGACCTCATCCTCACCGGCATGGCCTCCACGGACGGCGAGACCTCGCTGGTCCCGGCACAGCTCGCCGAGCGGCTGGGGCTTCCGCAGGTAACTTTTGCCGCGTCGCTGGAGCTCGACGCCGGCAAGCTCACCGCCCGCCGCGACGGCGACACCCACGCGGACACCATTGAGACCGAACTGCCGGCCGTCGTTTCCGTCACCGACCAGATCAATGATCCGCGGTACCCGAACTTCAAGGGCATCATGGCGGCGAAGAAGAAAACCATCACCACCTTGAGCCTTGCCGACATCGGCGTCGACCCGGCCCAGGTGGGCAAGGCAGGTTCCTGGACCGCCGTCGAGACCGCAGAGGTCCGCCCGCCGCGCACGGCCGGCACCATCATCACCGACGAAGGCGACGCCGGCATCCAGCTGGTTGAGTTCCTGGCTGCCCAGAAGCTGCTCTAAAGGGGATTATCCGAACATGGCAAAAGTACTCGTTTTCATCGACAACCCCGGCCAGGCGCTGAAGAAGTCGAGCCTGGAACTGCTCACGATCGCCCGCTCCCTCGGCGAACCGGCAGTCGCCTTCAATGGCGAACTGCACGATGACGCCGCTGCGGCCCTTGCTGCGTACGGCGTCCAGGCACTCTACCGCCCGTCTGCGGCCGACCTCGACGACTATCTTGTGGGCCCCAAGGCGTCCTACCTGGCCGCCGCGGTCCAGACTTCCGGTGCCACCGTGGTCCTGACCGAGAACTCGGCCGAGGGCAAAGAAATCGCCGCCCGGCTCAGCATCAAGCTCGGCGCCGGTGTCATCACCGATGTCGTGGCCGTGGACCCCGACGGTACGGCGCACAAGTCCGTGCTGGCGGGTTCCTACACCACCACGGCGAGGGCCACGACGCCCGTGGCCGTTCTCACCGTCAAGCCCAACAGCATCACGCCCGAGCCTGCCGTTACCGGCACGGCACCGGAGGCCGTAACGATTGAGGTCCCGGAGACGGCCACCGCCGCCTCCGCCCGTGTCACGGCACGCAGTGAAAAGCCCGAAAGTGGGCGCCCCGATCTGACCGAGGCGCGGATCGTCGTAGCCGGCGGCCGTGGTGTGGACGGCGACTTTGGTCCGCTGGAGGCACTCGCCGACGCCCTGGGTGCGGCCATCGGCGCCTCGCGGGCCGCCACGGACGCCGGCTGGATCGGCCACGACGCGCAGATCGGCCAGACCGGCAAGACCGTCTCGCCGCAGCTCTACATCTCCGCGGGCATTTCCGGAGCCATCCAGCAGAAAGCCGGCATGCAGACCGCCAAGGTGATCGTGGCCGTGAACAAGGACGCCGAATCGCCGGTTTTCGAGATCGCGGACTTCGGCGTTGTGGGCGACCTCTTTCAGGTTCTGCCGCAGGCAACTGCGGAAATCAAGAAGCGCAAAGGCTGACTGAATGAGCACCAACGCCGTTCCGCAAAGCCCGTTCGACCCGGAGACCTCCCGTATCGAGCGGGTGCTTTGTTTCACCGCCCACCCGGACGACATCGATTTCGGCGCCGCCGGCACAGTCGCCGCATGGACCGCCGCAGGAGTCCAGGTCAGCTACTGCATCATGACCGACGGCGACGCCGGCGGCTATGATCCGGCGCAGCGCGAGGAAATCGTACGGCTGCGCGTTGCGGAGCAGCAGCGTGCCGCTGCCCTGGTCGGCGTCACGGACATCCATTACCTGCACCAGCGTGACGGCTACCTCGAACCCTCACATGAGGTGATGCGCGAGGTGGTGCGCCTGATCCGGCAGCTGAAGCCCGACGTCGTAGTGTCCATGCATCCTGAACGGAACTGGAACCGGATCCAGAAGAGCCACCCGGATCACCTGGTCGTGGGGGAGGCCGTGACCCGTGCCGTGTATCCCGCGCTGGAAAACCCCTTCGCGTACCCGGAACTGGCCGAGTCCGGGCTCGAGGCCTACAAATTGCCCTGGCTGTGGCTCTTCGCCGGGCCGGAAGAGCGCGAAAACCACTTCGTGGACGTCACCGAGCACGTGGACAGCAAGCTTGCTGCCATCCACATCCACGTCAGCCAGCACCCGGACGTCGACGCCATGGAGCGCACAGTCCGCGGCCTCATGCTCGGCACCGGGGCCCGCGCCGGACTTCCCGCCGGACGCAGTGCTGAGGCCTTCCATGTCGTAACAGTCAACGGCCAGGGGACCATCGCCGGTTTCTAGTGTTGCTGCAGCACCACCTCTGCCATATGCTGGCCTCTGTTTAAATCATATTTATTTGATGGAAGGCAGACTTTGATGGCGAAGACTGCGCAACACCCCGTTCTTGTAATCATGGGCGTCTCCGGTTCCGGCAAATCAACTGTCGCGGGGCTTCTGGCGGGCAGGCTGGGCTGGGATCTTGCCGAGGGCGACGACCTCCACCCGGAAGCCAACGTGGCGAAGATGCACGCAGGAGAGCCGCTGACCGACGAGGATCGGTGGCCTTGGCTCGAAAGCATCGCCGACTGGATCCGGTCCCACACCGAAGCCGGGAACCCCGGCGTCGTGACGTGTTCGGCGCTGAAGAAGCGCTACCGGGACATTCTGCGCGGCGAAGGGGTGGTGTTCGTGTTCCTCGAGGGATCACGGGACAAGATCTCCGGCCGGCTGGCCTCCCGCCACGGGCACTTCATGCCCCCGGCCCTGCTGGAGTCCCAGTTCGACGCGCTCGAAGCGCCCACCCCGGACGAAAACTTCATTTCCCTGTCCGTCTCCGCAACGCCGGCGGAAGAAGCACAGGAAATCATCACCCGACTTCATCTCGACGCTGCCGACGCCAGGCCCTGAGCCTTCCCGCGTTCCGCTGCCACCAAGGAATTTTTTGTGAAATCACTGATAGCAACGCAGCTTCAGGCTGCCGTTGAGGCCGGGGCCGGCATCGACACCCAACTACTCATCATCGCGGGCCTGGGCATCGCCCTGCTCGTGGTGCTGATCGCCAAGTTCAAGTTCCACCCCTTCCTGGCCCTGATTCTGGGGTCCGGTTTCGTCGGCCTCGCCGCCGGTGTAGAGCCGGCCAAGGTGATTGCCAATTTCGAGGACGGTGTGGGCGGCGTCCTGAAGGAAGTCGGCCTCCTCGTCGCGCTCGGCGCGATGCTGGGCAAGCTGCTCGCTGACTCCGGTGGCGCCAACCGGGTGGTCGACACCCTCCTGGCCAAGGCCACCGGAAACAAGCTGGTGTGGTCCATTACGCTGGTCGCCGTGATCATCGGCCTGCCGATGTTCTTCGAGATCGGGCTCGTCCTGCTGCTGCCGGTGATCGTCCTTGTCACGCAACGCTCCAAGATGCCCCTGATGCGCATCGCCATCCCGGCGCTGGCCGGTCTGTCCGTGCTGCACGGGCTGGTGCCGCCGCACCCGGGACCGCTGATCGCGATCAGCGCCGTCAAGGCGGAACTGGGCACCACCCTGGCCCTCGGCATCCTCGTTGCCATCCCCACGGTGATCATCTGCGGCCCGCTCTTCTCCCGCCTGGCAGCCCGGTGGGTGCCTGTGGGCGCCCCCGCCGTCGCCGGCGGCGTTGACACCGTGCATGGCGCGGACATGGAGGGCGTCAAGCGCCCGCCGAGCTTCCTCGTGACGCTGTTGACCATCCTGTTCCCGGTAGTGCTCATGCTGCTCAGGGCCGTCGTGGACATCATCTGGCCCAACCCTTTGACGGCCCCGGCCATCCGGATGTTCTTCGACTTCGTCGGCCAGCCGCTGGTCGCCATGACCCTGGCGGTCCTGCTGGCCATGGTGACCTTTGGCTACGCTGTGGGCCTCAGCGGCGCCAAGATCACGAGCAGGATCAGTGCCAGCCTCGGCCCGATCGCGGGGATCCTCCTGATCGTCGGCGCCGGCGGCGGCTTCAAGCAGACGCTGATTGGTGCCGGCGTGGGTGACGCCGTGAAGACCTGGGCCGAGGGGACCAACATGTCCGTCCTGGTGCTCGGCTTCATCGTGGCCGTGGCCCTGCGCCTGGCGACAGGCTCGGCCACCGTCGCGACGGTGACGGCCGCCGGCATCGTGGCACCGCTCGCCAGTTCCCTGACGCCGACGCACGCCGCACTGCTGGCCCTCGCGATCGGCGCCGGCTCGCTGTTCTTCTCGCACGTGAACGACGCCGGGTTCTGGCTCGTCAAGGAGCTGTTCGGGCTGACGGTGGGCCAGACGTTCAAGACCTGGTCCGTCATGGAAACGCTGATCTCCGTGGTGAGCTTCGGCCTGGTGATGCTGCTCTCGCTGGTCATTTAGCCGGTCAGGAAGTCAGCCGGACACGAAGCCAGGCGCACCAAACGCAGAAAGCCGCCCGGGCCTTGAGTCCTTCTACGGAAGGAGCCAGGGCCCGGGCGGCTTTCTGTTTCCGGTCGGCCTGAGTGTGGCAGCCTGTGTGCAGCGGGAGTCTGTACCGGTGTCGGTGTCTAGGCGTCCAGCGGCGCAGCGGCGACGGTGGGCAGGGTTGGTTTCGCGGATCCCCCTGTGGGTTCCACGGTGATGCCCAGGGCGGCGGCGGAGCCGATGCCCTTGACCACCGCGGGCTTGGACAGGGCTTCAGCGTCCATGAGGCCCTGCGACACCGGGGCCGAGCCGTCCTTCGGGATCAGCCACATCTGGTAGACCTTGCCCGCGGGCGGCGCCGGGACGCCGTTCATCTTGACGACGGCGGCGTCCTTGGACGGGGAAATCGACACGGTGGCCGTACCGCCGCCGTTGACGTCGACGGTGGCCTGGCGGACGTCGCTGGCCTGCAGTACCTGGTTCAGCGGATCGTTCTGGTTTGCCACATACGCGCCCACCCCGACGCCGCCCAAGGCGATCACGGCGGCAGCGGCGACGCCGACAAGCCAGTTCCGCATGCCCTGCGGGCGGCGGCGTTCTTCCCTGCGCTTGCGGGCCGCACCGAGCTCGTCGGTGGCGGCCATTCCGGAGCTGTCGCGTACCGGATGCGGCATCACAGGCGCCGTTTGCGGACCCGTGCCGGGGAGGGGCACTGCGGCGGGGGACGGCTGTGCCGTCTGCGCCGGCAGTGATGACATGATCCGGTCCAGCAGCCCGGGCGGAGGCTCTTCCTCGGCGGTGAAGCTGGTGGCCAAGGTCTCCCTGGCCTGCCGGACGCGTTCATTGAAGGCATCCCGGTCTGCTGCCGGTGCGGAGGCGAGGAACTGCTCGATCGCGGCGCGTTCGGCGTCGTCCACCGCGTTTAGGGCATAGACCTCGGCAAGGTCCACGACGCGGCCGGAAGCCAGGTCGGTGGCGATCTCGGCAGTGAAGCCGCCGGGGAGGCGATTGTCGTTCTCATGCGGGTTCATGTCGGTCAATTCAGCTCACCCCCAAGCAGGTCTTCAGTCGTATCAGTCCATCGCGGATGCGGGACTTGATGGTAGGAACCGCGGCATTGAGCCGCTCGGCCACCTCCCGGTAAGTGAGGCCGCCGTAGTATGCCAGCCGCACGGACTCCTGCTGCGTATCGGTCAGCGTCTCCAAGCACCGGACCACTGCCTCGGCCTCGAGCCGGCTGCCGACCTCGTCCGAGACGGAATCGTGGTCGATCTCCTGGCTGCTGGCCCCGTATTTGGCTTCGCGGTCAGTGGCGGACTGCGAGGACCGGACCTTGTCCACGGCGCGGCGGTGCGAGATGGTCATGAGCCAGGCCAGCGGACTGCCGGCCGCGGGATTGAACTTGGCCGCGTTCTGCCAGACCTGCAGGAAGACTTCCTGGGTGGTGTCCTCGCTGAGTTCGGTATCGATCAGGACCCGGCGTGCCATGCCGAAGACGCGCCTGGAGGTGAGGCTGTAAAATTCCGCGAACGCCGCCTGGTCGCCCTGGGCAATCAGTTCCAGCAGGCTGCCGAGCCGGCCGTTGATGTCGGCTGAGGTACCCGCGGGAGCGGCGGCCCCGGGGTTCGGGGCATTCGGAGTATCCATCACTCCCAAGCATAAGCCGCCTGCCGGCGGACGGGGGCCAGGAGCTGCGGCATGGGGCGAGGGGCCGGCCTTTGCCTCATGGGCAGGGGATCTATCCAGATGCACTGTTCTCACCCGCCTTGCTCGCTCCCTTCCGTTTCCCACAACGCTGAGTCGGCGGTTTCGTGTGCCCGCCTTCAGAAGTGATTCGGCGCAGCCCGGAATCCGGATGGGCGCGACCTGCGGGATCTTTGCCGCGGGCTCCCTCGCAGGCAGCCGCCGGTCCGGCCGGCGGTCGGCGGCGGAACGGCTACAGCCCGGCCCCAGCGAACCCGTTCTGGCGCCAGGCCTCATAGACGGCGATGGACGCCGCGTTGGCCAGGTTCAGCGACCGGAGGGAGGGCAGCATCGGCAGGCGGACGCGGGACGTCACCCGGGGACTGTGCTTGAGTTCCTCGGACAAACCCACGGACTCAGGACCAAACAGCAGGACGTCGCCGGCGCGGTATTGGATGTCTGTGTAGGTGGTTTCGCCGTCGGAGGTGAAGGCAAATACACGTTCCGGTTCCAGCGCCGCCCAGGCTGCGTCGATGTCCGGGTGGACGGTCACGACGGCGAGGTCGTGGTAGTCCAGGCCTGCCCGCCGGAGCTTGGCGTCGGAAAAATCAAAGCCCAGGGGCTCCACCAGGTGCAGCTCGGCGCCCGTGATGGCTGCCAGCCTGATGGCGTTTCCCGTATTGCCGGGGATTTCGGGGGTGTGGAAGAGGATGCGGAACACCTTTCCATCCTAGCGAGCCGCCGGCGTCGGGCGCGCCGCGGGCCGTCCGCCCCGGAGACCCGCGGGGAGGGACCGGGACGGAACCTAGTGCATTCCGCGCAGCAGCCGGGCCAGCACAGGCACATTGACGGTGTTGGGGGCCGGCCCCGAGCCGAGGAACAGCTTGAGGCCGCGGGCCAGGCCCGCGGCGTTGACTATCTCGACAAGCCCCGAATTTTCCCCGTACCCGCTGCCCTGGCCGCCGGGTGCGCGGCGGTGCCGGTCGATGACCGGCTGGTGCAGATTGCCGTCCGTGCTGTGGACAACAATCCAGCCGGTGACATTGAGCTCGGGAAATATGTCCTGCATCCGGCGCACGACGTGGGCCAGTTGGGGCGGGGCGACGGAGCGGTTGCCGTGGGTCAACGTGCTGCCGTTCCACGCATAGGCGCCCGGCGGCAGCAGCATGGACCCGATGATTGCGAGCCGGTACCCGGCAAGGACTGCGTGGTCGATGTGGCTGTTGTCCGCCGGGGACTGCAGCCCGTTGACGAGGCGCGCCGCCGGAATGGTGGTCAGGATCTGCCTGCTGATGAGCTGCACGGTGCGCATCTCACGTTGGATCCGGGCCTCGGCGCCGAAGATCCCGCGCTTGCGGGGCAGGCCGTGGACCTGCTGCCGGGCCACACCGGCAGGGATCAGCGGCACCGCCGTCCCGTCGCCAAACTGCTCGAACGGGGGAACATAGACGGGCGGGTCGGCAGCTGTGTTCCGCGGCGTGTTCGGGCGGCGGACGTTGGCTGAGGCCCGGCTGCCCGCGGCCGGGGCGTCGAAGTGGGCGCCCTCGTCGCCGGGAGTGGAATATGCGCTGGCGTAGGAGCGGTCATAGTCCGCGCGGCGCTTTGCGTCGATGAGTGTCTCGTACGCGAGCGTGACACGCCGGAACGCTGCAGGATCGCCGCCGTGATCCGGGTGGGCGAGCCGGGCGGCCTTGCGGTACGCCACTTTGATGTCCTTCTCCGTCGCCGTCACTGGGATCCCGAGGACCTGGTAATGCGAGCTGCTGCCCTGCGTCAAACAGAGATCCTTTTCATCGATGGTGCTGGCGTTGGGAATGCCGGGCCGTTCGTGGGCGCCCGGCAGGCCCAGTTTAACCGGCTGAGAGGACAACGACCGCGCGTACCGGGATGGTTCCCGGCCACTGGCATAATTGCGCGCATGCTGATCGCCGTCGCCGTCAACCCGCGCGCGTCCTTTGGCCGGACGCGGCACGCCGGGAAGGAATCGGCGGGACGCTTCCGCGCGGCCGGGGCGGAGGTCCTGCTGCTGTGCGCGGACAGTTATGCCGGGCTGGCGCAGGTGGTTGAGGACGCGCTGGAATCGGGCGTGGATGCACTGGTGGTGGTGGGCGGGGACGGCATGGTCCACCTCGGATTCAATGCGCTTGCCGGGGCCGGCTGCCGGGTTCCGCTGGGCATTATTCCCACCGGGACGGGCAACGATGTGGCGCGGGCGCTGGGCCTGCCGCTGCACAATCTCCCGGCGGCCTGCGACCGGGCGCTGGCGTATTTGGCCGACGACGGCCGGATGATCGACGCCGGCAAGATCACCGCTGGAGGAACCTCCGGTGGTTCGCGGGCGTCGTCTCGGCCGGGTTCGATGCCGCCGTCAATGAGATGACGGCCACCTGGACCTGTTCATTGTCAGCAAGTTGTCCCGGACCGGGCTGCTGGCCGTGTTCCCGAAAGTGTTTGCCGGCAAGCACGTGGGCCACCCCGCCGTGCAGCTTCGCCGGGTCCGCACGGTGGAACTGGCGGCCAGCAACATCGTGGCCTACGCCGACGGCGAGCGGATCGGGGCGCTCCCGATGACCATCGAGGTCGTTCCGCACGCCGTCTGTGTTCTGGCCTAGCGGCCCGGCATAGCGGCCCGGCATAGCGGCCGGGCTTAGCGCCCTAGCGGCTTGGCGTGGCGGCCGGCGCGGCCTTGCGCGGGGACAACCTGTTCAGTGCTAGGGCGCCCACGAGCAGCCCGAAGTCACGCAGCGCGACGTCGTAGAAGCCGCCGAGGACGATCAGGTTGATGATGATGCCCAGCAGCCAGGCGGCCACGAGCGCCGATCCGAAGCGCGGGCGCAGCGCCACCATGACGCCGGCGATGATTTCCACTACGCCAACGATATACATGATGGTCTGGGCCGGCAGCGGGATTACCGAGGTCACCACGGGGGCCAGGTACATGGTCCAGTCGGTCAGCAGGTTCGTGAACTTGTCGAGGCCGAACAGGATCGGCGCAACCGTAAAAACGGTCCGCAACAAGAGGAAGGCCTGGCGGTGCGGGTCCGCCGCGAGCTGCTGTGCGGGAGTGGCGAGGGATGGGGAAACTTTCATGGCGTGCTCCTTCTAAAAATGGATAACTCGATTTTAGAACACCACCTGAGGATTAAGCAATGATTCTTGTTTTTAGAGATATTCTTGTTTCATGACCAAACTTCCGTGGAACCGCCGGCTTGCGGCGGTCGCGTCCCTGGGCGACGAGAACCGCCGGATCCTGTTTGACTACGTCGCCTCGGCGACAGACGCCGTCGGCCGGGACGACGCTGCCCAGGCTTTGGGTCTGGCGCGGAGCACAGCCTCGTTCCATCTGGACCGGCTGGTGAAAGACGGGCTGCTGGCGGTGGAGTTCCGCAAGCTTGGAGGACGGGAGGGCCCCGGTTCCGGCCGGCCCGCCAAGCTGTACCGGGCAGCCGTGGAAGAGGTGGCGGCCTCCGTCCCGGACCGCCACTACGATCTCGCCGCCGAGTTGCTGGTCTCCGCGATCGAGGCTGCCACCAGCGACGGCGGATCGCCGCGGGAGGCCCTGCTCCGGGCCGCCCGCGCCAGGGGG
The DNA here is from genome assembly GCF_029504395.1 of Arthrobacter sp. ES3-54. Lineage (GTDB taxonomy): Bacteria > Actinomycetota > Actinomycetes > Actinomycetales > Micrococcaceae > Arthrobacter. Next base: position 255,806 of record NZ_JAQFIF010000001.1, read on the forward strand.
CAGTCAGCGGTTGAGTCGGCAGCCCCCGCAACCGGGCCGGCGGGGGCCATCGGGGCCGGGGATGCGGAAACCGCCGGCGGTCCCGATGGCGATGGCCCGCTCGCGGACTTCTTGACGGGGCAAGGCTACTGCCCGGCGGACGACGGCGCCGGGGGACTGGTGCTGATGAACTGCCCGTTCCATCGCCTCGCTGCCGGGCACGCAGACGTGGTCTGCGCCATGAACGGGGCCTTCCTGGGCGGGGCCTCCGCGGCCCTGGGGATCGACCCTGGACGGATCGAAGCGCTCGCCATCGAAGCTCTCAGGGAGCAGGGGAGCGCGCAGCCCGGGCAGTGCTGTGCCCGCATCCTGCCTGCCTGACAGCTCTGCCTGCCTGGCAGCCCGGCCGCCATGAGTGGCCGGGCTGCCTGGCGTCGCGGCTACCGGCCCCGCGCCCCCGCCGAAGAGGTGCCCGGCGCTGCGAGCCTGGGCTGGCCCTTGAGTCCGGTCAGCAGGACGCCGGCGACCACCATGAGGCCGCCGGCGATCTGCACGGGAGTGAGCGGCGTCCCCAGCAGCACTGTAATGATCGCCGTAAAGACAACCATCAGGTTGAGGTAGTTGCCCGCAGTCCCCGGCGGGGTGGTCTTCAGCGCCAGATTCCACAGGAGGTAGGAACAAAGGGAGGGGAAGACGGCGATGTACGCCAGTGACCAGCCTTCGGCCGCGGTGTCCGGAAACTGCACGTTCATGGCGAGTGCCAACGGCGCCAGCGTCACGGTCGCAAACACCACCTGTACTGCTGTGGCCGAGATGGCCGGCACCTTCAGCCGGCGGGCAATGATCGTGTAGAAGCCCCAGATGATGATCGCACCAATCATCAAGAGCTCGCCGGTGTTGATGGCGAAGCTGAATATACGGGCCAGCTCACCCTGAGTCAGGACGAGCAGCACCCCCAGCAGGCCGAGGCTGATGCCGAGCCAGCCCAGCCAGGTGGTCCGCTCACCGAGCAGGACAATCGCCATGACCACAATCAGGGCCGGGTTGGCGGCTGTAATGAGGGAGGCGTTCATCGCGGACGTGTATCCGAGCGCGCTGTAGAGCAGCAGCGTGTAGCCGCTCATGCCCAGGACGCTCAGCAGTAGGAGGACTGGCCAGCGGCGCAGCACAGCGCGCCAGTCCGGCTTCTCAACGAAGTGGGCCAGCAGCAGCAGCGGCACGGCGGCCAGGGTCCAGCGCCAGAAGGTCAGCTCCAGCGGGGTCATTGAGGCGACGGCGGCCTGCCCGACGACGTAATTGCCGGACCAGAACAAGGTGGCCAGCACAAGGTAGAGGGAGGCTTTCACCGCCCGAATCTACACCAGTCGAGTGCCCTTCCCGGTGCCTGTGCCCGTCGCCGCCGCAGCTGGGCGGCCGCGGCCGCAGGTAGAATTGGGCTGTGCCCGTCTACCTCGATCATGCCGCCACAACCACCCTCGCCCCGGAGGCGCTGGCTGCACTGACGCGCGAGCTGGCCCGGACGGGCAACCCCTCCTCGCTGCATGGATCGGGCCGTCGTGCCCGGCGCTCGGTGGAGGATGCGCGGGAAGTGCTGGCGAAGGCCGCGGGCGCCCATCCCTCGGAGGTGATTTTTACCTCCGGTGGGACCGAGGCGGACAACCTTGCGGTCAAGGGCCTGTACTGGGCCCGCCGGGCCGAGGACCCGTCGCGTACCCGCATCCTGTGTTCCGCCGTCGAACACCACGCAGTGCTGGACACCGTCGAATGGCTCGAACGGCATGAGGGCGCCGAGGTCTGCTGGCTCCCGGTAGACGCCGCGGGCCTCGTGGACCTGGTCGTGCTTGAGGCCGAACTGTCCCGTGATCCGGCGTCGATCGCCCTGGTGACCGTCATGTGGGCCAACAACGAGGTCGGCACCATCCAGCCCGTCGCCCGGGTGGTGGAGCTGGCACACGCTGCCGGCGTCCCCGTCCACTCCGACGCTGTCCAGGCCTTCGGCTCCATCCCCGTTGACTTCCGCCGGACGGGCCTGGACGCCATGTCCGTCTCCGGGCACAAGATCGGCGGACCGGTCGGCGTCGGCGCGCTCATCCTGGGCCGGGCGGTGAAGCTGACCCCGGTCCAGCATGGCGGCGGGCAGGAACGCGACGTCCGCTCCGGGACCTTGGACACTGCGTCGATCGCGGCTTTTGCCGCGGCCGCCGAGGCCGTCGCCGCGAAACTCCCTGAGGAGGCCGCCAGGATCGCGGCCCTTCGTGACCGGCTGATCGAGGGCGTCCATGAGGCCGTCCCCGAGGCCGTGCTCCGGGGCGCCCCGGGCCCCGGCCGGTTGCCTGGCAACGCGCATTTCACGTTCCCGGGCTGCGAGGGCGACTCGCTGCTGTTCCTGCTGGACCTCGCCGGCGTCGAATCCTCCACGGGCTCCGCCTGCACTGCGGGTGTTCCGCGGCCCTCGCATGTTTTGCTGGCCATGGGCCTGGACGAGGACACCGCGAGGGGTGCGCAGCGTTTTACGCTCGGGCATTCCTCCACCGACGCCGACGTCGATGCCCTGCTCGCCGCGCTGCCGGGCGCCTACGCCCGGGCCCGCCAGGCCGGCATGGCCGGGCATGAATCCAGCATCCAGACCGCCGGTACGGTCGCCCGTGAATCCGCCCGTCAGGCTTCTGGCAGGAGCTGATCCAGCGGTGCCGAGGAATCGGCAAGCAGGTCCGGGCTCACGGCGGTGCGTTCGCCGATGAGCGCCTTGATCGCCTTCTGCGGCTTGGCGGCGCGGGGCCAGTTGACGTTCATCCCGGCGATCACCTGGCCGCCCCGCTGCCAGAAGGCAATGAACTCCTTGTCCGCAAGCGAGCCGCGGATGACCGGTGGCCCCGCGACGAGCGTCGGGAAGCCCGAATACTCCATGCTGACGTCGTACTGGTCGGTGTAGAAGTACGGGATGGTGTCCAGCGAGGCGTCGAGGCCGAGCATCGCCTTGGCGGCCACCTTGCCGCCGTTGAGGGCATTGGACCAGTGCTCGCTGCGGTGGTGCTCCCCGGTGAACGGATGCAGGGCATTGGCGACGTCGCCGGCGGCGAAGATCCCGGGCATCGAGGTCCGCAGCGACGCGTCGGTGAGTATGCCGTTGCGGATCCGGATGCCGGCCGCCTCGGCCAGGCTGAGCTCCGGCACCACGCCCACAGCGATGACCACGAGATCGGCGGGCAGCACAATGCCTGCGTCGGTGACCACCCCGGTCACCCGTCCCGACCGCCCCTGGATCTCGGCAGCGGACGCCGGAAGCCGGAACCGCACGCCGTGGGCCTCGTGCAGCTCGCGGAAGAAGCCACCCAAATCGGGGCCGATCGCCGTCTCCAGCGGCACCTCCTCCAGCCCCAGCAGGGTGACGGTGTTTCCGAAGGTGCTGGCGGCGGCGGCCAGTTCCATCCCAATCCAGCCGGACCCGATCATGACCACGTTCAGGCCGCCGTCGGCGAGGCGGGCGTGCAGGCGCCGGCTGTCCTCCACCGTCCGGAACGTGCTGACGCCGTCGAGCCCGCTGCCGGGCAGGGGGATGGTCCGGGGCCGTGCTCCCGTGGCGAACAGCAGGGAGGCGTACTCCAGCCGTTCGCCGCCGTCCAGAACCACGGCCCGGGCGGCCGGATCCAGCTCCGTGACCCGGACGCCGAGCCGGAGGTCGACGTCGTTCGCGCCGTACCAGTCCTCGGGCACCACGGGCAGGGCGTCGTCGCCGGCCTTGCCCAGCAGGTACTCCTTGGACAGCGGCGGGCGCAGGTACGGCTGGTGGGACTCGGCGGCCACCAGCACCACGGGGCCGCTGAATCCCTCCGCCCGCAATGTTTTGGCTGCCGTGGCTCCGGCCAGTCCGCCGCCCACGATCACGATGTCCTCAACAGCCATGTCCGCTCGATTCCCGCGTCTGCGCGCTTCCGATTCTAAAACCGCTTGTCCTGACGCTAGAATCGGGAAGCGGCCCCGTCAAGGCTTTTTGGGGAGGATTCGGCGTGGCGATAGAATGGCGTGGCAGGCATTGTGCTATTTCCGCGGGCAGCCGCGAGCTGCAGCCCCGGTGCCTGCGACACCCTGAACCTAAAGAAAGCCAGCATGCGAGTTCTTGCAGCCATGAGCGGCGGCGTTGATTCCGCCGTTGCCGCCGCCCGCGCCGTCGAGGCGGGGCACGACGTCGTCGGCGTCCACCTCGCGCTGTCCCGGATGCCGGGCACCCTGCGAACCGGCAGCCGCGGCTGCTGCACGATCGAGGACTCCCGTGACGCCTGGCGTGCCTGCGACATTCTCGGGATCCCGTACTACGTCTGGGACTTTTCCGAGCGGTTCAAGGAAGATGTGGTCCAGGATTTCATCGATGAGTACGCGGCCGGCCGCACCCCCAATCCGTGCATGCGTTGCAACGAGCGCATCAAGTTCGCCGCCCTGCTGGAGAAGGCTATTGCCCTGGGCTTCGATGCCGTGTGCACCGGCCACTACGCCAAGGTGATCACCGACGCCGACGGCAACCCCGAGCTGCACCGCGCTGCGGACTGGGCCAAGGACCAGAGTTATGTGCTGGGCGTGCTGACCCACGAACAGCTCAAGCACTCGATGTTCCCGCTCGCGGAGACGCCGTCCAAGGCCGAGGTCCGCGCGGAGGCCGAGCGCCGCGGCCTCTCGGTGGCGAACAAGCCCGACAGCCATGACATCTGCTTCATCCCCGACGGCGACACCGCCGGCTGGCTCGCCGAGAAGATCGAAATGTCCACGGGTGACATCGTGGACGAGTCCGGTGCGAAGGTCGGCGAGCATCCGGGCGCAAATGCGTTCACCGTGGGCCAGCGCCGGGGGCTGAAGCTTGGCACCCCGGCCGCGGACGGCAAGCCGCGGTTCGTGCTGGAGATCCGGCCCAAGGAGAACAAGGTGGTGGTGGGCCCGGAGGCGCTGCTCGCCATCGACGAAATCTGCGGCATCAAGGTCTCCTGGGCTGGGCTGCCCATCGCCGAAGTGGCGACGTGCGAGGAATTCGACTGCTACGCCCAGGTCCGTGCCCACGGCGACCCCGTCCCGGCCCGCGCGCACATGGCGGGGGATGAGCTCGTGGTCACCCTCACCGAGCCGCTGCGCGGCGTGGCCCCCGGCCAGACGGTGGTGCTCTACCAGGGCAGCCGCGTGCTGGGCCAGGCCACCATCGATGCCGCGCGCTCGCTGCAGCGGGCCGCGCTCTAGGCGCCCGCCCCACGACTCCAGCGAAGGGTCCCGCCACATGGCGGGGCCCTTCGTCGTGTCGGCCCCACGGCAGAGGGGACTGTGACCCTGCCGAAGATCCGGGCGGAATCCTGAAGAAAATGAGAGAAACCTTCGGATCGTGTAAATTTTGTGTCTCAACTCACAAAATGCAACGTTTCACCGAATGATTGTCTGGTTGAATCTAGGGATCAGCAAAGCGTGCCGCCCGAGGAGTCACTCGTTTCACTTCGGGCTGCGCTAGAACGCATCGAACAGAAAGTTCACAGATGGCAATGAACAAAAAGGCCTGGCAGAGCGTCATCGCGCTGGCCGGGGTTTCCGCCTTTGCACTGACGGCCTGCACAGGGCCGACCGGCGGCGCTGGCGGGTCATCAGCCGCAGCAAGCGGTCCGATCGCCTACGGCACTACGGACAAGGTCACTGCCTTGGATCCGGCGGGCGCGTATGACAACGGTTCGTTCATGGTGATGAACCAGATCTACTCCTTCCTCCTCAACTCGAAGCCCGGCAGCGCAGATCCCGTGCCGGACCTGGCCGAGTCCGCGTCCTTCACCTCGCCGACCGAGTACACGGTCAAGCTCAAGCCGGGCCTCAAGTGGGCCAACGGCCACACGCTCGACTCCAAGGACGTCAAGTTCTCCTTCGACCGGCAGACCAAGATCAACGATCCGGCGGGTCCCGCAAGCCTGCTGACCAACATCGAAAGCATCACCGCCCCCGATGCCAACACCGTGGTCTTCAAGCTGAAGCAGGCGAACGACCAGACCTTTGCTCAGATCCTCAGCAGCCCCGCCGCGCCGATCGTAGACGATGAAGTCTTCCCGGCCGACAAACTGCTTGACGACGACTCGATCGTCAAGGCCAAGGCGTTCTACGGCCAGTACGTGATCGACACGTACAAGAAGAACGAGCTGGTCAGCTTCAAGGCATTCCCTGACTACCAGGGAGTCCTCGGCAAGCCGGCCAACGATGCCGCCACGATCAAGTACTACGCCGACCCCACCAACATGAAGCTGGACATCCAGCAGGGGAACATCGACGTCGCGAACCGCAGCCTGAGCGCCACCGACGTCGATGACCTGAAGAAGGACTCCAAGGTCAAGGTCAACGTTGGCCCCGGCGGCGAAATCCGCTACATCACGTTCAACTACGACACCATGCCGTTCGGCGCGAAGGCTCCGGATGCAGATCCGGCCAAGGCGCTCGCCGTCCGCCAGGCCATCGCGAACCTCGTTGACCGCCAGTCCATCGCGGACCAGGTCTACAAGGGCACCTACCTGCCGCTGTACTCCAACGTTCCCAGCGGTTTCCTCGGCGCCAACGAATCGTTCAAGGACGCATACGGCGACGCCGGCAAGCCGAGCCTGGACAAGGCCAAGAAGGTCCTGGCCGACGCCGGTGTGACGACCCCCGTCTCGATGAACCTGCAGTACAACCCGGACCATTACGGCAAGTCCTCCGGCGACGAGTACGCCATGATCAAGGACCAGCTGGAGAAGTCCGGTTTGTTCAAGGTCAACCTGCAGTCCACGGAATGGGTCACCTACAGCAAGGCCAGCCGCGCCGATGAATACCCCCTGTTCCAGTTTGGCTGGTTCCCGGACTTCAGCGACGCCGACAACTACCTGACCCCGTTCTTCCCGGAGGGCGGCTTCCTGAAGAACCATTACAACAACCCGACCGTCAACGACCTGATCAGCAAGCAGCTCACCACCGTTGATAAGACTGAACGCGAGTCCACGATCAAGGATGCGCAGAATGCCCTCGCCAAGGACATCTCCACGCTTCCGTTGCTCCAGGGCGCGCAGGTTGCCATTTCCGGCAGCGGTGTCAAGGGTGTCGATTCCACCCTCGATGCCTCCTTCAAGTTCCGTTTGGGAACTATTTCCAAGTAAGGCTGCATCCGTGCTGTCCTGACCAGCCTGCGAGGCGGGGCGCCCTCAGGGCGCCCCGCCTTTGCTGGTCATTGCCGCACCCCGCAGTTCACGCCGGCCCGCCCAAGGCCGCGACAGCACAATCTTAGGTACCAATGACAACATTGACTGAGGCGCCGCTAAACGACGCCGACGGACTTCTTCCGTCCAAGAAAAAATCCTCGGGTGGGGGCTTGGGGACCTACATCCTGGTCCGGTTCTTCCTGATCATTCCGACCATTTTCATTTTGGTGACTTTGGTCTTCTTCCTGATGCGGGTCATCGGCGACCCCATCACCGCAGCCCAGGGCGGCAGGCTTCCCCCGGAGGCGCTCGCGCAGCGCATCCACGAAGCCGGCTACGACCGCCCGATCCTCGTGCAGTACCTCGAATACGTTGGCCAGGTGGCGACCGGCAATTTCGGCACCACCATCACCGACCGCCGGCCCGTTGTCGAAATGATCATCACCTTTGGCACGGCAACCCTGGAACTGGCCATCAATGCCCTCATCGTGGCGCTCTTGGTCGGCATCCCGCTCGGGCTCATCTCCGCCTACAAGCGCGATAAGGCGCCCGACGCCGTCCTGCGGTTCTTCGCCATCCTCTGCTACGCCACCCCGGTATTCTTCGCCGGCCTGCTGATGAAGCTGGCCTTCTCCGTCTGGCTCGGCTGGCTGCCCGTTGCAGGACGGGCCTCCACCAGGACCGAACTGGCCATGGGAAGCCTGGCCGCACCGACCGGGATCTACTGGCTGGATGCCTTGCGCAGCGGCAACATGGCCGCGTACGGCGACGTCGCGGCCCATTCAGTCCTCCCCGCACTCACCCTGGGGCTGCTGACGGCAGGGGTCTTCCTGCGGCTGGTCCGCACCAACGTCATCGGCACACTCGGCAAGGACTACGTCGAGGCCGGCAGGTCCCGTGGCGTTAGTAATTACCGCCTCGTGACCAAGCATGCCTACAAACCGGCCCTCATTCCGATCATCACGGTCATGGGGCTCCAGATTGCCCTCCTGCTAGGCGGCGCCGTCCTCACGGAGTCCACCTTCGAGTGGAAGGGCCTCGGCTACCAGCTGGTGCAATACCTGAACGCCCGCGACTTCGTCGCCGTCCAGGGAATCGTCGTAATGCTGGCGGTCATCGTTGCCGTCACGAACTTCATCGTGGACGTCGTCGCAGCCCTGATCGACCCGCGAGTGAGGTACTAGCCATGAATGCAACCAAAGTAAGCGGGCGCAAGCAGCCCCTCTTCTACCGGCTGCCGGTGATCTCGCATTTCCGCTCGAGCGTCGGCCTTCAACGCGGCATGCTCGTCACCGGCCTGGTCCTGTCCGTCGTCTTCCTGCTCGTCGCCGTGTTTGCGCCGTGGATCGCGCCCTACGGGTTTGCCCAGCTCAGCGACGCCGCGGGTCCCTTCCCGACACAGCAGCCCCCCAGCCCGGCGCACATCTGGGGCACCACGGTGGGTGGCTATGACGTCTATTCCCGAGTGCTCTGGGGTGCCCAGACCGCCGCGGTGGTCATCATCGTCGCCGTGGCCATGTCGATCTTCCTCGGCGTAGCCCTCGGCCTTGTCAGCGGGTACTTCGGCGGCTGGCTCGACCGGTTGCTCGTGGTGATCGCCGATGCGATCTACGCTTTCCCGTCCCTGCTGCTGGCCATCGTGATGTCAATCGTCATCAGCCACGGCCAGTCCAGTTTCTGGGGAGGCATTGTTGCCTGCTCCATTTCCATCTCGGTGGTGTTCGTCCCGCAGTACTTCCGCGTCATCCGGGCCGAGACCATACGGCTAAAGGCGGAGCCGTACGTCGAGTCAGCCAAGGTGGTGGGTGCCTCAAGCATTCGCATCATGGGTCGGCACATCTTCAAGAACGCAACCCGCACGCTGCCATTGATTTTCACGTTGAATGCGTCCGAGGCCATCCTGACCCTGGCGGGCCTCGGCTTCCTGGGGTTCGGCATTGAACCGACGTCCGCCGCCGAGTGGGGCTACGACCTGAACAAGGCCATAGCAGACGCCTCCTCGGGCATCTGGTGGACCGGTGTTTACCCCGGTACGGCGATCGTCCTGACCGTGCTTGGGCTGACCCTCGTCGGTGAGAGCATCAACGACCTCAACGATCCCCGCCTGCGGGGCCGCAAGAAGGCTGTGGCAGGCAAGGGCGGACCTGACTCCACCGCCGGTGCCCAGACTGCACTCGAAGCAGAATCGAGAGTTCTATGACCATCAACATCGACAAGCCCGGCCAGGGCGCAGGCCCGGTCCTGGACATCGACCGCCTCAAGGTCACGTTCGCCACTGATGCCGGGGATGTGTACGCCGTCAAAGACGTCAGCCTCCAGGTCAACCCCGGCGAGGTCGTGGCCATCGTTGGCGAATCGGGATCCGGCAAGACTGTGACGGCCAAGACCATCCTGGGGCTCTTGCCGGAGACGGCTATCAGCCAGGGCGCGGTCCTGATCAACGGCAACAACGTCATCAGCGTCAGCGAGGCGAAACTGCGGGAGATCCGGGGCCGCGATGTGGCCATGGTGTTCCAGGAACCATCCACCGCCCTTAACCCGGTCTTCACCGTGGGCTGGCAGATCGCCGAAGGAATCCGGGCGCACGCCGGCACTGGCGGCCGCAGCAAGGTCTCGGCCAAGGAAGCCAAGGCGCGGGCAATTGAAGCCCTCCGCAAAGTGGGCATCCCGGACCCGGAAACGCGGGTCAACTACTACCCGCACCAGTTCTCGGGCGGCCAGAAACAGCGCGTTGTGATTGCCGCAGCGCTGGCCCTGAACCCTGGCCTCATCGTGGCCGACGAGCCGACGACTGCCCTGGACGTCACCGTGCAGGCCGAGATCCTTGAACTGCTGCGGGACCTGCGCGACAACTACGGAACGTCCATCGTGCTGATTACGCACAATATGGGCGTTGTCGCCGACCTCGCCGACCGCGTCGTGGTCATGTACCAGGGCGACGTTGTGGAGGAGGCATCCTCACGGGTGCTCTTCGCCCAGCCCAAGGAGGACTACACCAAGAAGCTCCTCGCCGCTGTCCCGCACCTGGGCCGCAACTCCGCGTCGGAGGGCATGGTGGAACGCGCACACCAGGGCGGCAAAGTGCTGGTTGAGGCCAAGAACCTGACCATCGAGTACCCGGGGCGGCTGGGCAGTCCGGCCTTCAAAGCCGTCGACGGCGTCAGCTTCACCGTGTCCGAAGGCGAAGTTTTCGGTCTCGTGGGGGAGTCGGGTTCCGGCAAAACCACCATCGGCCGGGCGATCGCGGGTCTCAACCGGACCACGGGCGGCAGCCTGAATGTGCTGGGTTACGAAATGCTGAACTTCAAGGAGCGCACCTTCAAGCCGCTCCGCAAGGAGATCGGCTTCGTGTTCCAGGACCCGGCGGCCTCGTTCAACCCGCAGCTGACCATCGGCGACTGCGTGGCGGAACCGCTGATCATCCACTCCAACCCGACCGCGGCTGAGGCGCGCAAGCGGGTCGGCGAGCTGCTCGAGTCAGTGCAGCTGCCGGCGTCGTACGCTGACCGGTTCCCGCACGAACTCTCCGGCGGGCAACGCCAGCGTGCCTCCCTGGCGCGGGCGCTCATCCTGAACCCGAAGCTGCTCATCGCCGATGAGCCGACCTCGGCCCTGGACGTGTCCGTGCAGGCCGTGGTGCTGGAGCTGTTCAAGGAGATCCAGCAGGAGTTCGGCTTCGCGGCGCTGTTCATCAGCCACGACCTCGCCGTGGTGGACATGCTCTCCCATTGGGTCGGCGTGCTCTACAAGGGCAAGATGGTGGAGCAGGGCCTGGGCAACCAGGTGATGGGCAACCCGCAGCACGACTACACGAAGAAACTCATCGCCTCCTTGCCCGTTCCGGACCCCGACGAACAGGCAAGGCGCCGCGAGGCGTTCAAGGCCGTGCTCCACAGCTAACTGCCAGGACCGGGCACCGGCCCGATTCAGCGCGGCCCGATTCAGCGCCGGGCCGATTCAGCGCCGGGCCGGGCTCGTGCAGGACCACTGTCAACTGGGCATGCCCACCGTTCCGCACGAACGGTGGGCATGCCCATTCGGTGGGCAGGCTTTAAGTGACCGGCGGGCGCCTGCAACGACGCTTAACAGCGGGAGGCATTGGCCGCAGTGCCCCTAGACTGGGTCAATGACCGAGCAGAACCTCAATCTTCCTGAAACCGATTCCTACGACCCGGCGGCAAGTTCCCTGGCCGGTTCCGTGGATCCCGCGGTAATGGCGGAGCTGTTGTCGATCCGCTCCAGCATCGACAACATCGATGCCACCCTCGTTTTCCTCCTCGCCGAACGCTTCAAAGCCACCCAGAAGGTCGGCTTCCTCAAGGCCGCGCACAAGCTTCCGGCCGGGGACCCGGGCCGCGAAACGGCGCAGATCGCCCGGCTGCGGCACCTCGCGGCCGAGGCCCACCTGGACCCGGCCTTCGCGGAGAAATTCCTGAACTTCATCATCGGCGAGGTCATCCGCCACCACGAGGCCATCGCCGAAGACCACCAGGCCGCCCAGGCCTCCGGCTCCGCGGACGCCGCCCGCGCCGCAGAGGCCTAGCCATGACCGGAACAGACTCGTCCGCACCGGGCCAAGTGACCGCCACTGGCCTTGGCTCGTGGCCCGGCGAGGAACCGGCCGAGGCCGCCCGCATCATCCGGGGTGAACTCGGCAGCCCGCATCTGCCGTTCCTTGCCGAACTTCCCGACCGCGGCGTCGGCTCCGATGCCCTGGGCCGGACCGCCTCTTTGCTCGTGGAACTCGCCGTCGATGTCCAGCCGCATGGCTGGCGGCTCGTGGACCGTCCAGGCAAGGACCTGCGGCGGGCCAGATCGGCACTGTCTACCGACATCAACATCCTGGCGGACGTCATCGGGGCCGAGGAAGCGCCGTCGGAGGATATCAAGATCCAGCTGCGCGGGCCGCTCAGTCTTGCCGCGGGCCTGCACCTGCACAACGGGGAGCGGGCACTGCTCGACTACGGCGCCCGTCGCGAGATTGCGGCCTCGCTGGCAGCGGGCGTGGCCGGCTACCTCAAGCGGGTGGCAGAGGCTGCCCCCGGTGTCCGCATCGTGGTCCAGATCGACGAACCGGAGATTGCGTCCGTGCTGGCCGGCACCATTCCCACTTCCAGTGGTTACCGGACCCTGCGCTCGGTGCCGGGCCGGGAGGTCACCGAGTCCTGGCAATTGGTAATCGATGCGCTCCGGGCAGCGGGCGCCTTCGAAACCGTCGTGGCCGTCTCCGAGGTCGAGGCGCCCTTCGAGCGGATCCTGGCGGCAGGCGCCGATGGAATCGCCGTGCCGCTTCGGGCCCTGACCTCGCGCCAGTGGGAACAACTCGCGGGCGCGGTGGAGGCCGGCAAGCGGCTCTGGGCCGGCGCGCTGGACGTGGCTGATCCCGCCGCGAGGCTGCCGCGGGTCGGCGACGTCGTGGAAAACGTGTGGCGCCCGTGGCGGCAGTTGGGTCTTCCGGCGTCCACGCTGGGGGCGTTGCGGGTCACGCCGTCGGAGGGTCTGGCGCGGCACTCACCGGCCGCGGCGACGGCGGTCCTGACCCGGCTGACCCAGGTGGCGGACGGCCTCAACCAGCTGGCCCTCGGCTAGCGCAGCCGCCAGGACTGCCGGGGCGGCCGGTGTCCCGACTCAGACCCTGCTCTCCCAGCCGTCCGGACGGGCGTGCCCGGGAAGGTAGCCCGGCGTCGCAACACCGCCGGGGTAGGGCTCGAGCCGGTAGTCGAAATGGCCGGCGTACACCAACACCAGGCCGAGCTGGGGCTGGATCACCTTGACCTGGATCCGGTGCCGCCCGCCGTCCTGCGGTTCCCACCACTGCTCGGCGTAGGCTTTGGCGTCGAGGGCGGCCGGCAGCGGTATCCGGAGAGGTCCCAGAAACAGCCGGGACGCCTCGGACACACCGCGGAGCCGGCCCTCTGGCGTGACGCTGAGATTGAGGTCAGTGGCGAGCCGCCGGAACCTGCCCACGTAGTCCACCAGCCCCTGCCTGCGCCCGGAGTCGTCAAAACTGGTGGTGTCGTGGAACAGCCGGGTGGTTCCGGGGAAGAAGATTTCCCGCCGGGCCGTCAGGCTTGACCTACCGAACGGGTCCAGATGGGCGTGGTTCTCGATCCGGAAGGGGATGCCCTCGCCATATTCAGGGAAGAAGGCCTGCTCGCCGGTGGTGAGCCGGAGCAGGGGACGCAGCCACGCCTGCCGGCAGCCGACGACGTCGAAGACCCCCTCGCCGACGCCGTAGTGGCCGGACCCCGGTGCCAAGGCGAAGTATTCTTGAAGCTCCGGCTGCAACCGGTCAAAGTCGCGGCCTAGGGCGCGCTCGTAGATGGGGGTGTTCACGGGTTCCTCCTGCGGTCCGGGCCGGTTCACGGGGCCTGTCCACAGCATGCAGGACAACGCGGCAATTGTCACAGCGTCCTGTGCATCGGCGGGGCTCCGGGGTCGATGGCAGGCCCGCCTGCGCCATGCCGGTGGGCCGCCCGATACGACAAAGCCAATTCAATGGGGGAATATATAACTATGAAGGCACGCATTCTGGTAGTGGATGATGACGAGGCGCTCGCCGAGATGATCGGTATTGTGCTGCGCAATGACGGATTCGAACCCGTCTTCTGCGCGGACGGCGGACAGGCGCTGGACGTGTTCCGCGCCTCCAAACCGGACCTCGTCCTGCTCGACCTCATGCTTCCGGGAATGGACGGCATTGAGGTCTGCCGCCAGGTCCGTGCCGAGTCTGATGTCCCCATCGTGATGCTCACCGCCAAGTCGGATACTTCCGACGTGGTCCGCGGTCTCGAGTCCGGGGCCGATGACTATGTGCCCAAGCCGTTCAAGCCCGCCGAGCTCGTCGCCCGGGTCCGGGCCCGGCTCCGTCCGGGTGACCAGAAAGCCCCGGAAACCCTGCGGATCGCGGACGTCACCATCGACGTGGCCGGCCACCTGGTCAGCCGGGGCAACGACCGGATCTCCTTGACGCCGCTGGAGTTCGACCTCCTGGTCGCACTCGCCCGCAAGCCGTGGCAGGTGTTCACGCGCGAACTGCTCCTGGAGCAGGTCTGGGGCTACCGGCACGCTGCCGACACACGGCTGGTCAATGTCCATGTCCAGCGGCTGAGGTCCAAGATTGAACGTGACCCCGAAGCCCCCGAAGTTGTATTGACGGTCCGTGGTGTCGGCTATAAAGCAGGTTCCTGAGCCTGCGGACCGCGGTGTCCGGCAGGCCATAGCCACGGACACGACGCAGGCCATAGCCACGGACACCGCGCCGGACAGGCCTGACACGGTGCCGGACATGACGCCTGATAGGGCGCCGGCAGAGTCATCCGCGGCGTCAACCGCAAAGTCAACGGCAGAGCCCTCCGCACCGCGCGGGCCCGGAAAGCCGCCGGCCGGCGGCGGGCCGGGCCTATGGCGCGGATACGCCTTCCGGACCCGGTTGTGGGCAAAACGCGCGAGGATCGTTGGCGTCCGGGTGGCGCGGCTGGTCCGCACCGGGATGCAGCGTCTCTTGCCCGGCATCCGGTACCTGCTCCGGGCGGTGCACCGGAAGTGGCGGCGTTCCCTGCAGTTCCGGACCGTCCTGACCACGCTGCTTCTGGCCATCGGTTCGTTCGCGGTGGTGGGCGCTTACCTGTCCAACCAGATCGCCAACAACCTGTTCCAGGAACGGCTCGCTCAGGCCGAATCGGAGACGCGCTACAACGTCAAGCAGGTCCAGGACACGTTCGACGGCGCCCAGGTCACCGACCAATCCAGCGTCATCACCCTGGTCTACGACACCCTGAACGCGGTCGAAGGCCGCGGATCCGTGATCCAGCGGCGCTACGTCTTCGAGGCAATGCCGGAGCAGACCAAGCCGCGCAACCGTTGGGTTGAATCCCGGGCCTCGGACCAACTCACCATCGGCGTCATCCCTCCGGAGCTGCGCAAGGCCGTGCAGGACTCGGGCAAGGACCAGTACTGGGCGTCCACGCAGTTCCCCGTGGGGACCGAGGACCGGCCCGGCATCGCCGTCGGCAACAAGGTGACCTTCAACGGCACCGTCTACGAGCTCTACCTCATCTATGACCTCAACACGGCGCAGAAGACGCTGGACGAGATCCAGAATGTCCTGCTGGCCGGCGGTGCCCTACTGGTGCTCATGATCGGCGGTGTCGCCTGGTACGTCACGCGCAACGTGGTCAGCCCGGTCAGCCATGCCGCCGTCGTCTCGGAGAAGCTCGCGGCCGGCCAGCTGCAGGAGCGCATGGTGGTCAAGGGTGAGGACGAGGTTGCCCGGCTTGGTGCCTCGTTCAACCACATGGCCGCAAGCCTCCAGGAACAAATCACCCAGCTGGCCACGCTCTCGCAAATGCAGCAGCGGTTCGTCTCGGATGTATCCCACGAGCTCCGCACCCCGCTCACCACCGTGCGCATGGCCGCGGAAGTCCTCTATGACGCCCGCGGGGACTTCGATCCCATCAACAAGCGGTCCGCGGAGCTGCTCTACAACCAGGTGGAACGCTTCCAGTCGCTCCTGGCGGACCTGCTGGAAATCTCCCGCTTTGACGCCGGCGCAGCCACCCTCGACGCCGAACCCACGGACATTGTGCAGCTCGTCGCGCACGTCATTGAGGGCGTGGCTCCGGTAGCCGCCGAATACGGGTCCGCCGTCACCCTCAACGCCCCGGCCGGCAGCGTCGTCGTCGACATGGACGACCGCAGGATCGACCGAATCCTGCGCAACCTGATCCTGAACGCCCTCGAACACGGCGAGGGCCGGCCGGTGAACGTCTCCGTGGCCGCCAGCGACACCGCGGTGGCCGTGGCCGTACGGGATCACGGCATCGGCATGGCACCGGCTGAGGCGGCGCGCGTCTTCGACCGGTTCTGGCGCGCCGATCCAGCCCGTGCCCGCACCACTGGCGGCAGCGGGCTGGGGCTGTCCATCGCCGCCGAGGACACCAAGCTCCACGACGGCTGGCTGCAGGCCTGGGGGAGCAAGGGCCACGGGTCCAACTTCCTCCTGACCCTTCCGCTGCGCCGGGACGAGCCCATCACCAAGTCCCCGCTCCAGCTTGAGCCGGTCAACGTCGGGCTCCCGGTGGCAGGCAGCCAGCGGACCGTGGTCCTGCTGGACCCGCCGCGGACCGGGGAAGCGCCGGCCAGCGCATCCGGGGCCCGCGGGACCATGGCCGACGGTTTCACTGAGGACTTTGCTGAGGACTTCACTGGGGACTTTACGGGCGACGGCGGCAGTGGCGCCGTCGGCGGGGCAACCGCGGAGGGCGGCTCGGCCGGCCACCGGGAAACCGGGATGGAGGGCAGGGCATGAGTGGGGTTCCGGGCAAGTTCACCCGCGTGGGGGCCGCGCTGCTGGCACTCGTCCTGCTCCTGCTGACCTCCTGCGCCCAGATTCCGCGCTCGGGGCCGGTGGGCAAGAGCACCGATGAGAGCGCGGGAAACCCCAACGCCCCGGTCTTCTTCCCGGCCGCACCGCGTCCCGGCGCGGGACCCGAAGCAGTGATCGAGGACTTCTACCTGGCCGGCAGCGGCTACGAGGACGACTACGCCGTGGCCCGGCAGTACCTCACCCAGGCCTCATCGGTGACGTGGAAGCCGGACCAACGGGCGCTCGTCTTCCGGAAGGCCGCAGTGGTGGCCACCGGCGTCGAAAACGTCTTCAACTACCAGCTCGACGTCGCCTATTCGGTGGACGCCGACGGCGTGGCCACGCAGCTTCCGGAGGGCACTACGGAAAACATCCCCGTCACCCTGACCCAGGTGGACGGCGAGTGGCGAATCTCCGATCTTCCGGACGGCACGGCCATTCCGGAAGAGACGTTCAAGGTCATCTACGGCG
Source organism: Arthrobacter sp. ES3-54 (assembly GCF_029504395.1). Lineage (GTDB taxonomy): Bacteria > Actinomycetota > Actinomycetes > Actinomycetales > Micrococcaceae > Arthrobacter. Next base: position 272,801 of record NZ_JAQFIF010000001.1, read on the forward strand.
CCTACCCGATTTACTTCTACGACCCCACATTCACGTACGCCGTGCCCGATGTCCGGTGGTTCATCCGGAAGAAGACCGTCAAGGCCATGACGAGCGCCCTCCTGGGCGGCCCCGCCCCCTACCTCAAGGGCGCCGTCGTCAGCGCGTTCCCCTCGGGCATCAAGCTGGCCCGCGAGTCCGTGCCCGTGGTCTCCGGAGCCGCCCAGGTGGATCTCACCGCCAAGGACCTGGTCGACGCCTCCAACGAGGACCGGCTACGGATGCAGACGCAGCTGGCCCTGACGTTCCGCAGCCAGCCGGATGTCATCAATGTGGAGCTCCGGGCCAATCAGGATCTGGTGCGCGTCGAAGACAACGGCACGGTCCTGCCCCCGGTCCGGGACGAAAGCGTCCCCGCCTACCAGATCGCCGTCAGCAACCATGACCTGGTCCGGTACGAGAACAACAGGCTGTCACCGCTGCCGGACATCCGGTCCGTCGCGGCCCTGTCACCGCGGGCGCCGGCGGAGTCGACCGAGTCGCAGGCCGCCGCGTTCCTCAACGCCGCCCGCACCACGATGTACTCGATCGTTCCGGGCCAGCCCGCCAGGGCACTGACCACGCGGGCTACGCTGTCCCGGCCTTCGTTTGGCCGCTACGACTGGGTCTGGACCGCCGGGCCGGGTGCCGGCGGCGCCACCGAGGTGGTGGCCTACCGGCCGGTCGGTGTGGCGGAGAAAGCCAGCGTACCCACCGTCACCCTGTCGCCGGCATGGCTCGCCGGCCGGACCGTCAAGGAGTTCCGGATTTCCCGGGACGGCACGCGTGCCCTTGTTATTTCGGAGCAGAAAGGCAAGAGCAAAGTCCAGATCACCGGGATCATCCGGAACGCGGACGGCACCCCGAGGGACCTGACCCCGCCCCTGACCCTCCTGACTCCGCGGAATCCGGACCAAGGGGTCTGGGTGGATGACACCACGGTGGCGGTCATGAAAGCTTCCGCCAGCGATGCCGTCACGCCCGAGTTGTTGTCCTTGGGCTCGGCGCAGCCGCAGCAGCTGGCGCCGTGGCCCGGGCTGACGGCCCTCAGCGCAGGCAACGGGACATCCGAGATCTACGGCCAGTCCGCCGAAGGAATCTTCCAGCGGCTGGGCAACGGGTGGTCACCGCAGCTCAAGGGCCCCACCGACCCGTCCTTCCCGGGCTGACCCACGGGCCTTCGGGCGACGGCGGTGGGTCGGTTTCGGCGGCGCTATCCGCAACCGCCGGACCGTCCGGGCCGGCGAGGGCGCGGCCGGTGAGGGCGCCGGAGGCGTGTTGTCCACTAGCGGTTTGTCCACATAACCGCCCGCGGGGCTACCACCGGGGGCGCCCCCGGTCCAGGATCGGAGAATGAACAGCCACACGGGTCAGGACGCCAGCCGGGCGCGGCAGGCCGCGGATCCGGACCTTGCCCCGGCCGCAGCGACAGCGGCGCGACACCGCGGCAGCTACGCGCGGCCCCTGGCGAGATTGTGCGAGCTGACGGTCGAGTCAGCGGCAGAGGTGCTCGCCCTGGCCATTCCGGTGGACTGCGCCTGCTGCGGGGCGGAGGACTTGGCGCTCTGCGGCGCGTGCGCCCGGAAGCTCCGCCTGCTGACGCTGAGGCCTTTCCGGGCGGAGGCCCAGGCTCCGGCCCTGATGGACATGGACGGGTCCGTGCTGCTGCCCGTAGTGGCCGCCGGGGCGTACCGGGCCGAGCTGGCGCAGTGCCTGCTGTCCTTCAAAAGCCATGGGCAGGCCCGGCTGGGCGCCGAGCTGGCCCGGGCCCTGGCGCGAGCCCTCCACGCCGCGGCCGGTCCGGCGCAGGGACTCGTCCTCGTCCCCGTGCCCACGAGCGCCGCCGCATTCCGCAAGCGGGGTTTCAGTCCCGTCCACCTCCTGCTCCGTCGGCTCGCCCGCGGCGATGCACTCCCAGGGTTCACGGTTGCGGACGTTTTGCGGAAAACGGTGCAGTCCGCGCGGAGCCGCATGCCCCCGGTGTTGCCCCTGTTGGACCGGTTGCGGGGCGGCCCGAAAGGAGACCTTTACCTGTCCGGCGGGCAGAAAGGACTGGGCCGGGGTGCCCGCGCGCGGCGCGTACGCGGATCCATGCGGGCCAGGTCCGGCCCGTGGCCTGCTCGACTCGAAGGACGTCCCTGCATCATCGTCGATGACGTGCTGACCACCGGTGCCACCTTGGCGGAGGCGGCCCGTGCGCTTCGGGCCGCAGGGGCCGTTGTCAGTGGCGCCGTGGTGGTGGCCGCGACACGCCCGCCGGCCATTTCCGACGTCGACGCCGCCAGCCGCGCGGTCGCGCGCGGGGAACGGCGGGACGCAAAAAAATAAACCGTAAAAGGATGAATAACAGGTGTCTATGAACTAACGTCGAAGATGGGTACCAAGAACAGATGTACCTGTCGATAGCGGCTCGGAAAGGGGCTCGACTGTCAGTCAGATCGGCCCCGGGAAGTACCGCCGTCGTGTCACCGAAGTCATTTGGAGGGCACCATGGAGTTCATGATCAGCGGACGCAACTTGACGGTCTCAGACCGGTTCCGCGAGTATGCCGACGACAAGATCTCAAAGATCGCGTCGTTGGGAGACAAGGTCCAGAGGGTAGACGCGAAGGTCACCAAAGAGACCAAAGCCCGCCAGACCGCCGAATCGCTCACGGTTGAGTTGACAGTCCTGGGGCGCGGTCCAGTAATCCGCGCAGAAGCGAGTGCCGCCGACAAGTTCGCTGCGTTCGATCTCGCTTACAACAAGCTTCTTGAACGCCTGCGCAGGGCTAGGGACCGCAGAAAGGTCCACCACGGCCGGCACACCCCGAAGTCCGTCACCGAGGCGACGGCAGCCTTGGAGCCGGCCAGCCCCAGCGAACCTCTCTACGTGGAGGCGGCGCAGCAGCAGCAGACCCAAGTGCCGGCGGCAGCGAAGTCGCCGTACGATGTCGAGAACGATATTCCGGCCGGCGATTCGCCCGTGCTGATCCGCCGGAAGGTCTTCCCCGCGGCCCAGCTCACTCTCGATGACGCCGTCGACAACATGGAACTTGTGGGTCACGACTTCTACCTTTTCGTGGACAAGGAGACCAAGGCGCCGTCGGTTGTGTATCGCCGTGACGGCTGGACCTATGGGGTCATCTCCCTGGACCAGACGTGCGAGCCCGGACATTCGACTCTGGAAGAGAAAATCCTGGCCTACCGTTCAGAGGATGAGCCCGCCAGCGCATAAGCTGGTGCAGACTTTTCCGACGAAGGGACTAACGTGCAAGCATCGCTGAGCCTGGCACAGGCACGGCGGATCGCGTTGGCAGCCCAGGGATTGGACAAGGAACGGCCCGCCGGACCCGTGAGCGCACGGACGGTGGGCCGTACCTTTGCCCGGCTGCACCTGGTTCAGATCGACTCCGTCAATGTGGTCTCCCGCAGCCACTTCCTGCCGTTCTTCTCGCGGCTCGGCAACTACGATCGCGCCATCCTCCAACGCATGGCGGGGACCCACCCGCGCCGGATGATGGAGTACTGGGCCCACGAAGCCTGCTTCATCCGGCCGGACCACTTCTACGACCTTGTGCAGTGGCAGAGCCGCAAATGGGTGGGCGCGCACAGCATGGACCCCGAACTGCGCCACGGGGTGGCGGCCAAGGTGCTGGAAACCCTGGCCGCGGGGAAACCGATGACCGCCGCCGAACTGACAGCCCGGCTCGGCCACGTGGAGGATCAGCAGCGGGAGAACTGGGGCTGGAACTGGAACGCCGTCAAAAGGGTGCTGGAACATCTCTTCGAGGAGGGACTTGTCTCGGCATCCTCGCGGACCGAATCCTTCGAACGGCGCTACACCCTCACTTCCAAGGTGCTCCCCGGACCGGGCGCGGAAGCGCCGGCACCCGAACCGGACGCGGGCGCCGCGATGGACCGGCTGATCGACGCCGCGGCCCAGGCCCACGGTATTGGGACCGTGCGGTGCTTCGCGGACTATTTCCGGACACCGCAGAAAGCAGCCGCGGTGGCAGTCCGGAACCTTGTGGACAGCGGCCGGCTGGAACCGGTCACGGTGGCCGGCTGGGACCGGCCCCTGTACCGTCACGCGGAGGCGAAACTTCCGCGCTCAGCCAGCGGCCGGGCACTCCTGAGCCCTTTCGACTCCTTGGTGTTCGAACGCCGTCGGCTCGAGGAGCTCTTCGGGTTCCACTTCCGGATCGAGATCTACACGCCAGAGCCGAAGCGGAGGTACGGCTACTACGTGCTGCCGTTCCTGCTCCGCGACGCGATCGTTGCCCGAGTGGACCTCAAAGCGGACCGGGCCGGCGGCTGGCTCCTGGCACGGGCCGCCCATGCGGAATCCGGCGCCCCGGGGGACACCGCCGTCGAACTCGCCGCGGAACTGCAGCTCATGGCAGAGTGGCTGGGACTGGACGGTGTAGTTGTCTCGCCAACGGGGAACCTCGCGCCGGCGCTCGCCGAAGCCGTGGCCGCCCGGCAATCGCACTATCCGCTGTGAGGGAACAGGCGCCACCGGCCCTGCGTCTCTCCCGTAGACTAAACACGCCAGAATTCGGCAGCTTGAGACTGGGAGCAACTTCACGTGGCAACACTTATCGAAAAACTTCTCCGCACGGGTGACAAAAAAACCCTGAGGCAACTGCGGAACTATGCCGATTCCATTAATGCCCTGGAGAGCTCCTTCCAGACCTTCACGGATGCCGAGCTTCGCGAAGAAACTGACCGTCTGCGCGAACGCCACCAGGCAGGCGAGAAGCTGGACGATCTGCTGCCCGAAGCCTTCGCCGCCGTCCGCGAAGCCTCCTCCCGTACCCTCGGCATGCGCCACTTCGATGTCCAGCTCATGGGCGGCGCCGCCCTGCACCTGGGCAACATCGCCGAAATGAAGACTGGTGAAGGCAAGACCCTGGTGGCCACCGCTCCGGCCTACCTCAACGCCCTCGCCGGCAAGGGCGTCCACGTCATCACCGTGAACGACTACCTCGCCGAATACCAGTCTGACCTCATGGGCCGCGTCTACCGCTTCCTCGGCCTGAGCAGCGGCTGCATCCTGTCAAACCAGGATCCTGCGCTGCGCCGCGAGCAGTACGCCGCGGACATCACCTACGGCACCAACAACGAATTCGGCTTCGACTACCTGCGCGACAACATGGCGTGGGACAAGTCCGAACTCGTCCAGCGCGGCCACCACTTCGCCGTCGTCGACGAAGTGGACTCCATCCTCATCGACGAGGCCCGCACCCCGCTCATCATCTCCGGCCCGGCCCAGGGCGACACCAACCGCTGGTACAGCGAATTCGCCAAGGTGGTCACGCGCCTGCACGCCGAGACCGACTACGAGGTCGACGAGAAGAAGCGCACCGTCGGTGTCCTCGAGGCCGGCATTGAAAAGGTCGAGGACTACCTCGGCATCCACAATCTTTACGAGTCCGCCAACACCCCCCTGATCGGCTTCCTGAACAACGCCATCAAGGCCAAGGAACTGTTTAAGCGCGACAAGGACTACGTCATCCTCGACGGCGAGGTGCTGATCGTCGATGAGCACACCGGCCGCATCCTCGCCGGCCGCCGCTACAACGAGGGCATGCACCAGGCCATCGAAGCCAAGGAAGGCGTCGAGATCAAGGCCGAGAACCAGACGCTCGCCACCGTCACGCTGCAGAACTACTTCCGCATGTACGACAAGCTCGCGGGCATGACCGGCACGGCCGAGACCGAGGCCGCCGAGTTCATGAGCACCTACAAGCTCGGCGTCGTTGCCATCCCCACCAACCGCGACATGACCCGGATCGACCAGGCCGACCTCGTCTACAAAAACGAGGCCGTCAAGTTCGATGCCGTAGTCAAGGACATCGCTGAACGCCACGAAAAGGGCCAGCCCGTTCTCGTCGGCACCACCAGCGTTGAGAAGAGCGAATACCTCTCCCAGCTTCTGGCCAAGGAAGGCGTCCGGCATGAGGTCCTGAACGCTAAGAACCACGCCCGGGAAGCCTCCATCGTCGCCCAGGCCGGCCGCAAGGGCGCTGTCACCGTCGCGACCAACATGGCCGGCCGCGGTACCGACATCATGCTGGGTGGCAACGCCGAGTTCACCGCCGTCGCCCAACTGGCCAAGCGGGGCCTCGACCCGGAGGAAAACTCCGAGGAGTACGAGGCCGCATGGCCCGAGGCGTTCGAGTCAGCCAAGCAGGCCGTCAAGGACGAGCACGAGGAAGTCCTGAACCTGGGCGGACTCTACGTGCTCGGCACCGAACGGCACGAGTCCCGCCGCATTGACAACCAGCTCCGGGGCCGTTCCGGACGCCAGGGCGACCCTGGCGAGTCCCGGTTCTACCTCTCGCTGACCGATGACCTGATGCGCCTGTTCAACTCCGGCGCGGCCGAGCGGCTCATGAACAGCTCGGTGCCGGACGACGTCGCCCTCGAATCCAAGCTCGTCTCGCGGGCCATCGCCTCGGCCCAGGGCCAGGTGGAAGGCCGCAACGCCGAACAGCGCAAGAACGTGCTGAAGTACGACGACGTCCTGAACCGCCAGCGCGAGGCAATCTACGGTGACCGGCGCCGCATCCTCGAAGGCGACGACCTCCACGAGAAGGTCCAGTACTTCCTGGAAGACACCATCAACGCCTCCATCGACCAGGCCACGGCCGAGGGCACCGGGGATGACTGGGACTTCAACCTCCTCTGGTCCAATCTCAAGACCCTCTACCCTGTGAGCTTCACCCCCCGCGACGTCATTGACGAGGCCGGCGGCAAGTCCCGGGTCACCGTCGACTTCCTCCGGGAAGAAATCCTCTCCGATGCCCGTCTGGTCTACCAGGCCAGGGAGCAGGCGATCGGTTCTGAGAGCATGCGCGAACTGGAGCGCCGGGTGGTCCTGTCCGTCATCGGGCGGAAGTGGCAGGAACACCTCTACGAGATGGACTACCTCAAGGAGGGCATCGGGCTGCGGGCCATGGCCCAGCGCGACCCCCTGGTGGAGTACCAGCGCGAGGGCTTCATCATGTTCCAGGCAATGATGGAGGCGATCCGTGAGGAGAGCGTCGGCTTCCTGTTCAACCTCGACGTCGAAGTGACTCCGGCAGAGGATGTTGTGGTGGCGGACGCCGAAGGCCAGCACACCGAACACCACGAGCCGCAGATCCATGCCGCCGGACTCGAGGCCCCCGAGAAGCCCGCGCAGCTGCAGTACACCGCCCCAGGCGAAGACGGTGCCGCCCAGACCCGGATCGAAGCGAAGGGCACCGGACGCTCGGGAAACCCGGCCAAGGCCGCGGCGCAGGACATCGGCCGCCGCACAGCGAAGAAGAAGCGGCGCTAGGCACCACGCCAACGTACGGGAGGACCGGAGCAATCGCTCCGGTCCTCCCTGTTTGCGCCTCCTTTCCCTGACAGGCCGGGCCCGGTTTCCTGCCCCTTCCTGCCTGTTTCTGCTCGTTTCCGCCTGAGGCCCCGCGGTTCAGCCGATCTCCAGCACCGTGACGCGCCAGGCCGCCGTGCCGCGCTCCAGCCGCAGCGCGACCGCGCGGACCCGTGATTCCTCGACCACAACCGCGCTGGCCTCGTAGACGTCATCCGAAACGCGGCAGGCCCGGACGGCCCGGACCGACGGGTTGCGGTGTAGTCGGCCCGCCGTTGGCGAGCTGCCGGAGGCAACCCGGCGGGTCAGTGCGGCACGGTGCTGCAGGGCCGCCAGACAACGCGGGTCCAGGCGGCGCGAGAGCTGCTGTGCGGGCCGCGTGCCGGCCAACACTTCGATGGCCGCCTGCACTGTGCTGCGGGAAATCGCACAAATCTCGCGGGCCTCGTCAACAACGCGCAGTGGTGGCGGGACCGCGGCGGCCTTCGTGGCCGGTGTTGCCGTGCCGGACACAACCCGGAGGGCGGGGGAGCGCGGGGCTGGGGTCGCCGCGGCTGAGCGGATCCCGGTGACTGCATTCATGACGGTTCCTTTGCTGATGGCTGATGACTGATGGCTGGTGCGTGCGGGGGTGCTCGCGGGGCTGGTGCTGGCCGACTTCCTGTCGGCTGAACTTCCGACGGGCCGTGGCCGCGGCCCCGCCCTGGCCGCCGTGGGTCTGGCCCGGACCCCTAGTGCGGCGGGGGGCGCTAGGTTGGCGGCGGGAGGACGAGGACCTGTCCGGGCCGCAGGAAGTGCGGGTTGGCTCCGATGGTGCCGCGGTTCCCCGCATACAGCCGGGGCCACTCTTTGGCGATGTCGGCGTCGGACGCGAACGGCCCCAGCGTCGCCGCTGCGATGCTCCACAGCGAATCACCGAACCGGACCGTGACCTCTCGGCGGGCGCCCGGTGTGTCCTGCGCGCGTGCGTGGCGTGCGGCCAAGGGGCCGGCATCCACGATCGGGCTCACGGGCTTCCAGCGCGGATCTACCGCGGAACCGGCGGCCGGATCTTGCGGCCCCGGCGTTGGGACCTGCCCGGGCGGCGGTGTCCACGATGCCGACACCGCTGCCGGGCCGGGCCGGCCCGGACCGTGCCCGTCGGGCGCAGTCGCCGCGGAGGCCAGCGGCGCTGTCAGCAGCTGCAGGCCGACGGCAGCGAGAACCAGCCGGCGCATGAACGCCGGACTGAACCGGCCGGTGGCGGCCGCCGCGCGGGTCCTGCCAAGACGGTCAAGCAGCGCTGCCGCGACGGCGATGGCGAGGGACATCACCCACCAGGTGATGACGATCAGCCCCGCGGTATTGGCCACGATCCCCAGCTGGTCCTCGAAGGAAAGTGACTGCCGGCGTGCCGAGCCTGCCTGCCAGCGCTGCACGAGGAAACCACCTGTAGCAGCGAGGAAGATCCCCAGCAGCAGGATGGCAGTGGCCATGGCCGCGTCGGTCCGAACCGTCTGCCGGAGCGTCGGCAATGTCGAGGGTTGGGTCCGGGGCTGCTGTCCCGCTATCCGGTCCATGGCAATTCCTCCGTTCGCTCGCAATGCTGTTTGATACTGTTTGATGTCATTTGATGGTGTTTAAGGCCGTTGAATGAAGTCTGGGCCCGCGGTCTCGGTTTGTCTAGATGCAGTCCGGTGCCTGTGGATAGGCGCGCAGCCCGTACATTGACGTCGCCCGCGGATTGACCCGTGCGGGGGGCGCGCCTACGCTGGCGCCATGCGGTGGGACGCCCTGTTTGACGACATGGAGGCGCAGCTGGCGGCGCGCCAGCGGCTGGATTTTGAGGCAGAAATAGCGGAGCGTGCACTGGTGGATTCTGCGGGCATAGAGCTCGCGGACCGGCTCCGCGGCTCCCTCGGGCTCGGCATCCGCGTGCACCTGTCCTCAGGGCCGGCGTTCGAGGGGGTGCTGAGCCATGCGGGCAGCGAAGCCTTGGTCCTTGATGAGCCCCAACACCAGGTACTGATTCCCTATGCCGCGGCCGCTCGGTATGTGGGTCTTTCGCGGCTGGCGGTCTCCGAACCGTCAACCGTCCGCCGGCGGCTGGGATTGGGCAGCGCCCTGCGGGGACTCGCCAGGAACCGGGCGCGGGTGTTAATACTTCTCTCGGACGGGAGGGCAGAGACCGCGCTTTACGGCGTCGTCGACACTGTCGGCCGGGATTTCCTGGATCTGCTCATGGCACCTGAGGGCGAGGACTGGCGTCCAGCCAGCGCGCGGCAGGTCGTGTCAATTCCTTTTCACGCCCTCGCTGGCATCAGATCCGTTGGTGCCGCGGGAGGCTAGTCAGAACGCCAAGATCAACGTTCAGCAGACTTCGACTTAGCCTCTTCGATCATGCGGCTGGCCTCGGCGTAGCGTTCCTGGATGTACTGCTCGAGCATCTTCTCCTCGACACGCCACTGGCCGCGCCCGCCCACCTGGATCGCCTTGAGCTCGCCGCTGCGAACTAGTGCGTAGGCTGCCGGAGAGTTGATCTGGAGCTGCTCGGCAACGTCAGCGAGAGTCAGGAATCGGGGCATGAGTCCATTTTGCCACCGTTGATGCCGACTGGTGCGGTTATCCACAGTTTGCGCCTCTTTGGCCCTGGATCTTCCACCCGGGCGGCCCGGGCGCAACAATAGGGGTGCCCGGCATACCGGGAACGGACGGCGACGACAGGGGGAGCGGACGCATGAGTGTAAGCGCGGCAGCCGAAGGGGCCCGTTTGAAAAAGCCGTCCTGGAAAGACCCCCGGCTCCTCGTCGGAATCCTGCTCGTCCTGGCATCCGTGGTCGGCGTGGTCTCGCTGGTCGGTGCCGCGGACCAGACCACCGAAGCGTACGCGGCGCGCGAGCCGATCGCCGTCGGCGAGACGCTGACCGTCGACAAGCTGCACCGGGTCAAGGTACGGCTCGGCGAGGTGGAACAGCATTACCTGACCCCGGAGGCCGGCCTGGATGCCGGCCTCGTGGCTGTGCAGAGAATCGGCAAGGACCAACTGCTGCCGCGCGAGAGTGTCGGCCAGCTGGATGGGCTGGACCGCAGGCCCGTCGCCGTCACGGTCGAGGAATCCCTTCCCGCCCAAGCCGTGGCGGGCTCCCGCGTGGACGTCTGGGTGGCCTTGCCGGATACCCGCAACGGGTTCAGCGAACCCACGCTGCTCCTCTCCGGCGCCGAAATTGCCCAGATCACCTCGGGCAGCACTGCCCTTGGATCCTCCCGGTCGATGGTGGTCATGGTGCTCGTCCCGGACGCCCAGATGCCGAAGCTGCTGGGAGCCCAGGCCAACAAGGCAAAGATAGCGGTCGTGTGGAACCCGGGCGGTGCCGCGAGATGAGCATTCCCGTGGTGACGGTGGGGGACTCCCGCGATGACCTGGTGGGCGGTCTGGAGCGTCTGCACGGACCAGTTTCGGTAGTCCGGCGGTGCGGCGAGCTGGCGGAACTGCTGGCCGCCTGCCAGAGCGGGCTGGCCCGCGCCGCTGTCGTCGCGGCTGGCAGCGAGGAGCTGACGGCCTCGCTGGTGGACCGCCTGTCCGCCGTCGGCGTCGTCGTCATCGCCCTGACTGACAATCCGGAGGAAACGGCCCGTCTGCGGACCATTGGCGTGGCAGCAGAAGCCCGCGCTGTTGATGCCGCTGCCCTTGCGGCGCGGATTTCCGCAGCCGTGGCGCTGCTCAGTGGCCCCGGGCACCGGCCGCGGCTCGCTGAGTCCGACGATGCTTCCTCCGTGGCCGGCACGGCCGGCGGGCACGTGCCTCGGCCTTCCGGGGTGCCCCCAGTCAACCCAGGCTCTGCCGCGAGGGGTCGGATCATTGCGGTCTGGGGCCCGGCTGGCGCGCCGGGCCGGACCCTGGTGGCCGCCAACATCGCGGGGGAGTTGGCCGCGGAAGGGCAATCGGTGCTGCTGGTCGACGCCGACAGTTACGGTGCCAGCGTGGCCGCCCTTCTTGGTTTGCTCGACGAGGCTGCCGGGCTGGCCCAGGCCTGCCGGCTGGCAGACCAGGGACTGCTCGACGCCGATGCCCTGCTCAGGATCGCCACGACGGTGGCGACCAAGGCCGGGGCGTTTCGCGTGCTCACCGGGATCACGCGAGCGGACCGCTGGACGGAACTGCGCGCTGCGGCGCTCACGCTGGTGCTGGAGCGGGCACGGGAGATCGCAGATGTCACTGTGGTGGACACCGGCTTCTGCCTCGAAGCCGATGACGAGCTTGGCTTTGACAGCGCCGCGCCGCGCCGCAACGCCGCGACCCTGAGAAGCCTGGAGCTGGCCGACACGGTCTTTGCCGTCGGGGCGGCCGACTCCATCGGCGTGCCGAGGCTGGTCCGCGGCCTGGCCGAGCTCCAGACGGCCGTCCCGCAGGCATCGCCCCAAGTGGTCATGAACAAGGTCAGGACCTCCGCCGTTGGGCGGTCGCCCGAACGCCAACTCCGGGCTGCGTGGGAGCGGTACGGCCCCTCGGTGCCGTTGACGGCGTTCCTTCCGTCCGACCCCGCGGCGAGCGACGCTGCCCTGCTGGCCGGGGCACTTTTACTCGAATCCGCGCCCGAATCTGAGCTGCGGCGTGCGGTCGCCGCACTGGTTTGTGCACCTGCCCAGCGAAACAAGAAATCCTTTGTATTTTCTTCCACAGCAGAGCGCCGGGCAAAGGGCTAGGGTCAACATAAGGGCCGCAAAGAGGCGGCTGTGAACTTCTTTTATGGAGGCGTTTCGATGTCGTCTGGGTCCAGCGTGGAGGATCAGCCCGTTTCGACCGGGAGTAGCGAAAGCTACCTCGGGGATTACTACGAGCACCTCGCGGAGGAGGATCTCCGGGCCTACCCCCAGGAAGTCCTGACGGCAAGGGCGGATACGCACCGCCAGATCGCGGCGACGCGGCAGCCTGGCATCGCGAACATCGCCGTCCGTGACGAGGCCGATTGCAGCGTCCTGTACATCGTCACCGATGACATGCCCTTCCTCGTGGACTCCGTCAACGCCGAACTGGTCCGCCAGAACGCACCCATCCACCTCGTGCTGCACCCGCTTTTCGTGGTGACCCGCAACCGCGAGACCGGCAACCTGGTTAAGGTGGCGCGTGTACCCTCCCACCTGGGCATCTCCAGCGGCGACACGGCGGCCATGCCGAACCTCTCCCACCTGATCGCCGAGGGCGACAACGCCTCGCATATGGAATCCTGGATCGCCGTCGAAATCGACCTCGTCGACGAGGACAAGCGCGCCGAGCTGGTCAAGGGAATCACCCGGGTGCTCGGCGACGTCCGCGCCGCCGTCGAAGACTGGCCGAAGATGCGCACGAAGGCCCTTGAGATCTCCGCGGATTTGGACCGGGTGGCCAACCGGGCGCAGATTGCCGAGCTGCGCCAGGCCCAGGACCTGCTCCGCTGGCTCGATGACGGGAACTTCACTTTCCTCGGCTACCGCGAATACGACCTCGTGAACGTGTCCGGCGAGGATGTGCTGGAACTGCGCGAGGAAAGCGGCCTCGGCCTGCTCCGCGCCGGCGCGGACAGCCGCCAGGTCCAGCACCTCACCGAGGCCGGCAGGAAAAAGGCACGCGAGAAGCGCGCCCTCGTGATCACCAAGGCGAACTCGCGCTCCACCGTGCACCGCCCGGCGTACCTGGACTACATCGGCGTCAAGAGCTTCGACGCCGCCGGCAACGTCAACGGGGAACGCCGCTTCATCGGCCTCTTCGCCACCACCGCCTACGCCGGTTCCGTCCGTGATATCCCCGTGGTCCGGGAAAAAGTGGCCGCTGTCCTCCACGACGCCGGCTTCCCGCCGGACTCGCACTCGGGCAAGGACCTGCTGGGCATCCTCGAGACCTACCCGCGCGATGAGCTCTTCCAGATCGAAATCCCGGACCTCGCCGCCATCGCCACCGGCATCCAGCGGCTGCAGGAACGCCGCCGGACGCGGCTCTTCCTCCGGCCCGACATTTACGGCCGGTTCATGTCCGCCGTGGTCTACCTGCCGCGCGACCGCTACACCACCAACGTCCGCCTGCGCATTGAGCAGGAACTGCGGGAGACGTTCAACGCCGTGTCCATCGACTACGAGGCGCGCATGACGGAGTCCGCCCTGGCCCGCCTCTTCTTCCGGATCCGGCTGCCCAAGGACGCCGACGTCAGCAACGTCAACAGCGACGAGCTGGAGAAGCGCCTGGTCCGGGCCGCCCGCTCGTGGGGCGAAGGCATTTCCGAAGTTCTGCGCGCCCGCGGCGACGGCGGGGGCGCGGGCCTCAGGGAGAACGGCGCCAAGGAACTGGCAGCCGTCTGGGCGGAAGCGTTCCCAGCCGGCTACCGCGTGGACTATGAGATCGAAGACGCGCTGCAGGACATCGACCGCTTCGAAAAGTACGGTGCCGCGGCCGAACGGGCCGGCGAAGGGGTCAAGGAGCAGCCCGGCGTCCACGTCTACCTACCCGAAGGCGCCGGCGCCACGCTGGAAGAGGACGCCCGCGTCAAGCTCTACATGCTGGAGCCGAAGAGCCTGAGCCAGATCCTGCCGTACTTCCATAACCTCGGCCTCGAGGTCCTGGACGAGCGGCCGTTCGAGATTGAGACCGCGGATCAGCGGGACTTCTTCCTCTACGACCTCGGCCTCAAGTACCCCGCCGGCGTGGATCCCCAGGCCACCGGCCAGCTACTGGGCGAGTCCTTCGGCGCTGCCGTGACCGGCGCCGTGGAGTCCGACAGCTTCGACCGGCTGGTGCTGCGGGAGGGCATGCACTGGCGCCAGGTGGTCGTTCTGCGCGCTTATGCCAAATACATGCGGCAAATGGGCAACACCAACTCCTTCGGATTCCTGGCGGACACCCTGCTGGCGAACCCGGAGGTCACGCGGGGACTCAGCGCCCTGTTCACGGCACGCTTTGACCCGGCACTCAGCGACGCGGAGCGCGTGCTCCGGGAGGTCGAGGTCCTCGCCGGACTGGACGCAGCGATCGAGCAGGTCGCGACCCTCGACGCCGACCGGCTGCTGCGCACGTTCAAGAACCTGATCGAGGCCACGCTCCGTACAAACTATTACCAGAACAAGCCCCACCTGAGCTTCAAGCTGGATCCATCCCGCATCGCGGGCCTGCCGTTCCCGCGGCCCATGTTCGAAATCTGGGTCTACTCGCCCCGGGTCGAGGGCGTGCACCTGCGCTTCGGCAAGGTGGCCCGCGGCGGCCTGCGCTGGTCGGACCGGCGCGAGGACTTCCGCACCGAAATCCTGGGCCTCGTGAAGGCCCAGACCGTCAAGAACGCTGTCATCGTCCCGACGGGCGCCAAGGGCGGCTTCTATGCCAAGCAGCTCCCGGACCCCGCAGCCGACCGCAGCGCCTGGATGGCCGAGGGCGTCGAGAGCTACAAGACGTTCATCCGCGGACTCCTGGACATCACGGACAACCTGATCGTGACGGCCGAGGGCGAAACCGTCCGGCCGCCGGCCGACGTCGTGCGCCATGACGACGACGACTCCTACCTGGTGGTCGCGGCCGACAAGGGCACGGCGTCCTTCTCCGACATCGCCAACGGGCTGGCCGGCGAATACGGCTTCTGGCTCGGCGACGCCTTCGCCTCCGGCGGCTCCGTCGGCTATGACCACAAGGCCATGGGCATCACCGCCCGCGGCGCCTGGGAATCGGTCAAGCGCCACTTCAGCGAACTGGACCTCGACACCCAGGCCGAGCCCTTCACCGTGGTGGGCGTCGGCGACATGTCCGGTGACGTGTTCGGCAACGGCATGCTGCTCTCCAAGCACATCCGCCTGCTGGCAGCCTTCGATCACCGGCACATCTTCCTCGACCCCACCCCGGACGAGGCAACGTCCTACGCCGAGCGCCAGCGGCTCTTCGAACTGCCCCGGTCCTCCTGGGACGACTACAACAAGTCGCTCATCAGCGAAGGCGGCGGTGTCTTTGCCCGGCAGGCCAAGTCGATCCCCGTGTCCGCGCAGGTCCGCGCCGCCCTCGGCCTCCCCGAGGGCACCACGGAGCTGAGCCCGCCGGACCTCCTGCGCGCCATCCTCCTCGCCCCGGCGGACCTGCTCTACAACGGCGGCATCGGCACCTACGTCAAGGCCAGCACCGAAACGAATGCCGAAGTTGGCGACAAGGCCAACGACGCCATCCGCGTGGACGGCCGACAACTGCGGGTCAAGGTGGTCGGCGAAGGCGGAAACCTGGGGATGACCCAGCGCGGACGCATCGAGGCCGCGCTGCAGGGCGTCATCCTCAACACGGATGCGATCGACAACTCGGCCGGTGTGGACTGCTCGGACCACGAGGTCAACATCAAGATCTTCGTGGACCGGATGGTCGCGGCGGGCAAGCTTGAGCCCGCCGAGCGTGCGGACTTCCTGGCCTCGATGACCGACGAGGTCGGCCGGCTGGTGCTCGAGGACAACATCGACCAGAACATCCTGCTCCTCAACGACCGGATGCGGGTCTCCGAATGGAGCCCCAGCTACGAACGGCTCATGGACTGGCTGGAAAAGTCGGCGGACCTCAAGCGGGACCTCGAGGCGCTGCCCACCACGGCCACGCTGCAGGAGCGCCTGCAACAGGGCCAGGGGCTGACCTCGCCGGAGCTTTCGGTCCTGGCCGCCTACGCCAAGATCGAACTGGCCAGCGCGCTGCGTGACAGCGACCTCGCCGATGACCCGTGGTTCCGCACGACGCTGCGGAACTACTTCCCGGAGCAGCTGCGGGAGAGGTTCGACGCCGAACTGGACACCCACCCGCTGCGCCGCGAGATCATCGCGACCGTGGTTGCCAACGACATGATCAACCTCGGCGGCATCACCTTCGCGTTCCGCGCCATTGAGGAAACCTCGGCCACGGAGGCGGCCCTCGCCAAGGCGTTCGTGGCACTCCGCGAGGTTTACGAGCTGGACATCATGGTCAAGGAACTCAACGAACTGCCTGCGTCGTTCCCGACCGAACACTGGAGCACCGTCCACCTGGACATCAGGCGGCTGCTGGACCGCGCCGTCCGGTGGCTCCTCGGCCAGGGCTCCGCGTCCCGTCCCATCGCCGAGATCGTGGCCGAATTCAAGCCGCTCATGGATCCCATGCGGGCCCGGCTGCTGGACTACCTCCGGGGCGACGACCGCGCCCGCGTGGCCGAATGGCTGGAGAAGGCGCGCAGCTGGGACCTTCCGGAAGACCTGGCACACCGCTGGGCGGAACTGTTCGAGAGCTTCGTGCTCCTGGATATCGCCAAGATCGTCCATGGCAGCAAGGAGTCCGTAGCCGATATTGCCCACGTCTACTACACGGTCTTCAACCGCTTCCATGCAGATTCCCTCCTCGAACGCATCACCAAGCTGCCGAGGGCGGACCGCTGGCAGGCACTGGCCCGTGCAGCACTGCGCGACGACCTCTACTCCACCGTCTCGGACATGACGACGGCGGTGCTGGAGAGCACTCCGGCCGGGACTTCGGCTGAAGAGCGGCTGGTGGCCTGGGAGGGCCAGAACGCGGAGCAGCTGGGCCGCGCGAAGTCCATGTTTGACGAGGTCAATGCGCTCGAGGCCGATGACATGGCCTCACTGTCGGTAGCATTGAGGCTCTTGAGGTCAATCGTCCGACGCTAAGGGGCTGCCGTCCCTGGTGTCGCAAATGGAGGTGCTGTGGCAATCTTTACGGACCCAATCAGGGAACATGCTGATTTTGGCCCGGGGGACGCCGAATGGCTGCACCTCCTGGTCGGCGACTGGCAGATGGTCGCCGACCTCGCGTTCGCCGACCTCGCTCTGTGGTTTCCGCATCCTGAGTTCGGCTACGTGGCACTCGCCCACGTCCGCCCCTCCACCACGCACACGGTGTTCCATGCCGACTTCGTGGGGGAGGGGATCAGGTCGGACCTGCAGCCGCTGGTCGACAAGGCGTGGGAGAGCCGCGCGATCGAGCGCTCCAACGAGACCAACTGGAGCAGCGATATGGCGCTGCGGGTCGAGGCAGTCCCGATGGTCCGCAACGGCCGCACCCTGGCGATCGTGACGTCCCACATGGACCTTTCCAGTTCAAGGATGCCCTCCCGGCTCGAGCTCACCTACCGGCAATGCGCCTACGATCTGCTGCGCATGGGAACCCTGGGGCTGTGGCCGGACTTCGCGTCGCCCACAGGTTCGCGCCGCGGCGCTCCGCGTGTGGGTGACGGCCTGATCAGGCTCGACGCCGAGGGGATCGTGCAGTACGCCAGCCCCAACGGGGTCTCAGCATTCCGCCGCCTCGGCGACGGCGAGTCCCTCGAGGGCCGGTCCCTCGCCGAGGTGACGGCGGGACTTTTGCGGGACCGGCGCATGGTCGATGAAACACTGCCGCTGGTGGTCACGGGCCGCATGCCGTGGCGCAGTGAAATTGAGTCACGCGGTGTCAGTCTTTCGCTGCGTGCGATCCCGCTGCGCGACGAGCAGCAGCGGTTCGGTGCCCTGGTCCTGTGCCGGGACGTCTCGGAGCTGCGTCGCCGGGAGATGGAGCTGGTCACGAAGGACGCCACCATCCGCGAGATCCATCACCGCGTGAAGAACAACCTGCAGACCGTCGCGGCCCTATTGCGGATGCAGTCGCGGCGCATGGTCAGCGACGAGGCCAAGCAGGGGCTCGAGCAGGCCATGCGGCGGGTGGCGACCATTGCCCTGGTGCATGAGACACTCTCGCAGGGCCTGACCCAGAGCGTTGATTTTGACGAACTCATCGGCCGCCAGTTCCGCCTTTCGGCCGAGGTCGCGTCGCCCTCGCAGCAGGTCAAGACCCAGCGGTCGGGCCTCTTCGGGGATCTGCCGAGCGACTTCGCCACCCCGCTGGCCCTGGTCATCAACGAACTGGTCACGAACGCCGTCGAGCACGGGTTGGAGGGGCGGACCGGTACTGTCTGGCTGCTCGCCGACCGCTCGGAGACCGAGGACGGGGATGAACTGCTCACCGTGACGGTGGAGGACGACGGCGTCGGGTTGCCGGACACGCCGTATGTCGAGGGCCTCGGCCTGCAGATTGTCCGCACACTGGTCATGAGTGAACTTGGCGGCACCATCCACTGGCAGGCCAGGGACGGCGGGGGAACCGCCGTCCAGATTGTCCTGAGCCTCTCGACACGGTGACGATGCGCCCGGCGGCTTAAACGGCAATGGCCGCGGACCCGTGGGTCCTCGGCCATTGCTGCAGGTTCGTGCGGTGGCTGCCGGCACTGTAGCTGCCAGTGCGTTGGCAGTAGAATCAGGAAGCGCGGCGTGCCCGTGCAGCGCGGCGCTTCAGGGCGCGGCGCTCGTCCTCGCTCATACCGCCCCACACTCCGGCGTCCTGGCCGGACTCCAAAGCCCATTGCAGGCAGGTGTCCACAACGGGGCAGCGGCGGCAAACACTTTTCGCTTCCTCGATCTGCAGGAGGGCAGGGCCCGTGTTTCCAACGGGGAAGAACAGCTCCGGGTCCTTGTCAAGGCAGGCTGCGCGGTTACGCCAATCCATGCTGATCAGTCACTCCATTCATGGGAACTCGTTTAAATGCCTTTGTGAATTTATTCACTAGAGGCTTCATAAGAAAAGGGCCCATTGGGGCCCCCTCGGTCATCTTGATTAAGCGTGTCATGTTAACGCTGTGTAAACAAGGGGTAATAGAGGGCGAGATGCCTCGAGACCGTGAGCGATGCGTCACATTCAGTGGCGGCGTCCTCACATCTAGACGACTATGTCCGGTAGTGTGCCAGTGTGTCAAGGCCCCCTGTGAACCCTGAAAACCCCAGTGAAAACCCCGCTGAAAATCCCCGCGGGAATGACGGCGGGCATCCCGGCGAAAACTCGCTCCGGAATCCGGACGGAGCCGCGGCCGGAAATCCTGTGAGGCCAAAGGGAATTATTGTCATCGCCGTCGTGGTCGCGCTGGAGGCCGCAGCGCTGCTCGTGGCTGCCGGCTGGTACGGGACGCAGCTCCTGACAGGAGCGCCGGTGCTCTCCTTCTGGGGCGCCGTCTTCACGCTTTGCCTGCTGCTGGCGTTCTCCGCATGGCTCTTTGCCGTGGCACGCTTCCTGCTCCGAGGGTTCCGTTGGCCGCGGGCCGGTGCCTTGGTGGCCCAGCTCTTCGTGCTGACCATTGGCTTCCCGACCCTGACCGGTGGCTATCCGGTGGCCGGACTGGCCATGCTGATCCCCGCCGTGACGGCCATCGTGCTCCTGTTCGACAAGCGGGTCATAGCGTTTGCCTCACGGGCGGCCGGAGCCCCGCCCGCCCTGTAAAGGGCCGTCCCGAGCGGCGTGCTGCGCGTGGGAGTTCCGGACCCGCCCGCCGGCAGTCCGGACCGGAGCGAGCTGGGAGGGAGGGCCAAGTTGAACAGAAGAGCAGGGCGTAGCCAGCTGGACCGGCGTCGCACGGCCTTCCGAGATGACGACGGCGCGCCCCGGCGGAGGACTGTGTTCCGCTTCGAACCGGACACCGAACGGCTCGCCTTCCATGAGCCCCCGCGGGCAAATCAGGACCGCCCGCCCTTGGCTGCGCGCGATGGCAGCCAGATCCACTCGTAGCCCAAAGGCCGGGCCAAATCCCGCGGTGAGGATCACCCTCCAGCCAAGACTGTGCAGGGCCGCCAGGGCACTGTTGGCTTCGGGTGCGAGCAGGTCAGCGTCGTCTGCGAGCGCTATCGCTGTCCGGTCGAGGGTGCCCGCGAGCGCGCTGGCGTGGAGCCCGGACCAGTACGGACCGGGATCGGTTCCCGGCCGCGGCGAGAGCCAGGCAAAGGTTGGGTTCAGTCCCGGGAGCGCAGCCAGCAGCGTGCTCTTTCCGGAACCGGGGCCGCCGAGGACCGCGAGGACGCCGCCGGCCGGAAACCGAATCCCGTGCGGCCGGAGTTCGTCTCCGCCGACCCCGAGAAGCAGGGCGGGCGCCGGGACCGAGATGTGCGCGCCGGCCGGCATGGCTCCCGGCAAGGGACCGGGCGGCGGAATCCTCCGACCCGGGCCGGGGTTGCAGCATTGGGCCAGCACCTGGTCCACGGTCACCAGTACAGGCAGCGCTTCCACCCTAAAGGGCCTCACCGAGACGGCTTCGCCAGCGGGATACCGCCCGCCCTCGGCCGGCGGTTCGAACAGCTGGGCCGCGTGCCCGGTCGCCGAGGGAGCGGGCACCAAGGCACCGAACACGGCCACGCGGCCGGCGACCGGCTCCAACGCCGGAAGCCGCGGCCACGCCAGCCGGCCCTCGTCGGTAGACCCTGCTGGAAAGAAGATCCGGTTGGGCAGGCCGGCGAAAAACCTCGCGGTCATAAGCTCACGTTCGCCAGAGACGATGACGGTAATCCCTGCCCGGGAACCGTCCCGCACAATGTCATGGACGAGGTCTTCAGCCCACGCCAGCGGCCCGGAACGGAATGCCGAAACCCAGGCACCCCAGCCGCTGAGCACCAGGACCAGCCGGGGCCGCGGCCCGGCCGCGGGCCCGCTCAGCCGCGACGTGGCTTCTTCGGCGATCCGGCGCAGCACCCTGGCGGCCCGGCGCACTTCATCCAGGCCCGCCACCGTGCCGACGCGGGGCGCCGCAGCGACGGCGCTGAACACACCGGCGGCGTCGAGTAAGTACAGGTGTGACTCCACCGTGCCGGTCAGGAGCTGCTCGACAGCCAGCACTAAGACGGCATCGCCGGCGCCCGCCTCGGCGCCGACGAGGCCCAGATGCCCGTGCCGGGCGGGACTCCAGCCCAGCTCCGAGACGCGTTGGAGTTCCGGCAGATCCACCCGGCCCAGCCTGACCGTGTCCCGGTCCGCTCGCCCGGAACCCGGATGGGGCAGCAACGCCGGCAGGGGATCTGCCACCGGCCGGCGGGGCGGCCGCCCACCGCGCTCCTGCCACAGGCCCACAGTGGCGTCGATGAGCAGGGCCGCCCCCTGCGCCGGAGTCAGGGCGGCGCCGCGGTCGTGAGCTCCCCCGTTGGGGGAGCCGTCGGTCCCGGGTACTGCCGGTGCCCGCGTCAGAAAGTCCGTGACGGTGCGCACTGTGACCGCTCCATCTGTCCGCGCTGGGGCCCGGGGTGTCAGGACGGCCGTCTGGAACTCTTCCGGGGCCTGGGCGCCGCGGATCAGGAACGCCCGCCCCGGACGTTCGATGGGGATGGCGGCCGCGAGCCCGGAGTCCATGATGTCGAACGATTCGGGGCCGGACTGGACGCGGAGGGCGATGCAGGTGGTGACGTTGGCCCTGATATCGGCGTTCAGGGCTCCCTGCGGGCGCTGCGTGGCCATGATGAGATGGATCCCCAGTGACCGGCCGATGGCGGCAATCCTCATGAGTTCGGAGAGTGCGCCGGGCACTTCGTCCACCAGGATCCTGAACTCGTCAACGACGATGACCAGATAGGGGACCGGCGGTCCGGCAATCGCCGATGACTCGTAGGCCGCGAGATCAGGGGCATCCACTTGGGCGAGCAGTTCCTCCCTCCGCCGGACCTCGGCACGCAAGGAAACGAGCGTGCGCTCTACCTGCGCGGCGCCCAAATCCGTGAGCATGCCGACGCAGTGCGGGAGTCCGGTCAGCGGGCCCAGGCCCGAGCCGCCCTTGAAGTCTATGAAGAGCAGGGTGACCCGGTCCGGCGGATGGCTGGCCGCGAGGCCGGCGGCAAGAGTCCGCAAAAGCTCCGACTTCCCGGAACCGGTGGTCCCTGCGACCAGGAAGTGCGGACCGTCCGCCTTCAGATCGATTCTCAGAGTCCCCAGGCTCCCCGCGCCGACTGGCGCACCCAGTCCGGCTTCCGCGCTGGTCCGGGACCAGCGCCGGGAGATGTCCGGCGCCGCGAGGGGAAGGACGTCGGCCAGGCTGCAGTGCTGGGGGATGGCCGGCGGGGGAGTCGCCGCAATGGGCCGTGCGGCAATGAAGCCCCGGCAAAAGCGGTCAAAGACCACCTCCGGGACCAGATCCGGGACGAAGTCCATCGGCGGGGCCCCGGCGGTGATGAGGGTGCTGCGCCGGCCGAGGACAATGCGGGGGTGGTCTGCGGGACCCTGTGCCGGCGTGCAGTCGATCACCCTCCACCCGTGTGCCGTGGCCAGGGACCGGAACGCCGGCCCTGCACCGGCGGTGTCCGGCCCGGGCGCGGCCGCTGACTGCCCGGGAGTGCTCCAAAGGATAAGGACTCCGCGATCGAATCCCTCCCTCGGGCCGCCCGGACCGCGCGGACTGCCCGTCAACCCGCGCGGACCGCCCGTCAACCCGCCCGGATCGCCCGGACCGCCGGAATTACCAGGATCGCCGGAACTGCAGGGACCGGCAGCCAACAGGGCCTCGGTGGTGGTGTTATTTGCGGACATTGTGACCCCGGGCAGGAAGCGCGCTGAGAACGGGACCGTGTCCGCCGGGCCATGCAGCAGCAGACGGGTGCTGCCGCCGAGGGGATAGGACGCCAGCTGCAGGATGAACGAGCGCACCAGCCCGGCCACGGCCGGCGCAGGGCCGTGGATGGTCACCACCGTCGGTGCCGGGTCCAAGGTCAGGGGGACTTGGCCGAGCGGCGGTGGCCGGAAGCCGGAGTCGGGTGGTTCCAGCCGGATATTTGCCCTCTGATCCGCCAGCCCGAGCCGCAGGCAGATCTCCGGTGACTCCCCGTGGGCTGCACGGGCCGCCGGGGGCGCCCCGGCCGCACAACCGATGGCCAGGTCCGCCGCGGAAGGGGCCGCCTGCCGGCGTCGTTCCCTGTCCTGCCAGGCGGCCTCCGCCACTGCGGCGTTGAGCTCGCGGCGCTGCCGGCGGCCCGCCAGATACGGGACGAGGACGGAGACGCCAGAGACTGCCGTGAAGGCCAGGAACATCCACATTCCGGTGAGAAGCGCCAGGCCGACACCGGCCAGGAGCGGCAGCACCGCGGCCAGTGCCACGGCGGCCCGGTGGCTGGAGGCGGCGTTGCCCCGGACGACCAGCGGTGCGGCAACGCTGGAGCCTGCAAGCGCCGTCACCGAGTCCGCAGCACCGTTGGGCACCGGCCCGAGCCGTAGCGAGATGGTGGAGTCTCCGCACCGGATCGAGGACGCCGTGGTCACCGGGACCATTCGCACTTTCCGGCCGTCGACGCTGGTTCCGTTCGCACTGCCGAGGTCCACGATGGTGACGTCCGAGTCCGAGACGTCCAGGCGCGCGTGCTCCCGCGACAGGGCGGCATCCGGGATCACGATCTCGGTACCGCTGCGGCCGATCCGGAACTGCCCCCTCCGCAGCGCGACAAGCGTACCCGCGCCGGGACCGCTGTCCACGGCGAGCAGCAACGTCGGAGTTTCCGGCTGGCCGGGACCGGGGCGGGATGCTGTTCCCGACCTATTAGCCGACACGGCTCTTTCAACCAGCCCTGCTCTTTCGACCAGCCCGGCGCTTTCAACCAGTACGGCGCTTTCAACCAATACGGCACCTTGGACCAGGGGAGGCTCGCCCACGGTCATGGCGGCGAGCGGCACTCCCCGGACGGACAGCCCTCCGGTCCCGTAGCGCCGGGCGATGGCGGCCTCCAAGTCCGCACCCCGGCACGGTTCCGGGACCTCGAAGGAGAGCTCAATGAGCTGCCCGTCCGGCGTCGAACCTGATGCTGGGGCGCTCTGCATGAGGGTGCCGGGTACCAGAGTGCTGGGTACTAAAGTGCAGTGGAAAATCATCCGGGGCATCCTTTCCTGCGTGGCGGCCCGGTTCCACGTTAGGGGCGCATCGGCCCGGCTGCGCCCGGGAAATTGGGCCATGTGGAAAACGCTTCGGAGCGGGGTGGCAACCCCCGCCATGGGGAGCTCCCGGGCCGGTGGCGGGGGCGGCGTCGGACGGTGGGGCTACCCGCGATTCGCTGATACCAGCCGCGTCTCAGGTAGGCTAGACCAGCAGACAATGCACAACATTGCGCTGCCCGCATTCGAACCAGGAGAGTTTGTGACCGCTGACCTCGTCATCGTAGGGTCGGGCTTTTTCGGCCTGACAATCGCAGAACAGGCCGCCACTGAGCTGGGCTTGAAGGTAGTCGTCATCGACCGCCGGCACCACATTGGCGGCAACGCCTACAGCGAAAAGGAAGAGCAGACCGGCATTGAGGTGCACCGCTACGGTGCCCACCTCTTCCACACGTCAAACGACCGCGTGTGGGAGTACGTGAACCGCTTCACGACGTTCACGAACTACGTCCACAAGGTCTACGGCGTCCACAAGGGCGAGGTCTACTCCCTGCCCATCAACCTGGCCACAATCAACCAATTCTTCCGGGCCAACCTCACCCCCGGGCAGGCACAGGAACTGATCAAGGACCAGTCCGGCGAACTGGCCGGCACCGATCCGCAGAACCTGAACGACAAGGGCATCCAGCTGATCGGCCGCCCGCTCTACGAGGCGTTCATCAAGCACTACACCGGCAAGCAGTGGCAGACGGATCCGAAGGACCTGCCCGCGAGCATCATCTCCCGCCTTCCGGTGCGCTACAACTACGACAACCGGTACTTCAACGACAAGTACGAGGGCCTTCCGACCAACGGCTACACCGCGTGGATCGAAAAGATGGCCGAGCACCCCAACATCGAGGTCCGGCTCAACACGGACTTCTTCGATGAGTCGCACGAGTACAGCAAGGGCAAGGTAGTCGGCAACATCCCGGTCGTGTACACCGGACCCGTCGACCGCTACTTCGACTACACCGAAGGCGATCTGTCCTGGCGCACCATCGACTTCGAAGAAGAGGTGATCGACGTCGGGGACTTCCAGGGCACGTCGGTGGTGAACTACAACGACGAAGACGTCGCGTACACCCGCATTATCGAGCCGCGCCACTTCCACCCGGAGCGCGACTACCAGACGGAGAAGACCGTCATCATGCGCGAGTTCTCCCGCGCCGCGGAGAAGGGTGACGAACCCTACTACCCGATCAACACACCCACGGACCGCGATCGGCTCCTCAAATACCGCGACCTGGCGGCGGCCGAGCAGGATGTCCTCTTCGGCGGCCGTCTCGGTACCTACAAGTACCTGGACATGCACATGGCGATCGGCTCGGCCCTGACCATGTTCGACAACAAGATCCGCCCGCACTTCGAAGGCGGCGCCAAGATTGAAAGCGGGGGAGTGGACGCATGAGCGCCGCAACCGATACCCAGGTAGAGTCCGCCCAGCAGTGGGACACCCTGCAACGGGTCATCCTGCCCAATGCCAGCCAGATGGACACGGTTCCCCTGTACATGGACATGGGCACCGCAACCGGCATCCAGCTCCCCACGGTCGGTGACCGCGGAGGAAAAAAGACCAAGCCGCAGACGTTTAGCAGCGCCGCCAAGGAAGCCCACGTCGAGGACTTCCTGTCGCGGAGCTCCACCAAGGTCAGGTCCGGCGAACGCGTTTCCTTCGGCAGCTATTTCAACGCCTTCCCGGCCAGTTACTGGCGCCGCTGGACGACTGTAGATTCCGTCCGGCTTCAGGTGCGCACCGAGGGCGCAGGATCCGTCATCGTCTATAAGTCGAACGCCCGCGGGTCCCTGCAGCGCGTCGACACGCGGCGTGTGGAGGGTACGGCGGAAAACACCTTCGAGCTGTCCCTGGCGCCCTTCGGCGACGGCGGCTGGTACTGGTTCGACCTTGTGGCCGGCTCCGAGCCGCTGGTGATGGTCGACGCCGAGTGGCAGGGCGTCGCGACTGACAAGACGCCCGGTTCGGTCACCTTGCAGATCACGACACTGAACAAGACGGACTTCTGCCTCAATAATCTCCGGCTTCTGGCGGAGAACCCGGATGCCCTGAGGCATGTCCGGGAGATCCTGCTGGTCGACCAGGGCACACAAAAGGTCGAGGACGCAGAGGGCTTCGCCGACGTCCGGGCTTCGCTTGGCGGCAAGCTGAGGATCATCAACCAGTCGAACCTCGGCGGATCCGGCGGCTTTGCCCGGGGCATGTTCGAAGCCGTCGAAAACGGCAGTGACTACGTCCTGCTGATGGACGACGACATCGTGGTTGAGCCTGAAAGCATCATCCGCCTGCTCACCTTCGCTGACCGCTGCAAAACGCCGACGATCGTCGGCGGCCACATGTTCGACCTCTACAATCGGACCGTCCTCCACACGTTCGGTGAGGTAGTCAACCCCTACCGCTTCCAGCCGTCCTTGCCGAGCGAGGACATGGTCCTCGGACATGATTTCCTGTCCTCGAACCTGCGCCAGACCTCCTGGCTGCACCGCCGCTGCGACGTGGACTACAACGGCTGGTGGATGTGCCTGATTCCCACTTCGGCGATTCGGGAAATCGGCCTCTCGCTGCCCCTCTTCATTAAGTGGGACGATTCGGAATACGGACTCCGCGCTAAGGCGCACGGCATCCCGACAGTCTCCCTGCCTGGTTCGGCCGTGTGGCACGTGTCCTGGATCGACAAGGATGACCTCGTCGGCTGGCAGGCTTACTTCCACGCGCGCAACCGGATCGTGACGGCACTGCTCCACAGCCCCTACGAATACGGCGGCCGCGTTGTGCGCGAATCACAGTACGCGGACATCAAGCACCTCGTGTCAATGCAGTACGCGACCGCGCACGGCCGCGGCTGGGCGCTCGAAGATGTGCTCAAGGGGCCGTCCGGCCTGCCGGAACTGCTTCCGTCGAAGCTGCCCGAAATCCGGAAGATGATGGCCGGCTACTCCGACTCGATTTTCCGCGCGAATCCGGACGAGTTCCCGACACCCAAGATGGACAAGCCGCCGCGCCGTGGGCACGGTGTGTCGCAGCCGTCCAAGATCACTCTTCTGCCTTGGGCGGCTAAGACTGTCGCACGGCAGCTTTTCCGCCCCGTGGGCCACACAAGCGCGGAACGTCCGCAAACCAGCATTGCGCATCAGGACAACCGTTGGTGGCGGATCGCGCAGTTCGACAGCGCCATCGTCTCCAATGCCGAAGGCACGGGCGCCTCCTGGTACAAGCGGGACCCCAAGCGCGTGCGGGAAATGCTCACCGAGAGCACTCGCCTGCACGCCGCCCTGCTCAAGGACTGGCACGCGCTCAGCAAGCAATACAGGGCAGCGATGCCGGAGCTCACATCTTTGGATTCCTGGAAGAAAATCTTCGAAGAGCACACTCAGAGTGAAGTGAAATAGCGTGACAACCACGATTTCCGGGGAATTGACCCGCCCGGGTCTCGGCGGTGGATTTCGGGATCTTCGCCAGTCCAGTTTTTTGCTTAAGCTCCTGGTTCGCAAGGAACTGAAAGTCCGCTACCGCGGCTCCGTCCTGGGCCTCCTCTGGTCCTATGTGAAGCCCGGTGTGCAGTTTGTCGTGTTCTACGTGGCCCTGGGCGTCTTCCTGGGCCTCGAAAAGAGTGCACGTAACCCGGACGGCCTCTCGAACTATGCCGTGTATCTCTTCTCCGGAATCGTGCTGATCAACTTCTTCTCCGAAGCCCTCGGGAACGCCGCACGATCGATCGTGAATAACGGCAACCTGATCAAGAAGATCTATCTTCCCCGGGAACTGTTTCCGGTGGCGTCGGTCTGGGTCTCCGCTGTGCATTTCTTCCCCCAGCTCGTTGTCCTCGTGATCGGTTGCGTCTTGGCCGGGTGGCACCCGGACGCGTTCCAACTGCTGGCCGCGGTGGGCGGATTCGCCATTGTGGGCTTCCTCGCCACCGGGCTCGGGCTGCTTTTCGGCGCCGCCAACGTATATTTCCGTGATTCGGAGAACCTCGTTGACATGTTGCTGATGGTGGCGACCTGGGCATCGCCGGTCATGTACTCGTGGACGATGGTGGAGTCAAAGCTGGGCCCGGCATTCTTCACCCTCTATCAGGCCAACCCCATCACGGTGGGCGTCGAGTTGTTCCATTACGCTTTCTGGTACCCCACAACGGACGGCTCTGCTGCGATGCCGCCGAACCTGTTCAGCCTGTGGCTGCCGGTCGGCCTCGCCATTTCGCTCGTGGTCCTGGCACTGGGACAGCTAACTTTCCGGCGGCTTGAGGGCCGCTTCGCTCAGGAGCTGTAAATGGCAAACGCGATCGAAGTTTCCAATATCAGCAAGGAGTTCGTGCTCCGCCACACCCGTTCCATCAAGGAGGCGGTTGTGTGGCTGGTCAAGGGCCGCAAGGGCGACCTTTCCAAGAAGTTCCACGCCCTGAAAGACGTCTCCCTGATGGTGGAGACGGGGGAGACCGTGGCCCTGCTGGGCCTCAACGGGTCCGGCAAATCCACCCTGTTGAAGCACATCTCCGGCGTCATGCTCCCGGATTCCGGCAGCGTGTACACGCGCGGCCGGGTGGCTGGCCTGATCGAGGTCGGAGCGGGCTTTCATCCCGACCTGTCCGGCCGCGACAACGTGTACCTCAACGGGGCGATCCTGGGGATGACCGAGAAGCAGATCAACGAGCGGTTCGACGCAATCGTCGAATTCTCCGAGATTGGCGAATTCATCGACACGGAGGTCAAGTTCTATTCATCCGGCATGTACCTGCGCCTGGCTTTCTCCGTAGCAGTTCACACCGACCCCGAGGTCTTCCTGATCGACGAAATCCTGGCCGTCGGAGATGAACCGTTCCAGCGCAAGTGCATAGCCAAGATCCAGGAACTGGCAGAAAAGGGCAAGACGCTCGTCGTCGTTAGCCACGACCTGGACCTGGTCTCCCGGATCTGTGCCCGCGGGGTCCTGCTGGAGCACGGAAATGTATTGTTCGATGGGCCGATCAGCGATGCGGTGAGCAGGCTCCGCAGCTAGTCGGCAGACCCCGCTGCCGCCGTCGCGGCGCGGCAGCCGCTAGTGTGGAGGCAGGTCCTTCGGCCCTGCCATCAGGCATGAGAGAAAAGGCACGAGAATCGTGAAGATTGCTGTAATTGCGTTGGGTAAGATCGGCCTGCCCTTGGCCGTCCAGTTTGCATCCAAGGGTCATGAGGTCGTCGGCGTCGACGTCAACCGGCAGGTTGTCGACCTCATCAACGCCGGAACGGAGCCATTTCCTGGCGAAGCCCGGCTGCAGGAACAACTGTCCGCGCTGGTGCCGGCAGGGAAGCTCCGGGCAACGACCGACTACGCGGATGCCGTCCCCGACGCGGACGTTGTAGTCCTCGTTGTGCCGCTGTTCGTCGACGCGGACGCGAATCCCGACTTCGGCTGGATGGATGCGGCGACCGCCGAACTGGCGAAGCACCTGACACCTGGCACCTTGGTGTCCTACGAAACCACCCTTCCGGTCGGCACCACCCGGACCCGGTGGAAGCCGGCCCTGGAATCGGCCTCGGGCCTGGTCGAGGGGCAGGACTTCCACCTGGTCTTCTCCCCGGAGCGCGTGCTCACCGGCCGGGTGTTCGAGGACCTGCGCAAGTACCCCAAGCTGGTGGGCGGCCTGTCGGAAGAAGGGGCAGCCAAAGCCGTCGAGTTTTATCAGGCCGTGCTGGACTTCGACGAACGGACGGACCTGGTGCGTCCGAATGGCGTCTGGGATCTGGGGTCCGCCGAGGCGTCGGAGATGGCGAAACTGGCGGAAACCACCTACCGCGACGTCAACATCGGCCTCGCCAACCAGTTTGCCCGCTACGCCGCCACGGCCGGGATCGACATCTACCAGGTCATCGAGGCCGCCAACTCCCAGCCCTACAGCCACATCCACACACCGGGAATCGCCGTCGGCGGACACTGCATCCCCGTGTACCCGCGCCTGTACCTCTGGAACGATCCCGAGGCCACGGTGGTGCGCGCAGCCCGCGCGGCCAACGCCGACATGCCGGCCTACACCATCGGGCTGCTCGAGGGAGCCTATGGCGACCTGACCGACGCCCGCGTGGTGGTACTCGGCGCTGCGTACCGCGGCGGCGTCAAGGAGACTGCGTTTTCCGGTGTGTTCGACGCCGTCAAGGCACTCGAACTGCGCGGCGCCACCGCGCTGGTCCACGACCCGCTGTACACCGACGAGGAACTCCAGAAGCTGGGCTTCCAGCCCTACCACCTGGGGGAGCCGGCGGACGCGGCCGTGGTCCAGGCAGACCACGCCGAGTACCGCACGCTGGGGCCGCAGGACCTTCCGGGCGTCCGGGTGTTCATCGACGGCCGGAGGGTAAGCAGCCCCGAGGCGTGGGACGGCGTCCAGTACCGTGTCATCGGCAAGGCATGACCCCGGTAGATTCGCCGATCGCTTTTTCCCTTTGACAGGAGATCCACGATGAACAACATTGCCCCGAGCGCTGATGTTTCGGACCGCGCCGTGCTGGGAGCCGGTACCAAGATCTGGCACCTGGCCCAGGTGCGCGAGGACGCCACCCTGGGAGAAAACTGCATCGTCGGCCGCGGCGCCTACGTAGGCACCGGTGTCCAGATCGGCGACAACACCAAGATCCAGAACTACGCTCTGGTCTACGAGCCCGCCAAGCTGGGAAACGGCGTCTTCATCGGACCCGCAGTGGTCCTCACGAACGACACCTACCCCCGCTCCGTCAGTCCCGACGGATCGTTGAAGAGCGCGCACGACTGGACCCCGGTGGGCGTCACAATCGAGGATGGGGCGTCCATCGGCGCCCGAGCCGTCTGCGTGGCGCCGGTGACGATCGGACGCTGGGCGACGATCGCCGCGGGCGCCGTCGTCACGAAGGACGTACCCGCCTTCGCCTTGATGGCCGGCGTGCCGGCCAAACGGCTCGGTTGGGTCGGAAAGGCCGGCTTCCCGCTGCGTGAGGCGGACGGGTTCTGGGTGTGCCCCGAGACTGGCGCCAAATATGTTGAAGAAGAAAATTTCCTGAAAGAGGCAGAGGACAACGCATGAGCCTGGACTTTATCCCCGCAGCAAAGCCGATCATCGGCGATGACGAGCGGGCGGCCGTAGATGCCGTACTCGCCTCCGGAATGCTGGCCCAAGGCAAGCAGGTAGCGGAGTTTGAAACCGAGTTCTCTTCGGTGCTCGTCGACGGCCGCGCAGCCGTCGCCGTAAACTCCGGCACCTCCGGCCTCCACCTCGGTCTGCTCGCCGCCGGCGTCGGCCCTGGCGACGAAGTTATCGTGCCGTCCTTCACCTTTGCCGCCACCGGCAACGCGGTGGCACTGACCGGTGCGACGCCGGTCTTCGCTGACATCGAGCTGGACCACTACACCCTGGACACAGACCACGTCGCTTCGCTGATCACGGACAAGACCAAGGGCATCATGCCGGTCCACCTGTACGGCCACCCCTTCGACGTCGAGGGCCTCGGCAGGCTTGCCGCGGAGCGGGGCCTCGACCTTTACGAGGACGCGGCCCAGGCGCATGGAGCAAGCTTCAACGGGAAGAAGGTGGGCAGCTTCGGCACCTTCGCCATGTTCAGCCTGTACCCGACCAAGAACATGACCTCCGGTGAGGGCGGCATGGTCACGACGTCGGACGCCGCCGTCGAGCACAGGCTTCGGCTGCTGCGCAACCAGGGCATGGAGAAGCAGTACGAGAACGAGATCGTCGGTTTCAACGCCCGCATGACCGACCTGCACGCCGCCATCGGCCGTGTCCAGCTCACCAAGGTGCTCGGCTGGACCGCGCAGCGGCAGCAGAACGCCGCATTCCTGGACGCCAACCTGGAGAACGTCGGGACCCCGGCGGTCAAGGCGGGGGCGGGCCACGTCTACCACCAGTACACAATCCGGGTTACCGAGGACCGCGACGGGCTGGCCAAGGCGCTGCGGGACGAGTACAACATCGGAACCGGCGTGTACTACCCGGTCCCGAACCACCGGCTTCCGTCCTTCAACCGGACCGAAGACCTGCCCAACACGGAGACGGCCGCCAAGGAAGTGCTCTCCCTGCCGGTTCACCCGTCCCTGAGCCAGGACGACCTCGAGCGGATCGTCGCCGCTGTTAACGCCGTGGCCAAGGCCGGTGCCTGAGATGGCGAATCTGCGCGTAGGCCTGATCGGGCTGGGGATGATGGGCCGGCACCATGCCCGGGTCCTTCGCGAGTTGCCCGGCGTCGATCTGGTCGCTGTGGCGGACGCCTACGGCGATCCGCACGGCGTGGCCGGTGGCCTGACGGTGTTGTCCTCGGTGGCGGAACTCATTGCCGAAGGCCTGGACATGGCGGTCGTCGCCGTCCCCACGGGGATGCATGAGGAAGTCGGGCTGGCCCTGGCCGAAGCCGGCGTCCACACCCTCGTGGAGAAGCCGATCGCCGAAAGCGCCGCGGCAGGCCAACGCCTCGTGGATGCTTTCGAGGCCAAGAACCTCGTAGGCGCCGTGGGTCACATCGAGCGCTTCAATCCTGCGCTGCAGTCGCTGCGGAAGAGGATTGAAGCGGGCGAACTTGGCGAGGTTTACCAGATCGCCACCCGCCGGCAGGGTCCCTTCCCCTCGCGCATCGCCGACGTCGGGGTCGTGAAGGACCTGGGCACGCACGATATCGACTTGACCGCCTGGCTCGCCCAGAGTCGCTTCGAGTCAATCTTCGCCCACGTCACCACCCGCAGCGGCCGTCCGCATGAAGACATGGTGGCGGCGACCGGGCAGTTGGAAAACGGCGTCATCACCAACCACCTGGTGAACTGGCTCTCCCCCATGAAAGAGCGCCTGACAATCGTCACCGGGGAAAAGGGCGCCTTCGTGGCCGACACGGTCACGGCGGACCTGACGTTCTTCGAAAACGGCACCGTGGCCACGGAGTGGGAGTCCATGGCAGCTTTCCGGGGCGTATCCGAGGGCAACATGACCCGGCTTGCAATCGCTAAGCCAGAACCGCTGCGCACCGAGCACGAGGCCTTCCGCGACGCCGTCCTGGGGCTGCGCAACGACGTCGTGACCATGCGCGAAGGCCTGGACACGCTTGCCGTCGCCGAGGCCGTGCTGGAGTCCGCGCGTACCGGGCAGATGGTCAAAGTCGCCGCCTCGTGACGGCCCGTCACCGGTTGAGGGTCGCGGTCGCTACCCGGCTTTTCACGCCTGAAGTGGGAGCCGCTGCCTTTCGTCTCCAGGCGCTGGTAGACGGTCTGGTGGCCGCAGGGGCGGACGTGCAGGTCGTGACGACCCGCGCCCCCGGCGGAGCCTCCGCCGGCAGCGTCCCGTTCGGAATCAGCCGCTGGCCCGTATTGCGGGACCCGGGCGGCAACGTCCGTGGCTATGTCCAGTACCTGAGCTTCGACATACCGGCCTTCTTCCGCCTGCTGGTACAGGGCGCGGACGTTGTCGTCTCCGAGCCGCCGCCCACCACCGGGCTGGTGGTGGCCCTCAGCAGCTGGCTGCGTCGCCGGCCGTTCGTGTACTACGCCGCGGACGTGTGGAGTGAAGCGCTGTCCGCAACGGACGTGCCCGCCGTCGTCGTCGGCATGATGCGCCGCGTCGAAGGCTTCGTGCTGCGACGTGCCGCCTGCGTCATCGCAATTTCTGATGCCGTCGCCGAGCAAGTCGCGAAGTTCGACGTGCCGGCGGAGCGGCTCCGGGTGGTGGCTAACGGGGTCGACACCTCCGTCTTCAACCCCCAGGGCGAGGCTGCGGCCAGTGAGCGGGCGTATTTCGCCTATACCGGAACCATTTCGGAATGGCAGGGAGCCGATGTTTTTGTCCGCGCACTGCCGACCGTGCAGCTGAAATATCCGGACGCGGAGATCCGCTTTTTCGGGCAGGGCACGGATGAGCCGGCCCTCCGGGCGCTGGCGGCCGAGGTGGCACCCGGGAGCGTGGTTTTCGGCGGAGTCGTTCCGCCCCGGCAGGCTGCGGCCTGGCTTCGGGGAGCCGCAGCCGCACTCGTCAGCATTAAACCAGGTCAAGGCTATGACTTCGCCAAACCGACCAAAATCTATGCGGCCGCAGGATGCGGGACCCCGGTGATATTTGCCGGGACCGGGGAGGGCGCTGCGGTGGTGGCTGAGAACGGACTCGGCGACGCCGTGGACCACGACCCCCAGGCCGTGGCGGCTGCAATGATCGCCGCGCTCGAAACCGACGACACCGGCCGTGGCCTCCGCTCCCAGTGGGTGGCGGACCACGCTTCCCTCGCAGCAGCAGGCCAGGCAGCGGCGGCCGTCATTGCCACGGTAGCGAGGACCTCCCGATGAAGATCCTGGTGGTCACTACGTGGTTCCCCAGCCAAGGCTCGCCCGCCCAGGCGCCCTTCAACCTGGAGCACGCAAAGGCAATCCAATTCCGGCACGACGTCCGGGTGCTGCATGTGAGGCTGGGCAGCGGGCTGCCCGCGGCCACGGAGTCATATGCCGGCCTGCCCGTGCACCGGGTTTCCCTGGACCCCCGCCGGCCGTGGACGGCGCTGTCCGTGCTCCGTCTGCTGCTGAGGGAATGCTCGACGGCGGATGTGCTGCACACGATGGCGTTTTCCTCGGCTCTCGTAGCGGCCCTCCCAGCGGTGCTGCGACGGATCCCCTGGGTCCACTCTGAGCATTGGAGCGGTGTCACGAACCCGCGGAATGTCGCGGGGCTGTGGCCACGTTTCGCCTGGTTGCGATGGGTTCTGCGGCTTCCGCACGCCGTGACGGGGGTGACGGTAGAACTAGTGGAGAAACTGCAGGCATTCGCACGGCCGCAGGCTGCGATGCTGGTTCCCTGCGTTGTCGCCAACGACCGTCCCCTGCAGCCGCTGCCCGGGCGTGAACGGCTGCTGCTGGCCGCTGTTGGCGGCTTGGTTCCGGGAAAGAGGCCGCTGCTGGCCATTCGGACCATCGCAGCGCTCAAGGAATCAGGCCACGACGTGCACCTCAGCTGGGTGGGGGACGGACCCCTTCGCCGCGAGGCCGAAGAACTGATCGCCGAGTTGAAGCTCGGCGGGAACGTTACTCTGGTCGGCGCGGTCCCACCGGCCGAAGTCTTCGCGTTTTTCGAACAGGCCCATCTGTTCTTCCTCCCGACGGCGCACGAGAACTTCTTCACGTCCGCGGCCGAGGCACTCTCAGCCGGGCGGCCCGTGGTGGTTCCGCGCGTCGGGGGATTCACTGACTACGTGACCGAAGCGAACGGCGTCCTGGTGGACGACGCTTCGCCGGAGTCCCTGGCCGAAGCGGTCGTGGCGGCCCGCCGGACCTTCGCGGGCGTCGACCCCTCCACCATTGCTGAACCCATCCGGGCCAGGTTCAGCCGGACCACTGTCGGCCGGCTCTTCGAAGACGTCTATGGCCGGGTGCTCGCCAGCACAGGACCAACAGGAAGGAGCAGACGTGAATAGCGGCGCAACGGAGGCGGTCCCGGCCGTGGACGTCGTCATCGCAGTGCACAGCAGCACCCGACCGGTGGCAAGGGCGCTCTCCTCGATTGCGTCGGCCGGCCTGGAGCTGAACGCCCCCGACGGCGTCCGGGTGACGGTGGTGTGCCACAACATTTCCAGGGACGAGATTTCGAGGAACGTTCCACCCGGGCTGGCTGCAGCCACCAGGTTCCTGGAACTCCGCGACGGGATTCCCAGCCCGGCCGGGCCCTTCAATCATGCGCTGCAGCAGGCTACTGCCGAGTTCGTCTGCATCCTCGGCAGCGATGATCATCTCGAGCCCGGCGCCCTTCGCCAGTGGCTGGAGCTCGCCCGCAGCCACTCTTCCGCGATGGTCATCGCTCCGCAGCGCCACGCCGGTGGAGCGCCGGTCCGGACTCCGCCGGTCCGCGTGGGCAGGCGGTTCAGTCTGGATCCGGTCAAGGACCGCCTGAGCTATCGCACGGCGCCCCTGGGCCTGCTGCGACGCAGCGAAATTCAGCGGCTCGGCCTCGAATTCAGCGCTGATCTGCGGACGGGGGAGGACCAGATATTCTCTGCCAAACTATGGTTCGGCGGCGGGCGGATCGACTACGCCCGGGGGGCGGGCAAATACGTCGTCGGCGCCGACGCGGAGGACCGGGTCACGGGCCAGCGGCGCGAGATCGGCGAGTTGTTCGCCTTTGCCCTGGAACTCGTCGCGGACCCCTGGTTCGTTGCGCTTCCCCTGGCCCAGCGTCAGGCCCTGGTCACCAAGTTGCTCCGGGTCCACGTCTTTGGCGTGATCCTCCCTCGCATGGACCAAGGCGGCTGGACGGATGCGGAGCGCGAAGACCTCGCACGCGTGGCCCGCACACTTCTGGCTGCGGCACCGGGGGCGGATGCGCCCTTGTCCCTGGCGGACGCCCGGCTGCTCCGCAGCATTCTTACCCCTGGCCCGTTGGCTGAGATGCTGGCAGCAGCAGCAGCGCGCCGCAAGTTCGGGCGGCCGCAAACCCTGATCGCGTCGAGCCTGGCGGCACAGCTGCATCCAGAAGCGCCATTGCGGTTCATGGCGGCATCCGCGCTGCTCTAGCCCTGTCCCTGCCAACATGGGCGGCAACGTCTTAAAGCAGCAGGGGCGGCAACGGGCTTTTGTCGCCCGTTCCCGCCCCGCGTAGGCGCCTGCGCCTCTTACTTTCTGCCGGACTCCGCGTTGAAGTTCAGGAGCGCGTCCACGATCTTCTCGGCTGCGTGCCCGTCGCCGTACGGGGCCGCGTCCGTGGGTTCCGGGGCGGGCCGCTTAACGGTGTCGGCCAGGATGGAGAGGTCCTCGCTCACCAGGACGTTCCACCGCGATTCGAGGGTCTCAACCCACTCCGTCTCGGGACGGATCGTCGTGCACGGCACCCGCAGCAGGAAGGCCTCCTTCTGCAGGCCTCCCGAGTCGGTGATGACGCCTGCACTATTGAGGACGGCGTTGACCAGTTGCGGATAGGCCAGCGGCGGGCATACCCGGATGCTTCCCTGCTCCAGCGTCAGTCCGTGACGGTCTGCGAAACTGACCAGGCGCGGATGGGCGAGAAGCAGGACAGGACGGTCCAGGGAGGCCAGGGACGCAAGGATGGACCCGAGGCGGGACGGCGAGTCCGTATTGTCCGGCCGGTGGATCGTGCTGACGTAGTATCCCTGCGGGGACACGTCGAGGGGCAGCGGTTCCTTCCGGCTCTCCAGGAGGGCGCGGACCTGGTACAGGACGTCGGTCATGACGTCGCCGACGAGGACCGTCTTGGCGGCGAGGCCCTCGTTGGCCAGGTGGTCGACGGCAACGTGGGTGGGGGCCAGCAGCAGGTCGGCGGCGTGGTCGGTCAGGACGCGGTTGTGTTCTTCGGGCATGCGCCGGTTAAAGGAACGCAGCCCCGCCTCAAGATGGGCCAGCGGTATGTGCATCTTGACCGAGGCTATCGCAGCGGCCAGGGTGGAATTCGTGTCGCCGTACACCAGCACGCAGTCTGGTTTTGCCTCTTCCAGGATCTCCTCGAGGCCTCCCAGCATCGCCCCGGTCTGTGCGCCGTGCTTGCCGGACCCCACGCCGAGGTTGAAGTCGGGCGCTGGGATACCCAGGTCACGGAAGAAGACATCGCTCATGAGTTCGTCGTAGTGCTGGCCGGTGTGGGCAATCAGGTGCTCGGCCCGGCCGGAGATGGCTGACGCGATCGGTGCGAGCTTTACAAACTGTGGTCTTGCGCCGACGACGCTGAGAATACGCATGCTCCCAGCTTAGGCGATGGCGGTGCCCGGCCACGGCGGGCTGTGATCCAGCGCACCGGTGGAGACCGGGCACTGCATGCTCAGCAGGCGTTGACCTTGTACAGCTTGGCCGCGCCCTGGTGGTCCACGAGTTCGACCTTGGCGCCCGGGGTCGCCAGCACGTTGTCGAACGCGGGGTAGGCCTGAGCCTCCACGAAGTTGAGGATGTAGAAGCGGCCGAAGTCGAGAATGTAGCGGACATGCTCTTTCTCCGCGAGCTGGCAGGTTTCAGCTCCCTTTTGCGACGTCGTTAGGTCCATCGCAATCTTACGAAGATCGGCGTCGGGCCCCGGCGAAATATGGTATTGGGTGACGTGGCGGCCAGAAATGGCGTAGGCCAGCGGTCCACCGTTGAACGGGTTGACGCCGATAACGGCGTCCTTCGGAACGGTCGACTCGAGCCGGGACATCAGCGCGAATTCATCACTGGATACCGCCCACCCCGGGACAAAGGAATACGAGTTCTTGATCTTGGTGGATATTGCGGCCAGTCCGGGGCTGTGGACGCGATCCACCAGGGTGGAGAGTGCGAGCGCAAGGATCGCGGCTGCTGCGACGGCGTACAGGGGCCCAGATCCCCTGAATTCAGGGAGGCCGGGCCGCCGGTCGGCGGAGCGTTTCGCGGCGATGCGGCGAAGCCATCCCCTGACCGCGGACACGAGGCCGTCCGCGCCCACGCTGGCAAGGACAATCATGAACAACGGCACCAAGGCCGCCAGCCGGTACGGGTCCTGGTACCAGCTGCCGATCGTGAAGTGCCGGAAGCGGCCCTGATACATGACGACGGCGACGACGTAGAGGGCAGCGGCAATGAGTGCGCAGGCAATAATCCAGCCACCTCGCCGCCGCCAGATGATGGTGATGATGCCCATCAGGGCCGCCACCGAGGCGACCATTGTCTCGCCGCCGCCCAGGAGTGTGCCCGTGGCGACGTCGCCCACAGCCTGCTCCAGGGTCCGGCTCGGTTTCCAGCTGTCAAAGTCCAGGAGCAACGCCTGCCAGACGACGAGGAAGGCCGCCGCCGAGGCCACACCCCAAAGGACTGTGAGCGCGATGGACCTCTTGCCGGCCTTGGCGCGGATGCGGGCACGCATCTGGGAGAACCACGCGGTGGCAATAAGCGGAACGGAGAACGCCAAGAGTGCCGTGACACCGTTGGGCTGCGAAAGGAACAGCGCCGCAACCGCGCCCACCAGGAAGGACCAGAGGCTGACGTCGTCCAGGAATCTTTCGCGCCCGACCCTGAACAGCCCCACAAGGACGAGCAGCGCCAGGGGCAGCAAGCTGTAGGCAAGGGTGTTGGGGTAGAGCGGGCCCCACTGCAGCAACTGGAAGGGGAACATCCAGAAACCGCCGCTCAGGGCACCGGCAACCACCAGCGGCAGGACGCGGGGCCCGACGATGCCACGGACCAGCATGATGCAGGCGAAGGGCCACAGGAGTGCGCTCACAGCCACCACCACCGCGTTCTCGCTGACAAAGACGTCGTTGTTGGTCAGCTGGGCAACGAGCGCCGCCAGCGAATGCCACACGGACGGGTAGATGGCAATCCCTGAATCCGGGCTGAGCATCCGGCCCAGCGTCAGTGACGAGGCGTTGCCGGTTTCGAGGATGTACCGGATGGCATTGAGGTGAAACATGTTGTCGTACACCTGGGCGAAGTTTCCGGGCTGGCCGATGGCCGGCAGCAGGCGGTTGAATATGAGGGCGGAGCCCGCCACCATACCGCCCAGGATTGCCGCCCATTGGACGGCGGGCGCCACCGAGGCTGGGGCGACAGGGGAAACCCGTCCACTAAGGAATCGCCGTAGCAGGAATGCCACGCCGGTGCAGATGGCTGTCACGAGCAGATAGCTGAAAAGTCCCCAGCCCAGCCGGAACAGTCCTCCCACCACGCCCGCGAGCCCGATGAGTCCGCAGGAAGCCAACGGGGACATTGCCGCGGAGGCGAAGCCCTTGGCGCCCAGTGCCCTCGCGAGCACCAAACCGGGGAGAAACATCAAGAGTGCGGCCACGGCGATAGCGGGAAACGCCTGCCACCAGTTCATTAATGCTCCTGCTCGTCCGAATTATCGACTCGAGTCTAGCAAGCCAGGCTGATGATCTTGCGCCGGGGAGCCTCCAGCAGCAGCCACGATGGTGGCGCGGGCTCCGTTATCAAGGTGCTTCGGGCGGTGCCGTGAAAACGCCGGCCGCCGCCCGCAGTCTTTCGTTGAGGTAGTGGCGGAGCGTCGAGTCGCGGGACAGTGAATCCTGCAGCCGTGGGGTGAGCAATGCCCCCCGGCGTCCAGACCCCCGGTACTTTGCGACCAGGGCGTGCAGCTGCCGAAGCTCCCCGGCCGTTCCCGCGGCCCCGATGAGTTCGGCGTCACGGCGGCTGATACTTGGAATGGAACCGCCGGCAAGAGCCAGGACCCTGCCGGCCACGCCGCGCCAGTACAGGCTCTCCTCGGGATCCCACAGCGGGGCATGGCCGGGGGAGTCGGGGGCGTCAGCGCGTCTGAGCAGGGCCCCGATGCCGTGCACCCTCAGAACCTTGTGCGCGATGGCGCGCCTTTCCTGCGTCGACGCCTGCCGCAGCCAGTCCGTGTCAAGCAGGTGTTCCAGCCACGCGAACTCCTGCCATAGCGGCCGGATTGAGCTGGTCACGCGGGCCGGTCCGGAGTCATCCGTCTGACGGTACGCAGTCGCGCCGTACGGATAGCAGATGGGACCGGAACGGAACCACAGCCGCAGCGTCGGCTCGATGTCTTCGCCGGTCAGGATGCCTTCGGTGTAGCCAAACCCCAGAGCGAGCAGGTTCTCCCGGCGCAACAGTCCGTAGGGCACACTGCGGTACGCCAGGCCGTCCCGGAGGGGGTGGAGGACCCGGGGCTTTGACGGTCGAATTCGTGGGGACGGGAGAATGATGCCCGACGGCGTCCTTAACGGTGCGATCACCGCCGCGGCAGCATGCTTCTCGGCCACTTGCCACCACGACAGCAACGAGCCGGGTTCCAGGTAGTCGTCCGAGTCAAGGAAGCTCAGGTAGGTCGCACTGCTGCGGCCCAGGGCGTAGTTGCGGGGGCCGGCCGGTGACGCCACGCCGTCGGTGTGGGAGAGATAGGTGACACCGGCGAGGCCGGAAGGGAACCCGGGCTGGGTCAGGCTGTCCGCTGGAAGGTTGTGCAGCACCACCGTCACGTGCAGGTCGACGCCGCGGGTGGCCAGCGCGGTGCGCTGCTCAGTGACGGACGCTATCCCGCGCGCTACCGGCCGCGCGGGATCATGGACCGGGATGACGACTTCGATGCTTTGGCGCATGGACTAAGCACTCCTGAACGAGGTTATTTGGGGAGTCCCGCGATAACCTTACTGGGTGCAAAACGAAACTCGGGATTCCGTCCGCGGTGGCTCATGTCTCCACGGGACGTCCCCCGCAGCCGTAGTAGCAAGGCTGCAGGGATGAGCGCCGATCCTCGTGTCCTTCAATTCAACGACTGCGCTTTCGTGGCCCGGACCATGGTCCGGGCGGCTGGCCGGGCAGGCAAGACGTGGGACTATTTGCCGCCCGAACTCGTGCGCCCCCTGACACCTGCGCCGGCAAACCCGGTCCTGGCCCGGGCGCGCTTTGTTCCGTATGTCGCCCGAAGGGCCGCAAAATTATTGAAGGCGGACGTCGTCCATGTCCACTACGCCACCAGCGCGCGGTTGCTCCGGGAACGGGGCATGCCGAGGCGTCCCTACGCCCTGACCCTGCACGGCACCGACATTCGCAAACAGTGGACCGATCCTGCCTTCCACGATGAGATCCAGCGTGCCATCGACGGTGCCGCGCACGTCTTCTACGCGAACAATGACACCGCCGAAAACGCCTTGGCGGCGCGGCCGGACGCCGAATTCCTGCCTGCTCTGGTTGACGCTGCCAGCCTCCCCGCCTGGCGGCCTGACGCCCGGCCGACCATTCTCTTTGTCTCGCGCTGGGACGAGGACAAGGGGGTGGAACGGCAGTTGAGCCTGGCTCGCCGGCTCCGCAGCGCAGCCGGTCAGGAGGTGCGGATACTCGGACTGAACTGGGGGCCCGGGGCCGGGCGGGCGGCTGAGGCCGGCGTGACGTTGCTGGAGCGCATGTCGCAACCGGAATACCACCGCGTCATGTCCGGCGCCCATGTCGGCGTCGGTCAGGCCACCAACAATTTTGCCACCAGCGAGTTCGAAGCCCTGTGCATGGGCGTGCCGCTGGCTGCCCTCGGGACGCGTCTGGCGCGGCCGGACGACGGCTCGACGCCCCCGGTTCTGGAGGGAACGGAGGACGAAGTGGTGGCGCAGGTCCTCGAAGCGCTCCAGGACCCGCAGGCTGCCGCGCGCACGCTGGGCGGGTCAACGTGGGCGCTGCCCCGATACGACGCGGCGGCGTACGTGGACCGTCTGGAAGATCTGTACCGGGGGATCGCTGCCCGGTAGGGAACTGCCCGGCAGGAAACCGGCCGCCAGCCAGTGGCGAACGAGCCGCCGGGGGAATGCGGGCCCGGGGATGCCTACAGCGCGCGTGCCTCCGGGCGCGCCGCCTCACCTGCGGCGGGGGCGCCGCCGTCCAGGGTGTGAAGACCCGCGAGAGCAGCCTGCTGGGCGAAGTCCGGATTGATGCGGATGACCTCGTCGAAAATTCCCTGCGACACGATAGTTCCGTCCTTCATGAAGCAGATCTGGTCATTGTGCCGGATCGTGGAGAGACGGTGAGCCACGGAGATTACCGTGATCTCCCCGTGCAGTTCGCTGATCGCATTCGCGACTGCAGCTTCCGTGGACGTGTCCAGCGCACTGGTGGCCTCGTCGAGCACCAGGATCAGGGGGTCCATGTACAGGGCACGTGCGATGCCCAGACGCTGGCGTTGCCCGCCGGACAGGGCCAGGCCGCGCTCGCCGACCCGGCCATTGATTCCGCCCGCGCGGGTATTGACGGTGTCGAGGAGTTGGGCGCGTTCCAGCGCGCTTCGGACTTTGTCCTCGTCAATGTCGCCGCCCCAGCTCAGGGCCACATTCTGGGCGACTGTGCCGTCGAAGATCGCCACGTCCTGGGGCACATAGCCCACACGCTTGCGCCAATCGGCCAGCACATCCTCGAGCGGTACGCCGTCGAGGGTCATGGTGCCTTTCGACGGGGTCAACAACCCCAGGAAGATATCGATAAGGGTGGACTTGCCAGCCCCCGATTGACCCACGATTCCCACAGACGAGCCGATGGGCAGCCTGAGGCTGATATTGGTGACCGCCGGACCCTCTGCCCCCGGATAGGTGAATTCAACGTCCTTCAGTTCAAGCATTTTCGGCTCGCTGGTGATGGGGGTTTTCCCGAGCTTCTCGGCGTTTTCCCGGAAGACGGCCGCTTCCTTGATGTCCCGCATCACAATCTCGGTGTAGGGAAGAGTCGACTGGATCAGGGTTATCTGCCCTTGGACCGTGGTCAGTGCCGGCACCAGCTTGAAGCCAGCCAGGCCGAAGATCGCGACCGATGACATCGCAGTTTCCATGCCGCCGATCATGTAGCCCACCGCACCAATCAGCAGGAAGCCGCCGATCAGGGCCATGTCGATCACAAACTTGGGGACCGAGCTGATGAACCTAATATTCGACCGTGAGCGGGCGGCACGTTCCCGGCTGTGCAGAACGATGCCGCCTACTTCTTCCGCCTTGTCGCGGAGAGTGATTTCCTTGAGGGCCCCGAGCATTTCAGACACCAGGGTGGACATGCGCTGTGCGGCGTCGCGGTTCACCTTTCCTGCCTCATACGACTTCTTTGAGAGCCACAAGTAAAGGAACGCCGCGATGATCCCGAGATAAAGGACAGTGGACAAAGCGGTCTGCCAGGATGCAGCCACCAGCACCACGAGGACCGATGCGAAAGTCAGCGCTTGGGCCGGCAGCGTGACAGCCGGGAACAGCACACCCGATACGGTGTTGGCGATTCCGACGTCGATCATCCGGACAAGCTCGGTGGTGGACCGCTTCATCCGCTCCGTCCACGGAGCACGGATGTAGCTCTGGAACAGAATGGAGCCAATCTCAAGTTCATAGTCGGCAAACCTGCGGGTGGACACCCACTGAAGCCAGATGCTGAGCACGGATTTCAGGATCATGACCAAGGCCGAGGAGACGAGAATCACGAGACTCAACTCCTGGGTGACGGTTCCAATAACCGGCAGGGTCATAGTCCCGCCCTTGAGAATTTGGTTCAGGACCAAAGCAAAGACGCCCAGCGCCGCCGAATCGAGGAGCGAAAGGACCGCCGAGAGCACGCCGAAGAGGGTAAGGAACCGCCTGGCGTTATCGGGCAGAAGAGGCAGCAGCTCGCGCATCGTGCGGCGCAGTTGTTTCAAGGAATACTCCAAAGCGGCGGGGAAGAATCCTTTCCATACTACGCGGGGTCCTGTCTGGGCTCCTGTGACCGGCGCCGGTGGGCGGAACGCCGAGACGCCCAAGTCGGCGGTGGCGACTGTGGAATACTTGATGGGTGAGTCGCACTTGGATAGTCATACCTATGTACAACGAGGCCTCCGTCGTTGGCGGGGTTATCGACGGAATCCGCAAAGAGTTTCCGAACGTCGTGTGCGTCGATGACGGAAGCAGCGATGGCTCGCAGGATGTGGCCATGCAGGCCGGCGCGGTCGTCGTCCAGCACCCGGTCAACCTGGGCCAGGGTGCCGCACTCCAGACAGGCTTCGAGTATGCGCTGCAGGATCCTGAACTTGACTGCATCGTAACGTTCGACGCCGACGGTCAGCACCGGGTTGAGGACGCCAAGGCAATGGTTGACCGTGTGCGGACAGGCGAAGCTGACCTGGTTCTGGGCTCACGGTTCCTCGACGGGCGGACGAAACTTTCCCCGGCAAAGCGCCTAGTGCTGCGGACCGCGGCGATCCAGTCCCGACTGGCGACCGGAATGGCGCTGACCGACGCCCACAACGGGCTGCGCGCCATTGGGCCGGAGGTCGCCCGCCAGATTCATCTCACCCAGAACAGGATGGCGCACGCCTCGGAGTTGATCCACCAGGTGTCTGAGATCAGCCCGCGCTGGGTGGAGCACCCTGTCGAGATCATCTACACCGATTACTCAAAGGCAAAAGGCCAGTCCTTGCTGAACTCCGTCAACATCATCGCTGACCTTCTGTTTAGGTGAGAAATTGC
This sequence comes from Arthrobacter sp. ES3-54, assembly GCF_029504395.1. GTDB lineage: Bacteria > Actinomycetota > Actinomycetes > Actinomycetales > Micrococcaceae > Arthrobacter. The sequence continues at coordinate 317,724 of NZ_JAQFIF010000001.1, forward strand.
AGATCATAGTCCAAATCGTTCTCGTACTGGCCGTCATTGTCGTCTCCCTCGCGCTCATGCGGGGTGGTTCAAATGCCCGGCACCTGGCCATCCGCCGGATCATGCTGGTGATTTTCGCGGTCGTGGCCGCGTTGTCGATTTTCTTCCCGGAGCTGCTGACCATGCTCGCCCGTTCCCTGGGCATTGGCCGTGGCACAGATCTAGTCCTCTACGGGCTGATCGTCAGCTTCATGGTTTTCATGGCCACGACTTACCAGCGCTTCCGGCACATGGAGACAACGCTCACCCAACTTTCCCGGCGGATCGCCATTGACGAAACCCCCCGCCCCTGGCTCAGGGACGCCCCGCAGTCCACGTCGACCTTGTTCTCGGAACGGATGCGGGAGACCGAGTGACGGTTCTCAGGTCACGCCCGGAAGATAGCGCGGCGGTCGCTTCGACCCGCGACTATTCTCTGGACATCCTGAGAATTCTCAGTATTTGTGGCGTCGTAGCGATCCACCTCTTCGGGTACGTTGTGGGGCACTCCGAACGGGGGTCCCGCAACTGGTGGCTGGGGGCGGGCCTGGACATCCCGTTCATCTGGGTCGTGCCCGTTTTCGTGATGATCTCTGGCGCACTCCTGCTGGCACCCGAAAACCGGGTCCTTGCGCCACGATCGTTTTACCGCAAACGGGCGGTGCGGCTCCTGCCGGCACTTATCGCGTGGCACTTGATCTATCTGGTTGGAGTCCGCTGGCTGATGCGCGGGGAAGACCTGGCGCCGGCCAGGGTGGCCCAGTTGCTCTTTGACGGCTCCGTGTTTACCCAGCTGTATTTCCTGTGGCTGATTCTCGGCCTTTACTTGGTTGCTCCGCTCATCACGGCGTTCCTGCAGGGCGGGGGCCCGCGGCGGGCGCAGGCCCTTGCTGCCGTCCTGTTGGCCGCCACCGCGCTGGCTTTCATGGCTCCAGGAATCGCGGCCTCTCTGGGCTTCGCCAGGCCGATCAGCCTGAACATCTTCACCCACTGGCTGCCCTATGTTGGCTATTTCGTGGCTGGCCGCGCGCTGCGGGACGTCAAGCTCAATGGCCGGTCCCTTTTCGCCGGCGTCGTGGTCGCAATGGGTTTGGCTGCACTCTGTCTGTGGCAGTACGGACACCAGGCGCAGGCAGGGCTGCTGAACGTGGTGTCTCCGGTCAGCTACCTCTCGCTGTCCGTCATGATGTTGGCCGCGGCGGTATTCCTCTCGGCCAAGTCCATTTTCAGCCGCATCACGCTTTCACCCCGGACCGGGCAGATGCTGGTCACCCTTTCCGGAGCTTCGTTTGGCGTGTTCCTCGTGCACCTGCTGGTCTTCGAGGTCATCAGACTCAACGTTCCGGCGGTCTTCGAGGGCAGGTCGATCGCGGCGGCCTTCGCAAGCTTCTCGGCTACCCTCGCCGTAAGCTTTGCCGTCTCCGTCCTTGCAGCGCGGATTCCCTTTCTGCGGAACATTTTTTAGCGGCAGACATTCACGCCCGCGGAGCTGGCTGGGCCCAGCCTGCCGTGAAGGGGTGGCCTCCCGGTCTGGAATGATGGAGGCATGACTGCCTTGCCCCGACTTCTCATCATTTCCTTCTCGCCGATCCGGTCTGACCCGCGCGTGCTCAAGCAGGTGGGTCTCTTCAGCGGCAAGTATCACCTCATCACGTGCGGTTACGGGGCCGCGCCGGATGGAGTGGATGAGCATTTTGCCTTGTCGTCCGATGCGATCGGCTGGCCTTCGGACAGGATCGGACTGCTGGGCCGTCGCTACCAGCGCGCCTACGACCAGATGTCGGCGGTCCAGCAGGCGCGGAAGCTGCTGGCAGGCGTTCGCGTTGATGTCATCCTTGCCAATGATCTGAACACGCTGCCTTTGGCGCTGGAACTGGAACCGAGGTACGGGGTCCACTCCGATCTCCATGAGTTCGCGCCGAAGGAAAAGGACGACGACCTCAAGTGGCGCCTGTTCGTCGCACCCTACATGCGGTGGCTCTGCCGCACGTACCTGCCCCGGGCCCGGTCTCTCACCACGGTGGCTCCCGGCATCGCGGCGCAGTACACCCGGGACTTCGGGGTTGCGGCGGAGGTGGTCACCAATGCGGCGCCCTTCGCGGAGGGTACACCCCGGCCTGTCGGCGAGACGATTAGGCTGATCCACAGTGCTGCGGGGCAGCGCTACCGGAAGCTGGAGAACCTCATTGAGGCCATGCGCAGCGCGCCGCCCGGGGTTGAGCTGGACATGATCGTGATGCCCAACGAACCGGATTACGTTGCCGAGCTGAAGCAGGCAGCGGCCGACGTGCCCGCGGTGAAATTCCGCGACCCAGTGCCTTATGCCGAACTGGTTCAGACCTTGAGCGAATATGACGTCTCGCTGGTGTTCCTTCCCCCGACGAATTTCAACATGGAGAACGCCCTGCCCAACAAGTTCTTCGAGGCCGTTCAGGCGCGCCTGGGCGTGATTGTGGGACCCTCACCGTCGATGGTGGAAATCGTCAACCAGTACGGCTTTGGCTCCGTCACCCCGGACTTCTCGCCGGCGTCGCTGGCCGCAACGATCCGGTCGCTGAACCCGGAGCAGATCATGGAGTGGAAGCGGGCGGCGGACAGCGCCGCCAAGCCGCTCGCAGCGGAATCCCAGCTCGGGATCTGGGAAGCAGCGATCCGCGCCTTGTTGCCTGCCTCCGATTCCGCGGTGTCCTGAGTCGTTGCTCCCGAGGAAATAAAACCAGGGGAAACAAAAATAGGAAGCGGTCCAAGTTGGGAAACAACTTGGACCGCTTCCTCTTTCCTCGCACCACAGAGCCAAGCAAGCAGCCGGCGGCATTGGTCTCCCTAGTAGGCGGATGTCGCCATAGAGACCGCGGTCGACGTCGGTAGCGTTCCTGCTGTGGTGCGGGTGCCCCACGTGCTTCCCGAGACGATGGGGTAGTAGGCCAGTTGGCCGTTCGTCAGGAGGGCCATGACACCCTTGGAGCCGGCGCCCGCAAAGCCAGCCGTACTGGAAAACTGCCTGAAATACTGCCATGACGAGCCAACAGTCTTTCGCGTCTCGGAGATGAAGCCGCTCTGGCCATTGGAGCGGTAGAGCCGCATGGCGCCGAGTGAATTGACGGCAAGCAGATCTTGATTACCGTCGCTGTCGAAGTCGGTCATGGCAATCTTCAGGCCACCCCAGCTCACCCCGATTTTCACTGGAGCGCTGAGGGCTCGACCGGAAACATTGGCCCAGTAGTACAGGACGCCGTCCGATCCGTAGCCGACGAGTCCCGGATAGCTGCTCGCTTTCACCCATCGGCCGGCGACGAGAGTCGTCTGGGCGAAGCCAGTGCTGGCGAGGGTGACCGGGCCAGTGAATCCGCCGGTCTTGGCGCCGAAGTACACGCTCAGGGCACCCGAGGACCACTGTGCCAGCACATCGGGCACACCGTCCTTGTTCCAGTCGAGGACGTGGAGGGCCTTAGCTGTGGACCAGCCGGTGCCGATCTGGTACGGGGCGTTCAAGCCGCCGGTTCCGTTGGCCGGGTGCGCCCACAGCTTGCCCGCGGTGTCCACCCGGACGATGTCGGACGCGGACTTAATGGAAGGGCTACCCGCCGGTGCCGGGGTTGGCGGGGTGGCGGGGGTCTGGCTGTTGATGTTTTCGCCGCCGGCGATCAGGTAACTGCCCCACGATGATCCGATGGCTGTGGTGGGGCCCCAGCTGGAGTTCCCCGGGACTGGGTAGTACCGAAGATAACCGTCGCGGGTGCGGGCCATGATGCCGGTCGCCGCGTAGCCCTTGAAGGAGAATGTAACCGTCACGCTGGTCATCTGGTTCCATGAGGTCCCGACAGTCCGGCGCGCTTCAGCGATAAAGGAACCTGCTCCGTTCGAGCGATATTGGCGCATGGTCCCGGCGGAGTCTTGGGCGAGGATGTCCTGGTTGCCGTCGCCGTCAAAGTCGACCATGGTTAGATTCAGGTTGCTCCAGCCGCCGCTGATCTTGCTCCCCGCGGCGACGCCTCCGCCGGAGCTGTTGCGCCAGATGGCGAGGTTGCCGGCGTTGTCCCGGGTGAGGACTTGAGGGAAGTAACTGTTGCTCAGCCAGTAGCCGATGGTGAGCTGGTAGCCGCCCCAACCGGAGGCCGCCAGCACGGGTCCTGCCGAGAAGCCGCCGGCAGCGACACCGAGGTAGACGTTGACTCGGCCCGATGTCCACTGAGCGACCACGTCGAGGACCCCGTCGGCGTTCCAGTCGATCACGTTGATCGACCGTAGTCCCGTCCACCCCTGGCCGATCTTCTTCCGGGCACCAAAACTGCCTGTGCCGGTGGCCGGGTAGTCCCACAGGGCGCCGCTGGCATCGGCGGCCACGAGGTCGCCGGTTGACATGACCGAGGGCTTCAGGACGGCCCCGTCAGCGGTGGAGGCGAATTTTTGCAAGTTGGCGTAGGTGCCGTTCCAGGCGTTGGAGTCGCCGGCGAAGGGGCCCGTGCTGCTGTACTGCCAGACGCTGTAGGTTCCCCACCCGTTCGGCAGATTGCCGATGTACGTCGAGTAGCGCGCCAGGTGAAGCGGCTGGTTGCCGAAGGCGCCGGAGTTGCCGGTGCACTGGGACCACCAGCCCGCGGTGGTGTAGATCATGGGCAGGCGGCCGGTTCGGGACAGCATGCGGTTGGAGAAGTCCTTGAGCCAGCCGACCATGGCGGCGGCGCTCATGTTGTAGCAGGTGTTGCCGAGAGTGCTGTACGGGTTGTATTCGATATCCAGCAGCGGCGGCAGGGTTTTCCCGTCGGGGCTCCAGCCGCCGCCGCTGTTGACGAAGTAGTCTGCCTGCGCCGCGCCGGTGGAGATGCTGGGAAGCGCGAAGTGATAGGCGCCGCGGATGAGGCCGGCGTTCAGGGCACCGGAGTACTGGGAAGCAAACGCGGGGCTGCGGTAGGTGAGGCCTTCGGAGGCTTTCACGTACGCGAAACGGGCGCCCATGGAGTACTGGGCCGGCCAATTCACCGTTGGCTGGTAGCCGCTCACGTCCAGGCCTTGAATGCCGGGGGCCCGCCAGGTGCTTTCGATCTGCAGGGACTCCGCGACAGCTGAAGGAGCGGCGGACCGGGGGGAGCCGGCCAGCTGGGATTTCAGACCCTGGCCCATGTACGCGCCGTTTGCTCCAATGGCGTCGTTGAGCGCCTTCATGTCAATGGTTCCCGGGGCGGTGCCCGTTGCTGCCGGCGTCGCCGCCGGCGTCGGGACCGGGCTGGGTGTCGGCGTGGATTCAGCCGTCGCCACACTGCTGGCTGTGGGTTTTTGGCCTGCGGGCACGGAGGCCGTGGCAGTCGGTGAAACCGAAGGCCCCGGTTCCAGAGCCCAGGCCTGCGCCGGGAGGCCGAGCGCCGCAACCGCGGTGACCACCACGACCGCCACGGTCTTGAGCCGCGAAGTGCGTCGTATTGACAGGGTCGTGTTCGGCTTCATGTGTCTCTCCGGAGCGCTAACGTGCTCCGGAAAACACGCTGCCTAGTTCACCATGACCGGACATCCGCGAGTCGGAAGCCGATTAGTCAATTCGCTGGGTCCTGACGCCGAAACGATAGCACCGGTTCGACTGTGATACCAGAGTGACCGGTGGTGTCTCTGATCTGAAAGTGGCGTGTGGGAATCAGCCGTCGGTGGCCGGCTCCGGCGGCTTTCGCCCGGTGGCACCTGGCTTCTGGGACAGATTCACTTGTAGGAGACTTTTGTGCCCGCCGCGTCTGTGCGGCTAATGGTGCCGCCGTGGAAATTTTGCGCGCACCCGCCGTTAGCGAGCCCGCAGATCTCGTTGGTGACGGGGTAGCCGAGTTTACCTTTTTCGTAGCCCAGGGCTCCCCAGGCGGCACGGATGGCGCCCCAGGTGGCGTGGGCGCCGGTGGTGGGAGACCAGTGGATGGTGCCGCCCTGGAAGCCTTGGTAGCAACCGCCGCCGGTCAGGCCGCAGATCTCGTTGGTGACGGGGTAGCCTAGTTTGCCTTTTTCGTAGCCCAGGGCTCCCCAGGCGGCACGGATGCCGCCCCAGGTGGCGCGGGCACCGGTGGCGGGCGACCAGTGGATGGTGCCGCCCCGGAACGTCTGGTAACAGCCGCCCCCGGTCAGGCCGCAGATCTCGTTAGAGACGGGGTAGCCGAGTTTGCCTTTTTCGTAGCCCAGGGCGCCCCAGGTGACACGGATTCCGCCCCAGGTGGCGCGGGCACCGGTGGCGGGCGACCAGTGCATGGTGCCGCCCCGGAACGTCTGGTAGCAGCCGCCGCCGGTCAGGCCGCAGGTCTCCTTGCCCGTCGGATAGCCGAGCTTGCCTTTCTCGGAGCCCAGGCTGGCCCAGGTCGCACGGATGCCACCCCAGGTCGCGAAGGCGCCGGAAGCGGGCGACCAGTGGATGGTGCCGCCCTGGAAGCGCTGGTAGCAGCCGCCGCCGGTCAGGCCGCAGGTTTCCTTGCCCGTCGGGTAGCCGAGTTTGCTTTTCTCGGAGCCCAGGCCTGCCCAGGTGGCACGGATGGCGCCCCAGGTGGCGGACGCGCCGGTGGCCGGCGACCAGTGGATGGTGCCGCCCTGGAAGCGCTGGTAGCAGCCGCCGCCGGTCAGGCCGCAGATCTCGTTCGTGACGGGGTAGCCGAGTTTGCCGTTTTCGTAGCCCAAGGTGCCCCAGGTCGCACGGATGGCGCCCCCGGTGGCGCGTGCGCCGGTGCCGGGGGAGTAGTGGATGGTCCCGCCCTGGAAGCGCTGGTAGCAGCCGCCGCCGGTGAGGCCGCAGATCTCGTTGGTGACCGGGTAGCCGAGCTTGCCGTTTTCGTAGCCCAGGGTCCCCCAAGTCGCGCCGATGGCGCCCCAGGTGGCGGAGGCACCGGTGGCCGGCGACCAGTGGATGGTGCCGCCCTGGAAGCGCTGGTAGCAGCCGCCGCCGGTCAGGCCGCAGATCTCGTTGCTTGTTGGGTACCCGAGTTTCCCGCCACCGCTCCCAGCTGTAGCCCATGCGGACGCGATTCCTCCGGTGACGCCGTATCCAGTCGCGTAACGCTTCAGGCCGGCGTAGTCTCCGTTCCAAACATTCGAGTCACCTGCAAAAGGCCCCGTGCTGCTGTACTGCCAGATGCTGAAGTTGCTCCAGCTTGAGGGTATGGGTCCGACGTTGTTCGTTGGAGCCAACGGGTAGGAGGCCACCCATAGCGGGTAGTCCCCGAACCCCGGTGCATCCGCCGTGCACTGCTTCCACCATGATGTGTTGGTGTAAATCACGGGCAAGCGTCCCGTCAGCGCACGCATGGTGTTCCCAAAGTCCCGCACCCAGGATGTTAGCTGGGCAGGAGACATGTCATAGCAGCTGTTTCCAAAGAAGAAGCCATTGATGGTCCGGCCGGCATAGGGGTTGAATTCAAAATCGAGCACCGGTGGCAGTGTGTAACCGTCAGCACTCCATCCGCCACCATTCTTAACGAAGTAGCGTGCTTGGTCGGCCCCTGAGGACCAATTCGGAATCGCGAAGTGGTAGGCGCCGCGGACCATCCCAATACTGCGGGAACCTTGATACTGGGAGGCGAAGGTCTCGCTTGAGTAGTAGTTGCCTTCTGTAGCCTTGACATAGGCGAAACGAGCCCCCATGTCCCACTGCTGCTGCCAGTCGATCGAGGGTTGATGGCCGCTGACATCAAGACCCTGGATGCCGAACGTCGGCTTCCAGGTGCCTTCCGTTGCCAGAGCCTCGGTGGTCAGGGACTTGCTGGCAGTGCCGGGACCTGCGGCAGCTGTCCCCGTCACGCGGGCCGATCGCTGTCCCATCTCGGCGCCGCCCGCGCCGATCGCCGCGGCCATTGCGGCGTTATCGGGTGTACCGGTGCGTGGGGACGGATCCGGAGTCGGGGCAGTGGTGGTCGGTGCGGGAGCGGGAGTCGTCAGCGTCGTTGCCGGGGCGGTCGCCGTCGCCGTCGGCGTCACCTTCACCTTCGGCGTCGCTGCGGCTGTCGCAGCGGGTGTTGGCGTGGGCGTTGAAGTAGTGGCCGACGTCGGCGTCGCGACTGTTGGGCTCGGTGGCTCGGCGGCTGTGGAGGGCGCTGCCAGTCCGGGACCAGCCAACAGCGAAACGAGCAACAATGCGCTCCCGGCAAGTCTGCCGAAATCATTGCTGTGGGGAAGGTGGGTTCGCTTCATGGTCTGCTCCGGAACGATGGTGCGCTTCGCGGGCGCTGCATATTTGTCTCGGGTATGTTCGGATCCGAGAGGGAACCACCGAACGATGAGAATGTCTGACTTATCGCGCTCACCCTAGCACCGTCCTGATGTTGCTCATGTGGCGAGTGGGATCGAAGGTACCACTCGCGGCCTGAAATTAGTAGGCTCTCCGAGAGCCGTTCGGCTAGCGGGACGCTGACTCGGCAGACCCGGGTCGAGTTCGCAGTGGCCGCCCGATCCTTCTAAGCTGTCATGCATGAAGGTATTGGTTACCGGCGGCGCCGGCTACATCGGGTCCCACACAACGCTCTCCCTCCTCGAAGCGGGCCACGAGGTTGTGGTCCTCGACAACCTGATGAATTCAAACCCGGAGTCCCTGCGCCGCGTGGAGCAGCTCACGGGCAAGATCGTGGACTTCCGGAAGGTCGACCTTCTCGACGGTCCCGGCGTCGACGCCGTTTTTGCCGAGGGCGGCTTCGAGGCAGTGATTCACTTCGCCGGGCTCAAGGCAGTGGGGGAGTCCGTCGAGAAACCCCTCATGTACTACCAGAACAATGTCGTGGGCACCCTTAACCTGTTGCACAGCATGGACGCCGCCGGGGTACGCCGCCTCGTCTTCAGCTCGTCCGCCACCGTCTACGGCGCCTCGGATGAAGTTCCCCTCATCGAGAAGGCGCCGCTGGATGCCACCAACCCTTACGGCCGCACCAAGGAACAGATCGAGGACATCCTCTCTGACCTGGCTGCCGCCGATCCCCGCTGGAGCATCGCCCTGCTGCGCTACTTCAACCCGGTGGGCGCCCACGAGTCCGGCCTGATCGGCGAGGACCCCACCGGCATCCCCAACAATCTGCTCCCGTTTGTGGCCCAGGTGGCCGTGGGACGCCGCGAAAAAGTGATGGTGTTCGGCAACGACTACCCGACGGCGGATGGCACCGGAGTGCGGGACTACATCCATGTGATGGACCTCGCCGCCGGCCACCTGGCCGCCTTGGGCTACCTCAGCAACAAAGCAGGGGTGTTCCGCTGGAACCTTGGCACCGGCCGGGGCTCCTCCGTGCTCGAAGTCATCGAGGCGTTCGGCACGGCGGCCGGGCACCCGGTGCCTTACGAATTCGCGCCCCGCCGTCCCGGCGACGCCGCCGTCAGCTACGCCGACCCTTCGGCTGCCTTGGCGGATCTGGGCTGGTCCGCGCACCGCAGCCTGGCACAAATGTGCGAGGACCACTGGCGCTGGCAAAGCAGGAACCCCCAGGGCTATGCCGCGGTTGCCGAGACCGCCGGAGTTAAGGCCGACTAGCGCCCCGCCACCTGGTCAGAGGCGGTAGCTGGCCGTCCGCCGCGCCTCGACGCCGCGCTGGCCGCCAACCTGGTCAGAGGCGGTAGCTGGCCGTCAGCCGCGCCTCGACGCCGCGCTGGCCGCCAACCTGGTCAGAGGCGGTAGCTGGCCGTCAGGCGCGCCTCGACGCCGCGCCGGTCGCTCTCGCCAAGCCGGCTGGCCGCCTCCATCATGCAACGGACGAACTCGGCAATGTCGGGATCCTCCGGGTACGGCTTTCCCGGCGCCGGCCGGTTGTACAGGATGGTGGAGGCCGATCCGTGGAACCCGAGCCGGTCCGCGGCCAGCTTGCTGAACGATTCGGCGAGGATCTGGTCGCCGTTCTCGTCCGACCAGGCCCGGGTCTGGCTCAGCTGGGTCTGGTGACGGCGGTAGGCAATGGTTGGCAGCCGCGGGATGCGACGCATCCGCAGGCCCGCCGTCGCGGCACGAAGCCACAGGTCGTAGTCCTCTGCCGGGGTCGCCTGGTACCCGCCGAGCGACTCCAGGGCGGCGCGGGAGGCGTACATCGTCGGGTTCATCAGCACGTTTGTCAGCAGCAGATGCAGCGGCATGGCTTCAGCGGAGATGCCCGGCTCGAAGCGTGGCCTGAACGGAACATTCTTGGCGTTGATCATGAGAGCCTGCGAGAAGACCATGTCCACGCCGTCGAGGGCTCGGCGCTGGACGGCAAACCTCCACGGCAGGCAGATGTCGTCGCCGTCGATCCGGGCGACGTGTTCGCCGCTTGCGTGCGAGAGCAGGGCGGTCGAAGCAGCAGCCACACCGGCTGACTGCTCATTGCGGAAGACCTTGAGCCGCTTGTCACTCAAGCTGGCGAGGAAGGCCTCGGTGCCGTCGGTGCTGCCGTCGTCCAGAACAAGCAGTTCGGAGTCCCGCGGCATCGCGCGCAGGGTGCTGGCAACGGTTGACTTCAGGTAGGGCATCCCGTCCTTGACGGGGATCAGCACGCTCAGCTGTGGCACTTGCGACCTTTCTGTTTGCTAATGTCCGAGTCTAGTCGAGCAGGCTGAGGCGGGTGATGCGGGCCCGCTGCCACGAACTTATCCACAAGCGGCGTTTGACGCCCTTGTCGGAACGGCCCGGCTCCTCTAGCTTTAACCCCAGTTGCACTGCCCCAGGGGGAGGGGTAGCGGTCATGTGGGGGCACCGTGGAAGCTGTGCGCATCGTCGAAGACGAGGTCCGTGAGTTGATCCGTCGCCGCGGCCTGGATCCGCTGCGGCAGAGCGGCGAAGTCCGCCGCCTCGTGGAGGAGGCGATCAGCGACTACGACGAGCGGGCGCTGCTCGCACCGCTTCCGCCCATCGGCCCGCTGGAGCAGGCCCGGAGATTCGTCTTTGACGCAGTGGCGGGGTTTGGCGCGCTTCAGCCGCTTTTGGATGATCCGGGCATCGAGGAAATCTGGCTCAATGCGCCGAATGAGATCTACGTGGCGCGCAACGGCGAATCGGAACTGACCTCCGTGTCGCTGACGGATCGGCAGGTCCGTGACCTCGTGGAGCGGATGCTCAAGAGCTCCGGCCGGCGGCTGGACATGTCCTCCCCGTTCGTGGATGCGGCGCTCCCGGACGGTTCCCGCCTCCATGTGGTGATCCCGGATGTCACCCGGCGTCACTGGGCCATAAATATCCGTAAGTTCGTGGTGAAGGCCAGCCGGCTGGAACACCTGGTGGAGCTGGGAACGCTGACCCCGCAGGCGGCCAGGTTCCTCGGTGCGGCCGTCGCGAGCGGCCTCAACATCCTGGTCTCGGGCGCCACCCAAGCCGGCAAAACCACCATGCTCAACTGCCTCGCCGCGAGCATCGGCACCCGGGAGCGGGTCATCACCGTGGAGGAAATCTTCGAACTGCAGTTGCCGCTTCGCGACGTCGTCGGTCTACAGTGCCGGCAGCCGAACCTGGAGGGGCAGGGGCAGATTCCGCTGCGCCGGCTGGTCAAGGAGGCCTTGCGGATGCGGCCGGACCGGCTGGTGGTCGGGGAGGTCCGGGAGGCCGAGAGCCTGGACATGCTCATTGCTTTGAATTCCGGGATGCCGGGAATGTGCACCGTGCATGCCAACTCCGCCCACGACGCAGTAACAAAGATCTGTACGCTGCCATTGCTCGCCGGCGACAACATCTCCAGCGCGTTCGTAGTTCCCACCGTCGCTTCCTGCATCGATCTGGTGGTCCATTGCAGCAGGCACGCCAACGGGCGCCGGCAGGTCACCGAGATCCTGTCACTGGGCCGCCGGGTGGAAAACGGGATCATCGAATCCTCTATGGTGTTCACGATGTCGGACGGGCAGCTTTTGCCCAAGGCCAACTCCATGCCCGCCGCGGAAAAGTTTGCCCGCTCCGGGTACGACGTCGCGGCGCTGCTGGAGCAGCGCTGATGGCGCCGCTCCTGGGGATGATGGGCGGAGCCGGCCTCCTGCTGATCTGGTGGTCCGCGTGGGAGAAGCCCGCGGGCGTGCGGCGCAAGTCCCGGACCAGTCGGCTTGAGGACCTCCTGCGGTCGGCGGGCATCGAAAAAGTCAGCGCGGCGGGGCTGCTCGCCTCGTGCCTTGGGGTCGGGACATTCACAACCCTGGCATTCTTCGCAGTTACAGGCTCCTGGCCGATCGCGGGATGCTTTGGCCTGTTTGGCGGCTGGCTGCCGATGGCGATGGTCCGGTGGCGTGCGAGAAAGCGCACGGCCGTCCTCCGCCAGCTCTGGCCCGACGTCGTTGATCATCTGCGCTCAGCCATCAGGGCCGGCCTGTCACTGCCGGAGGCTCTTATCCAGCTTGGCGACAAGGGCCCGGTGGAGCTTCGCCACGTTTTTGTGGACTTCGGCTCCGACTACCGGTCGGGAGGCCAATTCGATCCCTCGCTCACCCGGCTCAAAGACCGACTGGCCGATCCCGTGGCGGATCGGATCGTCGAGGCCCTCCGGCTCACCCGCGAGGTGGGCGGCTCGGACCTCGGGAGGCTGTTGGGCACCCTCGCGGAGTTCCTGCGGGAGAGTGCCCGGACCCGGAGTGAACTGGAGGCAAGGCAATCCTGGACCGTCAACGCCGCCCGCTTGGCCGTCGCTGCGCCCTGGATTGTCCTGATGTTGCTGGCCAGCCGTCCTGAGGCTGTGATGGCGTACAACACCCCGGTTGGCGCTGCGGTTCTTCTGGGCGGCCTCGCCGTCTCCCTGGTGTCCTACGCCGTCATGCTGCGAATCGGTGCGCTGCCGGAAGAGCAGCGGGTCCTCCGATGACGGGGTTGATGGCGGGCGCCACGCTGTGCGGGGCCGTGCTCGGGGCCGGTCTCTGGCTGTTCCTCGTCCGGCTTCCCTTCATGCGCCCGACGACGTTCGTCGAACGTATCGGCCCGCAGTTGAGAACCCACAACCTGGAATCCCGGCTCCTGCGCGCGGCCCCGAGGAACCTCACGCCGTTTGGGCCGCTGGAACGAATCCTCCGTCCTGCGATCCAGGACGGTGCCAGGTCCCTGGGCCGGATCAACCTGGGCGCCACGGCGTTGAACCGCAGGCTGGCGCGTGCCGGCAGCGCCAAGACAGCAGTGGACTTCCGGGCTGAGCAGCTCCTCTGGGCGGCCGGCGGCTTTGTCCTCGCCGTGGGCGTTGTGGCGCTCGCCGGCTCGACCGGCCGCTTCAGCCCGTTCGTCGCAGTCGTGGCCGTGGTGGGGAGCGCCGTCGGCGGGTTCCTGCTCCGGGACTACCTGTTGGGCGCGCACATCAAGAAACGGGAGACGCGGATGATGGCGGAGTTTCCCAGCATCGCCGAACTCATGGCCCTGGCTGTCAGCGCCGGTGAAAGCGCCACCGGCGCGCTGGACAGGGTCTCCCGCAGCGCCCAGGGTGAGCTGTCACAGGAATTTGCTCGTGTCCTCGCCGAGACGAGGTCCGGCAAGCCCCTCGTGGAGGCCCTCCACGAGTTCTCGGCCAGGACCGACCAGGGGCCGCTGGTCCGTTTCGTTGACGGAATGATCGTGGCCGTCGAGCGCGGAACGCCCCTCGCCGACGTCCTCCGGGCGCAGGCACAGGATGTCAGGGACACGGCCAAGAGGGAGCTCATGGAGTCCGCCGGCAAGAAGGAAATCGGCATGATGGTGCCGCTCGTCTTCGGGGTTCTTCCGCTTACGGTCATCTTCGCCGTCTTCCCCGGCCTGGCCGCAATCAGTCTGGGGCTCTAGGAACCGGCAGTGAAGCGTCGCGAACTATCAGAACCGAACAATCAGGACCCCGGAAAACAGAAAAACCATGAACCAAAAACCAGGAAAGAGGACACGTGAAGAACTTCGGAACTCGGGTGGCGTTGGTGGCCTGCGCGCTCAGCATGTTGACCTGGTGGTCTGCTGCGTCGCGACCGCGGTTGGGGGACCACCCTGAAGGGGGAGCCGACCATCCCCAGCGGGGGGACGTCCCCGGCTGGGTGATGATCACCCTCATGTCGGCAGTCCTCGTGGCCGCCCTGCTGGCCCTTGCCGGGCCTGCGCTTGAGGGACTCTTCAACCAGGCCATGGACAAGGTCGGACAGTAGCCGGTGGCAGCCCGGGGCGAGGGAAACGGGGGCCACAGCAAGAAGCTGCAGCACAGCCAAGACGCTGAGCGCGGCGCCGCGGTCGTGGACTTCGTGCTGATCGGCGCGTTGCTCACCTTGTTCTTCCTGGCGATCGTCCAGCTCACCTTGGTCCTTCACGTCCGGAACACCCTGATCGACGCCGCCGCCTCGGGCGCCCGATATGGCACGTTGGCCGACCGCAACGACGGGGATGCCAGGGACCGGACGGTCCAGCTGATCACGGCGGCGCTCAACTCCGAGTTCGCGCGGGACGTGGCCACCAGCGAATCGACGTACCAGGGCATCCGCACGCTGGAGGTGACAGTCCGCGCACCCTTGCCGGTCATCGGCTTCATCGGTCCCCGGGGGCTCTTGGAAGTGAAGGGCCATGCGGCCATCCAGCCCTGAACGGTCACGGTCAGGGGCACCGTTCCGTCCCGACCCTGCACTCACCGTTGCCGACGGCGCCGGCCGTTCGCCGGAACAGGGGAGTGCCGTGGTCGAGTTCGTCTTCCTGGCCGCGCTGCTGATGGTGCCGCTGGTGTACTTCATCATCACCGTGGGCCAGATCCAGGGCGGCTCGTTCGCGGTGGTCGGCGCCGCTGACCAGGCCGCCAAGGTTTACGTTGCCCAACCGGACGCGGCAAGCGGCCGGGCCGCGGCCGAGCAAGCGGTGTTGCTGGCGCTCGCCGACTACGGCCAGCCGGCGGAAAACGCCAGTTTCGATACCCGCTGCGAGCCGGCGGACTGCCTGGCTCCCGGCTCTGCGGTGACGGTCACCGTCCACCTCACCGTACCCTTGCCGTTTATGCCCTTCAGCGATGCACTTCATCTGAACGCGAGCCAGCTCAACGCATCGGCAACCCAGCTGGTGGGCAGGTTCCGGTGACAATCCTTGCCGGCGCATCCCGGCACCCAGGACCACGGCACCCAGGACCCCGACACCAGCACCGAGGCCGCCGGCAAGAGGGCCAGGTGCTGGTGCTGAGCATCGGCTTCATTCTGATTGCCCTGCTGGTCGCGACCGTCGTGGTGGCGGCCTCCAGCGTCTACCTCGAGCACAAGAAACTGCTCTCCCTCGCGGACGGCGCCTCCGTGGCCGCCGCGGACAGCTTCACCCTCGGCCAGCTTGGCAACGCCGGCGGCACACCGACGGCCGTCCTCAGCGGAGCCAGGGTACGCAGCGCCGCCGTCGACTATCTGGGCCGCAACGGCGCGTTCGGCCGCTTCAGCGGCCTGGCCGTGGCGCCGTCCACGGGCAGCCCGGACGGTGCCACGGCTGTCGTGGTGCTGAGCGCGGCCGTCCACCCGCCGGTGGTGAACTTCCTGGTGCCGGACGGCATCCGGATCGAGGCGACGTCGACGGCGCGGTCCCGCCTCAGCCGCTGAACTGCCCCGTCCACACCTGTTGCCCTATCAGTAGATGCTGCCAACCAGGCCGTTTGGCAACCCAAAGTGATAGGGCAACCGGCTACAGGGCGACCGGGCGGGTCGGGGGGCTAGGACACATAGCGTAGGCTTAAAAAACCATGGCAAACATTGATTTTCCCGCTGAAATCCGCGCACTGCGGGCCACCTATGCGTCCATCGAGAACGTCTCGAACGTCGAGGCGCTCAAGGAAGACATCGCCGAGCTCAGCGAGCGGGCCGGTGAACCCAATCTGTGGGACGACCCCGCCGCCGCACAGGTCATCACCTCGAAGCTCTCGCACAAGCAGACCGAGCTAGAGCGGCTCAACAAGCTGGCGTCCCGGATCGACGACCTCGAGGTCCTCGTGGAACTCGGCCAGGACGAGGACGACGCCGACTCCATGGGCGAGGCAGCCGCGGAACTCGAGTCGGTCCGCAAGTCACTCGCCGAGCTCGAGGTGGTCACCCTTCTCTCCGGCGAGTTCGACGAGCGCGAAGCCGTGGTGACCATCCGCGCCGGCGCGGGCGGGGTGGACGCGGCGGACTTCGCCGAAATGCTGCTGCGCATGTACCTGCGCTGGGCCGAGCGCCACGGCTACCCGACCACCATCATGGATACCTCCTACGCCGAAGAAGCCGGGCTGAAGTCCGCGACCTTCGAGGTCAAGGCGCCGTACGCCTTCGGCACGCTCAGCGTCGAGGCCGGCACCCACCGCCTGGTCCGGATCAGCCCGTTCGACAACCAGGGCCGGCGCCAGACCTCCTTCGCCGCCGTGGAAGTGATTCCGCTGATCGAGCAGACGGACTCCATCGACATCCCGGATAACGAGATCCGCGTGGACGTGTTCCGCTCCTCCGGCCCCGGCGGCCAGTCCGTCAACACCACGGACTCCGCCGTGCGCCTGACCCACATCCCTACCGGCACCGTGGTGTCCATGCAAAACGAGAAGTCGCAGCTGCAGAACCGCGCCGCCGCCCTGCGTGTGCTGCAGTCCCGCCTCCTGCTGCTGAAGAAGGAGCAGGAGAACGCGGAGAAAAAGGCGTTCGCCGGTGACGTCAAGGCCTCGTGGGGCGACCAGATGCGCTCCTACGTCCTGAACCCCTACCAGATGGTCAAGGACCTCCGCACCGAGTACGAGGTCGGCAACACCTCGGCCGTGTTCGACGGCGAAATCGACGATTTCATCGACGCCGGCATCCGCTGGCGGACGGACAACCGCAACGCCGAGAAATAGGCTTTGCCGCTTCGACTCAGCACCCGGCTGAGAGGTCCCTGACAATCGCGCGACACGCCCCGCCGTTCCGGCGGTTCCGCCGTTACCCGTGCGTATAGTCGAGGGGCCGGAGCTCTACTTCCCCCAAACGAAAGCCCTTGCCCCGGCGGCAGAACCGGGCCCTCGCGGCCCCACCCTGCAGGGTACTTAGGGCCATGATCCGTTTCGAAAATGTCACCAAGGTCTATGACCAGAAGGCGCGGCCGGCGCTGGATTCGATCAACCTTGAGATCGACCGTGGTGAATTCGCCTTCCTCGTCGGTGCCTCCGGCTCCGGCAAATCCACGTTCCTGCGCCTGGTCCTCAAAGAGGACCGCGCCTCTTCCGGGGCCGTCTACGTCGCCGGCCAGAACGTCGCCAACATCTCCAGCTGGCGCGTGCCGCGGCTGCGCCGCGGAATCGGCGTCGTCTTCCAGGACTTCCGTCTGCTGCCGCAGAAAACCGTCTTCGCCAACGTCGCCTTCGCCATGCAGGTCATCGGCAAGAGCCGCAGCGTCATCCGCGACACAGTCCCCGAGGTCCTCAAAACCGTGGGCCTTGAAGGCAAGGAAAACCGACTCCCGCACGAGCTCTCCGGCGGCGAGCAGCAGCGCGTGGCGATCGCCCGCGCCGTCGTGAACCGTCCCGGCATCCTGCTGGCCGACGAGCCCACCGGAAACCTGGACCCCACCACCTCCATGGGCATCATGGGCGTGCTGGACAAGATCAACCAGAACGGCACCACCGTGGTGATGGCCACGCACGACGACGACATCGTCAACGAGATGCGCAAACGGGTGGTGGAACTCAAGAACGGCGTCGTGATCCGCGACGAGGCCAAGGCCCTCTACACCTCCATGATTCCCATCGTGGGCCAGTCGCGCCGCCTGCGCGACGCCAGCGGCCGGGACGAGCCGCAAATCATCCCGCCCCGGGCAGGGTCACGCGCCGAAGCCCGCGCCGAGATCCGCACCGCAGGGGAGGCCCAGGCGTGAGGCTTGCATTCGTCCTGAGCGAGATCGGCAGCGGCCTGCGCCGCAACCTGTCCATGGTGATCTCCGTGATCCTGGTGACCTTCGTGTCGCTGACCTTCGTCGGCGCCGCCGGCATGCTGCAGCTGCAGATCAACCAGATGAAGGGCTACTGGTACGACAAAGTCCAGGTGGCCATCTTCCTCTGCAGCGACGGTTCGACGGCGCCCGGCTGCGCCACCGGCCCGGCGACGCCGGAGCAGGAGGACAACCTGCGCAAGCTGCTGCAGTCGCCCGCAGTGGCCCAGTACGTCAACGACTTCCAGTACGAGTCCAAAGACGACGCCTACAAGCACTTCAAAGAACAGTTCTCCAATTCCCCGATCGTTGACTCGGTGACCCCGGACCAGCTTCCGGCCTCCTTTCGGATCAACATGAAGGACCCGGAGAAGTACGAGATCATCAGCGAGACCTTCTCCTCCCAGGCCGGCGTGGAGACCGTGATCGACCAGCGGCAGCTGCTGGAGCGGCTGTTCTCGGCCATGAACGCGGCGTCCCTGGTGGCGGTGAGCGTCGCCGGCGTCATGATCATTTGCGCCATCCTGCTGATCGCAACCACCATCCGGCTGTCCGCGTTCAGCCGCCGCCGGGAAACGGGGATCATGCGCCTGGTGGGCGCATCCAAGATGGTCATCCAGCTGCCGTTCATCCTCGAAGGCGTCATCGCAGCGGTGATCGGCGCGGCCCTGGCCTCCGTCACCCTGTGGTCCGTGGCCCACTTCTTCCTCGGTGAGGTCCTGTCCAAGCAGTATCCGGACACCGCGTTCATCTCGCCCGGGCAGACCCTGATCCTGGCTCCTGCCCTGATTGGCCTGGGCGTCGTCCTGGCCGGGACTTCCTCCCTGCTGACCCTCCGCCGGTACTTGCGGGTCTAGCTTTGCGCAACGAAAAGGGAATGCTTATGACACCGTTGGCCCGCCGCCCCCTCCGGCAATCGCTCCGGCATCGTCTGGTGGGACGCCGCAGCCGGATGATCAGCGCCACCTTGGCGCTGGTCCTGGCCGGGAGCATGGGAGCCTCGAGTCCGATGGCAGTCGCCGGCGACCTTGAGGACCAGCAGGCCGCGCTCCGCGACGAGGCGGCCCGGGTCCAGCATTCCCTCGAATTCGTGGACGGCAAGATCGCCCAGGCAGCGGCGGACCTGGTCCTGTACCAGGGCCAGCTCCCGGGCGCCCAACAGGCCCTCCTGGACGCCCAGGGGCGGGTGGCCGGAGCGGTCCAGGAAGTGCAGGCCCTCGCGGCCCGCGTGGACCTGGCACAGCAGAACAAGGCAAAAATCACCCAGCAGCTCGACTCGGACAAGCAGAAGATTGCGGACACCCGGAAGCTAATAGGGCAGATCGCCACACAGGCGTACAAGTCCGGCGGCGTCCCGTCCAACTTGTCGTTGTTCTTCGGCTCGAACCAGGGCAGCAGCCTGACGGACACCATCAACCTCGCGGACCAGGCCCTGCGCAGCCAGAACTCCGCGATGGACAAGCTCACCCAGCAGAGCGCCACGAACGTCAACGCGCAGGCGCGGCTGGCGGCCGTGGAGGCTGAAATCACGGATCTCAAGGCCAAGGCCGACGCCGCGCTGGCCCGGGAAAAAGCCGCGCGGGACGAGGCGGAGGCCAAGAAGGCCGCCGTGGACAAGCTCATCGCCGACACCACCCGGCTCGACGCCCAGCTCCAGGCCGCCAAGCCCGGCATCCAGAGCCAGCTCGCCAAGGTCAAGGCGCAGCAGGACGCCGTGGCCGCCGAAATCGTCGAACGCGATCGGAAGCTGCGTGAGGCCTGGCTGGCCGAGCAGCGGCGCATCGCTGAGGCCGCGGCGGCCGCCGCCCGCGCGCGGGGACAGGCCACTCAGCCGTATGTCCCGCCGGCCCAGGGCTCGCCGTCGGCCTTTGGTCTGCAGCACCCGTTCCCGGGAAGTATTCCGATCACCTCGGGATTTGGCTGGCGTCCGACGCCGCCGGGCACCATCGACTTCTACGGCCAGGGCGGCTACATGCACACCGGCATCGACTTCGGCGCCCCCTGCGGCACCGCCGTCTATGCCGCGGCGGCCGGCACCGTCTTCTCGGCAGGCTGGGCCAACGACGGCGGCGGGAACAACGTGAAGATCTCCCACGGCGTGGTCCAGGGCAACTCGCTGACCACGATCTACTACCACAACACTTCCGTTGTGGTCTCGGCCGGCCAGCACGTCAACCGGGGGCAGCTGATCGCCTATTCGGGCACCACCGGCAACTCCACCGGCTGCCACTCGCACTTCGAGACCTGGCTCAATGGCCGGGCCGTGGACCCGATGAACCTGCTGTAGCCCGGCCCGGGCCATCCGCTGCGGCAGCCGCCCTGCCGTAAACTGGAAAAGACTCCGCACCACCTGGCCGGAGTGAACCACCAATAAAACTTAGGAGTCCTACCGTGCCCAAAGAAAGTGGCCGTAAGGTAGTGGCCACCAACCGCAAGGCCCGGCACGACTACCTCATCCTTGACACCTACGAGGCCGGCATTGCGCTGATGGGCACGGAAGTTAAGTCCCTGCGCGAGGGCCATGCCTCGATGGTGGACGGCTTCTGCACGTTCTACAACGACGAGCTGTGGATGGAGGGTATCCATATCCCCGAGTACCACCAGGGGAGCTGGACCAACCACGCCGCACGCCGCCGCCGCAAGTTGCTCTTGCACCGCGAAGAGCTCACGAAGATCTCGCACAAGATCCGTGAATCAGGGTTCACGATTGTGCCGCTGCAGCTGTACTTCGTTGACGGACGCGCGAAAGTTGAAATCGGCGTCGCCCGCGGCAAGAGGGAATACGACAAGCGCCACACGCTGCGCGAACAGCAGGACAAGCGCGAGGCGCTGCGGGTCATGCGCGAACGCAACCGCCGCTAACGCAGCGGGCCCTTGGGAATGTTTCCTGGGGGCAGTGCGTTATGCTTGGTAGTCCGGGAAGGATACGAAAGTATCCGGTCCGGGTTTGATAAAAAAATACGGGGATGATCGGTTTCGACGATGTTAGTCGCGACAGGTGAAGCGGGCCGAGGATGCAGAATTATCTCGTAAACGCTGTCTGCAAACCAATAAGTGCCGAATCAAAACGCACTGACTTCGCTCTCGCTGCCTAAGCAGTAAGACAGTCCGTCAGCCCGAGGTTGCTATTGCCCCGGATCCTGGCGTCATTTAGATAGCCACTGCTGTTTACCTCCGTCATCGGGGTAAACGGGACTCTTAGATGACTGGGCCCGGATCAGCCAGCTGTTTGTAGCATGGCTGGGGCCGAGAAAATCCAACGCAAACTGCGCCCGGAGAAGCCCTGACAACACGACATCGGACGGGGGTTCAATTCCCCCCATCTCCACATACATAGGAGCCCGGCAACGGCGCTCCACCCCGTATTGGGTTCACAGAACTCCCCGCTGACTTCGGTTGGCGGGGAGTTCTGTGCGTTAAGGGCGGTTCCTGAAGCGGGCGGTACACCCGCAGCGCGGTCAGCACGCTGGCAGGCCGGAAAAACCCGAAGGCCCTTCCGCCTTGCGAAGGAATTCACCATACTTGGCAATCATGCAGTTGGATCCAATTAACCAAAACCACTTTCACCCGTCACCGCGCGACTGGTCGGACCAAGTGATCTACTTCCTGCTGATAGACCGTTTCTCCAACAAATTGGAGGACGGCTACAAGGACGCCGCCGGGCAGATCGTGCAGGGCAGCACGCCACTGTTTTCGCCTGGGGACACGAACAATGCCGTACAGGCCGCGGCCGACATACAGAAGTGGGAGAATGCGGGAACCCAGTGGCTCGGCGGCACCTTGAAGGGGATACAGTCCAAACTCGGTTACCTGAGAAGGCTCGGAGTCACCGCGCTCTGGATCAGCCCCATACTGCGACAACGGCCCGGCGTGGATGACTACCACGGCTATGGCACACAGAACTTCCTCGAAGTTGACCCGCACTTCGGCACAGCCCTGGACTTCAAAGAGCTGGTTACTGCTGCCCACGACGCCGGGCTCTACGTCATCCTCGACGTCATCCTCAACCATTCCGCGGACGTGTTCCAGTACGCCACCGTCGACGCCACCACTGGGCAGCCCTATGTTCCCGTGTGGACCGGCGCCACCTATCCGGTGGCCGGTTGGCGGGACCCTGGCGGCGCTCCCAGCTTGCCGTTCCCCGCGCCGGTTAGTCCGCCAGACATGGACAGCGCGGTGTGGCCGCGTGAACTCCAGTCCGACGGCGCCTTTACCCGCAAGGGCCAGATCGTCCACTGGGACGATCCCCAGGAGACAACCGAGGGGGACTTCTTTGGGCTGAAGGATATCCATCAGGGAACCGGGCCGGTGGACGAGTACCAGCCCTCGCCAGCCTTCCAAACCCTCGTCGAGGCGTATGAGTACTGGATCGCGGATGCAGATATCGACGGCTTCCGCGTGGACACGGTCAAGCACATGGACCCCGGCGCCACGCGATACTTTGCCTCCGCCATTCACGAATTCGCCCAGACCATCGGCAAGGATTCGTTTTTTCTCGTCGGGGAAATCACCGGGAGCCGCGAAGAGGCCATCAGGCTCCGGGACCAGACCGGGCTCGATGCTGCTCTGGGCTTGGCGGACGTGCAAGGACGGATGGTCGATGCCGTCAAGGGGTGGGGTGACCCCGCCGGCTACTTCGATCTCTTCCGCAACTCGATCCAGGTCGATAAAGCGACCCACACGTGGTTCCGCAACCATGTCGTCACAACTTTTGATGACCACGACCTGGTCCGCCAAGGGAAAAGCTACAAGGCACGGTTCGCCGCCGACCAGGACGGCCGGGCCCTGGAGCTCGCCATCCTTGCCCTGAACGCCACCACGCTCGGTATCCCGTGCATCTACTACGGCAGCGAGCAGCGATTCGACGGGAAATTTCCGCCGGAGGTCAAACCGGCACCCACGGATGACTTCAAGGCAGACCGGTACATCAGGGAAGCGATGTTCGGCGGCCCCTTCGGATCGTTCCGCAGCCGCGACAGGCACTTCTTCGATGAGTCACGGGACAGCTATCAGGAACTTGGAAAAATCCTGGCCGTTCGGAAGAGGGAACTCGCGCTCCGGCGCGGCAGGCAGTACCTGCGTCCCATCTCCGACGACGGCGTCACCTTCTGGTACCCGGAACGCATCGGTGCCGGACGGATGACCTCAATCGTGGCCTGGAGCCGGATTTTTTCGAACAGAGAGGTTGTCTGCGCCATCAACACTGATTGGGCCGCCCAGAGGACAGCATGGGTGACCATTGATGCCGGCCTCCACTCGGCCGGCGACAAGTTCGAGTGCCTCTATTCAACGGACCAGAACAAGGTGGGCTCACTGGTAGCCGCTGAGCCACGGAACGGCTTGGCGATCAGGATCGACGTTCCCCCGGCGGGCTTCGTCATCATGGCACCCTAGAGCCCAGCGACCTAGAATGCCGGCGCCCTCGGAACCAGCGCCCTAAACCGATCGTGATAAAGGGAAGGGAAGTGTCGTCAGACACTTCCCTTCCTAATCCGACCCCCGAACGTCATGTGCCGAGGACCTTCGCCTTCTGGGCCACGAACTCTTCTTCGGTGAGAATTCCCTGCTCCTTCAGCGCTCCGAGCTCCTTGAGCTGCTGGATGGCGTCGTCGCTGATGCCACCGCCGCCGGCGGGCGCGGGCGGGGGCGGGGGCTGCTGGTAGACAGGCTGCTGGTATGCCTCTGGTGGCGGTTGCTGCTGCGCCATCTGCGCATCGTAGGCCTCCTGCTGCTTGGCCGCGGTGGCGGCGTCCTTCTCGGCAAACTTCGAAGCCTGCCGGCGCTGGACGCGGCCGCTGACCGCCGATGCCGTTCCGGCAACTACCGCCGTCCGGGCCATACCCCTAAGAAGTCCCATAATTCTTCTCCTCTCATGTCTCTTCTTCTGCGTCGGATTATGCGTCGGCTGCCGGTGGTGCGGCGTCGGCGGCCTCGAGGGCGTCGAGCGCTTCCATCACGTCCGGCGCAGGGATCCGTGTGCTTGCGATGAGCTCGCCCCCGCTTTCGCGGACGGCCGCTACGAACGGTGCTGCCCAAATGTTCTCGTAGACGATCAGCGCGGCGACCGTCCCTGGCAGAACCGCTTCCGTTGCCTCGGCAATATCGTCATCGCCAAGAAGCCCTGTCCGTGCGCCGTCGAAGTAGGAGAAGCTAGCCGCTGGGCCACCTGGGTCGGTGAGTTCGAGCACCTCCACCGTGCCGTCCTCGTTCTTCATGACGACGAGGAGATCGAAGAGGCGGATCACGCCCTGCTCGACGAGTTTGATGAGTTCTTCACTGGCCCGTCCCGTCAGTCCAGCCAGGGGGAACTCGAGGAGTACGAAGTCGACCGGCCCGTGGGCCTCGGTCTCCGGTGTGGTAGTCACTGGCATTCCTCCGGTCTGTTTCGAGCGCACCGTCCAGCGCGCTGTCTTTAGTGTGGACGGCCCCTCCCGGGGGGTCACCACCCGCGTCGAATGATTCCGTTGTCGAGCCCCGGCAAGGCCGTCGGGGCCGCGCCGTGGGTCAGGACGCTGGCTCTCCCGACGAGGATCTCAAGAACACTAAAGCGCCAAGGGGAGTCCGGCCGCATCATCCGTTTCGGGTGAGCCCAAATCCCTCCGAGGCACGCCAAGGCAACAAATCAAAGGGCCGGAAGCGACGGCTTCCGGCCCTTTGATGTGTTCAGCGCTTCTTGATGTGTGCCACTGGATCGGTGTGGGCATCAACGACGTGCTTCGCCTTTTTCTCGGCCCGTTTTTCTTTGATCGTCTTGACCGACTTTTTCGAAACGCTCTGGTGCGGCGTCTTGTCAGGCATGGTGCTCTCCCTCACGGCAGGGGCCCGGGGTGGCCCCGTCTTTTAAGCTACGCCTCGGGAACCGCGGCGTCCACGATGCCTGCGAAGCGGCTGCCGACGCCGTCATAGACACTGCGCACGAGCCCGGGGCCGACGACGGGGATGTCGCGGGCCTCGTGGTGCGCGCAGCAGACATAAGTGAAGTCCGGCCACCATTTCTTGGGCCGTGCGGCTTCGGAGAATCCACAGACAGCGCAGGTGAGCTGGACCCAGACGGGCCGCTTGCCTGTCCGGTTTGCCTTGGACTGGACCAGCCACGCCGGGGGGTTGTCCAGCAGTTCGCCGAGCTCGGCCTCGGACAGCCGTGAGGGGATGCCGTGACGGTGCGCCATTTCCAGGGGGATGTCGAGGATCTGGGCTGCTTCGCGTCGGGTAACCATCCTTCAACGATACGGGAACGACGGCGGCCCGTAGCCACCGGGGCGCCCCGCTGTAAGCCTCGACACACCACCGGCGGGCCAGGTCCCGGCCGGGCGGCGATGGAAGGCCGTCAGCCGGATGAGGGAGCCTTAGCCGGCGACGAGGAGCCCGAGGGCCGCGGCCGCGAGACCCGCGAGCAGGTTCGAGGCTATGTTGAGCGCCGCCGCCCGGTAACGCGTTTCGCTGACCAGGCGGACCGTTGCGGTGGTCCACGAGCTGAAGGTTGTCAGGCCGCCGGCCAGCCCGGTCGCGATGGCGGCGTGCCAGTCGGCTCCCAACTCCATGTGGCCGGTCAGGCCCACGGCCAAACCGATGATGAACGATCCGGCGACGTTGACGGCAAACGTCGCCCACGGCCAGTGCGGACGGGAACCTTGGTGGTGCGCAAACCAGGAGTCGACGGCGAACCGCAGCAGTGCTCCCGCCACCCCGCAGATCCCCACAACGAGCGCGGTGATCATTGGGCGCCTCCGCCGAGGTCGGCAATCGCTTTGCCGGTTTTCCAGCCGGTAGCCGCGGCCCCGAGGCCCAGGACGAGCGAGAGCCCGAGGTAGGCCAGCCAGGTGGCGTGGAAGCCGCCGCGGATCTGCTGGTCAATGACTATGACAAGCGCTGAAAAGGTGGTGAAAGACCCCAGGAGGCCGGGGCCGATCCCGGCGCGCAGCCAGAAGGCCGTCTGTGGCCGCGCGATCCAGATGGTGGTCAGGGTGGCCAGGATGAAGCTCCCGGCCACGTTGATCGCCAGCGTGGTCCACGGCACCTCACCGGCGTTGTCGGGGAAAATCAGGCCGGCGCCGAACCGCAGCTCAGTTCCGATCAGCCCGCCGACGGCGACGGCGGACCAGGCCTTCCAGCCCGGTACGCCGGGGCGCGGCACGGTCCGGCGATCGTCCAGCGCCCTTTTCACTCAGCTCTCCGAAACGCTGCAGCCTGCGTGCGCGGCATCGCTGTGGACCCAGAGGGCCGAGGCGACTTCCTCGGCAAAGTCGAATTCCCGCGGTGCCGCGGCGGAACCGATCCGCACCACGATCGGACCGCCGAACGGCCGCCGGCCCACCACCTCCACCTCGGCGTCGAGGTCGATGTCCTGGGCGGCGAGGTAGCGCAGCAGCTCCGGGTTCTCGTCGCTGATCCGGGTGATCCGGCCGGTATGGCCGTCGTCGAGTTCGCTCAGGCGGTGGGCGGCGGGCACCAGCACGGAGCCGTCCGCGGCCGGGATGGGATCACCGTGCGGGTCCCGTGCAGGGTTTCCGAGCTTGGCCGCCATCCGCTCAATGAAGGTGTCGGAGACGGCGTGCTCGAGGAGCTCGGCTTCGTCGTGGACCTCGTCCCAGCGGTAACCGAGCTCCCGGACGAGGAATGTCTCGAGCAACCGGTGCCGCCGGACCATGGACAGGGCGAGCCGGACGCCGTCGCTGGTGAGCGTGACGGCGCTGTAGGGCTTGTGGTCTACGAGGCCTTGGTCCTTGAGCTTGCGGACCATTTCCGAAACCGAGGAGTTGGCGACGCCCAGGCGCTGCGCCAGCTGCGTGGAGGTGATGGGTTTCGGCTGCCACTCGGTGAACGAATAGATGACCTTGACGTAGTCCTCGATCGAGGAGGAGGGCGTACTGGTCTTCACAGACCTAAGCCTACCGTCAGCTGCCTCCGGAGAAAGTGAGCCACAGCAGGACCAGGTTAAGTGCCACGACGAGCACCACGCTGATGATGGCTGCGATTCGGAGGGCCAGGCCGTCGGCAAACCGGCCCATCAGGGCCTTGTTGCTGGTCAGTACCACCAGCGGGACGAGGACAAAGGGAATCCCGAAGCTGAGGACCACCTGGCTCAAGACGAGTGCCCAGGTGGGGTCGAAGCCGACCGCCAGCAGCACAACGGCCGGAATCAGGGTCACGACGCGGCGTGCCATGACAGGAATCTTGATCTTGAGCAGGCCTTGCATGATGGTTCCGCCTGCATAGCAGCCCACCGAGGTCGAGGCCAGGCCGGATGCGAGCAGGCCGACCGCGAAGATCACGCCGATGACGGGGCCGAGATTGGCAGTGATGGCGGCGTGCGCGCCCTCGATCGTGTCCGTGCCCTCTTCGCCGCCGAGGGTGGAGGCGGCAAGGAGCAGCATGCCGATGTTGACCAGCCCGGCGATGGCCAGCGCGGCCACGACGTCGAACCGGGTAGCCCTGACCAGTCGCGCGACGGCCGCCGGTGGAACATGCAGGTGTTCGTCTGGCCGGTGCCGATCCCGGGACAGGGCCGAATGGACGTAGATGGCGTGCGGCATGACGGTAGCGCCGAGCATGCTGGCGGCCAGCAGCACCGTTTCCGGGCCCTGGAAGCCGGGCACGAGCCCGGCCAGGGCAGCGCGCGGATCTGGCGGGCTGATGAACAGCCCGGCCAGGAAGCCGATGGTGATGATGCCGAGCAGGAACATGATGATGAATTCGAACGGCCGCTGTTTCTGCCGGGCCTGCACCGCGAGCAGAAGCATCGACACCGCGCCGACAATCACGGCGCCGAGGGGGAGCGGGAGCCCGAAAAGCAAGTACAGGGCAATTGCCCCGCCCACCACCTCGGCGAGGTCGGTAGCTGCGGCCACGACTTCGGCCTGCAGCCAGAAGGCGCGGCGCCAGAACGGTTTGAGCCGCTCGCCGAGGATCTCCGGGAGGCTCTTGCCCGTGACGATCCCGAGCTTGGCGGACTGGTACTGGACGAGGACCGCCATGATGTTGGCGGCCACGAGGACCCACACCAGCAGGTAGCCGTACTGCGCGCCGGCGGTCAGATTGGCGGCCACGTTTCCGGGGTCCACGTAGGCGATCGAAGCCACGAACGCTGGCCCCAACAGGCCGATCAGGGCCCTGCGGGCACCCGGATGTTTATAGGTGCGCGCGTCCTGCGGCGACTGCTCGTGGCCCCTTACATCCAGCACTGCCAGCTCCCGTGAATGGCGCGTCTGCGTTGACGCGATGATCGGCACCGGCCGAAAAAGCGCCCGGTTCAAAGTTTCGTTTGCCTACAAGCAATTATTAGGCATACCGAAACGATAAGCCCCGGCCGGGGCCTTACGCAATCCGGAAGGCCCGCCACGTCTGGGTCAGGTAGGGCAACTGGAGCACTGCGCCTGGGGTATGGCCCAGGTGCTCGTGCAGGTACCAGTCGAGGTTGGACATTACTTTCGCCCGGGTGGAGTCCGATGCCGCGAGGTAGTAGCTGCGGGACTTGGTCAGCTCCTGGATGTCCGCCGTGGTGACTGAATCCTCCCATCGGGTCAGGTGACTCTCCAAGCCGGTGAACTCGGGACCCACAGGCGGGCGGAAGTGTGGTTTGTGGACGTCCCCCGCGTGCATGATGCGCGAGAGCCGGTGCACCCACGGCACAGCAGTGTCCAGTTGGTTCCAGATCAGGCCCAGCACGCCGTGCGGCCGCAGGATCCGGGCAATCTCGGTGCTGGCCAGACTGGGATCGCACCAGTGCCATGCCTGGGCGACCGATACGAGATCGAACGTCTCCGGCTCGAGGCCCGTGAACTCGGCACTGCCCTCGATGGCGGTGACATCCGGCAGGGTGCGGCGCAACTGCTCGAGCATGTCGGCAGAGGGGTCAACGGCCACCGTACGCAGTCCACGTGCTGCTAGAAGCGCAGTGAACTTGCCGGTGCCGGCGCCAATGTCCGCGGCATCCTTGGCCCCCGCCGGGATCAGCCAGTCGGCCGACTCCGGCGGATACCCCGGGCGGACGCGTTCATAGTGTTCCCCGCCGTCCTGGAAGCTTTGGCCGAGTTCCTGGCGCCGCTCGCCGCGCAGTTTAGGACCACTGTGCCGTTTGGGTCCACTGTGCAGTTTGGGATCACCGCTTAGTTGAGGACCACCTTGCAGTTGAGGATCACTGTGCAGTTGGGGCCCGCCGCTTGCCACGTGCGATCTCCTTCGGGAAGTTTCTGCTGGTTTCAGATACCTTTCGAATTTACAGCACCGGCGCCGGGTCCTGGTCCCCGCCCGGTCCAGCCTGGTGCTAGTCCTCCGTGCAGGGCGCGGCACCGGCGGTGCCCGGGGTGTTCGGCGCCCAGTGGGGGTAGCTGCGGGTATCGTTGGCCGGCACCCAGCGGCCGGCATCCACCACGTAGTCCCAGCCGAGTCCCGTCTGGCGCAACTGCTGCAGGCCGGCCAGCAGACGCTCGGCATCCTCCAGCCGTGAGCCGAGGCCGAAGCTGGCCCGCAGGGAGCCGGCGGGCAGGCCGAGCCGCTTGAGCAGCGGGTGGGCGCAGAAGCGCCCGTCGCGCAGGCCAATGCCGTGTTCGGCCGACAGGTAGGCGGCCACCAGCCCGGCGTCGTACCCTTCCACGGAAAAGTTCACGACGCCGATGGTGCCGGTGCCCGGCAGCTCGCCTCCGGAGGAAGAAGCGGGGGACGAATCGGCAAAGATCCGGTGCACGGTCACGCCGTCGATGCCCTGCAGGCCCTCGACGAGGAAGGACCGGATGGCGTCCTCGTGGGCCTGCCACTGCTCCGGGTCCAGGGCCGCGATCACCTGGGTGGCGCGGGCCAGGGCGGCCGCACCGAGGACGTTCGGCGAGCCGCCCTCGTGCCGGGCGGGTCCGGTGGTCCAGCTGACGGAGTCCAGCCGGGCGTCGCGGACCGCGCCGCCGCCGGCCAGGTGCGGGGTGCCGGCGTCGAGCCAGTCCGTCCGCCCCACCAGCACGCCGGTGCCGAACGGGGCGTAGAGCTTGTGCCCCGAGAAGGCGAGGTAGTCGACGTCGTCCGTGGCGATGTCGATCCGCCGGTGTGGGGCCAGCTGTGCGGCGTCGACAACGATCCTGGCGCCGTATTCGTGCGCCAGCGCGGCGAGGGTCCGAATCGGCAGGATCTCCCCTGTGACATTGGAAGCGCCGGTGACGGCGAGCAGGCTGACTCCGCCCCGCGCGAGCTCATCCCGCAGGCGGTCCACGGTGGCCGCGAGGGTGGGGGCGGCCACGACGCTGCGGTGCGGGACATTCTGCCAGGGCAGGAGGTTGGCGTGGTGCTCGATGTCGAGATACAGGACCTCGCCCGTGGACCGGCCGTCACGGAGCGGCAGGCAGCCGGCCAGCAGGTTCAGGGAATCGGTGGTGTTGCGGGTGAAGATCACGGAATCGTCCGGCCGGCCGTTCACGAAGTCCCGCACGATGTCCCGGGCGTTCTCGTAGACGGACGTGCTGATCTGCGATGCGTAGCCGGCGCCGCGGTGCACGCTCGCGTAGTACGGCAGGATTTCGTTCAAGTAGGCCGAGACCACGGACAGGGCCGGGGCGGAGGCACCGTAATCGAGGTTGGCGTAGCGGGCGTGGCCGCCCGTGATCAGCGGGGCCTGGATTTCGGCCCCGGTGACGGCGGCCAGCGGGCGGCCCGCAATGGCATGCCGTCCACCAGGGCGCCCGGCCTCGGTTGCAGCGTGAAATTCGGGGGCAGCGGGAAAAATGGCAGTTGTCATGGGACCTCACTCGACCAGGACCCCACATCGTGGGAATCCGCGCTTGCCGGGTCCGTTCCGGACCGGCCAGGTCGTCACCCGGGGCACCCCACCGCGTCTGGAGGGTTGCCGGCCAGCAAACCGGGGTTTAGCGCTGGCACTCGTGACCTGCATCGAGCCTAGGACATCCGCGCAGCCGGGGAAAAGGCGGTCACCGATTGTGAAGCGGATTGTTACGTGCGCGTCCCGAAACGCGCTGTGGCCGAACAAACGGCGGCAGTAATCCCTGGATGAGGGTTACCGCCGCCGTTTGTTCGATTGAGTGGTTGCCTAGAGGAGGTCGTCGAGGTCGGGGTTGAGCCGCTTGAGGACTTCTGAGTGGAGGATTGAGTTGGTGGCGAGGGCGTTGCCGCCGAAGGGGCCGTCCTCGCCCTCGAGCGAGGTGAAGCGGCCGCCGGCCTCGGTAACGATCGGCACCAGGGCGGCCATGTCGTAGAGGTTCAGCTCGGGCTCGCAGGCGATGTCCACGGCACCCTCGGCCACCAGGCAGTACGACCAGAAGTCGCCGTAGGCGCGGGTACGCCAGACTTCCTCGGTAAGGCCCAGGAACTCGTCCAGGTTCCCGCGTTGCTTCCAGCCGCCCAGGCTGGAGTAGGACAGCGAGGCGTCCTCGAGGTTGGAGACGTTGGATACCTTCAGCCGTGTGGCGGCGGCGAGCGAGCGGCCCGTGTAGGCGCCCGCCCCCTTCGCGGCCCACCAGCGCTTGCCCAGTGCCGGCGCGCTAACGACGCCGACCACCGGCTCGCCCTCATCGACGAGGGCGATCAGGGTGGCCCAGACCGGGACGCCGCGGACAAAGTTCTTTGTGCCGTCAATCGGGTCAATGATCCAGCGGCGGGAGCCGTGGCCCGAGCTGCCGAATTCTTCGCCCAGGACCGCGTCACGCGGACGGGACCGGGAGAGCTGGCCGCGGATGGCCTCTTCGGCGGACTTGTCGGCGTCCGTGACGGGCGTCAGGTCTGGCTTCGTCTCGATCCGAAGGTCGAGCGCCTTAAAGCGGCTCATGGTCTGGGAATCGACCGAATCTGCCAGTACATGGGCAAGGCGCAGGTCATCGTTGTAGCTCGAAGCGGGTTGGCTCATGGTTCCAAACTACCGGCAAACCGGGCTGCCGGGCGGGAGGCCGCGGCCCGGTGCCGCAGGCCCGGTTGCCGGGCGGGCTAAGAGACGGTGCCCAGTTCCTTGGTTTCCTGCGCTTCCATCCGCGGGTCCGTGCCCAGCAGCCGGCGCAGGGACGCGAGCCTCGCGGGTCCGGAGGGCCCGGCGTGCCCTGCCGCAACCCACTTGTCGACGCCGCAGTTGACGGCGGTGGCGTCGTGCTTGCAGCCGCGTTCGCAGTCGTCGGTGCCTGGCTCCAGGTCCGGGAAGGAGCGGAGGATCCGGTCCGGGTCCACATGGGCCAGCCCGAAGGACCGGATGCCGGGGGTGTCGATGATCCAGCTGCCGGCCGGGGCATCGTTGACTTTGAGCGCCAGCGCGGAGGATGACGTGTGCCGGCCGCGGCCGGTGACCGCGTTGACGCCTCCCGTGGCCCGCTCGGCCCCGGTCAGCGCGTTGACCATCGTGGACTTGCCGACGCCGGAATGGCCCAGCATCACGGTGACCTTGCCGTCGAGGTAGTCGCGCAGCTGGGACACCGCGTCCTTGTCGAGCCGGGCGGAGAGCCCGTCATCGGAGCGGGCGTCGATGCCGGAAGCGGCGGAGTCTGCCGTCTTGGAGATGATGACCGGGAAATCGAGGTGCTGGTAATTGGACAACAGCTCGGCGGGATCCTTGACGTCGGCTTTGGTGACGAGCAGCAGCGGCTCAATGCCGGCGTCGTACGCCGCTACCAGCGCGCGGTCGATGAAACCGGTCCGTGGCTCGGGATTGGCTGCGGCGACCACCACCACCAGCTGGTCGGCGTTGGCCACTACGGCGCGTTCGATCGGGTCCGTGTCATCGGCGCTGCGGCGCAGCAGCGTCTTGCGGTCCTGGATCTTGACCAGCCGCGCGAGGGTGTCGGGCTCGCCGGTGACGTCCCCGACCAGGGAGACGAAGTCGCCGGCAACCACGGGATTTCGGCGCAGCTCCCGGGCCCGCGCCGCAATGATCTTGCGTTCGTCGGAGGTCCCTTCGCCCACGACGGCGGTGTAGCGGCCGCGGTCGACGGTGATGATGCGTCCGGTGACGGCGTCGTCGTAACTGGGCCGGTCCTTGGTGCGGGGGCGGGTGCCCTTCTTGTTCGGACGGATCCGGACGTCGGACTCGTCCCAAGAATCAGTGCTGCGTGCCACCGGCGGTGTCCTCATCTGCGGCGGGTCCCCGTGCCAGCATCGCTTCCCAAAGCTGCGGGAAATCGGGCATGGTCTTGGCCGTGGTCGCGATGTCCTCGACCTCGACCCCGGGCACGGCCAGGCCGAGGATGGCGCCGGCGGTAGCCATGCGGTGGTCCGCGTAGCTGTGCACCACACCGCCGTGCAGCGTGGCCGGACGGATGATGAGACCGTCGGCGGTCTCTTCGGCGTCGCCGCCAAGGCGGTTGATTTCGGTGACGAGGGCCGCGAGCCGGTCCGTTTCATGGCCCCGGAGGTGGGCGATGCCGGTCAGCCGCGAGGGGCCGGTGGCGAGGGCGCAAAGCGCGGCCACGGTGGGGGCGAGCTCGCTGGTCTCGTCGAAATCGCCGCCCGTGATCTCCGGGCCGCCACTGACGGTCAGGGTGCCGCCATCCATTGTCACGGTCGCGCCCATGGCGGTCAGGATGCCGCGCCAGAGGTCACCGACCTGGGTGGTCGCCGCGGGCCAGTTCGGGATCCGCACGGTGCCGCGGGTGGCCAGGGCCGCCGCGAGGAAGGGCCCGGCGTTCGAGAGGTCCTGCTCGATCCGCTGGTCGAAGGCGCGGATCGGGCCAGGGGAGACAATCCAGTGGTTCGGCACCGAGTCATCGACCGCCACGCCCACGCCGCGCAGCACGGCCACGGTCATGTTGATGTGGTCAAGGCTCGGTACGGGCTTACCGACGTGTTCGCTGCTTTGATGTTCGAGGTGGAGCCCCTCGGTGAAGCGGGCGCCGGCCAGCAGCAGGGCGGAGACGAACTGGGACGATGCGCTGGCGTCGATGATGAGGTGACCGCCGCGTACTTCGCCCGTGCCGTTGACGGTGAAGGGCAACGACGACGCCGGACCGCCGTCGGGTGCGTTCACTGCCACACCCAACCCGGCCAGGGCCTCGATGATGGTGCCCATCGGGCGTTTGCGGGCGTGCGGGTCGCCGTCGAAGCGGGACTCGCCGCGGCGCAGCGCCGCCACCGGAGGCACAAAGCGCATGACCGTGCCGGCCAGGCCGCAGTCGATCGCGGTGTCCGCCGCAGCGGCGTCCAAGCTGATCGGGCTGACTTCCAGGTCGGGGCCGAAGTCGCCGTCGCCGGGAAGTTCCGTAATGGTGGCCCCCAACTGACGCAGGGCCTCAATCATCAGTGCGGAGTCCCGGGAGTGCAGGGGGGCCCGCAGCCGGGACGTTCCGTCAGCGAGGGCGGCCAGCACGAGGTACCGGTTGGTCAGGGACTTGGACCCCGGAACGGTGACAGTGGCATCGACCGGCCGCGCGGCCAGGGGGGCGGGCCAGTGCGGACCGACGTCGGCCGGGTGGGAAGGGGCAGCTGCGGAGGGGGTGGTGCCAGTCATTACCGTCTTAGGCTCCGGCTGAGTGGTCTACGGCCTTGCGGACAACTTTGTCGGCCTTTTTCAGCTGCTTGTTGGTGGTCTTCCGGGCATCGGCGGCGAGGTGGCTGGCGCTCTTCTTGGCATCCGCGGCCAGGTGGCCGGCGCGCCAGGCCAGGCTGGGCTTACCGGCAGTATCGACCGCGGCCAGGAGCACTCCGCCGGTGAGGGTGACGTTTTTCAGGAGCTGCTTGCGGCGGGCGTCGCGGGCTTCCTTCGAGGAGATGTCCGCGCTGCGCCATTCCACATAACCGTTCAGGACCGAAATGACGGCGAGCAGGGTGGCTGCCAGCCGGGCCGACTTGCCGAGGGCGAAGCAGACGCCGGCACCGATCTGGGTGCCGCCGATCACGCGTGCCACGACTTTTTCGTTTGGCTGGAACGGCAGTGCGTCGGCCGTGCGGCGCAGCAAGGGGGACAGCTGTGCCGCAGTGTCATCCGCGTTCTTGAGCTTGTCCATGCCGGCGAGGACGAAACTGGAGGCGAGCATGGGCCGGGCGAGAAAGCGGACAAACGACATGAATTTCCTCCTAGATGGACGAACCGCGGCTTCACTGCGGGAGAACCGGTTCTAGTCTTGCACTTTTGCGGAATATTTGCCCGCAGGACGTGGTTGTGAAAGGCAGATCCCAGCGGTTTCCTAGCCGTGTCACAGTGCCGCCGCGTCTGAACCGTTCTTCTTGTTGGAGCGCCGGTACAGCACGGCTGGATAGGCACGGCCGGACAGACACGGCTGGATAAGTACAGGCGAACGGACACAGCTTAGGAAGGCGGAGATTTGACGAGGGTGTTGGACAGGGCGGAACCGGAAACCGGTCAATCATGGACCCTCGCGCTTCCGGCAATTCCGGGTGCCCGGCGGAAGGTGACAGTAGACTTGAACGCAATGAGCACCATGGACCCGGCCGTAGCGGCCATGCACGAGGTTGCCGGAAACGACGCCACGCCCACCAAGACACCTGAGGCCGGCACGTCCGGCGCACCAGAACGGCCCGCTGTGCAGAATTCGCCTGTGCAGAATTCGCCCGTGAAGAATCCACCTGCGCAGATTTCCCCCGTGACGATTCCCGCAGATGGCCACGCTGTGCAGGCGCCCGCTGATGGACCCGCCGCCCTGGAAACCGAGGTCGACGGAAAGCCCCTGGACGTTGCCACCGAGTCCGCGGACGAACGCCGGGTGCGCTTTGAACGCGACGCCATGCAGTACGTGGACCAGCTCTATTCGGCGGCCATGCGGATGGCCCGGAATCCCTCCGACGCCGAGGACCTGGTCCAGGAGGCGTACACCAAGGCGTTTTCCGCGTTCCACCAGTACAAGCCCGGAACCAATCTGAAGGCCTGGCTGTACCGCATCCTCACCAACACGTACATCAACCTGTACCGGAAGCGTCAGCGCGAGCCGCTGCAGTCAAACTCGGACACCATCGAGGACTGGCAGCTCGCCCGCGCCGAGTCGCATACGTCCTCGGGGCTGCGTTCGGCGGAGGCCGAGGCCCTCGACCACCTGCCCGATTCGGATGTGAAGCGCGCCCTCCAGTCGATTCCGGAGGAGTTCCGGCTGGCCGTGTACTTCGCCGACGTCGAGGGCTTCGCGTACAAGGAAATTTCAGACATCATGAACACCCCCATCGGGACCGTCATGTCCCGGCTGCACCGCGGCCGGAAGATGCTGCGGGACATGCTTGCGGACTATGCCGCCGAACGGGGATTCAGAGGCGCAAGCGAGTCAAGCGCCGCGGCCGACAGCAACAAACAGGAGAACAGGAAATGAGCGACTGCCAGGGACTGGGCGATTGCGACGACGCCCGGATGCAACGTATCTATGAATATCTGGATGGTGCGCTCACGCATGAGGACATCGCAGAGATCAAGGACCACCTGGACAGCTGCCCGGAGTGCCTGGAGCAGTACGACCTCGAATGTGTCATCCGCGTGATGGTCAAGCGTTCGTGCACCGAAGCAGCTCCGGACAACCTCAAGAACGCCATCCTGGACCGGATTCACTCGATCCGGACTGTGGAAGCCTGAGCCCGGCTCCCTACCTAGATAAACGAATGACCCCGGAAGCCGTAAGGATTCCGGGGTCATTCGTCTAAAGCTGTCATTCCAAGCTTTGCTTAGGCGTTGGGGCGCTTACCGTGGTTCGCGCCGCCACGCTTACGGTCACGACGTTTACGTGCACGTTTGCTCATAGCTGGCCTCCTTAATCTTGGTACTCAAAAGAGCTGCCCTCAAGTCTCCCACATCGCGGCACCCGCCGCGAACCGAGGGCCCGCCGCTACGGGGGTTGGCTGGTTGCGCGTGGGGTCAGTCCTCCAGCGAATTGCGGATTGAGATCCGGGCCTGGTCCAGCACGGTCCTGACCGTTTCGAGCGTGACGGCAGTGACGGGATGGCTCCCGGCGTGGCGCCGCAGTTCCACCCGCATGTCGTCGCGGAAGGCCTGCACCAGCATTTCCGCCTCCTTCAGGCGCCGCTCGCCCTCCGGGGAGAACCGCGGGCTCCCCGCGCCGCCGG
The DNA here is from genome assembly GCF_029504395.1 of Arthrobacter sp. ES3-54. Taxonomy (GTDB): domain Bacteria; phylum Actinomycetota; class Actinomycetes; order Actinomycetales; family Micrococcaceae; genus Arthrobacter. The sequence continues at coordinate 354,466 of NZ_JAQFIF010000001.1, forward strand.
CAGAGCCCGCGGCACGGGCCGAGGTCCGTGCCGCCTCCGCCGTTGCCGCGAGATCGGCCCGGAGGCCGCGCATGTTAACGCGGATGTCCTGGCGCAGGTTGTCGGCCAGCCGGCGCACCGAGGCCGAAATGTCGTTTTCGACGCCGGCGAGTTCGTCCCGCCGGCTGTTCAGCTCCGTGAGCCCCGCCGGGGTGATGCTGTAGTTGGTGCGGCGGCCGTCCGTGTGGGTGGCAACGAGCCCTTCTTCTTCGAGCTTGCCCAGGCGCGGGTAGATGGTTCCGGCGCTGGGGGAGTAGGTGCCGCCGAAACGCTCGCTGAGCGCCTTGATGAGTTCGTAGCCGTGCTTGGGGCCTGATTCGAGCAGGGCGAGCAGGTACAGCCGCAGCGCGCCGTGGGCGAAGACGGGAGGCATCAGAGGGCCGTTTCGGTGTCCGCGGTGGGCTGGCCGTGGAAGATCGACGTTTTTCCCGAAACTGAGTTGGTCCGGACCAGCATCAGCTTGGCGTCCGGTCCCGCGATGGTCTGGACCGTGCCGCTGGGCTGGGCGTACCTCTTGTCATCGATGACCACCGCCCCGCTGGCGGATTTGGCGACGATGTCCACGCCGATATCGTGCGGAACGCGGATAGTGACGTCGCCCGAGACTGAATTGGCGCCAAAATCATGGGTGAAGCCGTGCAGATCGAAGTTCAGGTCGCCGCTGACGGTATTCGCGCGGATGTGGCTGAATTCCCCCGAGGCCGTCACCTCGCCGGAGACGCTCTTGGCGGTCAGGACGCCGCGGTGGTTGCGGGCAATAACTTCGCCGCTGACCGTGTTGACGGACAGTTCACCGGAGGTGCCGTCGGCCAGCACGGAGCCCGAGACGGTGTTGAGCCGGGCGTGGCCCCGGGTCCCGGAAACCATGCCATCGCCGCTCACCGTCCCGGCTTCGACCTCGACGCCGGCGGGCAGGGCGATGCTGATGACCACGGAGTTGCTGCTGCCGTTGTTGACGGTGCTCATCAGGTTCTTGAACCAGCCTTGCGGACCGTGCAGCTGGTGGCGGACTTCCAGGCGGCCGTTGACGACGGAAACCGACAACGGGTCGCCGTCGATTTCGGAGATTTCGATCCGGGCGACGTCCTCGTCATGGGTGACGATGTCGAAGCGGCCGCGGACGATGCCGAGCTTGAGGGACCGGACGCCGTCGACGTCGATGGTCTGCGGACCGGTCACGGTCCACGTGTTCTCTGACATGGTTCCTCCGGAAAGGCGAAAGGTGCTGGACAAATAAAGATATATCGCGACTATGAAGTCACGATATATCGCGCCCGCTGCCAGGTCAAGATATATCGCGAATATCCGGGAGGAGTGCGGACCGGTACGGCCGGTTACCGGGCGGCCGGCCTATTCCGGCGCGTCCAGGCCGAGCCACTGGAACCAGCCGCGGTGCAGCACGAGCCACGCCATGAGGCCATAACCGGCCTGGCCGGGCGTGCCGCCGTTGGCCGCGAGGTCCTGGCGCCATTGCTCGTGGTTCAGCAGCGGCGAGAAGGTGTCGACGTAGAGGTGCTTCCGGCGCGTCGTGACGTCGGCGAAGGCGGTGTTGAGTTCGCCGAGCCTGCGGTTCTGGGTGGGGTCGAGCGTGGGCGGCGGGCCCACGACGAAGACCTCGATCTTGTTCTGCGAGGCGGAGTCCAGGATGTTGGCGAGGTTCAGGCGGCTGCGGGCCGTGGACAGGCCGAACTCAATGTCGCGGCCGGACAAGCCGATCACCAGGCGGTTATCGTGATGGTTGCCGAAGCGGCGGCCTGCCTCCTCGAGCCAGCGCGCGGCAATTCCCTCCGTGCCTTCTTCAGGGCATGGCAGGGAGTAGCACTCCAGTGCGACGCTGTCCTGCGGCGTGCGGGCCAGGACCCGGCCCCACCAGCCCAAGGCACGCGGATCACCGAGCCCGGCCAACAGCTCGTCCCCAACGGCTGCAATCCGCAGCTTCCGATCTTCCACGACTACCTCTTCACTTCAACGCTGTCCATCAAGCTGACCACTAACAGTCCATTAAACAGAACTGCCCGGCCGGAGTGTTGTGTTTCAGTCTCCGGCCGGGCAGCAATGGCGCTACTTACGTGCAAATGCCTGCTTGAGCAAGCTGTCCTGTTCTGCCGAGTGGCGCTTCATCGATCCTGCCGCGGTGGAGGCCGAGGCGGGGCGGGAGATGAGGCGGACCCGGCGGTCCAGGGCATCGGGCAGGTTCAGGCCGATGAACGGCCACGGACCCTGATTGGCCGGTTCGTCCTGCGCCCAGACCACTTCGGCGTTCGGGTACTTGGCCAGCTCCGCGGCGATTTCGGCGGCCGGCAGCGGGTAGAGCTGCTCGACGCGAACGATCGCCGTCGTCTGGTTCTCGGTCTTCTGCCGGGTGGACAGCAGATCGTAGTACAGGCGTCCGGAGACCAGCAGCACGCGTTCGACGGCGTCGGCCTGCAGCGGGGCGTGCTCCGGAATGACCGGGCGGAACGAGCCGGTGGTGAAGTCCTCCACGGAGGACGCCGCGGCCTTCAGGCGGAGCAGCTGCTTCGGCGTGAAGATGATGAGCGGCTTGCGCGGCCTGCTGTAGGCCTGGCGGCGCAGCAGGTGGAAGTGCGAGGCCGACGTCGTGGGGTTGGCCACGATCATGTTCTCTTCAGCGCACATCTGCAGGAACCGCTCGATGCGGGCGGACGAGTGGTCCGGCCCCTGGCCCTCGTAGCCGTGCGGCAGCATGAGAACCAGCGAGGACCGCTGGCCCCATTTCTGCTCGGCGGAGGAGATGAACTCATCGATGATGGTCTGCGCGCCGTTGACGAAGTCACCGAACTGGGCTTCCCAGAGCACCAGGGCATCCGGGCGCTCCACGGAGTAGCCGTATTCGAATCCCATGGCGGCGTATTCGGAGAGCAGGGAGTCGTAGATCCACAGCTTCGCCTGGTCATCGGACAGGTGTGACAGGGGCAGCCACTCGTCGCCGTTGGCACGGTCGTGGAAGACGGCGTGCCGCTGCACGAAGGTGCCGCGGCGCGAGTCCTGGCCGGCGAGCCGGACGGGAACGCCTTCCATGATGAGCGAGCCGAACGCGGCAAGTTCACCGAAGCCCCAGTCGATGCCGCCTTCACGGGACATCGCTTCACGCTTCTCGAGCAGCTGCTTGAGCTTGGCGTGGACGGTGAAGCCCTCCGGGATATCAGTGTGCGCCTTGCCGATGCGCGCCAGGGTCTCCGCAGAGATCGCGGTGGAGACCGGTGCGCTGACACCGGAATCGGACTGCTGGGCCATGGGGCGTTCGAGATCGGACACCGCGGCGGAATCAGCCGTGATGATCGGAATCGGGGACGTCTGGGCCGCGTGGGTTTCGGCGAAGACGCGCTCCAGGCGTTCCTGGTAGTCGCGCAGCAGCTGCTCGGCCTCTTCCTCGGTGATGTCACCGCGGCCGATCAGCGATTCGGTGTACAGCTTGCGGACCGAGCGCTTGGCTTCGATCAGGTTGTACATCAGCGGCTGGGTCATCGAGGGGTCGTCACCCTCATTGTGGCCGCGGCGGCGGTAGCACACCATGTCGATGACAACGTCCTTGTGGAAACGCTGCCGGAACTCGTAGGCAAGCTGCCCGATGCGGACCACGGCCTCCGGGTCGTCGCCGTTCACGTGGAACACCGGCGCCTGGATCATCTTGGCGACGTCCGTGGAGTAGGTGGAGGAACGCGAGGACGACGGGGCGGTGGTGAAGCCGACCTGGTTGTTGACCACGATATGGATGGTGCCGCCGGTGCGGTAGCCGCGCAGCTGGGAGAGGTTGAGCGTTTCCGCCACAACCCCCTGGCCCGCGAAAGCGGCGTCGCCGTGCACCATGATCGGCAGCACGGGGAACGCCTCGCCCTGGTCCAGCCGGTCCTGCTTGGCGCGGACGATGCCCTCGAGGACGGAGTCCACAGCCTCGAGGTGCGACGGGTTCGCGGCGAGGTAGACCTTGGTCTCCTTGCCGTTGTCCGAGGTGAAGGTGCCCTCGGTGCCGAGGTGGTACTTGACGTCGCCGGAGCCCTGCACGGAGCGCGGGTCCTGGGTGCCTTCGAATTCGCGGAAGACCTGGGCGTAGGTCTTGCCCGCGATGTTGGTCAGCACGTTGAGCCGGCCACGGTGGGCCATGCCGATCGCGACTTCGTCGAGTTCGTCGTCGGCGGCGTCGGAAATGATCGCGTCCAGCAGCGGAATCAGGGACTCGCCGCCTTCGAGCGAGAAGCGCTTCTGGCCGACGAACTTGGTCTGCAGGAACGTCTCAAAGGCCTCGGCGGCGTTGAGCTTGGAGACGATGCGCAGCTGCTCGTCGCGGCTCGGCTTCGAATAGGCGTGCTCCAGCTGGTCCTGGAACCACTTGCGCTCGGCGGGGTCCTGGATGTGCATGTATTCGATGCCGGCGGTGCGGCAGTAGGCGTCGCGGAGGACGCCGAGAATGTCGCGGAACTTGAGCATCGGCTTGCCGCCGAAGCCGCCCGTTGGCCACTCGCGGTCCAGGTCCCACAGGGTCAGGCCGTAGGTCAGGACGTCGAGGTCCGGGTGCTTGCGCTGGACGTACTCGAGCGGATCGGTGTCCGCCATCAGGTGGCCGCGCACGCGGTAGGCGTGGATCAGCTGCTGGATCCGGGCGACCTTGTTGATCTCGTCGGCGGGGTCCACCTGCAGGTCCGGGCTCCAGCGCACGGGCTCGTACGGGATGCGCAGGGACTCGAAGATCTCGTCGTAGAAGTTCTGCGCACCGAGCAGGAGCTGGTGCACGAGCTTGAGGAACTCGCCACTGCCGGCACCCTGGATGACGCGGTGGTCATAGGTGGAGGTCAGCGTGAGGACCTTGCTGATCGCGTTCTGGGCGATGATCTTCTCGCTGGCGCCCTGGAACTCGGCCGGGTAGTCCAGTGCGCCGACGCCGATGATGGCGGCCTGGCCCTTGGACAGGCGGGGCACCGAGTGAACGGTGCCGATGCCGCCGGGGTTGGTCAGGGACACTGTGGTGCCGGAGTGGTCGTCCGCAGTCAGCTTGCCGGCGCGGGCGCGCTTGATCAGGTCCTCGTAGGTGTGCCAGAACTCGGAGAAGTTGAGGGTCTCCGCCTTCTTGATGTTCGGGACCATGAGCAGGCGGGTGCCGTCGGGCTTGGGCATGTCGATCGCGATGCCGAAGTTCACGTGCGCCGGCTGGACAGCCACCGGCTTGCCGTCGACCTCGTCGTAGTAGACGTTCATCGACGGGAACTGGGACAGGGCGCGGATGACGGCGTAGCCGATCAGGTGCGTAAAGGAGACCTTGCCGCCGCGGGCGCGGGCCAGGTTGGAGTTGATGACCACGCGGTTGTCGATCAGCAGCTTCGCCGGGATGGCGCGGACGCTCGTGGCGGTCGGCACTTCCAGGCTGGTGACCATGTTCGACGCGATGGCCTTGGCCGGTCCGCGCAGGACCGAGACGACGTCCTCTTCGGGCGCCGTCGGAGCCTTGAGGTTCTTGGGCAGCTGCGCCGGGATCGGCGCGGTTCCGGGGGCGTCCGTGGTTTTAGAGCCATCCCGGGCGACGGTGGCCGGAGTTCTCTTGGCTGCGGGTGCCGGCGCAGCCGTGGCGGCGGGAGTTGCGGGGGGAGCGGGCGCGGCTGGCGCAGGTGCTGCCGGCGAAGCGGCAGGCGCTACGACGGGAAGTTCACGGGTGGCAGGATGCACAGCTGTCGCGGTGCCGGACGTTCCGTTGGCGGAAGAGGCGTCACTAGCTGCGAAGGATTCGAACAGCGGCCACCACTTGGCGTCGACCGTGTTCTTGTCCTGCTGGTAACGCTCGTACAGTTCGTCAACGAGCCACTCGTTTCCGCCAAATTCCTCTGGTAGACGGTGGCTAGGCTGCTCTGGCACTTGAAATACGCCTCTTCCATGAGTTTGATTCCCTCTGGCTTCCACGGTGCCTCGGCACAACGATTGAGCCAGTCTCTGCGTCCAGTGAACCCAGACCTCTGCCAGTCTAGTGAGGATTCTTGCCAAACCGCCAATAAGCGTGACCCAAATCATGATCCACCCCCGCAGCCACTGAATTACAGAGAAGAAGTGCTGCAGAATCGGCCCGGAGGCGGTGCCTCACGCGGTGCTTCACGCAGTGACTTGCACAGTGCCTCACGCGGTGCCGGACGCGGTGCCGGCCCCGCCGGGAACCGCCCTAGAATCAAAGAAGAACCCGTTTGGCGCCGAGGGCGCCAGCAGGGTGCCAGCAAAGGAGCAGCCGTGCGTTTCCTGAACGAGCCCACCACCGATCTGACTTACTCCGACCTCTTCCTGGTGCCGTCACGGTCGGATGTCATCTCGCGCCTGGACGTCGATCTCGCGGCCGATGATGGGACCGGCTCGGCGATTCCGCTGGTGGCGGCGAATATGACGGCGGTAACGGGCAAGCGGATGGCCGAGACCATGGCCCGCCGAGGCGGTCTGGGAGTCCTGCCGCAGGACGTCCCGCTCGACGTGATCCGGGACGTCACGGCCTGGATCAAGGGCCGCCACCCGGTTCTCGAGACGCCCGTCACACTCGCGCCGGCGGACACCGTGATTGATGCCCTCCACCTGATGGGCAAGCGGCCGCACGGGGCCGTGGTGGTGGTGGATGAGGCAGGCGCTGTCGCCGGCGTTGTCCGGGCCGCGGACTGCGAGGGCCAGGACCGTTTCGCGTCGCTGGCCTCGGTCCTCCGCCACCAGCCGCTGGTGCTGGATGCCGGATTGCTTGATGCCGGATTGTTTGGCGGCGGACGGGCCGCGGACCCTGCGGATGCTGCGCAGGCCCTGCGCCTTGCCTTTGAGGCGATGGACGCTGCCGGAACAGACTACGCACCGGTGCAGCAGGACGGCGTTCTGGCCGGGGTGCTGACCCGAAAGGGCGCGCTGCGCTCCACGCTCTACCGCCCGTCCCTGGACGACGACGGCAAGCTCAAGGTGGCTGCCGCTGTCGGAATCAACGGTGACGTGGCCGGGCGGGCCGCCGAGTTGCTGGCTGCCGGCGTGAATGTGCTGGTCCTCGATACCGCACACGGGCACCAGCAGAAAATGTTCGACGCGCTGGCCGCCGTGAAGGGACTCAACCCCGGCGTGCCGGTGGTCGCCGGCAACGTCGTCACCGGCGAGGCAACGCGTGAGCTGATCGAGGCCGGGGCGGACATCGTGAAGGTCGGCGTGGGTCCCGGCGCCATGTGCACCACGCGCATGATGACGGCCGTGGGCCGGCCGCAGTTCAGCGCCGTCCTGGAATGTTCCGCCGCGGCGCGGGAAGCCGGCGGTCGGGTGTGGGCCGACGGCGGGGTGCGCTACCCGCGTGACGTCGCCCTGGCCCTGGCCGCCGGGGCCAGCCAGGTCATGATCGGCTCCTGGTTTGCCGGCACGCACGAAAGCCCCGGGGACCTGCAGCTCGACGCTGCGGGCCGGCAGTACAAGGAGAGCTTCGGCATGGCGTCCGCCCGCGCGGTCCAGAACCGCAACCAGCGCGAGGGAGCGTTTGAAAAGGACCGCAAGGCCCTGTTCGAGGAAGGCATCTCCACGTCCCGCATGTACGTGGACGCGGCGCGGCCCGGCGTCGAGGACCTGCTGGACATGATCACCGCCGGCCTGCGCAGTTCCATGAGCTACGCCGGCGCTGCCGATCTCGCCGCTTTCCGCGAACGTGCCGTGGCCGGCATCCAGTCCGCGGCCGGGTACGAGGAAGGCCGGTCCGTCCCGCAGAGCTGGTGAGCTTCGGCGCGGCCGGTGAAGCGGGCTGGCGGGGGCTGGCGGTGGCCGCTCCTGTAGACTGAAATTCTTATGGACAGTAAATCTAGGTGCCGGCCTGGGGGCTGTCAGCGGAGAACGGAAACCGTTCCCGCGCAGCCCACCCGAAGAGCCGGCAAACCCCGTTCACGCGCCCATCATTCTCCGGCCACACGCCACACCGGAGCCTTCCAGGAAACAGGGTCGGCCGCCGCCGACCATCCTCCGCCGGGCAGACCCTTTCAGCATTTACGGTCCCTGCAGCGGCCCTTCTTTTGCGTCTCTGCCGCTGCCGCTGCTGCGGAAGCAGGCCGCTGAGATGGAATGGCTACTCCTTGCAGCAGGCCTGCTGCTCATCCTCGGCACCGGATTCTTTGTCGCCGTGGAATTTTCCCTGGTCGCCTTGGACCAGGCCACGGTGCAGCGCGCCGTTGACACCGGCGACACCGCCGCCGAGCCCCTGCTCAAATGTCTCAAGTCGCTCTCCACCCAGCTCTCGAGCTGCCAGCTCGGCATCACCATGACCACGCTGCTAACCGGTTACGTCATGGAACCGTCCGTCGGCAAGCTGCTCGAGGGTCCCCTCACCGCGCTCGGAGTCCCGCCAGCGGCGGCTGCCTCGCTGTCCCTGGTCCTCGCGATGGCGGTGGCCACCCTGCTCTCTATGCTGATCGGTGAGCTGGTGCCCAAGAACATGGCCATCGCGCTGTCGTTCCCGATCGGCAAGGCCGTCGCCCGACCCCAGCTGGTTTTCACCGCCATCTTCAAGCCCGCAATCGTGGTGCTCAACGGTTTCTCCAACAAGGTCCTCAACGTCTTCGGGCTGGAGGCCAAGGAGGAAATCTCCGGCGCCCGCACTCCGGCCGAACTGGCCTCGCTCGTGCGCCGCTCCGCGGCCATGGGCACCCTCGACGCCGGAACTGCCAACTTCATCGCCCGGACTCTTAAGTTCTCCGGGCGGACCGCCGCGGACGTCATGACCCCCCGCATCCGCGTGGAGACCATCGATGCCGACCAGCCGGTCTCGGACATCGTCGAGGCCGCCAAGCGCACCGGATACTCCCGTTTCCCGGTGATCGGCGAGTCCTCCGATGACATCCGTGGCGTGGTCCATGTCAAGAAGGCCATCGCAGTGCCCTCGGACCGCCGCGCCAAGCTGCAGGCCGGGGCCATCATGACCGATGTGCTCCAGGTCCCCGAAACCATCCACCTGGACGCCCTCCTCGCCGAACTGCGCGAGGGCAACCTGCAACTGGCCGTCGTCCTGGACGAGTACGGCGGAACGGCCGGCATCACCACCCTGGAAGACCTCGTGGAGGAAATCGTCGGGGAAGTGGCCGATGAACATGACAAGGTCCGCCCCGGCCTGCTCCAGAGCGCCTCGGGGGACTGGTACTTCCCCGGCCTGCTCCGGCCCGATGAACTCTCCGAACAGATCCCGGGCCTGACCGTGCCCGACGAAGCTGCCTACGAAACGGTGGGAGGCTACGTCATGAGCCAGCTCGGCCGGATCGCGGCAGTCGGCGACACTGTCGACGTCGTCGGCGGGACACTGAGCGTGACCCGCATGGACGGCCGCCGGATCGACCGGATCTGTTTCCGGCCCACCCGGGTGCCCGGCGACGACCAGCCCGCCAGCCAGGCAGGTGCCGCATGAGCGACTGGGCAGGAATCCTGTGGCTTGCCTTCCTGCTGGTGGGCAATGCCTTCTTCGTGGCAGCGGAATTCGCCATCATGTCCGCCCGCCGGAGCCAGATCGAGCCGCTGGCCGAGGCCGGCTCCAAGCGCGCACAGACAACGCTGCGGGCCATGGAAAACGTGTCCCTCATGCTTGCGTGCGCCCAGCTCGGCATCACCGTCTGCTCGCTGCTGATCCTGCAGGTGGCCGAGCCCGCGATCCACCACCTCCTGGCCGTGCCGCTGGAAGCGGCAGGCGTCCCCGTGGGGGCCGCGGATATTGTGGCTTTCGCCGTCGCCTTGCTGGTGGTGACGTTCCTGCACGTCACCTTCGGCGAAATGGTGCCCAAGAACATTTCCGTGTCGGTCGCGGACAAGGCGGCGCTGTTGCTGGCGCCGCCGCTGATGTTCATCGCGCGGCTGGTCAAACCCGTCATTACGGCGCTTAACTGGTCCGCGAACCACATCCTGAAGCTGATGCGGATTGAGCCCCAGAACGAGGTCACGTCCTCCTTCACCCTTGAAGAAGTGCAGTCGATCGTGCAGGAATCCACCCGCCACGGACTCGTGGACGACGACGCCGGACTCATTACCGGAGCGCTGGAGTTCTCCGAACACACGGCGTCCCACGTGATGGTGCCGCTGGGAAAGCTCGTCATGCTCAAGGCGGCCACCACGCCGGCGGAATTCGAAAAGGCGGTGAGCCGGACCGGGTTCTCGCGCTTCCCGATGCTCGATGATGACGGCATGCTCTCCGGCTACCTCCACATCAAGGACGTGCTGTCCATTCCGGACGCCGGGTACCACCAGCCGATCGCGGAAAGCCGCATCAGGTCGCTGGCGAACCTGGCCATGGACGACGAAATCGAGAAGGCCATGTCCGTCATGCAGCGCACGGGCTCGCATCTGGCCCGCGTGATCGGCCCCGACGGACTGACCCAGGGGGTGCTGTTCCTGGAAGACGTGATCGAGCAGCTCGTCGGCGAAATCCGGGACGCGACGCAGGCCACCGGCTACCGCAGGCTGGGCCAAGATCAGTAGCGGACAGCCCAGTAACGGACAGCCCAGCGCGGACGGACCGCAGCACGGGATGCCGGGTATCCCTAAATAGGAATGATTCCTATTTAGGGATACACTCGGGCTGTTGCTATTGCTCCTGATTCTCAATAACAGATCCGAGGTTCCCGTGCGTCGTCCCGCTGCCCGAGCCATGCTGGCTGGTCTTGCCGGCTTAGGCCTCCTGCTCACCGCGTGCAGTCCGACGGCGGGCAGTTCACGCGGGACCGCCGGTGACGGCGTGGTCGACGTCGTCGCCTCCACCAGCGTCTACGGCGACATCATCTCCAGCATCGGCGGCGACAAGGTCCGGGTCAGTTCGATCATCAACCGCACCAGCCAGGACCCGCACTCCTACGAAGCCACCACGCAGGACAAGCTGGCCGTCTCCAAGGCCGAGCTCGTCGTGGAGAACGGCGGGGGATACGACGCCTTCATCGACACGCTGGCAACCGACACCGGGCTGGAGAGCAGCAACATCATCAACGCCGTGGACGTCTCCGGCCTGGCCGCCGCAAGCACCGCAGCGGCGAGCCCCGACTCCGCCGGCCACACCCACGAGCACACCGGGCTGAACGAGCACGTCTGGTACAGCCTTCCGGCCATGTCCCGCCTCGCGGACGCCGTCGCCGACAAGCTGGGCACCCTGGAACCGGGATCGGCGCAGACGTTCCGGACCAACGCGGCGGCCTTCAAGGCCTCGCTCGGCGGCCTGGAAACCAAGCTCGCCGCCATCAAGTCCTCGGCAGGCCACGTGCCCGTGGCCGTCACCGAGCCGGTACCGCTGTACCTGCTCGAGGACGCCGGCCTGGAAAACGAGACCCCGGCGGAGTACACGGCCGCGATCGAGGAAGACGCCGACGTCCCGCCCGCCGTACTCAAGGCCGCCGTCGATCTCGTGGCATCCCGGGGCGTACGGCTGCTGGCCTACAATACCCAGACCGAGGGACCGCAGACGCTGGCGCTGAAAAAGGCCGCCGAGACCGCCGGCGTCCCGGTAGTGAACTTTAGCGAAACCCTCCCGGATGGCCAGTCCTACCTGCAGTGGATGACCGCGAACGTGGAGAGCATCGGCAAGGCCCTAGGATGATCGCAACAGCCGGAGCAGCCGTCTCCGCGGAAAATCGAGGAACCCCCTTTTGACACCGGTAGTGAGCCTCCGCGGCGCCTCCCTGGCGTTCGGCCAACGCACCCTGTGGGAGGGCCTGGACCTGGACATCAACCCGGGTGAATTCTTTGCCGTGCTCGGTCCCAACGGCAGCGGCAAGACCACCTTTCTGAAGGTCCTGCTCGGCCTGCAGGAGCTGACCACGGGAACCGCCGTGCTCGACGGCCATCCCGTTGAGCGGGGCAGCCGCCGGATCGGCTACGTGCCCCAGCAGAAGACATTCGACCCGGATACGCCCCTGCGCGCCCGCGACCTCGTGGCCCTCGGCGTCGACGGCCACCGCTGGGGCATCCGCCTGGGCAACGCAAAAGTGAACCGGAAGGTCGATGAGCTCCTGGACCTCGTGGGCGCCACCGACTACGCCAAGGTGCCGGTGGGGCAGCTCTCCGGCGGTGAGCAGCAGCGCCTGCGCGTGGCCCAGGCCCTGGCCACGGATCCCAAAGTGCTGCTGTGCGACGAGCCGCTGCTCTCCCTCGACCTTCAGCACCAGCAGGGCGTCAGCGCCCTGATCAACAAGCAATGCCGTGAGGCGGACAGCGCCGTGGTGTTCGTGACCCACGAGATCAACCCGATCATGGACTATGTGGACCGGGTCCTGTACCTGGCCGGCGGCCGGTTCCGGGTGGGCACACCCGCCGAGGTCATGACCACCGAGGTGCTCTCCGATTTGTACGACAGCCATGTTGAAGTCATCCAGGCCAATGGCCGGCTGATCGTCGTGGGGCTGCCGGATGCCGCGACGCACCACCACGAGGACGCGCATTCTGTCGCGGGGGAGGTGGGCTGAGTGGATCTGGGCAGCCTGCTGCATTCAATCTTCAATTTCGAAAACTATGGCGAGCTGCTGGTCCTGGTGCAGAACTCCATCTGGGCCGGCGCCGTCCTCGGCCTGCTGGGCGGACTCATGGGCACCTTCGTGATGAAACGCGACCTGGCGTTTGCGGTCCACGGAATCTCGGAGCTCTCCTTTGCCGGAGCGGCATTCGCGCTGCTGATCGGCGCGAACATCATCCTCGGCTCGCTGGCGGGATCGGTCCTGGCCGCCGTGGTGCTGGGCGTAATGGGCGTCCGCGCGCGGGACAAGAACTCGATCATCGGCGTCATCATGCCCTTCGGGCTGGGCCTGGGCATCCTCTTCCTGTCCCTGTACGAGGGCCGGGCGGCCAACAAGTTCGGCCTGCTCACCGGGCAGATCGTGTCGGTGGGAACGGTCCAGCTGCAGGTCCTGGCGTTCGCCGCCGTCGTGGTGATGCTGGCGCTGGTCGCCATTTGGCGGCCGTTGACCTTTGCCAGTGTTGACCCCGACGTCGCCATCGCCCGCGGCGTGCCGGTGCGGGCCCTGGCCCTTGGTTTCATGGTGCTGCTGGGCATCAGCGTGGCGCTGTCCATCCAGATTGTGGGCGCCCTGCTGGTGCTGGCCCTGCTGATCACGCCAGCGGCGGCCGCCATGCGCGTCACGTCCTCGCCCCGGCTCGTGGTCATGCTGAGCATCGTCTTCGCGATGACGGCGACCGTCGGCGGCATCCTGCTGGCCCTCGGCGGCAGGCTGCCGATCAGCCCCTATGTGACCACGCTGTCCTTCCTGATCTACGTTGCCTGCCGGATGATCGGCAGTGCCCGGGCCAGGCGGGGACTCAACGGGCGGGTCGTGCAGAACGTGGCTGCGGCGGCCTGAGCCTGCGGCTACTGGCCGGCCTGATTGGCTGTGCATTCGGGGCACAGCCCGAAGATTTCCACCGTGTGCTCCACCGCGGTGAAGCCGTGCTCGTTCGCGATCCGCGCGGCCCAGGCCTCAACTGCAGGGGCTTCCACTTCCACCGCCTTGCCGCAGTTGCGGCACAGCAGGTGATGGTGGTGCCCGGTGACGGCGCAGCGCCGGTAGACCGCTTCGCCGTCGGCGTTGCGCAGGACATCCACCAGCCCGTCGTCCGCGAGGGACTGCAGGATCCGGTACGACGTGGCGAGGGACACCGTGGTGCCGCGCTCCTGGAGGATGCGGTGCAGTTCCTGGGTGCTCACGAAGTCCGCCAGGTCGTCCAGGGCGGCGCTGACGGCGAGGCGCTGCTTGGTGACGCGTTGTTCCTTACCCTGCACGGGTGCCGAGGCCGGAGTCCGGCTGCTGCCGGCGGTGGTGCCTTGGGACATCGTGGAACTCGCTTCGTCAAGGATTCGCGGGTGGGACTCGCTGCGGTGTGGTGGCAATGTCCAAGATTACCAGCCGGGGTCCGTGGACACTGTGGCGGCTGGTGCCTAGGCTGGCCGGATGAAGCTGACCAAATTCACGCACGCCTGTGTCCGCCTCGAGCAGGACGGCCGGGTGCTGGTGTTTGACCCGGGCACATTTTCGGAGACGGATGAGGCCCTGGCCGGAGCACATGCCGTGCTCATCACCCACGAGCACGCGGACCATGTAGACGTCGACGCCGTCGCCGCGGCGTTGCAGTCGAACACTGCCCTTGAACTTTTCGCTCCGGAGGCGGTGGCCGCAACGCTTCGCGGCAAGGCGCCCGACGCCGGGAGCCGCATCCATGCAGCCGGCGCGGGCGAGGAATTTGAAACCGCGGGCTTCACGGTCAGGACATATGGTGGCCAGCACGCCCTCATCCACCCGCAGATCCCCGTCGTGGCCAACGTCGGCTACCTCGTCGACGGCAACGTCTACCACCCGGGGGACTCCTTCGCGGTTCCCGACGGCGTCGAAGTCAAGACGCTGCTGGTACCCATCCACGCCCCGTGGAACAAGGTGGGTGAAGTGGTGGACTTTGTAATCGGCGTCCGCGCCCCGCAGGCCTTCCCGATCCACGACGCGCTCCTGAACGAGCTGGGCCGCGGCCTGGTGGAGGGACATGTCACCCGGATCGGCGCCAAGTACGGCACCGAGTACCGGCACCTCTCCAGCGGCGATTCCGTGGAGGTTTAGCCTAGGCGGCCGCACCGGCGGCAGGCCGACTGATCAGGCTGCGGCTCAGGCCGGCCAGACGCCGGTTCGGAAGAACTCGCGCAGCACGGCCTCGTGGGGCTCGGGATCCAGGCCTTGGGCGTCCAGCCACTCCGGGTTGTAGTAATTCCCGGCGTAGCGGTCCCCGGCGTCGCACATGAGGGTCACAACACTGCCCTTGCGGCCTTCCTCGATCATCGCCGCGATGAGCTGCCACACGCCCCAGAGGTTGGTCCCGGTGGACGGGCCCGCATGCAGTCCGGCATGTTCCCTGAGGTGTCGCATGGCCGCCACTGACGCGGCGTCGGGAACCTGGATCATGTGGTCGATCACGGCTGGCACAAAACTCGGCTCCATCCGCGGCCGGCCGATGCCCTCGATGCGTGAAGGGGAAGCAGCCGCCGTTCCGCCGGCGGCGGGGATCCCGCCGTCGGGCCGACCGTCCCGCCAGCCCGGATAGAACGCGGAATTTTCCGGGTCGACGACGGCGAGCCTCGTCTCGTGGCGGTGATAGCGCAGGTAGCGGCCGATCGTGGCGCTGGTCCCGCCGGTGCCGGCCCCGACCACCACCCAGCGGGGGACCGGGTGCTCCTCCATCGCCAGCTGGCCGAAGATCGACTCGGCGATGTTGTTGTTCCCGCGCCAGTCCGTGGCCCGTTCGGCGTACGTGAACTGGTCCATGTAGTGCCCGCCGGTGCTGCTGGCCAGATCCGCGGCGGCCTCGTAGACCTCGGAGGCGTGGTCCACTAGGTGGCATGAGCCGCCGAACTGTTCTATCAGGGCGATCTTCTCGCGGCTGGTGGTCCGGGTCATCACGGCGATGAAGGGCAGGCCCAGCAGCTGCGCAAAATAGGCCTCGGAGACGGCGGTGCTGCCGCTGGAAGCCTCGACGATCGTGGTGCCTTCCCGGATCCAGCCGTTGACGAGGCCGAAAAGGAACAGCGATCGCGCCAGCCGGTGCTTGAGGCTGCCCGTGCGGTGCGTGGATTCGTCCTTCAGGTACAGCTGCACGCCCCAGTGGTCCGGGAGCGGCACCGAATACAGGTGGGTGTCGGCGGAGCGGTTGTTTTCGGCGTTGATCCGGCGGACGGCGTCGTCGGCCCAGACCCGGTCCTGCTGGTGCGCGGTGTTCACCGCTACAGCCTACCGGGGGCGGCGGGACGCCGAAGATAGAGTGGGGAAATGGACACCCTTCTCAATGCCGTTGCCCTCAAAGACCGGCTGGACGGCGCCGGCGACACCGGCCAGCGCACAGTGCTCCTTGACGTTCGCTGGGCGCTCGGTGACCCGCACGGTCACGACCACTACCTGCGCGAACACATCCCCGGAGCCGTTTTCGTGGATCTCGCCACCGAACTCGCCCGACCCGCGGAGCCGCGACGAGGAAGGCATCCGCTGCCGCCGCTGGAGCAGTTCCAAGAGTCCGCGCGCCGCTGGGGCATCAACGACGGCGACGCCGTTGTAGCGTACGACGACAGCGGCAACATGGCCGCCGCCCGGCTGTGGTGGATGCTGCGCAACGCCGGATTCCGGCAGGTTCACCTGCTCGACGGCGGCCTGGCCGCCTGGCGTGCCGCAGGGTTCGAAGTGGCGGAGGGGCCCGAACAGCCCTTGCCCGGAAACGTCACCCTGTCCGAGGGCCACATGCCCGCGATCGACGCCGAACAAGCCGCCACCTGGGGCCGGCAGGGGCTGCTGTTGGACGCCCGGGCGGCCGAACGGTACCGCGGGGAAATCGAACCCGTGGATCCCCGCGCCGGCCATATCCCAGGCGCCGTGAGTGCCCCCACCACCGGAAACCTGGAGACCGACGGGCGTTTTCTTGGCCCGGCGGAGCTGCGGGCGCGCTTCGAGCGACTCGGCTACAGAGCGGACGTTCCCACCGCCGTGTACTGCGGATCCGGGGTGACGGCGGCCCACGAGATCGCCGCCCTCGAGGTCGCCGGCTTTTCCGCGGCCTTATACCCGGGATCATTTTCGGAGTGGTGCCAAGGTGCCGCGAACGATGTTGTCACCGGACCCGAACCGTATGGCGGGGACGCGGCTTCACACTGAATGCCAGCAGGAGGGCCGGCCAGTTCGCGGGTAGCCGCAGGGCCTGATCCTCTCAGGCGGTCAGTGATTTCCTAGGCTGCCGGCATCTCTTTGAGCCTGCCGCGCTTCAGCGTTTTCGCCTGGTGCAGGAGCCGGCGCCGGTGTCGGGACTCCGGCTGAACCGTGGCTGAAGGACGGAGGGGCGTCCCCGGCAGTGGAGGTGCGGTGGAGTGGTACATGTGGCCGGTGGGGGTGGCGAGTTCGATGGTGTGGCGGCTGTCCCCAAGTGCTGCGGCGGATACTGGGTGGGCGCTCCAGCCGAGGGCTTCTTTGGTGTGGTTGCAGGCTTCGCAGAGACCCGCGCCGTTGTCCGTCGTGGTCGCGCCGCCGGTGTGGTGGGGGGGGATGTGGTCCAGGTGGCGGATCGGGGCGTCGCAGTAGGGGGTGCGGCAGGTGTCGTCGCGGGCCTGGATGTACCGGCGGTGCCCGGGCGGGAAGAGCCGGGCGCGCCAGTCCATGCCGATGAGCTCGCCGCTGCAGGGGTGGGTGTAAAGCCGGCGGAGCGAGAGTCGGAACGCGGTGTCATCGGCCCTCCCGCCCGCGCCACCGGGTCCAGGGGAACTGCCGGGTTCAGTGGGACCTCCGGTTGGTTCGCCGGGTTCCTGTGGACCATTTTGTCCGGGCGAGCCGACGCCGACGGCGCTGTCTTTAGCCTTGGTGCCGTTGATGAGGGCGCGGGCCCAGCCGGCGGGGACGGTGCCGTAGCCGGGGAGCCGGGCCGGCTCACTGTCACTCTGGAAGAGGGTGCGGTCGATCATGATGAGCTGGATTTCGACTCCGGTGATCCCGCCCGGGGTGCCGGTGGTGCGTTCGACCAGGGTGTCGGCCATGGCCTGGCCGCGGGAGCGGGGGTCCCCGGTGGCGCGAAGGGTGTCGGCGTGCCGGCTCAAGGCCCGCCGCGGCACAAGAATCCTCCGCATCGAACTACTCAGCGTCGCGAAACGATATCGGAATCGCGTCGTGCTCCCCGCTTACGCTCCGCTGTGGGCCAGCCTGTGTCATTAATCGATTGTTTTCCGAGGCATCCAAGTCGTCGGGCTAGCTACGTGCGCCTCCCGCCGCGTCGGACACGTTCCCCCGCCTGGGCCCCCTGTCCGATGGAATACGCTCGGAATTCAGTCTGGGACGAAAGCTTCTTACGGACGGACCCTGCCGGCTCGTCTGACGGAACAATGAAGGATTAGTGCATGGACGACGCACCCGAATTTGTCAGGTACCAAGCAACACAAGTGAATACCCGCGGGATCTACGTCGGGATATTCGGCTCGGCCAACGGATTGGCGAGCAATGGAAAGCTAAGCGATGAGGACCACCAGTGGTGGCAGGATGCGAATGCCTGGTACGACGCCGCCTATCCCGACCCCAACCTCATCGATCCCACCGTCTACGACCGTACGCGAAACCCGCACGCCCAAGCATGGTTTAAGGCCGGCGCCGCGCACCTGCTGGCCAGGATCCCCGGCTACTTGAATCTGTTGGACCGCTACGGAGTGCAATGGGAAGAACTTCGTTCACCAACCCCGGGGCATCTCCTCTATGAAGACGACGTTCAGGTGGTCGTGGACCCGCATCGCTGAGTAGTATTCCCGCACGACGAGGTACCTCAGCGGGCGTGCAGCTCACCGGATCGTAAGATGGCCGCCATGCCTCGTATCCTCGTGACGCGCATCGTCGGGCCGCCACACAAACCTGGGCAGAGGAATCGCGAAAATGACAAAGTCATCGTCTCTGAGAGGGCTTAGTCTTCGATACTTGAGGGATCCAGCAGCGCACCGTGTCGCGATATTGCTGGAATTCTTCGCCGAACCGTTCCTTCAGGTCAGATTCCTCGAGCGGCCTGACGGCGTAGTTCCACCCCAGCGCGCCCACGACGTGGCAGCCCCCATGCTTAGGGACGCCCCAGCCCGCTTCGGTTGTGATCGTGGCGTATACCGCCAGTACGACGGCGACGACGCCGCGTCCCAAGCGTCGAGCCACCCAAAGTGGAATACATGCCGGGACCGGGGGTAGCGTCAACGTATGACACCTGGACGTCCCGTACCCCCGCCCCTTGCCAAGCCGCTGCCGGATCTCGACACCGCCGCGAACACCGACGCGAGCACCACCGCGGGCAGCGCCGCGCAGACCGCCGGCCCCACCCTGGCCGCCGCGTACGGTGCCACCGCACCGGATAGCGGACTTGTTCCCTTGACCGTCTCCCGCCGGGCACCGAAGGCGGACGACGTCGAGATCGCCATCGAATTCTGCGGACTGTGCCACTCGGACGTCCACGCCACCCGGGGCGAATGGGGTGGCGACACGTACCCGTTGATCCCGGGCCATGAGATTGTCGGCCGGGTCTCCCGGCTCGGTTCCGACGTCGACGACTTTACGATCGGTGAGCGCGTGGGCGTGGGCTGCATGGTGGACTCCTGCCGCGAATGCGACAGCTGCCTGGACGGCCTCGAGCAGTATTGCGAAAAGGCTCTGGTGGGAACCTATGGGGCCAAGGATGCGCGCAACGACGGCGCCATCACCCAGGGCGGGTACGCCACGTCGATCGTCGTGGACCGCAACTATGTCCTGCGGGTTCCGGAAACCCTGGACCCCGCCGCCGTCGCGCCCCTGCTGTGCGCAGGCATCACCACGTATTCGCCCCTGAACCACTTCGAGGTCGAGGAAGGCGACGTGGTCGGAGTCGTCGGTCTGGGCGGCCTTGGCCATATGGCCGTCAAGATCGCCAAGGCCATGGGCGCCAAGGTCAAGGTCTTCACGACGTCGGAGAACAAGTTCGCCGCGGCCCGCGAGCTGGGCGCCGACGACGTCATCCTCTCCACCGACCCGGCCGCGATGGAGGCCGCGAACCGCAGCATCGACGTCATCATCGACACCGTCGCCGCCTCGCACGACCTCAATCCCTACTTCCGCACGCTCCGCCTGGACGGCGCGCTGTTCCAGCTGGGCCTGCCCGAGGATGCAATGCCGCCCGTCAACCCCGGGGCGCTGATCCGGCGCCGGATCGCCTATGCGGGTTCGCTGATCGGCGGCATCGCCGAGACCCAGGAGATGCTGGACTTCTGCGCAGAGCACGGCGTGGTGTCCGACGTCGAGGTGGTCGGGGCAGACCAGCTCAACGAAGCCTACGACCGCATGGTGGCGGGCGACGTGAAGTACCGTTTTGTCCTGGACGTCAGTACCTTGGGGTCCCCGGCAGAAAAGGCGGACGCATGAGCACTCTCTTCACCAAGATCATCAAAGGCGACATCCCGGGCCGCTTTGTCTGGCGCGAGGACGACGTCGTGGCGTTCCTGACCATGGGCCCGCTGGCCGACGGCCACACCCTGGTGGTGCCCACCGAGGAAGTGGACCGCTGGACGGACGCCTCGCCGGAGGTCCTCAGCCGGGTCATGGAGGTAGCCCGCAAGATCGGCGCCGTCCAGGTGGACGTGTTCGACGCCGCCCGGGCAGGGCTGATCGTGGCCGGCTACGAAATCAACCACATGCATGTCCATGTATGGCCCTCCAACTCGATGGCGGACTTTGATTTCGGCTCGGCGGACCAGCACCCGGATCCGGCCAGGCTGGACGCCAACGCGGAGAAGCTTCGCGAAGGCCTCCGCACGGCTGGCCACGCGGAGCACGTTCCTACCTCCTAGAAGCCGGCCACAGCCGGCCACTCAACCCACTCCGGCCACCAGGTACTGGCGCCGGCGCAGCACTCCCCAGGGGTCTACGCCGGCGCCAGTACTTTGTTAAGGGCCGCCCGGATGCGCTTCTCGGACACCGAATAGGCGGTCCCGAGTTCGACGGCGAAGAGGCTCACCCGCAGTTCCTCGATCATCCAGCGCACGTGGGTTAACTCCGCACCGGCTCGCCGTCCGGGCAGCAGCGCCGAGACGGCGTCGTCGTAGTCGTCCTCGAGGGCCTGGACGGCGGCCATGTGCTGGGCGTCCCGCTGGACGTTGCCCGGCAGCTTCTCGAGGCGTTTTTCGATCGCAGTGAGGTAGCGGGGCAGCTGGCTGAGCTGGGCGTAGCCCGTGCGTGCCACGAATCCCGGATACACCAGCTGTTCGAGCTGGATCTTGACGTCGTTGAGCGCGCTGATGAGGGCCAGGCTGGTGGTGCCCTTGAGCTGCTTCTCGATCCGGCGCGTGCTGGCCAAAATGCGTTCGACGACGGCGGTGACCGTGAAGACGGTGTCGATCAGCTCCGCCCGGACACTCTCGTACAGCGCCTTGAACGATGTCTCGTCCCACGGCAGTGCGGCCGGGGTGAGTTTGTCGATGGCGGCCAGGGCGCAGTCAGCGATCAAGGCCGTCACGGAACCGTGCGGGTTCTGGCTGAACGTCAGTTTCTCGGTGTTGTTCAGGTGCTCCAGAACGTAGCGGTCCGGCGGCGGCACCTTCAGGGCCAGAAGCCTGATGACGCCGCCGCGCATGGCTTCCAGCTGTTCCGACGGCGTCTGGAACAGGCGCAGCGCCACGGAGTTTCCCTCGTCCACCAGGGCCGGGTAGCCGGTGACGGTGTGCCCGCCAACGCTGCCCTGGACCTGGCGCTGGACGGTTCCGAAGGTCCAGTCCGTGAGCCCGGACTTTTCCGTGAACCCGCCCGGGGCCGCGGCTGTGGCAGCCGCCAGGGCGGCCGACGGCGACGTGCCGGCACGTGAGGTCCGGGCGTCTTTCCCATTTGCACCGGCTTTCCCTTTCACCGGTGCAGTGGTGCCCGGTGTGGCGCCGAGGGATTCCGCGATGGCCCGGCGGGTAGCAGGGGCCAGCCGCTCCTGCAGCGCGGTGAGGTCCTTGCCCTCGTCAAGCAACTTGCCGCGGGAATCCATCACCCGGAAGCTGACCCGCAAATGCGCAGGCACAGCGTCCCAGTTCCAGGACCCCGGCGGGATGACCTGTCCGCGGATCCGGCGCAGCACCAGTTCCAGCGACGGTTCGAGCTCGTCTGTGGCGGGATCGAAGTCCGCTTCCAGCGCCGCGACGGCCTGACGGGCCACATCCGGGGCAGGAACGAAGTTCTTTCGGATCTGCTTGGGCAGCGATTTGATGAGCGCTGTCACCAGTTCTACCCGCTGCCCGGGAATCAGCCAGCGGAACGCGGCGTCGTCGAGCTGGTTCAGGAACAGCACGGGGACCTCGGCGGTGACTCCGTCGGAAGGATTCGGCGGCGAACCGGGCGCCACGGGGTGGAACTCGTAGCTCAGCGGCAGCTCGAAGCCCTTGTGCAGCAGGGTCTTCGGGTAGGCCGAGTCGTCCAGGGCCGCGGCGTCCTCGCTGATCAGCAGGGACTGGTCGAAGTCGAGCAGCGTGGGGTCCTGCTGCCGCGCGTCCTTCCACCACTTGTCGAAATGCCTTTCCGAGACGACCTCCGCCCCGATCCGGGCGTCGTAGAACTCGAACAAGGTCTCGTCATCCACCAGGATGTCCCGGCGCCGCATCCGGGCCTCGAGCTCCTCGACTTCGTGCAGCAGTGCACGGTTCCGGTGGAAGAACTTGTGGTGGGTCTGCCAGTCGCCTTCAACCAGGGCATGGCGGATGAAGAGCTCGCGGCAGAGCTCCGGGTCCACCTTGCCGTAGTTGATGCGCCGGCTCGGGATGATGGGCACGCCGTACAGCGTGACCTTTTCGTGGGCCATCACCGCGCCCATCTTTTTGGACCAGTGCGGTTCGCTGTAGCTGCGCTTGACCAGGTCGGGGGCCACCTGCTCGGCCCAAAGCGGATCGAACTTCGCCGCGACGCGTGCCCAGAGCCGGCTCGTCTCCACGAGTTCGGCGGCCATGACGAACGTGGGCGACTTCTTGAAGAGCGCCGAACCGGGGAAGATCGCGAAGCGGCTGCCGCGGGCGCCGGCGTACTCGCGTTTGCGCTCGTCGAGGATGCCGACGTGGCTCAGCAGCCCCGAGAGCAGGCTGATGTGGATGCCCTCGTGGTGGCCCACCGGATCGGCCAGGCGCTTGTTGTCCAGGCTGATGCCGAGTGGCCGGGCGAGCTGGCGGAGCTGGGCGAACAGGTCCTGCCACTCGCGGACGCGCAGGTAGTTGATGAACTCGTTGCGGCAGAGCCGGCGGAACGCCGTGGAAGACAATTCCTGCTGTTTCTCCTGCAGGTAGTTCCACAGGTTCAGGTAGCCGGTGAAGTCCGAGTTCTCGTCCCGGAAACGGGCGTGCTTCTCCGCGGCGAGCTGCTGCTTATCCGTTGGGCGCTCGCGCGGGTCCTGGATGGTCAGCGCCGCGGCCAGGATCATGACTTCGCGGACACAGCCGCGCTTGCCGGACTCCACGATCATCCGGCCGAGCCTCGGGTCCACCGGCAGCTGGGCCAGTTGCTGGCCGACTGCGGTGAGTCCGCCTCCGTTTCTCCCGGCAGCAGCGCCGGCGGGCCGGCGGCCCGGGCGGCCGTCGCCGTCGTCCGCTGGTTCCTGGGCCCGGGCGCTGAGGGCGCCAAGCTCGCGCAGGAGGCTGACGCCGTCGTTGATGGCGCGCGAATCCGGCGGCTCGACGAAGGGGAAGTTCTCCACATCCTTCGGTCCCCGGGCCACGCCCATGGCGGTCATCTGCAGGATGACGGCCGCGAGGTTGGTGCGCAGGATTTCCGGATCCGTGAACAGCGGCCGCGACTCGAAGTCCTCCTCGGAGTACAGCCGGATCGCGATGCCGTCGGAGACACGGCCGCAGCGGCCCGAGCGCTGGTTGGCTGAGGCCTGGGAGACGCGCTCGATCGGCAGGCGCTGGACCTTGGTCCGGTGCGAGTAGCGCGAGATCCGCGCCGTACCGGTGTCGATGACGTACTTGATGCCGGGGACCGTCAGCGAGGTCTCGGCGACGTTGGTGGCCAGCACAATCCGGCGTTTGCTGCCGGGGTGGAAGACCTTGTGCTGCTCCTGCAGGCTCAGCCGGGCAAAGAGGGGTAGGACCTCCGTGCCGGCCAGGCGCCGGTTGGACTGGATGCGGGCGTTGAGGGCCTCCGCCGCGTCGCGGATTTCGCGCTCGCCGGAGAAGAAAATCAGGACGTCGCCGGGAGCTTCCTGGGCGAGTTCGTCGACGGCGTCGCACACCGCATCGAGCGGGTCACGGTCCTCCTCGAGCTCGTCGTCCGCGGCTGCGCCTTCTCCGGCCCCGTCTTCGGCGCCAGCACCCGCGGGCTGGGAGAGCGGGCGGTAGCGGATTTCAACCGGGAATGTCCGGCCCGACACCTCGATGATGGGGGAGGGCTCTTCCTCGGTGCCGAAGTGCTTGGCGAAGCGCTCCGGATCGATGGTGGCCGAGGTGATGATGATCTTCAGGTCCGGGCGCTGCGGCAGGATCCGCTTGAGGTAGCCGAGGATGAAGTCGATGTTGAGGCTGCGCTCGTGGGCCTCGTCGATGATGATGGCGTTGTACTTGCGCAGCAGCCTGTCGCGCTGGATTTCCGCCAGCAGGATGCCGTCGGTCATGAGCTTGACCTTGGTGGACCGGCTGACCTCGCCGGTGAAGCGGACCTGGAAGCCCACTTCCTGGCCGATCTCGACGCCGAGTTCCTCCGCGATGCGCTCGGCCACAGTGCGGGCCGCGAGCCGGCGGGGCTGGGTGTGGCCGATCAGCCCCTTCTCGCCCAAGCCGAGCTCCAGACACATCTTGGGGATCTGGGTGGTCTTACCCGAGCCGGTCTCGCCGGCGATGATGGTCACCTGGTTGGCCGCGATGGCGGCCATCAGATCTTCGCGGCGCTCGGAAACCGGTAGCTCGGCGGGGTAGGAAATATGGAATGTCATGGCTGGAGACAGTCTACTGGGGCGGACTGTCCACTGGGTGGCGACGGCGGCTGTGCAGTGCTGCTATCGGGTCCGGCTGTCCGGCCGCGTTGTTCAATTCGCGTTGTTCAGTCCCGGCGCATGTTGAGGGCCCGGCTGGATGACCGGGCCCGATGGGCGTGTGGACTAAGCGTGCGTGGACTTAGATGTTCCGCATCGTGTAGTTGATGCTCGGCAGGTCCCGGGCCATCCAGTATTCTTCCGAGCGGACGGGTGGAGTGTGGCCGAGGCCATCCTTGCGGAGGGCGGAGATCGTGGCGGTGACGCCGGCAAGAACCAGGATGATGAGGGCGATTCCGAGGAGTTCCATACCTCTATGGTTCTCCGGTCCGGGCTCTTAAAAAAGTGGCAGAAATGACCAAAAAGCTATAATTTCTGCCACTGTTCTGTCAGGATGGAGTCATGATCAAATCAGTGGCAATGATCGTGGTTCCCAACTTCTCGATCTTCGAGTTCGCGACGGCCTTCGAGGTCTTCGGCATCGACCGCTCGGACCGCGGAAGCGGCGTGCCCGCATTCGATTTCCGCGTCTGCGCCCCGGAGCCGGGCGACGTCCCGCTCAAATCCGGCCTCTCCATGCACGTCGGTCTCGGGCTGGAAGCGACTGCGGACGCCGACCTCGTGGTGATGGCGCCGTACGGCCGGGACGAGGACGTTCCGGAAGCCGTCCTGGAGGCGCTGCGGGCCGCCCATGCCCGCGGTGCGTGGGTGATGTCCATTTGTTCCGGGGCCTTCGCTCTGGCTCGGGCGGGTCTGCTCGATGGCCGCCGCTGCACCACGCACTGGCATTACTCCCAGGAACTGGCCACCCGGTACCCCGCTGTCCTGGTGGATGAAAACGTCCTCTACGTCGAAGACGGCCGGATCATTACCAGTGCCGGCACGGCCGCAGGGATCGATGCCTGCCTGCACCTGGTCCGCGTTGAGTTCGGCGCCAAGGTGGCCGCCGCCATCGCCCGGGACATGGTGGTCCCGCCGCACCGGGACGGCGGCCAGGCCCAATACATCGACCGGCCCATTCCGCAGTGCGGCTCGGAGCCCATGGAGCAGTTGCTGCAGTGGATGGTCCGGCACCTGGACGAGGAACACGCGGTCAACGAACTGGCGGCCCGGGTCCATATGTCGCCGCGGACGTTTGCGCGGCGCTTCCGCGCGGAAACGGGGGCCACCCCCGCGGCCTGGCTCAATTCCCAGCGGGTGCTGCGTGCCCAGGAGCTGCTGGAGAGCACGGAGCTCAATATCGACGAAATCGCAAGGGAGTCCGGCTTCGGGCATTCGGTCCTGTTGCGGCACCACTTTGCCAAGGCGCTGGACACCAGCCCGCAGTCCTACCGGCGCACGTTCCGGGGGCACCTGGCCACGGCATGATGGGCCCCGCAGACAGGGCGACCGGTATAGGCAACGTCTAGCCAAAGCCCGGCGACGCCGACCCCTCAGCCGCGGCCCGGGCGCATTCGACGAGGTCGCGCCACGGACCCGTCAGCGCACGCTCCGGCAGGACCGCCCGGCGCTGATCGGCCCGGATGCTGTACATGAACCGGTCCGGCTGGCCGGTTGTCCCACTGATTCCGGCGACGTCGTCCCACGGGCAGGCCTCGATCAGCGGCTGCCACCGGTCGGTGTCGTCCGGCGGCTCGGGCCGGACGGTCCACGTCCTCTTCATTCCGGCCACGCCGCCACTGCGCTGGACAGTTATCTTCATCGGACTCGGATCTCAATTGGACTCGATTTACGGGGGCTTGGCTTATCGTCGGGCCCCCGGGAACTTTACTTTCACAGTTTCCCATGCGGAGCGCACGGCGTCATGTTCCTTGGAATTGTCCCCGAACAGCTCTTTGGCAGAGGCGGCAGTGGCCTTGGCGAAGGCGCCGAACGTGGCGGTGGGGGACAGCGTGCCGCCCGTCAGCGTCTCGTACCAGATCTGTGCCGGTGCGTCCCAGGCATGGCCGCCGAGGGCCGTGGCAACCAGGCAGAACGCACGGTTGGGGATTCCGGAGTTGATGTGCACGCCCCCGTTGTCTGCCCTCGTGCGCACGTAGCCGTCCATCGAGTCCGGCTGCGGGTCCTTGCCGAGCACATCGTCGTCGTACGCCGTTCCAGGAGCCTTCATGGAACGCAAAGCGGTCCCCTGCACCTGATCCGTGAAGAGGCCTTCGCCGATCAGCCAGCTAGCCTCCGCCGTCGACTGCTTCCGGACATACTGCTCAACGAGAGCCCCGAAGACATCGGACATCGATTCGTTCAGGGCGCCGGCTTGGTTGCGGTAGACCAGCCCGGCGGAGTACTGCGTGACGCCGTGGGTGAGCTCGTGCCCGATCACGCTCAGGGATTTCGTGAACCGCTCGAAGACCTGGCCGTCACCGTCGCCGAAGACCATTTGCTGGCCGTCCCAGAACGCGTTGTCGTACAGGCGGCCGTAGTGGACCGTGGCATCAAGGCGGAGTCCTTTGCCGTCGATCGAATTCCGTCCGAAGGCTTCCGCGTAAAGGCGGTGCGTGTGCCCCAGCCCGTCATAGGCCTCATCGGCGGCGGGATCGCCGGTGGGCGGTTCGCCTTCTTTGCGGACCACGCTGCCGGGCAGCTGCTCGGCGGACTTGGCGTCATAGACCGTCCGCTCCGGCGCGGAGGGCTTGAGCTCCCGTATCTCCGGATGCCTGCCGGGCCCGGGCACTGCGCGGGAGGCCTGGAAGCTCGGGACGTGGTGCAGGGCTTCCTTTGCCCCGCGGGCGGCCTTGGAGAACTCCGGCTTTTGCTGTGCTGCCAACCGGCGGAGCATATAGGGCGGAACGATGGAACAGTACGGAGTTGGAAAGAACATTTGAGACCCCCTTCACGCTTCGGAGCGGGCAGGGTAGCCCGCTACCGATGAAAACAGCCTACGAGGGGGCACCGACAATGGGCAGGGGCACAGCCGCTGGATTTCCGCGTTCTTTGGGCGGGATTCAATGCAAAAAAACCCCGCCGTCTCAGTGAGACAGCGGGGTTTTCCCGGTGATGCCGATATTTTGTGCCCTCGATTGGAATCGAACCAACGACCTTCTGCTCCGGAGGCAGACGCTCTATCCCCTGAGCTACGAGGGCATCCAGGGATCCTGCCGTTACCAGCGGGACGTCCTAGAGCTTAGCAGGAAGGTGGCCTCCAATGGAAAACCATGGAAAACCGCCACCCATTTATGGAGACAAGTGGGGGTCAAACGCGTCTTAGGTGCGGGGTCCAGAGCATGGCGGTCCCGCGAATTGGCCGGCCCGCTCAGTAGCCGGTGAACGAATCCACGTGAATCCGGCGGGCGCCGGCGCCACGTGCCGCGGCCCGCAGCGAACTCACGCTGGCGGGCGAGCCGGAGACGAACACTTCCCGGCCGCCGATGTCGGGCACCAGTTCCTTGAGGGCCGCGGCGTCAACCCTTCGTGAGCCGGCGTCCTCCATGAAGTCCGGCGGCGCCGATCCGTCGGCAAGCCGGGCCAGGATGCGCGCACCGGAGCGCTGCAGCTCCTCGGCGTAGCCCAGTTCGGCGGCATTCTTTGCCAGGTACAGCAGGACAACGTCGCGGTCTCTGGCTGAGTCCCCGGCCGAGCTTCCAGCTGGCGCTGCGGCCAGTTGGGCCATGTACGGAGTGATGCCGATTCCGGCCGCGATAAGCAGCACGGGGGTGGCCGGATTCCGGGGCAGGAGGAAGTCGCCGTTTATCGTGGTGGCGCTGATTCCGTCGCCCGGGGCCAGGGCCAGGAGCGAGCGCTTGGCTGAAGACACCGGCTCCGCCGTACCCACCCCAATCGTCAGCAGGGCCGCGCCGGGCGCGCTGGTCAGGCTGAACACGCGCCGGATTCCCTTTCCATCACCCTTGCGGGTGCGGCTTCCGCCCGCCGTGCCTGGCGGCAGGTGCAGCTCCAGGGACTGTCCGGGAAGGAAGCGCACGCGGCGATCCGGGCGGAAGCTGAATTCCGTCGTCGTCGGCGTCAGCGGGCGGCTGGCGACGAACCGAAGCCGGACCCCGCCGCGCTGTCCAACGGCGAAGGCGAGCACGTTGCCCACGAGCAGCGCCAGCTCGGGGGAGTTGGCCACAAAGCCCAGGTTGTAGGGTACCGCGAACAGCACCCCGACGACGGCGGCCAGCGCCAGTTGCTGCCAGCGCCGCGGGGGCAAGGTGAGGGGTTCAGTGAGCATGAACCCGACGAAGAACAGCACCGGGCGCTGAGCGAACGGCTGCCACAGGGCCTCGGACAGCTCCATCCCGGCCCCCAGGAGGTCCGCGGCCACGATGGACACGGCCACCACGGTGAAGACGGCAGCCATAGCGAACTTCCCGGTCCGGTAGAGCACCAGCAGCACCCCCGGCAGCACCAGCCAGAGCATCGCCGGCGTGGCCGCCCACCAGGTGGCGATGTTGAGCCCGGTCAGCCCGGCCAGGAATGCGCCGGCCGCGGCCGGATTGAAGATGTGGCGGCCGCGCCAGGCCAGCGTATACTTCGAAGCCGAGGCCAGCACGCAGGCCAGGGCGACGCCGGCGAGCTCCGCCAGCTGGAGGCCCTGAGTCAGCTGGCTAGGCCAGAACAGGAAGTACAGCAGCAGGCCGGTGATGAGCGAGGATTCCGTGTGCGGCCGTACGTGGAAGAGTGCGGCGAGGCCCTGGCTGGAGGCGTACGTCAAGCCAAGGCACAGGGCCAGGTGAGCCAGCATTTCCGGGAGCCCGAACGTCAGCCAGCCCAGCACGTTGAGCAGCAGGCTGTAGCCGGCCAGGACGGCCAGGACCCACAGCACCAGCCGGTACATGGTGAGCCGGCCCAAAGCGGTGTCCAGCCTCGAACCGAGGGCAGTGGTGGTGATGGCAGTCATGAAAACAGGACCCCTTCAAAATCGGCTGAATATTCCGCGTGCCCGTCCGAATAGGCCGTGAGCCAGGCGAATTCAAACTCCTGCTCCAGCCGCGGACCGTCTACAAAGAACAATGCGGTGGCGAGCGCATCGGCAACCATAGCGGACCCGGCCATGGCCCAGCTGGCGACGACGCTGCGCACCGGCGCTCCCGTGGTGCCGTCCAGGACATGATGGAACCCGTCGCCCCAGGCCCGCCGGTTGGCGGCGGAAGCGCAGAGCGCGCCGGCCCCCAGCTGGACGGTGCCGATGGCCCGGGTGGGATCGTAGGGATGCTCGAGGGCAACCGCCACCGGATCCGGGCCCGGATTCAGCAGGTCCCCGCTGGCATCGATGAAGTGCTCGGCGCAGCCGCCGTCCCGGAGCTGGGCGGAGAGCAGATCGGCCAGCTGCCCCTTGCCGGCCGCGCCGACGTCGATCACAACCGGAGCCGTGGTGGTCAGCGCGGTGCCCTGCCAATCCAGCACCTCCTCCCAGCGCGGCGCTGGAACCGGCGCACCGCCCGGGCGCAGGGTGTAGTTGGCGTCGTAGCCCAGGCGCTCCAGGCTGCCGCCGATGAGCGGGGTCATGGCACCCCCGGTGAGCCGGTACAGCGTGCCGTAGAGCTCGGCCAGGGCGGCTGACTCGGCGGGCAGCTCATAGCGGCCAGGGGTTCGGGCGGCGTCCGCAAGGAGCGAGTCGGGCCGGAACCGGGACCACGCGGCGTCGTACCTCTCCACCGTGGCGAGCAATTCACGGCGGTGTTGGCCGGAGAGCCGGGACGGCGTGGATATCTCCCAGCGGGTCCCGATCCCGTCAAAACTGAAGTGCGTCCAGCCCGGATGCAGCACGATTCCTCTGTCCCTGTCGGGCTATTGGGCCTGGGCCTGTGTCTTGATATCCGCCACGGCCCGGTTGAAGCCGCCGCTGGTCAGCGAGGATCCGGCCACTTTGGACACCTTGATCTCGTCGAGCTTCTTGCCCACCACCTGGGCCTGGATGCCGCTGGCGAATTCACCCTGGAATTTGCGGGTGTTCGGATTCGACGGGTGCTGCGTGATCTTCACGTCGGACACGGCACCGCTGGCCAACGTCAGCTCCACGCCGACGGTCTCAGTGCCGTTGGGCGACTTGTAGTTCCCGTCGGCACTGAATGTGCCGTCCTTGTAGGAACCGGTGCTGGCAGCGGACTCGGACGCCGGGGGCGCGGCCTCGGCGGCCGGCGCCTGTGCCGACGGGGCGCAGCCAGCCGCAGTTCCGGCCACGGAGAGGCCGGCAATGCCGACGAGGACGCTCTTGCGGAAGGCGGTATTCATGCGGGACTCGATTCTTTGCGGGAACTCGGACAGCGAACAATGTGCAGGCATTTCAGGGTTGCAGACGTTGATTTCAGGGTAACGGTTCAGCCTTGGTGCCAGGCACTGACCACCTTGGGTTTTCCCGGAGCCTGACCCCAGCCGTCATGCCAGGCACCAGATTCCGCCACACACGGGCCCACCGGTAGGCTAGAAGTGTGACCCCAGAAGAACTCTCCCTCGCCATTTCCGCCTGCCTGAAGGACGCTGTCTCAGCCGGTGACATCGCCCTTTCCGCAGCCGACATCCCGGATGAGGTGCGTGTGGAGCGCCCGAAAAACAGGGACCACGGGGACTGGGCCACCAACGTCGCCCTCCAGCTGGCCAAGAAGGCAGGCATCAACCCGCGGGAGTTCGCGTCCGTCCTGAGCGCCCGGCTCAATACGATCGCCGGCGTGTCCGCGGTGGACATCGCCGGCCCCGGCTTCCTGAACATCACCGTGGACGCTGCTGCCGCCGGTACCCTCGCCAAGGCGATCGTCGAGGCAGGTGCCGCCTACGGCACCAACACCGCGCTCGCCGGGCACGTGGTCAACATGGAGTTCGTCTCGGCCAACCCCACCGGCCCGCTGCACATCGGCCACACCCGCTGGGCCGCCCTCGGCGACGCGATCGCCCGCGTCCTCCGGGCCTCCGGCGCCGACGTCACCGCCGAGTACTACATCAACGACGCCGGCTCCCAGATGAACGTCTTCGCGAACTCCGTGTTCGCCCGGCTGCATGGCCGGGACGTGCCCCAGGGCGGCTACCCGGGCCAGTACATCGCGGACCTTGGCCACGAGGTGCTCACCGAGCACCCGGACATCCGCGAACTCACCGAAGTGGCGGCCCTGCCCGTGATCCGGGGCGCCGCATACAAGGCACAGATGCGCGACATCAAACAGACGCTGGCCGAGTTCGGTGTCGACTTTGATGTCTACTTCTCCGAACAGGAGCTCCACGACGCCGGCGCAATCGAAGACGCCGTCGCCCGCCTGCGCGCACAGGGCCATGTCTTCGACGACGGCGGCGCGGTCTGGCTGCGCACCACCGACTTCGGCGATGACAAGGACCGTGTGATGGTCCGCGCAAACGGTGAGCCGACGTACTTCGCTGCCGACGCCGCCTACTACCTGTCCAAGAAGGACCGCGGCTACACCGAGAAGATCTACCTCCTCGGCGCCGACCACCACGGCTACATCAACCGGCTCAAGGCCATCGCGGCCGCCGCGGGCGATGACCCCGAGGTCAACATCGAGGTCCTGATCGGCCAGCTGGTCTCCGTCAACGGCGCCAAGCTGTCCAAGCGCGCCGGCAACATCATCGAGCTCAAGGACCTCATCTCCTGGCTCGGCAAGGACGCCGTCCGGTACTCGCTCGCCCGGTTCCCGGCCGATTCGCCGCTGACGCTGGACCCGGACCTGCTGAAGAAGCACAGCAACGAAAACCCGGTGTTCTACGTCCAGTACGCCCACGCCCGCTCCCGCGGTGCCGCCCGCAATGCAGTGGCCGCAGGCGTCGAGCGCCGTGTGGACGGCAAAGACAGCTTCAATGCCGCCCTGCTGGAGCATCCCACCGAAAACGAGCTGCTCTCGCACCTGGGCAGCTATCCCTCGATCGTGGCCAAGGCCGCCGAGTTGCGCGAGCCGCACCGCGTGGCCCGCCACCTCGAAGTCATCGCCGGCGCCTACCACCGCTGGTACGACGCCTGCCGCGTGGCACCCTTGGGCGAGGAACCCATCACGGACACCAACCGCACCAGGCTGTGGCTGAACGATGCCACCAGCCAGGTGCTGGCCAACGGTCTGGAACTGCTGGGCGTCTCGGCGCCGGAACGGATGTAACCGCCATGACGTCAAAATCAGGACAGCCCGCCAACACAGGACAGCCGGCAAACACAGGACAGTCGGCCGACGCCCGCAACACCGGCAATCCGGGCTCACCGCTCGCGCCGGACTGGCTCGAGGTGCCTGCTGACCTCAACGCCCTCCACGAACCGCTGTGGGCGGGCGGGGTCACGCGGAACGACGCCGGCGAGCTCACCATCGAGGGGCTGACGGTCAGCGAGCTGCAGCGCCAGTACGGCACGCCACTGTTCGTGCTGAGCGAGACCGACTTCCGGGCCCGGGCCCGGGCATTCAGCGACGCGTTCAATGATGCCTTCGCCGATATTTGCGGGGGAGTGGACGTCTACTATGCCGGCAAGTCCTTCCTGTGCACCTCGGTGGTCCGCTGGGTCGAGGAGGAGGGGCTCCGCCTGGACACCGCATCCGGCGGCGAACTCGCCGTCGCTTTCCGGGCCGGCATCCCCGGCGCCGACGTCGCCCTGCACGGGAACAACAAGTCCGACGGCGAAATCCACCGGGCCCTGGACATGCAGCTGGGCCGGATCGTGGTGGACAGCCTCGACGAACTCGAACGCGTCGCCGCGATCGCCGCCAACCGGGGTGACACCGCCAGAGTGATGCTGCGGCTGACCCCCGGGGTGCACGCCCACACCCACGAATTCATCGCCACTGCCCATGAGGACCAGAAATTTGGGCTCTCCATGGCCGGGGACTCCACGGACCAGGCCGGGCTGTCCGCCGCAGAGGAAGCGGTGGCCGCGGCGACCGGGCACGCGAGCATCGAGCTGCTGGGCCTGCACTGCCACATCGGCTCCCAGATCTTCGAACCGGACGGCTTCGCCCTCGCCGCGGAGAGGCTGCTGGACTTCCTTGCAGCGATGCAGTCGAAGTACTCCATCGTGCTGCCCGAACTTGACCTCGGCGGCGGCTACGGGATCGCCTACACCCCCGTTGACACCCCGCGCCCGGCTGCCGAGATCGCGCAGGCGATGGCCGCCGTCGTCCGGTCCAAGTGCGCTGCACTGGACATCACCGCCCCCCGGATTTCGATCGAACCCGGCCGCGCGATCGTCGGAAGCACCACGTTCACGCTGTACGAGGTCGGCACGCTCAAGACCGTCCGCGTGGATTCCCCCGGTTCCGGGACCACAGCTGGGGCCTCTACCGGCGAGAATGCCGGCGAGGACGTTACGTATCCCCGCCGGTATGTGTCGGTGGACGGCGGGATGAGCGACAACCCCCGGCCGGTGCTGTACGACGCGGATTATTCGGCGATTCTCGCCTCGCGGAGCTCCGATGCGGCGCCGCAGCTGTCCCGAGTGGTGGGCAAACATTGCGAGAGCGGCGACATAGTTGTTAGAGATGTATATCTGCCCGAGGACGTGGCAGCCGGTGATCTGCTTGCTGTACCGGGGACCGGCGCCTACTGCTGGGCCCTGTCAAGCAACTACAACTATCTGGCCCGGCCGGGCGTAATCGCTATCAGCGACGGATCTGCCCGGCTCATTGTCCGCGGGGAAACCGAAGAAGATCTGCTCAACCGCGACATGGGAGTCTGAATGACCGAATTGCGAACCCTGAAAGTGGCCCTGCTGGGCTGTGGCAACGTTGGGGCCCAGGTTGCGCGGATTCTCATTGACGACGCCGAGGCCCTCGCCGCGCGCACGGGCGCCCGGCTGGAGCTGCAGGGCATCGCGGTGCGCAACCTCGATGCCGAGCGCGACGTCGAACTGCCGCAGGAGCTGTTCACCACTGACGCCGAAGTCCTTGTCAAGGACGCCGACGTCGTCATCGAGCTCATGGGCGGGATTGAGCCGGCCCGGACCCTGATCCTGACTGCCATGCGGCACGGTGCCTGTGTTGTCAGCGGCAACAAGGCGCTCCTGGCCCAGGACGGTCCCACGCTGTACGAGGAGGCGGACAAGGCCGGCGTGCAGCTCTCCTACGAGGCAGCGGTGGCCGGCGCCATCCCCATCCTGCGGCCCATCCGCGACAGCCTGTCCGGCGACCGGATCACCCGGGTGCTCGGGATTGTCAACGGCACCACCAACTTCATCCTCGACCAGATGGACTCCACCGGCGCGCAGTTCGCCGATGCGCTGGCCGAGGCCCAGCGCCTGGGCTACGCGGAAGCCGACCCCACTGCCGACATCGAAGGCTACGACGCCGCAGCCAAGGCCGCGATCCTTGCTTCGCTGTCCTTTCACACGCGGTTCGCCCTGGAAGACGTCTCGTGCGAGGGCATCACGTCGGTCACCGCGGCGGACATCGCCGCCGCCAAGGAAGCCGGCTTTGTCATCAAGCTGCTCGCGATTGCCGAGAAACTGGATGACGAGGACGGCAAAACCGGCGTCTCGGTCCGCGTCCACCCCACGCTGCTGCCCCGCGAACACCCCCTCGCCGCCGTCCGCGGTGCGTTCAACGCCGTCTTCATCGAAGCCGAGAACGCCGGCGAGCTCATGTTCTACGGCCAGGGCGCCGGCGGCACCCCGACGGCGTCCGCCGTGCTGGGCGACCTCGTGTCGGCGGCCCGGCGCATTGTCCTCGGCGGCCCCGGCCGGACCGAAACCACCACGGGGCACGTGCCCCCGCTGCCCATCGCCGCGGCCGTCACGAGCTACTACATCGGACTCGACGTCGCGGACCAGCCCGGCGTCCTGGCCCGGATCGCGCAGCTCTTTGCGGAGCACGGCGTGTCCATTGAAATCATGCGGCAGACCATCCACCGCGACGCCGACTCCAACGTGGAGTCGGCCGAGCTGCGGATCGTGACTCACCGTGCACGCGAAGCCGCACTTGCAGCAACCGTCGAGGCCGTCAGGCGCCTGGACGTCATCAATTCCGTCACATCCGTACTCCGGGTAGAAGGAGTCTAAGTGGCTCACCAATGGCGCGGTGTCATCCGCGAATACGCTGATCGTCTTCCTGTCACGGAAGCCACCAAGGTCATTAGCCTGGGCGAGGGCGGCACCCCGCTCGTGCACGCCCGCCAGCTCTCCGAGCTGACCGGCAGCACCGTGTACCTCAAGGTCGAAGGCATGAACCCGACCGGTTCCTTCAAGGACCGCGGCATGACCATGGCCATGACGGCAGCGGTGGCCGCCGGCGCCAAGGCCGTGGTCTGCGCCTCCACCGGCAACACCTCAGCGTCCGCCGCCGCCTACGCGACGGCGGCCGG
The DNA here is from genome assembly GCF_029504395.1 of Arthrobacter sp. ES3-54. Taxonomy (GTDB): domain Bacteria; phylum Actinomycetota; class Actinomycetes; order Actinomycetales; family Micrococcaceae; genus Arthrobacter. The sequence goes on from NZ_JAQFIF010000001.1 coordinate 390,151, forward strand.
GCTGCAGTGTGCGGTGCTGGTTCCCGAGGGCAAGATCTCCATGGGAAAGCTGAGCCAGGCAGTCGCGCACGGAGCCACCCTGCTCCAGGTGGACGGCAACTTCGACGACTGCCTCGACATCGCCCGCAAGCTCGGCGAGTCCTACCCGGTGTTCCTGGTCAACTCCGTCAACCCGGCCCGGATCGAAGGCCAGAAGACGGGTGCCTTCGAAGTGGTGGATTCGCTCGGCGACGCCCCGGACTTCCACGTGCTTCCGGTGGGCAACGCCGGCAACATCAGCGCGTACTGGAAGGGCTACAAGGAGTACGCCGCGGTATTTGAGTCGCCCACCGCCGGGTCGCTGCCTGCCGTGTCCACCAAGACCCCTGTTATGTGGGGCTTCCAGGCCGCAGGGGCGGCGCCCTTCGTGGCCGGCCACCCGATCACCGAGCCGGACACGATTGCCACCGCCATCCGGATCGGCAACCCGGCCTCCTGGGACACCGCCGTGGCGGCCCGGGATGAATCCGGCGGCGTTATCGAGGCCGTCACGGACGAGGAAATCCTGTCCGCACACCGTTGGCTCTCCGCCCGGGAAGGCGTCTTCGTGGAGCCCGGCTCCGCTGCCGGCGTCGCCGGACTGATCAAAAAGCACGCGGCCGGGGAAGTACCGGCCGGCAAGACGATCGTGATCACCGTGACCGGTCACGGCCTCAAGGACCCGCAGTGGGCCCTGCGCACCGAGGACGGCAGTGACGTGCAGCCGGTCAAGGTCTCCAACGACGTCGTCACCGTCGCCGCAGCACTGGGACTGGAAGAAAAATAACGTTGGAAACAACCCTCACCGTCCCGGCCGAATCAGCTGCCGGCTCGCCGGCCGTTCCGGCGGGTCAGCTGGTCACCGTGCGCGTGCCGGCAACTAGCGCCAACCTGGGCCCTGGGTACGACAGCCTTGGCCTGGCGCTCACGCTGCATGACACGCTCACCGTCGAAACCTTGGCCAGCGGTGAACTTGAATTCGAGCTCAGTGGCGAGGGTGCCGAGTCCCTGCCCCGCGATGCGACGCACCTGGTGGTCAAGGCCCTCACCGAGGCACTGCACCGCCTCGGATTCCGGCACGAAGGCCTGCGGATCACGGCGGACAACGTCAACCCGCACGGGCGGGGCCTGGGTTCCTCGGCGTCGGCCGTGGTGGCGGCCGTCAGCGCCGCGAATGCCTTGGTCCCGGAGACCTCGCGGCGGGGCAGGGACTGGATCCTGCAGCTCACGAGCGAAATGGAAGGCCACCCGGACAACGTGGCACCCGCCATTTTCGGCGGACTGGCGCTGTCATGGCAGGACAGTGACCAGTACAGCAGCACGTGCGCGTCCGTGGCCGCCTCGGTCATCCCAGTTGTTGCCGTGCCGGACTACGAACTCTCCACTGAGGCCGCCCGGGCGCTCTTGCCGGCATCGGTGGGCCACCATGCCGCGGCCATGAACTCGGGGCGCGCGGCCCTGCTGATCCATGCCCTGACCGCCAACCCGGAGTTCCTGCTGCCCGGCACCGAGGATTACCTGCACCAGAGCTACCGCGCCCAGGCCATGCGGCCCAGTGCCGAGCTGATCGGTGCGCTGCGCCGGGCTGGGCACGCCGCCGTCGTATCCGGCGCCGGACCCACCGTGCTGGTGCTGGCCAACGGAGAAGCGGAAGCCCGTGAGGTGGTGGACTTCATCGGCGCCCACACCGCGGGCAACACGCCGGAAGTAGGCTGGCGCGTGATGAAGCTGGCCGTGGACGTTGAAGGTGCTAAAGTGGAAGTGCACCGGCGGTAAATACGCAGGCGGTAAATTTAGTAACCGTTGTAAGACCGCGATGTTGGCCACGTAGCCTCTCTCATCTTTCACTGCGCAATATTTTCCGGTGCCACCTGCTTTCGGTCTGACGCAGGAATCAGCAGATTTGTTCTGCCCCCTGAAACTCAGCCCGCCGTTCCTCATTTCTCGGATCGTGCATGGTGAAGCAGTATCCGGCCCTGCTGGCCGAAATCCATCCGGCAAGGCCGAAAATCCCGGCTGCAGATCTGAACTGCAGCCCAGATCAAATCACCGCGTCCAGCTCTTAGCCTGGACGCCGTCGAGGGGGAAGGATCCTTCGTGACCGAAACCACTGAGCTGTCTCCGGCTGTGGATACATCTTCTGCTGCCGAATCAACGGCAGCACCCGCCAAGAGCAGCGGCCTTGCAGGCCTCAAGCTCGCCCAACTCCAGGCCCTCGCCAGCCAGCTGGGCATCTCCGGCGGTTCCCGCATGCGCAAGGGTGATCTGGTCACGGCCATTTCCGCCCACCGCGCAGGCACCCCGGTAAGCAAGGCTCCGGCCCGCGCTGCCGAAAAGGCGAGCGATAACGGCACTGTTTCCCGCGCAGCCGCCCCGGCAGCGGCGCCCGCCGCCGACGACGAGTCCCCGGCAAGGGAAACCACCGCCCAGGAAAGCCCCCGCGCCCGCCGCGGCCGCAGCCGCCGTGCAGGCAGCGACGGCGTCGTCACGGCGCCCGCCGCTGAGGCACCCGCCGCCGCGGTTGAAGCCCCCGCGGTTTCCACCGACGCCGGTGCCCGGGAATCCGCCACTGCGGAATCCGGTACGGAATCCGGTGACCGCACGCGGCAGCCGCGCACCCGCAACCGCCGCCGCGGGGAAGCTGCAGCCCAGGGCACCGAAGCCGCTGGCCAGAACGCCGTCGAGGTCCAGGCTGAACAGCCCGCCACTGAACAGCGTGAACAGCGCACAGAGCAGCGCGAACAGCGCACTGAGCAGCGTGAGCAGCGCACTGAGCAGCGCGAACAGCGTGAGCAGCGCCAGGCCGAGCCTAGCGAAGACGGCCAGCGCCGCGACACCCGCACCCGTGGCGGCCGCGACGAAACCGCCGGCAGCCGCGAGAACACCCGCGACACTGATGATTCTGACGGCGGAAGCCGCCGGAACCGCCGCAACCGTCGTGACCGCAACGACCGCGGTGACCGCCAGGGCCAGCAGGACAGCCGCGACAACTCCTCGCGCAACGACCGCTTCCGCGACCGCAACGACCGCCGCCGCGGGCGTCAGCAGGGACCGGACGTCGACGACGTCGAGGTCACCGAGGACGATGTCCTCCTGCCGGTCGCCGGTATCCTCGACGTGCTCGAGAACTACGCGTTCATCCGCACCTCCGGTTACCTGCCGGGCCCGAACGACGTCTACGTCTCGCTCGCCCAGGTCAAGAAGTACAACCTGCGCAAGGGCGACGCCTGCGTCGGTGCCATCCGTGCACCCCGCGAAGGCGAGGACCGCAGCCAGCAGTCCGCCCGCCAGAAGTTCAACGCCCTGGTCCGCGTCACCTCGGTGAACGGCAAGACGCCGGAAGAACTCAAGGACCGCGTCGAATTCGCGAAGCTCGTCCCGCTGTACCCCTCCGAGCGCCTGCGCCTCGAGACGGACCCGAAGAAGATCGGCCCCCGCGTCATCGACCTCGTGGCCCCGATCGGCAAGGGCCAGCGCGGCCTGATCGTTTCGCCGCCGAAGGCCGGCAAGACGCTCATCTTGCAGTCCATCGCCAACGCCATCACCACCAACAATCCTGAGGTCCACCTCATGATGGTGCTTGTTGACGAACGCCCCGAAGAAGTCACGGACATGCAGCGCACCGTCAAGGGCGAGGTCATTGCCTCCACCTTCGACCGTCCCGCCGACGACCACACCACCGTGGCCGAGCTCTCCATCGAACGCGCCAAGCGCCTCGTGGAAATGGGCATGGACGTTGTGGTGCTCCTGGACTCCATGACCCGCCTGGGCCGTGCCTACAACCTGGCAGCACCGGCTTCCGGCCGCATCCTGTCCGGTGGTGTGGACTCCGCCGCGCTGTACCCGCCGAAACGCTTCTTCGGTGCAGCCCGCAACATCGAAAACGGCGGCTCGCTGACCATCCTGGCCACCGCGCTCGTCGAGACCGGTTCCAAGATGGACGAGGTCATTTTCGAAGAGTTCAAGGGCACCGGCAACATGGAACTTCGCCTGTCCCGCCAGCTCGCGGACAAGCGCATCTTCCCGGCAGTGGACGTCAACGCGTCCGGTACCCGCCGTGAGGAAAACCTGCTTTCCCCCGAGGAAGTCAAGATCATGTGGAAGCTGCGCCGCGTCCTGTCCGGACTCGAAACGCAGCAGAGCCTTGAGCTGCTGACCAACAAGATCCGGGAGACCCAAAGCAACGTCGAGTTCCTCATGCAGGTGCAGAAGACGACGCTTGGTGCGAAGTCCGATAACGACAAGTAGCTAAGTAGGGGCGGGGAGCGGATTCCTCGCGTGGTTCGCCGCGCGGGTTGTCCGCCCCCGCCCCTTCGCGTGGAGGCTCGATCCTGACGGATCGGCGCCTCCACGCTCTGGCAGGCCCGCAAGAACGATGACGAGGGCCCCTACCTGAGCTTGCGAAGGTTGGGAGTCATCGATCGCACTCCCGGGGCGGAAAACCCGCGCGGCGCATGCGCTGCTACGCCGGCGGGTCCGATGCCGCCCTCTGGGCGGCAGAAAACCGAACGGCTTCGCTGTTTGCCCACCTTCGCTGTCGCGTTACTAGACTTGAGAGAGTCGAAAGAGGTTTGAAAATGTTTGAGTCCGTACAGGGCCTGTTGGATGAGCACGACTCTATCCAGGCGCAGCTGGGCGATCCTGCTGTTTATGCTGACCAGCGGCTGGCCCGTAAGTTGGGGCGGCGTTCTGCTCAGCTGAACGGCATCGTGGAGGCTTACCACCGCTGGGAAGCCATCAGCGATGACCTGGCGGCTGCCAAGGAAATGGCGGACGAGGACCCCGAGTTCGCGGCGGAGGTACCCGAGCTGGAGGCTGCGCTGGAGACGGCGGCCGCCAAGCTGCGCCGGCTGCTGATCCCGCGCGACCCGGACGATGCCCGCAACGTGATCCTTGAGGTCAAGGGCGGCGAGGGCGGCGACGAGGCTGCCCTGTTCGCCGCGGACCTCCTGCGGATGTACAGCCGTTACGCGGAATCCCGCGGCTGGAAGACCGAGATCATCTCCGCCACCGAATCGGACCTTGGCGGTTACAAGGACGTCCAGATGGCCGTCAAGGGCAACTCGAACGACCCGGCCGAGGGCGTGTACGCCCGCCTCAAGTTCGAGGGCGGCGTGCACCGGGTGCAGCGTGTCCCTGTCACCGAATCCCAGGGCCGCATCCACACTTCGGCCGCCGGCGTCCTGGTGCTGCCCGAGGTGGACGAGCCCGAGGAACTCGAGATCAACCAGAACGATCTCAAGATCGACGTTTACCGCTCCTCAGGCCCCGGCGGGCAGTCGGTCAACACCACCGACTCCGCTGTGCGCATCACCCACCTTCCCACGGGAATCGTCGTCGCGATGCAGAACGAGAAGTCGCAGCTGCAGAACCGTGAGGCCGGCATGCGCGTGCTGCGTGCCCGCATCCTGGCACACCAGCAGGAGCTGATCGATGCCGAGAACTCGGCGCAGCGCAAGTCGCAGATCCGCACCATGGACCGCTCCGAGCGCATCCGCACCTACAACTATCCGGAAAACCGGATCGCGGACCACCGCACCGGTTACAAGGCCTACAACCTGGACCAGGTCATGAACGGCGACCTGGAACCGGTGATCCAGTCGGCCATCGAACTGGACGAGCAGTCCCGGCTCGACGCCATCGGCGAATAGGCACGGGTCACTGGTGATGACAGCAGGCGATGGTCCGAGCCTCGCGGAGGCCGTCAGCGAGGCGACGGCGGTTCTCGCGGCGGCCGGCGTGCCCAGCCCGCGCGTGGATGCCGAGCTCCTGGCCGAGCACCTGCTTGGCGTCGGGCTCGGCCGGCTGCGCGCCCTGATGCTCGGCGACTCGCCGGCGCCGGAGGGCTATGCCGACCTCGTTGCCGAGCGGGCACAACGGATCCCGCTGCAGCACATCACAGGCGTGGCGCACTTCCGCTACCTCGAACTTGCCGTCGGTCCCGGCGTGTTTATCCCGCGGCCGGAAACCGAATCCGTGGTGCAGCTGGTGCTGGACTGGCTCAAGGGCAGGGGCGGGTTGGCGCACCCCAAGGTGGTGGACCTGGGCACCGGATCCGGCGCGATCGCAGGATCGATCGCGCACGAGGTTCCCGGCGCGGAAGTCCATGCGGTGGAGTACAGCGAATTCGCGCACGCCTGGGCGGCGAAAAACCTGGCTCCCCTGGGCGTCCACCTCATCCGCGGCGATCTGCGCGACGCGCTGGGCGAACACAACGGCACCTTCGACGTCGTCGTCTCCAACCCGCCTTACATTCCCGCCGAAGCGATCCCGAACGAACCCGAAGTGGCGCTGCACGACCCGCCCGAGGCGCTCTACGGCGGGGGAGCGGACGGGATGGAACTTCCGACGGCGGCGGCTGCCTCGGCTGCCCGGCTGCTGGCCCCCGGCGGCTACTTCGTGATGGAGCACGCCGAAGTCCAGTCGGAATGGATCGCCGCGATGCTCAACCGCGCCGGGGTGTTCTCCGAGGTGACCACGCACCGCGACCTCAACGGCAAGGACCGTGCCACCAGCGCCGTGCTGACACAGTCAGAACTGACACAGTCAGAGCTGACATCGCCAGGACAAACACTGCCGGCCCTGACGCCGTCGAAAAAATCGTGTCACAAGTGATGAAAGAATAGGCCAGTGACGACTAGCTACGATTGCACGGCAGCAGAGCAGCGCGCCGCAGGACTTGAACATGCCCAACGGGCCATCCGGGAGAGCAAGTGCGTGGTCTTCCCCACGGACACGGTCTACGGCATTGCCGCCGACGCCTTTTCACCGCTCGCCGTGACCCTGCTGCTCGCGTCCAAGGGCCGGAGCCGGAAGATGCCTCCGCCCGTGCTGATTCCCAGGCTGAACGCCCTCGACGGTCTCGCCACGGATGTTCCGGCCGAGGCTCGGCGGCTGGCCGAGGCGTTCTGGCCCGGCGGCCTGACCCTGATCCTGCATGCCCAGCCGTCACTGGACTGGGACCTCGGCGAGACCAAGGGGACTGTGGCCCTGCGGATCCCGGCCGACGAGATCGCCCAGGACTTGCTGACGCTCACTGGGCCCCTTGCCGTGTCCTCCGCGAACCGCACCGGGCACGCAGCGGCTCAGACCGCCGCGGACGCCGAGGCCCAGCTGGCGGAATCCGTGGAGGTCTACCTTGAGGGCGGACCCCGGCCCGCCGAGGGTGCCGAGGCCCTCGCCTCGACCATCGTCGACGCGACGGCCCTGCCGTTGCGCGTCGTCCGACAGGGGGCCATCAGCCTCGAGCGCCTGCGCGGCGTGGTTCCCGGCCTGCTGGACGTCGACGGCAATGCCCCCGACGCCGTGGATGCTGCCTCGGACGGCGATGCTGCCCCGGACGAAGACGCTGCGCCTGAACCCGCTGCGCCTGAGCCCGGCACCGCATGACGCTGGAGCGCCAGCCCGTCCCGTTCCTCGACGTCGATGCGACCCCCGTGACGGTGTCCGAGCTGACCGCCGTCCTCAGCAGGTACGTGGCCGAGGGCCGGACCCGGATCATGGTGGGGCACAACCTGCACAGCGTGACGCTGCTGCACTCCGATCCGGCCTTTCGGTCCTTCTACGAGCGCAGCGACGTGGTGCTGATCGACGGCGCGCCGGTGCTCTGGCTCTGGGCCAAGACCGGCGAAGAGGATGACGGCCGGGCACCGGTGATGGACTACCGGCTTGGGTCGACCGACTGGATTCCCGCGCTGGGCAATGTAGCGGGCCTGGAGCGTATTGCAGTCATCGGCGCAGGTGCCGTGGCCAACGCCGGCGCCGTGGCCAGGCTGCTGGAAATCGTCCCCGGGGCACGGATTGACGGCATGCCGGGCGAAGGCTGGAACGAGGACGTTGAGGAAACCGCGGTCGAATGGCTTAACCGGCTACGCCCGCAGCTTGTGCTCCTGGGCCTCGGAATGCCGCTGCAGGAACAGGTCCTGGCGCGCCGGCTTGCCGTGCTCCCGCCGGCCATCTACTGCGCCGTCGGCGGCGCCATCGAACAGATTGCCGGTGTGCAGAAGCTGGCGCCGCGCTGGATCGGGCGGCTCGGGCTCGAGTGGGCCTGGCGGCTCATGCTCCACCCGCAGCGGGTGGCCTACCGGGTGTTCGGCGAGCCCTGGGTGCTGCTGGGGCTGCTGCTCCGCCGCCGGCTGCGCCGCCAGCCCTAGGGCAACCCCAGCACCGGGGGCGCGGACGGTTAGAACTTCTGGTCCTCCAGCGGACCGAAGCCCTTGCCGCGGAGTCCGGCGGAAAAGGCGCGGAACCAGTCAGCGAGCCCGCGGAAGTCGCCGCTGCGCAGGAAGTAGCCGAGGTAGCCGCCCACATCCGCGATGAACGACTTCACCCGGAAATGCCGGCGGATCATGTAGCCGCGGTTCCGGTAGTAGAAGTAGCGCTTGAAGGCGGAATCCGGAACGATCACGTGCCACCGCGCCCCGAAGACGTGCTTGGTTTCGGCGAAGGCGTGCGGGTGCGTGATGGCAGCGGTGGTGACCGTGCCGAACCGGATCCCGGCCTTCCGGAGCCTCAGGGTGAAGTCCACCTCGTCGCCGCGGATGAACAGGCGCATGTCCGGCAGGCCGACCTTGAAGAAGACATCGGAGCGGATCAGGGCGCCGTTGAAGAAGTGTCCGTTGTCGGGCAGGAACCCGACCTTTTCCACCTCCGCACGCTCATGCGTGACCTTGCCGTTGAGCCGGAAGAAAAAGGACAGCTGGTCGGGATGGCCCGGGGCCACCACGAGCGGGACCACAGCGTCCAGGCCGCGTTCCTCCGCCTCGCGCAGCAGCGTGGCAAGGCATTCGGGATCTGCCGGCTCGGCGTCGTCGTCCATCATCCAGATCCAGTCAGCTCCGCTGGCCACGGCCTTGAGGATGGCCAGCGAGAATCCGCCGGCGCCGCCGAGGTTCGCCTCGGACCGGACATAGTCCACGTTGGCGTGCCGCTCAGCAACATCCTTCGAGGGCTCAGTGCCGCTGTCGACGAGGCAAATGGACCGCACGGGAGCGGTCTGGTTGTTGATGGCGTCCATCAGGACCGCCAGCTCCCGGGGACGGTTAAACGTCACGGCAGCGACTGCAACCGAGGGGGTCATCGCGGGGTCCTTTCAGCACGACCGTCAGTGAATTTCCCGCCGGCGGAGGGCCGTGTGACGCGAAGACAGGTGGCCGTTGGCATTAGTATCTTGACTAGAGTCCACTGTAATACAGCCCTGTCAGGCACTACGCACTGCCTGCCCTGAGCACGGCGACGGAGAAGTTTCATTTTTCGAAAGACAGTTCCACGGCAATTAAATCCACCCCATTTCCGCAGCTCACCGGTGCCTCCGCTGCTGCGGAACGTGCCGGCGTGTGTTGCCAGCGCTGACGGCACTGACGGTACTTGGTTGGTGGTCTTCCCGTGATCATGTACCTGCTCATGATGCTGACAGCAGCGATCGTGACGTACTCGGCGACCTGGGGTGCCCGGCTTGTGGGCAACAAGATGGAGTTGTATTCCCCGATCCGCAGCCGCGACATGCATTCCACCCCGATCTCCCGGCTCGGCGGCCTGGGCATCTTCGCGGGAGTCCTGGTGGCATTGGTCATGGCGAGCAATTCGTTCTTCGTCAAGGACATCTTCCGGAACAACACGGCGCCGTGGGGAATCCTGGCCGGGGCCGCCGTGATCGTGCTTGTCGGCGTGGCGGACGATCTGCTGGATCTTCGGTGGTGGGTCAAGCTGATCGGCCAAAGCGCCGCCGCGCTGGTCGTGGCCACTTGGGGTGTCCGGATGACGGTTATCCCGTTCGTCCCGGAGCCGTTCGTGATTCAGAATGAGGCCGTAAGCATTGTGCTGACCGCCGGGCTGATCGTGACCACGATGAATGCGTTCAACTTCATTGATGGGCTCGACGGCCTCGCCGCTGGCGTGGCGATCATCGGGGGAGCGGCGTTCTTTCTCACGGCCTACTGGGTCCACCGGACAGCCATCCTGCTGGACCGCTCGGACCTGGCTACGCTCCTGACCGCCATCGTGGTCGGCAGCTGCGTTGGCTTCCTGCCGCACAACTGGTTTCCCTCGAAGATCTTCATGGGCGATTCCGGGGCCATGCTGATCGGCCTGCTGATGGCCTCGGCCGGCGTCGTCTCCACCGGCCAGATCAGCTCCGGCCTCTACGACCGGGCCAACGGCATTCCCACCGTCATCCCTATCCTGCTGCCGTTCGCAGTACTGTTCCTGCCGCTGCTGGACCTGTGCCTGGCGGTTGTGCGCCGGACCGCGCTGGGCCGTTCGCCGTGGTCGGCGGACCGCGGGCACCTGCACCATAAGCTCCTGGACATCGGATACTCGCACCGCGGCGCCGTCGTGCTGATGTACCTGTGGACCTGCATCCTTGCCTTTGGCGGGCTGGCCTTCGCGATCTTCCCCTGGCATATCGTCCTCGCCGTCGATCTGGCCGCCGCGGCAATCATGGCCGTGGTGACAGCGTGGCCATACCTGCGTCAGCGGGGGCCGCGGCAGATGGCCCGCACCCCCGAGTAGCCTCAAGAAGTAGCCCGCCCGGCATGCCGGAGGAACCTGTTCCGACGCGCTTTACCGAATAATTTCTATCTAATGTAGAATTCAGGGGCGGTACTTCGCCGCCCACCTTGACCAGCATTACGCCAGCGACGATTGGGATCTCATGACCTCCAACGCCGAACCGGGACCCGCTTCCGGCAACGGACCCGTTGGCGTCTCTGGCCCCACGAAATCCCTCTGGCTCAGACTGCTGGCCATGAGCTCCGCAGCCTCCGCCGCCGCCCTGGTGCTGACCGGCATTGCTGCCTTCATCTTCAACGGCCCCGTGGGGCTCTGGTCCTCCCTCTTCGGGGGAGCGCTGGTAATGGCGTTCTTCGCCATCAGCCTGGCGGTGGGCCACTTCGTCGGCCGCAACAACCCCTCCGGAGCAATCGGACTGTTCGTCGCGACGTACTTCGTCAAGGTTGTCGGCTTTGCCGTGGTCCTCTTCGTCATCGGCGCTCCGGCCTGGCTGCACGGCCGCTGGTTCCTGATCGGCGCCGTCGTGACCGTGGTGTTCTGGCAGGCAGCTGAAATTTACGGTTTCAGCAAGGCGAGGCTCCAGATTTACAACGACCCCGAAACCCGAAAAGACGGCACCGATGTTTAGCCGCAAAACTGGCCGCAGGCCACTTACCGGACCAATTAACAAGCCAGCCAAAACACCTAAAACTACAGCCGGTGCCCCCGGTGTATCGACGGATGGCAGCGACGGCGGATACAACGCCGGGATCGCCGTCTTCAGCTACATTGTTGGCGGAATCCTCGTCTGGAGTTTGATAGGGTGGGGACTGGATAATCTGTGGGGAACCCGCTGGATTGTGCTCGCAGGCGCTCTGCTTGGAGCTGCGGGAGGGTTCTATCTTTCTCATATGCACGGCCTCACCAGTAACAGCATTTCAACTGATGACGGCAATGCTGCACGTGGCCCGTCCAAGGACGAGGAACAGTAATGCCAAATAATTTCACAGGGGGAGAGGCGGGCACCAATGTCGCCGGTCCCCGCCCAACGCCCAATGATGGACACTGCAGAGAGGAAACGCGTTGATCGCGCTTGCGCTCCCGGCCCAAGATTCAGGAACCTTCACGCCTCCTGGAATTGAAGAACTTCACCTGCCGGCTATCATCCCCTGGGGTGCGGCCGATGGATTTTCCAAGCAGATGCTGCTGGTAATCCTATCGGTTGTCATTATCGGTACATTCTTTGTGATCGCTGCGCGGAAGCAGCAGCTCGTTCCCGGCAAGCTGCAGTTCGCAGGCGAGGCCGCCTATAGCTTCGTCCGCAACAGCATCGCCAAGGACATCATCGGTGGCAGGGACTTCATGAAGTATGTCCCGCTGCTGTTCACCCTCTTCTTCTTCATCCTCGTGAACAACATCTACGGTGCAATCCCGCTGATCCAGCTTCCGACCTTCTCGCACGTCGGCGGGGCCTACGTGCTCGCCGCGATCGTGTACATCACCTGGATCGCCGTCGGCGTCAGGAAGAGCGGCCTGAAGTACTTCAAGCTGGCCACGGTTCCGTCTGGTGTGCCGTTCTACATTCTCCCGATCGTCGTTCCGATTGAGATCATCTCCAACTTCCTGGTCCGCCCGGTCACGCACAGCCTCCGTCTGTTCGCCACCATGCTGGCCGGCCACTTGATCATCATGATCTCCGGTGCGGGCATTGAATTCCTGGTAATGCAGGAAAACGTCTTCCTCAAGGGCGCGTCCGTACTCGTCCTGGGCGGCGCCATCGCCATGTACATGCTCGAAGCGCTGATCATGGTGCTGCAGGCCTACGTATTCACGCTGCTTACCGCGATCTACATCGAAGGCGCGCTGCACGCCGACAGCCACTAGGCACAGCGCCAGCAGGCACAACGCCAGCAGGCGCCACGCAAGTCGGCACAACGCCAGTCGGCACCACATAAACTTCCCCTCACGGGGATGAAGCAACCCAAACAACCTGCCACATGGGTGGCATCTTGAAAGGAAGAAAAATGGAAGGCTCCATCAACGGCTCCCTCAACCTCATCGGCTACGGCCTCTCCGCCATCGGCGGTGGTATCGGTGTGGGTCTCGTGTTCGCCGCTTACATCAACGGTGTGGCACGTCAGCCGGAAGCCCAGCGCGTCCTGCAGCCGATCGCATTCCTCGGCCTCGCGCTGACTGAAGCCCTCGCCATCCTTGGCCTGGTCTTCGCGTTCGTTCTCAAGTAAACAGAACAACCGAACATCCAGAACCGAGTAGATAAGGACGGGTGAAATATGAATCAAACGATCATCTCAGCCGCCACCGAAGGCGGTACTAACCCCCTCGTTCCCAATCCTTGGGAGATGCTTGTAGTCTTTGCCGGCTTTGCTGTCCTCATGTACATCGTGGTCAAGTACGTTGTCCCGATGTTCGAGAAGACCTTCGCGGAGCGGGCCGAGGCCATCGAGGGTGGCATCGCCAAGGCCGAAAAGGCCCAGGCCGAGGCCTCCGCAGCACTCGAAGAGTACAAGCAGCAGCTCACGGAAGCCCGCACTGAAGCCAACCGCATCCGTGAGGAAGCACGCGCCGAAGGTGCCCAGATCCTTGCAGAGCTGAAGGAGAAGGCGGCTGCCGAGTCTGCCCGCATCACCGCACAGGCCCACACGCAGATCGAATCCGAGCGCCAGGCGGCCGTTGTGTCGCTCCGCGCGGAGGTCGGCACGCTGGCCACGACGCTGGCGAGCCGCATCGTCGGCGAGGCACTGAGCGACGATGCACGGTCGGCCCGAGTGGTGGACCGCTTCCTGGCAGATCTGGAGAACCAGAACGCGGGTGTAGCTAAGTAATGGCAGGTGTATCGAGCGAATCGCTGGCCGCTGCGCTGGCGGCCTTGGAAGCCAAGCTTCCCTCCGCATCGCTGCAGTTGGCAAAGGAGCTCTTCGGAATCCTGGGAACGGTGGACAGTTCGGCCGGCTTGCGCCGCGCCCTGACTGACCCGTCCCGCAGCGGTGACGAAAAGTCGGCGCTGGTCAAGCGGCTCTTCGGCGGGAAAGTATCCGCTGATGCTGTTGAGATCGCTGCCGGACTGGCCGGCTCCCGCTGGGCATCCGCACGGGATATCGGCGATGCACTCGAGACTCTTGCCGCTTCGGTAGTCATTGCTGTTGCCGAGAACAAGTCGGCCGTCTCTGCCTCCGGGCTCACCGGACTGGAATCGCTGGAGAACGATCTGTTCTCCTTCAACCAGGCCGTTGAGTCCAGCCACGAGGTTCAGCGTGCTCTGTCCGAGCCGCAGGCCAGCCCGGCCGCCAAGGTGACCCTCGCCGAAAAGCTCGTACCCGGTGCGAGCGAGGAAGCGAAAGTCCTGATCGGACAGGCCGTCACGGCTCCGCGCGGGCTCAAGGTCACCAAGCTGGTTCGCCGTTTCGCCGAGCTTGCCGCCAAGCGCCAGCAGCGCTGGATTGCGACGGTCAACGTCACCCGTCCGCTGACGGAGACGCAGACCAGCCGCTTGCAGACCGGGCTGAACGCCCTTTACGGGCGCGAGCTCAAGATCAACATGAAGGTTGACCCGGCATTGATCGGTGGCATCCGGATCCAGGTAGGTGACGAAGTGGTTGACGCTTCGGTTGCCGGCCGCCTGGGCCAGCTCCAGCGTCAGCTTGCCGGCTAGCCGGACAAGCACAACCTAACGACAAGAAACCCCGGTCATCGTGAGCAACGATGATCACGAAAACAGGAGAGCAGGGACTGCAGATGGCCGAATTGACCATCAACGCCGACGACGTCCGTAATGCGTTGAACGAGTTCGCGGCGTCCTACGAACCCGGAAACGCAGAGCGCGTAGAGGTCGGCCGTGTAACAACCGCAGGTGACGGCATCGCCCGTGTTGAGGGCCTTCCCTCGGTCATGGCGAACGAGCTGCTTCGCTTCGAAGACGGCACGCTGGGCCTGGCCCAGAACCTCGACGTCCGCGAGATCGGCGTCATCATCCTCGGTGACTTCACCGGAATCGAAGAGGGCCAGGAAGTCCACCGCACCGGACAGGTTCTGTCCGTGCCGGTTGGCGACGCCTTCCTCGGCCGCGTGGTTGACCCGCTGGGCCAGCCCATCGATGACCTCGGCGAGATCAAGGCCGAGACCACCCGTGCGCTGGAACTTCAGGCACCCGGCGTGACCCAGCGTAAGTCGGTTCACGAGCCGATGCAGACCGGACTCAAGGCTATCGACGCCATGATCCCGATCGGCCGCGGCCAGCGTCAGCTGATCATCGGTGACCGCCAGACCGGCAAGTCCGCCATTGCCATCGACACGATCATCAACCAGAAGGCCAACTGGGCTTCGGGCGATGTCACCAAGCAGGTGCGCTGCATCTATGTAGCCATCGGCCAGAAGGCATCCACGATCGCGGCTGTCCGCCAGACCCTGGAGGACAACGGCGCACTGGAATACACCACGATCGTGGCTTCCCCCGCGTCCGACCCCGCAGGCTTCAAGTACCTGGCACCGTACGCCGGCTCGGCTATCGGCCAGCACTGGATGTACGGCGGCAAGCACGTCCTCATCGTGTTTGATGACCTGTCCAAGCAGGCCGAGGCCTACCGTGCAGTGTCACTGCTTCTCCGCCGCCCGCCGGGACGCGAAGCCTACCCGGGCGACGTCTTCTACTTGCACTCCCGTCTGCTGGAGCGTTGTGCCAAGCTCTCCGACGAGCTCGGTGCAGGCTCGATGACCGGTCTGCCGCTGATCGAGACCAAGGCGAACGACGTGTCCGCCTACATCCCGACCAACGTGATCTCCATCACCGATGGCCAGATCTTCCTGCAGTCGGACCTCTTCAACGCCAACCAGCGCCCCGCTGTGGACGTCGGCGTGTCCGTCTCCCGTGTTGGTGGCGCCGCCCAGGTCAAGTCCATGAAGAAGGTCTCCGGTACCTTGAAGCTGGAACTGGCCCAGTACCGCGACATGCAGGCCTTCGCCATGTTTGCCTCGGACCTCGACGCCGCATCGCGCCAGCAGCTGACCCGTGGTGCACGCCTGATGGAACTGCTCAAGCAGGGCCAGTACTCGCCGTTCCCGATCGAGAACCAGGTTGTCTCCATTTGGGCCGGCACCAACGGCCACCTCGACGAGGTTCCGGTTGAAGACATCAACCGCTTCGAGACCGAGTTCCTGGAGCACCTCAAGCACAAGTCCTCCATCCTGACGACGCTGGCCCAGACCAACGTCATGGACGATGACACCGCTGAAGCACTGAAGACCGCAATCGTGGACTTCAAGAAGGGCTTCTTCGGCGAGGGAGACAACCTCCTGGTCGGTGCGGGGCACGAGGAGCACGCCCCCATCGGCGAGGATCAGGTCGACCAGGAAAAAATCGTCAAGCAGAAGCGCTAGTTTCGCTGGCAGGGACTGCCGGGACCCGCACGGGTTTCGGCAGTCCCGGCCATCGGGATCTTAGGAAAGGATAAGTATGGGAGCCCAGATCCGGGTCTACCGCCAGAAGATCAGCTCGACGACGTCGATGCGCAAGATCTTCAAGGCGATGGAACTGATCGCTACCTCGCGCATCGGCAAGGCCCGCGCACGCGTAGCAGCTTCACTGCCTTACGCGAACGCGATCACGCGTGCCGTTTCTGCTGTCGCAAGCCAGAGCGAAATCGACCACCCCCTGGTCACCGAGCCGGCGCAGATCCGCCGGGCCGCCGTCCTGGTCATCACGTCGGACCGTGGCCTCGCGGGGTCTTACTCGGCGAGCATCCTCAAGCAGGCCGAAGGCCTCAATGAGCTGCTCCACGCGGAAGGCAAGGAAGTCAAGACGTTCCTGGTCGGCCGCAAGGCGCAGGCGTACTTCGACTTCCGGAACCGTGAATATGGTCGCGTATGGACCGGCAACACGGACGCGCCGGAGTTTGCGACCGCGCGGGAAGTCAGCGAAGCATTGCTGGCTGATTTCGCTACCGCCTACGAAGAGGGCGGCGTCGACGAAATCCACGTCGTCTACACCCGCTTCAAGTCGATGGTGACCCAGGAGCCGACGGTCGTTCGTCTGCTGCCGCTCGAGGTTGTCGAAGAGAAAGCCGCGTCCGAATCGGACCTGCTTCCCCTCTACGAATTCGAGCCGGAAACGGAGCAGGTTCTCGATGCCCTGCTGCCGCGCTACATCGAGTCACGTATCTTCGCCGCAATGTTGCAGGCAGCAGCTTCCGAGCTCGCAGCCCGCCAGCGCGCGATGAAGTCCGCCGGCGACAACGCGACGGATCTCATCAAGAAGTACACGCGTCTGCGCAACACTGCCCGCCAGGCTGAAATTACGCAGGAGCTTTCCGAGATCGTTGCCGGTGCCGACGCGTTGTCCGCGTCCTAGCCAGCACGAGCCCGGATCCAGCTGTACCTGCACCAAAAAGAATAAACTTAACCCCACGCCATCTACTGAGTGAAGTGAGAGAGATGACTGCCACTGCTACCCAACACGTAGCCGCAACGTCCGGTGCTACCGGCCGTATTGCACGTGTTATTGGCCCGGTTGTCGACGTCGAATTCCCGGCTGACGCAATCCCCTCGATTTACAACGCACTCACCACCGAGATCACTCTCAACGGTGAGACCCGAACCGTCACGTTCGAGGTTGCCCTGCACCTGGGTGACAACCTCATCCGCGCCATCTCCCTCCAGGCCACCGACGGACTTGTCCGCGGTACCAACGTTGTGGACACCGGCGGCCCCATCACCGTGCCCGTGGGCGACGGCGTCAAGGGTCACATCTTCAACGTGTTGGGCAAGCCTCTGGACGTCGACGAGTCCGAGATCCAGGCTTCCGATTACTGGCCGATCCACCGCAAGGCTCCGGCCTTCGCGACCCTGGAAGGCTCCACCGAGATGCTGGAGACCGGCATCAAGGTGATCGACCTCCTCACCCCGTACATCAAGGGTGGCAAGATCGGTCTGTTCGGTGGTGCCGGCGTCGGCAAGACCGTGTTGATCCAGGAAATGATCACCCGTGTTGCCCGCAACTTCGGTGGCACCTCGGTGTTCGCCGGTGTCGGCGAGCGTACCCGTGAGGGCAACGACCTCTGGGTCGAAATGGAAGAGGCCGGCGTCCTCAAGGACACCGCCCTTGTGTTCGGCCAGATGGATGAGCCGCCGGGAACGCGTCTGCGCGTGGCGCTGTCCGCCCTGACCATGGCGGAGTACTTCCGCGATGTGCAGAACCAGGACGTGCTGCTCTTCATCGACAACATCTTCCGCTTCACCCAGGCAGGCTCCGAGGTTTCCACCCTCCTCGGCCGCATGCCGTCGGCCGTGGGCTACCAGCCCAACCTGGCTGACGAGATGGGACTCCTCCAGGAGCGCATCACGTCCACCAAGGGCCACTCCATCACCTCGATGCAGGCCATCTACGTTCCCGCAGATGACTACACCGACCCGGCTCCGGCCACGACCTTCGCACACCTCGACGCGACCACGGAACTCTCCCGTGAAATCGCCTCCCGTGGTCTGTACCCGGCCGTTGACCCGCTGACGTCGACCTCCCGCATCCTGGATCCGCAGTACATCGGACAGGCCCACTACAACACGGCTGTCCGCGTCAAGCAGATCCTGCAGAAGAACAAGGAACTTCAGGACATCATCGCCATCCTCGGCGTTGACGAACTCTCTGAAGAAGACAAGATCGTCGTGTCGCGTGCACGCCGCATCCAGCAGTTCCTCTCGCAGAACACCTACACCGCCAAGCAGTTCACCGGCGTCGAGGGCTCCACTGTGACCATCAAGGACACTGTTGAAGGCTTCACCGCGATCTGCGACGGCGATCTTGACCACGTTGCAGAGCAGGCGTTCTTCAACGTCGGCGGCCTGGACGACGTCGAGCGCCAGTGGGCCAAGATCCAGGAACAGACCAAGTAATATGGCTGAGCTTGAGGTTGAGATTGTCGCAGCGGATCACTTCGTGTGGTCCGGAGCGGCCAAGATGGTCAAGGCCCGCACCAGCGATGGTGAAATCGGAATCCTGCCCGGCCACTCGCCCCTGCTGGCGATTCTGGCCGAAGGTGAGCTGGCAATCGAGCCGGTATCCGGTGACCGCATCTCGGTAGCCGTCGACGGGGGATTCTTCTCCGTTGACAACAACAGAGTGGTCATTGTTGCTGACAACGCCCAAATGGGCGAAGCGGCTACTGCGGGGATCCGCTAGCACGACCTTGATGAACAGTATTGGTTTGCCGTTCATCGTCCTGGCAACTGCGTTTGCGTTGCTGGTATTTGCACTGTGCCTCATGGGGGTGCGCCGCTTCAATCTGCGGCGCGCCCTCGGCACGGTGGACGCCTCCATCTGCACGGCTGGAAAAAGCTGGCAGATGGGGGTTTGTCGTTATCAGGACAACGACCTCGAGTGGTTCCGCCTGGTCTCACTCAGCGTCCGTCCCAAGCACACCTTCCGGCGCAGCTCGCTGGAGCTGCTTGGCCGGCGCAAGCCTACCGAATCCGAGCTCCTCAAGGTCCAGCCCGACGCTGTGATCGTGGAGCTCCGCTACGAGGGGCAGCCGGTCCTTCTCGCGATGCGCTTCGATGCCTACACGGGGTTGTCGTCCTGGCTTGAGGCCGGACCCGTCATCGGCGTCGGCACCTGGCGCTAGCCCCGGTGGACTACCTTGACGGCCTCCGCCTGGTCGACGGCCCGGTGGTGTGGCTTGCATGGGCCGCCGGCGCCGCGGGCCTGGCCTACCTCCTCTGGCACGCCGGCCTTCGGCACACGGCTTTTCGGTACACCGGACGGCGCCGCCTGGCCAGTGCGGCGGTCGTTGTGGCTGCCGTGACGCTGCTCGCCGCCGCTCTCGTCGCGGCCGTGCACTGGTTCCTGATCTACGTGATCACGGTCTTCCCCGCCGAACTGCCAGGCGAGAACCTCGCCTGGTCCCTTGCCGCCGTCGCCGCCCTGCTCCTGTGGCTCATGCGCCTGTTCGGTCTCTGGGGCCGCGGCCGCAGCCGCCCCAAACGTTGGCGCTCAAGCGCCGCAGCCACGGCCGCGTTCCTGGCCGTCTTCGCGCTTTCCGCCGTCCAGATCAACATCTACTTCGGCCTGAACCACACCGTAGCCGATCTCACCGGAACGGCAGTGGCCCGGATCCAGCCGCTCGAGGCCGGCCTGACGCGCATGGCCGGCGGCCCTGCCGCCACCGGGCTCGCCCACTGGCAGGCACCCGCCGAGCTTCCCGACGGCGTGATCCGCAAAGCGATCATCCCCGGCACGGTCTCCGGCTTCCAGAGCCGGGACGCCTACGTCTACCTCCCGCCGGCCTACCAGAGTTCTCCGCGGCCCGCGCTGCCGGTGCTGGTCCTCTTTTCGGGCCAGCCCGGCAGCCCGGCCGACTGGCTGACCGGCGGCGCGCTCCGGAGCCGGCTGGACGGGTTTGCCGCGCAGCACGACGGGGTGGCGCCTGTGGTGGTGGTGGTCGATCCCAACGGCTCAGTGTCCGGAAACACGCTGTGTCTGGACAGCCGGATCGCCCAGGTGGACACCTTCCTGGCGCGCGACGTGCCGGACTGGATCAACCGCACGCTCGACGTCGACCCTAACCCGGGGCAGTGGGCCGTGGGCGGATTCTCGTTCGGCGGCACGTGCGCCATGCAGATGGTGACGAGGCATCCCGACGTCTACAGCGCAGCGCTGGCCTTCTCAAGCGAGAATGAGCCGGCCATCGCAAAGGAGCGCGCCAAGACTGTCGAAGCATCCTTCGGCGCCGACGTCGCGGCCTTCGACCGGCTGACCCCGCTCCGCGTCATGGCGGAAAACCGCTTCGACGGCCAAGGCGTGTACTTCGCCGCCGGGGACCATGACCCGGAATTCATCAGCCACATGGACGTACTCTCCGAGGCGGCACGCCGTGCCGGGTTCACGGTCGAAACACACCGGATTGCCAACGCGGGGCACTCCTGGGATACGGCATCCAACGGCCTGCCCGGCGGCCTGGACTTCCTGGCCCGGCGCTGGGGGATCATCCCATGAGCCGGGCCAACACCGGCGCCACGCGGACCGCGGCCGGGCGCGGGGACCCGCCCCGGCCGGGCGTCTGGCGGCAGGGCATGCGCCGGACACTGGCGCACTTCCGTGCCGTACCCTTCACTCTGGCGGTCCTTGCGACCTTCCTGATCGTCGGGGCCGTCACGGGCAGCTTTCTGTCCGGGCCGCCCAAGGCCCTGCTGCCCATTGCCTCCGTCAACGCGCCGGGGCTGAGGGCGGGACACTGGTGGTCCCTGTTCACCTCACAGTTCTTCGCCACCAACCTGCTGGCCTACCTCGCCGCATCGCTGATGATCCTCGTGCTCCTGGGCCTGGCTGAACGGCATCTGGGGACGCTGCGGACGGCCGTGTTCTTCTTTGCGGGCCAGTTCGCGGCTGTGACCGTGTTCCTGCTGATCACCCAGCTGGCCCGGTATATCGGCGATGGCTGGCTCGGCCTCATGGTCAACGCCCGGCTGATCGGCCCCTACGCCGCCGTCCTCGCCGTGGCCCTGGCCGCCAGCGGACTGCTGCCCACGCTGTGGCAGCGGCGGCTGCGGACCGCCGTCGTGTCCGCGTCCCTGCTGCTGGTGCTCTACGTCGGGCATCCGGAGACGGTGGTGGGGCTGGCCGGTGCCCTCGCCGGCCTGGCCGCGGGCTGGTGGATCCAGGACGACCGGGGGACGCTGCACCGCCACCGTTCAACGGGACGCGAAACGCGCAACCTGCTGGCGCTCACGGTCGCGATTTTCGCGGTGGGACCGATCCTCACGGCCGCTGTCAGCAGCCCCACCGGGCCTCTGGCTTTGTTGCGCGACGTCGTGCTGAACCCGCTGCCCACGTTGAGCCAGCTGGAGGAAAACTGCGGCGGAACGGTTGACGTCAGCTGCCTGGAGGCCGGCCGGGCCGGATTAGCCGGTCCGCTGGGCCTGGCGCTGGCCGTCGTCCCGGTGGTCCTGCTGCTGATCTGCGCGGACGGCATGCGCCAAGGCCGGCGCCTGGCCCTCCGGATCGCCATTATCGTCCAGCTCGGCGTGACAGCCCTGGCCGCCGTGTACCTCGCACTGTTCGCCCGCATTCCGCCCTACCCCAACCGGGCGCACACGGCCGTGATGGGCTCCGGCTTCGTCCACGTCCTTCCGCTAGTGGCCGTTCCGCTGCTGCTCGTTGTGCTGCTCTGGCTTAACCGCCGGCAATTCCGGGTGGAGACGGCACCGCGCGCCCGGCGGATTCTGGGCATTGTGGTTGGCGGAACGTGGCTGGGACTCGCCGGCGCCTACGCGGTGGCCTGGCTGGCGGCCGGCGGGATGGACCGCGACAGGGGAGTGCTGGGCCTCGCGGCGGAACTCGCCCGGCAGTACCTGCCGCTGCCCATTCCCGGCGCCTACAGCCGGCTCTTCCAGAACCGGTACGCCGTCGAGTCCTTTCTGTTCGCCTATGCCGGCATCATCTTTTGGGGAGTGGCCCTGGCGGCGGTCTGGCTGGTCCTGCGGCGCCGGCTGCATGGTACCGGGTTGAATAGCACCGACGTCGGCTCCGGCGACCGGGACACGGCCCGTGACCTCATCCGACAGGGCGGAGACTCGCTGTCCTGGATGGCGCTCTGGGAACCGAACAAATACTGGTTCACGCCGGGCCGCCGCGGCGGGGTGGCTTATCAGCAGCACGGCAATGTGGCCCTGACGCTGGCGGGGCCCTTCGGACCTGCTGCCTTCCACGAGGAAACTGCGGCGGGTTTCATGCGCTACTGCGCGGAGCACGCCCTGATCCCGTGTTTCTACTCCTGCACCGCCGGCCTCTGGCCGATGCTCCGGGCCCGCGGGTTCCGCCGGGTGGCCGTGGCCCAGGAAACCAGGCTCGCGGTGCGCGAACTCGAGTTCAAGGGCAAGGAGTGGCAGAACGTCCGCACGGCCCTGAACCGTGCTGCGAAAACCGGCGTCCGTGCGGTGTGGGGGCGCTACAGCGAATTCCCGGCCCCGCTGCGGGCCCAGCTGATCGAGGTCTCCGAGGAATGGGCGGCGCAAAAGCACGTGCCGGAGATGGGTTTCACGCTCGGCAGCATCGACGAACTCGACGACGACGAGGTGCTGTGCTGCCTGGCGGTGGACGCCGACGGACGCGTGCAGGGTGTCACGAGCTGGCTGCCGGTGTACGAGGACGGGAAGCTGGTGAGCTGGACGCTGGACTTCATGCGCCGGCGCGGAGACGCCTTCCCCGGCGTCATGGAGTTCCTCATTGCCTCCGCAGTGCTGGAGCTCAAGCGCACGGTCGAGGTGATCTCCCTTTCCGGCTCGCCGCTGGCGAAGGACCTTGCCGGAGACGACGCAGCCGGTCGCAGTGACACCGGGGGCGCTGCCGGAGAGTCTTCCGGGGACGCTGCCCGCGAGACTTCCGGAGGCGCAGCTGGAGACCCTGCCCAAGACGCTGCCGGGGGCCGAGATGCCGGGCCGGAGGGATTGGCTGGGATCCTGGACGTGGTGGGCAGGGCCCTGGAACCTGTCTACGGGTTCCGCTCGCTGGCCACGTTCAAGTCGCGCTTTAAACCGGACTACCGCACGCTTTACCTTTACTATCAGGATCCGTTGCAATTGCCCGCGATGGGTCGGGCCTTGAGCCGCGCATATCTTCCCGGGTTGTCCGTCCGGCAGAGCGCACGCCTGCTGCGCACCCTGGTGCGTTAGCCGGCAGGTCCGGCGGGTTAGTGCCCGGCGGGTTAGTGTCCTGCCGGGTATTGTGCGGCGTGTTATTGCCCCGCACCCTTGGTGCGGCTCCGGCTCCGCCGCAAGCGCATTCGCGGCTGGGCAATTCGGAGGAACAATGCTCTTGACCAATGAGGCGTGGCCAAAAGCGAGGACCCGAATCACTGAGCCCAACAATGCACAAAAAATGATCCCCGGCGCAATTGCCGGGGATCATTCCTGGTGCCGGAAATGCCCTAAGGCACTTCCCGACGGGAGACTAGACCAGCGTTACGCCGGTAGCCTGGGGGCCCTTGGCGCCCTGGCCGATCTCGAACTGAACGCGCTGGTTCTCGTCGAGGGTCTTGAAGCCACCGGTCTGGATCTCGGAGTAGTGAACGAAGACATCGCCATCGGAGTCATCCGGGGTGATGAAGCCGAAGCCCTTTTCTGCGTTGAACCACTTGACGGTTCCCTGTGCCATTTGTTTCTCCTCGTTGTGGATCTTGAATAAGTCCGGCACACTTCGCACCGAACTTGGTCACTCTGCGAGAAGAACCTTTGGCATCGGTTCCGGATTCCCGGACCGCGGCTGCAGGAGCTTCACGCTCGCAACATGTCTTGCGAGCATGAATAACACCTACACAAAGACTTGTATAAGAATTTCATGACACTTGCGTTAGGTCAACGGGCGAACGGAAGAAATGCATAAATTTTGTGCAAAGAACCGCTTAACGCGAATCGCCGCCGCGGAAAGGCTGCCGCAGGAAGCTTTAGAAGAGCCTGGACTCGCTGTCGTCAACGCCGCGCATGGCGTCATAGTCCAGGGTCACGCAGTCAATTCCGCGGTCCTTGGCGAGGACCTTGGCCTGCGGCTTGATCTGCTGGGCTGCGAAGATTCCCCGGACCGGAGCCAGCAGTGGGTCCCGATTCAGGAGTTCCAAGTACCGGGTGAGCTGCTCGACGCCGTCGATGTCGCCGCGCCGCTTGAGCTCAATGGCCACGGTGGCGCCGTCAGCATCCCGGGCCAGGATGTCCACGGGGCCGATCGCGGTGAAATACTCGCGGCGGATCAGCGAGAACCCGTTGCCGAGCAGTTCGATCTGGGCGGCCAAGAGCCGCTGGAGGTCCGCTTCGACGCCGTCCTTGATCAGGCCGGGGTCCTGGCCCAGTTCGTGGGACGTGTCGTGCAGCTGCTCATGAATATTGATAATGAGCCGGTCATCGGTCTTGACCGACTGCACGGTCCACTGTTCGACGACGCCGACCTCGACGTCGATCTCATCCGGGGTGGAGACGCGCAAGGACGCCGGCGGGCTCATCCAGTTCAGGGGTTTGTAGGATCCGCCGTCTGAATGGACCAGGACCGAGCCGTCGGCCTTTACCAGCAGGAGCCTGGTGGCCAGCGGGAGGTGGGCTTTGAGGCGGCCGACGTAATCAACGGAGCAGCGGGCTATGACTAAACGCACCCGGTCCACTCTACCGTCTGCGCCGGAGTCCCCGGGCTGGGGCCGGGCTGGGGCCGGGTGGGGGGCGGTCTGGCCGGCGGGCCTTGGCCTGCGGCGCCGGCGGTCCCGGAATGCGTGGCAGCCGGGCTGGGGCAGAATGGAGGCATGCCCCGTTCCAACCGCCCCCGCCGCGCAAGTTCTGCCAAGACAGGCTCTGGCAAGAGCGCAGCGCCCGGAAAGAGCAAAGCCCCCGGAGCCAAGCACGGCCCGGCGCCGGAGCTTGATCTGGAGCGCGCCCGCTCAGGTTTCGCCCGCCGGGAAAGCGCACCGGACGGCGAATGGATGGTCCGCCCGATCACCGCGAGCCGCGCCGAGAAGACCTACATCTGCCCGGGCTGCTCCACCGCCGTGCTGCCGGGGATCGCCCACCTGGTGGTCTGGTCCGAGGACCACCTCTTTGGCGCCGCCGCGGGTCTCGCCGAGCGGCGGCACTGGCATACCAACTGCTGGACCTCGCGGAGCTACCGGTATCGCTAAGCTGGTCAGCATGACTTTTGATCCCGCGTCGTACGTCTTCACCCAGCCGTCTGCGCCAACTGCCATCCGCGCGTCCACCGTCCTTCCGGCCCACCGCGAGAACGTCGAACTCCGCACCTCGGACGGACACCGGCTGGTGGGCGAGCTCGCCGTCCCCGAATCCGGCGAGATCAAGGCAACACTCATCACGCTGCACCCGCTGCCGACGCACGGTGGCTTCATGGACTCGCATGTTTACCGCAAGGCCTCCTACCGGCTGCCGGCCCTCGCCGGAATCGCCGTGCTGCGCTTCAACACTCGCGGCACATCATCGCCGCGGGGGACCAGCGGGGGAGCCTTCGAGGAAGGCATCGGCGAGCGTCTGGACGTCGAGGCCGCCGTGCAGTTCGCCGTGGACCGGGGCCTGCCGAACCGCTGGCTCGTGGGCTGGTCCTTCGGCACTGAATTGGCCCTCATGTACGGCGCGGCTGAGCCCGTCGCCTCCGAGATCGAGGGGGCTATCCTGCTCTCGCCTCCGCTGCACCGGGCCACGGACGTGCACCTGAAGGAATGGGCGCAGGCGGGCAAGCCGCTGAAGGTGCTGGTCCCCGAACACGACGACTACCTGCAGCCGGCGGCCGCGGCGGCGAGGTTCGCGCTTGTCCCGCAGGCACAGGTGTTGGGGGTCGACGGCGCCAAGCACCTGTGGGTGGGGGAGAAGTACGCCGGACGGGTGCTCAACGAGATTGTGGACGAGGTCATCCCCGGCAGTACCGGATCAGGGAATGCCGGAACTGTGCTGCCGCAGGAATGGGACGGGCCGGTCGCCACGGCGCACTAACCGCTCAGCGGCTGTCCTGGCGCGCGATGAAGATTTCCTTGACCAGCAGCAGGATCGCCGCCGCCGTGGGGATGGCGATCAGGGCGCCGAGCACGCCGAGCAGGCTGCCACCGGCGATCACCGAGATGACGGCGACGGCCCCGGGCACCGCCACAGCCTTCTGCATGATCCGCGGTGAGATGAAGTAGGCCTCGAACTGGAGGTAGGCGAAATAGCAGATGGCAAAGACAATCGCCGTCTGCCAGCCGGCAGTCAGTGCAACGATCGTCACCAGGAACCCGGCAATCATGCCGCCCACCAGCGGGATGAACGCCAGCAGGGCCACCACGAACGCCAGCAGTGTGGCGAACGGCACTCCGATGATCGACATCACGATGAAGGCGAAGGTGGCGTTCAGCACTGCGACGGCGGCTTGGCCGATGACGTAGTTGCCCACCGAACCGGTGATTTCCTCGGACAGGGCTTCAACCCGTGCCCGGCGCGAGCGGGGCGCGAGCCGGTAGCCCCACTTCTTCATGGCGGGAAGGGCTGCGAGGAAGTACAGGCTCAGGACCAGTACGATCAGCGCGCCGAAGAGCCCGTTTGCCAGGGTGGTGCCGAAGCCGACAACGCCGCCGAAGATGCCGCCCATGGCCTCCGGGTTGTTGACGAACTTCTCCAGCTCCTGGCTGATGCGGTCCCGGATGCCGAACTGGCTGTCAACGCTCCGGAAGAACTCCGAGTCAATGAACTCCTGGACCCATTTGGGCGCCTGCTGCACGATTTGCGTCACCTGCTGCACGATCGTGGGGATCAGTGTGGCGAAAAATGCGGCGACCGCCACTGCCAGGGTGGACACGGACAAGAGGATGCCGGCGGCGCGGGGGACACTCCGGCGTTCGAGCCAGCGCACCACGGGGTCCAGCCCCAAAGTGATGAAGAGTGCCGTGACGATCCACAAGAGCAGCTGCGTCGTATTCGAACCGATCCAGTAGACCAGGAGTGCGATGCCGACGCCGACCGTGCCCATGAAGCCCATGTAAAGGGGGTGCTGGGCGGACATCCGTGGACCGGGACTGCCGAAGGGGGCCTCGGAGCCGGGCTCGGCCTCATGCTCCGGCGGCATCTCGAAACGGATTCGCGGCTGGGCTCCGGGCAGGGGCTGACGCAGGCGCCGGGCCGCGGACAAAAGGACATTCGCGACGGCGATCCGGGGGCGGGAGGTTGTGGGCCGGGGGCCGGCAACAGTTTCTTCGGGGCCGCGTTCCTGGCTGCCGGATTCCTGGGCTTCTTCTTGTCCGGCGGAGGACGAATCCGTATGTTCAGTCACTGCGTTGAATGCCCTTATTTCCGTGCGGCGCCGCTGAGACGGCGCGGGTGTGATGATCACCGCAAACACTATCAGCAGGCTTGTCAGCTCAAGGGCGGGAACCCGGCCAGGGAGCCGCGGGCGGGGGTGGGCCGGGCCGCCGATCTGACTCGCGGGTAACAAAATGGTTACTATTGAAGCTAACTGTCCGCTGATGATTGGTAGTATTTTGCGTTTCAAGACTGCAGTCGCCTTGGTGCTGCTCGGCCTCCTGACACTGCTGGCCGGAATTGGCCAGAAGACGTTCTGGGCTCCCCCAGAGACGATCACGGCCACGGCACCGACCGGTACTGCCGCGCCGCTGACCGTCTTCGACGAGAAGCTGAGGACGCTGCACCCCGGGACCGTGAACATCCAAGTCAAGGGCGAGGGTGCCTTCCTGCTGGCTGCTGGGCGGCCGGACGACGTCAACGCGTGGGTGGGCAAGACGGCACACAACACTGTCACCGGCGTCTCGGACGACGGCAAGGCGTTGCAGCTGACGCATACCGACGGCGACGCCACCGCGCCCTCACCCGCCGGATCGGATCTTTGGGTCAGCACCGAGAACGCCAGTGGTGAAATGAACTACTCGTGGAACGCGCCGGCCGACGGCGACTGGTCCCTTCTCCTGGCGACGGACGGCACCAAGCCCGCCCCGAGCTCCATCACGATCACGTTCCCGAACGACACGTCCACGCCCTGGGCCATTCCGTTCATGGTGCTCGGTGGCCTGCTGATCATCGCGGGCGCGGCAATGCTGGTCCTGAAGCCGAAGTCAGGCAACCGGTCCGGCAACCGAACAGACGACGGCGGCGACGGCGGCAGCGGCGACGACGGGGGCGGCAGCGCGTTCGCCCGCCGCGCGCAGGCCAAGGCCGCAGCACGACGCGCGGGACAGGGTTCGACTGCAAGCACGCAGCAGCCTGCCGCACCCGGCACTGCAGCACCTGACACAGCACCCGAAACAGCACCGCAGCCGGCCACACCGGAGAAATCAACACCGGAGAAAACAGCGCCCGAGCAGAAAAAGGGCGCCGGCACGGCGCGCCGTTCCGGCATCGTGGTGGCCCTGCTGACGGCCACCGCCGTCGCCGGAACATCAGTGGCTGCCCAGGCCAGCCAGACACCCGCGCCGTCGCCCAGTGCCCCGGTGTCCAGTGCCCCGGCTACCTCTGCCCCGGCCTCCAGCAACGCGACCCCGGACAGTTCCACTACGGACCAGGCCGGAGATGCGCCGGTGCTGCTGGACGCCCAGTTCCGCCGCGTCCTGGAACAGGTTGCCGGTGCCGTCGATGCAGGAGACGCCGCCAAGGACGCCGCCAAGCTGGCGCCGCGCGTGGCCAAGTCCGAGCTCGAGGTGCGCACGCAGAACTACAAGATCCGCTCGCAGGTCGGCTCCTACGAGGCCCGCATGCCTGTCCGTTCCATGAAGCTGCTGACCACAGTGGTCACCAATAAGCGCAGCTGGCCCCGCTCCGTCATGGCCGTCACGCAGGGCGACGGCAACGTCGTCCCGCAGCTGCTGACCCTGACCCAGGCCTCCCCGCGGGAGAACTACAAGCTGGTCAGCAGCACGCCGTTGCAGCCCGGTGCCACGTTCCCGGCGATCGGGCGGGCCGGCACGGAGACCATGGCGTCCGCGGACAAGACCGGCCTGCTGTACAGCGGCGACGAAGCCCTCGCCGGACTGGGTGACCGACTGACCACGGCCACCTCCGCCTTCAAGGACAAGCTCGTCGAGGGCCAGTCCTCCCCGTACATCGCGGACACGCTCGCCTACCAGGCCGACGTCGTCAAGTCAGGCGTCAATGGCACCTTCGCCTTCACGCACAAGGTGGCCCCCGAGAACACTGTCGTGTTCCGTACGGCCGACGGCGGGGCACTGGTGCTGGGCCGCCTGAACTTCTCCTTCGACGGCACCCCGAAGGCCGACGGAGACAAGCTCACGATTGGCGACGACGCGGCAGCCCTGGCCGGCGGCAAGGAGACCAGCACCGGCATGGTGCTGAAGTTCGCCGAGTCGGTGGCGGTTTATGTTCCGCCGGCCGGTTCCAAGGATCCGATGAAGCTCGTGGCCGCCACCCGGGGCCTGGTCGGGGCTGCTTTCAAGTAGCCTGCACCGGCGGGGACGGTGGCGCCGGGCGGGACTTCAATGGCTAGAGTGGAGCTATGACTACGCCAGCTTCCCGCCCGGTCCCGCCAGTTGCCGCCAGCCCGCTGAACCTGCGCGGCGCCGTCGATCTCTCCGCCTTGAAACAGCGGCCGGCGCCTACCTCGCCGGCACCGGCTGGGCCAGGTCCTGCGGCCACCGGTCCGGCCGGTTCTGCCGCAGCCCCCGCACCGGCAGCCGGTGCCGCCGGCCACTCCGGCCGGCCGCTGCGCGTGGACGTGACCGAGGGTAACTTCCAGGAGCTCGTGGAGCTCTCGGCCCAGGTGCCCGTGGTGATCGCCCTCTGGGCCTCCTACTCGGCCGGCTCCGGCCAGCTGGTGGAGGTCCTCGAAGGCATCGTCGAGACCTATGACGGCCGGCTGGTCCTCGGGGCCGCCGACATCGACGTCTTCCCGGAACTTGCCCAGGCCTTCCAGGTCCAGGCCGTGCCGACCGCCGTGGCCGTCGTCAAGGGCCAGCCCGTTCCGCTCTTCCAGGGCAGCGCGGACGAACAGCAGGTACGCAGCCTGTTCGACGAACTTCTCAAGGTCGCGGCCGCCAACGGCGTGACCGGACAGATTGGCGCCGGCGGGCCCGGCAGGGGGGAACCGGAGGCCCCGCCGCTGCCGCCGCTGCATCAGGCAGCGTTCGACGCGATCGAGGCCGGCGACTACGCGGCCGCGGCCGCCGCCTACCGGCAGGCCCTGAACGAGATGCCCGCCGACGCAGAGGCCAAGGCCGGCCTGGCGCAGGTGGAACTCATGGCGCGTCTGCAGGCCATCTCGGGGCCGGAGGCAGATGACCTCCGCCGGCTCGCCGCCGACGAGCCGGACAACCTCGACGCCCAGCTCGGCGTTGCGGACCTGGACATCGCCGGCGGCCACATCGAGGACGGACTCGGCAGGATCGTGACGTTCATTGGCCGGAACTTCGGCCCGGAACGGGAGACCGCCCGGGTCCGGCTGCTGGAACTCTTCGACGTCGTCGGCACCGGTGACCCGCGTGTCGCCAAGGCCCGCCAGGGACTGGCCCGGGTGCTGTTCTAGTGGGATCGGCACTCTTCGCGCCGCTGGACTTGAGGTCACTGCGGCTGCAGC
Source organism: Arthrobacter sp. ES3-54 (assembly GCF_029504395.1). Classification (GTDB taxonomy): domain Bacteria; phylum Actinomycetota; class Actinomycetes; order Actinomycetales; family Micrococcaceae; genus Arthrobacter. Next base: position 420,707 of record NZ_JAQFIF010000001.1, read on the forward strand.
ACCGCGGCTGGGTATCCCCGATGTGCCAGTACAGCTGCGAGCCCGGGACGGGCGAGGGCGTGCCCACCGACTGGCACCTCATGCACCTGGGCTCCTTTGCCACCGGGGGCGCTGCCCTCATCCTCACCGAGGCCAACTCCGTGAACGCCGCGGGCAGAATCAGCCCACGCGACGCCGGCCTCTACAACGACGACCAGGCCGCGGCCTGGGAACGCATCACGTCCTTCGTGCACCGCCACGGCACCGCGGAGACCAAGATCGGCACCCAGTTGGCGCACGCCGGCCGGAAGTCGTCCTCCTACTGGCCGTTCTCAGGCAAGAAGGGCAGCGTGCCGGCGTCCGACGGCGGCTGGGACACCGTGGGCCCCGGCACTGGCGCGTTCGACGGCTACGCGCCGCCGTCGGCCATGACTGAAGCGCAGATCGACGGTGTGATTGCCGACTTCGCTGCGGCCGCCGTGCGGGCCGTCGACGTCGGGTTCGACACGATCGAAATCCATGGCGCCCACGGTTACCTCCTGCACCAGTTCCAGAGCCCGCTGGTCAACGACCGCACGGACCGCTGGGGCGGGGACGAGGCGGGCCGGAACAGGCTGACGCTTGCTGTGGTGGACGCCGTGCGCGCGGTCATCCCGGACTCCATGCCCCTGTTGCTGCGGATCTCGGCCTCGGACTGGGCACCGGGCGGGATCGAGGCCGAGGCTTCGGTCCGGATGGCCAGTGCCGCCGCGGAGCGCGGCGTGGACCTGGTGGACGTTTCCAGCGGCGGGGCCGTTGCCCACCAGCAGATTCCCGTGGGCCCCGGCTACCAGACCGGCTTCTCCGCCCGGATCCGGCGCGAAGCCGGGGTCAGGACCGGCACGGTGGGACTCCTGACCTCGGCCGGGCAGGCCGAGCACGCGGTGGCCACCGGGCAGGCCGACGGCGTGTTCATAGCCCGGGCCGCCCTGCGGGACCCGCACTGGTGGCTGCGGGCCGCGTTCGAGCTCGGCCATGACCTTGCGTGGCCGCCGCAGTACGAGCGCGCCGTACCCCGGCATTTGTTCTAAAACGCCCGGTCGCGGGGCCGGTTCCCGCGGGTGAAAACCTACGCCTTGCGGACGATCCATTTCGCGCCGACGGAGGGTTAGTCTGGCGTCATGACATTCCAGCCCCCGGTGCCGCCCGGCCCGTCCTCGCCGGTTCCTGCCCTGTCCCTGCTTGGCCTCGCCAAGCGCTTCGGCGACAAGATCGCCGTCGACGGTATCAGCCTGGACGTTCCGGCCGGATCCTTCTACGGGGTGGTCGGCCCCAACGGCGCCGGCAAGACCACCACGCTGTCCATGGCGACGGGCCTGTTGCGCCCCGATTTCGGGACCGCGCTGGTCCACGGCGTCGACGTCTGGCAGCATCCGCTGGAGGCCAAGAAGCTGATGGGAATACTGCCCGACGGCGTCCGGCTGTTCGACCGCCTGAGCGGTGAGCAGCTGGTGACCTACGCCGGCCTCCTGCGTGGGATGGACCGGGAGATGGTGGCGTCGCGGGTGGCGGAACTGCTCGCAGCGCTGGACCTGGGCAATGACGCCGGCACGCTGGTGGTGGACTACTCCGCCGGCATGACCAAGAAGATCGCGCTGGCCTCGGCGCTGATCCACGCACCACGGCTCCTAGTCCTCGACGAGCCGTTCGAATCGGTGGATCCCATTTCCGCGGCGAACATCCGCGACATCCTGGACCGCTACGTTGCCTCGGGCGGAACGGTGATCGTCTCCAGCCACGTCATGGACCTGGTCCAGCGCATGTGCGACCACGTCGCCGTCGTCGCGGGCGGCCGGGTCCTCGCCGCGGGCACGGTGGAGGAAGTCCGTGCCGGGGCCAGCCTTGAGGACCGCTTCGTGCAGCTTGTGGGCGGCCGGAACCACACGGAAGGGCTGGAATGGTTGCGCACCTTCTGAGGCTCAAGCTGACCCTGTTGCGCAACAGCGTCCGGCGCAGCCCCTGGCAGCTGGTGGGCCTCGGGATCGGTGCCCTGTATGCCCTCGGAGTCGTGGGGGTGTTGGCGGCCGGGCTGCTCGTCCTGCGCGGCCAGGAGATCGAACTCGCCCAGACCGTGGTGGTCCTGGGCGGCGCAACGGCGCTCCTGGGCTGGGCCATCATCCCCGTCGCGGTCTCCGCCGCGGACATGACCCTGGACCCTGCCCGCTTCACCACGTTCGCCGTGCCTATGCCGCAGCTGCTGGCAGGGCTGGCGCTGGGCGGCCTGATCGGCATTCCGGGCATCGCAACCTCGCTGGTTGCACTCGCCACGGTAGGCACCTGGTCCCGCAGCCTGCCGGCCGCGGGCGGCGCCATGGCGGGTGCCGTGCTGGGCGTGCTGAGCTGCGTCGTCCTGTCCAAGGTCGTGACCACCGCCACGGCCGGACTGGCCAGCTCCCGGCGCTTCAAGGACATCAGCGCCGTCGCCTTCCTGATCCCGCTGGTGCTCACGGGCCCCATTGTGGCGGGCATCGCGAGGGGGATCGCGGGTTCGGGCGATTTCCTTGCCGGCCTGGCCCAGACACTGTCCTGGACTCCGGCCGGGGCGGCCTTCGCGCTTGGCGGCGAGCTCGCCGCCGGCAACTACGCGGCCGCGGCCGTGAAATTCCTCATCGCCGTGGCCACACTCGCGGGCCTGGGCCTGGCCTGGAAGGTCCTGCTGCAGCGTGCCCTGGTGACCCCGCCCTACGCCGGGACCTCCAAGCGGCGCACCGGCGGCGCGGGCCTGTTCAGGCTGCTCCCGGCGACGCCGTCCGCCGCCGTCGCCGCGAGGTCCCTCTACTACTGGCTGCGTGATCCCCGCTACGCCGGCGCGCTGGTGGTCGTTCCGCTCCTGCCCGTGCTGATGCTCTTCCAGGGCAGCCAGAGCGGGTTCTATGGCCCGTTCCAGTTTGTGGGGCCGCTGACGGCCTTCCTTCTAGCCTGGTCGATCTCCACGGACGTCTCCTATGACAGCACCGCGTTCGCCCTGCACGTGGCCACCGGTGTGCGCGGGGCCGACGACCGGCTCGGCCGGGCACTGGCGTGCCTGAGCTTCGCGCTGCCTGTGGTGCTCATTTTCAGCGTCGGACCGTTCTTCTTCACCGGCGACTGGGAGAAGCTGCCCGCGGTCCTCGGCCTCGCTCTCGGCGTCCTCTTCACCGGCCTGGGCCTGGCCTCGGTGATCTCGGCGCGCTACACCGTGAGCGTCCCGCTGCCGGGCGACAGCCCGTTCAAGAAACCGCCGGGAAACGTGGCCCAGACCCTTGCCGTGCAGTTCGGCGGCATGGCCGTGCTCATGGTCCTCGTAGCGCCTGAGGTGGCGCTCGTGGCCGCGCAGTTCATCACCGGCAGCGCTGTGCCGGGCTGGATCACGCTGGTCCTCGGACCCGTGCTGGGCCTCGCTCTTTTCGCTACCGGCGTCCGGGCCGGCGGTGCGTGGCTGGACCGGCGGGGCCCGGAGCTGCTGGCACAACTGGCCGTCAACCGCTGACGGGTGCATGCTGGGAGTGCGCGGACTCGAAGACCAGGTAGGCCAGTAAAGGCAGGATCATGGAAGTTGTCATCCTTCCCGGCAGCAAGCAGGTTGCGTCGCTTGCAGGGGATGCGGTGGAGGCCCTTCTTCGCCGCAAGCCCGACGCCGTGCTGGGCCTGGCGACCGGTTCCTCGCCGCTGCCGATCTACGCCGAGCTGGCCCTGCGGCACCAGCGCGACGGCCTGGACTTCAGCCAGGCCCGCGCCTTTGCCCTGGACGAGTACGTGGGACTGCCCGCCGGCCACCCGGAGTCGTACCGCGAGGTGATCGCGCGCGATTTCACCGCACGCGTGGACATCAGCCCGGCCAACGTCCACGTGCCCGACGGCGCCGCGGCGGACATCCCGGCAGCCTGCCAGGGGTATGAAGACGCCATCCGCGACGCCGGGGGAGTGGACCTGCAGCTCCTCGGGGTCGGCACTGACGGCCACATCGGATTCAACGAACCGGGCTCGTCGCTGGCGTCCCGGACCCGGATCAAGACCCTGATCGAGCAGACACGCCGGGACAACGCACGGTTTTTCGGCAGCCTCGCCGCCGTGCCACACCACGTCCTGACCCAAGGCCTGGGCACCATCCTCGATGCCCGCCACGTCATCCTGGTCGCCACCGGTGCGCAAAAGGCCCAGGCCGTCCGGGATCTCGCCGAGGGCCCCGTCGCCGCCATCTGCGCGGCCTCCGTGCTGCAACTGCACCCGCACGCCACCATCCTCCTGGACGAGGCTGCGGCGTCGTCGCTGCGGCTGGCGGACTACTACCGCCACAGCTACGACCACAAACCTGCCTGGCAGGGGCTTTAAGCTCCGGCGCCGGCATCGCACAGGTCCGGCGGGGGCACTTCCACCGGCTAAGATGGGTGTCATGACTAGCATGACCGATCCTCTCGAAAACGATCCGATGCGCGAGCTCTCCGGAGCCGGTACGTCTACGGCCACGATCGAGCGCGAGGAACTGCGCCAGGAAGTTGAGCCCGGTGACCGGGAGCGCTTCTCGCACTACGTGCGCAAGGAAAAAATCATGGAATCCGCGCTGACCGGTGACCCTGTCATCGCGCTCTGCGGCAAGGTCTGGACACCGGGCCGGGATCCGCAGAAGTTCCCCGTCTGCCCTGAATGCAAGGAAGTTTACGAGGGCCTGCGCCCCGGGAACGACGGCGGCAAGGGCTCCGGCGACAAGTAACGGCAAATAACGGGAGCTAACGGAACAACCGGGTTCCGTTAGCCGTCCTGGCGGCGATTCTTTATGGCGGCGCGCCCCTCCGCCCCAGTTTTCTGTTCCCTGTTCTCCTGCTCCCTGTTTCCTGCTTGCCGGTCCATGCTGTCCGGGTACTTCCCTGTGCGGGATTCCGCCGGGTCCATCCGAAATAGATTGGTGTTTTTGTGCTTATTTGGGTTTCTCCGTCGGCTGCAGCCATGCGCGGTTGGAGGGCGCCTCAATGACAGAGACACTTTTCGGCGGACCCACGCTTCCCCCCGCCTATCCCGAGCGGGCTGCCTGGGGCACCGCCCCCAAGTTGCGCGCCTGGCAGCAGGAGGCGCTGGACAGCTACTTCAGCATCCATCCCAAGGATTTCCTTGCGGTCGCAACCCCCGGCGCAGGTAAGACCACCTTCGCCCTGCGCGTGGCGTCCATGCTCATCGATTCCGGTGTGGTCAACCGCGTTACCATCGTGGCGCCCACCGACCACCTCAAGCGCCAGTGGGCCGACGCCGCCGCCAAGGTGGGCATCGCGATCGACCCGAACTTCAAGAACGCCGACGGCCAGCACGGCCGCGGGTTCATCGGCGTCGCCGTGACCTACGCCCAGGTGGCCAGCAAGCCCATGCTGCACCGGGCCAAGACCGAGGCCGCCCGCACGCTGGTGATCCTGGACGAAATCCACCACGGCGGCGAGGCGCTGTCCTGGGGCGACGGCCTCCGCGAGGCGTTCGACCCGGCGGCCCGCCGGCTGTCCCTGACCGGTACCCCGTTCCGCTCCGACACCTCGCCCATCCCGTTCGTGGAGTATGCCGAGGACCGCGACGGGATCCGGCGCTCCAAGGCCGACTACACCTACGGCTACGGCAAGGCGCTGCGCGACCATGTGGTCCGCCCGGTGATGTTCATGGCGTACTCCGGCCAAATGCGCTGGCGCACCAGCGCCGGGGATGAGATGGCCGCCTCGCTCGGGGAGTCTGCCGTCACGAAGGACATCACCTCGCAGGCCTGGCGCACCGCGCTGAACCCGGCCGGCGAATGGATCCCGGCAGTCCTGGCCGGCGCGGATAAACGCCTCAGCGAAGTCCGGCGCAGCGTCCCGGATGCCGGCGGCCTGGTCATTGCCACCGACCATGAGGACGCCCGCGCGTACGCCGGGCAGCTGAAGAAGATCACCGGCGAATCGCCCACCGTCATCCTCTCCGATGACGCCAAGGCCTCGAGCAAGATCGAGGAATTCACCGCCAGCGAGAAGCGCTGGATGGTGGCCGTCCGGATGGTCTCCGAAGGCGTGGACGTGCCGCGGCTGTCCGTCGGCGTCTACGCCACCTCGACCTCCACCCCGCTGTTCTTCGCCCAGGCCGTGGGGCGCTTCGTGCGTGCCCGCAAGCGCGGCGAGACGGCGTCGGTCTTCCTGCCCTCGGTGCCGCAGCTGATGGCGCTGGCCAACTCGATGGAGGCCGAGCGCGACCACGCCCTGGACCGTCCGGAGAAGGAGGACAGCGACGGTCTCTTCAATCCTGAGGACTCGCTCATGGACGAGGCGAACCGCGAGGAGAAAGCCTCCGACTCCCTGATGAAGGGCAAGTTCGAGGCCCTCGATTCCCAGGCGTCCTTTGACCGCGTGCTTTTCGACGGCGGCGAGTTCGGCACCGGTGGCGAGGTCGGCTCGGAGGATGAGCTGGACTTCCTCGGAATCCCCGGCCTGCTGGACGCCGAGCAGGTCGGCACTTTGTTGCGCCAGCGCCAGCACGAACAGCTAAACCGGAAGAACAAGCGCTCCCCGCAGGCGGACGCCGTCCCCGCGGCAGCCCCGGCCGTGCCGGACCACCGGATGCTCATGGACCTGCGCACGGAGCTGGCCAAGAACGTCGCGGCCTGGTCGGCCCGCACCGGGACCCCGCACGGCGTCATCCACACCAAACTCCGGACCGTCTGCGGCGGCCCGCCCGTCGCGCAGGCCAATGAGGAGCAGCTGCAGACCCGTCTGCGGAAGCTCCAGGACTGGTTCATCGGCCGGAAGTAGCCGCAGGAATTAAGTAGAGGGACCAGGCCGATGGCCTGGTCCCTCAACTTTTTAATCTGCTCTGTTTAGCGCGCTTCGGTTACTCGGCTATCGCTACTGGGTCATCGGTTACTGGCCGGTGCCGCAGACCTGGCCGTACGTCTGGCCTGCCGCGGTGTAGTCGGCCTTCATGTCCTCGAGCTTGGCGGTGTCCGGGGCGGGCTTGGCCGACTCGTCAAAGTATTCAATGATGGTCTGCAGCGGGGCCCGCAGGTCCTCGGAGGCTGCCACCTTGATGGGCCGCAGCTGGTTGGCGACCCTGGTCATGCCGGCCTTGTCCGACGTGGCCGACTGGGCGGAGACCACGGTCTTGACCCGGGCGCAGGTTTCTTCATTGGTCAGCTGCGGCGTGGCCGAGCAGCCGGCCGCGCCGAGCAGCGCTCCGGCGGCAATCAGAACGGTCAGGGTCTTCTTCATGGTGTACTCCGGGGTTCTACGGGTCGGTCAATATGGCAAGACTGGCGATAGGGCAAGGATTTCGAGTCTACTGCGGCGGCGGCCTTTTCCCGCCAGCCGTTAAGCCCGCCCGGCTCCCCGGGCACGGGCGCCGGCGCTCAGAGGACATCGACGCCGCCGAGCTCCATCTCGGCCACGGCGTCGTCCAGGTCCTCGGCGATTCCGACAGTCAAACCGCGCAGCACTGTGACGGAGTAGCCGGCCTGGACTGCATCCAGGGCGGTCGCCTTGACGCAGTAGTCCGTGGCGATCCCCACGACGACGATGTCCTCCACGTCGTGGCTCTGCAGCCAGTCATCCAGTCCGATCGCATCCTCGCCAGCGGCGAAATCACTGGCGGCGAAAAGACTCCCGACGTCGTCGGCGTCGGTATCGGTGTCTGTACCGGTACCGGAAACGGGCATGGCGCCCGGCTTGCGGTCCCCGGTGGGGACGTCGTCCTCGGGGGCCAGGAGGCCTTCGAAGCCGGAGTACGCCGCGGCGAACTGGCCTTTGCGGAAGTACGCCTGGATGTGTTCGGGATCGAGGTCGGGATGCAGTTCGGCCCCGCGGGTGCCTGCCACGCAATGCGGCGGCCAGCTGTCCACGAGATCCGGTTCCTCCGAGAAATGCGCACCGGGGTCGATGTGCCAGTCCTGGGTGGCCACAACGTGGTCAAACTGGCCGTGGTGTGCGTCAACGTACTCGCTGATCTCCCCGGCGAGGTTCGCCCCGCCGACGACCGGCAGGGCACCTCCCTCACAGAAATCGTTTTGGACGTCAACGATGATCAGGGCGCGGGACATTTAGTCCTCCTCGTAGATGGTGGGGATGGCCGCCTCGCCGCGCTGCAGCCGGTTGACCACCGCGGGAAGCTCCCGCATAGTCTCCGCGTGACGCCGGCGCGCGCGCTGGACCCCCTCGGGGCCGGTCCACCCGGGCAGGAGCTCGCCGTTCTTGACGAACTGCTCCAGCAGGGGCCGGTCGTTGCCGTCATCCTCCGGGTGGTGGCCGACGCCGACGATCTCCGCTGTGGCGGTTCCGCGCTCGTTGAGCTTGCGCAGTGCATACTTCCGGCCGCCCTTGCTGGCTTTGTTCTTGGCGGCTTTGGCGACGGAGATGAAGTCTCCGGTGTCATCGGTGCGGCTGACGAGCTTGTAGACCATGCTCGCCGTCGGTGCCCCGGAACCGGTCACCAGCGAGGTGCCCACGCCGTAGGAGTCCACCGGGGCGGACGCCAGCGCCGCGATGGCGAATTCGTCGAGGTCGGAGGTCACCACGATCTTGGTGCGGTCGTTGCCGAGCTCGTCGAGCAGCTGCCGCACCCACTGGGCCTGGGCCACGAGGTCACCGGAGTCCAGCCGGACAGCGCCCAGCTTGTCTCCGGCGAGGTCGACGGCGGTGCGGACGGCCGTTTCGACGTCGTACGTGTCCACCAGGAGGGAAGTGTCCGGTCCGAAGGCGGCAATCTGGGCCTCGAAGGCCTCACGCTCGGTGTCATGGAGGAGGGTGAAGGAATGGGCGGCCGTGCCCACCGTCTTCAGCCCGTAGCGCAATCCGGCCTCCAGATTGGACGTGCTGTCGAACCCGGCAATGACAGCGGCCCGGGCAGCGGCGGCCGCCGATTCCTCGTGCGTCCGGCGCGACCCCATCTCGATGCACGGGCGGGTTCCGGCCGCGGAGATCATCCGGGAGGCGGCCGACGCGATCGCGCAGTCGTGGTTGAGCACGGAGAGCAGGTACGTCTCAAGGATGCAGGCCTCGGCGAACGTGGACTCCACGATCAGCACGGGGGAGTTCGGGAAGTACGCCTCACCCTCCGGATAGCCCCAGATGTCGCCGGAAAAGCTGTAATCGGCCAGGTACTCCAGGGTCTGGTCGTTGACCACCTTGGTGCGGCGCAGGTAGTCCAGTTCCGGATCGCCGAAGCGGAAGTTCACGATCCCCTCCAGCAGCCGGCCGGTGCCGGCCACAATCCCGTAGCGGCGCCCGTCCGGCAGCCTCCGGGCAAAGGCCTCGAAGACCGATTTCCGGTGGGCCGCCCCGGACTGCAGAGCCCCCTGCAGCATGGTCAGCTCGTAATGGTCGGTGTACAGGGACGTGCGGGGACGGTCCCAGCCAGCGGAGGTACTCACAAATTCACTCTAGTGTGCATCCCCATAGAATGGACAGATGACCCTCAGCGTTGCGCTCGGCCCCGACACACGGGAGAGCACCCAGACCGGAACAGTGACGTCCGGCGACGTGCTGACCGCCCCGGACATCCCCTGGAACCTCGTGATCTGGAACGATCCCGTGAACCTGATGAGCTACGTGAGCTTCGTGTTCCGCAGCTATTTCGGCTACTCGGAGGCCAAGGCCAACAAGCTCATGATGGAGGTCCATAAGAAGGGCCGCTCGATCGTGGCTCACGGCAGCAAGGAGCAGGTGGAGCAGCACGCCGTCGCCATGCATGGCTACGGCCTCTGGGCGACGGTGGAGAAAGCCACGGGCGGCAGCGCGGGCGGTTCCGGCAAAGGCAAGGGAAAACGTGGCTAAGGCATTCAAGTACGGGCTCAAGGGCATCAGGGGCCATCTGGAGCCGGCCGAGCGGGAACTGCTGCGCAGCCTTTTTGACGATGTGATCTCCATGCTGGAGCCGGAGGAGCGCGCCAACGAGGACCCGCTGGCGGCCCTGGTGGGACTGGACACCGACGCCCGCGAACCCTCGGACCGCGCCCTGCGCCGGCTGCTGCCGAACGTCATGAAGAACGACGACGACGCCTCCCTTGAGTTCCGCCGGTACACCGAACGGTCGCTGCGCGAGAACAAGATCGGCGCGCTGAAGGCGGCCGCCCTGAGCCTGGACCGGGAACACCTCGTCCTGACCCCCGACGACGCCCGGCACTGGGCCACCGCGCTCAACGATGTCCGGCTGGTGCTGGCCGAACGCCTCGACATCCGTGACGACGCCGACGCCGACAACGTCCACCTCATGCAGGACTGGGCCCAGGCCGAGGACGTGGAAAGCTACCTGGCCCTCGTATACAACTTCACCACCTGGCTGCAGGAGTCGCTGGTCCAGGCGATGGTGCACTCGCTCGATGCCCGGCGCTGAGCCCGAGCGTGTGACCCATGAGACACGAGTTGCACACCACAATGTGATGGCCGCCCCGGGAGCGAAGCCCTATCCTCGAATAATCATGACTTCAGCATCGAGTATGGATCCGGCAGTGGCTGCTGCGGACTCCCCAGCGAGCAGCACCGCAATCGGCCCCACGGCGCCCGAACCGGCATCCGAGCTGGGGTCACGCCCCATTGGCGTCTTCGACTCCGGCGTCGGCGGCCTCACGGTGGCCCGGTCGATCATCGACCAGCTGCCCAACGAATCCATCCTGTATGTCGGCGACACCGCGCACGGGCCCTACGGACCCCTTCCCATCGCCGAAGTCCGGGCCAATGCTCTCGGCGTCATGGACGAGCTCGTGGATTCCGGCGTGAAGCTGCTGACCATCGCCTGCAACTCCGCGTCCGCCGCCGTGCTGCGCGACGCCCGCGAACGGTACACGGCCCGGTACGGGATTCCCGTGATCGAAGTGATCCAGCCGGCTGTCCGGCGCGCCGTCGCGGCAACCCGCACGGGCCGGGTGGGCGTGATCGGGACCTCGGCCACGGTGGGCTCGCGCGCCTACGAGGACACCTTCGCCGCTGCCCCGGACTTGGCGATCACGTCCGTGGCCTGCCCGGCGTTCGTGCCCTATGTGGAGGCCGGGATCACCACGGGACCGGAACTGCTCGCAGTCGCCCGAGACTACCTGGCACCGCTCATTGCCGCCGGGGTGGACACCGTGGTGCTCGGCTGCACCCATTACCCGCTGCTCACCGGCGTGATCTCATTCGTCCTGGGCGAGGACGTCACGCTGGTCTCCAGCGCCGAAGAAACGGCCAAGGACGTCTACCGGGCCTTGGCCTCCCGGGGCCTCGAGCGCACCGACGCGGCGGCCCCCGAGCACAATTTCATTGCCACCGGCGACGCCGCCCAGTTCGAGCACCTCGCCCGGCGCTTCCTCGGCCCCGAGGTCCTCAGTGTCCGGCACGTAGACCACGTCGCGGCGCAGTACCCCACCGGCAGCCTCGCCCGGATCACCCCGGAGATGATCGCCGCCGCCCAGGCCGCCGCGGGCCGGCCGCGGATCTCCAACTTCGTGGGCGGATCCGCGGGCGGGGGAAAACTGCTGTGAAGCTGACCATCGTGGGCTGTACAGGGTCCTTCCCGGGGCCGGGCTCGCCGGCGTCGTGCTATCTGCTGACCGCCAACGACGGCGAGCGGAACTGGAAGATCGTCCTGGACCTCGGCAGCGGGGCGCTTGGCGCCATCCAGCGCTACACGGACCTGGAAGACATTGACGCGATCTTCCTCACGCACCTGCACCCGGACCACTGCATGGACCTGTGCGGGCTCCACGTTGCCGTGCGTTGGAAGCCGGGCGGCTGGGGACGGGGCAGGATACCGGTGTGGGGGCCCGCCGCCACGGCCGACCGGATGGCCACGGCCTACGGCCTGGACCTGGATCCGGGCATGCACGAGGAATTCGACTTCAGCAACTGGTCCGAGCGCAAGCCCGTGAGCGTCGGCCCGTTCACGGTGACGCCCTACGCGGTGAACCATCCCGTGGAGGAGGCCTACGCCCTCCGCGTGGAGGTCACCGAGCCTGCCAAGGACGCCACGCCGGTGACCCGCATCCTGAGCTACTCCGGAGACACGGACTCCTGCGCGGGCCTTGAGGACGCCGCCCGCGACGCCGACCTCTTCCTGTGCGAGGCGGCGTTCGAGGAAGGCCGCGACGACGATATCAAGGACGTGCACCTGACAGGCAAGCGGGCGGGGGAGGCCGCCGTCGCCGCCGGAGCGCGGCGACTGCTGCTGACGCACATTCCCGTCTGGACGTCCCCCACCACCGTCATGGCCGAGGCCAAGGACGTCTTCGGCAAGGACGTGGCCGTCGCCGTCGCGGGTGTGCACTACACCGTCTAGCTGACGGCCACCGTCTAGCTGACCGCCGGCGCGGACGGGGGCGGGTGAGTCGATAAGCTAAAGGCATGACTTCCCAAGCTCCCAGTGTCCCCGTCATCCGCGCCGACGGCCGTACTCCCGACCAGCTGCGTCCGATCAGCATCACGCGCGGCTGGTCCAAGCAGGCCGAGGGTTCGGCCCTGATCGAGTTCGGCAACACCCGGGTCCTGTGCACGGCCTCCTTGACCGAAGGCGTGCCGCGCTGGCTCAAGGGCGAGGGTCGCGGCTGGGTCACCGCCGAATACGCCATGCTGCCCCGGGCCACGAACACCCGCTCCGACCGCGAGTCCGTCAAGGGCAAGATCGGCGGCCGCACCCACGAGATCTCCCGGCTGATCGGCCGCTCGCTGCGCTCCATCATCGACACCAAGGCCCTCGGCGAGATCACGATCGTGCTGGACTGCGATGTCCTGCAGGCCGACGGCGGAACCCGCACCGCGGCCATCACCGGAGCGTACGTGGCACTCGCGGACGCCATCCGGTTTGCCCGCGAGAAGAAGATGATCGGCCGAAACGCTGAGCCCCTGATCGACACGATCGCCGCGGTGTCCGTCGGCATCATCGACGGCGTGCCGATGCTCGACCTACCCTACGTCGAAGACGTGCGCGCTGAGACCGACATGAACGTTGTGGTGACCGGCTCCGGGAAGTTCGTGGAGGTCCAGGGCACCGCCGAGGGCGCACCCTTCGACCGCGACGAGCTGAACCAGCTGCTGGACCTGGCGCTGCTGGGCACCGAGCAGCTCGCCGCCATCCAGCGCGACACCCTGGCGGAGGCCCCGTGACGGATGCTCCTTTCGCAAGCCGGCCGGCAGCTGAGGGGCCGGCACCGCGGCTGGTCCTCGCCACCCACAACAAAGGCAAGCTCCGGGAACTCCGCGAGCTGCTGCGTGGCCAGGTGCCCGGCCTCGACGTCGACACGCAGGTGGTGGACGCCGGCGCCGTCGACGCCCCCGACGTCGCCGAGACCGGCGTGACCTTCGCGGAAAACTCGCTGCTGAAGGCGCGGGCCGTGGCCGAGGCCACGGGACTCGTGGCGATCGCCGACGACTCCGGACTTGCCGTGGACGTCCTTGGCGGCGCACCCGGGATTTTCTCCGCCCGCTGGTCCGGCCGGCACGGTGACGACGCCGCGAACCTGCAGCTGCTGCTCGCCCAGCTGGCCGACGTGCCGGATGAGTACCGCGGGGCCGCGTTTGTCTGCGCCGCGGCGCTGGCCGTGCCCGGGTCCTCGCCCGACGGCGGCCGGGAAGTTGTGGAGTACGGGCAGCTGGAAGGGACACTCCTGCGGGTGCCGCGCGGGGAGGGCGGTTTCGGCTATGACCCCGTCCTGCAGCCGAGCGGGCTGGACCGCAGCTGCGCGGAGCTCAGTTCCGAGGAGAAGAATGCCATCAGCCACCGGGGCCACGCGTTCCGGGCGCTCCTGCCGGCCATCGTCGAGGCCCTGTCCGGGAAGTAGCCGGCCCACACGCCAGGCCGCGTCGCCCACGCCCGCCCGTGTCGCCACGTCAGGCGAGGCGCAAGACGAACGAAGGCGCCCCACACGGTGGGGCGCCTTCGTTGTTAACTGCTGCGCCTACTGCGGCGCTGGGATCCGGGACCGGGGTCCTGGGCTACGGGGTTCGGCGCTCTTCTTCCGGCTCATGCTCCTCGATGAATTCATCCACGACGTCCGTGCCGTACTCCTCGGACTGCCGCTTGGCGATGGCGCCGCGGATGACCTCAATGGCGATCGGGATCACGGAGACCAACACGATGGCGATGAAGATGATGTCCAGGTTGTCCTTGACCCACGGCACCTTGTCCCCGAGCAGGTAGCCCAGAAGCGTGACGCCGCCGCCCCAGAGCACCGCGCCGATCACGTTGTAGGTGAAGAATTTGCGTTTGCTCATCTGCGCGACGCCCACAATCACCGGGACGAAGGTGCGGATGATCGGGACGAACCGGGCCAAGATCAGAGCCTTGCCGCCGTGCTTTTCGAAGAAGGCGTGTGCGCTATCCACGTTTTCACGCTTGAACAGCTTGGAATTGGGCCTGTTGAACAGGGCAGGTCCCGCCTTGGATCCAATCAGGTAGCCCACCTGGTTGCCGACAATAGCGGCGACGATGATGAGCGCGGTCAGGACCCAGATGTTGACCTGGATGGTGCCGGTGGCCACGAGCAGCCCGGCCGTGAACAGCATGGAGTCCCCGGGCAGGAAAAAACCGATCAACAGCCCGGTTTCGGCAAAGATGATGCCGCAGACAAGGAGGACCACCCACGGCGCGAAGGCCGGATTCGCCAGGAAAACCTGCGGGTTGAGCCAGTCTGGCAGGAAGGAGGCCATCTGCGGCTGGACGGGGCCGGCACCGCCGAGGGCGGACACGGCGAGGTCGCTCATTGCTAGTACGTTCACCCGTTAAGGGTACTTGACGGCCGCCGGCCCGCCCCCGGGTGCCGCTCCCGGTGCGGGAGGCGCCGCCCGCGGGCGGTAAAGTTGGGCCGTGACTTTGGACTTTACGGCGATCGACTTTGAGACCGCGAACGGCTTCCGCGGTTCACCGTGCGCTGTTGGCCTGAGCAAGGTGCGTGGCGGCGTCGTCGTCGAGGAAGCCTCCTGGCTCATGCGGCCGCCGGAAAACCATGACACCTTCGATCACCACAACGTCCGGATCCACGGCATCCGGCCGGACCAGGTGGCGGGGCTGCCGCGGTTCGGTGAGCTGTTCCCGGAGATCGGCGCGTTCATCGGCGGCGACGTGCTGGCGGCTCACAATGCGGGGTTCGATCTCGGTGTGATCCGCTCTGGGCTGGAAGTGTCCGGGCTGGCCGGGCCCGCCTACGACTACGTCTGCACGGTGATTTTGTCCCGGCGTTGTTATTCCCTGGTGTCCAATTCGCTGCCCTACGCCGCCGAGGAGGCGGGCGTTCCGCTGGTCAACCACCACGATGCCGCCGAGGACGCCCGGGCCTGTGCCGGCATCCTGATCGACATCGCCGCCCGGAACAAGGCGGCGAGCATCGCGGAACTCTATCTGTCTCTGGGCCTCGCGGTGTCGCACCAGCCGGCGTTCGACCCCCGGCGCGACCCGTTGTCCAAGGCCACCCTCGCGGCGCTGGAGGCGCTCGCCGGGGGAACTGCCGGCGCACCTGTTGGCCGCCGGTTCGTGGCCGGGTGGCCGGAGGAAGGGCCCAACCCGCTGCCCAATGCCGCCGCTAGCCCAGACCATCCGCTGTTCGGCCAGACCGTCGTGTTCACCGGCGAACTGGCGATTTCCCGGCCCGAAGCCAAGGTCCGCTCCGCCGATCTAGGCGCCAGGCCTGAAAGCCGGGTGACGGCCCGCACCACCGTCCTGGTGGTGGGCGACGGGTTTGTGGCCGCGGACCTGCGCTCCGGCCGGCTCACCGGCAAGGCGCGCCGGGTCCTGGAACTGCACGACCGCGGGCAGCGGATCGAGGTCTTATCCGAGGGTGAATTCCTCCAGATGGTCGGCGGACATTTGGCCGCAGCACCCTTCTGAACTTTTCCGCCGGAACGGGCCCGGCTGAACCGGCCCTGCCTGAACCCGCGGTCACATGGCGCAACAATCATTCCCGCCCCGGCGCGCCCGCTCGTAGCCTTGGGCGATGAGCAAACCCACGGATGCACAGACTCCCGCAGTTCCGTCTAAGTCAGTGTCGTCGAAGTCCGTTCCGTCGCGCGGCATTGACTGGCGGCGGGTGTTCGCGTTCCCCAACCCGGTGAACGAGTACGCCGCCCGCATTACCGCTGCCCTGGTGGTGGCGCTGTCCGCGGTGACCCTGCTGACCGGATTCGGCTGGGGACTCGCCATCATCGCGGCGGGTTTCTGGCTGCGTGTGCTGTTCGGCCCCCGGATCTCGCCCCTGGCCCAGCTCTCGGTCAAGGTGCTGACGCCCTGGCTCGGCCGGACCCGCCTCGTTCCCGGTCCACCAAAGCGCTTCGCCCAGGGCATCGGCGCCGCCGTGTCGACGGCGGCCGCATTGCTTCTGGCTGCCGGCCTCGCGCCTGCGGCGTGGGTCCTGCTCGCCGTGCTGATTGCCGCCGCGTCCCTTGAGGCGTTCGCCGGGTTCTGCCTCGGCTGCACCATTTTCGGCTTCCTGCAGCGCCGCGGACTCATCCCCGCGGACGTCTGCGAAGCCTGCATCAACATCTCGCTCCGGGGCGCCTAGGATCCTCAACCAGGCCCGGCATGTCCCGGCGATGCGGCCACCAGGGATGGACATGTCCATCGGTGCGCTGTTGGAGGCCCGGGCATGACCTCCGGAGGCTATGACGGTTGGACATGGTGGCACTATGTCCAGTCCCCGCCGCGGGAGATGGGCATGTCCTGAGGATGCAGCGGCCGGGGGATGGACATGTCCATCTCAGCGGGGTGCAACGGGGCATGTCCCGCGGCCAAGCCGGGCGCGCGGGCTTCCGAGCGCAGCCGTCCGCGCTGCGCGAATGCCGAAGACCTAACGCCTGACGCACAGGTGCACGGCCGACAAGTTGCCCGCCGCAGCTAGGAACCGGTGACGGCCGCAAGCCTCGACGCCATGCCCCGGATGACCTCCGGTGCCTCGAGTGCCGCCAGCCAGTCTGCCGGCAGGCACCGCTCGCCGTAGTACGCCCCCAGGATGTTCCCGGCGATCGACGCCGTTGAGTCGCTGTCCCCGCTGTGGTTCACGGCCACCGCAATTGCCGCGCGGAAATGCGCTTGGGCGTCGGGCTCAGCCGTGCCGGCGTCCGCCGTCGCCGTGTCGCCATCTGGCCCTGCTTCCGGCTCCGGAACGGTGGCCAGCACGGCGTACAGCGCCACGGCCAGGGCTTCCTCGGCCACCCACCCCTCGCCGAGTTCGCTGACCAGGTTCTCGGGGCTGAGCACGTCTCCGCCGCCGGGCCGGTCACCGGCCAGCCGCAGGGCCGCCTCCAGCCGTGCCACAACATCCGGATCCGGGTCCTCGCCCTTGCGCAGGATGCCGCCGCGCAGGTGCCCGAGGGCCGATTCCGCCGCTTCGCGCAAACCGTGGCCGGAGGACAGGGCATGGATGACCAGGCTGAACACGCCTGCGCTCTGCCGTGCCGCGGGGTGCCCGTGCGTCAGGCATGCGGCATCGGCGCTGAGCTTGTAGACCGTTTCTGGTTCGAGGTGGGGGATGAGGCCGAACGGCGCCGAGCGCATCACGGTGCCGCAGCCCTTCGACTCTGGATTGACCGGCCGCTTCACGGTGCCCATCTCGCCGGTGGCGAGTCCGCTCAGGCACGCCTTGCCGGGCGAACGCCGGTTCTTCAGGACAGTCTGGGCATCGATCCAGCGTGGCGGCTGGAACGGGGCCGACGCCGGCACCGCGACACCCTGGGTGCCCAGCCAGCGCAGGTAGGCGAGCCACAGGCACGCGTTGATGTCCGATGCCACGCCGTCGTTCGCCCATTCCAGCGCTTCCAGGAGGCCGTCTGCGGTGTACAGCGTCATTTGCGTGTCGTCCGAGAACGGGCTGCCGGCGTCGAGCGCGGAAAAATCCTGCAGGCCCGCGGGGCCGAACCGGGCGCGGATCGCCGAGATATCGTCGAACTCGACGGCGTAGCCCAGCGAATCACCGAGCGCACCGCCGAGCAGGCAGCCGTGGATGCGCGAGCCGTGGGCCGGTGCGGGGGAGTGTGGCTGGCCGGGTGTTGGGGCGGGTGCGGGGCTGGTCCCGGGCTTGGTGCTCATGCCCTCAAATTTACCCGGCGCTGCCCCGCACTCTGCAATGCCGCCGACCCAGCGTCGCGGACCCTGCCCGCACTCTGCAATGCCACCGACCCTGCCCGCACTCTGCAATGTCGCCGTACCCAATGCCGCCGACCCGGCGCCGCGGAGTCAATGCTGCAGACCCAATGCCGCTGTACCCACTGCCGCTGTCCCCAATCCCGCGGGCGGCGGATGTGGAACGCCGGTAGGGTGCTGTTAGGACCCGTCCAGCGGTCAGGCGAAGCAACCGCCGGCGGCGTATCCGTCCGGCAGCGGAGGAAACGAATGCGCGAACCAGCGTGGCGGAAGACCGGGACCACTCCCGATTACAGATTCTCCCTGGCTAACGAGCGGACGTTCCTGGCCTGGATCCGGACATCCTTGGCCCTGATTGCCGGAGCCCTGGCGATTGACCAGCTGGCCCCCGAGATCGCGCCCGGACCCGTGCGGATCGCGTTGTGCGTCATCCTCGCGTTCCTCGGCGCAGGTTTGGCCGCCCTGTCCTACCGCCGGTGGGGACTCATGGAGGCTGCCATGCGTAACAACCAGGAGCTGCCGTTTTCCGGCGTGATGCTGGTGATGACAATCGGCGTCGCAGCCGCGGCACTGGTGTTCGCCGCCCTGATCCTGGTGGCGCGGTGAGGCCTGATATGGCCCGGGACCCTGGGCTGCAGCCCGAGCGGACATCCCTGTCTTGGCGCCGGACGCTGCTGACCCTGATCGTGGCGGACCTGCTGATCTGGCGCAGCTGGGCGCTCGCCGGGTCCCGCGGAGGCGTTCCGGGTCCCGTTGATTTCCTTGGTGTCTGCGCGCTGGCCGCCATGGCCGCGACACTGGTGGTGGCTGTGTGCGTGCTGGTCCGCGGGCGGGAGCTCCGGCGGTCCAATGCCGCGCCGCCGGCTGCGCTCCTGCGCTGGGCCGCCGCCGCCGTCGTCGCCCTTGCCGCCAGCGCCGTGGCAGCGGTGGCCCTGGGGCACTAAGCCAGAATCCAGCGAACATCCAGATTCCGCTGGCAGACTGCTGGCGGACCCATTCTCCGGGCGGCCGAGGCCGCACCCGGACCACCGCCCGGCGGCGGGCCAGCGACGCCGCAACTGCAGCCCCAGGCCGCGCCGCCACCAGCAAAGGAATCCTGACTATGACCCTGCTTGTGCCAGCCCGCGAATCCGTTGGCGTCCAGCCATCGGCCGCCAGCGGCGTTTCGCCCCGGCCCCGACTCGTGGCCCGGCTCTCCGCCGAGGCGCTGGGGACCCTGATCGTGGTGGTCGCAGGCCTGGGCGTGCCGCTCTTCACCATTCCGCAGTCGAACCCGCTGCCCGCCGCCCTGGCCGCCGGCCTGGCGCTGACGGCCGCGATGCTGGCCGTCGGCTACGTCTCCGGCGGCCACTTTAACCCCGCCATCACCGTGGGCAACGCCATCGCCGGCCGGATCCGGCTGGCCGACGCCGCCGCATACATCGGCGCGCAGTTCGTGGGCGCCGCGCTCGGGGCCGTTGCCCTGTTCGGCGTCCTGCGCACCATTCCGACGATCAACGACAGCCAGGGCGCATTCGCCACCGTGGCGGCCGGATTCGGCGAGCACTCGATCATCCAGGTGCCCATGGCCGGCGTCCTGCTCGTGGAGGTCCTCGGCACCGCCCTGCTCGTGGCCGTATTCCTGGCCACGACGGCCAGCCGGAATCCCGCCAGGGCGGCTGCCCCCTTCGCGGTGGGCCTGACGACGGCGATGCTCCTGCAGTTGGGCCAGGCGCTTGGCAATGTTCCGTTCAACCCGGCCCGGGCCACGGCCTCGGCCATCTTCAGCGGCCCGGATGCGCTCGGGCAGCTGTGGCTGTTCTGGGTGGCGCCGGTGGTCGGCGCGGCCGTCGCCGGGCTGGTTTTCCGCGGCTTCGCCCAGAGCACTGTTCAGACAGGCCAGGCCGCTGACCCGGCCGGTGCAACGCTCACCGATGCAGACTTGGACGACGCCGATTTGGATGCCGCCGACGTGGACGACGTCGGCCTGGACGCCGCCGACTTCGGTGATGGCGAGCTGACCGACGGCGCGGACGACGGCCAGAAGGTCGGCGCCGGCCACCGGGGCAACGGGAAGGTGGCCGGCGCTTCGGCTTCGCCCGACCGCACCGTCGCCCAGGACGACGAGGCCCGCAGCTTCTTCGACAGCAAGGGTGGAAAGTAACAACAACTCGGGACCGCCTTTGACTTCGGTCACCCTCCCGGGGTGGTGGCGCAAGAGTGTCGGTGCCAGCCGATACCGTAGGAATATGCGGTTATTGCACACCTCCGACTGGCACTTGGGCCGGTCCTTCCACGGCATCGGCATGCTCGATGCCCAGCGAGCCTTCATCGACCAGCTCGTGACCTTTGTCCGGGACGAGAGCGTGGACGTCGTCCTCATCGCCGGGGACGTCTACGACCGTGCACTGCCGGGAGTCGACGTCGTCGGCCTGCTGGACGACGCCCTGGTGCGCCTCACGGGTGCGGGCGCCCAGGTTGTCCTTACCAGCGGCAACCACGACTCCGCCATCAGGCTGGGGTTCGCGTCGCGGCTGCTCGAGCGCGGGGGAGTGCATCTGCGCACCCGGCTGAACGAACTGGACCAGCCCGTGCTCTTTCCGCTTGGGGACGATGCAGCGGACGATACAGCGCCGGTGCTGGCCATCTACGGGATCCCCTGGCTGGAGCCCCGGCTGGTCGCCGAGCAGCTGGGCGTCGAGACCGCGAGCCACTTCGAGGTCACCCGCGCCGCCACCGAACGGATCCGTGCAGACGTGCGGCATCGGAGCGAGACCCGGACCGTCCATTCGGTGGTCCTGGCGCACACCTTCGCCAGCGGAGGCATCAGCTCTGACAGCGAACGGGATCTGAGCATCGGGGGCGTCGGAGCGGTGCCGCTGGATCTCTTCGACGGCTTCGGCTACACCGCACTGGGCCACCTGCATGGCCGGCAGGAGCTCTCCCCGGCGGTGCGCTATTCCGGCTCGCCGCTGGCGTACTCCTTCTCGGAGGCGAAGCACAAGAAGGGCAGCTGGCTCGTGGAGGTCGACGCCGAGGGAATCGGCGACGTCCGCGCAGTGCACTGGGAAGCGCCCCGGGCCCTCGCCGTACTCCGCGGGAAACTGGATGACCTCCTCGAGTCGGAGGACTTCGCCTGGGCCGAGGCCGCCTACTGCCAGATCACTCTGACGGACGCCGCCCGCCCCGCCCAGGCGATGGACCGCCTGCGGGCACGGTTCCCCGACACCCTGGTGCTCGGCTTCGATCCCGATGGCGCCAGCGCGGCGCCGAAGGCCAGCTACAGCAGCCGGCTTGCCGAAGCCGAGGATGACCTCTCCGTCTGCTGCGGATTCCTCGACCACGTCCGCGGCCGGCCAGCTTCCGACGCCGAAGCGGCCGTTCTCGCCGAGGCGCTCGAAGCCGTGCGCCTGGAAGGGGTCTCCCTGTGAGGATCCACCGCCTGGAGATTGCCGCCTTCGGCCCGTTTGCCGGCACGGAGCGGATCGACTTCGACCGGCTCAGCGCCCACGGCCTATTCCTGCTCAACGGCGCCACCGGCGCGGGCAAGACCAGCGTCCTGGATGCCATCTGCTTCGCCCTCTACGGATCGGTTCCCGGGGCCCGGCAGGACGGGAAGCGGCTGCGCAGCGATCACGCGGAGGCCGCCACCGAGCCCCGCGTCACCTGCGAGTTCTCGGCCAAGGGCCGGCATTTCGAAGTTTCCCGGTCGCCCGCCTGGGACAAGCCGAGCGCCCGGGGCAAGAACGGCTTCACGGTCCAGCAGGCGAACACGCTGCTGCGCGAACGCATCGACGGCGCGTGGGTGGAGAAATCCGGCCGGAACGATGAGGCCGGGGCCGAGATCACCGACGTCCTGGGCATGAACCGGGACCAGTTTACGCGCGTGGTTATGCTGCCGCAGGGCGACTTCGCGGCGTTCCTGCGCTCCAAGGCTTCTGACCGCCTGGAGCTGCTGCAGAGCCTGTTCGGCACCCAGCGCTTTGAAGCCGTGGAACAGGAACTGTCCCGGCGGGCGCTGACCGCCAAAGCGGAGGTCGCGAGCCTTACCACGAAGCTTGACCTGCTCCTGGCGCAGGCCGAGTCTGAAACCGCGGCGCTCGAACTCGACCCCGTAGGTGCCCCCGGCAGGGACCAGCCCGATGCCCTGCTGGCCTGGCTTGACGACGCCGCGGCAACCGCCGCGGACGGCAGGGCGGCCGCCGCTGCCGCAGCCGAGAACCACGCCGCTGAACATGCCGCCGCGTTGGAGGCCGCCAACGCGCGGGCAAACCGCCACGCCAAACTTGCCGCCGCAGAACAGCGACGGATTGACGCCGACGCCGCCGCCCCTCTCCTGCTGGATAAAGCCGCCGCCCTCGGGCTGCACCGCCAAGCCGAAGTGCTTGGCGGCCAGCTGCAGGCCGTGGAAAGTGCCGCGGCAGCTGAGGACCGGGCAGGAACGGCCCTGCGGGAGGCCGCGCGCACGCTGCGGTCCGCGGCACTGACGGACACGGAGCTCGCGGGGCAGGACCTTTTCATCGACGCAGGGACAGGGAAGGCTGCCGACAACGCCGCGGGCCCGCACGCCACATTGGACAGCGCAGCCGTCCGGGGCACCCTCGCACGGCTGCGGTCTTTGCACGCCGTGCTCACCGAACGCCTGCCCGACGAATCCCGGCTCATCGGACTTACTGAGCGCGGCAGCCGGCTGCGCCAGCAGCTTCAGGAGCTGGAAACCGGGCGGCAGACGGGTGCCGCCACCCTGGCCGCCCTGCGCTCCGAGTCGGCGGCTCTGTCCGCCGGAATCCGCCCCCTCGAGGAACTGGCCGCGGAAGTCCAGCTGCGCACCAAGGAGGCCACGGCAGCTGACGAACTCGTGACCATCGTTGGCCGCTTCCTCGCCGCCGAGGCCGAGTGCTCGGCAATCGCGGAACAGCACGCCGCGGCCCGGAACGTACACCAGGACCGGAGGCAGCACTGGCTGGACCTCCGTGAGCAACGGCTCACGAACGCCGCAGCCGAGCTCGCCACCCAACTCCTCGCCGGAGTCCCATGCCCCGTCTGCGGTAGCCCGGAGCACCCGGCACCCGCCCCGGCCGCAGCCTCGGCCCTTGCCGTTGCCGAGGCTGAGAAGGCAGCGCAACTAGCCAGCGACACGGCGGAAGAGACCTTCGCTGCCCTGGGACGCGAGCTCGCCGACGCCCACCAGATCGTCGCCGTCCTGGCAGCCCAGGGCGGCAGCACACCTCCCGAGGAAGCCCGCTCGGAGGCGGCCCTGGCCCGGGAACGGGCCGGGGACGCCGGCCGCGCCGCCACGGACCTTGCTGCCAGCCGGGCCCGGCTGGCAGAACTCGAGGCGGCCATCACGGCCGCGGACCGGGCGCAGGCCGACGCCGCCTCCGGCATCGCCCAAACGCAATCCACGATCGCCGAAATCGACGAACAGGCAGAGGCCCTAAAACACTCCCTGGACAAGCTGCGCGCCAGCCACGCGACGCTCGAACAGCGGATCGCCGCCTTGGCATCAACCGCCTCGGTCCTGGAGCACGCCGACGCCGCGCAGTCGGCCCTCGAACAGGCCGCCGCCCGCACCGGGGAGGCACGCCGGCAACTTGATCAGGCCTTGCCCGCAGCCGGTTTCAGCACCGAAACCGCGGCGCGGGAAGCGCTGCTGCAGCCGCCGGTGGCAGCAAGCCTCGAAACGGCCATCCGGGCGGGACAGGACGAAGCCGCCAGGATCCAGGAACTATTTGCCGGCGAGGACCTCGCTCTGGCGGCGGCCGAGCGGGCCGCTGGGGACCTCGTCAGCGACGCCGTCCTCGAAGAGCTCAGGACGGAATCGGCGGCGGCCGACCGCAAAGCCCGGGAAGCCGTGCTGGCGGCCGGGCTGGCAGAAAACTCGCTCCGGACCCTCGGACGCATCGCCGGTGACTACGCGGAACTCGCCGCCGCCGGCAGGGAACCGCGGGACCGGGCAGCGCTGCTCGCCGCCGTGGCCGACGCCGCCAAGGGCGGAGGCGACAACACCTACCGCATGAGCCTGAATAGCTACGTCCTCGCCGCCCGGCTTGAGCAGGTGGCCATCGCCGCCTCGGAGCGCCTGATTGGCATGAGCGACGGCCGCTACACGCTGCAGCACACCGACGCCAAGGCCGCGCGCGGCGCGAAGTCCGGCCTCGGCCTGGAAGTCGTGGATGAGTGGACCGGCCAGCGCCGGGACACCGCCACCCTCTCCGGCGGCGAGTCCTTCATGGCCTCACTGGCGCTGGCCCTCGGGCTGGCAGACGTCGTGCAGCACGAGTCCGGCGGCGTGGACATCGAGACCCTCTTCGTGGACGAGGGCTTCGGCAGCCTCGACGAGCAGGCGCTGGAACAGGTCATGGACGCCCTCGAAGGCCTCCGCGACGGCGGTAGGGTAGTGGGGCTCGTGAGCCACGTGGCGGAAATGAAGCAGCGCATCGGCACCCAGCTCCAGGTGGTCAAAGGCCGCAGCGGCTCCACCCTGCACATCAGCGACGACACCCGGGTCTGAGCCCCTGTCCTGAGCCCGTCCCCGGACGGCCAGCCCGGCTGGCCGTCCGGGCATCAGCTATCATGGATCTGTTACCGGGTCGCGCGCATCGGGAGGAGGGACGATGCGCACTAATGAGCGAACCCGGAAACCATGAACCCTTCACCGTCTTCTTTGGCGTCTACTCTTGACGCCCCCATTTCGACCAACTCCCCAACGGCGACTGGCGCGCTGCCGGCCCCCGCGCCGGCCAAGGGCGGCCGCTTCGCGCGGCTGCCGCTGCTCGCCGGCCGCAGTTTCATCCCGCTGGGGCTCTTCGCCCGCCTGCCGCTGGCCATGCTCACCGTCGGCGCCCTGACGCTCGTCACCTCCGTCACGGGCTCCTACGCCGTGGGCGGCGCCGCGGCCGGTGCCGTCGGCATCGGTTCCGCACTGGGTGCTCCCGTGCTGGGCGTCCTCGCCGACCGGCTCGGCCAGCGCCGCGTGCTGCTCGTGTCCGCCGTCGCCAACACCGTGGCCATCGTTGCCCTGATCCTCGCGGCGTACCTCATTCCCGGGGCGCAGGACCTTGCCGCCGCTGTCCCCGTCCTGATCACGGCCTTCGTGGCCGGGGCCAGCTGCCCGCAGGTCGGTCCGCTGGCCCGGGTCCGCTGGATGGCGCTGACATCCCGGACATCCGGGCGCGGGTCGGCCGCGAACTCCGCCGACCTGGACACCGCCCTGTCCTATGAGAGCACCGCGGACGAGCTCACGTTCGTACTCGGCCCGGCACTGGTCGGCATCCTCGCGAGCCTGCTCGCGCCGTGGCTGCCGCTGGCCCTGGCCGCGGCACTGACAGCTGTCCTCGTACCCGCCTTCGCCGTCCACCCCACGCACCACGCGGTGGTCCGCACAGCACGGCGCCCGTCCTCCGGCCAGGCAGCTGAACCGGCAGCCGCATCGGCCTCCGGCTTTGCTCCCGCAGCGGCGGGGGACCGGAACGCGGACGCCCGCACGGCGGCCCAGCGCGCCAGGACCTTCGCCGCCGTCGCCCTTCCGGTGCTGGCGATGGTGTGCATGGGCACGTTCTTCGGCTCCACCCAGGCATCCCTGAGTTCCTTCTCCGCCAGCTTCGCCACCTCCGAGCTCGCGGGCCTGCTCTACGCCGCGATGGGACTGAGCTCTGCGGCCGCCGCCCTCTCGGTCGCGTACTGGCCCCGCCGCCTCACGGTGAACGTCCGCTGGATTGCGTGCGCGGGGCTTATGGCCGGGCTCGCATCACTGCTGTTGCTGCCCACGACGGCACTGCCCATGGTCCTCGTGCTGCTGGTGCTGGGCCTGCCCGTCGGCCCGCTCATGGTCACTGTTTTCGCCATCGGCGGCCTCGTGGCTCCGGCCGGAAAGCTCGGCACGGTCATGACGGCCCTGGCCAGCGGCATTGTCGCCGGCACCGCGCTCGGATCCTCCATCGCCGGGCAGCTGGCCCAGAACTTCGGCTATTCGACGTCGTTCCTGGTTCCCGTGTGCGCAGCCACGGCTTTGTTCCTGCTGGGAACCGCAGCCGCCGTCGTACTCCGGCAACGCGGACGGAAGGCGGCGCCGGCCGCCTAAGCCCCGCTAACCCGCCGTTGCGCTATCACTTGTGGTCCCTAAACGGCGCCAGGAGGACATCTGCTGATAGGGCATCGGAGGGAAGCGGGCGACGGCGGCACGTTCCACGCTTAGCCCAGTTGCGCCTCGATGCGCCGCGCGGCCTCCGTGAGGGCCCCGGCGACCTCGTCCGGGTCCTGCGCGGCGCGGATATACACGACGGCGAGGGCGGCCGGCCGGCCGCCCGGCACGCGCAGCGGCACCGCGATGGAGGACACCCCGGGGATCACCTCGTCATGGCTGGCGGCAAAGCCGCGGCGCCGGGCCTCGGCCGCTTCGGCCCGGTACGGGATGCCCGGGACCAGGGCCCGCCACTCCTGTTCCGGGAAGGCGGACTGGATGGCAATGCCCGGCGCCCCGGCGCTGATGGGATGCCGCGACCCCGGGTGCTGCACCACCGCGGCGCCGCTGTGCCTCGGGTCCACCGTCACCAGCGTCACGCACTCCTCCCGGTCCCAGACCGCCACAAAGGCGCTCATGGTCAGGGTGTTGGCCAGCAGGGTCAGCTCCGGCAGGGCCGCCGTCTGCAGGTTGCGGGAGACCCCGCGGGCCAGGACGGCGAGGCCCGGGCCGGGCTGGACGCGGCCGCCGTCGTCCCGCACCAGCAGCGAATGGTCCTCCAGGGTGCGCAGGATCCGGTAGGCCACGGAGCGGTGGACGCCCATGGCATCGGCGAGTTCGGCAATAGTGAGCGGCTGCTGCGCCTCGGCGAGGATCTCCAACGCCCTAATGCCGCGGGAAAGCGTCTGGGACGGGGAAGCCTGGGCAGCGCCGGCATTCGGGGTCATGGGGTCCATCCTAGGGGCGGGGTCGCTGGACGCCGGGCGTGCCGGGCAACCCTTGTGTTCCGGCTCACGGTCCGCTAGCGTTCTATATGGGAACTACTTGTTCGATTATAGAACAACATCCTACCCAAAGCACAGATCAACCACACCACGACCGAACAAGACCGCAACGAACGCAAGGGATCAGTGATGATTGCCAAGCCACGCGACCACGCCGGGGGTGTCCGGGGCCAGGGTCCGCTGTCCGCCCCGCGGGCCAGCCACTTCCGGGGCAGCCTCGGCAGGTTTGCCACCGGCGTCGCGATCGTGACCTTCGACGGCGTAACGAAGCGCCACGGCATTACCGTGAACTCCTTCACCTCGGTCTCTATGGAGCCTCCGCTGGTGCTGGTGAGCATCGCCCGCACTGCCAAGGCCCACGATGAGCTCGCCGGCCGGCCCTTCACGGTGAATATCCTCGGAGCCGAGCAGCGGCATCTGGCTATGCACTTCGCCGGCCGTCCCGGCCCCGAGCCGCTGTGGGTGGAGGGGGACACCGCGCCGCGGCTGTCCAATGTCCTCGCCTATTTCGAATGCAGGCCCTGGGCGGCGTACGACGGCGGCGACCACACCCTCTACGTCGGCGAGGTGGTGGACTTCAACTACCGCAACGGCGATGCCCTGGCGTTCGCCAACAGCACCTTCACCACCATCCCGGAAAGCCAGCTGGGCATGGAGGACCTGCTCTAGCGCAAGCCACATCCATTCAACACAGCATCCAATCAATACGGCTCAGCTCAGCTCAACGACGACTGGAGGAAGACCAATGGGTATCCGTACCGGACGGCAGTACCTGGACAAGCTCAACGCCATGACGCCGCACGTGGTGATCGACGGCGAGGTGGTCAGCGAGAAGATCGCCGAGCACCCGGCTTTCCGCAATGTGGCCCGCTCCTACGCCGGGCTCTTTGACATGCAGCACGACCCCAAGTACCAGGAGGCGCTCACCTACACCTCGCCCAGCACCGGGGACTTGGTCAACGCCTCCTTCCTGGTGCCGAAGACCATTGAGGACCTACAGCGGCGCCGCCGGGCCATCTCCACCTGGGCCGAGTCCTCCAACGGCTTCCTTGGCCGCTCCGGAGACTACATGAACTCCGCGCTCACCGCGCTGGGCACGGCGGGGAAGTGGTTCGCGCAGGCGGATCCGAAGTTCGGCGAGAACATCCGAAAGTACTATGAGTGGGCCCGGGAAAACGACGTCCTCGCCACGCACACCCTCATCCCGCCGCAGGTCAACCGCTCGGTCTCCGGCTCGGAGCAGCTCGGCGGCCAGCTCTCGGCCCGGATCGTGGAGGAGCGCGACGACGGGATCGTCATCCAGGGCGCCCGCATGCTCGCCACCATCGCCCCGATCGCCGATGAGCTCCTCGTGTTCCCGTCCACCGTCCTGCGGGGCACCCCGGAAGACGCGCCCTACTCCTACGCGTTCGCCATCCCCAACGATGCCCCGGGCCTGCGCTACCTCTGCCGGACCTCGCTGTACAACGGCGGCAGCACCCACGACGAGCCGCTGGCCTCCCGCTATGAGGAAATGGACGCCGTCGCGGTCTTTGACCATGTCTTCGTGCCCAACGAGCGCATCTTCATGCTCGGCCACCCGCAACTGTGCAACAGCTTCTACACCGAAACCGGCGCCGGCGCGCTCATGACCCACCAGGTGGTCACCCGCACCATCGCCAAGAGCGAGTTCTTCCTCGGCCTGGCGTCGGAACTGGCCGAGTCGATCGGCATCGACGGGTTCCAGCACATCCAGGAGGACATTGCCGAGCTGATCATCGACGTCGAAATCGGCAAGGCGCTGGTCCGCGCGTCGGAGGCCGACGCCGGGCTCAACGATGCCGGCGTCATGCTGCCGAAGTGGTCCACGCTGAACGCGGCCCGCAACTGGTACCCGAAGATTGCCCAGCGCTTCCCGCAGATCATCCGGAAGTTCTCGGCGTCGGGCCTCATGGCACTGCCGGGCGAGGCGGACGTCAACAGTGAGGCCCGGGAGGACATCGAGCTGTACCTGCAGGGCAAGACCCTGACCGGCCCCGAGCGCGTCAGGCTGTTCAAGCTGGCCTTCGACGCCTCGATCTCCGGGTTCGCCGGGCGCCAGTCGCTCTACGAGTACTTCTTCTTCGGGGACCCGGTCCGCATGGCCGGTGCCCTGGTCAACACCTACGACCGCGAACCGGTCCGGGCCAGGGTCCGCGAGCTGCTCAACCGCACCGACTGACCCCCGGAAGACACTCCCCGGGAATATGTGTGCCCTATCACACATTTCATAGTAGTATTTAGGATACTAACTGACCGTTCGATCAGTAATTCGAGTGCTCCGCAACTTCCGCGGCCAGTACCCAAGAGGCACCAGCTAGTCACTTCGCACCCACTTGGGCAGTACCTCTGCCCCCAGCAACGGAGTTCCAATGACCGCAACTTCACGTGTCGATACCGAGGCGGGCCCCAGCAGCAAGCATGAGGAACGAAAGGTCCTCGCGGGCACGCTGGTCGGCACCACCATCGAGTGGTACGACTTCTTCATTTTTGCCCAGCTGACGGCAACGCTGCTGTCACCGCTGTTCCTGGCACCGCTGAACGCCTCCAACCCGGGCCTGGCGCAGATCCTGTCCTTCGCCCTCATCGGCATCAGCTTCCTGTTCCGCCCGCTCGGCGCCGTCGTCGCCGGCCACCTGGGCGACCGCCTCGGCCGCAAGGCCATGCTGGTCTTCACCCTCATCATGATGGGTGCCGCCACGGCGCTGATCGGCCTGCTGCCCACCTACGCGCAGATCGGTTTCTGGGCTCCGGTCCTGCTGATCCTGCTCCGCGTCATCCAGGGCTTCTCCGCCGGCGGTGAATGGGGCGGTGCTGCCCTGATGGCCGTGGAGCACGCTCCCAAGAGCAAGCGCGGCCTGTTCGGGGCCTACCCGCAGATCGGCGTGCCCGTGGGCATGATCCTCGCCACGGGCCTGCTGTACTTCCTCAACACGTCCATGTCCAAGGAAGACTTCGCGGCCTGGGGCTGGCGGGTTCCGTTCCTGCTCTCCATCGTGCTGATCGTCGTCGGCTACCTGATCCGCCGGGCGGTCGCCGAGAGCCCCGTCTTCAAGGAGATGCAGGAGCGCAAGGAAGGGAGCAAGGCGCCCCTGGGCGAGCTTCTCCGCAACCACAAGAAGGCCGTTCTCTACTCGACGATGATCTTCATCGGCAACAACGCCGCCGGTTACCTGCTGATCGCATTCTTCATCTCCTACGCCACCAAGTCCCTGAAAATGCCTACCCCGCAGATCCTGCTGGCCACCACGCTGGCTTCCTTCGGCTGGCTGATCTTCACCCTGGTCGGAGGCTGGCTGTCGGACAAGATCGGCCGCGTCAAGACCTTCCTGCTCGGTTACGGCATCGTCTTCGCCTGGATGATCCCGATGTTCGCGCTGATCGACACCAAGAACATCGTGCTCTACGGCGTCGCGCTGTTTGTCCTGACCATCGGCCTGGGCCTGTCCTACGGCCCCATGTCCGCGATGTACGCCGAGATGTTCCCGGCGAACGTTCGCTACTCGGGCATTTCGATCGGCTACGCCTTCGGCGCCATCCTCGGCGGTGCGTTCGCTGCCACCATTGCTGAGGTCCTGCTGCAGGGCACCGGGTGGACCGGTTCCATCGGCATCTACATCATGATCCTCTGCGTCATCTCCGCGGTCGGCGTCCTGCTGGCCGGGGAGACGAAGGGCCGCCCGCTCGGCGTCAGCAGCCACCACTAGGCGGTTGTTCCGGCAGGCAAAGCAATACACAAGAGAGGCACGGACCGCGGTCCGTGCCTCTCTTGTGTCTTGCCTGTGTTGCGCTGCCTGTCTGCTTAGACGCCCAGGAAGCTGATGGCACCCTGCTTGAAGGCGCGGCTGGTGATGGCGTTGGTGTGGTTGCGGCCCGGCAGCACCAGCTGTTCGACCATGCCGCCGGCCTTGGCGCCGAGGGCGGCGAGCTCCGGCATGGAGGCGGCACGGTCGTCCTTTTCCCCTGCCACGAGGAGCATGGGCATGCGCGGCACGGCCTCGGCGGGGTCGTACGGCTCGGTTTTGATCGCCTCGATAAGGGACAGCAGCGCGAAGATGTTGTTGCTGGGCAGCAGCATGGCCATCTTTAGCAGCCCGGCGGTGGATTCGTCCGCGATCGGGGTGCCGTCGGCCAGGTACCGCTGCGCGGCGATCAGGTCGAAGTCCGCCAGGGGGTCGGCGACGTTGGGGCCGCCCAGGACCAGCCGGTGCACCAGCTCGTGCTGGGTGGCGCCGAACTCCCAGGCGAGCCGGGATCCCATCGAATAGCCGATAACGTCGAGGCCGCTGGACGGGTCGCCGTCGCGCAGGGGACGCACGCCGGCGTCGAACACTATCTGCAGCAGGTCAGCGCGAATCCGGCTGGGGGAGTAGGAGTCCATGTCCTCCGGCGCGCCGCTGCGGCCGTGGCCGGGCAGGTCCACGGTGATGACGCGCCGGCCGGCCTCAAGGAGCGCGGCGAGCCAGCCCGTGTCCTCCCAGTTGAGCTTCGAGGAGGAGGAGAAACCGTGCAGCAGCAGGACCGGACGGAGCCCGGCGTCGTTCTGGGGCTCATGCACCTGCACGTACAGCTGGGGGTCGGTGCCCTCCACGGTGTGGGAATGCAGTTCGCCGGTGTGTCTGCCGCTCATGCTCTCAGTCCTCATCAAGTACGGCGCTCAGGCGGACCCGGCGCTTTGGTGCCTCTTCCTTCGGGACCGTGCCCACGATGCCGGCGGTGTTGTCCGGCACCTCAAACACAATCAGGGGCTCGCCGACATTGATCTTGTCACCGGGCCCGCCGTAGATACGCACTACCTTACCTGCCTGCGGGCTGGGCAATTCAACGGCCGACTTGGTGGTTTCGACCTCCACCAGCGGCTGGTTGCGCTCCACCTGCTCGCCCGGTGAAACCAGCCATTCCAGCACGGTTGCCTCGATCAGGCCCTCGCCGAGATCGGGGAGCGGGAAGGAAATTTCAGCCACGTTTGTACTCCAATACTCGCTGGATGCCGAAGAGGATCCGGTCAATGTTCGGGATGTATTCATCTTCGAGGTCGCCCGAGGGGTACGGGACATCGAAGCCGGTGACGCGCTCCACCGGGGCCTTGAGGGTATCGAAGCAGCTTTGCGTGATCAGCTGCGCCACCTCGGCGCCGAGGCCGGAGGTCAGCGGCGCTTCGTGGACGACGACGGCGCGGCGCGTCTTGCGCACGGAGGCGGCCAGCGCTTCGGCGTCGATCGGCTTGAGCCAGCGCAGGTCCAGGACCTCGATGTCGATCCCGTCCTCGGCGGCGAGCTCGGCCACCTGCAGGCAGCGCGAGACCATGGCACCCCATGCAACGAGCGTGAGATGGCGGCCTTCGCGCATCACCTTGGCACCGGTGGGGGAGCCGCCGCCTGTATCGTGCCGGGCGGCGTCGACCTCACCCTTTTGCCAGTACCGCGACTTCGGCTCCATGAAGATCACCGGGTCCGGCCGCGTGGCGGCGTACTTGAGCAGGTGGTAGGCCTCATGCGGGTTCGACGGCGAGACCACCTTGAGGCCCGGCACGTGGGCGAAGAGTGCCTCGAGGCTTTCGCCGTGGTGTTCGGGGGCCCGGATGCCGCCGAAGCTGGGCACGCGCAGGGTGATGGGCATCGGCATGGTGCCACGACTGCGGTAGTTCATCCGGGCGATCTGGCAGACGATCTGGTTGATCGCCGGGTAGGCGAAACCGTCGAACTGGACCTCGGGAATGGGGTGGAACCCGGCCATCGCCAGGCCCACGGACATGCCGAGGATGCCGGATTCCGCCAGCGGGGTGTCAAAGACGCGCTGCACGCCGTGCTTGGCCTGCAGCCCGTCGGTGATGCGGAAGACGCCGCCGAGCCGGCCGCAGTCCTCGCCGAAGATGACGGCCTTGGGGTTGTCCGCGAGGACCTCGTCCAGGGCGCGGTTAAGCGCCTGCTGCATCGACATCACGGTGGTTGATGCGGGGCTGGCTGTGTTCTCGGCAGTCTTCTCGGCAGTGTCGTCGCCTGCGGCGTCTACGCCTTCGAGAATCGAGTTAGACATGTTCGGACTCCTCGCGCCAGTTGGCGGCCTGGGCCTGCAGGGCCGGGGTGGTTTCCTGGAAGACCAGGTCAAACATTTCACTGCCGGGCCGGGAGCCGAGCCCCTGGATGCCGGTGCGGATCTGCTCCTCTTCAGCCTTGGCCGCAGCCAGCGCCTCGGCGAAGAACGCCTCGTCCGCGATTCCGTCGGCCAGCAGCCGCTGCCGGAGCCGCTCGAGCGGGTCGGTGCCGGCGCCGTCGCGTTCCTCGTCCAGGGAGCGGTAGCGGCCCGGATCATCGGAGGTAGAGTGCGGGCCCCGGCGGTAGGTCATGGCCTCGATGAGCACCGGGCCGTTGCCGGAGCGGGCATGCGCGAAGGCGCGGCGGGTCGCCTCGAGGACCGCGACGACGTCGTCGCCGTCGATCTTTAGCGCCGGAATCCCGTAGCCGGCGGCGCGGGCCGCGACGGAGCCGCCGGCCACCTGCCGTTCGGTGGGGACCGAGATGGCCCAGCCGTTGTTCTGGACGAAGAACACCACCGGCGCCTTCATCACGGCGGCGAAGTTCATCGCCTCGTGCACGTCGCCCTGCGAGGAGGCGCCGTCGCCGAAGTAGGTCAGGGCGACGCCGTCTTTTCCATCGAGCGTCTGGCCGTGGGCCCAGCCGACGGCGTGCAGGACGGAGCCGGCGACGACCGCCTGGATCGGGGCCAGCCGGGATTCCATCGGGTTGTACAGGCCGCCGTGCCACGTGGCCTTGTGGGTGGACATGTAGGCCACCATGTCCACGCCCATGGTCCGGGCGACGCCCATTTCGCGGTAGGTGGGGAAGACGAAGTCCCGGGTGGTGTCCACGGCGTAGCCGCTGCCCACCTGGGCCGCTTCCTGGCCGAGCTCGGGGGCGTAGCCGGGGATGATGCCCTGCCGTTGCCAGGCGATGGCCGACGTGTCGAGGTGCCGGACGGCCACCATCAGCGAATAGAGCTCGCGGAGCTCGTCGGCAGTGAGCGGTCCGGCAGCGCCGCCGGAAGCCACGGGGAGAAGTGTGTCCATGCCTGTGACCCTAGTCACCGGCGGCGGGGTGGGCAATCAGCCTAGGTTGGGCTGCCCAGACTGCACACTTTTGCCGTCCCTGCCGCCGGTGAGCTTGGCAATTTGTCTAGCGGGTCTGCTGGTCGGCCGCTACGCCGGCGCGGCGGTTGCCGGTGATCCGGGCGCCGATCCAGCACGCCGCGGCGATGCCGGCCACCAGTACCAGGGTGCTGAACAGCTGCTTGCTGCTGTCCGGGCTGCTGAAACCGACGGCGAAGATCAGGGCCAGGAGCACCAGCCCGAAGATCGTCAGGGCAGGGAAGCCCTTCATCCGCAGCGGCAGCGGGGTGCCGTCGCGGTCCGCCCGGCGGCGCAGGATCAGCTGGGAGACCAGGGCCGAGCCCCACACCACGAGGCACGTGGAGCCGACAAGCTGGAACAGCGCCGGCAGAATCTGGTCCGGGAAGAGCAGTTCCAGGACGGCGGCCAGGAAGCCGAAAGCCACGGAGACGCTCACCGCCACCACCGGGACCCGGGCCGAGTTGAGCTTCGAAAGGAACCTCGGGGCTTCACCGCGCTCAGAGAGCGAGTACACCATGCGAGACGCACCGTAGAGGTTGGCGTTCAGCGCGGACAGCAGCGCGATGACGGCCACCAGGGTGATCGCGGCACCCGCACCCGGGATCCGCGCGACGTCGAGGACGCCGGCGAAGGGGGACTTCAGGGCCGCAGAGGTTGAGGGAAGGACGGCCGCGATGACGAAAACCGAGCCGATGTAGAACACGAGGATCCGCCAGACCACGGTGCGGATCGCCTGGGCGACGCTGCGCTCCGGGTTCTCGGTCTCGGCAGCGGCCACGCTCACAATCTCAGTGCCGCCGAAGGCGAAGATCACGACGAAGAGTGCGGTGGCGATGCCGCCGAGGCCTGCCGGGGCGAAGCCGGAAGTGAAGTTGCTAAGGCCTGGGGACGGGACGTCCGGCAGCCAGCCCAGCAGCAGGGCCGCGCCGATGGCGAGGAAGATCACGATCGCGGCCACCTTGAGGATGGCGAACCAGAATTCGAACTCGCCGAAGCTCTTCACGCCCGCCAGGTTAATGGCGGTGAACAGGGCCATGAAGACCAGGGACAGTGCCCAGACGGGGATCACCGGCCACACCGTGAACAGGAGCCCGGCCGCACCGAGGGCCTCGGCGGCGATGACCACCACGAGCTGCAGCCACCAGAGCCAGCCGACGGTCGCCCCTGCGGTCTTGCCCATGGCTTTTTGCGTGTAGACGGAGAAGGCGCCGCTGTTGGGGTTGGCCGCGGCCATCTCGCCGAGCGCCCACATCACCAGGATGATCAGGGTTCCGGCAACAAGGTAGGAAATCAGCACGGCCGGTCCCGCCGCCTGGATTCCTGCCCCCGACCCGAGGAACAGGCCGGCGCCGATCGCGCTGCCCAGCCCCATCATGGTCAACTGGCGCGGCTTCATGCTGTGCCCCAGGCTCGGGGCGGGAACCGCGGTGGGTAGCGTCGCGGTGGACTTCGTTGTCATGGCGAACCTTCGTGTGGTTTGGATCTGTGCGTCCTTATGGGACCTATTGAATTTACCGTCTTTGGGCCGGCGCTACGGATCGCCGGGGCGCCCCCGCCGTGAGAGCATGGTGGCAGTTTGCTCACTGAATCGGGGCATTGGCGGCGGTTTGTCACACCCGGGCCGCTCGGAAAGGAAAAATCCATGGACGTTGATCCGCTGGATGCAAAGCTTGTCCGATTTTTCACGGATTCTCCCAGGGCCTCGGTCCTGGAAGCCTCCAGGGTGCTGAAGGTAGCCCGCGCCACGGTGCAGTCGCGGCTGGACCGGATGCAGGACGCCGGCGTGATCGGCTCATGGGTGCCGCACCCGGATCCGGCGCACTTCGGCTACCCGGTGGTGGCGTTCTGTTCCCTCACGATCAACCAGGACCTCGGGCACGACGCCGTCGTGGAGGCCCTGGCGCGGATCCCCGAACTGATCGAGATCCACACCGTCTCCGGCAGTTCCGACCTCATGGCCCGCATCGCCGCACGCTCCAATTCGGACCTCCAGCGCGTTCTCGATGCCATGATCGCCACCAGGACGGTCCTGCGGTCCTCGTCCGTGATCGTGCTCAACACGCACTTCCAGGGGCGCACCCTGCCGCTGCTGGAAGCCGCGGCCGCAAGCAAGTGACAGGCCAGGCCGGTGAGCAGGGCGGGCATGCCGCGGCCCGGGGAACCGGCTAGAGGACGCTCAGGCCCTCGGGCAGGCCGGTCCGGCCGGTAAGCAAGAGCAGCAACTCACCGGCGGCCGGCAACCGGGAGCCGATGGCTCCGGCGAGCTCCAGGGAGGCCGCGACCGCCGGGGCCAGGGAGGCGGGCGGCGGGAGCCCCAGGGCGCGCGCCAGGTCCAGGGTGTGCACGGCCAGTTCGAAGGTCCGGGTCGGCAGGTAGTCGATGAGCGCCATTGCCCCGGCGGGTGTGGCCACCAGGGCATCGTCCGGAGTGTTCCTGACGAGGACGGTGACGCGTTGGACCAGCTCCCGCACGGCTGCGGCCGGGTCCTCGCCCAGGGCTTCCCCGGTTTCCCTGCCTCGCTGCGCGATCGCGTCCGGCGAGGCGGCGTCCCGGACGGCCAGGAAGTATTCCACCGGACCCGCCACCCGCTCCCCGGTGGCCGGGGTGGCGAGGTAGGTCTCCACGGTGGTCAGGGCGCGGCTCGTGTGGCCGGTCAGGGCCCGGACGTCCCATTCACCCAGCGCCGGCCGCGGCCACGCCTGGTCCGGTACCTGTCCGGCGAGCTCCAGGAATGCCTGGGCCGCCCCCGCGTAACGGGCCCTGACTGCTGCTGAGTCCCTACCCTTTGAGTCCCCACCCTCCGGGGCCATGTCTTCTCCGTCCATAGCCCCGATTGTTACCGTTGCCGGCTCCCGCGGACAAGCCCGGACCGAACCCCGGCAGCGCCGGCGCCTCGGCCGTGTCCGCAAATGTGCCCGCCCATGTGACCTGAAACATTTTGCGCCCTGCCGTCGCGGCCGTATCATTAGTTCTAGTCAATTTGACTATAACTAATCCGGCGGTCGCGCCGGATCTGTCCGGGCAGTCCACCGCTGGACCCGCCCGGGACCTCAGAGGGCGGGTGAACCACCGTTTACACCACAGCAGCCAACGTCTCGGAGCGCCAGACCGCGCCGCCGTCGTTGGCCATCTCCACCGTGATCTTTGCGCTGCGCCCCAGCGAGAAGTCCGGACGGCCCACGCTGTGGATCCCGCTGGTGCGGCGGATCCGCGAGCCGTTCAAGGGCCTCTGGGCCCTGCCCGGCGGCCCGCTCACCCACTCCGAATCCCTCCAGGACGCCGCCTCGCGGAACCTGCGCGACACGACGGGGCTGGCCCCGAACTACCTCGAACAGCTCTACGCCTTTGGCGGGCTGCACCGCTCGCCCACCCAGCGCGTCGTCTCGATTGTGTACTGGGCGCTCGTCCAGCCCACGGAGGCCGCGCTCGCCGACGAATCCGAAAACGTCCGCTGGTTCCGCGCCGACCGGCTCGGCGAGCTGGCCTTCGACCACAACGCGATCGTCGACTACGCCCTGTGGCGGCTGCGCAACAAGATGGCCTACGGATCCATCGCCTACCACCTGCTGGGTGAGTACTTCACCCTCGCCCAGGTCCGGGAAGTCTACGAGGCCGTCCTGGACCGCGAACTCGATCCCGCCAACTTCCGCCGGCAGGTCAAGGCCACGCCGGAAATCGAAGAAACCGATCAGTACCTGCAGGGCGGCAAGCACCGCCCGCCACGCCTTTACCGCTTTACCGGCCGCCCAGGCCTTGACCCAGACAACAGGAGCACACCATGAGCAGCGTCAACGCGGCAATCCAGCTGATCACGCGCGAGCAGGCCACCACCATGACGGGGGCCGCGGCCGCCTCCACCTGCAGCCCTGCGCTGGCCCGCGGGCCCTGGGACTACGACCTCGCCGAGGCCCTCGCCGGAGTGCCCGCCTACGGACCGGGCGCCTCCTCCGCCGACGTCGCACCGGTCTCGACTCCCCGGCAGGGCCGGCTGCCGGAGGAGTACAAGCTCGCCAGCGACGCCGAACTCGACGCCCGGATCCGCGCCGCCAAAGCGGCACTGGGGGACCGCGCCGTCGTGCTGGGACACTTCTACCAGCGCGACGAAGTGATCGAATACGCCGACTTCGTGGGCGATTCCTTCCAGCTCGCCAATGCGGCCCTGACCCGGCCGGACGCCGAAGCCATCATCTTCTGCGGCGTGCACTTCATGGCCGAGACCGCGGACATCCTGTCCCGGCCGGACCAGGCCGTGATCCTGCCCAACCTCGCCGCGGGTTGCTCCATGGCGGACATGGCGGACATCGACTCCGTCACCGAGTGCTGGGAACAGCTCGAGGAAGTCTTCGGCACGGAGCCCGACGCCGACGGCCGGGTCCCGGTCATCCCGGTCACCTACATGAACTCCTCCGCAGCCCTGAAGGGCTTCTGCGGCGAGCGCGGCGGGATCGTCTGCACCTCCTCGAACGCCGCGACGGTGCTGGAGTGGGCGTTTGAGCGCGGCCAGCGGGTGCTGTTCTTCCCGGACCAGCACCTGGGCCGCAACACGGCCAAGGCCATGGGAGTGCCGCTGGAGCATATGCCGATGTGGAACCCGCGCAAGGACCTCGGCGGCAACGACGAACAGACGCTGCTCGATTCCCGGGTGATCCTCTGGCACGGCTTCTGCTCGGTCCACAAGCGCTTCAACGTGGGCCAGATCGAGAAGGCCCGCGCCGAGTTCCCCGGCGTGCAGGTGATCGTGCACCCGGAATGCCCCATGGAGGTGGTGGATGCCGCCGATTCCGCCGGGTCCACCGACTTCATCAAGAAGGCCATCGCCGCGGCCACGGAACCCACCACGTTTGCGATCGGCACCGAGATCAACATGGTGAACCGCCTCGCCGCGGAATACCCGCAGCACACCATCTTCTGCCTGGACCCGGTCATCTGCCCCTGTTCCACCATGTACCGCATCCACCCCGGCTACCTTGCCTGGGTCCTGGAAGCGCTCGTCCGCGGCGAGGTGCTCAACCGCATCACCGTGGACGAGGACGTTGCCGCCCCGGCAAAAGTGGCGCTGGAACGCATGCTGGCGGCGCGGCCGTGACCAGGCGGCTCGTGATTGTCGGCAGCGGGGTTGCGGGGCTCTACGCCGCGCTGCTCGCCACCGAGGCCGCCACCGCCGGCGGCCGTGACATCGAGGTGGTCCTCGTGAGCAAGGGGACGCTGGAGCAGAGCAACACCTTCTACGCCCAGGGCGGCGTCTCCGCCGTGCTGGCACCGGAGGATGCCGCCCCCGGGGACTCCGTGGCAGCGCACATCGCGGACACGCTCGCCGCCGGTGCCGGGCTGAACGACGTCGAGGCAGTCCGCGTCCTGTGCACCGAGGCCGTCCGGGACATCACCGGCCTGGGCCGCTACGGCGTGCATTTCGACGCCGGTCCCGACGGCGGACCGGCCCTGGGCCTGGAAGCGGCGCATTCGGCGCCGCGCATCCTGCACGCCGGCGGCGACGCGACGGGCGCCTGCATCGCCCGCGGGCTCGTCGCCGCCGTCCTGGAACGCGCGGTCCTGGACCGTGCTGTCCACGGCCGGCTCCGGGTGGAGACCAGCGCCTTCGTCACCAACCTCCTGACCGAATCGGAAGTCCTGCCGGAATCTCTGTCGAATGCACTGTCACAGCCAGGCAGCGAGCCCCCGACGCCGGCCCGGGTCACCGGCGTGGCCTACCTGGCCGGCGGCCGGCCCCAGCAGCTGGCGGCCGACGCCGTCCTACTCGCCACCGGCGGTGCCGGCCGACTCTTTGCCCGCACCAGCAATCCCTCCGTCGCGACGGCCGACGGGCTGGCCCTGGCCTGGCGTGCCGGCGCCGCGGTGCGGGACCTCGAGTTCTTCCAGTTCCACCCCACCACCCTTGCCGCCGAGGAGGTCCCGGGCGGGCCGCCAGCCCTGCTCATCTCCGAAGCGGTCCGCGGCGAGGGGGCGGTGCTGCTGGATTCCGCGGGGTACCGCTTCATGCCGGACTACCACCCCGATGCCGAGCTGGCCCCCCGCGACGTCGTCTCCCGCAGCATCGCGCTGCACCTGGCCGCCACCGGGGCCGCGCCGGACAGCCCGGTCTATCTGGACGCCCGTGGCATCGAGGCAGACCGGGGCGCGGGCTTCCTGGCCCGGCGGTTCCCGACCATCACGGCGGCCACCCTCGCCGCCGGCTACGACTGGACCGCAGAGACGGTACCTGTGTCCCCGGCCGCGCACTATTGGATGGGCGGCGTGTGCACCGACCTGCGGGGCCGCACGTCCGTTCCCGGCCTGTACGCCGCCGGCGAGGTCGCCCGCACGGGCGCGCAGGGGGCAAACCGGCTGGCGAGCAACTCGCTGCTGGAGGGCCTCGTGTTCGGCCGCCGCGCGGTCGAGGACTTCCTGCGCGCGCCCGTGCCGGACACGGCCTGGCTCTCGCCGGCACGCGAGGACGTCCATCCCGGCAGCCGCGTCCCGGCCGCAGCAGCCGTTTCCCCAAGGACAGCCGCCCCCTGGGCCACGGAGGTTCCTTTTAGCCGCGCGGCCCTGGGAAGGCTCATGACCGCGGCTGCCGGAGTCACGCGCACGGGCACCGACCTCGACGCCGCCGCGTTCCAGCTGGCGCAGTGGGCCGCCGACCTTGAAGCGGCTGACATTGAAGCCGCTAACTGTGAAGCGGCTGACCTTGAAGCCAGCGACTTTGAAGCAGGGGTCCGCGCCGGGCTGGACCAGGCCTCCCACGAGGACCGGAACCTGCTGCTGGCTGCGGAACTCCTCGTGGCGGCGGCAAGGCAGCGCACGCACTCCGTCGGCGCCCACTACCGGGCAGACAGCACGGCTGGAGTCGCGCACCCCGCGGTGCTGGTTGCCCCTGCACGCTCCACATCGATGGCCGGTAAGTCCGGCCCCCGGCATGCCTCCGCATCCCGTCCCAAGCAAAGGATCTCGTCATGACAGCACCCGCTGCCACTGCAGCCACCGGAACCGCTGCACGCCCCACCGCACAGCCGGCGCTCGCCGGGAGCCTGCCGGAGGCCGCCGTCCTGGCCGTCCTCCGCACGGCGCTGCAGGAGGACGCCCCGTACGGGGACATCACCTCGCAGGTGCTCATCCCCGCGCAGGCGCGGGCGACGGCGGTGCTCAATGCGCGCGTTCCCGGCGTGCTGAGCGGCGGGGAGGTCTTCGCCGCGGCGATGAAGCTGACCGACCCGGGCGCCGTCGTCGAACTGCTGGTCAACGACGGTGCGGCCTTCACTGCCGGAACCGCCCTGGCCCGGGTCACCGGGAACGCCCGCGCC
Organism: Arthrobacter sp. ES3-54; assembly: GCF_029504395.1. Taxonomy (GTDB): domain Bacteria; phylum Actinomycetota; class Actinomycetes; order Actinomycetales; family Micrococcaceae; genus Arthrobacter. Next base: position 462,122 of record NZ_JAQFIF010000001.1, read on the forward strand.
GTCCTGCTGGCCGAACGCGTCGGCCTGAACCTGGTTCAGCGGATGAGCGCCATCGCCACCAAGACCGCCGAGTTCGTGGCGCTCGTGGACGGCACCGGGGCGCGGATCACCGATACCCGGAAGACGACGCCGGGGCTGCGGGTGCTGGAACGCTATGCCGTACGCTGCGGCGGCGGCGCCAACCACCGTTTCAGCCTGTCCGACGCAGTCCTGGCCAAGGACAACCACCTGGCCGTTCTCACCGGCGGTGATCCGGCCAAGCTGACCGAGGTGCTGCGCGGCGCCAAGGCCCAGCTTGGCCACACAACACACTTCGAGGTGGAAGTTGACACCATGGAGCAGATTGAGCCGGTTCTTGCCGCCGGGGTTGACACCATCATGCTGGACAACTTCTCCTTCGCCGAGCTGGCGGCCGGCGTCGAGCTGGTGGGGGGCCGGGCCCGGGTCGAGGCCAGCGGCAACGTCAATCTCGCCACCGTGACGGACGTCGCGGCCACGGGAGTGGACGTCATCTCGATCGGGGCCCTGACGCACAGCGTCACGGCCCTGGACCTCGGCCTGGACATTGAGCTTGATGTCGAGCCCGGTGCCGGGCCCGTTTTTGCCCCGGAACAGACGGCCGGCTGAGGCGCACCGTGATCTTCCTCGACGCCGCTGCCACCACCCCGGTGCGCCGCGAGGTGCTGGAGGCCATGTGGCCCTACCTCACGGGCGAGTTCGGCAACCCGTCAAGCCATCACTCCCTGGGGGAGGCGGCCGCCACGGCGCTCGCCGGGGCCCGTGCCGCAACCGCCAAGGCCCTGGGCTGCCGCCCCGGGGAAGTCGTCTTCACCTCCGGCGGCACGGAAGCGGACAACCTCGCCGTCAAGGGCATCGCCCTGGCCCGCCGCGCCGCCGATCCGAGCCTGGACCGGGTGGCGATCAGCGCCGTCGAACATCCTGCCGTGGAAGAATCCGCCAGGTACCTGGAACGGGTCCACGGCTTCGCGGTTGACGTGATTCCCGTGGACCGCTTCGGGCAGGTGACGGAAGAGGCCCTAGCTGCGGCGCTGCAGCCCCGGACGGCCCTGGTCAGCATCATGTACGCCAACAACGAGGTCGGCACGGTCCAGCCCATCGCCCGGCTCGCGGAGCTGGCCCGCGCCCACGCAGTCCCGTTCCACACCGACGCCGTCCAGGCCGCCGGCTGGCTGCCGCTGGACACCGGCGCACTGGGCGTGGACGCGCTGAGCATTTCCGGCCACAAGCTGGGCGCCCCCAAGGGCAGCGGCGCGCTGTTTGTGCGCGGACGGCTCCGGGTTGAACCGCTGGTCCACGGCGGCGGGCAGGAGCGCGGCCGCCGCTCGGGAACGGAAAACGTCGCCGGGGCCGTGGCGCTGGCGACGGCCCTCACACTGCCCCGGGAACCGGCCGGGCGCGTCGCTGCCCTCCGCGACGGGTTCATTGACGCTGTGCTGGCCGGTGTTCCGGGCGCGTTGCTCACCGGGCACCCCACCGAGCGGCTGCCCTCGGTGGCCTCCTTCTGCTTCCCGGGCACCAGCGGCGAGTCCGTGCTGCTGGAACTCGAACGCCAGGGCATCATCTGCTCCAGCGGTTCCGCGTGTGCGGCCGGCTCGGATGCGCCCTCGCCCGTGCTGCTGGCCATGGGCATCGAGCCCGAGGCCGCCCAGACGGCGGTGCGGTTCAGCTTCGACTCGACCGTCACGGCAGCGCAGTTGCAGGAGGCGGCGGCCGCGGTCCGCACCGCCGTCGGCAGCGTCCGCTCCCTGGGCACCCCAACCACCGGTTGAGCTATCACTAAATGTCCTTAACGAGCACCGGTAGCAGCTGTTGAGTCTCATGACTTAATGGACATTTCTGTCGCAAGACATCGTGGACAGTGTGTCTCAGGACATCGTGGACACTCGGACCGGTTTTGCTCGGGGCATGAGCAAAATGCACCCCGATATCAAGATCCGGCATTTGGTGGCGACATGGCCTGACGACGCCGAGAGGGGTGCGGTTACACAGTTCTGCCAACGTCATAAAGTGTCCCGGGCCTGGTTTTACAAGATCCGGGCCACGGCTGCCGCCGTTGGGCCGGTCAAAGCCATGGAAACGGCCTCGACCAGGCCGACGACCAGCCCTGCTAAGGTCGATACCTCATTGGCGGAGCTGGCTCTCGCGACCCGGGAGTCCCTCAGGAGCCTCGGCTATGACCACGGACCCCTGAGCGTCGCCGCCAAACTGCGACGCCAGGGGGTCCAACCGCCATCACGTGCCACCTTGGCCCGGATCTTTACCCGGGCGGGAGTCGTGGTCCCGGAACCGAGGAAGAAACCCCGCAGCGCCTACCAAAGATTCGTCTATCCGGAACCCAACGGCTGCTGGCAGATCGACTCCACGCAGTGGCTGCTGGCCGGCGGAGCCAGGGTGGCCATTTTCCAGCTCATCGATGATCATTCCCGTCTGGCACTGGCATCTCTGGTCGCGGACGCAGAGAAATCCGAGGCGGCCATCCGGGTAGTGCGAATGGCCATCGATCGCCACGGAGTGCCCCAAAAATTCCTCTCGGACAACGGGGCAGCGTTCAATCCCACCCGGAGGGGCCGCACCGGAGCCCTGGTGGAATACCTCAAAACCCTCGGCGTCGTGCCGATCACCGGCAAACCCTACAAACCCACCACCCAGGGCAAGAACGAACGCTTCCACCGGACCCTGCACACCTACCTGAACCGCCATCCCCAAGCCGGAACCATCGCCGAACTACAGGCCCACGTCGATGTCTTCGACACGTACTACAACACCGAGCGTGAACACCAGGCGCTGCCGCCCGGCACGACCCCGGCCGAGGCCTGGAACGCCACCGCGACAGCCCTGCCGCCCGATCCCCCGACCCCCGAAACCCGCAAACCAACACCACGCCAGAGCGTGCAACGAAAAGTGGGGCGGCGGCGAAGTCACCGTCATCGGCATGCACTTCTACATCGGAACGAACCACGCAGGAGAACAGATCCACGTCCTCTACGACGACGAAACCATCATGTTCTTCGACGCCCGCGGAACCGAAATCACCCGCCACCCACGCCCGCCCAAAGGAACCGTCTACATCGGCCGCAACGGCCCCACCAACCAACCGTCCACGAAGTCCTGAGACATAAACCGTCCACGATCAGTTGAGATATGAAGTGTCAACGATGACGTGAGACATCACAAGCACCGGTAGCAGCATCAACTGATAGCGCAACCCGGGGTTGGGGCTCCGGGCGGGGTTGCGGCTAGCGGTGGCGGGCGCGGCGGAAGATCCAGTGCCGCAGCATCGTGAACCGCACGGCAGTGGCGGCGAAGCCGGAGAGGGTGGTGGTCCACAACTCCTCGGCCACGGTGGCATCGGGGTTGACCCAGTGCAAGACGGCCAGGCTGCCGCCGGTGATCAGCAGCGCGACGAGGATCACGATCAGGCCGTTGAGATGGTCCCGCTTCATCCGGCGAGTTTCGGTGATCTTGAACGTCAGGCGCCGGTTGAGGGCGGTGTTCATGAACGATGTCAGGATCAGGGCCGCCGCGTTGGCCGGCTGGGCCCCGAGCCAGGGCCGGGAAAGGGCGTACAAGGCCAAGGATGTCAGGGTGCAGACAATCCCGACGCCGGTGAACCGGATGAGCTGCCTGACCACGGGGTAGCGGAGGATTCCGCGGTGGCGGCGGGAGGTCTGCCCGCGGACGACGGCGGCGGCAGGAGCCTGCCGTTCGAGCTGGGACTCCATCCGCTCAGTACAGCTCGCCCACGGGGATTTCCACGGCCAGTCGGTTCGCCGGGCCGGCAAGGGGACATGCCCAGGCTTCGTTGTAGGCGCAGGAGGGGTTGTAGGCGAAATTGAAGTCCAGGATGAATTCGGCCTGGGGCCCGGACCCCCGCACGCCGTGGAAAGCGCCCTTGATGGTGTCCAGGAGGTAGCGTCCGGCGCCGTAGCTGCCGCCGGGCTGGCCGGCGGTGGCGTCGCGGAACGGCACGAAGATGCCGCCGCCGTAGCCCCTGAGTTTCCAGACCGCGAGCTGTCCCATCTCGGGAAGGTCAAAGGTGCCCAGCCGCACAAAATGGACCAGTCCGTCAGTCCCGGTCTCCACATTCATCTCCCGCCCGGCGCCCTCGAGGGTCAGGGGGACGTGGAAACGGTAGATCGGATCGTAGTCCGCCGTCTTCAGGCCGCCGAAGCTGGCCTTGGCCTCGGCCGTCAGCGCCGAGGCCGGGTGCGTGCCGAACATGCGGTCCCGCTCCTGGCGCCAGTAGGAATGGGCCTCTGCCGGGCTGTCCGCGGCAATTTTCCGCGTGGTGGCATAGAGGGCAAAGGTCCGCAGCCGCCAGTCCGCGATATCGAGCGCCGACATGCCTGCCACGTCGCCCTGGTCCCCAAAGTGCGTTCCGTCAAAGTCATGTTCGGCCATGCCCCCAGCGTATCCGCTTTCGCGAGGCCAAAATTTGTGCGCCGGAATTTGTGCCCCAGGTTCCGGGCCGGACCCGCGCGCCGGATGACCCGTTCCGGCGGGCCGTCCGGCCATAGACTTTCGCCCATGCGCAACCCCCTGGAGAACGCGGCCGCCAGCACCAACCTCAAGAGCGTCGGGGACGCGCCCGGCAGCCCCGGGAACGCGCCGGGCAGCGCAGGGCGCGCGCCGGGCAGCGCAGGGCGCGCGGCGGCGTCGCTGGCGGAGCTCGTGACGTACCGGACTGTGTCCCGTCGAGCCGGGGACTCACGCCGAGCCGGGGGTTCCTCCCCGGCGGAGGCCAGCGTGGAGACAGACCAGTTCGAGGCCTTCATCGCCGCACTGCCCCGGCTGTACCCGGCGGTCCATGCCGCGCTGGAACTGGAGCGGGTCAACGGCCATGCCCTCCTGTACCGCTGGCCCGGCAGCGCCTTGGCGGAGGACCCAGCGGCTGCGCAGCGCGCGTCGGTGCTGATGGCGCACTACGACGTCGTTCCGGCGACCGACCCGGGGCAGTGGTCGCAGGCACCGTTCTCCGGCCACAACGACGGCACATTCCTGTGGGGTCGCGGGACACTCGATGACAAGGGCCAGCTCGTGGCGATCCTGGAGGCGGCCGAGAGCCTGCTCCGGGCCGGGTATGCCCCCGCGCATGACCTCTACTTCTCGTTCGGCAACAACGAGGAGACAGCCGGCAACAGCGCGGCCGCTGCCGCAGATCTGCTGGCCGACCGCGGCGTGCAGCCCTGGCTCGTGCTGGACGAGGGCGGTGCCGTGGCGGGCGGTGCCTTTCCGGGGGTGAGCCGGCCGGCCGCCGTCGTCGGCGTGGCCGAAAAGGGAATCCTGGACGTGGAGCTGCTGACCCGGGACCCGGGGGGACACGCCTCCACGCCGCCGCGGATGGGGGCGACGGCGCGGCTGGCCCGCGCCATCACCCGGATCGAGCGCAACCCGTTCCCGCAGTCGCTGCCGGAGGTGACCGCGGAGATGCTGCGCCGCTTCGGCCCGCACACGCCCCCGCCGCTGCGGGCGGTGTTCGCCAACGTGGCACTGCTCCGGGCACCGATCACCTGGCTCTTTGGCCGGCTCGGCAACGAGACCAACGCGATGACCCGAACCACCGTGGCCATCACCACCCTCGAAGGCAGCTCCGGGGCGAACGTCCTCGCCGCCACGGCCAAGGCGAACGCCAACATCAGGGTGGCGGTGGGGGAGACCGTCGAGGGCACCGTGGCACACCTGCGGAAAATCATCCGCGACCCGAAAATCGAACTGCGCATCGTGGAGGGCAACGACCCGTCCCCGGTCTCGCCGTCCTCCGGGACCCAGTGGGAACTGCTGGCGGACTGCATCGGGCAGGTCTTCCCCGAAGCAATCATCACGCCGTACATCATGATGGGCGGCACGGACTCGCGCCGCTTCACCGGGATCTGCGGCGCCGTGTACCGGTTCGCGCCGTTCTTCATGGACGTCCGGGCCCGCGGCTCCATCCACGCCGTGGACGAGAAAATTTCCCTTGAGACGCTGGACCAAGGGGTCCGCTTCTACGAAACACTGATGCGGAAACTCTGAGTCATGCGGCGCCCCGGCTACGCTGGCATCATGACTGGGACGGCCCCACCCCGAGGACCAGGCACCGCCGGAATCCGGAGCGCTGTGCTGCGCACCGGCGCGGCGTTCGCGGTCGCGGCGGCAGCCCTTACGGGCTGCAGCAGCGGCGGCAAGGGGAGTCCGGTGTGGACAGCCGGCAGTAGCGCGACGGAGAGTATGACGTCGACGGCCACCACCGCTCCGGCGTCGTCGGCCAGCGCTTCCGCCGCCCCGGGCTCGAGCACGGCGGCCTGGAAAGTCTTTACCGATCCGACGAAGACGGTCAGCTTTGAAGTGCCGCGGGACTGGATTGTCCAGTCCGTTGCTCCCGACCCGGGTACGCTGCCGGGGGCGCTGAAGATCATCGTCAAAGACGCCAAAGGCGCTTATCTGGCCACCTTGCAGACCGGCCTGCCCCCGCAGCCTGCGCCGGCCTGCCCGGGCGGCGCCGCACGGGACTACGTCGTGGTCAGCAGCGTGCCTGTTGACCTGCCCCACGCCGGCGGCGAGGGAACCATTGACCCGCACGTGGTGTTCCGGGTCATCCAGGGCTACAAGTACTTCGGCTCCTACGGCATCACCAACGTGGTGGGCGGCGCCGGCGGCAAGAGTTGCGCGTTGCAGAATGTGGTCCGTGGCCCGGCCGGCAAGGGGGACTTTTCGTTTGGGGACCTGACGGTGCTGAAGACCTTGGCGCCGGACCGGAAGGTCGCCCCCGCAAAGGCGTTTGACACTCTCGACCAGGCTGCCAAGTACGTCAACGAGGGGTCCGAATTCGCCGACGTCCAGCGGATGCTAATGTCTCTGAAGATCAAAAACTAGTCCCGCCCACCCGCACATCCCCGGGCCGTTGACGGCGACTTCCCCGCACCTACCTCACATCCCGGAGATACATGGAACGCGCCGTAGCCGCCCGCCTGGCCTTCAAGACCGTTGCCGAAACCAAGGTGGCTCTCGCCGTGGCCGTGGCCCGGAACGCCGGGTACGGCTCGGTCCAAGAATCGCTCACGGTGACCGCGGGAGGCGAGGACGTGCCGCTGACCGAACTCTCGGACCATCACGGCGGGCGCTTCCACTACATGGAATTCGCCGAACCCACCGAAGTGCTGGTTGAGTATTCGGCCACCGTCACAGGCTTTGCCCGGCCCGAGGAACCGGGGCTCATGGAACTGATCCGCTATGTCCGGCCCAGCCGCTACGCGGAGTCGGACCGGCTGCTGCCGACTGCCTATGCCGAATTCGGCGGGCTTCAGGGCGAAGAGCTGCTAAACGCCATCCGCAACTGGGTCTTCAGCGAACTGCGCTATGTCAGCGGATCCTCCCGGGGGACCGACGGCGCCGTCGAAACCCTGCTGCACCGCCGCGGCGTTTGCCGCGACTTTGCCCACCTCGCCATTGCCCTGCTGCGTTCCAAGAATGTGCCGGCCCGGCTGGCCGCCGTCTACGCCCCGGGCCTGACCCCGATGGACTTCCACGCCGTGGCCGAAGCGCACATCAACGGCGCGTGGCATGTCATCGATCCGACGGGGCTGGCGCCGCGGGAGAGCATGCTGCGGATCACGGCCGGGCGGGATTCCTCGGACACCGCCTTCCTGTCCACCGTGGGCGGCAGCCTGTCCCTGAAGGAACTCAGCGTCACCGCCGTCGTCGATGAGCTGCCGCTGGAAGACCCGGCGAAGCTCGTCGCCATCCAGTAGGCAGGCCTAGCGCACGGCGACCGAGGCGCGGAGCTTCTCGGTCAGCCGCAGCAGCTCCTGCTGTTCGGCGGCGGAGAGGGCCGGGCCCACGAGGGCGGCAATGTCGCGCACGTGTTCCCGGCCGATCTGCTTCTGCAGGTCCCGTCCGTCATCGGTGAGCCGGATGAGGATCCCGCGGCCGTCATCGGGTGCCGGTGTCCGTTCGACCAGTCCGCGCTTCTCGAGCCGCTCCACCAGCCGGCTGAGGCTGGACTGGCTCAGCAGGACGTTGTCGTTGAGCTCGTTCAGGCGCAGCCACCCGGAGGGGCAGCGCGAGAGCGTGAACAGGACGTCGTACTCATTGAGCGCCAGGGCTTTGAACGCCGGCGCCGCCTGCAGCTTGCGCATCACCGCCACCTGGGCCCGGAACAGGGATTCCCAGGTTTCCGCGGCCAGGCGTACCGGCGATTCTGTGGTCTTGGCGGACATTACGCGTCCTGGTTGGACTCTGCCGCGGCGTCCACGGTGCCCGCTGCCAGTGCGGCGGCCACCCGGCCGGCGTGCGTCGGCGGTTCGGGGACATGTGCGGGCTTGAGCGCGGCATATTCCTTGCGCAGCACCGGCAGCACTTCTTCGCCGAACAGATCCAGCTGTTCCAGGACGGTCTTCAGCGGCAGGCCGGCGTGGTCAATCAAGAAGAGCTGGCGCTGGTAGTCGCCGAAGTACTCCCGGAACGTCAGGGTCTTTTCGATCACTTCCTGCGGGCTGCCCACCGTCAGCGGGGTCTGGGACGTGAAGTCCTCCAGCGAGGGGCCGTGGCCATACACCGGGGCGTTGTCGAAGTAGGGGCGGAACTCCTTGACGGCGTCCTGGGAATTCTTTCGCATGAAGAACTGGCCGCCGAGGCCCACAATGGCCTGGTCCGCCTTGCCGTGGCCGTAGTGCTCATAGCGTTCGCGGTAGAGGCCGATCAGCTGCTGGTAGTGCTCCTTGGGCCAGAAGATGTTGTTGGCGAAGAAACCGTCACCGTAGTATGCCGCCACTTCGGCGATCTGCGGCGTGCGGATCGAACCATGCCACACGAAGGGGGCGACGCCGTCGAGCGGGCGGGGGGTGGAGGTGAAGTTCTGCAGCGGGGTGCGGTGCTTGCCGGACCAGTTGACGGTGTCCTCGTCCCAAAGGCGGCGCAGCAGGGAGTAGTTCTCGATCGCGAGTTCGATCCCGTCCTGGATGTTCTTGCCGAACCAGGGGTAGACGGGGGCGGTGTTGCCCCGGCCCAGGACCAGGTCGACGCGTCCGTCTGCGAGGTGCTGGAGCATCGCGAAGTCCTCGGCGATCTTCACCGGATCATTGGTGGTGATCAGCGTGGTGGCCGTGGAAAGGATGATGCGCTCGGTCTGGGCCGCGATGTACGCGAGCGTGGTGGTGGGGGAGGAGGAGAAGAACGGCCGGTTATGGTGCTCGCCCAGGGCATAGACGTCCATGCCGATCTCTTCGACCTTCTTGGCGATCGCCACGGACGCCTTGATGCGCTCGTGCTCCGTCGGGGTGCGTCCCGTGGTGGGGTCGGTGGTGATGTCGCTGACGCTGAATACGCCGATCTGCATGATGTGCCTTTCCGTGGCCGGGGTGATCCGGGAACTGCTTCTACTATAACCGATTTACATGCATTTGCATCTATCGACGGGTATAACGTCCGGGGCGGATGAATATTCCCGCACCGTTCCGGCCGGGTTTCCCGCGTGCGGGGGAGCGCGGGCCTAGGATGCAATCAATCGGCCGGTCATGAGATGCCTGCCCGCCCGGAAGGCCTCCTTTGCGACGTGTCGTAGCTTTTCTGTGTCTGGTAGAGCTCACCAGCGGAATCCTGCAGGGCTACTACACGCCCATCCTCACCGATATCGCCCGTCACCTGGGGATCCACGACGCCGACGTCAACTGGTTTGAGGCCGCGCAGCTCATGGTCAGTGCCCTCGCCGTGCCGGTGCTGGCCAAGCTTGGGGACATATACGGCCACCGGAAAATCCTGCTGGCTTCCACGCTGGTCACCGCCGCGGCATCCTGGGGCGTCGCGCTCGCCCCGGACTTCTGGACCTTCCTGGCCGCGTGGTCGTTCCAGGGCTTCTACGTGGTCTGGCTGCCGCTGGAAATCGCCCTGATCTTCAGCCGCGTCCATCAAATGCCCGACGGCGCCGCCCGCACTCGCCGGGCCGCCGGTGTTCTGGTCGGGGCTCTGGAGGCCGGTGTCATCGCCGGAGCGCTCGCGGCCGGCGCGCTCGTGGAAATGTTCCCCGGGCAGCTGCAGCTGGTGCTCCTGGTTCCGGCGGTGGCCGTGTCCGCGTGCTGGTTCGCCATCCGGTTCGGCGTGCCGGAGTCCCTTGAGCGCAGCGGCGGACGCGTGGACACCCGCGGCTTCACGCTGCTCGCCGTCGGACTGCTGCTCATCACCTCGGGGCTGACCTTCATGCGCCTCAACGGAGCCGGCGCGTGGTGGCCGTGGGCGCTGGTGGGAGCCGGGATCCTGGTCTTCATCCCGTTCGCGCGGTTCGAGCTGCGCGTGGCAGATCCGCTCGTGGACATCAGGATGCTGCGCGGCAAGTCCATGTGGCCGGTCCAGCTGACCGCCGGACTCTTTGGCGTCTCGGTTCTGGGCGCCCAGGCTCCGCTGTCCACCTTCGCCCGGACCGACCCCGCGCTGCACGGCTACGGCCTGGGCCTGCGCGCCGGGCAGGTGTCCATCATCATCGGCGTCTACGTGCTGGCGCTGCTCGTCGGCGCCCTGCTGTACCCGTTGGTGACCGGCCGGCTCACGCCGCGCTGGACGCTCGTGGGCGCCGCCGCACTCGTGGGCCTGGGCTACCTGCTGTTCCTGCCCTTCCATGACAGCCTCGCCGAGGCCCTGGCCAACATGGCGATCGCCGGCGTCGGCTCCGGAGCCCTCGTCGCGGCGCTGCCTTCGGCGGCCGCTGCGGCGGCGCCCCTCAACCGCACCGCGATGGCCATGGGCCTGACCAACACCACCAAGACCATCGGCGGGGCCTTCGCGTCCGCGGTGTTCGCCATCGCCCTGCTGAGCCACGTCCTGGCCGACGCCGGGGCCAGCGTGGGGGACTCCGGGCAGACCGCGGCGCCGCTCGCTGGCTACCTCACCGTATGGACCATTTGCGGGGTTACCGGACTGGCCGCGGCTGCCGCCCTGGTGCTGGTGCCCCGGCTGGCCTTCTCCGACCCCGCCGCCGTCCCACGCCTCCCGGCCGGGTCGCACTAGCCGGACCCTTCCTCCTCGACTACTGACAAAGTATGTTCATACCGTGACGGGTAAGCGATTGCACAGACGGGGAAGAGCGGCGGCCGCGGCCGTCGTGGTGGCGATCAGTCTCCTGCTTTCGGGATGTACTGCGTCGCGGTTGGATCCTGTGAGCACTGTTGACGCGCGTACCGTGCTGGAGGATTTCAAGTCCCGGGACATGGTGGGGCACATGCAGGCGCTGCAGCGCGTGGCCGACGCCAATGGCGGAAACCGGGCCGCCGGGACCTCCGGATATGAGGAATCGGCCCGGTACGTCGAGGAGCAGCTGCGCGCGGCAGGGTATGAACCGGTGCGGCAGACGTTCTCCTTTCGGCGTGATGGCCGGGGCAAGGCGCGGGTGGAGTCCTTCAACATCCTCGCCGACACCGGCGGCGGGGCCGGGCACACCGTGGTGGTGGGCGCGCACCTGGACTCCGTGGAGGAGGGCCCGGGCATCAACGACAACGCCAGCGGCGTGGCCGCGGTCCTGGAGACCGCGCGGTGGATGAAGGAGTCCGGGATCACCCCGGCCAACCGGGTCCGGTTCGCGTTCTGGGGCGGCGAAGAGGACGGGCTGTACGGGTCCCAGCACTACGTCGATGAACTGAGCCAGGCCGAGATCGGCCAGACCGCGGCGAATCTGAACGTGGACATGGCGGCCTCGCCCAACGGCGTGCGGTCCGTCCATGACGGGGACGGATCGGATTTCGGCCACGCCGGCCCGGCCGGGTCCAAGGCGATCGAGGACATCCTGTTCCGCTACTTCCAGGAGAACGCCCTGCCCGCCGAGCCCACGCCCTTTGACGGCGGCTCCGACTACGACGCCTTCCTCTCTGCCGGCATTCCCGGCGGCGGGCTGTTCACCGGCGATGTGGAGAAGAAGTCCCAGGCCCAGGCGCAGTCCTTTGGCGGGGCGGCCGGCAAGGTCCTCGATCCCTGTTACCACGAGGCCTGCGACACAATCGCCAACACCAACCCGGAACTGCTCCAGGAAATGTCGGGCGCCCTGGCGTACGCCACCGTGGCCTACGCGATGGGCAAGGCCGGCTAAAGGACTGCTCCCATCCGCCCCGTCCCTGGCCGTCCCATTCGGCCCCAAGTCGGCCCCAAGCCGGGCGGCCAGGGCCTCTGCGAGTCGGGCGTTCAGGCCGTCGGCGTCCACGTTCAACGGGTGCCCCGGCGCCGGCGCTTTTTTCCAAGTAGCAGGCGCCGCCAGAGGCGTTGGACCTTCTCTGATTCGGGTAGTTAATCAGCCATTTCAGAGGAAAAAACAGGTACCCGCTACTCAGGTGCTGTGAGATTGCTGAGATTACGATAAGAAACGAATAAGCAGTCGGGCAGCGCAAGTGATCTGCCCAGTTCACGTACAGGAAACCTCCATACGTGAATAAAATACGGGCCCGTTATACCAACGGTCAGTGCGCCAGAGATGCTGCGCTGTCTCCTTTCCGTGCCCGTCATCTAGAAAGCCTGGGCTGTGTTTACGCTCAGGAAACTTCGCTAGTCGGAAGTACGGGGCATCGACAGATGGATATCTTCGAAAGTTTGGAGTCTGAGGTTCGCAGCTACTGCCGCAGCTGGGACACCGTGTTTGATCGCGCGGCCGGCAGCTGCCTCTACAGCGAAGACGGCAGAGAATATCTGGATTTCTTTTCCGGTGCCGGGGCGCTGAACTACGGGCACAACAACCCGGTACTGTTGCGGCCGCTGGTGGACTACCTCCTCTCGGGCTCAATCGTCCATTCGCTCGACATGAAGACGCCCGCCAAGCGGCGCTTCCTGGAAACGTTCCGGGAGTTGATCCTCAAACCGCGGAATTTGGACTACAAAGTCATGTTCCCCGGTCCGACGGGAACGAACTCCGTGGAGGCGGCCCTGAAGCTCGCACGCAAGGTCACCGGCAGGCAGCATGTGGTGAGCTTCACCAATGCATTTCACGGGATGACCCTGGGCTCACTGTCCGTTACGGGCAATTCAATGAAACGGCAGGGAGCCGGCGTTCCCCTGACGAACACCTCCAGCATGCCCTATGACGGCTTTTTCAACGGTCAGGTACCGGACTTTCTGTGGTTCCGGCAGGCCTTGGAGGACCGAGGCTCAGGACTCGACAAGCCCGCTGCGGTGATCGTGGAAACTGTCCAGGGCGAGGGTGGACTCAGGGCCGCCCGGGCGGACTGGCTACGCGGCCTTGCGGAGCTCTGCCGCCAGCACGACATCCTGCTCATCGTTGATGACGTTCAGGCCGGATGCGGACGCACCGGGACATTTTTCAGTTTTGAGGAGGCAGGCATCACTCCTGATATCGTCTGCCTGTCGAAATCCATCTCGGGCTTTGGACTGCCTTTGTCACTGACCCTGTTCAAACCCGAGTTGGACATCTGGAAGCCTGGCGAGCACAACGGAACATTCCGGGGGCACAACCCGGCGTTCGTCACCGGCGCGGCTGCCCTGGAGCACTACTGGCAGGACGGCGGCTTCCAGTTGAAGGTCGCAGGGCTCGTTTCGCAGTTGCACGAGGGGCTTACTCAGATCGCAGCGGGCGTCGAAGGCGCCACGGTCCGTGGCAGGGGATTGCTCGCGGGTGTCTACTACCCCGACTCCCAGACGGCGGGGAAAATTGCGGCTGAGTCGTTTGCCCGGGGCCTGCTGGTGGAAACTTCCGGCCCGGAAGGTGAGGTACTCAAGACGATGCCCGCGCTGACTATCAGCCCCGCAGATCTGCAGAAGGGACTCGATATTCTCGCTGCAGCCGCAGTGACAGTGACCGGAGAGCCGGTGGCCTTGGGATCAACCATTTGAGGATCCGTACAGAGGGCAGAGACGGCTCACAGGGGCCAGTACCGCTTGCAAGAATCGAAGTAGATTTCGGGGAGAGAAATGGGTACCCGCAAGGAAACAGATCTTAACGACAGTGATCTAGCGGAAACCGACCGGGCGATTCGCCCGGGAAGTGTCATCGTACAAAAATTTGGTGGTTCATCCCTGGCGGACGCCGCGGGTATTCTCCGGGCAGCCGAGCGGATAGCAAAAACGCGGACCAACGGCTACCGGGTCGTAGCGGTGGTGTCCGCCATGGGGGACACCACAGATGAACTATGCGACCTTGCAGCGGAAGTTTCCGCTCGGCCGCTGGCTGTGGACCTTGACGCCCTCCTGAGCATCGGCGAACTTGTGTCCTCGGCACTGTTGGCGATCGCACTGGCTGATCTTGGCCAGTTGCCCCGCACCTTTACCGGTAGTGCAGCCGGCCTCATTACCGACAGCATCCACGGCAAGGCACACATTACTGATGTCAGGCCGGACCGAGTCCGCAATAGTTTGAACCGTGGTGAAGTGCCCATCGTGGCAGGATTCCAGGGCAGGACGCAGAAGCGGAACAGGGTCACCACCCTCGGTCGCGGCGGCTCGGATCTCACCGCGGTGGCGCTGGCCGCAGCACTCGGGGCCGATATTTGCGAAATCTACACAGACGTCGACGGCGTCTACACCGCGGACCCGCGGGTGGTCCCGACAGCGCGAAAGATCGATGTTCTCTCGAGCGAGGAAATGCTTGAGTTCGCGGCCTCCGGGTGCAAAGTGCTGCATCTGCGGTGTGTCGAATATGCCCGCCGGTTCGGTATTCCGATCCACGTGAGGTCTTCATTCGTGCCGGAGCCTGGGACGTTGATCCTGCCTGGCCTTGACCGTCATCCAGTCCTCCAGCCCGCAAGGGAGCAACCGGAAGTGACCGGCGTGGCCGGGGTCAACTCGGCTTCGAAAATCACAGTTGTTGGAATTCCTGACCAGCCGGACAGCATGGCGCGCATCCTGCACGTCCTCTCGCGTTCGGGAGCGCACGTCCAGGCAATTGTCCAGAATACGGCCGGCCCGGGCTCGAAGCGTGCCGACGTCGCCCTGATCGTCCCGGCAGCCCATGCGGGCACCGCCATGGCGGTGCTGGATGCTGAAAAAGGAACAATTGGTTTTCAGGGTTTGCAGCACGACAGCGAGGTGGGCAGGGTGTCCATCACCGGGCTGGGTATGCGCTCTTCCCCCGAAATTTTCTGCACCTTTCTCAAGGCCCTGTCGGACGCCAACGTGGACCTCGATCTCTTCGACATATCCGAGACCTCCGTCGGGGCCGTCACGCCCGCCCACCGGCTCGCTGACGCCGAGAAGGCTGTTCGACGGGCATTCGGCATGGCCCCGGCGGGCGAGGACGCGATGGTGGGTCATGAGGACCCCCTGATGTCCACCGTTGGCCCGCCGGTCGAGACGTGGGTGGCGATTTCTGGCCAGGATATGACCCCTGTCCCGCAGGACGACAGAACTGTGGCACGTCACTTCTAGCGAAGGAGCTAAAGGATGGGCAAGACCGCGAGGATCGGCAACAGCCTCATCAGTCCCCCTGAGTTGCGCGGAAAAATGTCGATGATCGGTGGTTCGGAGGGGGGAACCATCCTGACATCGGCTGCGCCGGATCAGGCGGCGCGCTGGCGTCGTGGCGAGCGGTTGGACCAACTTTTTGAGGACAGCTGTGACCGGTTGCGGGAACAGGGGCTGGCCGCCCAGGTTGCCGTGGATGCCGGGGACATCGTCCTGACCTACACGGAACTGGACGAACGGGCCAACCAGCTGGCGCGCCATCTCCTGGTGTGCGGTGCCCGGCCCGGTGACCGCATCGCGTTGCTGTTTGACCAGCCCTGGCGCGCCTACGTGGCGATGCTTGCCGTGCTGAAGATCCACGCTGCCTATGTTCCCCTTGACCCGGGGTTCCCGCCCGACCGTCTCCAATACATTGTGGAAGACGCCAATGCGGCCATGATCCTCTCACTGTCACATTTGAGGGATCTTGTCCCTGAAGTGGCCGCCGTGACGGTGAGTGTTGATGAGGTGCAGGCGCAGATTGACGCCAAGGACACCGATCGGCTCAACGATGCGGAACTTGGCGGGACGAAGGATGAGCTGGCCTACATCATCTACACCTCTGGGTCGACGGGCCGGCCGAAGGGCGTGGCAGTGGACCAGTCAAGCATCTGCAATTTTGTCCGGGTGGCCTCTGACATCTACGGCATTCAGTCCACCGACCGCGTGTACCAAGGCATGACTATCGCTTTTGACTTTTCGGTGGAGGAAATCTGGGTTGCCTGGATGGTCGGAGCCACCCTGGTGCCTAAGCCGGGACGTTCCAGCATGCTCGGTGCCGAGCTCGCGGAGTACCTGCAGGAAAAACGGATCACCGCTCTTTGCTGTGTACCCACACTGCTCGCGACGCTTGACGAGGATCTGCCCGATTTGCGGTTCCTGCTGGTCTCCGGAGAGGCTTGCCCCAAGGACCTCGTCATGCGCTGGCATCGCCCCGGCCGTCGATTCCTTAATGTCTATGGCCCGACCGAAGCTACAGTGACTGCCACGTGGTCGGTCCTCGACCCGGACCTGCCTGTCTCCCTAGGTGTGCCGTTGCCCACCTACACGGCGGTTATTGTGGATCCCGCTGAGCTCCGGGTCCTGCCGCGCGGCGAAACAGGGGAAATCGGCCTGGCAGGGGTTGGCCTGGCACGGGGGTACGTAAACCGTCAGGATCTGACGGACCGCGCCTTTGTCCCGGATTTCCTGGGAATCGAGAACAATCCCTCCGGCCGGATCTATCGCACCGGGGATCTCGGACGGGTGAACGACGACGGGCAACTCGAATACTTCGGCCGGATCGATACCCAGGTCAAAATACGCGGCTACCGCATCGAGCTGAGCGAAATCGAATCCGTCCTCCTGCAGCTCCCCGGAATAGCGCAGGCCGTGGTTCAGACCTATGAACGGGAACCCGGAACTGTGGAACTCGCCGCCTACTACACGCCACGCCAGGACATCGCGGATATTGACGCCCACGACCTCCACCGGATGCTGCGCACCAGGCTTCCCGGGTACATGGTTCCTGCCTATTTTGAACAGCTGGACGCCATTCCCATGATGGCCAGTGACAAGGTTGACAGGAAGCGGCTGCCGCGGCCAGAACACAGGATCAGTCAGGCGACCGCCGGGTCCTTCACGCCCCCAACAACCGCCGCCGAAGAGACTCTGGCGGTGCAGCTTGGCGCCGTGCTGAGTCTTGACAAGGTCTCTACCGATGCCCATTTCTTCAATGACCTCGGTGCCGACTCGTTGTTGATGGCGCGCTATTGCGCCCGCATCAGGAAAGAAACCGCCCTGCCGGCAGCCGCCATGCAGGATATTTATGAGAACCCGACGGTTCGGCAGCTCGCCGCGTGTCTGGAAGCCCGGCACAGTGAATCAGTCCTCCGCGCCGCCGTACCGGAAACCGACGCTGTGCTCCCGGCACCGATGCGCCCGGTCAGCTCCTTCCGCTACGCCATGTGTGGTGCAATCCAATTGCTGGCATTCTTCGGTTACCTGATGTACGCGGCCTGGTTGGTGGTATTTGGCTACGAATGGACGTCTGCGGGAACCAGCCCCGCTGACATGTGGCTCCGCTCCGTCGGTTTCGGTGCTGCCATGTTCGTGGTCCTGTCCGTGACGCCAATTATCGCCAAATGGGTCCTCGTTGGGCGGTGGAAGCCGGGCACCATCCGGATTTGGAGCGCGGCCTATCTCCGTTTCTGGACGGTGAAGACACTGACTCGGGCAAATCCACTCGTTTTGTTTGCCGGGTCTCCGCTCTACGTGGTGTACCTGCGGCTCCTGGGTGCAAAGATCGGCAAAGGTGTAGTGATCTTCTCCCGGCAGGTGCCCGCGTGCCCGGACCTGTTCACGGTTGGTGACAATACCGTCATCCACAAAGACTCCTCGTTCCTCTGCTACCGGGCACATGCCGGCATTATCGAGAAGGGTCCGGTGACGCTGGGACGAAACGTGCTTGTCTCTGAGCGAACCACTCTCGACATCGGAACATCGATGGGCAATGACACCCAGCTCGGGCATGCCTCGTCGCTACAGGCTTCACAGGCCGTACCGGACGGACAGGTCTGGCACGGTTCCCCTGCCGCACGCACCAGCACGAATTACCGGAGAGTCCCCCCTGCCACCTGCAGCACGCGCCGGAGAGTCCTCTTCACCCTGCTCCAGCTGTTCAACCGTCTGGTCCTGGTGGTTCCGACGGCGGTTCTGGGCCTGGCCCTATTCCTGCCGGCGTACCTGAACACCGGGCACCTGCAGCTGGGCGTTTTCACATTCTTTGTCGAAGTAGCGGCCGTATCACTCATTGTGTTCATTGCAGGGCTGTTCACCGGCCTGGTGATCGTCGTTTGCGTTCCGCGTCTCCTGAACGTCTTCCTTAAGCCTGATGTGGTGTATCCGCTCTACGGCTGGCACTTTTCGATCCATCGGATGATTATGCGTATCTCGAACGTCCGGACGTACAAAGACATCTTCGGCGACAGCTCCTACATCGTGCACTACCTCAAGGCGCTGGGCTGGAACTTGGGCAAGGTCCAGCAAACAGGATCTAACTTCGGCCCCACACTGGGCCACGAGTCGCCATTCCTCAGCTCGGTAGGAACCGGGACCATGGTTTCAGACGGCCTCAACATGATGAACGCCGACTACACCAACACCTCCTTCCGGCTCTCGCGGGTCCAGATCGCCGGCCGCAACTTCCTGGGAAATGGCATTACGTTTCCCATGGGAGCCCGGGTGGGGGAGAACTGCCTGCTGGCTACGAAGGTAATGATTCCGATTGACGGCCCGGTCCGCAGGGATGTGGGGCTGCTGGGGTCGCCGGCCTTTGAGATTCCCCGGTCCGTTCAGCGTGACGCACAGTTTGACGAACTGAAGATCGCGGAGGAAATGGAACGGCGTCTTCCGGCAAAGAACCGGCACAACATTTTGAGCATGGTGCTGTTCCTGGCCGAACGCTGGTTCCTGTTGTTCGTTGCCACACTTGCCGGCGCCATCGCCGTAACGGCACATAGTTTCCTGGGTGTGCTGGCCGTCGCCGGCTCAATGTTCGGCTTGATCGTATTCCGAGTACTGTTTGGCTCCCTGGTGGAGCGTTCGGTCATGGGATTCCGCCGCCTGAAGCCGCAATACTGCTCCATCTACGACAGCTACTTCTGGCGGCACGAACGTCTCTGGAAACTGCTGGCCGTGGGAGCCTACAACGGGACCCCATTCAAACCCATGATCTGGAGGCTGTTGGGCGTCAAGGTGGGTAAACGGCTCTACGACGCCGGCCTGAACATGCCGGAAAAAACCCTCGTCACGATCGGCGATGACTGCACGGTCAACGAGGGAACACACGTCCAGGGCCACTCGATGGAGGACGGCACGTTCAAGTCCGACTACATCGTGATTGGCAACCGGTGTTCCCTTGGCGTGGACAGTTGGGTCAACTACGGAGTGACGATGCAGGATGGTTCGTCACTCGGTCCCGATGCCCTGCTGATGAAGGGCGAAGACGTCCCGGAGAATGCTGCATATTCCGGGAACCCGGCCCGCGAAGTGATGAACCCCGCCGCGCCCGCAACCCTTCCGGCCCTGGCCTCTAGCGGACCGCGGCACAGGGACGCTGTCGCGGCGGCTAGGGGCCGCCAGAAGCTGCCAAAGGGAGCCCACGGCGCCCACGGAACGCACGGGACGCACCGGGCTTCGCGGGACAAGGCGGGGACACCGAGTTCTGGTTCCTAGTGCGAACCCGTTGGTAGGGCAGCGTCTTCGGGGAAGTCATCCGGGAAGTCCTCGGCCACGGCCGGCGCGGAATGACGCCCGCGGGGCAGGGACTTTTGCAGGGCCTTGCGTTCACGCCGTCCTTCCACGAGCCGGTACAGCACGGGGACCAGGATGAGCGTGAGGGCGGTTGAGGAGATCAGGCCGCCGATCACCACGATTGCCAGGGGTTGGGAGATGAAGCCGCCGCCGCCGGTCAGGCCCAGCGCCATTGGTGTCAGGGCGAACACCGTGGCGAGGGCCGTCATGAGGATTGGACGGAGGCGCTGGCGGGCGCCGTGCGTGATCGCGTCCGCCACGCCCATCCCGGGCTCCCCGTTGCGGGGCTGGCGGTACTGGTTAATGAGGTCGATCAGAACAATCGCGTTGGTCACCACGATGCCCACGAGCATCAGCATACCGATCAGCGACGGGAGCCCCAACGGCACGCCGGTCACCACGAGCAGGGCGATGGCTCCTGTCGCCGCAAATGGGATGGAGACCAGCAGGATCAGCGGCTGTATGAGGGATTTGAACGCAGCCACCATGATCACGTAGACGATCGCGACGGCGGCCAACAGCGCGAGGCCCAACTGCCGGAACGAGTCGGCCTGCTGGGTCGTGGCGCCTCCGATTGTGGCGGTGACCCCCGGCGGCAGCTGGACTGATTTGAGGCGGTTCTGCACTTCGGTGCTGACCGCGCCGAGGTTGGCGCCCGACGGCGTCACCGAGACCCGGGCGGTGCGCTGGCCGTTGCTGGCGGTGATCGAGACAGGCACGTCGACCTGTTCCACGGAGGCGATGCTGCCCAGCGGGACGGCGCCGGCCGCCGTCGGGAGCGGGATCGCCCTTACCGCGGCGATACTCGTGAAGCGGGTGCCCTCGCCGATCCGGACCGGGAAGTCGATGGTGTCGATTCGGACTGTTCCCGCCGGAATCGGGCTGATCGTGGCGGCCAGGACCCCGGCCACGCGCTCCTCGTTCAGGCCGGCGGCGACGGCCTTGGCCCGGTCCACCTTGACCTGGACCACCGGTTGGCTGGCGGCCAGGTTGGTGGCCACCTCGCTGCTGCCCGGGACCCCGTCCATGGCCTTGACCATCGCGTCACTGGCGGTCCGGAGGTCGGCGGTCGAGGCCGCTTTGAGGGTGATGTCCACGGTCGATGACGTGCCGAAGCCGCCCTGCTGGGAACCGACGGTGATCTTGCCGGCGTCGCCGAGTTGGGCGAGCTCGCTGCGGACGGTGTCCTGGAGCTTTGCCTGGTTGGCCTTTTCGTTCGTCACCACCGTAAACGTCGAATTCGATGCGCCGCTGGAGAGCAGGGCCGAGAAACCGGTCTGGGCGTTGCCGGTGGTGGACTGGACGTCCTTGACTCCGTCGATGCCCCGCAGGACACTCTCGACCCGGATCGCCGATGCGCTGGCCTCGGCCAGGCTGGTGCCGGCCGGCATGGCCTGCCGGACGGTCATGCTGTTCTCGCCGGAGCGGCCGAGCAGATCGGTGGCGAGCAGCGGGGACATCGCCACGGTTCCGCCGAGTACCAGCGCCGCGGCGATCAGCGTGAGGACCGGGTGCCGCTGGGTACCGGCGAGGACGGGCAGGTAGCCGCGCTGTAGGAGCGTGCGCTGCTCGGCTTGATGCGCCTTGGCGGCAATGCCAGCGGCAGAACCTGCGGCAGAACCAGCCGCAGGATCTGCGGCAGAACCAGCGGCACGGGCACCGGCAGCGGAGTCGGCGGGCGTGCGCAGGAACCAGTACGCCAGCACCGGCACGATGGTCAGCGAAACCAGCAGCGATGAGAGCAGGGCAATGGTCACAGTCAGGGCGAACGGCCGGAACAGCTCGCCGGCCAGATCGCCGACGAAGGCGATCGGCAGGAAGACGGCCACGGTGGTCAGGGTGGAGGCCGTGATGGCGCCGGCCACTTCGCGGATCGAGGTCAGGATCGCCGTGATCTTGGTTTCGCCGTAGCTCAGGTGCCGCTTGATGTTCTCGATGACCACGATCGAGTCGTCCACCACGCGGCCGATCGCGATGGTGAGCGCGCCCAGAGTCAGGATATTGAGCGAGTAGCCGGTGGCCGAGAGCCCGATGAACGTGATCAACAGGGACAGCGGGATGGACACGGCAGTGACCAGGGTGGAGCGCACGGACATGAGGAACACCAGGATCACGGCGACGGCGAAGCCAAGGCCCAGCAGGCCCTCAGTGGTGAGGTCCTTGATCGACTTCTCGATAAACGGGGCCTGGTCGAAAACCGGGGTGAACTTGGCGTTGGAGCCAAGCTCTGCCTCGAGCTGCGGGATGGCGTCTTTGACCGCGTGGGAGATCGCGACGGTGTCGCCCTCGGGCTTCTTGGTCACGGACAGGGCGAGGGTTTCCTTGCCGTTCGTCCGCGTGATGGAGGTGCGGGCGTCCTCGACGAGGCTGACGTCCGCCACGCTGCCGATCGTCGCCGCATCGCGGGCCGCGCCCAGGGGGAGGGCCTTGATGGCGTCGAGGGAATCCACCGGGCTGCCGATCTGCAGCGAGAGGGTCTTGCCCTGCTCTTCGATGGTGCCGGCCGGAACCAGCGCGCCGTTGTTCTTCAGCGCCTCACTGATGGACTGTATGCTCGCACCCGACGCCGCCAGGTCCTGGGGCCGCGGCAGGATCTGGATGTGCTCGGTGGCGCCGCCGGTGACGTCGGCGCCCCTGACGCCGTCGAGCTTTTGCAGCCGGGGGACGCTGAGCCGGGCGAGGTCGGCGTTCAGTTCGCTGAGGGGTTTATCCGAGGACACGGCCAGGAACACGATCGGGAAGTCGCTGATGCTCCCGGCGATCGCCTGCGGCTGGACGTCCTTCGGCAGGGCCTGCTTGGCGTTGGAGATGGCGCGGTCGATCTGGTTCCGCGCCCGGTCCAGGTTGGTGCCGTATGTGAACGCCAGAGTGATTTGGGAGACGCCGTTGCGCGAAGTTGACGACGTCGACTCCAGGCCCTCGACGCCGTTGAGCGCCGTTTCCAGCGGGGCGCTGATCTGTTTGTCGACCACTTCCGGCGACGCACCGGGCATCGAGGAGATGACGGTGATCTGCGGGAACTCGATGGACGGGATGAGCTCCTGCTTCAGCGAGGACATCGTGATCACACCGAACACAGACGCGAACACAGTGATCAGGGCGATCAGGGCCCGGTTGGCGAGCGAGAGCTTTGCGAGCCGGAACATCTCATGGTCTCCTGGTGGGTCGAGAACGTACTGCCAACGGGGACGTCAATGAGTTGCAGCGGTCCCAAACCAGCAGTGTAGACCAGCCCTAGCCCGACACCCGGCTTAGTTGCGGGCGGAGACCTCTTCGAGTTGCAGCGTCTTAGCCGTCTCGGCCTCCAGCTGCGCGGCGAGCTCAGGGTTGTCGTTGAGCTTGACGCCGTAGCCGGGCATCATGTCCTTGAGCTTGGACTGCCAGCCCTTGAAGTTCTTGGGGAAGGACTTCTGGAGCAGCTCGATCATGATCGGCACGGCCGTGGACGCGCCCGGGGAGGCGCCGAGCAGGGCGCCGATGGTGCCGTCACGGCCGGCAATGACCTCGGTGCCGAACTGCAGCACGCCGCCCTTCTTCGGGTCCTTTTTGATGATCTGGACCCGCTGGCCGGCGGTGATGAGCTCCCAGTCACCGTCCTGGGCCTCCGGGTAGTACTCCCGCAGGGCCCCCACCTTGTCGCCGTGGCGCTTGGCGACCTCCTTGATCAGGTAGGCGGTGAGATCCATGTTGTCCTTGGCCACGGCAAGCATCGGGATGATGTTGGAGGGGCGGATGGACAGCGGCAGGTCCAGGTAGGAGCCGTTCTTGAGGAAGTTCGTGGAGAAGCCGGCATAGGGGCCGAACAGCAGGGAGCGCTTGCCGTTGACGTAGCGCGTATCCAGGTGCGGCACGGACATGGGCGGGGCGCCGACGGATGCCTGGCCGTAGACCTTCGCGCTGTGCTGGGCCGCGAGGGCCTCGTCGGTGCAGCGGAAGAACTGGCCGGAGACAGGGAAGCCGCCAAACCCCTTGCTTTCCGGGATGCCGGAAGCCTGCAGCAGGTGCAGGGCGCCGCCGCCGGCGCCGACGAATACGAATTTCGCGTGGATGGAGCCGTGCTCACCGGACTGGGGGTGCTTGAGCGACAGGTCCCAGCCGCCGCCGGACGCGCGCTTGATGTCACTGACGTTGTGGCCGTAGTTGATCTCCACGCCGTTGTTGCCCAGGTACGTGGTCAGCTCGCGGGTCAGGGCGCCGAAGTCGACGTCGGTGCCCTCGGCTGCGCGGGTTGCCGCGACGCTCTGCTTGGGGTCGCGGCCCTTGACGATCAGCGGGGCCCACTTGGCGATCTGGGCGTGGTCCTCGGAGTACTCCATCGACCGGAACAGCGGGTTCGGCTTGAGGGCCTCGTAGCGGGTGCGGAGGAACTTGGCGTGGTCCTCGCCGATCACGAAGCTCATGTGCGGAACGGTGTTGATGAAGCCCTTGGGGGAGCCGATCAGGGAATTCGAGACTAGGTGGGACCAGAACTGGCGGGACAGCTGGAACTGCTCGTTGATGTTCAGGGCCTTGCCGGGGTCCACCGAGCCGTCTTTGGCTGCGGGGGAGTAATTAAGCTCACACAGGGCCGCGTGTCCGGTGCCGGCGTTGTTCCACGGGCCGGAGCTTTCCAGTCCCGGTTCGTCGAGCTTCTCGAACAGTGAAATGGTCCAGGTCGGCTCAAGCTGCTTGATGAAAGCACCGAGAGTGGCGCTCATGATGCCGCCGCCAATCAGGACGACGTCGGCATGTTGGGTCTTGGAAATGAAAGTCACAATCAGTCTCCGATAGCAGCGGCTCTGGCTGTCACAGAATATCCCGCACCGCCCACTAACTGAAATTGGCCCCGTGCGTCAAGGCTTTAGCTCGACCTTTGTGAAAACTTCATTAAGCACCGGCGACGCCGGGTACTTCAGGACCCGGTCCGAGAGCGCCAGTGCCGAGATCGGGAAGGCAATGGGAACCGCGGGCACCGTGGCCGCGATCTGCGCATTGATGGTCTGGTACTGCGACGTGCGGTCCGTGCCGTCCGGCAGGCCCCGTGCCCGGGCGATCTTGGAAAAGACCTGGGGATCCTGGTAGCCGAATTCGCCGGAGTTCGCGCCAAAGAGCGGGCCCACGAAATTGTCGGGATCCGAGTACGAGCCGTTCCAGCCCAGCAGGTGCAGGGCGTGGTCGCCCGGGGAGGTGACCTTCTGCAGATAGCCGTCTGCCCAGTCCACGGGCATGGGCTTGATGTTGAGCCCGATGGCGGTCAGTTGCCGGCTGATCTCGGCGTACACCTTTTCCGGCGTCGGCAGGTAGGGCCGGGTGACGTTGAGCGGGTAGTAGAACTTCAGCACCTCACCCTTGTAGCCGGCCTCGGCGAGGAGTTCCTTGGCCTTGCCCGGGTTGTAGCCGAGCGCAGCGGCGTTGTTGTTGAATCCGCTGAGCTTGGGCGGAACGAACTGGGACGCCTGGGCTGTGTTGTCGATGAAGAACCGGCGGATCAGCGTGTCCTTGTCCAGGCCCATCTCGATCGCCTGGCGCACCTTGAGGTTTTGCAGGATGGGAACGTCCTGGTTCATGCCCAGGTACATCACGGAGAAGGGGTCCCGCTGGATGATCTGCTTTCCGCTCTTGACCAGTTGATCGAAGTTTCCGACCGTGACCGCGTCGTAGGCGTCAATCTTGCCTTCGAGGAGTGCCTGCATCCGGGTCTGGGGCTGATCGTAGGTCACGAACTTGATGGTCCCGATCTGACCCTTGTCGCCCCAATAGTCCTTGTTGCTGGCCAGGGTGACGCTGCCCGAGTCCCAGGAGCCGAAAACGTACGGTCCGGTGCCCACCGGGTGGAGGCCGTAGGCGGACATCGGCTGCCCGCCCCGGCTCTGGTTCAGGACATCCGCGTGCTCGGCGGCGAGGGCCTTCGGCGAAGAGATCGCGAAGGCCGGGAGGGTGAGGGCCTGGAGAAATCCCGTGAAGGGCTGGGTGAGGCCGATCCGCACGTTGTCCGGCGCCACGGCTGTGCAGCCCTTGTAGATGGACAGCGGGGCCTGGTCCGCGTGGGCCTTGAACACACCCTTGAATGTGGTGCCCGAGGCCTGTTTGCGGAGGGCCGGCGAGAAGTTGAACCAGCGGTTGAAGTTGGTGCAGACCGCGGCGGCATCAAACGCCGTCCCGTCCTGGAACTTGACGTTCTCGCGCAGCTTGAACTCGTAGGTCCGGCCCTCATCGGTCTGGGACCATTCGGTGGCCAGCAGCGGCGTGGGCTCGCCGGTGGTTTGGTCCACGCCCACAAGGCCTTCCAGGACCTGGCGGGTGACGCGGTAGGACTCGACGTCGGAGACCAAGGCAGGATCGAGCCCCAGCGGCTCCGAGCCGGTGCCGAAGGTGAAGACGGCTGTGGGTGCAGCGCTGGAGGTTGGTGAGGCGGTTGCGGAGCTGGGTGCCGGGCCGAGGCTGCCCGTGCAGGACGCGAGCGGCAGCACAAGAAGAGCGGCCCCGATGCTGGCGGCAATCCGCCGCACTGTCCTGCTGGGCACTGTACTGCTGGGCACTCGAGAATCACCTCTGGGAACTGGAAGGTCCGCCGGCTGCGGAACAGCCCCAGTCTAGTTGACGGCCGGGGCCGACAGCTTTTGTGGCACACCGTCGCCGGCCACCAGCCACGGTTCCCGCAGCACAAAAAGCGAAGGCCCGCACCTGGTGGTGCGGGCCTTCGCTTCTCCTAATGGTCCAGGGAGTCAGGCTGGAGCCGGGCAGGAGGGCTTGGATTGCCTACTTGGGCATCAGGACGGAGTCGACCATGTAGACAGTGGCGTTGGCGGTCTGGACGCCGCCGCAGACAACGTTGGCGCCGTCGACCTTGAGGGCATCCTTGGTGCCGGTCACCGTGACCGAACCGCCCTGAACCGTCTTGTGGGTGCCGACAATCTGGTCCGGGGTGATCTTGCCGGGGACCACGTGGTAGGTCAGGATCTTGCTCAGCGTGGCGTCGTCCGTCTTCAGGGCCTCGATCGTGGCCGGGTCGATCTTCTTGAAGGCGTCATCGGTCGGTGCGAAGACGGTGAATTCGCTGCCGTTGAGCGTGTCCACCAGGTTGACCTTGGGGTTGAGCTTGCCGGACACAGCGGCGGTCAGGGTGGTGAGAATCGGGTTGTTGGAAGCCGCGGTGGCTACCGGGTCAAGTGCCATGCCCGAGACAGAGCCGGCACCGCTCGGAACCTTGGCGGCGTAGGCTGCGCAGCCGGAGCCGACAAGGTTGGCAGCCGGATCCATGGCGGCGGCGGAGGCGCTCATGGACGGTGACGGCGCCATGCTGGATTCCGACGGCGCCGCGGAGGCGGGGGCCGACGAGGCGGTGGTGCTGGATCCGCCGCAGGCAGTGAGGCTGAGCATGGCGGCAGCTGCGATACCTGCAACGGCGAACGTGGTGCGCTTGATGTTCTGCATTTCGGTTTCTCCTTTGTTGTGCCGATGGTTGCCTGCGGCGAATGTTGCCGCTGCGGCCTTTCCCGACTGTTGGGCACCGACCCTTGGTTGGTGTCTCAATGGGTATTCGGCTGCTCGGAGGAAACGGATGGGTGCAGATGTGAAATTCTTTTTTGACCTCTACAAAACCGCTGAAAACTGCTGAAAACGATGAGAACCCCGGTCCGAAGACCGGGGTTCCCTGTGTGCGCAAGGGGGGACTTGAACCCCCACGCCCGAAGGCACAGGAACCTAAATCCTGCGTGTCTGCCAATTCCACCACTCGCGCGCGGCGCCGTCGTCGTGCCGGGATAAGAACCCCGGCGGCGGTCGCCAGGGTCCATTGTACCTATCAGGCGTCGAGTTTCAGGTCCCGGCGAAGTTTGGCGACATGCCCGGTGGCCCGGACGTTGTACTGCGCGACGGCAACCTGGCCCTCGGCGTCGACAACGATGGTGGAGCGGATGAGGCCTTGGTAGGTCTTGCCATAGTTTTTCTTTTCGCCCCAGGTCGCATATGCCTCGGCGACGGAGTGGTCCTCGTCGGAGAGCAGCGGGAAGGTCAGCCCTTCGGCGGCCGCGAACGCCGCAAGCTTCCCGACAGGGTCAGGGGAGATGCCCACCACCTCATAACCTGCGGCCTGAAGCGCGCCAAGGGAATCCCGGAAATCGCAGGCCTGCTTGGTGCATCCGGGTGTGGAGGCCGCCGGGTAGAAATAGATCACGGTCTTCCGGCCCCGGAAATCGCGCAGGCTGACGTCCTGTCCTTCGGCGTTCTTGAGGGTGAAATCCGGTGCTATAGCACCGGCAATGAGTCGCTCAGGCACGGGTGTCTCCTTGATGAGGTGGGTCGTGAAGTGGGGTGACTATCCAGCGTAGTGAGCCGGTGGACGCCGGACGAATCCGCTGCTCGTTATACTCTTGGGTATGCCTGATATGGATCGCTGGCCCACGGGCCGCCTATTGTCCACGGCAGCACGTCTTGTAGAACACTCCTGGAACGAAAAATTGGGGGCCATTGGCCTGACCCATGCCGGGGTGATCGCCATGGAAGTGCTCTCGGCGAATGGGCCTATGACACAAGCCCAACTGGCCCAACTCGTCCGGGTCCAGGCCCAGACCATGGGCAAGACACTGAGCCGGCTGGAAGCGCACGGCCACATTTCGCGGCAGCGCAGCACCTCGGACCGGCGCAGCCACGTGGTGTCCCTGACTGACCAAGGGCGCCAGGCCGTCACGGCGGCCGCCGACATGGAACGCTCCGTGCTCGCCGCGACGCCCATTGACCCGGACCTGCTGCGCCAGGAACTCCAGGCCGTAGTCAGGGTGCTGGCAACCAAGTCCACGTCCCCGGAGGTCAAGGCCATGGTCACGGGCGCCGAGCCGGGTGCCGCTGCGGCCCCGGGCGTCGCTACCGGGTCCGGCGTCGCCGCCGGGACCGCCCTCTGAACTAGCCAGCGGCCCGAGGGGCTGCACTTCTTCCCTCAGGCCAACCCGCCCCTTGCAGCGACTTAGATCGTCGCGGCCTGGTTCGCCAGGGTGGCCGCGATGGCGGACATCTTGAGCCCGGTGAGCACCACGGTGAGCAGGATGACGCCGATCGTGGCGCACACCGGGGCGAGTCCGCGCCGCGGGGCCACCTCGTGGACAATCACCGAGCGGCCAATCACATAGAGCTCCCGGCTGAGGAACACCCACGCCCAATGGAACGGCCGGACCACGCCGTCCTTACGCAGCCGGTCCCAGTCCAGATACGCCAGGAGCGCGGACACGCCGTAGGCCACGAAGCCGGTGGCCACCAAAAGGAAGTAAGGCGCCGTGAAGATCGACGCAGGATCAATGATCTGGACCTGACGCGTGCCCACGGTGCGCAGCCGGAACACCGGGTTCCAGAACATGAGCAGGATGAGGGACACCAGCGGCAGGGCCACAATCGTCCAGATGTACGGGTTGTAGACCGGCGCCCTGTCACTGATGCGCCTACGCGGCGCCACCAGGTGTTGGGCCGGTGCCGCCGGGAACTGGGGTGCGCTGAACTGTCCGGTCCACGCCGAACCGTTCCACCACTGAAGCCGGCCTGAGCCGGCAGGGTCGGGATACCAGCCAGGGCCGGGGGCTGACGCTTTCGGCGGGACGGTCATGGCTGTACATCCTTTGCGGGGCGTGGCGCGTGCGCTTGTTCGATTCACTCTCCGGTTCTAAGACAGAGAGTACCCCAGCGAACCCCAAGGGCTGGCCCGCCGTTCAGGCGGAAATGGGTAGCCTCGGAGTATCGACGCGCCACCGCTTCGGAGGGACGATTAAAGGGCAGTCACCATGAAGGAGGTCAGTGATGTGCTACCAGTACAACAAGGATTTCCGGCGGGATGCCAGGAAGGATGCCGCGCGGGAACCTGAGGGACGCCCGGAGCCCCGGGTGGAGGCAAAGGAAGGCAGGTTCTGGGGCTTCCCGCGCCGCAGCAAGGAGTTCACAGTCGAAGAGCCGGAGAAGGTAGTTGACCGGCCCCGCGAGAAGGTCTGAGGCCACGATGTGACTCGGCGGCCGCTGAACCCCACATTGACATGTGACGGTTCGGCGGCCGTTTCACGGTTGGGTCGGCCGGCGGAGGCCAATTGCTGCGGAGAGCCCTATGAGGAGGCCACTTAGCGCCAGCAGGGATCCGGCGACGCTGAGCTGCCCGTCCGGTCCCGAATCACCTCGCCCGGCCGCGGCACCAGGCAGCTGCTCAGCTGAGCGGCCCGGGTCCCGGCCCCCGTCCGTCGCGGGAGGCGCGGAGGTCGCCGTCGTGATTGCTGAAACAGACGCCGTGGCCGGTGAAGGCGTGTTGTCTTGGTCCGCTGTTGGAACAGGGTCCGACGTCGGCGGCGCCGGGAGCTGCGCGGGCTTAGTGGGCTGCCCCTGGGACGGCGTTGCCGACGGCTTTCGGGGAGGCGCTTGGGGAGGCGCAGACCCCGACGGTGGCGGGGCGGAGCTGCCGGGGACAGTCGTGCTGGGCGACAGGGAGGCCGACGGCGGGCCTGGCGTCGGCGGGGTCGGGCAGAATTTCGCCGGGAGGAGGCCGGCTGGTCCGCAGGGATCGGCCGCTGCGGGCAACGCCAGGACCAGCGGTGATGCCCCGAGCAGAAGGGCCGCGGCGGATGCGTAACAGGCCTTCCGCATTGAGTTCATCCTCACCATCGTAGGGCTACGCCGCCGGCCGGCAGGGAACCCAGGCCCGGTGATGCTGCTTTTCACTGCCAGAATAGAACCGCCGGGAGGCATATTTGGCGGCAGTGAGTGCCGTCAAAGTCGCTGTCCAATCCCTGACAGGCATTGTAGCCTCGCGGTAAGAACAGCTTGGGGGAGCAGATGACCAAGAACTCCAGAAGCCGGTCCAGCCGGAGGCGGTGGACCATTGCGATCTTCGTCGTCGTGGGCGCCTTGATCGCCATACCCGCCGCCGCAATCGGGCACTTCATGATCAGCCAGGCAGTTGGCCGGGTCACTGTGGTCACGGACGCCGATGGAAAAGAGCGCACCGTGTACTGGCGCGACTATCCTGGCATCGCAGGAGTTGATCCCCAGAAAATTCTGCAAGGACCCACGCCCCAGGAGGGCCATGCCGCCGGGAATGACATGATCGCGGAGGTCCGGGCTGCCCTCACGGCTGAGCTTCAGCTGCAGTGGGCGCCCCCGCCGGGTGGCCGGGACAATTTCGACCCTTTTGTCCACCGGATTCAGAATTACTTCGGAGGTGAATCGCTTCTGACTGCTGTGAATGCGCCTCCATCGCAGAGCACCAGCGTGCCCCGGGCATGGGCGGACAAACGGCGCGCGGTGGAAATCATTGGGACGGTCATCGCCAGGCACGGATACTCGGCGCCTGTCATCGACACCTTCGACCAATGGACTGATGAGCAGCGCATGAGTGACCTTGGCGGACTGACGCCTGAGACACAGGTGATCGTGTCCGGGATGGCGCAGGGACCCGCTGGCCAGTGGATCTCCTTCAACTTCCAAGACCTCTCGAAGGACACAACCGGGCGATTCCAGGAACGCCTCGCCGCTCCTCCCGAGTCTGGCTGGCAGTTGGATACGTTGAGCCTCAGCTATGGCGCCAGCGGGCTCCTGGCAGACGAGGACCGGGAGGAGTTCAAGAAGCGGCTTGAGCCCTTCGTCGGACTGACGCCTCCCGCGCCCCTGGAAACCTAGAAAGCGCTCGGTGGCGGTTGCCTCCGGGTGAATCCGCGTTGAAGGGTCTGTAGGTCAGCCGCCAAGGCAGCCACCCCCGAGGCGGCCGGTACCAGCTCTCGGGTATGAGACTACCCATCCGCAAAACCGATGTGTCAGGCAATCAGCCCTTGCGTTTCCGGAACCGGCGCACGGCCAGCACGATGAAGGCGGCTATGAATGCGACTGGCAGGAGCGCCAGCGGGTTCCAGCCCTTAAAGCTCATTGGTTCCCCTTCCCGTCCGGTGCGTAACGCCAAAGCCCGGACCGCCGGTTATCTGTTGATGGCGAATATCGTGATTACGATAATGCCACCGATGAGGTCCAGCACGCCCAGGATCTTTCCGGCGGTGGCCTTGACCCCGGCTGCTTCGGCCCGCCGGGCCATCATGATCGCTACGAGCCCCATGGCGATACCGAACAGGAACAGGCCGATGACGCCGATGATTATGGAATTGCGGCGGTACTTCATTCCCTGCTGCAAGTGGAAGGCGGCTGCCTCCGACTCCGTCGGGCCGTACAGCGTTCCAGTGTGCAGATCGTTCGACTCGTTCATGTAAATCCCCCAATTATTTGGCCATCGTCGGCGCAATTGAGAGGCTACTACCTACTGGGTTGTTCGGAAAGGTCCGTGCCCAGAGGCGCCTGGACGCCGTATGCGCGATTGTCTTTCCGATGCACGACAAGTGCAACGCCGCCTACGGCCCTGTCCCCTTTTTGGGTAAACCCTGCGCTGGTGATCTTCGGCGCCCTCACGGTGGCCGTCGTCATTGCCGTGATCGTGTCCCTGCTCAAACGAGTGGGAATCCCGACAAAATATGACGCGGCCCCGGCGCCAGGAAGGGGTCGCGGTGCGCCCGTCTTGGAGGGAAGCGTGGGTCGTGGCGGCTCCAGCCGCGGGCTTTTGCCTCACTGGGCCGTGATCTTTATCCCGGCCACTGCCCCGGTCCAGGCGCCTGTCGGGTCGGGCCGGGTCAGTTGAGCGCTGACGTACCCCTTCTGCAGTTGGACGATCTGGGACTGCGCTCTTGAGCAGTCGACTTCGAACACCATGTGTTCGGTTCCGCCTTTGGTGTCCTGGGAAAGGAAAATCTGGGCACGAGGGGTTCCTACGCACGCCGCGGTGACGGTGTATGGGCCAGCACTCGCCACGGTGGCGGCTTTGCTGAAGCCTATCCCTGGCCCGTCGGCCGGCCCGGTGTCGGCAAGGAGCACAGACCCTGGCGTCCTTGCCAGGCGTTGGTGGAGCTCGGCGTAGTTGCTCGCCTCCACGCCCAGAACTCCCGGATCCTTGGCAGGCAGAGAAGGCGCAAGCGGGTGGCTTGGCCCGGCCGCCGCCGGCTGCGTATCGCCGTCATCCTCATAGGCACAAGCCGTCATGCCGCCGCCGAGCAGCATTCCGACAATGAGTGCCGCAACGCAGCGGACTGTTTGTGTTCCCCCAGACCCTGACATGGGCAGAGTCTACGGTCCAGTCGCAGAATGGCAAGTGATCCGCCCTGGAGGTTGGCTCCCGTCATGCGGCCACTTGACTCCGGCCGTGGGTCTTGGGGCGAGAGCGTGTTGAAAGCCGCCGGCGTCGGAGACATTGGGTATTTGTCGTGACGGGTATTTTCTTCGTGATTATCGTCGTCACCGGTTTCGTCCTCTGTCTGCGGCGCCAAAAAGTAGTGATGTCGGCCGTCATGTGATGGTCCGGGCACAACGAAGGGCGCACCTCTCTGTCGGAGATGCGCCCTTCGTTTGGGTTAGGGTCAGTCCTTCTTGAAGGCGTCCTTGACCTTCTCGCCGGCCTGCTTCAAATCGCCTTTGGCCTGGTCAGTCTGGCCTTCGGCCTTCAGGCGGTCGTCGCCCGTGGCGTTGCCGGCAGCTTCCTTGGCCTTGCCGCCGGCCTTCTCGGCAGCGTTCTCAATCTTGTCGCCTATTCCCATGGTGTTTCCTCCTCTGGTGTTGGCAGCCGTTCGATCCGGCCATAACACTATCCTAAGCATGCTTACGATCAGGATTTCAAGTCGTTTTTCTATTTCTTCCCGAAGAGTCTATGGATGCGTTCGCCCAACATCCCACGGATGGATGTGTCCTCGCCCAGATGCGACCGCTGATCAAAGGTCAGTCTTTCAAGTCGTTCCTCTTGCATCCTCCGGACCAACCGGAGGATGCCTAGTTCGGCGATGATCTCTTCAGCTGCTTGGTCCGATGCAGGGTAGAAATCAAGCATCTCCTCTTCCGGAGAAGAGCTTGCTGTGAAGGTCCAAGTCCCGAGCGCGTCCGGATAAACCAGAATCAGACGATTGGTCGACTCCCCTTGTGTAATAACGCCGACACGACCATCGGGCCCCCAGAAACGCGGGTCGCGTAACGCTGACACTGGAACCATTTCCTCTTGTGGTTGATGTGAAACGAATGTGCGGCCGCCGGCCCGAGAGATGCCCGGACCGGCGGTTTCCCTCATCTATCAGGGGATAAGGCCGGCTCGCCCGGTCAGGCCTGGAATCAGAGAGCCTTTCTGCGTTCCGCTCTGTGCTGTCGGCGCAGTCTTCGGGAAGACCGTGAACTTTCCGTCCGGGCTAAGCGCGATAAACCCGTTCTCGAAGGTCACCGCCGTCCCGCCGACCACGTCGTGGACACCGCTCGTGGGGTATCCGAGGGTCGCCTCCACCTCGGGGTGATTGCGTCCAGCCAGGCGTTGGGGAGGTAGTGGACTCCTGCGCCGGTCTTGTAGACGATGCCGCCGTTCTGGAACCACTGGCCGGCAACGACTGTGGCTCCGGACATTCCGTCGGGCTGTCCGATGACCTGGTCCTCGGAGATCTAGCCGACAACCTTGACCCCTCCCGCTGCGAGATACTCCTTGTAGAAGTCGCCGAACACGGCGTGGGCATGGCTCGGGTCTTCGTTGAAAACAGGCACCCGCACGCCGTTCCAGGAGATCATGCCGTGCTCGAAGTTTTGGTAGACGAAGCTTGCACCCGCGTTCTTGACGCTGATCTCACTTGAGGTGGGGAACCCCATGACGTACCGTTCTGCACCGTACTGGGCATACGCGGAGCGGATCGCCCCCAACGTGGCATGGGCGCCGGTTGCCGGCGTCCAGTAGATGATCCCGCCCTTGAACTGCTGATAGACGCCACCTCCGACCGTCCGCTTTTCCTCGGTGATCGGCAGCCCGAGCTTGCCGGCGTCGGAGCCCTGGCTCCTGTATTCACCGAGGATCCCGCCACGGACCGAATGGGCGCCGGTTGCCCGCGACCAGTAGATGAGCCCATACCGGAAGTTCTGGACCCGGTCCGCGTGGCCGCTGTACTCGTTGGAAGTCGGTGCCCCGAGGGTGCGTCCCTGGGAGTTGTAAAGGGAGCCGATGGCCCCGCCGGTGGTGTATCCGGCCGCTTCAACGGGCGCGGAAACGGCGACGGCGCTGCCTGCGAGGGCCAGGAAGGCCATGGCGAGCGTGAGCGGGCGTTTCTTGAACACTGCAGACCTCATTTTTCCGCAGCGCTTGGCGCTGCCTCGGACCGGTGATGTCGGGCTTGACGCGCCGGCTGAGACAGTTCCCCCGCCTGATTGTTCCCCCAGGGTGGACACTACTTTCAACTCACGTGTTTGGGAATAATGAATCGGGACCAAAAAGCTCCACCGGGACCCTTTCGGGCCCGCATGACGAGCCGCCCTCGCGAAACCACTAATACAGCTCAGGGAGCGGCTAGCGGCAATGCGGAATAAGACACGGCCGTGGCAGCCTGATTATTTGTCATGAAAATGACAAGCATACTTCTCTAGTCATTGGACAAAACCCGTGCCTAAAGTGAGCGTCATCACTCACTTCCAAGTCTGGAGGCACGATGTTTGTTGGGGGGAGCATCGTCGATGAATTTCTATGACGCCTGCCTGGCGGGGGTTGACACGAGAGACACCAGTTCGTTCTACGGCGGAAGGTAGGGCATCAAATGGAACCCTCGAGTCGACGGAAAGCATTTATGGCAGGCACGGTGATTCTTCTCGCGGCTGTGCTCGTATGCCTATTCGACGGTCAGTCGCAGTGGATCGGCGCCGGCGCAGCAATACTAGCCGTTTACAGCGCGTACAAGTGGGGCCGCATCGCCGTACAACCTACCGCCCATGAGCGGCCGACGCGCCCATAGAAGTGCGGGCATGCAAGGTACGGAACAGATGTATTCGTTGCCGCACCGCCCACGGCTCGTGTGAGCGGTGCGGCAACGATCAACGTAGAGGAGTCATCATGGTTGAGGGAGCTTTGCCAAATCCGGGCGGAGGGGACCCCACCTGGGTGTTTGTCGTGACAGGTATTTTCTTCGTGATCATTGCCGGTGCCGGGATCGTCCTCTGGCTGCGGCGCCGAAAAGGGTAATGGCCAAGGACATGGCCGTCGAGATGCTAAAGCCCTCACCCCGGGGCAGGTGGGAAAAGGCGGCTGTATCCTCGCAGTTCTGGTTGCTCTTCGTAGCAACCTTGGCCTCGAACGTCTTTCGCGATGACTTGGGCTTCTGGGGCTCCACGGCGTTAGTTGTTGTACTCATGGGCCTTGGATCGGTCGTGCTGGTCCGCAAGGCAGCCCCTGAACGGAAGGAGCGGCTGGCTCGCGACGCCGAGCGCGGCGTCATCGAATGCGCACTCCGGTACGCGGACTCGCATCCCGATTCCCTTCGCGGCCGCTGGTTGCCGGGCTTCGCCGAAATCGGCACCGGCACCTTCAAGTTCCAGCCGGACTACATCGACAAGGGTGAGCCCGAAGGCAAGATCACTGTGTTCTCCGAGGCCGTGAGCCAAGGCCAGATCGAGCCGCCCCCGAAGCGGCCTCCCGAGCTGAAGAAGAACTGGAAGATCGTGGCCCTTGGGACAGATAAGGGCCGGCTGCAGTTTTCTACCGGGGAGCCTGGCTTGACGCTCATCGAAGATCGGCTCTAGGGCGTGGACTTTGGGATCAGGGGCCGCAGGAGCCCGAGGCTGCGGCTAGCCGTCGGCGGTTCACTTCTCATTTGGAACCCGGAGGGTGAGCCATGAGCACTCCGCAGCGACAGCGAACCCCGCTCCCTCCACCGGTTTTAGTCGTCTTGGTCGTGGGGCTGCCGTTTCCCTGATACGGGGGCTAATCCCGGCGTTGCGCACCGAACAATGGGAGTGGCTCACGTGGATGCTCTTAGCCTTTCAGGTCATCGTATTGGTGACCGCGATGGTGTACTTCGTGAGGTTTCTACGGGAGCAGCAGAATGACTATTGGCGAGAACGAGGCAAAGACCCGAAACACCCGGAGGTCTGACTCATGCCGACCACTGAGGGCAAGCGAATGGAGCCGCGGATGACTCGCGGCTCGTGGAAGTTCGGAGCCTGGTCCGCCGGTGGGCAGATTGTGATCAGTGCATTGCTCACCCTCAACAAGCTGTGGCCGGACGATGGATTGGACGTCCTGTCTTTCTGGATCTACACGGTCTGGTTCACAATCAGCGTGATCCAATTCGCGCATCTGCTCCGGGTCCGGAGGAACGACGCACCCTTCTGGGATGAGGACGAAGCCCGCCGGTCCGACTGGGATCGGCGGGGCCGGCAGCTGTAGCCCCGGCCGCGGCTTCGGGGGACAGGCCCCGGTGCGCCTGCTTGCTTCCCTCCGCCTGTCTGCTTGCATGGAGCCATGACTGAGCAGCTGCCGGCAGCGGTAACCGAAGACCTGGACCGGCTGCGGGCAGCCCTGGCCGCCGCCATCCCCGCCAGGACCGCGTCCAACCTTCTGGTCGGGACCTGGAACATCCGGGCCCTGGGTGACCTGACCGCCAAATGGCTGGCCGGGCCCAAGGACTCGCCCAAGCGGGACTGGCACGCCATCGCCTGCCTGGCCGAGGTGATCTCCCGCTTCGACGTCGTCGCCGTCCAGGAATCCCGCCGCAACCCCGCGGCCCTCAAAACGGCTCCTGGCCAGCCTTGGCCCCCACTGGCAGGTCATCATCTCGGATGCGACCGAAGGGGCATCCGGCAACGGCCAACGCCTCGCCTTCCTGTACGACAGCACCCGGGTCCAGCCCGCGGGCCTGGTCGGGGAGATCGTGCTGCCGCCGATCGCGGGGATGACCCGCAGCGCCAGTTCGCCCGCACCCCGTACACCGCCAGCTTCTCCAGGGCCGGGGTGGAGTTCACCCTCGCGTCCGTCCACATCCTCTAGGGCAAGAACCCAACGGAGCGCCTGCCGGAGATCACCGAGTTCGCCCAGTGGATGCATGACTGGGCGGTCCGGCCCAACGACAAGAACTCCAACCTCATCGTGCTCGGTGACTTCAACCTGGACCGGATCGGCGACCCGCTCTACGAAGCGTTCATCTCCACGGGCCTGTGGCCGCCGACCGAACTGAACGCGGTCCCGCGGACGATCTTCGACGACGACAAGACCAAGCACTTCTACGACCAGCTGGCCTGGTTCTCCAAACCTGACGGCACCTCCCAGCTGCAGGGTCGGACCTACGGGCAGCAGGCCGGCACCTTTGACTTCGTCCCGCAAGTGTTCCGGGGCCTGAGCCGCAGCGAGGTGTCCTGGCGGATCTCGGACCACTACCGCTTCTGGTGCGAATTCCTGCTGGCCTGAGGCGAGGACCGGTCACAGGGCGGCTCCTCAGACGGGGATGCGGGCTCCTGACCGCTGGGTCGGATCGGCTCGCTTGCGGGTTCGCCGAGCAATATTATGGCAAGCGAAGGTGGGCTGAATGGCGAAGGTACCGATCGTTTACAAGAGCACGCACCGGGTCAAGTTCTCCGAGCTCGACCCCTACAACCACGTGAGCACAGGGGAATACGCGACCTATTACGCAGATCACCGGATGGAGGGCCTGCGGGACTATGTCGGTTGGGATCTGGAGACCCTGGGCACATTGCCGTTCATGGTCTGGGTCCGGAGGATGGAGATCGACTTTCTGCGGCCTGCTCGGGGCGATCAGGAGATCACCATCACGTCGTTCGTGCGCGAGTTCCGCGGGCCCGATGCGCTTATCGAGTGCGCCATGGTCGATTCCGGCGGAACGAACGTGTCGCGCTGCGTCATGACCGTTGCCCACGTCGACAAGGAAACGAGTCGCGCGACGGACTGGCCGGCCGACGTCATGGCTCTGTTCTTCGAAAAAGAAGCCCCCTGAGCGCTTCGGGTCATGAACTCAGCCGACTGCCGGGCGGATCGACGCCGGGGTCGCAGCAATGCCTCTACCTGGCGGCACGCATGCGCAGCTATGCTCTGGGCATGGGGACCGCAAGGCACCGACAGGCCCTGAATGGCTGGAAGTTTTGGCCGAGAATTGCCGCGGCAATTCCGGTGGGCTTGGCCGTCACCTGGGTCGTCAGAAACTTCAGCCCGGTGGCGCCCGACGCTCTGGCCATCCCGGTCGCCTGCGTCGTAATCTTCGCTGTTGCGGGAGGCTTTCCGCGCCGCAAGCCGGCGAACAAGGCCGCTGAGATGCGGCGTTCAGCACCTGTCGAACTGTAGGCAGTTCCGTCTGGGCGTCCTGCTCTCACGAGGACTGCACGGCTGTGCTGGCTGATTGCCTGCAGGTCCGCAGGCAAGGCGGCCATCTCCGAAGTCGTGCTCGTCCTCGGGCGCCCCGTGGTCCATGACGCCGAGCAGGTCGTGAGCGTTGAGGCCCTCGGTAATGGCGGCCTTCAGAGCGACGACGAGCTCAGGAGCACGCGTCATGCCTTGAGTTTAGGAGGGAAGCGCGACGGTGGCTGAGGACGCTGGCCGCAGGGGCCATGTTTGGGGCCTGCAAGAATAGGCGCATGTCCCTGCACGACTATCCAATCCGACGACTAACAGAGGATCCGAGCAACGTTCTGGACCGCCGGATCTGGCCAGCCTCCCTGGCCCCCGTCGCCCAGGTCCTCGACCAAGGACTCGATCTGACATCCGCCACCATCCTGGTCGGCGAAAACGGGTCAGGTAAATCCACGCTTGTGGAGGCCATCGCCTTGGCCTACGGCTTGTCACCGGAAGGGGGATCAACTGGAGCGCGGCACACCACCAGGTCCACGGAATCTGAGCTTTCCTAATCATCTCCACCTGCTCCGGAACGCCGGCACCGCCAGACGGGGCTACTTCCTGCGCGCCGAAACCATGCACGGCTTTTTCACCTACCTCGAGAAAAATCCGAGCAGGACCGGGGACATCCCATTCCATGACATGTCACATGGCGAGTCTTTCTTGGAGCTGGCCGTGGACCGCTTTCGGGGGCACGGATTGTGGGTGCTCGATGAACCCGAATCCGCGTTGTCCTTCAACGGATGCCTTACCCTCCTCGCCGTCTTGAAGGACTTGTTGGCCGCGGGCAACTCGCAGGTCATCATGTCTACGCACTCGCCCGTACTGGCAGCCCTGCCTGGGGCGCAGATCCTGGAAGCCGGACCTTGGGGTCTACGGCCTCGGGCATGGTCAGACTTGGAAATGGTCACGAACATGCGATCGTTTCTTGAAGCACCCGAGCGCTACCTTCGCCACCTCTAATGCCGACGCCTCACGAATTGCCGCTCTAGGGGCGCGTTATCCGCCGCCCGCAGCACGCGCTCAAAGGCCATCATCTGCAGACCATGTGTGCAGAGCCGGGGCTTCGGCTCATCGCCAAGGCGGAAGCCACGCTCGAGGGGCCAAGGTAGGATTCTGAACTATGAGGAAAGTTGGGGGACTACTCGCCGTTTCTGTTCTTCTGCTGGCACTGGCCGGATGCGCCGAGCACCTTTCTGACGATCAGAAAGTGCAGCTGAGGGCCGGAACCAGCCCGTACCCGCAAGACTTGCTTGCGGACCTCCGGGTCTCGGAGTAGGAATACCGCACGGCAGTGTCCGACGCACACCGCTGTGTGGAGGCGAGCGGGGCTGTTCCCGATCCGGTGACGCAAATTGACGACCACCAACTTGGTTTCGGGTTCGCCATCACCGCGCCGGACGAGAAGGCCGGGGCGCTCATTGATGATGCGGCGCATCGATGCCAGTCGGACTACATGGACGTTACTGCGCGTGTTTGGATGTCCCAGGGAGAGCGGCTGACGAATTAGCTGCCCTGAGACTCATCAGGCGGCAGCCAGGTGTGCGATCGGGTGCTGCTGGAGGTCGGTCAGCTGGGTCCGGACGAGGGCGTCGATGGCGTGGAACCGGGTGGTGCCGTGCTGCTTGATGGTGGCCCCGATCCGGTCCGGGGTCCATTCGCGGACGGCGCTGTTGGGTTTGAGCGCGCCCGTGACGGAACCGATGCGTTCGCCGTCCAGGTAGACGTCGGCGGTCAGCAGCGACGCGGCACCCTCGCCGACCTTGTGGTCCGGGCCGAGTTCGGCTGTGCGGGTGCGGAACCAGGCGGGCCTGTTCAGCTTGCCAGGGGTCACGGGCTTCAGCTTGATGTCAGTCATGGATCTCCAATCGGGGCTGTTCAGCCCCTCATGTGTGCGGAGAACCCCGCAGCCCTCACCGCCCGGCGGAACCGGAGCCAGCTAGAGCAGTAGCCGGCCTTTGGCCCAGCCCCTCACGGCGAGCAGGTCCAGATCCGAGGCGACCGGCCCGTCGCGGAAGTACCGTGCGTACACCGCGTCAGGGTCAAAGGAGGCGAAGGCCAACTCGTCGATGATCTGTTCGAAGGCGTCATGGATCCTGGCGTCATCAGGCGTGGAGCCGAGTTCGTCGGCTAGCGCCTGGATCAG
Organism: Arthrobacter sp. ES3-54; assembly: GCF_029504395.1. GTDB lineage: Bacteria > Actinomycetota > Actinomycetes > Actinomycetales > Micrococcaceae > Arthrobacter. Next base: position 503,143 of record NZ_JAQFIF010000001.1, read on the forward strand.
GTCCTCGCGGGTGTGGCGGATAACGTCGTCGGGGTACTGAGGCATCGCTGAACCTCCGGTCACGGGCACAGCGCAGATGCTGTGGCTACATGATAGCGATCCTGTCTACCAAGGCAAGGCAAGGCACCGGCTGAGGTGCCGGCCTTGATGTGCTCGACGGGGTAGAAGTCGATGCGGTTCTTGTCCGTGCGGGCGTAGATGAGCATGTTGTCGGCGGCGATCCCGGCGCCGATCAGGGATTCGATCTCAGCCCGGGCTTCAGCCAGGCTCGCGTGGATGACCCATTCGGTGTTGCGGTCACCGAGCCGGGCACGCGTGACGAAGTCAGGGGAGTCTTCACCGCGGGGCGGCCGGACCGGCTGCGGCGCCGCGGCGTCGATGAGGACCCAGACTTCCCGGTCCTCATCCAAGATGATCGTTTCGTAGGCGCCGGTGAGCATTTCCCAGACGGCCGAGGTCGGGATCGTCTCTTCCGATCCAGGCTCGACCCACGCGTTGGGTCCGGCCTTCTCGTGGATGGACCGGAGGCAGAAGGCGCCGGACACGAGGGAATCGGACACGAGGGAATCGGTGGCGACGGCTTCGAGCTCCGCCTCTGAGCGGACAACACGGTACGGGTTCATGGCGTTTCTTTCCGATACCAGGGCAGCTGGGATTTGAGCGTCCCCTTGGGGATAATGAACAGGGGCTCGAAGTTTCCGGAGGCAGGGTTCAGCTCCTGGATCGACATGTCTTCGGCCACGCCCCTGGAATCGTGCACCCGGTGGGTGACCGCCGCTTTGGCGTAGCCCAGGGACGTGTGTGCCTTCGTCGCCGGACGGCGGTACTTGATGACGGACGTCCACGCACTCGGTTTCAACGGCGCCGGCGCGGCCGCTGCAGGATCCTACAGGACCCACGCTTCAGGGGCGCCCACAGGGCAGTGCATGGTCAGGATGGTCCACACCTCGTTGATGTCCCATTCGCGGGGCGATCCGAACCCGACAAAGATGTCGCTGCGTCCCTCGTTGGGGGTCAGGCCGGCCCAGGCTTTCCGGTAGGCGGAGCCAGGGAAGCGCGGCGGGCAGACGATCGAGTCGATGCGCAGGGCGGCGAGTTCTTCGGGAGTCGTGATGGTGCGGAAGGGTTCCATGCACCCCATGTGTGGGGCAGGGACAGGAAAGCTCTCCGGTCAGGCTGTGGCGCGGTACTTTTCCAGCAGCTGCGTCAATGCGGTCAGGGTGTCGCGGGCCATCTCCGGGGTCAGATCGTCAGGGGAGAAGCTCACGAACGGCCCGACTTTCTCAATGAGGCCGGCGCCCTCCTCTCCTTCCATGCGGCTATGGAACTCCTCGACCCGGGCCGTGGATTCACCGACCGTAACTTCCAGGAGGAAGTGACGCTCGACCTGGTGGTCCGGGTCCTCCCTGCCTGCCGGGGTGTTGGCGAACCCGGTGCTGGTTTCCACGGCCGGGTCCCGCAAGTACGACACCTCTACAGCCAGATGTTCACGGAGGTGCCATGCGTCGGGGTGTAGCTGATGGAGCCGTTTTGGAAGTTCTGAACAGTAACGCCGAAGGAGAGGAATTCGACGGACGTCGGGTAGCCGAGGCGACCGCGTTCTGCACCGGTCGCTGCCCATGCGCCCCGGATCGCTCCGAGAACGGGCCAGCCACCGCTTCCGGGGGAGTAGTAGATGGCACCGTTCTTGAACTGGAACAGCTGGTAGACGCCGCCGTTTTTTAGTCCGCCGATCTCATTGGTGATCGGGTAGCCGATCTTGTCGAAGATGTAGGGTATTCCCCACGCGTGCTGGATGCCTCCCAGGACGTAGTGGGCACCGGTTGCGGGGGACCAGTATATTTCTGGAGTTTGGCTGCCCTTCTGAAACTGCTGGACAACGCCGCCACGTGGTTGTCCGCCGATCTCATCGCCGATTGGGTAACCCAGCTTGCCGAGCCCTGCACCTTGTGATGCCCACAAGCTGCCGATAGCGCCGCGTATGATCCGGGCCTGACGTACGGGGTCCCAGTAGATGGAACCACCCTGATACTTCTGGTAGACATCGCCCCTGCGGAACTCGCCGCCGTTGACTTCGGGGATTTCATCGGTGATCGGGTACCCGAGCACCCCATTCTGGGACCCGGCCGCAATCCACTTTTGGCCGATTCCTCCCCTGGCGGTGTGCACGCCGGTTGCGGGGGAAGCGGCGATCGTGCCGGTGACAAAACTCTGCGCCGAGCCGCCGTTCTTCAGGCCGGACCGGATGTCATTAGTTGGGTAGCCGAGGAAGCTCTTCTGCGCTCCGGCGGCGATCCACTTGGCACCGATGCTGCCCTCAATCACGTGAGCGCCGGTTGCCTTCGTGTAGTAGATCGAACCGTGGTCGTACCTCTGCATGGAGCCACCATTGGTGAGCCCACTGACTTCGGTGCCGACTTTGCTTCCGAGTCGACCCAGCGAAGCTCCGATGGAAGTCCACTTGACCTCGATGGGCGAGGGGGTTGGGATCGGAGACGGCGTCGGCGTGACAACAGGCGAAGGCGCTAGCGTCGGGGCGGCGTGAGCCGGGACGGGTGCCAGCAGGCTGGCAGCGGCCAGCAGGACCGCCGCAGCGGTGCGTGAAATGTTCACTGTTCCCCCAATGACGGGCCGCGGATCGGCGGCCAACTTTCTTGATCCTAACCGAACGATTCGCTGCTCATGGCTTGACCACATCTCCGGTCTTCAGGTCGATGACCGGGATGCTGACGGCGCACAGGACCGCGTTAGGCCAGGGCTTCGGGATCAGGCCGGGGCGTTCGCGGGCGGCGTTGGTGCTGTCAGCGCCGGGTGCACTGTTCCCGGACGGCGCGGTATGCCAGCGCAGCATCGGTAATGTTCCTGCATCCCTCGGCTTCCGGAGAGCAATTCCGGACCCACCACAATTACCGTAGCAGCCACATTGACTTCAGGATCTTCGGCCAATGTGGAGGCATTCGGCTCTTGGGATCGCCGTCATCTCGGAAGGCCTACATGTCATTGAGCAAAGGTCTGGGTGCCTTGGCAAGCAGCAGATGCCCAGGTGCGAGCACGCGCAGGGCGCCTTCCAAGTCAGCAATGCGTTGCAGGTAGGCGCGTCGCCCCAGCATTTCTGCTGTGTTCTCGGCGTGTGTCGCCAGTACGAGGTGCTCGGGGATTCCGCAGAGCCGGATGCCACACTTGTGATGGACACTCAGCCCCCCGATTTCCTGGATAAAGGAACGCGCGGCCTCCAAAACCACACGATGCGCCAAACGGTTCGTTTCCTTGCGGCCAATGTAGCCATAGCCGGCGCGGACGGCCCCCTTCCAGAGCCAGCAGGCGCCCGGGTCCTCAGGATCAATCGAACATCGCGCTTTCAGTATCTGGATGACGGCGGGACCGTCGCACCGGATGATTGCTTGACGCAGAGGTCCCAGCCGCTCGTACCAGCCAGCCTTTCCCGTCAGCGAGTAATGCCCGTAGAAATCGTCAGCCGTCGTCATCGCTTCTCCGAAACTCACCCAGAAGTATATGAGGCGATGTCCTCCTCACCGGATAGTAGAATTGACCTCCGACATCCACGGACGCGAGGCGCCTTCACGGTGCCCATGTTTCACTGACATGAGCCGCGGGATCTGCAGCGAAAAGGCATGTCGCCGTGTACCCCGTCTTTGAGGCGCTTCCCGTCCTTGCCACTGTTGATCCGAGACGAGTTCTTGAGTGCCTTCTCGTGCCGTCAACATTTAGCGCAGCCAGTCCTGGCCGAAGTAAGGGCAAGGGGTCTGCCAAGGCGTTGGAAGCCGAGTTCATCGATGCCGCTTACAGAGACTCAACGCGACGATGATGCGTCGGGCGCAGGCGATTTTAGCCAAACCCGACAGGGCATTCACGTCTGATGTGCTTCGCGCCACCGATGTGATTTGCCGACTTTTCTGGGACGGGATCGAAGCTGTATGGGCGGCCTTGGGCTTCCGCTGCCGGGGGTCGGGCCAGAATAAATAGCCCATAAATATCCCCTCGGAGGAATTGTGGCAAAAAGAAACCCCGTCCCGCTGGCCGCTAGGCCTGCAGGACGAGGTTTCTCTGTGGTGCACCCCCCGGGACTCGAACCCGGAACCCATTGATTAAGAGTCAATTGCTCTGCCAGTTGAGCTAGAGGTGCAGCTGTTGTTTCGTTCCCCGCGGGCTTTTTATTTCCCTCGTTGTTCTCCGCAACGACATGAAACTCTACACGAGATTGGCTGTCGTGTGAAATCGGGCGGTGCGGGGCGGTTGCGGCTAGCCATGAAGGTCCAAAATCAGCGCGAAATCAGGGTTTTGGCCGTTGCTGAGGAGCCATAGCCGGCCGTCAGGAGCCAGAGAAACGTTGCGCACCCGGCCGTACTTTCCCGTGAAATAGCTCACAGGTTCTTCGGCGAATTCGCCCTGGAGGGGAACAACCCAGAGTCTCTGGCCGCGCAGGGCGCCCAGATAGGCGGTACTGCCGACAATTTCCAGTCCGCTGGGGGACGATTCCGCTGTGGACGGCCACACCACTTTGGCATCCAGAAAGCCGGAGCGGTGCGGGGCGCCTGTTACTTCCGGCCAGCCGTAGTTGCCGCCGGGCACGATCAGGTTGAGCTCGTCGTCGACGGTGGGGCCGAATTCGCTGGCCCACAGCCGGCCCGCGCTGTCCCAGGCCAACCCCTGGACGTTCCTGTGGCCGAGGCTGTAGACCGGGTTCTCGCCGAACGGGTTTCCCGGCGCCGGCCGGCCGTCGGCGGTGAGCCGGAGGATCTTTCCGCCCAGTGCCGCTTTGTTTTGCGGCTGGTCGCGGCGCTGCGAGTCGCCCGTTCCCACATAGAGGAATCCGTCGGGCCCAAAGCGGATCCGTCCGCCGTTGTGCGTGCCGGCCTTTGGTATCCCTGTGAAAACGGGCTGCAGGGCGCCGAGCTCCAGCCGGCCGCCGCGCTCCTCCAGCCGCACGCGGGCGATTCTGTTGTCCGCCGCCGCGGTGAAGTAGGCATAGAGGTACCGGTCTTCGGCAAAGTTGGGGGAAAGGGCAAGACCCAGGAGGCCACCTTCTCCGCCGGGTACGACGCCGGGCACCTTGCCGAGCGTACCCAGTTGCCCGCCCTTGATGGTCCTGAGCAGTGCGGTGTCGCGCTCGGAAATGATGGCGGTGCCGTCGGGCAAGTAGACGGTGGACCATGGCAGGTGCAACCCGTCTATGCGGCTGGCAACGGTGGGCTCACGCGGTGTGGCCGCTGGGCTTGCTGGGCCGGAGCCGGTCGCGGTGCCCTCTCCTGACTGGACCACGGGTGAGGTTGGTCCGCCGCCGGTACAGGCAACCAAAAACAACAGCGTAACGGCCAGGGCAGTGGCCCGGGCCACCGCCCTGCTGAAAGGGCGCCTGCGAAAGAAGCGCCTGCCAACCAAACGGGGGAGCATCAAAGGACCGGATGAGATGGGACGCCGGCCTGGGCCGCCAGCTACTGCCGCGTCCGGCGCGGCGGGCGGAACCCGGCTGCTTCGGCGTGGGCTGCGGAGGCAAACCAGACCTCTGCCCGGGTTTCTTCATACGCCGGGCTGGTCTCGTCGTGGTAGATCATGGACGAGGCGTTGCCCTTGACGGTGAAACCGGCAGGGCCGCTTCCGTCGGCTTCCGGCGCCGCTGACCCCTCGCCATAAGGCTGGTCAGTGGCGAGATGGCCGCTGGGCTCGGCCGTGTGGCTTGCGAAGGCCTCGGCCGACGCGGACGAGGTTGCCGTCTGCGTCGTTTCTGCGTCAGCGAGCGACCCGGGGCCGGCCGCGGCAGGCATCGCAGTGCCCGTGCCAGTGCCAGTGCCCATGCCGGTGCCGGTCTTCGTGCCAGTGCCTGTGTCTTCGACGGCTTCGGCAGCTGCCGATTCCGCTCCGGGCAGGGTCGGCGCGTGGGGCTCGGTGTATTCGGGGTGGTGGACCGGATGGCCCGCCGCGGCTGCCGGTTCTGCTGCCGCACCAGGTTCCGCAGTCGCAGCGTGTGCGCCGTGGGCCGCATCAGGATGGGCCCCTGGAATATGCGTATCCGCCGGCGGGGCGGTCTCGGACCACTGGGTCTCCCATTCAGCACTGCCCGGTGTACCTGCTGCTTCCGGACCAGCCGCGGCGGCTTGGGGTTCGGGCGAAGTAGAGGTGGCTGCGGCGGCCGGCTCGATGGTCGGGGCTGTGGCGGCCGCGGGCTCGGGCGACTCGGGGGCGGCCGCCGACTCCTGGGCAGGCGCGGTCGGCTCAGGCGCGGTCTGCTCAGACGTCTGCGCTGCGCCCGGCGCGGCCATGGCCGCTGCCGAACCGGCGGCCGCCGCAGAACCTGCCGCCGCCGTCGGACCGGCCGAAGTGCCGGCAGAGGTGTCCTTGCTGGTGCCTGCGGCGGAATCTGCGCCCGGGCGGCTCTTGTTGCGGTTCAGCAGCCACCAGACCACAGCAACCACCACGATGATGACGACGAGCCAGACGATCCAGTCCATAGCAGAGCCTTTCAGTCCGTATTCAGCCCATGAGGCATGGTTGCCGATGCTTGACCGTACGTCCGGGCGAAGCCGGCTGTCCAGCCTCATGGCGGCCAAGACCGGGCATCCCTCGAACCCAGAGACGGCCCGGTGATCCGGCCCGAACCGAAATCAAACCCGGCCCGGCGTGTAGCCTCGCCTCATGGATTTCAAGCGACTGCAGATTCTGCGCGAACTCGCCGGCCGGGGGACTGTTGGCGCCACTGCCGAGGCCATGAAGGTCACACCGTCGGCTGTGTCGCAGCAGCTGAAGACGCTGCAGGAGGAACTGGGCGTAGTGCTGGTGGAGAAGTCCGGCAGGGGAGTGCGGCTTACCGAGGCAGGGCTGGCAATGGCCGGGGCCGCAGCGGACGTGTCGACGGCCATGGCGCGGGCAGAAGCAACGATCGACACGTACCGGCGGGGCTGGCAGACGCGGGTGGTGGCGGCCTTCTTTCCCAGCGCCGCGGAGATGTTCCTGCCGGGCATGCTCCACCGGGTCAAGGCCGTCGAAGGACTGCGGTTCGAAGCGCATTTCGAGGACCCGGGCGTCGCCGGGTTCGCCGGACTGACCGCGGACTACGACATCGTCCTGGCGCACAGTGTGGACGGTCCGGAAGTCTTCGGCGGCCAGGGCCTGACGGTGGTGCCGCTGCTGGACGAACCGCTGGATGTGGCCCTGCCGGCAGGGCACGCTTTGGCCGGCAAGGCCACGCTGTGCGCCGAGGACGTCGTCGGCTTCCCGTGGATGGGAGTTCCCGAGGGCTTTCCCTTCGACACCGTGCTGCGCCAGATCGAGGTGCGGGCCGACTCGCAGGCCGTCCGCGCCCAGCAGTTCCCGGATCTGCGGGTGCTGGAAGCCCTGGTCAGCGCCGGCCATGGGCTGAGCCTGCTGCCGCGGTACACGGCAGTCAGCAACCAGGGCCGGGGGTTCGTCCTGCGCCCGCTCGAAGGGGTGAAGGCTAGCCGGAGCATCGTTGCGCTGGCCCGTCCGGACGTCGCTGCCCGGACAACCATCCAGCAGGTCCTGGCCATGCTCAAGGCCGAAGCCCAGGGGGTCGCCGAAGCCCCGAAACTACGTGACCCGGCTCACCGGGCCTGCGGAAAACAGCCCCCCAGTTCATGATGTGAGACGAGAGTCCACTATTTGATCGAAATATTCCCGGTTTTCCGCTTAACGCTCCGTTGTGGGGTCGTTGGCGTCTGCGGCGGAGCCCTAGACTTTGAGCCATGAGTCAGGACACCCAAACAGCAGCAGACACCAAGCCGGACATCAAGCCCCGCAGCCGGGTCGTTACCGATGGAATCCACGCCGCCCCCGCGCGCGGCATGTTCCGGGCGGTCGGCATGGGCGACGACGACTTCGCCAAGCCGCAGATCGGCGTGGCGAGCTCGTGGAACGAGATCACCCCCTGCAACCTTTCCTTGAACCGGCTGGCCCAGGGCGCCAAGGAAGGCGTCCACGCCGGCGGCGGGTTCCCCATGCAGTTCGGCACCATCTCCGTCTCCGACGGCATCTCCATGGGCCACGAGGGCATGCACTTCTCCCTGGTGTCCCGTGAAGTCATTGCCGACTCGGTCGAGACGGTCATGCAGGCCGAACGGATCGACGGCTCGGTGCTCTTGGCCGGCTGCGACAAGTCGCTGCCCGGCATGCTGATGGCCGCGGCCCGCCTGGACCTGGCTTCCGTGTTCCTCTACGCCGGCTCCATCATGCCCGGCTGGGTCAAGCTTGAGGACGGCTCCGAAAAGGAAGTCACCCTCATCGACGCCTTCGAAGCAGTCGGCGCCTGCGCCGCCGGCAAGATGAGCCTCGAGGATCTGACCCGCATCGAAAAAGCAATCTGCCCGGGCGAAGGCGCCTGCGGCGGCATGTATACGGCCAACACCATGGCCTGCATCGGCGAGGCCATGGGCATGTCCCTGCCCGGCTCCGCAGCACCGCCCTCCGCGGACCGCCGCCGCGACGAATTCGCCCGCAAGTCCGGCGAAGCAGTGGTCAACCTCCTGCGCCTGGGCATCACAGCCCGCGACATCATGACCAAGAAGGCGTTTGAGAACGCCATCGCCGTGACCATGGCATTCGGCGGCTCCACCAACGCCGTCCTGCACCTGCTCGCCATCGCCCGCGAAGCCGAAGTTGAGCTGACACTCGATGACTTCAACCGGATCGGCGACAGGATCCCGCACCTCGGCGACCTGAAGCCGTTCGGCCGCTACGTCATGACTGACGTCGACAAGATCGGCGGCGTTCCGGTCATCATGCGCGCACTGCTCGACGCCGGGCTGCTGCACGGCGACTGCCTCACCGTCACCGGCAAGACGGTTGCCGAGAACCTCGCCGCCATCAACCCGCCGGACCTGGACGGCAAGATCCTCCGCGCCCTGGACAACCCGATCCACAAGACCGGCGGCATCACCATCCTGCACGGCTCGATGGCCCCCGAAGGCGCCGTCGTGAAGAGCGCCGGCTTCGACGCCGACGTCTTCGAGGGCACCGCCCGCGTCTTCGAACGCGAGCAGGGCGCCCTGGACGCGCTGGACAACGGCAAGATCAAGGCCGGCGACGTCGTGGTCATCCGCTACGAAGGCCCCAAGGGCGGCCCCGGCATGCGAGAGATGCTCGCCATCACCGGCGCCATCAAGGGGGCGGGCCTGGGCAAGGACGTCCTGCTGCTGACCGACGGACGGTTCTCCGGCGGAACCACGGGCCTGTGCATCGGCCACGTCGCGCCGGAAGCCGTCGACGGCGGCCCCATCGCGTTCGTCAAGGACGGTGACCGGATCCGCGTGGACATCGCGGCCCGCACCTTTGACCTGCTCGTTGACGAGGCCGAGCTTGAGGCCCGCAAGGTCGGCTGGGAGCCGCTTCCGGCCAAGTTCACCAAGGGCGTCCTCGCCAAGTACGCCAAGCTAGTCCACAGCGCCTCCACCGGCGCATACTGCGGGTGATTCCTACCCTGGGATTGCGGCGCTAGCGCCGCAATCCCAGGGGCCCTCGGAATCCCCCTTATTAAGCCCTGCCGCCGAAGGCTGCAGGGTCACCAAGGGAAAACCAGGGTCCCAACCAGTGGACAGTGTTGTCCAGATAGTGAGACAGGGGCCGGGCTCGTTGACACCTGTCTCACTCAGAGGGAAAACTGAACGCATGATCGAGATCGTTACCGCCGGAGCCACTGCAGTCGAGAGCACTGCAGATGTTTCCGTCGTACTTACCAAGCGCGTGGCTCAATAGCCTTCACTGGTAACGAACCGTCACGCGCAACCCCTCGAAGAGCCCGCCGGCTGAGGGGTTTTTTTATTTCCCGCACCACAAGCCGCACCACCAGCACCACACCGTAGTTCCACGATCACCGAAGATCCACAAAGGAAGAGTCCGATGAGCAAAGGATCGCCGATCAGCCCCTCGCTGATGGCCACCAAGTCCACTGGAGCCCACAAGGCTCCGGAACGCGTCGAACGTCCGGCTGACGCCGGCGTCGACTCTGCTGCCGTCTCTCCTGTCCTCGGACCGAACAACGTCGTACCCCCGACGGTCATGACCGGTTCGCAAGCAATTGTCCGCTCGCTCGAAGAACTCGGCGTCCAGGACATTTTCGGTTTGCCCGGTGGCGCGATCCTGCCCACCTACGACCCCTTGATGGCCTCCAAAATGAACCACGTTTTGGTCCGTCACGAACAGGGAGCCGGCCACGCCGCGCAAGGCTACGCCATGGTCACCGGACGGGTTGGCGTCTGCATCGCCACCTCGGGCCCGGGTGCCACCAACCTCGTTACCGCCATCATGGATGCCCACATGGACTCCGTGCCGATAGTGGCCATCACCGGCCAGGTCTCCAGCGGGGTGATCGGCACCGATGCCTTCCAGGAAGCGGACATCGTCGGGATCACCATGCCGATCACGAAGCACTCGTTCCTGGTCACAGACCCCAACGACATCCCGCATGTGATGGCCGAGGCCTTCCATCTGGCCTCCACCGGACGCCCGGGCCCGGTCCTCGTGGACGTCGCCAAGGACGCCCAGCAGGGCCAGATGACGTTCTCCTGGCCGCCCAAGATCGATCTCCCGGGGTACCGGCCGGTGGTGCGCGGCCACAACAAGCAGGTCCGCGAGGCCGCACGGCTCATTTCCGGTGCCAGCAAGCCCGTGCTCTACGTCGGCGGCGGAGTGGTCAAGGCCCACGCCTCGGCCGAACTGCGCGAACTCGCTGAGTTGACCGGCGCTCCCGTGGTGACCACCCTGATGGCCCGGGGCGTGTTCCCGGACTCGCACCCGCAGCACGTGGGCATGCCGGGCATGCACGGCACGGTGTCCGCCGTGACCGCCCTGCAGCAGTCCGACCTGCTGATCACCCTCGGCGCCCGGTTCGATGACCGGGTGACCGGCATCCTGAAGTCCTTTGCCCCGAACGCCAAGGTCATCCACGCCGACATCGATCCGGCGGAAATTTCCAAGAACCGCACGGCCGACGTCCCGATCGTTGGCTCGGTCAAGGAGATCATCCCGGAGCTGACCGAGGCCCTGCGCCTGCAGTTCGAGGCGTTCGGCACCCCGGATCTGACCACCTGGTGGGCCTTCCTTAACAACCTCAAGGAAACCTACCCGCTGGGCTGGACCGAGCCCGAGGACGGGCTCAGCGCCCCCCAGCGCGTCATCGAACGCATCGGCGCCCTGACCGGACCCGAGGCCGTCTATGTCGCCGGCGTCGGGCAGCACCAGATGTGGGCCTCGCAGTTCATCAAGTACGAGCGCCCGCACGCCTGGCTCAACTCCGGCGGCGCCGGCACCATGGGTTACGCCGTGCCGGCGGCCATGGGCGCCAAGGTGGGCGAGCCGGACCGCGTGGTCTGGGCGATCGACGGCGACGGCTGCTTCCAGATGACCAACCAGGAACTGGCCACCTGCGCGATCAACAAGATCCCCATCAAGGTAGCCATCATCAACAACTCCTCCCTCGGCATGGTCCGGCAGTGGCAGACCCTCTTCTATGAGGGCCGCTACTCCAATACCGACCTCAACACCGGACACGACACGGTCCGCATCCCGGACTTCGTCAAGCTGGCGGACGCCTACGGCTGCGCTGCCTTCCGGTGCGAACGCGACGAAGACATCGACGCCACCATCCAGAAGGCACTGGAGATCAATGACCGCCCGGTGGTCATCGACTTCGTCGTGAGCCCCAACTCGATGGTGTGGCCGATGGTCCCCGCCGGGGTCAGCAACGACCAGATCCAGGTTGCCCGCAACATGACCCCGGAATGGGAAGAGGAGGACTGAACATGACCCGCCACACATTGTCCGTTCTGGTCGAAGACAAGCCCGGTGTGCTGACCCGCGTCGCCAGCCTCTTCGCCCGCCGGGCCTTCAACATCAATTCCCTGGCCGTCGGCCCCACAGAGGTCCCGGGCATGTCCCGGATGACCGTGGTGGTCGACGCCGATGGCGAGCTGATCGAACAGATCACGAAGCAGCTGAACAAGCTGGTCAACGTGATCAAGATCGTCGAGCTCACCTCAGAATCTTCCGTACAGCGCGACCACATCCTGGTCAAGGTACGTGCGGATGCCGCAACACGCCTGCAGGTCACCCAGGCTGCAGATCTGTTCCGCGCTTCAGTGGTCGACGTCTCCACAGAGTCGGTGGTCATTGAGGCAACGGGCCACCCCGAGAAGCTCACGGCACTGTTGTCAGTGCTTGAGCCTTTCGGCATCCGCGAAATCGTGCAGTCCGGCACCTTGGCCGTTGGGCGGGGATCCCGCTCCATGAGTGACAGGGCCCTACGCAGCGCGTAAGAAACTGCGCAGCGCAGGCGCCCCGTTATACCGCAGCACTACAGACAATATCTACGAAGTATCCACTCAAAAGGAGACACCCCAGTGACTGAAATGTTCTACGACGACGACGCCGACCTGTCGATCATCCAGGGCCGCACTGTCGCCGTCATCGGTTACGGATCCCAGGGCCACGCCCACGCCCTCAGCCTGCGCGATTCCGGCGTTGACGTTCGCGTCGGCCTGAAGGAAGGCTCGAAGTCCCGTGCCAAGGCCGAGGCCGAGGGCCTGCGCGTCCTGAACGTTGCCGACGCCGTCGCCGAGGCCGACCTCATCATGGTCCTCACGCCGGACCAGGTCCAGCGCCACGTCTACGCCGAGGACATCGCCCCGAACCTGCAGCCGGGCGACGCCCTGTTCTTCGGCCACGGCTTCAACATCCGCTACGGCTACATCCAGCCCCCGGCCGACGTCGACGTCGCCCTCGTTGCCCCCAAGGGTCCGGGCCACATCGTGCGCCGCGAGTTCGAGGCCGGCCGCGGCGTGCCGGACCTGATCGCCGTCGAGCAGAACCCGTCCGGCAAGGCCAAGGAACTGGCCCTGTCCTACGCCAAGGCCATCGGCGGCACCCGTGCGGGCGTCATCGAGACCACCTTCACCGAAGAGACCGAAACCGATCTCTTCGGCGAGCAGGCTGTCCTCTGCGGCGGCGCCTCGCAGCTGATCCAGTACGGCTTCGAGACCCTCACCGAGGCCGGCTACAAGCCCGAGGTCGCCTACTTCGAGGTGCTCCACGAGCTCAAGCTGATCGTCGACCTTATGGTCGAGGGCGGCATCGCCAAGCAGCGCTGGAGCGTCTCCGACACCGCGGAATACGGCGACTACGTCTCCGGCCCGCGCGTCATCACCCCGCAGGTGAAGGAAAACATGAAGGCTGTCCTGGCCGACATCCAGGACGGCACCTTCGCCAAGCGCTTCATCGATGACCAGGACGCCGGCGCGCCGGAGTTCAAGGCACTGCGCAAGAAGGGTGAGGACCACCCGATCGAGGCCACCGGCCGCGAACTGCGCAAGCTGTTCTCCTGGATCAAGAACGAGGACGACTACACCGAAGGTTCAGTCGCCCGCTAGGCATTGCCCGGCAGGGGAGCCGGACACCATAACTTGGGGTCCGGCTTCCCTGCTGTCCAGCACCACCCGCATCACCAGCACCACCCGATTCACCAAAATCCCCACCAGATACACAAGAGAGCTAAAGAGGTCACCGGTGACAAGCACCAAACCTGTAGTACTCCTCGCTGAGGAACTTTCACCCGCCACAGTCGAGGCCCTCGGCCCGGACTTTGAAATCCGCCAGACTGACGGCTCCGACCGTTCCCAGCTGCTCTCCGCGATCGCCGACGTCGACGCGATCCTGGTCCGCTCCGCCACCCAGCTGGACGCCGAGGCCATCGCCGCCGCCAAGAACCTCAAGGTGATCGCCCGCGCCGGCGTTGGCCTGGACAATGTGGACATCAAGGCGGCCACGCAGGCCGGCGTCATGGTGGTCAACGCGCCGACCTCGAACATCGTCTCCGCCGCCGAACTGACCGTCGGCCACATCCTCAGCCTCGCCCGCCACATCCCGCAGGCCAGCTCTGCCCTTAAAGACGGGGAGTGGAAGCGCTCCAAGTACACCGGCATCGAGCTCTTCGAGAAGAAGGTCGGCATCATCGGCCTGGGCCGGATCGGCGCCCTGGTGGCAGCCCGCCTGAAGGGTTTCGACACCAAGATCCTCGCGTACGACCCCTACATCACCTCCGCCCGGGCCGCCCAGCTCGGCGTCCAGCTGGTGACGCTCGATGAGCTCCTTGCGCAGTCGGACTTCATCACCATCCACATGCCCAAGACCCCGGAAACCGTCGGCATGCTCGGCGCTGACGCCTTCAAGAAGATGAAGAGCACGGCGTACGTCGTCAACGTGGCCCGTGGCGGGCTGGTGGACGAGGAAGCCCTCTATACCGCGCTGCAGGCCGGTGACATCGCCGGCGCCGGTATCGACGTGTTCCATAAGGAACCCAGCACCGACCTGCCGTTCTTCAAGCTCGACAATGTCGTGGTGACCCCGCACCTGGGCGCCTCCACCGACGAGGCCCAGGAGAAGGCCGGCGTTTCCGTCGCCAAGTCCGTCCGCCTGGCCCTGGCCGGCGAACTGGTCCCCGACGCCGTCAACGTCGCCGGCGGCGTCATCGCACCGGACGTCCGCCCCGGCATCCCGCTGATTGAAAAGCTGGGCCGCATCTTCACCGCGCTGACCCACGCCTCCCTCACGCAGTTCGACGTCGAGGTGGCAGGGGAGATCTCCTCGCTCGATGTCAAGGTCCTGGAACTCGCGGCGCTCAAGGGCATCTTCGCCGACGTCGTGACCGAGCAGGTCTCCTACGTCAACGCCCCCGTGATCGCCGAGCAGCGCGGCATCAACGTCCGCCTCATCACCACCCCGGACACCGAGTCGTACCGCAACGTCCTGACCCTGCGCGGCGCCCTCAGCGACGGCAGCCAGATCTCCGTCGCCGGAACCCTGACGGGCCCGAAGCAGATCCAGAAATTGGTCGGCGTCAACGGCTACGAGGTGGAGATCCCGATCAGCGAACACCTCGTGGTGGTTGCCTACTCGGACCGCCCCGGCGTGATCGGCACGATCGGCCACATCCTGGGCATGAACAACATCAACATCGCCGGCATGCAGGTGGCACGCCAGGCAGAGGGCGGCCAGGTGCTGGCCCTGCTGACCATTGACAGCTCCGTTCCCCAGCAGGTCCTTGACGCGATCAAGGCCGGGATCGGCGCTGACATGGTCCGTGAGGTTGACCTCGAGGACTGAAATCCTCCCCGCAGGGCGCCGGCGGCGGCATAACCGCCGCCGGCGGCCACGAGCGGCCGGCCGGTCTGCGTACAATGGCTAGGACCGAATTTCGGGTCTTGGCCGGCAGACCGGCCTTTACTTTTGCACGCCCGGCACGGGACGCCTTCACTTCCGCAGGAAATGAACTGCGGCGTGCGCACGCAATCCAGCTTTCAGGAGCCCAATGAACGCCGTCCAGAGGTTCATCAGAAGCAGAGTGCTTCTGTTGACCGCGTCCATTTTGATCGTCGCCATGTGCCTGTCCGTGCTCGTCCAGGGTCAGTCCCAGGCGGCGCTGAACAGGACCGTGGATCAAAACTCCCGGGGGCTCTATGACGTCCTGGTCCAGGCCAAGGCCGATGATAACGGCGGCCTGATGCAGCCGGACATCGCCACCGGCCAGGGCGGCATCAGCTTCGAGCAGCTGGATTCGATCCGCAAGCTCTCCGGCACCTCGGTGGCCGCACCCATCAGCCTGGTCTCGCGCGTGACGCAGAACCTGGAATCGCCGCGGCTGGACGCCACCGACTACCTCGGCTTCAACGCGGGCCTCGCGGGCACGTCCGGCGACCCGACAGCCACGGACCCGAGCAAGTGGCCGGCAGCGGAATCGGTGCTGAACGACACCCCGAAGAAATACCGCCTCACCGCCAGCGCCGTCAGCTCCGACGGCCACTCCGACCAGACCCTGTTCAAGACCACGGCAGAAGGCTCCCTCGGCAAGGCGAAGCTCGTCGAAGAGGAGGTTGCCGGCGGCAAGAACGTCCGCATCCAGGGCCCGGACGGCGAGACGGGCATCAAGTTCCCCACTCCGGCCGGCGGCTCCGAGCACAATCTCTTCAACCTCTCCGTCTCCCTGCCCATGGCGCCGCAGGTGACCGAGTCCGTCGTCGCCGTCGACCCCGTCTCCGAACGCGCCCTGCTCGGCACGGCCGGCGACTTCCTGGCCCCGCTGGAGAAGGCCCCGCCCGCGGACGCCCGCAACGCCGGCGCGATCGGCCGGCACTTTGAGAGCCTCTTCACCAACGGCATCTCCATGGAACAACTCAAGGAAGGCCCGGACTTCCTCGGCGTCAAGCTCAAGTACTGGGCACCGCTGATGACCCAGTACCAGCAGGCCAAGCGCGACGGCCAGCTCACCGCCGATTCGCAGGCCATCCCGCTGATCGTGCGCTCAGGCACCGCCCTGGACCTGAAGTACTCCGTCAAGATCGAGGAAATCGACGACTCCGGCAACGTCACCAAGGACGTCGGCACCGTGACCCGCTCGCTGGACAAGGACTACCTGCCGTTCGTGTCGAAGTCCCCGTTCGCCCTCGCCTGGCCCGGGTCCAAGGACCTCTCGCAGCTCATGGGTGACACCGGGTCCTTCAGCCAGGGCCTCTACAACCCCGCCACCTGGAGCACCAACTTTGCCGCCGCCCCGGCGTACAAGGACGGCGAAGCCGCCGCCAACGGCGCCGTGGACAAGAGCGCCACCCCCGGTGACTGGGTCACCGTGAACCGGCTGCCGGACAAGGCCGCCAACGGCGCCGCCGTCGACCAGACCCAGCGCGACCCCGTGGACGAGCGCTCCTACCGGCAGAACCTCGAGACCGGCAAGAAGCTGGCCACGCCGCTGGCCATGGTCTACGGCACCTTCGACGCCGCGAACGTCAAGGATGCCGCCGGCGACGTCAACCGGCTGCCGCTGGGCGGCTACGACCCCGCGCCGTTCACCCTGACCAAGGACGCGTCCGGCACGGACGTCAACACCGAACTCAAGCCCTCGCTGAGCGCCACGGGACTGGTCAGCCAGTCCGCCGGTGCCATCACCGACTACTACGGCCTCGCGGCCGCCCGCGGCTATGAGAAGAACGCCTCCGTGATCGACGCCGTCCGGGTCCGCGCCAACGTTCCGGGCAGCTGGAAGCAGGCGCAGCCCGAGGTGGAGAAGCTCGCCAACGAGATCCGCGACATGGGCCTGCAGGCCACCGTTGTGGCCGGTTCGGCCCGCGAGGACGCCAACATCGCCGTTCCCGGCTACTCCAAGGACGGCGCCGGCAAGGAATCACCGCTGGGCACCGTGCAGCAGTCGTGGGTCCGCCAGGACGCCGCGGACGCCGTTTCCAGCTCCCTCACCGCCACGAACCTGACCCTGCTGTTCCTGACCCTCTGCGGCGCCGCCCTCCTGACCGGCGCCTCCACCGTCAGCTACATCCGCAAACGGCGCAGCGAGGCCGGAACCCTGCGTGCCATGGGCTGGACCCAGCGCAAGATCCGCTCCTGGGTGCTGGCCGAATTCGGCGTCGGCGCCGCGCTGCTGGCCGTCGTCGGCGTTGCCCTGAGCCTGATCAGCTGGAGCGCCGCCACCGCGATGGTCTCGGCGTCGGTCCTGGTGCTGTATGTGGGTGCGGCGTTCGTCGCGGCGCAGCAGCTGCGCCACCGCGAGGTGGTGGACCAGGAGCCGCAACACGATGAACGGCTCATTGCGGTCGATTCCCCGCTGACCTTCGCCAACCGGCAACTGAGCACCAACAAGTTCAACACCATCTCGCTGGCCGTTGCAGTCGGTGTCTTCGGCGCGGCTGTTGGCGGACTGGTCGCCCTGCTGATCGACATTCCGCGGGCCGCCGGCGCCAGCGCCCTCAGCGGGCTGGCCGCGGCCAGCATCGCGCTCCCGAGCATCATCCTGGGCGTGTCCGGTGTTGCAGTCGGGCTGCTGCTGACCATGGTCACCGGGCGCTTCGAGCTGCAGGCCAAGCGCCAGTACCTCGGCACGCTGCGGGCCATGGGCTGGAACCCGGACATGCTGGGCCAGGTCCGCCTCTTTGAGAACGCCATGGTGGGAGCCGTCGCGCTGCCCCTCGGCATTGTGGGCGCCCTCGGCATCGGCCTCCTCCTCGCCCCCTATGCCGCGCTGTGGGCCGCAATTGCCGGTCTCGTAGCTGTACTTTGCTGGATTCCGATTGCAACGAAAGTGGTCCAATGACTAACGAGCTGAACCTTGACCGGGAGGCACACGACCGGATGACCGCCAGCACCCGTCGCGGTGCGCACAAGACCCGCGCCAACACGATCGTGAAGGCCACGGACCACGCCACGCCGCTGGAACTGAGCAACATCACCATCCACTACGGCGGCGGCAAGGGCGGTGCCGAGGCCGTCAACGTCGTGGACGACTTCAACATGACGCTGCACGCCGGCGAAATGCACTGCGTCGCGGGCCGCTCCGGCTCGGGCAAGACCAGCATCCTGACCGTCGGTGCGGGGCTGACCCTGCCGACGTCGGGCCGGGTGTTCTGGGAAGGTGACTCGCTCGAGACCATGGGCGACGACGAGATCGCCGACCGCCGCCGCGCCCTGATCGGCTACGTTGACCAGGGCGGTGCCCTGATCGACGGGATGAGCGCGCTGGAGAACGTCCTGCTGCCGGCCGTGCCCGACGGCGAGGTGGAGAAGCGCCGCGACATGGCCAAGGACCTCTTGGACCTCGTGGGCCTGGGCCGGCGCATGCGCCACCGCCCGGCGCAGCTCTCCGGCGGTGAACGCCAGCGCGTGGCGATCGCCCGGGCGCTCATTCTCGGCACCCGCGTCCTGGTGGTCGACGAGCCTACGGCCAGCCTGGACCGTGCCGCGGCCAACCGCATCATCAGCATCCTCAAGGACACCACCTCGGACGGCATTGCCGTGCTGGTCGCTTCACATGACCACGAACTGGTCCGCCAGAGCGATACCCTCACAGAACTGATCTAGATTTAGACCGTGACTTCAACTGATAAGACCCCGTTCTACATCACCACGGCCATCACGTACCCCAACGGGGTGCCGCACATCGGCCATGCGTACGAGTACATCGCCACCGATGCGATGGCCCGCTTCAAGCGTCTGGACGGGTACGACGTCTTCTTCCTGACCGGAACCGACGAGCACGGCATGAAGATCGCCCAGGCCGCCGAGAAGGAAGGCGTCACGCCCAAGGAACTGGTGGACCGGAACGCCGAGATCTACAAGGGGGCGCACGCCGCCCTGGGCGTCTCGTACGACCGCTTCATCCGCACCACCGACGCCGACCACTACGCGGCGTCGCAGGCCATCTGGAAGAAGATGGAGGCCAACGGGGACATCTACCTGTCCAAGTACGAAGGCTGGTATTCGGTCCGCGACGAGGCGTTTTACGTTGAGGACGACACCGTGGTCAAGGACGACGGCATCCGCTACTCGCGCGAATCGGACACCGAGGTCACCTGGACGGCCGAGGAGAGCTACTTCTTCCGGCTCTCCGCCTATCAGGACAAACTGCTGGCGCTCTACGAGGCCCACCCCGAATTCGGTGCCCCGCAGTCCCGCTTCAACGAGGTCATCAGCTTCGTCAGGCGCGGGCTGGAGGACCTGTCCATCAGCCGCACCACGTTCGACTGGGGCGTTCCCGTGCCCGGCAATGACAAGCACGTCATGTACGTGTGGGTCGACGCGCTGACCAACTACCTGACCGGCGTCGGCTACCCGGACGTCGACTCGGAATCCTTCAAGAAGTTCTGGCCCGCCGACGTCCACGTGATCGGCAAGGACATCTCCCGCTTCCACGCCATCTACTGGCCGGCGTTCCTCATGAGCGCAGGACTTGAGCTGCCGAAGCGGATCATGATCCACGGCTTCCTGCAGAACAACGGCGTCAAGATGTCCAAGTCGCTGGGCAACGTGGTGGCGCCCGCGGACTTCGTGGCCCAGTACGGCCTGGACCAAGTGCGCTACTTCTTCCTGCGCGAGGTCCCCTTCGGGGCAGACGGCAACTACAACCACGAGGCAATCGTGGGCCGGATGAACTCCGATCTCGCCAACAACTTCGGCAACCTGGCCCAGCGGTCGCTGTCCATGGTGGCCAAGAATTGCGAAGGCCAGGTGCCCGCGCCCGGCGCGTTCTCCGCCGAGGACACCGCGCTGCTCGGCCAGGCCACCGGGCTGCTGGACGCCGCCCGGGCCGCGTTTGAAAAGCAGGAGTTCAGCCGCGCACTGGAGGCCATCTGGGGTGTCCTGGGGGACACCAACGCCTACTTCGCCGAGCAGGCCCCGTGGGTGCTGCGCAAGACCGACGTCGAACGTATGAACACGGTGCTCTACGTGACGCTCGAGGTGTTGCGGATCGTCGCGATCCTGGCCCAGCCGATCATGCCGACGGCGACGGCGGCCATCCTGCACACGCTCGGCCAGCCAGAGGGCGAGGCGCGCCAGTTCACGGCCCTGGGGACCCCGATCGTCGCCGGCACGGAACTGCCCGCCCCGGCCCCGGCGTTCCCGAAGTACGAGGAACCCGCCGAGGCCTGAGCCTGTCCCGCCCGGCTGCTCCGGCAGGTCGGCAATGCATTGAATGACGCTCCCGCACGTCCGAAAGGAAGGTGCGGGAGCGTCATTTTTCTGCGGGGCGATCGAATAGTGAGACGACTTGACCAGAATGTGGGACTCTTGGCTACGCTGAAAACATGAGCGCATCCACGATTGATCTGGCAGTCATCCCGGGCGACGGCATTGGTCCGGAGGTCACGGCCGAAGCCCTGAAGGTCCTTGAGAAGGCCGCGGCCGCCGAGGGAATCGTGCTCCAGCAGACCCACTACAAGCTGGGTGCGGAGCACTGGCTCGAGACGGGGGAGACCCTGCCCGCGGCCACCCTCGCCGACCTTCGCACGCGAGACGCCATCTTGTTCGGCGCAGTCGGGGCGGCCCCCGGCGATACCCGGATCCCCTCCGGCGTCATCGAGCGCGAACTCCTGCTGAAGCTGCGCTTCAGCCTGGACCACTTCGTCAACCTGCGGCCCTCCCGCCTCTACGCCGGCGTGGGCAGCCCGCTCGCCAACCCCGGCAAGATCGATTTCATCGTGGTCCGGGAGGGTACCGAAGGCCCCTACGTCGGCAATGGCGGCACGCTGCGCGCCGGCACCCCCCACGAGGTGGCCACCGAGGTCTCCCTGAACACGGCCCACGGCGTGGAGCGCGTGGTCCGCGATGCATTCCGCCGGGCCAACGACCGCCCCCGCAAGAAGCTCACGCTGGTGCACAAGCACAACGTCCTGGTCTTCGCCGGCCAGCTCTGGAAGCGCACTGTCGAGGCCGTGGCCCAGGAGTTCCCCGACGTCACGCACGACTACCTCCACGTTGACGCCGCCACGATTTTCATGGTCACCGATCCGGCCCGCTTCGACGTGATCGTCACCGACAACCTGTTCGGCGACATCATCACCGACCTCGCGGCGGCCGTGACCGGCGGGATCGGCCTCGCCGCCTCCGCCAACCTCAACATGGACCGCACCGCGCCGTCCATGTTCGAACCGGTCCACGGGTCCGCCCCGGACATCGCCGGCCAGCAGAAGGCCGACCCCACCGCGGCCATCCTCTCCGCGGCGCTCCTGCTCGACCACCTCGGCTTTGGCGCCGCCGCCCGGAAGATCGAGGCCGCCGTGACGGCCGACGTCGAGGCCCGCGACGGGGCCGTCCGCACCACCAGCGCGGTGGGCGACGCCATCGCGGCGGCGCTGTAGGCCCGCTGTAGCTCCCGCGCTGTAGGCTGCCCGGAGGGGTCGCAAAACCCCGCTTCCAACGGGCGTAAGCTTGTTTCGAATCACCAATATGCTGCCGTGGTCCGAGGGTGAACCACGTTCCCACACCAGGCAGCCGATCGTGGAGGAACCATGACTCAGACTGCCCATGGCGTCGAATTCACCCAGCACCTGTCGGAGACCCCGAAGTCTGCTGAAGAGCGTGCAGCCATCCTGGCAAACCCGGGGTTCGGCGACTATTTCACCGACCACACCGCGATTGTCGACTACACCGTCGACGCCGCAGGCAACGGTGGCTGGCACGACGCTCGGGTTGAGCCCTACGGCCCGATTTCCCTGGACCCGTCCGCCGCAGTGCTGCACTACGGCCAGGAGATCTTCGAGGGCCTCAAGGCCTACCGCCACGCCGACGGCTCGATCTGGACGTTCCGGGCCGAGGCCAACGCCGCCCGGCTGAACAGGTCCGCCCGGCGCCTGGCCCTACCCGAACTCCCGGAAGAGTACTTCCTCGGCGCCATCCGCGAACTCGTCGCGGCGGACAAGGACTGGGTGCCCTCCGGCGACGGCGAAGCCCTGTACCTGCGGCCCTTCATGATCGCCACCGAGGCGTTCCTGGGCGTGCGGGCAGCACGCGAGGTCTCCTTCCGCGTGATCGCCTCCCCGGCCGGCAACTACTTCGGCGGCGAACTCAAGCCCGTTTCCATCTGGATCTCGCGTGAGTACGCCCGCGCCGGCCGCGGCGGAACAGGTGCCGCCAAGTGCGGCGGCAACTACGCCGCCTCGCTGATCGCCCAGCAGGAGGCCGAGGCGCACGGCTGCAAGCAGGTCCTGTTCCTGGATCAGTTCAACGACAATGCCGTCGAGGAACTCGGTGGCATGAACGTCTTCTTCGTCATGAAGGACGGCTCACTGGTCACCCCCGCGCTGTCCGGAACCATCCTGGAGGGCATCACCCGGATGTCCGTGATGCAGGTGGCCCGGGACATGGGCCGGGAAGTCACCGAACGCAAGATCACCCTGGATGAGTGGCGCGACGGCGTTGCCTCCGGAGAAATTGCCGAGGTCTTCGCCTGCGGCACCGCCGCGGTCATCACCCCGATCGGCGTGCTCAAGGACGCCACCGAGTTCATCGGCGCCGAAGACGCCACGGCGGGGGAGACCACCCTGGCCATCCGCGCCCAGCTGCTCGGGATCCAGACCGGCACCGTGGAGGACACCCACGGCTGGCTGACCCGCCTCGCCTGACCCTTAACGCGCACAGCGCCGGAACCACCGGCACGACGGCGGTCCCCACCTTCCGGTGGCGGCCGCCGTCGGCGTCTGCAGCCGCAGGTGGTCCGGTGCAAGGGGGGTTCAGCGCAGGGACAGGGTTAGGTGCAAGGACAGAGTTCAGTGCAAGGATGGGACGGTGAGCACCGAGAAATCCAGCGACATTGTCCGTAGCAGCGAGCTGACCCGGTTCCGCCTCGCGCCGAACCCGGGCCCCATGAGCCTGGCCGGAACCAACTCCTATCTCATTGCCGGCCCGGGGGCGGCGGGCAGGGTCGTTGTCGACCCCGGCCCCCTCGACGATCCGCACCTGCAGGCGCTGGCCGGCGACGGTCCGGTCGAACTCATCCTGATCACGCACCGCCACGCCGACCACACCGCGGCCGCCGCGCGGTTTTCGGAGTTCACGGGCGCACCTGTCCGGGCCGCGGATCCCGCCCACTGCCACGGCGCACCCCCGCTGCGGGACGGCGAAACCATCCGGGCGGCCGGAACGGAGATCAGGGTGCTGGCGACGCCGGGCCACACCGCGGATTCGCTGTGCTTCCACCTGCCGCAGGACGGCCCGCACGGCTCGGTGCTGACCGGGGACACGATTCTGGGCTCCGGAACCACCGTGCTGGACTACCCCGACGGCACCCTGCGCGACTACCTCGAATCGCTGGACCGGCTCGAGCGCCTCGGGCCGGCCACAGTGCTACCGGCCCACGGCCCTGTGCTGCCGGCGCTGGACGCCGTCGCCCGCGCCTACCGGGATCACCGGCAGGACCGGCTTGAGCAGATCCGGGCCGCCCTCGCGGCACTGGGTGAGGACGCCGGCGTCGGTGCCGTCACGGACGCCGTGTACGCCGACGTCGATCCATCCGTCCGACGCGCCGCGGAGCTCTCCGTTGCTGCGCAGCTGGACTACCTGCGCAGGGCTTGACCACTTTCAAGAAGTTTGACTACTTGCGCAGAGCTTGACTTGCACAGCGGGCGCCGCTGAACGGGGGGCCGGGTGACGGGACGGTAGGCTAGGAACCATGCGTATCGCCCGGTTTGTAGTTGATTCTGATCCCCTCTACGGCATCGTGGAAGGTGAGCCCGGCAGTGAGGAAGTCACTGTCATCAAGGGCGACCCGTTCTTCCACGGCGTGGAACGAACCCCCATGAAGCACAAGCTGGAGGACGTCCGCCTGCTGGCGCCGATCATCCCGCGCAGCAAGGTCATCGGCGTCGGCCGCAACTTCGCGGAGCACGCCCGGGAACTCGGCAACGAGGTCCCGGCACAGCCCTTGCTGTTCCTCAAGCCCAACACCTCCGTGATCGGGCCCAACGATCCCATTATCCTGCCGGAGTTCTCCGAGGACGTCTCCTTCGAAGCCGAGCTGTGCGTCGTGATCGGCCGGATCTGCAAGGACGTGCCCGAGAACCGGGTGGACGACGTGATCTTCGGCTACACCTGCGGCAACGACCTCACCGCCCGCGACGTCCAGAAAACGGACCTGCAGTGGGCCCGGGCCAAGGGCTTCGACACCTCGGCACCGCTCGGGCCGTGGATCGAGACCGAGCTCGACACCGAGGACCTGCAGATCCAGGGCCGGCTCAATGGCGAACTGCGCCAGGACGGCAGCACCAACCAGATGATCCGCGGCGTCCGGGAGCTCGTCTCGATCGTCTCGCAGGCCTTCACCCTGCTGCCCGGCGACGTCATCATGACCGGTACCCCGGCCGGTGTCGGCGCGGTAAAGGCCGGCGACCGCTATGAGGTCGAGATCGAGGGCATCGGACGCCTCTCCAACCCGGTGGTCCGCCGCTAACTGCTCCGCAAGGAATTGCTAGCGCCGATTTCGGACAGCCGCACCGTGGATCTGCAGTTCAGATCCACGGTGCGGCTGTCCTTTTGCGTAGCGGCATTCCGGGCAAGTGGCGATGGGAGAGATTGGTAATGTTGGTACCACTATGACTACTGCTTCCGCGTCCGACGCCGTTTCCAGCTCCGCCCTTGCTGCCTCCACCGGTGAAGTCACCGCTGACACCCCGGTCCGTGTCCGGTTCTGCCCCTCGCCCACGGGCACCCCGCACGTTGGCCTGATCCGCACCGCCCTGTTCAACTGGGCCCACGCCCGGCACACCAAGGGCACCTTTGTGTTCCGGATCGAGGACACGGACGCGGCCCGAGACTCGGAGGAAAGCTACCAGCAGCTGCTTGAAGCCCTCAAATGGCTCGGCATCACCTGGGAAGAAGGCGTGGAAGTCGGCGGCCCGCACGAGCCCTACCGCCAGTCGCAGCGGCTGGACCTGTACAAGGACGTCGTGGCCAAGCTGATCGACGCCGGCTACGCCTACGAGTGCTACTCTTCGCCGGACGAGGTCGAGGCCCGCCACCGGGCAGCCGGCCGCGACCCCAAGCTGGGATACGACAACTTCGACCGCGAGCTCTCCGAGGAACAGCTGGCCGCGTTCAAGGCCGAGGGCCGCCAGCCCGTGCTGCGCGTCCGCATGCCCGACGAGGACGTCACGTTCACGGACATGGTCCGCGGCGACATCACGTTCAAGGCCGGCAGCATCCCGGACTACGTCATTGTCCGCGCCGACGGATCTCCGCTCTACACCCTGGTCAACCCGGTGGACGACGCCCTGATGGGGATCACCCACGTGCTCCGCGGCGAGGACCTGCTCTCCTCCACGCCCCGCCAGGTGGTGCTGATCCGCGCCCTCATGGACATCGGCGTCGCCAGCTACATGCCCGTCTTCGGCCACCTGCCGTACGTCATGGGCGAGGGCAACAAGAAGCTCTCCAAGCGTGACCCCCAGTCCAACCTGTTCCTGCTCCGGGACCGCGGCTTCATCCCCGAAGGCCTGCTCAACTACCTGTCCCTGCTCGGCTGGAGCCTCTCCGCCGACGAGGACATCTTCACAGTCGATCAGCTGATCGAGCACTTCGACGTCAACGATGTGCTGGCCAACCCGGCCCGCTTCGACATCAAGAAGGCCGAGGCGATCAACGGCACCCATATCCGCATGCTCGGCGCTGAGGACTTCCGCGGCCGCCTGGTGCCCTACCTCCAGGCCGCCGGATTCGTGGGGGAGAGCCTCACGGCCCGCGAGGAGGAAATCCTGGCCGAGGCCGCCCCGCTGATCCAGGAGCGCATCTCGCTGCTTGGCGAGGCCCCCGAAATGCTCGCGTTCCTGTTCAAGGCCGATGACGCGATCGACGTCGCCGACGACGCCCGCAAGGGCCTGCCGGAGAACCTCACCGAGGTGCTCGACGCCGCCCTGTCCGCGCTGGAGCCCGTCGCTGACTGGACGGCCGAGAACATCCAGGTTGCCCTGAAGGAAGCCCTCGTGGAAGGCCTCGGCGTCAAGCCGCGCCTGGCCTTTGGCCCGGTCCGCACGGCCGTCTCGGGCCGGCGGATCTCACCGCCGCTGTTCGAATCCATGGTCATCCTGGGCAAGGACTCATCCCTGGCCCGCCTCCGCGCCTTCCGCAACTGACGTTCGGCTCATGGACACCGTGCGCGGACCCCGGAACACGACCGGCATCGAGCCGGACACCATGCCGGAGCCCGACGTGCCGGCACCCGATGTGCTGGCAGCGGGCCTGGGGGCCGGCGGTGTCCAAGGGATCCTGTTCGACATCGATGACACCCTGGTGGACCTCGAATTCGCCATGACGACGGCCCTCCGCGACGTCAGCGAGCACCTCCTGCCCGGCCTGGACGAGGCCGGGTGGGAGCGGTTCGGGCGGATCTTCACCCATGAGACCACCCACTTCTACGACCGCTACCTGGCCGGCGAGCTGACGTTCAATGAGCAGCGGCTGCTCCGCGGCCGGGCGGCGCTGGGGTACTTCGGCGTCGAACTTGCGGACGGCGAGCAGGCCCACCACTGGGTGAGTTCCTACGCCAGCCGCCAACACGGCTACATCCGCGCGTTCGACGACGTCGGACCGCTGCTGGACGCCCTGGACGCCGCCGGCATTCCCTACGGGGCCGTGAGCAACAACGTCCACGACTACCAGCGCGTGAAGCTGGACGCGGCCGGGCTGGAACGGATTGCCGTTCTGGTGGGCACCGATACCGTCGGCGTCGCAAAACCGGACCCGGCCATCTACCTCGAGGGGGTCAGGCGGATCGGTACCGGCCCCGGCCAAACCCTGTATGTCGGGGACAACCGGCTGCTCGACGCGGAAGGCTCGACGGCGGCCGGCCTCCTCGGTGTCTGGCTGAACCGCGGCGGGGAGCCGGCCCCTGGCTTCGTGGGCCGCGAGGTCGGCTCCCTGCTGGACCTGCTGGCGTAGCCGCGCCGGGGTCTTCCGTTCGCAGGCCAGATAATAGGGGCATGGGCGGCTCCGCCCAACAAACGGATGGGGATTTTGTGCATCAAGCTATGGCCAGGTACTACCGGGGGATCGTGGTTGGCCTGGCGGTCGTCGGCCTGATGCTGGCAGGCATAGCGCCCGCGCAAGCACACAAATCCGTCACTGTCCTTCACGTCTTCGTGGCGGCAGGGCAATCCAACATGTCCGGCCGCGGCCTACCCATTGGCGGCGCAGAGGACGCGACGGATCCCCGGATCTTCCAGTACGGCGCAAAGGTCCGCACAATGCGGGCAGCGACAGTTCCCCTGGACATGCACGATAAGGCAAGCGGGCTCTCGCCCGCTACAACCATGGCCCGCGAGTACTTGAAAACCCAGCCCGATAACGTCGGAGTGCTCATCATTCCCGCCGCGCACGGCTGGACCGGATTCGTCAGGGCCCCGTCCACGCCCACGTGGACTGTAGGTGCGGCAACGGCCCCTGAGCTCGACCTTCCCACCCTGGCGGTTAGGCAGACGCTCGAGGGGATCGCGGCCGCGCGGGCGGCCGGCTACGTCGTTGAGCTCAAAGGCATTCTCTGGCACCAGGGCGAACGTAACTCTTCGATGTCCACGGCCGGATACAGCGCGAAGCTGGATCAGCTGATTGCCTTCTTTCGGGCAGAGCTGGCGGCCCCGACGTTGCCTTTCGTGATCGGCCTGATGTCACCGGAAGGAATTGCAGCCACGCCGGGGCGGAACAACATCGACAGAAGCCAACGGGAAACTCCGGCGCGGGTGCCTTTCACGGGCATCGCGGGGTCCAGGGCCGGGGGTGTCTACACGGGCGATTCGACTCACTTCTCCAGGCGCGGCATCGAGTATCTGGGGCGATCCTATCTGGCCGGTTATTTGCGGGCCGTCCGTCCTGCGTCGATCCCGCTGAGCGGACCCGTACCGGCCATCCGGGGCACCGCTAGGGTCGGGGCAGTGCTCACGGTGGCGCCTGGCGTCTGGGGCCCTGGGCAGGTCACCCTGTCCTATCAGTGGTACCGCTCGCAGGTTGCCATCATTGGAGCCAACGGCCCTTCGTACGCCCCCGGCGCCGCTGCTCTGTGGCGATCGATTTCAGTGAAGGCCACCGGTTCCAAAGACGGCTTCGCGGCCGCCTCAAGGACATCGGCCGGCACAACCAAAGTCGCCCGCGGCCCCCTCAGCTCCCGCGGTTCGGGGAACAGGTGATTCCTCTCGACGTTCTCGCCGGCAGCGGCTCCGCCGCCGGCCACCCCAGTTGATGTGATGCAGCTAACACCGGAAACTGATCGGAAAGCTGCCCGCAGCGGAGTGGGGGAGGGGTGGTTACTCGTTGGTAACTTACCGAGCGTAAACTTGTTTCCGCAGGATTGGCAAGGGTTGGCTTGGGTTTTGCGACCGTTGAAGCGGCACTCGGCCTGCCCGGACAGCTCGATCCCGCCGTTCCACGCCCGATTTGTGGAAGTGAAAACTCTCGGGTAAAGTAATTACTCGTGCTGAGGCGCCGGGAGCGAGGGTTTAGGCCTAAACATCCGGACCGAAAGTGCCATTGGGATATGGTGTAATTGGCAACACTACGGTTTCTGGTACCGTCATTCTAGGTTCGAGTCCTGGTATCCCAGCTCTGAAAGTCCGCGGGTTTCCGCTGAAATTCGGAAGTTTTGAATCGGCTGGTCCGATTTGAAACGCTGGCCAAATGTATGAAACAATCATTTGGCTTGAATGGCAGAAGTGCTGTTCTGGAAGTACGCGGCCCCATCGTATAGCGGCCTAGTACGCTGCCCTCTCACGGCGGTAACGCGGGTTCGAATCCCGCTGGGGTCACAACGGAAACGGTCCCGGGCATCTGCCCGGGACCGTTTCGCTTTTCCCGGACGTGCGGCTCCCGTTGCGCATCGCTCATTGCTTCCCCGGCAGCGGTGCTCCCGCAGGAAGCACGTGCCGAACTGGCATGATGATGCTGTGAGCTCCCATGAAACCGCCCCCGAGGCCGCATCCGGCGTCGCGCTCCTTGAATCAGTGCGGCAGGACCTCGCGGCAATCCGGCTGCCGCTCGCTCTGCCCCGGGCGGACCACACGCGCCTGGAGCTCCGGAAGGCAGTGGCTCAGCTCGACGACTACATCCTTCCCCGGTACCGCAGCCTCGACGCGCCCCTGCTGGCCGTGGTGGGCGGTTCCACTGGGGCCGGGAAATCCACCCTGGTCAACGCGCTGGTAGGCCACCCCGTCACGCGCGCAGGCGCGATCCGCCCCACCACCCGCCAGCCCATCCTGCTGCACCATCCCGGGGACGCCGCCTGGTTTGAGGGCCAGCGGGTGTTGCCGGCCTTGGGGCGCATCCGCGGTACCTACTCCGGCAATCAGCCCCTGGCCCCCGCCGATTCCGTTCCGACCGCCGGCCCGGTGACCTCGCTCGTCCTTGTCGCTGAAGCGGCGGTGCCGCCCGGGATCGCCCTCGTGGACGCGCCGGACGTCGACTCCATCTCCGAGAACAACCGCCAGCTGGCCGGGCAGTTGCTCGCCGCCGCCGATCTCTGGGTGTTTGTCACCACCGCCAACCGCTACGCCGACGCCGTGCCCTGGCGCCTGCTCCTGGACGCGGCCTCACGCGACATCATGGTGGCCGTGGTGCTGGACCGGGTGCCGCCTGCGGCGGAGGCGGAAATCAGCGCGGATCTGCAGGCGATGCTCAACCGGGAAGGCCTGGGTGAGGCCCGGATGTTCGTGGTGCCGGAGCTGTCATTGGATGCCGCAGGGATGCTCCCCGCAGAGGCCGTCGAGCCGCTGCGCGTTTGGCTCGGCAAGCTGGCAGGGGACGCGGCTGGACGGGCAGAGATTGCCCGGCGCACCCTCAACGGCACCCTCGTCGCCCTCGCCCACCGCGTCGAAGCGGCGGAGCGGGCGCTGTCCGAACAGCAGCACGCAGCCGATGTTCTCGCAGCCGACGCCCGCAATGCCTATGACGACGCCGTGGCCAGGATCCTTGAGGCCACCCGCGACGGTGCGCTGCTGCGCGGCGAAGTGCTGGCGCGGTGGCAGGACTTTGTCGGGACAGGGGAGTTCTTCCGCGCCATGGAACAGAACATCGGACGCTTCCGGGACCGCGTGGGCGCGTTCTTCCGGGGCGAACCGGAGCCTGCGGTCAGGGTGGAAACCGCGATCGAGACAGGACTGCAGGCCGTCATCGTCGATCAAGCCGCCAAGGCCGCGGAGCACACCGACCAGCGCTGGCGTTCGGACCCCGCGGGCAGGCAGTTGCTGGGCACCGATGATCTCTCGGGTACATCCGAGGGCTTCTCGGACGCTGTGGCGGCCGAGATCCGCGCCTGGCAGGGAAGCCTGATGGAACTCATCCGCACTGAAGGCCAAGGCAAGCGCACCCAGGCCCGCTGGTTGTCCTTCGGCATCAACGGCCTCGGCGCCGCGCTGATGATTGTGGTGTTCTCCATGACCGCGGGCCTGACCGGGCTTGAGATCGGCGTCGCCGGCGGCACCGCCGTCGTGGGCCAGCGCCTGCTGGAGGCAGTGTTCGGGGAGGACGCCGTCCGCCGGCTCGCCCGGACCGCACGCGAAGACCTGCATCTGCGGTGCCAGCGCCTGCTGGCGGCGGAGTCCCAGCGGTTCCTGACCCGGCTCGACCTCGACGCCGGCGGACCGCCGGAGGCCCTCGCCCGGCACGCGGCGGCACTGCGCCGGCTGGCGGCCAGGGCATGAGCCGAGTTGGCGCCGCCCGCGAGACGTCCCGGCTCGATCGCAGGCTGGAAGCGCTCAACAGCGCCAGGGAGCTTGCGTCCGGAGCTCTCCCCCAGGAGGCTCTGGACTCGGTGCTGCAGGTGCTGGACCGCGCGGGTTCGCGGCGGTCGCTGTCCGGAGACCACACCGTGGTGGGGTTTTTTGGTGCCACCGGCAGCGGCAAGTCATCGCTCTTCAATGCCGTCAGCGGGGAGGAGATCGCGACGGCTGCCGTGCGCCGTCCGACCACCACCGAACCGCTGGCGGGCATCTGGGGCGTCCAGGGCAGCGATGCGCTGCTGGATTGGCTGGAGGTCCGGAAGCGCCACGCCGCGGGCCCGGTGCAAGGGTTCGCCGACGACGACACCGGGCTGATCCTGCTGGATCTGCCCGACTTTGACTCGACGAGGGCGGCTAACCGGGAGATCGTGCAGCGGATGGTGGGACTCGTGGACGTCCTCGTCTGGGTCCTCGATCCGCAGAAGTACGCCGACGCCGCCGTGCACAACGACTTCCTGGCCCCGCTGTCCTCGCACGGAGCCGTAACGATCGTTGTGCTCAACCAGATCGACAGGCTCCCGGAACACGAGGTGCGGCCCGTCCTGGAATCCCTCAAAGACATCCTGGCGCGCGACGGGCTGGACAAGATTCAGGTCCTCGCAGCTTCCGCGGTCCTTGGGACGGGGGTGGACAAGGTCCGGACCGTAATTCGCCAGGCAGCGGTGCAGCGGCAGGCGATGTCACAGCGACTCACGGCAGATGTCACGCAGGCCGCCGCCCGGCTGGCAGAGGCGTCAGGATTGTCCGCCGGCGGCACCAAGACGGCTGGTGGCAGGACGACAGCCGACACGAAGGCAGTCGGTGACGGGATGGCGGCCGGCGCGACGGCCGCATCCAGGACCCGGCTGGCCGGGGAATTGGCCGTGGCCGCCAACGTGCCGCTGGTGGTCGACGCCGTCGCGCGGTCCTACCGGCTGGAGGCCACCCGGCGCACGGGCTGGCCCGTCACCCGCTGGCTGGCCAGGTTCCGGCCGGATCCGCTGCGGCGACTGAATCTGCGCCGCGAGGGCGCCAATCCTGAGCTGAACCGGACCTCGCTTCCTCCCGCCGGGGCGCCGGAGCGGGCGCGGACCGATGCCGCCGTCCGGGAATTCGCTGAGGCGGCGTCAGCTGGTGCCCCCGGGCCGTGGCGGGCGGCCATCCGCAGCGCTGCCCGTGAAGGAAGCGACCGGCTGCCGGACGCTGTGGACCAGGCGATTGCCTCCACGGACCTGTCCGCGGGCAGGAAGTCCTGGTGGTGGGGCCTGTTCAATACGGTTCAGTGGCTCGCCCTGGTGACGGCGCTGGCCGGGTTCGCGTGGCTCGGAGTCCTGGCTGCTCTGGCCTACCTGCAGCTGCCGGTGCCCGAGGTCCCGCGGGTCCAGGGCTGGCCGGTTCCGACCGTGATGATCGCCGGGGGAGTGCTGCTGGGCATCGTCCTGGCAATTGCGGCGCGGTTCATTGTCGGTGCCGCGGCGTCGTCACGGAGTGCGGTGGCCAGGAAGCGGCTGAAGGCCGCCGTCGCCGACGTCGCGGAGCGACTCGTGGTGGCGCCCGTGGAACGTGAGGTCAGCCGCCTGGCGAAGTTCACTGCAGCGCTGAAGGCCGCTGCGGGGCGCTAGTGTGCCGCCGGTGCGGGGCCGGCAGGCTACCGGCCGCGCTAAGGCCCGGCTGCGGGTCAGAGCGTGACCCAGGCGCCGGATCGCGCCAGCAGACAGTTTCCGGTGGCCGTATCCGTCCAGGTTGAACCGTTCTTGAACACAACCGTCGTGTTTTTCTTTCCGATGATGTCGGCGTAGAACTGCTGGGACGAGGCCGACGCCGAGACCGTATTGACTACGGAATCCTCGAAGCGGAGGGCTACACGGTTGAATCCCGTCCAGGATCCCTCCACGGCGTATTCACCTTTGCCGGAGTAGAACCCGCCGGCTTTGGCGTCCGTGATGGTGACCGTAGCGTCGATCTCGAGGTTGTTGAAGTTGTTTGCGGCCCCGCCGGGCTGCCCGTTAGCGAGGTAGATTGCCCACCCTGTCGTCTGGTCGATGATTGCGCCGTTGATCTTCACATGGGAGACGTGCCCCAGCTCGGAATCGATGAAGATGCCGTAGTTGTTGGCTTTCCGAATGTCCGGATCTGTGATCTGCATGTGTGTCACGCCGCCGATGCGGATACCGGAGTGCCCCGAACTTGCTTTGTTCCGGTTGCGGACGATGGGACTGACGATCTTGACATAGTTGGCCATTTGGATCAGGAACCCGCACGTGTTCCGGTTCACGAGGCCACAGTCCTCCGCAAGGCAGTTCAGGATGAACAAGTTCTCGTTGTAGACGCCCACGGCGCGAAGGCTGCCGAGAACCTTGAACCCGGTGCCTGTGCAGTTGACGGCGGAGCAGTTGTTGATCCAAAGATTTCTGATCTGTGCCGGGCCGGAGGCGCGGAAACCGTGCTCGCCGGCGTCGTGCACGGCGACGTTGTCAATGCGTATGTCCTCTGACGGTTTATTCGCTTCTAGGAGGACGCCGTTGTGTCCGGGCGTGTAGGTCGAGTTCGGGGAAGCACCCCGGATCCAGCCGCCGTTGAGGCGAAGGTGCGATACGTCGCGAAAATGCGCACCGCAGACGTATGTGTGGATTTCGAGCCAGTTGATCGTCAGGTTCGGAACGGTCTCGGCGAACAGGGCATAGTCGAAGTTCTTGATCCGGGCCCGGTCAATGGTGATGTAGCTGGAGCCGTTGATGTTCAGCCCATTGTCCCGGATGTTGCCGTTGCCTTGCCCGGGGACGGTCGATTCGACGTCCACGACGTCGATCCGGACGTTTGTTGCGTCCTGGATGGACAGGCCGGAGCCGCTGGCGCCGCCCAGTGTGGTGATGTAGATGCCGCCGGTGACGGTCGTATGTGAGCCGATCCTGATTTGTGGGCTGCGGCCCGTCCGGGCACTCGCACGGAACTTCGCACCGTTGGTGTGCAGGCGAAGCCCCGCGGGAAGGACCAGTGCGGCGCCGAGGACCATGGTGTAGGTGGCCGGGATGACCAGCGGGTAGCCGAGCGCGACCGCCGCGTTCGCTGCCGCCAGCACTGCAGCCCGGTCATCCGTGGTTCCGTTGCCGGTCACGCCATAATCTCGGGCGTTAATGAAAAGTTCGCCTTTGCCGACGGGGGGATCCAGCGCCGTGGCGGCTTGACCCCGGACGGCCTGATCACTCTGAGTGGCGGCAGCTAGTCCGAGACCACCGGAAATAATGGCTGTTCTACGTGTTACGGACATGACGATCGGCCCTTCATCCGGCCAACAGCGCTTCCCCGACCATCGTGGACCAATGAGCCTTGGAAAACCCTATGATCGTGCGCCTTCAAAATATTGTGGCCCGACATAGTTTGTGTCGCTACGGACGTTGTCGACGGCGGCGAGTCAGTCAGACGCTCGCTGCGGCGTCCCGGACCTTGATCATGGTGCGGAGGTTGCGGGTGGTGGTGGCAGCCTTGTACTTCGCCTTCGAGGAGATCTTGCTGAAAGGGCTGTCCAGGGTTCCGCCGGCGGGGGCGAGCCAGGCCAGGGCTTCAGGGCCCAGCCGGGTGAGCTCG
The DNA here is from genome assembly GCF_029504395.1 of Arthrobacter sp. ES3-54. GTDB lineage: Bacteria > Actinomycetota > Actinomycetes > Actinomycetales > Micrococcaceae > Arthrobacter. The sequence continues at coordinate 537,756 of NZ_JAQFIF010000001.1, forward strand.
GCCCCGTCCAGGGCGCTGCCTGCCTCGAACAGTTCCGAGAGTGCTGCTTCATCAGAGGCGAGCGTCAGATACGTGTGGGTGGACGCGTCGTCGGCCGGATAGGGGCAGGCCTCAACCAGGGCTGCCACGCGGGCCGCCGTCAGCACCACCACCCAGGCGTCGTAGCCGAAGGTTTCCCTCAGACACGCCTCGAACTCCTGCTTGACGCCGGCCGGATCCAGCTCGCTTGCCAGCACCACGTTGCCGCTGGCCAGCAGGGTCACCACACCCGAAAACGGCCGCGACTTCAGTGCGCTCTTGAGATCGGCCATCTTGATATTGATGCCGCCCACGTTGATGCCCCGCAGGAACACCGCATAGCTGTTCATGGGCAAAGCATACTTAGTCGTTGGTCTTGCGGAGCGCCTCGGTCAAGACACGCCCGGCGTTGCAGACCACTTCGGCGTGCAGCCGCCCCGGCTGGCGGGTCAGACGCTCGATCGGGCCGGAAATGGACACGGCGGCAATCACCCGGCCGGACGGCCCGCGGACCGGTGCCGAAACGGAGGCGACCCCCGGCTCGCGTTCGCCGAGGCTCTGGCCCCAGCCCCGGCGTCGTACTCCGGCCAAGACAGTGGGGGTGAAGCGGGCGGACTGGAGGCCTTCCAGGAGACGGTCGTGGTCCTCCCACGCCAGCAGCACCTGGGCCGCGGAGCCGGCCTTCATCGACAGCTGGGTGCCAACGGGAATCGTGTCGCGCAGGCCGATGGGACGTTCGGCGGAGGCCACGCAGACGCGCCAGTCGCCCTGGCGGCGGAAGATCTGGGCGCTCTCGCCGGTGGCGTCGCGCAGCTGCATGAGCACGGGGCCGGCGGAGGCGATGAGGCGGTCCTCGCCGGCGGCCGAGGCCAGTTCCACCAGGCGGCTTCCGAGCACGAAGCGGCCCTGGATGTCGCGGCTCACCAGCCTGTGGTGCACCAGGGCCAGAGCCAGCCGGTGCACGGTGGGCCGGGCCAGCCCCGTGGCCGCCACCAGCTGCGCCAGCGTGGTGGGGCCAGCCTCAAGTGCGTCAAGCACATGGGCCGCTTTATCGATGACACCGACTCCACTAGAATTGTCCATGTAATGATATTGACGTCTCATTATCTGAGATGCAAGTCAACGCGCTGGCGTATTACTTGGCTGTGCTGGTTCAGTGGAAGCAACAGTCCATCGGAACGCACATTACTTACCGCAGTGAAGGGAGCAGGCCGTGGCAAAGACACTGGCCGAGAAAGTCTGGGACGCGCACGTAGTGCGCAAGGGGGACGGCGAAGGAGCCAACGCCCAGCCGGACCTCCTTTTCATCGACCTCCATCTGGTGCACGAGGTGACGTCGCCGCAGGCGTTTGAAGGCCTGCGCCTCGCCGGCCGCAAGCTGCGCCGGCCGGACCTCACCATCGCCACCGAGGACCACAACACTCCCACGCTGGACATCGACAAGCCAATTGCCGATCTCACCAGCCGCACCCAGATCCAGACCCTGCGCAACAACTGCCAGGAGTTTGGCGTCCGCCTGCACTCCCTTGGCGATGCCGAGCAGGGAATCGTGCACGTGGTGGGCCCGCAGCTGGGCCTCACGCAGCCCGGTATGACCGTGGTCTGCGGCGACTCCCACACGTCAACGCACGGCGCCTTCGGAGCGCTCGCCATGGGCATCGGCACCTCCGAGGTGGAGCACGTCATGGCCACCCAGACGCTGTCCCTGAAGCCGTTCAAGACCATGGCCATCAACGTTGAGGGCACGCTGCGCTCCGGCGTGAGCGCCAAGGACATCATCCTGGCCGTTATTGCCAAGATCGGCACCGGCGGCGGGCAGGGCTACGTGCTGGAGTACCGGGGCTCCGCCATCCGTGCCCTGTCCATGGAAGCCCGGATGACCATCTGCAACATGTCCATCGAAGCCGGCGCGCGCGCCGGGCTGGTGGCTCCGGACCAGACCACGTACGACTACATGTACGGCCGCCCGCATGCGCCCCAGGGCGCCGACTGGGATGCCGCCGTCGAATACTGGAACACGCTGAGCACCGACGACGGCGCGGCGTTCGACGTCGAGGTGGACCTCGACGCCGACACCCTGGAGCCGTTCGTGACGTGGGGAACCAACCCGGGCCAGGGCGTGTCGCTGTCTGCGAAGGTGCCGTCGCCGGATGACTTCGGCGATGAAAACGCCAAGGCCGCCGCCGAACGCGCCCTGCAGTATATGGGGCTCGAGGCCGGCACGCCGATGAAGGACATCCGGGTGGATACGGTGTTCCTGGGCTCCTGCACCAACTCACGGATGGAGGACCTCAGAGCCGCCGCCGACGTCATCCGGGGCCGGACCAAGGACCCGGCTGTGCGCATGCTGGTGGTGCCCGGCTCCGCCCGCGTTCGGCTCGAGGCTGAGGCCGAGGGTCTGGACAAGGTCTTCAAGGACTTCGGGGCCGAGTGGCGCTTTGCCGGCTGCTCCATGTGCCTGGGCATGAACCCGGACCAGCTGGAAGTGGGGGAGCGCTGCGCCTCAACGTCCAACCGTAACTTCGAGGGGCGCCAAGGCAAGGGCGGCCGCACCCACCTTGTCTCGCCGGTGGTCGCGGCGGCCACGGCGGTCCGCGGCACGTTGAGCTCGCCGTCGGATCTGGACCCCGCTCCGGAGTCGGCAGCGGTCCGAGTCGACGCCGCGTAGTTTCTGCCCGCGTAGTCTCCGCCCGGATTCAAGCCCCGATCCACACAGCCCCGATCCATACAGTCCCGAAGGATCCGCCATGGAAAAGTTCACCATCCACACCGGCATCGGTGTCCCGCTGCGCCAGAGCAACGTCGACACGGACCAGATCATCCCCGCCGTGTACCTCAAGCGCATCACCCGCACCGGCTTTGAGGACGCGCTCTTCGCCGCGTGGCGCAAAGACCCGTCCTTCATCCTGAACCAGGCACCGTTCAGCGCAGGATCGGTCCTGGTGGCTGGCCCCGACTTCGGCACCGGCTCGTCCCGCGAGCACGCCGTCTGGGCCTTGAAGGACTACGGCTTCAAGACCGTCCTGTCCTCGCGCTTTGCCGACATCTTCCGGGGCAACTCCGGCAAGCAGGGCCTGCTCGCCGCCGAGCTCGCCCAGGACGACATCGAGCTCATCTGGAAAGAGCTCGAGAACGCCCCTGGCACCGAAGTTACGGTGGATCTCGTGTCCAAAACCGTGCAGTGCGGCAATATTGTGGCGCCCTTCGAGATTGACGACTACACCCGGTGGCGCCTCCTGGAAGGCCTGGACGACATCGGGCTGACCCTCAAGCACGAATCAGACATCACCGCGTACGAGGCCACCCGGCCTTCCTTCAAGCCCAAGACGCTGCCTGCCCGGTTGTCATCCTGAGGCTCCAGAGCTGAGGCGCTAGGATCTGAGTCCCGGGCCCGAGGCTCCGGACCCGGGGCTCGAGACCCCAGGCTCGAGCCCCGGGGCAAGAGCTCAGGGCCCCCGGGCAACACGTCCCGCGGGTAGCCATCTGGCCTCAGGCGATCTCTAGTGCTGAAGTGCCGCCGTCGAGTTGTAGGACTCGACGGCGGCACTTTTGTCGTCGCCTCTTGGTTGTAGGCCATGCTGGTCCGGCCATCCAACGTCACGCTCCAACGTCCCGAGTCACTGGTCCTATGCCACCGCAACTGGAAGACGCTTTCCGATCCTGAGGGCCTTCGCCCGGTGCCGGAGCTGGCGTCGGTGCCGGGACCCCGGCGCATCCGTTCCGTACGCACGTGGGTCAAGAGGCGTTGTTGCAGAAAGCGGATCCCCCGTGGGCAAATCGCCCCAGGAAGCTGGTCCTGACAACGGCGCTCCAGGCAGCGGTGGCGCGGTGGAGTGGTAGGTGTGGCCGGTGGGGGTGGAGAGTTCGAGGGTGTGCCGCTGTCCGCGTGTGGATCTGGTTTCGTCCCTTGGTGCGGGGTCTGCCTCGAGGGCAGTCACGGGGCGGGCCGTCCAGCCGGGGGTTTCCTTGGTGTGGTTGCAGGCTTCGCAGAGCCCGGCGCCATTGGCCTGGGTGGTAGGCCCGCCGTGGTGCCAGGGGATGATGTGGTCCAGGTGCCGGATGGGGGCATCACAGTAGGGGGTGCGGCAGGTGTCGTCCCTGGTCTGGATGAAGCGGCGGAGCCCGTGCGGAAAGATCCGGGCCCGGGAGTCCATCGCGACGAGTTCGCCGGTGCCCGGGTGGGTGTAGAGCCGGCGGAGCCACACGGAGAAGGCGTTCTCGTCGGCACCGGCGGAGGCATCGGACGCGTCACCGGGTCTCTTGGGGCTGCCGGGTCCCGGGGATCCGCCGGCTGCACCGCCGGAGCTCGTGCCCGGGGCGGGGCCGCCACCGGCGCCAGGTCCTATGTCGTCGGTTGTCTCGTCATCGCCGCCGGGTCTGATGGGGTTGCCGGGTCCCGGGGATCCGCCGGCTGTGCCGCCAGGTCCAGGCGGACCGGCTGTTGACTGGGCGGATTCCTGTGAGCCACGTTGTCCGGGTGAACCGACGCCGACGGCGTTGTATTTAGCCTTGGTGCGGTTGATGAGGGCGCGGGCCCAGCCGGCGGGGACGGTGCCGTAGCCGGGGATCCGGGCCGGCTCGGAGTCGGCCTGGAACAGGGTGCGGTCGGTCATGACGACCTGGATCTCGACCCCGGTGATCCCGCCCGGGGTGCCGGTGCAGCGCTCGACGAGGGTGTCGGCCATGGCCTGGCCGCGGCCCCTGGGGTCCCCGGCGGCCCGGAGGGTGTCGGCGTGCCGGGCCAGGGCGGTGTAGATGCCGACGCCGGCGGTGACCGGGAGCAGGGCGGTGAGGTAGCACATGGTGTCCGGGGCCGGGCGGAGGCTGACATGCCGCTCACTGGCGGCGTGCGCGGCGCGGTCGGTGACGGTGCGCGGGTCCAGCCGGTACGCGGCGGCCCGGGCGGTGGCCACCAGCCGCCGGTCCCCGGCCCCCGCGAGGGCCCCGGTGTCGGGCGCGAGGTCCGCGTCGACGGCGGCCCGGTCCGCGGCGGTCAGGCAGGCTGTTTCGCGCACCAGCAGGGTGGCGCGCCATTCGTTCAGCTGCCCGGACTCGAGCGCGGCGAGGGTGTGCGGCATTCCGGTGACCAGCGCTTTCGCGAGGCCCAGGAGCCGGCCGCCCTTGGCGGGGGATTCGTGCCGGGCCAGGGCGAGTTGCGCGCCGACCCCGGCACCGAGCTGCTCCGCGGGGATCCCGGCGTCGGCCTGTTCGCGGCGCTGGAGAAGGTCGAACGCCACGGCCAGCCGGGCCTGCTCCGCGGACGCGGCGCACTTCTCGTTTTCCAGTTCCCGGATCCGATCGATGATCGCGGCACTGACCGCGGCCGGTGGGAGGGTGGCCAGCTGGGCGGCGGCTGCAGTGACTGACCCGCCGCGGTGGTCAGTGGCCGGCCCGGCGGCCGCACCGCGCCCGGCGCGACGGAGCCCAGCGTCGCTGTCTCCTGCCGGAACCACTTCGGGCCCCTGATTGCCGTCCATGAATCAAGTTTCGTCGCGACCTACGACAATATAGGGGGCCGTCTGGTCTGGTCCGCGCGCCAGGCGTTTAGCGAATACTCCGCCGCTAGCGGCTGACGGCGGCGGTGGGGGCGGAGGTCTTGGAAGTGGTGGTGAATCCGGCCTTCTTGCCTGTTACGCGGACCGTGACGGTCTTTGCTATGTCGGTGGCCGTGAGCTTGTAGCTGGGCAAGTTGGCCCCGGTGATGGCGACGCCGGAGCGGTACCACTGGTAGGTCAGTGCCACCGGGGCCGGCGACCAGGTCCCCGGGACGGCCGTGATGGTGCTGCCGACCTTGGTTGTGCCCGACAAAGTGGGCGTGGCCGTCTTCAATGTGCCCGCGGTGACGGCGATCGTGGGGGCGGAGGTCTTGGAGGTGGTGGTGAATCCGGCCTGCTTGCCGGTTACGCGGACCGTGATGGACTTTCCGATGTCGCTGGCCGTGAGCTTGTAGCTCGGCAAGTTGGTCCCGGTGATGGCGACGCCGGAGCGGTACCACTGGTAGGTGAGTGCCACCGGGACCGGCGACCAGGTTCCCGACGTGGCCGTGAGGGTGCTGCCGACCTTGGCTGTGCCCGACAAAGTGGGTGTGGTCGCCTTCAATGTGCCAGCCGTGACGGCGATCGTGGGGGCGGAGGTCTTGGAAGTGGTGGTAAATCCGGCCTTCTTGCCTTTTACGCGGACCGTGATGGTCTTTCCGATGTCGGTGGCCGTGAGCTTGTAGCTGGGCAAGCTGGCCCCGGTGATGGCGACGCCGGAGCGGTACCACTGGTAGGCGAGTGCCACCGGGGCCGGCAGCCAGGTTCCCGGGACGGCCGTGAGGGTGCTGCCGACCTTGGCGGTGCCCGACACAGTGGGCGTGGGTGTTGCTTTGAGACCAGGCAGGGTTGCCGTCACGTTGAGCGTGGCGAGGGTTTGGAAGCCTGTTGAGGTGTTGCCGAGGGTGTCGTCGAGGGGGAAGAGGGTGACGTTCCAGGTTCCGGTGGCGGAGCCTTGGGGGATCGTCATGGTGCGTTCCCAAGTGCCGTCGCGGGTAGTGCCGGAGACCAGGGTCATCTCGCCGAAGCCCTGGCTCTGTCCGGTGGTGTCGTGGCCCAGGGTCACCACAGGTTCGTCGGCGCCGGTCCGGTCGGTCAAACGCACAGTGACTTTGACGGTGGCCGGTCCCGTGGCGATGTTCAGTGACTTAGGCGTGACGGCGGAGCTGACCATCACGGGCCCTGTCACATCGGACGGAGTGCCGGTCACGTTCAGGGTGCCGAGGGTTTGGAAGCCTGTTGAGGTGTTGCCGAGGGTGTCGTCGAGGGGGAAGAGGGTGACGTTCCAGGTTCCGGTGGCGGAGCCTTGGGGGATCGTCATGGTGCGTTCCCAAGTGCCGTCGCGGGTAGTGCCGGAGACCAGGGTCATCTCGCCGAAGCCCTGGCTCTGCCCGGTGGCGTCGTGGCCCAGGGTCACCACAGGTTCGTCGGCGCCGGTCCGGTCGGTCAAACGCACAGTGACTTTGACGGTGGCCGGTCCCGTGGCGATGTTCAGTGACTTGGGCGTGACCGTGGAGCTGACCATCACGGGCCCGGTCACATCGGACGGAGTGCCGGTCACATTGAGAGTGGCGAGGGTTTGGAAGCCTGTTGAAGTGTTGCCGAGGGTGTCGTCGAGCGGGAAGAGGGTGACTCTCCACGTTCCGGTGGCGGAGCCTTGGGGGATCGTCATGGTGCGTTCCCAAGTGCCGTCGCGGGTAGTGCCGGAGACCAGGGTCATCTCACCGAAGCCCTGGCTCTGCCCGCTGGCGTCGTGGCCCAGGGTCACCACAGGTTCGTCGGCCCCGGTCTGGTCGGTCAAACGCACAGTAACTTTGACACTGGCCGGTCCCGTGGCGATGTTCAGCGACTTGGGCGTGACGGCGGAGCTGACCATGACAGGCCCTGTCATATCCGAGGCAGCGCTGGCGACAGGCGCCGTGACAAGCGAAAGAATTGTGAAGATCGCCAGGCAAAAGGTCATGACGGCAGTTCTTGATTTGATGTTGGTGATCACCAACGGCCCCCCAAGGCTCGTGCGGCCGTTGGCCGCAGTGAATGGGTCCGCGAGCGGCGGACCTCGTGATTGTAGCGGGCGCCACCCACAGCGGAGGAACCGGCACGCCTCCCGCGTCTTTCCGCCACGCCGGGACAATGAGCCGGAGACGATGAGATGTGTAGCGACACCGGCAACTCGGAGGCTCCTAGTCCGCGTTGCCGTATCAATGCAGGCAGGGCAATGTGAGGCTTATCGAAGCGCTCCGTATTTCAGATCGGTAACGGATGCTCCTATGCTTAGCTGGAGCCTTTGTAAGGATTTGGGGGCGAGTAGTCGTGAGGAAACCGGTATATGAGTAGTGTTCTGACAATCCGCGGAGGCGTCCCGCTAACTGGCCGCGTCACCGTTCGCGGGGCCAAGAATCTTGTCCCCAAGGCCATGGTCGCTGCCCTTCTGGGCAACGAGCCATCGGTGTTGCGCAACGTGCCTGAAATTAAGGACGTTGAGGTTGTCACGAGCCTGCTTCAGCTCCACGGCGTCAGGGTTGACAAGGACCCTGTGACCGGCGATCTGACGCTTGACCCGAAGGACGCCAAGACCGCCTCCAGCACGGCCATCGATGCCCACGCCGGCGATTCGCGCATCCCGATTCTGCTGTGCGGGCCACTGATCCACGCCATCGGCGAGGCCTTCATCCCTGATCTGGGCGGCTGCAAGATCGGCGACCGTCCGATCGACTACCACCTCAATGTCCTGCGCCAGTTCGGTGCGGTCGTGGAAAAGCGCCCCGGCGGCATCCACATCTCCGCGCCCAACGGGCTCAAGGGCGCCAAGATTGTGCTGCCCTACCCGTCCGTCGGCGCCACCGAGCAGGTCCTGCTGAGCGCCACCCGCGCCGAGGGCATCACCGAGCTCTCCGGCGCGGCCACCGAGCCGGAAATCGTGGACCTCATCGCGGTGCTGCAGAAGATGGGCGCGATCATCAGCGTCCAGACTGACCGCACCATCCGGATCGAAGGCGTCCGGGACCTGGGCGGGTACAACCACCGGGCCCTTTCGGACCGCAACGAGTCGGCCTCCTGGGCGTCCGCGGCCTTGGTCACCCGTGGCGACATCTTTGTCGAAGGCGCCACGCAGCGGGACATGATGACCTTCCTGAACACTTACCGCAAGGTGGGCGGCGGGATGGACATCGGCGACGACGGTATCCGCTTCTACCACCGTGGCGGCAAGCTCAACCCTTTGGTTCTTGAAACTGACGTGCATCCCGGCTTCATGACGGACTGGCAGCAGCCCCTCATCGTCGCCCTGACCCAGGCCGAGGGCGTCTCGATCGTCCACGAGACCGTGTACGAGAACCGGTTCGGCTTCACGGATGCACTAATCCGCATGGGCGCCAATATCCAGGTCCACCGCGAGTGCCTCGGCAGCGTGCCGTGCCGCTTTGGGCAGCGCAACTTCCTGCACTCCGCCGTAATCTCCGGACCTACGCAGCTCACGGGCACTGACATCGACGTCCCGGACTTGCGCGGCGGATTCAGCCATCTCATCGCCGCGCTGGCCGCCAACGGCACCTCCCGCGTCACGGGAATCGACATCATCAACCGCGGTTACGAGCGCTTCAGCGAGAAGCTCGCGGGCCTCGGCGCCGATTTCGACATCACATCAGCCAAGTAGCGGGGACCAGTTGAAGGAATCGGCCAAGAGCCACGCCACGTTCGTGGCGGTCGCCGGGATCGTCCGGCCCGTGATGAACCTGCTGATGAACAAGAAGTGGGATGGCCTCGAGAAGCTGCCTGCCGGGGGTTTCATCGCCGCACCCAACCACTGCACGGAGATCGATCCGCTGGTGGTGGGGCACATGCTCTTTAACCAGAAACGGATGCCGCACTTCCTCGCCAAAGCCGGTCTCTTCAAGGTGCCCGTGCTGGGCGCTGTCCTGCGGTCCACCAAGCAGATCCCGGTGGAACGCTCGACGGCGGGGGCGAACCGTTCGCTGCAGCTCGCCAAGGAGATCGTGAACGAGGGCGGGGCGATCATCATCTACCCTGAGGGAACCCTGACCAGAGACCCGGCACTGTGGCCGATGAGGGGGCACACCGGTGCCGCGCGCATGGCGCTGGAGAGCGGCATTCCCGTGGTGCCCATGGCCCATTGGGGTGCCCAAGAGGTCTTCCCCCGGTATGCGAAGCGTTTCTACATCTTCCCCCGCAAGACGTCCCGCCTGGTGGTTGGGGATCCCGTGGACCTGAGCGCCTTTGCAGGCCGCCCGCTGGATAAAGCGACGCTCGCCGCAGCCACGAATGTCATCATGGACGCCATTACCGGCCTCCTGGCGGGACTGCGCGGCGAACAGCCGCCCGCGCAGCGGTGGGATCCGGCGGCGCACAACCAGTCCACGCAGGGTCGCTTCGTCGAGCGGGGCAGCAACGAAGGCAGTGCTATCCAAGAGGGTGGCGCATCAAACGAGAACACTGGGGACAGCACCGGATGACGGTTAACTTTGAACGAGAAACATCGGCCAGCACCGTGGCCGTCCTGGGGGCAGGCTCCTGGGGTACCACTTTCGCCAAGGTGGTCGCAGACGCGGCTACGGCCTCCGGCGTCGAACGAAGCATTCGCCTCTGGGGCCGGCGTCCGGAAATTGTGGACCAGATCAACACCCAGCACCGCAATGAGCAGTACCTGAAGGGCATCACGCTGCCGTCCAGCATCACCGCGTCCAAGGAGGTCTCCGAGGTCTTGGCGGGCGCGGAGCTGGTCATCCTGGCGGTTCCGGCACAGACACTGCGGCCGCAACTGCAAGCCTGGAAGGAGCATCTGGCGCCCGGCGCCGTCGTGGTGTCCCTCATGAAGGGCCTCGAGCTCCACACCGATGCCCGCATGAGCGAGGTCATCTGCACGGAGCTGGACCTGCCGGCGGACCGCGTCGCCGTGGTATCCGGGCCCAACTTGGCCATGGAGATCGCCCGGGAAGAACCGACCGCGTCCGTCGTGGCCTGCACGGATCCGGTCACGGCAGGATGGATCGCCCGCAGCTGTACGGCGCCCTATTTCCGCCCGTACACCACAACGGATGTGATCGGCGTCGAAATCGGCGGGATCGTCAAGAACGTCATCGCCCTGGCCGTGGGAATTTGCGAGGGCAAGAAGATGGGGGACAACACCAAGGCCTCCGTCATCACACGCGGCCTGGCGGAGACCTCCCGGCTGACCCTCGCCCTGGGCGGCGAGGCCCGGACCATGGCCGGGCTGGCCGGTCTGGGTGACCTCGTGGCCACCTGTTCCTCTCCGCTGTCCCGGAACCACACGGCCGGCAGGCTGCTCGGCAAGGGCCTGACCCTCGAAGAAGTCACGGCCGAAATGAAGCAGACGGCTGAAGGCATCAAATCCAGCCAGGCGGTCCACGAACTTGCCGGAAAACTCGGCGTCGACATGCCCATCACTGCGGCCGTCGTCGCAGTCCTGGCCGGAAAACTGTCCGTCGACGAACTGGGTCCGCTGCTGCTGTCCCGGGACCTGAAACCCGAAGGCGATCACTGAGAGTGTCAGAGAAAATCATGACCACAGAAGGCCGTACGGGCCAGCCCAAGCCCCGCGTGGCGGTGCTGTTCGGCGGCCGCTCCAGCGAGCACGCCGTGAGCTGCGTGACGGCCGCCGGCGTCCTGGGGGCCATCGATACCGACAAGTACGACGTCATCCCGATCGGGATCGCCAAGACCGGCCAATGGGTTTTGGTCTCCGGCGATACCAACGCGTGGTCGCTTTCCTCCTCGTCGCTGCCAGAGGTGGCGCCGTCGGCACAGACCGTGGCCCTGGCGGAGATCGGCGGCGCGCACCAACTGATCGTCGCCGCCCCGAACACGGTCCCAGAAGAGCTCGGCGCTGTCGACGTCGTCTTCCCGCTGCTGCACGGGCCCTTCGGCGAAGACGGAACCATCCAGGGCCTCCTGGAACTGTCCGACACCCGCTATGTGGGCGCCGGCGTGCTCGCGTCCGCGGTCGGCATGGACAAGCACTTCATGAAGGTGGTCTTTGAGTCGGTCGGGCTCCACGTGGGACCGTACATCGCCGTGACCGACCGGCAATGGCGCAATGATCCGGAGACCGTCCGCAAGCGCGTGGACCAACTCGGCTTCCCCGTGTTCGTCAAGCCCGCCCGGGCCGGGTCCTCCATGGGCATCTCCAAGGTGGATTCCCTCGAAGGCCTGGACACCGCAATCGAGACCGCCCGGGAGCACGATCCCAAACTGGTCATCGAGGCCGGCATCACGGGACGCGAGATTGAGTGCGCCGTCTTGGAGGGCCGGGGGACCGATGGCCCCCGGACATCCATGCCCGGCGAGATTTCCGTGGCCGGCGGCGGGCACGAGTTCTATGACTTCAACGCCAAATATGTGGACGACGCCGCCGCGCTCAGCTGCCCGGCCGACCTCCCCGAGGAAGCGATCACCCGGGTCCGGGAACTGGCCGCCGTCGCCTTCGACGCTGTCGGCGGTGAGGGACTGAGCCGGGTTGATTTCTTTTACACCCCAGATGGCGATCTGATTATCAACGAGATCAACACGATGCCCGGCTTTACGCCCAAGAGCATGTACCCGCAGATGTGGAAGGCCTCAGGCCTGGGCTACGCAGAGCTGATTGACGAGCTGATCCACCTCGCACTGCACCGCAAGACCGGCCTGCGCTAGGCTTCGCCGGGCCAGCAGAACCTATTTGCTGGTCGGCAGGTTCTGCAGGTCTTCCTGGCCCACGCACTTCCGGGTCGCCTTGATCTTCTGCGCCGCTGAGGAGAGGTCGGCCAGTACGGTAGCCGAACTGATCTTGTCCGGATTCATCAGGATCTCCGTCGCCGGTTCGCGGCCGAACGTGGTCAGCGTCCACACCGGGTTGCCCTCCTTGATGACCCAGTCGACGTCGTTGACGCTCACGCAGCGATCCGTGGTGGGTCCTGGGACGTTGACTCCACAGCGAAGGATCACCGCGGATGGATCGCCCCACGCCGCCGTGGCCTGGGCATTTGTCTTGCGCAGCTTGGCGTCGCCGATTGCGTCTGGAAGCGCCAGCATCATGGGCGCGCAGGCCGCGTTCGCAGCATCCTTGGCCGGCGTTACGTCGACCACCGGGGAGCAGGACGTCAGGGCAAGGCCGGCCGCGATGGCCGCAACAGCGAGGGAAGGGCGCGCCGAAACGAACCGTCTGAAGTGGAGCATTCATCCAGCTTATCCCGGCCCGCGTGGCGCAATTGTCCCGGCCTACCTGCCCTATATCATGGCCCGGTGGCACTTCGGTGAACAGCCGGTGCCTTCCGTCAAGTAGACTGGGGGGACCGTGCAACGCTGGGGTTTTGCCGACAATGACGTTTGTGATGGCCACGACCGCACACGCTTGATTAAATCTCGTACCTGGGGGAGGGCCTGTCGATGACGTCGCGCAGCCAAAAACTGAAGTCCGCACGCGTCGGGCTGGGAGCACTGCTCCTGGCTGTCGCGTCTATGGGCACGGCGACAGCCGCCAACGCCGCAGACACGGCTCCGCGCCCCCTGATCCAATTTCTGACGACGATGCCGGATCCTTCGACGGGCGGCGCCGAGACACCGGTGCAGCCCGAGATCCCGCCTGTTGTGGACCCGCCCGCAGAGCCTGCGCCCGCTGATCCAGCGCCCGTTCCTGCTGAACCGCCCGTGGTGAACCCCGTGCCAGTTCCGCCCGCACCGGCGCCCGCGCCCGCACCGGCGCCCGCGCCGGTTCCCGCGCCCGTGCCGGCAGCTCCGAACCCCGCTCCTGCGGCGCCGAACCCCGCTCCGGTCCCGTCTCCCATAAACACCCCTCTGCCTGCCGTAACCGCGCCCCCGGCGCTGGCGCCGGCCCTCGTGCCCCGCGCTGCCACGCCCGCCGGTGTGCAGGAAACCGCCTCCGCAGCCTCCGCAACGCCGACGCCCTCGGCTACCCCAAAGACCGCGTCGTCTACTGCTCCTGCTGTGATAGCCACCCCTACTGAGCCGCCCGTCATGGTGAAGTCCGAAGTCCAGGCCGCCGTGGCCGTAGCTACCGGCAGCCCGTTGGGGGTTCAACTGGTCACAGTCCTGATCCTGCTCGGTGCCGGCTTGCTCTACTTCCGTTTCCTTGCCGGCAGGAGCCCAGTCAGTTCCGCCAAGGCGGGAAAGTAACTTTCTAGACATGTGCCCTGAATTCGTAGAACGAACTCCCCAGAAGACGCAGGCCGAGGGCTTGCGCATCACTTTGCTGACGCATTCCTACTGGCCGGAGCAGAGCCCGCCCCAGCGCCGCTGGAGCGCCATGATCAAGGAGTTTTCCCGATCAGGCTGGCACGTCGACGTCGTGACGCCGGTGGCGCACTATCCGTTCGGCCGGCGGGACCTCCCGCGCCGAATGGCGGGGCAGCCCTTCCGGCTCCAAAAAGGGCAATTCACCGAGAACATCCTCCGCGTTCCGTACCTCCGCCATGGCAACTCCCGGGCAGCACGCTTACTGGACCAGTGCTATTCGGCTGCACTATCCATTCCCGCCGGATTCATGGTCCGGAAGCCCGACGTCGTCATTGTCACGGCGCCCGGGCTGCCTTCGCTCGCTGCCGGATACATCCTGGCCAAGGCCCGCGGCGTGCCGCTGATCGTTGAAATGCGAGATGCCTGGCCAGACCTGGCGCGTGATGCGCGGTTGGTCCAAGGCAGCGTGAAAAGTGTGGTTGAGCGCGTGGTGGATTTTGTCCAGCACCGCGCCAACCTCGTGGTCACTGTGACGGAGGGATTCGCCGCTACCCTGCGTGCGCGCGGCGTCCGAAACGTGGCGACCGTGAGCAACGGCGTCCACTTGGACTCCATCCCTGTGGTGGGTCCGCCGGAACCCGAGCGGGATGTGTTCGAGGCCCTCTACCTCGGAAACCACGGCGAAAGCCAGCGGCTCGATGTGGCCATCAGGGCAAGTGCCCTCGTGGGTGATTCCATGCACCTGCACATGGTGGGCCACGGGACGCAGCGTCCGGCGCTGGAGAAGTTGGCGCGGGAGCTGAAGGCCCCGGTCACTTTTCATGCTCCCCTGACAGGGGACGCCATGCTGGAACGCTATGCGTCCGCCGATACCTGCCTCGTCTCCCTTCGCGACGACTGGAAATCCTTCGAAACCACCGTCCCGTCAAAGACCTATGAGGTCCTGGCCATCGGGCGGCACGTAACGGCCATGGTGCGCGGCGAAGCGGCTCGGATTGTCCTGGACGCCGAGGCCGGGGACATCGTTCCGAGCTCCCCGGAGGCCATGGCGGATCTGTGGCGCGAGCTCGCCGCTGATCGGAGCCGGCTGGTGCGTAACGGGGACAGCCGTCAGTGGGTCAAGACCAACGCGGAATATGGACAGCTCGCCGACCGCTACATGGACCTCATCTCCGAGCTCCTGGCGGAAACCGTCACCGGCAAATGATCCAGCTCGTTAAAAATGCGCGGCTTGCCGTGGGCATTATCAGCCAACACCTCGTTGACGACCCCTTCCTTCTCTACCTGCAGGCGTCGCGCCGGCTGCCCGCCGTCGTACGTCCATTGGGCCGGGCTGTGACCGCGGTCTTCCCGAAGGACTCGGTGACCGTGCCTGTGTTGCTCGCATCGATGAGCAACGGGGACGACGCCGACGTCAAGCGCCGCCTCGAACTTGCCCTCTGCGGGGACGCCAAGGGAGAGCAGGTCCGGCGTTTGGCCGACATTGCCCTATCCGCCGGCCTGACGGAGATTTCAGACACACTTTTGGCCAAGGCCGGGAATGCTCCCGGCCTCAAATCTGTACGGGCCCGCAGGCTGTGGCATGACGGGAACCTCAGCGGAGCCGTCACCGCACTGGACGGCTCCGGCGCTGCCGGACGGCGGCAGCAGGCACGGCTCGCCGGGGAGGCCGCGGTCTACGCAGGCGCGGCACCCTCGCTGCAGCGGCAAAAGTTCACGCCGGTTCCCGGCAGGGTCCTGCATTTGCTCACAAATTCCCTGCCCCACACCGCCAGCGGCTACGCCCAGAGATCCCACTCCATCATGGTTGCCCAGCGGGAAGCGGGCTGGGATGTCCTGGCCGTCACACGGCTTGGATACCCCGTCCAGGTGGGCAAATTCCTGGCCCAGGCCAGCGACGTGGTGGATGGCGTCCGTTACCGGCGTCTGCTCCCGTCACGGCTGGCGCAGACTATGGACGCACGTCTTCAGCAACAGGCCGAGGAATTACTGCAGGTGGCCCTGGAATTCAGGCCGAGCGTCCTGCACACCACTACTCACTTCGTCAATGGTCTGGTGGTCCGGGCCGTGGCCCAAGCCCTGGGCATTCCGTGGGTGTACGAGGTCCGCGGCCAGTTGGCGGACACCTGGGCTGCCACACGCGGACCTGAGGCGCTGGACAGCGAGAAGTACGCGCTCTTCCAAGCTCGGGAAACTGAAGTCATGCAGGACGCCGATTTGGTGGTGACGCTGGGGCAGGCCATGAAGGCCAACATAGTTGCCGCTGGCATCCCCGGCGAGAAGATCATCATCGCTCCCAACGCCGTCGGCGGAGCCTTCCTCCAACAGCCGCGGGACGCCGCCGACGCGCGCCGCGAACTCGGCCTTCCGGAGGACGGACTCTACATTGGCACCGTCAGCAGCCTTGTCGCGTATGAAGGCCTGGACGACCTCGTACGTTCTTTCGCGCTCCTGGCGCCGGACTTTCCGCAGCTGCGCCTGCTGATTGTTGGTGACGGTGTGGCCGGCCCCGCACTGCGGAAGCAAGTCCAGGGGCTCGGCCTCGCTGACAGGGCAATCTTCACGGGCAGGGTACCCCGGGATCAGACACCGCTTTATCATCAGGCCCTGGACGTGTTCGTGGTGCCACGCAAGGACCTGGACGTGACCCGCGCGGTGACCCCGCTCAAGCCAATCGAGGCCCTGGCGAGTGCGCGGCCGGTGGTTGGAAGCGACTTGCCCGCACTTCGGGAGATAATAGACGACGGCGGCAACGGGCTTTTGGTCCCTGCCGCGTCACCGGACCGGCTTGCACACACGATCTCGGCGCTGCTTCTCGATGCGAGCCGACGGGCGTCGATGGGGCACGCAGGCCGGGCCGCAGTTCTGGCCGAGAGGACCTGGGCTGCCAACGCCAAGGCCTTGGCCGCGCGTTACGCCGGGCTGCACCATGAACATGAGGAGATCGACTAGTGTCCGCAGATAGTGCAATAGATCCGGAGCCGGTGGCTGTACAGCCTCTCTCCGTGGACATGCGGCGGCTGACCCGTGTCGGTTCGCGGCCAAGCTTCCTGGACTACCTGGTTCAGCTCTGGGACTTCCGGCAGTTCATTTTTTATGATGCCCGTGCCCGCGTTCAAAGCGGCACACGCCGCGACCGGCTCGGCAGCGCCTGGCTGCTCCTGAACCCCATCTTCAACGGGCTGACGTACTTTCTGATTTTCGGACTATTGTTGAAAACCAGCCGGGGTGTCGACAACTACGTGGGTTACCTCGTGGTGGGAATCTTCGTGTTCCAGTTCAGTTCCGGTGCTATCACGTCCGGCGCGCGCTCTATCCGGAGCAACAAATCCATTGTTCAGGCGTTTAACTTCCCGCGCGCCGCACTTCCCATCGGTGCCAACGTTCGCGAGCTGTTGTCCGCTGTGCCCCTCATCCTGGCCATGCTCCTGATCGTCGTGGTGCTGCCTCCGGCGGAGGACATCACGTGGCTGTGGGTATTGGTGGTACCGGCCATCCTCCTGCAATCGCTGTTCAATCTTGGGGTGGGACTCATCCTTGCCCGGATTATCTCCCGCGTTCACGACGTCACGCACCTGCTTCCCTTCGCGCTGCGGGCGTGGATGTACGGGTCAGCGATCTTCTATACGTATGAACGCTTTGTGACCCATCCCCAAATGCTTGCCGCCATCAAGCTCAATCCCTTGTTCAACGTCATTGACATAGTCCGGGATTGTGTCCTCTACGCCCGGGTTCCCCAGTGGCAGTCGTGGGCAATACTCGCTGCCTGGGCCCTGGGGGCGCTGGCTGTCGGACTTGTGTACTTCTGGAAGGGGGAGGAATCCTATGGACGCGGGTGAGAAGGAAATTTTCATCGAAGGCCATCCATGCGTGGTGGTGGACAGCGTGCGGATGCGCTATCGGGTCGCCTCGAGCGCCGCTTCGGACGAGGACGCCGAGCCGAGCAAGCCACGACTTTTGCGTCGTGCCGTCAACAAGCCGCACATGGTGACCGTACAGGCCCTGAATGAGCTCTCCCTGGTGGTGGAGCGCGGTGAGTCAGTGGGCATCATCGGTAGGAATGGGTCCGGAAAAAGCACGCTCATGAAGATCATCAGCGGCCAATCCAAGCCGACGTCGGGCGCAGTCTATGCGTCCAGCACGCCCATCATGCTCGGCGTTAACGCAGCCTTGGTCCAAGACCTGTCCGGTGACCAAAATGTCATCCTTGGGTGCCTTGCCATGGGCATGAGCCGGGCAGAAGTGGACGAAAAGTTCAGCAGCATCGTCGAACTGTCCGGACTCGAGAAGTCCATTCACCTGCCGATGAAGTCCTACTCCTCGGGGATGGCTTCACGCCTCCGGTTTGCAATCGCAGCGAGCGTCGATCCGGAGATTCTCTTGGTGGATGAGGCGCTCAACACCGGCGATGCCCAGTTTGGTGACCGCAGCAAATTGCGGATGGACGAGCTCCGCGAGCAGGCAGGCTGCGTCTTCCTGGTCAGCCACAGCTTGGACACCATCAAGGCAATGTGCACGCGGGTGATTTGGCTCGACAAGGGCGATCTCATCATGGACGATGACCCGGAAGTCGCCATCAAGGCCTATCAGGACTTCACCCGCCACCTGTCCAAGGGCAACAATGTTTCGGCCGCCAAGATTCTCGACGACGCAAAAGCGAACCTTGTGGCCACCGAGGTTCGCGGACGGTCCTCGCGTCGGAGTCGAGGTTGATGGCGGGTCTGCGGGAGATCCGGGCAGGGCTGTGGCACCTGCGCAGGGGCGGACCGGCGCAGTTCAAGTCATGGCGGTCCCGTCAGCGGATCGAGCAGGGCTTCGCCGCGCCGCGCAATGTTCAGGGCGTGGAAGCGGCTTGGACCGGACGCGGGCGTAAACGACGGCTCTCACTGATGCCGGCCGCCCTTCCGCAACAACAGCCATCCCGTCCGGACGTCCGCGCTGCGGTAATCCTGGACGACTTTTCCGCGCTGGCCTTCGGCTACGAGTGGACCACCAGCGCCGTGCACCCCCACACCTGGCGCAGCGACCTGGCATCCGGAGCCGTTGACCTCCTGTTTGTCGAGTCGGCTTGGGCGGGAAACGGTGGGCTGTGGCGCGGCAAGTTAACCGGCCCCAACGGGCCCAGCGCCGAGTTCCGGGAGCTGGTCCAGTGGTGCCGGGAGCAAGGAATCCCCACGGTTTTCTGGAACAAGGAAGACCCGCCGCACTACGAGGACTTCCTGCCCGTGGCCCGGCTGTTTGACCACGTCTTCACGTCTGATTCCGGCCGCATTGCGCAGTACACCGTGGATCTGGGGCATGAGCGCATAGCGGTGCTTCCGTTTGCGGCGCAGCCTGCGATCCACAATCCGGTGCGTCCCGGACAGGGCCGGCACCAGCGCGATGTCGCCTTTGCGGGAATGTACTTTGCTCATAAGTATCCGGAACGCCGTGCCCAGATGGATCTCCTCCTGGGCGGTGCGCTGGACGCCTCTGCCCGGATGCGGACTGGGCTGGAGATATTCTCACGTCAGCTTGGCGGCAACGCCGAGTACCAGTTCCCAGCGCCGCTGGACTCACGCGTCGTCGGTTCGCTGACTTATGCCCAGACCCTGTCCGCCTACAAGGCCTACAAGGTTTTCCTCAACGTAAATTCGGTTGTGGACTCGCCCAGCATGTGTGCCCGGCGCATCTTTGAAATCTCGGCATCCGGGACTCCGGTCATCACCGCGCCCAGCCAGGCCATGGGAGCGTTCTTCACCCCCGCAGCCGTACCTGTGGCCGCCACCCGCAAGGAAGCCGAGCACCTCACCCGCGCGCTGGTTTCCAATCCGGAACTGAACGACCGCACGGCCCACCTGGCCCAGCGGACCATCTGGGCGCACCACACCTACTCCCACCGGGCAGCCACGGTGTTGGAGCACGCCGTGCCGGGGATTGCGGCCACCGTGGCACCGCCCGCCCTGTCCGTGCTCTTGCCGACCATCCGGCCCCAGAACCTGGAACGTGTCTTCCGGACCTTGGCCGGACAGCGCGGCGTGGAGCCGGAACTGGTGCTGCTCACCCACGGCTTTCAGCTCTCCGCCGAACGCTTGGCAGAGCTGTGCGAAGCCTCCGGGCTGCGGAACGTCGTGCTCCTGGAGGCATCGCGGGAAGTGTCGCTGGGGGAGTGCCTGAACCGCTGCGTCGCCGCTGCCAGTGGGCAGGTCCTGACAAAGATGGACGACGACGACCACTACGGCCCGCACTACCTGAGTGACCAGCTTCACGCCTTGTCCTACTCCGGGGCAGATGTCGTCGGGAAACAGGCCCACTACATGCACCTTGAGACGACAAACGCCGCAATCCTGCGGTTTGCGGCCCGGGAACACCGGTTCACCGACTTCGTCATGGGGCCAACCATCATGGCCCGCAGGGAAGTCTTCACCGACCACCCCTTCCTGGACGTCAAAGTGGGCGAGGACACAGGATTTCTCCGTGCCGCCCATGCCGCCGGTAGGATCATTTACTCGGCGGACCGCTTCAACTACTTCCAGGTCCGTACCGGTGACGGGCACACGTGGCAGGTGGAGGACGCAGAACTGCTGGCGTCCGGAGACCTGAAATTCTACGGAAAGTTAAATGAACATGTTGACATCTAAGACTGCCGAGACTGAGGCTCCCATCAGGACAGTCGCTGTCGTCGGTCTGGGCTACATAGGGCTGCCCACGGCCGCCATCCTGGCCACCAACGGACTTGAAGTGATCGGCGTTGACGTCAATCCGGGTACCGTGAAAGCCAGCAATAATGGCGACGTGCCTTTTGTGGAACCTGACCTGGGGGTCCACGTGGCCGGCGCCGTCAGCCAGGGCCGGCTCCGGGCTCAGCTCGAAACCCCCGCCGCGGATGCCTACATTGTGGCGGTGCCCACCCCGTTCAAGGCAGACAAGTCCGCCGACATGTCCTACATCGCCGCTGCCGCTCGGGCTATCGCCCCGCAACTGACTGGCGGGGAACTGGTGATCCTCGAGTCGACGTCGCCTCCCGGCAGCACGGCCCGGCTCGCCGAGCTGATCCTGGGACTGCGCGCGGACCTCAGCCTGGACGGCCACGACGGCAAACCGAAGCTGCTGGTGGCACACTGCCCCGAAAGGGTACTGCCGGGCCGGATCATGATCGAGTTGGTCACCAACGACCGCGTGGTGGGCGGCCTCACCGCCGAGGCCGCAGAGGCCGCCGCCGCGCTGTACGCGGTGTTCTGCCAGGGCGAAATCCACCTCACCGACGCCGCCACGGCAGAGATGTCCAAGCTCGTGGAGAACGCCTACCGCGACGTCAACATAGCCTTTGCGAACGAGCTGTCTGTCATCAGCGACAACCTCAATATCGATGTGTGGGAACTCATCCGCCTGGCCAATCATCACCCCCGCGTCAACATCCTCCAGCCGGGCCCCGGCGTCGGCGGCCACTGCATCGCCGTGGACCCCTGGTTCATTGTGGCTGCCGACCCCGAGAATTCGACCCTGATCCGGACCGCCCGGGAAGTCAATGACGGTAAGCCTGGCTACATCGTGGAACAGGTCCGAAAGGCCGTCAGCGAGATCAGCAGTCCGACCATTGCCTGCCTGGGCCTTGCCTTCAAGGCAAATATTGACGACGTCCGGGAGTCACCGGCCGTGGAGATCGTCCGACGTGTGGCCGTGCAGCATCCGGAGGCCGAGATTCTTGTCGCGGCACCGCACAAGGATCATCTGCCGCAGGTGCTGGCCGCGCTCCCGAACGTAAGTCACGTGGACACCGACAAGGCTATCGAGGCTTCCCAGGTGGTTGTGCTCCTGGTGGATCACGACAAGTTCCGCGAGATCGAGCCGGCCAGCCTCAGCGGCAAGAGAATTATCGACACCCGCGGCTTCTGGCGCGACAGCGAGTAAGAGAGACCATGACTGAGACGAAAAAGAACACAGAACCTGGGTCCGACAACATGGAACTCCTTCGGAAAGCTTGGCGGACGCTCCCGCCGACATGGCGGAGAAGCATCCGCAGCTCATTCCGTCCGGCGCTAGTGGAGAATGTCGTAAAAGCGACACCAAAATTTCACAAGAGCGTCGACTACGGCCTGTTGAGCGTGATTGTTCCTATTTATAACGTCGAGGAATACCTCGACGAATGTCTTAAAAGCGTTCTCCGCCAGAGCTACGAAAGACTGGAGGTGATCATTGTCGACGACGGGTCCTCCGACGATTCCGTCAGGATCGCTCGCGGATATGAACGCTCGGATGGGCGAATTCGAATCGTGCAGCAACCCAATGCTGGCCTGGGTGCTGCCAGAAACACGGGTATCGCGGAGGCGCGCGGCGAGTTTATTACTTTCGCTGACTCCGACGACATTGTTCCGATTCGAGCCTACGAGGCGATGATGACGTCGCTTCACCATTCAGGGTCAGACTTTGCCATCGGTTCATTGAACCGATTGATGGGCAAACAGCGGACTGTTCCAAAGTGGGCGGCAGAAGTCCACAAGTCCGATCGCATCGGTGTCACGTTGGAGGATTTCCCCGAGATACTCCAGGACGTCTTTGCGTGGAACAAGATTTTCCGGCGAGACTTCTGGAATGACAACGTGCGCTTGTTCCCGGAAGGAGTGCTGTATGAAGACCAGGAAACTACAGCTCGCGCCTATGCGCGGTCTTCGGGCTTCGATGTTCTTTCGGAAGTAGTTTATGACTGGCGGATTCGACAGGACCGATCTTCGATCACCCAGCAAAAGGACAATATAGTCGACCTCTCCGATCGACTACTGGTCGCTTCGCGGCTGCTTGAATTTATGTCGGATGCTACTTCGCCCGCAGTCGTCGATTCATGGCTTGCCAAAGTGCTCGGGCCCGATTTAGGCCTCTATTACGCGCAGGTTCCGCGCGTCGGTGAGGAATACTGGCACCTTCTCCACGAAGCTGTGTCGAAATTGGCGGCGGAAGCCAGGCCGTCCGTCTGGTCGCGGATGGACGTCCACCACCGGATACTAGTGGACCTCCTCCGCCGCGATAAACGTGCGGACTTCGAGCGCGTTGTCATAAGCAACGCGGAGACGGGGGCAAGCTACCCGCTGGTCAAGAGCGATGAAGGTTGGCATGCCCAGCCGGGCTACCTCGTCGAGCTTGAATCCGAAATTTCTCACGAGCTTCTGGCTGTCCGACTCGCCATGCTGAAGATCCAGTCTTCGCTGACGCGTGTGGAGCTCTTGGATGAAACGCAAATGGTCATCGAAGGCTTTGCCTATGTGCCCGGCATTTCTTCCGATATCACGGCTCCCTTGCTTCAATGCGACCTCGTGGAAGCACAGTCCGGCTTGAGTTTTCCGCTAACGGTCGAGACCTTTGCGGATCCTGCAATCGATATTGGATCCAACGATGCTTGGACCAGCTACAAAGAATCTGCATTCCGTGCGAGCATCGACCTGACGTCGCTCCGGGCTGCCACACCGCTAGACGTGGCCCAGCCCGAATGGTATGTCCGGCTCGCGCTGAAGCTTGGAAATGATCCCCTGGAGTCCCGCTTTGGATCGCGTCAGACTGGGGGAGCAGCCGGAAGCTTGCCGCTGCCCCCGGCTGTCGGTAACAGTCGCTTCGTCTGTCGGTTCTCCAGCGAGTTCGGACTATCACTGATTAGCGTTGCGCATCGGCGCTTCGTGGAAGACGTCACCTTGGACGGTCGCACGCTGACTCTTTCGGTAGTCGCCGCTCCAGGTGAAGTCCCCTCGCAAATCATCGTGGAATGTCCTGCCGCCAAGCTGTCAATCAGCGCACGGCCGGTCAACGAGAGTGGCACGACCGTTTTCCGCGCCAATATACCGGAGTTGCCCTCTAAAGCAGGAAAGACCAAGCAGCACATCTGGAGAGTGCGCGTTGAAACTCAAGACAAAAAGCTTCATCATCTCGCGTGGCGGGGAACAGATTCTCAGCTAGACCGGAAGTCGGGGCCCGGCGACCGGCTCCGCGTACGGGCCAGTGGCTTTGGCTACTTGGAACTTCACGATCGCCGGTGGCAGGTGGTCGCTGAAAAATTCACTCTTGCAGACGATGGGCAGTCAGTAGTTGTTTTGGCTAAAGCCAGCTTCGCTGACTCAGATTCCACCCGTCTCGTGATGCCCAGTTTGGTTCTGGCCAATGGTCGGAGTCTTATCCGACCTTCCCGGACGGAATGGGTTCATGGCCAAAACGAAATTGTGGTCGAGTTTCCTCTCGCCCAGGAAAAGTGGGCGGCCTTCCCACAGGCACCTGAGTCCGGCAGCTACACCCTGCGGTGTCTCACCGCCGGCGACGGATCGACGAATGGCGCATATTGGGTACCCGTGGCGCCGCTCATGGAAGCCAGTTTCCCGCTTGAGTTCGCCTTGCCCACAACAACCATCCGGGTCACACGCACCGCAAAAGCAGCAGCATTGTCCGTGCAATTCAACCCTCCATTCGAGGCAGATGAGCGCGGCCGACTAATGCAGAGCCGCTTGCAGCGCGAAATTCCGGCACTTATCCGCCAGCCTGTCGAAGCCGGTGCTGTGCTGTTCGAATCGTTCAGCGGCAAGACCATCGGTGACAGCGGACTTGGTTTGTTCAATGAAATGGTGCGACGGGGAGACACCCGGGCCAAGTACTGGACAGTTCGTGATTTTTCCATGGCTGTTCCGACGGGTGCTCTGCCCGTCGTCATGTACTCCCGGGAATGGTACCGGCTGCTCCACACGGCAGAGTTTGTCGTAAACAACAGCAATTTTCCGTACTTCTACCGGAAGAATCCGGGACAGAAGTACATCCAGACGTGGCATGGGACGCCGCTCAAGAAAATTGGCAACGACATCGTTTCCTCGCAGCTGTCACTTCCTTATATCGGTCTCATGAAGAGGGAATCCGGGTACTGGGATTACCTCCTGGCCCAGAACCCGTTTGCGGAGGAGGTTTTGCCCAAGGCATTCGGATTCGAAGGAAGCACTCTTGCCCATGGATACCCGAGGAACGACGCCCTGATTGGTCCAGCGGCCGCGAAGAAGCGAAAGGCAGTCAGGGCCGCGCTTGGCCTGGCTGATGGAATCAAGGCCGTGCTCTATGCGCCGACCTGGCGGGATAATGTCCGCTCAGCCAACAACCAGTATGACCTTGTCAATTTCTTGGATGTCCAGAAGGCCGGCGATATCCTCGGCGCCGACTACGCGTTCCTACTGCGCGGTCATCACAACGTCTCCGGTCAGCGATCCACAACTGGATTAGATAAGACCATCGATGTTACCGCCTATCCTGATGTCAACGACCTCTATTTGGCGGCAGACATCTTGGTCACTGACTATTCGTCTGTAATGTTTGATTTCTGCGTCACAGGAAAGCCGATATATTTCCTGACTCCAGATCTTGAGCAATATCGGGACAATGTTCGTGGCTTCTACTTCGATTTTGAGGCAGCTGCACCTGGCCCGCTGGCCCGGACAACGCACCAGCTTGCTGAGGCAATTGCTGCGGGGTCGTCAGAAAACCACTATGCCGCACGCTACGAATCGTTTAGGACGCGGTTCGCAGGCCTGGATGACGGACGTTCTTCTGCCCGTGTATACGATGAAATTTGGGGCGACGGGAAGCTCGGGTAGTCACTATCCGCGACATCCAGCCGGCGTTGGTTTAGGCGGGCCAGGGGGCTCCGCTGTTCGACCGGGACGGGGCCGACCCGCCGCGTTCGAAGATATAAGCCAACGCCGGCCAAGAAACTCGCGCTATAGCGTCCCTCCCATCCATCGCACTTGGTAGCGTTTGCAACGAAAAACTTGTTGAGCCTAAAAAGAATCGAAGCCGTCATGTCAAACTATCGCATGGTTGTAAACCCGTGGCCCGTCATATTGCCGTCTTCATCAAAGACGCTTCGTCAGCCGCCACGACCTGCAAATCTGCAGCAATCCGGCTATCTAGATAAGTTTGATGCGAAAACGGTTTTCTATGATGTCTTTCGAGACGGCTCGGATATTGTTCTCTCCGGACCTCCTCTCCTTAATCTTCAGGCCATCCTCGAGTCCACGCAGTTGATGGATGAGAATGGTGCGAGATTGAGAACGACTTATGGTGATCTCGATCGAACGCAGAACTCACGAGTTTTCGACGGTTCAGACTCGCAGTTCTTGTCTACATCGATTAGCGATATTGATATCTCATTTCCTGTGGCTCCAAGCCTTACGGAACTCTTTGCGGGCAGAAAAGTACTTTTCACGAAGTCAAAAGACAATGAGTTGACTTGGATTCGAGACTGGGCTTCTTTTCATGTAGTACACCAAGGCATCGATGCCCTTCTCATCTATGACAATGGCTCAACAAAATACAGTGCAGAAGATGTTCTCGATTGCCTGAGAGGCATCGAAGGTCTCGAGACGGTCGTAGTTGTTAACTGGCCTTTCCTCTTTGGGCCCCAGGGAGGCAACTGGGAAGGTCTCAGGAATGCTCCCTGGGATTCCGATTTCTGTGAGTATGGAATTCTACAACATGCGAGGTATAGGTTCCTCCAGGAAAGTTACGGCGTCATTCATGCTGACGTCGATGAGTTGGTTGTCTCTGAGGATGGGCGAACTGTGTTCGAGATACTCGAAGCTTCCCCTGCGCCAGTCATTGGCTACACGGGGCGTTGGATCGAGGCTGCTGGTGCTGGCTTGGCGCCTGTGCTTCGTTTTAAAGACTTCAAATACTTTGATTCTCGACGAGCACGCACCACTCCCAAATGGTCGGCTCTGACTGAGGGTATTAACGATGCAAAGCAGTGGAAGACGCACCATGTAGAAGGTGTAGCAACTGAGCGGACTGAATCCGTACTTCACCGACACTTTGTTGGCATTAGTTCGAACTGGAAGTTCGACCGAACGAAGCAACGAGAAGTTGACGCTAAGCATTTCGTGGTAGACGACCGAATGGTTGGCCTACTCGCAAATCCGAGGCTGTCGAATGGACGGCAGGCCCAAGCGGGGTCGCCCGCCCCTCGTATTGTCGAATCGGGTAATTCTGGAGATGTCCTGCTTGAGGTTCAGAAAGAGATTCACGCGAGTGGTTTTCTGCCGCAACCTGTGGCTCGGGAGTGGTATCACACGAAAGCAAAGCTGGTCTTTGACTACAAGTGGGGTGACCTAAGGTTTGCATTTGACATCACCAATGAAGATGGGGAAATCGTGGTCCAGTTTCTTGGGCGGGACAAAATGTCTCAAGACATGGTGGAGCGGATATTGTCGACTGCCGGACTCGACGCACCAGTGGGAAGGCAGGGAAAACATACCGTCCTCACTCTAAAAGCTCGCGTCGTTGGGGGAGGGGCAGATGTTGCCAAATGTATGTCGTGCATTTTGAATGCCGCACGTAATGGCGGCATGTCCCGCGTCTCGTGAGCTAAGTTGGTAGGTCGACTGAGTTGCCGGCCTAGAAATGGCGTGTGGCGGTTGGTGTACGAAGCCATGGCGCCATCGTAGCTGGACGGAGTAAGTAAAAGCCGTGGGTCACGGTTTGCTGGATCCGGCAGATGTCACTTACCCAGCGGTTTCGCCGCCTGCATCTTGCCTCGGACACCGTCGCTCCGGTTGTGCTGGAGTACGAGTACGCGCCCGTCTTTCGTGACTGAAGGGTTGTTGTTCACAATCTGGACCGAGACGAGTCTGCCATCAAGATTGAAGGCGCCTTCTGCCTCGTATGTGTAGTTCGCGTTCGTGAGGTATCCGGGCTTGAGTTTGTTGACTACATCCCTAAAGTCGGCGCGTGTGTATTTGCGGGAGAGCGCCAGTTTGCCGTTGGTGTCCCATGCCTGGAAGGTCGGACTCTCCGACTGACTACCTTGGATGAGGTAGAAGTATTTCCCGACCCATGCCAAGCCTTGATTTTTCGCTGCGGTCTTCGCGCCGGCCTTCGCGGGGATGGTTGCCAGCAGGGTGGGAGTACCGTCCCGGACGCTGCGCCAGTCGTAAACGTAGAAGTTTCTTACAGAAGTGGTTCCGGCATCAGTTGTTGCAAAATATCTGCCGGATACGTCAGCTCGCCAGACACCCTTAATTGGAATGTTGGGGCCCTTGATACCGGTGGTGTAGTTGTAGATAGCGTAGGTGGATGAATTCGCCGGGCCTCCACCGGTTGCTCTGATGATGAAACATAGTTGCCCTCTTTGGTTGTAAAACCAGGGCAATGCTTCTGTCCAGCACAGATTCTCGGTCGTAACAGTTCTCGAAGACTTTCTGACTCCTGACCGGAGGGTTCGCACGTCGATGCGCAACTTCGTGCCATCCTGGTTTGACACATATATTTTCTTGGCGGCCTTGTTGATAGAGACGCCCTGGGGCCAGGAAGTTTCACCTCTTTCCCGGACGGGAAAATCGCACAGGAGCGCCACTCGATCGAGGTATGAGAGCGGATCTGAGGCCATCTGGAGCGTTCCCCTGTATGTCGTCCTGGGGACGGCGAGGCTGGCGACCGCGCCGATTTGTGGTGGCGCGGCGGCGTTGTTCAGGGCTGTGGCGGTGGCTGCTAGCGCGGCTCCCAGCCAGGCCCGCCGCGTCAAAATCAGCCATTGCGCAGCGCTGAACGGATTCCCTTGGGGCGAAGGCCCCATTGCAGAGCCCGTCATAACAAAAAGGTACTCTCAAGCTCTCCGGACGTCCATGGCCTGCGGGTAGAATCGCGCGGGTCGGACGCATCCTGATTCCGGGCCGCCCCTTTCGTAGCGTGCTGGGATTTCATTTCGACTGCACTAAATCACCGGATGCACGCGTTTGGGCGAAATAAGGGCAACTGGGGTCGGAAACTCGAAGGGTCGCCCTCGTGAACCGACTCATTGCGACGCTTTCGACTTTGAACGCGGCGGGACTCTGTTGCAGCAGGGTTGCTGAACGGTCTATGGGCGCAGAAAGGGTCCCACCATCCGCTGATGGCGCGGGCGATAGGATGGAGGCCGATAAATATAGGGAGACACCAGATGACCGTTTTGCAGGGCGCCATGATTACGGCTGGCGACTATGGCAATGGCAACAAGATCGTTGGGGCGCCGAGGACTTCGCCCGGCACGACACTGACCTTCGCGGGGTCAAACTGCACGGCCACGTTCGGGCCCGGGTCCACGGTGGAGGGCCACTTGAGTTTCCGCCGCGACGACTCGTCCATCGCCGTTGGGGAGCGGTCCGTGTTCCGCGGCCTGATGAGCCTCGGCCTCGGATGCGAAATCAGCGTCGGTGACGGCCTGTACTGCGGTGCAGGCGCATACCTGACCACCGCCGAGGGCGCGAGCATCAGGCTCGGAAACGACCTGCTTATTTCTGATCGCTTCCAAGCCCGCGCCGACGACTCCCACCCTATCTATGACGGGGTCACCGGCCGGAGGATTAACGTCTCGAAGTCCATTACGGTGGGTGACCATGTGTGGATCGGCGCAGACGTCATCCTCATGCCCGGCGCCACGGTCGGGTCCGGAAGCATCCTGGGGATCCGCAGCATGGTCACCAAGTCCAGGCCTGTGCCGGAGAACTGCCTCGCTGTAGGCTCGCCCGCAGAGATTCAGCGTCGGCAGGTCGTGTGGGTTCGGAAGCACCTGCAAAGCGGTCTCGACGTCGACGATGCCATTGAGCCCGTATTCGTCGAGTACGAATCCGTGGCCGCGGGATCTCACCTTCCCTAGTCAAACGGGGAAGCTATCCCGTTTAGTTCGCGCCAGGCGCTCGCCCGGGTACAGAGGGCCAGCACCGAATGGTGCCGGCAGGGTTGATCCGAGCCGTCATCGTCGTTGTGTGTGTTGAATGACTGCGACCTGAGGACCAAACGCACGACAATCCGCCCGCCATTCAGGGTTGGCGGGCGATGTAGGATGAAGATCGATAAATTTAGGTAGGGGGACGCTGTGGACGCGGACATGTTGCAGGTCTTGAAGGATCTGTTGTCAGAAGCGCGCGAGGCGCGCACGAGCCACGACATCGAACAAATGGAGCTCTCGCGGAAGCTGCTGTGGGAGGCTCGTGAGGCCCGTATAAGCCAAGGGCGCCAGCAGCTTGAGCTTTCTCGGAAATTGTTGTGGGAGGCTCGTGAGGCCCGCTTGAAACAGGGCCAGGAGCAGCTCGATCTTTCCCAGAAACTGTTGTGGGAGGCTCGTGAGACCCGCGTAAACCAGGGCCGGGAGCAGATTGAGCTTTCTCGGAAACTCCTATGGGAAGCCCAGATGGCGAGGAAGACAAACGACGCCATCCGGATCGCGCTGACCGCTCCGGTCCTGGATCGCGTGAGCGTGTTCGCCGAGTCCCGGCAGCTCGGGTTCTTGGAGACAGTCTGGCGTCTCCGTGACAGTGGCGAGAGCTTTGCGCGGTTCGGTGATGGCGAATTGAAGACTATGCTGCGACCCGACTACAAACTGGCTTTCCAGCCGAACTCTGCTGCCTTGAGTGCCGCACTTCGGTCCGCGCTAGAGCCGACGGAGGGTCTACTGACAGGATTCCCCAACGTCTACCGTGACACACACTGGTCGGGCGTGTGGGCCGATGTATGGGGGCAGCTTGAACCCCTTGTCACGCCATTCGAGGTCATGGGCAACAGCCACGTAACCCGGCCCATCTTCTTCGAAACGACGGGCATGGAAGGTGTTAATGCCTGGCGTTCTGTGTGGGAAGGCAGGTCCGTTACCGTCGTCACCGGTGAAGGCTCGCGGTTTGATCTAATTCCGGAACTGTTCAGCAACTTGGCCGGTTCAAAGTTCTTGTACACGCGGCCAATTGATGCCTTCAGCGATCTTCAGCGCCTCTTGGCTGAGATTGCGCTGGACAGCTCGGACATAGTCCTTATCGCACTCGGCCCGGCAGGTACCGTGCTCTCGTCCAAGCTGGCTAAGGCCGGAAGGCGAGCTATTGATATCGGTCACATCAGCGACAGCTACGAGAACGTATTCCGCAGCGGCGAATGGCCCGAGGCGAAAGCCCTTACGTCTGCTTAAGGCTTGATTTTCCCCGTCTCGGTGACGGTAATGCCTGTCGAGCGACTCGTCCTACGGTACCAACCCGCGCATTCAATGGCAGTGCATCGTCGTCGGTCAGACCAAGCGCCATAACGCAGTTTTTGCCAAGGATTCCGACGATGGGCCGCTTGCTGGTTGCGGGTGCATCGACAATCTGGTTTCCTCAGTCCGGGGTCAATGATGGGATCTCTGTCGTTCGGCAAACCGGTTGCTCTGGATCAGGGTCGAAATATCGGGTGCCAGAGGGCACACAATCGTAGTCGGAAACAGGGGTAAGCAAGCTGTGAGCAGGACCGATCAACTCATGTGCCGAAGGTCAGTACCAGCGAAAGGTTGCTCATGCTGAGAGTGTTGGCCCTTCGTCCCCCGCGTTTCGTCGCCATCTTGGTGGCATGCATCCTCATGATGACGACAGTAGGTGCGCAACCAAGTTCGGCGGCCATGGCGTACCCAGCGCCCGCGGGTCTCAAGTCGTCGTTCCAGAGTCCGACAACCGTGACCCTTTCATGGACAGCTGTCGCAGGTGCAACGAACTACCGCCTGCAACGTGCCGGCAACTCTGCCATGACGGGTGCCACTTACTCTTCCTTCACGGGGACCAGTGCGGACGTCAGGGGGCTTCAGCCCGGCACGACATACTATTTTCAGGTTCGAGTCATAAACTCAGCGGGGACAGGGGTAAGCGACTACTCAGCCACGTTGGCGGTGAAAACCAAACCGAAACCCGTGTTACCCGCGATCAGCAATCCACTCCGCGTCGCCACGTACAACGTCTCCTGCGATTACTGCTATGCCCGTCAGGCCAATGAATTGCCTTGGAGCGGCAGGCGGGACGCAGTCGTGAAGACTGTATCGTCGCAAAGACCCGATGTCCTGGGAGTGCAGGAAGCTTCCTCCGGGCGGCTGCAGGGTGACACATCAGTGGCGGGACTTACACAGTTTGAAGACCTCACGAATCGCCTCGTCGCGTCCGGTGTTGCCTATAAGTTGAGTAACGCGAAGAGGAACAACTGCGTCAATGACACGACCCCATATCAGTGCGTCTACCAGTACAAGGGCGCTTCGGACGGAACAAAGATTCTTTACAACAGCGCCAAGGTAGACCTCGTTAGCCAGGGGTCACTGAAACTCGCCTCGCAGACCGGGGCAAGCGATCGGTACCTTGCCTGGGCCGTTCTTCGTCAGAAATCAACGAATAAGTCGTTCTTTTTCGGCAATGCGCATCTAATTGATCACATGTCCGACCCTTCCTACTTTAATCTGAGGCAGAAGCAAGCGCAGCAGATTGTTTCGACAATTGCGGCGAAAAATACCGCAAGATTGCCGGTGTTGATCGTAGGCGACCTTAACTCCAATAAATGGACTTCGCCAGCTAATGCACCTTATGACATTCTCACGGCTGCCGGTTACATCGACCCGCTCGGCAACACGTACAAGAATGATTTGCCCAGCAGCAAGGCGACGGCCGAGAAGACGATCAGGGCAAATTTCGAGAGTTTCAACGGTTTTTCCCGTAAAGCGCCGGCTAGAAATACTTATGGGAACGGCACATACATGGATTACATCTTCACGTCATCGATGCGGACTGCAGTGTGGGAGAACGTCGTAAATATTGATTCCAATGGGAACTACGTGGGCACCATACCTTCAGACCACAACATGATCCGTGCCGACGTTCAGTTGCCGTAGCCACGGGATGACTGGCACATTCCACGAATGACCGCAGTGGGTCAGCTTCTGCGTAGTTAACGCTCGGTCGATACTGGCGCTTGGCGGCTGTCCGCAGGCAGTGCCTCGAGGAAACCGAAGCGGCCGCCTGCAAGGGTTCGAGGGCGGGATCGGAGATGGCCTGGCCACCGGAAACGAGCAGCTCCACACCGCCATGCGGGACCACTACCAGGAGCCCGATGCTGCCGTTAGGCCTACTGTGCCGACGGATTGTTTAGGCGGGCAATGTGTCATGGCCCCTTAGATTCGTAGCTACGTGGGGCCCCCGGGTAGAATCCTATTTTGTGGTGAAGGGGTCAAAACCGATTGAGCCGCTGCCGCAGTGCTTGCGCGTACAGGGATAGGCAGTGCGCCGGCCATCAAAGTTTCCCTTGCTAAGGAGCACCAAGATCATGCCGCAAGGCCCCCACTCCGATGCCATACCCTCCGAAGACGTGCCCGCGGTTTCGGTTGTTGTGCCGGTCTTCAATGCCATGCCGTACCTCCGAGAACTGCTCGACTCGCTTTCGGCGCAGGATCTGGATGCAGATGCGTTTGAAGTATTCCTGGTTGATGACGGGTCCACGGACGGCGGCTCGGCGTACATGGATGAGTTCGCCTCGCGCCACGCCAACGTGACCGTGGTGCACCAGGGGAACCATGGCTGGCCGGGTCAGCCTCGTAACGTGGGTATCGCTAGCACATCAGGGACGTACTTATTCTTCGCCGACGCCGACGACGTACTTGCTCCGCACGCGCTGAGGGAGTTGGTTGCCTTTGCCGACGCTCACGGTTCAGACGTCGTCATTCCGTCAATGGCAGGAACCCACGGCCGCATTGTACCTCCTTGGCTTTACATCAAGACTGACATTGACGTTGCCTTGCCTAAGGCCTTCAAGACTCTTGCCCCGCAAAAGCTCTACCGGCGCTCATTGCTGGCCGACAACGACATCCGCTTTCCTGAAGAGAAAGTCCGCCTCGAGGACGGAATCTTCAACGCGGCGGCCTACCTCGCCGCGAAACGAATCTCGGTCTTGGGCGGCGAAACTCTCTACTTCCTGCGGAACCGAGACGACGGACAGAACATCAGCTCGGGCGGGTTTGATCCCGTGGGGTATACCGGCTCGGTGGCAAGCATCTGCGACGTTGTCGTTGCTGCCAATCTTGACCCTGACGTCACGGCGGACGTTCTCGCAGGGCTCTACCGCAGGAAATGCCTCAAAATTTACACCCCCGGCCGGTTTGAGCGCTACTCCTCCAAACGACGGGAGGAATGGCTGAGGGCTCACCGGGACTTCATCGACCGGTTCATTCCCGAAAGTGTTGAGAACCGGCTGCCCGAGCCTTACCGGAGCCGCTCTGCACTGGTTCGGCGACAAGACGCCGAGTCGCTACTGGACCTCGGCCGCAACGAGGGCGATCCGCGCCTGAAGGCTGCTTTCTGGGGCGGACAACCCTCGGGCGACGGGGACCTGGAACTTTTCTTCGAAGCCTCTGTGGTAGGCAGATTTGAAATGCCGGAACTCGTGTGCGAACTGCGACACAGGGACGGAAACGGACTGATGGCCGTCCCCGTCGAGCGCGACCGGCGAATTCCGACCGTTTATTCCAAGGCTGGTCTTTTTCGAGGACTATTGACTTCCGAGGCCCTGAATGCACTGCGAGCCGGCACCCATGACTTCTTCCTGGCCTCATATATTGATAGAAAATACATCACGGCCCGGGTTAGGCGCCTCGAGTCCAGCGGACTACCTGACATGGACCGCAACGTGCATTTGTACGGCACAGGGCATGGGAATCTTAGTCTCGCCGTAGCAAATTAGTATTCAACTTCGGCGTGTCGCTGGGCGTGGGTTAGTGAATGCGGTGCTTTAATGCGAGACTTTGACCGTCTCTAAGCCCACAAGCCTTATTCAGCGTCTCGCGAGGTTACTCTTGGCCATATTGCCTGCCCAGTCCAAATTTCGTTCCGCCCGGCGTTGGCGTATTTTGCCAGTGGCGCTGTTGGTCCTACTTCTCGCTATGCCGCTGTCGGCTGCTATGGCCACGACGTATGCCGTTCCGACCGGACTTAAGTCGTCTGTCCAGGGCACCACATCCCTCACCTATAAGTGGAACGCCGTTGCTGGAGCTCCCAAATACCGGATTCAGATTTCGCCTAACGCTGACATGTCCAGCGCAACGTTTTTCAGGTTCTCTTCCACGACGGGAGAAATCAGGAACTTGAAGCCGAACACCAAGTACTACGCGAAAGTACGTGTCATCACTTTGGACGGGGTAAACCTCAGTCCGTATTCTGCGGCTGTCGCGGCCAAGACGCTCGCCGCAACCACTCTGCCCCCCATATCGAACCCACTCTCGGTGGCGAGCTATAACGTCAAATGCGACAACTGCTTTGACGGATTGGCGAATGAACTGTCCTGGGCTGGTCGCCGGGATGCAGTAGTGTCCAGCATCGTGTCCAAACGGCCGGACGTCGTCGGGGTTCAGGAGGCCTCCCAGGGCTGGCTGAAGAACGAGACACGTGCCGGCGGGCTGACCCAGTTCGAGGACCTCCAGGAGAGGCTGTACAAGCGGGGAGTCAACTACCAGTTGGCCAACGCCAAACGCAATAACTGCGTCAATGACGTCACGCCGACCAACTGCGTTTTCGCGGATAAAGGGGCCTCGCAGGGAACCAAGATTGTCTACAACAAGGGCACTCTGGAACTCATGAGACAGGGCTCGGTTGCGCTTCCGAAGATTAGCTCGACGGACAACACTCGGTACCTCGCTTGGGCAGTCCTGCGCCAACGGTCAACCGGGAAGTCCTTTTTCTTTGGCGACACGCAGCTGGACTCAAGCAAAGCCAGTGCCTACTACCTGCTGAGGCAGTCACAGACTTCGGCCATAGTCTCAGCGATCGCGCGCCTCAACACAGCAAAACTGCCCGTGCTCATGGTGGGTGATTTCAA
The DNA here is from genome assembly GCF_029504395.1 of Arthrobacter sp. ES3-54. GTDB lineage: Bacteria > Actinomycetota > Actinomycetes > Actinomycetales > Micrococcaceae > Arthrobacter. Next base: position 573,119 of record NZ_JAQFIF010000001.1, read on the forward strand.
TTCCCACAAGTGGACGGAACCATCAAATGCTCCGTACGACAAGATGATTGCAGCCGGATATGTTGACCCGCTGGGCAACACATACAAAAACGACGCGCCGTCATCAGCGGCGACCGCTGAACAGCGGGTTCGAGCCAACTACGACAGCTTCAACGGGTTCGAGCGCAAAGCCAGGGCGCGCAACACGACAGGGAACGGAACGTACCTCGACTACATCTTTACCTCCAAGATGAGGGTGGGGAAGTGGGAGACCGTCATTAACATGGATTCTTCCGGTAACTTCATCGGAACAATTCCGTCCGACCACAATATGGTCAACGCCGTCGTCCAATTGCCTTAGGAACCGTCTGTTGATCGCGGGCACTCGTCGCAACCCCGGGTTGCGATGAGTGCCCGTGTTTCGTTTGCGGAGGCAGCCAGACGATACCGCGGACGGCGACAGTGCTAATCAAGAATCACTCGCGGGCACTACGATTTCGGATTCAGGTTTCCTTCGAGCACCCGGTGCCACGCGGCACTCATAGCTCAAGCGCTCGACCCAGTTCCAACAAGATTCTGATCGGGTCATCCCAAGCGGCTTATACGTTCATCCGGTCGGGCCCTGGCTGGGAGGCACACCCAGCTCTGCCCTGTCCGGCCACAGCGTATCGAAGACGCGGGCCGTCGCGTGCCCGTCACAGTGCGGAGCGAACATCTTGACGAAGGCCTCATATTTGCGGGCATACAGGCCAGCTACGTCCGAGATGTTCTTGATTGATTCAATGACTTCCTCCGTGGTGCTGTGGAGGGGGCCTGGCGCCTTTTCTTCAAGATCGAAGTAGAAGCCCCGGGTTGAGTCCCGGTATTGCTTGATGTCCGGGGTCAGGAAGATGATCGGCTTGCCCGTCACACAGAAATCGAACATGACGGATGAATAATCGTTCACCAGGATGTCTGCGGCCGTGTAGAGGTCGTTGACTTCCGGGTACTCGGTCACATCGATGACGAACTTGTTTGCCGCCGTCTGCCTCTGGCTTGCGATGTTGTGGTGTCCGCGCAGAAGCAGCACGTAATCGCTGCCGAGCTGCATCTGGGCCTTTTCGAAATCGAGGTAGGTGACCATCTCGTACTGCCGTGAGGCGTTCTTTGCATCGTCGCGCCAGGTGGGGGCGTAAAGGATCGCAGTCTTGCCGTCGGGGATGCCGAGCTTGGTGCGGATGGCAGCACGGTTCTGCTCCATCCGCTCGGGGGTGAGGCTGTCGTTACGCGGATAGCCCTCGACCACAACCCTGCCCTCGAACCCGAAGCACTCTGCAAGGACCCCGGCGGCGTATTCGTTCTGCGCCAGGAGGGCATCCCAGTACTCCGCCTCCCGCCACATGAGGTTCCAGTATGAAAGGGAGAAGCTCGTCCGGGCGACGTCGTTGCCTAGCTTCTTTAGCGGAGTGCCGTGCCAGGTCTGGATATAGACCTGACCCTCACGCTTGCGGAAGTAGAACGGGAAGTTGTTGTTGTTGATCAGGATCCGAGACTCGGTCAAGAGGCGGTACCACAACCGAGAACCGATCAGAACCGGTTCGGTTCCGCCCGGCACAGGCACCGAGTAGTCCGCGACCGCCCAGTACATGGGCCACTTGCTTCCCCTGCGCTGGAATTCTTCCAGGAGGCGGCGCGGGCTGTCTGTGGCGCGGCGCCCACCGAAGCACATGAACAGAACGGCGTCCTGAAGTTCAGCGCTTCCGGCCAGCGTTACCGGAGTGCGCAGCGTCTGTTGGGCGAATCTGCCGAGTTCATCAGCGGCGTAGGGCGGGCGAAGGTGGATGGTTAGCGCGCCGTTCCTTGACGTGCGGCTTACTCCGATTTCGAGCCGGTCCGCTTCCATTCTCGCGGGCATCTGTTTCTGAAACCCGGACGACGCCGGAATCCAGTACCCGAGGTGGTCGGCGACCCCCGGCGGGACGTGACGCACGCTGTAGGCCCCGGTTTCCGGCATTACCTCGTCACCGCCCCAAGGCCGCTGAGGCAACAGGAATTCGGCAGTGAAGACGTTGCTTCCCTCATTGGTCCGGACGGCCAAGACAACGTCAGTCGCAGGGATGACGGCCTTCCCACTGGCGAGGACAATGCGGGGGACCGGGGTCATCGGCAGGTCTGCAGTGCACTCGATTCGAAGGGTGCGTTTGTCGGGTGAAACGTCGACTTTGGACGCAAAAACGCGGCGCTTCCGCTCCTCGACAGCGATAAACCCGTAACCTGTCAGGCTCAGCCTGAGGCTTCGGGTATCGTCGGACTGCGCCAGGAGCTCGTGGGAGCCCCCCTGCCACGCCACTGGCTGCGGCGCTTTAAGGCCGTTGTCCAGACGCAGCTGCCACTCGTACTCCACTGTTGCTCCGGCTGACGTTGCGAGCGCCGGGATGTTGATGGTGTAGGCGGCCCGGTTCCCGGCCACTTCCTGGCAGGTAGCGGTCTTCCGGATGCCAAACTTTCGGCTCTCGATGGAAACCCTGGCGGCCACAGGGGCCGCATGGGCTTCGACGGTGAGCTTCAGGGTTCGCCCCGCCAGTTCCATCGATGTTGCCACATACCGTGGTGTGACCGGAATCAAAGTCAGGCCGGTGGTTGACGCGCGCATCTCCACGGCCATCCTTGTGGTGCCCTGCATGGGCCCCACGGGCAGCTGACCGGTTGAACCGTTGAGGTCACGGCGCGTCAATGGCGCTGCGAGTGTGTGACCGCCGGCACTGACAGTCAGGAGAACGTGCCAGCTGGCGGGCTCTGCAGCCCCGTTCTCTTCAAGCACCACGGCCGGGTCAATGGTGGCACTGAAACCCGCGTCAGCGTAGGACGTCCAGTTGTCATTGGACTCCCAATCGATGGACTTGTCCGTGTGGCGCACCACTGCCAGGGGAACAGCCCGACCGCTGGTGAGGTTGACGAGGGACGCCTGGATGGCGAGGTTGCCACCGCTTGGATCCACTGAGGAGATGTACGCGTGACCGCCGATTACTAGCTTGCCATCGTCCTGCCAGTCGAAACGGGTCATCTTGCTGACCAGGCGCAGGTCAATATCGCGGCAGGACAGGAGCCCGGGTTCGTAGCCTGAAAGTTCGTCCAGATACAGGGGCCGTGCGAGGATCCCGGAAGCCGTCACCACCGTCGGAAAGCTGGACGCGTAGTCGCTCCGGTGGTTACAGATACGGACAACGTCCTCGCGCTTGTCCGCGATGACGGCGGAGAGGATGAGCCGGTTGTGGATCCGGATGAGATCCCAGTCCAGCTCCTGACCTTCGCTAAGGCGCAGCACGGTGGCATGCAGCAAATCCCAGTACTCGAGGCTGGTGCGGGGCACCACCTCGTAATAACGGAATAGCCCGTTTCCCAGTTCTTCGGAAAGCAAACTCCGATAGTCTTCGGGCGCCGACACCGCGCGGACTACAGCGGCCAAGGACTCGAGACGGTGCAGGCGGTCTTCGAGGTATCCCGGCTGGCAGATCAGCTCGCGGGACGGTGGCCGGATAGCGGAGTCCAAGGATGTATTGACGACCTTGCGGTTCAGAACGTCGAATGACTTGGCGCGCGTGTACAGGGTGGCAACGGCCTCGTACTGCCAGTGTTCGCGATCCACTGCGACGTCGGCGGTTGCCGAAATCCAGAAATCACGCCTGAATAGCTTGTTGGCAAGGGCGCCATCAACCAGGATCTCCGGGACGTCCGCAAAACTGGCCCCGGGCCGGGGTTTAGCGTGGATTTTCTGCTGCCGTGGCGACGTGGAGCTGATTTTGCCCTTCACGATTCCGGTCATACCGACGACGAAAGACGAGCCGGTCTCGCGCAGCGAGCGGAGCATGGTGTCCAAGCTATGTTTTTCAACCACATCCCCCGCCATGAGGAACATCAGGTATGGGGCCCGCGAAGAGGCCACGGCGCGGTCCCGGGCTTCTTCCTCGCCGACGCCGGAAAGTGCGAGGTACTTCACCCGGCGGTCACGCTTCACGAATGGCTGTACTGCTCCCTTGCCCACGCTGGCCGATGACGTATCAATGACGATCATTTCCAGCGCGGGTTTCTGGCCAACTAGGCTTCTCAGCGTCTTATCTGGATCGGACGCGTAATCTGTCACCAGGACGACGACGGAGAGCTGTGGTAGCTGAAAGATGCCGAGTGGGGATGCGTTGAGCGCACGTTGAACCTTGGCCAGGTTGGCCGGATGGGCCAACTTCCGGATCTGCTGTTGATGCTGCGGAGGCAACGCCCGCCATGCGCGCCGCAGATTCCTCTTAGCAGCGGCTTTCAACGAAGCTATGGCTTGGCTCTCCCTGCGACCTGGCATTCTTGGATTCGCTTCTTTCGTCTGTTTCCAACCGGTGGTTGTTGCGTCATTGGGTAAAAGTAGATGGGTGCAGCCTCCGCGTTGCTCGCTGAACCATCTGTCAATAATGGCACGGGGTTCCCGGCAGACCCATCCCAGAGGGCTCAAGCCTAGAAGGGCTTCTTGAGGATCAAGTCGACATTCTGGTCCTTGATGCCGCCGCTCATCTCAGCGCGATCCAGTCCTGGACGGTTCATGGCGAGTTCGAGGCTCAATGCCGCAAGGGACTGGGCAGTTTGCTCGCCCTCGTGCCGCACGCTCTCCGGCGTCGAATGGTCCACCAAAGTGGCCGCAATTGACAGCGTTCCGTCGCCGTTGTCCATGAGCTCGACAATTCTCGATTGCTGCGGGTAGTCAATGAGGGAGGCCGTGGTAATTTCCCAGAATCCGCCATATTCATATTTGGCTTTGTGCGGGGTCACTTTGTGCTTGTGCCTGTGGCCGTTCATCCACGCGACCACGTTGGGGAAGCGGGACAGCAACTCCAGGAGTGCAGATCGATTCAACGCCGGCCGACCGCCGTCGGACGATTGCTCCTCTTTGTCAAAGGTGGACAGTGGATGGTGGCTGAACAACACTATGAGGCGGTCCTGAGCCGTGGATGCGGTGAGCTTGCCCTTGGAATCGTAGGATTTCGCGGACGCGCCCTTGAGTTGTTCCTCAAGCCAGTCGGCCTGGGCCGCATCCAGGACGGCCACGGTGCTGCCATCCGGGCTCGCTGTGTTCAGCATGATGCCGACTACCCCGGGAGATACGTCGAAGGTGTAGTAGGGCTTCGCCTCGGAGTCCGGGCCGGAACCAAACTGAACCCTGGATTCACCGGCCGGCAAGGCGTCCATGAACTCTGCCTTGGAGAACGGGCGGCGTAGTTTCGAGGCATTCACGGTTCGGGAAGGCATTGATTTGATAAGCCTGCGGCGTTCGCCGGTATTGGAACCATTGACATCCTTCCAGAAGTCAGTGGTGTCCATGCCTTTCGGGAGCCGAATCGGAAGCCGGTCACCGATTCGAAGAGTGTCAACGAACTGCGCCTTGGGGGAAACCGGGTCCGAAGGGGACCGACCGGCTTCATCGTGATTTCCCACGCCGATGTACCACGGGAAAGCTGAACCCTGCGCGTTCACCGGCTTGATGGCCGCCGTGAGAAATCCGGGAACGGTGGGATAACCGTGCAGCGCCTTCCAATCATCCGGGGAGATCAGCGTATTTTCCGGCTCGGGATGCCAAATGCTCTTCGACAGCTCGCGAGGAGCCGGGCCGTGGTCCTGGACGCCGCGATAGGCAGCGGTGGGATGTGAGGTCACGGATCCCCCCTGGAAAACACCGGCTGCGGCCGACAGTTCGCTGAGGGCAAAGGTGTTGGTGAGATCGCCCGTGGTCACTAGGCAGTCAATAGCGCGTTGGCCAATGGGGCCAATGCGGACCGCGTTGAACTTCCGGACCGTCGCGTCCAGAACGTGGACCGTCAAGAGGTCCTGGGGCCTGAATCTCCCGGACGAAGGGTATCCGTCCGAGAAGTCAAAGTATTGCCACAGAAAGGACAGCCTGCCGGGATTGGCTGCGTCGAGAACGTGTGCGTCCGTCAGATGTCCGAATGTTGCCAGCCCGATGCGCTGGCGGCTAACAGCGCGGCCCCGGGTGCAGAGGTCCTCACGGACCAGCGTCTCAAGGGCCGGTCCGCGCGCCAGCCTCTGGTAGGGCAGGCGAGGCGCGGCCCGGGATCCTAAGATGACGGTGGCTTCCAGTGTTGACAGCGGTGCTGCCGGCTCCGGAATTGCCTGTGCGTTCCCCGAGGATTTGGATGAGGATTCCGATGTTGATCCGGAAGCCCCCAGCACAGTGACGCCTACCGCACCAGCCAGAGACCACCGGAGGGCTCTTCGCCGGGATACAGGCGTGTTGTTCGGCTGTCGCACTTGCTGATGTAACCCTTGCTGTTGCGATCGGCTTGCGGTGGCGTCAGTCGCCTGAGCCGCCAAACTTCGGACTGCTGAGCTGCCCTTAGAGGCTGGCGTTGGCCCGGACGAGGTCGTCCGGGAAGTCAACCTCCACGGCGTAGAACTCGCTGATGTCCACAGGGGTCCACTTGACGTCGTCCTGCTTGATGGTCAGTTCGATCGCGCGCTCAAAGTAGTCCTGGTCGTCGACTTCGATGAGTCGCTTGAGGAACTTCTTCTTGTCCTTGGAGCTGACGTAGTTGATGCCGACAGCCTCGCCCTGGGCAACATCGGCGGGGACAGTCTTGGACAGCTCCAGGATGTTGCCGTCGGCGTCGGTGGTGTACTTGACTTCCTCGTCGGAAACCGAGGACACATCAACGGTGATGAAGGATTCATCGCGCTTGATGTAGGGCGCCAGCATCTGAAGAATGTCGGGGTCGAACACGACGTCGCCGTTCATCCAGAGGACGCCACCCTTGGCCGAATTCCGGATCGCCTTCAGGAGGCTCTTGGAGGTGTTGGTCTGGTCAAAGTTCTCGTTGTACACAAACGACGCGTCCGGGACGTGTTCGAGGATCATTTCGAGCTTGAAACCAACAGCAATGGTGAGGCGGAGCCCCTTGCCGAATGCTTTCCGCAGGTTGTGGACCTGCTGGTGCATGATGGTGCGGCCGTCACTGAGCTCTGTCATGGGCTTCGGGTGCGGACGTGCCAGCCGCGTTCCCATTCCGGCGGCAAGAATTACGGCCTGGACTTTCATGTGTTTTTCCTCTTCTACGAGCGATCCTGGTGGCGGGAGCGGCGAGCCATTGCATCGCTAGAGATCGCCCCAGAACCGTTTACACGGACCAGAGGGCGCCTCCCCCGCGTCCAAGCATAAGGGCTGAGCATCGGTGGCACCGAATGATGCGCGCAATCCTACGTTAATGCTGTGTTAACTTCCCGGATGACGTCCCGTTGCCGTGGGCGCAATATTGCGCGGGCGCTTACCCGCCGGTGAAGTCGCTAATCCGGGACCCCACGCCCACGAGTTCCTCGATGGCTGCCACGGTCCGCGCGGCCGCCTTGCCGTCCCCGTAGGGGTTGACGGCGTTTGCCATCGCGGCAAAATGTCCGGGGTTGTGGAGCAGGCGGGTCACCTCGGTGACGATCCGTTCTTCGTCCGTACCGATCAGCTTCACGGTGCCGGCTTCAAGGGCTTCGGGGCGTTCGGTGTTTTCCCGCATCACGAGGACCGGCTTGCCGAGGCTTGGGGCTTCCTCCTGCACTCCGCCCGAGTCCGTCAACACCACATGGGCGACGGACAGTAGCCGGGTGAATTCGCCGTAGGCCAGCGGTTCCGTGACCAGGACGTTGGCCTTGCCCTCCAGCGCGGGAAGCACTGCCTCGCGCACCACGGGATTCTTGTGGGCGGGCAGGACGATCACGAGGTCCGGCTCGGCGTCGGCGATCCGGGCCAGCGCCCGTCCCACGCCGCGCATGGATTCGCCCTGGTTCTCACGACGGTGCGTGGTAACCAGCAGGATCCGGCGACCGCTGGCGGCGAGTTCTTCCAGCCTGGGGTCCGTGAAGGGGAGCTGCTTGTCCACTGTGGCGAGCAGGGCGTCGATCACCGTGTTTCCGGTCACCACGATGTCCTGAGGGCTGATGCCTTCCCTCAGCAGGTTTTCCCTGCTGGTGGAGGTGGGTGCCAGGTGCAGGCGGGTGATCTGGCTGGTGATCTTGCGGTTGGCTTCCTCCGGAAACGGGGAGAGCAGATCGCCGCTGCGCAGGCCGGCCTCGACGTGCACCACTGGGATGCCGTGATAGAACGCCGCGATGGCGGCAGCCGTGGACGTGGTGGTGTCGCCCTGGACAACGACGGCGTCTGGCCGCGACTGGGCGAAGAGCGTCTCTAGGCCGTCGATGGTGCGCGTCATGATGGCGGACAGCGACTGGCGCTGCTGCAGGATGTTGAGGTCATGGTCCGGAACGATGCCGAACAGTTCGTTGACCTGGTCCAGCATCTCGCGGTGTTGGCCCGTGACCGTCACGATGCAGCGGAAGTGCGGAGACTCCTGCAGGGCACTGACGATCGGCGCCATCTTGATGGCTTCCGGCCTGGTTCCGAAGATCGGCATGATGCTGTGCATGGACTATCCCCCAGAAAGGTTGGTTGTGGTGTGTAAAGGCTAGCGGGGCCGGTTCAGCCCAGCAGCAACAAGGCGATCACGAGAGCCGGGACGCTGACCGCGACGAAGACGACGGCAAGCAGTGCCGCCATGCGCTTGCGGCGGTAGGCGACTTCCGCGTCGTCGAGGTCCAGGTTTGCGGCCCGCTTGGCCGGCGCTGACCGTTCGCTTTCCTGCTGCTGTGTGGTCGGTTCACGCGATGCGCGGACCGCGGACAGCGGATGCGGCGCGGCATCTGGGACCAGAAGCGTATCTGGAATGTCCTCGTGCAGGCGGCGCCGGCGCAAGTGTCGCGGGGCCGCGACTAGCGGGGGAGCGCCGTCGGCAGGGTTCTCCAACGTATCGTCCTCCTCGGCTCAATGAATGGTCAATCAGGCAGACGGCTTCAACCTGACGAGGTTCAATTCTTACATTTATGCGCCATGATTGGCGCATTCCGGCCGCAAGGAAGCGTCGATCAGTCCTCCGGTTTCGATGACGAAGCGCCGGATCCATTGGCCCAAGTCCAGGCCTGGATGCGAGGCAACCATCTGGACTTCCGCCGTCGTGCACTGTCCTATGAGACGGCCGGCGCGGGTGACGTGGTAGCTCGAGGTCACCACGGTGACGGACTTCCAGCCGTTGGCCTCGATCAGGCGGGAGATTGCCCGCGCCTCTCCGCGGGTGTCCAGGTCCGGGGGCCGGAAGCAGATGACATCCGCATTGGGGAAGGCGGCTGAATTGCATGCCTCATCCGCCTCACGGTTGCCAAAAGTGTCCGTGTGCGAGATCACCAAAACCGGGATGTGAAATTCGGCCTGGACCTGGCGGGCCACTGGCAGGCGTTCGGAGGCCGCGCCGCCCAGCATGATGATGGCGTCCGTCCGGTGCACGCTGAGCGGATCCACGTTGATGAACAGTTGAACGGCAATGATCAGCCACAGCAGGACGCCCCCGGCGGCGAAGGCAAGCACCCTGCGGGTGGCGGTGTTGACCGCGGGGACAGAAAGAGGCACGGCTGAGAGTCTTTCACGCGGTGGCGAGAGGGAGAAATGGTGGAGGATCCCTGCGGAAAAACTTGCGCAACAGGTGAGTAGCCCGGTGTTGTTTGGCCTTCGTTCACCTTGGACCGCCATTCCCTTTACCTGAGCCTCCTAGCTTCGATGAAGGTAGGGGGCCCAGGGTCTTTTTGGCCCTGTGACGGATTTCCTTTGGCACCTTGGCCGGAGGGGCGCATCGCTGAGGAGAACCGAGTAGTGCCTGCAGACGGAATGAATTGCCGTAGGAGCCCGGACTGATGGGCATCCTCAACGACACGCGAAAGGCTCTGCGGCATTTTCGCTCTGCTGTACGGCCGCGGGCCAAGGGTTCAGCGGGCGAATGGTCCGGGCGGGGCGGAGACCGCCAGCTGCAGTTCAGGCCGTACGACACTTCCGGACAGGGGCCGCGGCGCGCAGACCTGAACGTGGGCGTGATTCTTGATGATTTCTCCCGCACGGCTTTGCGGTTCGAGTGGAATTTAGTCGAACTGCGCCGGGAAGAGTGGCGTGATCAACTTGGCCAGACTCGGATCGATTTCTTGTTCGTGGAATCTGCATGGAACGGAAATTCCGGATCCTGGCAATATCAGCTCACCGGTTCTTCGGGTCCAGGCACCGAGCTGGTCCGGCTCGTGGCCTGGTGCCGTTCCCAGGGAATTCCGACTGTCTTCTGGAATAAGGAAGATCCGCCCCATTACGATGATTTTCTGCCCGCAGCCAAGCTGTTTGACCACGTCTTCACGAGTGATTCTGACCGCGTTCCCAACTACGTGAGGGATTTGGGCCACGACCGCATAGGCACTCTTCCGTTTGCAGCCCAGCCGGCTATTCACAACCCTGTCCGGTCGGGCCTCGGATGGCACTCGCGCGGCGTGGCTTTCGCGGGGATGTACTTTGCCCACAAGTTCCCCCAACGCCGCGCGCAGATGGACATGCTCCTGGGCGCGGCCATTGCTGAAGCTGGATCGGGCGGCGCCGAGCTGGAAATCTTCTCCCGCCAGCTGGGAGGCGACAAGAACTATCAGTTCCCTGAGCCGTTTGACCAACATGTTGTCGGGTCATTGAGCTACGCGCAGATGCTGACCGCCTACCGGGCGTACAAGGCCTTCTTGAATGTAAATTCCGTGACCGATTCGCCCAGCATGTGCGCCCGGCGGATATTTGAGATCACCGCCTCGGGAACACCGGTCGTCTCGACGCCAAGCGCGGCGATATCGCGCTTCTTCGACGAAGGTGAGGTGCTGGTTGCCGAGGCCAAGCCTGAGGCGGAGAGGATTCTGCGGAGGCTGACATCCGACGACGAATTCAATGAGAGGGCGGTCCACAAGGCCCAGCGCCGGATTTGGGGTGAGCATACCTACGCGCACCGCGCAGAATCCATCGTTCAAGCGGTCGCGCCCGAACGATGCCGGCCCGTCGGCCTGCCGTCAGCCAGTGCATTGGTGAGCACAACAAGCCCGCAACAGCTCAGGCAAATATTTCAGACCGTCGGCGGCCAGGACGGCGTCGATTTGGAGCTCGTCCTGCTGACTCGCGGCTTTACAGCCGCCGAGGACCTGCTCGCTGAGCTGGCCCACACCTATGGCGTGGCGAAATACAAAGTCCTTCCCGCCCCGGCCGCCCTGACCCTAGGGGAGTGCCTCAACCGGTGCATTGAAGCATCGACGGGGGTGGTGCTGACCAGGATGGACGGCGAGGACTACTACGCGCCCAACTATCTGGTTGATCTGCTGCATGCGCTCACTTATTCCGGGGCGGATGTGGTGGGGAAGCAGTCCCACTACTCTCACTTGCGTGCCAGCCGGGCCACCGTGCTCCGTGCTGCCCACCAGGAGCACCGGTTTAGCGGGCAGGTGGCTGGACCCACCATCACAGCACCCAAGGCGGTCTTTGAGGCGCACCCGTTTGAGGCGCTGAGCCACGGCGAGGACACCGCCTTCCTTACGTCCGTCGCGGCGGCCGAGGGCTCCATTTACTCGGCCGACAGGTTCAACTACTGCCAGATGCGCCCCGGCGACGGGAATGGCCCGGGCGTGCCGGACGACGGACCCGCAGGGGCCGGCGAGATTCAAATTTTCGAAAATCCACGTGAATTCATCACGCTTTGATAGGGGTCAACAGATTGACTAGCTTCCAGACCATCGCCGTCATTGGACTTGGGTACATCGGGCTGCCTACAGCCGCGATCCTGGCGACCAACGGCCTTGACGTGATCGGCGTCGACGTCAATCAGCGGACCGTCGACGCCGTGAACGATGGGCGAGTCCCATTTGTTGAACCGGACCTCGGGATTCACGTCGCTGGAGCCGTCAGCCAGGGTCGGCTCAAGGCAACCACCCAGACGCCCGCCGCAGATGCGTACATTGTGGCCGTGCCAACGCCGTTCACGGCTGACAAGAGCGCCGACCTGAGCTATATCGAGGCGGCCGCGCGCGGGATCGCGCCGGTACTACAGGGCGGCGAACTGATCATCCTGGAATCAACGTCACCCCCGGGGGCAACCCGCCACCTGGGCGAGTACATCGTCTCGCTCCGGCCGGACTTGTCGCTGGACGGCGGCGAAGGCAGGCCTGCAATTCTCCTGGCCCACTGCCCCGAACGGGTATTGCCCGGCAAAGTCATGATCGAGCTTGTGACCAACGACAGAATAGTTGGAGGGGTCACCCGCCGGGCCGCCGATCTTGCTAAAGACCTCTACTCGGTGTTTTGCCAGGGCGAAATACTGGTCACCGATGACGTAACCGCGGAAATGGCCAAACTGGTCGAAAACTCCTACCGCGACGTCAATATTGCGTTCGCCAATGAACTGTCGGTCATCAGTGCAAAGTTGGGCATCAACGTCTGGGAACTGATCCGGCTGGCAAATCACCACCCCCGCGTCGACATCCTGCAACCGGGCCCTGGCGTCGGTGGGCACTGCATCGCGGTTGATCCCTGGTTCATCGTCGCTGCGGCACCTGCCGAGTCGCGTTTGATCAGGACAGCCCGGACCGTCAACGACGATAAGCCCCGCTGGGTCCTGGACCAGGTGCATGCTGCATTCGCCAAGCTGCCCAAGAACGCCGAGGTTGCCCTCCTTGGGCTCGCCTTCAAGGCAAATATTGACGACCTGCGTGAGTCGCCTGCCATTGAAATTGCCCATGCCGTCGCCGAATCGATGACAGGCATCCGGATCAACGTGGCCGAGCCGCACATCGACAGCCTGCCCGGAAGCCTGCAGCGTCAGGACAACGTCCGGCTGGTGCCCCTGGAGGAAGCCGTGAGCCGTTCCTCGCTGGTGGTGGTGCTGGTTGACCATGACGCCGTTCGCGCGCTGCCCCCCGAAGTCCTGGCCGGCAAGCTCCTGGTCGATACCCGAGGGGTCTTCAGCTCATGATCCTTCGAATCCAACAGAGAATGCGCTCAGCCTTCAAGAGCCGGGGCGTCGTTGCGACGGCCCTCTGCGGGATGGTGGCCGCACTCGGTGGATCCCTGTACTTTGTGCTCGGGCATCCGGCGTTCGCGGTTCTGTCCCTCGCATTGTTCACGCTCATGGCGGTGCTGGCCATTTCGCAGCTGGTCAGCCTGCGGTGGCTCCAGGAAACTGAAGCCAGGAAGGCCCGCTCGCGCTTCCGCGAGCTGCGCGACATGGTGACCGGGCTTTCTCTGGACCACCAGGTGCCGAAAACGGCAGCCGCCGCGGCGGCGAAGAAAGAACTGGCTCCGCCCGTGGCTCCAGCGTCCGGCCGGGCGGTTGGCCGGCTCGCGGCCGCCGTCATGGATGACGAGGACCGTCAAGCCAAAATTCTCGGCTACCTCGGAGCGCCTCCAACGGCGCCGTGGGGCGGACGGATTGTCTACGCGATCGCGGGCCAGGACCTTCAGCAGTACCTGGGCGACGCGCATGCGCTTGAAACCCTGCGTCCGAGCACCATAGCGGCCCAGGTTGCCAACGGGCGCGGTTCCGCTCTGATTCTCGATGACAGCGCCTTCACCGCCGGGATCTGGTTCGGCGCCGATTCCGCGGCGGGGACCTTGCTTGCAAATGAAATCCTCCGGGCGCTCGCTGAGTGCCGCTCCCAAGGGATGCCGGCCTACTTCGTGAGGACACGGCGGGAGGCCGACACCTACACCACGGAGTTCGAAGCTGCAGCGGATGTTGTGTTTTCGGATCGTTCCTCCATGGAGCAGTGGACCGAAGACTACAAATTCGGCCTGCTCACTTCGCTCGAAACATTCGCCACAATGAAAAAGGGAGCGCTCATTGGATCGCACTGACGAAACGACGTCCGCGCGGACGGTCCTCCTCTACGGGGACGTCGACCTCAATATCATCGACGGATCCTCCGTGTGGCTTGTTTCCATGGCTGAAGCGTTGTCACGGACGGGCTCCAAGGTCTGCGTCCTGCTCAAGACTGAGGTCACGAAGACCCGGCTGCTTGAGCGGATAGCGGAGCTGCCCGGAGTAGAAATCGCCCAGCCGGGCGACATGGTGGGCATGGAGACGCTGCAGCCACGCGTTGCAGCCCAGCGCATGGCCCAACTTGACGCGGAAAGGCCGTTCGACGTCGTGATCGCCCGTGGCACCCAGGTAGCGGCGCACGTCGCGAACTCCAAAGTGCTTGGTCCCAAGTCGTGGCTCTACATCACGGACATCGCTCATCCCAGTTCCCGGCTTTCCGAAACTGACCTTGCGATGCTCAGGCGGACCGTCGGACAATGCCGGCGCTTCTTCGTGCAGACGGAGGCCGCACGTTCCTATGTAGAAGCGACGATTCCCGAAGCTGCAGGCAAAACGCTTGTCCTGACGCCGATGGTGCCCGATGAATACTTTGACCTGCGGGGGAATTCCCCGGCCGCCGGTAGGAAACTGAGTGCCGTCTACTCGGGCAAGTTCGCCAGGAAGTGGCGCACGCTCGAGATGTGCTCCCTCCCCGCTGCGGCCGCGGAGCAAAAGCTTGCCCTGGCGGTGACGATGATCGGGGACAAATTCCAGCATGATCAGCAAGACCCGTTGTGGTCGGCCTCCATGGAGGAGGCGGTGGGCTCGCCCGGCATCGACTGGTTGGGCGGGGTGTCCCGTGATGCGGCCGCAAAGGAGGTCAGCAGGCACGACGTCGGCCTGAGCTGGCGTGACCGGAGCATGGACGCAAGCCTCGAGATCTCCACCAAGGTCCTCGAGTACGCTGCCCTCGGGGTGCCTCCGATGGTGAACCGCAACGCCCAGCATCTTGAGCTTTTCGGTGCCGACTATCCGCTGTATGTCGATGACGATTCGACCGAAGGCGTGGTCAGCACCCTCCTGAACGCCAGGGACAACCTGGCCGAGCTGAAGAAGACGGTCAGCAACCGCGTAAGGCACTACTCGATTTCGTCAGCGGCTGCCCGGCTGAACGCCTATTTCGAGCGGTCCGAGGCAGACTACGTCCGCAGTCCGCGCAGCAAGCAGAAGACAAGGGTCCTGATTGCCGGCCACGATCTCAAGTTTGCCGGCGAGCTCGTTTCCGTCCTCGAAATGCGGGATGACATCGACCTTGCCTTCGACCACTGGAAGTCACTGCACCACCACGATGTCCATGAGTCCGAACGGCTCAGGGACTGGGCCGACGTCATCATCTGCGAATGGTGCGGCCCCAACGCCGTCTGGTACTCCAATAACAAGCGCCGCAGGCAGAAGCTCATTGTGCGTCTCCACATGTTCGAGCTCAACGGCCCCTGGATGAAGGATGTGGCCGCTGACAACATCGACTCGCTGATCTGCGTCTCAAGCCTCTACGTGGATCGCACCCGCGCAAGTACCGCCTGGACCGACACCGCCTTCCGGGTCATCCCTAACGCCGTTGACCTTGTGGACCTCCGCCGATCCAAGGAACCGGATCATCGCTTCCGACTGGGGCTGGTGGGCATCGTCCCGATGCGCAAGCGCCTGGACCGGGCCCTTGACCTGCTGGAGGAACTACTGCAAGAGGACCCCCGGTACACCCTGCACGTGCGCGGAAGAATGCCGTGGGAATACCCCTACGAGTGGAAGAAGCCGTTCCAGCGGGAGGCGTACCTGGAAATCTTTGACCGGATCGGACGGTCCCCGGCGCTCCGGGATGCCGTGGTCTTCGAACCGTTCGGCCCGGACATGGCGTCCTGGTTGCGAAAGATTGGCTATGTGTTGTCGCCCAGTTCGGATGAGAGCTTCCACCTCGCCCCGGCTGAGGGAATGGCGTCAGGGGCGGTGCCGCTGTTCTGGCAAAGGCCGGGAGTGGACGACATATTCAGCAATCGCTGGACCCGCGAGACCACTTCCCAGATCCGGGCATTTGTCTCGGCTCTCAACAGTTCCCCGCACGCGTATGCCGAAGAGTCCAGGGCCGCTGCCGAATACGTTCAACGCTTCGATATGCGGTTCACGGGCGAACAATGGCTGGAGGAAATATTTGGCAGCTGAAGTCACGGCCCGGCTCTGTCAGCCCCTCGCGGTAGCGTAGGGCTGTGCCTGAATCTCCTGTGCCTGAATCTCCTGTGCCCGAACACCTGCCGACGGACGCCACATTGACCGTTGCCGGGCTGTCGGAGTCCCAGCTGCTGGGGCGCATCTTCCCGCGGCTCACCGTCCCGGAGCCGACTGGCGGCCCGGAAGCGGCGACGTACTTGCTGCTGGGGCCGGGGGACGACGCCGCCATTGTCGCCGCGCCGGACGGCCGGTCTGTGCTGAGCATCGACACGCAGGTGGCCGACCAGGACTTCCGGCTCCAGTGGAACAACGGCTACCGGACCACCGGGTACGACGTCGGCTGGAAGGCCGCGGCGCAAAACCTCAGCGACATCAATGCCATGGGCGCCCGGGCCACGTCCCTTGTGGTGAGCCTGACGATGCCGCCGGAGACCCTTGTCCGTTGGGTGGAAGATTTCGCGGACGGACTCGTGGCCGGGATCAGGGGGCTGGGGGCACGGGCCTGCGCGGTGGCCGGCGGTGACCTCGGCCGGGGCCGCGAGCTGGCAGTCAGTGTGGCCATCCTGGGGACCCTTGACGGCAAGGAGCCCGTGCTGCGTTCCGGAGCCCGGCCCGGGGATACCGTGGCGCTGGCGGGAACAGTGGGCCGGGCCGCCGCCGGGCTGGCGCTGCTGGAGTCGGACGTCCGTGTGGGGGACCTGACCGCCGAGCAGCGCTCCCTCATGGACACCCAGTGCCGGCCGCAGCCGCCGCTCGCGGCCGGACCCTTGGCGCGTGAGGCCGGCGCCACGGCCATGATGGACATTTCGGACGGCCTGGTCCGGGACGGAAACCGCATGGCGGCCGCCAGCCATGGCGTGCTGAACCTGGACGCCGCCGCCCTGAAGGAGCTGGCCGCTGCGCTGCTGCCGGCGTCGGAGCTGTTGGGAGCAGACCCGATGTCCTGGGTCCTCGGCGGCGGCGAGGACCACGGACTGCTGGCCACTTTTCCCGCGGGGGCTCAGCTCCCTCCCGGGTTCACTGCGATAGGCTCGGTAGAGGCCCCTGCACCAACCGAGAGCACGGGAGTAACGATCGCGGGCAGGCCCGCTGACGCTGTGGGATGGGATCACTTTGCAGACTAAGATTGCCGCCAACGCGCAAGCGATGAAGCGGTGGTTGGGCAAGGCGGAAACCACGCTCGGCAACCACAGCGACCGCCTGAACGCGATCAACATCTTTCCCGTGGCCGACGGCGACACCGGCACCAACCTCTACCTGACCGTCCGTGCCGCGGCCCACGCCGCGGACGCCGTCACCGGGAGTGGCACAGCCGCTGGCCAGTCCACGCACCCCGCCGCGGACCCGCACGACGTCGGCGCCGTCCTGGCGCAGGCCGGCCAGGTGGCCATGGAACAGGCCCGTGGCAACTCCGGAACCCTGTTTGCCGTCTTCCTCGCCGCCGCCGCCGAACCGCTGGCCGGGCACACCCGGATCAGCTCACCGCTGCTGGCCGCGGCCCTGAACCGGGCCCAGATCCGAGCCTGGTCCGCGCTGAGTGATCCCGTGCCCGGCACCATGCTCTCCGTCATGGAAGCCGCCGCCCGGGCCGCGGCCGCCGTGGACTCCGCCCACGACGGCGATGACAGCAACCAGACCCTCGGTCTGGCCCTGGATGCCGCCGTCGAGGCAGCCCTGGCCGCCGTGGTGCGCACGGAGGACCAGCTCGATGCCCTGCACGCCGCCCATGTGGTGGACGCCGGCGGCGTGGGCATGCTCCTGATCCTGGACTGCCTCCGCTCCGCGGTGCTGGGCGAGGAGCTCCAAAGTGAACTGCTGGACGGCCTGCACGGCTACGACGTCCAGGACCCGCACATCCACGTCGGCATGCCGCGCGACGAAGGCGTCGAGGTCATGTGCACCATCTCCCTGTCCCCGCTGGACGCCGCGATGATGCGCCAACGGCTCGACGAAATGGGCGACTCCGTAATAATGAGCCAGGTCGGAGGGGCCGCGGACGCCGCCGGGCAGTACCGCTGGCGCGTCCACGTCCACGTCCTGGATGCCGGCCCCGCCGTCGCGCTGATCCGTTCCTTGGGCGAGCCTACGGACATTTCCGTGAGTGAGCTCGCCGTGCCGCGCGATCCGCAACCCCAGCCCGCCACCGTTGCTGCCTCCGTTGCCGCCACCGCTGCCCCCTCCGTTGCTCCCGCAATTGCCGCCGAAAACCGAAACCCCGACGGACATGCACGCTGAACTTGAACTGGGCCTCGAGCGCCGCATCGGCAAGCGCTCCGCGGCTGTCATCGAAAATCACCTCGGCATCACCACTGTCGGCGGGCTCCTGAACTACTTCCCGCGCCGCTATCTCAGCCGCGGCGAGCTGACGCCCATCAGCGAGGTCCCGCTGGACGAGGAAGTGACCCTGATCGCCCGGGTGGTCTCCAACAGCACCCGGGCCATGCGCGCCCGGCGCGGTTCCCTCACCGACGTCGTGATCTCCGACGACGCCGGCGGAGCGCTGCCGGGCACGCTCAAGGTCAGTTTCTTCAACGGGTTCCGGGCCAAGGCCGAGCTGCAGCCGGGCCGGCGCGCCATGTTTTCCGGCAAGGTCACCCGCTACGGCGGGTCCCTCGGCCTGACCAACCCCGATTTCCTGCTGCTCGACGAGGACCCCGACACCCCGGGCATCGACCCGGAGAAGCTCGCCGCCATGCCGATCCCGGTCTACCCGGCCACGGCCAAGCTCACCAGTTGGTCCATCCAGAAGGTCATCTCGACACTGCTGGACACCGTGGATCTTGAAACCCTCGGCGACCCGCTGCCCGCGGAGATCGCGGCGCGGGAGAAGTTCCTGCCGGTCGCGGACGCCTACCGGCTGATCCACGCCCCGCAAACCCCGGCGGACTTCCAGCGCGCCCGCGACAGGTTCCGCTACCAGGAAGCCCTGGTGCTCCAGTCGGCCCTGGCCCGCCGCCGCGCCCAGCTCGCCGCCGAGGAAGCAACGGCCCGCCGCCCGGCACCGGACGGGCTGCTGCCCGCCTTCGACCGCCAGCTGCCGTTCACGTTGACCGCCGGCCAGACCGCCGTCGGCAAGACGCTCTCCGACGAGCTCGCCCAGGACTCGCCGATGAACCGGCTGCTCCAGGGCGAGGTGGGCTCCGGCAAGACGATCGTGGCCCTTCGCGCCATGCTGCAGGTGGTGGACGCCGGGGGACAGGCCGCCCTGCTGGCCCCCACGGAAGTCCTCGCCGCCCAGCACTATGAATCCATCCGGCGCACGCTCGGACCGCTCTCCCGGGACGGGATGCTCGGCGGGTTCGGCCCGGACGCCGTCCAGGTCACCCTCCTCACCGGCTCCATGCCCACCGCGGCGCGGAAGCAGGCCATGTTGGACGCGGCCTCCGGAACGGCGGGAATCGTGATCGGCACCCACGCCCTGCTCAGCGACAACGTGTCCTTCTACGACCTCGGCCTGATTGTGGTGGACGAGCAGCACCGCTTCGGCGTGGAACAGCGCGACGCCCTCCGGGCCAAGGCCAGCAAACCGCCGCACCTGCTGGTCATGACCGCCACCCCGATTCCGCGGACCGTGGCCATGACCGTGTTCGGAGACCTCGAAACCTCCGTGCTGGATGAGCTCCCCGCCGGCCGCGCCCCAATCTCCACGCACGTGGTGGGGCTCGCGGAACACCCGGCCTGGGTCACCCGCATCTGGTCCCGTTCGCGGGAGGAGATCGACGCCGGACATCAGGTCTACGTGGTCTGCCCCAAGATCGGCACGGACGACGACGGCGACTTCACCCCGGGCGAGGCCGAACCATCCGCCGCGGACCTAGAAGGCGAGAACGGCTCGCGGGAACTCGCCTCCGTCACCGGCGTCGTGGAACACCTCCAGGACGAACCGGCCCTCGCCGGGGTGGCTGTGGCGCCGCTGCACGGCCGGCAGGACCCGGTGCTGAAGTCCGAGACCATGGCCTCCTTCACCGCCAATCAGACCAAACTGCTCGTCTCCACCACCGTGATTGAAGTGGGCGTGGACGTGCACAACGCCACGCTCATGGTGATCCTGGACGCGGACCGGTTTGGCATCTCCCAGCTCCACCAGTTGCGCGGCCGGGTGGGCCGCGGCGGGCTGCCCGGGACCTGCCTGCTGGTCACCACCCTGGAGCCGGGCCATCCGAGCCGGCGCCGGCTCGATGCCGTGGCTGCCACCACCGACGGCTTCGAACTGTCCCAGGAGGACCTCAAGCTCCGCCGCGAAGGCGACATCCTCGGCGCCTCGCAGTCCGGCGGCCGCTCCACCCTGAAGCTGCTGCGCGTCCTCGAACACGAGGACGTGATTGCCCGGGCCCGGCAGGACGCCCAGCGGATCGTGGCCGCCGATCCCTCACTGGCCGGCCAGCCCCGGCTCGCGGCCGCGATCGACGAATATTTGAACCCCGAGAAGGAGGCGTTCCTTGAACGCGGCTAGGACCACACATCAAGGGCTTCGGCCATGAGCCGGATCATCTCAGGCACCGCCGGCGGAACGACGCTGGTCAGTGTCCCTGGGAGCCTGACGCGGCCCACGACAGACCGGGTCAAGGAAGCGCTGTTCTCCCGGTTGGACGCCTTTGACGCTATTTCCGGCGCCCGAGTGCTGGATCTGTACGCGGGATCCGGTTCGCTGGGTGTGGAGAGCGGCAGCCGCGGCGCTGACTCCGTGGACCTGGTCGAATTCGATGCCAAGGCCAGCGCCGTCTGCCAGCGCAACGCGGACCTTGTCAACACCGTCGCGGGCCGCAAGGTGGTCTCCGTGCACCGCTCCAAGGTCGAATCCTTCCTGGACCGGACCGCTGAGGCCCTGCGCTGGGACCTGGTATTCCTGGACCCGCCCTACCCCCTGGACGAGCCGGCCCTCGCTGCCGTGCTGGCCAAGCTCGTCCCACACCTGGCTGAGGGGGCCGTCGTGGTGGTGGAACGCTCATCCCGGACCCCCGAGCCGGCATGGCCCGAGGGCATGGAACGGTTTGCCGAGAAGAAGTACGGCGAAACCCGGCTATGGTTCGCCGAGCCCGGTGTTGAAGCCGTGGAAGCCCTGGAAGCCGCGGACGGCGTGGATTTAGAGGTGGGGGACTAGCCGGCCAGCACGTCCAGCTCGACGCCGGCCAGCAGCCTGGCCGGATGCGGGCCGCGCGCCGTGAGCGCCGCCGTCCAGACTTCCGGCCACGGGCCCTGCGTCCCGGTCAGGATGATGTTGCCGGGGTACCGGCCGGTGAACATTCCGGCCTCGGCGAAGGCCGAGACGTCGGCCATGGCACGGCGCATGGCCGAGACCTGGCTCCGGACCAGGGTCAGCCCGGGTTCGTCGCCCACGTTGACTATCAATACCCCGCGCGGCGTCAGCCGAGCCGCCGCCTCCTGGTAGAACTCTGCGCACGCGATGTGTTCCGGCGCCTCGGGCCCGGAGAAGATGTCCAGGATCACGACGTCGAAGCGCAGTTCCGCCGGGAGCCCGGCGAGGGCGTCGCGGGCATCGCCGATCACCGTGTGCAGCTGCGTTCCCTCCGGCAGGGGCAGCTGCGCCAGCACGAAGTCCAGCAGTTCCCGCTCCAGCTCCACGGCGTACTGGACCGAGCCGGGCCGGGTGGCCTGGATGTAGCGGGCCAGCGTCAGGGCGCCCGCGCCCAGGTGCAGTGCGCTGATGGGCTCGCCCCACGGGGCGGCGAGGTCCACCACGTGCCCGATCCTGCGCAGGTATTCGTAGAAGATGTCCGCGGGATCGGCCAGGTTGACGTGGGACTGTTCGGCGCCGCCGATGCTCAGCACGAAGCCGCCGTCGGTAAAGGGATCCGGTTCGATCGTGGCGTGCTGCCCGGTGGTCCGCAGGAACCGCGTGGCTCCGGGTTGCTGCCCGGCCATGCTCACAGCCTGTCGCGCAAGGTCGCCAGCCGCTCGGCGGCCTCCTCCAGGACGTGCAGCTGCTTGCAGAAAGCGAAGCGGAGCAGGCTGCGGGTGCGCTCGGCGCCGTCGGGGTGGCAGAAGACCGGCACCGGGATCGCGGCGACGCCCACGAGGGCCGGGAGCCTGCGGGCCAGCTCCACGGAATCGGTGATTCCCAGCGGAGAGGTGTCCACGTTCACGAAGTAGGTGCCCTGCGGCGTCAGGACGTCAAGGCCGGCTGCCCGGAGGCCCTCGCTGAGGATGTCGCGCTTGTACCGGAGCGTGTCGGCGATGCCGGCGTAGAACTCGTCCGGGAGCCCCAGCCCCACCGCGATCGCGGCCTGGAAGGGCGTGCCGGAACTGTAGCTCAGGAACTGCTTGACCGTCCGGGCGGCGGCCACGAGGTGCTCCGGTCCGGAGAGCCAGCCGATCTTCCAGCCGGTGAAGGAGAACGTCTTGCCGGCCGAGGAAATGGTCAGCGTGCGCTCGGCCGCGCCGGGCAGGGTGGCCAGCGGGATGTGCTGCACACCAAAGGTCAAGTGCTCGTACACTTCGTCGGTGATAATGACGGCGTCGTATTTTTCGGCCAGTTCGACGACGCGCGCAAGCACCTCGCGGGGGAACACCGCGCCGGTCGGGTTGTGCGGATTGTTGATCAGCACCACCTTGGTGCGGTTGCTGAACGCGGCCTCGAGCGCGGCCAGGTCCGGCATGAAATCCGGGGCCAGGAGCGGGGCCGTGACGTGCGTGGCGCCGGCGAGCCCGATGATGGCGCCGTAGGAGTCGTAGAACGGCTCAAACGTGAGCACCTCATCTCCCGGACCGACCAGCGCGAGCAGCGAGGCGGCGATGGCCTCCGTGGCGCCGGTGGTGACGATGATCTCGGTCTGGGGATCGGGTGTCAGCCCGTAGAACCGCTCCTGGTGGACTGCGATCGCCTCCCGGAGGGGCAGGATGCCCTTGCCGGGCGCATACTGGTTGGCTCCGGCGGCGATGGCGGCCTGGGCGGCTTCTTTGATCTCGACGGGGCCGTCCTCGTCCGGGAAGCCCTGGCCGAGGTTGATGGCGCCCGTGCTGAGCGCCAGGGTGGTCATCTCCTCGAAGATCGTGACGCCCAGCGAACCGTCGGGGGAGAGCAAGTTGGCGCCGGTGGCGGCGCGCTGCCACGGGAACTGGGGAGGGAGCTGGGACATTCAGCCATGTTATCCCGGCCTGCGGCGCGGATACGGTAGGTTCGGAGCATGAGACGCGCTGTTTGCCCTGGCTCCTTTGACCCCATTCACAATGGACACCTTGAAGTCATTGCGCGCGCCGCGGGCCTCTTCGACGAGGTGATCGTGGCCGTGTCAACGAACTACGCCAAGAAGTACCGCTTCAGCGTTGAGGAGCGGATCGACATGGCCAAGGAAACGTTCGCGTCCTTGCGCGGCATCGTGGTGGAACCCGTGGGGGAGGGGCTCCTGGCCGAGTACTGCAGGCAGCGCGGTGTGTCCGCGATCGTCAAGGGCCTGCGCTCGTCCTCGGACTTCGACTACGAGCTGCCGATGGCCACGATGAACCGGCAGTTGACCGGCGTCGAGACGGTGTTCCTGCCGGCGGAAAGCCACTACCTGCACCTGTCCTCCACCCTCATCAAGGAGGTCTTCGCCCTGGGCGGGGACGTCTCGGACTTTGTTCCCCGCTCGGTGCTGAAACGGCTGGCTCCGGGCGAGCCGGTCCAGAACCGGGCGCGCAAAGTGTAAGCTTGACCGGTACTCGGCGGCCTGCTGCCGGTTGCGTGGCCCGAATCCAAGGCCGCTTTGTGGTGTGAACCGCAGGCGTGCCCCCGGTTTGAGTCCGTCCGGAAGTTCAGGCTAAGATAGTACGTCGGTCATATGTTCAACAGGAGTTCTCATTAAACGAGATGCTAGTTCGCCCTTGGCGTTCGACGTCAAGGACCTCGGACGCAGTCCGGGAAGCATGCGAACGCTGACGGAACATGTACCCGCGCCAAGTGATCTTGGCGTGGCGCTCATTGGCGTGCAGGAAGGCTCGGATGTTGAGCTGGACCTGCGGCTTGAGGCCGTACACGAAGGAATTTTGGTATCAGGAACCGCGCTCGTTGAAGTAACTGGCGAATGCGGCCGATGCCTGGATCCCCTTGCGTATGACCAAGAGGTCGATGTGCAAGAACTTTTCTTCTACGAGGACGCTGTGTTCTCCGACGAAGAAGACGAAGAAGAGCAACGTCGAGTCGAGCACGATCTGATCGATCTTGAGCCGGTGTTGCGGGACGCAGTTGTCACCATACTGCCGTTCCAGCCGGTGTGCCGGGAAGACTGCCAGGGCCTTTGTTCCGAATGTGGAGCACGCCTGGAAGACGAGCCGGGGCATCACCACGAGGTCGTAGATCCTCGCTGGGCCGCCCTGGCTGACTTGGCTAAGCCTGACCGGCAAAACTGATTTGTAAGTGTTTTTCTAGAGAGAAATGAGTTAGCCGTGGCTGTCCCGAAGCGGAAAATGTCTCGCTCGAATACCCGCGCCCGCCGCTCCCAGTGGAAGGCAACTGCCCCCCACCTGGTGAAGACCGTAGAGAACGGCCAGGTTGTTTACAGCCTGCCGCACCAGGCAAAGGTCGTTACCGACTCGGCTGGCACCGCGCTGTTCCTTGAATACAAGGGCCGCAAGGTCGCAGACGTCTAATCCGCCAACAGGCTGAAAAAGATGTCTTCAACTGAAGAGCTTCTGAAGCGTCTCGGTGTCACTATTGACGCCGGGACGCTTCGTCTTGCGCTCACACACCGTTCCTACGCCTACGAAAACGGCGGCATTCCCACCAACGAACGGCTCGAGTTCCTGGGCGACTCCATCCTGGGCTTCTCCGTGACGGACGCGTTGTACCGCGATAACCCCACGCTGCCCGAAGGGGACCTGGCCAAGCGCCGTTCCGCCGTCGTCAGCACCAGGGCACTGGCCGGCATCGGCCGCAGCATTGGGCTGGGCGAATACATCTACCTCGGACAGGGCGAGAAGCTCACCGAAGGCAAGAACAAGGCCTCCATCCTGGCGGACACCATGGAGGCGCTGATCGGCGCCACCTACCTCTCCAACGACATCGAGACGGCCCGGCAGCTGGTTATGCGGCTGGTCGGCCCGCTGTTGCAGGACGCCGCAGCCCTCGGCGCCGGCACCGACTGGAAGACGAGTATCCAGGAATTGGCGGCCAGCCGGCAGCTCGGAACCATCAACTACGCGGTGGACGGCTCCGGACCGGACCACGCCAGGACGTTCGAGGCCGTGCTGCGGATCGGCGGCACCGACTACGGCACCGGCAGCGGCAACTCCAAAAAAGAAGCCGAGCAGGAAGCCGCCGCCGACGCCTGGCGCCGGCTGACCGCCCCGTCCGCGCCTGACCCGCAGCAGCTGAACACCCAGACCGGCAGCTAGGCGGCGGCGTTGCCTGAACTGCCCGAGGTCGAGGTGGTCCGGCGCGGCCTGGTGAGCTGGGTGCGGGGCCGGACCATCACCTCCGTCGATGTGCTGGACCCGCGTTCCCTGCGCCGGCATGCCTTGGGCCCGGAAGACTTTGCCGGCAACCTTGAGGGCGCACGGGTGCTGGACGTGGTCCGCCGCGGCAAATTCCTCTGGATGCCGCTGGCGGACACGCCCGCCCCGTCCGGGAATGGTGACCTGTCCGGGAATGGTGACCTGTCCGGAGACCCCCGCCCGTCCGCAGAGCCGGCCCCCGCCGTCGCGCTCATGGCCCACCTTGGCATGTCCGGTCAGCTGCTGATGCAGGACCCCGGGGTTCCGGACGAAAAACACCTCAAGGTCAGGCTCCGGCTCAGCCCCGCCGACGGCATGCCCGAGCAGCTCCGGTTCGTGGACCAGCGCATCTTCGGCGGCCTGTTCCTCACCTCGCTCATCCCCACTGACGACGGCGGCCCCGGCGGCCTGGCCGAAACGCCGCTGCCCCTCATCGCCGAGGAAGCCTCGCACATTGCCCGGGACCCGCTGGACCCCTGGTTCTCCTTCGACGCCTTCTACCGGCGCCTGCGGGCACGCAAAACCGGGCTCAAGCGGGCGCTGCTGGACCAGGGCCTGGTCTCCGGTATCGGCAACATTTACGCGGACGAGGCCCTCTGGACGGCGCAGCTGCACTATGCCCGGCCCACCGACACCCTGCGCCGCGCCGACGCGCTGCGACTCCTCGACGCCGCCCGCGAGGTCATGACGGATGCGCTGGCCGCCGGCGGCACCAGCTTCGATTCGCTCTACGTCAACGTCAACGGAGCTTCCGGGTACTTCGACCGCTCCCTGAACGCCTACGGCCGGGAGGGCCAGGAGTGCAAGCGCTGCGCCGCCGCCGGCCGGGTCAGCCTGATGAAGCGGGAACAGTTCATGAACCGTTCCTCTTACACCTGTCCCGTCTGCCAGCCCAGGCCACGGAAGGGCCGCTGGTAGGGGGAGTCCGGCCGTAGTGCTCGGCCAGCCTCGCCAGGCCCTCGTCAAGCGAAACGGCGGGGGACCAGTCGAGGAGTTCCCGGGTCTCGCGCTGGTCGAACCAGTGGGCGGTGGAGAGCTGTTCAGCGAGGAACCTGGTCATCGGCGGCTCCCCAGCCCGGCCGGACCGGGACCAGACCTTCTCCACCACCGATCCTGCAGCACGCGCGAGGCTGCCCGGCACCGCCCACGAGGGCGCAGGGACGCCGCCCGCGGCGCAAATTCCCGCCAGCAGCTCGCCGACGGGGCGGGGTTCGCCGTTGCTGACCACGAGCGCCCGGCCGTGGATGTGCTCCATGCGGTGCAGCGCGGCGACGATGGCCGCAGCGGCGTTGTCCACGTACGTGGTGTCGATCAGGGCTGCACCGGCGTCGAGCAGCGGCAGGCGGCCGCGGCTGGCACGTTCCAGCACCCGTCCCACTAGTTGCGTGTCGCCGGGACCCCAGACGATGTGCGGGCGCACTGCCGCGACCCGGAAGTCCGGCGAGTCCGCAGCCAGCGCCAGCAGTTCGGCCTCGGCTTTGGTGCGGGAGTAGTCGCCGTGCGCGCGGACCGGGTCCGCCGGCTCGGCGCCCAGCCCGGCGATGGCGGCCCCGGAGTTGGCTACGGAGGGGGAGGAGACGAACACCAGGTCCCGCACGCCGGCCCCGCGTGCCGCCCGGAGCAGGCGGCGCGTGCCTTCGACATTCACCTCGTCGAACTCCGCCGCGCGGCCGGTGAAGGAGACCTTCGCGGCCAGATGGATGACACCCTCGGCGCCGGCGACGGCCCGGCGGACGGCGTCCTCGTCCGCGACGGACCCGGAGACGTCCGCGGCGCCGTCGACGCCGGAGGGACGGCGCTGGAACGTGGTGACGGCATGGCCCTGCCGCACCAGCAGCCCGGCCACCTCCCGGCCGAGCAGGCCGCTCGCGCCGGTGACGAGGACCCTCACGGCGTGCCCGGACGGCCGCCGGCCAGCACCTTTGACGCCCAACTGGACAGGCGGGTCCTGTCGATCTTGGCGTTGTGGCGGATGTCGGTCGGCTGGGAGGGGACGGCGAGCACGGCCGAGACGCTGACGCCTGCCGCACGGGCGGCGTCCCGTACGCGGCCTGCCAGGTGCGGCACGGCGGGGCCGGCGCGGCGGACCGGCGGAACGGTTTCGACGACGGCGACGACGGCCTGGGTCCCGGACTGACCGACCCCGACGACGCCGGCCATCCCGACGTCGTCCAGGCGTTCGATGGCCTGCTCGGCGCCAACGGGCGTCACCACAGCACCCGGCGCCGTCACGACGTGCACGAGGCGTCCTTCCACCCAGAGCCGGCCGGCGGCGTCGAGGTGCCCGACGTCTCCGGTGCGGTGCCATCCGGCCGTGCGGACGCTCTCACGCTGGGTCAGCCAGAGCCTGTCGTAGGCTTCCTTCACATGCGGGGCGCTGACGAGGATCTCGCCGGTGACTCCCGCCTCCGTGACGGGGCTGTTCCCGGGTGCGGTGCCGTCCGCGGCGAGCGGGATGACGGCCAAACAGGCGCCGTGCACCGGCCAGCCCACGCACACGCCGTTGCCGGCCCCCGCCACGGTTCCGGCGGCGGCGTCTGCCCCGGCGGCGCGGATCTGTTCGAGGCTGATGTCGGTGACGGGCAGCGCCTCGGTCATCCCGTACGGGGTATGCAGCGAGGCCCGGGGCAGCAGCCGCTGCACCTCGGCGAGGAGGGGCTCGGGGACGGGCGCGCCGGCGGAGAGCAGCAGCTCCACCCGCCCCAGGGCCTGGTGCCCGGTCCGGCTCAGGCCGCCCTGGGTCGCGAGGACGTTGCGCAGCGCCGCGGGTGAGGCGAAAATCACCGTGGCGTCGATGGCCGCGGCGGCGGCCGCCAGCGCGCTGGCCGTCAGCGTGCGGGGCATGGTGACGTCCATGGCGGGCGTCACCGAGACGGCTCCGAGCGCCGGTCCCAGCAGGGCGAACGGCGCGAAGCCCGCCACCAGGCGTGCGCCCGGGCGGATCCCCAGCGTCGCGGCCACTGTATCCCGCATTGCCGCCAGCTGCCGGTGCGTGTAGAGCACGCCCTTGGCGGGACCGGTGGAGCCGGAGGTGAAGAGCACGGCGGCGGGGGCGTCCGGGTCCGGAACCAGGGCCGGATCCCGGCAAGGGAGCTCCGGGCTGGCCCCGCGGCGGCGGAGGGCGGCGAGGGAAGTTTCGACGGCGAGGAGGCGGCGGCGGGTGGCCGGCAGGTCCCGGACACTGATGCGCCGTCCCGGCCAGCCGAGTACCGAGGCAGCCGCCAGCGCCTTGTCGATTCCGATGAGGAAATCCGGGGTGGCGCCCTTCACGGCGCGGCTCAGGCCGCGGGTGCCCAGGCCCGCGTCGGCCACGATGACCACCGCGCCGAGCCGCAGGCAGGCATAGAGGACCACGGTCAAGTCCACGCCCGGCGGAATCATCAGGCTTACCCGGCTGCCGTGCCCTACACCGGCTTCCTGCAGGCCCGCCGCGAGGGCGGCGATATTCTGTTCCAGCTCCCGCCAGCTGAGCGAGCGGGCGACGCTGCCGTCCGCTGCCATTTCCGCCACGGCGGTATCCCCGGCTGCGGGTCCCGCCGCCAGCGCGGTGAGCGGCGCCCAAAGCGGCGGGACCCCGGTGCCGGCCTCCAGGGGCTGGGCCCCGTATTCCAGCAGCTGCCGGTCGGCCGGGGCGTCGGTCCGCTGAAGGCCGTGTTCGCTGTCCCGGCCGCGCTCGGCAAGCCACTCGAAGACGGGAGCGGCGATGTCCCGGTCTTCCGCGACCAGGTGGCCGGCGCCCTCGAAACGGTGAACTTTCGCGTCCGGCAGCCGGCTGATGAGGTCCTTGAGGTACCGGTCGGAAAAGATCGGATCGCGCGGGCCCCAGAGCATCAGGGCCGGAACTCCTAACCCGCGCACCCCTTCCGCGACGCGGCTGAGCGTCGGGAAGCTGGGATGGGACGCGTCGGCGGGAATGTCCGCGACAAAGTTCCCCACGCCGGCGCGGCGGTCGGCGCCGCGGTAGGGGGCCATGAAGGCGCTGCGGACATCCGCAGCGAGCGGCGGGTGGGCCAGGGAATGCGTCACCCGCAGGAAGGTGTCCGACGTCGTCGTTCCCCAGCGGTGCACGGCGGGGTGCAGGGCAAGCCGCAGCGCCGGCGGGATGCGGGAGGCGGAGGGCTGGTGGACGGCGGTGTTGGTCAGCACCACCCCGGCGAGCTGCTGCGGATGTGCCACGGCCCAGCCGAGGCTGATCACGCCGCCCCAGTCGTGGCCGACGGTGACCACCGGCCCGTCCAGTCCGAGCGCGGCGGTGAGGTCGCCCAGGTCGTTGATCCGGTCCTCCAGGCGCCGGAACGTGCCGGTGCGCTCGGAGAAGCCCATATCCAGCTGGTCCACCGCCACCACGCGCCACGGATGTGCGAGGTCGGATCCGGCGCCCAGCAGGGTCCGCCACAGGTAGGACCACGTCGGGTTGCCGTGCACGCACAGCAGGGTGCCGGCAGGAGTCAGGCCGCGGCGCGTGAGCTGGGCACCGTTGTCAAGCAGGTGCCAGCGGCGCACGGTTCCGGGCTCATCCACAGCGGAGGTGGACGCCACATCGATTTCGCGCGACCATTCGGGGTCGACGCCGGGCCAGTCGGCGGCTACCAAACGATTTCCACCATGGCGGTGTTCAGGCCGGAACCGACGCCCATGCACAGCACGCGGTCCCCGGCTGCGAGAGACTGCGCTTCGGCCGCGAGGGTCATTGGGAGGGAGGCCGGGCCCACATTGCCCCAGTGCGGGAACGTGATCGGCACCTTGTCCGGGTCCAGGTCAATGGCGTTGATGATGGCCTGGGTATAGGCATTGCTCACCTGGTGTGTGACGTAGCGGTCCATCGAGGCCCAGTCCCATTCCGGCTGGGCCTCGTGCCAGGCGTCCACCACGAGCTTCAGGCCGCCGTCGAGCAGGCCCTTGGTGTCGGTGGCCATGCCGTCGATGCCGCCCACGCACAGTTCATGGTGCTCGGTGCCGGCACGCATCACGCCGCCGAGGATGCGGTGCGCCCCCGAGTGCTGGTCAGCCGGGCCCAGGACGGCAGCAGCGGCTCCGGAGCCGAGGGTCAGTGTGGCGAACTCGCGGTTGAAGTCCTCGCGGGTCGTCTCGGGCCGCTGCAGCCGGGCCAGGGTGGCCTCCTGCGTTGCCTGGGCATCCTCACCGTTGACGATCATCGCGTACTTGATCTGGCCGGAGTCGATCATATTGGCCGCCAGCGTCATGCCGTTGACGAATCCGAGGCAGGCGTTGGCCAGATCAAAGTTCATGGCCGACGACGGCAGGCTTAGTCCGTGGTGGATCTTCACTGCGACGGACGGTTCGAGGTTGCGGCGCGTAACGGAGGTGTTGATCAGCAGGCCAATCTCGGACGCTTCGATGCCGGACTCGGCCAGGGCCTTTGCGCCCGCCTCGATGGCGGCGTCGTCGAACGATGTCCCGGGGGCCCACCAGCGCCGGTGCGTGATGCCGGCGACCCGTTCGAGCAGCTTCGGGGGGACCCGCAGCCGCCGGAGGGTCGAAGCCAACCTGCGGTCGAAATCCATGGAACTCACGATCGTCGGAGCTTCGACACTGCTCACCGAAAGTAAGGCGGTGTTGCTGTGCCGGAATGTTGCGTTGCCTACCAAAATCAAGCCCCTGTTCACGTCCGTCCTGCGCTCCGGCGGTTCGCCGCACCCTCGAGCGCAAGCCCAAGAGCTTAACTATGCCCGGTGCAGGTCAGTTCCTGCATATTCTGCGGCAAAAGCCGCGGTTTTGCACGGGTTCTGCGCGGACTTGTCGCTACACCGCAGTAGATTGGAAGTATCCGGGGCCGTCCCGAACACCCGCGTCCGTCTGAATCATGCTTTCGTCGAACAGCGGGCCCAGTCCGCCGACCAGGAGAACCGAAGCACCTTGCACCTCAAGAGTCTGACCGTCCGGGGATTCAAGTCGTTCGCCTCAGCGACGACCTTTGAATTCGAACCTGGCGTCACCGCCGTGGTGGGCCCCAACGGTTCGGGCAAATCCAATGTCGTGGACGCGCTGGCCTGGGTCATGGGCGAACAGGGCGCCAAGACCCTCCGCGGCGGCAAGATGGAGGACGTGATCTTCGCGGGCACCTCCGGCCGGCCGCCGCTGGGACGGGCTCACGTCTCATTGACGATCGACAACAGCGACGGCGCCCTGCCGATCGAATACAGCGAGGTCACGATCTCGCGGACCCTGTTCCGGACCGGCGGCTCGGAATACGCCATCAACGGCGCCGGCTGCCGGCTGCTCGACATCCAGGAGCTGCTCTCCGACTCGGGCCTCGGCCGCGAGATGCATGTGATTGTGGGCCAGGGCCAGCTGGACAAGGTCCTGCACGCCACCCCAGAGGACCGGCGCGGCTTCATCGAAGAGGCCGCCGGCATCCTCAAACACCGCCGCCGCAAGGAAAAGACGGTCCGCAAACTCGAGGCCATGCAGGCCAACCTGTCCCGGCTCAGCGATCTCACCGGCGAAATCCGGCGGCAACTGACCCCGCTGGGAAAGCAGGCGGAAGTGGCCCGGCGCGCCCAGAGCGTCCAATTCGAGGTCCGCGACGCCCGCTCACGCCTCCTGGCCGATGACCTCGTCCAGCTGCAGTCCGCGCTGGCGCAGGACGTCGCGGATGAATCGGCGCTCAAGGCCCGCCGCGGCGTCGTCGAACGCGACCTCGAGGCTGGACGGCAGCGCCAGGCAGTCCTCGAACGGCTCGCCGCCGAGGCCACGCCCGCGCTGAACGCCGCGCGGGAGAACTGGTACTCGCTCTCCACCGGGCGCGAACGGCTCCGCTCGCTCGGCTCTCTCGCCGAGGAACGCCGCAGGCTGCTCGGCGCAGCCGACGCGGTTCCGGACACCGGCCGTGATCCGGACCAACTGGAGCAGCAGGCCGCCCGCGTCCGCGACGAGCAGGCCGGGCTGGAACGGCAGATCCTGGACCGGACGGAGGCCCTGGGTGCCGCGACAGCCGCCAAACTTGATGCCGAACAGGCCGCCGCCGCCGAGGACAAACGGCTCGCGGCCCTGCTCCGGGCCGCCGCGGACCGGCGCGAAGGCCTGGCCAAGCTCGCCGGGCAGGTCGGCGCGGCACGATCCCGCGTCGAGTCGGCCCAGTCCGAGCTCGGACGCCTCCGCGAATCGCAAAAGGCCGGCGAGGAACGCCGCCGGCACGCGCACAGTGAATTTACGGCCCTGGAGACGCAGGTGGCCGGCGTCGAGGACGGCGAGGAATCGCTCGACGCCGATTACGAGGCCGCGAGCGAAGACCTCGACAAGGCCACCGCCGAAATTGACGCACTGAAGGCGGCCGAGCGTGAGGGCGAGCGGGAACGCGGCGCCCTCATGGCCCGCCGCGATGCCCTTCAGCTCGGCCTGAACCGCAAGGACGGCTCCGGGCACGTGCTCGGCGCGGCCGCGGGGAATCTGGCGGCCGGGGTCCTGGGCTCCCTCGCGTCCATGATCACCGTGGAGGCCGGATTCGAGGCTGCCGTCGCCGCCGCACTTGGCAGCGCGTCCGACGCCGTGGTGGTCCGGGACCCGGAGACGGCCGCCGCCGCTGTGCGGCTGCTGCGCGAGGACGACGCCGGCCGCGCCGCGCTGCTGCTCGCCGACGTCCCGGCCGGAGCTTCGCCGCTGTTGGCCGATGCGCTGTCTGCCGATGCACTAACCGGCGGGAGCACGCTTCCCGCGGGCGCGCGCTGGGCCGCCGAGCTGGTTTCGGCTGCGGACCCCGACGCCGCCGGCCTGCCGCTGGCCGCCCTGCTGGCGGGCGTCGCCGTCGTCGAGGATCTGGATGCCGCGGCGCAGCTGATCGCAGCCCGCCCCGGGCTCACCGCCGTGACCCGGGCCGGGGACGTCTTTACAGCCCTGACCGTGACCGGCGGATCCGCGTCGGCGCCGTCGCTGCTGGAAGTCCAGGCCGCCGTCGACGACGCCGCCGCGAAGCTGGCCGCCGTCACCGCCGGACTCGAACGCAACCGCTTCGCCCTCTCCACCGCCCGGGCCCGGCGCGCCGAGGCCCAGGACCGGGCGGACGCGGCCCTTGCGAAACTCCACGATTCCGACGCGAAACTCGCCGCCGTCGCCGAACGCCTGGGCCACCTGAACGCGGTGCTGCGCAGCGCCGTGGGCGAAAGTGAGCGCCTGGCCGCCTCCCTTGCCAGGGCCGAGGCCCAGATTGTCAGGGAACAGGACGCCCTGGAAGCGGTGACGGCACGGCTGGCCGCGGCCACCGAAGCCCCCGAGGAGCAGGAACCCTCCCCGGAGCACCGCGACGCCCTGGCACTGGCCGCCTCGCTGGCCCGCACGGCCGAAATGGAGGCCAGGCTCGCCCTCCGCAGCGCCGAGGAACAGCTCACGGCCACCCGCAACCGGGCGGCCTCGCTGGAACGGGCCGCCGCCACCGAACGCCGCGCCCGCGAGGAAGCTGCCGAACGGGCCCGCCGCCGCCGGCTCCAAGCCGGGCGAGCCGCGGCCGTCGCCGTCGCCGTACAGCAGATCATCGGGTTCATCGACGTGTCCGTGGAGCTCGCCAGCCGGGAGCGGGACAGCGCCGAGGAACGCAAGGAATCGATGGACCGTGAGCTTGCCGGGGCCCGCAGCGGCAACGACGCCCTGGCCCGCGAACTGGCCGAGCTCACCGACTCCGTGCACCGCGACGAGCTCGCCCGCACGCAGCAGCGGCTGCGGATCGAGGCCCTGGAACTCAAAAGCGTGGAGGAGCTCGGGCTGACCGCCGATCAGCTCGTGGCCGATTACGGCCCGGACCGGCCCGTCCCGGTGCCGGCCGACGACTCGGCGGACAAATGGGCCGCCCTGCGCGCCCCGGTGGACGAGGACGGCCGCGAGATTTCCGAGGGCAAGCCCTTCGTCCGGGCCGAGCAGGAAAAACGGCTCAAACGCGCCGAACGCGATCTCGCGGCCCTCGGCAAGGTCAACCCGCTGGCGCTCGAGGAGTTCGCCGCGCTCGAGGAGCGCCACCAGTTCCTCAGCACGCAGCTCGAAGACCTGAAGTCCAGCCGCAAGGATCTGCTGGACATCATCAAGGAAGTCGACGACCGCGTCCAGAAGGTCTTCGCCGAGGCCTTCGATGACACCTCACGGCAGTTTGTCCGCGTCTTCGCCCGGCTCTTCCCCGGCGGCGAAGGCCGACTGGTCCTGACCGACCCCTCCGACATGCTCACTACCGGCATCGAGGTGGAAGCCCGGCCGGCCGGCAAGAAGATCAAGCGGCTCTCCCTGCTCTCCGGCGGCGAGCGTTCCCTGACGGCGGTGGCGCTGCTGGTGGCCATCTTCAAGGCCCGGCCCTCGCCTTTCTACGTCATGGACGAGGTCGAGGCCGCGCTCGATGACACTAACCTGGGCCGGCTCATCACCATCTTCGAAGAACTCCGCGAGTCCAGCCAGCTGATCGTCATTACGCACCAGAAGCGCACCATGGAAGTCGCCGACGCCCTCTACGGCGTCACAATGCGCGGCGACGGCGTCTCCACTGTGATCAGCCAGCGGCTCGGCGCGGACGTCTAGGCAGAACGAAAACGCTGGCCACGGCCCATTTGGGGATTGTGAGAAGCTAGGGGAGTGAACGACATCCTCCCCATTATTCTGCCCATTCTCGCTGTCCTGGTGGTCATCGGTGTGCTGATCCCGGTGCTCATGAAGACCCGGAAGAACGCCAAGACCTATTCCGGCACGCGTGACGCAAACGACCCCGTGCAGGCGCCGGGAGCCGGGACCCTTGTGGAGGACCGTCCCGCGGCGGCGGCGCCGGCAAGGACGGCGCCGGACGACGCCGTCGAGCTCGAAGAACCAACGGTCGAGGTGCCGGACGACGCCGCCGGCCTGGAAACCGTGCCGGTGGAAACCCCGCTGCCGGTGGCCGGACGCCTCGCCCGGCTGCGCGAGCGGCTGGTCAAGTCCAACAACGTCCTGGGCAAAGGGCTGCTGGCCCTGCTGTCGGCGGACAAGATCGACGAAAACGTCTGGGATGAGGTCGAGGAAACCCTCCTGCTGGCCGATCTCGGCACCGAACCGACGATGCAGCTCGTGGACGCGCTCCGTGAACGCGTCAAGGTGATCGGCACGCGGGACCCGGAGCACGTCAAGGCATTGCTCCGCGAGGAACTCATCAAGCTTGTGGACCCCACCATGGACCGCAGCCTCAACATCGAGCGCCACGCCGACAAGCCCGCCGTCATGATGGTGGTCGGCGTCAACGGTGTCGGCAAGACCACCACCGTGGGCAAGCTCGCCCGCGTGCTGGTAGCCGAGGACAAGGACGTGCTGCTGGGCGCTGCCGACACCTTCCGCGCCGCCGCCGCCGAACAGCTGGCCACGTGGGGCCAGCGCGTCGGCGTGCCCACCGTGAAGTCGGACATCGACGGCGCCGACCCGGCCTCGGTGGCTTATGAGGCCGTCAAGGCCGGCATCGACCAGGAAGTCGACGTCGTCATGATCGACACCGCGGGGCGCCTGCAAAACAAGGTTGGCCTCATGGACGAGCTCAGCAAGGTTAAGCGGGTCATCGAAAAGCTTGCCGAGGTGGACGAGGTGCTGCTGGTTCTGGACGCCACCACCGGCCAAAACGGACTCAACCAGGCCCGGGTGTTCTCCGAGGTCGTGAACATCACCGGGATTGTCCTGACCAAGCTGGACGGCACCGCCAAGGGCGGGATCGTCGTCGCCATCCAGAAGTCCCTCGGCGTCCCGGTCAAGCTGATCGGCCTGGGCGAAGGCGCCGATGACCTCGCGCCGTTCGACGCCGAAGGCTTCGTGGATGCGCTGCTGAACTAACGCCCGCTGCATCAAAAAATGAGTGCCCCGGTCCTGTGGACCGGGGCACTCTGGTGTTCCCGCCGCGTTGTTCCCGCCGCGGCGGGCTGGTGCGTCAGGTGGCTAGTACTTGAAGTTCAGGACCGTCACTGTTCCGGCGGTCAGCTTGAACTGCTGGGTCTGGGACTTGTACGCGAAGCCGGGCACCGTGGCGCGCTTGGCGACGGGCTGGGGCTCGGTCTTGGCGCCGTCGATGACAGTCTGGTTCTCGGCCGAGTAGCTGGGGCCGCTGAGCTGGGTCATGGTCCCGGTGACGGGCTTTCCCGGGAGGTTCAGGGTGACGTCGGTCTGCGCGGCCTTTTGGGGGTCGTTTTCATTGATGATCACCACGCTGGTGCTCCCGTCCGCGTTCTGCAGCGCGTAGCTGAAGGCCAGGCCGCCGCCGGAGCTGTTCAATTTCATGAACTTGCCGGCCTCGAGCTCGGCCACCATTGACAGGCCGAAGAAGTTGGCCCGGCCGGACATCTGGCCGTTGCCGAACGGGTAGGCGCCTGCGCTGCAAATGGCGGACAGGGGCGGGCCGCCCTTGCACGTCAGCAACGAGCTGTGGTAGCTGATTCGGGTGATGCCCAGCTGGGCGGCGGTGAGGGCATAGTCTGCCGCCCACAGCGCGGATGCGTGGGTACGGGAGGTTTCGTTGGAACCGGGGCACGCCGAGATCCCGGTTTCCGGAATCCAGGTTTCCAGGCCCGCGGCATGACCCACCGCGAGGGCCGCCTTCTGGTAGTCGACGGCACGATCGTGCATCTGCCGGCTCATTGCGTTTGCCATCGTGGGCGAGTCCTGGGGCAAGCTGCCATCACAGTTGGAGAGCGGGTAGTGGTGGAACGTCAGGATCTTCTTCTGCGGGAGGTCCGCATCGACGAAGGGCTGCCACCACTTCGAGTCAAAGGCGCCCGGTCCGGAGATGGGCACGTTGGGCGCCACGGCGTAGATCGCGTTGGCGTAGTCCTTCAGTTCCCGAATGTACTGCTCCAGGCTGTAGCCGTCGGTCTTCACGTCGTTGAAGACGAATCCGTTGGGCTCGTTGCCCACGGTGATGCTGAGCAGCCGGTCACCGAGGATCTGCGAGGCATTCTTGGCCATGTCCGCGGCCCGGGCCGGGTTGTAGTGGCCCAGGTCCACAGTGAGGGTGACGTTGGCATTACCGGCCTCCAGGAGAGTTTTCAGCCGGGTCAGGTCTGCCGGTCCCACGGCCTTGACCGGGTGGGTCTTGTCGCCCTTGTAATCGGCCGGGACGGCCTCGCCTGTGGACGTCCAGAAGAAGCGCCGGTCCACGGCGTTGCCGCCGAAGCGCAGGACCGGCTGGTCCATCTCCTTGAGCAGCTTCACCATTGACGCGTTATCGCTGCTGAGGTCGGGATCGGCCAGGTCCGTGGCCTCCAGGGAGATCCCCATTGCGCCCTTGTTCAGCGATGTGCCCACCAGGTCGTTGGAGACATCGACATTGAGGGGCTCAACCTTCTCCAGCGGCGACCCGGCCGGCGGGCCCGGTTGTTTGTAATAGGTGACCGGGGGTCCCACCTCAGCCGGGGCGAGCGCCGTAGGTGATGACGACTGCGCGGTCTCGGAAGCGGCAGGCGGGGCGGGTGTCGGGCTTCCGAGGGCTAGGGGAAACACCACTGCGGCTGCCGCGGCCGCGGCGACCAATCCGGCGCCGGCGAGGATCCGTGTGCGCTTCCTTTTCCCCGCGCTCGTTCCCGCGCTGGCGGGTTGGGCGGGGTCTGGGCTATCGGCTTTCCCGGGGGAAGAGTCGAATCTGGCCATGGGGAATTACCTCCGGGAGTTTGTTACGCGTGCCCCCAGCTTAGCCAAGGAGGGCGGCCGCCGCAGACCCGAAGGTCCGGACCCCGGTCCTCGACAGGGATCTGGACATGGTCCCGGGCGCGGCGGACCGGTGGCGGCACCGCCGCAGGTCAGGCGCTCTTCGCGGCGGGGCGGGCGAAGGTTTCGCGGGCCGGCAACCAGACGGCGGCGGCCGCCAGCAGCATGCCGCCCGTGACGCCGAAGGCCCAGCCGTAGCCCAGACGGTCCGCCAGGAGCCCGGCCACCACGGGTCCGACGATCGCCCCGCTGTCCGAGGCCATCTGGAAGACGGCCAGGACGCGGCCGCCGGAGCGCTCGTTGCCGATCACGTCGGCGATCGCGGCCTGCTGGGCCGGTCCGAGCAGGCCGGAGCCGATCCCGGCGCACGCGGAGGCGAACAGGAACCAGGGCAGCTGGTGGGTGAACCCGATGGCCGCCGTGGCCGTGCCGGTGACCAGCAGCCCGGCCAGCAGGAGCGGCTTGCGGCCCAGGCTGTCGGCGAGCCGGCCGGAGAACGTCAGAGCCACCGCGTTTCCGCCCGCGAAGACCGCCAGGGCCCAGCCGGCCGATTCCGGCCCCGCGCCGAGCGCCACGACGGCGAAGAGCGGCACTGTGGCCATCCGCACACCGAAGGTGGCCCAGCCGTTGGCAAAGCTCGAAAAGAGGCCGGCCCGGTAGGCGCTGTCCCGCAGCGCGTCCTTCAGTTCCATCGCCGGGGCTGTGGCGCCGGGCTGCCTCGAGGCGGCCGGGACATGGCTGAGCTGGGTCTGCACCACGAGGGCGGCCAGCACCAGGGTGGCCGCGTAGGCAAGGAAAGGCACCCGCAGGCCGAAGTTGGCGAGCAGTCCGCCGACGATCGGGCCGCAGACGTTGCCGATCAGGAAGGCGGAGGCATAGGCCCCGGAGACCCGCCCACGGCTTTCCGGCGGCGCGAGCCGGACCACGAGCGCCATGGACGCCACAGTGAACATCACCGAACCCGCCCCGCCCAGGCCGCGGAAGACCAGCAACTGCCAGTAGTTCTGGGCGAAAGCGCAGGCCGCCGTCGACGCGGCCACGATCAGCAGCCCGGCCACGTAGACGGGCCGTTCGCCCAGCTTCACGATCAGGGCGCCGCCGGCCGGGGCGAAAACAAGGCGCATGAACGCGAAGATGCTCACGATCACGGCCGCCGCCGTGGCGCCGACGTCGAACGTGGTGGCGAACTGGGGAAGAACCGGTGCCACAAGGCCAAAACCGATCGCGATCAGGAAGGCCGCAACCAGCATCACCTTGATGTCCCGGGGCAGCCGGGAACGCCCCGGAACCCGGGAGGGCACCTGGGCTGCGGCGTCGCCGGCGGGGCGGGAGGTGTTGGTCATAATGTGTTCGTCCTTGGGCAGATGCGGGGCCGGCTGGCGGCGGCTCGTCAAGCGCGGAATTAATCCGATGAAACATAACCGTAACAAGTGTGAGACGCACCATTTACGTCCGGGAGGTTCTTGTAACAACCCGGCAATGTAAATCCTCCGCCAGCGAAACACGGCCCCGCGAAACTCGATGTAGAACGCAAATAATGCGTTGGGACCGGCGGACTACTCCGCACCTATTGCAAGAGAGGACGTAGACCATGGAACTCACCGCAGGTCTCGTTTGGCTCCTGGTCGCCGCGGCACTCGTGCTGTTCATGACCCCGGGCCTGGCATTCTTCTACGGCGGCATGACCCGCGCCAAGTCGGCTTTGAACATGATGATGATGAGCTTCGTCGCCATTGGAACCGTGAGCATCATGTGGGTCCTGTGGGGCGCCTCGATGGCGACGAGCAACGAAGACAACTTCTTCCAGATCTTCGCCAACCCGTTCAGCCACTTCGGCCTCCACGGCTTCACCGAACCGGCTGATCTGCTCAAGGTCGGCTACGCGGCCACCTTCGCCATCATCACGGTGGCCCTGATCTCCGGCGCAGTCGCCGACCGCGCCAAGTTCTCCGCCTGGGTGGTCTTCACCCCCGTCTGGGCCACCCTCGTCTACGCGCCGATGGCCTTCATGGTCTGGGGCGGCGGGCTCTTCTCCGCCAGTGGCTGGTTCGGCCAGACGTTCGCGCCGGTCATCGACTTCGCCGGCGGCACCGTGGTCCACATCAACGCCGGCGTCGCCGGCCTGATCCTGGTCCTGATCATCGGTAACCGCAAGGGCTTCGGCAAGGACCCGAACCACCGCCCGCACAACATTCCGTTCGTCATGCTTGGCGCCGCAATCCTGTGGTTCGGCTGGTTCGGCTTCAACGCCGGTGCCGCCGCCACTGTGGAGCAGGCCGGCCTGATCTGGATCAACACCCTGGCCGCCCCGGCCGCCGCCATGCTCGGCTGGCTCGCCGTGGAACGCTTCCGCGACGGCCACCCGACCTCCCTCGGTGCCGCCTCCGGCGTGGTGGCCGGCCTGGTCGCCATCACCCCGGCCTGCGCCAACGTCTCCCCGCTGGGCGCGATCGCCCTCGGCGTCGCTGCCGGCGTGGCCTCCGCGCTCGCCGTCGGCCTGAAGTTCAAGTTCGGCTACGACGACTCGCTCGACGTCGTCGGGGTCCACCTCGTCTCCGGTGTTGTCGGCACCGTGGCAATCGGCTTCCTGGCCACCCCGACCCAGGGCACCGCGGGCCTGTTCTACGGCGGCGGCACCACGCAGCTGGTGGCCCAGAGCCTCGCGGCACTGATGGCCATTGTCTTCACCGCCGTGATGACGTTCATCATCGCCTTCCCGATCCACAAGCTCATGGGCTTCCGGGTCTCCCAGGAACAGGAAGTCGTCGGTGTGGACCTGAGCCTGCACGCAGAGACCGCCTACGAGTTCGGCGTCGGCGGGCACGGCGGCAGCTTCCAGCCGCTGCACGAGCTGATCACCGGCAAGCCGGTCAGCGAAGAGGCAGTCTCCGAGGTTCCGGTGGACGCCGCGTCCAACGGCAAGCAGAACGCAACGGGTAAGGAAAGTGTGGGGGCATGAAACTGATCACGGCAATCGTCCGTCCGGAAAAGCTTGAGGCTATTCGCGAAGGCCTGGAAGCCTACGGCGTGCAGGGACTCACGGTCAGCGCAGCCAGCGGCTACGGCCGGCAGCGGGGTTACACCGAGGTGTACCGCGGGGCCGAGTATAACGTGGACCTCCTGCCCAAGATCCGGGTAGAAGTCCTGGCCACCGACGAACAGGCGGACGACATCCTGGATGTCATCATCGCCAGTTCGAACACCGGCCGGGCCGGGGACGGCAAGGTCTGGACGATGGATGTGTTCGAGGCTGTCAGGGTCCGCACCGGAGAGCGCGGTTCGGCAGCGATCTAGCTGCTCCCCGCTCCGCCCCGGTACTGGGAACAGATACAGCGGCGCTGACAAAGCGGGCCGGCTGCCCCAAAAGGCAACCGGCCCGCTTTGTCGTCTGGTGCTACGTCTGCTGCTGCGCCCTGCTGCTCCGGTGTTACGCCGGCCAGCCCTCAGGCCCCGGGGTCCCGGCCGGATATTCCTCCAGCGGGACATGCCCGGCGGTCCAGGACTTCAGCACCGGCGCCAGGATGCGCCAGCAGTCCTCGGCGGTGTCTGCCCGCACCGAGAGCAGCGGATCGCCGGCCAGGACGCCCTCCAGCACTTCACCGTAGGGGAGGAGTTCGGAAGCGCTCAGCTCGGCCTGCAACGTGGCCCGGTCCAGGCTCAGGACATCGCCCGGGCCGTTCACGTCGACGTCGAACTGCAGCGTGTCCGGGCCAAAACCGATCCGCAGCTGATTGGGGGCGTCCACGCCGGCGAACCCCTTCGGCAGGTGCGGCACGGGCCGGAAGGTCACCACGGCCTCCTTGCGTTTTGTGCCCAGCGCCTTGCCCGAGCGCAGGATGAACGGCACGCCCTGCCAGCGCCAGTTGTCGATCTCCACCTGCACCTCGGCGAGGGTCTCGGTGCCCCTGGATGCGTCCACGCCGTCCTCCTTGGCGTAGTCCGGAACTTTGCGGCTGTTGATGGAACCGGCGGTGTACCGTGCCCGGCGGGTGTTCTGGCGGTACGGGGCCTTGATGCTGCTGGCCCGCAGCACCGTGGCCACGGCATCGCGGAGGTCGCGTTCGTGCACGGACGCCGGCGGCTCGATGGCCATGAGGGCCATGATCTGCAGCAGATGGCTCTGGATCATGTCGCGGAGGGCGCCGGCGCCGTCGTAGTAGCGGGCGCGGCCTTCGAGGGCGAGGTCCTCATCGAAAATGATCTCGATCTTTTCGATGTGCTGCCGGTTCCACACCGGCTCCAGGAACGTGTTCGCGAAGCGCAGGCCGAGGATGTTCAGGACGGTTGCCTTGCCGAGGAAGTGGTCAACCCGGTGGATGTGGTCCTCCGGGACCAGCGCGGCCAGTGTCTTGTTCAGGTGCTGTGCGGACTGCTCGTCCGAGCCGAACGGCTTCTCCATGACCAGCCGGGTGCCGGCGGGCACGTCCTCCGGGGCCAGGGCCTCGCACGCGAGCTGGCTGACGTGCGGCGGCAGGGCGAAGTAGACGGCTACGGGGCCTTCCAGCTGCGCGAGCAGCCCGGCGAGCTGGCCCTTGGCCGTGACATCGAGCTGGTGGTAGGTGCTCTCCTGGCGGATCCGCTTGAGTTCCCCCTTGCCGTGCGCATCGGCCTGGGAGTTCTCGTCCGCGAAGGACTTCTCGATCCGGCCCAGCCACTGCTCCGGCGTCCAGGGGTCCGATCCCGCTCCGGCCAGGGTGAGGCCGTCGGCGCGGCCCCGGGCCACCAGGCGGGCCAGCCCAGGCAACAGGAGCCTGCCCGTAAGATCGCCGGAGGCACCAAGGATGAGCAGGGTTTTTACA
Organism: Arthrobacter sp. ES3-54; assembly: GCF_029504395.1. Taxonomy (GTDB): domain Bacteria; phylum Actinomycetota; class Actinomycetes; order Actinomycetales; family Micrococcaceae; genus Arthrobacter. Next base: position 615,891 of record NZ_JAQFIF010000001.1, read on the forward strand.
GTTGTTTGGCTGGTCACCTAAGCCAGCATGCCATCTTGAAGGCGCATCTTGGTACCCTAGATAGTCGAGTCCTGTTGTCGAGGCGGTTCGCTCAGGCGAACACCAGTCGCGACGCTGGCGTGCCGCACCGGCCGCCACCTGTAGATCCACTGAAAGAAGTGCACGGCGCGTGTTCAATTCACTCTCTGACCGGTTGACAGCAACCTTCAAGAATCTGCGTGGCAAAGGCCGCCTGACCGAGGCGGACGTTGACGCCACAGTCCGCGAGATCCGGCGTGCCCTCCTGGACGCCGATGTCGCCGTGCCCGTGGTCCGGGAGTTCACCGGCCGCGTGCGCGAGCGTGCCCTCGGCGCCGAAGTCTCCGGCGCGCTGAACCCGAGCCAGCAGATCGTGAAGATCGTCAACGAGGAGCTTGTTGAGATCCTCGGCGGCGAGACCCGCCGGATCCGCCTCGCCAAGACCGGACCCACCATCATCATGCTGGCCGGCCTGCAGGGCGCCGGTAAGACCACACTGGCCGGCAAGCTCTCCAAGTGGCTCAAGGCCCAGGGCCACAGCCCCATGCTGGTGGCCTGCGACCTCCAGCGCCCCAACGCCGTCACCCAGCTGCAGGTGGTCGGCCAGCGCGCCGGCGTGCCCGTGTTCGCCCCGCACCCGGGCGCCACGTCCACCGAGCTGGACCACCCTGCCGGCGACCCGGTCGCCGTCGCCCGTGCCGGTGTCGAGGAAGCCAAGCGCACCCTTCACGACGTCGTGATCGTGGACACTGCCGGCCGCCTCGGCATCGACGCCGAGATGATGGAGCAGGCGCGCCAGATCCGCCGTGCGATCGTCCCGAACGAAGTCTTGTACGTGATCGACTCCATGATCGGCCAGGACGCCGTCAACACGGCCATGGCGTTCGATGAGGGTGTCAACTTCACCGGCATCGTGCTCTCCAAGCTCGACGGCGACGCCCGCGGCGGTGCCGCGCTCTCCGTCACGTCGGTGACCGGCAAGCCGGTCATGTTCGCGTCCACCGGTGAAGGCCTGGACGACTTCGAGCTCTTCCACCCGGACCGCATGGCCTCGCGCATCCTGGACATGGGTGACGTCCTCACCCTGATCGAGCAGGCCGAGAAGTCGTGGGACAAGGATGAAGCCGCCCGGATGGCGAAGAAGTTCGCCGACCAGGAAGACTTCACCCTGGATGACTTCCTCGCCCAGATGCAGCAGATCCGCAACATGGGCTCCATGAAGAAAATGCTCATGATGATGCCGGGTGCGCAGAACATCCGCCAGCAGCTGGAACAGTTCGACGAGCGCGAAATCGACCGGGTCGAGGCCATTGTCCGGTCGATGACCCCGCACGAGCGCGTGGCCCCGAAAATCATCAACGGCTCCCGCCGGGCCCGCATTGCCCGCGGTTCCGGCGTGCACGTCTCCGAGGTCAACGGACTGCTGGAGCGCTTTGCCCAGGCCCAGAAGATGATGAAGAAGATGGCCGCCGGCGGCGGGATGCCCGGCATGCCGGGGATGCCCGGCATGGGCGGCGGGGGCGGTGCTCGAAAGGGAGCCAAATCCGCGCCTAAGAAGAAGGCCCGCTCCGGCAACCCGGCCAAGGCTGCGCAGGAACTGCGCGACGCCGAGGCCCGGCGTGCCGCCGGCCCCAAGGCCTTGCCCACCGGAGCGTCGTTCGGCCAGCAGGGCGGCGACTTCGATCCGTCCCAGCTGAACCTGCCCAAGGGCTTCGACAAGTTCCTCGGCGGCAGTAAATAGCCGCACCTGCTGGGAGCCGCCGGGACTGTGTCGCCGGCGGCATCAGCACTGAAGTGCCATAGGGTTAGACAATGTTCAAGCAGCGCGTAGTCTTCGTCCACGGGGATGGCAGCTTCGGTGCCGCCGCGTGGCCAAAGCAGCACGGCATGGCGCTGGACTACGACGCCCTGTTCCTGCGGCGGCACGGGTTCGACGCCGTCGCGGAACCGCTCGAATCCAACTTCGCCGCCGACGCCGCAATCGTGCTCGCGTCGCTGGCAGACGACGGCCGCGGCGAGGCCGGCGGTCACGTGGTGGCCCATTCGCAGGGCGCGATCGCCGCGATGATGGCCGCCGTCGAACGGCCCGACCTCGTCCAGTCGCTGACCCTGGTGGAACCGGCCTGCCTGTCCTTGACAGCGGAACTCCCGGCCACCGCCGCGCACCGGGCGCTCATGCAGCCGCTCTTCGACGTCCGGCACAACCTCAGCGACGACGACTTCCAGCGGGAGTTCATCCGCCGCGCGTTTGCGGCGGACGCCCCCGGGGCCACGACGCCGGAGGCCCTCCGGGCGGCGCGCCGGCTCCGCCTGCAGGCGCCGCCGTGGGAAGCCCCGCTGCAGATCGTGCCGGGCGTGCCGACGCTGGTCCTGACCGGCGGCTGGGAACCGCTGTATGAGGAAATCGCCGGCTACCTGCGCGAGACCGGTGCCCTGCACCGCACAGCGCCGGGAGGGCACCGGCCCCAGGATTCAACCGAGGGGGACCGGGCCATCCGCTCGTTCATCGCCGAGGTCAGCCGGCGCCAGCACGCCCGGGCGTCTTAGAAGGCTGCGGGGCCTCCCACGGCAGGCTCCGGCAGGTAGACCTTGCCGCCCGAGGCAAGGAACTCCTTGCTCTTCGCCTGCATTCCGGCCGCCATCTGCGCCAGGGCCGCCTGCGAGTCAGCTGAACCGTATTCGTCCCGGATGTCCTGGCTGATCCGCATGGAGCAGAACTTGGGCCCGCACATCGAGCAGAAGTGGGCCGTCTTGGCAGGCTCCGCGGGCAACGTCTCATCGTGGAAGGCCTCGGCCGTCACCGGGTCCAGTGACAGCGCGAACTGATCCCGCCAGCGGAACTCAAACCTCGCCTTGGACAGGGCATCGTCGCGTTCGTGTGCGCCGGGGTGGCCCTTGGCGAGGTCGGCGGCGTGGGCCGCGATCTTGTAGGTGATCACGCCCGTCTTCACGTCATCCTTATTCGGCAGCCCGAGGTGTTCCTTGGGCGTGACGTAGCAGAGCATGGCGGTGCCGTAGCGGGCAATCTCCGTCGCGCCGATCGCCGAGGTGATGTGGTCATATCCCGGTGCGATGTCGGTGACCAGCGGCCCGAGCGTGTAGAACGGGGCACCCTTGCAGAGTTCCTGCTGGCGCTCCACGTTTTCCCGGACCAGGTGGAACGGCACGTGCCCCGGGCCCTCCACCATGACCTGCACATCGAACTCCCAGGCCCGCTGCGTGAGCTCGGCCAAGGTGTCCAGCTCGGCGAACTGCGCCGCGTCGTTGGCGTCCGCCGTCGCGCCGGGCCGCAGCCCGTCACCCAGGGAGAACGCGACGTCGTACTTCGCGAAGATCTCGCACAGTTCGTCGAAGTGGGTGTAGAGGAAGTTCTCCTGGTGGTGCGCCAGGCACCAGCCGGCCATGATCGCTCCGCCGCGGGACACGATGCCGGTGACCCGGTTGGCCGTCAGTGGTACATAGCGCAGCAGCACCCCGGCGTGGATGGTCATGTAGTCCACGCCCTGCTCGCACTGTTCGATCACTGTGTCCCGGAAGATCTCCCAGGTCAGGGCATTCGCCTCGCCGTTGACCTTCTCCAGCGCCTGGTAGATGGGGACGGTGCCGATGGGGACGGGGGAGTTGCGGATGATCCACTCGCGCGTCGTGTGGATGTCGTCCCCGGTGGAGAGGTCCATGACGGTGTCCGCGCCCCATTGCGTGGCCCACTGGAGTTTGTCCACCTCCTCGGCGATGGAACTGGTCACGGCGGAGTTGCCGATATTGGCGTTGATTTTCACCAGGAACGCCTTGCCGATGATCATCGGCTCGGATTCGGGGTGGTTGACGTTGTTGGGAATGATCGCCCGGCCCGCGGCCACCTCGCTGCGGACCAGCTCCACGTCGCAGTTCTCGCGCAGGGCGATGAACCGCATTTCCTGGGTGATGACACCGTCCCGGGCGTAGCGCATCTGCGTGACGGTCCTGCCCTCAACCGCGCGGCGCGGCACCGGGCGTCCGCCCCGCCACTCGGCCGACGCCGCCCCCCGGCGCACCGCCGACTTGCCGTCGTCGAGCAGCTCCCGTTCCCGGCCGGCGTAGGTTTCGGTGTCCGCCCTGGCCTCGATCCAGGGCGCCCGGAACGGCTCCAGCCCGCGGACCGGATCGCTGCCCGGGCCGGCCGTGCGGTAGACCCGGAACGGGGCGTTCCCGACACCGCCCGGTGAGGGTTCCAGCGCGATCTCGGTCACCGGGACGCGGATGCCATGGTCCGGGTCCGTGCGGAAGGCCAACGTGTGGGACTTCAGCGACTGCGTGGTGGCTGCAGACTCGTTCTGGACAGGGCTGTGCTGTGTCAATTGGGTATTCACGAAAATACTCACTTCCTTCGCCGGCATTACCCGGACAGGTTCAACGGTCGCAGGCTGCGTCAGCCCGATCTCAGCCCCTGCAAGGGCACCCGTGTGGTCGTAGACGAAGCTACCACGCACCTGTTGACGGCTGTCGAGTATGACGCGGACGGCGGACCGACGTGGGATTAGGCTTTAGGCCATGACCGGCATCATCGAGTTCAGCGGCCCCATCCTCACGGCGGCGGATCAGGAACGCCGCGGGCTCTGGTCGGTGGATGGCCTGCTGACCTTCCGCCGTCCGGCCGCCGCGCCGGACCTCGTGCTGGACGGCTGGGTCATTCCCGGGCTCGTGGACGCGCACTGCCATATAGGCCTGGGCCCGGGCGGGGACGTTTCCGAGGCCACTGCGGAATCCCAGGCTCTGGCGGACCGCGACGCCGGGACGCTGCTGGTCCGCGACGCCGGCGCCATCCACGACACCCGCTGGCTCCAGCAACGCGCGGACCTTCCCCGGATCATCCGCTCCGGCCGGCACCTCGCCCGGACCCGGCGCTACCTGCCGGGCCTGGCCGTCGAGGTCGAACCCGATGATCTCGTCGAGGCGGTGCGCAAGCAGGCCCGCGCCGGCGACGGCTGGGTCAAGCTCGTGGGCGACTGGATCGACCGCGACGCCGGCGATCTCGCCGCGAGCTTTCCCGCCCGGACGGTCAAGGACGCCGTTCAGGCCGCCCACGACGAAGGGGCCCGCGTCACCGCACACTGCTTCGCCGAAGACACCCTGGATGACATGCTCGACGCCGGGATCGACTGCATCGAGCACGCCACCGGGCTGCTGCCCCGGCACCTGCCGCGCTTCCTCGAACAGGGCGTCCCGATTGTGCCTACCCTAATCAACATCGCCACGTTCCCGGACATCGCCGCCCGGGCCGAGGCCAAGTTCCCCCGCTACGCCGCCCACATGCGCTCGCTGTGGGAGCGGCGGGCGGAGCGGGTGCTCGAATCCCACGAGGCGGGGGTGGCCGTCTATGCCGGCACCGACGCCGGCAGCGTGATCAGCCACGGCCGGATCGTGGACGAGATCCAGGCCCTGCACGCCGCCGGCCTTCCCGCCGCAGCCGCCCTCGACGCCGCATGCTGGTCCGCGCGGAAGTGGCTCGGCGCGGAGTCCATCGGTGAAGGGGCGAGTGCGGATGTCCTGGTCACCGCCGAAGATCCGCGGAGCCAGCCGGCCACGCTCCGCCACCTCAGGCACATCGTGTTGCGCGGGCTGCCGGTGAACCGGCAACCAGGCCGCCATTAGGAATAAATTGAAGCTTCAAGTAATTTACTTCTATGCAGAGTCACCGAAAGCCGGTGGCTACAGAACCCACGGAGCGTTTCAATGACCGCAGAAGCCAGCACCCAGGACCTCCTTCCTGCCGAACTCACTATGGGCACTGTGATGCTCAAGGTCGGCGACATGAAGCTCATGACCGACTACTACCAGCGGGCCCTCGGCCTGGAGACTGTGGCCGAGCAGGACGGCGGGCTCTACCTTGGCCGCCAGCAGAAGCCGCTGGTGCACCTGGCACCCGCACCTGGCCTGAATCTTCCGTCCCGCGGCGAGGCCGGGCTCTTCCATACCGCCCTCCTCTTCGAGGACCAGCACTCCCTGGCGGCCACCATTGCCAGCGCGGCCCAGTACGAGCCCCAGTCCTTCACCGGCAGTGCGGACCACCTGGTCAGTGAGGCCTTCTACTTCAACGACCCCGAAGGAAACGGCATCGAGCTGTACTGGGACCGGCCGCGGGAGGCATGGTCCTGGGAGGGCAAGAACGTCGTCATGGACAGCCTCGCCCTGCCGCCGCAGCGCTACCTGCAGCAGTATTTGACCGAGGCGTCCGTGACCGGGCAGCGCCAGGCTGCCGCCGGCGTCGGGCACGTCCACCTGCAGGTGGGCGACGTCCAGGCGGCGCATGAGTTCTACGTGGGCACGCTCGGTTTCGAGAAGACCGCGGGCTGGCACGGCCAGGCGCTGTTCGTCTCGGCCGGCGGCTACCACCACCACATGGCCATGAATGTCTGGAACAGCCGCGGCGCGGGCCCCCGGCGCGACACGCTGGGCCTGGGTGAGGTCCTCATCGAAGTGCCGTCCGGTGACGACGTCGCGGCCCTGGCCGACCGGCTCAAGGTCGCCGGCGTCGACTCGCACCACACCGGCGCCGAGCTGCGCTTCGAGGACCCATGGCGCAACCGGATCCGCGTCGCCGTGCGCTAAGGCACGCTGTTTTACTGGGCATGTCCGGCGTTCAAGGCTCCCCGCTGGACATGCCCGATGTTCGCCGGCAGGACTTCGGAACATGTCCACCGGTCGCAGCCCGGAATGGACATAGCTGCCGTATGTCCAGTGCTCACGGTCGGGGAAGGGCATGTCCACGGGCTGGGCCGGTCTGCGCGGGGTTCCCCCGGGCCAGCGGAGCGCATGTCCATTGTTCGCTGAGGGCTCCGCGGGGTATGTCCACCGGTCGCAGCCCGGAATGGACATAGCTGCCGTATGTCCAGTGCTCACGGTCGGGGGAGGGCCTGTCCACTGTTTGCTGACAGGACCGCTGGGCATGTCCACCGGTCGCAGCCGGGAATGGACATAGCTGCCATATGTCCATTGCTCGACGTCGGCGGAGGGCATGTCCACGGGCGGGGCCACGTGAGGCGAGTTCCGACAGTGTTACGAAGGGCATGTCCAGCAACCGGGGCGAGGCTGCGCTGAGGCAGGCTAGGCTGAGGCGACGTGCGAAAACAGCGGTCCGCGTACCGCCGAACCTTAAGGACTAGATGCATGGGATTCACCGAACTCTTTGTGTCCACCCACGAAGAAGCCCTCAAGCGCGCCGGCGCACTCCAAGGCGGCGGCCCGGCCGCACCGGGGGCCGTCCGGATCCCGGACATCAGTGACTTCGAGGTGGAGCGGCTGGGAGACCTCGCCGGAGTGGCCGTGCACGCGCCCGGCGCGGACTATGAGCTGGCCATGGTTGACGTGGCCAGCGACTCCCTGCTTGGCGTCCCCGCCGCGATGGTCCGCACGCTGGCGGAACTGCTCAGCTATGAAACCGAGGGGGAGGGCGACGTCCTTGAGGACGTCGCGGCCAACTGGGCCGCCGAGGAGGACATGCCCTTCGGCCCGGACGAGGCGCGCGGCTATGTCCGCCGGATCGCCGAGCTCGCCGCGGGAGTGGACCCCGCCACCAGGTCTGGCCTCTACGTCTGGACGTCCTGACGGGCGCGGATCGCCCTGTCTATCGACCTGCCCAGGCCGCGCGCTGGTGCGCCGGGCCCGTGTCAAGTCGAAATCCTGCCGGTGATCTGGCACAATGAACAGGTACTCGATCTGCGTGGCCCCTCTCTCCGCGTCTGGATCTTGTCCTTTAGAACCCCCAAGTACGGCCCGCCCCACGGGTGCAGAACGCCGGGCTCGACCCCGTTTCAGAAACAGGAGTGACCACAAAAGTGGCCGTAAAGATTCGCCTTAAGCGCTTCGGTAAGATGCGCGCACCGTACTACCGCATCGTCGTCATGGACTCACGCTCCAAGCGTGATGGCCGTGCTATCGAAGAGATCGGCAAGTACCACCCGACCGAAGAGCCCTCGTACATCGAGGTCGACACGGACCGTGCCCAGTACTGGCTCGGCGTCGGCGCACAGCCGTCCGAGCAGGTCGCCGCGATCCTGAAGATCACCGGTGACTGGCAGAAGTTCAAGGGTCTCCCGGGCCAGGAGGGAACCTTGAAGACCAAGGCTCCCAAGGCTGCCTTCGTTACCCCGGAAAAGGGTTCCGTGATTATCCCGGAAGCCATCACCAAGAAGGCCAAGAAGGACGAAGCTGCCGAGGCTCCCGCCGACGCCGCCGAAGCAGAGACCACCGAGGCAGAGTAAATTGCTGGCAGAAGCGCTCGAACACCTGGTCCGCGGGATTGTTGACAGCCCCGAGGACGTCAAGGTCAGTGCGAAGAACAACCGCCGCGGGGAAACCCTCGAGGTGCGCGTTCATCAGGACGACCTCGGACGGGTGATCGGCCGGCAGGGCCGGACCGCACGCGCATTGCGCACTGTGGTTGCGGCGCTGGCGGACGGCGAGCCGGTCAGGGTCGACGTCGTCGACACCGACCGCCGCCGGTAACGCTTTTCAGCACTACTTGTCTTGAGTCCGGCCCCTTCACCAGATAATGGTGGAGGGGCCGGACTGTTTTCCCGTATTTCCGCACCAGACCTACAGAATCACCAACCCCGAACAGAGGAACAGATGCAGCTCCAGGTGGCACGAATCGGCAAGCCCCACGGCATCCGCGGCGAAGTGACCGTCCAGGTGCTCACCGACGCGCCCGGCGACCGCTTTGTCCCCGGCACGCAGTTCATCGTGGAACCCGCCTCTGCCGGGCCGCTGACCGTGTTCAGTGCCCGCTGGAACAAAGACATCCTGTTGCTGGCCTTCGATGAGATCGAGACCCGCAACGAGGCCGAGACCCTGCGCGGCGCAAAGCTGTTCATCGAAACCGAAGAAATCGGCGCCGACGACGACGATGAGGGCTGGTACGAGCACGAGCTTGTGGGCCTGGACATCCGGGTGGGCGCCAACGTGGTGGGCAAGGTCTCCGGACTGCACACGCTGCCCGTCCAGGACCTGCTGGTGGTCACCACGAACGACGGCAAGGAAGTCCTGATCCCGTTCGTGGAGCAGATTGTGCCCGAGGTCAACGTGGGTGAAAAGTACGTCCTGGTCACCCCGCCGCCCGGACTGTTCGAGGTCAACACCGACGAGGCCCCGGACCAGAAAAGCCCGGACCAGAAGAGCCCGGACCAGCACCCGGAAGACCAGAACCCCGAAGCGCAGGGCAACGCGTAGATGAGAATCGACGTCGTCAGCATCTTTCCGGAGTACCTGGCCCCGCTGGAGCTGTCGCTGATCGGCAAGGCCCGCCAGGACGGCCTGCTGGACCTGAGGGTCCATGACCTGCGGGAGTTCACCACCGACCGGCACCGGACCGTGGATGACACCCCCTACGGCGGCGGCGCCGGCATGGTCATGAAGCCCGAGCCGTGGGCGCAGGCCCTCACCGCCGTGGCCGCCGGGCAGGCGGAGCGTGCCGAGAACGCCGGCGCCCCCGACGCTACGGGTGCTGCCGGATCTGCCGGCAAACCGGTTCTGATCGTCCCGTCGCCGGCGGGGGAGCGCTTCACCCAGGCCACCGCGCACGAACTGGCGGAGGAAAACCAGCTGGTGTTCGCCTGCGGCCGCTACGAAGGCATCGATGAACGGGTCCTGGAATGGGCCGCGGACCACTTCACGGTGCGCCCGATGAGTCTAGGGGACTACGTCCTCAACGGCGGCGAAGTGGCCGTGCTGGCCATGGTTGAGGCCATCGGGCGGCTGCTGCCTGGCGTCGTCGGCAACCCCGAGTCCCTCGTGGAGGAGTCCCACTCGGACGGGCTGCTCGAGTACCCCGTCTACACCAAGCCCTCCAGCTGGCGGGACCGGGACGTCCCGGCGGTGCTGCTGAGCGGCAACCACGGCAAGATCGCCCAGTGGCGCCGGCACGAGCAGTACCGGCGCACCGCCGAACGCCGCCCCGACCTCCTCGCGGAGTTCGACGCCGGCAAGCTGCCGCGCGCGGACCGCACGGCGTTCGCTGACCTGGGGTACGACGTCGTCGACGGCCTCCTGGTGCGCCGTCCCGACGCCTAACCGACGGGATTGGGCTAACCCGCACAAAATGTGGCAAAATTGGTCCTTGTGCCTGCTGGGTTGCGAACCTGCCACAGGGGGAGCGCTACCAACAGCCCGGCACCCCGGTCCCGTCTATTCCTGACAGGGCCGGATTGACAAACTTTCGGCGGAATTTTCCGGGCGGCATATGCCCCCGGGCTTGGCCGCCGTAACCCAACGTGAGTGACCTGTGGCGTTCACCAGGAGTGGATCAATGCATATCCTCGATTCCGTAGATGCAGCCTCGCTGCGCACCGATGTTCCCGAGTTCCGCGCGGGTGACACCATCAAGGTTCACGTGAACATCATCGAAGGCAAGAACTCCCGCGTCCAGGTCTTCCAGGGCTTCGTCCTGGGCCGCCACGGCGATGGCGTCCGCGAAACCTTCACCGTCCGCAAGGTCTCCTTCGGTGTCGGCGTAGAGCGTACCTTCCCGGTGCACTCCCCGATCATCGACAAGATCGAGCTCGTCTCCAAGGGTGACGTGCGCCGCGCCAAGCTTTACTACATGCGTAACCTGCGTGGTAAGGCCGCGAAGATCAAGGAAAAGCGCGACTTCCAGCCCGCTAAGTAAGTCTTCCCAGACTTACACCGCAGGCTTCCACCGCGGGTCCACGGACCGTACCCGCTGCGTCAGCTAGTGCGGCGCCGGAGCTATCCGCAACAGCGCAATTTAGTTCACGACAGCGCCAAGGGATACGGAACATGGAACAGCCAAAACGCCAGCCCAGGAAACCGGGCTGGCGTTTTGCGTTGCTGGCACTGGTGCTCGCCGTGGCCATCAGCGCCGTGGTCCGCTCGCTGTGGCTGGACATCTTCTTCATCCCGTCCGCCTCCATGGAACCGCTCCTGCACACCGGGGACCGGATCCTGGTGGCGCGGACCGGCTTCCAGGCTGAACCCCTGGGCCGGGGGGACGTGGTTGTCTTTGACGGCCGCGGCTCCTTCGCCCCGCTCAACAGCGGCAACGGCCCCGTGGTGGATGGCCTCGCCGAAGCCGGACGCTGGCTGGGCCTCGCGGGCAGCGACACCACGTATGTCAAGCGCGTCATCGGACTGCCCGGCGACCGCGTGGTCTGTTGCGATGCCGGCGGCCGGCTCACAGTCAACGGCCAGCAAGTTGCGGAACCGTACTTGTATCCGGGGGACACCCCAAGCGAGGTGAAGTTCGCCGTTGAGGTGCCGGCCGGTCGGCTTTGGCTCATGGGGGACCACCGCTCCCTGTCGGCCGATTCCCGGAGCCTCCTCGGCGCCCCCGGCGGCGGCATGGTGCCGCTGGAGCGCGTCATTGGCAGGCCGGTACAGATCCTCTGGCCACTTGATAGATTTGCAGCAGTAGCGCGGCCCCAACCGGCTGCGACAACGACGACGACGAACGGACAGTAGATGCCCGAGACCGAACCGCGCACTCCTGATCCGCAGGGTCAGGACCGACCCCGGGTTACCGCCTCGGCGATCCCCGGGGACGAGCCGGCGGATCCACCGGCTGGTGCGCCAGACGCGGCGGGGCCTGTGGCGCGTGCTGTTGGGCCGGCGTCGGCGTCGCAGGACGAAAGCGCCGGAGCGCTGCGAGCTGATCGGACCGACAGGGACCAGAGCGACAGGGACCGGACCGACAGGGATCCGAGCGACAGGGACCGGGCCGCCGGTCCCGCCCACGCGGATGCGTCCTCGCGCCGGGCCAGGAAGGCCAAGGCCCGGGAAGGGCACAGTCCGCTTTTCCTGTGGCTGAAGGAGGTTGCCACGGTGGTCATCGTGGCGATCGTGCTGTCCTTCCTGATCAAGACCTTCCTGTTCCGGGCCTTCTACATCCCGTCCGAATCCATGGTCAACACCCTCGATGTGAACGACCGCATCTTCGTGAACCTCCTCGTGCCGGAGCCCATGGCGCTCCAACACGGGGACGTCGTGGTGTTCAGGGACAGCCAGGGCTGGCTTGCCCCCGCAGCCGAGAAGACGAAGGGCCCGTTTACCTGGGTGCAGGACGGGCTGACGTTCGTCGGTTTGCTTCCAGATAACTCGGAACAGCACCTGGTCAAGCGCGTCATCGGACTCCCCGGCGACCACGTGGTCTGCTGCGACGCCGGCGGACAGCTCACCGTCAACGGCACGCCGCTGAACGAGAAGTACATCAATTCCGCAGAGATCCCCCAGGTCCGCGACTTCGACGTCGTCGTGCCCGCGGGCAAGGTCTGGGTCATGGGCGACAACCGCAACCACTCCGCGGATTCCCGCGCCCACATGGACACCAACGGCGGCTTCGTCAACGAGGCCGACATCGAAGGCAAGGCCGCCGTCATCGCGTGGCCGCTGAACAGGATATCGGCCCTGGACAACTACCCGGACGTCTTCCGGGCCGTGCCCGCCCCGTCCGGAAAGTAAGCCGCCCGCCATGTCAGCCGCCCCCACCCTCGACTACGAACGCCGCTTCCGCAGCTCCGGCGCCCGGCTTCTCGCGGGCATCGATGAGGTCGGCCGCGGTGCCCTCGCCGGCCCTGTCAGCGTGGGGATCGCCGTCGTGGACCTGCAGCAGCAGAAGCTCCTGGCCGATGTGAGAGACAGCAAGCTGCTCAAGGTCGCGGACCGGGAGCGGCTGGTGCCGCTGGTGCGGGAGTGGTGCGTCGCCTCCGCCGTCGGACATGCGTCCGCGAACGAGATTGACGAATTCGGGATCATCGCCGCCCTCCGCCTTGCCGGCAACCGAGCCTGGTTCGCCATCCTCGCCGCCGGCGTCCGGCCCGAGGTGGTCCTGCTGGACGGCAGCCACAACTGGCTCTCGCCCGATCTCCAGCCCTCATTGTTTGACGAAGCTCCCGCCGAACCCGGCTGCGACGCCCCGGTGCACACACTGGTGAAAGCCGACATGCAGTGCCTCAGCGTCGCCGCGGCCAGCATCCTCGCGAAGGTCGAGCGCGATGCGATGATGTGCGAGCTGCACAGCCAATACCCGGCCTACGGCTGGGACGAGAACAAGGGCTACGGCACCGCAGCGCACAAGGAGGCGCTGCGGACCGCCGGTCCCACGCCCTACCACCGGGTCAGCTGGCAGCTGCTCTAGCGGGCAGGTGCTCCCCGGCCGGTGGCGGCCTGTGGCGCACGGCCGGCGCCGGATGGTGCAAGATGGAACCATGAGTGCCGAGGACCTTGAAAACTATGAGACCGACATGGAGCTACAGCTCTACCGCGAATACCGCGACGTCGTCGGGCTGTTCAGCTATGTGGTCGAGACCGAACGGCGTTTCTACCTTGCCAATCACGTTGACCTGCAGGCCCGCAGCGCCGACGGCGAGGTCTACTTCGACCTGACCCTGCAGGATGCCTGGGTGTGGGACGTCTACCGCTCCGCCCGGTTCGTCAAGAGCGTCCGCGTCATCACGTTCAAGGACGTCAATGTCGAGGAACTGCCGCGCAGCGAGGAACTCGCCCTGCCCAAGGTCGAGGACCTGGGCAACTGATCCTGGCTTCCTAGCCGTGGTTTCCTAGCCACCCAGCGGCGCGGGGTTCCCGTTGCGGTCCAGTGCAATGCCCTGTTGCCGCAGCAGGTCCAGCACACTCTCAGGATATGAGCTGCAGCCATCCGGGTTTGCGGTTCCTCGCTCGGCCGCGTGGTCGGTCGCTGTGTCGCCGATGCCGATGGTTGCCACGGCCGCCTTCCATCCGCCGAGACCCTCGATCTGCTTGGGGACCCACACGTTCGCCGCACCGTTGACGTAGTCCCACACTTTGGGGTGGACACGCGGGCCCAGATAGATTCCACCGTCCGCCGACCGTGTGACGAGTGTGGGCAGTGGCAGGACCCCCATCAATTGCGCAGCCTGATACTCGGACATGTTCCATGGCGGTTCGTCGAAGTAGTACCAGCTCGCTGCACAGATGCCGTACAGCTTCGGGCCGAACTGCGCGTAGTTCAGATACAGCTCCATGAGCCGTTGCGGAGTCAGGGTGAGGCTGAACTCGGTCGCAATGCCTGCCTCCAGGCCCTTCCTCAGCGCACTCGGTTCAGGCCACAGAAAGATGTTCTTCACGAGCTGTTGCGGGACCGTGGAACCGCTCGGGTCTTCCTTGCCCTGCAAGTAGGCGATGGCTCTGTCCCGGAAATCATCAACGGAGAAGGCGCCAAGACGGGTTCCCAGCTGTTGGTCTTCGTGGGCAACGGCCGCGGCAATGACGTAGCGGCTGATGTGGTTCAGGGATACGTACTGGTAGGCGACCGGGCCGCCGGTCTGCAGCATGAAGGCAGTACGCGGGGGAGCGAACCAGATGAACGAGACGGCGGCCAGTTCGGTGATGACCAGCATGGCGAGGCCGAGCTTGACGACCCGGGCGAGGAGCCGTCGCACCCGGTGCCTGGGTTTTCCCGCCGAAGCCGCAGGCTCTGGCTCAGGCCGGGTTGGCGCGGGCGCTGGCGCCGGCTGGCGCCCGGGTGATGGCGGGGGTGCTGGCGCGGGGCGATTGGGTGCAGCCTGCCCATGCGGCTCGCGGGAAAACGGTTCCGTGGGCTGGTACGTTCCCAGCGGTTGGGTCTCCGCCAGCGTCGGAGCCGCGCGATCTTCCATACGCCGATCCTTTGGAAAGAATACGGGCGCCCCGTGGAGTGCCAGGGGTTGGGAAAAGCCTAGGGCGGCTATGCGGGCACTGGCTACGTTTCGTCGCCTGACAATCGCCTCAACAGGTCCCGTCAAGGCCGCCACGGTTTTGAATCCTGGTGGCCCCTGCCCGGCGGGAATCCTCGGACGTCTGCTGCCCGAGCACGCGATCCGGCGGATGACCTGCGGTAACGCGCCTGGAGCTCCGTTCACCCGGAGGCTCTTGACGGTGGCCGGGCCGTAGCTGCGAATGTACTATCGTTTCCTCCATGCCCACAGCACTTTTGTCCGAGTCCGCACCTGCGGAGTCTCCACCAGCACGGACGGGGCGGGCAGCTTTTCGTACCGATATCCAGGCGCTCCGGGCTGTGGCCGTCAGCCTGGTGGTGCTGAACCATTTGTGGCCCGCCCGGCTGACCGGCGGTTACGTGGGCGTGGACGTGTTCTTTGTCATTTCCGGTTACCTGATCACCTCGCACCTGAACAAGGAACTGTCCGCGACGGGCCGTCTGCGCCTCGCCTCGTTCTACGCCCGGCGGGTCAGGCGCCTGCTGCCGGCCGCATTCCTGGTGCTGGCAGCAGCCAGTGCCGCGGTCATGATCTGGCTTCCATTCTCCCGCTGGCCGGCCACGGCCCAGGAAATCGTGGCTACCGCCATGTACGGCGAAAACTGGGTGCTGGCCGCCAAGTCGGTCGATTACTCGGCGTCGACGCAGTCCGCTACGGTAGCCCAGCACTACTGGTCCCTGTCAGTAGAAGAACAGTTCTATTTGCTGTGGCCGCTGCTTCTGCTCGGACTTTTCCTCCTCGCGCGCCGCTTGAAGCGGAGCCGGGAGTTGGTGCTTGGCCTGGGCATCGGTGCGCTCTGCATCCTAAGCCTGATCGTGTCTGTGCTGATGACTGAGTTCGCCCACAACCAGGCGTACTTTGCGACCCCGGTCCGTGCATGGGAGTTCGGTGCCGGGGCGTTGATCGCCGTCGCTGGACCCCGGCTTTCCTTCGGGCGGGCAGCGGCCAACGCGGCATCCTTATTCGGGCTGGCCCTAATACTGCTCTGCGGTCTGCTCTTTACCGAGCAGACCGACTTCCCCGGCGTCGCCGCGCTCCTGCCGGTGCTGGGGACGGCACTGGTCATCGCCAGCGGGGGAGGCGGACCCTTGGTGCATGACAAGGTGACTGCCCTGGGTCCTGTCCAGTATCTTGGCAATATTTCGTATTCGGTCTATCTCTGGCACTGGCCGCTTATTGTTGTTGCCCCGTTCGTGCTGGACAGGCAGCTGAGTTCGGTGGACAAGCTGGCAATCGTACTGGTAGCTGTTGCCCTGGCCGCCGTCACCAAGGTCTTTGTCGAAGACCGCGGGCAGAAAGCCCGGATCCTGGCCCTCAGTAACCGCCGTAGCTTCCTGGCGATGGCGGCAGGCATTGCGGTCATCGGCTGTATAGCGGCAGGCCAAACCTGGGCTTGGGGGGTCCAGAACGCTGCCGCGGAGGGGGCTATCGTCGCAGCAGAGCGTTCGCCCTGTCGTGGACCCCGGGCCATGGAACCAGGCGCGCACTGCCCTGGCCGCTTCGGGCCGGCCACCGTTCCCGTCATGACAGAGGCAAACCAGTACTGGAACGTGGCGCCGGAATGCGGGGCTGCACTCACGGCCCTGATGGCGGGCGGAACGAAGACGCACGTTTCGTGTGATTTCTCCTCCGGCAGGCCGAACCCCAAGGTTGTCTGGCTAGTGGGGGACTCCCACGCCCAGCAGTGGCAGGGTGCCATCTTTGCCCTTGCCCGGGAGCGGCATTGGCTCGTCAAGACGGCCATGCTCGGCGGCTGCCCTGTTGCTGACGTTCGTTTCATTGGTTACGAGGGCAAAACAGACCCGGCCCAAGCGAGGCGGTGCATGGACTGGTCCGCGGCCGTTGCCGGCGCCGTGGCCAAGGACCGGCCGGCCGCCGTCTTTTCGTCCGCATTCGCCCGGGATGAAAAAGTCGACGACGGCTCCGGGGTCCCGGAACGGCAGCAGTTTGGCGAGGGGTTCCAGCGGACATGGAAGAAGTGGACGGATACCGGCGCCAAAGTCTACGTGCTGGCCGACCCTCCGTTGAATGCCGGAGTGAGAGCCGCGGACTGCGTGTCCTTGAATGAGGCCGATCCGGCCCAGTGCGCTGTTCCGCGGGCAGTGGCGCAGCCGCAGGATCCGCTCACTATGGCCGCACGGTCTGCTCGGAATCCCGGCGTTTCCCTGATCGACCTGACGGACCACTTCTGCGACCGTCGAGACTGCTACGCGGTGATCGGGGGAGTGGTTGTCTACTTCGACACGAACCATCTAAATGACGAATTCAGCGCCTTGCTGGGACCAATTCTCGGAAGGTCCGTGCCGACAGCAGGTTCCCTCGGCTTGCAGCCGTTCACCGATCACCCTTGTCTTCCACCGGGATCGGGCCATCAGGTTTCCACATAGCCGAACTGTGCCTTCTGGCCGCTCATCGGCGTTGTTTAGGTCTACTAGGTAGGGCAAGTCCCGTACGGACTAGTTGCCCAGCTCAAGAACGCCCTGAAGCTGATCGTCTAGATTCTCTTCGTTGGTTGGTAGCTGTTCACTCTTGAGGTTTCTCCTTGCCGTTTAGATACTCGGTTACCTGCTGCGCAACCTCGTCAGTGATTCCCGTTTGCCAGTTGGTCTTGAATAACGGCTGATCATCGTAGAAATCGGTGTCATCATCGAGAATGGCAAAGCGGGTAACGTCCGGATGCTGCTCCAGCCACATCTTCACCTCCTCGCCACGAAAACCCGTGTCGGCTGTCGGAGTAACGTCAAAGGTCTTGTAGACGTGCCGGTCGACTTCTTCACGGCCGCCTAGGAAGTGCCGCCATGTGGACGTAAGGACAACGGCTGCATCAGTGTCGAGGATGATCTTGCCGACCTTAAATGCCAGGACAGGGTCGATGCCCATGAATCCGCGATAGCGCTGTCTCGTACCCACGCGGTTGACGACTCCATCAACATCGAGGAAAAGTACTTTCATTCCTGTTCCTCCTGCGGTTCTTCCCTTCAGGCCTTAATTATTCGATCCGCAGTCCAGCTTGATGCCGGATACCGGCGTTCATCATCTCCGTAGTCTTTTTATCTGCTTACGGAACATTTGTAGATGGCATTGGCCTTGCTGTCGTTCTTAAAATGGCGGTCCAAGTTAGGCCAGACCTCGAACAGCCCGGACCAGGGGCCTCCGGCCCGCGCTTCGGGGAAGTTTCCACATAGCCGAAGTGTGCCCTGTGTTCGTCAGTAGCGGTACCCCACGCTGGTGGCATGAGAGCCAAGGATGTGCTGGGCCGGCGCGGGGAGGAACTCGCCGCCGGGTATCTTGAATCGCTCGGCATGCGGGTGGTGGACCGGAACTGGCGTTGTCCCGAGGGCGAGATCGACATTGTCGCGCTTGACGGCGACGCCCTCGTCATCGCCGAAGTGAAAACCCGGCGATCCCTTGCGTACGGGCATCCCTTCGAGGCGGTCGGCGCGGACAAGCTGGCCCGCCTCCACCGGCTCGCGTCGGCGTGGTGCCGGGACCACGAGCTGCGTATGCCCCTGCGCCGCGTGGACGTTATCGCCGTGCTGGACGACGGCGTCGGGGCGCCCGCCGTCGAGCACCTCAAGGGGGTGGGGTAGGTGGCCCTGGGCCGGACCTATTCCGTGGCGCTCGTGGGCCTCAACGGCTACATCGTCGAGGTCGAGGCCGACATCGGCCAGACCCTGCCTGCGTTCGTGATCCTGGGCCTGCCCGACGCCTCACTGAACGAGGCCAAGGAACGGATCCGCTCCGCGGCGCAGAACTCGGGGATCCCGCTGAGCCGCCGGAAGATCACGGCCAACCTCATCCCGGCGTCCCTGCCCAAACGCGGCTCGGGCTTCGATCTCGCCATCGCCATGGCAGTGCTGCTGGCGGCGGACGACATCCGGCCCACGGGCCGCACCGCCTTTATCGCCGAGCTCGGCCTGGACGGCCGGCTGCGGCCTGTGCGGGGCATCCTTCCGGCCGTGATGGCCGCGGTCCGGGCCGGCTACCCGGAGGTCGTCGTGGCCCGGGCCAACGTGGCGGAGGCCGAGCTCGTCCCCGGCGCACAGGTCCGGGGCTACGCCACCCTGGCCCGGCTCGCATTCGACTGCGGCGCGGACCCGCAGGACCTGGCGCTCGATTTTGAACCCGAGCCCGATGACGCGGACGGCCCCGGTAGAGACACCGGTCCCGCGCTGGTGCCGGACATGTGCGATGTCTCCGGCCAGGCAGCGGCGCGGCACGCCCTGGAGGTGGCCGCTGCCGGCGCCCACCACCTGCTGCTGACCGGACCGCCCGGCGCCGGGAAGACCATGCTCGCCGAGCGGCTGCCCGGCCTGCTGCCGGACCTCGGCGACATCGAGGCCATGGAAGTCACCGCCATCCACTCCCTGTGTTCGCTGCCGTCGGGCTCCGTGCAGCTCCTGCGCCGGCCACCCTACGAGAACCCTCACCACACCGCCACCGCAGTGGCCATCATCGGTGGCGGGTCCGGGCTGCCGCGGCCCGGGGCAGCGTCCCGTGCCCACCGCGGGGTGCTCTTCCTGGACGAGGCGCCGGAGTATGACCGCGGCGTCCTGGACGCCCTGCGCCAGCCGCTGGAAAGCGGTGAGCTGGTCATCCACCGCTCCGCCGGATCAGCAGCCTATCCCGCCCGGTTTCAGCTGGTCCTCGCGGCCAACCCGTGTCCCTGCGGCAAGGCTACTGGCAAAGGGGTGGACTGTATCTGCACCCCCACTATGCGCCGCCGGTACCAGGCCCGGATGTCAGGGCCGCTGCTGGACCGGGTCGATATCCAGCTCGAAGTCGAGCGGGTGTCGCTCGCCGGCTTCGGCCAGCCCGCACCCGAGGAAGGCACCGCCAGCATCGCGGAACGGGTCCGGGCGGCACGGGGCCGCCAGCTGGACCGGCTGCTGCCGTTCGGGATGGAAACCAACGCGCAGGTGCCGGGACGGCTGCTGCGCGGGGCTCTCCGCCTCGACGCCCCCACCACCCGCATCCTCGACTACGCACTGGAACGCGGTGTGTTGACCGCCCGCGGCTACGACCGCGTGCTGCGCCTGCAAAGGACGCCGTATTAGCGTAAGTGAGAAGGTGGCAAACACCCACGCACGGGTGAGCCGCACGGGTGGGTCAGGACACCAGTTTCTCAGATCCAAACAGCGTCGATAAGTCACTATCAAGGGAAATCCTACGGAGGTTGTCCTTGGCGTGGCCTGCCAACTCAAAGATTGTCGAGCCTAGGCGGCAAAGGCAGGCTGGGCCGCCGTTGAAAAGTTTGAGTGCAGTGACGACCTGCCTGCCTGCGCCTTAAGGCGCTAGCAGAGGCATGAAGTGGACGTTGCCGGATTAGCCGCGACCAGGTCATCGACCTGCTGGTGATAGGTCCCGGGGCTTGCTCTTGTCCCCGAGCCGGTAATCGGAGGCGACCGTCTTCGCCGCTGCGCGGTTGCTCTTGAGAGGGCATGGGGAGCGTCACTTCCAGCTCGGAAACAGCGCGGACCTCAGGGTATTCGCGTCGGCTGGAACTTCTGATGGGTGCCATCGGAGGCATGTCCTTCGGTGAAAACGTTGTGGGATTAATTACCGAAATCATTTTGGAAATGATTTACGGATGGTTCGGGTGAGTATGGGGTCTGGTGGGAGCTCTGGATCTGATCTCAGATCCAAAGCTCCCAGACGGGCGTGACAGTCTGACTCAGGCCGGCTGAAGCTCGGATTGACGCTCATGTTCAAATGCCCCGGCCTTCTGCTTCTCCCGATAGAGACGGTTCTCGCGGTAGATGCAGGTGCGGCATCGACGAGCACCGTTCTTCATCTGGGTGTTGCTCTGGTCGTAGGGGTGGCCGACCGGGCAGTGTGTCTTACGTGCGTGGACCGCCATACAGCCGAAGCCGCGCAGATTGTTCTCGGCGAGGGTGTGCCGAACGGCACCCTCACGCTGCTCCAGTCGACAGGGGGCCGCGGGGCGTCTGCATTGTCTTGCTGCTTGTCTCAGAGACGCCTGGGACGAAGTCACAGCGGCTCTCTGTCCGGCGGCCGCGACAGCGGTCACCGGGGGCTGGAGCCACTCGCGTCAGCGATGGCTCCAGGGGCACCCCAACGACGCGCCAGCGTTGGTGGGGCAAGGGAGCGCAGCGACCGAAGGATCGTCGGCTGCGCCGACCGCTGAAGCGAAGCGCGGTGCCAGTTCCCCTTATGCCCTTTTCCTCATTCCGTCGTATCTGGAGCTCTAGCGGAAGATCGACGGGTTTTCTGCTGGTACGTCAGCGGAAAGTAGCGCCGACCGCACCTCTCCGACCCGACCATTTATGGCTCCTACCGGTAGGAGGGTCGGGACGGGTGGCGCTAGTTTCCGTGGGTTCTGGGCGTTTTGGCTCCGACCGGATTTCACTGTGTGTGACGCCGGGTAGGAACGCTGTCTGCAGCTTCCGACTCGGGATCGACGTGTCAACTCTGTTGTGTCAACCCACTCATTTTCACTGTCCACGCGTGGACACTGGGTTGACACTGGCGCGTCATTCCGCGGGTTTTGGGCTCGTTGCTGTCCACGCGTTTTCAAGGCGCATGACGCCGCGTGGACAGGGTGCTGCGAAGCCGCGTTGAGGGGTCCCGACGGAGGAGTGGACACCGTTCCAGAGCCCAAAAAGGGGACGGAGTCCCCGACTTTGATTCTCGAACCAGCAGGCGCTGTGACGAAGGAGCAGCGGTCCCATACGAGGTGCCACTGGGGTGCCGGCTGAGGGACGAAGACGGTGCGACGGTGACACCGAAGGCGCTGCGCAGCAGCAGCTCATGGCGCTTTGCTCGTTAGGGTTTCCCGGCCCGCCAGGGACTGCTTCACACGCCATTATCCGGTCGCCGCGGAGCTGCGACAGTGGCTGGTCCGCCAGCGACCGCCTCGGCATCGTTGCAGCCACGGCTCCGTCGGTGATTGCCGGCCCTGGGCCGATGGTTTGGGCATGGTTCAGAGCCGTCGCAGAAGAGCTGCCCCGGTGTCGCGGCAGCATGGTTTCCACCTGCAAGGACTCCCTCCGCCGCGGTCGATCAGCATCTATCACAGAGCCTCCGCCAGCGCGGTGCCAGGGCGCCGGAGATGCAAAAGAAATGCAGCCCGAAGGCTGCAAGGGTGTGGCCAATCCCGGCCCGTATCTGGCCAGAAATTGACCACAAATGGCCAGAGAATGGCCGGGGAACGCACCGGATCCGGACCGGGACGAGCGAAATCAGCGCCGCCGGGCGGCCAAAAGAGTAGCTGGACCACATTTGGGCCGGATTTGGCCCAACTATGGCCCAGATGTGGTCCAGAATTGCATTGGGCTGTTTTGAGGGGACAAATGTGGCCAGTTCTGGCCCATTTCTGGCCCAAAAATGGCCGGAAAGACGCGGCTTCCCCGCCTCTGGCCCAATCCTGGCCACTGGCTGGCCAAAAATGGCCCAATCTTGGCCAGCAGGACCTGTGGTGGTCGTGAATCCGCGGACGTCCGTGGTGATTGGTGACGGGCGGGACCGCGGGCAAAAGGGCTACACATTGTCCTGACTGGGTCCGGACGGATGCGGGCTATCTTCAAGGTTCTTGGCGGTTGTTGCCCGCTCTGCAATCATGGACGCAGCGGGCAGAGAGGGGCGAGCCGATGGCCGCCAGTGATGACGAGAACGGGACCTCCAGAGAACAAACCATACTGCGGATTCGGAGCGGAATCCGGGCGGCCCAACTCCGGGTCGCCCTGGACGAGGTCCGGGGACGACAGACGCCAGACGCGGTGGTACGACTGGCGCAGCTGACGATGCCGCCGATGCCGTCACCCCTGGATGCCCTGAGGTCGCCTGAGGGGAAGCTTCGGACGGATCCAGCATCACGGAGAGAAGTGGCTCGCTATTTGCGTCGTACAATTCGGGCCGCGCAATTGAGGGTTGTCCTGGACGAGGAACGGGGCCGGCCGACCCCCGAAGCCGTGAAAGGACTAGCCCAAACAAGGCTTCCGACATTGAAGTAGGCTCCGTCGTGCTGAGACGGGCGGGCGTTTGCCCCCGACAATCCACCACGTCCGAAGATGATGGGTGCGTTGTATGGGCCGACAACTCGACGCGTGGAGGCGCCTCACCACCGAGGAACGGATACCACCCAGTGCCGCAGGTTCCCCAGGAAGCTGGGATCAAGGGGTAACGGCGGTCAATGAGCTCAGAGCCGAGAACCTGGTGGGGCGGTGGCCTGTCGAACTGCAGGGCAGGTCTTGGCTGTGCTCGTGCCGGTATCCTTTATCGCCTGGTGGCGCAGATTGACGCCGCGTTCAAGCTGCAACCGATCCCGCAGACGTTCGGGACTCGCTGTCGTGATTCCCCCAGACTGGGTGTAGACGCGCGGGCAGAAAATCAGTCCGGTCAGAGGTCATCAACGATGTACGACCAAAACCGCGCCTCTCGAGCCTCAGCTTCTTCAGGCGATAGTGAGTTCGGAGGTTTTTCGCCAAGACCTACCCAGTCAATCTTTGGCGGCCAAGGGATATTCACCCCATGTTGGAGGAGAGGCCCTAGGTGTTCCGAGCACACAGGTAATGGGGTATCCGCGACCCTATCCAGGAGAAAGTAAGCTGGTTTGTGGCAACAAACCGAGTTCGCCGGGAAGTCGCTAAATGCCTCGCACAGCAACGGCGAACCCAAAGCCTCATAATCGTTCATACGTACGCCCCTTTCATTGATGCACACTCTATGTGGATCAATCGGACGCAGTTGAAGCGGTGATCTCCGGTACCGCATTTAATCGTGATCTGCTCGCCGACAACAGAACCGTTCCGCTAGGTAAGAGCTACCCACCAGTCAGCACGCTTGGCTGATTTATGAACAGCTTTGGCAAATTAGAACGTTACCTCTTATGCTCCTTTGAAATATTAAGCGGCTTGTGCTGAATGTTACGCCGCCTAAATGCCTCACGGAGGAGTGCTGGCGGTGTTCCAGGTCCCGGCCGCGGGACGCTTCGTCTATGTCGGACGACAGTGTAAACAACCAGCAGCGAGAACGGGCGGCGATGTCCACCCTCAGGACTTATGATGCGGGTCGACAGCATCCAGTTGTTCGCCCACTTTGGGCAGCGAAACCCTCGCGGCTCGGCTGAAAGTCACCCTAGACGAACAACTGGCCGGGAGAGCTCGCCGAAGTTGAAGCGTTTGACCGGGAGGAAGCTGCCGCCGATCGCCAGGCCGCGTGGGCATGGCGATTTCCCAGGCCAAACTCGCGGGGCCGGCTAGCTCCTCGAACTGGACGTAGGCGGTTGTGCTTGAGGCCGCGACCATCAGTGCGGATTCCCGCCGGTATTCAGAGCCGGCTCTGAACGTGCACGAAGTTTTCACAGGCAGTCCTAGCTACGCGTATCCGGTCACGGCTCCGAAAACTTTGTGCTTGCCCTTACGGGTCACGGACAGATTGCACAGCCGACATGAGGCGGTGCGCGTTCGCAGGGGAGCGGAGCAAATAGCTTGTTTCCACCAGGGCGTCGTACGCATCTTTCGACATCAAAACCGCGGATCCACGCTTTGACACGATCTCGATCTCGGTGCGGTCAAAGTTGACGCGCTCGATGAGACGGACAAGGTCGCGACGAGCTGCGCTGGTTGATATGGCCATCACTGCCTCCTGATTGCAAGAGCCATGCTAGTACCGGGCCCATAGGTGGTGACAGAGTGCGCCTCGTTTGAAAGGGTGGGGTGCTCTCCCTTCGGGGGAGGGGTTGCCTGGGCTGCGGGCTCGGGGGCCTGCATGACGGCCGGATCGTGCGGGTCGGATTCGATCGGCTTGGGCTCGCCCCGGGAGACGGTCGGGTTGGCGTTCCAGATCTCGCGGGGATCCGCATCGAGAGCTGCCTTTTGGGTGGCCGCCTGCTGCCGGGCTTTGGCATCCAAGGCTTCCTGCCGGATGATCCCGCGGGCCTGAGCGACAGTGGCTGTCTGCATAGTCCACTGCCCGTCGAAGTACCTGGCCCAGCCCCTCATGTCCGGGTCCGGGTACCAGCCAAGGTGAGGGCCACCGGAGGGGAACAGGGAGCTCAGGGTGTCTCCGAAGCCGTAGACGACGCGGGTATTGGCCTTGGTGATCGCGTGCATGTGGTTGTACCAGTAATGGGCGACGTACGCGTCTGCGTCTTCCCGGGTGCGGCGTCCGGCTTGGACTTCGCCGTCGGCCCAGTGAGTGAGCTGCTGGTATTGCTGGTGTTGCATCTGGGCGAGTTGCGCGGCCGCGAGGTGAGCTTGGATGGCGCCTTGTTGGGCCAGGGTCCGTTGGATGCTGGTCTGCTCGAGAGTGTTGAGGTACGTGCCGACGTTGGCGGCAGTGTTGAGGCGATTGCCTTTCATCTTCCCCATGGCGGAGGGTCTTCCTGGTGTGTTGATCCGGGGCCTCGCGGTCCGGTCGTGCTGGATACGCGGATTGTGGCGCTTCGTTCTTAGGGGACGGTTGGCGTTTCAGGCCACCGACCTAGTGGACGAATACCACTCGAACGCGGGAGAGTAGCTAACAAGAGCCGCCTGAATATTCAGGCTAAGAAAATATGTAAGTCAGGACCGACCCCCAAGCGAAGCGCCTATAGGGGTAAGGGGTGCTTCGGGGAAAACGGGCCCTTTGTGTCCGGGGCCTGCTCTTCAAGCCGCCCATCGAAGTACAGGTTCCAGGTCCTAGCCTTGGTGTCCCGGAAGGTGCAGTGCGAGTTCGCGGTGGCCGGCGAGGGGATTTTTAGCGGTTTCGAGTCGGTCTTAGGCCCTAGAGGGCCAACAGACCGTACCTCCCAGATGCTGTTCTTGCCCTCCGTGTAGTCGAAAACCAGCAGAACTGAATCTAACGGCACGTCACCACGATTGTGAACAACGCATTCCATCTGGCCTTTAGTTGATTTATCGTCGAAGGAAATCGCCACGTTCCGAGCCTCCGCCGAACGCTGGTCCCACTCCTTGCGCCGTCTCTCAGCCTCGACCCGGTTTCTTTCGTCCACCTGGTGCTTGTAGGTGAAGGCCGCGATTAGAAGAGCGCCAGCGGTCCCGATGGCACCAATCCCGCCGGCCACCGCACCCCAAAAAGTGGATATGGCACTCATCCAATCGGCTGCATTTGGAGCGGTTTCCGACATTGGCCCCTGAAGCAGACTTGTACCGTTGATAACGATCGCTAGGATGCTCAGCAGAACGACTAGTACTAAGAATGTTCGGTATAGATAGATAAGAAATTTGCGCACGTCGTCCCTTTTAGTGTTGGCGTGCTGATGCTGCGCCATTGGCGAGATGCGGAAACTCCCGTTTGATGATAGCCAATACCTGGCCCTCAACCTCGCGAATGTTCTTGTACGGTAGGTGGACGATGCCGTGAATATTAGAGAACTCGTTTACGCCGTCCTCCATGATGAGGATGGCGCGCTTGTTGCCCAGCCGTCCCTGGAAGTAGCCGACCTCGTGAACCACGTTTTCGCGGGCGCGGACGGAGCCGTCAATCTGCTCGTCCTCAGCGGTCACAACTAGGAGGGCCAGGGCGTTGCCGTGCGCCATGCTCTCGATGACTTCGGGGATCGTGTAGCCCGCACGAGGCTGAGTCTCAAAAGTCTCCACGTCGTAGCCGTGGTGTTCGTGCAGCGCGTCTTTGAGGTTGCGCCAGTCCTGGGAGCGACCGTGACCGATGAAGATTTTGAGCGGAGGCTGTGGCGGTGGAGGGGGAGCGGGGAGTGTGTATTTCTCCAGGTTGTTCCTGAACGCAGCGAAGGGTGCGAGCAAGTCTCTACGGTTCTTCGCAGTGACCTGAATGCTCCAACGCCCGTACGAGTGGAAAATGTAGATCGAAATCAGGGGGCCGGAAACATCCACGAAGTCACTCGGACCGTCGGTGAAGACATCGGCGTGGATGCGCAACGAGGTCAGACTTTGACCGTACTCAGCGAAGAACTCCGTCTCGGAATCGAACCCCCACTCGACCAGGCCATCCGTGATGCCAGCGTCTCGCCATTGTGCCTTCTGTCCAGTGCGCTCTTCCATGATCCCCACGGCTTCACGCAGGACGCCCTCAGGAAAGAAAACGTTCTCAAATTCTTCTGTTCTGTGCAACCCAACTCCTAGTCATGAACCTGAGTTGGATTCTACTGGGTGGGGCAGACGCAAAACCGCCACGCCGCGCCTCGGCCGCTGCTGCGACACACAAAACTCCCGGCGGAGTAAGGCGATCAAACCAACTGCGTGCCGGGAGTCTTCTTACAATTTAGCACTCCGGTTATGTAATTGCCAGAGAACTAATCCCCAGCAATATCCACCTGTGCATAAGTGGTCGCCCACCAGATAGCAAATAAAAGTATTGTAGTTTGATAACGCTTACTTTATAATTCTTACTATAAACAAGGCGATCAACCAAATGACCAAACAACCCCGTTGTGCCAATTCACCCTCCTGCGTTCTGCCCGGAAAGCTGTGTTCACCTGGCTGAAAGTATTCGTATTCGTAACTGCTTCCTACTTCGCACTGGCAGTAACGGCCATTCTCATGACCGGAGGTGCCCGATGAACAACCTCTGGAACCAGATCCAAGTCATCAAGCTGCGCTTCCAAATGGGCGTGCTGAGCCGCGCCGGCTACATCGACCTTGGGCACTAAACAACTCCCACGTCTACCAGCCCCTTACGGACTACGACACGAAGACAGCTGAACCATATGACATCGAGGTCATCGGCAACATCTACGAGAACCCTGAGCTGTTGCAGGAGGCGAAGTGAAGTATTACTTCGGCATTATCGGATGGCTTCTAGGGCATGCAGATAAGACTTGGTGGGGACTCGCGGGTTTTATCTGCGGGTTCGCCATCTACGATGTCGCGTGTTGGGTATACAAGCGATTAGCGCCGAACTAGCCCCAGAACCAGGCCAATCAGCCCGACGACCAGCACCACCGTCACCGCCGACATCACGAACGCCAGCACCGGAGTCCCAGAGTTAGACGCCACGCCCGCGGAGACGATCAGCCCCACCATGAGGCCGATGAGTATCCCGCGCTTATCCTGCTGACGAAGACTCATGACACGCACCTCATCGGGTAGCTGAACAGGTAGTTGGGATAGATTCTCAGCCTATCCGGGCAGAAGCCGTTCACCGCGATGTAGAACGCCGCAGCTCCCACGACGGCCGAGGCGATGGGGCAGGCCCAGCCAGTAGTCCCGATACAGATACCGGAAACCACCCCACCGGACACGCCAGAGGCAACGGCTCCCTGGTCAGTCCGGTCGAGATCCACGTACGGCCCATAGGGCCAGTTCTCGTCATACCACCCACCGGAGACAGCACCAGCGGCACTGATATTGCCGAGCGCCAGCCCCAGGGCGAGGGCTAAAGCAATCAAAAGCTTTCTCATGTATTGAGCGTGAGGCACGGGGGAGAGGCGAGGCAATTAAACAAATCAGGGACAAAAGCTATCTCAGCTCTCGTCCCTGATTTTGTTTGTCGCTACCGATATTTAGTGTGCAGCTAGGTATTTCTCCACTACGTCAGCTTGCAGACGGCCGCGAGTGTTGACCTGGATACCTTTGTCTGCCGCCCAGAGCCGGACAGCTTTCGTATCGATTCCACTAGCGGACCTGGTCTGGCGCTTTGTTGGGCCGCCCTCTTTCCGAGCGGCATTCTGGAAGCGACTCAGGAAGTCGCGGAGTTCGGAAGCGTGGTCGGAATTGAGGTCAATAGCATAGGTGACACCGTCGATACCAAAGCGGATAGTTTCATCGGCGTCGGAACCATCGAGGTCATCGAGAAGCCGGGTGTAAGTTTTGGTTGCCATGTTTAAAGGCTATCACTGACTGCTTAAGGTATTCTCCACTCATGGACTTGAGCTAGTTGAAAGACTGCGGCAGCTTCTCATCCGACAATAAGGGGACTATCTCTCGGAATCGCCCACGCGGTCAGCCCTCACCTTTTCTAAGTGCTTCATTGGCTTGGTCGCTCGATTTATTGCTTTTCTAATCGTCGGGTCTTTGAGAATCTCTTTCGCAACCTCAGGAGGAATTTTCCCTGAGATTGAACCGTCCCGGGTTTGATGCCGCTATCTTCTTTGAGAAAGATAGTGATTATGCCCAAGCAGTTCCCTCCCGAGGTCCGTGACCGTGCAGTGCGCATGACCCTGGACCGGTTGCCCGAGTACCCGTCTGTTTATGCCGCTTGTAAGGCACTCGCGCCGAAGCTCGGAGTCGGTGCAGAATCGCTGCGCCGTTGGGTTGTCCAGGCGCAGGTCGATGCCGGAGAGGAGACCGGTCCGAGCAGTGACGAGCTGGAGGAAATCAAGCGGCTTCGGGCTGAGGTGCGGGACTTGAAGGAGTCCAACGAGATCCTGAAACAGGCCTCGATTTTCTTCGCGAGGGAGCTCGACCCTCGCCGCCGCTGATCTGTCGGTTCATCGACGAAATGCGCGCTGTTGGTTATGCGGTCGAGTCGATCTGCGCCGTCCTGCGGGAGCAGGGCGTGCAGGTCGCCGCACGAACCTACCGGGCGTGGAAGAAGCGCCTGCCAGCCCTGCGCACCATCGAAGACGCACGAATCACCGACGCGCTGCGCAGCTTGAAAGTCCCTGATGTGAAGGGACGGCCCCGGCCCGAGATCATCTACGGGCGGCGGAAGATGACGCAGTGGCTGCGCCGTAACGGATTCCAGGAAGCTTCCAAACACACCGTGGACCGGCTCATGCGTCAAGAGGGCATGAACGGCCTGGTCCGGGGCCGCAAGACCCGCACCACGGTCCCTGGCAAGGACGGCCGCCGCGCCGGCGACCTGCTGGACCGGGACTTCACCGCCCCGGCCCCGAACCGGGTCTGGGTGACGGATTTTACGTATGTCCCGGTGTACTCGGGATTCGTCTACGTTGCCCTGGTCATCGACCTGTACTCCAGGGCGATTGTCGGCTGGGAAACCTCAACCATCAAGGACACGGCGTTCGTCGAACACTGCCTGCAGATGGCTCTGTGGCGGCGGGAGCACACCGGACGCCCGGTATCGGCGGGATTGATTCATCATTCCGATGCGGGCAGCCAGTACACCTCCATCCGGTACACCGACACACTGGCACTGGAGGGCCTGCAGCCGTCCATTGGCAGCGTCGGTGATGCCTATGACAATGCCGCCGCCGAGACCGTGATGGGGCTGTTCAAGAACGAGGCCGTCGCGAAGGATTCACCGTTCCGCACGGGGGCGTTGAAGACCGAAACCGACGTGATGGAGATCGTTTTCGAGTGGGTCCACTGGTACAACAACCAACGCCTGCATTCTGCCCTCGGTCACCAGACGCCCGAGGAATTCGAGCAGGCATACTATGCTCGAAAAACCGGCTCGTTACCCGACGACGCCGCCAACAAACAGGCGGCATGATTCCCGGGACGGTTCAGATCACATCGCCCAAGAACTTGTGCGCCAACTGTTCGAGCTCGGACTCCGTTTCGTCACGCCTGGTCTTGGCGAGCCGCTTCCGACTTGCAGTGTGCTTGTCCCGGACGTTCATCCACTGCTGGATCATTACGGTAAGGACGCTAGATATGGCGGCCACATAGAGCACAACCTCTAGTGGGCTACTCAGACGAACCTCCCAAACGTCAATGCGCTTGGCGGTGATATTCCGTTGCCTGGTGTACCACTTCTCAACGGAAGCCTCGTCAAGCGCGCGCTCACCATTCGCACCCTCTTCGAAGTCGAGGCCCTCTGAATCTGCAAGTAGAAGGACAACCAGAGCTTCAATGCCCTCAATCATCTGGGTGAATCCCTTGAGATCATAACCGCGTCCTCGGAACCTCAAAAATATCCTGGGATCTCCCTCGTAGTCGCTGTCAGCATCTTGGTCGTGTGCATCTGAGTCAGTCATCGGTAGCCTCCTCACCCTGTGCCTTACTGTTATGCAGCGACGCTCTCATAACCAACTCGTAATCGCTAGAGGCGCAAGTTGCCGACGCGCGTTCCCCGCGCTTTAGCGTCTTTTGCCGCCGGGAGCGGCTAAGTTGTCTCCAGAGGCAGACGCCCTCACCAGACAGGGGACCAAGATGGAAATTTCAGCAAGGGGTCGCAGCGGCCAGATGTCATTCGACGGCAAATTTGTCACGATCACCCGAGAGGGCTTGCTGGCTAAGGCCTCGCATGGATTCGGCAGCGGGTCTAAGTCGATTCCGATTCGTAGCATCGGCGCGGTCCAGTACAAGCCGGCCACTTCCATGACCCTTGGATACGTTCAGTTGTCCATCAGCGGGGAACACGCCAAGAAGTTCAGCGCCGGCTCGATCAGCGGTGTGGGCAGGAATAACGACATCGCCAAGGACGAAAATTCCATCCTCTTCGCCAAGAAGGTTACCAAGGACTTCGAAGAGTTGGCGGCTGCAATCCGCGCCGCCATCGGCGGTCCAGAGGTAGGCGCTGCGCCGGTCGAAGTAGACCCGCTGCAGCAGATTGAAAAGCTGGCAGCGCTCCTGGATGCAGGACACGTTACTCAGGTTGAGTTCGACGCCAAGAAGGCGGAAATTCTTAGCCGCCTGTAACGCGGCCATGATGTCTAGTAGCGAGACACGTACACCGGGTTGGCCGCAGCCTCACTAATTTCTTCCGCTAAGTCGGTGCTCAGCCTGTAGCCATCGGCTTTCTTCGTCAGGAACTTGATCGCGGCATCCTTGCGCTTGGCTTTGGTGTAGACCGTCCGCCAAGCTGGGTAGGCTGTCAGCTCGTCGGCAAGCTCGGATTTACGGGCACGGAAGTCTTGCTCGAACTCATAAACTTTGGCGTTCACGATCTTGTTGGCATCAGCCATGATTTGCCGAGTCAGTATGACTTCGGGGATCTCATCTAGCCCCGCCTCAGCAATGATGGACGGTGCGACATGTCGTCGCTTGCCAACCTGTTCACCTCGGTATTTGGGAGACTCGGCCAAAGCCGTCACTGCTGCTTGGTAGTTGGAGTAGTACTCCTTCAAGCGTTCCTCCCGCTCGGCTTCCGATTCCGCCTCAGCGTTTTCAAGTACGGCGTTTACCTTCTCCATCAGGTCCCCAGCCCAGTCGCACCGGGCGCACCACTCATACGCTAAGCCTTGCGCTATCCAGTTCACCGTGAGGGACATCATCGTTCCATCGTGCTTGTCGGCAGCCTTCAGAATCCGCTCTGCTGCCGGCGGCAATTCTTCGCCGTGTTCTGTTTCAAAGTAAATCCTGGTCATGTCGACCGAGAACGGCGTGGCTGTGACGCTAATAAAAGGGGCGCCCACTAGGACGGCTAGCTTGAGGGCGGCCTCGATGTCGGCTACTTCGCTGTCCACCTCCACGTCTATTTCCTTTTTGACTTCGACACCAGGAACGATTAGCAGGTCAGCGCTTGCGGCACGTCCGGGAATCGTGGCGTCGATTTTCGCCAGGTCGGCCGAGGTATAGGTGAAGGACATGGTTCAAATACTAGAGTGTGGTTCAGGCAACTATTGGCAGCACTAGGGGATTGGCTCATAATGAGCTGCTTCTGTTCAACGTGTCGTCAGCCACTGCTTCGGGCCTGCTCTTTACGATCCTGGGCGTGATCGAGGAGGACATCGCTTTCACGAGCCTGGGCAGCGACGACGTGACGGTGCTCTAGCGCCATTGGGTGTCATCCCGAAGTGTCGGTGGCACACCATAAGGTGGTCTCATGACAATTCGCGTGAGGATAAAGACACTTGAGTCCAATGCCGGTGATTCGGTAGAGATTTCCGAATCTGGCGTAACCTGCCTCGTCGGGGGTAACAACGCAGGCAAGTCTCAGACCTTGCGTGACATAGCCGTCCGCATGCACTCCCATGACGGTCACGTCGTCGTACTACGCGAGCTGCAGCTGGAAAAGGCTAATCAGCTCCTGCTGGAAGAGAGCAGCGCTTTTCTTGCCGAAACTGCGGTTTCCACGCCTGCCCACCAACCGGGAACTTTGGCGTATTCTCCAATGGGCGGCAGCACTCAGATAGCCCCTGATACCTTTAGGGCACTCTTCGGTATTCATCCGAATTCCCTTGGGGGAGCTTGGGAGTTCTTCCTGAAGCACTGGAGTGCCGGAAGTCTTTCGTCGTTCGCGAGCGCTAGTTTGGGGCACGTCGGTTCCGGAACTCCCGCCAGTAGCCCCCTTCATCTTGTCTTCCGAGACGGCGAACTTGAGCAAGCGCTATCGGATCTGGCTCATGAGGTGTTCGGAGAGCGGCTAACTCTGGATCGGGCGAACATGGATGTCCGGCTGCGTATGGGCAAAGTCGATGTACCAATTCCACTGTTCAACAATCCAACGACCGAGTATGCGGACGCTGTCGCTGCGCTGCCGTCTTTGGAAGATCAGGGTGATGGCGTTAAAAGCTTCTTGGGACTAGCCCTAGCCGTCGTGACTGGACACTCACAGATGCTTCTTATCGACGAACCGGAAGCCTTCCTCCATCCAGGTCAAGCAAGGGCGTTGGGGCGTTGGCTAGGAATCCAAGCCAAGAAGCGCGATGTGCAAGTAATCGTGTCGACGCACAACCGGGATTTTGTGCTTGGGCTCCTCAGCGGAGGCGCCGAGTCTGACGTTCGGATTGTGCGAATCGTCCGGAACGGAAGCATCAACAGATTCCACGAACTGCCGCCCAGCGACATCGCGGCTACATGGGCTGATCCGGTACTTCGATACTCCAACGTCTTGCAGGGTCTGTTCCACCGCAGGGTGGCCATCTGCGAATCGGACGCAGACTGCCGCTTCTACGGGGCGGTGCTCGATGAGTTGGCTGTCGAGACGAATCGCCGATCACAAGCCGACGATATCCTCCTGGTTCCGAGCGGCGGGAAGGACCGCATTGCTGCGCTGGCGAAGTCCATGCTGCAACTCGGAGTGGAAACGCATGCCTTCGGTGACTTTGACGTGTTGAACCGCAAAGACAGAATTTGCGGGATTGTGGAGTCCGTCGGGGGCTCTTGGACCAATGAGATGAACTTAGACTTTGTCGCTTTTGCTCGTCCAGTGCAGGAAGGACACCTGTGGGACGACCTTAAGAAGCACGGCATGTCAGCGGTTCCCGCGGGTGACCCCTATTCGGCCTGCGAACGATTGCTAAAGTCTCTTGACGCTATGCGGGTCCACATTGTTCCGGGCGGTGAAATGGAGTCGTTCGACCGTTCCATAGGAGTCAAGGGTTCCCCATGGGTGAGTGCCGCACTGGAAAAGGGCCTACATAAGTCCTCTCAAGGCGCCAAGGATTATGTGGAAAATATCCTCACGCCTAATGAGCTTGCCGGTTAACGTCACTTGCCGCATTATGTGAGCAATGGCAATCACCCGACATCACAATCGCCCGGAGACACTCCATACGCCGGTTCGGCGCAGCGGGCGCTTTTAGATGTCACTGTTGCTCCTATTACGCAAGGTCATCGCCGTGGCAGGGCGGGGGAGGTCGTAGACCTAACCGGCTACACGGTGAAGTTCGGCATCAATTCGCTGACTACTAGCACCATCACGAACACGGCGCATCAGACCTGCACCGTCACTGACGCCGCGGCCGGCCTCTGCAAGTACCGCTTCGTCACTGGGGATCTGCCGGACGCTGGCGGGGACTACGAGTGCGACCTGCAGCTGACTGACGCTGCCGGACTCGTGGAGACGTACTACTCGAAAACTCGTATCAAGACCAGGGCGGAAATTGTCAGTTAGCTTGTATCCGTCGCTTCAGAACCACGTACTTGGTCGACTCGGGCGGGCTTCCGAGGTAGTAGTCGACAACCACAGTCATCGGTCCAATCATTTCCCAGCCATCTTCGCCCGCTTGCTGTATTTCTGTCCAGACCTGGTCATGCGCCTCACTGATGAGCCTCTGCTGCTCCGCCGCATAAGTCGCTCCATAAAATCCAGGAACTGAATCACCTTGCCGCATGGCCTCATTGGCAATCGTTCTAAATAGACCGACCCGCATGTACTCCCATTTTTCCGTCATGGAGCAATGCTATCAGCGACCAAAACAGGAAATGCTATAATTCGGGCATATCAAGGAACCCCAATCTGTGGCTGATGAAAAGAGTAAAGCGCTCGATAAGCTCCAGCAGGAAGAATTCTGTTGAGTAATGTCAAGGTCGCGGCGAGAATCAACCAGCTCTTGGACGAGGCTGGACTCAATGATGCGCACGTCGATAAACAGCTGTTGTTCCTCATCACGCAGCACGCCGACTTCACCAACAAGCTTGGAGCTATTCGCGAGTACAACAAGCTGAAGGCCAGGATCACGGAAAAGGTTGACCACACTGTAGAACTGCCTCCGGTGGTGTACGACATTATGGGGAACCTGGTGAATGCCCAACCAAGCGCCGGCAGCGAATCCACCAACTCCTTGGCGGGGCCAGTCGGGGCCTTCCTCGCGGTGGGCCGCGAGCTGGGCGAGGCGGCGGTGCCAGCGGGCTTCGTCCTTGGATTCCCTGCGGGTTTCCTGCCACCCTGGCACCTGGGCAGACCGTCACGGTGGGCCGGCTCGAGGGTCCCCTCGGCTGCTTCGCGCCGGCGATCCGAGAGCCACCGCGCTATGGCTCTTTCCTCACGGTCGGCAGAACGGCCAGCAGGCAGCCGGCCTTCAGCCGAGATCCAGGCGATGACCTCGTCCATGCGGGCGAGGTCCTTGGGAGAGGGGGAGGGGACGCGTGCGGCGTCGGCTGCCTGGTGTGCGGCCTCGAGTCCGGGCTCCTGGCGGCGGGCGATGGCCAAGGTGGTATCCGACGGCGGCCGGCGGAACCCGGACGAGGGCAGCGATGCGTTGCCGGCTCAGTCCGAGCCGGTACATCAGCACCCATTCCGCGTCAGGAGAGCGCCGCAACCGCCTGTCCATAATGGACCCCATCCTGCCACGGCCCTTCCCGAAGCCGGGCGGCCAGGGCCACGCCCAAGGACACTGCTTCCGGCGCCCGCTGGCGGAGCCTCGGTGGGATCCAGTGCCGGCTCCGCGCGGCTCCTCCGTCCCTGGCCGTTTGCCTGCCGTGTTTTATGTCGACTGCCCTTTATGGCGGCCCCTCCGGTCTTGGCTTGAAAGCTCGGGGTGTCCTGGCACACCCCTGGTGTGCGGTCTGGGCGGAAGCGGACAGCGGATCGGAGCCGCGGACAGATTAAGCAGCGGACAGATTAAGGGGCGTGGAAGCCTGGGTGTGGATGAGCATGTCTGGTCCCATGACCGTCCACCCGGCCGGGGGGATGCACTGGGATCGTCGACAACACCCGCGACGAGGGCGGCATGGTCAATGCCCGGCTGCGGGGCCTCGGGACGGACAGGTCCGCGAAGGGCTATGCCGGCTGGCACAATCAACGCGGCGGGGATTCGACCAGGACCGTAGCGGTGGAACCGTTCCACCGCTACGGAACCCCAACCCTCACGGACTCCCCACCGCCATCACACTCCTGGGTGCGTTCCATGTCGTCGAAGTCGGCTCAGCCCAAGTCAATGAGATCAGCCGCCGAGTCCGGCAGGACAACCTCGGACACCGCGGAGGCTAGCGCCGATCCGCTATACGGCATCCGCCGGACCCTGCAGATCGGCGTCGAAAGACAGGCCGTGGGCCTGTACAAGCTCACGATTGTGACCCGGGCGACGAGATCATCCTGGCCCGGCAGTGCTCCGGGAAGCTCCACAAGATTCACTGCGAACTATCGGCTCGGTGACGGGACCCGCGACGAAGTGCTCTCATCGCTCCCGCCCTTGCCCGGTCCCGGAATTCGCTCGGCATTGGGCGCACATTGCGGCCTTCGACCAGGACTGTGGCCTACCTCGCCATACACGGGGCCTCCAACGGACCCACCGAAGCAATCAACGGCATCATCGAAACCACCCGTAGAAAATCGCGGCCGACTTCCCGCAACTGCACGAGCTACAGGTTCAGAGGCTACTCCCCTCGGACGGACACCGCTCCTATCAACGAATTTCCGTAACCATGCCTTCGAAGGGTCCAGGGCCTGCGGTTGGACAACTGGATGAGTAACGATCCTGTAACGCGTGCGTGAAAAAATTCAGACCCTTACCGGACTAACAAAAGCGAGAGCGAGGAGCCATGGCTCTGGAGCGCGAGTACCAAATCGCCATACGTAGGAGCGCACTTTTTGCCACCCTCGAAAAGGACGTTATCGAGCATCAGCTTAAAATCGCTCAACTTAGGGAAAGGATTCGCATTGCGGAAGATGAGATCGAACTGCACGAGGTGGTGCTGGAACTCACCCGCAATCGGCGTCTCATTGATGCGATTAGCGAATTCAGCGATGTCGGAAGCAGCGCATCGAACTTTGTCCGCGACCCGCTTCAATACTGCAGGGAAGAAAATATTCCTCTCCCCGAAGGAGTGACTCTATACCCACCCAACAGTTACGATCCATCACACCTACCCACGGCGCGCGTTCGCCGCGGCATGTGGGATATGGAGATTATATGGGACGGTGAAACGGGTTTTCTCATGCGCCCCTATCATGCCACTGTTGCCGCTACGGAGATCCACTGACGACGATTCGGTTCTACCGTGCCTCAAGAGATGATGTGGCAGGTTCGAGTCGTACCTGCGACTGGGCGCATTCGGCGACGGCGCCCCGCCATCAACGCGTGGGGATAACACGTAAATGGCACCAGGACTCATTGATGCACGGCCTATAGGAGAAATGATGGGTACGGGAACACCAGTTCAGAGCGTGACGAATTTCTGGACCGGCAGCATTTGGTTCCTAAATATGGAGGAACACAAATATGACCGGCAAATACCGCAAGGCCAAACTCTTAACGTGGGTAGCGGATGGGTACCCTGGTGCCGATGGACAGAGGAATTCGGCACGAGGCATATTGCCATAGTTGATGCGAATGCCGGCACGGTACTTTTTTACATTTGGCAATGGCGGGGTGATGACGGTGACTTTGTTCGCGCATCTTCCAATGGATTTTCTAAACCCGGACCACACATTGCCGGACAACCGGAGCCGGGCGGAGAACGGAATCTTTTGGTCAATACAAATCGCGTGATTCTCTCCAAACCTTGAGCGTGGAGAAAGGTCGTGCGCATTTCATGTGGTCGATAATCAACGCGGGGCTAACGGCGGACCAAATATGTATTCTTGTCGAGCTTGATAACGGAAGGCTCAGGTTATACAAGTGTTTAATGCGATCAGAAGAATTAAAGAACAGATAGAAGATGAAATCCTGGCGCGTCCCGGCGTTACAGGTGTTGACATTGGTTACAAACAGGTTGGAGACGAGACGACCGAGATCCCTGCAATTATAGTCTTCGTAGAGAAAAAGAAGAATGAGGACGAACTCGAGGAAGACCAAGTAATTCCTAAGACATTTGGTCCGTTTGCAACGGATGTGCGTCAAGAGGGACCTTACATTTTCACGCAAGATGCCGTGCGTTACAATCCACTCCTCGGTGGTATTGCCGGCGGCGCCTGCACGCAAATCCCGGGTTTTGGAACCCTGGGGGCAATCGTCCAGGACAATGCATCACCACCCGGCACAGTTCGATTAGGGGTGCTCAGCAACTGGCACGTATTAGTGGCAGGGACCACGAGCACGAGTCCCCTGAACGTGGCTCAGCCTCCACCTGGCTTAGGAGGAACATGCCCCCCCGACACGATCGCAACTGTGGCACGTTCGGCTATTACTGAATATGTTGACGGCGCAGTGGCCTTTCTAAACACCGCGCGCCCGGCGATCAACGCCATCAAGGATATCGGGACAATCTTTCCTCCCGCGACCATGCCGGCAGTAGTAGGGTGGCCGGTCCGAAAGCGGGGCGCCAGGACGGGGCTGACAAACGGGACCGTTGAAAGCGTTGATGCTTCGTTTGTCTTGGTCGAATCCGACGGTACCTACAGAAAGTTCAAGAACCAGATAAGAATAGGGCAGAGCACGTGGCCCGGACCCTCAGCCTTTATGTTGCCCGGGGATTCCGGCTCCGTGCTTGTGGATTCCGCCAATCGACGGATCGTCGGCCTGCTTTTCGCCGGAACTAGTGATGGCTCCGTTGCGTATGCCAATCCAATAGCCGACGTCCTGTTTGCGCTTAACGTCAGCATATTCGCGCCCAAGCCCAAGGAAAAGGACAAGGAAAAGGATGAAGAGAAGGGACGGCCGCCAGTGAAGGAATCGATGAAGGAATCCATGATAGAGAAAGGGCGGGACAATCAGGGCGAGCAGTTCGAGGCATCCCCGTTTTTCCGTGATGTGCCAGCGTCGGAGCAGGACGAACCCATGAGCGCCCGGCAGGTCGAGGATTCAGAGGCGCAAGTGCAGCACTTCATAGAGCGGCGAGACCGGCCGCCAGTAGGACGCGACCAACCCAACGACGAGTAGTCATGTACGAATGGTGTAGTTAGGTCTGAATGACGACCGTTCCACCCAAACTGTATTGAGTTAGCGCGGGGATAGTGCGATGTGGCTCCTGATTTGCGATCCGTCCGACGATGAGGCCTTGTGGGCAAGGGCACGGCTACAAGACTATGGCCTCACTCCGTTTGAAGTTCTGACTGCTGATGATTTCACCTCAGCTCAACGGTGGATCCATCGCATTTCTGAGGGTGGTTCGAGCATATCTGAGGTTCGTCTGCAGAACGATGCAGTCGTACGGAGCGATACTGTGACCGGAGTACTGAATCGTTTGCGGAAGATACCCAGTTGGGGACCCATGGAACGAGCCGCGAAGACCGACCAACTTTATGCGGCGGCAGAAGTCGTATCGTTCCTCGTCAGTTGGCTTTACGCTTTTCCTCGACCCATGCTAAACGTTCCATCGCCGAGTGCATTTGCTGGTCGCGCCCGGCACTGGTCCGAATGGGTGCAAATGGCCCAGGTGTCCGGTTTGAAGACGAAGCCCCTAATCAGATCTAGCAGACACGGATCCAGCGATGAAGCTGCCAACCGTTTCCCAGCTTTGGGTGAATTCGAGAACCATCAGAATGTCATTGTTGTGGGCAAAGAAACGATAGGTGCGGACTTGTCGATAGGCGTCCGGGAAGCGTGCGGTCGTCTGGCCGCGATCTCAGAAACCCCATTATTGGGTGTCCGACTGTCATATGCTGAGGGCGCATGGTGCTTCGCAGGTGCCACCACGCATCCCGACTTACGTCCCGGTGGAACTGAGGTTATTGCAGCTCTAGCTCAGGCGCTTTCTGGTAACGAACCATGATCCTCCTGTGCGGGGAAGCGTCGGATAGCCCACTGTCCAGCGTCCATTCACTCGTCGAATCGATCGGGATCCCGTACATCTTCATGAGCGGTGCGGACGCTGCCGAAGCCTCTATTACGTTCGAGCTGAACCATGGACGCCCGACCGGCATACTTGGCTGCGGAGGTAGATCTTACGCACTCGAGGCCATAGGCGGCGTTTATCTACGGGTGGGGAATGATATTCTCTGGGAGAACGGGCAGTCTGCGGCCTTTTATGACACTTTTTTCGAGTGGTGCCAAATAGCCGACTCTCGCGTAGTGACCCGGCCTACCTCCGCCGCATCCAATTCTTCGAAGCCCTACCAAGCCCAGCTGATACAGGCCCAGGGACTGTCTGTGCCCGACACAATCGTCTCAAATGACGTAGATCAGATCCTGGCATTCAGAACGCTTCATCGGCGCATAGTCTACAAATCTATGAGTGCTACCCGGTCGATTGTCCGGCTGGTCGGCGATGAGGACTTGCGGAGACTTCATCGCGTGTCCTGGTGTCCCACTCAGTTCCAGCAGTTCGTCGAGGGGGTGAACGTCCGGGTACATGTCGTGGGTGACAAGCCTATTGCGACGGCAATCCATACAGATGCCGTGGACTATCGATACCCGAGCCCCAGCGACCGGCTAAGTCTGACTGAGGTGCGACTCCCTGACGACCTTGAAACAAAATGTCTTCAGTTGGCCTCAGCCCTGAACCTTCCATTCGCTGGCATCGACCTAAAGGTCACGCCGGCGGGTCGCGTCTACTGCTTCGAGGTCAACCCGAGTCCCGCGTTCACGTACTACGAAAGGCAAACCGGCCAGCCAATCGCCCGCGCCCTCATCGACTACCTAAGTGGTGACTGCCACAATGTCGCGCACGGCTAGGCGCTCTTGGCTAAGGCCTAGTCTCAACGCCACAGTTGATTGATGGACGCTGATGGGAAAGTCCGCGGGCTAGCCACAGCTACAGTCGGTCCCGGCTCCGAGGTCCGCAACGGCCTGATGGAACGCGGCGGAGTTGCGGTAGGCGAAGGCATTGTCGGTGATGACGCGTTCGATCCGGTGGATGCCGTGGCCGGCGAAGTAGCCTGCGGCGCGCGTCAGGAACTCGGCCGCGGTGGCGCCCTTCTCGTCGGGGAGGACCTCGGCGTAGCCGATGCGGGTGTGGTCATCGATCGCGACGTGGTCGTAGTCGTATCCGATTCCGCGTCCCTTGACCTGCTCCGAACGGCCGTGGGCGCGCCAGCCGCCGCCGTCGGGGATGCGTCCGAGCTTCTTGACGTCCAGGTGGACGAGTTCCCCGGGCCGGGCTCGCCCGTACCGGTTGGTCGTGGTCCGGGCCGCGCGGATCGGGGCACCGGTCAGCGGATCGCAGTCCGCCAGCCGCGGAACCCTGTGCCGGCGCAGGATCCGGGACACTGTCCGGGCCGGAACGCCGGTGAGCGCAGCGATCCGCAGTGGCCCGAATCTCACAGAAGGCCGGGTGTCCAGGACGGTCTGTTCACGTTCGGAACTCGTCCGGGTCGGTGACCTCGGCCGGCTCGAGCGGTCCGGCAGGCCTGCCGCGCCCTCGGCCCGGAAGCGTCTGACCCACCGGTACGCGGTCTGCCGGGACACGCTCAGCTCCGCGGCGATATGGGCGACCGGGCGGCCTGCGGCCACACGGTCAACGATCAGGCGTCTTCCATGAACGGTCAGACGGGCGTTAACGTGGGACACGAGGACCTCCGAGCGCAAAGTGTGTGAACTAGACAGCTCCAATTAGCCCGGAGGTGATAGGGCTCCCGGACGACAATTCGGTCCGAATCGAGTTCTAGAGATAGTGCTGGCGAATGCACGTTGGGCGGCAGCGGGCCCGGCAAAATCGTTTAGCAGCGGCGCATAAGCAGAATTCAAGATTGGCCGCTCCTCATAGACCCTCGTCGCTAGGGCCTTTCGGCCCGGCTTCGCGGGACGGTTTTAGTTGTGGTCATTATTGCGCGTGAGCTGTCAGCGTGCCCAGTTTGCGCTATTTCGCTTCACAAATCTGCCAGATGCGGCGGCCCATTGACATCCCCTCCCGAAATGCGGATCCTCGTGGCTAGAACTGTTCCAGCTCGCAGTCACGCTGGATATTGGGGGTACCAATGGGAAGCGGCAACTTTTGCCATTTTCAGCTGAGCTTGTTCCAGTCGTGGAAACTCCGCAGGAACTCGTGCGTCATGCAAGTTGCGGCGCGTCAACAGAGGCTCATCACTGCCCTGGCCATCCACGGCCCCCGCCCTCGAAGTTACCTCGTTGGGCTCCTGTGGCCGGAGAGCTCCGAGAGCCGGGCCATGGAGAGTCTGCGCGTGAGCATGCACTTGGTCTCACGGCAGGTCCCGGGCCTGCTCATCAATGGCGGAACGGTGCTGTCCCTCAGTGACATGGTCGACGTCGACCTGCACAGGGTCCGCGCCCAGGTCCGGGAGCTAAGTAGAGTCGGCCTCAATGCAGACGTGGTCTCATGCCTGCACCAGTTACGGGACGCCGAATTACTCCCGGGCTGGTATGACGATTGGGTGCTCTTTGAACAGAGCAGGTTGCGGCAGGACCGGCTCCACGCGTTTCAGATCATTGCTCGGCAGTCGCTGGCGCGCTGCGACTTTGAGATTGCCGTGGAGGCCTCGGAGGCGGCAATGGAACTTGAACCGCTCTATGAAAGTGCGGTTGGACTTCTCATTCAGGCTCAAAGGCAGCAGGGCAACACTGCCGCCGCGCTTCGTGCCTTCGAAGAGTATCGAGCGAAGCTGTATGAGGACATGGGCCTTGCGCCGTCGGAGGGCATTCGGCGCCTAGTCGCTGACATTCTGTAGGAGCCGGGCTCGGCATGACACCCACCCGGGAATCAACGTCCCCACGAGCCACTAAAAGCGGACAAAGTTGCTGCCATCGAAACG
This sequence comes from Arthrobacter sp. ES3-54, assembly GCF_029504395.1. GTDB lineage: Bacteria > Actinomycetota > Actinomycetes > Actinomycetales > Micrococcaceae > Arthrobacter. Next base: position 658,673 of record NZ_JAQFIF010000001.1, read on the forward strand.
CAGTTCCGACGGCCCGGTTTCCATGGACGCCGTCGATTTTGGCGAACCTTCCTTTCGCTGGGCGGACTCGGCAAGTTCCTAAGCATCAGGGAGGTTGCATAGCCATCGGTTCACGGCTGCGGCTACTTCCTCCCGGCCGCGAGCATAAGTAACCGTAGGTTCGTCACCTTCCGCCGACTCCGCGATGATCCGTGCACGGAAGGGTTCAGGACTTTCCGGTTCCTTCCAGACTCGAATTACCAAGGTTGCCTGGGAAGACGGCCCAACGTCCGGCCCTTTCGAGCCCTCGGAGCCGCCGGAATTCACCATGCCCATCAAAATCAGCTCCTCTTGATCCGGCCATGAAGTGGTTCCGTTGATCTGGCCCACTAACGTTGGCAGCTTAGTCTCACTTAGCAGTCTCTCAGACTCATCTCAATATTTTCTGGTACGAGCCTCGATATTGGCCTGTCTCCTGATGCCGTCTTTCCATAGCCGTATGGCCTTGCCCGGCCAAATTTGCGGTTTTCAGCATCAGCCAAACCACATTGGTCCGCGGGACCAGCCGGGCATTGGCCTTGGAGAGCCACTGCGCTAGCTGGACATTGAAATCCGCCGGCGAGGTGAAGGGCCGGCCGGGCAGAAACGAGGTCTCCAGGAACTGGTTGGCCCGCTCCTCCACGCCCTTGCTCTCCGGGGCATAGGGCTTGACCTGCCACGATCCTGGTCGCGAGGACATCGGCGAACGCCGCCACGCCGGCGGCGTATCTATTCCGCCGCTCGATGCCGGTTTCGTTGTCCCAGATCAGCCTCCGCGGAACCGCGCCAAGGGACCCGATCAGCTCCCACATGCCGGTCAGCAGATCCCCGGTCATCCGGGACGGGATCATCCGGGCCATGATGAACCGCGAATGCGAGGACACCATCACCAGCACCGGCAGGACCCTGGGTTTGCCGGCTCCGAGGGGTATCCGCACCTCCGGGAACCACAGGTCGCACTGCGCCTGGTCCCCGCTTCGTAACTGATCCTGTCCGCAGGGTTTGCCGGGGCATACTCCGGCCGGATCCTGGCCACGTTCTCACGGAACCAAGCCGCGGGGCGGGTCCGTGAATCGATCGCGTCGACGATGCGCGGGCAAGGTAAACGTACGCCACTCTGCGGGTCGACGTGCTGCGTCTCCGGATGTTTCGGCGGTCAGATCCGCTCGGGTCACTGCACTTGGAACGTGTGGTCGAAGAGCAGCGTGCAGGTGCATTCACCTTGCTCTTGGACGTTCGCGGAGTTGACCACGCCGCCGAGGCGGCGTGCCGCTGCGATCGGGTCGCCGCCGGTGGGCGACATGTCCATACTCTGGGAGATCACGACCACGGCCCACGTGCCGGACTGCTCCTGCAGAGCCAGGTCGAATGTGCCCGTGTGGTAGGTTGACCTGCCCTTCCAACGATCGACGGAGATTCGGTGCTTGTCAGTGCAGATCGAAGAAAGAAGCCCTTCGCCACTGCCACCCTCGACATCGACCCGAACCATCTCGGGTCCGGTGAGACGGAGCTTCTGCGTCACTCCCTGCTCATCCGTCGACGACGCTTCGTCGACCACGTCGCCGTTTGCGGCAATAGCGCGCGCGCGCACGCGCGTCGTGCGATGGGACACGTCGAGATCGACGTGAGTGCTCGGTGGGATCGCGATGTGGATCGCGGCGTCTGCCGGAATGCCAAGCGAGGTGCCGTGGATCTGGGTGGAGGGGGCGCTGCTCCAGATCCGGAATGGCGCCACCACAACCGGGAAGAGCATCTGCGCCACACCGGGGATCTGCGCGTTGAAACCGTGGACACACACCTGCTCGCGCTCCTTCTCGAGCGCGCCGTCGACGCGGCCACAGATGTTGTTCGGCACCAGCACGCGTCGTGTGATGCGGGAGGGATCGGCGATGGGGAAGCAGTGCGCGACGACGAACAGATCCTGCGTCTTGTCGCGCGCGCGTGTCCACATCTCCGCGCAGATCCGCACGCGCTCCCCGCCGCGATAGACGGGCCGATCGCTGAACACCCGCTTGCCGATGAGCGCGTGCTCGTTGGGACGCTCCTCATCGATGGTGCCACTCGTGGAGCCGCTGGTGGCAACCCGTGTGTAGTCCCAGTGCGTCTTCGCGTTCCACGTGCGTCCAGGGAAAGGCAGGTGCGGCACTTCGGCCTCGAGGTGTACACGCTCACGCTCCGTCAGCGCGCCGGCGGGCGGCACCGTGGTCGTGCGCTGTCCCCAGCGGCTGGGGTCTTCCGCGTCCGCCGCAAGGGCGACCGTCCAGGCCGCCGCGGCGGCCACGTCCAGGATCGCCGTGGCCGCGCTGGGCGCGGTCCAGAAGAACAGGTGCGAAAGCGGTCCGCCGCATGTCAGCCACTTGATCGCGGCGCCGATGTACTCGTCCGTCGGCAGCCACGGCTGAATGCCCTCGGCGCCGATGTCGTCGCCATATACGTGCGCGTTCGAAAGGGCCATCGCATCGCCGCTCACGGCGTCGAAGCAGATGCCGCCGAGGGTGCCGTAGCCGGTGGGAAACGAATGGAAACTGTTCAGGGTCGTCGTCGAAGTGCCGCCGACGAGGGGGTCCTCGATCTCGCTGCCGCGGTCACCAGTTGGCGGATTCTGCGGTGGACAGGTGAGCGTCTGGGCGATCTCGACCTGGATGACGTCCGTCGGATAGCCTCCCACCTCGGTGGGGATCATCGTCGTTCCGAGCTTCTCCAGTTCGCCCCTCGCGGCTTTCGCGCGCACGTAGTACTGCAAGGCTGCGGAGAGCTGTGGCTCTCCCCTCACGAGTTTGAGGCCGACGCCCATCGACAGGAAGTTCGGATCGTCTGCGAGTCGCCTGGATTCTTCAGCGGCCACGTCCACGAGAGGTTTCCGGTTCGGGCTCGGCGTCTCTTGCGGCATGCTTCCTCCCTCAGGCGAAGCGAATGGATAGCTGGTTGATCACGTCTTCGATACGGGACGCCCCGGCCGTCGTACCCGCTTCGATGCCGGCGTGGTTGAGGGCGATGATCGAGTTCGTTCCCTGCTGGAACCACAGTGAGCCGGAGTCGCCCGAGCACGAGAGCGAGTCGGTCGTGTCGGAGTCCTGGCGGAAGGTGACTTGGTTCATGAGCCAGAGCACGTCGCCGTCGTCGTTGAGACGCGGGTACTGGGCGACCAGCGACGACATGACACCGAGTCCGAGTCCGCTGCGCGCGCCGCTCTTGTAGGCGCGCACAGCGGCTTGCGCGGCCGCATCGGACGGATTGTCCGCGAGGTTCTGGAAGATCGCGTCGATCTGCGCATTCGTGAGGAACGTGCCGGGTGTGTCGATCGTGCCGTCGAGCGAAACGATGGGCGTGGTTGTGAAGAACTCGCCGCTCTGCGCGTCGAGTTCAGTGAAAACCGCCGGCGTGAGATCGCGGTTGCCGACCAGTGTAACCACCGCCGCGTCGATCGTCCCGGGCTCCGTCGACAGGGGGTCGACCGCCTGTCGGGCGCTGAGCGCATTGAGGATCGAGCCGGTGAGAAAGCCGATCGACACGCTGTCCCCCCGGTTTGCGAGGTCCGCCGTCGACGACGCCCATGCGGCGATGGTCAAGATGATGGCGATGATGATGAGCAGCGCCTTCCACCATGGATCGTCGTATGGGATCGGGCCGAACTGGCCGGCGAACGACGGGCGATAGTCGACCGTGTAGTCGAGTTTCGTCGGCCACAGAAAGAAGGAGAGCTCGGGGCCTGGGCACTCCGTCCAGTCGTCGCAGCAGTCATCGTGTGTGCCTCCCGCGCAGCAGCACGCGAGGTCACGCCAGATGGCGCAGATGTCGACGTCCTTACCTGCGAGGAATGCCACCAGCTGAACGCGGACCTGTTCCAGCTTGCGCGGATCGCATCCCTGCGTGGGCGTGGTCGAACCACCACCCTCACTACCGCGCATGAATCGGCGGGCGTCACCCAACGCGCGCTTGAACGAGTTGTAGTCGATGGCGAGCTCCTTGATGACGGCCGTCATCGTGCCGACATCGCATCGCGAGGAGAATGTGTTGGTCGACGCGTCGAAGGTCGTGCGCGACACCTGGATCGGTGCCTTCGCTTTCCTGCTGATCAACTCCGTGGCCTCGGCGCCAAAGTCGGAGTCAACCTGCACCTCGACCTGATGCTTGCGCACCTGCGCGGCGCTTACATCGACCTTGAAATAGATCAACCGCGACTCCCAAGCTGGCAATCCGCCTGCCGCCACCTGCCCATTGACGACCGTCTGCCCCAGCGCCGCCTGCTCGTTCGCGCTCCACGCGTCGACCACGTTGGCGCCGCCTGCGGCGAGCCACGCGCGGGATCGCCTGGAGAGTCCGACGCGCGCGGAGGCAGGCCAAGGATGCGTGAAGATGTTCGTCACCCGCACCGCCATGAAGTAGCGGCCCAAGGTGGCCTCGAAGAAGCCTTCGGGCATCGCCTGCAGGGTCTCGGGGCGGATCGCGAATGGCGGCACCTGCTGCGACACGGCGCCCAACTTGTCTACTCGGATGATCAGATCGTTGAAATCTCCACCCGTCTCCGTGGTGATGTCCTCTGAATCGATGCTCATCGACAGCCGAACGCCGATGATGGTTGACGTGCCCCGCAACCAGCTTGGCTGCCATCCCGTCGAACCGTCGTTGTGCTCGATACGCAGAACCCACGGAGCCGTGCCATTGCCAAGGATGTCCAGCGTCTGCCCGGGAACGCCGTCGACGAAGACAGTACCGGCGATGGACCCGCTCGTCGCCACCCGTTGGCTCCAGCCAGCGCTCTTGCTCATCACCGTGATGCGCCAGTCACCGACAAACGTGAGTTGGGTGATCTCGGCCATGGTGATCCCCTTTCTCCGAGGTAGGGGACGCCGTATCTGTCAGTTTCCGGAACCACCCGTTGTCGGACATCCGCGGCGCCAAAACATCGTTGGTCATAAGTGTTTACACCCTGCGTTACAGGAGCGTTATCAGGGGTGGCTTGTAGTGGCGGCTTACCGGACATGAGTGAACTTGCATCCATAACCCGCGAAGCTTGGGCGCAGGAAGCTACCGCGATGGTGCCCCAAAGTGCTGTGATCCGTGAGTGGTTCGGTGAGCCCCCATACGTATTCGCAGCTTCCGACCCAAAGAGGCTTCGCAAGCCAAACAGCGCAGACATGGAGTTCGTCAACTAGTTGCCGTCGTTCAATTGATCCGTGCATTCAGTGACGGTGGATATCCCGTGGAGAAGGAGCCTTGGCTGAGAGCCTTCTTCGCGGCCGATAAGCCTCGGGATCCGTTCTAAAATTGAGCCGTGATCAAGGCAGGCTCTCCCGAGGACATGGACCGGATGGTCGCGCGCCCTGGACGCAGACACGATCCGTTCCATGGAAGACAGCTCACCGATCCGGGACTTCCCGAAGTACGGCCGCCCGCTGGTGTGCGTCAACGGGATCTACGGCAAGGCCGTGGCCTGGTCGCACAGCTACGGCCTCATCGAGCGGGCGGAGGGCTCCTGACAATTCAGGCGCGGGTAACGGTGAGTGTGACGTTGGGGCAGGAGTCTGCGTAGCGGATGAGTGCCACCTCATAAGGAACATGGTTGCAGTAATCCCCCCGTCACCGTGCATTTGATCGTGCGGGTCTTACGTACATAGCGCTTGCCAGGAATCGTGCGGACAGTCCCAGCGGGTTCTTGTAGCACGGTAATCGACCGGCTTACGGGCGGCCACCATATGATCAATTTGTGACCGCTCGAATCCGCTTCGCGACACCGGCTGACTACGCTGCAGTCGAGTCGATCGAAAATGCTGCCGATCGGCTTCTCATTGATCGGCTGCTTCCTGAGCAGTGGCCACCGGCCCCATCTGGCGCTTCGAGAGCTTCAGAGCCCGGATACGTCCTGGTCGCTGAAGCGACCGATACAGGCGCTGTCGTGGGTTTCGTGCACGTCATTGAGTCAGAAAAGATTGCCCACCTAGAGCAACTTTCGGTCTTACCCGAATATGGTCGTCGCGGATATGGGCGCATGCTGATCGATGCCGCGAAGGATGAAGCCCGAGGACGGGGGCATAATCGATTGACGCTGCGCACTTATGCCGATATTCCGTGGAATGCGCCTTTTTACTCGCGAGCCGGTTTTGCGGAGGAAGCCCCTTCGACTGACTTCCACCGCAAACTGGTCCATGTTGAAGACAGCCTGGGGCTTGCTAGGTACGGGCGTCGCGTGCAGATGGTCGCGGTGCTGGAGTAGTTCCTTCTCATCCGTATAGTCCGGTAAGCCATCCCCCTATCGGGCATCAGGGCGTCCGTTGAACCACCGGCTTACGGCTGGGACTACCCGTTTTCCTGGCGGCTTACGGACGTTGGTGCGACTCCGAGTGATCACTGAAGTCGGCCACGAAGCGATCAAATCCACATCCACGTTGAAGGGCGTCTCGGGATTGCTAGGCACGGCTGTCGCATACAGACGGCCGCAGTGCTGGAGTAGGTCCTCCCCGTCGGCCTTGCGGACGTCTTGTGGACCGGCGTGGAAGCCGACAGACAGGGCGACTGACTGCTCTAATGATCTGATGACGTCACAGAAACTGACTGCCCACGCGAAGGCCGGCGCTGGCGATCGGGTTGCGATCCTCTCTCCAGCGTTTGCGGCGCCAGCCGTCTCGGAGGCTGTTCACGAACAGGCCATGAAGCGACTGACGGAAACCACCGGGTTGATTCCAGTCGAATACGCAACTACACGGCAACTCGGCGCAAACGCCCAAGCACGGGCTGCTGACATCACTGCCGCGTTCGCCGACCCCACGATCCGAGCCGTACTTGCGACGATCGGCGGCGACGACCAAGTAACCGTCATCAAGCACATCGACGCCGATGTCATCGCCGACAACCCGAAGCCGTTCCTCGGCTACAGCGACAACACGAACCTGCACAACTTCTTGTGGGGCCTCGGGATCCCCAGCTACTACGGTGGTTCCACACAGGTGCACCTAGGACCAGGCCCACGCGTGGATGACGTGCACCTGGCCTCGCTTCGCGCCGCACTAATCGAAGGCGGAACCATTGAGTTAACCGATCCTGGAGAGTCGGAAGACTACGGCATCCCCTGGACAGACCCTCGCGCTCTGACCCAGTTCGGTGTCCGCGAGGCGACGGAACCCTGGGCATGGTCCGGTCCGACGACGGTGGTGGAAGGACGATCTTGGGGCGGTTGCCTAGAGGTGATTGACCAGATCGCGATAGCTGACCGGGTGCCGGCTGTGGCCGACCTCGAAGGGGCGATCCTGCTATTCGAAACTAGCGAGGAGCTGCCTGCAGCAGACGACGTGAAGAGATGGGTGCGCGCCCTGGGCGAGAGGGGAATCCTCGAAGCCGTCGCCGGCCTGCTGGTCGCCCGCCCGCCCGTCAGCCGGCTAGGGGAACCTGTTCCCGCAGCGGACGAACGAGCCAGACTTAGGAAAGAACAGCGGGAGGTGATCATCGAGCAGGTCAGCACGTACAACCCGGACGCGGTGATCTGCGTCGGAGTTCCCTTCGGCCACACTCGACCCCAATGGATCCTTCCCCACGGAGGATTGATCCGTCTCGACGGAATCACCAAAACAGTTACCGCTGACTACCACTGAAGCGCCCGGTAAACGATCCCTCACAGGACGCTCGTAAGCCGGCTCTGTAGTGGCGCATGCCCGCCTGCCGCTTGGGTGTCCTACAAGGTAGGTCCCGGGCCGACCGCAAAAGGCGACCTAACTCAGAGCGCCCAAAGGCGATTTGACGAGATTTCAGAGAGTGGTTATATTTTTTTCTCGTAAGAAAAAGAGAACGGAAGTTCCCCCACTTAAAGTAGCTGTAGTTGCCTGTTTATGGGGAAGCACCGTTGCAGTAACACCTGGTCGTCGGACAACTTGAGACGGCCAGCGCAACATCAGTAACACCTGGTCGTCGGACAGCTTGAGACGGCCAGCGCAACATCAGTAACACCTGGTCGTCGGACAGCTTGAGACGGCCAGCGCAACATCAGTAACACCTGGTCGTCGGACAGCTT
>NZ_JAQFIF010000002.1 GCF_029504395.1 Arthrobacter sp. ES3-54
GGCCCACCCTCAACCTCGAAACCCCAGCCAGCCGGCTGAACCAGCTGCTGCACGCAGCCTAATCCCCGGCGTTGCTCCCACCAGTTGACTTTGGGCGCTTCAGAGCAGCCCGATCTGATAGCGCAACGGGGAGGCGCGGCGCGGTTTAGGCCAGGCGGGTGATCTCCACGCTGACGGTGAGGGCCGAACCGCCGCCGCCGGACAGGATGCCCTTGAGCGGCGGCACGTCGCGGTAGTCGCGGCCCCGGGCCACAGTAACGTGGAAGTCCCCCGCCGGCTTGTGGTTGGTCGGGTCCCAGCTCCGCCATTCGCCGTCCCACCACTCGAGCCACGCATGGGATTGGCCGGCAACCGTCTCGCCGAGGTCCGCCGTCGAACGGGGGTGCAGGTAGCCGGAAACGTAGCGGGCCGGGATGCCGCAGCTGCGCAGTGAGCCGATGGCGAGGTGTGCCAGGTCCTGGCAGACGCCTTGGCGCTGGTTCCAGGCCTGCTCGGCGTTGGTGGTGACGCCGGTGGAGCCCTTCATATAGGTCATTTCGCCCCGCATCCAGGCAAAGACCGCCATGGCCGCCTCGTGCGGCGTTTTCCCCTCCACAACCCCGGGAATGATGGCGAGCACCTCGGAACCCGGCCTCGTCAGCTGGGACTGCGGAATCCAGTCACTGAACTGGTTGAGCGTCTCCGGGGCGGCCAGGACGTCCCAGCCGACGATGTCGGCTTCGGCCGCGATTTTCTCGACCCGGTGCACCTCAACGGTGGTGGTGGACAGGACTTCGAGGTGCTCGTGCGGCATCTGCATGTCGAAAGCCGTCACGCGCGTGCCCCAGTAGTCGCGGTAGCTGCTCATGGCCGCCTGCGAGGGCGAGACCTTCATGGAGGACTCCAGGACCACCTGCTGCGGGTCCGTCAGCGGGGTCATCCGGGCCTCGTTGTAGGACAGGGTGACGCGTTTGTTGTACTTGTAGGCCGTCTTGTGGACGATGTTCAGCCGGGTCATGAAACTTCTCCCACCCAGGCCAGCTCGTCTGCCTGATTGAAGTACTTACGGGAAATGGCGTCCGAGGCCTGCGAAACCGCCTTTTGCACACGCTCCATGTGCTCCGGCAGCTCCGACATGAGGTCATCGGTGCGGTGGAACTCCAGGAAGGTGCGGGCCTGGCCGACAATCCGGCGGGCGTCGTTGATGAAGCCGACGCGCTGGGCCGAGGGGTCGAGCATCGCCAGGCACTCGTCGGCGTCGCGCAGGGCGTAGACGATGGACCGCGGGAACAGCCGGTCCAGGAGCAGGAATTCGGCCGCGTGCTGGTCCCCGAACGCCGCCCGGCGGGTCCGCAGGAACGATTCGTACGCGCCGGCGCAGCGGAGCATGTTCACCCAGGACATGCCGGCCGAGAGGACATCGCGGGTGGAGAGCATGCGCGCGGTCATGTCGGCCCGCTCCAGCGACCGGCCCAGGACCAGGAACTGCCAGCTCTCATCGTGGCTGACAGTGGTGTCGGCCAGACCACTGACCATGGCGGTGCGCTCCAAGACCCAGTTGCAGAAGCGGTAGGTGCCCACCACGTCCTTGCGGTGCTGGTTCAGCCCGTAGTAGGTCGTGTTCAGGCTCTCCCAGAGTCCGGAGGAGACGGTCTCGCGGGCGCGGCGGGCGTTTTCCCGGGCCGCGCCGAGGGAGCCGGCAATGGACGTGGCGCTCTGCTTGTCGTAGGCGAGGGCGTTGAGCAGTTCGGGCAGGCCGAAATCCTCATTCTGTGTACGGGCACCCATGACGGCGAGGAGTTCCTGCGCCACGCTGCGCTGTTCCTCCATGGGCAGATGGTTGAGCCGCTCAAGGTGGACGTCGAGGATCCGGGCGGTGCCGTCGGCCCGTTCCACGTAGCGGCCGATCCAAAACAGTGACTCGGCAATACGGCTAAGCATTCGCGGTTACCTCCTGCGCGTCAGAAATCTGCTGCTGCTGCTGCTCTTTTTGGCTGTCGCGCCAGTTGCTCTCCACCGGCCAGACCGAAACCCGCTCGCGGACCGCGATGGTGGGCCGCGGGATCACCTCGACGGGAACCTGCGGGGAATCGGCCAGGACCCAGGTGTCCTTCGAGCCGCCGCCCTGGCTGGAATTGACGATCAGCGAGCCCTCCTTGAGCGCCACACGGGTCAGCCCGCCGGGGAGAACCCAGACGTCCTCGCCGTCGTTGACGGCGAACGGGCGCAGGTCCACGTGCCGGGGGCCGAACTTGTCGCCGCTGAGCGTGGGGACGGTGGACAGCTGCAGCACCGGTTGCGCGATCCAGCCGCGGGGATCGGCGACGACGCGCTTGCGCAGCGCCTCAAGTTCGTCCCTGGACGCGTCCGGGCCGATCACCAGGCCCTTGCCGCCGGAACCGTCGACGGGCTTCACCACGAGCTCGGCCAGGTTGTCCAGGACGTATTCCCGGGCTTCCTTCTCTTCCAGCCGGAAGGTGTCCACGTTGGCGATCACGGGCTCTTCGTTCAGGTAGTACCGGATGAGGTCCGGCACGTAGCTGTAGACCAGCTTGTCGTCGGCGACGCCGTTGCCCACGGCATTGGCGATCGTGACGCCGCCGGCGCGGGCAGCGTTGACCAGGCCGGGGCAGCCGAGCATGGAGTCTGCACGGAACTGCAACGGGTCCAGGAATTCATCGTCGATCCGTTTGTAGATGACGTCCACGCGCTGCTCGCCTGCCGTGGTGCGCATGTAGACCCGGTTGCCGCGGCAGATGAGGTCGCGGCCCTCGACGAGTTCGACACCCATCAGGCCGGCGAGCAGGGTGTGCTCGAAGTAGGCGCTGTTGAACACGCCGGGGGTCAGGACCACCACGGTGGGATCGTCGACGCCGGACGGCGCCGTCTTCCGCAGGGCCGACAGGAGCCGGCGGGGATACTCCTCCACCGGGCGGATGAGCTGCTGGCCGAAGGCCTCGGGCAGGCCCTTGGCCATGGCCCGGCGGTTCTCGAGGACGTAGCTGACACCGGAGGGCACGCGCACGTTGTCCTCCAGGACGCGGAAGGTGCCCGCGGCGTCGCGGACGACGTCGATCCCGGAAATGTGAACGCGGACGCCGCCGGCCGGCTCAAAGCCGTGCACCTGGCGGTGGAAATGCGCGCTGGTCGTGACGAGCTGGCGCGGGATGACGCCGTCGGACACCACCGTCATCTTGTCGTAGACGTCATTGAGGAAGGCTTCCAGGGCACGGACGCGCTGGGCCACACCGCGTTCCAGCACGCTCCACTCATCGGCGGGGATCACCCGGGGAACGATGTCGAGGGGGAAGGGCCGCTCCTCACCCGCGAAGTCGAACGTCACGCCCCGGTCCAGGAAGGTCCGCGCCATGGAATCGGCACGCGCGCTGACGTCAGCCAACGACAGTTCACGCAGGGCCACCGCCACCTGCCCGTAGGACTTCCGGGCTTCCTGGCCGGGGGCAAACATCTCGTCGTAGGCGCCGCTTCGGCCGGCGGCCACGGAGTAATCCTGGAATAGGTCAGACATGGTCACTAGCCAACCACCTTTTCGTTACGAAATCATTTCGACAGCCCGCGGCACGGCGGTCGGTGCCGGCCGCGCAGTCCGGGGCCGACTGCCGGGACGGCCGCGGTTACGGTTTTTCCGGCCGGTACGGCAATGTAGGGGCGTGCCCCCCAAGAGATCTGCGGCCGCGGCCGCACCCGGCCTGATCGGCGCCGCAGTTGCCGTCGCCGCCGCCGTCGCCGTCCATCTTCTGCTCCCGGCTCTGCCGGCGATGACCCTGGCCGTCCTCCTCGGGCTCCTGGCCGCAAACCTGCCCGGCGTAGCGGGGTGGACCGCAGGGCCGGCGCGTCCCGGGCTCGACTTCGCCGGCAAGCACCTCATGCGGGCCGGGATCGTGGTGCTGGGCCTGAAGGTCAGCCTCGGCGATGTGCTGGGCCTGGGCTGGGCGGCGCTGCTGCTCGTGACGGCCGTGGTGCTGGCCGCCTTCGCTGGCACGTACGGCATCAGCAGGCTCTTCCGGCTTCCTCCCCGCGTAGCGCTGCTGGTGGCCACCGGATTCGCCATCTGCGGGGCCTCCGCGATCGGGGCGATGGCCGCCGTACGCAGAATCCGGCAGGAGGAAACCGTGCTGCCCGTGGCGCTCGTGACCCTGTGCGGAACGCTGGCGATCGGGGTGCTCCCCCTGCTCGCGCGGCCGCTGGGCCTGGGCCCGGAGCTCTTCGGGGCGTGGACCGGCGCCTCGGTGCACGACGTCGGTCAGGTGGTCGCCACCGCCCAGACCGCGGGCGCCGCGGCCCTGGCCGTCGCCGTCGTCGTCAAACTCACCCGGGTGATCCTGCTGGCGCCGATGGTCGCCGCCGCGGGGTTCCACCACCGGCTGGGCACCGCAGCCGACGGAGCCAAGCGCCCGCCGGTGATCCCCCTGTTCGTCATCGGATTCGTGGCCCTGGCGGGCCTGCGCACCACCGGGTGGCTCTCCCCCGCAATCCTGGACGCGGCCGCCGCCCTCCAGGACGCGCTGCTGGGCATGGCGTTGTTCGGGCTGGGCTCCGCCGTCCGCGTAGGGCAGCTGCTGCACACCGGTGCACGCGCCCTGCTGGCCGCGCTGGCGTCCTGGCTGTTGATCGCCCTGCTGGGCCTGGCGGCCGCCTGCCTGATGTTCCCGCCGGCGTGATCCCGCGCACACGCTCCCGTGATTAGATAGCTGGGTGTCAAACCAGAATCTGCGCCGCGACGAGGCCGCGGCCCGTGCCGCCCTCATCACCACACACAGCTACGATGTCTCCCTCGACGTCCGGCAGGCCGCCGACCCGAACATCGCCGGCTACACAAGCCGCAGCGTCATCTCCTTCTCGGCCGGCGAACCCGGGGCATCGACCTTCGTGGATTTCATCGCGGACAGCGTGCACAGCGTCTTCCTCAACGGCAAGGGCCTCCCAGTAGCCGACGTCGTGGACGGTTCCCGGATCCGGCTCGAGAACCTGCAGCCGGAGAACCAGGTCACCATCACCGGCACAGCGCTCTACAGCACGTCCGGTGAGGGCATGCACCGCTTCGTCGATCCCGCGGACGGGCAGTGCTACCTCTACACGCAGTACGAACCCGCCGACGCCCGCCGGGTATTCGCGAACTTTGAGCAACCCGACCTGAAGGCCGAGTTCACCTTCCACGTCATGGCCCCCTCCGACTGGCAGGTGTCCTCCAACGGCGTCGAGGTGCTGCGCACCCAGCTAACGTCCGATCCCGCCACGAGCCGCTGGGACTTCGCCCCCACCAAGGCGATGTCCACCTACATCACCACCGTCCTGGCCGGACCGTACTTCAAGGCCGAGGACGCCTGGAGCGGCACACTGGGCGATGGTACGGTCCTGGACGTGCCGCTGGCGCTATACTGCCGCGCCTCCATGGCCGCGTCCTTCGACGCCGAAGCGCTGTTCAGCCTCACCAAGAACGGGCTGTCCTACTTCAATGAACTCTTTGATTTCCCCTACCCGTGGGGCAAATACGAACAGGCGTTCGTGCCCGAGTACAACCTCGGCGCCATGGAAAACCCGGGCCTGGTGACCTTCACCGAAAGCTACGTCTTCACCTCCCGGGCCGCCGATTCGCAATACCAGGCCCGGGCCAACACGCTCCTGCACGAGATGGCGCATATGTGGTTCGGCGATCTCGTCACTATGAAGTGGTGGGATGATTTGTGGCTCAAGGAATCGTTCGCCGACTACATGGGCACCCTCGGGGTGGACCGGACCACGGACTGGGACACGGCCTGGGTGAACTTCGCCAACAACCGCAAGGCATGGGCTTACGTCCAGGACCAGCTGCCCACCACGCACCCCATCGTTGCCGACATCCCGGACCTGGAAGCCGCGAAGCAGAACTTCGACGGCATCACCTACGCCAAGGGCGCCTCGGTGCTCAAGCAGCTCGTGGCCTACGTCGGGTTCGATGCCTTCATTGCGGGTTCCCGCCAGTACTTCCGGGACCACGCCTACGGCAACACCACCCTCGCCGAGCTGCTGGCGGCACTCAGCGCGGCATCCGGTCGGGACCTCGGCGAATGGGCCCGCCAATGGCTCCAGACCTCCGGCATCTCCACCCTCTCCTGTGAGATCACCGGGCACGAGGACGCGCTCAGCGCCGTCGTCGTCCTGCAGGACGCCGTGGATCCCGCCACCGGCAGGCAGGAGCCGCGGCCGCACCGGCTGCGGATTGGCCTCTACGACTTGGACGACGCCGGCGCACTGGTCCGTACGGACAGCGTCGAGACCGATGTCAGCGGCGCCCGGACCGACGTGACCGACCTGGCCGGCAAACGACGGCCTGCCCTGCTGCTGGTCAACGACGACGATCTCAGCTACGCCAAGGTCCGGCTCGACCCGCATTCCGAGGCCACAGTGCGCGGCTCCCTGGACAAGCTGAACGATCCCATGGCGCGGGCGCTGTGCTGGACGGCGCTGTGGGATTCGGCCCGCGACGCCGTCACCCCGGCTTCCCGCTACGTCGACGCCGTCCAGCGCTTCGGGCCGGCTGAACCGGGCATCGGCGTCCTGCTCAACGTGCTGGGCAACGCCTCGACGGCGGTCGAACGCTACGTACCCCGGGGCCAGCGGGACGCCGTGCGCCGCGGCTTCCTGACCACGGCCGCCGAACAGCTGCAGGCGGCAGCGCCGGGCTCCGATCAGCAGCTGGCCTGGGCTCGAACCCTGGCTGCGACCAGCCGCTACGACGCCAGCCGCCTGGACCTGCTCCGGGGCATCCTGGACGGCAGCACCGTGATCGATGGCCTCGCCGTGGACGCAGAACTGCGCTGGAATCTCTGGCACGGACTGGCAGCCAACGGCCAGGCCACACCGGAGCAGCTGGACCAGGAGCTTGCCCGGGACAACACGGCGGCCGGCAAGTCCGGGCATGCCACGGCCCTGGCCGCCCGCCCCGAGGCGTCCGTCAAGGCCGCAGCGTGGGAGGCCGCCGTCCACGGCACGGGACTGTCCAACCAGCTCCTGAGCGCCACCATCGCCGGGTTCAACACCGGTGCGGCCTCGCTGCTGGCCGGGTTCATCGACCCGTACTTCGAATCCCTCGAGCAGATCTGGGCGGACCGGAGCATCGAGATCGCCAGCCGGATTGTCCGCGGCTTCTATCCTGCCGGACAGGACCTGGACGGCCACGGCGGAACACCCGAGACCCACGCCGTGATTGTCCGCACCGACCACTGGCTGGCTGACCACCCCGACGCGCCCCGCGCCCTGCGCCGGATCATCATCGAACAGCGCAGCCACCTGCACCGTTCCCTCAAGGCGCAGGCGCTGACGGCACCGGCCCTCGGCGCTTAAGCGGCCTGGGTTTAAGCGGCCGGGCCGGGTGCCCGGGTTGTTAGGGAACTCGGGCGGTTAGGGAACCCGGTGCAGCCACTCGGCGGTGCCGAACTTGGACTCCACCCGGCGCCGGGCGGCCTCAAGCTCGGCGTCGGTGAGGACGGACGGCGTCGCGTCGTAGCGTTCAGCGAAGACGTCCATCATGGCTGCGACGATCTCGGCCCGGGTCATGCCGGTCTGGCGGCGGAGCGGATCCACGCGCTTCTTGGCGCTCGTGGTGCCCTTGTCGGACAGCTTCTCCTTGCCGATGCGCAGCACCTCGACCATCTTCTCGGCGTCGATGTCGTAGCTCATGGTGACGTGGTGGAGCATCCCTCCGTTGGCCAGCCGCTTCTGCGCCGCCCCGCCGATCTTGCCGTGCTCCGTGGCGATGTCATTGAGCGGCACATAGAAGGCGCTGATGCCGACTTTTTCCAGGGCCGCCATCACCCAGGCGTCCAGGAAACGGTAGGAGTCCGCGAAGCTGATGCCGTCCACGAGGGTCTGCGGCAGGTAGAGCGAGTAGGTGATGCAGTTCCCGGCCTCCATGAACATCGCTCCCCCGCCGCTGATCCGCCGGACCACGCTGATGCCGTGGCGGGCCACCCCCTCGGGGTGGAGTTCGTTGCGGACGGACTGGAAGCTGCCGATCACCACGGACGGCTCCTCCCAGTCCCAGAACCGCAGGGTGGGATTGCGCCGGCCGGCGCCGACTTCCTCGGTCAGGACCTCATCCAGGGCGACGTTGACGTGGGTGGGCAGGACGGACGGGGCGATGATGTTCCAGTGGTGGTCCGCCCAGCCGGTAGCCTTCGCGAGGGCGCGGCGGACGGTGACGGCGACGGCGTCGGCGGAAAAGCCGAACAGCACGGTGCCTTCGGGCAGGGCCGCCGTCACGGCGTCCGCGATGTCGGCGGCGCCGGCGTCGACGGGCAGCCCGGTGAGGGCCCGGTTGATCTCCGGCAGCGCCTCGTCCGGTTCCAGGAAGAAGTCCCCGCTCAGCGAGACGTTGGCCAGTACGCCGTCCACGACGTCGAAATCGGCGACCACGAGTTTGCCACCCGGGACCTTGTACTCGCCGTGGTGACGGCCGCCGTCGTCGTCAGTGCTGGAAGCGGCGGCCACGGGATGGGATGTCATGACATCCATCCTGCCGCATGCATCTGGGAACCCGCGAAACCGCGAACCCGATATCCCCCGCAAACCGGAACGGCAGCAGAGACGCAGAAAGCCCGCACCGTTGCCGGTGCGGGCTTTCCATCAGACCTTGGGGAAGAAGGTTACTTCTTGCCGCCGAAGCCCTTGAAGCGAGCGTTGAAGCGCTCGACGCGGCCTGCGGAGTCCATGATGCGCTGCTTGCCCGTGTAGAACGGGTGCGACTCAGAGGAGATTTCGACGTCGATGACCGGGTAGGTGTTGCCGTCTTCCCACTCGATGGTCTTCTTGGAAGACACGGTGGACTTGGTCAGGAACTTGACGCCGGAAGCCAGGTCGTTGAAAACAACAGCTTCGTACTTCGGGTGAGTATTAGACTTCATAATTGGACCTTTGTTCGCACAACTGGATTTTGCCAGTTGCCAGGTATGAATGGGATGGCCGGCGGAAATCACCGGACGGCCAGCTATCAATGATAGCCGATAGCCGGACCACTGACGAACACCATTGGCGCACGTTAGCGCGGCGCAACCGTCATTCGAATCAGTTTGCCTGGTCCTTTGGGCGGAGCTCCCAGAACGCCACCGCCGACGCCGCGGCGACGTTGAGCGAATCGACGCCCGGGCGCATCGGGATCTTCACGGCGAGGTCGACGGCGGACAGGGTCCCGGCGCTCATGCCGGCGCCTTCGGTGCCCAGCACCAGGGCCAGCCGCTCCGGGCGGCGGGCCGCGAGCACGTCGAGGTCCACCGCGTCATCCGTGAGCTCCATGGCCGCCACGGTGAAGCCTTGTTCCTGAAGCGCGGCCAGGCCACCGGCCCAGTCGTCCAGCCGGGCCCACGGCACCTGGAACACTGTCCCCATGCTGACCCGCACGCTGCGGCGGTAGAGCGGATCCCCGCAGCGCGGCGAGACCAGGACGGCGTCCACGCCCAGGGCCGCGGCCGAGCGGAATATGGCGCCGACGTTCGTGTGGTCCACGATGTCCTCGAGCACGGCAACCCGGCGGGCGCCGGCGAGCAGATCCGCCAGCGGCACGGGGGCGGGCCGGTGCATGGCGGCCATGGCGCCGCGGTGCAGGTGGAAGCCGGTGATTTCCTCCAGCAGCGCCGCGGAGCCGATATAGGCCGGCACGTCCGGGTATTGCTCAAAGACATCCGCCAGGTCCTCGGCCCACTTCTCGGCAAGGAAGAAGGACCGCGGCCGGTGCCCCGCGGCCAGCGCCCGGCGCAGGACACGGGAGGATTCTGCGATGTAGAGGCCCTCGGCGGGTTCCCGGACTTTGCGCAGGTGCACGTCAGTGAGCTGCGTGTAGTCGGAAACCCGCGGGTCGTCGGCGGATTCGAGATAGTGGAAGGTCACGGGCAGATCATTTCAGCTGGTTTATTTCAAGGTGGCTATTTGAACAGGTTGGCGATCATGAATCCCAGTGCCACCAGGCCCAGGGCGAAGATGACCCCGCGCAGGACCGGCGGGGAGAGCCGGCGCCCCACCTTGGAGCCGATCACGCCGCCGATCAGGGAGCTCACGGCGATCAGTCCGACCACGCCCCAGTCGATCCGGTCGAAGGCGAAGAGAAGGTAGGAGCAAGCCGCGACCACGTTCACGCCCAGGACCAGGAAGTTCTTCATCGCGTTGGCGTTCTGGATGGTCCCGGTCATGAACACGCCCAGGATGCCAACTAGCAGGATGCCCTGGGCCGCGACGAAGTAGCCGCCATAGACGCCGGCCAGGTACACAAGCGCCACCAGCAGGACACTGTGGCGGCGGTCCCGGATGGCGTGCTCAGGGTTTTCCTCGCGGTTCTTCACCCACCGCTGGAGCCGCGGCTGGAAGACCACCATCAGCAGGGCCAGCACGATCAGGACGGGGGCGGCGTAGTAGAAGACCTGCTCGGGCAGGTGGAGCAGCAGGTAGGCGCCGGTGACGGCGCCCAGCAGCGAGGCGGGCAGGAGCCGGAGCAGCTGCTTGCCGCGGCCCTCGAGCTCCTTCCGGTAGCCCCAGGCGCCGGTGGCGTTGCCGGCCACGAGTCCCATGGCGTTGCTGATGGAGGCCGTGACCGGGGCGTAGCCCAGGGCGATCAGCACCGGGAACGTGACCAGGGTGCCGGACCCGACGACGCTGTTGATGGTTCCCGCCCACAGCCCGGCGAAGAAAATGAAGGCGCTATTGAGGAACTCCACGCGGGGTCAGCGGACCCGTCAGCGGCTGGCGGTCGCGGTGTACCGGCCGGCGTTGACGGTGACGTCCAGCGGCAGGCCGAACGTTTCGCTCAGGTTTCCGGCGGTGAGGACCTCCGGCAGCGGACCGGAGGCCACTACACCGCCGTCGCGCATGAGCATCGCGTGCGTGAAGCCCGGCGGCACTTCTTCGAGGTGGTGGGTGACCAGGACGATCGCCGGGGCGGCGGCGTCGCTAGCAAGTTCGCTCAGGCGCTGGACCAGGTCCTCGCGCCCGCCGAGATCGAGCCCGGCGGCCGGTTCGTCCAGGAGCAGGAGCTCAGGATCGGTCATGAGGGCGCGGGCGATCTGGACGCGCTTGCGCTCCCCTTCGGAGAGCGAGGCGAAGGGGCGGTTGAGCAGCGGGCCCATCCCCCACTCGTTCAGCAGCCCAAAGGCGCGCCGCTCGTCGTTCTTCTCGTAGCCTTCGCGCCAGCGGCCGGTCACGCCGTAGGCGGCGGTGACCACCACGTTGAGGACCTTCTCGTGTTCAGGGATCTGGCTGGCCAGGGCAGCCGAGGACAGGCCGATCCGGGGCCGGAGCTCGAAGACGTCGACGGCGCCGAGGACTTCCTCGAGGATGCCCGCCATTCCGGACGTCGGGTGGATCCGGGCCGCGGCCAGCTGGAGGAGTGTGGTCTTGCCGGCGCCGTTGGGTCCCAGGATCACCCAGCGTTCGCCCTCCTTGACCTGCCAGTCCACCTTGTCCAGGAGGGTTTTAGCCCCACGTACAACGCTGACGCCGGCCATTTCAAGAACATCACTCATAGGAGTAGACACTAGGACAAAAAAGCGGACGACTGATAACCGGCGCCGCGGGCTGCCGTGCAGCGTCACGCGGCGCCGGCCCGGGCGCAACGAATTCGGGCCGTCCAGCGCCTGCTCGCTAGGATTGAGGCCATGAGTTCGAACATGACCGCAGTGAGCTACGGCCTGAAACTGTCCCTTCCCGAGATCCAGCGGCTGCGTTCGCTCCTGACGGCTGCGGGGCTCAGTGTCGGTGCCGAAACCCGCGCCGGCGACGGGCGCTTCGAGGTGTATGCGGCGGACTGCGCGCTGGAGGCCCCAGAGGGCGGCGGGCCCGGCGCCATGACGGAAGCCCGGCTGGACGGGCCGCGCCGGGCGCTGGCGGCCGCCGGTATCGACGGCGTGGACACGGCGCTGGTTCCCACAGCGCTGCGCACCGCGCCGCGAAAGTTCCTGATCATGGACGTGGACTCCACGCTCATCCAGCAGGAAGTGATCGAGCTCCTGGCCGCCTACGCCGGCAAGCGCGAGGAAGTGACGGCCGTGACAGAGGCGGCCATGCGCGGCGAGTTGGACTTCGCCCAGAGCCTGCACGCCCGGGTGGCGGTGCTCGCCGGACTGCCGGCGGACGTCGTCGAGCGGGTCCGCGCCGAGGTCAGGCTGACCGAGGGCGCCGCCGAACTCGTGGCGGCATTCCAGGCCGCCGGCCATGCCGTGGCCGTGGTGTCCGGCGGGTTCAACCAGATCCTCCGGCCGATCGCCGAGGACCTGGGGCTGCACTACTGGATCGCCAATGAACTCGAAATCGTCGACGGCGCGCTGACCGGCAAAGTGCTCGGCGACGTCATCGACCGGGCGGCCAAGGAGAAGTACCTGCGCGAGTGGGCCGCCGCCGAGGGCATCCCCATGGAACACACCATTGCCGTGGGAGACGGCGCCAACGACCTCGACATGCTGGGCGCCGCCGGGATCGGCATCGCCTTCAACGCCAAGCCGGCCGTACGTGCCGCCGCGGACGCCGCCGTCAATCTTCCCTATCTCGACGCCGTGCGGTACATCGCGGGGGTCTGATGCGTTAAGCGCGAGAAGGCACGTCGCGGCAATGTTTAGTCAAAACATTGCCGAGACGTGCCTTTTCGGAGCTTCTGGTGGCCTGAGCTCCTAGCTGGAGCTCTTGTCTGCTGTCTTATCTGCGGTCTTATCGAAGTAGTCGGCGCCGCCGACGTATTCGGTGTGGCCGGTCTCGACGTCGGCCGTGGCCATCTTGGCGACCTCCGCGGCAAACTCCTTGACCGAGTACAGTTTGCCCGCCTCGGCGCGGCGGGCCTCGATGGCGCCGGGGTTGGACCGGTCAAGCAGGGTGGCCGTGACGGTGCCCTCGATCATGTCGCCGGAGACAACCACGAGCGAGATCCCCTTGTCAGCCAGGGCCGGGACGAGTGCGCGGAGTGCGTCCTCACCGGCACGCTTGCTGCGGGCCACGGGCTCGTAGTCCGGCATGGTGGGAACCGTGTCGATGAAGTGGGCCTGGTGGCTGGTCACGAAGACCACGCGCGAGCCTGCGGGCATGAGCGCCACGGCGGCGTTGAGCATGTTCACCTGGGCGTCACGGTTCAGCTTCAGTGCGTAGCCCTCTTCCATCCCGGTCTCCATGCCGCCGGAGGCGTTGAGGACCAGAAGGTCGAGCGAGCCGAAGTTCTCCATGGCGGCGCTGGCGAGGGCCTGGACGCCTTCCTGGGTGGTCAGGTCCGCCCCGACGGCCGCGGCACGGCCGCCGTCGGCCTCGATCTCCGCGACCACCTTGTTGGCGCGCGGCGCCTTCTGGCGGTAGTTCACGACGACGGCCGCACCTTCGGCGGCCAGGATCTTGGCGACTTCGGCGCCAATTCCGCGCGACGAACCGGTCACGATGGCAGTCTTATTTTCCAGCAGTCCCATACGAGCTCCTTTGTTCCAAACGTCCAAACACTGTGGGTCTGCCATCCATCATGCCAGCGGATCGCGGCATTACAGTTGTTCAGCATCCACAAAGAAGCCCCGGCGGTGTAGTTCCCGACGTGTCAGGCCCGCAACGCCGGCGGTTGGGTCAGCTGCGGTCAATCCGGATTTTCTTCGACGTTTCCCCCGTCACGACCTCGGGAGCCGGCGCACGGACTTCCAGGACACCGTCCTTGTACGTGGCGGTGATGTCTTCTTCCTTCGCCCCCGCGGGCAGGGCAATGCTGCGGGCGGACCGGCCGTATCGGAACTCCGAGCGGTACCCGGCCTTGCTCTTGTGCTCGGACGTTTCCTGCCGCTCCACCGCGATATGGAGCATGCCCTCGCTGACCGAGACGTCGACGTCCTGGTCGGGGTCGATCCCAGGCACTTCCGCCCGAACCACCAGGGTGTTGCCCTCTTGGAACTGTTCGATCTTGATCCCTGGCGCGATGGACAGATCACCGTCAAGGAAGCGGCGAACCGGTTCCAGCATGTCCGAGGGCGTCCACTTGCTGAGATCACTCATGATTTTCCTCCTGGGTCCACGCCCCTGCCGTGGCATGGTCGGGGGCTGTGAGCCCATTACACGCTCCCGGCGCCCCAGCGCCAAGGGCAAAAAGGCCCAGCACAGCGGACTGCGGACGACGGCGGACACCGCAGTCGTCCGCCGCATCCGCGTCCGGTCTCCGCGGGGCTGCGCGAGCCTAGTGGCCCATTCCGAGGCCGCCGTCGACCGGAATGACGGCACCCGAAATGTAGGACGCCTCGTCGCTGGCGATCCAGCGAACAACGTTGGCGACCTCGGAGGCCTCTGCGAAGCGGCCGGCGGGCACCTTGGTCAGGTAGTCCTTCTGCGTGGCCTCGGGCAGCTCGGCCGTCATGTCCGTGTTGATGAAGCCGGGCGCAACCACGTTCGCGGTGATCCCGCGCGCGCCGAGCTCGCGGGTGAGGGACCGGGCGATGCCCACCAGGCCAGCCTTTGAGGCGGAGTAGTTGATCTGGCCCGGCGCGCCGTACAGGCCGGAAACGGAGGAAATGAGCACCACGCGGCCCTTGCGCGCCCGGATCATGCCCTTGGACGCGCGCTTGATCACCCGGAAGGCGCCCGTGAGGTTCGTGTCGATCACCGAGGTGAAGTCGTCCTCGCTCATGCGCATCAGCAGGGTGTCCTTGGTGATGCCGGCGTTGGCCACGAGTACTTCCACAGGACCGTGGGCGGCTTCGACTTCCGCGAACGCAGCGTCCACCGAAGCTTCGTCGGTGACGTCTGCTTTGACGCCGAGGATGCCCTCGGGCAGCGACGATTCGCTGCGGAAGGTCACCGCCACCTTGTCGCCGTTGGCCAGGAACGACTCGGCAATGGCCAGGCCGATTCCCCGGTTTCCGCCGGTAATCAGAACGCTGCGGCCGGTGGTGGGTGTGTCAGACATATGGGGCTCCGGGTTCTGCGGCAGGGAAGGCCGCGCTGGGGGCTGGATTTTTCCTGCCTCCGATCTTAGCGCCCGGTTCGCATCCGTTTGGGCGGCTCCGCCGATGGTGAGAGAATTGGAGTAAGCCTTGGGAGCGTGATCTGACAGCCGTGACACTCAAAAACCGACCCGGTGCGCATGTGCCCGGGAGGCCGGACGCCGAGTCCGGCGGTACCGAGGTACACAGCATCACAGACGCCGCCGCCGCGCACTCAGACGAGATACGCGAACGGATGATCAAATACGCCGTCGCCATGGGCATCCGCATGGTCTGCCTGATCCTGATCTTTGTCGTGGATGGCTGGTTCAAGCTCATCCCGGTGCTTGGGGCCGTCTTCCTGCCTTGGGTTGCGGTGGTGATCGCCAACGGCAGCGACAGGGCGGAAATCCATAGTGAGTCCCTCCTGGACTATGCTCCGCTCGCAGAGCTGGACGCCGCACCCGCGGGCCCGGCCGAGCAGTACCCGGCCGACGACGGAGACGGCTCGGAGACTATGCTGCAGGGCGAGCTGATCGATGATGAGAACGACGACGACGACCACGGACGGGCAGCTTCATGAACCTCTTTGACTTGGCCGGAACCGGCGGCGACCCCGCCGCGTCCCCCGGCACCGTCTGCTCCCGGAAGGCCTGCCGCACGGCAGCGGAATGGCAGCTGCTGTGGAACAACCCCAAGATTCATACCCCGGAGCGGCGCAAGATCTGGCTAGCATGCGGTGAGCACCGCGCCTGGCTTGAGGACTACCTCCAGACGCGCGGACTGTGGAAAGAGACTGTGGCCCTCGGCGCAGAGACCGCCCCCCTCTCCGCAGAGACCTCACCCCTCGACCCGTCAGGCAGGATCGGCTGAATGTACCGCTTTCTCTTCTCCAGTAAATGGCTGGGGTACTTGTTGCTGGCCGCGATCTTCGCTGCGGGCTGCGTCGGACTGGGCCGGTGGCAGATGGACCGTCGCGCCGAAACCCTGGCGGAAATCAACCGGGTGGTCTCCAACTACTCGGCCGACCCCGTGCCGTTCGCCGATGTCCGGGACCAGTTCAGCCGGCTGAACCCGGAGCGGGAGTGGACCCAGGTTGAACTCAAGGGCAGCTACGACATCGCCGGCCAGCGCGTCGTCCGCAACCGCCCGCTCAACGGCCAGCCCGGCTACGAGGTGGTGGTGCCGTTCAAGCTTGAGTCCGGCGAAACCGTGGTGATTGACCGCGGCTGGCTGCCCATCGGCAACAACACCCCGGGCCGGCCCGACTCAGTGCCTGCGCCGCCCCAGGGTCCGGCGACAGTGGTTGCCCGCCTCAAGCCGGCCGAGCCCGCGCTGCAGCGCGGCGCCCCTGACGGCCAGCTGGCCTCGATCGATCTGGCCGGCTATTCCGCGCAGCTGGGCTATCCGTTGCTCACGGGCGCCTACGGACAACTGGCCTCGGAGTCTCCGGCGGTGCAGGACATGCCGTTCCCGTTCCCCAAGCCGTCCACCGATGAAGGCACCCACCTTTCCTACTCCCTGCAGTGGTTCGCGTTCGGCGTGCTGATGTTCGTCGGGTTCGGCTACGCCGCCCGGCAGCAGGCCCGCAACGCCGCGATTGACGCGGAGGACGCAGAGGCAGAGGCCGCCGACGGCGTGTTCCTGCACTCCAGCGGCCCGGCCGTGCGGCGCCGTCCCGCTCCGCGCAAGCGCAAGAACGCGACGGCGGAAGAAGAGGAAGACGCCATCCTCGACGCCCAGGGGTTCTGAGCGGTGCACCCTGACGCCATTCCCGGACCGGTGGCGAACGTCAAGCGTGCCCTCACCGCCCTGGGCGCCCCGGACACCGTGACCGTGTTCGATTCAAAAGTCCCGACGGCGGCCGCCGCGGCCGCCACGTTGGGCTGCGACGTCGCGGCAATCACCAACAGCCTCGTGTTCGACCTTGGGGGCACTCCGTTGCTGATCCTGGCCAGCGGCGCGGCGAAAGTGGACGTCCACAAGGTCGCCGAGCAACTGGGCACGGGCAAGATCCGCCGCGCCTCCCCCGAGTTCGTCCTGGAACACACCGGCCAGGAGGTAGGCGGCGTCGCCCCGGTCGGCCACCCGGAGAAGATCCGGACCCTGTTGGACGAGTCCCTGTCAGTCCACCGCGTGCTCTGGGCGGGGGCAGGCGATCACAACTCGATGTTCTCCATCAGCTACGAGGACCTGCACAGGATCACGGGCGCGGAAGAACTACAGGTACGTTAGCCAGGGGCGACATGACCGCTAGCGGAGCGACGCGTTTCATTTGTGTAGCGTGCGTCTAAGCGAGGAACGAGCGAGCACGCGGCAAATCGAGCGCGGTGCAAAGCGGAAGGCGAGCCCGGGCCCAGCCTACGCCAGCGTGATCAGGTCCAGGTAGTCTTCGTTCCAGTGGTCCTCGATGCCGTCGGGCAGCAGGACGACGCGCTCCGGGTTGAGCGCCTCGACGGCGCCCTCATCGTGGCTCACGAGGACGACGGCGCCGGTGTAGTTGCTCAGGGCCCCGAGGATCTCGGCGCGGCTGGCAGGGTCGAGGTTGTTGGTGGGCTCATCGAGGAGCAGCACGTTCGCACTCGAGGCCACGATGGTGGCCAGCGCCAGTCGGGTCTTTTCGCCGCCGGAGAGCACACCGGCGGGCTTGTCGACGTCGTCACCGGAGAACAGGAACGAGCCCAGAATGTTGCGGACTTCCGCGTCGTTCATGTCCGGGGCGGACGAGCGCATGTTCTGCAGGACGGTGCGGTCCACGTCGAGCGTCTCGTGCTCCTGGGCGTAGTAGCCCACTTTCAGGCCGTGTCCCGCCACGACTTCGCCGGTGTCCGGTGTGTCGACGCCAGCGAGCATGCGCAGGAGGGTGGTCTTGCCGGCACCGTTGAGGCCCAGGATGACCACCTTGGAGCCGCGGTCGATCGCGAGGTCGACGTCGGTGAAGATCTCCAGCGAGCCGTAAGACTTGCTGAGGCCATCCGCGGTGAGCGGGGTCTTGCCGCAGGGTGACGGATCCGGGAAGCGGAGGGCTGCCACGCGGTCGGTCGCGCGCACGGCTTCGAGGCCGCCCAGCAGACGCTCGGCCCGCTTGGCCATGTTCTGCGCGGCGACGGCCTTGGTGGCCTTGGCGCGCATCTTGTTGGCCTGGTCGAAGAGGACCTGGGCCTTCTTCTCCGCGTTGGCGCGCTCACGCTTGCGGGCGCGCTCGTCCGTTTCGCGCTGGGTGAGGTAGCGCTTCCAGTCCATGTTGTAGAAGTCGATCTGGGCGCGGTTGGGATCGAGGAGGAAGACCTTGTTGACAGTTGCTTCCAGCAGTTCGGTGTCGTGGCTGATCACAATCAGCCCGCCCTGGTGGTTCTTGAGGAACTCACGGAGCCAGGAGATGGAGTCCGCGTCGAGGTGGTTAGTGGGCTCATCAAGGAGCATGGTTTCGGCATCCGAGTACAGGATGCGCGCGAGCTCTACGCGGCGGCGCTGCCCGCCGGACAGGGTCTTGAGCGGCTGGTTCAGCAGGCGGTCCGGCAGAGCGAGGTTCGAGCAGATCGCTGCCGCCTCGGCTTCGGCCGCATAGCCGCCGGCGGCCAGGAATTCCGATTCCAGCCGGTCATAGCGGTTCATCGCCTTGCGCTGGACCGCGGCGTCCTCGCTGGCCATCTCTTCGTGGGCCAGGCGCAGCTTGCCTACGGCGATGTCCAGGCCGCGGACGGACAGGATCCGGTCCCGCGCGAGCTGCTCCATGTCCGGGGTGCGCGGATCCTGCGGCAGGTAGCCGATTTCGCCGGTGCGAGTTACCTTGCCCGCGGCGGGCAGACCCTCGCCCGCCAGCACCCGGGTCAGCGTTGTCTTGCCTGCACCGTTGCGGCCGACCAGACCGATCTTGTCTCCCTTGTCGATCCGGAAGCTCACCTGGTCCATGAGGAGGCGGGCGCCGGCGCGCAGTTCGAGATCCTGGACGGTAATCAATGCAGCTAAGGCCTTTCACAACAGGGAATGCCGCGGCGCAACGGGTGGAGTCTGGGCGGAGCCGGGGCAGGGCGGTGCGAGAGCACGGCCTTTACAAGTCTACCGGCACCGCCCCTTCTCCCTGACATGGGCTCATATGGCAGCAGCCGGCGGCCGGCGCGATCCCCTGGCCGGTCGTCATTGGCGGCGCCCTCCAGCTTCCGGGTCGCCGGTTAGTGGGGCACCTACAAAAAACCCGCCCCGCCGCGACCGTACAGTCGATATCACTAGTCCGACATCCGCAGCAGCACCCGACAGGAACGCCATGACGCAAACCGACCATCCCGCCACAGCCAGGACCCCGCGCCGCCGGAGCCGCTGGAATGCCACCGACCTTGGGCTCATCGCCGTCTTCGCCGCACTGGTGGCCGGTTCGGCGCTGATCGCCGCTATTCCGGTCGGGGGTCTCGGCGTGCCGATCACGCTGCAGACCCTTGCCGTCATGCTCACCGGACTGGCCCTCGGCCCGGCCCGGGCCTTCGCCGCCGTCGGCCTCTATTTGCTCCTGGGTTTAGCGGGCCTGCCGATCTTCAGCGGTGGCCGCAGCGGGCTGGGCGTCCTCGCCGGGCCCTCCGCCGGCTACATCATCGGATTCCTGTTTGCCGCCACAGCCGTTGGCTGGCTGGCCGCCGTCGTGCTGGCCCGCACCGCCAAGCGCACCGGCAAACTGCGCCCCATCCTCCTGTTCGCTGGCGCCATGGTGAGCAGCATCGTCTTCATCCACGGCCTGGGCATCCTGGGCATGATGGTCAACGCCAAGCTGGACTTCTCCAAAGCCTTCCTTGCCGATCTCGCGTTCTATCCCGGCGACATCATCAAGAACGTCCTGGCCGTCAGCATCGCCCTGGCCCTGCACAAGGCCTTCCCGGATCTGCTGCTCCGCCGCGTCCGGACGGCTGACCCCCGCCCGTGAGCAGCATCGTCCTGGACCGCGTGAGGGTGCGGGTGTCGGTTGACGGCCGGCCCGCACCCAAGACGCTGCTCCAGGAGCTTTCGCTGGACCTCACGGAACGGCGGGTCGGGGTAATCGGGGCCAACGGCTCGGGGAAATCCACCCTCTTGCGGCTCCTCAACGGGCTCGTGGCACCCAGCGACGGCACCGTGCGGGTCGACGGCGCCGATACCGTCCGCTCGGTCCGGGAGGTCCGCCGGCGCGTGGGCTTTGTCTTCACGGATCCGCTCTCCCAGCTCGTCATGCCCACCGGCCGCGAGGATGTGGAACTGTCCCTGCGGCGCTCCATCCGCAACGGCACAGAGCGCCGGGCCCGCGCGGAATCAGTCCTGGAAAGGTTCGGCCTCCTGCCCCTGGCGGACCAGAGCATCTACGAGCTCTCCGGCGGCGAACGCCAGCTCTTGGCGCTGGCCGCGGTCCTGGCCGTCGATCCGGCCGTGCTGGTTCTCGACGAGCCCTCCACACTGCTGGACCTCCGCAACCGCGAACTCCTGCGGCGCACGCTGGCCGGACTCCGCCAGCAGGTGGTCCTGTCCACCCACGACCTCGATCTGGCCCTGGATATGGACCGCGTCCTCGTGGTGGAGGACGGGAAGGTGGTGTTCGACGGCGGACCGGCGGCCGCCGTCGCGCACTATCGCGCCCTTAGCGCTGCGGGCCTGCCTGCACCCGGTGGCGGGCCAGCCGGCGGCGGGGGGCTCGACTTGCGTGGCGGCGGCTTGGCCGGCGGCGGGGGGCTCGGCGGCGGCGGACTTGAGCGGGCCGTGCCGGAACAGGCCCGGCTGGAGCAGTCGTGAGCAGCCACGGCTTTCTCCTCGCGGCGTACGTGCCGGGCAGGTCCCTGATCCACCGGGTGCCCCTGTGGCTGAAGTTCCTGCTGGTCCTTGGGTGCGGAATGGCGTCGTTCCTGATCGCCGACTGGGCCGTGTCGGCCGCCGTGCTGGCGATGCTGTGCGGGCTGTTCCTGCTCAGCGGGGCGGGTCCGGCCCGGCTGTTGCGCGCCGTGCGCCCGGTCCTGCCGGTACTCCTGGCGATCGGTGCCTTCCAGTGGTGGCAGCTGGGCGCACCCACGGCCGCCAGGATCGTGCTGAACATCCTGGTCTGCGTTGTCGCGGCCTCAATCCTGACCGCCACCACCTCGGTGCAGGCGCTGCTCGACGGCGTGGCGTCCCTGGCCCGGCCGTTCCGGCGCTTCGGCGCGGATCCCGAACGCTTCGCCCTGACCATTGCCATCATGCTCCGCAGCATCCCCTTCGTGGCCGGGGCCTACATGGACGTGCGCGACTCCGCCCGGGCACGCGGGCTCGAACGCAACCCGCGGGCTCTTGTGCTGCCTGTCTTCATCAGCACGGTGGCCTTCGCCCGGCAGACCGGCGAAGCCCTCGCCGCCCGGGGACTGGGCGAGCCGGAGGATCCCGAGGATTAGCTCCTAGGGTGCCTGGACTGGCTGCCGCGCCGGGGTGGCCAATGGGCATGCCCTCCCGTGGCCGCAGCCAGTGGACATATGGCCCCAATGTCCACTGCTCGCGCCGAAGAATGGGCATGTCCCAATCAGGTTGTCTGCGGAAGAACTGCCCCGCAGGTTCAGAAAATGGGCATGCCCTCCCGTGGCCGCAGCCAGTGGACATATGGCCCCAATGTCCACTCCTGCCGCCCAAGAATGGACAGGTCCCAATCACGTTGCCCGCGGAAGAGCTGCCGCGCAGGTTCGGAAAATGGGCATGCCCTCCCCTAGCCGCAGCCAGTGGACATATGGCCCTAATGTCCACTCCTCGCGCCGAAGATTGGGCATGTTCCAATCAGGTTGCCTGCGGCAGGGCTGCCGCGCCGGGTTGGCCAATGGGCATGCCCTCCCGTGGCCGCAGCCAGTGGACATATGGCCCCAATGTCCACTCCTCGCGCCGAAGAATGGGCATGTCCCACCGAGGCTGGCGTGGACATGTTCGTCCCCGGCGCCAGCATTTGGCCGCCTCAGACGCCCCGAGCTTGGCCGGCGGCCTCTGTGTCCTGAGTCGGCCCGTTGCGGGAGCGCTTCCTGACGACCACAGTCCGAAGTTGATCTCGAAAGGTCAAACTGCTGCTGCGGCTGACCACGATCACCGAGCACAGGCCGGTGAGCAGCACGATGGAGCCCCCGGCGGCAACCGACCAACGCGCGCCGAATTCAGTACCAATCCAACCCATCAGAGGCGCCCCGAGGGCGGTCCCGCCCTGCAGGACCGCCAGATACAGCGCCAGCACCCGCCCCCGGAATTGCGGCTCCACCGAGAGCTGGATACTCGTATTGCAGCTGTTCAGGAAGGTCATTGATGCAAGGCCCACCGGAATTAGGACGGCTGCATAGAGCCAAAACGAAGGGGACACGCTGCCCACGAGCGTGAAGAAACCCAATCCGAGGGCACCGCCCAGCACGAAACGCAGCCGCGGACCGGACCTGCGGGCCGCCAGCAGCGCACCGGCCAAAGTCCCCACGGCCATGATGGAGCCCAGGAGCCCGAACTCCCCCGGCCCCATGCCGAATTCCGCGGTGGCCATCAGTGCGTTGGTAATGGCGAAATTCATGCCGAAGGCTCCCAGGATCCCGACCATGACGAGAATGAGCACCAGATCCCGGCGTCGACTTACGTATGCCAAGCCCTCGGCAACCGGATGCTTGCCATTGCGTGCCGGCACTGTCGGGAACAGCCCGGACTGACGTATTCGCCACAGGGAGATGATGACCGCGGCGAAGCTGGCTGCGTTGAGCAGGAAAACGGGTCCCGTGCCGACCCAGGCAATGAGCACACCGGCGATGGCGGGCCCAGTCAGTCGGGCAGTGTTAAAGGAAGCGGAGTTGAGCGCCACGGCATTTGAAACGTTGTCCTGCCCCACCAGCTCGGAGACAAAGGCCTGGCGGGCCGGTCCGTCAATAGCGCTGGCCACCCCGAGGCACAGAGCCGCCACATAGACCTGCCACAACTGCGCCGAACCGGTCAGGACTAAGAGCCCGACCAGCAGTCCGCACAGGCCCATGGCCGTCTGCGTCCACTTTAGGATCACCAGTTTGCGGTACCGGTCCGCAAGAACGCCCGCGTACGGGCCAAGGAGAAGCATCGGAAGGAACTGCAGTCCTGTCGTGATGCCGACGGCGGTACCCGAGTGGTCGGTCAACACCGTCAGCACCAGCCAGTCCTGCGCCACTCGCTGCATCCAGGTGCCGATGTTGGACACCAAGGCCCCGCCGGCCCACATCCGGTAGTTGCGGTTCCCCAGCGCCCGGAACATGACACTCATCTGGCGCTCAACTCCTGCATAATGCGAGCGGCGCGGCTCAGCGTCAGACGATCCTCGTCACTCAGCACGGCGACCCGCTGCGCCAGCCATGCTGTCCGCTGGCTGCGGGCCTCGTTCAGGACGGCCTCACCGGCCGGAGTAATCCAGACGAGAACCTGACGGCCGTCCTCGGGATGCGCTGACCGCGACACAAACCCCTGGTCCGTCAGCGCGTTGACTATCCGGGTCATCGATGGCGCCTGAACATGCTCCAGCTCGGCCAGTTCGCGAAGGGTTTGGGAGCCGCTTCGAAGATGTGCCAGGACTGTGTACTGTCCCGGCGTAAGAACGTCACCGCTTGCCTCAATGCGGAGCCGGCGGGACGTGCGCATGACGGCTGTCCGGAGCTCGATCGCCAAAATATCGGGTCGGATGCTATCCCCTGCGTAATGGGGATCGTGGGTGGTGGTCATGGTGCCTCCAGGGCCTGCCCGGCCGAAATAGTTAGCTGCGCTAATTAGCAATGCTAATTACTATTCTACTCGTCTATCGGAGAGAAAGAGCATAGCCACTGCTGGGAGGCCCGAGCCCAATCTGACGGCACCGCCCTTCGGCGTTCAGGGTGCGGTGGGGCGGACTGGGTTCTGCGTCAGTCGGCACCTAGTCCGGGTCACGTCACTGCGGTGGCGTTCGCAGGTGACCCGGTGCCTCCGGTGATGTTCAGCGGTTTGATGCTGATGAAGGCGTCCCAGCGGCCGGTGGTTTTCCGGTGTCGGCTGAGGGGCCCGAGCCGCCACAGTTCGCCCAGGGGCATGCCGAGTTTGGCGAGGAGTTGCTGGTGCATCATGCCGTGGTCGTTCGGGGCGGAGTGCAGGAAGGGGCTTCCGGGTACGGCGGGCAGGCATTCGAGGGCGAAGTTATCGGCCGCAACTCGCCAGTGGACATGCCCCTTCCGCGGTGCCAGGGCAGGGCATGTCCGCACCGGGCAGAGGGGCATGCGCTCCCCTGCCCGCAGCCAGTGTACATGTGGCCCGCATGTCCACCAGACGCGGCGAAGAATGGGCATGTCCGTTCCGCGGTGCCAGGGCAGGGCATGTCCGCACCGGGCAGAGGGGCATGCGCTCCCCTGCCCGCAGCCAGTGGACATATGTGGCCCGGATGTCCGCCAGACGCGGCGAAGAATGGGCATGTCCCCGGGGAGGGTCAGGTGAAGCGCGTGTACCCCAGCAGCGCGGCTGTGCCCATGCCGCCTGCAATGCTGATCATCGCCAGGGCTAGCTGGCCCGGCTGACCGGACCTGCGCGCCTGTGCCAGCAGCCGGGTGACCAGCACCGCGCCCGAGGCTCCATAGGCGTGGCCTAGAGCCAGGGCCCCGCCGTCGAGGTTGGCCTGCTCCGGGTCAATTCCCAGCTGGTCAAAACAGGCGAGCGTTTGGGCGGCAAAGGCCTCATTGAATTCCACCAGGCCCAGGTCCGCGGCCGTCAGCCCGTGTGCCGCGAGGAGCTGTTCGGCTGCTGCGGCCGCGCCGACGCCCAGAAGCTGCGGCGCCACCCCGGCGGTGTTGGTTCCCAGCACGAGCAACCCGTCCGCGGCGCCCAGCCGGCGGGCATGTTCCACGGACGTAATGACCACGGCGGCGGCGCCGTCGGCGTCGAAGCACGAGTTCCCGGCCGTTACCGTGCCACCGCTGGCAAACACGGCCGCGAACCGGGCCATCAGGGCAGGGCCCAGACTCGGTCTGGGACCGTCGTCGGCTGTCGCGGCCGCCCCGGAGCCCGCGGCGAGGGGCACAATCTCGCCGTCGAACGTCCCGGCAGCGGCGGCGGCCAGGGCACGATGGTGGCTGCGGAGCGCGAAGGCGTCCTGGCGTTCCCGGCTGATGCCGAAGTGGGCGGCGACGTTCTCGGCCGCCACTCCCATGTCGGGATCGCCGAGGCTAAGAGGTGCGAACTGGGCCCGGGTGTAATAGTCCGGGCTGCCGTCGTCGTTCCGGTGGGCCCGGAGCGGAGCCGTGCTGATGCTCTCGACCCCGCCGGCCAGGTACAGGCCGCCGCCGCCCGCCGCGACCAGCCGGGAGGCCAGGACGATCGCGTCCAGACCCGAGCCGCATTGCCGGTCCACCGTGACGCCGGGCACGGTGACGGGTAGGCCGGCCTCCAGCGCGGCGAGCCGGGCCACGTTCCCGCCGCCGCCCACGGCGTTGCCGATCACGACGTCGGACACCGACTCCGCGGCGAGGTCGCCGCCCGCCTCGGCGAGCAGGCTGCGGAGCACCGGGGCCAGGAGTTCGTGGGCGCGCAGCTTCTTCAGGGCCCCGTTGGCCCGGCAGAGCGGTGTCCGGCGCGCGGCGATGATCACCGGCTGCCGGTCCTCCGGCAGCAGCCCGGGGAAGGACGGTCCAGGGAATGCCAGCCCGAGTGAAGACGGCCCGGTTGAAGCCGTCCCCCTGCCCACGCGCGGCTCAGCCAAGGCGCCGGATCCTGGGATCGTTCCGGACTACCCAGTCGAGGAGCAGTTGCCGGCTGATCTTGCCCCGGTCCGTCAGGGGCAGCTCCGTCAGCGCGAAGTACTCCAGGGGGCGCTTGTTCCGGGCCAGCACATCGTCGATCCCGGACCTCAGCTGGGTGGCGGTTACCGCCCCGTGCGAGGGCACCACGCCGGCCACGACGCGCTGGCCGCGGAGGTCATCTGCCATGCCGGCGGCCACGGCCGCCGCAACGCCGGGGACGGAGGCCAGGGCCATCTCGACTTCGTGCGGGTAGACGTTGGTGCCGGCGGTGATGATCATGTCGGAGCGGCGGCCCAGCATGTGCAGGGTCCCGCAGGAGAGGTACCCTTGGTCCCCCACGGTGTACCAGCCGTCGAAACAGCGCAGCGCCTGGCCGTCGTCACCCCACAGGTAGCCGTTGCTGACCATGCCGCTGCGGACGCAGATGTTGCCGTCGCCGCCGTCCGGGAGCTCGGCGCCGTGATCATCCAGGATGCGGATATCGACGCCGGGAAAGGGCTTCCCGATGCCGGTCCCGCCCGGCTCAACGGGTTCACCCGGACGCAGCCCGGCGCCCGAGACGAAGCTGAGCTCCGATGCTCCGTAGTATTCGAAAATGGTGGCGTTCGGTGCCCAGCGCCGGGCCGCTTCCAGTGTCCGGGCGTCCAGCTTGGAACCGGCGCAGATGATGCTGCGGATGCCGGAGGCATCGACCCCGCCCGCCAGGCCGCGCTCACTGAGCAGCCGGAGCATGGTGGGCACCAGGACCAGGCGGGTGATGCCGTCATGGCGGACCGCCGCGTGGGCGGCGCCGACGTCGAAGTGGTCCAGGCTGTGGAACTCCGCGCCGGCGTACAGGCATTCGGCGAGGGCGTAGAGGTTCAGGCTTGCCGCGAGCGGACCGGGGGCCAGGGATCTGTCATCCTGCGTCAGCCCGAAGAATTCAATGGAGGCCTCGAACGATTCCTGCCACGACCGCCGCGAGCGGGTGAACGCCTTGGGCACCGAGGTGGTGCCGGAGGTCAGGCCGACCAGGAAGGAGGTGTCGGGCGGCCCGTCAACGAGCCCAATGCCCGGCTCAGTGCCCAGCCCGGTCCCCCGAGATGCCGGCAGCGCCGATACCGGCCCCGCCGGTACCGGCCCCGCCGGGCGCGGATCCGCCGCGCCCGCTTCCATCCGTGCAATGCGGGCGGTGATGCCGTCCTGCAATTGCTGCGGCCAGGCCGGATCCAGCACGGCGCACTGCCGCTCACCAGCGACGGCCGCCGCGAACACCACGGCGAAGCGGGTTGAATTTTGCTCCGACAGCACGGTGATGGCAGGCGCCGAGGGCACCAGCGCCGCCGCCTGGTCCCGGAGGCCGGACCAGCTGAGGTGCTCTCCGGCCACGACGACGGCTGTCTCGTCGGGACGGTCATCGGCCCAGCGCTGGAGTCTGTCGAGAAAAGGCATCGCACCAACTTTACCGTTGCCGGGCGCCCCGGCGGCCTGTGCGGGATATTGTGACTCCATGAGCTTTAACGACAACGCCCCGCTGGATCCGTCACAGGTCCAGGACCGCCGCGGGATGGGCCGCGGCCCCATGATCGGCGGCGGGATCGGCGGCGGCATCATCCTGCTGCTGGCAGCCCTCTTCGGCATCAACCCCCAGCTCCTCGAAGGCCTGGCCGGCACCGCCCAGGACCCCCAGTCGCAGAGCCAGGGCTCCGCCCCCGCCTGCCGGAACGGCGCCGACGCCGACGCCCGCCTCGACTGCAGGATCACCGGCACGGTCAACAGCCTGAATGCCTTCTGGCCGGCCTACCTGGCGCAGTACAACACGAAGTACCCGCGGCCCGATGCCGTGATCTTCGCCCGCGCAACCAACACCGGCTGCGGCGCCGCCACCTCAGACGTGGGACCGTTCTACTGCCCCGTCGACACCACGGCATACTTCGATCCCGGCTTCTTCCAGGAACTCGTCGACCGCTTCGGCTCCTCCGGCGGCCCGCTGGCACAGGAATATGTGGTGGCCCACGAATTCGGCCACCACATCCAGAACGTCCTGGGTGACCTCGATCGGGCTCAGCAGGATCCCCAGGGCCCCGGCTCCGGGGGTGTCCGGGTTGAGCTCCAGGCCGACTGCTATGCAGGGCTGTGGGCCCACTATGCAACGACGCAGCCGGACCCCAAGACCGGCCAACCCTACCTCGAGCCCTTCACGGACAAGGACATCCGGGACGCCTTGTCGGCCGCATCGGCCGTGGGCGATGACCGGATCCAGAAGGCCGCCACGGGCCGCGTCTCACCGGAAGCATGGACCCACGGCTCAAGTGCCCAGCGGCAGAAGTGGTTCTACCAGGGCTACAAGACCGGGGACATCAACAAGTGCGACACGTTTGCGGTGGCAACGCCGTAGCCCCAAACCCCGGCCCCAAGCCGGTAGTCCCAAAGCCATAGGTCAACTGCGTGGCCTCATCCGCGTCGCGGCCAGCGCCGGACTGGGACTTCGACGTAGCTGAGGAATCCGGCGTGGCCCAGGTGCCGGTGCTTCGGGTGCCACACCGGACGGTACTCGTGCCCGAACGGATCGGTCACCCGGACTGTGTCCAGCTGGTGATTCCCAGCCAGGAGGCGGTCGACGTCGGCCAGCGCATTGCGCCGCGTCGAAAGCCCGTCGATGTCCAGGCTCCAAAGCCCCAGCTCAGCATCCGTTCCGCGTTCCAGCTGCAGAGTCTCGAACAGTCCGGCCACCAGCCCGGCGAGCCCGGCCGTGTCGGCGCGTTGGAGCCGGTGCCCCTCCGGGTGGACGTCGCGAGCGTCGGCCAGGGCCTGGCGCAGCCAATGGAATTCCACCGACCCCAGGGGCGGTCCCATCCTCAGATGGCGGTGCTTGTCCAGCTCGAGCCGGAACGTGGTGGCGCCGCGGTCAATGATGCACCGGGCCTCGCCGACATATTCAAAGTCGGCCAGGAGGGCTTCCCTGGAGCGGTAGTAGGAGAACTCGCCGCTGTCCTCCACAACCACAAAGTCCCCGCCCGCGCCGGAGGGCCGCGATGGTGCAGTGGCATCCATTCCGGTGTGCCTCCTGTTCGACTGTGTGCCGGATCTGCTGCTTGTTTCCGCGTGGACTTGTTGTCTTTATCAGACCACCGCCACGCCGTTAAGGGAACGCCGGATGGCAAGACGACGGCGGCCCCACCTCAGTGAGGTGGGGCCGCCGTGGTTCATAGCCCGGGCCGTGCCGGCCCGTCGGTGCGTGTGGAGCTACGCGTGGGGACCTAGATGTTGAAGCCCAGAGCGCGCATCTGGTCGCGCCCGTCCTCGGTGATCCGTTCCGGACCCCATGGCGGCATCCACACCCAGTTGAGCCGCCATTCATCGACCACCCCGTCCAGCGCCTTGCCGACCTGCTCCTCGATGACATCGGTGAGCGGGCAGGCGGCGGTGGTGAGCGTCATGTCGATCAGCAGGGCGCCGTCGTCGTCTGAGTACTTCAGACCGTACAGCAGGCCCAGGTCAACGATGTTGACCCCGAGCTCCGGGTCGATCACATCCTTTAGCGCCTCTTCGACATCCTCGAGGCCCGTGCGGGCCACATTGAGTTCGGTCATCGCGGAGTCCTAACTACGCCTGGGCTGCAGCCGAGGCGGCAGCGATGGTGGCCGCCCCTGCGCCGGTGGCGTAGCGGTCGTAGCCTTCGTCTTCGAGGCGGTCGGCGAGCTCCGGGCCGCCCTCTTCCACAACCTGGCCATCGACGAACACGTGCACGAAGTCCGGCTTGATGTAGCGCAGGATCCGGGTGTAGTGCGTGATGAGCAGGGTGCCCATATTGCCTTCGGCGTGCGCGCGGTTGACGCCCTCGGAGACAACCTTGAGCGCGTCGACGTCGAGGCCGGAGTCGGTCTCGTCGAGGATGGCGAACTTCGGTTTGAAGAGCTCCAGCTGGAGGATTTCGACGCGCTTCTTCTCGCCGCCGGAGAAGCCTTCGTTGACGTTGCGCTGGGTGAAGTCGGCATCGATGCGCAGCTGCGCCATGGCCGCCTTGACGTCCTTGGTCCAGGTCCGCAGCTTCGGTGCTTCGCCGTCGAGCGCGGTCTTGGCGGTGCGCAGAAAGTTGGTCATGCTCACGCCCGGGACCTCGACGGGGTACTGCATGGCGAGGAACAGACCGGCGCGGGCGCGGTGGTCGACGCTCATCGCGAGGACGTCCTCACCGTCGAGCGTGATGGTGCCGGAGGTGACGTTGTAGCGCGGGTGCCCGGCGATGGTGGACGCCAGCGTGGACTTGCCGGAACCGTTCGGGCCCATGATGGCGTGCGTCTCACCGGTCCTGATGGTCAGGCTGACGCCCTTCAGGATTTCCTTCGTGCCCTGCTCGGTGTCAATGCTGACGTGCAGGTCCTTGATCTCAAGAGTCGACATATATCTTGTTCTCCTCTGCACCGTGCCCTCCGGCACCGTGCGTTTTCTTGGCGATAAGTTTTCTTGTGCGAGTTGCCGGCTGCAGGCAGCTAGCTGAAGTTTGGAGCCTCGGCGCCGTTCAGGACGTTGGTGAAGTCCACGTAGACCTCGTCATCCAGGACGGTCACGGCAAACACGGGAACAGGATCATAGGCTGGCAGCTGGAGCGGCTCGCCGCTGCGCAGGTCGAACTGGGAACCGTGGCCCCAGCACTCGATCTTGCAGCCTTCAACCTCTCCTTCGGAGAGGGAGATGTCCGCGTGCGAGCAGGTGTCGCCGATGGCGTGGATCTCCCCCATCGAGTCCTTCACGATCGCTACGGGGTAGTCGTCGATCAGGATCCGCAGCGCCTGCTTGAGTTGGATCTCGCTGGCGTTGCAGACTAGCTCGCCCTTTGGCTGTTCAGTCATTGATGTGTTCCGTGTTCTCTCGTGCTGCGCACTAGTGGTTCGTTGCCGCGAGTTCGCGCTCGACAGCTTCCGTGAGGCGCTCTTCGATGGCCGGAACGTTGATCTTCTGGATGATCTCGTGCAGGAACCCGCGGACCACCAGGCGGCGGGCCACCTCTTCCGGGATGCCACGGGCCATCAGGTAGAACAGGTGCTGGTCGTCGAAACGTCCGGTGGCGCTGGCGTGGCCGGCGCCGGCGATCAGACCGGTCTCGATCTCAAGGTTCGGCACGGAATCGGCGCGGGCACCGTCGGTCAGGACCAGGTTGCGGTTGGCCTCGTAGGTGTCGGTGCCTTCTGCTTCCTTGCGGATCAGAACGTCGCCCACCCACACGGTGTGCGCGTTGCGGCCCTGCAGGGCGCCCTTGTAAAGGACGTTGGACTTGCAGTTGGCCACAGCGTGGTCCACGAACAGGCGCTGTTCGAGGTGCTGTCCGGCGTCGGCGAAGTACAGGCCGAACAGTTCCACTTCGGCGCCCGGGGCGGTGAAGCGTGCCGAGGGCGTGACGCGCACGAGGTCGCCGCCGAGGCTGACAACGATGTGCTTGAACTTGGCGTCGCGGCCGAGCTTGACCTGCTGGGAGGAGGCGTGCACGGCGTCGTCGTTCCATTCCTGGAGCGAGATGACGGTCAGCTGCGCGCCGTCCTCCACGACGATTTCGACGTTTTCCGAGACGACGGCGGTGCCCTGGTGGTCCAGGACAACGACGGACTTGGAGAACTTCTCCGCGACGATCACGACGTGCTGCGCGGAAGCCTCGGTGCCCTGGCCGGTCAGCAGTACGCTGACCTCGCCGTCCACCTGGACCTCGGACGGGACCGTGAGGACGGTGGCCTCGGCGAAGTTCTCCCAGGCGTTCGCGGAAACGCGGTCCTCGGGGATGGCGGCGGAGCCGATCCGGCTGTCGTCGCGGCCGACGGTCTCAACCCTGACGCTGTCCGGAGCGGTGACGCTCACGGACGGCGCCGCACCGTTGAGGACCTCGGTGTGCAGCCCGCGGAGGCGCTTGAGCGGGGTGAATCGCCAGTCCTCTTCCATGCCGGTCAGCGGCTTGAAATCCGCCAGCTTGTAGGAGGTCAGGCGGCCGGCGCGTGAGCTGTCCGGAACACCGACGCCGCCGCCGTGCGAGTGGCGCTTGACGGCTTCGCCGGCCAGCGGCGATTTGGATTCCGCCGCGTTCAGCGGTGAAAGGCTTTCGCCTTCCTCGGTGAAACCGTTGATGAACGGCTGGGCTGAGGGCGCGCCGATGCGGGCCTTTTCAGTAGTGATGTCAGTCATTAACCGACCGATCCTTCCATCTGCAGTTCAATCAGTCGGTTCAGCTCGAGGGCGTATTCCATCGGCAGTTCGCGGGCAATCGGCTCGATGAAGCCGCGGACGATCATCGCCATGGCCTCGTCTTCGCGCATGCCGCGGGACATCAGGTAGAACAACTGCTCTTCGCTGACCCGCGAGACCGTGGCCTCGTGGCCCATCGTGACGTCGTCCTCGCGGATGTCGATGTAGGGGTACGTGTCCGACCGGCTGATGGTGTCCACCAGCAGGGCGTCACAGCGGACCGTGTTGGCCGAGTGTTTGGCGCCTTCGCGGACCTGGACCAGGCCGCGGTAGGCAGCTCGGCCGCCGCCGCGGGCCACGGACTTGGAAATGATCGAGCTCTTGGTGTTGGGCGCGATGTGGACCATCTTGGAACCGGTGTCCTGGTGCTGGCCTTCGCCGGCGAACGCGATGGACAGGGTCTCGCCCTTGGCGCCTTCACCCACGAGGTAGACGGCCGGGTACTTCATGGTGACCTTGGAGCCGATGTTGCCATCGATCCACTCCATGGTGGCGTTCTCTTCGCAGATGGCGCGCTTGGTGACCAGGTTGTACACGTTCGTGGACCAGTTCTGGATGGTCGTGTAGCGGACGCGGGCGCCCTTCTTCACGATGATTTCCACGACGGCGGAGTGCAGCGAGTCCGAGGTGTAGATCGGCGCGGTGCAGCCTTCGATGTAGTGGACGTAGGAGTCCTCGTCCGCGATGATCAGCGTGCGCTCGAACTGGCCCATGTTTTCCGTGTTGATGCGGAAGTAGG
Organism: Arthrobacter sp. ES3-54; assembly: GCF_029504395.1. GTDB lineage: Bacteria > Actinomycetota > Actinomycetes > Actinomycetales > Micrococcaceae > Arthrobacter. The sequence continues at coordinate 32,553 of NZ_JAQFIF010000002.1, forward strand.
CCTGCAGCGGGATGTCCACGTGGACGCCCTTGGGCACGTACACGAAGGATCCGCCGGACCAGACGGCCGTGTTCAGCGAGGCGAACTTGTTGTCGCCCACCGGGATGATGGTGCCGAAGTACTCCTGGAAGATCTCCGGGTGTTCGCGCAGCGCGGTGTCGGTGTCCAGGAAGATGACGCCCTGCTGTTCCAGGTCCTCGCGGATCTGGTGGTAGACAACCTCAGACTCGTACTGGGCGGCGACGCCGGAGACGAGGCGGCTGCGCTCGGCTTCCGGGATGCCCAGCTTCTCGTACGTGTTCCGGATGTCCTCGGGGAGGTCTTCCCAGGTTGCGGCCTGCTTCTCGGTGGACCGCACGAAGTACTTGATGTTGTCGAAGTCGATGCCGGACAGGTCCGCGCCCCAGGTGGGCATGGGCTTGCGGTCGAAGTACTTCAGCCCCTTGAGGCGGAGGTCGAGCATCCATTCCGGCTCGTTCTTCTTGGCCGAAATGTCGCGGACAACGTCTTCATCGATGCCGCGGCGGGCGTTGGCGCCGACGTCGTTCTTGTCGGCCCAGCCGTACTCATACGTGCCGATTCCGTGGAGCTCGGGATTCTTTTCCAGAATCTCCGAAATCACAGTAGAGTCAGCAACCTTTTTCTCTGATAGTTGGTCCGTCATCACGGCCTTTCTTGGAGATGGTTGGATACTTCGTCCGGGTTGACCGGGGCTGCGGGACTGGGAGTCCCGACGGCGGCCGGACGGCCCGTAGGTATGTGGGTGGTGCAGACGTGGCCGCCGCGCGCCAGGGTGGACAGCCGGCGTACATCGACGCCAACCAGCCGGGCGAACATTTCGGTCTCCACGTCGCAGAACACGGGGAACTGGGCAGCCAGGTGCTGGATGGGGCAGTGCCCCTGGCAGAGCTGGACGCTGGAGAGCGCGGCCGGCAGCGGCGCCTTGGCCACAAGTGACTGCGCCGAGGCCACGAAACCGTCGCGGCTCAGCGCCTCGGAGAGAGCCTGGGCGCGGGCCGTGATGTCCGGTCCGGCCTGCTCGATCTCGGGTGCGTAGCGGCGCTCCATGTCGGCGAACCGCTCGACGGCGAACTGCCGCACTGCCTCGGGGCCGGCCGCCTCGCTGAGGCGCTGCAGTGCGACGGAGGCGATATCGAGGTAGTCGTTGCCCAGGGTCGACTGGCCCTGAGAGCTCAGGACGTAGCGGCGGGCGGGCCGTCCGGCGCCGGCTCCGGCGCGGGCAACCCGCTTGACCTCAATCACCCCGCTGCGCGCGAGGTGGTCGAGGTGGCGGCGCACGGCTGCCGGGGTGAAGCCCAGGAGGTCGCCGAGTTCGGCTGCGCTGATGGGTCCATGCTCCAGCACCGCGTTCAGGACGCGGTCACGCGTGCGCTCTTCGGCGTCGTGGGTGTGGGTGCCGGCGGCCGCGGGAACGACGTCGGGTACGGCCGCCACGTGTGCCCGGGCGGACCCGACGCGCGCGGCGCCGCGCCGCCCTGACGGGGCTGCGGACGCAGAGGGGCTCATGGAATACACAACACAATCATGTCGTAATTTACTCCGGCATTCCAGTAAGGCATGGCTTGCCTGCGGGGCCTTCCCCTCCGGGGAGCCGACGTACTACATCGCGTAGAATGCTGTGGTGCGATCTCCCGAATCCCCCGTTCTGACCATCAGCGGGCTTGTCAAGGATGTTGGCCCCCTGCCCACCCTCGACGGCAAGATGCTGCGCGTGGTCAGCGGCCTTTCCCTCATGGCCGAACGCGGCCAGGTCACGGCCCTGCTCGGTGCCAACGGCGCCGGCAAGACCACCACCATCGAATGCGCCCAGGGGCTCCAGAAGCGCACTGCCGGCGCCATCAGCCTACTGGGCCAGGACCCGGATTCGGCCGGCGCGGGACTCCGCGCCCGCGTGGGGGTCATGCTGCAGGACGGCGGCCTGCCGCCGTCGGCCCGGCCCATTCCCCTGCTGCGGCACATCGCCGGCATGTACCAGGACCCGTGGCCGGTAGATGAGCTCATCGAACGACTGGGGATCGACACCTTCAGCCGCACCAATGTGCGGCGCCTGTCCGGCGGGCAGAAACAGCGCCTCGCCCTCGCCGCGGCGCTGGTGGGCAATCCGGAGGTGCTTTTCCTCGACGAGCCGAGCGCGGGTCTGGACCCGCAATCCCGCCAGATGGTCTTCGACCTCATCTCCGAGCTGCGGAACAGCGGCATGGGCATCATCCTGACGACACACCTGATGGACGACGCCCAACGCCTCGCGGACTATGTCTACATTATCGACGCTGGCCGTAACGTGGCCGAGGGCACCGTCGCCGAGCTCCTGCGGCACCAGCTGCCCGCCGGCGACGCATCGCAGCACATCCGCACCTTGCTGTTCGAAACCGAACCCGGACTGGACTTCACTGGCGTACTGCCCGACGGCGTCGACGTCACGGAGGCGCGGGCCGGCAGTTACGCCGCGACCGGCGCCCTGACCCCCGCCGACCTCGCCGCGATCACCGCCTGGTGGGCCGCGCGCGGGATCATGCCCAGCTCCCTGAGCCTTGAAGCCCGCAGCCTCGAGGACGTCTTTTTGGACATCTCCGGAAGGGAGATCCGATGACCCGCGTAACAGGTGGCGCCCCGCTGGAGAGCGCACACCGCGCCAGCGCGCCCCGTACCGCGCATGGCAGCGCCCCGGCTTCCTTGTTGCGCCGCATCCTGTTGCAGGGGCAGTACGAGACCATCACGATGCTCAGGAACGGCGAGCAGCTGATCCTCGCGATCGTGCTGCCGCTACTGGCGATGGTCGGCTTGACCGTGACACCGCTTCTGGACGGACTCGGTTCGAGCCGCATCAACGTCGCTGTGCCTGGCATCCTGGCCCTGTGCGCCATGTCCACGGCCTTCACGGGGCAGGGCATCTCCACCGGCTTCGACCGCCGCTACGGGGTCCTGCGCTTTCTTTCCACTACTCCCCTGGGCCGCACCGGACTGATCGCGGGGAAGGTCCTGGCCGTCCTGGCCGTCCTGTTCCTGCAGGTGCTCATCGTGACGGCGGCGGCCCTCATGCTGGGTTGGCGGCCCAACCCCGCCGGCTGGCTGCCCGGCTTGGCCATCCTGGTGCTCGGGGCCGCAGCCTTCACCGCGCTCGGGCTCCTGGTCGCCGGGACGGTCCGGCCGGAGGCGACCCTGGCCATCACCAACCTGCTCTGGATCCTCCTCGGCGCGCTGGGCGGGATCGTCATCCCGGCCGAACGGCTCCCCGCGCTGGCGCAGGCCGTCGTGCATTTCCTCCCCTCCGGCGCGCTGGGCCAGGCGCTGAGGGATGCTTTCCTGTACGGCAGCGTCAATGGTGCCGCCGTGCTTGTCCTGCTGCTCTGGACGGCGATCGCCGGCGGCGCAGCAACCCGTTGGTTCAAGTGGAATTGAGAAAACTGTGAGCACGGCGTCACGAACTCCCCGGATCGTCTCCGGAATCACCTCCCGGCTGCCAGTCAGCGTGGACAAGACGGTCAGGCGGCTGGCTGTGTTGTCCCTCATCGGCCAGATCGTGCTGGTAGTGACCGGCGGTGCCGTGCGGCTGACCGCCTCGGGCCTTGGCTGCCCCACCTGGCCGCGCTGCACCGAAGGATCCCTGGCGACCACCCCGGAAATGGGGTTCCACGGAATCATTGAATTCGGCAACCGGCTCCTGACGTTCGCGCTGGCGGCCGTCGCTGTGATGATGCTCGTCTACCTGTGGAACCTCCGGAAGGAACGCCGGGACCTCTTCCTGCTGGCCCTCGGCCTGCTCGCGAGCATCCCGGCCCAGGCCGTCATCGGCGGCATCACGGTCCTGACCCAACTGAACCCGTGGGTTGTAGGGCTGCACTTCCTCGTTTCCATGGCGCTCGTGGTCCTCGCGACCCTGTTGGTGAACCGGGCCTACGGCCGAACCGGCAAGGCCAGGACCGTGCAGCTTCCTGCCCTGCCGGGCGCGGCGCGTCCGGTGATGACCGCCGTCGCGCTTCTCTCCGCCGTCGCCGTCTGCCTCGGCGTGGTGGTGACCGGCGCCGGCCCGCACGCCGGCGACGCGAACGCCCCGCGCAACGATCTCGACTGGGACCTGTTCGCGCACATCCATGCAGTGCCCGCCTACCTGGTGACCGCCGGGGCGCTGTTCGCGGTGTTCCTGGTGGTCCGCGGGCGGATTCAGGGGCCGTTCCGCTCTGCGGTGTTCATGCTCCTGGGCGTCACAGTGCTGCAGGCTGTCATCGGCTTCACGCAGTACTACAACGGCATCCCGGCGCTGCTCGTCGGCGCGCACATGCTGGCGGCGGCCCTGCTGATGAGCGCGGCCACCAACGCCGCGGACCTGGCCCGCTACAGCCCGGTGGACTAACCAGCCGCAGAACCTCTGAACAAAGCAACGCGGGGTCACTCACCGCCCATCCGGAACGATATGGAATGGGCGGTAAGTGATCCCGCGTTTGCTGTCTGCGATCCGGTCCGGGCACTGCGGCAAACGAAGGTAAGTACCGCATTCACCTTTCGGGGGGTGGCCTTGACGGGATTTCCGGGTGGACTATGGGATGGCATGGACATGGATCGTCGCGGCGGTGGGCTTTTGTCGTTCGTTCCCGTGACGCTGACCGGAAGGCCTTCTCTGATGCAAGCGACAGAACCGGCCGTGCCTCCTCCACCCTCAGCCCGCCAACGCGCTGCGAGCCTCAAAGAGCGCGTCTACATCATCTTCACGAGCCTGGCTGTGGTGTTGGCGCTTCGGAGTCACGCGGACGAGACCACACCCGCAGCCGCGGCAGCCACCCTCAGCATCGTGGTGATCGGCTCCCTGCTGGGGATTTTCGTCGCCGATCTCCTGAGTCACTTGACGGTCCATTCCAAGCTCCCCACCGGTGAAGAACTGCACCACATGATCGCGGTCAGCGCGGGCGGCCTCGGCGTCCTGGTGACTCCACTGCTTCTACTGGCGGCGGCCGGCTTTGGGCTATTGACGACGGCGGCTGCTCTCGGCTGGGCGGTGGTGGTGCTCGTTGTCTCTCTGGGCATCGTCGGGTTCCTCGCGATCCGGCGCCTCGAGATCCCGCTCCATCACAAGGCCGCCATCGTGTTCGCCGAGGTTGTACTGAGCCTTCTGGTGATCGGGCTCGAACTGCTGGCCCACAACCTCTGATCACACGGCAGTAGCTGGCCAGCAGGGAGCCCCGAAGGGAGCCCAGCAGGCACAATTTCTCGCACTATTCGACTATTAGTTACTGGCCGGTCACTTGTCGGGCGGGGGGAACTTTGGGAATACTGGACCTTGAACCCTCGGCCCTAAGGCCTGGAAGGGCAGCCAGTTACCGATACGCGGGCGGCGGGTCCGCGGGTCTGGTTGGGGGCCTGGTTGGCGGCCGGGGTCAGGTTTCGTCCAGCCCGGTCGGGGATAGTTGGAGACGGCGCAGCACTGGCGCCGCAATCGCGTTCATGGAGAGTAGGACGGCTCGTTTTTGCCTCAATGCAACTGGAATCGGAACTGGCCAGATAGAGGCACCGGAGGATAAGTGGCGATACTAGTCGGCGAAAGGCCCGCGAAGGCGGCCCAACAAAATGCACCGCGCCCACGGCTGGACGGCCTGGACGTGCTTCGCGGTGCTGCCGTAGGCGCCGTCCTGCTGGGACATTCCTGGCCTGCCATATTTCAGGGCGCCGGCATTGTTGGTGTCATTGCCTTCTTCGTGCTGAGCGGTTACTTGATCACCAATGTGCTGGTCCGGGACATTGAACGGCACCGAAAAATTCGCTACGGCCGATTCTATGCACACAGGGCCTTCCGGCTGGTGCCGGCACTCATCTCCCTCTTGGGCGTGTACGCGATCGTCGAGTTGGCCACCGACTTCCTGGGGGACCGGTCCAAGGGAATCGTCGGCTACACCGTCCTCGCCGGCCTTGGCTACCTCAAAGACCTGCCGCTGCCTTTCGACGTCAGCATGGCGATCGGACCGCTCTGGACCCTAGCGGTGGAAGAACAGTTCTACCTGATTTGGCCGGCGCTGCTGGTGCTCGCCCTGCGGCGCAACCGACAGGGCCGGCTGATTGGCTTTTCTGCCGCCGTCGCCCTTTTCCTCATGTCTGCAAGCGTGCTGGCGATGGCGGTCCTGGCCCCGCAACTCCACTCACTGGTCTACGCGCTGCCTACGACGTGGGGCCTGGGATTGATCGTCGGAGCGGCCCTGCGACTGTACAGGGTTCACGTGTTCAGCTGGTTCGCCGGCCACCGGCTCAGGTGTACGGCAATGCTCAGCTCCGTCGCCGTCCTGGCCTCGCTGATCTTCTTCCCCAAGGCAAACGAAACGCCGGTCTTCATCCTCATTGGCGGCCCGCTTGCTATGGCTGCCGCAGCCGTTTTGGTCGCCCTGGCCGCCTCCCGCGCCGCAGGGATGCCGAAATGGACGCGCCCGGCGCAGGTGCTGGGCACCGTGTCCTACGCCGCGTACCTGTGGAACTACCCCGTCATTCTCTGGCTCAATGGCGGCTCGACGGCCGATCTGCCGCCGCTCGTCGCAGTGTCGGCCATCGCGTTGACCCTGCTCATCGCGGTCATCAGCTGGCACACTGTCGAAAGGCTGGGACGGATCGCGCGGGAACGCTTCGACCGGCGCTACTCTGCCCGGGACAACCGGGACAACCGGGACCAGCGGGGCCAGCGGGGCCGGGACCAGCGGGAGGCCGGCAGCGCCCCCGTTTCCCGGCAGACTTCAACGGGGCCGGGCCGGGAGACCTCTGCGGACTAGGCAGGTTCGCCAGCGGCGCCGACGTCCCGTTGGTCCTCCAGCGTGCAGACATCGGTGTTCGCCCCGCAGACGATCACCGCGACGCGTTCCCCTTCGCCGGGCGTGTACGCCCCCGACGTGAGAGCAGCAAGCGCCGCCGCCGCGCCGTATTCGGCAGGGATCCGGTAGTCGTTCCACAACTGCGACCGGGCGGCGACGATGGCGGCATCGTCCACCAGGACCGAGGTCGGAGGCACGAGCGATGCGATGTTGAAGGCGATCTCCCCCACCCGCCGGGCACCCAGGGAATCCGCGGCGACTCCCGAAACGGCCACATCGACCGGGTGGCCGGCGGCCAGGGCAGCGTGCAGCGTGGGGATGTTGAAGGGTTCAACCGCGACGACGCGTGCCCGGCCCTCGGCCGCCGCCGCAACTCCTGCATACAGGCCTCCGCCGCCGACGGCGACCACGATCGTGTCGATACTGGGCTCGTCCTGGAGGATCTCTTCGGCGACGGTGCCTGCGCCGGCAGCAATTTCGAGTTGGTCGTAAGCATGGCAGAAGAGGGCGCCGGTTTCTTCCACGTGTTCCATTGCGGCGGCGAAAGCTTCCGCGTACTCGGCGCCGACCTGCCGGACCGTCGCGTTGTACCCGAGAAGGCGCCCCACCTTCACGCGCGGGGCGTTCTCCGGCACGAACACTGTCGCCGGAACGCCGAGTGCCGCCGCGGCATAGGCGTTCGCCAGGCCCGCGTTACCGCCCGACGCCGCCACCACCCCGACGCCGGGGTCAAGTTCCCCGCGCTCCCGGGCAGCGAGGAGCCGGTTGAAGGCGCCCCGGGCCTTAAAAACGCCGGTGTGCTGCAGGAACTCGCATTTGAACCAGAGAGGGGCCGCTGCGGTACCTCCGCGGAGCAAAGGCGTGCGGCGCACGTAGCCGCTGATCCGGCTCTCTGCCTGGAGTACATCGCTGCGGTTGATCACTGGCTCCCCCTGGGGTTGCATTGCTTGGTCGGTGTTGCCTGTTTCGGTGTTGATGCGTTGGTGTTGACAGGTCGGTTCGTCAGGATATCCCCTGGCCGAAGGGACCATCCCGCTGATACGGCTGACGCTCCCCCACCACTGATGAGGGAGCGTCGGGTAAACGAATGGGGTGGCCTTAGCCGCCCATGATGGCAGAGCCGACGAACGGGTCGACGGCCAGGGCAATGAAGAGCAGCGTCAGGTAGCTGATGGAGCCGTGGAAGACCTTCATGGCTCCCTTGTTGGAGACGTCGCCCGCCTGGGCACGGTTGTACAGGGCGTGCGACTCGTACAGGAACCAGCCGCCGGCCGCGACGGCGGTCACGGTGTAGACCCAGCCGGCGCCGCCGGCGGGGATCATCAGCAGCGAACACGCCACCATGGCCCACGCGTAGAGGACCACCTGCACCGAGACCACCTTTGCACCGGCGATTGCGCCCAGCATAGGCACGTTGGCGTTGCGGTAGTCCTCGCCGTAGCGCATCGACAGCGGCCAGTAGTGCGGCGGGGTCCAGAGGAAGATCACCATGAACAGCACGACGGCGGGCCACTCGACGGTGTTGGTGACGGCGGCCCAGGCAATCAGGACCGGGAAACACCCGGCGGCGCCGCCCCAGACAATGTTCTGGGCCGTGCGTCGCTTGAGGATCATGGTGTAAATGACCACGTAGAAGACGATGGCGCCAAGTCCCAGCCACGCGGAGAGCGGGTTGGCCCCGAACCAGAGGATGGCGATCGCCGCAGCGCCCAGCAGCCAGGAGAACGTCAGCGCCTCCCGGGGCGTGACCTCTCCGGTGACCAGCGGCCGGTTCTCCGTGCGGTGCATGAGCTTGTCGATGTCGCGGTCGATGTAACAGTTGAAGGCCCCGGCGGAGCCTGCCGCGAACGCCCCGCCCACAAGCGTCGCCAGGATCAGGCCGATCGACGGGAAGCCCCGTTCGGCATAGATCATGGTGGGCAGCGTGCTGACGAGCAGGAGCTCGATGACGCGGGGTTTCGTGAGCGCCAAATAGGCCTTGGCTTTGCGGCCGAAGCCCATTCTTCCCGAGGCCGGGGAGGCGTTCAGCGGCGTATTAGTTGTGCTCACGGTGGCAGTCACTCTGTTCTGTCTGGCTGTGGGTCTGTCATGCTGTGCAGTTCTGTCTGGCTGGGCAGCCCCGGGTGGATTTCGCAACGCGCTTTGCTGCAGAGCGGGCACCACGCTCGGCGCGCGCCCGTGTCTTGCCCCAGTCGAAGGCCACCACCAATCATACCGTGGAGCTCCGGGCAACAGGGCCGCCGGGCAGCGCCCGTGATTCCGGCGTGTTAACGCCTGCTCACCGGCGCAACGGCGGACGGTGATTCATATAAGCGAAATCCCGTCCAATTGGTGAGATATACGCTGACCACAAAGTGGAATGGGACTAGGCTGTCCTTAGATCAGCGCACACGGGCACGCATACAGGCAATTGCCGGAAGAGGCGGCTCTGCATCTGCGTCTGAATGATAGATCAACGTTTCGATGGTGAACGGCTGGTACGAACCGCAGCGGGCACCGAACTGTGCCCGGGGCGGGAAATAGAGCGTACCGCCGGCCGTCAGCACAGAGAGGGGCCCGGTTTTCGTGCCACATTTGGAAGAGCAAGAACTGTCATGGACCACTTTGGACCAGCGCGCCGTGGACACGGTCCGGGTGCTGGCCGCGGATGCGGTGGAGAAGGTCGGGAACGGCCACCCGGGAACGGCAATGAGCCTGGCTCCCGCCGCGTACTTGCTGTTCCAGAAGCTGATGCGCCACGATCCGGCGAACCCGGACTGGTTGGGCCGAGACCGGTTCGTCCTGTCCCCGGGGCACACCTCCCTGACCCTGTACATCCAGCTGTTCCTCTCCGGCTACGGGCTGGAACTGAAGGACCTGGAGGCGCTGCGGACCTGGGGCTCGCTGACCCCGGGCCACCCGGAATACAAGCACACCAAGGGCGTGGAGATCACCACCGGCCCGCTGGGCCAGGGCCTGGCATCCGCGGTTGGCTTCGCATATTCCCAGCGCCGGATGCGCGGTCTTTTCGACGCCGACGCTCCCGCCGGCACGAGTCCGTTCGACCACACCATCTGGGTGATCGCCTCCGACGGCGACCTGCAGGAAGGCGTGACCTCCGAGGCGTCCTCACTCGCCGGACACCAGGAACTGGGCAACCTCGTGGTGATTTACGACGAGAACCACATCTCGATCGAGGACGACACCGACGTGGCGTTCACCGAGGACGTCCTGGCCCGCTACGAGGCCTACGGCTGGCACACCCAGCGGGTCGACTGGACCCGGACCGGCGAATACAAGGAGGACGTGGCCGAGCTGCACGCCGCGCTGCTCGCCGCGAAGGCCGAAACGTCCAAGCCCTCCATCATCTCGCTGCGGACCATCATCGGGTACCCGGCGCCGAAGAAGCAGAACACCGGCAAGATCCACGGCTCGGCCCTGGGTTCTGAGGAAGTCGCCGCCCTGAAGAAGGTCCTGGGTTTCGACCCGGAACGCGCCTTCCAGGTCGACGAGGACGTCCTGGCACACGCCCGGGCCGTTCAGGAACGCGGCGCCGCAGCCCGCACCGACTGGCAGGCCTCGTTCGAGGCGTGGCAGGCGGCTAACCCCGAGGCCGCCGCCCTGCTGGAACGCGTCGAAGCGAAGAAGCTCCCGGGCGAGTTCGAGGCCGCCCTGCCGGTCTTCGAAGCCGGCAAGGACGTCTCCACCCGAGCCGCATCCGGGAAGGTCCTGAACGCGATCGGCCCGGTCATGCCCGAACTGTGGGGCGGCTCCGCAGACCTCGCGGAGTCGAACAACACCACGATCGAGGGCTCGCCCTCGTTCATCCCCACGTCCCGGTCCACCGCGGCGTGGAAGGGCAACCCCTACGGCCGGGTGCTGCACTTCGGCATCCGCGAGCACGCGGCCGCGTCGATCGTGAACGGCATCTCCCTGCACGGGCGGACCCGGGCGTTCTCCGGTACGTTCCTGATCTTCTCCGACTACCAGCGTCCCGCGATCCGGCTCGGCGCCCTCATGGGCGTGCCGTCGCTGTATGTCTGGACGCACGACTCGATCGGCCTGGGCGAGGACGGCCCCACGCACCAGCCCGTCGAGCAGCTCGCATCCCTGCGCGCCATCCCGGGCCTGGACGTCGTCCGCCCGGGGGATGCGAACGAGGTCGCCGCGGCCTGGAAGGCCATGCTGGAAAACCACGAAAACCCCGCCGGGATCGTCCTGACCCGGCAGAACATTCCCACGTGGGCCCGCGGCACGGGCCAGGCCGACGGCGACACCTTCGGCTCCACCGCCGGCGTCGAAAAGGGCGGCTACGTCCTGGCCGAGGCATCCAAGGACGGCGCCACCGTCGAAGCGCAGGTCATCCTGATCGGCACCGGCTCCGAGGTCCAGCTGGCCGTCAACGCCCGCGAAGCCCTGCAGGCCGAGGGAATCCCCACCCGTGTGGTGTCGATGCCCTGCGTGGAGTGGTTCAACAAGCAGGACGCCGCCTACCGCGACACCGTGCTGCCCCCTGCCGTGAAGGCGCGAGTCTCGGTCGAGGCCGGACTGGCCCTGGGCTGGAAGGAATTCGTCGGCGACGCCGGCCGTTCCATCTCCTTGGAGCACTTCGGCGCGTCCGCCGACTACAAGCGTCTCTTCCAGGAATTCGGCATCACCACTGAAGCAGTCGCCGCCGCCGCCAAGGAATCACTGGCCGGCCTCACAAACTGATCCACCACCACGGTTCCGGGGGACCCTGTGCCCCCGGAACCCATGATTTCCAGGAGTTATGAAATGACTACCCCCACACAGCAGCTCTCCGACGCCGGCGTCTCGATCTGGCTCGATGACCTCTCCCGCGGCCGCCTGCAGACAGGCACCCTGCGCAAGCTCATCGAAGAGAAGAACGTCGTTGGCGTCACCACCAACCCGTCCATCTTCCACGCCGCCATCACCACCGGCCACGACTACGACGCCATCATCGCCGCCCAGGCGGCCGCGGGCGCCACCGTTGAGGAGACCGTCTTCGAAATCACCACCACCGACGTGGCTGACGCCTGCGACCTGTTCGCCCCCGTCGCCGCAGCCACCAAGGGTGTCGACGGCCGCGTCTCCATCGAGGTGGACCCCCGCCTGGCTTGGGACACGGCCGGCACCATCGCCGAAGCGAAACACCTGTACAAGAAGGTCAACAAGGACAACGTCCTGATCAAGATCCCGGCAACCCTCGAAGGCCTCGAGGCCATCACGGCCACCCTGGCCGAGGGCATCAGCGTCAACGTGACCCTGATCTTCTCGCTGGAACGCTACCGCGCCGTGATCAACGCCTTCCAGTCCGGCCTCGAACAGGCCAAGGACAACGGCCACGACCTTTCCAAGATCCACTCGGTCGCGTCCTTCTTCGTCTCCCGCGTCGATGCCGAAATCGATAAGCGCCTCAACGCCATCGGCACCGACGAAGCCAAGGCACTGAAGGGCAAAGCCGGCCTGGCCAACGCCCGCCTGGCCTACCAGGTCTACGAAGAGCTCTTCTCCACCGAACGCTGGGCCCTGCTGGCCGAGGCCGGCGCCCTGCCGCAGCGCCCGCTCTGGGCCTCCACCGGCGTGAAGGACCCGGCCTACCCGGACACCCTCTACGTCACGGAGCTCGTCGCGCCCGGCGTCGTGAACACCATGCCGGAGAAGACCCTCGACGCCACGTTCGACCACGGCAGCGTCACGGGCGACACCGTTTCCCGCGGCTACGACGACGCCAACGCCACACTGAACTCTCTCGATGCACTCGGGATTTCCTACAACGAGGTCGTCGCACTGCTCGAATCCGAAGGCCTGGACAAGTTCGTGGCCAGCTGGAAGGAACTGCTGGGTGACGTCGAAGGCGCCCTGGCCTCTGCACGGAAGGCTTCCTAACCCATCATGAGCACACTCAGCTACGACGCCACCGGCGCAGCCCGCCAGGCCCATGAGCAGCACCTCCCGGCACTGCTGGAGGACCGCATTGCCACCCGGATCTTCGCGAAGGACCACACCCTGTGGGGCCCGGGCGCAGAGCAGGAATCCGCCGTCCGGCTGGGCTGGGTCGAGGCGGCTACCGTCTCCCAGCCGCTGGTCGGCGAGATTCTGGAACTCCGCGATGCGCTGAAGGCCGAGGGCGTTAGGCGGATCGTCCTTTGCGGCATGGGCGGCTCCTCGCTGGCGCCTGAAGTCATTGCGGGCACCGCTGGCGTCGAGCTGACTGTTCTTGACAGCACCGACCCCGAACAGGTCAGTGCCGCCTTGGCGGACCGTCTGGCCGAAACGGCCATCGTCGTTTCGTCCAAGTCCGGCTCCACCGTGGAAACCGATTCCCAGCGCCGGATCTTCGAGCAGGCATTCACCGATGCCGGGATCGATGCGAAGAGCCGCATCATCATCGTCACCGACCCGGGTTCGCCGCTGGACAAGGCATCCAGGGAAGCCGGCTACCGCGCCGTCTTCAACGCCGACCCCAACGTCGGCGGCCGCTTCTCGGCCCTGACCGCCTTCGGACTGGTCCCCTGCGGGCTGGCCGGAGTCGACATCCAGGCGTTCCTGGATGAAGCGGAGGAAGCAGCCGAGATCCTCAATGAGGACTCGGAGGACAACATCGGCCTTGCCCTCGGCACCGCCCTCGGCGGCACCAACCCGCTGCGCAACAAGATCGTCATCGCGGAGGACGGCTCCGGGATTGTGGGCTTCGCCGACTGGGCCGAACAGCTCATCGCCGAATCCACCGGTAAGCTCGGCACCGGCGTGCTGCCGGTCGTCGCCGGCCCTGCCTCGCCGGAGGCCACCCTTGGCGCTCCCGATGTCCTCGTCGTCCGGCTCGTCGCGGCAGATGCCGACGTGCAACTCGGCGAGAACGAGGTCGCCATTGCCGGCGGCCTGGCCACCCAGATGATGGTGTGGGAGTTCGCCACCGCCGTGGCCGGCCGGCTGCTCGGCATCAACCCGTACGACCAGCCCGACGTCGAGGCGGCCAAGATCGCCGCCCGCGGCCTGCTGGACGCTCAGCCCGAGCCGACGCCGGCGAACTTCACTGACGGCGCCATCGAGGTCCGCGGCGGGGAATGGCTCGGCGGCGCCGCCACGGCGGCAGAAGCCGTCAGCGCCCTGCTCTCCGAACTCGGCCCGGACAACTACCTCAGCGTCCAGGCCTATTTCGACCGGCTCGCCTACGCCAGCCTCGAAGGTCTCCGCGACGAACTGGCTGCTGTCACCGGACGCCCGGTCACGTTCGGCTGGGGTCCGCGGTTCCTGCACTCCACCGGCCAGTTCCACAAGGGCGGCCCCGCAATCGGCGTCTTCCTGCAGGTCACGGCCGCCGCCGCGACGGACCTCGCCATCCCGGACCGGCCCTTTACGCTCGGCAAGCTGATCTCGGCGCAGGCCGCAGGCGACGCCCAGGTCCTGTCCGAACACGGCCGCCCGGTCCTCCGGCTGCACCTGACCGACCGACCGGCGGGTGTGAAGCAGCTCCAGGAGCTCGTCACGTCCCTTGCCGGCCAGGCCGCACCCTCCACTGAAAGCTAAGGCACCCACGCAACCATGCCAGAAACCTACAACGGCGGCAGGAACACGGCCGGCCGGGGGCGCAATCCGCTCCGTGACCCCCGTGACCGCCGTCTGAACCGTATTGCCGGGCCGGCATCGCTGGTCCTGTTCGGCGTAACCGGGGACCTCGCCCGCAAGAAGCTCATGCCGGCCGTGTATGACCTCGCCAACCGCGGGCTGCTCCCGCCGAGCTTTGCCTTGGTGGGCTTTGCCCGCCGGCAGTGGGAGAACGAGGACTTCGCCGCGGAGGTCAAGGAGTCGGTCAAGGCCTACGCCCGCACCCCGTTCGATGAGACGGTCTGGAAGCAGCTCTCCGAGGGCATCCGCTTCGTGCAGGGCGAGTTCGACGACGACGACGCGTTCAAGCGGCTCAGCGAAACGATCGATGAGCTTGACGAGCAGCGCGGGACGCGGGGCAACCACGCGTTCTACCTCTCGATCCCGCCGAAGGCCTTCGAGCAGGTCTGCCGCCAGCTCTCCAAGCACGGCCTGGCCCAGGCGGCGGGTGACAACTGGCGCCGCGTCGTAATCGAAAAGCCGTTCGGGCACGACCTTGAATCGGCCCGCCAGCTGAACGATATCGTCGAGTCGGTGTTCCCGCCGGACGCGGTCTTCCGGATCGACCATTATCTGGGCAAGGAGACGGTGCAGAACATCCTGGCGCTGCGCTTCGCGAACCAGCTCTTCGAGCCGCTCTGGAACGCCAACTATGTGGACCACGTCCAGATCACTATGGCCGAGGACATCGGCACCGGCGGCCGGGCAGGCTACTACGACGGCGTGGGCGCGGCCCGCGACGTCATCCAGAACCACCTGCTCCAGCTCCTGGCCCTGACGGCCATGGAGGAGCCGATCTCCTTCAACGCCGATGACCTGCGGGCCGAGAAGGAAAAGGTCCTCTCCGCCGTCCGGCTTCCCGATGACCTCTCCACCCACTCCGCTCGCGGGCAGTTCACGGGCGGCTGGCAGGGCGGCGAGGAAGTCCTCGGGTACCTGGAGGAAGAGGGCATCCCGGCCGATTCCAAGACCGAGACGTTCGCCGCGATCCGGGTGGACATCAACACCCGGCGCTGGTCCGGAGCGCCGTTCTACCTGCGCGCGGGGAAGCGGCTGGGCCGCCGGGTGACGGAGATCGCCGTCGTGTTCAAGCGCGCGCCGAACCTGCTCTTCACCGACCATGGCGAGGACGACTTCGGTCAGAACGCCGTGGTGATCCGGGTCCAGCCCGACGAAGGCGCCACGATCCGGTTCGGGTCCAAGGTCCCGGGCACCCAGATGGAGGTCCGCGACGTCACCATGGACTTCGGCTACGGCCACTCCTTCACCGAGTCCAGCCCCGAAGCCTACGAACGCCTGATCCTGGACGTGCTCCTCGGCGAACCGCCGCTGTTCCCCCGGCACCAGGAAGTCGAGCTGTCCTGGAAGATCCTGGATCCGTTCGAGGAGTACTGGGCCGGCCTCGACGAACAGCCCCAGCCCTACGCTCCTGGCAGCTGGGGCCCCGCCTCGGCCGACGAGCTCCTTGCCCGCGACGGACGAACCTGGAGAAGGCCATGATCGTAGATCTTCCCGACACCACCACCTCCAAGATTTCCAAGAAGATCATGGCCCTGCGCGAGCAGGGCGGCGTGATCGCCCTGGGCCGGGTGCTGACCCTTGTGGTCGTCACCCGCTCCGGGCTCGAAGAGGAAGCCATCGAGGCCGCCAACGAGGCCAGCCGGGAACACCCGTGCCGGATCATCGTCCTCGCCGACGCCGGGGCCTCGGCCCCGACCCGGCTGGACGCCCAGATCCGCGTCGGCGGCGACGCCGGGGCCTCCGAGGTCATCCTGCTGCGCGGCTACGGCGAACTCGCCGAGGAAAGCGAATCCCTGGTTGCGGCCCTGCTGCTCCCGGACGCACCGATCGTGGCCTGGTGGCCGCATGGCGCCCCCAGGAATGCGTGCCAGACCTCGATCGGGGGCATCGCGCACCGCCGGATCACCGACTCGGCCAACGAAACGGACCCGGTCGCGGCGCTGGAAAACATCCGCCGCACCTACAAGGCCGGCGACACGGACCTCGCCTGGACCCGCCTGACCAACTGGCGCATCCAGCTGGCTGCGGTCCTGGACCAGGTGGACGACTCGCCGGTGACGGCCGTCGCCGTCGAGGGCGCCTCGGACTCCCCCAGCACGGTGCTGCTCGCGGCCTGGCTCACCCTGGCCTTGGATGTTCCCGTGACGATCGTGGCGGATCCGGCCGGAACCGGGATCCGCCGCGTCCGGCTGACCCGGCCCGGCGGCGACATCCAGCTCTTCCGGCCCGGGCTCACGATTGCGGAACTGACGCAGCCCGGCCAGCCCGCGCAGCGGATCTCACTGCCGCGTCGCAGCCTCAAGGACTGCCTGGCCGAAGAACTCCGCCGCCTGGATCCGGACGAAGTCTTCGGCGAAGTGATTACTATGGGACTCCCACGTACCAATCTAAGGAGTGTCCGTCCCAGTGAGCGCTGACCCGAGAGTAAGCATCCATCCTGACTCGACCGTCCTGATGGCTGCGATCGCAGCCCGCCTTATCACCAAGCTCGTGGATATCCAGGACCGGCACGGCGAGGCCACGGTGGTGCTAACCGGGGGCACAATGGGCATCGGCTCGCTCAAGGCAGTCGCTGAATCACCGGCGGCGCCGGCCGTCGACTGGTCCAAGGTGAACTTCTGGTGGGGTGACGAGCGCTTCGTCGCGGCCGACGACGCCGAGCGAAACGCCCGTCAGGCCCAGGACGCTCTCCTGGCCCATATCGATGTTGATCCGGCGCGCGTCCATGTGCCCGGTTCCACCGATGACTTCGACAGCCCGGATGAAGCTGCAGCAGACTATGCGCGCCGCCTCGCTGAGGCTGCGGCGGCCGAGCACGCCGCGGACATGTCCGATGACAGGCCGGACCTTCCGGCGCAGCTCCCCCGCCTGGACATTGTCCTCCTCGGCGTAGGGCCGGACGCGCACGTCGCGTCGCTGTTCCCTGAGCAGGCCGGTATCCGGGAGAAGGAGCTGACCGTCGTCGGGGTCCATAACTCACCGAAACCGCCGCCGGCGCGGGTGTCACTGACGTTGCCGGCGATCAATACGGCATTAGAGGTGTGGATGGTGGTGGCCGGTGACGACAAGGCCGGCGCCGTGGGGCTGGCGCTGGCCGGCGCCAATCCCGTGCAGGTTCCCGCGGCTGGCCCGCGCGGCCGCCGGGAAACCCTGTGGCTGATTGACGAGAACGCCGCGTCACGGGTCCCGGAGCAGCTCGTCCGGAAGGGCCCGTCGGGCGCGTAGCCGTTCCAGCGCTCCGGCCAGCACGTCTTCGGCGTCTTGGCTGGAGCGCCGTTCTTTAACGTATTCCAGGTGGGTCTTGAAGCCCTCGGTCGGCGCTTCCTCGAGCGCAAACTTGGTTTCATCGCGGGTTGCGGTCCCGCCGCAGCGCCGGCAGTCCCAGACTCCAGGGATCTGTTCCTCCGGCAGTTGTGCGAATACGAGCGCGGTTTCATGGCCCTTGGCGCACCGGAACGAGACGCGAATACGGGGCTGGCGTACGCCGGCCCCGTTTAGTGGTTCATGGCGGGGAGATGCCCCTTCGGTGGCGCCTACACGGATTCCTTTGAATCCGGAAGCAGAATGCAGCATCGGGAACTCCTGGCTACTCAGCTGATGGAAGCGTGCTAGACGACAGCCACAGCGTAGTTGTGGAGTTCCCGATGCCGGGAGGGCCTTAAGGACCCCTTATGGAGTTTTTCGGACGGGCGTCCTACGAATCGGCGCCCGTGCTGAACCGCATGAGCAGGCCGAGGGCGATGATCACGACCCCCCAGGTGATGCCCAGGATGACCGTGAACCGGTTGAGGTTCCGCTCGGCAACACCGGAGGAACTCAGCCCCGAGCTCATGCCGCCGCCGAACATGTCGGACAGGCCGCCTCCGCGTCCCTTATGGAGCAGGATGAGCAAGGTCAGCAGGAGGCTGGTGATGCCCAGGAGGACCTGCAGAATGACATGAAGAACGTCCACGACGGCCTTTCAGAAGAATTGGATTACGGGGGCCAAGCTGTGTCCGGACTAATCCGTCAACAGGTGACTCTCGAACCTGACAATATTAGCAAACTCGGCAGCGTCCAGGCTGGCACCGCCGACCAGCAAGCCGTCGACGTCGCGTTGCTTCAGGATTGAGGCCGCGTTGTTGGCCTTGACCGAGCCGCCGTAGAGCAGGCGGGTCTTGGCAGCGACGTCGGCTCCGAAGAGGGTGGACAGTTCAGCACGGATGGCTTCGCACATTTCCTGCGCGTCCTCCGGTCCGGCAACCTCGCCGGTGCCGATGGCCCAGACGGGCTCGTAGGCGACAACGAGCTCGGCAGCCTGCTCCGGGGTGAGCCCTTCGACGCCGGCGCGGAGCTGGGCGAGCGTGTGGTCCACGTGGGTGCCGGCCTGCCGGATCTCGAGTCCTTCGCCGACGCACAGGACGGGGGTGATGCCGTGCCGGAAGGCGGCTTTGGTCTTGGCATTGAGCACGGTGTCGGACTCATTGTGGACGGTGCGGCGTTCGCTGTGGCCAACCAGTGCGTAACTGCAGCCGAGCTTGGCCAGGAACTGCCCGGAAATATCGCCCGTGTAGGCGCCGGAGTCGAACTGGGAGAGGTCCTGGCCGCCATAGACGACGGCGAGCTCGTCGCCCTGGACAAGGGTCTGCACGCCGCGGAGATCCGTGAACGGCGGGAAGACGGCGACCTCCACCCGGCTGTAGTCGTGCTTGGCGTCGGACAGGGTCCACGCGAGCTTCTGCAGGAGGGTGATGCCCTGGACGTGGTCCATGTTCATCTTCCAGTTCCCGGCGATGAAGGGCTTGCGGTCGAATTTACCGTTGGTTGACGTGGTCACGTGATCTCCAAGAGTTCTTGTTGTATGAGAGCAGCCGGCAGGGTGCCCGGTTCCTTGCGGAGGGCATCCTGCCGGCTCTATGGCCTGGCGGCCGCCGCTGCTACTAGCGGTCAGTGCTACTAACGGCCGGTGCTTCTAACGGTCCAGGACGCTCAGGCCGGGGAGTTCCTTGCCTTCAAGGTACTCCAGGCTGGCGCCTCCGCCGGTGGAAATGTGGCCGAACCGGTCGTCGGCGAAGCCGAGGGTCCGGACCGCGGCCGCGGAGTCGCCGCCGCCAACCACCGTGAACGCGTCCGTCTCCGTCAGCGCCTGGGCGATGGCCCGGGTGCCGGCGGCGAAGGCCGCGAATTCGAACACGCCCATGGGACCGTTCCAGAACACCGTCTTGGCGCCCTTGATCCGTTCCGCGAAAGCCGCTGCCGATACCGGCCCGATGTCCAGCCCGATGCCCTGGGGCCCGAAGCTGCTCGACTCGATGGCGTCGGCTGCGACGGTCTCGTGCTCAGCGTCGGCGGCGAACTTGCCCGCCACCACAACATCGGTGGGTACGACGAACTCGGTACCGGCGTCCGCGGCCCGCTTCAAGTAGTCCTGGACCACCGGGATCTGGTCCTCTTCAAGCAGGCTGGCGGCGACCTTGTGGCCCGCGGCAGCGAGGAAGGTGAACAGCATGCCGCCGCCCACCAGGATCGTGTCCGCTTTGCCGAGGAGGTTGTCGATGACAGCGAGCTTGTCGGAGACCTTGGAACCGCCGAGGACAACCACGTATGGCCGCTGGGTGTCCGTGGTGAGCTTGCGCAGCACCTCGACCTCCGTGCGGACGAGGTCGCCCTGGTAAGACGGCAGCCGCGTGGCGACGTCGTACACGCTGGCGTGCTTGCGGTGCACGGCACCGAAGGCATCATCGACGAAGGCGCCGTTGCCACCGGTGAGGGCGACGAGCTCGTCCGCGAAGGCGCCGCGTTCGGCGTCTGCCTTGGAGGTCTCGCGCGCGTCGAAGCGCACGTTCTCCAGGACCAGCGCTTCGCCGTCCTGCAGCGCGGCGGACAGTTCCTTGGCCGACTCGCCGACGGTGTCGCCGGCAAGTGAGACCTTGAACCCGGCAAGCTCGGCCAGCCGGGCGGCTGCGGGCTTGAGCGAGTACTTCTCTTCCGGGGCGCCCTTGGGGCGGCCCAGGTGTGCTGTGACCAGCACGCGGGCACCGGCGTCCGTGAGCTTCGCCAGCACTGGCAGGGAGGCCTTGATACGGCCGTCGTCAGTCACTGTAGAGCCGTCGAGCGGCACGTTCAGGTCACTTCTGACCAGAACGTACCGCCCGCGGACACCATCAGCGATCAGTTCGTTGAGGGTGTGGAATGTCATGAGTCTTACCCTAGCCCAGCTTGGACGCGACAAGCTCCGTGAGGTCCACGAGGCGGTTGGAGTAGCCCCATTCATTGTCATACCAGGACACAACCTTGACCTGGTCACCGATCACCTTGGTCAGGCCCGAATCGAAGATGGACGACGCCGGGTCGCCGACGATGTCCGAGGAGACAATCGGCTCGTCGGTGTAAGTCAGCAGGCCCCGGAGCTCGTCGGTCTCGGATGCTGCCTTGAGGGCGGCGTTCACTTCAGCGACGGTGGTTTCGCGGGAGACCGTGACGGTCAGGTCCGTGGCGGAGCCGGTGGGCACGGGCACGCGGATGGCGTAGCCGTCGAGCTTGCCCTTGAGTTCCGGCAGGACCAGGCCGATTGCCTTGGCGGCACCCGTGGAGGTGGGCACCATGTTGATGGCGGCGGCGCGGGCGCGGCGGAGGTCCTTGTGCGGACCGTCCTGCAGGTTCTGGTCGGCCGTGTAGGCGTGGATGGTGGTCATCAGGCCACGCTCGATGCCGAAGGCGTCGTTGATGACCTTGGCCAGCGGGCCGAGGCAGTTGGTGGTGCAGGAGGCGTTCGAGATGATGTGGTGCGTCGCGCTGTCGTACAGGCCGTCGTTGACGCCCATCACGATCGTGATGTCCTCATCCGACGCGGGGGCGGAAATCAGGACCTTCTTGGCGCCGGCGTCGATGTGCTTCTGCGCATCGGCGGCCTTCGTGAAGAAACCGGTGGACTCGATGACGATGTCGACGCCGAGCTCGCCCCAGGGCAGCTTCGCGGGATCGCGCTCGGCGAGGACCTTGATGATCCTGCCGTCGACGACGATGTTGCCGTCCTTGACCTCAATGGTTTCGGCCAGGCGGCCGCCCACGGAGTCGTACTTGAAGAGGTGAGCGAGGGCTTCCGGGCTGGTGAGGTCGTTGACCGCAACGATCTCAAGATCTGCGCCCTGTGCGAGGGCGGCGCGGAAGTAGTTGCGGCCGATACGGCCAAAGCCGTTGATGCCAATACGGGTCGTCACGTTTTCAGTCTCCTTGGTGCTCCTGCGAGCACGACTAGTTGAGAAGGCGTTCAAGCCAACTAACAGATCCCGCACGCCATTGGGCAGAGATAATTACCAGATCGGAGGGCGACCAGCCACATTGCTGAAGGCTAACCGCCTTCCGTGATCCATCTTACGTTTAACCGGGACTGCCCCCGCAAGTGCAGGGGCAGTCCGTCCACATTTCGGGCCGAAGCGACCGTAATGTGAGGTTTGTTACAAACGGAAGTCGTTCCCGTCACCCCTTAGAGGGTAATGAGACCCGTCGCGTTCTTGCGGGCGGCGTCGAAGCGCTTGGCGACGTCGGCCCAGTTCACGATGTTCCAGAAGGCCTTGACGTAGTCGGCCTTGACGTTGACGTAGTCCAGGTAGAAGGCGTGCTCCCACATGTCCAGCATCAGCAGCGGGGTGGTGCCGAGTGCGACGTTGCCCTGCTGATCGTAGAGCTGCTCGATGACCAGGTTGCCGCCGATGGGCTCGTACGCCAGGAAGCCCCAGCCGGAGCCCTGCAGGCCCAGCGCCGCGGCGCTGAACTGGGCACGGAACGCGTCGAACGAGCCGAAGGCGTCGTCGATGGCCGCAGCGAGCTCGCCCTCGGGCTTGTCGCCACCATCCGGGGAGAGGTTCTTCCAGAAGACGGAGTGGTTGATGTGGCCGCCGGTGTGGAACGCAAGGTCCTTGGAGAGGCGGTTGATGTTGGCGAAGTCGCCCTTTTCGCGCGCCTCGGCCAGCTGGGCGAGGGCGTTGTTGGCGCCGGTCACGTAGGCGGCGTGGTGCTTGCTGTGGTGCAGCTCCATGATCTTCGCGGAGATGTGCGGTTCCAGCGCTGCGTAGTCATAGTCGAGCTGTGGCAGTACGTACTCGGTCACAAAATCCTCCAATGTCGTGGACGGGTTGTCCGGTTCGGTAACTCTCGGATTGTGCATCCGGATGCGGGGCATCCGGAAGTTTGCGGCGGGATCCAACGGCAACAACCCGCCGCGGCTCCCGGGTATTTCCATTCCCGGCATTTATCTGTGTTGATTTTAGGGTCGGGGTTGATTCTAGGGGCGGGCTAGTCGTCGAGCATCTCCGGCGTCACATTGGCTTCCGTGCCCGGGATGCCGAGGTCCTGGGCCCGCTTGTCCGCCATGGCCAGGAGCCGGCGGATCCGGCCGGCGATTGCGTCCTTGGTCATAACGGGGTCGGCCAGGCGGCCAAGTTCGTCCAGGCTGGCCTGCTTATGCGCGACCCGGAGCTCGCCGGCGTACTTGAGGTGGTCCGGGACGTCGTCGCCCAGGATTTCCAGGGCACGGTCCACACGGGCACCGGCGGCGACTGCGGCCTGCGCGGAACGGCGCAGGTTGGCGTCGTCGAAGTTGGCGAGCCGGTTGGCCGTGGCGCGGACTTCCTTGCGCATGCGGCGTTCCTCCCAGACCATGAGCGCGTCGTGGGCGCCCATCCGGGTCAGCAGCGCGGCGATCGTGTCGCCGTCGCGGATCACCACGCGGTCCACTCCCCTGACCTCGCGGGCCTTGGCCTGGATACCGAGGCGGCGGGCGGCGCCGACGAGGGCCAGGGCCGATTCGGGGCCGGGGCAGGTGACTTCCATGGCCGAGGAGCGGCCGGGCTCGGTGAGCGAGCCGTGCGCCAGGAAAGCGCCGCGCCAGACGGCCTCGGCGTCCGCGGCGGAGCCGTTCACCACAACTGAGGGAAGGCCCCGCACGGGACGGCCGCGGGCGTCCAGGAGTCCGGTCTGGCGGGCCAGGGCCTCACCGTCGCGGACCACGCGCACCACATAGCGGCTGCCGCGGCGCAGGCCGCCGCCCGAGACGACGATGATCTCGCTCTGGTGGCCGTATACCTCGGCGATTGCCGCGCGCAGCCGCCGGGCGGTCGAGGCGAGGTCGACTTCAGCCTCGATCACAATCCGGCCCGAGATGATGTGCAGCCCGCCGGCGAAGCGGAGCATGGCCGATACCTCGGCCTTGCGGACCGAGGACTTCTTAATATCCAGACGGGAAAGTTCTTCCTTGACTGATGCTGTCAGTGCCATGGCACCTTTCCTAACTGTTCCCGAAAATATCGTGGTACGCCGTCGCCAGCCGCAACGGATCGTGGACCGGACGGCGACCAGACGCCCCCACTTTACCCAAGACCACCTCGGCACCGAGCATTCCTGCCGCCGCCTCGAAGTCGGGCAGGTCCTGGACCGACGCCGGGTCGGCCAGGATGACGTCGATTGTGAACTCCGGCGCGTACTCGCGCAGCACCCGGAGGTGGTCGGCGGCGGTCATGCCGGCGGTCTCTTTGGTGTCCGTGGCGAGGTTCATCGTCAGGCAGCGGCGGGCGGCTGTGTTGCAGAGGGCCTCACGCATTTCGGGCAGCAGCAGGTGTGGCAACACCGACGTGTACCAAGAACCCGGCCCGAGGATCACCCAGTCGGCGAGCTCGATCGCCGTCAGCGCCTCCGTGCACGCCGGAGCGTTCTCGGGCAGGAGCCGGACGTGCTCCAGGGACCCTGCCACCGCGCACTTGGCCTGGCCGCTGAGCGTCTGCAGTGCTGTGGTGCCGTCCGGGGCGGTAACCCGGATCTGGCCCTCGATGGTCAGCGGGACGCTGGACATCGGCAGAACCTCGCCGCGCGCGCCGAGCAGGGCGCCGGCCCATTTCAGGCCCGCAACGGTGTCGCCCAGGAGCTCCCAGAGCGTGACAATCAGGAGGTTGCCCATGGCGTGCTCATCGAGGGACCCGCCACGGCCCGCGCCGGGGGCGAAGCGGTGCTGCATGACGTCGCGCCACGTGCGGCCCCAGTCGGTGTCGTCGCACAGCGCGGACAAGGCCATGCGGAGATCGCCCGGCGGCAGGACGCCGTACTCTTCACGGAGCCGGCCGGAGGATCCGCCGTCGTCCGCGACCGTGACGATCGCGGTGAGCTCGGAGGTCAGTAGGCGCAGGGCAGACAGGGAGGCGGAGAGGCCGTGGCCGCCGCCGAGCGCGACGACGGAGGGGCCTTTGTCCTGCTGGCTGGCGAATGCCGCGCTGGCGGGCGGGACAAGGGGCAGCGGACCGGTCAGCAGCGCCATTACTCGCGGCCCAGGTCCCGGTGCGTCGTCGTTACGGTGACGCGCGGATATTGCGCCAGCCTCCGTGAGAGCTCCACGGCGACCGCCACGGAGCGGTGCTTGCCGCCGGTGCAGCCTACGGCGATGGTGGCGTAGTGCTTGTTCTCCCGCCGGTACCCGTCCAGGACCGGTTCCAGGGCCAGGACGTAGCGTTCCACGAAGTCGCTGACGCCCTGGGCCTCCAGCACGTAGTCGCTGACATCCTTGTCCAGCCCGGTGTGCGGGCGCAACTGCGGCACCCAGTGCGGGTTCGGGATGAAGCGGGCATCGGCCACGAAGTTGGCGTCCACCGGCAGCCCGTACTTGAAGCCAAAGCTCATGACATTCAGCCGCAGCGCCACCGGCCCGGTCTCGCTGAAAAGTTCCGTAATCGCGGTGGCGAGACCGTGGACGTTGAGGGAGGAGGTGTCCAGGACGATGTCGGCGGTGTCTTTTAGTTCACGGACAAGTTCGCGTTCGGCCGCGATGCCGTCGAGGATCCGGCCGCCGCCCTGAAGCGGGTGAGGCCTGCGGCCCTGCTCGAAGCGGCGCACCAGGACGTCGTCGCTGGCGTCGAGGAACAGCACACGGAAGGTCACACCGGTGGCTTCCAGGGCGCGGAGGGCCGCGCGCATGTCCACGAACAGTTCCTTGCTCCGGACGTCCATCACGACGGCCAGCTTGGACATCGAGTGCGGCGTCCGCGACACGAGTTCGGCGAGCGTGCCGAGCATCTGCGGCGGCAGGTTTTCCACGACGTACCAGCCATGGTCCTCAAGGGCGTCCGAGGCAGTGCTCCGGCCGGCTCCCGACATTCCGGTCACTACGAGCAGTTCCGCCTCGACGGGTTTAACGGGCGTCATGCCGTCCGCATCCGTCTCGGATCCTGCCGTCGACTCTGCCATCAGTGAAGCCCCATCTCTGCCTGTGCGATTTGCTGTTCCGATCAGGTTTGCGCCCATGGCCGCAGTGATGCCGCGGCCATGCCGTTACCCAAGTCTTTACCCTAGCTAAGTTTGGCGGCGCTAGCTAAGCGTCGAGAATTTCACCGGTGGTCATGTTGACGGCAGGAACCGTGGCGGCGGCCTCGCCGTCGTCGGCATTGAAGTGCCGGACGATTGCGGCGGCCAGGGACGGACCGATCCCCTTGGCACCGGTGAGTTCTTCCTGCGTGGCAGCCTTGATGCCCTTGACGGAGCCGAACTCGGCCAGGAGGGCCTTGCGTTTCGACTCCCCCAGCCCGGGCACACTGTCCAGTGCGGAGGCCGTCATGGCCTTGCCGCGCTTTTGCCGGTGGAAGGTGATGGCGAAGCGGTGGGCCTCGTCGCGGATCCGCTGCAGCAGATACAGGCCGGCGGAGGCGCGCGGCAGGATCACCGGAAAATCGCTCTCCGGCAGCCACACTTCTTCGAGCCGTTTGGCCAGGCCGACCACATACACGTCCTCGATGCCCAGCTCTGCCAGCGCCCGGGCGGCCGCATTGACCTGCGGTTTGCCGCCGTCGACGACGACGAGGTTGGGCGGGTAGGCGAACTTGCTCCGCGGCGCCGGCGTGGTGGAGTCGGCGATCGCCGCGGCGTTTGCCGCGTCCAGCGCAGCCTGGTGTGCCGGTTTGGCCGCGGCCGCCGCCTGCTCGTTTTTCTCGGATTTCTCTGCCTTCTCTTCGAGGTAGTGCCGGAACCGGCGGGTCAGCACGTCATGCATGGCCGCGGTGTCGTCGGTGGCGGCGGCTCCGGTGACGGCGAACTTCCGGTACTCGGACTTCTTCGGCAGGCCGTCCTCCACCACCACCATGGAGCCGACCACGTTGGTGCCCTGAACGTGTGAGATGTCGAAGCACTCGATCCGCAGCAGCGCCACGGGCAGCTCGAGGGCTTCCTGGATTTCCTGCAGGGCCTGGGAGCGCATGGTGAGGTCGCCGGCGCGCCGGGACTTATGGAGCTTGAGCGCGTGCTCGGCGTTCTCACGGACCGTGGACATGAGTGCCGCCTTGTCGCCGCGCTGGGGCACCCGGACGTCCACCCTGGCCCCGCGCAGGCCGCTGAGCCATTGCGCGAGCTCCGTGGCGTTGCTGGGTTCGGTGGGCACAAGGACTTCCCGGGGCAGCCTACCCTGGAGCCCGGCTTCCTCGCCGTAGACCTGCTGGAGCAGATGTTCGACCAGTTCCGGGGTGGTGGAGTCCTCGACTTTCTCTACCACCCAGCCACGCTGGCCGCGGATCCGGCCTCCGCGGACGTGGAAGACCTGGACGGCGGCCTCGAGCTCGTCTTCGTGCAGGGCGAAGACGTCGGCGTCCGTGCCCTCGGCGAGGACCACGGCGTTGCGTTCGAAGACTTTCTTCAGCGCCACGATGTCGTCCCGAAGCCGGGCCGCGCGTTCGTAGTCGAGCTCGGCAACTGCCGCGGCCATCTCCCGTTCCAGCCGGTTGACGAAGGGTTTGGCTTCGCCACCCATGAAGGTGCAGAAGTCCTCGGCGAGGGCGCGGTGGTCCTCGGCGGAGATCCGGCCGACGCAAGGCGCGGAACATTTGTCGATGTAGCCAAGCAGGCAGGGCCGGCCGCTGGCTTGGGCGCGCTTCAGCACCCCGGGGCTGCAGCTGCGCACCTGGAATACGCGCAGCAGGGTGTCCATGGTGTCCCGAATCGCGCCGGCAGTGTACGGGCCGAAATACCGGGTCCCCTTGCGCCGGTCCCCGCGGAGCACCTGGACGCGCGGGTACTTCTCCCCCATCGTGACGGCCAGGTAAGGGTAGGTCTTGTCGTCCCGGAACATCACGTTGAAGCGGGGCGTGAATTCCTTGATCCAGGTGTATTCCAGCTGCAGCGACTCGAGCTCGCTGCCCACCACAGTCCATTCGACGCTGCTGGCCGTGTGCACCATCGCGTAGGTTTTGGGCAGCAGCCCGGCGGGGTTGGCGAAGTACGTATTCAGCCGGGAACGGAGGTTCTTGGCCTTGCCGACGTAGATGACCCGCCCGTGCGGATCGCGGAAGCGGTACACGCCCGGATTGGTCGGAATTTCACCCGTCTGGGGTCGGTAACTCGCTGGATCTGCCACACATCAAGTCTACTGAGCCGCCGGAGGTGCCGTGGCACCCGCCCCTCGGAAAGCAGGGTGGCGTGCGCTATTCGGCCGACTTGCTCTGGTTGTAGCTCGTGGAGCGTTCCTGGCCGCTCAGGTCCGCGATTGCATCCATGATGCGATCCGTGACCTGGCGGCGGGCCGGCAGGGAGTGGTCCGGTCCGGTTTTCTCGAAATACAGCGGCTCGCCCACGTTCATGGTGAAGTGCTGCGGTTTGACGGACTTGCTGTCCGCGGGCTGCAGGTGTTCGGTGCCGATCAGGCCCACCGGGATCACCGGCGCGCCCGTGGTGAGGGCCAGCCAGCCGACGCCGGTGCGGCCGCGGTACAGGATGCCGTCGCGGGAGCGCGTACCCTCGGGATAAATGCCCACGCCCCTGCCGGAATCAAGGATGTCCAGCAGCGTCTTCAGTGCCTGCACGCTCGCCGCCTGCTCGCCGCGTTCCACCGGAATGGAACCCACGGCCTCGAAGAAGGACTTCATGGCCTTGCCCTTGACGCCGCCGGTGGTGAAGTATTCGGCCTTCGCGAAGAACGCCACGGGCCGCGGCATGAGGGCCTGGACGATCACGCTGTCCAGGAAGGAGAGATGGTTCGGTGCCACGATGAACGGCCCGTCCTTGGGCACGTTCTCCAGGCCGATGACCGTGGGACGGCACGTGGAGGATATGAGCCCGCGCGTGGTCCAGCGGATTGCGTCAAACATTGCCATCGGTGTGCACCTCGTTCAGGGCTGGGGTCCCCGGGCGTTCGGAGAGTCTGTTGATCGTCGCGTGAAGCGCCGTGGTGTTGTGCACGATCTCGATGGCACCAGCCGTGTGCAGTTCGCCGTCGGGCGCAAAACCCCAGCCTACGCCGATGCAGTCCAGTCCGTTCGCAGCGGCCCCGGCCACGTCCTGCGCCCGGTCCCCCACCATCACGGCAAGGCCGGCGGCCGCAGGATCCCCCGGAGCCAGGTCTGAGAGGGCGGCAGCGACGATTTCGGCTTTACCTTCGGGGACAGAGCCTTCGGGAACAGAGCCCGCTCCCGGGCCGGCCTCGTCGGCGCCGGAGCCCCGGATGCTGTGGAAGAGCCCGGCGATCCCGTGGTGAGCCAGGACGGTCCGGGCAAGGCCTTCCGGTTTCTGGGTGGCAACGGCAATGGGGCGGCCCGCGGCCACGAGGTCCTCAAGGAGGTCCCGGATGCCCGGGTACAGCCGGCTCTGCGCAATCCCGGTGGAAAGGTAGTACGCGCGATAGATGCGGATTGCGTCTGCCAGCAGTGCGGCCGGAACGCCGGCGATTTCCGTGAGGGAGTGGCTCAGCTTGGGCCCGATCATGGCGTCCATCCGGGACTGGTCCGGAACCGGCAGGCCAAGCTCGGTGAGGGCCGCGGCGATTCCGCCCGTAATCCCCCCTGCGGGATCGACAAGAGTGCCGTCGAGGTCAAAGATCACGGGCACTGTTGTATGCGTCACCGGCTTAGTTTCTCACGAGTGTGGAGATGCCAGAAATTCGCATACTCGTTCAGGAATACATCAGCCGGATTCGTCAGGGGAATACATTCCCGTGCGGGCGGGTCGCGCGCGGGCGAAAGCATGCCCTTTCCCGCCCGCACGGTCCCCGGCAGGTGTTCAGGCGAGAAGCTCGGCGAGGAACGCGGCCGTGTAGCTTTCGTTCGATTTGGCCACCTGCTCCGGCGTTCCGGACGCGATCACCCGGCCGCCGCCCGAGCCGCCGTCGGGGCCGAGGTCCACGATCCAGTCCGCGCTCTTGATGACATCGAGGTTGTGCTCGATCGTGATCACGGTGTTGCCCTTCTCCACGAGGCCCTGCAGCACCATGAGGAGCTTGCGGATGTCCTCGAAGTGCAGGCCTGTGGTGGGCTCGTCCAGGACGTAGACGCTGCGGCCGTTTGAGCGTTTCTGGAGTTCGGCCGCGAGCTTCACGCGCTGCGCCTCGCCGCCGGAGAGCGTGGTGGCGGGCTGGCCCAGCCGGACGTAGCCAAGGCCGACGTCGACGAGCGTGTTGAGGTGCCGCGCGATCGGTGAGAAGGCCGCGAAGAACTCGGCCCCTTCCTCGATGGGCATGTTCAGCACGTCCGCGATGGTCTTGCCCTTGTAGTGCACCTCCAGGGTTTCGCGGTTGTACCGGGCGCCGTGGCAGACCTCACAGGGGACGTAGACGTCCGGCAGGAAGTTCATCTCGATCTTCAGCGTGCCGTCGCCGGAGCAGGCCTCGCAGCGGCCGCCCTTGACGTTGAAGGAGAACCGGCCCGGCAGGTAGCCGCGGACCTTGGCCTCGGTGGTCTCGGCGAAGAGCTTCCGGATGTGGTCGAACACGCCGGTGTAAGTGGCCGGGTTCGAGCGCGGGGTGCGTCCAATGGGGCTCTGGTCGACGTGCACCACCTTGTCCAAGTGCTCGAGGCCCTGAACGGACTTGTGCCGGCCGGCCACCTGCTTGGCGCCGTTGAGCTTGTTGGCGAGCACTTTGTAGAGGATCTCGTTCACCAGGGTGGACTTGCCCGAGCCGCTGACGCCGGTGACGGCGGTGAAGAGGCCCAGCGGGAAGCTGGCATCGATGTTCAGGAGGTTGTTCTCCTTGGCCCCGACCACCTTGAGTTCGCGCTTCTTGTCGTACTTACGCCGCTTTTTGGGGATCTCGATTTTCTTCCGGCCCGAGAGGTAATCGCCGGTGAGTGAATCCGTATTTTCCAGCAGGGCCTGGTAAGAACCGGAATGGACCACCATGCCGCCGTGCTCGCCGGCGCCCGGTCCGATGTCCACTACCCAGTCGGCCTCCTGGATGGTGTCCTCGTCATGCTCCACCACGATCAGGGTGTTGCCGAGGTCCCGGAGCCTAGTAAGGGTTTCGATCAGGCGGCGGTTGTCCCGCTGGTGCAGGCCGATCGAGGGCTCGTCGAGGACGTAGAGCACGCCCACGAGGCCGGAGCCGATCTGGGTGGCCAGCCGGATGCGCTGGGCTTCGCCGCCGGACAGGGTGCCGGAGGGCCGTTCCAGGTTCAGGTATTCGAGTCCGACGTCGAGAAGGAAGGTCAGCCTGGCCTGGATTTCCTTGAGGACCTGGTGAGCGATCTGGGCTTCGCGGCCGGTGAGGACGAGGTTGTCGAGGAACTCTGCGCAGTCACGCATGGGCAGCGCGGCGACCTCGGCGATTGACTTGCCGTTGATCAGCACCGAGAGGGAGGCAGGGTTCAGCCGTGCGCCGTTGCAGGCCGGGCACGGGACCTGGCGCATGTACTCCTCGTAGCGGTCGCGTGCAGAGTCCGAATCCGTCTCGCCATGCTTGCGGTGGACGTACTGCACGACGCCCTCAAAGCCGGTGCTGTACTTGCGTTCCCGGCCGAAGCGGTTGCGGTACTGCACCACCACTTTGTGGTCCTTGCCGTGCAGGACCGTCTGCCGGACGTCGGCGTCGAGCTTCTCCCACGCCGTCGTCATGGAGAAGCCGAGCTCGTCTGCGAGGCCGGCCAGCAGCCGGTTCCAGTACTCCGTGGTGGCGGTGCCCAGAGACCACGGCGCGACGGCCCCCTCGGAGAGCGAGAGCTCCGGGTTGGGGATAAGGAGTTCCTCGTCGACTTCCAGCTTGGTGCCGATGCCGCTGCACGCGCTGCAGGCGCCGAAAGGGTTATTGAACGAGAAGGAGCGGGGCTCGATTTCGTCGATCGCCAGGGGGTGCTCGTTGGGGCAGGCGAGGTGTTCGGAGAACGCCCGGATCCGCTCCGGGTCGTCCGCTTCGAGGTCGACGAATTCGGCCAAAATACGGCCCTCCGCCAGTCCGAGGGCGGTTTCGACGGAGTCGGTCAGGCGCTGGCTGATGCCTTCCTTGACCACCAGGCGGTCCACCACCACTTCGATGGTGTGCTTGAACTGCTTGCCCAGCTTCGGCGGATCGCTCAGGTGGACCAGCTCGCCGTCCACACGGGCCCGCGAGTAGCCCTTGGCGGTGAGTTCCTTGAAGAGGTCGACGAATTCGCCCTTGCGGCCGCGGACCACGGGTGCCAGCACCTGGAAGCGCGTGCCGTCCGGGAGCTCGAGCAACTGGTCCACGATCTGCTGCGGAGTCTGCTTGGCCACGAGCTCCCCGCAGACAGGGCAATACGGCCGGCCCACGCGGGCCCAGAGCAGGCGCATGTAGTCGTAGATCTCGGTGATGGTGCCCACAGTGGAGCGCGGGTTCTTGCTCGTGGACTTCTGGTCGATGGAGACCGCTGGCGAAAGGCCCTCGATGAAGTCGACGTCGGGCTTGTCCACCTGGCCCAAGAACTGCCGGGCATAGGCGGAGAGCGACTCGACGTAGCGTCGCTGGCCCTCAGCGAAGATGGTGTCGAACGCGAGGGAGGACTTACCGGAGCCGGACAGGCCGGTGAACACGATCATGGCATCGCGGGGCAGGTCCAGGTCCACGTTGCGCAGGTTGTGCTCGCGGGCGCCCTTGACTACCAGGCGCGTCATGTCCGGACGCTTCAAAACGGGGCGGGACGGCGCGGCATCCCGGGCTGCCAGCGGCTCGACGGTGGAATGGACTTCAACGGCTGGATCTTCAGCTACAGCTTTAGGCACGAATCTAATGCTAATCGAAAACTTCTTCGAAAAACTATTCTGCGCGCCAGGGGCAGCGCCGGATGTGCTACTGGCGGTCGTAAGCGGCGGCCAGCAACTGCACAGCCTCGGCGAAACTCGCGCCCTGGGCTTTGGCAGCCGCGGCGAACTCGGCGGCGGCGGCGGACAGCGAGCTCCAGGCGGCATCGCGGGCACATACAACGGTGCCGTTCCGGCCCCGCGTCACCACGACGCCGGCGGCCTCGAGTTCCTTGTAGGCCCGCGCCACGGTGTGGGGTGCCACGCCCAGTTCGCCGGCGAGGCTCCGCACCGCCGGAAGCTTGGTGCCCGGTGCGAGGGTGCCGTTGTCGGCGCGTTCAATGACGTACAGCCGGAGCTGTTCGAAGAGGGGCACGGAGCTGGCCGGATTGGTCCGCCAGGCACCGGGGAAACGCTCCCCCGCGGTATCCGTGGGACTCACTGTTCCGCCTCCTGGACGGCCGGGACCTGTTCGCGACCGGCGAACTGCGCCTCGTACGAATCCTTGTAGAGCCCGCGCCTGGCCATCAGCTGCTGATGGGTCCCGTGTTCAACGATTCGTCCATGGTCCATGACGAGAATTAGATCAGCGTCCCGCACCGTGGACAAACGGTGCGCGATCACGAAGCTCGTGTGACCTTCCCGCAGCCGCTCCATCGCATGCCGGATCTGCACCTCGGTACGGCTGTCAACGGAACTCGTCGCCTCGTCGAGCACCAGGATGCTGCGCCCGGCGATCTGCGCCCGCGCGATCGAGACCAGCTGCCGCTGGCCCCGGCTTAGCGAGTCGCCGTCGTTGCCGAGCATCGTGGCGTAGCCCGCCGGAAGGGACCTGACGAACTGGTCCACGTGGCTGGCGCGCGCCGCCGACACGATGTCGGCGTCGGTGGCACCGGGCCGGCCGTATTCGATGTTCTCCCGGATGCTGCCGGTAAACAGCCAGGCATCCTGCAGGACGGTGCCGAAGGCGCTGCGGAGCTCGTCCCGCGGGACGGTGGCGATGTCGGTCGAGTCCACCAGGATCCGCCCGGAGTCGAGTTCGTAGAAGCGCATCAGGAGGTTTACCACGGTGGTTTTGCCGGCTCCGGTGTGTCCAACGATTGCCACAGTCTGTCCCGGCTCCACTGTGAAGGAGAGGTCCTTCACCACGGGGGTGCCGGGGCTGTAACTGAAGCTGACGTGCTCGAACGTGACCCGGCCGGCCACCGCGCCCCAATTCGTTGGGACCTGGGACGTGCCCGGGGCACGGGATTTGCGCCCATTGGAGGACTTGCGCGGGACGTGAAGTTTTCGCGGGGAGGCGGCGCGATGAAGCTTGCCGGCGCCGTTGGCCGCAACGGCCGGCACTGCACTGTCCGGCGGGATCTCCGGAGCATCAAGCAGCTCAAACACGCGCTCGGCCGAGGCCAGACAGGATTGCATGAGGTTCAGCATTCCGCCGATCTGGCCCACAGGCTGGCTGAAGAGGCGGGAGAACTGGACGAAAGCCTGGATACCGCCGATGGTCATCGCCCCCGCGGTCACTTGGAGCGCCCCCACAACGGCCACCGCAATGTAGTTGAGGTTGGCAACAAACGTCAACAGTGGCTGCACGATGCCGGACAAGTATTGGGCGCGGGTGCTCGATCGCGTGAGCTTGTCATTGCACTCCCGGAAGCTCACCGCCGAGGCCTCCTGCCGGCCGAACGCCTTAACCACTTCGTGCCCGGTGAAGAACTCTTCGAGCTGGGCGTTCAGCGCCCCCGTGCTGCTCCACTGCTCCTTGAAGTGGGCCTGGGAGTGCCGGGCCACAAGCACGGTGATGGCCGTGGACACCGGTACCGACAGGACCGCGATCAGTGCCAGCAGGGGCGAGAGCCACAGCATCATGGCGAGTGCGGCGGAGAGCATGAGGATGGACATGATCAGCTGGTTCAGCAGCTGGTTGAGCGCCTGGGAGATATTGTCGACGTCGTTCGTGGCCCGGCTGAGCACGTCGCCGCGGCGCTGCTCCTCGAAATGGCTGGACGGCAGCAGGTGGAGTTTTTGTTCCACAGAGCCGCGGAGTCCGTAGCTGAGACGCTGCACCGCCGTGGCGGTCAGGCTGCCTTGGATCCAGCTGAACAGCGACGCCCCAACATACATGGCAGAGACCGCCAGGAGCCGCTCGGCCAAAGCTTGCTCGTCGAGGGAGCCGCCCAGGAAGCCCGCGACGACGACGTCGGTGGCGTCGCCCAGGACCTTCGGGGCCGCCACGTTGAGTGTCACGAACGCACAGGTGGCGGCGATAACACCGGCCATCCGCCATCTCAGCGGCAGGAGCAGGCGCAGCAACCGGGCGGCGGTCTGCCACTTGATGCGTTCCGGGACGGCCGCCCCCGCAGTAGTCCCGGCGCGGTGTGCCCCCCCGCGGCTCACGGGGTTTCCTCCAGGACCAGCTGGGAATCGGCAATTTCCTGGTAGCTGGGCGAAGACTCCATCAGTTCGCTGTGCGTCCCCTGCGCGACGACGCGGCCGTCCTCCAGAACGAGGATCAGCCCGGCGTCCACGATTGTTGACACCCGTTCGGCCACGATCAGCACGGTCGCCGAGCGCAACAGGGGCTCGATGGCCGCGCGGAGCCTGACGTCGGTCCCGTAGTCCAGGGCCGAGAAGCTGTCGTCGAACAGGTAGACGGGGGCCTTCTTCAGCAGTGCCCGCGCGATGCACAGGCGTTGCCGTTCGCCGCCGGAGAAGTTGGTGCCGCCCTGGCTCACGGGCGCTTCGAGTCCTAATGGCAGGGCGCGGACAAAATCGGCGGCCTGGGCGGCCTCGAGCGCCTGCCACAATTCGGGCTCGTCCGCGGCGGGCGAGCCGAGCCGGAGGTT
Source organism: Arthrobacter sp. ES3-54 (assembly GCF_029504395.1). Lineage (GTDB taxonomy): Bacteria > Actinomycetota > Actinomycetes > Actinomycetales > Micrococcaceae > Arthrobacter. The sequence goes on from NZ_JAQFIF010000002.1 coordinate 67,777, forward strand.
ATCCGCGACCGTGCCCGTGAAGAGATAGGACTGCTGCGGGACCATGGCGATCAGGTCCCGCAGGACCTCCAGCGGCATGGCCCGCACGTTGCGCCCGCCGATGCTGATCCCGCCGGTGGTCGCGTCGAGGAAACGGGGAAGCAGGTTCAGGAGCGTCGTCTTGCCGCTGCCGGTCGCGCCGATGATCGCCGTCGTGGTCCCGGTCCTGGCGGTGAACGAGACGCCGTCCAGCACGGGCGCTTCGGCGCCGGGATAGGCGAAGGACACGTTCCGGAAACCGACAGTGCTGCCGGAGTGTGCTGTCTTGCCGGCAGGGGCGCTGCCGGCGGGGGTGGCCGGATCCGCGATGGCCGGTTCCGTGTCCAGCACCTCGCGGATCCGTTCGGCGCACGCCGCCGCCCGGGGGGCTGTCATGAAGACGTACATCGCCATCATGATGGCAATCAGGATCTGCAAGATGTAGGCGATGAACGCCGTCAGCGCCCCCAGCCGCATTTCGCCGGCGTCGATCCGGTGGCCGCCAAACCACACCACGAACACGGAAGACAGGTTGACCACGAACATGATCATCGGCATCATGGCGGCGACCAGGAGGGCGGATTTCAGGTTGTTCCGGGTAAGGTCCTTGTTGGCTTCATCGAAGCGGCGGATTTCGTGGTCCTGCCGGACGAAGCCGCGGATGACGTTGGCGCCGATGATCTGCTCACGCAGCACCCGGCCGATCCGGTCAAGGAGCCCCTGGCCCTGCCGGTACAGGGGAATCAGGCGGCGCACGATTACTGTCATGATCACCGTGAGGACCGGGATCACCACCACCACGATCCAGGACAGCACAACGTCCTGGTGCACGGCCAGCACGATACCGCCGATGAAGATCGCTGGCGCAGCAATCAGCATGATGAAAACCAAGATGGCGAGGTTTTGGATCTGGGCGACGTCGTTGGTGGCCCGGGTGACGAGGCTGGGCGCACCGAAAGCGCTGACCTCTTGGGAGGAGAAGGACTGCACCTTCGCGAAAAGTTCCTGCCGCAGCTGGCCGCCGATCTCCATGGCGACGACGGCGCCCAAATATCCGGCCGCGATGGCCGTGATCACCTGAACGGCGGCGATTCCGGCCATCCAGCCGCCGAGATGGAGGATTTCGCCTTTGTCCCCGCCGATGATGCCGTCGTCGATGATCGCGGCGTTCAGGGTGGGCAGGAGGAGGTTGGCAGTGGCTTGGACGAGCTGCAGCACAGCGATGGCCAGCACGCTTCCCTTGTGCGCGGACAGCAGCCGCGACATCAGGCCTATAAGCACCGAACCTCCATAACTAGTCCAGGGCCCGGAATGGAATCAGCCTAACGGCTGCCCCCATACCGCCACGTCATTGTAAGCCCCATTCCGGAGTGCTTCGTGTCATCCGGCAGACACGCCGCTCACCCGGTTTTTTGCGCCACCGCGAACGTGCGCCGGAACGGGAAGACGGTCCCGTGCCGGCCCGCGGGATACGCCTCGTCCAGCTGCGCCGAATATTCGGCTTCGAACTCCCTGGCCTCGTCCTCGGGGAGGGCCGCGAGGACCGGCCGGAGTCCAGTGCCACGGACCCATTCCAAAACGGGGTGGGCGCCAGGGAGCAGCTGAAGGTAAGTTGTCTCCCAAGCGTCGGCGGCGCAACCGGCGTCGAGCATGATCTCCAGGTATTCCGCCGCCTCCCCCACCACGTCTTCGTGGCGCAGAACCCCGGCGAGCCGCCCCGCCCAGGCCGGGGACTCGGCCAGTTCCCGCATCAGGGTGTGGGACGGGGCGTTGAAGTTCCCCGGCACCTGGAGCGCGAACCAGGCGCCCGGCTTGAGGGCATCGAGCCATGCGGGCAACATCTTCCGGTGGCCGGGCACCCACTGCAAGGCGGCGTTGGTGACCACCACGTCCGTGTCTCCGGACGGCAGCCAGTGCGCGATGTCGGCCAGTTCGTAGGAGAGGTTGGCCGCCGCGGCGGCGTAATCCTTCGAGGTGGCAAGCATTTCCGGCGAAGAGTCCAGGCCCACCACCTGGGCGCCCGGCCACCGGTCCGCGAGCGTCGCGGTCAGGTTGCCGGGACCGCAGCCGAGGTCCACGACGTGCCGCGGGGCTTCGGCATGAATCCGCCCCGTCAGGTCAAAAAATGGCCTGTCACGGTAATCCCCGAACTGCACATATTTCTCGGGATCCCACTTCATTGCGCCTCCAGTTCCGGGCAAAGTCGTCCTCCCTGAAGCCTAGCCCCGCCCCGTAGGCCAGCCAAGGAGGCGTACGGTCGCTGCGTGTGGCGCAGGCTCCCGCCGGTGCCGCGGGCACTACGCGGGCACTAAGCTGGAAAGCAATGAAACTCGTTGATCAGCTCCCCGCCCCGGCCGCCCGAGTCCCCGGCAGGACGGCCCTGGACCCGGACGAGCTCTACACCCGGTTTGTCGAGTGGACCGAGACCCGCGGCCTTGCCCTCTACACCGCCCAGGACGAGGCCATCATGGAGCTGGCCGCCGGTTCCAACGTCATCCTGGCCACGCCGACCGGATCCGGAAAATCCCTCGTGGCCATCGCCGCGCATTTCCAGGCCATGGCCCGCGGGCAGCGCAGCTACTACACCGCCCCGATCAAGGCCCTCGTCTCGGAAAAGTTCTTTGCCCTCTGCGAGATCTTCGGTGCGGACAACGTCGGCATGATCACCGGCGACTCCGGCGTCAACCAGGACGCCCCGATCATTTGCTGCACCGCCGAAATCCTGGCCAACATCGCCCTGCGTGAAGGTGCGGCGGCCCAACTCGGGGCCGTCATCATGGACGAGTTCCACTTCTACTCGGACCCGCAGCGCGGCTGGGCCTGGCAGGTGCCGCTGCTGGAACTGCCCCAGGCGCAGTTCCTGCTGATGTCGGCGACCCTCGGCGATGTCAGCCGTTTCGAGGACGGCCTCCGCGACCTGACCGGCCGCGCGACCACCACGGTCAGTTCCGCAGAACGCCCCATTCCGCTGCACTACTACTACGAGCAGACCCCGGTCCACGAGACCCTTGAGGAGCTGCTCGCCACCAAGCAGGTCCCGGTCTACGTGGTCCACTTCAGCCAGGTCGAAGCGATCGACCGGGCCCAGAACCTGATGAGCATCAACGTCTGCACCCGCGAGGAAAAAGACAAGATTGCCGAGCTCATCGCCGGGTTCCGCTTTGCCGCGGGCTTCGGCAAGACCCTCAACCGGCTGGTCCGGCACGGCATCGGCGTCCACCACGCCGGCATGCTGCCGAAGTACCGCCGGCTGGTCGAACAGCTTGCCCAGGCCGGCCTGCTGAAGGTCATCTGCGGCACGGACACCCTGGGGGTCGGCATCAACGTGCCCATCCGCACCGTGCTGCTCACGGCCCTGAGCAAGTACGACGGCGTCCGCACCCGGCTGCTGAACTCCCGCGAATTCCACCAGATCGCCGGCCGGGCCGGACGCGCCGGCTATGACACCGCCGGAACCGTGGTGGTCCAGGCCCCGGAGCACGTGACGGAGAACGTGAAGGCGATGGCCAAGGCCACGGCCAAGTTCGGCGACGACCAGAAGAAGCTGCGCCAGGTGGTCAAGAAGAAGCCGCCGGAAGGTTTCGTGTCCTGGGGCGAACCGACCTACAAGCGGCTGGTCGAGTCTGTTCCGGATCCCCTCACGTCGAGTTTCACCGTGACGCACGCGATGCTCATGAACCTCATGGAACGCCCCGGCGACCCCTTCCAGGCAGCCCGCCGCCTGCTCACCGAAAACCACGAGACCCGTCCGGCCCAGCTGCGGCTCATGAAGAAAGCCCTGGGCATCTACCGTGAGCTGCTCGCTGCCGGCGTCGTGGAGCGAATCCCGCCGCAAGAGCAGGGGGCGGACGGACGGTCGGTCCGGCTCACGGTCCACCTGCAGGCCAACTTTGCCCTCAACCAGCCCCTATCCCCGTTCGCCCTCGCCGCGCTGGAGCTGCTGGACCCGGAGTCGCCGTCGTACGCCCTGGACGTTGTGTCCGTGATCGAGGCGACCCTGGAGAAGCCGCGCCAGATCCTGACCGCACAGCAGAAGAAGGCACGCGGCGAGGCCATCGCGGCGATGAAAGCCGACGGCATCGAGTACGACCAGCGGATGGCGATGCTCGAGGAGGTCACCTACCCGCAGCCGCTCGCGGAGATCCTCGGCGAGGCCTTCGATGTCTACCGCAAGGCCGCGCCCTGGGTCGGCGACTTCGAGCTCGCCCCCAAATCCGTGGTCCGGGACATGTACGAGCGCGCCATGAACTTCGGCGAATTCGTCCAGTTCTACGGCCTGGCCCGCTCGGAAGGGATCGTGCTGCGCTACCTCGCCGACGGTTTCAAGGCGCTCCGCCAGACCGTCCCGCAGGATGCCCTCCGGGAGGACCTCGAGGACCTCATCGCCTGGCTGGGCGAACTGGTCCGCCAGGTGGACTCCAGCCTGCTCGACGAATGGGAAGAACTGACGTCCGGCGCGGCGCCGACACCGCACGACGCTCCCCCGCCCCCGCCGCCGTCGCTGACCTCCAACATCCGGGCCTTCCGGGTGATGGTGCGCAACGAGATGTTCCGGCGCGTGGAGCTGTTCGCCGATGAAGCCGCCACCACCTTGGGCGAGCTCGACGCCGGTTCCGGTTGGGACGCGGAGCGCTGGGAGGATGTCCTGGATGACTACTTCGACGAACACAACGACATCGGCACCGGCCCGGACGCCCGCGGCCCCGGGCTGCTGATCATCACCGAGGAACCCGGCGTGTGGAAGGTCCGGCAAATCTTTGACGATCCGGCCCGGAACCACGACTGGGGCATCTCCGCCGAGGTGGATTTGGCGGCCTCGGACGAGTCCGGGACCGCCGTCGTCCGCGTCACGGACGTTAACCGCCTCTAACCGGCGGGCGCCGGCCCGGGGACGGTTCGCGCCGCGGGTAAACTCGAATAATGAGTGTAATCCGGCCTGCCGCGCCTCTTGACGTCCCTGCCATCTTGCAGATGATCCACGACCTCGCCCTCTACGAGAAGGAACCGGACGCCGTCCGGAACACCCCGGAACTGCTCACCGAGGCCCTCTTCGGCGAGAATCCGAGGGTCTTCGCCACCATGGCGGAGAACGCGGCCGGCGAGGTGCGGGGCTTCGCCCTCTGGTTCCTGAACTACTCCACGTGGGAAGGCGTCCACGGGATCTACCTGGAGGACCTCTACGTCAGGCCGGAGGCCCGCGGCGAGGGCCACGGCAAGGCACTCCTGCAGCACCTGGCCGCGACCGCCGTCGACCGCGGCTATGCGCGCGTCGAATGGAGTGTCCTGGACTGGAACGAGCCCTCCATCCAGTTCTACAAGAAGCTTGGCGCCGCACCAATGGAGGAATGGTCCACGTTCCGCCTCGCCGGTGCGGCGCTGGCGGCTTTCGGCGGCGGCTGCCCAGTTTCCGGCCCAGTATCTGGCGCAGCAACGGGCGCAGACTCCCTCGCTGGTTCCCGCGCCGGTTCCCGCGAGGCGGCCACCCGTGGCTGATCTTCCGCTGACGGGGCTCATGGGAGCCTCCCTTTTGGAGTCCGCGCCCAGCGCCCGGCGCAACGTCCGGCACAGCGTCCGGGCACGCCACACCTACCGTGGAATGCGGACCGCTGAACACTACTTTCAGGTCCCCCTGGACCACTTCAGCGAGGCGGGGAGCCGCGGTGAGACCATTTCGGTGTTCGCCCGCGAGTACGTGTCCACGGAACACAGCGAGGAAGACGCCGCCGAGCTTCCCTGGCTGCTCTTCCTGCAGGGCGGTCCCGGCGGCCGCGGCAACCGGTTCCCGTCCCTGGGCGGCTGGAGCAAGGCCGCCGCGAGGGACTTCAGGATCCTCATGCTGGACCAGCGCGGCACCGGCCTGTCCTCGGCCGTCGACCGCAACACGCTGCCCCTGCGCGGCACCGACGTGGACCAGGCCCGCTATCTGACGCACTTCCGCGCCGACTCCATCGTCGCCGACGCCGAAGCCATCAGGGCCGCCCTGGGCTCCGCCCCTTGGACCATCTACGGCCAGAGCTACGGCGGGTTCTGCGCGCTCAGCTACCTGTCGTTCGCCCCCGAGGGGCTGCACGAGGTGCTCGTGACGGGCGGCCTGGCCCCGCTGGGCGGCGCCGCGGACCGTGTGTACCGGGCGACTTTTCAGCGGGTCGCGGCCCGGAACGCCGAATATTTTGACTGGTACCCCGAGGACCGGGCCGCCATCACCCGGATCGCCCGGCACCTGCGGGACACGGAGGAGTTCCTGCCCGACGGCTGCCGGCTCACCGTGGAACGGTTCCAGATGGTGGGTTCGTTCCTGGGCGGCAACACCCGGGTGGACGCGCTGCACCACCTGCTCGAGGACGCCTTCGTGGCCACCCCCGACGGCGACCGCCTCTCGGACGGCTTCCTGGAACAGGTTAGGGGCCTCGTGTCCCGGGCCGCGAACCCCTTGTACGCTTTGATGCACGAATCCATTTATGGCCAGGCGGGGGCCACCAACTGGGCCGCCTGGCGCGTGCTGGAGGAGTTCCCGGAGTTCCGTCCGGACGCCGCTGAGCCGCTCCTGACCGGGGAAATGGTCTACCCCTGGTACTTCGAGCAGGACCCCGCCCTGCGACCGCTGCAGGACGTGGCCCGGCTCCTCGCGGAAAAGGACGACTGGGCTCCGCTGTACGATCCGGAGAGACTGGCGCTGAATTCCGTGCCCGTCGCCGCGGCCGTCTACACAGACGACATCTACGTGGACCGCGAGCTCTCCCTGGAAACAGCGGCCGCCGTCCGGGGCCTGCACGTGTGGGAGTCCGCCGAGTTCCACCATGACGGCATCGCGGACGACGGCGAGGCGATCTTCGGGCGCCTGCTGGGAATGGCCCGTTCCGTCCGCCGGTGACCTGGCACAGGCTCCACTGAACTGAGGGCGGCCGGCCCCAAAACAAGTGCGGCGCTGGACCCATGAAGGTCCAGCGCCGTACTGCTGTGAGTTGCCGGGAACCCGGCGGTGCGCTGCTAGTCGACGTCGCTCAGGCTCTTGCGGGAGTCTTCTTCCAGCCGGGCGTCCAACTTAGACTTGGACGCTTTGGAGCTGATCAGGCTGGCGACCACCGCGATGACGATGGTGCCGATGATCACTCCGAGCGAGACGTAAGTGGGGATCTCCGGCGCCCATTCAATGTGCTGGCCGCCGTTGATGAAGGGCAGCTCGTTGACGTGCATGGCGTGCAGGACCAGTTTGACGCCGATGAACGCCAGGATCACGGACAGGGCGTGCTTGAGGTAAATGAGCCGGTTCATGAGGCCGCCGAGCAGGAAGTACAGCTGCCGCAGCCCCATCAGGGCGAAGATGTTCGCGGTGAACACGATGAAAGCGCTCTGGGTGAGGCCGAAGATGGCCGGAATGGAGTCGACGGCGAAGAGCAGGTCGGTCATGCCGATGGTCACGAAGACGATCAGCATGGGGGTGAAGACCTTCTTGCCGTCGACGACGGTGCGGAGCTTGCCGCCGTCGAACTTCTCGGACATCGGCAGGACCCTGCGGATCCGGGCGATCAGCGGGTTTTCCTTGTCTTCCTCGTCCTCGCCCTCGTCCTGGGCCTGCTTCCAGGCGGTCCAGAGCAGGAAAGCGCCGAAGATGTAGAACACCCAGCTGAACTGCTCGATCACGATCGCGCCGAGCATGATGAATATACCGCGCAGGATGAGGGCGATGATGATGCCCACCATGAGCACTTCCTGCTGGTACTTACGCGGTACCGAGAAGCGCGCCATGATGATGATGAAGACGAACAGGTTATCAATGCTCAGGCTGTATTCCGTCACCCAGCCGGCGATGAACTGGCCGCCGAATTCCGGGCCGGTGAAGGCGAACATGGCGCCTGCGAAGACCAGGGCCAGGGCCACGTAGAACGCAACCCACAACCCGGCTTCTTTCATGGAGGGCTCATGCGGGCGTTTGAGGACCATCAGCAGGTCGATGGCAAGGATGACGCCGAGGACGACAAACGAGCCGATCTCAAACCATAGGGGAAGCTCGGGCACGGGAAAATACCTTTCGTAGGGTACAGCTCAGCGGTGTAAGTCTCTCCGACCGCTGGCGCATGACGTTGCCTGGCTGCCCGCTACGCCCGGCACGGCATCGTAGCCGTGCGTGTTGACGATCGTAGCGCTTGGGATACTCCCCTACGTTTGTCCGAGTTTACCCTAGGCGTGCCCCGCGGATTGCATTTGCCGCAGTTCCTTCTTCAATTCCCCCACCTCGTCGCGGAGCCGGGCGGCGAGCTCGAACTGCAGCTCCCCGGCTGCGGCGTGCATCTGTTCGGTCAGCTGCTCGATCAGGCCAACGAGGTCCTCCGCCGGCGCGGCTGCCAGGCCGTCCGCGCGGATGTGCGCGGCGCCCTTGCCCTTGCCGCGGTTCTTGCCTGCCGCGGCCAGCAGCTCGCGGGTGTCGGCGTCTTCCTTGGCCAGCTGGTCGGTGATGTCCGCGATCTTCTTCCGGAGCGGCTGGGGATCGATCCCCTTCTCCGTGTTGTAGGCAACCTGGATGGCGCGGCGGCGGTTCGTCTCGTCGATGGCGTGGGCCATCGAGTCGGTGATCCGGTCCGCATACATGTGCACCTGGCCGGACACGTTGCGGGCGGCACGGCCGATGGTCTGGATCAGGGACGTCGAGGAGCGCAGGAAGCCTTCCTTGTCCGCGTCCAGGATGCTGACCAGCGACACCTCCGGGAGGTCAAGGCCTTCACGGAGCAGGTTGATGCCGACCAGGACGTCGAAGACACCCATCCGCAGTTCGCGTAGGAGTTCCACGCGGCGCAGGGTATCGACGTCGGAGTGCAGGTACTCCACCTTCACGCCATGGCCCAGCAGGTAGTCCGTGAGGTCCTCGGCCATCCGCTTGGTCAAGGTGGTGACCAAGACCCGCTCGTTCTTCCCGGTGCGGGTCCGGATTTCCCCCAAGAGGTCATCGATCTGCCCCTTCGTGGGCTTCACGACGACCTCGGGGTCGATCAGGCCGGTGGGGCGGATGATCTGCTGGACGAAGCCGTCGGACTTGCCGAGCTCGTACTTGCCCGGCGTGGCTGAGAGGTAGACGGTCTGGCCCACCCGGTCCTGGAACTCGTCCCACTTGAGCGGGCGGTTGTCCATCGCCGAGGGCAGCCGGAAGCCGTGGTCCACGAGGTTGCGTTTGCGGGACATGTCGCCCTCGTACATGGCGCCGATCTGCGGGACGGTGACGTGGGATTCGTCGATTACCAGGAGGAAGTCGTCCGGGAAGTAATCGATGAGGCAGTGCGGCGCTGTCCCGCGGGCGCGGCCGTCAATGTGCGAGGAATAGTTCTCGATGCCGTTGCAGAACCCCATCTGCTGCATCATTTCCAAGTCGTAGGTGGTGCGCATCCGGAGCCGTTGGGCCTCGACCAGCTTGTTCTGGCTTTCCAGCACCGCGAGACGCTCGGCCAGTTCGTCTTCGATCCTCTTGATCGCCCGGCCCATCCGCTCCGGACCGGCGACGTAGTGCGAGGCGGGGAAGACGTACATTTCGGTCTCGTCCCGGAGCACTTCGCCGGTCAACGGGTGAAGGGTCTGGATGTTCTCGATCTCATCCCCGAAGAACTCGATCCGGATCGCCAGTTCCTCATACATCGGGATGATTTCCACGGTGTCGCCGCGCACCCGGAACGTGCCGCGGTGGAAGTCCATGTCGTTGCGGGTGTACTGCATGGAGACGAATTTGCGGAGCAGGTCGTCGCGGTTCATCTCCGCGCCCCTGCGGAGCGTCACCATGCCGGCGATGTATTCTTCCGGGGTACCCAGGCCATAGATGCAGGAGACGGTAGCCACCACGATCACGTCGCGGCGGGTCAGCAGCGCGTTGGTGGCGGAGTGCCGGAGCCGTTCGACTTCCTCGTTGACGGAGGAGTCCTTCTCGATGAAGGTGTCCGTCTGGGCGACGTAGGCCTCGGGCTGGTAGTAGTCGTAGTAGGAGACGAAGTATTCCACCGCGTTGTTCGGCAGCAGTTCCCGGAATTCGTTGGCCAGCTGCGCGGCGAGCGTCTTGTTCTGGACCATCACCAGGGTGGGACGCTGGACCTGCTCGATCAGCCAGGCCGTCGTCGCGCTCTTACCGGTACCGGTGGCGCCGAGCAGCACGACGTCTTTTTCGCCGTTCTTGATGCGCTCGGTCAGTTCGGCGATGGCGGCCGGCTGGTCACCCGCCGGCTGGAACTCGCTGATGACCTCGAAGGGCGCCACGACGCGGTTGATTTCCTGGGCAAGACTCATGTTCCTAATCTACCGCCGGGCTGCGACAGGATGTCCTGATTCAGCTTTGGGCGGTACCCGGGCTGACGGTGCCGCCGGCGGCGTCGTTGACGGTGCCCGCTCCGCCGTCGTCCGCTCCACCGTCGTCCGCCCTCTCATCATCCGGGTACGACGGCGGCTCCCATCCCGTGCGCTGCACCCACGCTTCCATCCGGGGCGCGGCGTAGTCGGTGAACCAGCCCTCCTTGTCCGCCGCGTAGCCGGCAGTGGACCTGTCCGTCTCGTGCAGGCCGGCCACCCGCTTCTTCTCGGCGACATAGTCCGTCCGGGCCCCGGCATCGGCGCGGAGCCAGTCGCGGAAGCACAGTGCGTACCGCCAGCCCGGGGAGCCGGCCGCGCGGAGGTGAAGATTCACGGGCCGGCCGGGATCGGCGTTGCCGTGCAGCCGTTTGCCCCAGTCGGCGGGATCCGGGTGAGCGGGCTTGGGGTTGTCGGCGATGATGCCGGGCCAGCGCGGGAATCCTGCGTCGGCCAGCAGCGCAGCGATCCGGTCCGCGGCGTCGAGGTCGCGGACGCTCAGCTGGAGGTCGATCACATCTTTGGCGTCAAGGCCCGGGACGGCCGTGGACCCGATGTGGTCCACGGCCAGGACATCCCGCGGAACCACGGTCTGCAGCCGGGCAACCAGCCGGCCGGCCTGGGCGGCCCAGGCCGGATCGGCAGGGGCGAGGACCGGCCCTTCCGTCCGCGGGGCAATCCTTTGTTCCTTGAGGTTCACCGCGAACGGCGTCAGCCGCTGCTCCCACAGCGTGTCGACCGCTTGCATGAGTTCCTCGGGGGTGCCGGAGTTCTCCAGCACGACGTCCGCCGCGGCCAGCCTGTCCCCGCGGCTCGCCTGGGCGCTCATCCGGGCGTGCGCCTCATCGATGCTCATGTTGCGGTGTTCGGCCATGCGCTGGATCCGGACGTCGTCCGGGGCATCCACCACGACCACCAGGTGGAATTTCTTCCCTTGTCCGGTTTCAACCAGCAGCGGGATGTCCTGGACCACGACGGCGCCGGCCGGGGCGGCGGCAACAATCGCTGCGGCGCGCTCCCGCACCAAGGGGTGGATGATCCCATTGAGCACGGCCAGGCGCTCCGGATCGCCGAAGACCAGGGCACCCAGCCGGGCGCGGTCCAGCCGGCCGTCCGGCGTCAGGGTGGAGGCACCAAAGGCGGCGGCCACGCTTGCCAGCCCGGGCGTGCCTGGCTCCACCACCTCACGGGCCAGCGCGTCGGCGTCGACAAGTACTGCGCCGAGCTCCCGCAGGCGCGCGGCAACCATGGACTTCCCCGAGGCGATTCCGCCGGTCAACCCGATCTTCAACACCTCACCAGACTAAACTGAACCGGTGGCAGATGCGGCGGAAACCCCCGAGAGCAGGACGGCCGTCTACACCACCCTCGCCGCGGGGTCCGAGTTCCGCCACGAAATCGAGGTCAAGCGGTCCCGGTTCATCACCGTCCTTGCCCGCACTCCGGACGAGGACGCCGCCCGCGCTGCCCTGACCCGCCTGCGCCGGGAATTCCATGACGCACGGCATCACTGCTTCGCCTTCGTGCTCGGCCCCGACCGGGACGTGCAGCGGTCCAACGACGACGGCGAGCCGTCCGGGACCGCTGGCCTCCCCATGCTCGAAGCGCTGCTGAAGCGGGAGACCGCGCCCGGCGTCGCCGACCTCAGCGACGTCGCCGCGATCGTGGTGCGCTATTTCGGCGGCATCCTCCTGGGAGCCGGCGGCCTGGTGCGCGCCTATTCCGAATCCGTGTCCGGGGCGCTGGAGTTCGCGCCTCTCGTGCGGCGCCGCCGGCTGCGAATCTGCTCGGTGCCGGTGCAGCACGCCGTGGCCGGGCGGCTGGAGAATGATCTGCGCGCCGCGGGGTATGTCATGGCCGAAACCCGTTACGAGGCGCAGACTACTGTCCTGAGGCTGGCGCTGCCGGATGATCCGCAAGAACTGGCCCGGGCCGCGGACCACGTGGCCGCGATGTCAGCCGGCAGCGCATCGCTGTTGCCCGGAGAAACGGAGTGGATCGATGTCCCCATCAGCTGAGCCCGTGCCCGCGGTCGCGCTGCTTGACGTCAGCGAAGCCCTTCTCGAGCAGCTTCTGGAACTTGCGCTCCGGGACGCCGACGCCGACGAGGTCACTCCGCCGCTGGGTACGACCCCCGGCTGGAACACCGATCGGATCAGCTGGTTCCGCGAATTCCACCGCGCCGCCGCAGCCGGTCTGGACGGTCCCGCGGGTCAGAAGAGCTGGGCCATCAGCTGCGACGGGCAACTGGCAGGGTCCGTCCGGCTGAGGCGGACCGACACGAAGCCGCCTGGGGCGGTTGATGGTGGGGCTGGTGGTGCCGGCGGCGGGGTTGGTGCCGGGGCTGATGCTGCTGGCGGGGCTGGGGCTGGCGCTGATGCTGCCGACGGCGGGGTTGGTGCTGGGGCTGATGCTGCTGGCGGGGTTGGTGGCGGGGTTGCCGGTGGGGCTGGCGGCGGGGCGCTGGAAACCGGAATCTGGCTCGCGCGGAGCTTCCGTGGCCGTGGCGTGGGCCACGAGGCGCTGCGCCTTGTGAAGGATCGGGCCGCGTCTGCAGGTGCAGCCGTCCTAGTGGCGGAAACCACGGCCGGCAATGTGGGTGCCCTCGCGCTGCTGAAATCCGCGGGCGCCGAACTAGTGACCGGTGCGGCCTCGGAGACGGATACGGTGCCAGTCAAAGGCAAAATCCCGCTGCACTGACGGCATGGCATCCGGGGCCGGACTCGCCTCCCGCCACCGGACATGCCCTCCGGTGGCTGCGATCAATGCGCCCATTCCGCCTATGCCCATCCCACGGACCCAGCAATGGACATGCCCTCCCGTGGCCAGCCCCAAGCCTCGGATCGATGACTGAACATGCCCTCCCGTGGCTGCGAACAGTGGGCCCATTTCCCTTATGCCCGTCCACGCACCCAGCAAAGGACATGCTCGTCGCGCGAACCTAAGCGGTCAGTCTGGGCCAACTTCTAGTGGGCAATTTCCCAGATGTATCCGGCAGGGTCGCGGAAGCAGGCGGTGCGGATACCCCAGGGCCGGTCCATTGGGCCGTTGAGCAGTTCGACTCCGCGGCGGGCCAACTCGGCACACATGGCGTCGACGTCGTCCACTTCGATGGTGAACTGCATTCGGGCACCGGAATCTGCTCTGGCCACTGCGGCTGGCCGGATGAGCTCGGGAGCTTCGGAGACGTCGAGCAGGTTTATCAACGTGTTCTCGAACTTGAAAACAGCAGAGACATCGTCCTCGAAAATGAGCGGCAACCCGAAGACTGCCTCATAGAAGCCCTTCGCCAGGGCCAAGTCTTCGACAAACAGGGTGACGGCACCGATGCCCCGCGGCCACGGGCCCGCAGCTCTGACTGTGTCCTGCGATTCAACAGCCTCTGAAGTATCAGCCATGGAAGTCCCCTCATCGTCGTCGGCGAAAATCTCAACCTGCCGAGTTTGCGCTCAACGCCGGGCAGCCGTCAAGGAGCCCACATCCCGCCTTGGCACGGGCCACCCAGCACTGGACATGTCCAGCGCTCGGAGCCAAGACCGGGCACAATCCACACATGCCCACGGGCGAGCTCCAAAAATGGGCATGTCCCCCGGGAGAGGGCTTCAAAAATGAGCATGTCCGGTGGTGCGGGCAGCCGCGGGGCATGTCCGGCGCCAGGGCATGGCGCGGGCCTCCCAGGACTGGACATGTCCAGCGCTCGGAGCCAGGACCGGGCACAATCCACACATGCCCACGGGCGAGCTCCAAAAATGGGCATGTCCCCCGGGAGAGGGCTTCAAAAATGAGCATGTCCGGTGGTGAGGGCAGCCGCGGGGCATGTCCGCACCACGATCCACACAAAGACGCGATCCACACAAAGAAAGGTGGCCGCCCCCGAGGGGACGGCCACCTTCAAGCTACAAACTGCCTGGCCTCAGGGAGCGGACTCCATGAGGAACACGGGCAATTAGTTGCCGGTCAGCTTCTCGCGCAGAGCGGCAAGAGCCTCGTCCGAAGCAAGCGTGCCTGCACCGGTCTCGGTTGCAGCCGGCTCGGAGGAGTAGCTGGTGGTGCCGGAATCGCTCTCGCCGGACGTTGCAGCTGCAGCGTCGTCGGCAGCGTGCTGGGCAACCTGCTTCTTGTGGGCTTCCCAGCGGGTTTGGGCGTCAGCGTACTGCTGCTCCCAGGCGGCGCGCTGGTTCTCGTAGCCTTCAAGCCACTCGTTGGACTCCGGGTCGAAGCCCTCCGGGTACTTGTAGTTGCCCTCTTCGTCGTACTCTGCGGCCATGCCGTAGAGTGCCGGATCGAATTCGGTGCTGTCGGCGTCGACGCCCTCGTTGGCCTGCTTGAGGGAGAGCGAGATGCGGCGGCGCTCGAGGTCGATGTCGATGACCTTGACGAACAGCTCGTCGCCAACGGAGACAACCTGCTCGGCCAGCTCAACGTGGCGCACGGCGAGCTCGGAGATGTGGACCAGGCCTTCGATGCCGTCTTCAACGCGAACGAACGCGCCGAACGGAACCAGCTTGGTGACCTTACCCGGAACAACCTGGCCGAGGGCGTGGGTGCGGGCGAAGGTCTGCCACGGATCTTCCTGCGTAGCCTTGAGCGACAGGGAAACGCGCTCGCGGTCCAGGTCGACCTCGAGAACCTCGACGGTGACTTCCTGGCCAACTTCGACAACCTCGGACGGGTGGTCGATGTGCTTCCAGGACAGCTCGGAAACGTGAACCAGGCCGTCTACGCCGCCCAGGTCCACGAAGGCACCGAAGTTGACGATGGAGGAAACGACGCCGGGACGAACCTGGCCCTTTTCCAGCTTGTTGAGGAACGTGGAGCGGACCTCGGACTGGGTCTGCTCGAGCCATGCACGGCGGGAAAGAACAACGTTGTTGCGGTTCTTGTCCAGCTCGATGATCTTGGCTTCGATCTGCTGACCGATGTACGGAGCGAGGTCGCGCACACGGCGCATCTCGACGAGGGATGCGGGCAGGAAGCCGCGCAGACCGATGTCGAGGATAAGACCACCCTTGACAACCTCGATGACGGTACCGGTGACAACACCGTCTTCTTCCTTGACCTTCTCGATGTCGCCCCAGGCACGCTCGTACTGAGCACGCTTCTTGGAGAGGATCAGGCGGCCTTCTTTGTCTTCCTTGGTGAGCACCAGGGCTTCGACCTGATCCCCAACGGAGACGACGTCTCCGGGGTCAACGTCGTGCTTGATGGAAAGCTCGCGGGAGGGAATGACACCTTCGGTCTTGTAACCGATGTCGAGCAGAACTTCGTCGCGGTCGACCTTGACGACGGTACCTTCGACGAGGTCTCCGTCGTTGAAGTACTTGATGGTGGCGTCGACAGCTGCGAGGAAGTCCTCAGCGGTACCGATGTCGTTAATGGCGACTACGGGGGTACCGGGCTTCTCGGTGGAGGTGATGGTCATGTAGTAGGGGCTCCGTTGTGGATAGTTAGTCGGTCAGGCAAACCGCTTCGCCGGCATTATGGAATGCAGGCAAAGCACACGGCGTCACAGCAAGCGTTCCGCCGGGTCATCCTGATTTTGTGGATTGTAGATGCGCGCACGTAGTGCACGCCCGTTTAGTCTAGTCGTTTCCGCGAACGCCGGTCAAAGCGCGCGGGGCCGTTCGCGTCCCGACCAGCGACGCCGTCGGTGCCGGCTGAAGCGCCGCGGGCCGGAGGCCTAGAAGTGCGTGGGGCAGTGCGGTGAACGTTCGACGGCGAACATGAGCCGCGCTGTCAGCGCCGCCCCGGCCGTGTGCTCGGTGATCCGGCCGGCGGCTTTCAGGGTCACGGGACAGACGGCGCCCAGGTAGATGGACCCGAGATCCGCGACGTCCAGCGACAGGTCCGGCTCAGCCTCCGGAGCCGGCGTCACCGTGGCCTCTCCCCCGGTGACTGTGAGGGTGAAGGTGCCGGCCGCGAAGCCGAGGCTGTCGCGTACGGCAAGAACGACGGTCCCGTCCGTGGAGTAGCGGCGGGCCCCCAGCACGCGGGCCGAGTCCAGGACGCGCAGCCACAGCATGTCCCGGTGGTCCGAGGACTCGACGCAGCGCGGGTCCTCCAGCGCCCAGGTCAGGGGGTCGTCCACCGGGGCGTCCTGCCAGCTGATCCGATCCACGAGGTCGATGCTGCCGAGGAACTGCCACAGTTCCAGGTATGCGGCGTCGGTCGCCGCCACGAGGTCGACGATCTCCATGGTGTACGGCTTGGTGTCCCACCCGGCGAACTTATAGGAAACGTACCCGTCCACGGTGCCCGCCGCGTCGTAGTGCAGGGCGCATCGGATGGCCTCGTCCTCGCCGCCGTCGCGGCCGAGCATGCCCGAGGACCGCAGCCGGTACGCCTCCTGCCGCGAGATCGATCCCGGCATGGAGCCGTGGGCCCGTCCGAAGACCTCCGGGGCAAGCTCCAGGAGGACTTTGCGGTCGGCAATCTCCACGGAGCCGACCGGCACATGGCGCAGGCGGAAGCGCGGCCCGGTATCGACCTTCACGCTGCGCTCGAAGGTGGCCACACCGTAACCGAACCGGTCGTAGATCGAGGCCTCCGAGGCAGTGAGTGCCGCAAGTGCGACGCCGTCCGCCTTCGCCGCGGCAAGGTCCTCGGTCATCATCCGCCGGAGCAGTCCCTGCCGGCGGTGGGTCCCGCGCACAGTGACGGCCGTGACGAGCTGGGCTTCGAGCTGCCGGCCGTAGCCGATGTTCAGGTCCTTCCGCAGGGTGGCGAAAGTCGCCACCGGGACCTCGGCCGCCAGCGAGTGGGCAGCAACGCCGTCGGCCTGGTAGACGCCGGTCATCTCACGGTTGTCCACGAGATACATGGCCATGATTTTGTCCACGAAGTCGTCCTTGCGCGGCTCGTCATAGAAGCCGATCCCGACTCCCCGCAGCCACGCGGTGCCCTGCTCGTACTCCGCCGAGTCTTTTTCGACCGCGCGGAACCGCCTGAGCTCGTACTTTTCTGCCACGTGCTTCTCCCCCTGAGAATCCTACAAATCCTGAGGTCCCGGCGGCGCCGGAACCGGTAAACCGTTAGTGCCCCGCCTCGTACCAGCTGGAGCCTAGGCCGATCTGGACGTCCAGCGGGACGCTGAGGTCCGCGGCCGAGCCCATCTGCTCGGTCACGAGCTTCTCGACCGCCTCGCGCTCGCCCGTGGCGACTTCGAGGACAAGTTCATCATGGACCTGCAGCAGCATGCGCGATTTGAGGCCCTGTGCCGCCAGCTCGGCATGCACGCCCAGCATGGCGCGCTTGATGATGTCAGCGGCCGATCCCTGGATTGGCGAGTTCAGCGCGATGCGCTCCGCGTTCTCCCGCAGCTGCCGGTCGGTGCTGGTCAGGTCGGGGAGATAACGCCGGCGCCCCTCGATGGTGGCGGTGTAGCCGTCGATCCGGGCCTGGTCCACCACTCCGCGGAGGTAGTCGCGGACGGCGCCGAACCGGTCGAAGTACTCCTTCATGAGGGTCCGTGCCTCGTCAACGGAGATTTCCAGCTGCTTAGACAAGCCGAACGAGGTCAGGCCGTACGCGAGGCCATAGGACATCGCCTTGACCTTGGAACGCATGGCACTGGTCACCTGGTCAGTGGGCACATGGAAGATGTTCGAGCCCACGAACCGGTGCAGGTCTTCGCCGTCCTTGTAGGCCTGGATCAGCCCGGTGTCCCCCGAGAGGTGGGCCATGATGCGCATTTCGATCTGTGAGTAGTCCGCGGAAAGCAGGCACTCGTAGCCCTCGCTGACCACAAAGATGCCGCGGACGCGCCGGCCTTCCTCGCTGCGGATGGGGATGTTCTGCAGGTTGGGGTTGTTGGAGGAGATCCGGCCGGTGGCTGCGACGTTCTGCGCGTAGGTGGTGTGGATCCGGCCGTCTTCTGCGACGGACTTCTTCAGCGACTCCAGCATCTGGCGCAGCTTCGACGACTCGCGGTGCGCCATCAGCTGGACCAGGAATTCGTGCCCGGTCTTTTCCAGCAGGTTCTTGAGCGAGGCGGCGTCGGTGGTGTAGCCGGACTTGATTTTCTTGGTTTTCGGCAACTGGAGTTCGTCGAACAGCACGGTCTGGAGCTGCTTCGGCGACCCGAGGTTGACCTCGTGGCCGATCGCGGCGAAGGCAAGCTCCTGGGCGTTCTCGATCACCTTGGCGAGGTCCGATAGCTGCTCGTCCATGCGCGGCATGTCGATGGCGATTCCCGCGAGTTCCATGTCGGCCAGCACCCGGCTGACGGGCAGTTCAAGGGTGGTCAGCAGGTCTTGGGCTTTGCGTTCCGTCAGTTCTGATTCGAAGTAGCGGCTCAGGGCCTGGACGACGGCGGCCACGTGGACCAGCGCGCCGGCAGCGGCGGCGTCGTCGCCGTCGAACGCCAGCTCAAGCTGGCCTTCCTTGGCGGCCTCGGTGGAAACCGCGATGTTGAGGTGATGCTGCGCCAGCTCCGCGAGCTCGTAGCTGCGGCGGTCGGGCTGGATGAGGTAGCCGGAGATGGAGGTGTCATCCACCACACCCTCCAGTTCCAGGCCGCGGGCGGTCAGAGCCTTCAGGGCAGCCTTGAACCCGTGCACGACCTTCGGCGCTTGGCCGTCACGCAGCCAGGCGGCCAGGACGTTTTCGGCTTCGGCGTCCTGGCTGGCCAGATCGATGTAAACGGCGGCGTGATCGCGGACGATTGCCACCGCGGCGGCGTCCTCGCCGATCCGGCCGGGCACAAGATCGACCGCCACAGCGGAGCGCTTGCCGGCACCGGCCGCGAGGAAGGCGCCGAGCTCGGCTGCGTCCGCCGGGATCACGAAGTCCGGGATGTCGAGGCTTTCCCGCTCGGCCTCCGTAACTTCACTGCCGTAGAGGGCAAAGAGCCGGGCGCGGATGGTCTTGAATTCAAGGGTGTCGAACAGCTCCTCAAGGGCGGCCTGGTCCGGCCGCGGGTCCGCGAGCTCGTCCAGCGTGACGGGCAGGTCGAGATCGGTGTGAAGCCTGTTGAGCCGGCGGTTGCGCTTGACGTCCTCAACATATTCGCGGAGGGAATCCCCCACCTTGCCACCGATCGCGTCGAGGTTCTCCAGGACCCCCTCAAGACCGCCGTAGAGGTTGATCCATTTGGCTGCCGTCTTGGGGCCGACGCCGGGAACACCGGGAAGGTTGTCCGCGGACTCCCCCACCAGGGCGGCGAGGTCCGAGTACTGGGCGGGGCTGACGAAATACTTCTCCTGGATGGCGTCCGCGTCCATCCGGGGAATATCGCTGACGCCTTTCCTGGGGTACAGCACAAAAACGTTGTCCGTAATGAGCTGGAAGGCATCGCGGTCGCCGGAGACCAGCAGCACCTCGTAACCTGCCTTTTCCCCCATGGCGGCGAGCGTGGCCAGGATGTCGTCAGCTTCCCAGCCGGGCATCTTGATGGTCTTGATGCCCCACGCGCCCATGACCTTGTCGATCAGGTCGATCTGGCCGCTCATTTCCCGGGGAGTCTCATTGCGCCCGCCCTTGTACTCGCTGTACTCGGCCTTGCGGTGGGTCGTGTCGTCGGAGACGTCGAAGGCCACGGCGACATGGGTGGGCTTCTGTTC
This sequence comes from Arthrobacter sp. ES3-54, assembly GCF_029504395.1. Classification (GTDB taxonomy): domain Bacteria; phylum Actinomycetota; class Actinomycetes; order Actinomycetales; family Micrococcaceae; genus Arthrobacter. The sequence goes on from NZ_JAQFIF010000002.1 coordinate 87,672, forward strand.
CTTGATCAGGTTGATCAGCATGGACGTGAAGCCGTGGACGGCGTTCGTGTGCTGCCCCGTGGCGGTGGAGAACTTGTCCGCGGGCAGCGCGAAGAACGCCCGGAAGGCCATGGAGTGACCATCGAGCACGAGTAGCCGCGGCTGGTCCGTAATGGGAATCACAGGGGCCTCGGTGGCGGAAACCGACCCCGCGGCCCGGCTGGATTTACCGGCGGACTTAACCGCAAGCGCTGATTCCGGCTCAGTTGCCGGGAGAAGGTCTGCTGCAGTGTCCGCAGAAAGGGGGGCTGCAGAAAAGGGGGCAATGGCCGGTTTGGTAGTTTCGCTCACAGGTGCCAGCCTAGTTCCCATGATGGACAATTTCACGCCCGGCCCTTACGCGGCCGAGCTCGCGGCGGCCGGAGTTCCCGAGGAAATGCACGATTGGCTGGGCCAATACGGCGTCGGGGCCCTCGTGGTGAAGATGGGGATCCACTTCCTTGAACTGAGTCCGGAACGCACTGTGGCCACCATGCCGGTGGAGGGCAATACCCAGGTGGCCGGCATCCTGCACGGCGGGGCCCACATGGTACTCGCCGAAACCCTGGGTTCTTTCGCGGCGGGCATGCACGCGGGCCCCAACCGGCAGGCGCTGGGGATTGAGATCGGGGCGACGCACCACCGGGCGATCTCCGAAGGCACCGTCACCGGTACCTGTACGGCCATCCACCTCGGCCGGACCCTCGCCACTCACGAGATCGTGATGACCGACGAGCACGGCCGCCGGCTCTCCACCGCCCGGATCACGAACCTTATCCGCGATATCGCGCCCTAGGGGCTCGGCTGCCAGGGGTACCGGATCCGGCTACGTCCGGGCCGGGAAGCGGTAGCGCAGCTCCACGATGCCCCGGCCCAAGGTGCGCGAAGACGTCAACTCCAGCGGCGGCGTCGGCCCTGTCATGGGCAGCAACGGCTTGCCGCTGCCCAAAACCACGGGAATGACCGAGACAATCAGTTCGTCCAGCAGCCGGGCGTCCGCGAACTGCGCTGCCAGGACGCCCCCGCCCACAACCCAGATGTTCCGGCCGCCGGCATCGTCCTTGAGGTCGTCCACGAACTCGCCGACGGCCCCGCGCACGAACGTGACATTGGCGCCCTTGGGGGCTGAGTGTTCGTGGTGGGTGAAGACCCAGCACGGCGTGCCCGGATAGGGCCAAGTATCGGGTTCGTGTTCCCTAAGCCAGGCATAGGTCTCGCCGCCCATGACGATGCAGCCGACGTCGGCGATGAATGCGTCGTAGCTGTCCTGCCCGCCGTCAAATCCGTCGAACTGGAGCAGCCAGGCCAGATCATCCTTGTCAGTGGCAATGTACCCGTCCAGTGACGAGGCCACGAAGTACTGGAAGCTCACCATGGCCCCAGCCTAGCCAATGCCGTGCCCGGTTCCCATCCCCGGACGCACGACCTCACGTCCGCAGGGGACAGCCGAACAGCACCGACGAGCGACCGGCGTGCGGGCAGCTGCTACTTGTGGAAGTACGGAATGATCAGGTAGAGCCCGAAGAGGACGGCAACGCCGCACACGGCGAAGCAGGCGTACGCGAGCGGACGGGTCCACGACGCTGGAGAGTTTCGGATGTCGCCCGCGATGGCCGTGAGCCGGACACCCAGGGCGTAGAGGACGACGACTGTCACCGCGGACAGAAGGGTGGCACCGGCCACGGTGAACAGTTCCAACCATTTCATCGCTTGGCGCTCCCGTTCTTGATCGCCTTGGCGAGGGACTTCTTCTTACGGAACTGCACGGCCTGGCCGACTTCCTCGATCTGGACGGCATTGTGGTGGCCGACGTGGGATTTGCGTGAATGCACGAACATATAGGCCACGGCGGCGGTGCCGGCCACGGCCGCGATGACCACTCCAATGACTCCGGTCTGCACGAGCATGGCAGTCAGTGCACCCACTATCCCGGCCGCGGGTAGGGTGAATAGCCAGCCGATCGCAATCCGGCCTGCGGTTCCCCACCGCACCGTGGTGCCGCGGCGTCCCATCCCGGAGCCAATGACCGAGCCGGAGGCCACCTGCGTGGTGGACAGGGCGAAGCCCAGGTGCGACGAGGCCAGGATGGCACTGGCAGTGCTGGCTTCGGCGGCAAATCCCTGGGCAGGCTTGACTTCGGTAAGTCCGGAGCCCATGGTGCGGATGATCCGCCAGCCACCGGCGTAGGTACCGATCGCGATGGCGAGGGCACAGGCCGTGATAACCCACCACTGGGGGTCGGAGCCGGCGGGCTGTGTGCCGGCCGAGATCAGGACCAAGGTGATGATGCCCATCGTCTTCTGGGCGTCGTTGGTGCCGTGGGCCAACGCCACGAGGCTGGACGTGAAGATTTGCCCGGTCCGGAATCCGCCGCGCTTCTGCGTGAGCTTGTCCCCGGTTTCCGGGTCGTGGCGGGAGGTCAGGGCGTACGCCAGCCGCGTGCACAGGTAGGCGACTCCGCCGGCGATGATCGGTGCGAACACTGCGGGAAGAATGACCTTCTGCATGAGCGACTCGAAGTTGATGGAGTGGATGCCGATGCCGGCGATCGCAGCCCCGATCAGGCCGCCGAAGAGCGCGTGCGAGGAACTGGACGGCAGGCCCTTGAGCCAGGTGATCATGTTCCAGAGGATGGCGCCCATCAGCCCGGCGAAGATGATGTCCGGGGTGATCTGGACACCGTCCGTGCCTTCCTTGATGATGCCGCCGGAAACGGTCTTGGCGACTTCCGTGGAGAGGAACGCTCCCACGAGGTTTAGCACCGCCGCGAGGGCGACCGCTGTCTTGGGCTTGATGGCGCCGGTCGCGATGGGCGTAGCCATGGCGTTCGCGGTGTCATGAAATCCGTTCGTGAAGTCGAAGAACAGCGCCAGCGATATCACTAGCGCCACCATTACGGTGATTTCCACCTGTTGCCCAATCTGCAGTGTCAATGATCAGCAGTTTCACATCCCCGTGCCCCATGGCCACTGCGAGTTCATCCGATGACGATCCGGACGAACTCGCAGTGGTCACTTAAGCAGTTTGAAACCTTATCGATGGTACGTGGGAAAGACGGCAGGGCAAAACATGCCAGAAGACCCTAAATTCCGGCCAGCGGTGCGGTACACGGCATTCATGGCGGCGGTGCGACGCGTCTCACAGCGGGCCGGGCGGGATTCCCACGGCCCACGGCGCCCTTAGACGGTCCGGCGGACCTCCGGCGCGGGGCCGGCGTCGAGCATCGAAGCGATCTTTTCCTCAAGCGCAGCGAGCGTAGCCTCCGGCAGCACGATGAGCCCGTCGAGTTCCCGGCGGGCACGCCTGTACGCCGTCTGCCGCTCGGCGGGAGTCGCGGCCGCGTCCGATGCGATCCGCAGGAGCTTCCGGGCAGTCTCCAGCCGCTGGCGTTCCGGCCCGGTGAACTTGCTGTCCCGGATCCGCTTGGCTTCCCGCTCGGCAACGTCGAATGCCAGTTCAAAACTAGTCACGGCTGCCCGATACTCTGCGAGCCTTGCGGCGGTCCTGACTTCTCCGGGGGCGGCGGGGCGCAGCCCGTCGGCCTCACGTTTTGCCCGCAGGAAAGCCACGGTGAGCGGCTCCCGGACATCCGTCATGACCGGAAAGTCGATCAGCTTTCCCACGTCGAGTTCGTAGTCCAGCCAACGCCGGTTGACGGCGTCGTGCGCCTTCATGAGGGCAAGCACATCGGCCTTGCTTGCCTGCTCGGCCTGCGCCGCCTGGTTCTTGAGCGTGTAAAGCTCCACACGGCGCCGGTGCCGGCGTTCAGCTGCTTTGGACCACGAGCGCGCCCACCCGCCGGCCAGGCCGCTCAGGGGAAAGACGAGCCACCAAAAGTGGGTGACGAAATTGAAGAAGGGGTCCACGGCATCATCCTCCCATCCGTTGGCGGCGGCGAAAAGCCCCCTCCGCGGACAGGGGGGTCCTGCCAGTCCCGGGCCGGGCCGAGGCAAGGCCGAGGCAAGGCACCTCTTGCCCGGCGTCAGTCCCCGTGCTTGACCCGGTGCACGCGCGTGACGATGGTGGGGCACGGCACCTGCAGCAGGACAGCATGCGCCGTGGAGCCGAGCACCGTCCGGGAGAACGCGCCGCGCCCGCGGCTTCCGATCACCAGCAGCCTGGCTCCGGCGGCGATATTCACCAGGGCGTTCGCCGGTTCCGTGTCCGTTTCAAGGCGCTGCTGGATTATCAGGTCCGGATACTTCTCGCCGAGGCCCGCGACCGACTCGGCGAGAACGATCCGGTCCTCCTCAACCATGCTCTCGGCGAGGCCGCTGGACGGCAGCTTTTTCTCGACCCACCGGGCCGGGCTCTTGAAGGCGAGGACCACGGTCAGCTCGTCACCGCCCAGGTCAGCTTCCGCGGCCGCGAATGCGACAGCCTGCAGCGACTCCGCAGAACCGTCCACGCCGACCACCACGCCCCGCTCCCCCGTCCCCTGTTTCGCGGGTATGACAGCAACCGGGCATTCCGAGGCTGAGACAACCTGCAGGGCACGGTCCGTCATGGAACCACCGTCCAACCAACGCTTGTCATGGCCGCCAACCACCACAATGGCTGCCTCCTTAGACACGTCTCGCAACACCGAGCCGCCGCTGCCATGACGAAGCTGGATGTCCACCTCGACGTCCGGGGCCCGCCCACTGGCGCTCTCCCGGGCTTGTTGAAGCAGTTCCATCCCCGATTCCCGGATAATCTCGTGGTACTGGAAATCCGGAGACATCCAGCGGTCGTCCACCGCGTGGACGACGATGACCGGAAGCTTGTCCCGGGCGGCCCGCGCCAGGGCCCAGGTCAGAGCGGCGTCGCTGCCCGCAGACCCGTTGAAACCGACGACGATTGCCTTGCTCATCCTGGATCCTGCCTTCTTGGAGTCCGTACCGGCCTAGAATCCGGTGGGCTCGGTCTCGAACTCCGGTTCCCGGGGCGGCCCCTCATGGTGCACCGGACGCAGGGCGGCGGTGTGTTCAAGCCAGATGAGGGCATCGTAGCGCTCCCCCATCCGGGTCGGAACGTAGTTCCCGGCCTCCTTCTCGGGGTGATAGACGACGCCGATCGCCCGGTGGCCGAGCCGTGTCGAAAGCCATGGCCCGGTCCGGTCGTCGCCGAACTCCAGCACGGACGGCACGCCGAGGGCCTGATGCAGGAAGTCTTCGTGGCTGCCCGGACGTGCTGCCGGCATCGTAAGGATGCGCTCGGGGCGGCCCCACCCGTCGGAGGCGAGCACGGAGCCGCGGTGGGCGGCGAAGCCAACCAGCAGCACCCCTTCGCCGGCGTGGCGTTCGCGCAGCAGCTGTCCCACGTTGACCAGGCCATCCTGCGCCATGTCGGTGGCCCGGGCATCACCGATGTGCGTGTTGTGTTCCCAGATCAGGCCTTTCGACGCCGCTCCGAGATGCCTGCTGACCCGGTCGATCGTGTCCGCCATGTGGTGGTCGCGGACGTTCCAGGACTGCCGGTCACCCCGGACCATGATGCGGTAGTAATGCTCCGCGTTGGCCGCGACTTCGGCGTTCTGGACGGCGTCGAAGGCGTCCTCCTCATGGGGGCCGGGACTGAAGGCCCGGTTCCTGACCTCGGTCAAGAGGGCCACGACGTCGGGCTCGCAGGACTGCGGCACCAGCCGCGTGCTCCAGGCGTACTGGTGCGGGTCCTCATGGTGGGGCAGGAAGCACTGCCAGGCCCGCTCGGCCGTGGGCACGGCCTCGGGATCGTTCTCCTGCAGCCAGCCGATGATTTCGCGTAGCGAATCCCAGAGCGAGTAGACATCCAGTCCGTAGAAACCGACACGCTTGTCCAGGGGCCGGGCTGCGTTCCAGCCGCGCAGCCAGTCCAGGAATGCCGCGACTTCCTCGTTGGCCCACATCCAGGTCGGCCAGCGTTCGAACCCGGACAGCAGCGCATGGACGCCCTGGTCCTTCCCCTCCTGGCCGCGGACCCAGCGGTTGATGCGCCAGCAGTCGGGCCAGTCCCCTTCCACCCCAATCCAGTTATAGCCTTCCTCCGCGATGAGCCGCCTGCTGAGGGTGTCGCGCCAGGTGTAGAACTCATGGGTGCCGTGGGACGCTTCGCCGATGGCTACGAAACGGCAGTCGGCAGCGCGCCGAACGAGGCCGTTAAGATCACGATCGGTTTTCAGCGGCCGGGCGAGATCGTGGATCTCCTTCAACACGGTGGTCCGGGTGACGCCGTCGGAGTTCATCGCCGGTCCTCGGTGTCGAGCGTCCGGGTGTCGGAGGCACCCAGGAACTTCAGGGTCGACTGCTGGTACTTCATGGCGCTCCCGTGGACCTTTTACATTGCGCAAACATGTGGAACAGCGCGGCCCTGTGAAGTGCGCAGACCTGCGGCTCGCGGTGTACGCCCCAGCCTCCGCCCGGGCCTGCCGGGTGCCAAGGGCCAAAAGTCACCTCCGGGCGTCCGCGCGCCGCCACTACGGCGCTCGCCGGCGACGCACGTCCGTGCGGGGCCGCGCCGCGCCGGTAGGATTTCCCGCCGGTAGGATTTCCTGATGGGCCCTGCCGGGCCCGGAGCCGGGAGTCCGGCCCAGCCTGCCCAACCCAGCCCAACCCAGTGGCAAGGACACACCATGAGCACCAGATCCGCGGGGGCCCCGCGTCCCGACCGCCCCTGGACCCGCCACTACAGCCCCGGAGTGCCGGCCAACCTCAAGCTCCCCGAAGGGTCCCTCGTCGACCTCCTGGACTCGTCCGTCCGGCGCTACGGGAACAAGACCGCGCTGGAATTCTTCGGCGCGCGCACCAGCTACCGCGAACTGGGAGCCGCCATCAGCAGGGCGGCCGCGGGCCTGAAGGCGCTCGGCGTCCGGGCCGGTGACCGGGTGGCGCTGGTCCTGCCGAACTGCCCACAACACATAATCGCGTTCCACGCGGCGCTGCGCCTGGGCGCCGTCGTCGTCGAACACAATCCCTTATATACGGACCGTGAACTACGCCATCAATTCGAGGACCACGGCGCCACCGTCGCCATAGTCTGGGACAAGGCCGTTGACAAGGTTCGTCAACTGCCGGCCGACGTCGGGCTGCAAAGCATCGTCTCCGTTGAGCTGATCCCGGCGATGCCGTTGCTGCAACGGATGGCGCTGCGGCTCCCTATCCCCGCAGCCCGCGCGGCCCGGGCCGCCTTGGCAGCCGGCAAGCACCCGCCGAGGCCCGTGGCACAGCCGGCGCGCCGGAACGTGCTGGCCTGGAAAGAACTCCTTGCCGCCGGCGAGCTGAAGAAACGGCATCCGCGTCCGGCCGCCGGCGACCTGGCCGTCATCCAATACACCAGCGGCACCACGGGCCAGCCGAAAGGCGCCATGCTGACCCACGCCAATCTGCAGGCCAATGCCGCGCAGGGCCGCGCCTGGGTGCCAGGGCTCAAGGACGGCCGGGAAACCGTGTACGCGGTGCTGCCCATGTTCCACGCGTATGGGCTAACGCTGTGCATGACTTTTGCCCTGAGCATCGGTGCCCGGCTGGTGCTGTTCCCCAAGTTCGACGTCGACCTCGTGCTGAAGGCGCACAAGAAGTCGCCTGCCACGTTCCTGCCGGCGGTGCCGCCGATCTACGACCGGATCGCCGCGGCCGCCGCTGAGCGCGGTATCGCGCTGGACAGCATCCGGTTTTCCATCTCGGGGGCGATGAACCTGCCGACGGCGACAGTGGAGAGGTGGGAGAAGGCGACCGGGGGCTTCCTCATCGAGGGCTACGGACTGACGGAAACCTCGCCCATCGCCTTGGGCAACCCCTTCGGGCCCAGCCGGAAACCGGGAACTGTGGGGGTCCCGTTTCCCCTGACCGACATCCGCGTGGTGGACCCGCGCAACGTTCTCCTGGACCGTGCCCCCGGCACGGAGGGCGAGCTGCTGATCCGTGGTCCGCAGGTTTTTGCCGGCTACTGGAACCGGCCGCAGGAGACAGAGGAAGTGTTGCTGGAAGGCGGCTGGTTCCGCACGGGGGACATTGTCTCGGTGGACAAGGATGATTTCGTGACTGTCCGGGACCGGCTCAAGGAACTCATCATCACGGGAGGCTTCAACGTCTCCCCCACGGAAGTCGAGGACGTCCTCTCCGAATACTCCGGCGTCAAGGACGTATGCGTGGTGGGGCTGCCCCGCCCCGGCGGCGGCGAAGACGTGGTGGCCGCCGTCGTGGCGTCCGCGGGTGCCGGCATCGACCCGGAGTCGCTACTGGCGTTCGCGCGGGGGAACCTGGCCGCCTACAAGGTGCCGCGCCGCGTTGCCGTGATGGACGAGCTGCCGCGTTCGCTGATCGGCAAGGTCCTGCGCCGCGAGATCCGGGACACACTCGTGGCCGGCCGGTAGCGTTCCCCTTGCTCCGGCCGGCCACTGGTGCGGTCAGTGCCCGGATTCCTCAGAACCCGGAGTCGGTGCGATGGCGTCGTCGCTGCCGGCGTCGTGCGAGTGCGTCCCGCTGTCCCCCGGAGACGGTTCAGGCTCCGGTGCCGGTTCCGGCTCCAGGGACATGTCCACCCCCTCGCCCGTGGCCGAACGGGGAGCCAACGTCACGTCCGCGGGCTTGACGCCGGCGCCGCGGGCCATGCCGATCCGCACGGATTCCACCAGCAGGTCGCTGAGCAGTGGTCCCGTGTAGGTGACCTTCAGGGCTCCGCTATCCAAGGTGGTGCCGTAGTTCCCGAGCGCGTCGGAGAGAATGCCTTCCGCGGCGACGGACCTGGCCAGTGCTGCCGGATCGGCGGCAGCGACGCTGAACTGGAGATCGTGGACCAGGACTGAGGCGACGTGGACATGCTCCACGCCCGGGTAACTGCCCTCCGGACCGAAGGCGAGCTCGGCCAGCTTCTCCGCGTCCTCGCCCGTGCTTCCGGCCGGAAGCGCCAGGATCAGTTCCGGCGCGAGGTGCTCCAGGATCGCTGGTTCGAGCACGTCCGGGGGGATGTCGGATAGGACGATGCCGCTGGCAGCTGCCGTCTGCTCGAGCCTTGCGCGCGGCCCGCCCGGCTCGGCGCCCGCGGCGGGGTGGACGGCAATGACCGCGCGGCGCCGCACCATCAGCCCATCGTTGCTCACGGCCGGACGGCCGTTGCCGACGTCTGTCCCGGTCTCCAGCGAGACCGGCGCTGCGCTTTGCACAGCCCCTGCGCTAGACGTGGGAGGCGCCGGTGACGGCGTTCCGCCTGTGCAGGCGCTCAGCGCCAGCACGAGCAGGGCCGCCGCGCCGAGCTGACTCGGGCTCCGCATCTCAGGTCCCCGCGGGGAATCCGGGCCGGTACACCGGCGGGAACGAGTCGGACGCGGCGGTGTCCAGGACCGGTGGGTCGGACGTGATGGGGTCGTTGGTACGGAGGTCGCCCACGGAGAACTGCACCATCATGTCGTGGTCCTCGTGCACCAGGTTGTGGCAGTGGATCATGTAGCGCCCACCCCCGCCGGCACCGGTGTCGAACTGCATAAGGGCCGTGATGGACTCGTTCTCGCCGGCGTAGAAGACATCCTTGGGGCCCTTCTCCCAGGCAAACGGCTGGCCGCCGTTGGTGTTCCGCGCGATGATCTTGGCGTCGATGAGGTGGATGTGCACTGGATGGAACCAGCCGCCGGAGGCGTTGATGATGGTCCATTGCTCGACGTCGAACGGCTGGGGGTTGCCGAACAGCTTGGTGAACCCGGATTTCTCCACATCGGCCCAGGTGACGCCGTTGACGGTCCACTGTCCGTGGTCCCGGAAAAATTTCAGCTCGCGCTTCGCCTTCGCCATCGCCGGCGTGAGGCTCATAGTGGGGATCCCGCCGTTGGCCGCGCTGACGGAACCGCCGTCGTCCAGAGTTGCCGGAATGCTGGAAATGGAGCCGGCCCCCGAACCGGAGTCAGCCACCACCTGGAAGCGCATGATCTTGTTGGTGTTGGCGAAGTCGATGTTGTTCTTGTTGCTGAGGTTCCGCAGCTCGATCAGCTGGCCGGTCCGGTATTTGCGGAAGTCGATCAGCACCTCATAGCGTTCCGCTGTGCCCTGCCGCCACGACTTCACGGCCTGCACTGTGGGCGTCATGCCGGCGTCGGTGCCCACCACGTAGATGGGGTCTCCGGTGGACAGTGTGGGCCGGTAGGACCGCGAAATCGAGGCGTCGAGCACCCGGAAGCGGTAGATCCGGGGCTTGACCTTCATGGTGGGCCACGGCACGCCGTTGACCATGATGATGTCACCCCAGAGGCCCTTCACGTCATTGTCGTTGTATGCCAGGGAGCCATCGGCGTTGAACATGGCGTCCGAGATCATGAGTGGTACGTCGAATTCCCCCTGCGGCAGTTGGGCACGCTCAAACTTGTCGGAGAGCGGATAGAAGGCCGCGAGCCCCGAATACACGTTCTGGGCCGTGATGTGGTGCTTGTGGTCGTGGTACCAAAGGGTCCGTGCCGTCTGAAAGTTGGGGTACCGGTAGTTCTTGACGTTTCCCGGGACGGTGATGTCGTTGGCGTAGCCGTCGTACTGCGGTAGCGACGCCGAGCCGTGCAGGTGTGTGACGGTATCAAAGCGGGCGGGCTGCAGGAGCCCGACGGGGGGCAGGTCGTTGCGGATCCGCACCTCGATCCGGGTTCCCTGCCGGGCCCGGATGGTGGGGCCGGGGAAGATGCCGTTATAGCCCGCCACAGTGGTGTTCAGCCCGGGCACGAACTGGGCCTGGCCGAGCTTCTGGGTCAGGGCGTACCGGGCGAAGGGACGGGCGGGGTCGCCGTCGTCGAAGCCGGCCGCGAAGGGGACGAGCTCCGGCGGGCGGCGAAAGACGCCCGTATAGGGCACAGGCATGTTCTGCGGTGCAAGTCGGCTGGCGGTGATGAGCGGTGTCCCGGCCGTGGCGGTCGTGCCCGTCGTCGGGATGTCGTCGTCGCCGCCTTTGAATCCGGCAAGGCCGAGAGCGCCGACAGCGCCCAGTTTGAAGATCTCGCGTCGTGTAGTCATGGCCCCTCCAAGTGGGCAATAGAGCTGTATACCGTGTCGAAAAGTGGCTTTCGAAATATTGAGGAAGCCGGCTGGCGGACCGTAGCGGGCCCGCCAGCCGGCAATCTCAGACTGCTACTACAGTGCTGATCCCGTGGTGAATGTCCACGAACGGCTGGGCAACGGGTTGCCTGCCAGATCGCGGATCCGGGTGGTGCCACCGGTGATGATGACCCTGTACTGCGTGTTGGCGAGAAGCGTCGCACTGGGGTTGATTGTCAGCACCCTGGTCGTGGCGTTGTAAGTCACCGCGACCGCGATATCGGCTCCCGTCGAGGCCCGGACGATCCGGACACTGCCTGCAGTGGTGTACCCGGTGATGGGCTCACTGAACGCCACCGTCGTGTTGCTGTTCCGCAGCACCCCTGTGGCTCCCGCAGCGGGGGTCGATGAGGTGATGACAGGAAGAGGTCCGGACGTGAACGTCCACGTGCTCGCCGCCATCGTGTTGCCCGCAAGGTCACGGACGCCGGAGACGGTCACGGTGTAGAGGCGGTCTGCCGGCAGCGTTGCCACCGGGTTGAGCGTCGCGACGCGGGTCAGTGAGTTGTAGGTCACGACGGCGGCGATCGCCGTGGTGCCCTGCCGCAGTTGGAAGTTCGTTCCCGTAACCCCCGTCACTGCTTCACTAAACGTTGCCGTCACGTTGGCGCCCTGGCTGACCGACAATGCCCCCGGTGCAGGGGACCGCGCCGTCAGGGTGGGAGCCACGAACTCGGTACGTGGTGTCACCGCTGCGGTGCGGGCCGAGAATCCGCCCGTACCCACTGCGTTGACGGCCGCGACGTCGAACGTGTACGCCGTCCCGTTCGTCAGACCCGTCACGACGACGGATCCGACGTTGCCGGTAACCGCCTGCGTACGTGCCAGGACGGTTCCGGCGAAGGCGCGCACCGTGTAGCCCGTGATGGCGGATCCGCCGTTGGACGCCGGCGCGGTCCACCTTACGGTCGCCGAAGCGTTCCCGGCCGTGGTCGTCCCGATGGTGGGCGCTCCCGGTACGGTCGCCGTCGTCGGGCTCACCGTGTTGGAGAGTGCCGAGAACGGGCTGTCACCGAGGGCGTTGCTGGCCAGCACCTGGAACCGGTACTGGGACCCATTCGCCAGGCCGGTCACCACCAGGCTGGTGGCGCCTGCCGGTGCGGTGCGCAGGGCACCAACCTGGACGCCGGCCGGGTTCGACGTCACGTCGAGCACCTTCACGGAGAAGGAGTCGGCAATGCCGACCGTCGGAGCCGTCCAGCGCACCGTTGCCTGCCCGGCGCCGGCGGTTGCCGTGCCGATGACCGGGGCGTTGGGCAGAACGGTATCGGAGAACTGCAGGAACTCGATGTTGCGGATCGTGTCCGTGCCGTCGACTCCAACGTTGTCCACCACCGTGGTGGTCGAGCCAGCCGAACCGATGGTGCCGGTGCCGCCTGTCGTGGTGATGGTGTAGTTGGCCCGCGGTCCGGAGAAGATCGCGACGTCCCGGTTGCCCGCGGTTTCGAGGGCGGTGGGGGTGACCAGTTCGCGGACAGCCACCAGGTTCCCCGGGTTGACGACGCCGGCCGCTACTGCGGCCGCCAGGGTCTGAGGGTTACCTGCCTGGTACGGGCGCTCCATGAGGTCGGTGGTCCCGATCTCTGTGCCTGCGTCGTTCCGCACGCTGATGCGGATCTTCAGGTACCGGTCGCCGTCGAGCACGTCATTGGCGCCACGGCCCTCCAGCTTGTCGCTGCCGAGGCCGCCGACGAGGATGTTGCCGTCGCCCCAGACCGGACCGGTCAGGGGGCAGACGCCCATCGGTGAGAGTGCTTCGACCGGTGCAAGCGGGGTGGTCGGTGCCGGGAGGATGGCCTGCAGGCCGGCGATCCGGTTGATGCCCGTCTGGTCGAGGACGTCGCAGCCACTGAAGCCTGCACCACCTACGGTGCTCGGCACTTCGTCGTCGCCGCGGATGACGTCGTCAAACTTGGAGCCGGAGTTGGCCTCCACTTCCTGCCAGCGGTCGCGGTTGACGACGACCGGCAGCGGGACACCAACGAGGTTGTTGTTGATCTTCATGTCGTCGTCGGCCGGCACGGTGTCGTACTGGTGCGAGGCCCAGTCGAAACCGGCTGAACCGGCGTAGCGGTCGATCGCCGCGTTGGACGTCATGATGTCGTCGCCACCTTCGGCGTCGTAGTCGTTCTCTCCAACCTGTCCGACGAAGACGTCGTTTCCGGGCTTCGTCTGGGCCGGGTCGTCGAAGAACGGTGCGCCGTGATCGCCGATCAGCAGGTCCTGGCCGGAACCGCCTTGGATCCAGTCATCGCCGCCGTCACCGAACGTGGCATCGGCACCGTCACCGGACTGCACGAAGTCGTTTCCTTCGCCGGCAAAGGTTTCGTTGTCGTTGGCGCCGCCGTTGGTGAAGTCCTGGCCGTCGCCGCCCATGTTGATGTCATCACCGATGCCGGAGTTGATGTAGTCGTTGCCCGGGCCGCCCTTGAGGACGTCGGCGCCGGACAGATCGGTGATCCTGTCGTTGCCGTCGCCGCCGAGTGCGATGTCGTCGCCGCCGTTGCCTTCAATGACGTCGTTGCCTTCGTTGCCGAGGAACGTGTCGTTGTCGTTGCCGCCCGTGACCCGGTCAGCGTTAGCGGTGCCGTTGTACACCGACTGGCCGTTGATGCCGCTCGGATCGACTGTGTTCTTCTCCATGTACTGGATGGTGCCGTCCGGCTTGCGCAGGAGAACCAGGTTCTCCTTGCACTCGCTGGTGGCGTCATCGGCGACCGTGGCCCCCGATGTCGTGTACCCCGCCGGCGTACCAGCCAGGTTACCCAACTGGAACTTGCAGTCGGCGGTGCCGAAAGCATCTGCCTTGAGCGAGTGCGCGTCGGTGTTGCGCATGATCATCTCGGCGAAGGAGTTGCTCTCGAGCTGTGCCCGCAGGTTCATGCCCGGCGTGCGCAGGAGGTAGTAGAAGCGGTCACCGTTCTGCAGGTCGGTCATCTGGTTCTCGAACACGTAGTTGAACGTGCTGCCCAGGAGCCCGCCGAATAGGTTGGTCTTCTCCGCCAGGCCGCCGACCCAGAGGTCGACCTTGTTCAGGCCGGTCTCTTGGGTGGCCCACGGTCCGGCACTGTTCATGAAGTCACTCATGTCAGCCGTGGGAGGAGTCGCCAGGGTGCCCGGATCGACGATTGCCTTGGCCGCTGCCCGCTTGCCCGCCAGCGTGGTTTCGCTGGTGATGGTCGGGTAGGTGCCGTAGGCGGCAACAAAGTTGATCAGCGATTCTGGGTGCTTGAGGTTCTGCCCGAAGTCAGCCCAGCTCGTGTAGGGAGCCAGTTGGGCGTCGCCCGTTTCGTTGTTGATTTGACGGCGCAACTCGTTGAGCGGCGGGACGCCTTCGGAGCGTGCGCGGGTCATGTTGATCGTCGCCAGGTCCAGGGGAAGACCCAGCAGGTTGTTGCGCAGGGTGCCCGTGACGAACTCGTCGAGTTCGTTGCCAACCTGGTCGCTCATGCCCATGACGATGCTGCCCGCGGCCTCTTCCGAGGTCAGGGACCCCGCCGATCCGCCGTTGGTGTACTCGGGCGGGTTCAGGAATCCCTTAAGCAGGGAGATGGAGTTGTCGCTGCCGTCCGCGTTGGTGCGGGAGATCGTCTCGGTCAGCATCGAGTGGCCGAAGCGGTAGACCGCGTGGGCGAACTCCGCCTTGATGGCCGAGTTGAGGTCCGTGTGGTAGACGTGGAAGGGCTGGATCGCGGGTTGGACCTTGCGGCCGAACTCCTCGAACACCAGGTGCTGGTATTCCATTTCCGTGACGAACCTGGCCGCCTGGAAGAGGCGCTCGCCGTTCCACCCGTTGGCACCCGCAGCCAGCTTCCACTCGGCCAGTGCGGCAACGCCGGTGGCTGAGGTGTCGTTGGTGAGGGTGTTCTCAATATCCGCCACGAGGCGGTCATGCTCCGAATGGAACACCTGGTGGATGGTGGTCAGGCCGATGTTCTCGTTGACGCGGCCGTCACCGGCACAAAAGTGCGCGTTGAGCATTTCGTCGTCATAAGTCCCGGCGGGCTGGTTCGCAAAATCCGCCGACGCCGTGTTGTCACCGTCTGCTACGGGGGCTACGGGCGGCGTGGCAGGATTGTGGTCCGTGTCCTGCGGCGACGGATCGGCGTTGTGTGCGATGTCGGTCAGGAACGGCGTGTCGAAGTACCGCACGTTCGCCGGTACAGGAACGGGAGCAGCTGTGTTGCCCTCGACAAGTCCGGTCAGGGTGACGTATTGCGGCAGACCGCGCGCGGGACCGGGGATGAACTTGCCGTACGGGTCCGCGGCGATCATCGGGATGTTGGTGACGTCCTTGTCCTCAAGCTTGAGGCCGAGGAAGATCGCTGCCTGCGACTTGACGCCCGCCCACGTGGCCATACCGCCTGCGGTGGGGCCTGCGACGCCGCCAAGCAGCTTGCCGGTTGCGACCGGCCTGCCGGCAGCGTTGTTGATGTATTCCCGCAGGAACACCTGATGCGAGGGGTGGGACGTATAGGTCTGGGACTGGTCCACGTAGGGCGAGTCCGTGTTGGCGGCTTCCTGGACGTCATCCGCGGTACCCAGGGTGCCATCCGCGCCCGGCTGGTTCTGGGCCCGGGTGAGGACCATGAACGCGTTCGGGCTGTTGGGAGCCACTTCGTCGCCCGTGCCCGCCTTGCCGTCGGGGCCCACTGTGATCAGCGGATCGTCGGCCTTGAGCGGCACGAACACCGTTCCGCCGCCCTTGACCGTCTGGTCCACACCGTGGTCGAAGAACTGCCCGAAGAGGGTGAACAAGGAGTTGTACGGCGGAGATAGTCCGACGTCGGTGGTGACGTTGGGGATGAACAGCGTGTCGCCAGTGGGGACGCAGCCTGCCGGCACGCCGACGACCTCCGGATCCGCCAATGGGTCAGGATCGGTGGTGCAGGGGAACAACCCAGGGTTGCCCTGGGTACGGACCGGGAAACCGGCGGCGGCTACAGCGGCGGGATTGGTGGAGGTCTGGTCCACGATCAGGTTACTGATCTGGCGCGGCTGGGAGTCGAACACATTGCCCGACTTTTGCGTGTAGGAAGACGTACCGGCCGGGCCGAAACCGGCAGGGACGGAGTCCGCGGTGTTGAATGACGGCGTCGTCAAACGCGGAAACAGCTGGTCGGCGGCCCCGTAGGTTTCGCGGCCGGCGAGCAGGTTGTTGCACGAGCCGTCCACTGTGCGGAGCCCGTACGAGGTCAGGGCGTCAGGGATCTGGTTGGGGCCCCGTCCGATGAGGGCACCGCAGGGGCCGGTGGCCGACGTCGTGTTCGCGACGTGCGCCTCGGCGATCTTGATCTGCTTGAGGATGTAGGCCAGGTCGGCCGCGGTAACGGTGAAGCCTGCGCCGACGGGTGCCGGCGCTGCGTTGGCGCCAAGCGCCGTTGTGGTGAGTCCGATGAAACTGAGCAAGGTCATTGCTGTCCCTGCTGCTACTGCGCGGGTCGGCCGGCTAAAGACACGTCTTTGGCCGTCGACCTTCTTGCATGAGAACAAATTCATTGCACACCTGCCTCTTCGAGTGAGTGATGGTGCAACAGTGCTGGGTGATTCCTTGGAGAAAACTGGGAGCGGCGAGTAACTTACGTTCCGGACCGCGGTCGGGCGATTTCAGGGGCTTCCGACCACTTGGCTGACGCGCTCCGGGTACGCGCCCCGCCGCGTTGGGATACTCGCCCGGAGGCCGACGGCGGCAAGGCAGCCCGCGCGGGGAGTACTGCGCCGAAAGACCGGCGGCGGATAACAGACAGGTAACGGCTACTTCTCGAGGACCCGAATTTTTGGCCCTTGCTACCTGCAGCCGGCCTACAGCAGGTCCTCAGCAAGCGCTAGGACGTTTCTGGTGTAGGGGGTGCACCCCGGTGCCGGGCGGTACCCGCGCCCAATGGCGGGCAGTGCACGGGCCGTGCATCTGCTGGGTCCGGCCGGTCGCCTGCGGCGTGCGCACTAGCCAGACAGTCCACGCGGGAGCCAGGCCGCGCCCCGCCATGCCGGGACGCCGCGGTGCCGGAGCAGGCCCGGGGGCTTCTGCAACTACTTGCCATCTTGAGCCAGCAAGAGACGACCGGACGGCGCTCAGATGCGACTCGTGGCTCGTGGCTAGTGCCACGAGCCACGAGCCACACAGCGCCGGGGGCAGCGGCGCCCTGGCTATGCGCCTGCCACGCCCACGGCTTTGCGACGCGGGCCAGGCGCACGGGAGCCCACGGCGCCGCGATGGAACCTGATGAGTCCGAAGTTCTTCTCTGGAATCGCCATGGCAAAATACCAGACCACACCGAGCGGAAGGATGATCAGGCTGGTGACAAGGGTGTAGAAAGGCATCAGCAAAAGCCAGCGATTGCGCCCTTTCCAGTGAATGGCATAGATCATGCCGAAATAAAGAGTGGCCGCGGCCAGCAGCGACAGCCCGGGATGAACGAGCGCTTCCCACCGAAGAACGAGAAATGCAAAGAGCACAACACTCCCGTATGCCCAGAAGAATGGATGCCAGAAGCAGAAACGGATATTCACAATATACAAACGGAATTCCCCGCCTGCCCAAGCAAGACGTTGTCGCCACCAGGCCCGCAACGATGCTGGAACATCCGTGTTCACGGCGAAAGGAATGTGGGTCATGCGGTATCCGAGACGCTCGCCGAGCAAACCTGTCTCAACATCATTCCCCTGGAAGAAGAGTGAATGCTGCGCCATGATGGCCCGCATCGCAGATGCTGTTCCGGCGTGGCATGCGCCGCTTAGAAGCCATGGCATGACGAACCGGAGGCGCATTGCCAGTCGGTACTCATGCCGCTGCAACTGGACCAGAGCGGAGCCCTCCTCCTGCGGCACTAGCTCAATTGAAGCGACATCGTCGCCGCGCCTTCGAAGCTCACCCACCAGTTCAGATAGCGGCCGGACCGACGTCGAGTCCGCATCCAGGCACACGACATACTCAGCTTGCACAACAGCGTTCAGCGCGTCCCTGATCACGCGGTCTCGCACGGTTCCTCCCGTCCGGCGCCCAGTGCCGGCCGAAGGAGGAACGTAATCGCTCTGAAAGACCCGGAAACCGTGATTCGCCGCGGTTTCCTGGAGGGATCGCCGGAAATCGTCGGTTTCGCCGGATGTCGTGCAGAGAATGACCTGAGGCCCGTAAGTGTGGAGAAAGTCGACGTTGGTCAAATACCGGATGTCACCGTAAATGGGAACAAGTACATCGAAGGACAGACCCTCAAGTGAGGCGCTGCCGGGCTCCCGATGCTCAGTTCCGAAGCGGCTGCTGCGGGCCGCTCCGACAGCGTCAACTAAGACTGCCAGAAGGGGCAGTGCCAAGAGCGCTAGAAGAGAAGCTGTCCAGTCCATCGTTTACCTTTCCAGCAGTATTGAATTCGAGGGCCTCGCGAACGAGTGCGGGGTGGGCGCCGTGGTCGACGAGTTCGCGAAGAAGTGCCAGTGCATGGTCAATCGGATACGCTCCGACGTCGACCTTCCGAATGCGCGGATGAGGCGTGGCATAGTGGGATTCGCGCTGGTCGAAAAGTTCCTCGGACATCTTTTCGCCGGGGCGGAGCCCGGTGTATTCAACCTCAGGCATCGGGCAGTCAACCAATTCGACGTACCGGCGCAGCAGCGACTCGATCCGCACCGGCGCACCCATGTCCAGCACGTACGTTTCCCCGCCGGAGGCGAGGCAGGCGGCTTCGATCACCAGGCCGGCCGCTTCGGGGATGGTCATGAAGTAGCGCGCGACACCGGGATCGGTGATCCGGATCGTCTGTCCTGTTTCAATTTGCGTCATGAGCGTGGGCAGAAATGAGCCTCGGCTGCCCAGTACATTTCCAAAGCGGACGCTTGCCACTTTGGTCTCCGAGGTGCCGGCGTACTTGTCGGCAACGTGCTCCGCGAGACGCTTGGACCATCCCAACGCCGACGTGGGATTCGCCGCCTTATCCGTGCTTATGTTGACGACTCTGTCCACGCCTGCGGCTATTGCGGCACGCACAACGGACTGGGTCCCAAAGACATTTGTCTTGACGGCCGCTTCGGGTGCCCGCTCCAAGAGCGGCAGGTGCTTGTGCGCTGCCGCGTGGAACACCGCGTCCGGGCGGACCTCCTGCATGATGCGCCGCATCAGCTGCTCATCGCGTATGTCGGCCAGCCGGTAGACGTCATCGTCCAGCAGCGCCATGCCTTCCAGGTCCATTTGCAGGTTGTAGAGTGCGAACTCGTCGTTATCGATGCAGTAGACCTTCCCTACTTCCAGAATTCGCATCTGACGGACGATCTCCGAACCGATGGAACCCCCGGCGCCCGTGACCAGGATCGTTCGGCCCTGGAACAGTGCTTTCGCTGCAGACCCGTAAACGTGGATCGACTCTCTACCAAGCAGTCGGTCGGCACAAATTTTTTCCATCACGCTTCCCCCAGTATTCACATGATTGAGCCCGTTGAAGTCAGAACGAATCCCTTCGGCTCCGCCTGAAGGCGGCCGAACGCAACGAAGAACCCGTATGCCGCAGGGCTAACACCCTGGACTCCGCTTGATTTTCCCCACTGAGACCTTCCACCCCTAGAACACACGGCTTCAGCAGCGGGAACACGAGTAGCGGCTACCTGAAAAGCGCGAGGACGATACTTGGGGAGGTGGTGCGCACGGGTGAGGGGCGGTACCCGGGCCCCGGGCCGGCCAATCGCTTGCGGCGCTCCGATCAAGCTGATAGGCCTGACGGTATGGTGCATAGTGGCAGCAGATCAGCACGCCGTCCCCTCCGGACGGTGGTTGCAGAAGGGAAGTTCACGTGACTCGCAAGACTCCTCAGATCGAGGAACCGTCCGAGAAAGACCTCGTTGTAGCGGACGGGCCAAAGAGCTGGGCCGCCGGTGTCCCAGGCGTGTACCACTCCATGAAGCCGGCCATCGAACAGATGGGCCTGAACCGGACTCGCAAGACCGTCATGGCCATGAACCAGAAGGACGGCTTCGACTGTCCCAGCTGCGCGTGGCCGGATCCACACCACCGCAAGGCGTTCGAGTTCTGCGAAAACGGGGCCAAGGCCGTGACCTGGGAGGCGACTCCGGTGGTGGTTCCCGATAATTTCTGGGCCGAGAATCCCGTCAGCGAACTGCGCAGCCGGTCCGAGTACTGGCTTGGCATGCAGGGCAGGCTTACCGAACCGGTCTACAAGCCCGCGGGCGAGGACCACTACAAGCCGGTCAGCTGGGCCGAAGCGCTCCGGCTCGTGACCGACAAGCTCAAGGGGCTGGACTCCCCCGACCGTGCGGCGTTCTACACCAGCGGCCGGACATCGAACGAGGCCGCCTTCCTCTACCAGCTGATGGTCCGCGGCTACGGCACCAATAACCTGCCGGACTGCTCCAATATGTGCCACGAATCCTCGGGCTGGGCGATGGGCCAGACCATCGGCATCGGCAAGGCGACAGTCAGCTTCGACGACTACGCCCAAGCCGACCTGATCATCGTCATGGGCCAGAACCCGGGCACCAACCACCCCCGGATGATGACCGAACTCGAGGCGTGCAAGAACCGCGGCGGCGAGATCGTGGCCGTCAATCCCCTTCCCGAGGCCGGCCTGCGCCGCTATAAGAACCCGCAGGAGGTCAAGGGCGTGATCGGCCACGGCACCCAGATCGCGGACCAGTTCCTCCAGATCCGGATCGGCGGCGACATGGCCCTGCTGCAGGCCGTATCCAAGCGGGTGCTGGACGCCGAAGCCAAGAACCCCGGGACGGTCCTGGACCACGCCTTCCTGGCCGAACACTGCGAGGGACTCGAGGAGCTTAAGGAGCACCTGGCCCGGCTGGATGAGCGCACGGTGCTCGAAGCCACGGGCCTGCGCAGCGAGGACATCGATGAGCTCGCCGCCCGCTATCTCAAGGCCGAGAAAGTCATCATCACCTGGGCCATGGGCATCACGCAGCAGAAGAAGGGTGTCGCCACCATCAAGGAGATCATCAACCTCCTGCTGTTGCGCGGCAACATGGGCAAGCCGGGCGCCGGCGCCTCCCCCATCCGCGGGCACAGCAATGTGCAGGGCGACCGCACCATGGGCATCTGGGAGCAGATGCCGCAGTCCTTCATGGATGCCCTCGGCAAGGAGTTCGACTTCGAGCCGCCCCGCGAGCACGGCACGGACTCCGTCGAGACCATCAACAAGATGCGCGCGGGCGAGATCAAGGTTTTCGTCGCCCTGGGCGGCAACCTAGTGGGGGCCATCTCGGACACGAATGCCGCCGTGGCGGCCATGGAGAACACGGAGATGTCGGTCCAGATCTCCACCAAGCTGAACCGCTCGCATACTGTGACGGGCCGCGAGGCGCTGATCCTCCCGACGATGGGTCGGACCGAGATCGACATCCAGGAATCCGGACCCCAGTTCGTTTCCGTGGAAGACACCGTCTGCGCCGTGCACCCGTCGTGGGGCAGCGTCGAGCCCGTGTCCCATCATCTGCTCTCGGAGCCCGTTATCGTGAGCCGGCTGGGCAAACTCCTGGTGGGCGATAAAATCAAAGCCGACTGGGACGGTTATGAGAAGAACTACGACCTCATCCGGGATCACATTTCGCGGGTCGTGGGCGGCTGCAAGGACTACAACCAGCGGATCCGGCAGGAAGGCGGGTTTATCCTCGCCCACGGTCCCCGGGACTCCCGCACTTTCCCTACGCCCACCGGCAAGGCGGTGCTGACTGTCAATTATCTCGAACTTGTCCAGCGGCCGGAGGGAACCCTGATCCTGCAGAGCATGCGCTCCCATGACCAGTTCAACACCACCATCTACTCGCACAACGACCGCTACCGGGGCATCAAGAAGGGCCGCCATGTGGTGTTCGTGAACCCTGACGACATCGCCGAACTCGGCCTCGCGGACGGGCAGTACGTGGACGTCCACGGCGTGTACGACGACGGCGAGGAACGTGTGGTGCGCAAGTTCCGCGTGGTGTCGTACCCCACGGCACGCGGATGCGCGGCTGCCTACTACCCCGAGGCCAACGTGCTGGTGCCGTTGAACCACACGGCCGAGGGCAGCAACACGCCGGTCTCAAAGGCGGTCATCGTCCGGCTTGAGCCGAGCCTTGACCAGACGCCCGAGGGCGCGGCAACCGTCCCCGCCGGGGTGGCCTCACCCTAGGCGCGCGACCATAGGCATAGGACCCTAAGCACACGCCAGCGCGGGCCGGGGCCACGGGACATGCCCAACCCCGGCCCCGGCGACGGGACATAACACCTACATGTCCGTCCCTGAGCCCCACCGTGGGGCATGTCCCGTGCTGCCGGCGGCGCGGGCGCTACTGCGTCACTGTCACAGCGCTATTGGGCCCTTTTGGCCCAGCCTTCCTCGTCCGGGCCGCCGGACTCGCCGTGCTCGCAGAGCTCAATGACTTTGTTCGATGCGGCGTGCACGGCCTCCTGCGTGCCCTTGCGGCCGTTGGTGGACGCGGTACCGGCCGCGTATCCCACAATGAACGCGCTGATGGCGTCCGCGTGCGGCCCGACGGCTTTGACGGATTCGTCCGCGACCTGGACGATCTTTTCGTGGTCGACTTCCAGGTCGAGGATCTGCAGCGCCTGAATCAGCCGGCTGCTCCAATGCCGCAGCGAGCTGTCTTCGTCTCGGGACAACGTCATTGCTACTCCTTCTCGCAGGTGAATAGATTGTCTAACCCTCAAGGGGTAGCACCCGCCCCGGCCTTGTGCAATGCGACTTGTGCAACGCGACACAGCGGCAGGCGCCTCAGCTCCAGAGCGCCACGTGGAACTTGGACCCCCGCCGTTCCAGCCCCCGTGAACCGCCGGGGGCCACCATGGCCGCGGTGGCGTCGGCGGTGCCGGCAAACCTCTGCAGGGTCCGCGCCATGGTGGTGGCCCGGCGGCGGTCCAGGGTACTGGCCCACCAGAGTCCGGAGATCGGCGTTCCGGCCACCGGGACACGGGCCAGGGAGCCGCTGCGGATTTCAGTCCGGACAATATGGCCCAGCGCCAGCATGGTTCCTTCCCCGGCCCTGACAGCGGCGAGTGCCTCCGTTTCGCTGCTCAACCGGACGATCTCCGGCGCCACTGCCTGGGAAACCAGCCAGCGGCCCTCCTCGCTGGCCGCCTGGATGCCGGCGGGACCGGCAAACCACGGCCTGCGCAGCAGTTCGGCCAGCGCTACGGGTCCGTGGAGGGCGGCGAGCGGATGTTCGGCGGCCGCCACGACAATCCGCTGATACCGCAGGAACGGGACGGAGTCGATGCCGACGTCGCCACTAGCGTTGGGAAGGGAACCGTTGCGGACGGGGGGCCGGGCTCCCAAGGCGATGTCATAGACGCGCTCCAGCAACAGCGATGCAATGTCCTCGGCCTCCTCCACCACCACATCGACGGAGGCGCCGGGGACCCGGCGGGTGAACAGGTCCAGCAGGCGCCCGGCCGCGTGCTCGGCAAACGGCGCCGTGGCCACGATTTTCAGCCGGCCGGTCTCGGTCTGGGCGTGGGCCACCTCCCACCGGGCCCGGTCCGCCAGTCCCACGATGTCCTGGGCGTGTTCGGCGAGGGCCCGGCCCCCCGGGGTCAGCGCGATCCCGCCGTGGGCGCGCACGAAGAGCGGATCACCCAGATCCTGCCTGAGGGCGGCAAGCGCTGTCGAAACGGCCGGTTCGCTGACTCCGAGGTGGACAGCGGCCGCGTGAAGAGAGCCCAGCTTGGCCACCAGGGCGAACGTCCGCAACTGTCCCAATGTCATCGCCACGGCTTCATAACCTTTCGCTTATGACGATATTGACAGTCCACTCAGGCCGGGGCAAGACTGACCTCAATCCGGCGCTACGCTGCCGCTGCACCACGCCGCCGGCCGTTCGGAGTGAGGTAGGGACTATGCAGATTCCGGCTCCATTTGACTACGTGCGCGCCACCAGCGTGGACAACGCGCTGGAACTTCTCGCCCGGTACGGCCCCGAATCCCGGGTGGTGGCCGGCGGCCACAGCCTCCTGCCGATGATGAAGCTTCGCCTCTCCCGGCCCGAATGGCTGATCGACATCAATGACCTCTACGAGCTCGATTTCATCCTCCGTGACGGCAACAAGCTACGGGTCGGCGCCCTGACGCGCCACACCACTTTGCTGGAATCGGACGAGGTCGCCGCGCTGTTCCCCATCGTGCGCGACGCCGAATTGGTGATCGCCGACCCCGTGGTGCGCAACCGCGGCACGATCGGCGGCTCGCTCTGCCAGGCCGACCCCGCCGAGGACCTCTCCACCGTTTGTGATGTCCTTGCCGCCGAGGCAGTGATCCGCGGGCCACGCGGCGAGCGCATCCTGTCCATGTCCGAGTTCCATCGCGGACCTTATGAAACAGCGGTCGGGCAGGACGAGCTGCTCTGCGAACTCAGGTTCGGCATCCGACCCCGAACGGGCAGCGCCTATGAAAAGGTCGAACGCCGGGTCGGGGACTGGGCAGTCGGCGCCGCCGGCGCCGCAGTCACTCTCGCCGCGGACGGGACGGTCGACGACGCCGCCGTCGGACTCACGGCGCTGGGCCTTGACCACCTGGTGGCCGATGCCGCCGCCGTGCTCCGCGGCAGGCGTCCGGACGAGGAGCTGTTCGCGCAGGCCGGAAGGCTGGCAGCGGCGGCCTGCGATCCGGTGGCGGACCAGCGCGGCCCGGTCGACTACAAGCGGCATCTCGCCGATGAGCTCACCCAAAGGGTGCTGCGGCGGGCCTGTGCCCGCGCCGCCCAGATGCAGGAAGGCTGAAGTCGATGCAGATCAGCATGACCGTCAACGGCAACGACGTCACGAGCGAGATCGAACCCCGGGTGCTCCTGGTCCATTACATCCGCGAGGTCCTGGGCCTCACCGGTACGCACTGGGGATGCGACACGAGCAACTGCGGGACGTGTGTGGTCCTGATGGACGGACAGCCAGTGAAGTCCTGCACCGTCCTGGCCGCCATGGCCGCGGGGCACGACATCCGCACCGTCGAGGGACTGGCCACCGGCGGCACCCTCGACCCCGTCCAGCAGGGCTTCATGGAGGAGCACGGGCTGCAGTGCGGCTTCTGCACCCCGGGGATGATGCTCACGGCACGCGCGCTCCTTGATAAGAATCCGCACCCGGACGACACCGAGATCCGGCAGGCCATTTCCGGGCAGATCTGCCGGTGCACGGGATACGCCACGATTGTCCGTTCGGTGCAGTGGGCCGCAGCCCATCCTGCCGGCCACGGCCTGGACGACGCACCCGCCACCGACTATTCTGCCGGCACCGGCCTGGACGGCACCGACACCGCCGTCCCGGATGTCGCCACAGAGACAGCGGAAACAGGCACGGAGGTGAAGGCATGACTGTCATCCATGACCGGCCGTCAAACCCGGCCGCCGGCGACGAGGACCGCCCCATCGGCTATGGCCGCATCCAGCGGAAAGAAGACCCGCGCTTCGTGCGCGGCCAGGGCCACTACCTGGATGACATCGTGCTGCCGGGGATGCTGCACAGCGCCATCCTCCGCGCTCCGGTGGCGCACGCCCGGCTCGTGTCCATCGATACCACCAACGCCCTGGCGCATCCGAAAGTCGTGGCCGTCATCACCGGCAAAGACCTCCTGGGCCTGAAGCTCGCGTGGGCACCGACGCTCTCCGCGGATGTCCAGGCCGTGCTGGTCACCGACAAGGTCCGGTTCCAGGGCCAGGAAGTCGCGTTCGTCGTGGCCGAGGACCGGTACGCCGCCCGTGACGCCCTGGAACTGATCGACGTCGAATACGATGTGCTTCCCCCTCTGGTGGACGCCCGCAAGGCACTTGACCCCGACGCACCGGTGATCCGGGACGAGATCGAGGGCCGGACGGACAACCGGATCTTCGACTGGGAGATCGGCGACAAAGCCGAAACCGATGCGGTGTTCGCCTCCGCGGATGTTGTGGTCAGCCAGGAGGTGGTGTACCCGCGGGTCCACCCCGCCCCCCTGGAGACGTGCGGCGCCGTCGCCGATTTCGACGCCGTCAACGGCAAGCTGACGCTCTACGAGACCACCCAGGCCCCGCACGCGCACCGGACCCTGTTCGCGATCGTCGCCGGCATCCCCGAGCACAAGATCAGGATCGTCTCCCCCGACATCGGCGGCGGCTTCGGCAACAAGGTCGGGATCTACCCCGGCTACATCCTCGCCGTCGTCGGCTCGATCGTCTCCGGCCGCCCGGTCAAATGGGTGGAGGACCGCTCCGAGAACCTCATGTCGACCTCGTTCGCACGGGACTACATCATGCAGGGCGACATCGCGGCGACCAAGGACGGCAAGATCCTTGCCCTGCGCACCCACGTGCTGGCCGATCACGGCGCGTTCAACGCCACGGCCCAGCCCACCAAGAATCCGGCCGGATTCTTCTCCATCTTCACCGGCAGCTATGACCTCAAGGCCGCCTACTGCTCCGTCACCGGCGTATATACCAACAAGGCGCCCGGCGGGGTCGCCTACGCGTGCTCGTTCCGCGTCACCGAGGCCGTCTACCTGGTGGAGCGGATGGTGGACGTCCTGGCCCGCAAACTGAACATGGACCCGGCAGAGCTGCGGCTCAAAAACTTCATCAAGCCGGAGCAGTTCCCCTATGCCAACAAGACCGGCTGGGTCTACGACTCGGGCAACTATGAGGCCGCCATGCGGCTCTCAATGCAGCTCGCCGGGTACGAGGACCTCCGCCGCGAGCAGGCCGAAAAGCGCGAGCGCGGGGAACTCATGGGCATCGGGGTGGCCTTCTTCACGGAGGTGGTGGGGGCCGGGCCGCGGAAGCACTTCGACATTGTGGGCCTCGGCATGGCCGACGGCGCCGAGCTGCGCGTGCACCCCACCGGCAAGGCCGTGGTGCGCATCTCGGTGCAGAGCCAGGGCCAGGGCCACGAGACCACCTTCGCCCAGATCGTGGCCGAGGAACTCGGCATCCCGCCGGAGGACATCGAGGTGGTGCACGGGGACACGGACCAGACCCCGTTCGGGTTGGGCACATATGGCAGCCGTTCGACGCCGGTCAGCGGCGGTGCCGTGGCGCTCGTCGCCCGGAAGGTGCGCGAGAAGGCGAAGCTGATCGCCGGGGCCATGCTTGAAACACGCCCCGAGGACCTCGAATGGGAAAAGGGCCGCTGGTTCGTCAAGGGCGACCCCAGCGTCGGCAAGACCATCGCCGAGATCGCCATGGGCGCCCACGGCACCGTTGCCTTGCCCGAGGGCGTGGACGGCAACCTCGACGCCGAGGTCACCTACGACCCGCCGAACCTCACCTTCCCGTTCGGCGCCTACATCTGCGTCGTCGACGTCGACCCCGGCACGGGTCAGGTCAAGGTGCGGCGCTTCGTCGCGGTGGATGACTGTGGCACCAGGATCAACCCGATGATCATCGAAGGCCAGGTGCACGGCGGACTGACGGACGGCGTCGGCATGGCGCTGATGGAGATCATCGAGTTCGACGAGGCCGGCAACTGCCTCGCCGGGTCCTTCATGGACTACCTGATCCCCACGGCCATGGAGGTGCCGGACTGGGAAACCGGATTCACTGTCACCCCGTCCCCGCACCACCCGATCGGGGCGAAGGGCATCGGCGAGTCCGCCACCGTCGGCTCCCCGCCGGCAATCGTCAACGCCGTCGTCGACGCCCTGGCGCCGTTCGGCGTCACCCATATGGACATGCCCTGCACGCCGGCCCGCGTCTGGGCCGCCATGCAGGGCCGGGCCAGGCCGCCGATCTGATGCCCTCCATCGCAGAGACCCTGGCCGCCAGAGCCGCTGAACTCGCCAGCCGCCGCGAGCCGTTCGTCCACGCCACGGTGGTCCGCGCCCAGCGCCCCACGAGCGCCCACGCAGGGGACACGGCCCTGGTGTTGCCCACCGGAGAGATCCAGGGCTTTGTGGGCGGGAACTGTGTCGAGGCATCGGTGCGCGAGTACAGCCTGCAGGTCCTGGCCTCCCAGGAACCCCTCCTCTTGCGGGTGCTGCCCGGAGAACCGTCGCAGACCACGGAGGAGGGCGCCGTCGAGGTGTCCAACCCCTGCCTCAGCGGCGGGGCGATCGAGATCTTCCTCCAGCCGCGGATTCCGGCACCCCGGGTCCTGGTGGTGGGTACGACGCCGGTGGCGCAGGCGCTGGCGACGCTCGGTTCCGGCGTCGGCCTCGAAGTCGAACTGACGGACGGCGAATCCGCTGACCCCCACGGCGATGACGCGGCACTGATCGTCGCCTCGCACGGAAAAGCGGAAGAGGGTGCGCTGGAGGCGGCCCTGCGCGCGGGTGTCCCCTACGTTGCCCTCGTGGCCAGCGAAACCCGCGGCGCCGCCGTCTTGGAATCCCTCGACGTCGACGACGCCCATCGGGCGCGGGTTTTCACGCCGGCCGGGCTGCAGCTCGGTGCCCGGACCCCCGGGGAGATCGCGCTTTCAATCCTGGCCCAGCTGGTTGGGGAACGGTCCAAGGCAAGGCGCGCTTCCCCGCCCCTTGTGGCGGCCGCTGCCGCCACGCCCGCAGGCATGGAGGCGCCCACGGAGTCAGGGCCGGCGAGCGCCGTCGACCCGGTGTGCGGCATGTCCGTCCCGGCCCTCGAGTCATCCCTGCACCTGGAACACAACGGGATCACCGTCTACTTCTGCTCGCCCGGCTGCCGGGCCGCCTTCCGCAAAGATCCGGAGCGCTATGCCCTCACGGCCTGAATCGCTGCGGGCGCCCGGTTGCCCTGAGCCCCGGACTGCGGGAATCATCCTGGCCGCGGGTGTGTCGCGGCGCCTGGGCCGGCCCAAACAACTCCTGCCCTACGGCCCGGGGGTTCTGCTCGATGCCGTCCTGGCGACCGCCCGGGACTGCGAATTCGGCCAGACGGTGCTGGCCCTGGGCGGCGCGGCGGCCGAAGTAGAGCGCACCGTCGACACCAGCGGCTGCGAGGTGGTGCTCAACCCGGACTTCGGCGAAGGGTGCGCGTCCTCGATCGCCACGGCGCTCGCCGCCCTGCATCCGGATATCGACGCCGTGGTCCTGTTGCTCGGAGATCAGCCCGGCGTCCGGGCCGCGAGTGTCCGGGCCGTGCTCGGCGCCCTCCTGCAGACCGGTTCCGGCGCCCCTTCGGCCGGCGCCGGCGCCGCTCCTGCTGACTTAGGCGGCATCGCGGTGTGCCGCTACGACGACGGCGTGGGCCACCCCCTGGCGTTTGCCCGGCGCATGCTTCCGGACCTGGCCGCCCTGCACGGGGACAAAGCAGTCTGGAAGCTCCTCGAACAGCGGGCGGACGACGTCGTCGAGGTCCGCACGCCCGGTCCCGTCCCCTGGGACGTGGACACCGAGGAAGATTACCGGCGCCTGCTTGACGGGCTGCAGGGGGCCGTATGACGGCGGCGGCGCGGGCCGGTGCGGAGGAGGACGTGCGGCGCCGGGTCCCGGATGTGGGGTCGCTGATGGCCGCACTGGACCGCACCAACTACCTGGCCGACGCCGGGCTGGCAACGGCCCTGTTCCTGGCCGTCCGCCTACCGCAGCCCATCCTGCTCGAAGGCGAGGCAGGAGTCGGGAAAACAGAGGCAGCCAAGGCGCTGGCCGAACTGCTCGACACCCCGCTGTACCGGCTGCAGTGCTACGAGGGCATCGACGCCGGTGAGGCCCTCTATGAATGGAACCACCAGCGCCAACTGCTCGGCATCCGGCTCGCCGAAGTCCGCGACACCGAGGTCACGGAAACTGACCTCTTCGCCCCCCAGTACCTTTTGCGGCGGCCGCTCCTGCAGGCGCTGGAACATCCCGGCCCGCGGCCTGCCGTGCTGCTCCTGGATGAGATCGACCGCGCCGACGCCGAATTCGAGGCCTTCACGTTTGAACTGCTGGCAGAATCCGCCGTCACCATCCCGGAGCTGGGCACAATCCGCGCCACCCATCCGCCCATCGTGATTCTCACTTCCAACCGGACGCGGGACCTTCATGACGCCTTGACCCGCCGCTGCCTGTACCACTGGATCGACTACCCCGGACCGGCCCGGATCGCCGAGATCGTGCGCCGCCGGGTTCCCGCCAGCAGCGGCCCGTTGGCGCTCCAGGCCGCCGCCGTCATAACCCGGCTGCGGACACTGGACCTCGCCAAGCCCCCGGGCATATCCGAGGCAATCGACTGGGTCTCGGCCCTGGCTGTGCTCGGGGTGGCACGGATCGACCCCGGCATCACCGAACAAACGTGGGGTTCCATCGTCAAGAACCGCGATGATCTTGAACTCATCGGCTCCCGCGGCGCGGCCTGGCTCGTGGAGGGCACCGATGGCTAAGGACCATGGCCCCGCCCAAAACAACAGCGCCACTGATCGGCCGCCACGGGTCGAGGCAGCAGCCTTGTCCGCCGCGTTCGTCACGGCCATCCGGAGGGCAGGCCTTGCTACGTCGCCGGACCGGGCCGCACGGCTGGCCGAGGCGCTCCACCTGATCCCGCCTGCCCAGCTTGAGCAGCTCTACTGGACCTGCCGCGTGGTGCTCGTGTCTGCGCGCGAACAGGTGCCCCTGTTTGATGCCGTCTTCGCAGCCGTGTTCGGTGCGAATGCCGGCACCGCTCTACCGGACCGGGTGGCCCGCGCGGCAGTGCCGGTGCCGCCCGCACCACAGCCGCGGACCAGGCCGGCTGCGCCAGGCACCCGGGAGGCGGGCACGGCCCCCGGTACGGACCAGCACCCGCGCGTGGCCTCCCCCGGCCAGGATAGCTCCGCCCAGGGCCGCCGCGCCGATCGGGATGCGGTCCTGGCCATGGTTTCCGCGGACGAACACCTGCATGAGGCCTCCTTTGCCGAGCTTTCTGCCGATGAAGTAGGCGAGGTGCGGCGGCTGGCCGCGGCGCTGCAGCTGGCGACGCCGCTGCGCCTCAGCCGCCGCACACGCACGTCGGCACACAGCACAGCGAGCCTGGACGTCCGGGCGACGGTTCGCGCTGCCCGGCGCTCCGGAACCGACGCCCCACTGCTGCTGTACGCCCGCCGGCGCGAACAGCGCCGCAAATTGGTGCTGCTGTGCGATGTTTCCGGATCGATGGAGGCCTACGCGCGCGTCTTCGTGTCCCTGCTGCAGGGCGCTGTGACCGGGGCCGGGGCCGAAGCCTTTGTCTTCTCCACGAGGCTGACCAGGCTTACGCGGCAACTGGCCCTGCGCGATCCTGACCAGGCCCTGGCCCGCGCCGCCGTCTCGGCGCCCGACTGGGCCAGCGGAACCCGGATCGCCGAATGCCTCCGTCGCTTCGTCGACGAGCACGGCCGCCGCGGACTGGCGCGGGGCGCAGTGGTGGTGGTGTTTTCGGACGGCTGGGCCTACGAGGATCCGGACCAGGTCGCGGCGCAAATGGCCCGCCTGCGCCGGCTGGCCCACAGGATCATCTGGGTAAATCCGCGCAAGGCGGCGCCGCAGTACCAGCCCCTTGTAGGCGGCATGGCAGCAGCACTGCCCTATTGCGACGCATTCGTCAGCGGCCACAGCTACCGGGCCTTGGTGGAGCTGACGGCCGCAATCCGGGGTGACGGCGCGCAACCAGGCCAGAGGCACGGACGAGCGAGAGGCAAGGAACCAGCGCATGCAAATTGACAGCACGTTCTCGGTGGTCGCACCGATAAGCCAGGTGTGGGACACACTGATGGACTTTGAGGGGGTGGCCGGATGCCTCCCCGGGGCCAAGATCCTGAACAAGCTTTCGGAGGACGCCTACCAAGTGGGCATGACGGTAAAGCTCGGCCCGGTCACGATGCAATACAGGGGCCTGCTGAATGTCATTGAAAGAAACCCCTCGGAACATCGCGCCGTCCTGGGCGGCAAGGCCCAGGAGACCCGCGGGCAGGGCACCGCCGAGGCCACCGTCACCCTGACGCTGGCCGAAGACGGCGCGGCCACACGGGGGTCCGTCAGCGCAGATCTCGCGCTGTCCGGGAAGGCCGCGGCCATGGGCAAGGGGGTGATCGGGAGCGTCACGGAGCAGATGATGTCCCTCTTCGCGAATAACTTGCAGGCCATGCTCACGGAGGGTGCACCTCCAGTCCCCGAAGCACCGCCGGAACCGGTCCCGGCGGCGGCCCCGACGGCTGTACCGGAGCCGATCCCGGCGTCGGCCGCTCAGCCGGTCCCGACGGCTGTCCCGGAGCCAGTTCCGGTGTCGGCCGCGGAGCCGGCGTCTGCCGCGCCGGGCGGCAGCCTGGATGCGCTGAGCCTCGCCAAGGGAGTCGCGGCGGAGCAGCTGTCCAGCCCTGCGAAAGTCCTCGGTGTTGTCGCCGTCGTGGCGTGCATCGCCTACTGGGCCGGGCGGCGTTCAGCGTTCCGGATGCTCCGGCTGTGCGGCAGGCTCTGAGGAGCGCCGATGCGCGATGTCCTGGCGGCTATGTTGCCTGACTGGCGAAGGGGTGCCACGGCAGGCCTGGCCACCGTCGTGAGCACTTTCAAGTCGGCGCCGCGGCTCCCCGGGGCGGCCATGCTGGTGACGGCCGACGGCGAGGCCGTGGGCTCCGTCTCCGGCGGCTGCGTCGAAGGTGCCGTGTATGAGCAGGCCACCCAGGTCAAGGACGACGGCGAGCCGGCCCTGGTGCGCTACGGGATCAGCGACGACGACGCCTACGCGGTGGGCCTGACCTGCGGTGGAATCATCGACATTTTCGTTGAACCCGTCTCCCAACGACGTTTTGCCGAGCTCGACGCCGTCGCGCAGGACATCGCCGCCGGGCGCCGCGTGGGGGTGGCCACGGTCATTGAACACCCGGATGCCGACCGCGTGGGGCGGCACCTCATCGTCAGGCCGGATGGATGTGAAGGTAACCTGGGCTCCGACCGGACCAACCGCGCCGTCGGCGACGACACCCAGGGCCTCCTCGCCGCCGGCCGGACGGGCATCCTGAACTACGGCGTCGACGGCGAGAGGCTCGACACCGGCATGCGCGTCTTCTTTGCCAGCTACGCGCCGCCGCCTCGCATGATCGTCTTCGGCGCCATTGACTTCGCCGCGGCGCTGGCCCGGCTGGGAGCTTTCCTGGGGTACCGGGTCACCGTTTGTGATGCGCGGCCCGTTTTCGCCACGCCCGCGAGGTTCCCCGACGCGGCCGAGGTGGTCAACGCATGGCCACACCGGTATCTGAGCGACCAGTTCGCCCAGGGGCTGCTGGACTCCCGGGCCGTGCTGTGCGTCCTGACCCACGACCCGAAGTTCGACATCCCTGTCCTTGAAGTGGCCCTGCGCGGCAGCCCCGTAGCCTTTATCGGCGCCATGGGATCCAGGCGCACGCACGAGGACAGGATGGCTCGGCTGCGCGAGGCGGGATTGGGCGAGGCCGAATTGTCCAAGCTCCACAGTCCCGTGGGCCTTGATCTGGGCGCCCGCACGCCGGAGGAAACGGCCGTGTCCATCGCCGCAGAGTTCATCGCCCAGCAGTGGAGCGGAAGCGGGGAGCCGCTCCGGCAACTCGGCGAACGGATCCACCACGACGAGCAGATGTGAGCGTGCCGAAATGAACAGCCGGCCGTGACGGCGGCCATGGCCCTCATGTTCGCCGCTTTGGCGGCCTGAGCTCACACTGGCTGGCGGGCCGCCGCAAGGGTGTGTCGGTGTCGAGGGGCGCCAGCGGGGGGCCACCCCGGGCGTAAGCTCGACCCATGGCGAGATACTTCGATGTGCACCCCGAGAACCCCCAGGCGCGTTCCATCCACCAGGCGGTGGAAATCGTACGCTCAGGTGGCCTGATCGCTTACCCCACCGACTCCTGCTATGCGCTTGGCGCGCAGCTGGGAAGCAGGGAGGCACTGGACCGGATCAGGAGCATCCGAAACCTCGATAACAAGCACCACTTCACGCTGGTCTGCAAGGACTTCGCTCAGTTGGGCCAGTTCGTCCAGATCGACAACGACGTCTTCCGCAGCATCAAGGCCGTCACACCGGGCAGCTACACCTTCATCCTGCCCGCCACCCGGGAGGTTCCCAAGCGGCTGCTGCACCCGAAGAAGAAAACAGTCGGCGTGCGCATCCCGGACAACCATGTGGTCCAGGCACTTCTCGCTGAGCTCGGCGAACCGCTGCTGTCCAGCACGCTGCTGCTTCCGGATGAGGAAGAGCCTCTGACGCAGGGCTGGGAGATCAAGGAGCGCCTGGACCACGTCGTGGATGCCGTGATTGATTCCGGCGACTGCGGTGCTGAGCCAACCACGGTGATCGACTTCTCCAGCGGCGTCGCGGAAGTCGTCCGGCGGGGCATGGGCGATCCGTCCCGCTTCGAGTAGCCGGAGATGCCCGGCAGCAGCGGCCCAGCGTCCGCTACGGGCTGCGTCCGGTGCAGGCTAGGCGCGCAGGCCAGCGCGGAAATCTAGGCGCGGCTGGCTAGGCGGTTTCCGCCGTGCTCGCCTGCCGGTTCCGCAGCCACCGACGGACGAGGTCGATGGCGGCAACAAGCCCGGCCAGGGGCGACAGCACCGCTGCGGCATAGACGAACATCATCCAGGTCAGGGTGGTCACCGGGGACTGGCGGGTGCTTAGGAGGGACAGTCCGCCGAAGAAGCCTAGGATCCAGAACAGGATGACCCCGGACAGCACTGCAGCTGCGGGGAAATACTCGTTCGTGACGACTTTCTTCAAGGTTTCCATGGGCCCTCCTCACACCCGGCGGTGGGACTGCCCGCCAGGGTCATTCCAAGTATGGGGCCCGGCACGGCGGAATTTCCCGAGAATCCCGGCCACGTGACCAAGCTAACTCCTCGTCCCGGCGGTGGCAGCCATTCGTGCCTTCAAACAGGCGCTGCCGGCCCGCCGGCGCCGGGGATGCGGGGCCTCAGACCGCGGCCCGGACTCGCTGGAGGAAGGAATCAAGCACCCGCCCGGCGTTCTCATGCATGCGCCGCGACTCCGCAGCCGGCAGCTGCCGGCTCTTGGGCGCGTTCAACCGCTCACCCAGATAGAGCAGCGCCGCCAATACCTCGGAGAGTTCGGAGTTGCTTTCCGCACGCTGCCGCAGGAGCCGCAGATGAGCCTCTTGCAGGGCCGGGCCGGGGGTGCAGCCAAGGTCGCGGTCAAAGAGCCTGCGGCACCGGTCGTACGCCCCCAGGCCTTCCGCCGGCAGGCCGGCCTGTTCATAGGCTGTCACCAGAACCGTCCAGGCCCGCTCGTTCAGGGGTTCCGCCCGAATGGCAGCCTGGACCAGGTTGACGGCTTCGTCGGGTTTGTTCAGCAGGGCCGCCGTTTCGGCCGCGAGGATCTGCAGCGCCACCTTCTCGGCTGCATGGCGTGCGCGCGCCTCTTCTGCCCAGTCAGAGGCAAGTTCGAACCCGAGCAGCGGCTCGGCGGAGATTTCAAGGGCCTCGAGCATCAGAGGATACGCCTCATCCGGAAGCAGCTCACCGGCGTCGCGGACCAGTCCACGGAACCGGAACAAATCCAGATCCACGAGGCTGGGGTCCAGGACATAGCCACTATTGGCCGTGCGGAGCGGACCGGTCTTGGTCTGGCCTGGCTGGATGGCGCGTCGGATACCGCTGATATAGCTCTCCAGCGTCGCCACGGAGCCGTCACTCGCGCCGGCGCCCCAGAGAAGATCGATGAGGCGGGTCTTGGACACCGGCGTCCCAAGGTTCAGCAGCAGAATTTCCAGTATGTGCCGGGGTTTGCAGCCCCCCATGTCGGCGGCGGTGAGCGCCGCGCCGTCCCGGCGTACTTCGAATGATCCGAATAGGCGGACCGAAATGGAGGGTGTAATTTCCGTTGGGCTACCCACGATGTTCTCCGATTTCCCCAGGTAAAACGAACTCAATCGTCTGCGAAGAGCCGGATCAACAATGAAACAAGGCCGTACTGAGACCCTGTTCCCTCCGGCTTTCCAATGACACCGTGACACGCCCCGCTGGGCGCAACAAGGCGTGCCGGTACCCGATCTTTCGCCCAAAGAAAGACGCGTACAGGGGTCAGTACCGTTGAGTAAGGACGTGGATCGGCGGGCAGGTATTTGCGGCGCCAAACGAGTAATTCCGCAGGCCGCCGCAATTTGGATCCAAGTAGTTCAGCAGGGCAGGAATTCGGCCCCGGCGGGATAATTTCAGCGGGTGGAATCGCGCTGTCTGGGCTGGATTTCCCTACTAGTTGTCGGTCATCTCCGCGGGCACCGCCACCAGCCGCAGGTCCGAGCCGTCACGGAGCACCGCAAGTTCCAGGGGCTCCCCGATCGCTTCGGCGAACAGCAGTTTCTGCAGGCTCTCGGCGTTGGACACGTACATCGGCCCGACCTTCAGGAGGATGTCCCCGGCCCGCAGCCCGGCGCGTTCGGCGGGGGAACCGGGGAGGACTTCGACCACGAGCAGGCCCTCCCTGCGCCCCGTCCGGACGACGGCGCTTGGCTGCAGCTGGATCGGAGTGTTCACCAGGCCCAGGTAGGCCCGGCGGACACGGCCGTCCTTGAGCAGCGAAGCGATGATGCGCCGGGACGTGGCGTTGATGGGAACAGCCAGGCCGAGCCCCACTCCGGCCACGGCGGTGTTGATGCCGACGATCCGCCCGCGGGCGTCCGCCAGCGCGCCGCCGGAACTGCCGGGGTTGAGGGCCGCGTCGGTCTGGATGACGTCCTCGATCACGCGCCGGCTCCGTCCGGACCAAACGGGGATGGAACGGCCCAGCCCGCTTACCACCCCGGCGGTGACAGAGCCGGCGAGCCCGAGCGGATTGCCCACGGCGATGACCAGCTGACCGACACGGAGGGATTCGGCGTCGCCCATTTCCGCCGGTGCAGCCGTGGGGGCCCTGCCATGGACCACGGCAAGATCGGACAGCGGATCGGCGCCCACCACGTCAACAGCGGTGGCGGTGCCGTCGGCGAAGACCGCGTGGCCGGACTGGGCGCCGCCCACCACGTGGGCGTTGGTGAGCAGATATCCGTCGGAGGTGAACAGCACGGCCGAACCCGCGCCGACCCGGAGCCTGCCGTTGCGCCCGTTGCCGGTCATTTCCAGCGCTGCGACATGCTGTGTGACAGCCTCGGCCACGCGGATGACCGTTGCGGAATAGGAATCCAGCGGGTCTTCGGACACATCGGAACCGGAGACCCTGCTGATGGACGCGGCCACTGTGCACCTCCTGCTTACCGGTAGTCATCCAAGTCAACCACCGCCGCCCCGGCAGTAGTCCTGGAGCGCCTACGCCGTCAGTGAAATACGCCGGATGAAGCGGCAACGGTGCAACAGTTCAGCCCCGCGCGTATCCCCGACTAGGCTCGGACGTAGATCCGCCCGACAGCCCAGGAGAACCTACGTGACACCAGCGTCCGCTTCCCCCGCTCCGCTGCCCCTGCCGGGCCTGACCTGGGGCATCAAGCGCAGCTTCATGGATTACATTTCGGGACTCCCGGACGGTGCGGTTTCCGCGGCCGACGGCGCCACGGTGACCGCGTCTGGCGAGTTCTGTTTCGCACCAGCCGGCTCCGAATACGATCCCGCCAGCGGCACCGGCGTGCTGCGGTTCCGCGGCGACGTCCGTGTTGCCGGCCACCACGGAATGATGTTCGTCCGGCTGCTGGATCCATGGGTCGAACTCACGGCCGGGCACGGAGTGCTGTCCATCAGCACGGGCGACGGCGGAGGGAAGGACCGCTCGGACGTCGGCACCCTGCGTACTGCCGCGCCCCGCAACATGGAAGGGTTTCTCGTCTGGGAGCGCGTCGAGGTGGCCGTATCCCAGGCCGGTTCGGAATTGTTCGACGGCCAGTACGCCGACGGCCAGGCGATGGACCCCCTCGTCATCCGGGTGCCGGCCTAGACAGGACGGGCCCCGGTGCGGATCCTAGCGTGGGCGGGCCGGACGCACCCTAACCGGCGCGATGATCCCGATCAGGACGACGGCGGTTATGGAACCTGCCGCCATGATCGAGGCGAGCACGACGATCTGGAAGCGGCCCGCTTCCAAGGGTGAAAGGCCGCCGAAGATCGCACCCACGAACGCGCCAGGAAGGGTGACCAGGCCCGTCGTCTTAGTCTGGTCGGTCGAGGGGATGAGGGCTGAATAGACGGCGCGCCGGGCCAGCTCCAACGTCGATTGGCGCCGCGTCGCACCTAGAGCAAGCCACGCTTCCACTTCATCCCAATGTTCATTCACCGACTCGGCAAAGTGCCGGCCGGCCAGTGTGGCGATGGTCATCGCGTTGCCGATCACGATCCCTCCAATGGCCAGCGCGTACCGGGGCGTGAACGCGATTGCGCCCGTGCCGAAGACGATCGCCAGGGTCACCACGATGCCCGGCGCCATGGAGCCACCCACGGCGGCCAGGCGGCCCCAAGTCCACCCCAGCCGTCGTGCGGCCGTCACCGCTGCCACCGAGAACATCACGAGAAGTGCGGCGCCGACCCAGACCGGACTGGTGATGACACTGCCCAATACCAAGCTAATGACGGCCAGTTGCGCAGCCCCGCGAAGGATGGCCAGCGCCGGCGCGGTTCGGTGCGGGATCCGGAAAACCGCCAGCAGGACCAGGGTGACCAGCATCAGGAGCCCGACGCCCAGCAACGTGGGCAGGAGATCAACGGAACCGGTCATCACGCCAGCCTATAGACCTTCTCACCAACAACATTGACAGCATCCGCCGTCGGCTGCCTTTCCTCAATGAAACACATCGGCCATGCTGGGCAGCCATCCGTCCGTCTGCAAGGATGTGAACTGTCGTCGCGCCGTCGAGGACCGAAGTTCGTCGAAGGAGACGCTCCATGGTTGAACCCGCCCTTGTGACTGACGGGGTAGATAGCGAGGCCCGCCGGCATGTGCTCCGGGCCCTGGCGTCGGGCACGGGCATCGGGTGGGACGGGCCGGACCGGGCCGTGTTCGAAGAGCGCTTCGACCGCCATTTCCCGGCCTTGTTCCGTTTGTTCCACGATCTCTACGGCGCACGGCACGATTGGCTGGATCAGCTCACGGACCTCGTGATGCAGTCGGCCCGCTCGTGGGCCGAGAGGCCGGCGGAGCTCAAGAGCCTCGACGCCGAACGGGAACACAACAGCGGCTGGTTCCAGGCCAACACCATGCTCGGCGGCGTCTGCTATGTCGACCGGTACGCCGAGGACCTGGCGGGGGTCCACGCCCGGATCCCCTATTTCAAGGAACTGGGCCTCACCTATCTGCACCTGATGCCCTTGTTTCTGGCCCCCGAACCGCACTCCGACGGCGGCTATGCTGTCTCCAGTTACCGCGATGTCAACCCGCAGCTGGGCACCATGGAGCAGCTGCGTGAGCTTGCCGCCGAGCTGCGGGCGAACGGCATCAGCCTCGTCGTCGATTTCATCTTCAACCACACCTCCGACGAACACGAATGGGCCCGGAAAGCGGCCGCGGGCGACCCTGCGTACAGCGACTACTACTGGATCTTTCCGGACCGGTCAATGCCGAACGCGTTCGAACAAACCGTGCGCGAAATCTTTCCGGACGACCACCCCGGTTCCTTCATTGAAATGCCGGACGGACGGTGGGTCTGGACCACCTTCCACACATACCAATGGGACCTGAACTACTCCAACCCGGACGTCTTCCGGGCCATGGCCGGCGAGATGCTGTTCCTGGCCAACCAGGGCGTGCACATACTTCGGATGGACGCCGTCGCCTTCATCTGGAAGCAGCTGGGCACGCCCTGTGAAAACCTGCCCGAAGCCCACACGCTGCTGCAGGCCTTCAATGCCGTGTGCCGGCTGGCCGCGCCGTCGCTGCTGTTCAAATCCGAGGCGATCGTCCACCCCGATGAGGTGGCCCGGTACATCGACCCCGCCGAGTGCCAGCTCTCCTACTATCCCCTGCAGATGGCCCTGATCTGGGAGGCGTTGGCCACCCGCGACGTTTCGCTGCTCACCCAGGCCCTGGAGCGGCGGCACAATATCCCAGACGGCACGTCCTGGGTGAACTACGTCCGCAGCCACGACGACATCGGCTGGACGTTTGCGGATGAGGACGCCGCCGAGCTTGGCATCAATGCCTTCGAGCACCGGCGGTTCCTCAACTCCTTCTACGTCAACCGTTTCCCCGGAAGCTTCGCCCGCGGCGTGCCCTTTCAGGACAACCCCCGCACCGGCGACTGCCGGATTTCCGGCACCACCGCGTCGTTGTGTGGGCTGGAAAGTGGAACAGCCGCGGCGGTGAACCGCATCCTGCTGGCCCATTCGGTGGCCTTCAGCACCGGGGGCATCCCGCTGCTATATCTCGGTGACGAAGTGGGACAGTCCAACGACTACCAGTACGCCCTCGAGGAAGGTCACGGAAGTGACAGCCGCTGGGTGCACCGGCCCCTCTATCCGGCGTCGCACTATGCCCAACGCGCGGATCAGGAAACCCCCGCCGGCGCGGTGTACGCCGGGCTGCGCCGGATGATTTCCGTGCGGTCCGCGACGCCGGAACTGGCCGGCACCCGGCTGGTCGGGTTCGCCACGAACAACCCGGGCGTCCTGGGGTACCAGCGTCCGGGAGAGGGAACCCTGGTCCTCGTGCTGGCCAACTTCAGCGACGGCCCACAGGAGGTGCAAGGTGTGACGCTCTCCGGTTTCGCGGCCGACGCCGTCGACATCCTGACCGGAGCCCACCTGCGCCTCGACGTGGGACTCCTCCTGCACGCCCAGCAGTTCATCTGGCTCCGGGTGACGCCTCGGCCATGAACTGCGAGCCCTCGGCTCATGGGCATGACGGGCCGGAAGTAACTGTTGTGGCCGGCAGTCGCCGCTGCGAAGGGGGTGTAGTGTCCGGCCGCACACTGGTTGAGGAGAGCGTGCGGCCGGAAACTCTGTACGGACGGCTCCGTGGCCTCCGGCGGCCGGTCTTCGGCGGCCTGTTCCCACTCTCCCGCATACCGCTGAGAAGAGACTGAGAGCGGCCTCTCCCCGAGTGGACCGTTCGCCGGTGGGGCCGCTCCGGCGCGCCTCCGGGTGTGCGACGGGTGCCAGGTGGCGGCAATGCAGCCACGGTGGTTGTCCTCATCCGCGCATTGACGCATTCTTGGAACATGGCACTGGGCACACGAGCCACATCCGGCCGTCCCGGCAGGGGCGAGATTCGCTGGGGCGTGCGGAAGCAATCGACGGCGGTCGCCGTCGGCGTCGTTGCCGTGGCGTTGCTGCTCGGCGGTGTACTCCTCCTTATCCTGCTGCAGGCATCCCTGGCGAGGTCCAGCGACGCCGCAGCCCGGCAGAAGGCCCTCGACGTGGTCGCCGAAATGGAGGATATGGACGTCGCGGATGCCCGCGCGTACATCGTTGATACGGCGCATGCGGGCCAGTTCGTCCAAGTGTTGGATACGGAAGGGTACGTACTGGCTGCTTCGGATGCCGAAATCGCCAACGCGCCGCTGTCAGCCCAGCGGCCCAGCCCGGGCCAAACCATGACGCAGGACGTCTCGAGCCTTCCGAGCATCGGCGACAACGACGACTATCACATCGTCACCGTGGGAGCGCGGACGGGCACACTGAGCTATACGGTGGTGGTGGCCCAGGCGTCACAGATACAAGCGGACACCATTTCCACGGTCGCGTGGTTCATGCTGGGAGCCACGCCGCTGCTGCTGCTTACCGTGGCAGGGTCTGTGTGGCTCCTCGTGGGGCGATCCCTGCGCCAGATGGAACGGATCCGTGGCCAGGTGGCCCGGATCAACGCCGAGCGGCTGGACGGGCGCGTCGATGTGCCGCCCACCAACGATGAACTCCAAGCCTTGGCGCTAACCATGAACACGATGCTGGACCGGCTGCAGGCCTCGGACACTGAACAGCGCAGGTTCGTCTCGGACGCCAGCCACGAGCTGCGCAGCCCGCTGGCCACGCTGCGGGCCGGAATCGAGATTGCGGCTGCGGACCCGACCGGGGCGATGTGGCTGCAGATGAAGGATGTCCTCGCCGAGGAGACGACCAGAATGAGCTTCCTCGTCGAGGACCTGCTGACGCTGGCCAAGGCCAATGACGGCGGCCTGCGGGTGGAGCAGAAGGACGTCGATCTTGACGACGTGTTGGACCAGGAGATCCGCCGGCTGCGGTCCACGAGCCGGAACGAGATCTCGGTGGAGCTCGCTCCGGCTCGGATCCGCGGCGACGCCCGCCGGCTGACGCAGGTCCTGCGGAACGTCCTGGACAACGCCGACCGCCACGCCCTTTCCCGGATCGCGGTGGACCTGCGCTCTGTCGGGGACCGGGTCATCATCACGGTCGACAACGACGGCGACCCCATCCCTGAGGCGGATCGGGAGCGGATCTTCGAACGCTTTGTCCGGCTCGACGGCAGCCGCTCCCGGGAAGGCGGCGGCAGCGGACTGGGCCTGGCCATCGCGGCGGGAATTGTGGCGGCCCACCACGGAAGCATCCGTCCGACGGACGGACCAGCGGGTCACTGCCGGTTTGAGATCGCTTTTCCGCGTTCGGAACCGGCAGAACCGGCGGAGCCGGCGGACGTCACGCCTCGCGAGTCCCGGCGGCACGGGGTCCAGGAATCGGGTCGGCGCTGAGCAAATAGCCCATGCCACGCACGGTGGTCAGGCTGTGGAGCCCAAACGGGACGTCAATTTTGCGCCGAAGGTAGCCGATATAGACCTCCACAACGTTGTTCGCGCCCTCGAAGGCTGGATCCCAGACGTTTTGCAGGATCTCCGCCTTTGAGACGATTTGGTCGTGCCGGCGCATCAGGTAGTGCAGGAGCCCATACTCCCTGGCCGTGAGGCTGATGAGGGTATCGCCGCGGTGCACACTGTGGCTGACGGGGTCCAGCGACAAGGTGCCAAGCGTCATGATGACTGGCCGGGCTGGCGCTCCGCGCCGGATCAGCGCCCTGATCCGGGCCACCAGCACCAGGAAGCTGAATGGCTTAGTGAGATAGTCGTCAGCGCCGAGGTCGAAGGCATCCGTCTGGTCGTATTCGCCATCCTTGGCCGTGAGCATCAGAACCGGGGTCCAGACTTTGCGTTGCCGCATTTCCTTCAAGACGTCATAGCCGTTCATCCGCGGCAGCATGAGGTCCAGAAGGATGGCATCGTATTCGTTCTCCAGCGCCGCCGAGAGTCCGCGCACGCCGTCGTGGGCGACGTCGACCACGAACCCCTCGTTCTTCAGTCCGCGGCGGACTGTTTCCGCCAGGGCATGCTCATCCTCGACCATCAGAATCCGCACTCCGGCCCCCTCCCTTTGAGCCAGTATGGCCCTTCCCGGGCCGGGCTGGAAGGAACCTGGCGTGTACAGTGCGAGGGCTGTGCTCGCCGCCGTCCGGTTAGGCCGGCTGGGCAGGGCCGAAAAGCCAGCCCGAAACATCGCTGCGCAGGATCACGTGGGGTCCTCCGGTGGAACTGACGCTCCCGTTGGGAACGTAATAGCCGCGGCCAGCCCCTGGTCCTCCGGCCGCGCGGTCAATCGCGTCGGTGAGGCGGCGGGTCAGGTGCCCGCTGGGGCCAAGGGACCGCAGTTCATTGAGTTCGTCCTGCGTGAGCCGTCCCAGTACTGCAGCGATATCGGCCATGATGAATCCCTCCCGACGGGTGGTGCGGATGGTGCCCAAGGTGGATGGTCCCTAAAGAATCAGGCTAGGGCACGCAAATTAACGCCACATGACGTCCCGGTGACCAGTGGCGAACGAAACGGAATGGGAAGTGCCGCGGCCGGCCGTCTCCGGGTGTCACGAGAGTCACTGCCGCAACTCCCCCGGTCCCCAGCATTTGCACGGCGTCATGCTGTACCGTTCAATCCCGGAGATCCGGAGATCCGGATCTCCGAAGACACACTGAATCCCACGCCCAGCAACTGAAATGAGTACCACCAGGTGGCAACCGATTATGACGAAGTACGCTCCGACGTTGCGGAATCACGCAACGCTTCCCTGGAGGCGCTCCGTTCAGCGAATGCGCCTGACGCCCGCAGTGTTGTCCGTGAACTCGACGAGGCCGATACCTCAGAAGGCGTGGAACTTCCGGGAGCAGACCTTTCCGGCGAGGAACTGACTGTCACGGTCATTCCGCAAAAAGAGGATGAGTTCACCTGCTATTCCTGTTTCCTCGTGCGGCACCGGTCCCAGCTTGCTAAAGAGAAGGCCGGCCACGCGTACTGCGCCGACTGCCTCAGTTAACCTGCAGGAGACCCAGCCCGGCAGGTGAAGGCCCGGCCCCTGCGCTACCGTGTCGGCCGTCCGCCGAATACACTTCTGTCACATGCTTCACAATAGTGTCGCGGGGCCGCCGGACATGACCCGCCGGGGCCGGTTCGGCTACGCTCCTGATGGACGATGCGGCGAGTGCCGGCACGTGGCCGGAGGCTAATTATGAGTAACTCCAACAGCGGGTTGGCGGACCCTGCTGCTGCGTCGCCGTCGAACGC
Organism: Arthrobacter sp. ES3-54; assembly: GCF_029504395.1. GTDB lineage: Bacteria > Actinomycetota > Actinomycetes > Actinomycetales > Micrococcaceae > Arthrobacter. The sequence continues at coordinate 131,983 of NZ_JAQFIF010000002.1, forward strand.
CGCCAATGCACCGGGACGCTCTGACGCCCGGGCGGCCGTGCCGGATGAGGGAACGACCCGCCCGCGGACGCGGACCGGGAGGCCCGCACGCCCAGGGAGCCTGCAGCGGGAATGGTCCATGGCCTTCATGCTGGTACTCGTGGCCCTGATCGCCGGGGCCGCCCTAACTCTCTTCGGCGTCCGTGTGGTCACGGATCGGATCCAGCACGCCGCCGCACAGCACCGCCTCGAGTCGGAGGCCGTCGCCGAGCTGCGGACCGGCCTTGATGCCCACGAACAAGCCGGGCTCCAGCTCTTGTCCGCGGAGCCCGTCGCGAAGTCGTCCTTTTTGCAGCAGCAACAGGACATCTCCGCCCAGTTCGATGCCGCCTCCGGGATCCTGCCGGCGGAGTATGGCATGCGGGCCACAGTTCTCGAGGCCAGGACCGCGTGGCAGGAGGGCCTGTCCGCGCACGGTCGACCGGAACCTTGATGCTCTTGAGCGCATTCTGACCCACCCCGCTTCACAGGCCGGCAAGGTGATCCTCGAGGTCACCGAATCTGCCCTGGCCACGAACGCCGACGGCGGGGTCGCGGCCCTTAACCGGCTCAAGAGCTTCGGTGTCCGGATCGCAATCGACGACTTTGGGACCGGGTTCTCTTCGCTCAGCACGCTCGCGGGTGTTGCCTGCGGACATTCTCAAGATCGACCGAGCCTTCCTGTCCGGGTTGCCTGGGGACGCCCCGGCCGCAGCGATGCTCGAGGAGATCCTGGAAGTGGCCCGGAAACTGAATCTGGCCGTCATAGCCGAAGGCATCGAGGACGCGGGGCAGCTGGACCTGCTGCGCTCCCTCGGCTGCGACATGGGGCAGGGCTTCCTCCTGGCCAGTCCCAGCCCGTCCCCCGTTCTCGAGGCGCTGCTGGCCTCGGGGGCGCGTCTGCAGCCACCGGCCCGAATGGACGCGCCGGCGAACGGCGTCTGAGGCTGAGTCAGCGGTGTCCTGAAACGGCCGGGAAGACCAACGAGGGCTCGTCCGCGGTGGCGAGTGTTAGGACGGCCTCCTCGACAGTTTCGTGGTCCTCAAGCTCGCGTTCAACCCGGCGCAGGGCCACGGCGACGTCGTGTTCGCGGAGGTCCCCCAGGATGTCCACTGCCGCCACGACGTAAAGCTTGCGCGGGCCGACGTACTCGAGATGCAGGTAGGTGATGCGCTCTATCTCGGGGTGCTCCAGGAGGCGGCGGGCCATGGAGCCCTCTATATCGCTGGTCACGGCCTGCCCCACCAAGAAGCGGCGGTTCCGATCGATCAGCACGACGGCGACCGCTGCAAGCAGGATACCCACGAGAATAGACCCCACGGCGTCCGGCACGGATGAGCCCGTGACCTGGTGCAGGAAGATCCCGGCGAAGGCGATGAGCAGGCCGATCAGCGCAGCCCCGTCCTCGGCAAAGACCGCGCGCAGTGTGGGATCGGAACTCTTTAGGACCTGTTCGAGGGTTTTCCGGTCCAGCTCGCGTGCCGCCTTCCGGGTCTGCCTGAACGCCTGGATGAAGGACACACCCTCAAAGACGAACGCGACCGTCAGCACCACGTAGGCGATCGCATAGTCTGCCGCGGGTTCCGGGGTGAGCAGTTGCTGGATGCCGTGCATCACCGACACCACCGCCCCGGCTGTAAACAGCCCAAAGGCGGCGATCATGGACCACACGTAGGCCTCGCGCCCGTAGCCCATGGGATGGGCCTTGTCCCGTTTCCTCGCGGCCTTCCGTTCGGCGATGAGCAGGAAGACCTGGTTGCCGGTGTCGGCCCAGGAGTGGGCAGCCTCGGCAGTCATGGACGCCGAGCCGGTGATGAGCGCGGCCGCGGTCTTGGCCACCGCGACCAGAACGTTCGCCGCAAAGGCAATGAGCACGGTGATCGATGCGGACCAGGACTTCTTGCTTTCACTCTTCACGCAAATCTCCCTCCCGCGCCGCTATGGAATGCATGCCAGTGACTACGCTATCCCCCGCGTCCAGCGTTTCAAGGTGATCTGGTTCTATTCGTGCCGGGTAGGAGCACAATGAGACTAGTACGTTCATCGGCTCTTTTTCGCAAGCTGCTGGGGGTGGTGCGCTATGAATGCTCGCCGGAAGCTGCCGTCGCTATGGTTGGTCCTGATCCTGCTGGGGACCGGCGGGTGCGCCAGCGGAAGCGGAACACCGGCATCGACGTCGGCGCCCCCACCGGGCTCCGTCTACGGCGGCGGCCCGACTGCGGGCACCGCCGCCGCCACGATCACCATCAAAGACTTCGCCTACGGCGACCCGTTGACCGTGACGCCGGGTGCGGCGGTCACAGTAACCAATATGGACACCGCTCCGCATACAGTCACGGCTGACGAAGGCGCAGCCTTTGATGCGGAGGTCAAAGGCGGCGGCACCGCCACCTTCACCGCGCCGACGACGCCGGGGTCCTATCCGTACCATTGCACCTTCCATCCGAACATGCACGGAACGTTGATCGTCAAATGAGCGATCGTCAAATGAGCCCCCAAAGCCCCGGAAGGTCCCAGCGGGTCCGCGGAACCGGGATGGCCTTGCGCATCCTCACGGCCGTTGCCTTGTTCATTGACGCCGCGGTCCACATCCATCTGGCCCCGGGCTATCAGGCGGGGAACCCCGCGGGGATCGGCCAAGGCAATCTGTTCCTGCTGGAATCGGCCGCGGCTGTGCTGTCCGGGGTGTATGTACTGCTGCGCGGAAGCAGGGCCGCCTACGCCGTCGCATTCGTCGTTGCGTTCAGTGCCTTCGTCGCAGTGGTGGCGTACCGCTACGTGGATATTCCCGCGCTCGGGCCATTTCCCGCCATGTACGAGCCCATCTGGTTCTTCGAGAAGTCCCTTAGCGCAGTGGCCGAAGGCGCCGGGGCAATTCTGGCGGCCGTAGGCTTCGCCCGGGCCGGGCGGCGGAGGCCCCCTAGCCGTGCCCCGTCTCCGCAGTGAACAGGCCGGAACAGCGGACTTGCTAGCATGTGGGCGGGGTGGTTCAGGCTGAAGTCGATATCACAAGGCATGCAACAAGATGGCGGGACGGCTACAGGCCCGCCTTCAGACCTGTCGACAGACACGCCGCCCGATGCCGCAGGGCGAGCTAGCCTGGGATCAGTGGGCGCCCGCCGTGCCGTCGTGGATGCGGGGAGTTCCGTCGTGGATGCGGGGAGCGCCGTCGCCGCCTATCTGGTGGTCTGGGCCTCGATCGGCACGGCGGTCCTCACCGATCCTGTTCTCTGGTTCCTGGCCCTGGCGGCGGGCGCCGCGGTGATCCTTCGGGCCGCGGGCTCCGTTCTGCGGCGGAAACCCCGGTTTTCCACCCCCGCGGACCGCGTCACCCTGGGCAGGGCCACCATCGTGGCCTGCTGTGCCGCCGAGACGGTGGTTGGCTTGATCGCCGGATCCGGAACCGGGGGAAGCTCTCTGGTGGTTCTGCTGGGCACCGCAGCGTTCCTGCTCGATGCCGTGGATGGACGGGTGGCCCGGTTGACGGGGTCAGCCACGGCCGAGGGTGCACGGCTGGATTCGGATACGGACGCCGCGCTTGTTCTGGTGCTGTCCTGCGCGGCGGCGGGAACGTTCGGACCGTGGCCCCTGGGCATCGGCCTGATGTATTACGCGTTCCTCGCAGCAGTCTGGTTCCGGCCGTCCCTGAACGACCCGCTGCCGTCCAGCACCGTCCGCAGGGTCATCGGAGCCACCCAGCCCGCGGCCCTGTTGTTCGCACTGTTGCCCGGCGTCCCTCCGTCGCTGGGAGCCATGGTCCTGGGCACTGCGCTTGCACTGTTGGCCTATTCATTCGGGCGGGACGTCGTCAAGCTGGAGCGGCTCCGGCGGGCAGGCCCCGACCCGGTGGCCGGCTCCCCCGCCTCATGCGCCGAAACCCCGGCGGGTGCATGACGGGTCCGCCTCCTCTGCCGTCTCAGGCGGAGCTCTTCAGTCAGGCGGGCAGTCAGCCGGGTGGGGAATCCACGGGGCTGCGGGGCGGGCCTGCCACAGCTGTGGCCGTGCGGGAGGGTACGGGTCTCGGCGCCAGGTTGGCCGCCGCCGGGCCCTGGATGACCGCGCCGTCCGCGGCAAACCGTGAGCCGTGGCAGGGGCAGTCCCACGTCGAGTCGTCCGCGTTGAACGCGACCGTGCAGCCCAGATGCGTGCAGATGGCCGAAACGGCGAGGAGGTCCCCGGCGGGGTCGGCGTAGACGGCGGTCATTTCGCCGTCGATCTCCACTACGGCCCCTTCGCCTGGGCGCAGCCCGGCGACGGTCGGTTGGTCCGGGTGCTGGGCACGGGGTACCTGGTCCGGTTGGGATGCTTGTTCCGGTTGGGATGCTTGTTCCGGTTGGAGTGCATGTTCCGGCTGGGGGCCGCTCCCAGCGGCCCGGCCATCCGCACTAGCACGATTGGTGTCGAATACCGCCGCCCAGGGGTTGTGACGCCCCGACAGGGTGTCGGCCAGGACCAGCGCCGCGGCGGTGCCATTGGTCAGGCCCCACTTGCGCAGCCCGGTAATCACATGAACGTGGGCTGCCGTCGGGGTCAAAGTCCCCGCATAGGGCAACCCGTCGACAGGCATGGCGTCCTGCGTGGACCAGCGGAAGCTGGTCTCCCCGGTGCCGAGGCGCTCACGGGAGAATGCCGCGAGGCGGCGGTACCGGACGCCGGCATCGGCGCTCTCGGCAGCCCGGTGGCCCTCACCGCCAGTGAGAACGTACCGGGAACCGTCGACGTCGATCGCCAGGATTGAGCGCATCGGCTCGTCGACGCTGATAAAGGTCCCGTCCAGCGGCGCTGCTGGCGCCAGGCACGCAACGATGTAGGAGCGGTGCAGGTAGCAGCGTTCCGCAAACAGGCCTCCGTCGCCGATAGGAACGTTGGTGGCAATGATGACCTCGCGCGCCCTTACCGAGCCGCGCCCGGTCTCGACGACGCCGGGCACACCATCGCGGACCGAGGTGACGAGCGAGTCCTCCAGCACGTGGCTTCCGCCGCCGTCAACTGCGCGGGCGAGGCCCTGAAGGTACTTCACCGCGTGAAGCTGCGCCTGGCCATCGAACCGGACTGCGCCCCGGACCGCGAACGGCAGCGGCGTCTCTGAGGTAAAGACTGAAGGAAGGCCGAGCCTCCCGGCCAGGGCCGCCTCGTCGCGGACCCGGGCAACGGCGTCGTCGGATTCTGCATAGGTGTAGTTGGACACCCTGCGGAAGTCGCAGTCGATGCCCTCCTCCGCCACGACTCGCGCAATGTGCTCGATCGCGGCCTGGTTTGCCTGCCCATACATCCCGGCGATGTCCCGACCGTGCCGGGCCGCAAGCTCGGTGTAGACGAGGCGGTGCAGGGAGGTCACCTTGCCGGTGGTGTGCCCCGTGACACCGGTGCCAATGCGCGCGGCCTCCAGTACCGCTACGGTGTGACCGTCCCGTTTAAGGGCCAGTGCCGCAGTCAGGCCGGCGATCCCTCCCCCAACCACGGCCACGTCGACCTCGAGATCCGAGTCCAAGGAAGGATAGCCGGTGGCATCGGCCGTGGCGACCCAGAGCGAAACCTGTCGTCCTTCGAGCCGTTCACCCACGGCGCCGCCTTCCGCTGAACATTCAGACTCAGAGGCCCTCAGTTGCTTCCAGGCGGCCGGAGCGGACCGCGTCGGCAAAGGCCTGGTAGTCCTTTTCGTTCTGGTCCGCGTAACGCTCGGAGAAGTCGGTGATGGAGCGCTCGAACTTGTCGCCCTTGCCGAGATAGGAGGAGAGCGCGATCGGGTCGCCTGACCGGGCGTGGGCACGGGCGAGGGTCCAGCCGCATGCGTCGGCATAGAAGGTCATGCCGAGCGGTTTCATCCCTTCCACAACGGCTGAGCCCTTCATGTCACGCAGTTGGCGCCAGTACAGGTACCGGTTGTCCTGCACGCCTTTGGTCCACCCCAGGAAGATGTCGCTCGCGGCCTGCATCATCCGCTGGCCCCGCACTACGCGCTCGCCCGGCTGCTTGAACTTGCTCTTCGGCAAGTGGTCCTCGAGCACGGACCTTGTGGCCTCCTTGACCTGGAGGAACAGGGGGTCCTGTTGATCGCGCCCCTGGAGCAAGGCGATGAAGGCCCGCGTGCCGACGCTGCCGACACCCACCACCTTGCGGGCGACGTCGACGACTTCGAATTGTTCGAGCAGGTGTCGGCGGTCGTCTGGCAGGTTGATCCGGTAGGACCGGAGCTGCTCTCGAACCGCGTTCTCAACCTCATCGCCGGACATGCCGAACGATTCTCCCAGCTCACGGGCCGGGATGACGATCGGTGGCTGACTGACAATCCGGTACTTTCCGTCCGCCAACTCGGCGAGCTTGGACAGTGCCTGCAGGCTGTCCCGGGTGTGGGCCTTTTCGACGTTCTGCTTCGCCTCCTTTTCCATGCCTTTGGCGGCCTTCTTGAGGGCCTTCCCCTTCTGGGTTGCGACGGCGAGGTCGATGGCTTCCATCAGCTGTTCCTCGGACAGGCGGGCATACCAGATGTCCAGGGTGCGCATTTGTGCGAACTCGGCCATCGCCTCGCGATACGCCCGAACCGACGAAAGGGTCGCGTCGCGTGTTTCTTCCTTGGTGAACGCGTTGTTCCGCGCCGCGATCGTGAAGCTGGCGGCCATCCGCTTGACGTCGTATTCAAACGGCCCTGGAAGTGTCTCGTCGAAGTCGTTCAGGTCGAACAGCAAGTTCCGCTCTGGCGAGGCGAACACTCCGAAGTTCGACAGGTGGGCGTCTCCGCACAGCTGGACGCGCAGGCCGGCCCGCGGCGTGTCCTTCAGGTCGGCGGCCATGATCTTGGCCGCCCCGCGGTAGAACGTGAAGGGTGAGGCCAGCATCCGGCCGTGGCGCACCGGCACGAGGTCCTGTTCCCGGGTGAGGTTCTGTTCCTCGAGCAGTGCCACCGGATCGGGACGGTCGGACGCGGGCTTCCACCCTGTGTGGCTTGCGACCGGCGTTTTCTTCCGGTCGCCCTTGCCTTTTGATTCGCGTTCCTCGACGCTAAGATGCTTGACTTTCTTCTCGGCCATGCTCGGCGACCTCCCTTTGACTTCAGGAACCGCCATCGGCACTGATTGCCTGGGTCAGTCCTGCTGAGCGCGCGAGCGCGCCTTGGGTCGAGCTAATGCGATTGTGGCCCCGAAGCGGCCCCTCGTCAACGCGTTGGCGATGCCTTGCCGAACTCCGGCGCGGGGCAATCGTCAACGCGCTGCGGACCGTTCCGGTCGCGGCAGAAGGGCTGGCAATCGGCTCATCCCGTTCGGGTGATGCCTTCCTTCACTGTCTCGGGTTACGTTGCAAACGAGTGGGCAAACCCGCTCTCGTTGCCCACTCGGCACACCACACCGCAACCAGATGGAGACATGACCATGGCCGAAGAAGAAACTCCCGTCCTCGCCGCCCTCGCCGACATCACAGCCGTGTCGCTCGAACGCTCCACCCTCGGGCCGCGCGAACTGATGCTGGCCCGGATCGCGGCCCTCGCAGCCGTCGATGCCCCGGCCGCCTCCTACCTGCTCAACGCCGGTACGGCAATGGACGTCGGCATCACCCTGGAGGACGTCCAAGGCATCCTCATCGCAGTTGCTCCAATCGTCGGGACTCCCCGGATCGTGGCGGCAGCCGGCAACCTCGCCAGCGCACTGGGCTTTGCCCTCGAAATGGCGGAGGCAGAACTCGAAGCAGAGGCCGAAGGCTGAGCCTGTCCTCGCCGAAAAACAAACTTGACGGTAACCTTTCCTACGAACCGCACGTCACGGCGTCGGCAGTTCCTCGCTGCATCTGCCACGATGCCCTGATCAAAGGCGGCCCATGAACAAGAACCGGCTGGAGGCCTTCAGCGACGGAGTCCTGGCCATCATTATTACGATCATGGTGTTGGAGCTTCATGTCCCGGCGGAACCGACATGGTCGGCGTTGCTCCACGAACTTCCAACGGTGCTGAGTTATCTGCTGAGCTTTGTGTATGTGGGGATCTACTGGAACAACCACCACCACATGCTGCATTTGGCCGGGCGGATCAACGGTGGAGTTCTCTGGGCAAATCTGCACCTGCTGTTCTGGTTGTCCCTCATCCCGTTTACCACCCGATGGATTAACGACGCCGGTCTGGCGCAGGTCCCCGTCCTCGTCTACGGACTGAATCTGCTGCTCGCAGCCATTGCCTACTACATCCTGAAATCGGCGCTGATCAGCCAGCAGGGACGCGGTGGTGCCCTGGATCAGGCCATGGGACAGGACTGGAAAGGCAAGGGATCGCCTGTCTTGTACATCGTGGGGATGGGGCTGACCTTTGTGAATCCCCTCCTGGGAATCGCCGCTTACACAGTGGTCGCCGCGATCTGGCTGATCCCCGACCGTCGTGTGGAGCGGTTCGTTGCGCACACGTGAGTGTCGAGGCGCACGTGAGTCTCGAGGCGGCTACTACCGGACGCGTTGAGCCAGCGAGGCGCTCAGGAACCGCAGATGCGCCGGGGTGGGCGCCAGGACGTTCGCCGCGTAGCCGGGGTGCTTGCCGAGGTACTTCTTGATGTAGGGACACACGGGAACGATCGTGAGGCCCGCGGCGACAGTCTCATCCAGTGCCTGCGCGGCGAGAACTCCGGCCAGCCCGCGGCCGCCATATTCCTCGCTGATCTCCGTGTGGTAGAAAATCCGCTGGTCTGCCGCGATGTCATCCACGTAAGCGGCCTGTCCGATCATTGCGTCGGCGTCGAACACTTCGAAACGGCCGCGCTCCGGGTTGTTCCTGATGGTGATCATGTCAGCGTGGTCTCCTGGGATGGGGCGGGTTGGCGCGGTGGCCTGGCTTGAGGATATTGGATTGAGTAGGTGTCGGACGCCACTGAGCACGGCTCGGGCACGCCCTAGCCGCGCGGCCGGATGCGCGCATTCGGGAGGGCCGGGGCCGGGAGGGCGGAAGGCCCCCCGGGCGGAAACGGACCGAACCGCAGGCCCTTTCCTGCTACGGCCGCCCCTGCCGGGCCGGCGTCGGAACCGTCCGCAGAACCGTTTTCAGCGCCGATCTCGGCCTGCCATTGGGCCCTGTACGCGACAATCTCGTCGTGGCTGCGTCCCACGAAGTTCCACCACATCACGATCTTTTCGCCCAGCGGCTCGCCGCCGATCAGGAGCACACGGGCCCCTTCCGGGCCTGCGGACAACGTCAAGGATCCACGCCCGGCCGGCACATACGCGAGGTGGTCTTTCGGGACGGGGTGGCCGTCGAGGACCAGGCTGCCCGAGTCCACCAGCAGGCCGTGTTCAAAGGATGGATCTGTGTCGAGGGTCAGTTCCGCCCCTGCCTCGAGCAGGATCTCCGAGCCCAGCAGGGGTGTGTGGGTGGCGACCGGCGAGGCTGACCCGGCGAGCGTGCCCAAGAAGACCCGCATGGTCCATCCGCTTCCGCTGACCGGTTCCGGGCGATAGTGCTCGAACGTAGGTGCCATGTGGCGTGCCCTGTCCGGCAGCGCCACCCACAGCTGCGCACCGTGCAGGACAGTTGTGTCCGGGGTAGAAAATTCCGAGTGGCTGATGCCGCGGCCGGCGGTCATGAGATTGACTTCGCCGGGCCGTACTGCTGCGTGGAAACCTGCCGAGTCCTGGTGTTCGATCTCCCCCGTGAACAGCCAACTGACGGTCTGCAGACCGGTGTGGGGGTGCCGCGGGACTTTCATGCCGCCGGAATCGCCGACCCGGTCCGGGCCATAGTGGTCCAGGAAGCACCACGCCCCAATAAGGCTGCGCTGGCGCTGCGGAAGTGTGCGCCGCACGTCCATCGCCCTCGGTCCGCCCAGCGGGACTTGCCGTGGGGCCAGGAGTTCGACGCCGGCGCGCGTACTCTCCGTTTCGCAGAGGATTTCCTGAGGCGCAACTTCGGTATTGCTCATGATGACAGCCTAGCTTCGCGCCGTCCGCGGGTCAGCATTCGGGACACGGCCTCATCGGGCCGGACCCGGCTTCAACGGGCCGGGACCGGCCTTAGATCCATGAGGAACGCCGCAAAGGGGGTTCCGCGCCGCCGGGGCGCTGGACCAGGACCTGGTTCACGCCAGTGAGGCCGTCCTCGAAACCGAGGGCGCTGGCGGCCATGTAGAGCCGCCACACGAGGGCCCTGCCCACGCCGGCAAACCGCACGGCCTCGTCCCAGTGCTCCTCAAGGTTCCGCACCCAGGCCCGGAGCGTCAGGGCATAGTGGCGCCTCAACGCCTCAATGTCCAGGACCTCCAGGTGCGCCGATTCGAGCGCAGCGACCATGTCGGAGAGGCTGAGCATCTCGCCGTCCGGGAAGACATAGCGGGGAATGAAGGAATCCGGGTCCGCTGCGGTCCGTCCGGCGTTCCACGAGATCGCGTGGTTGAGCAGCCGGCCTCCCGGGCGGAGCAGCCCGTGCAGCTGGGAGGCGTAGTGCTGGATCTGCTCGCGTCCTACATGCTCTGACATGCCGATGGAACTGATCGCATCGAACGGCCCGTCATCCACATCGCGGTAGTCCTGCACCCGGATGTCCACCCGCTCCGTCAGCCCCGCGTCCGCGGCCCGTTTGCGGGCCATGGCCGCCTGCTCGACCGAGAGCGTCACGCCGACGACGTCGGCCCCGAAGTGCTGGGCGGCATGAAGTGCGAAGCTCCCCCACCCGCATCCCACGTCCAGCACCCGCATGCCCGGTTTGAGTCCCAGCTTGCGGCAGACCAGATCGAGTTTGGCCGCCTGTGCGGCGTCAAGTCCGGTTTCGTCGGACTCCCAGACCGCGCAGGAGTAGACCATGGACGGTCCCAGCACGAGCGAATAGAAGTCGTTTCCGACGTCGTAATGGTGGGAGATGGCCGCGGCGTCGCGGCCCTTGGAGTGACGTCTCCCGTACCTGCCCACGCGGGCTTCCTCCGGCGGCGGAGCCGGGTTCGGTCCCAGCGCGCCGAGCCGGACGGCAATCCTCAGCAGCGCAAACACCTCACGGGGTGTCGGCGGCCGGAACGGTCCGGGCTCGGCGAATTTTCCGGCCGAGCTGAGTGCGGCGAAGGCGGCGAAGATGTCGCCGGGGGCCTCGATTTCACCGGCCACGTAGGCGCGGCTCAGTCCGAGCTGCCCGGGAGACCACAGCATCCGGCGAAGTGCCCGCCGCGATCGGAACACGACAACGGGAGCATTCTCCGGGCCCGCTTCCGAGCCGTCCCAGGCCTTCAGCCGCAGGGGGATCCCGTCGGTCCCAAGGATGATTGCCAATGCGTCGGCCAGCCGTGAAGCCGCATTCGTGGATGTCCCCATGTCCAGTGCCTCGATTCTCGTGACTCGTCTCCAATGCCGTGGGCTGAGCCCGGCAGTTCCAAATCTAAGCGCAGGACACGGCCCGCAACCAGAGCCTTGATCCCGTTTCCTTTTTGCCGCCCCTTGCGGCCAGCCCTTTGCCGCCGCCTTTTCCTGCTGCGGGGCGGCGGGCGGCTCTGGCGCTTGCGGGTGCGGTTGCCTATGGTGTGTCCTATGTCTGAGTCTTTCTCGTCCCTCGTGGACACGTTCAAGAATGTGGGTGTTTCCCGGTCGTACGGCCCCGCCATGAACATCGCGGGGGAAGAGGTCATCCCCGTCGCTGTGGTGACGTTCGGCTTCGGCGGAGGCAGCAACACCGAAGACGCCCAGACCGGCGGCGGAAGTGGCGGCGGGGGCGGCGGCCTGGTGTTGCCTCTGGGTGTCTACGCCAAGGGCGCCTCGGGCCGCATGGCGTTCCGCCCCAACACCGTAGTGGTGCTTGTGGCGTTGGCCCCGCTGGTGTGCGCCGTCGGCGTTTCGATTCGCGGCATACTGCGCACCGTCCGCCCGCGCCGCTAGCACGGTCTGGGGCACTGAGCCAGGGGGCTGGGGTCGGAGGGCCAAGGATTCCCCAAGCCGGGCAGGGCATCGTTTGGCGTGGGCAGCCTGGGTCTCAGGCCGCTCTGTGGACGGCGTCGAATGGACATGATCGACGATGAACTTATTCAGAACCGCATGCGCAGCAACCTTGGGCGGAGCGCTCCTGATGACAGCCTGCGCTGCACCTCCGGCCACGCCGGGACCTACGACCACAGTGACGGCGACTCCCCCGCCGTCAGTGGTGGTCTTCAATCCGCAGACCAGCGGCAAGGATCTGGCCGAGCGGATCAAGGCCCGCGCCAAACCCAAGGACCCCGGCATCACGATTTCCGGTGTGGAGTGCAAGAACTTCCGGGACATCAAGGTAAACACGCATACGGACTGCCAAATGGTGGTCAACGGGGTCAAGCGCGGGTATCGGGCCACGTTCACCCAGCGTGACGGTCACTACGAAATCAAGGCCCAGGAACTTACCTGGTAGGCGGCGAGGCGTACGACATGACGGGTTCCCGGTCGTCGTCCGCGTCGACCCAGGCCGCGAAGTCCTTCAACGACATGAAGCAGTAGTAATCGCAATACCGCAGCTTCTTCTTCTCCGACTTGCTCATGCCGGTAATTCGATGCGGGGGCTTTGACGGATGGGATTACGACGTCGGCGACGGGCTATGGGGTCGGGGCCAGCGGTTCGCCTCGGCTCTTGCCGGCGTCGGCGATGGCGAGCGCAAGGTCGGAGAACACTTCCTCCGGTGTGCCCGAGGCAGCCAGTTCGGTGAAGTGCGCGTATTCGGGCATCGCCCGGTAAGCGGCCCTCAACGAGTAAAGCTCACCGAGCGTTTCTGTGTCCGTGCCGCGGGCCAGCACTCTCTGATGGGCCTGTTCCGGGTCGATTACGAGGTGGATGACAACGTCAGGTTGCGGAAACTTCGCTAGAAGAAAGGGAAGAAGCCGGCCCCGGGGAAGGCCGCGCGCCTGACGCAGCGCAAGCTGGCAATGCAGGTGGCGGTCCATGATGACCAGGCCCGGATGCCTGTGCGCCCTGGCGTGGGAAACCACCACATTCGCAGTGCGGACGGCTGTCTCTACGGCGTCCGCCAGCCGTGGGTGAAGTTGTATGCCGAACTGTGCGCTCAGTAGGGACATCCTGCGCCGGCCTGCGTAGTTCCTCAGCAGCAGCGCTTTCTTGCCCGTCCGCCGTGCAGCTGCGACCGTGGCCCGTGCGGCGGTCGTTTTCCCCGATCCATCAATTCCCGTCAAGACAATCAGCAATCCGGCTCCTTCTCGTGGTGGCGTTGTCCGCGCCCGGGTGTGCAACCGGGGGCCTTCCCGGTGGCAAGGCCGCATCGAGGGCGATGGCAAACGGCCGTGTGAACATTCCACTGCCCCGAACATGATGGGCTCGTGGGCCCGCCTACTACTACCAACGGTAGAGGCCTCTGATTCGTCCCTTGACGGTGAACCGTCAGCCGTTGTTGCGCGCCCGACTGGGTTGGACCCGCGGTGGTTCCCCGGGCATCTTCGGAAAGTCCGGCGGGAATGGCAGCTCCCCCAGCCCGGCCTCGACGTCCCTGTCCCACCATTCCAGGAGGAGATCGACGGTGCCCGCGCCGCCCGAATGCATGCCTTCCCACGGATCGCCGGAGGCTTTGAGCCGCTCCGGCACGGTGACGATCGTGAAGGCACTCGGATCCGCGGACGCGAGCTCCTCCCAGCGGATTGGGCACGACACCGTCGCGTTGGGGAGTGCGCGCGGGCTGTAGGCACCCGCTATCGTGCGGTCGCGGTTAGCCTGGTTGAAGTCGGCGAAGATGCGGGCGCCGCGTTCCTCCTTCCACCAGGCGGTGGTTACCTGGTCGGGAAGGCGCCGCTCGAGTTCGCGGGCCGCCGCGATGACCGCGTGCCGCACCTCCAGGAATTCCCGGGTCGGCTCGATCGGAGCAAAGACATGGAGCCCCCGGTTGCCTGAGGTCTTAATAAAGGCGTCCAGCCCGGCCTCCGCGAGGACGCGCCGCAACTCCAGCGCGACCGGAACGGCCTCCGCGAACCCGGTACCGGGTTGCGGGTCGAGGTCGATGCGCAGCTGGTCCGGGTTGTCCGGATTGCCGGCCCTGGAGGGCCACGGGTGGAAGACCACGGTATTCATCTGCACCGCCCACACCGCCGCGGCGATTTCGTCAATGACCAACTGGGGATGCGAGCGTCCGCTGGGATAGACGACGTCGACCGAACGGATGAAATCCGGGGCACCTTTTGGCGGGTTTTTGGAGAAGAACTGCTCGCCGTCCACCGTGTCCTTGAACCGCTGCAGCGTCACCGGCCGGTCCCCGTTCGCCGCCAGGAAGGCGTCCCCGACGTCCACCATGTACCGGGCCAGGTCCAGCTTGGTGAGTCCCAGTCCGGGCCAGACGACCCTGGCCGGGCTCGACACCCGCAACTCCCGGTCGCCGTGCGGACCGCTGACAGTGAGGTGGACTTCTTCCTTGGCCATGGGGACAACCTACCCCGGCGGCGGGGACAGTTGAAGAGCGCAACTAGCACAGCGGGCGGACGGCGGCGAACCGGCGTGCGGCGTCGTGGTCACGGAATGGAACCCCAGCGCGGAAGAGCGGTGTGGCAGGCGCCGTGAAGCGGAACGTCCCTTGAACCGGCATGATGGACGCATGACAACGCCCGAGTTCCCGATCACCATTGAGGTCGGCGACGCCACAGTGTCAGGCGTCTTTGCCGAGCCCGACGGCTCCTTCGCCACCCTGGTTGTTGCCCACGGCGCCGGTGCGGGGATGGACCATCCGTTCCTCGTGGGCTTCACCCGCGCCCTGAACGACCTTGGCGTCGCCACCTTGCGTTTCAACTTCCCCTACCGCGAGGCAGGACGGAAGTTCCCTGACAGGCCGCCGGCGGCAATCGCAGCCTGGCGCGCGGCCATGGACGCCGCTGCGTCCCGGTCCGCCGAACGGCCACTGTGGGCCGCCGGGAAGTCCTTCGGCGGACGGATGGCCTCAATGGCCGTGGCGGAAGGCATGCCGGCTGCCGGGCTGGTCTACCTGGGCTATCCGCTGCACCCGCCCGGCAAACCGGAAAAAATTCGCGATGAGCACCTCTACGGACTGACGTTGCCGATGCTTTTCCTGCAGGGCACGCGGGACACCTTCGCCACCCCGGAACTCCTGGAGGCCGTGGCCGGCAGAATCGGGCCTTCCGCGACCGTGGAGTGGCGCGAGGGCGGCGACCATTCTTTTGCCGTTGCCGGCGCCAAGCGCAGTGCCGACGAGGCGGGGGCGTCCCTGGCGGCCACGGTGGCTGAGTTCCTGAAGACACACGGCGAAAATCCCGCGAACGTACTCTCCTAGCCGACGTTGCCGAACCGGCCCGCCCCGTGGCGCACACGCGCTTCGATGGCGTCGGCGGCCGCCACGGCCCCTCCCGCGCTGCGGACAATCTCGCTCATTGCGGCCACCTTCCGCCGGACCTGCGCGTCAGTGTGCAGCGCGGCGACTGCGGCCCGGAGCGCCTCGGGCCCGACGTCTGCCGCCGCAAGGTGCCGGCCGAGACCCAGTTCTTCAAGCCGGCGGGCGGTGGCAACCTGCTCCGGTTGCTGTGGCACGGCCACTAGCGGGACGGCGAAATAGAGTGCCTCCATGGTCGAATTCATGCCGGCGTGGGTGATGAAGACAGCGGTTTGGCGCAGTATCTGCAATTGCGGGAAGAAAGGCCGGACCTCGACGTTTGGTGCGATAGCCCCGAGATCGGCGAGGTTGGTCTGGTCCCCGACGGCCATGGCGACGTCCCAATCGCTGCCGCCGAAGGCGTCAAGGCACATCCGGTAGAAGTCAGGCCGGCTGTTCAGTGGAGTGGTCCCCAGCGAAATGAAGAGCAGCGGACCCGTTCCCGCACGGACCCATTCGCCGTCGCTGTCCCGGCCGCCCACGCTGGGCCCCACAAACCGGAACCGGTCATCGAAAGTCTCCCCCATGGGCTGGAACTCGCGGGGAAGGAACACGATGTTGAACGGCGCAGGCGGGCCGTCGAACAACCGCGGCGTACGCACACCTTGCTCGGCCGCGAACTCCGCCAGCAATCGGCCCATGGCCAGCGCAACCTTCGCCATCTCATCGGCGCCTCCCGGTGGCGGGGCAGGCATCAGCGACCTCAGCGAGAAATGTTCATTGCTGGCATAGGTGGGCATGAGGGCAATGGCCGGGGCACCGATCTTTTCTGCGGCCATGCTGCCGCTGAGGGTCATCGCGTCAAAGCAGACGGCGTCCGGCGGGTCCTGCCGCAGGCGGTCCACCAGTGCCGGAAAGCTGGATCTGATGTCCTCGAACACCCGGTTCATGATCGGCAGCATTAGGTGCGCCTGCGCCCGCTGCCCCGGCGCCAGGCCTGGCATTGACGCCATCCAGTTCCCGCCAGAAGCGTATAAAAGCGCGCCGGCGTTGCGGATCTGCGGTCCGAAGTCGGCCGACGTGAAGTACGTAACCCTGTGCCCCCGGCCCACCAGCTCCGCCACCAACGGCAGGGTCGGGTTCACGTGTCCGTAGGCGGGAATGGAGACGAACGCAAGATGCATGGCCATCACTCTTCATCGCTTGGCTGAGGTCCCGTTGACCGGCCTGGTTGCCCGGCGTCCCGCGGGCCTGGCGGTCCGCCGGCGTCGTGCAACTTCATCATGCCCCTGTTGCCCGGGCGGCGCGAGAGCTCAGCCGCCGGCGCCCGGCTGCGGGCGCCGGCGGTCAGCTCCGGGGCTTGGTCCGGGCTGTCGCGGGCGCGGTCCACGGGTCTTCGGGCCACGGATGCCGGGGATAGCGGCCGCGCATTTCCGCCCGGACCTGCGCGTAGGGCCCGGACCAGAACGATGCGAGGTCATCCGTCACGGCCAGGGGCCGGCGGGCCGGCGAGAGCAGGTGGAACAGCACCGGCACGCGCCCATCGGCCAGCCGCGGCGTCTCGGCCCAGCCAAAGCACTCCTGCAGCTTGACGGCCACTACCGGCCTGCCGGTGGTGTCTCCCGCGTCCGGGTAATCGATCCGGATCCGTGACCCGCTGGGGACCGCCAGCGCTTCCGGTACCAGCTCACCCAGCCGGGCAGCCTCGGGCCACGGCAGCAGCCGGCTCAGCGGGCCGGCGAGGTCGATGCCGCCCGTGGATGCCCCGCCGGCCAGTGCCGCGAGCTCCGGGGCCAGCCATTCGTCCAGCCGGGCCAGCAGCGCCGGCTCGGAAACGTCGGGCCAGGACCCGCCCAGCTCCCGGTGCAGGAGGGCAAGACGGCGGCGCAAGCCGTCCGCCGCCGTCGACCATCCGATGGTCGCCAGCCCCTCGCTCGCCAAGGCGCGGGCCACAGCTGCGCGGCCCTCCTCCGCAGAAGGCCGTACCGGGGTGGACGAGAGCACGATCGCGCCCAGGCGGCGCTCGCGCCGGGCCGAGACGCGGCCGTGGCTAAACCGTGCCTGCAGCGTTTCGCTCAGGAGATTGCGGGCGGCGGCCTCTGCGGTGTCCGCCGTCAGCGGCGCCGCAGAGCGGATGACGGCGCCGGTCCCCGCGGCGTCGCGCCCTTGCGCGCGCGATACTTCGGCAACGCCCAGCCAGTCGTGCCCGGACAGGGGGCTGCCGGCCGGCAACCCGGCCCGCGTTCCGGACGTGAGGAGGTATTGTGCCGGACCCTCGCCGGGAACGCGGCGCGCCACCCGGTCCGGGAAAGCCAGCGCGACGACGAACCCGATCGCCTCCGCGGCGCTCACCGCCCCAGCCGGCGCGACGCCGGATGACTTCTGGGGCCCGACGCCGGAGGACTCCTGGCGCGCGATCGACTCCATCCGCCGGACGTCCTCCGCCCAGCGCCGGGACCCGGGATCCCGGCCCGTCCGCAGCGCGGCGACCAGGCGGGTGAGGTCCGCGCCCGGGGCGCGCTGGTCCCCGGAGACCAGGGCGACAGCCTCGGCCGCCGTGCGGTGGCCCACCGTCGCGGCGCCGTCCAGCAGGGCGCGGGCAAGCCTGGGGTCCGTCGGGACCCGGGCCAGGATCTTGCCCAGCTCGGTCGCGTGACCGTCGGGAGCGACGGCGCCGAGTTCCCGCAGCACTTCAACGGCCTCGTCCATGGCGGCCTGGGGCGGCGCGTCCGGCAGGGCGAGTCCCCGGCCGCCGGGGGCTCCCCAACACGCCAGGAGCAGGGCAGCACCGGTCAGGTCGGCTGCCGCAATCTCCGGCGACTGGTGGGCCGGCGCGGCGCCAAAGGCCCTTTGGTCATAGCAGCGGATCACAGTGCCCGGGCCCTGGCGCGCGGCCCGGCCGGCGCGTTGTTCCGCGGACGCCCGGGAGCAGGACACTGTCACGAGGCCGGACATCCCGCGGCCGGCGTCTCGGCGCGGCTCGCGGGACAGCCCGGAGTCGACCACCAGCCGGACGCCCGGGACTGTGAGGGAGGACTCGGCGAGTGCGGTGGAAACGATGATCCGGGCAGCCCCGCCGGGCTCACGCCCGGAGACGGCGCGGTCCTGCTCCGCCGGGCCGGCCTGGCCGTGGAGCTCCAGGACCTCAGCGCCGCTCCGGCCGCGCAGCCGCGCGGCAATGTAGGAGACCTCCCAGGCGCCGGGAACAAACACCAGGGCGTCAATGTCCCGTCCGGCAGCCAGCGCGGCGGCATGCTCCGCAGCGGCCGTGTCGGCCACGTGGTCCAGGAAGGCCCGGGCCACCCCCCGTTCGTCCAGCCGCGGCACCGACGCGGGGGCCCATTCCACCTCCAGCGGGAACAGTGCGGACGGACAGTCGACAACCGGTGCCGGGCCGCCGCCGTCGTTTCCGGCCGCCGCTTCACCGATCAGTGCCGCGAAGCGGGGCGCGTCGAGGGTCGCCGACATGGCCACGAGCGTGAGGTCACCCCGCAGCTCGCGGACTTCGATGAGCATGCCGAGGAGGAGGTCGGTCTCCAGCCCGCGCTCGTGGACCTCGTCGAGGATCACGGCGTCGATGCCCTCGAGCCCCGGCTCCGCTAGGAGGCGGCGCAGCAGGATGCCGGGGGTAACGAACTCGATTAAGGTTCCAGGACCCGTCTGGCGTTCCCCGCGGACCGTGTAGCCCACGCGGTCACCGAGCAGGGTGCCGTCCAAGGCGGCCAGGCGCCGGGCGGCCGCACGGGCAGCGACGCGGCGCGGCTGGGTGACCACGATCCGCGGACGGCGCCCGCGCCCATCCCGCCCGCCGTTCGCGGTGTTGCCGTTCGCGGTGTTGCCGTTTGCGATGTTGGCCAGCAGCGGCGGCACAAGCGTCGTCTTGCCCGTGCCAGGAGGAGCCTGCACCACCGCGGACGCCCCGGCACCGCCGGCTTGCAGCGCCGTTGCGAGGGCGCCCAGCGATTCCGCAAAGGTCAGGCCCGCCCCGATGGCGCCGAGGTCAAAGAGGCCCTTGGAACAGGCTGGGTCCAGGGGTGCGGTCGCGGAAGTCACGCCTCCATTGTCTCTGCAATTCATGCCCAGGCTGCAGGTGGCGTCTCTGTTGGGTTGGGTGGCTTCGCCGGGCGCATGCCAAACGCCGAAGTCGCCGGAACCGTGCGAGCACGCCGGAAGTTTCCAGCGAATTCGCACGGTCCCGGCGACTTCGATGACCGGGACCGACTGCTCCCGGTCAGGAGCGGGTATGCGCGTCCTCGTCGCTCTCCGCGGCCGGTTCGGCCGCCTAGACGGCGTTTGCCGTGCCCGGGCCGTCCACCGAGGCGCGGGCCTTCGCGAACTTTTCGTTCAGCCTGGAGTGGCGCTGGCCGTAGGCGAAGTAGATCGCGATGCCGATCACTAGCCAGACCGCGAAGAAGATCCAGGTCTCCACGGCGAGGTTCGTCATGAGGTACAGGAACAGGACAGCAGAGACGATCGGGAGCACCTTGCCGAACGGGACGCGGAAGGCCGGTTAAGGTCGGGACGCTTCGCGCGGCGCTGGTCTTGGACAGGGAGCGCGGAAGCAGGCCGTCGCGGCTCATCGCGAGGACCACGAGGGACAGGCCCATGAGCAGCACCATGATGAAGGTGGTCAGGCCCACCAGGGAGCCGAAGGCAATGACCTTGGCGGCGTCGGTATTGCCAACGGTTGGGGCGGGTGGCTTCGACGAGTGGGCTTGGCCGGTTGGACTAGAGACCGGTTGGATTAGATACAGCGAAGGCGGGAGACTGGATCAACTCGATCACGAAAGTGGGAACCACATGATCAACCTCAAGCAAGACACCGAGGGTTTCATCCGTATGAACAGGCATTTCCCGGAAAAGTCGCTGATCAGCATCACGTTCACCGACGGCTCAGAGCAGGTCTACTCCGGGCACCGGCTCAACGGCCTCTACGACGAGGCCCTGGCCGAGTACCGGGCCCAGAACCACCTGGACGCCAAAGGGTTTTCGCGGGCCCCCAAGAAAACGGTCCAGCCCGCGAACAAGATCGAGTTCGTTCCGGTGCACGCTGGAATGGACCCCTAACAGCGCCTCGGCATCCAAGCATCGGCCTGAATCGGTCAGCCTCGGCCCGTCGGGCCCCGGCTGCCGCTTATCCTGCCGGATCAGCCGTCACCTGCCGGATCAGCCGACGCCGATCGCGCCCGGCCCGTGCGCCGGGCGGCGGAGGGCCCGGGCGCGGATCCGGAGATCGTTGTCGTGCACCCGCCGGTCGACGCCAGGTACCGGTGTGGGGGCGGTCCTTGTCCGCGGTGCCGGTGGACTTGCGGGCAACTCTTCCGGGCACAGGTCACTGATCAGCCCCATGCCGGCGTACTCGCGCATG
This sequence comes from Arthrobacter sp. ES3-54, assembly GCF_029504395.1. Lineage (GTDB taxonomy): Bacteria > Actinomycetota > Actinomycetes > Actinomycetales > Micrococcaceae > Arthrobacter. Next base: position 152,594 of record NZ_JAQFIF010000002.1, read on the forward strand.
GCCCTGATGCCGGCAACCGCAGCGGGCTTGTCTGCAAACGCCTTAGAGACGGCCAGTACCGCCCCATCCGGTGCCCTGAGCCGGAACCTGATGCACGCATCAGCATCTACGAAGAGTTCAAATGTGCCGGCCATGACGATCCTCCGATTTGCGGGCTCCCCGTCCGGGCATCATCGCCACGGAGAGACGGGGAAAGCGTCGCTGCTGCCCACTGGTTTGGTTTGTCCTCGCTGCTGAACAGATGACGTCAGCTGCGTCTTATTAGTCTCGCTGCGGCCTAGAAACGCCCACAAGGCCGGCCACGTAAATCCTAGGTAAATAGCAGCCAACAACGCCGTGCGCGAGGCCACCCCGGCGCGCCGCGGGGTAGGAATAAGGCCGCCACCGGTGCCCTGCCGCCGCCGTGCCCCTACAGGGGCGGCCAATGGTCGCGGCAGTACGCAACGCGACTGGCACCCGCGGACGGCGGCGGGATGACCCGGTCCCAACACGGGGCGACGGCGTCGCCCCGTTCGGAAGGCTCTGCCGCCGCTATGCGGCCCGCATCACCGGGAAGCCAGGCCATGGCTGAATCGTTGGACAACGTACCCCCCATTGTTCTTGGCTGAAGGCGCACCGGCTCGCATCACGGACCGCCATGCGCCTCACGCAAGAGTAGCCGGGAGGACAGACACGAAAACAGGGACTTTGGACCGTATCGGCAAACGCCGCTGGCGCCTAGATCCGCCACGCGCGTGCCGCCGCCAAACAGCCTCCTGGCGTCCAGCAGCGCAGTGCGAAGCGGCAGAAGTGTTTCATCCATTGGAAATGGATGTCGTTGCGGCGGATAATCCAAGGCAGTCTTGGGGACAGCCCGCGGTCCACTGACAGGAAAGAAGGATGCGATGTCCCTCAGCGTTGAGGAAATGAACAAGCAGCTCCCGGTGGCGAATGTGCTGCCCGGCGACGCCGTCCCGTACTACATGGCGTCGGGCGAGGGCGCCCGTTATGAGATCAACGGCCAGCTGGTCACGGTCATCGCCCGGGCGGCGGACACCGGCGGAATTTTCAGCGCCGCCTACATCTCCGGCGGCATGGGGGCCGAATCGCCGTTTGTGACCCACGCCGTGGAACACAAGACGCTGTACGTTTTCGACGGCATCCTGCATGTCTGGCTGCCGGGCGAAAGCCGGATCCTGACTCCCGGGGATTCCGTGGTGATCCCGCCAGGAACCCCGCACGCGTACCGGATGGCAAGCCACTACACCCGGTTCCTGAACTGGATGACTCCCGGCGGCGCCGAGGCCTACTACGAACGCGTCGGCACCCCCATCGATTCGCACGTCCCGCCAGTCACGGCGGGACGAAAGCTCAGCCTGCGGGAGGGCGTCGAGGTGGGCGCTGAATTCGGCATGACGTTCCCCGACGTCGAACGGGTGGCCCCGTCCTTCCGGCAGGACGCCGGACTGCCGGCCGCCCAGAGCCCGTACTTCCTCAGTGCCGGCGAGGGCGAACGGCTGGTCAGCTACCAGACCATGTTCACGTACCTGTCCCGGCCGGCGAACACAGGGTCGAACTACTTTGCCGTCCACACCAAGGGCGCCAAGTCCGGCTATATTCCGCTGCATTTCCATGAACAGCACACGGAAAACTTCCTCTGCACGGAGGGCCGGATGTGGATCTACGCCAACGGCCGCGAGGTGCTGCTCACCAAGGGTGACTTCCTTCACGCTCCGGCCGGAACCATCCATTCCTTCGCCTTCGATTCCCACAACACCCAGATGGTCGGGTTCCTGACGCCGTCGGTCTTCAACGGCTTCTTCGAATACTTCAACAAGCCCACCGAGGACTACATGTACACGGAGGGCGGCGAGCCCTACATGGACATGGCGGGATTCGGCCGGGCCCAGGCTGAGATGGACCTGACGGTGGTGGGTCCCCCGCCGCAGCGCCGCGCAGCGCTGGACATCTAGGCAGCGCTGGACATCTAGTCCGCTAAGGAACTCTGCTCGGCCAACACCCAGGGTCCGGAACTCCTCGGAGTTCCGGACCCTGGGTGTTTATTCGGGGGGTGTCTATTCGGTGGCTGCGGATTCAGCTTCCGGCCTGGCCGACTCCCTGAAACCGGCCGGCCTCCTGAGGCTGGTCCGCCTCCTGATGCTGACGCACCAGGGCGCGGCCGTAGTCGTTGCCGTTGGGCGTGCGCATCACTGTGTGCATGTGAAAGGGCGCCGGGGTGTCGTTGCTCAGGAAGACCCCGGTGTGGTGGTCCAGCTCCATGACCAGCACGGGGCTTTGCAGGCGGAAGTAGAAGGCGTCCTGGCCCTTCCATCCGCCGATCCAGCAGAACCAGGCCTCATCCCAGTGCCCCGCGATCTCCCGACGCCGCGCGGACCGCGGCCCGTCGGGGAGGACCGCGATGAAGTCCGCCACGAGCTCGTCCAGGATCGCGCGTGCCGCGGCGGGCATCGCGTTGACCGGGATGCCCTCGTAGGGAATCACCCGGTTGTCCTGGAAGCAGCCGGCCAGGTGCCGTTCGTCCCCGGGGTGCAGCCGGCCCTCGGGCATCGCCGGATCCTGCATGCCCGCGAAGAGTGTGGCCTGCTCCCGCAGCGGCCCGGGCAGGGACTCCATGAGTCGCCGGGCCAGGGCGATCCGCTCCTTGAAAACCGCCACGCCCTGGTGCGGTCCGGCGTCGATCACGTCCGGTTCAGCGCCCAGGAACACCGGGGAGACCACCAGCTGCGTTCCGGCCACTAGGACGTTGAGCGCCACGTGGTGCCCGAAGAGCTGCCAGCCCCACGGGGCGGTCTCCGACGGTTCACCGTAGAGGGCGAAGTTGTAGCTGTACTCGTTCATGAGTTCCGGCAGCTCCACGAGGGCGCCGAGGAATCCGTTGATCCGCATCAGGTTCCGGACCAGCCCGTACCCGGCCGGGCTCAGGCTTGCTTCCACGACGGCCAGGATCCGTTCCCGGACGTCCGGGGACAGCTCGTCCAGGCGCAGGCCCGTGTCATGCTGCATGAATTCCGGGTTGGCCCAGCTCTGCCATTCGTGGGCGTCCACGCCGTAGCGGAGCCGACGGACCTGGGCCGGGGTAAGGCCGGCCAACAGATCCCGGGCGGCGGAGGTCATCGCGGCCGCGGGCGCTTCCTCCCCCGCCGGTGCCGGCTCGAGGTGGTATAGCCCGGGCCGGAGGACGCCGTCGCTGGTCACCCCCGTGAAAGGCTCGGGATACTGGGCGGCCCAGCCGTGGATCATGGGACCCGCGAAGGAGTCGGTCTTCGCCGCCTCGGCATAGCCCCGGGCATCAAGGCCCCGGATCTGCGCCACCCTCGGGTGGTCGGGCGGGTAGAGATAGTCACGGAATGACGGCTCGGACACGCGAACTCCTTTCTGGATCTTCGGATGGTGTGGCCAGCGGCCAGCCAGCGGCTACGCCAATGGCCGCGGCGGCCTTCGCCGGGTCGGTCCCCCGCCACGCGACGTGCTGGTCCGGGCGGACCAGGACGGCGTCAGCCTGCCAGTGCGTGGCCATGGAGGTCCCGTCGTCGGAAGGCCCGACGGCGGCGACAGTTACCGGAATGCCGCGCCGGGCTGCGGCAGCCAGCACCGGCTCATAGACCACCTGTGCTGGCACGCCGGCAAGGCTCCCGGCGTCGACGAGCAGCGTGAAGCCGGGGCCAAGGATGTCGTAGAGCGACGTCGAGCGGTCCAGCCAGGCGTGAGGCAGCAGAGCGCCGGGGCTGGCCGAGGGAACGTACCGGATGGGGTCCTTGGCCGGGACGGTCGAGCCGTCCGGGACAGTCAGGGGTGAGGAAGAGTAGTCGTAGCCCAAAACCAGACCCAGCGAATCGAATTCGCTCTGCTTGACCGCGAGCGCCTCCTTTGCCTGGAGCCGCGCAGCCTCGCCGGCAGCTCCGCCGCTGCGCAGGGCCGGGTCCGCGAAGTGATACGCGAGAGCCTGTCCGTTGGCGGCGGCGTCCCGGATGGTCCGTTCGGCCACCGGGCGCCGCTCCAGTTCGTAGCTTCCGAGGAGTGCCGGGCCACCCCAGCCCTCCTGGGCGGCGGCGATCTTCCAGGCCAGGTTGGCGGCGTCGCCGATGCAGGTGTTGAAGCCGTGGCCGCCCCAGGGCGGGTTCAGGTGCGCGGCGTCGCCCACAAGGTATCCGCCGTCCCTGCCATAACTGGGGGCCAGCAGCATGCGCGCCGTCCAGGGGTCGGTGGCGAGAATCTCAAGCTCCACCTCCGCACCCACGAGTGAGCGCACCAGTGCGGTGGCGTCGAAGGACTCACGCCCGTCCACGCCCTGGATGATGGCCCACCATGTGCCCTCGAGGTCCATCCTGCCCACCATGCCGGCCACGCCCGGCCCCAGGACCCAGTACTGAACAGCGGGATCCAGGGTGATGGCGTCGCCCAGGTCCCGGGAGCGGAACAGGACGCTGATGTTGGACAGTTCCGCCGAGCCACCCTCCAACCGAATGCCAAGGCTGCGCCGGACGGCGGAGGATCCGCCGTCGGCACCGGCCAGGAAACGGCACTCGACGGCGCGGCGGCGCCCGGTGGTGTCGGAGACGTCCACCCGGGCTCGCGGGCTGTCCGGACCCGAGTCCAGGCTGGAACTTCGGTGGCCGTAGTCAACGTCGCCAACGCTCAGCCCGGTCAGCAGCGTGGCTAGCGGCGATCCTGCCACGGCGTCCCGCAGGACGTTTTCCATCACGGGCTGCGGGACCTGCTGCCCGCACTCGGGCTGTTGTTCGTAGCGGCCTGGAACCAGTTGGAAAGCCTGGCGGAACCGGGTGATCTCCTGCCCGGCGTCTCCTGTCAGCCCCGAGCAGAAGATGACGTCCTGGGCGTAGGAGACAGGCAGGGGCGCCGCGTTCCGCAGGGTGTCCGCCAGGCCCAGCCGGCGCAGGTGCGTCATGGTGCGCGCGTTGGTGGTCTTCGCGCGCGGCCTGTCCGGATCGATGGATGTCCGGGGTTCGATGACGATGCTGGGGATGCCGCGCCGGGCGAGGTCCAGGGACAGGAATAGCCCGCTGGGCCCGCCTCCGGCAATCAGGACCGGGATGTCCTCCGGCAGGTCCGCCAGGGAGGCGTTCTCGATGGCGGTCATCAGGCCCTCGCCCTGAGGTCCGGTGTGCCTATGGGCGTGGTGAGGGTCCCCAGCCGGTCGATTTCCACCTCAACGGTGTCCCCGGGCTGCAGCAGCCACTGCGGGGTCCGGGCATAGCCCACGCCTTCAGGGGTGCCGGTGGCGATGATGTCACCTGGGTGCAGGGTGAACGTCTGGCTGATCAGCGCGATGATGGCCGGGACGGAGAAAACCATGTCCTTGGTGTTGCCGTTCTGGACTTCGGTGCCGTTCACCCGGGTGCGGACCTGCAGGCCGTCGCGCAGGTCGCCCACTTCATCACGGCTGACCAGCGGTCCGAGAGGTCCGCTGAAGTCGCCGTTCTTGCCCAGGGTCCACTGGGAAGTGAGTTTCTGGGCCCGGCGGGCGGTGAGGTCGTTGAAGGTGGAGTAGCCGAAGACCGAGTCTGCGGCCGTGGCCTCGTCGGCGGCTTCCACGCGCTGGCCGATGTAGGCGGCCACCTCACCTTCCCAGTCCAGGCCGTCTTCGCCCGCGGGTACGGGGACCGGCACGTTTCCCACCGAAAGGGAAGCCGTCCAGCGCCCGAACAGTGTGGGGTAGGGAGGCAGTTCCTGGTCCTTGAAGCTGCCTTCCGCGGCGTGGGCCTTGTAGTTCAGGCCAACGCAGATCACCCGGGCCGAGGCAGGCACCAGCGGGACCTGGGTGACGTCTGCCCGGTCCAGCGAGTCAGCAGCGTCACCGGCTTCGTCCGCCAGCGCGTCGGCTGACAGGGAGCGCGCTTTCTCCTGCCAACCGGCGGCATCGGCCCAGAAGTCAGGAACCGGGGCCAGTGGAACCACCCGTGAGCCGAGGAGGGCAGCCGCCCATGCGCCGCCGTCGTGATTGATGCCTATGTACTGCATGTGGTTGGCCTTTCTGGTGCCGCCCGGAACGGGCGGTGGTTGGTAGGTGGGCACGGCAATGAGAGGCCCAGTAGTTAGAAACCCTGTAGCTGGAGAGCCCGTGCAGGTGCGTTTGGCCGAATATTGGAGTGCTGTTGTGGAGTGGCCGGTCAGGTGGCCTGGGTGTCCGGGGGCCGGGATTGCCGGAGGAAGAAGGCCACGGTTGCTGCCATCGCCTTTTCGGCCGCGGCCTGGCTGTGGTCCGGGAGGATCCACATGTGGTCCGCACCCTCAATCAGTAGAAGTTCGACGGCGGCGCCGGCACCTTCCAGCGCGGCAGCCAGCGACGCTGACTGGGCGGCCGGAACAAAACGGTCAGAGGTTCCGTGCGCCAGGAAGAACGGCGGCGCCGAACGGCTGGCGTAGCTGATGGGGCTGGCCTCCGCCGCCCTCGCCGGCTCGTCGGCCAGCACGGCACCGACAAGGAGTTCCTCGCGGGATCCGGGATCATCGGCCCTGGCGACCGCGGCCGGCAGGCTCTGTTCGGCCATCCTGCCCAGGTCTGTGGGCGGGTACCAGGCTGCCACCGCGGCAACGGCAGCGTCGGCGCCAACATCGACACCGTCGGCATTGGCGCCGTCGGCATTGGCGCCGTCGGCATTGGCGGTGAGACCCACCAGGCTGGCGAGGTGGCCGCCCGCGGAGTCGCCCCACGCGTAGATCCGGGCCGGGTCCACGTTGTAGTCGGCGGCATGGTTCCGCAGCCAGCGGACGGCGGCTTTCGCGTCGTGCAGCTGGGCCGGGAAGTGCGCCTCCCGGCTAAGCCGGTAGTCGGCCGATGCCACCACGAATCCGGCGTCAGTGAGCGTTTCGAAGGCGCTGATGCCGAATCCGTCCAGGACCGGGCCCAGGGAAGACCGCTCCCCCATGCGCCAGCCGCCCCCGTGGAAATGGACCACCGCAGGCCGGGGAGCCGCCCCGGCTTCAGGACCGGGAAGATAGAGGTCTAGCAGCAGCGGGCGGGAACCGTCGTCGCCCGCGCGGGCGAATTCGATGCCGCTCAGCACGCGACCTTCCGTCATCGTCGACTCCATCCGTTTTCTTGCGCCGGTTCACCTGATGCACTGATTAACTTGTGCGCCGGTTCCATGCTGCCCGGCGTCTCCCCTAAGACTGTCGGATCACCGGGCGGGCGCAAACTACGGATTTCAATCATTGAAAGGGCTTTGCAGAGGCCAGCTCCGCCGCAAGGAATGTTAGCCCCTGCCGCACGATCCCCAGCGCGGCCGAGTGGTTGAGGTAGCCGTGCGTGGCCCCCGCTTCCAGCCGGAAGGCCACCTGGACGCCAGCCGCGTGGAGCGATTCCCTGAAGTGCTCAGCCGACGGACGCAGGTCATCGTATTCGCAGGCAATGACCGCCACCGGGGGGAGCCCGGAGGGATCGGCATGGCCGGGCAGGGCATACGAGGACGCCATCCCGGCGGGGCCGCCGATGTAGTTCTCCACCATTGCCCGGCAGTCGTCCTCGGTGAAGCGCAGGATCCGCGGCAGGCTGGAAAGCACCCTGCCGTCGGGCACCGCGGCCGAATCCGGAGAGGGAAGCACGGCGTGCAGGAACGGGTACGCCAGAAGCAGCTTGGCGGGCGGGGCCAGGCCGGCGTCCTTGAGATACATCGCGGCGCCGACGGCGAGGTTCCCGCCGGCGCTGGCGCCGCCAAGGCACAGACTTCCGGGCGCCACCCCAAGCTCCTCGGCGTGGGCTGCCGCCCAGATCCACGCCGCGAGCACGTCTTCGTGCGGGACCGGGAAATGGACGCCGTCGCGGGCCAGCCGGTACTCGACGGAGAACACCAAGCCGCCGGTCCGGTCAGCCAGTTCCCGGGCGACCTGGTCGGCCTCCCGCATGTCCAGCGCGCCTCCGGCGAACCCGCCGCCATGCAGCCACACCAGGCCGGGTAGCCCCGCACCGGACGTGAACTCCGCCGCCGAACCCCGGTCACCGCCCAAGGGAAGGATGCCGGGGCCGTAGATCCGGATGGGCACGGGTCCGTTGGGCCCGGGCGCTTCCACCGAGCGGATCGGTACGGCAGGGGCGGTGTAGGGCAGATCCGCGCCGCTGAACGCCTCCAGCCGCTGCATCCCGGCCGGATCGGCGAGGAGATCGGCGAAGGAGCCGGCTTCAGCCACATGGTGCATGAGGGCGGCCAGCTCCATGTCCAGGGTCATGGCTGAAACACCGGCTCGCGCGCGCCCTCGGCGGCGGATGAAGGAACCGCGGTTGCAGGAAGTGCGCAGCTGAACGAATGCGTCCCTGAACCGACCTCGACGCCGGTGGTCCCGCCGTCGGGCAGGTACACCGCGGCGGTGCAGCCGGCCGGGACCGTCACCGCAAGCGAGAATTCCTGGCCCGCCAGCTCCCAGCGCACGGCAGCCTCCCCATAGGGGGTCTCGTGCCGGGCCGCGGCCCACGCCAGCCCCCCGCCTGGCCGCGGCCGGATGGCGAGTTTCCGGTACCCGGGTTCAGCCGGTGCCAGGCCGGCCACGCTGCGGTGCATCCAGTCGGCCACGGCCCCGAGGGCGTAGTGGTTGAAGGAAGTCATTTCGCCCTCATTGATGCTGCCGTCCGGGAGCATGGAGTCCCAGCGTTCCCAGATGGTGGTGGCGCCCATTGTCACGGAGTAGAGCCAGGACGGGCACTCGGTCTGGAGGAGCAGGCGGTAGGCCGCCGTCGCGTGGCCTTCATCGCTGAGCGCGTCGCAGACCAGCGGGGTTCCCACGAACCCGGTGGCGATGCGGTAGCCGTCGGCTTCCACGGTGTCCGCCAACCGGGCGGCCGCGGCGGGATGTTCGGCCGGTTCGAGGAGTCCGAAGCGCAGGGCCACCGCGTAGGCCGTCTGCGTGGATGGCCGGAGCCGGCCGTCGTCAACGTAACGCTTCCGGAACACCGCCCGGGACCGGGCGGACAGCTCGCGCAACCGCTCCGCTTCCGTGTCCTGGCCCAGCAGCCCGGCAGCCTCGCCCGCCACCGCCGCCGAGTACACCAGGTAGGCCTGCGCCACGAGCTGCCACGGGGTACGCGCATCGCCGGGCGCGTCCGGCGGTGCGGCCGGGTCCAGCCAGTCGCCGAATTGGAAGCCGTGCTCAAACTGCAGTTCCGGGCCGGCGGCCTGGGCCGCGGCTTCCAGCCAGGCCATCATTCCCGGCAGTTGCCGGCGGAGGAACGCGGGGTCGCCCGTGCGCTGGTACAGCACCCATGGAACAAGTACGGCGGCGTCACCCCAGGCGGCCATGACGGGACGGTCCGGGAACGGCGGCTTTTCGGCCACCACTTCCGGGACCACCAGCGGCGGCGGCCCGTCGGTCCCCTGCTCCGCGGCGAGGTCCTTGAGCCAGGACGTGGTGAAACCGGGGATCCGGTACAGGAAGGACGCGGTGGCGGCGAAGATCTGGAAGTCGCCGGTCCAGCCGAGCCGCTCGTTGCGCTGCGGGCAGTCCGTGGGCACGTCGACAAAGTTCCCGCGCATCCCCCACACCACGTTTGCGTGGAGCTGGTTCAGCATCGGTTCGGAGCATTCGAACGTGCCCGTTCGCACCAGCTCGGAATGGATCACGACGGCGGTGAAGGCTCCGGGGTCCAGCTCGCCGGGCCAGCCGCTCACCTCCACGTAGCGGAACCCGTGGATGGTGTACTCGGGCTCCCAGGTTTCGCCGCCCGAATCGCCGCGCAAGATGTAGCGGTCGGTCTGCTTGGCGACGCGCAGCGGCCTGACGCCGAGTTCGCCGTGCTCCAGAACCTCGGCGTGCCGCAGCACCACCTCAGTGCCGGCCGCACCGCTTACAGTGAAACGCACCCGGCCCACCAGGTTCTGGCCGAAGTCCAGAATGGTCTTTCCCGAGGGCGTTCCCAGCACGGCTTTGACCTGCAGCTCGTCGGTGGCCCGGACGGGCGGGCCGTCGGGCGCGACTAGGACTGCAGGATCGAAGCCGTCAACCACGACGGCGGGCTGCAGCGTGCCGGTGGCCGCACCGGCCGCTCCGGCCTCAGCCCAGCCACGGTTCCGGAGCCGCGCATCGAAAGTTTCGCCGTCGTACAGGTCTGCCGACAGCACCGGCCCCCGCCCGGCCAGCCACGACGCACCCGAGCCAATCATGCTCACTGCCCCGCCGGCGTCGGTCATTTCCAGCTGGGCGATCACGGCAGTGCGGTTGCCGTACGTGTTGCGCTTCTCCTGGAAGCCCAGATTGCCACGCCACCAGCCGTCCGCGAACTCAAGGCCGATCACGTTAGTGCCAGGCCGGAGATATTCCGTGACGTCGTAGCTCTGGTAGCGCAGGCGGTGGTGGTAGCTGGTCCAGCCCGGAGTCAGGATGTCCCGGCCCACGCGGCGGCCATTGATGTGCGCCACGTAGACGCCGTGGGCGCTGGCGTAGAGCCGGGCGGACGCCACGGGCCCGGCCACTTCGAACGTCCGGCTCAGGCGCGCTGCCGGCTCGTTGGCGTCGCTGGCCTCGTCCCAGGCCGGGCGGATCATGGCTGCCTGCCAATCGGCCGCGTTCAGCAATCCCGCCTCTACGTAGGCAACGGGGCTCCATTCGGAGGGCGCGTCGCCGCCGCTGCCCCAGACACGGACGCGGACGGCAACGCGCTGGCGGCTCGCCAGCGGCGGTGCAGGCCAGGGCTGCAGGAGCTGCTCCCTGGTCTCGGTGCGGCCGTAGCTTGTCAGGCTGGCCTCGTCGGGGCCGAGCTGGAGTTCGTAGGCGGTCTGAACCCAGCCAGGTATTCCGGTGGCGACCTGCCAGGAAAGCCGCGGCCGGTCCTCGCCGATGCCGAAGGGTTCCTCGTGGTGTTCGAAGCGGGGCGAGGAGGGAACGGCGGCCAGCGAGAGGGCGGCGTCCTGCACCGGGAAGCGAAGGGTATTTGGAGTCAACGTCGGCTCGATTCGTCACGAAGGGGAAGACTTGGGCTCCCCCAGCGTCCCGGGAACGGCACTGCGCCCGCTAGCGATGTTTCATTGACTGGAAACCGGGTACGAGGGCCGGTTTGTGCGGCCGCCCTCCTGCTGCCGAGTCTGACCGGGCATGGCGATCTGCCTGGTCAGTGCAGAATCCTCACTCCACGCAAAGGCAGAAGGGGTGGCCAGCCGGGTCGAGGAACACCCGGAAGGTGGTGCCCGGCTGCGAGTCCGCTTTGGTGGCCCCCAGCTCGACAGCGACATTCTCGCCCTCGTCCAGGTCCTGCACCATCAGGTCCAGGTGCATCTGCTGTGGCACCGCCTGGCCCGGCCATTCCGGCGCCCGGTAGCCGTCCACCTGCTGAAACGAAATGCAGTTGCTGCCGTCGTCAGGGCGGATCTCGGCCCAGTCACCGTCATCCTTCACGTTCCAGCCGAGCAGGGCACCGTAAAAGCCCGCGAGGGCCCCGGCGTCGGGGCAATCAATGACGAGACCTGGGAAGCGTGCGATAGCCATACCGGAATGCTACCCCCGGAAATTGAGCCCGTCCCTAAAGCTCCTGGGCGAAATAAGCCACCGCTGAGCCGAGGATCCGGCCCAGCTGGTCCTCCGCGCCGAAGAAGCAGTGGTCGCCGCCCCGGATGGGGATGAGTTGGTGGCGGACGTTCGCATCGGCGAGCGCGGCGGCCAGCAGTGCGCTCTGGGAGAGCGGGACCAGGCCGTCGCTGTCGCCGTGGACCAGCAGGAACGGCGGCGCGTCGGCGGTGACATCGGCAGTGACATAGTCCAGCGGGCTCGCGGCGGCCAGCAAGGCAGGATCGGCGGTGCCGCCCACCAGCATGGGGCCCGGTTCCAGGCTCATGCCGTCCGGCACCGCCGCGCTCAACGGTCCGGCCATCATTCCCGGCGGCATGCTCATGGCCGGCATGTCCGGCAGCGAGGACACCCCGTAGAAGTCGACGACGGCGCTCACGGCGCTGGAGTGCCCCTGGACTCCGAGGCCACCTTCCAGGTCCTCCCTGGCGCCGGTAAGTCCCAGCAGGGCGGCCAGGTGCCCGCCGGCCGATTCGCCCCACGCGCCGATCCGGCCGGCGTCGATCCCCAGCATGTCTGCGTGCTCGCGGAGGTACCGGACGGCGGCCTTGAGGTCGTGCAGCTGCGCCGGGAACGGCGCTTCGAGGGCATGGCGGTAGTCCACGGTGGCGCACGCGATGCCGGCTTCGTTCAGCAGACGGAACACTGAGTCCGGGGCGAAGGTTGGCGGCAGCTCGGGGCGGTCCCCCAGTTGGAAGGCGCCGCCGTGGATCCACACAACCAGCGGCACCGGCGTCCCGGCAGCGTTGCGGGGCAGCCAGATATCCATGGTGAGCCTGCGGAAGCCGATGGCGATCGCATAGCTGACTTCGCGGTGGACAGCAGAGTATTCCGACACGACGTCGGCCGCGCCCGGGGGCAGAAACGCCGGGAAGGCCGGGGCCGGCAGCCCTGCTGGTGCCGCCGGTTCTGCTTCGCCAGGGGCGGTTTTCATGGCTGTGGCGGCGTCCGGGGTCACGATGCACTCCTTGCAAGTTGGGGCTGGTGGTCATTACCGCCGGCAGGGGCGGTGAAGGTATGGGTTCCGGGCCCGACGACGGCGTTCGACTGGTCGGTGAGGCGGACTTCCGCTGTGGTGCCGGGCGGGACGGTCGCAATGAGGGTGATCTCGCCGTCGTCGATTGCCCAGCTGACGCCGATGAGGCCCTGAGGGCCGCGGTGCGAGGTGGCCGCGGAGGTGATTCCGGCGCCGGGACGGGGCTCGATGATGATCCGTTCGTAGGCCGCACTCCCGGGTGCCTGGCGCAGGCCGGCCGTGTAGCGGTGCAGGAACGAGATAACGGCGCCTTTGCTGTAGTGGTTCAGCGACTGGCGCGCCGTCCCGTCCTCGCTTATTCCGTCCCAGGCTTCCCACATGGTGGTGGCACCGCGGTCCACCATCACCAGCCAGGAGGGCTCGGAGTCCTGCATGAGCAATTCATAGGCGAGATCCGGCTGTCCGTTCTCGGCGAGCACAGGCAGCAGGTAAGGGGTGGCCAGGAAGCCGGTGCCAAGGTGTGTGCCGGCGTCGCGGACGAGGGTGACCAACTGCTTGACCACCGCCTGCCGGCCGCTGTCCGGAACGAGGTCAAAAGCCAGCGCGCGCACGCAATTGGCCTGCGTACCGCCGTCGCCTCTTTCATTTCCCACTGTTCCGATTCCCGCTGTTCCGATTCCCGCTGTTCCGTTTCCCACTGTTCCGTTTCCCACTGTTCCGTCGGCCCGCAAGTATCCCCGCTGCCACGCGCGGCGGATGTTTTCGGAGAGCTCCCCGAGTTCCTTGGCTCTGTCCCCCTTGCCCAGCACGGCGGCAATCCTGGCCATGATGGCGGAGGAGTGCCGGTAGTAGGCGGTGGCCACGATACCGTTGTCGGCGGACCGGGAGGCGAATAAGTCCGGCGCCGGGCCATCCGGTTCCATCCATTCGCCGAAATGGAAGCCGGTGTCCCAGAGATACTGCTCATGCGGGGCCGGCGTGGCCTGCGCCGCCGCCCTGGCCGGGTGCCGATTGCCCTCCGCGGTGCTGCGGACGAAGCCGAGCCAGCGTTCCATCGCCTCCCAGTTCTGTTCCAGGATGCCGGTGTCACCGGTGGCGAGATGGATCTCCCAGGGCACCATGACCACCGCATCTCCCCACCCTGAGGACCCGTTTGTGAAGGCCATGAATTCCGCACTGGTTATCTCCGGTCCCGGCGAGGGGGAGATGTTAACCACCACGCCGTTGTCCCACTGGTCCGCGCGGACGTCCCTGAGCCACTTCGCCGTAAAACCTGCCACGTCGAAGAGGTAGGCGGCCGTTGGTACAAACAGCTGCCAGTCGCCGGTCCAGCCGGCCTTTTCCCGCTGCGGGCAATCGGTGGGAACTTCACAGGCGTTACCGCGGAAGCTCCACTCCACAATGTCGTGGAGCTTGTTAAGCCGGTGGTCGCTGCAGTTGAAGGTGCCCAGGCGTTCCAGATCGGTCTGGACCATGCAGCCCGCGATGTCCGCCGGTTCCAGGTCTGCGTCCAGGCCCTGCACCGAGATGTACTGGAAGCCATGGGTGGTGTGGCGCGGCTCGAACACCTCGCCGGGGGCTCCGGATGCCACCAAGGAATCCACTTGACCGGGGTCGAGAAACTGCCCCGTGTTGCGGAAATCATGGGGGCGGAGGTGGTCCTGGGTGACGTCGCCGTCAACGCCCAGGGCTTCGCCATAGACCAGCGTGACAGTCTTCCCCGGGGCGCCAAGCCGGCTCAGGCGGACCCAGCCGTTGATGTTCTGGCCCAGGTCCACGATCTGGTTGCCGTTGCTGAGGCGGGTGATGGACACCGGAAGCAGTTCCGCCACAATCCGTGTGGGCGGCGCCACGGGGCCGGTGAGGGCGGCGAAGCTGGCGTCGCGAAGAACCACGTGTCCAGTTGCCCCGTGGCCTCGGCGGAAATTCACTCGCTGGCCGGCCATGAGATCGGCGCTGACGATCTCCGTCGCGGAAACGTCCCACGAGCCGTCGGTGCCGATGACCGTCCGTTGTCCGCCGGACTCCAGCTCCAGCTGAGCCAGGAAGGCCGTCTGCGTTCCGTACATGTCGGAGTCGCGCGTGTACCCGAACGTGCCGCGGTACCAGCCGTCGGTAAGGATGGCCCCGACGGTGTTGGCACCGGGCCGGAGCAGGTCGGCGATATCAAAAGCCTGCACCTGGAGCGTGCTGTGGTAACTCGTCGAGCCCGGTGTGAGCTGCTGGTCCCCCACCCTCACGCCGTTGATGAAGAGCTCGTAGATGCCATGGGCTGTGGCATAGGCACGCGCAAAACCCGGTGCGGCGTCCAGCGTGAAGGTCTTGGACAGCCCGTAGCCGGGCGCTCCCCCGGTTCCGGAACCGACGGTTCGTCGGGGCCGATCCACTGCGCGGTCCAATCTGCGGGGTGCAGCAGGCCCAGTTCCACGGCCATGGGCTCGGACCAGGCGGACAGAACTTCGGTACCGTCAGAGTCCACGTTCCAGGTCCGGACCGTCCAGTCGAAGCAGTCCCGGGAACCAATGTCCGGCCCCCCGTAGGGCACGAAGCAATGGGTGCCGCCGTCCACGCGCCCGGTGTCCCAGCCGTTGCTCGTGGTCAGCTGGTAGGCGGTCTGCCGGAACGTGCCGTGCGGCGGGGTCCAGCTGAATTTGGGCAGCGTGTTGGTGATTCCGAAGGCTTCGCTAAGGTGATTGGTCCGAAGGTGCGTGGGGTGGTTCATGCGGGGAAGCTCCCTGAAGTTGGGCTCAGCTGGCGTAGGCGGTTCTGACGCCCCGCTGCGCGGGGTCAGGCGTAGTGGCAGGCGACGTCGGCGGCGCCTACCTGGCGGTGGGCCGGACGCTCGGCGGTGCAGAGTTCCGTGGCGAGCGGGCACCGCTGGCTGAAGGGGCAGCCCCCGGGCGACGCCGCCACGGCAGCGGCCGTTCGGACGCCAAGGGATTCGCGCAGCATCCTCCGCTCGGCCTGTTCCGCTGGCCTCGGCACAGGCGAGGCGGCCACGAGGGCCTGGGTGAAGGGGTGCTTGGGCGACTCCGTGACGGCTGCCGCGGGCCCGCTTTCCATCACTTGGCCACGGTAGAGGACCACAACGCGCTGCGCCAGGAACTGGACCACCGAGATGTCGTGAGCGATAAACAGGTAGCTGAGCCCGCGTTCGTCGCGGAGGTCGGCCAGGAGGTTGAGTACCTGGGCCTGGGTGGAGAGATCCAGGGCACTGACGGCCTCATCGCACACCACAAGCTTCGGTTCGCAGATCAGGGCACGGGCAACGGCGATCCGCTGGCGCTGACCGCCGGAGAACTGGCTAGGGTAGCGGTCCACGGCCTCGCGGGGCAGCCCCACGCGTTCAAGCATGGCTTCGGCTTTCTCGCGCGCCACAGCGCCGTTAACTCCGCGGATCCGCAGCGGCTCCGCCAGCGAAGCACCGATGCTCTGGCGCGGGTTCAGCGAGGAGTTCGGGTCCTGGAAAACCGCCCGCAGTTCACCACCGAGGGCGCGACGCTCTGCAGCACCAGCATGGGTGATGTCCTTGCCCTGGTAGCTGATGGTGCCGCCGGCGCTCTTCTGGAGGCCAAGGATCGCCTTGCCTATGGTGGATTTTCCGGAGCCGGATTCCCCTACCAGTCCTACCGTCTCGCCCTGGCGGATGGAGAAGCTGACGCCGTCCACCGCTGCCGGGGCTGCTGCAGCTTTCCGGCCGCGGCCGTACCGGACCACCAGGTCCTTGACCTCAAGCATGGGCTGCTCCGGCGCAACTGGCACCGTATCCTGCCGTTCTGCCGTCTCGATGCTCATGCCAGGTCCTTTTCGACGATTTTCATCACGTGGTGAGTGGGCACTTCGGTGGCAAGCCATTCCAGGCCCTCCACCGCCAGTTCGTCCGCCTTCACGCAGCGGACCAGTCCGTCCTCGGATCCGGAAGACAGCAGCGGCACCGGGGCGGCGCACGCGGAGCCGGCAAACTGGCAGCGGGCCATGAAGCGGCAGCCGGTGGGCCAGTCCTTTGGCTGCGGAACCTGGCCGCTGATGGTGGCCAGCCGTTCAGGCATGTCCGCTGCGGTGTTGGCGTGCGGGTCGGCGGCCAGAAGCGCCAAGGTGTAAGGGTGGCGGGGGTTGTCGAGAATATTGGCGGTCCGGCCGCTTTCCACCACCTGGCCGGCGTACATCACGGCGACGTTGTCGCAGATGTCCGCCACCACGCCGAGGTCGTGCGTCACCATCACCACGGACATCCCGGAGTCCTTCACCAGGGAGCGCAGCAGCGAGAGGATTTCGGCCTGCACGGTGACGTCCAGCGCTGTGGTGGGTTCATCGGCCACCAGCAGCCGGGGCCGGCCGGACAGTGCCAGGGCGATGGCGACGCGTTGCGCCATGCCGCCGCTGATCTGGTGCGGGTAGGTTTTGAGGATGCGTTTGGCGTCCACAATGCCCACCTTTTCGAGCAGGCTAAGGGCTTCGGCACGTGCCTCGGCTTTGCCCACCTTCAGCAGCCGGCGGATTGCCGCGGTGAGCTGGTAGCCCACGGTGAACATGGGGTCCAAGGCCCGCATGGGTTCCTGCGAGATCAGGGCGATGTCCCGGCCGCGGATGCCTTCCATGTCGCGCTCCGTGGCGGCGGCCAGGTTCTTGCCGTTCCAGAGGATCTGGCCGCCGGTGGCGGACACCCCGGCGGGCAGCAGTCCCAGCAGCGACAGCGCCGTCATGGTCTTGCCGCAGCCGGACTCCCCCACCAGACCCAGCACGGTTCCCTGCTCGACGTCGAACGAGACGCCCGTGACCAGCGGAGTCCCGCCGTCGACCCCTACAGAGAGTCCGCGGACGCTCAGGTGGCCTTTCGCCGGGATGGCTCCCGTGTCGGCAGCCGAAGCCGCGGCGCCCGTTGCGGCAACCGCAGCGGCAACAACACGGCCACGCTGGCGACGTGCCGCTGCCGACGGCAGGTGCGAGACGCCAGCGTTCGGCGACTTCCCCAAGGCGTTGCCGATCGCGTTGGCGGCCAGGACGGTCAGGGCAAGGACCGCACCCGTGGGAACCATCAGCCACGGGGCGTCGTAGACGTGCTGGGAAGCGCCCTGGATCATGCCGCCCCAGCTGGGCTGCGGGATGGGCGGGCCGAAGCCGATGAACGCCAGGCCGGCCTGGATGAGCATGCCGACGGCGAAGATGAGGGCTGACTGGACCACGATGGTGTTGGTCAGTCCGGGCAAGACGTGGCGGAGGCTGATCCCCAGGGTGCTGACGCCGTCCACCTTGGCCGCGTCCACGTACAGCTGGGACTGGAGCGACTTGGCCTGGCCCAGTATGACGCGGTAGATGCCGGCGGAGATGAGGACGCCCAGGATGGCCATGATCAGCGGGATGTTGGTTCCCACGGCACCAATGACCGCCAGGATGATGACGGTGCCGGGCAGCGACATCATGACCTCGGTGACGCGGCTGATCGCTCCTTCCGTCCGGTCACCGCCGGCGGCCACCATGGCCAGGACGGTTCCAAGCCCGACGCCGACAATCACCGTGATCAGGGAGGTTCCCAGCGTGCCTGCGGCGGCAGCGAAGATGCGGCTGAGGAGGTCCCGGCCGAGTTCGTCGGTGCCGAGCCAGTGCGCGGCGGTGGGACCGGACAGGACAGCGGTGAAGTCCTGGTCCTCCGTTTTATAGGGCAGCCACCACTGGGCAGTCAGCGAGGCAACCACCAGGGCTGCCAGCCATACGACGCCGGCCACACCTCCGGGCGAGGCGAAGAGCCGGCTTGCGGAAACTTTGCTGAAGGCGGTCCGTTGGCCGGACTTGGGCTGCACAGCTGCGGCAGCCGTGGCTGGCGCACTGTCGGCAGGAGCGGGGGCGACGTTGGGGATCATGAGGCACGCAACTTCGGGTCCAGAAACTTGGTGGCGAGTTCCAGCACGAGGTTTACGGCCACCACCACGACGGTGGCGATGACCACCACGCCCTGGACGGCGGGGGCGTCGTGGGTGCTGACGGAGGTCTGGACGGCCTGGCCCAGACCCGGCATGGCGAAGAGCTGCTCCGCGATGACGGAGCCGCCGAACAGGCCGATGAACTGCAGTGCGATGCCGGCCACAATGGGGAGGCTGGCGTAGCGCAGGGCGTGGATGTAGAGGATTTTCCAGGTGGAGGTGGCCGTGGCACGCAGCGTCCGGATGTGCTCCTGCTGCAGCGCTTCAAGCATTGAGGCCCTGGTCTGGCGGGCGATGAAGGCTGCGCCGCCGACGGCAAGCGTGATGACCGGAAGGGCCAGGGACATGCCCCAGTCCTGCGGTGAGACCTCGAACGGCACGTACCCGGTGGCGGGAAAGACCGAGGACTGGATGGCGAACAGGTACACGAAGATGATGCCGATCCAGAAGGCAGGCAGGGCCACGGCCAAGCCGCAGATCCCGCCCACGATCCGGTCCACCATGCCGCCGCGGACCGCCGCTGTGACGCCCAGGCCGATGCCGAGGACCGCGCTCAGCACGGTGGCGCCGGCCGCGAGTGATGCCGTCACCGGAAGCCTGTTGCCCAGGTCCGCGCTAACTGAGCGGCCATCGATCAGGGACGAACCGAGGTTGCCTTGTACGGCGTCGCCGAGCCAGCGGAAGAACTGGGCCAGAAGCGGATCGTTCCAGCCAAGCCGTGCGTTGACCTCGTCAATGGCCTCCTGGGACGCGCCGGCGCCCAGCGACACGGCGCCGGGGCTGCCGGGCATCGCGTGTACCAGCAGGAATGCCAGGACGGCAACCACCAGCACGGTGGCCAGCGCCATCAGCAGGCGCTTGGTGATGAATAGTGCCATGGTGACCTCCATCGGTCAGGACCTGCCGGGCGGCCCTCCGAAGTTCGGAGGGCCGCCCGGCAGGATCAGTGATCAGCTAGCCGGTGCGTAGGACGAGAGAAGCGGGTACGCGTTCGAACCTGCGAACTCCACCTGCTGAACCTTCTTGGTGTTGTAGCCCTGGTTGGTGAGTGACTCGTAGAGCGGGATCATCCAGCCGGATTCCACCAGGCGGGTGTTGAGCTTGGTGAGGGCGGTCTTCTTGGCGGCGTCGTCCTTCGCGGCTGCGGCCTCGCCCGTAGCAGCCGTCAGCTGCTCATCGGTGGCTTTCTGCACATTGGTGAACCCGTTCAGAACCACGCCGTACATCAGGCCCACCGGGTTGTCCCAGCCGAGCGCGGCGTAGCCAAGGGGTGTGGTTGCGACGGCCGCGAAGGCTTCATCGGTGGAGGAAGCCATCTTGACGTTCATTTTGATTCCGACGGCGGCCAGATCCTTCTGGACGGCCTGCAGGTCCGTCTGGGTTTCAGCGCTGGCAACAATGGTGAACTCGAAGCCGTTACCGTAGCCGGCCTCAGCGAGCAGGCTCTTGGCCTTCGCCGGGTCGTAGGCGAACTTGGTGGTCAGCTCATCGGTGAAGCCCGCGGAATCCTTGGGAAGTGCATTCCAGGCCGCGATGTCACCCTTGTGCAGTGCGTCCACCAGTGACTGGCGGTTGATGGCGTACTGGAACGCTTGGCGGACTTTCTCGCTGGCAAACGCAGGCGCGGTCTTCCCGGTCTTGTCGAAGGAAACCATGGTGTGCAGGGTTCCACCGATCTGGGAAACGCCGAGGCCCTTGGACTTTGCGAAGTCCACCGTGGAGGAGGTGAGCATGGCGACGTCGGCCTGGCCGGAGACGAGAGCATTGGCGCGCGCCTGAGGATCCTGGATGACGCTGAAGGTGATCTTCTTGTAGGCGTAGTCTGCTGCGTTGGCGTTCTTGTCGTTCTTCACCATGACGTACTTGTTGCCCTTAACCGTGGAGGGGTCGAGCGTGTACGGACCGGAGCCGTCCGGGGTTTTGGCGAGGCTGGCCGTATCGGCAACACCGCTCTTACCGACAACCATGCCCATGGTGGAGGCGAGGTTCTTTTCGAACCCTGGCTGCGGCTTGGCGAACTTGATGGCCACCCGCGTGGGGCTGACAACACTCACCGAAGTGATTTCCTGGGCTCCGCCCTGGGCGATTGCGGAGTAGGCGCTGAGTGCGGGGTCGCTGCGGCGGTCCAGGTTTGCCTTCACCAGTGCCGCATCCAAGGTAGCGCCATCCGTGAAGATGACGCCTTCCTTGAGGGTCAAGGTAAGGACCGTATTGTCCGCGCTGTAGCTGAACTCCTTGGCCAGGCCCGGTCCAACGGAGCCGTCCGCCTGCAGGGTCATGAGGTTTTCGTAGAGGCCTTCAAAAAACTGCCGCTGCGCGTCGGCGACACGCAGGGGATCGAAGCCGAAGGAAGCGCTGTCGCTATCGATGGCGATGGTCAATGTGTCTTTATTGACGGCGGTTGCCGCCTGGGTCCCGCCGCCACAGGCGGTGAGCGAGCTCATGAGAAGCGCCCCGGCCAGGACGGCCGCGCTCCGTCGTGCGGTGGAGTTCAGAAGTTTCATGTAGTGCGCCTTCGCATTCTTTCTCAGCAAACGGGGGGTCAACATCCGGAGGAGCCTGGCGGCCTGTAGGCCGATCGTCCGTGACCGGCTTCCGGGCCGTTGCGCCGGTGCCCCTCTCGTCAGATGGGTCTCGGTGACCGGCTCACTCAAGGATCACGGCGACGCCTCAAACGGAAACACGAGAATGTCATTGAATGGAAAAGTATTGTGGTGGGGATCACTCCGCACGGGTCCCGGCCAGACGCGCAATGTACGCGTGATTAGCGACGAACCTTTCAACCAATGAAAACGGCCGCCCCTCCCCTGACATTGACCACGGAGGATGGACAGTCAGCCCACGCACAGTCGCTTGGCGCTCAGATCGAAAGGAACCAGATGACCGACTCTTTTGCCTTCCCGCACGATTTCCTGTGGGGCGTCGCCACGGCAGCCCACCAGGTCGAGGGAAACAACGTCAACAGTGACTGCTGGTTTCTGGAGAGGCTCCCCGGAACGATCTTCGCCGAACCGTCCGGGGACGCCGTCGACCACTACCACCGATACCGCGAGGACATCGCCCTGATCGCCAGCCTGGGGTTCACCAGCTACCGCTTCTCACTGGAATGGGCCCGCATCGAGCCCGAGGAAGGCTACTTCTCGGTGGCGGAACTCGACCATTACCGCCGCGTGCTGGAGACCTGCCATGAGCACGGGCTCACCCCGGTAGTCACCTTCCATCACTTCACTTCGCCCAGATGGCTCCTGGCGGCCGGCGGCTGGGAGGACCCACAGACCCCCGAACGGTTCGCCCGCTACTGCGACCGGGCCATGAGGCACCTCGGCGACCTCATCGGCGTCGCCTGCACCCTCAACGAGCCCAACCTCCCGTGGCTGCTCAAGGAGCTCGGCCTGGGCGGCGAGGCCCCCGAACGCAGGGCAGAGGTGCCGCTGTGGGCGGCCGCGGCGGACCGGCTCGGGATCGACGCAAGCCGCGTGGCACCCTTCCAGTTCACGGTCTCCGAGGCTGGCTTCGACATCAAGCTCGCTGCACATCAGCAGGGCCGGGCGGCCATCAAAGCGATCCGGCCGGAGCTCCCGGTCGGGTGGACCCTGGCCAACACCGACATCCAGGCAGCCGAAGGCGGCCAGGACCGGGCGGACAGGATCCGTCGCGAGGTCAACGAACGCTTCCTCGTGGCGTCCCGCGACGACGACGACTTCGTGGGGATACAGACGTACGGCCGGACGGTCTTCGGTCCGGACGGAGTGATGCCGGCCCCCGAGGGAGCCCCAACGAACCAGATGGGCGAGGAAATTTACCCCGAGGCCCTCGAAGCGACCATCAGGGAGGCAGCCGCCATCGCCGGCATCCCTGTCATCGTCACGGAGAACGGCCTGTCGACCGACGATGACGCCCAGCGGCTCGCCTACCTCCGCACGGCGGTAGCCGGCGTGGAGTCTTGCCTGGCCGACGGCATCGACGTCCGCGGCTACATCGCTTGGACAGCCTTCGACAACTTCGAGTGGATCTTTGGCTACGGGCCGAAGTTCGGCCTCATCGCCGTGGACCGGACCACGCAGGAACGAACCCCGAAGGAGAGCGCCAAATTCCTCGGCAGCCTGGCCGGGAGGAGGGTGGCTGAGTCCGTGTGAACCGGCGCCGGCGCAGATGACGCCCCACCGCAACAGTGCCGCAGCCATGGAACACCAGCTAGGAGGTTCATTGGGCGAAACACTATTGTGGTGGGGGTCACTGGCGACGAATTAGGAACGGTTTGAGATGACAGCAGTCCCGGAACGGGATCCGGACAGCGCCGGGCCCACAACCCCCGCTCCTGCACGCGGCAAGCGGCCAAAGCAGGGCGAACCCGTCATCGACCGTGCGTTAAGCCTTCTGGCCGTGTTTACGGACCGGCGTCGCGCCCTGACGCTCTCCGAAATGGCCAGGTACGCGGACATTCCGGCGCCGACGGCGCTGCGGCTGATCGCCCGGCTGGTGGCCTGGGGCGCGCTGGAAAGGCTCGACGACGGGCGATACGTCGTGGGAGTACGGCTGTGGGAAGTCGCCTCACTGTCGCCCCGCGGCCATGGCGTGCGGGAAATCGCACTGCCCTATCTCGAGGACCTTTTCGAAGTAACACGTCATCACGTCCTCCTGGCGGTGCGCGACAAGGACGAGGCCGTGCTGATTGAACGGCTGTCGTCCAAGCAGGCTACCGAGGTGGCCTACCGGGTGGGCGGCCGGGCGCCCCTTCGGTCCACCGCCGTCGGCCTGGTGTTGCTGGCGGGCGCGGACACGGCATTCCAGGAAGCCGTCATCAAGCAACCCGCTGATGAGGAGGCCGGCGTGGACGCCATGCCGGAGGGGCAGCTGAGGCGCACGCTGTCCGACGTGCGCCGCACGGGCGTCGCCATGATCAGAAGGTCAGCGCCCTCCCGGACCGTCTCCGTTGCCTCGCCCATTTTCGATGCCCAGGGCGCTGTCGTCGCTGCACTTTCCATAGTGGTTCCCGACGGTGCCACTCCTCCGAACGTGCTGGCGCCGGCGGTTCAGGCAACGGCCAGGGCGGTGTCCCGAAATCTCGGGTTCAATGCCGAGGCCAGCGCCGGAGTGCGGCACCAGGCGCAGGCGTAAGGCACTAATCACTTGACAGGCCCGGTGGCGGAGTCTACGACTGGCCTTGTCAAGTCCCATCCGCCAGCCTAGGAGTAGCCATGGAGACCACACCCTACGGAATCGTGCACTTTTTCCAGGGAGGCACCAAGGAGCAGTACGAGGCGTCGCTTGCGGCAGTCCATCCAGGCGAGGGGCGCCTGCCGGAGGGTCAAATCTTCCACGCGGCCGGGCAGTCAGAGGGCGGCTGGACCATTATGGCCGTCCATGACTCGAAGGAGAGCTGGGAGAAGTTCCGGGACACGATCCTCATGCCCCGGATGCAACAGGGAATTGAGGGCGGCTTCACCGCTCAGCCCGTAGAGACGGTCATCGACCTCTACAAGGTCCTGCCCTGAGTCCGTAATTCACACCGACTCGTTCACCGGCTCATTCACCCAGTGGACCCGCCCTCGTACCATTCCAGGACACGCAGCGCACGTAAGGTGTTCCACCGGCTGGGCCGGCCATCGCCATCCTCAAGCGCGAAATGGACTTTTCCAGGGTGGGTGTTTTCCAGCAACCAGGTCCCGTCGGGCTGCCGCTTGGTCCGGAGCAGTTCCACGGCTTCGGCCACGCGGGGGTCCGGCGGATCTCCTGCCGAACAGAAGTACTCCAGGGCACGGAGTACGTCGTAGTGCCAGCGGGTCGGAAAGGAGAACGTGAGCCAGGCCGGGTCGATGATCTCCCCGGTACTCTTGCGTCGGAACAGCCCTCGCTCCAGCAGATACTCCTCGCCCCGCCGCCGCGCGTCCGCGGACCGCGCCGAGCCGCCGGTGGCCCGCTCATAGGCCAGCAGGCCCTCAAGCACGTTGATCGTCGTCGCGGCCGAAGACACCACGGCGCCGGACTCCACCCAGCAATTCCACCCGCCGTCGTCCAGTTGCTCGCTGATAAGCCGGGAGACGACGCCGTCGACGTCCTGCCCAAAGTAGGCGCCGAGCGCCACCGTCATACCGTTGATGCACGGCTCCACCTCACCGTCGAAATACGGCTGACCGCCCTCCTCCCAGCGGCAGTTGTCCCGGACCAAATCCACTGTCCGGCGCATCGGCTCACTGCGCGGGTCGATCCCGAAGTCACGCAGCAGGAGCAAGCTGTACGTCGTCGCAGTCCACGGCTGGGGCCCGCGGTCCCAAGCTTCGTCAGCACCGGAATCATCCCCACCGTCGCTTGCGGAACCTTCGACGTCGGCACTGGCGCTGTCGGGATTGGCGCCGTCAGAACTGGCGCCGTCAGCGGGGAAGTATGCGCCGTGCGCCCATTGGCCGTCGTCGTCCCTCAATGCAAGCAAGTGGGCGCCCCACCCCTCGGTTGCGACCCGTGCGCGCTCGGCGGCAACCGCCTCCGGCGGGAAGCCAGCTAGATCCCGCAGCACCTGCCACCGCAGGGACGGATCCGAATCCAGTAGCCAGTCCAGGACAGTCATGGGCCGATGATAGCGCTCCCGGTCTGCGCTGGCATTAGGGGGTCGCCGCCGCCGAGCCCGCCGGGAGGCATTGCCGCTGAACGTCCGCAGCCTGTCAGCCGGGGACTCAGGACGCTATCGGACGGACCACTAAGACCGGGCACGGCGAGTGGCCGACCACCTGGGTAGAGACCGATCCGATGTGCAGGCCCGCGAAGCCGCCGTGGCCGCGGGAACCGACCACCACCAGATCGGCTTCCCGTGCGGCGTCAAGAATTGCCGACGCCGCCGAGTCGCTGTGGACGGTCCGCGTCACCACGTTCACGCCCTCCGCGGCCCGCGCCGCCTCCGCGCCGAGGGCCTCCGCTTGCTGCTCCGGAGACGCTTCAGCCACGACTTCCCCTGCGGCGGTTTCCAGCAGCGCGGGGTACCACGCCATCGGCGCCTTGCTCCAAACAGTCACTATCCGCAGCTCGGCGTCGCGGTACCGGGCCTCGTCGACGGCCCATTCGAGGGCGCCGCGCGACTGCTTGGAGCCATCAAACCCGACCACAATCACAAAATGATCCGAACTTGTCATGATTCCAGACTTTCTCCGCCGCCAAGGGGTGCCTAGAGGCCTCCGGCCCTCAGCGGACAACCTTGCTCTTGCTCTGCCCTTATCACTGGAGAATCCTTCCTTAAGGGACCGTCCCCGGTAGCCCGGCAATCACTGAGGGTTACAACCAGTGTCGATCCCTCGCCCAAACCCTGACCTCACCCAGCCCAGGTGAACTTCCTGGCCCAAACCCTCCCGGCCGAAGGTTCAAACGATGCCTCGCTTTGCGGCCGTTTTTAGGGCATCGCGCCGGCTCCCGGCCCCGAGTTTCCGGTAGATGGACCGTTCGTGCGTCTTGACCGTGTTGACCGAAATGTACAGCGCCTCCGCAATTTCAGCCGCAGTCATGATGGAGCGCATGTAGGCCAGGACTTCGCGTTCGCGTTCGGTCAGGCTCCAGTAGGACTGTGTCCGAAGCCGGGCGTCACCCTGGCTATCACGTGCCATGAGGGCCGCGATGAAGGATTCGTGGGCGGTGCCCCAGACAGCATGCTGCACAAGCAATTCTGAGAGTTCCTCCCTGCGCTCCGCAAAGGGGCGGAGGACGGATCCTGGCTCGGCCCGGTGGACCGCATGTTCAATCCGTTCATGCGCCGCGGCAGTGTCCCCGGTTCCGTGCGCCACAAGCGCCTCCGTCAGGCTCACGCAGGTGTCGACATACGAGTTGCCGCGACGATGAGCCAGTGATTCCGTGCAGCGTTGGGCAGCCGTGATCTCCCCTCCGCGACGCAGCAGCTCCACCAGCAGCGTATCCACCAGCGCCCCATGCCCGCCAGCGCCCAGCGGTTGGGCGATCGCCAACGCCCCGTCCACGTCGCCCTGGGCCTCAGCGACCTTCGCCACGGCAATCGTGTGCAAGGCGTTCCATGACACGCTGTACAGCCCACGTGCATGGAAGGACTCCAGCACAGAGCTGGATTCGGCAAGCCGGGCCGGATCGCCAGTGGCACAATCAGTCAGAACCCGATAAATGACACTCAGCGGCCCGGACGGGAACAGGTCACTGCCCAATCTCTGGGCCTTCGCCAGGTAGGTTTGCGCAGCTGTCAGGTTGTCATTCCAGTAGCACGCAATTCCGCGTGCCAGCCAGGCCGGAGCCATCCGCTCCTGCGAACTCCAGCCGAGGGCGTCTCCCCGCTCCACCGCCCGCGTGGCATGCTCTGAAGCGTGCACCAGATCACCGGCCCCGGCAAACGCCAACGCCAGATCGGCTTGGGCGCAGGTCTCAAACGCTTCCAGCTGCTTCGGGGGGCCGGTCCCGCCGGCCGTCTGGAGCAGGGCGGCCGCAAGTTCGCCGGTGCGGTGCAGCCGAAACTCCGCCTGGGCAAGTAAGAAGAGTCCTGACGAACTGGCGGCGGAGTGACCGTCTGCGGGAACCTCCCTGCTCGGCCGGCCTGCTTCAGCCGGGGCGGCGTGGTGCTCCTTTCGGCCGATGCCAGGCGTCGGTTCGAAGTGGGCCCGGCAACCTTCCAGCCTACGGCGGCGAAGCGCATCCAGGACAAAGGTCCGCGATAGCGCCCGATCGGTGAGCTCTGACGCCGCCGTGCTGTCGCCGGCAAGTTCACGGCAGACGGATCTGATCATCAGTATCTCGGGGTCCTCGCTCCACGGCGTGGGCAGGTCCCGGCACAGCCGTTCGAGGGTCTGGGCGTCATTGCCGAGCACGAAGTCGAGCCAGTGCGCTCCCAGCGACATCACGGCCTGGCGTGGAGCGCGCCCTTGCAGCGCCTGCGTTGCGCACTCGACGACGTCGGCGTCCTGGTAGTACCGCGCCGCCACGCGGTGAAGACGCTCGGCAAGGAGGGGGTCGCGCCTCTCCAGGATTCGCCGGCACTGCGCCGCGAAGAGGGAATGCCAGCGATACATCGATTCACCGCCGCGGTAATCGTGCTCCTCGATGAAGAGGCCGTTGCGAATGCATTCCTCGAGCAGCACGCCACCGTGCGGCCGGCCATAGAGTTCGACGGCGAGCCGGCGGCCAAGCCAGTCGGAGGTAGTGGCTCGCAAGATGAACTCCGCCAGCGACGGTTCGAGCTGGTCGAGGATCTCTTCCGCGACGTAATCGGCGAGCGGTACGTGCTTGGCCGCGGTGCCCGGCGTCGTGCCCGGCGTCGTGACCGGCACGTTGCCGGACTGCGCCAGCGCGACGATGCTCGCGTGCACGGCAACCGGCCAGCCGGCAGTCATGGTCCAGAGGGATCCGGCGTCGAATGCCGCGTCCTGTCCGAGCGACCAGGCAAACTTCGCGACTTCCTCCTGCGTGAAGGCAAGCTCGGGGGCCCGCAATTCGCCGAGGCCCTCGCCGTACCGGAAACGTTCCAGCTGGATGGACGTATGGCCCCGTCCTGAGAGGATCAGCCGCAATGATGGGGGCGCCGACGCGGCGAGCACCCCCACAATTCCGTTCGCCAGCGCCGGCCCAGCCAAATGGACGTCGTCAATCACCAGGACGATCGGCTCCGTGAGCTCTTCGAGGGCCCGGAGCAAAAGGTCGTAGGAGGCGGCCCGGTCATGGGCAAGGCCCTGGTCAAGGGCCAGCAGTGCATCGCTGCCCGGCAGGGGCAAAGTGCTGGCCGCACGCTGGATTGCCCCGACAACCCCGTGAAACAGCCGCGCCGGTTCGGTATCGAACCGATCGAGGGACAGCCAAGCGCACGGCAGATCGCAGTTGCGGACCCAGTCTCCCAAGAACGTGGACTTGCCGTAGCCGGCCGGCGCCGCGACGAGCGTGACGCGGTGCGAATCGGCGGACGCCGACAAGGCGTTTCCCAGACGCGGACGCTCCAACGCTCCAAGGCCGCGCAAAGGTGGCCGGATCTTGAACTGAGGACCAGGCAGCCATCCGACATTTGGCGTTTCTCCCACGTAGCACATGCTAGGCCGACGCAAAAGGGCCCTAACAGGGCGCAAAGACCCCTTGTGTGCCTCCGCGTCGTGCGGCAAATAGCGGCCAGTGGTACAGATCTGCGGCGCGGTGTGAATTGGGGGCCGGGGGTATCATCAGTCATGGCGACGAAGCCCGGAAGCCAGCCGGACCCGATTTTCCTCCGTGACCTCGACAAAGCCGGCCGGAGGCAGGTCCTTATTTGGGCGGGTTTACGTCTGGCCGCATTTACGGCGCTAATCCTCTCCCTCTACTTCGTTATTCCGGTAGGGGGATTCAATCAGGCCAATCCGGCGGCCGCATGGATCCGTCTGGCGGCTATCGTATTAGTCTTTCTCGCCACGCTGTCCCTGCAATTACGGATGATCCTCGCAGCGCATATCCCCCAGGTCCGGGCGGCCGTGACCGTGGTCGAGGCCGTTCTCATGTTTCTGTGTCTTTTCTCGCTGCTTTACATGTCACTGTCTTTAACGGACCAGTCGTCGTTTAGCCAGCCCCTCACCAAAACAGACGCTCTATACTTCACAACGTCCACCTTTGCCACCGTCGGGTTCGGCGACATTACACCGGTGAGTCAGCTGGCGCGGTCGGTCGTTTCGGTCCAAATGATTGCTGATTTGGGGGCTCTCCTATTGGTCGCCAAAGTGGCCTTTTTCGCGGCGGGCCGGAGACTGGGCCTGTGAGCCTGGCCGGCCTTCGCCATCACCCGAAACGGATGATGCGGGGCCAATTTGCAGACGCTTGGCGGGAAGTGAAGCAACGGACACCCAAAACCCTTGGCCGGACAGCGATGCGGTGCGCCGATCGACACCGCGCTGCATGAGCGGCGGCGCAGACGCGGACGCGGCGGACCTTCGCCGGCAGGGTTAGATCACCCTGTGTGGGTGGGGCTGCACGAACGCCCCGAGTGGACAATGAAAATTGTCATGAGTGCCCAACCGCGGTACATCGGGCCGGGTCGACGAGTTGCTACCTAGGCGGAACCCCATGTCTCTCCAAGAACAGCCCCCGAGCTCCGGCAACACCGAACAGGAAGAAATACTGCGGCTACGGGCAGAAGTTGCCCGGTTGCAGCGCGAACGGGACGACGCAAGGCAGGCTACACAGGCCACACCTAGGCCCTCCCGACCACGCCACCCGGGGCTGGCTCGCCGGATAGTGGCCATCGTCCTGGTGGTCCTGACCGCCGTGCTGGCCTTCGCCGCCGTGCCTGCCATGTATTTGCGCAGTGAAGTCCTGGACACCGATCACTACGTGGCAACTGTGGCGCCGCTGGCGTCGGACCCTGCGATCCAGGCCGAGATCGCTGATAAGGTCACGCAACAGATCACCGACTCCGTGGACTTCGAGGCCATCACCCGGGATGCGCTCAACGAACTCAGCAAGACGGCGCCGCGCGTGGCCGCGGTGATCACCGGGCTGGCACCGGTGATTGCGGAGCAGACCAGGAACCTCATTCATTCCACCGTAACCAAGTTCGTGGCCACACCGCAGTT
Source organism: Arthrobacter sp. ES3-54 (assembly GCF_029504395.1). Taxonomy (GTDB): domain Bacteria; phylum Actinomycetota; class Actinomycetes; order Actinomycetales; family Micrococcaceae; genus Arthrobacter. The sequence goes on from NZ_JAQFIF010000002.1 coordinate 182,515, forward strand.
CCAGGATCTTTGGATCCAGGTGAACCGGGTGGCGCACCAAGGCCTGGTGAACCTCGCCACCGGTAACACGGGCGGCGCCGTAAGTATCGACCAAAGCGGCACGGTGACAATCTCTACCAAGGAGATCGTTGCCCGGGTCAAAACAGCCCTCGTCGACCAGGGGGTCGGCATCGCCGCCAGGATCCCGGACGTTGACAGGCAGATCCCACTGTTCCAATCGCCCGAACTGGTCCGGGCCTCGAACGCCATCAGAACGCTCGATGCGGCCGCCCCAATATTGGCGTGGCTGACGGTGATTACCGCCGTAGGCGCAGTCGCTGTGGCCCCACGTGGACGGAAACGGAGCACCACCAGCGGTGTCGGCTTGGCCGTGGCCATAGCCATGGCGTTGTTGGCCCTGGCACTTGTCATCGGGCGCGCTGTCCTCCTGAATTCTATTCCGCCGGGTTCTGTCACCCCGGCGGCTGCTCAGAACCTGGTCGAGACACTCCTGGTGCCGATGCGCACCAGCCTGCGCCTTGTCTTCGTGGTGGGACTTATCATTGCTCTGGCCGCATTTTTGGGCGGCCACTCGCGTCCGGCGGAGTTTGTCCGGCACGGCCTGGCGAGTGCGGGCGACTACATCACCGGGAAGGTCGGAGCAGGCCAAGCCAAACCGTGGCAACTCTGGTTGGCCCGCTACCGGCGGATATTGGAAGCCGCGGTTGTCGGTATCGCCGTGCTGGTACTGATCTTCTGGCAGGACCCGACGGCGGCCGTCGCCATCTGGACAGCGGTCCTGGCCGTGCTGGCCATTCTCCTGATCGAGCTGCTGTGCCGCCCCGCCGTTGCTCCCGGTCCAGGCGGCGAGCCAGCCGTCACAGGCGGCGAGCCGGTTGTCTCTGAACCCGTCACCGAACCCGTCGCCGTGCCCGCCAGAGGGCCCGCCTCACAGCCCAGGGCAGAGTCCGCACCGGCAACTCCCCAAAAGCCGGCCACGGCGGCTGGTTCCCCAGAGTCCGCCCCAACAAAGTCCGCCAGCGCGGGTGTGCCCCCTGACGAGCCGAATCCCACACTCCGTCTCCCCTGAGGGCACGCATCCGCTGGGAGACTGACGCCTGGTCAGAAAGCGCCCTGTGACGCGGCGGGCTGGCCCGGCCGGTTGCGGCCGGTGCATTACAGCTTAGGGAGCCGTCGGCGAGAACGGGAACAGGTCTTCCCCGCCTCCGTGCACTACGAGGCAGGTGGACTCGGGCACTTCCCGCCACGCCCCGCGCAGGTCCCCCAACGGCTCGGAGACTACTAGGCGTGCGTTATCAGTGAGCTCATGGAGCACGGGGTTGTCCGGGTACTGGGCGCGGAGCGTCGAGATATCAGCACTGTGGAACAGTGACCGGGACCGGCCTTCACTCGAGTAGCGGAACGCCCAGGTGGTGTCGCCGTCGGTGGTTGCCACGGTCATCTGAATCGGGAAGTCAATGCCGTGGCGCTGGCCGACGTCTTCAATCAGTCCAACCGCGGCGGCGACCGCAGCACGCGGGTCCTGCTCGAGGCCGAAGGTCAGCGCGAGGAAGAAGAACAGCTCCGAGTCCGTCGCCCCCTGGATCAGGGGAAAGAGCGAGGGCTCGACGGCCATGGCCAAGTCGCGCTTAACGGTCGGAAAGTCCGCGAGGAGCCCGTTGTGCATCCACAGCCAGCGGCCGTGACGGAATGGATGGCAATTGGTCTGTTGGACTGCCGAGCCTGTCGAGGCACGGATATGCGCGAAGACGCGGCCCGCTGATGCCTGGGCGCACAGTTCGCGGAGGTTGCGGTCATGCCAAGCCGGCTCCGTGCTGTGGTACACCCCGGGATACGGCGCCGAACCATACCAGCCAACGCCGATGCCGTCCCCGTTGGTGGTCTCAACTCCCAAGCGCGCGTGTTTGCTTTGCATCACGAGCGAATTGGCGGGTTTGTACAAAAGATCCTCAAGGCTTACCGGCGAACCTGAATACGCGACCCAACGGCACATGGCGTCCTCCTTCAGTTTGGACAGAAGTCCATCACGTGTACCGGGCGCGCACATCATCACCCGGGGGTGATTCGACCACCCGAGGGCTGGCCTGGGCAGCGCCCGCAGGATCACCCGCGGCGGGTGACGCGCCTGCGTTGTCCAAAGCCAACACTGGTGGTACCTGCCAGCGATTGGGCTGCCAGGCGTCAGCCCATGAGGAGCGCAAGCCTACGGAGAGAGGGGCCTCCAATGTCGAGACCACAACCAGTCCTAGCGCGGATGATGGCGCTCGGGGCAGCCATCGGGTTACTCGCCGGCTGCAGCACCACAAGCCCGAGCACCAGCCCCGCGACCAGCCAGATTAAAAGCGTTTCACCGGTTTGCGCTGCCAGCGATGCGTTCTCCGCATCGCTGACGAATTTTAAGGACACGCTCAAGCCAGGTGCCACGGTGGAGCAGATCCAATCGGCCCGGGATCAGGTCAAGAAAGCCTATGACGATCTCCTTAATGCTGCCGGTGACGCGGCCAAAGAACGGGTGGATGCCGTCAAGTCTGCCCAACAGAAGTTTGCTGCCGCAGTCAACGCCGTTCCCGACACCGCGACACTGAGCCAGGCAGCCAACTCTCTGCGGGACGAAGCCGCGAACGTGCAGGCCGCCGTCAGCGACCTCTCGAATGACGTCGAGTGCTAGGTCGGCCGTCCGGACCTCGGACATTCGAGCTCATCCCCCGCGCAGAGCCCCGTCCACAAACAACGTTCGCCAAATGAAAGTAGGGAAGCCAAAATGAGTTTCTTCGAGAACTTTTGGGAAATTTTCTGGTGGCTGTTCATCTTCTATGCGTTCTTCGCGTTCCTTTGGGCGTTGTTCATGGTGATCGGCGACCTCTTTCGTGACCACGAACTCAGCGGCTGGTGGAAGGCCGTCTGGATCATCTTCCTGGTCTTTGTACCCCTCCTGTCCGTGCTGGCGTACATGATTGCGCGCGGCAAGGGGATGGCGGAGCGGTCAATGGCCCAGGCCCGCGAGAGCCAGGCTGAAACCGATGCGTATATACGTCAGGTAGCCGCAGCGAGCCCGACTGAGGAGATCGCCAAGGCCAAGGCGCTCATGGACGCTGGAACCATCACTCCGGAGGAGTTCAACCGGATCAAGAGCAAAGTAGTCGTCTGACTCGGATTGGGGATCCCAAATAATCGGGGAGCAAGCCACAGTGAACTCACTACTCAGCACGTCTCCTCGCCCTTAAGCTGGAGCCAGGCTGAACCAAGGAGGGCTCAATGGAGCCGGCATCATCGGAATCCGATCCACGTCCGGCCCTCCCCCGCAGCGTAACAATCCTGCTCGCCCTGGCCGGCGCGGTCGTAGTCGCTTTCGGCCTTGGTGCGATGCGGGGAATTGTCACACCGGTGTTCTTCGCGTTCGTGCTCACCCTGTGTGTTCATCCCATCCGCCGCTGGATGCAAGGACGAGGGATATCCCGGGGCATAGCCACAGGCACCACAATCGCGGCCGTCTTCGGGTTGCTGACCGCCTTTGCCGCGGTCCTCATTGCGTCGCTGGCACAGTTCTCCGCACTGCTGCCGCAATACGCCCCCCAAATGCAACAGCTCGGCGTCACGATCGCCAGTGCGCTGGAGTCTGCGGGCTTTGGCCCTGAGCAAGCCCAGGAAGTCCTGAATGGGTTTACTCCGGGCCGTATCATCGGGTTCCTCGGCGGCCTCCTGGGGAACATCGCGAGCCTGGTGGGCAGCCTTGTGATCATTTTGACAATGCTCATCCTTATGGCAATGGATGGCTCGCGCGTACCGGTGATCCTGACCCATCTGAACTACCACCGTCCGGCACTGGTCGCCGCGCTTGACGTCTTCGGAACCGGCGTGCGCCGGTATATGGTGGCCACCACGATCCTCGGGCTCGCCCAAGGCGTGTTCAACTGGCTGGTCCTGGTCATCCTGCAAGTCCCCGGTGCCCTGCTGTGGGGACTGCTGTCGTTCATCTGCAGCTTTATCCCCAACATCGGGTACTTCATCGCGATCATCCCCCCGCTGTTCTTTGGATTCCTCACCGGTGGTTGGCCGACCGTGCTGGCCATCATCGTCATCTATGGCGGGATCAACAGCGTCATCCAGTCCATCATTCAACCGAAGTACGTGGGCAACGCTGTGTCGCTCAGCGAGACTCTGACCTTTGTCTCCGTCCTCTTCTGGGCCGTGGTCCTGGGCCCTGTCGGCGCCATCCTCGCCGTCCCCCTGACGCTCTTCGTCCGCGCCATCCTGCTCGATTCCGATCCTAGGATCGTATGGTGGCGGCCATTGACGGGCGACCAGACGGATGTGGCAATGCTCCTCAAGCAAGAGGACGAGGCGATCCGGGCCCGCCGCGGCCGGCCGCGGCCAGGCCGTCCGGACACCGGCAGTGCGCCGAAGGCATGACGTGCCGTCGGGGTGCTGCCCGGGGCCGGTGAGAGTCGCATGCTGAGCACCATCACCAGCCTGGTGCTCTTCGGCCTCGCCGGGGCGATGAGCACCGTACCTGTCAGTGTCACGATCATGATTCTGCTCTCCCCAAATCCACGCCGCGGCGCCCTTCCCTTCCTGATCGGCAGCCTTGCGGGTTCGATTGTGGTGGTGGGCCTGTCGGCGGTCGGTCTGCAATTCCTTCCCGGCAGGCCTCCGCTCTTGCGCAAGGACGAACTACTGGCCCAGATCGCCATTGTGATCGGAGTAATTCTGATTGGGTACTCCGTGTTCCTCTTCGTGAGCAAGGGCCAGCGGGAAAACGCCATGCTTGGCAAAATGACGTCGAGGTTCCGCTCCGCCCCGCCCTGGGAATTCGTCGTCCTGGGCCTGGGCCTGAACCTGCGTCCCAAGGCAATCCTGCTGGCCGTCACGGCAGGCGCCGTGATCAGTGTCCAGGAACCGCCGCCGCTGGAAGGGAGCGTGCTGGTCCTCGCCTACGCCGCCGTGGCCCAGTCCGCCGTCGTCATTCCGGTCGCAGTGTGGCTACACTCACCGGAACGCGCCCAAGCATCCTTGACCACCCTCTACAACTGGCTGCAGCGGCACGGACGCAGGATAGCGGCGATCGTCACGCTGGCGATCGGGCTCTTCATCGTTGGCTACAGCCTCCTGCAACTCTGACCGGAGATGATGCCTGGGCGGCTAGCTCTCGGAGGGTGGGGTCGTGCCAGGCCGGCTCCGTACTGTGGTGTGCGCATGACCCCAGAAGGGTCATGCGCACACGCGGGTGCCGGGAGCCAGCTCTGTGGTGTCAGTCGCGGCGGTCGTCCCGCCGGTCGCCGCGGTCGTCCCGCCGGTCGCCGCGATCGTCCCGCCGATCGTCACGGCGGTCACCGCGACGGTTTATCCCATGGGCGACGACAACGGCCCCGCCGACGGCGGCTGCGGTCCTGCGCCTGCGTCGTGCTGCCAGTGGCATGTCAGGCTCCTTCCTTTGCGTCTTCGGCGTCGGCCTCAAATGCAGCGATGACGGCCTGGGTCGGGATCCGGCCGCTGGCCACGAGCTGGCCGCCGGCCTTGCGGACGGCCGAGCCGAACGGAGCTGCCCACAGGTTTTCCCAGACGAGCACCGCGGCGGAGTGGCCGGGCTCGATCGTCTCGGCCAGGTCAATGACGTCCTGCTCAGAGAGCACCATAGCCAGGTCGGCCTCTGCCGTGCGCACCTCGCCGAGCTCGCTCGGGTCGAGGTCGGAGATTTCAGCCGTCTCGAGCGTGCCATCGTCGGTTTTCCTCAGGAACACCATGTCGAGCACCCTGATGAGGTCACGCTTGACCAGGTCCTCCAGGTACGGGGCGATCTGGCCCCTGCCGAAGTCGGGCCCGGGGAACTCCACGACGAGCCAGTCCACCGGCCCTAGTTCATCCAGTGTCTCAGCCATACTGATGACCTCCGTTTCTCATTGGGGTTCAAGGCAATCCGACGGACCGCCGCAGTTCCATCCTGTGCCCCCGGAGAGGTGCGGCGCCTCACCCGGCCCGGGTGACCTTACGCACCGGCCACATGAGAATCTTCAGGTCGGCAGGTGCGGTCAATTCGTGAGGACATCCGGGGAGCAAAGTCCTACGATTCAGCCATGACGCAAGAGACGTGGCAAAAGTATTCCGAGCTGCCCCTTGTCGGTGCGGCTTTCCTCTTCCTGGCGGCCTACTCCATCCTGGTCATTGCCGAACCGCCGGACCCCTATGCCGCCGTTCTGATATTCGTCTTGGGGGCGACCTGGCTGGCTTTCGGCGTCGACTACATCGTGAAGTTGTTTCTGGCTCCGCGGCCGGGCCGGTGGTTCGTCCGCCATCCTCTGGATTTGCTCATGGTGCTGGTCCCGGTGGTGCGGCCGTTGCGGCTCCTGGGTCCCTTCTCCTTGCGTAAAGTGATGGACCGGGCCTCGGGCACTGCCATCCGGGCCCGCGTCATGGCCTACGTCGTTGCATCCGCCGTCATTCTCATCTACACCGTTGCCCTCAGCGTCCTCGGTTTCGAACGGGGCGCTCCCAACGCGAACATCACCACGATGGGCGATGCATTGTGGTGGGCGACGGTCACCATCGCAACCGTCGGTTACGGCGACTATTACCCCGTAACCGTCCCTGGCCGGTGGGCCGCGGCCATGCTGATGGTCGGCGGGATTGCCGCCCTGGGGATGGTCACCGCCACCCTATCTTCCTGGCTCGTGGAAAGCGTGAGCGCCGCCACCGAACAACGGACGAAAGCGGCCGAAACCTCAAAGAACGAGGAGCTTGCCCGCCTCACAGCCCGGATCGAGATACTCCAGGACCAGTTAGCCCGCGGGCCGGGAGAAACCGACACCAGCCCCGCCAAAGACAAACCACGCCAGGAACCAGGCTAGGGGAAATAACCCTGTCGATCACAAAGACGATTTGCCGGGCAGCGGCCAACCGAGACCCACAAAACCCATCCGAGGCCCACGGGCACGGCGGTCCCGCAACCCCGCATTTCGGGCCTGGTCACTGTCCGCGATATCACCTCTTCCGGATGGTGACGCCGGACATCCCGGAGGGGTGTGATGGGCATACACGCCGGAAAATCAATAGGGAATTCCTGTGTCCGCCGTCGCCGGCTCCAAGCACGAGCCGCCGAGCCCGCGCGTTCGGCATCCTCGTCTGCAGGGGCACTGGCACAAATAAGCCGTCGTAGTAAAACAGATGGGCCGCGTAACCGCCGGCCCCACCTTTGGAGGAAACCATGGCAACAACTACTGAATACCTCAGCTCCTCCGTGACCGCCGGGTCATGGGAACCGCTCGTCGAGGAAGGCCGGGAGATCGGCCAGGTCCACTGGCTTCGCGGGGAGGCGGAAGGACTCCCGCTGACCGGACTCTGGAAGATTAGCCCCGAGGAGGGCGAATTCCCTTACAAGGCCATGTACGGCTTCGACAACTTCCACGTCATCCAGGGCGAAGCCGAGCTGGAAACCTCCTCCGGGGAAAAAATCCAGCTCGTCACCGGCGGCATCTATTCCTTCCCCGAGGGGTTCACGGCCACCTGGCGGACCCGGTCACCGTTCATGAAGTTCTTCGTCGTGGCCAAATAACAACCGGACCGCGATCCCGGCTCTCGGCCCCGGCAACGCATACAGGACTGATCCGACAATTCCTGGCAGGGGGCGCCACCAAATCGGTCCCTTGCCGCACCCCTCCCTGGCCGTTGTTTCAGGAAAGCCTGCGGCAGGAGCCCCCCGATGCCTGGGCCGACCCGCCGTAATGGGCGACGGGTTGACGCTAACGACCAAGATTTGCCACAAAACGAGCAATTCAGCCGCAAAAAGGAGAATCAGCATGAATAACCAGTCTTCTCATGTCGATGTTGTCGTCGTTGGGGCAGGCTTCGCCGGGCTGACCGCGGCCCGGGACCTCAGGAAGGCCGGTGTTTCGGTGGTCGTGCTTGAGGCCGACGACCGCGTCGGCGGCCGCTCCATGCCTGGAACGCTCGCCGGGTATGTCGTGGACCTTGGCGGGCAGTGGACGGGCAGTAACCAGACCCACCTGCTCAACCTGGCCAAGGAGTTCGGGGTCAAAACCTATCCGCAGTACATCGAGGGCGAACACATCCTGGACGTCACGGGACGCGAGGCCCGCTACAAGGAAGGCGATGACCTTCCCCTTGAACCCGCAGATGTCGCAGAGTTCAACAGGCTGATGGGCGAGCTGGACGTCCTGATCGGCAAGGTCGACGTCACCGCACCGGGGGCCGTGGAGGGCGCGGCCGGCCTCGACGCCCAGACGTTCGAGAGCTGGCTGCAGGGTGCCACCACCTCGGAGCCGGCACGGGCCGTCTTCCGGGTGATCGCGCAGACAGTGTATTGCGTCGAGCCCGGCCAGCTGTCACCGTTTGCCGTCATGTTCTACAACGGCGCGAACGAGGGGATGGGACACATGATCGGCACCGTTGGCGGCGCCCAGGAGACCCTCTTTGTGGGCGGTGCCTGGCAGATGGCCTCGAAGATGGCCGAGGAGCTCGGCGACGCGGTCATCGTGAACGCCCCGGTACGGTCGATCGCGCAGACCGACGACGGCGTGACGGTCACCTCAGACGCCGGCGTCTGGACCGCCTCCTTGGCCGTGGTGGCCTGCGCTCCGCCGATGGCCGCGCGGATCTCCTACACGCCCCCGATGCCCCCGCGCCGGGACGCCTTCACCCAGCGGATGCCGATGGGCAGCGTCATCAAGATGCACGTCGCCTATCAGACGCCGTTCTGGCGCGACAAGGGTCTGACCGGATCAATCCTCTCCGACCGCACGGTCACGGGCTTTTGGATGGAGCATACGGTCCCAGGCGTCGAAACCGGCGGCATGGTCGGCTTAACCGGCGGCGGCTACGCCCAGGCGTGGGCCGAGCGTTCACCCGAAGAGCGACGCGCCCAGGCCCTCGAAGATCTCGCCACCTACCTGGGACCCGAGGCGAAGAACCCGATCGAGTACGTGGAACAGTCCTGGCCGGCCGCCCCCTGGCAGCGGGGAGCATATTGGGCCATGCCCACCCCAGGCACCCTGACCGCCTTCGGGGAAGCCCTGCGGGCGCCGGTCGGCCGGATCCACTGGGCCGGCACCGAAACGGCCGACGAAAACATCGGCTACATCGACGGCGCAATCCAGTCCGGCGAGCGGGTCGCCGGGGAGATCGTCAAGCAGCTCAAGCCCTAGCCAATCGTCGTCGGGAGTGTCCTTCTAAGGGTGGATCCACGGTCAAAAGGACACTCCCGCACTGACTCTCGACGGCACCGGCGGGGTGGGCCCGCTCTCGGCGCACATCGCCGCATCACCCGGCCGGGTGATGCGCGAGGCGCTGAGCTGGCGGGATGGTTATCGGGTGTGGTCGTGCCCGGCCCGGTGTGGATCACGGGGGGATGGGCTCATGGCGAACAATTCTGCAACAAAAAAAGGAGAATCAGCATGAACAACCAGTCCTCTCATGTCGATGTTGTCGTGGTAGGAGCCGGCTACGCGGGCCTGACCGCGGCCCGGGACCTCAAGAAGGCCGGCGTTTCGGTGGTCGTGCTTGAGGCCGACGACCGCGTCGGCGGCCGATCCATGCCTGGCAGTATCGCGGGGTATGTGGTGGACCTTGGCGGGCAGTGGGTGGGCAGTAACCAGACCCACCTGCTGAACCTGGCCAAGGAGTTCGGCGTCAAGATGTATCCGCAGTACGTAGGGGGCGAGCACATCCTGGACGTCACGGGGCGCGAGGCCCGCTACAAGGAAGGCGAAGACCTTCCCCTTGAGCCCGCAGATCTCGCAGAGTTCAACAGGCTGGTGGGCGAGATAGAGGCCGTGGCCGGCAAAGTCGACGTCGCCGCACCATGGACCGTGGAGGGCGCGGACGGCTTTGATGCCCAGACGTTCGAGAACTGGCTGCAGAATTCCACCACCTCGGAACCGGCGCGGGCCGTGCACCGGCTGATCGCGCAGACAATATTTTGCAGCCAGCCCGGCCAGCTCTCACCGCTGACCGCCATCTTCTACGCCGCCGCGGACGAGGGCATCGAACACATGATCGGCACCGTTGGCGGCGCCCAGGAGACCCTCTTCGTGGGCGGCGCCTGGCAGATGGCCTCGAAGATGGCCGAGGAGCTCGGCGACGCGGTCATCGTGAACGCCCCGGTACGCTCGATCGCGCAGACCGACGGCGGCGTGACGGTCACCTCCGACGCCGGCGTCTGGACCGCAGCGTTGGCCGTGGTGGCCACCGCCCCGCCGATGGCCGGCCGGATCTCCTACACCCCCCCGATGCCCCCGCGTCGGGACGCACTCACCCAGCGGATGCCGATGGGCAGCATCATCAAGCTGCACGTCGCCTACCAGACGCCGTTCTGGCGCGACAAGGGTCTCAGCGGAGCAATCCTCTCCGATCGCACGGTCACGGGCATGTGGATGGACCATACGATCCCGGGCGTCGAAACCGGCGGCATGGTGGGCTTCTTCGCCGGCGGCCATGCCCAAGCCTGGGCCGAGCGTTCACCCGAAGAGCGACGCGCCCGCGCCATTGAAGATCTCGTCACCTATCTGGGACCCGAGGCTAACAACCCCATCGAGTACGTGGAACAGTCCTGGCTGGCCGCCCCCTGGCAGCGCGGAGCATACATGGCCATCCCCAGCCCGGGCGCCCTGACCGCCTTTGGGCCCGCCCTGCGGGAGCCGGTCGGCCGAATCCACTGGGCCGGCACCGAAACGGCCGACGTCAACGTCGGCTATATCGACGGCGCAATCCAGTCCGGTGAACGCGTCGCCGGGGAGATCGTCAAGCAGCTTAAGCCCTAGCCTCTGGTCCGTCTTTGCCGCCCGCGCCGGGCGTGCGCTGCGCGTCGTCAGGGCTGTCTGTCACTTCCCGTGTACACGGGAAGTGACAGACAGGGGACGAAAGAAAGGAAGCCAGCATGGCCACCAGCCCAGCCGGAAACGACCGCTACGCCGGTGCCGAGCGGGTCGGCTTCGGCGTGCTCATGATCGGAGCGCCCATCCTCATGCTCGGAGCGGCGATCCTGCACCCACCGCACGGGATCGAGAACGGCATGGCCTACTATGCTGCCTCGCACGACCACCCCACGCAGTTCTACGTGGCCCACACGCTGTTCTTCCTTGCAGCGGTCCTCTTCGTGCCCGCCGTCGTCGGACTGGCGCGAATGGTGCACCCCAGCCATCCCAAGGCCGCCTTCTGGGGCTGCATACTCTCGCTCATGGGCTTCGTCGGCTACGGAGCGATGGACGGCATGGACTACATGGCCTGGGTGGCCGGGAAACCGGACCCCGGACTGGACCAGGCAGCGATGCAACAGTACATCGTGACCGCCCTGAGCACCCTTCCCATCATGATCCCGGTACTGCTGATCTTCATCCTGCTCCCGGTCGGTCTGTGCGTGCTCGCTGTCGGTCTCGCCCGGGCACACGTCCTCCACCCTGTGCTCGCGGCGTTGATGCCGTTAGGCATGCTGGGCATTGCAGTGGGTCTCGCACAACCTGCGCTGCTCGTCATCTCAGCCGCCGCCCTGCTCGCCAGTTTCGGCACAGCCGGCGTGAAACTGCTAAAGACCCCGGCCGGGATGCTGCCCGAGCCGCACCCGGTGTGACCGGATTGTGCAGCCGGACCTCCGAACCACGCCCATGTCAGTTCTTATGGGTGCGGTTTACCACGATCAACAGCTGTTTGCGTTGAGGGCCTTCTGCCGACTTTCCACAGCCAGCCGCTGCGAACCTGTTCCCGGACAGCGCCGTGATCCGGGAAAACCAGAACGGGCAGCCACAGGGGCCGGGGCAAGGCCCAAGACCGTTGTCCGTAGCGCCCAGACAGGTGTCAGTCCCCGGGACTCCATTCCGCGCCGGTCTGGGCGGAGTAGGCGGCGACCGCGGCGTCGATGGTGCGGTAGAAGTGCTGCGGATCGATTTGGCGTGTCAGCCCGAACCGTTCGACTTTCGCCCGGACCCGGTGCTTGAGCTCCGCGAAGACCAGCGAGGTGCCCTGCGCATTCAGCTCGACATCCAGCTCAAGCAACACGTCAGCCGCGGTGGTATCCACGTCCGTGATCGGTTCGGCCGCGATGAGGATCCATCGCGGCTTGGGTTCGGCCCGCGCCAGCCGCCGGATGTTGTCGCGGAAGGTCGTGGCATTGGCGAAGAATATTGGGGCGTCGAACCGGTAGATCACCAGGCCGGGCAGGTGCTTTGCGTCCGGGTGGACGTTGGTGTCGTGAAACCCCTCGATCCCGGGCACCCGACCGATCACGGTTTGGTAGGGCCACCACGCCCGGCTGAAGACATTGAGGATGGACAGCCCTACCGCGATGCCGATGCCGGGCAGCACTCCCAGGAGCACCACCCCGAGGAAGGCCGCCATCGACAGGCTGAACTCGGTCCTGCTCTGGCGCCATAGGCGCACGGTGCCCGGAATGTCGGCGAGCGACACCGACGCGGTGATCACCACGGCCGCGAGGGCCGGCTGGGGCAGGTTCCGAAACATCCCCGGCAGCAGCACCAGCATCAGGACGATCAGGACGGCACCCGTTACGCCCGTCAGTTGCGTCTTCGACCCGGATCGTTCCGCCACGGCGGTCCGGGAGCCGCTGGTGCTCACGGGGAAGCCTTGGAAGAAGCCCGCGGCCAGGTTCGCGGCACCGATACCGATCATCTCCTGGTTGCCGCGGATCTCCTGGCCGGAGCGCGCGGCGAAGGCGGTTGCCGTCGAAATCGTGTCCGTCAGTGAGACCAGCGCAATGCCTAGGGCGCCGGCAACCATCAATCCGATGTCCGACCACTCCACCTGGGGGATGGTGAACGGCGGGAAACCCTGCGGAAGGTCCCCGACCAGGGAGACACCCTTATCGGCGAGGTCAAACAGCGAGGTCGCCGCGATCGCGAGCACCACCATGATGAGCACCGCCGGGACCTTGGGCAGCCAGCGCTGCAGGACCAGGATCAGCACGATCCCGGTAATGCCGACGGCGGCCGCGGCTGGCACCGTCTTGCCGGCGGCCACGCCCTCAAGGAAGCCGACGAGATCGCCAATAAAGTTTTCGCTCTCCACCTTGAACCCGAAGAGCTTGGGGAGTTGGCCGACCAGGATGGTGAGCGCGAGGCCGTTCATGTAGCCGATCATGGTGGGCTTGGAGATGAGGTCCGCGATGAAGCCGAGCTTGGCGACGGACGCCAGGACCATGATGACGCCGACCATGAGAGCGAGCATCGATGCCAGCGCCACGGCCTTCTGCGGGTCCCCGCCGGATGCGACCAGCGGCAGGACCGTGGCCGCGATCATGGGGCCAAGTGAGGAATCCGGCCCCAGGACAAGGATGCGGGACGGGCCGAAGACCGCGTAACCGACCAGGCACAGGACCGTGGTGTACAGCCCCGTGATCGGAGGCAGGCCAGCCAGCTCCGCATAGGCCATGCCCTGTGGCACCAGCAACGTCGCCAGAACGATCCCGGCAACGACGTCCTTGCCGAACCAGTCCTTTTGATACGTCGCGGCGACGTCCAGCCCCGGCATCACCTGACGCAGCGAGCCCTTGTGCCGCTGTCCCGTGGTCTCGGTCATAGCTGCACTCTGCCGGGCCGCGGCGCCCGGTGCATCCTCCGTCGAGGGTGAACCGGGTCAGCCGTCGCGCGGGTCCTAGTGCCCCGACATTCCAGCTCGCCAGCCGCTCCGCCTCGCGTTCCGCGGTCCGGCGGGGGCTGCACATCATCGCCGCACGCCACGATGCCGTGATCGCTGACCTCTGGGCACTGCGTCAGCTCACGCACCCACTCATGTGGGACCCTGACCGGCTGCATTTCTCCCCGCTGGGCCAGCACACCATCGCCATGATGGTGCTGGACACCCTCAACATCACCCACACCCTGCAGCCGATGACGCCCAAAGACCTGCCCGAGCGCAGGTGGCGCGAGGCCAGGACCGATGACCTCGTCTGGGCCCGCGAACATCTGTTCCCCTGGGTGCTGCAACGCCTCAAACAACGGATCGCCGAAGAAGAGCGGCACGCCAAGAGGCCGGACGCCGGCCCGTGTTCGCCGCCCGGATGCCGCCCGGGACATTCTTTGGAAACTCTCCCTCCACCTAACCCGCCGGCCGCGGCACCCGAAGCGCTTTCCCTCGCATTCGCTGCAAAAACGTCATCCCGTTCCTCTCGCCCGCACGCTCGCTGGCACGCCGCCCGGTGGCCCCATCCTCTATCGGACTGACATCAGTGCACTGGGCCTTGCACTCCTAGGCACCCCCTGCACCGATTCAACCGCGACAAGGACCCGGCAATTTCAGAGCGTCAGCTGGCGCGGTCAGTGCAGGCTCCTCGGTGGGGTTGGAGCTGCGGCGGTATCGCCTGAGCGGCTCCACAGCTGCCCGATCACGGTGAGGTGGATGACGCGGCCGATCGTCACTGCGCCTAGGAGCACGGACATCTGCACGAACAGCCACCCGATGTACGAGAAGGCGAGCCCGAGTACGCCGAATTGACCGGCGGAGGAGGCGAACGCCCCCGGGAGATACACGCGCCCCACCACCGTGGCCACGGCGAATCCGAGTCCGGCGAGCACTGATCCCGGGAGGAGTGCCCGCAGGCCGACGCTCCGGTTGATCACGATCCAAGACGCGAACCACCACAGCGCGGACCAGATGGCCGCCTCGATGATGAACTCGAGCGCCGACAAGGCACCCGTGCCGCGCACGATGTAGCGGGTCATGACCACGAGGGCGAACCCGATGAGGATCGCAACAATCGCGACGACCCAGCGCCAGGCGAAGCGGATGGGGGCCTTCGGTGTCTTCCAGATCCTGCGGAAGCACCGCTCGAGCGCGCGGGCGAAGGCGGTCGCGGCGATGATGAGCAGCAGCGCGCCGATGACTTGCGTGAACGTCACCCCTTCGATCGCTTGGGGAATCGACTGCTTTACAAGTTCCGCGGTGTGATCATCGAGGCTGAGGTTCTCAGCGAAGAGCGCGTCCGCCTCGGGGTTCAGGCTCGCCCGCAACGAGCTGGCGACGATGAGGACCGGCAGGATCGAGGTGAACGCCTGTGCGGCGAGCGTCATCGCTCGATCGAACAGCTCGAGGTCACGAATGTCACGGAGAGCACGCAGCACAAAACGTCCGGTCGCCGAGCGCACGGCGACCCGCATCAAACGGTTCACCGGCGGCTGAACCATCGGAATCACACATGCCCAGCTTCGGCAGGCCGGACGCGAATCGCACCGTGGAACACGCCCGGCCGGCGGGTGGCCCACCGCTTCCGCCCCAACACGAAAGCGAGGGAAACCACGAGGACGATGAGGTCGGCGCCGAGGACGACCAACAGCGCAATGACCATCAAGCACCTCCGAATTCCGGTTGATACGCACCGTTCGCAGCGGGCAACGCCGGACCCAGTCCCGGGAATTCTCCTAGACACTCAAGACGATTCCTTTCGAGGTGGAATCGAACCGAACAATCGTCCGCTGCGATCCGGGCGGCGCCCACCGGTCGATGGCTTCGTTGGCGAGGTCGCCGTCCGCCCAGAGGAACGCCAGCGAGCTGTTCGGTGGCACAAGTCCATGAAGCTTCTTCAGCTGCCGTGCGGACAGGACGTTTCCCACGAACAGTCCGTAGAGTGCCCCGGCGAGTAGGCCGAAGGCGCCCCAGACGATGCCGGTGATCAGGCCGCCCCCGAGGAAGCCGAGGATCCCGCCACCACCGGTGAGGCCGCCGATCCCCCCAAGGATGAGCCCCAACACACCCCAGCTCACCAGGGAGCTCCTGGCGCTGAAGCCCACCCCGAAGTTCGGGCTGTGCACGTGCAGCCCACCTCGCGCGTCGGACTCGAGCACCACCTCGACCTGCGGGAGGCCCGGATCGGGCGTCTTTCCCGTGGCGGCGAGCTTGGGGAGCGCTTCCCGGACGGTGTGCTGCCCGGGCAGGCGCACCAGCAGCATGTTCAGCAGTGTGCCCCTGTCGCTGCTTTTGGCGGCCGCAGGCAGCTCCCCGCCCGGCGCGGCGGCCACCTCAGTGGGGCCGGCGGCGGCCAGCACGCGGGCGGACAGCTCCCCCGAGACCGCCGCCAGAGTTGCTGTCATCGGCTCGTACGCCGCCGTCGCCGGCAGGAGCGCCTCGTCAGCGGATTTCATGAACACGACGATCGCGGACGAGCCCGGCCGCATGCCCTCACCGATACGGCGCAGCTGTGTCCCGCTCAGGGGCTGCTCGCGGTAGTAGGCAAAGAGGCCTCCGCAGACGGCACCGATCACCGCCCACCCTATCGGGCCGATTAATCCGCTGGTGAGCAGGCCAAACACCCCCCACGTCAGCGCCGCGGTCAGCGCACCCGCCACCGTGCGCTGCGGGTCATAGACCCTCGCCTTCCCCTGCCCGTCCACCCGGATGATGGCCGCATCGAGGACGGCGCTGCCTTGCTGCTCAAGCTGCCTGCTCAGCGGCCGCCGTACCTGGGCGGCGCGCTTGGCCCCGCCGAAGCACAGGAGCAGAACCCCGAGCGCCGACGCCGACCCGACCCGATCCCGCACGATGTATCTCCCTCTGTTGTCACGTGTCTCAGCTCCGCGCGCCAATACTGCGCGAGCCCGAGGTTCCGGCGCGCGCCGTCAATTCCCGAACGTATGTCACACCGGCAAGTCCCGCCGCCGAAACCCGAGGGCTCAGCCCAGGACGCTCCCCTCGCCGGTGCCGGCAGGCTTGGGATCAGGGATCCGCATCATGCGGAAGGACGTCCCGAGCCCGGCGAGGCCGGCGAGGATGGGCACGAACAGTGCGATCTGGAGGGCCAGGGGCCGTGCCTCCGTGTTGATGCGGATGATTTCGTTCTGGATGTCCTCCGGTTGTCCGGCGAGCTGTTCCTGGAGTTGCGCGTCGCTCATCACCTGGGCGTCGTCTTCCAGGACCGTCGCGACCTGCTGCTTATCGTCGGGCGGGAGAACCGTGCTGGCATTCGACAATCCGATGAAGATGGTCGACAGCGATGCCAGCATGATTCCGCCGGCGAACGCGAGCCCGAAGGACAAACCGAACGATCCTGCGGCCGAATTCACACTGGCTGCCTCGCTGACCCGCTCGTCCGAAATCGGGGACAACGTGTAGTTGTTGAGCTGGGATACCAGCAGCCCAAGGCCAAATCCGGAGATGATCAGCGGGATCAGGAGCCACCAGCCGGAGTCCGCGCGCGGCACGATCGGGACCAGCACCGCCAAACCCAAGACCAGGAACAGGAAGCCCCACCGAATGAGGCTGGCTGGGCGACGCCTCCCGGATCTCTTCCCGGCGATCATGGCGACCGCGAACATGGTCAGCGAGAGCGGGGCGATCGACAGGCCTGACTGCATCGCGTTGTATCCGAGCACCATCTGAAGGTAGATGGGCAGCACGATCATGGTGCCGCCCAGAGCGATCTGCTGGAGCATTTGTCCCGTGGCACCAAAGCGGAAAGTTTTCGCTTGGAACAGATCCGGATCCAGCAGTGTCGGCTTGTCACGGCGTTTGCGCTGAATGAGCCAGTAAACCAGGCCACCCAGTCCGACGGCACCCACGGCCAGGAGAGCGCCCACCGCCTCGCCGCCTTCCTGCCAGACCAGGATGCCGAGCACGACGCCGCCCATGCCCACGATGGACAGGAATGATCCGAAGAGATCGAGTTCCCGGGGCCCGGTGTATGGCACGTCTTTGACGAGCTTGATTCCGGACAGGACGACCGCGATGATGAGGGCCTCGAGCAGGAAGGCGACGCGCCAGGACAGGAACGTGGTGAGGAAGCCGCCCAGCAGAGGCCCGACGGCGGCGGCGATCGCGGCCGAGGCGCCGACCAGGGCGTAGACCCGGTGCTGGGCATCTCCCTCGAAATTTCCGTGGATGAGGGACTGCATGGCGGGAAGGAGCAGCGAGGCGCCAAGGCCGCCGATCAGGGCCCAGCAGATGATGATCGGAAGGAGGCTCTGGGCCAGGGTCATCGCCACGGCGCCGACGGCGTAGCAGGCAAGCCCGATCACGTAGGCGCGCTTGCGCCCGATCAGGTCGCCGATCTTGCCGCCGATTAGAATAAAGGCCGCGGAGACCAGCGCCTCAAGGGCGATTGTCGACTGGAGTCCGCTGACGGTCGCGCCGATGTCGTTCACCACGGCGGAGATCGAGACGTTCATGATCGACGTATCGACCACGAGGACGAACATCGCCATCGCCAGCAGCAGAGCGAGTTTTTGGTTGAACGGCACCGTCTGGGCGCCGCCGTTGGGAGAGGTCATGGTTGGCCCTCCCCGCGGCGAGCCGCGTCCCTGGTCGTTTCACAGCCGGACATGCTGTCTCCTCTGGGCAGGCGCACGCGGGAGCACGGCGCTGCTGGAACATATCTCGCCATTGCCCACCGTTGTGCGATGTTGTTGCCACGCTAGCTGTCTGGCATCCAGACCGAATCATTCCCGGCGGGTGAGGTTTCAGCCCCCCGGTCCGGATTAGCCAGGGAGCGCCGCCGGCCATGGCCCAGATGGCCTAACGTAGGAGACTGCCCGGGCTTTGCGGGGCATTCCTTCACGTCCCACTAACGAGTCCGACACGCGGAGGCAAACCAAGATGGTCGAACAGCTAACGGCCTTTGTGCTGACCTGCCTCGTCGTGGCCCTGGTGCCCGGCCCGGACTTTGCGCTCGTCCTCAGGAATGCGGCCCGCGGCCCTCGGGCTGCAGAAAGTGACCGGCTTTCTCTCTCGGCCCCGAACCAGCCGGATTGTCGTCGGGAGTTCGGGCGCGGTCCTGGCCGGGGTTGGCGGCACGATCCTGACGCAGACGCTGGTTTCCGCCTAGCCGAACCGTATAGCCGCTCCCTGTAGCCGCGTCGCACAACTGCGCCGTCCCGCGAAGGTCTCCGGGTCACCCGAAACGGGTGATGGCCCGCACTGGGACCGTGTGCAAGTATGAACGCCACATGGTCTCCCGGAGCGATGGCGGGCGCGCTGGCTCCGGGCGATCCGGCCTTCAATATCGTTACCCCGTAGTTTCCCGTCAGTACAGCTCCGTCAGGAGACACCCAATGGGCACCCAACAGCTCATCATCATCGGATCCGGTCCTGCCGGCTACACCGCGGCAATCTACGCCGCCCGCGCCGGCCTCGAGCCGCTGGTCATCGCCGGCGCCGTCACCGCCGGCGGCGCCCTGATGAACACCACCGACGTGGAGAACTTCCCCGGTTTCCCGGGCGGCATCCAGGGCCCGGAATTGATGGACGGCCTCCAGCAGCAGGCAGAGAAGTTCGGCGCCCAAGTGGTGTTCGACGACGTCACCGAAGTCCGGCTCGCCGGCCATCTCAAGCGCGTGGTCACCGGAGCCGGCGAGACGCACGAGGCGCCCGCCGTCATCCTCGCCACGGGTTCCGCCTACAAGGAACTCGGCCTGCCCGAGGAGAAGAAGTTCAGCGGCCACGGACTCTCCTGGTGCGCCACCTGCGACGGCTTCTTCTTCCGGGACCAGGACATCATCGTGGTCGGCGGCGGCGACTCGGCCATGGAGGAAGCCACCTTCCTGACGCGCTTCGGGAAGACCGTCACGGTGGTGGTCCGCAAGGGCGAGCTCCGCGCCTCCCGCATCATGGCCCAGCGCGCCAAGGACAACCCCAAGATCAGCTTCGCGTGGTACTCCGCCGTCACCGCCATCCACGGGAACTCAAAGGTCACCGGCGTTACCCTGACCGACACCCGCACCGGCGAAACGCGCGACCACGGTGCCACGGGCATCTTCGTCGCGATCGGCCATCTACCTCGGACCGAACTGCTGGGCGGCCAGGTGGACCTCGACGCCGAGGGCTACATCAAGGTGGACTCCCCCACCACTGTCACGAACCTTTCCGGCGTCTTCGCCTGCGGGGACGCCGTGGACCACCGCTACCGGCAGGCCATCACCGCCGCCGGGACGGGCTGCGCCGCGGCCCTTGACGCCGAACGTTACCTTGCCGCGCTCGACGACGCCGACAGCATCGCCACCGCCCTGGTCGAGGAACCCACCCACTCGTAGGCAACCGCGCCAGTGGCGGGCAGCTTCACGCCTGCCCGCTGCAATCACGGGGACAGAGCAGTCACGGGGACAGCACTCACGGTTCAAAATTCACGGTTCAGCCGGCGTTTCGTCGGCTGCGGTTGGGGCGGGCCGGGCTGCCGGACCGGTGGGCTGTGACAACGGACGCGCTTGAAGGGTTGCGTCAAGCTGGTCGGCGTCGACGGCGGCGAGGTTGCGGATCAGGACGATGAGCCAGGCGAAGACCAGCGAGGCGGCGATGAGCTCCACGGCGGTGAGGTTGTAGTAGCCGACGGGGAACCACATCACAGCAGCGACGGCGATGACTGCCAGGAAGACCCATCCGAGCACAGCGAACGTCGCCGAGATGGAGGGAACCAGGGCGCGGATGCGGACGATCAGGGACGCGAACACAACCACCATGCCGGAAGCGACCATAGTGTGGAGCCCGAAGCGCTCATCGACGGGAAATAGTCCCACGCCGGCGAGGAAGACCCCGATAAGCACGATGCCGCCTTCGAGTACCCTGACCCGATGCCGCGCCGCGGAGGTCGTCGCGGTCGCCGCGAGTGTCGTCGTCGCATAGCCCGCCAGGGTGGTGACCACGACGCCGGCGACGATCAGGGTGAAGTTGAACGCCACCCCGGAAACGTCGGAGCTCATGCCGAGGGCGCTGAGGTTTTCCTGCCACCATTGCGGATTCTCGGCAGTGAGCATGCTCGTCAGTATTCCAGTGACCAGGAATCCAGCGAGGAGCGCGGAGAGCCGGTAGGCGGTCATGCTGAGCGCGGAGAGGTACGCGGTGTAGGCGCTGATGGCGCCCGTGGTCCCGACCAGGATGGCAGCCGCCACCGGATAGAGGACGGCCCCGATGAAGGCCCGCTGGAAGATCGCGAATAGCGCCAGCCAGCCGAGCAGGAAGATACATGCGTGGGCCAGTGCGAGGCCGGCGATGTCGATGGAATTGCGAATCCGGCTGCCCCGTGATGATGATGACAGCGCCGATGATGACGGGGCCGGCAGTGACGAGGGCTGCCCGCGTTGCACGCAACCCGCCACCACTGCCCCGGCCCCCAGAACCGCAGTGCCGAGAGCCGCTATGTCACCGGCCGATCCTCGTCCGGACAATGGGACAGGTTCCCGCCCGACCAGCAGGAACGCGACGACGCCGAGGGCCAGAAAGCCCGCGCTGCCGATGACGAGCGCCCGCGACTCGGCCGTGACGGCTGCGCGGTGGGTTGGGTCCGACATCACTCACTTCGATTCGCTGGCGTGGCAACCGGTGCAGTTCCGCCGTCAGGGCCAGCCCCGGGCGGCCTCCACCGGCGATAGCCCAACGTTAGGACCGCGTGGGCTTGGTGCCGTCACCCAGAGCGGATGAATCCCCCTGCGCTGGGCCGGACGGCGTGAGCGCCGCACCTTTGTTTGCGGGCGGCATGGCCGGCCGCGGGTTACGGCCCCAGGTGCGGAATGATCAGCACAGGCCTGGCCTGCAGGCGTGTCAGGGACACGCTGACCGAGCCCTCCAGCAGCCGGCTCATCCGGGCAATCCGCCCGGGCCGCTGGCCGCCGACTATCAGCGCGGCCGCATCCGTGCTTTCCGCCAGCCGGCCCAGGGCCTGGGCGACTTCCCCGTTCAGCACCCTGAAGGACCACGCCCCGCCCGGCGGCCCGAGAATGCCCTCGAGGCCGCTGAGCAGCTGCGCCGCGGGGAATTCGGCTTCCATATTGCGGGCAGGATCCAAGGAAGTGCTGTCCAGGAGTCCGGCCGGCTCCCACTCCGTGAGATAGCTTGCCGGGTCCACGAATGCGCAGATCAAGTGCGCCCCCATGATCGCTGCCAGCCCTGCGGCGGCCCGCACTAACCGTTCCTCGAATGCCCACGGCACGCCGAGAACCAGCGGGCCGTCCGTCCACGCCCCGTCACCGGCCTGCCCGAAATCAGCTGGCGGTTCCACGGAACCCATCAGTTGAGGCCCGCACCCGCTGGCCGCCTATGCCCGGGGCGTGCAGAGAATCCACGCCTTCATTATGCCCATTGCTGGGCCGTCG
This sequence comes from Arthrobacter sp. ES3-54, assembly GCF_029504395.1. Classification (GTDB taxonomy): domain Bacteria; phylum Actinomycetota; class Actinomycetes; order Actinomycetales; family Micrococcaceae; genus Arthrobacter. The sequence continues at coordinate 204,540 of NZ_JAQFIF010000002.1, forward strand.
GCGAAGGCATTAGCTCGCGGAGGTGGCCTCCAGAGCCTGAAGCAGTGGCGTCGTCGGCCGTCCGATCAGCCCGGACAGCTCGCCCGTAACGGTAGCCAGCAGACCGGCTTTGGTGTCCGAGTCCAGGGCGGCGAGGAATCCGGCAGTGCCTTCGTCGAGCCCGGCAGTGGTCAGCACCTCAACCAGCTCGGGCGCCGAGACCGGACGGTAGACCACTTCCCTGCCCGCGATCTTGGTGATCGCCGTCGCCAGTTCCTTGAAGTCCCAGGCGTAGTCGCCGGAGAGCTCGTACGTGCGGCCCTCGTGCCCGGCGGAGCTGAGCACCGCCGCCGCGGCGGCCGCATAGTCTGCCCGCGTGGCGCTGGCCACCCGGCCGTCACCGGCAGCGGCCACGACGGCGCCCGTCTGCTTGGCCGTGGCCACGGTCTGGGCATAGTTTTCGGTGTACCAGCCGTTGCGCAGCAACGCGAAGTCCAGTCCCGACGCGCGGATGAGTTCCTCTGTCGCCTTGTGCTCGGGGGCAAGGATCAACTCGGTGGTGTCCGCGGCCAGGACGGACGTGTACGCGATGAACCCGACGCCTGCAGCCTTGGCGGCGCTGACCACATTGGCGTGCTGGGCCACGCGGGCGCCGACTTCGCTGCCGGAGACCAGCAGGAGTCTGTCGACGCCCGTGAGGGCTTCGGTGAGCGCCACCGGATCGGAGTAGTCCGCGACGCGCACCTGGACGCCGCGGGCACCGAGCTCCCCGGCCTTCGCGGCGTCGCGCACCACGGCCACGAGCGAGCCCGGTTCCTGGCTGCTGAGCAGTTCCTCGAGGACCAGCCGGCCCAGCTGTCCTGTGGCACCCGTTACTGCAATCGTCATTTTTGCGCTCCTAGAATTCGAGGGTGGTGTTCAGGTCATGTTTCGGGCGTGCGGGCGAACCGGCGCCGGTGCTCACAACCGGCCCGCGGTGCGGGTCATTCCTGTGTTACGTCGTGCGTCCGCTTCCACGATTACGTCAGGGTCCACGAGCGTTTGGACAGCCCGAACCAAAACCCGTCGATCGCCGTCTTGGCCTGGATGTCTCCCGAGGCGTAGGCGGCCCCGAGGGCAACATAGAGCGGAGCCCAGTGCTCACTGCGGGGGTGCGCTTCGCGGGCGGCCGGCGCCTTGTTGAGGAAGTCGAGGATGGAGTCGACGTCGCCGTGGGCCATGGCTTCCTCGGCCCAGTGGTCGAATTCACTCGAGACTGCGGGCGGGGCGCTGTCCGGTCCGCCGACGGGATTGAACCAGCGCAGGTTGTGCGTGGTGAACCCTGAGCCGACGATCAGGGTGCCCCGCTCCCGCAGCGGCCCAAGCGAGACCCCGAGATCGAACAATCCCTGCGGATCGAGGGTGGGCATGGACATCTGCACCACCGGCACGTCCGCCGCCGGGTACATCTCTTTCAGCGGAACGTACGCCCCGTGGTCCAGGCCGCGGCTTTCGTCGCGCTCCACGTGGTGGCCGTGGGCGGCCACCAGCTTTTCCACTTCGGCAGCGAGCTCAGGCGCCTGCGGGGCGACATAGGCCACCTCGTAGTACTTCTGGGCGAAGCCTCCGAAGTCGTACACCAGCCCCGGATCGCGCCCGGTGGCGCTGAGCGTCACGGGGGCATTCTCCCAGTGGGCGGAGACCATGAGGATGTCCTTGGGCTTGCCGAACGTGCCGGACCAGTCATTGAGTTCGCGGGTCCACGTGGCGTCGTCGGCCAGCGGCGGCGCTCCATGGCTGAGGAAGAGGACCGGAGGCCGGTCGGCAGTCTGAGTCATGGAAATATCGTAGCCCGATTTGATTGAAGCTTCAAGTTTCTGGAGGACCGAACTGCGGACTTTACGAGGGCGCTCTCCGAGACTGCGCCAGCATGGCGACGGTGCCATCAGCAAGGCAGTGCCATCATGAAGACGTGACTATCGCGAAAACGATCATGCTCTTCATGCTGGGCGCGGCCGCTGAAATCGGCGGGGCCTGGCTCGTCTGGCAGTCCGTCCGCGAGGGGCGGGACTGGTGGTGGGCCGGGCTGGGGGTCGCGGCGCTGGGTATCTACGGCTTTGCCGCGACGCTCCAGCCGGACGCCCACTTCGGACGCATCCTCGCCGCGTACGGCGGCGTATTCGCGGCCGGCTCCCTGGCTTGGGGCATGATCTTCGACGGCTTCAGGCCCGACCGGTGGGACGTCCTGGGTACGGTGATCTGCCTGTTCGGCGTCGCCGTCATCATGTTCGTTCCCCGCGATGCCGGCTGAAGGCGACAATGACCCGCTTCGTGATTGGCCCGGATGTGGCCCTCTATCTCGCCCGCGGCGGGGCGGCGATCGCCGACGAACACCAACTGGTGGCGCCGACGCTCCTTCGCTCTCAGGTGCTCTCGCTCCTGTACCAGTCGGTCCGGCGCGGCGAGCTGACGCAGGCCGACGCTGACCGTCAGCTCGACTACCTGCGCGGCCTTCGCATCCGGCTCCTCGGCGACCGTGTCCTGCAGCGCGCCGCGTGGCGGCTCGCCGAGCAGCTTGGATGGGAAGACACCCTCGACGCCGAATACGTGGCCCTGACCCAGCTTCAGGCAGACGCATTTGTGACGCTCGATGCCGGACTGGCCATGGCAGTGCAGGAACTGGTGACGATCGCGGAACCCCCGGCTCTGCTCGCCCGCGCAGCCGCCCCCGAAGACGGGACCGTCCCGCCACACCCGCGAGGAGACTGAGCACCCGGACCAAGCCGCCGCGGCGCATGGGCTCACACCGTTCGGCGACCACGGACCGTGGACCCCAGGGCCTGCCTTACCGGCCGGCCGTGCGCTCGAGCACCTCGCCGAGGATCCGCGCGCCTTCCCGGAACGCCCCTGGGTTGGCTCCGGCGTAGTTGAGTCGAATGAACGGCCCCGCCGGCTCGGCCGGGAACCACTCGGTACCGGCCGCGATGATGACGCCGGCAGCCTCGCAGTCGCGGACGAGCTGGTCGACGTCGGTCCCGTCCGGAAGTCGCGCCCAGAGGTTCAGCCCACCCTTGGGCACGTGTTCAACGTGGGCCATAGGCGCTAGCTCCCGCAGGCTGCTGACCAGCAGGTCCCGACGGGCCTGAAGCTGGTGGCGCAGTCCGCGCAGGTGGGTCTGCCACCCCGGTTGCGTCACGACGTCGAGGGCGGCCGCTTGGAGAACACCGCTGACATACATCGATTCGGCTCCCCGGGCGGCCAGAATGCGCTCACGCGCCGGGCCGCGGGCGATCACCGCAGCAATGCGTATGCCTGGCGACACGCTCTTGGTCAGCGAGCGAACGTAGACCACATGGCCGGAGTCGTCACGGGCGGCAACGGGCGCGGCATCGGTGGTGATGCCGAAGTCATGCGCCCAATCGTCCTCAACGAGGAACGCCCCGTGGGAACGCACCACTTCCAGCACCTGCTCGGCGACACGCGCCGTCCATTGCGCGCCGGTGGGGTTGGCGTAGTTCGGCTGGGCATAGAACACCCGCGCGCCGGTCTCGTCAAAGGCACGAGCCAGCGCGTCGGGGTCCGGCCCCTCGGGGCCGCTCGGCACCGGAACAACTCTGACGCCGGCCTGCGTCGCCGCCAGGATAGCGCCCCAGTACGTCGGAGATTCCACCAGTAGCGGCTGCCCGCTGCCAACCAGTGCCCGGAACACGGAACTGAGCCCGCTTTGGCTGCCCGGAAGCACGATCACGTCGCTCGGGGTTGGCGGCGGGACCCCGGCCGGGGTCGCATCCCGGAGTTCGTGCGCAAACCAGGACTGCAGGTCAGGCAGGCCCGCGACGGGCGGACACGATATTGCCGCCTCACCGCGGGCCGCCCGGGTCAGGGCCGCCCGCACTAAACGCTCAGGCAGGAGTTCCCGGTCCGGATAGCCCGAGTGGAACGCAATAACGTCGTTCGGCGCGCTGCGCATTGCCGCCGAGACGGGCCGGAGCGGCCCCTGCGGCGAGCCCAAGGCTGCCGTCTGCCAGCCGTAGTCCGCCGGCCGGGCTGTCCGGACGGCCCGCACGAAGGTCCCGACGCCGGGACGGCTCTCGATCAGGCCCTGCGCGTCGAGCATGCGGAGCACTTTCTGCACGGTCACCGGGCTGGCCTGGTATTCGGCAACCAGGGACCGCGTCGAGGGCAGCCGGGAGCCGGGCGTGGCATCGGCAATCCACTCCCGGAGGTGTGCCGCAATTCGCGAAGTGCTATCGTTGTACATGAGAGACAATAGTAGCGCTACCACCGTTATTGACCAACCGCTATCTACCCGGCCAGCTACCGGACTGTGGTGGGGACTGCTCGGCGTCGCGGCCTTCTCCTTCACGGTTCCGTTCACCCGCGTGGCGGTTGCCGGGCTGTCGCCGTTGTTCATCGGATCGGGCCGGGCCGTTGTCGCTGCTGTCCTCGCCGCATGCGCCCTCGCCCTGACCCGGCAGCGCCCGCCCCGCGGCGCCCAGTGGGCCCGCGTCGCCGTCGTCGCCGGCGGAGTGGTGGTCGGTTTCCCGCTGCTGACGTCCTTCGCCCTCGTCTCGGTTCCCGCCAGCCACGGCGCCGTCGTCATCGCGCTGCTCCCGGCGGCGACCGCGACGATGGCAGTCCTTCGCGGCCACGAACGCCCGTCCATCACCTTTTGGGTCATCACCGGCGTCGGCGCGGTGGCAGCTATCGGCTTCGCGTCGGCGCAGTCCGGCGGCATCGGACAACTGCAGCTGGCGGACCTGCTGCTTTTCGGCGCCGTCGTGTCAGCGGCGATCGGCTATGCCGAAGGTGGCAAGCTGGCCCGCGAACTTGGCTCGTGGCAGACCGTCTCCTGGGCACTTGTTCTCGCATCTCCCCTGATGGTGGGCATGGCGGCCTTCTCCATGGCCGGGCAGCCGCCATCCGCCACTCCTGTGCAATGGGCGGCCTTCGCGTACCTTGGGGTCGTGAGCATGTTTCTCGGCTTCTTTGCCTGGTACCACGGCCTGGCCATCGGCCCTATGGCGCAGGTGAGCCAGATCCAGCTCGTTCAGCCTGTGCTGACCATCTGCTGGGCCGGGCTCATACTGGGCGAGGACTTGACGTGGACCACCATCATCGGCGGCGCCGTGGTGGTTTTCTGTGCCGGCCTGGCCGTCCGCTCCCGCTCCGGTCCGCCCAGGGCCAAGAAGATGGCGGAGGTGGCGGCTCAACAGTCCCGCTGACCCGACCCCGGGCCGGCCCCGCCCTTTGCCGGCGCCCTCCCCCGCACCCCTGCCCCACACTCCGCAGCCCGTGTCCCATCCGCGATCCGAATGGAAGATTCCCGTGTACATCCCCGCACATTTCGCTGCCGGCTCTGATTCAGTCCAACAACTGCTGAGCCGTCCGGCCGCCGCCAACTTGATCACCGCAACGGCGAACGGCATCCTGGCCACGCTCATGCCTTTTGTCTTCGACCCGACGTCCGGTGAATACGGTGCCTTGCACGGGCACCTCGCCCGCAATAATCCCCAGTGGTCCGAGCCTGCCGCCGGCGAATCGCTCGCCATCATCCAGGGCGCCGACGCCTACATTTCGCCGTCATGGTACGCCTCCAAGGCAGAGCACGGACGCGTCGTTCCGACCTGGAACTATTCCACGGCCCACGTGTACGGCAACCTCGTCATCCACGACGATCCCATCTGGCTGGCCAGCCATGTACGGCGGCTGAGTGATCACAATGAAGCCGGCTCCGAGCGGCCGTGGACTGTCGACGACGCCCCCGAGCGTTACATTGCCGGCCAGCTGCGCGCGATCGTCGGTGTCGAGCTCCGCATCACCCGGATCGAGGCGAAGCACAAGCTGAGTCAGAACCGGCCCGACGCCGACGTTGACGGTGTCGTGGCCGGGCTGCGGGCCCGCGGGCAGATGCAAAGCGCCGCCGACGTCGAGCACGCGCGTGAGGCCCGCGGGCAGATTCGTTGTCCGCACTCCGAGGCCCCGGCCGGCTCTGCTTCCTGATGGCTGACCCCGGCTCCTGAGACCGGCCCCGGCCGGGCACCGCCGGAACACACTCTCGATGCCCCTAGCCCGGCCGTTTTCGCTAGGTTTCGCTACGTTTTCGCAACGGCGCCGCGCAAAAGGTCCGTCGCTACGGGTATACCCGCAGCGACGGACCTTTTGCGCGTCACGCGTCCGTTTCCGTAGCGGAAACCTGTGCCATCTCCTGGCCGAGGTCCAGCACCCGGAGCGCCAGTTCCCGAGTGTCCAGGGCCCCCGGCGCCAGTTTGCCCTTGTCCAGGTCCACCGGCGCCAGCTCCCCCGTGTCCAGGTCACGCGTTTCCATGTCCGCGGCAGGACGCAGGTCCTGCCACCGCACCACCGGCCTGCCCCGCAGCACAGTCGACCACAGCGCTTCCACAGTCGACACGGCTTCTGTGGCTCCCCTCGGTCCCGAGACCAGCCAGCCGCTGCTGGTCGCGGCCACTTTCGGGGCTCCTGGCCAGGATTGGCAGGCCTCGTTGATCGTTTGGGCGACGATCAGGTGCTGCCGCAGCGTCCTGGTCGGCCCCAGGACGGGATCGCTCACTACAATTCGTCCGCAGGCACCGCACATGTAAGAGTCCCTCCTAGGGCATGACGTCGCCGGAATTGGGCCCGAGTGTTTGGCCGACGTACAGGTTGCCACCCGGATCGCTGGCCAGAAGCAGCGCAGTCGGAGCAACTTCGGCCGCCAGCCCGAAGCGCAACAGCGGCAGTCCGGCACGCTTCGCCGCCTTCCACTCCTCGGAGATGCCATCAACCAGGGGTGTTTCGATGGGTCCCGGCGCGATGCTGTTGACCAGCACGTTGTCGGCCGCGGTTTCCAGGGCCAGGGCCTTGGTCAGCCCCACGACTCCGGCTTTGGCGGCGCTGTAGTGGCTGAGCCCGGTGCCACCCTTGATGGCCAGCTGGGAGGCGATGTTGATGATGCGGCCCCACTTCTGCTGCCGCATTTCCCCCACCACCTCCCGGCAGCAGAGGAAAACGCCCGTCAGGTCCACGGCAATCGTCTCGTTCCACATGGCCAGCGTCATGTCCTCCAGCGGCGATTCCGTCAGCAGGCCGGCGCTGTTCACGAGAATGTCGATGCTGCCGAGCTGGGAGCGTGCGGCGGCAAAGGCCGCCTTCACGCTCGCTTCGTCTGAGACGTCGACGGCGATGCTTCCCGCCGCGCCCGACCGGTCCAGGACAGCGACTCTGTCACCGTTGGCGGTGAAGGCTTCGGCGATGGCCTTGCCGATGCCGCTGGCTCCGCCCGTGACCACAACGGCGCGGCCCTCCGTGTTTCGGGAGGCGTCAGGGTTGTTCATGCTTGTCCTTCCGGGGCCTTTCAGGCACGCATCTTGATGGTGAGTCCGCCGTCGACGATCAGGGACTGGCCCGTGACGTAGACAGCGTCATCGGAGGTCAGGAAGCCGATGACGCTGGCAACCTCCTGGGGCCGTCCGACGCGGCCCCAGGGGATTTCCAGACCGGCGCGCTGCAGGCCCTCGGGCCCGAGGGAGTTCACCGGATCCAGGGACTGAGGAGTTTCGATCAGTCCGGGGATAACGGCGTTGGCGCGGATGCCGCGCGGCCCCAACTCGGCGGCCACACTGCGGATCAGCCCGAGGATGCCGGCCTTGGCGGCTGCGTAGTGGGCATGTTCCTCCCACCCGTAGACGCCGCCGGCAATGGAGGACACGGCAACCATCGCTCCGCCGTCGGTCATCTTCGCGGAACCGGCGCGCAGGGTCCGCATGACTCCGGTGAGGTCGACGTCGAGCATGTCGTGCCAGCGCTCATCGGTCATCTCCGCCAGCGGTGAGTTGCGCAGGATTCCGGCGTTGGCCACCGCGTAGTCCAGGCGGCCGTACTCGTGGACGGCGCGTTCGGCGAAAGCGTCGACCGACGGGGTGCTGCGGACATCCACTTCGTGGATGACCCCCTGGCCGCCGGCGGCTTTCACCAGGCGAAGGGTTTCCTCCGGGTCGTGCGGGTCGCCCGGAAAGGTGCCGATCACCGAATGCACGCCCCGGTGGGCGTAGTGGACCGCGAGGGCCCGTCCGATGCCGCTGGCCGCTCCGGTGATGACGGCCACCCTGTTCTCAGACGTCATGGGGGTGGTCCTCGAGCAGGGCCTCAGCCGGCGGCTTCGCGGCGATCATCAGGAGGCCGGAGAACAGCGTTCCGGCCGCGCCGACCCACAGGGCTGCAGCGCCGGTTCCTGCGCTGGCGGCTGCCAGCGTGAACAGAAAACCGCCGAGAATGGTGCCGGGCTGGCTCATTGCGCCGATGAAGGCTGTGCCGGTGGCACGGCAGCTGACGGGGTAGCACTCGGCCATGAAGTACTGGATCGCGGCGTACGGCCCGACCAGGAAGAACAGGCCCGCACCATAAGTCGCGATGATCATGAAGGGGCTCGTGGCGATGGGGCTGAGCATGATGGTGAACGAAATGCCGGAGAGAATCCAGCCGCCGATGATGGTCCGCTTCCGGCCGATCTTGTCCCCGATCCACCCGTGGAAGACGTAGCCGAAGTAGGCCAGCATGTTGATGACGATCAGCATCCAGAAGGCATCGGTAAGTTCCACACCCTTGGCGTTCTTCAGGACGGAGCTGCCGAGAATGCTGAAGATCAGGATGCCGAAAAAGTTGAAGATCCAGGCCAGCGAGAAGACGATCGTGTTCCGGCGCAGGTGCGGCTCCCAGATGCGCTTGAGCGGGGCCGCGGAAGAGTGCTCGACGCCGAATGCATGGGCCAGGGCGTGGGCTTCCTCGGTCTTGCCGTGCTTCTCAAGTTGGGTGAGCTTTTGGTGCAGTTCGAACTGCGGCGTTTCCTTCAGTTTCTTGGCAATGAGCCACACGATGATTACTGCCGGAACGGTCGCCATCAGGTACAGGGACCGCCAGCCAAGGGACGGAAGGAAGACGAGGGCGAGGGCGCTGGCGAGCAGGAAGCCCAGCGGCCAGCCGCCCTGGATGAAGGAGTAGTGGAAGCCGGGGCGCTTGCGCTTGTCCGCGACTTCGGTGACCTGGTAGACCTCGTTCATGTAGGTCGCGTTGACGGCCTGCTCGGAGAATCCGAGCCCGCCGAAGGAACGGACCAGAATCAACAGGCCGTTACTGAGGAACGGGATTCCGGTCGGGATCAGGGCTGTCAGGCCGGAGACAATGGCGGTTCCGCCGACAGTGGTCATCATGCCCTTGCGGCGGCCGAGCCGGTCAATGACGGGGCCGATTCCGAAGCAGACGATCGCGGTGCCGACGGCGATCCAGGTGTTGATTGCGTAGGCTTCGGTCGCGGTCCAGCCGAATTCCTGCTGCATGGCCGGCAGGAGGGTGCCGAAAAGTCCGAAGTCGAATACGGCGACCGTCCAGGCACATAGCGCCAAGACGGTGGCGACGGTTGTGTGGTGCTTAGAGAAAACCGGGAAGCGGCGTTTTTCGTCCGGTCCGGGTTGCGTCAGATCAACGGCGGGCTGCTGGATGGTCATTACTGGTTTTCCTTTCGGGGGCTGCGGGCGAGGAAGGAGTCCGCGATCTGGTCGAACTTCAGCCAGCTGACGCCTTCATGGGAGTTGATGTGTTCGATGAGGCGCTCAAGCATGAGCAGGACCTGGGGGCGGCCCGAGACGTCCGGGTGGATGGTCATGGTGAAGACGGCCTGATCCATTTCCCGGTACACCCAGTCGAACTGGTCGCGCCACATCTGTTCGATGTCCCGCGGGCTGACGAATCCGTGGGAGTTCGGGGCCGCCTTGATGAACATCATGGGAGGGAGGTCGTCCAGATACCAGTTGGCGGGGATCTCGACGAGGTCGGTTTCCGTGCCCCGGACCAGCGGCTCCATCCACGTCTCGGCGGCCTTGGTGTAGTCGATCTTCTTCCAGCTGTCGCCGACCCGGACGTAGTAGGGCTCAAAATCCTTGTGCATCAGGGAGTGGTCGTATTTGATCCCGCGTTCGAGCAGGATCTCGTTGGTGACCGGGGAAAATTCCCACCAAGGCGCAACATAGCCCGTGGGCCGTCGGCCGGACACTTTCTCGATGAGTTCGATCGAGCGGTCCAGGATGGCGGTCTCCTGCTCTCGGGTCATGGCGATGGGGTTTTCATGCGAGTACCCGTGAACGCCGATTTCGTGCCCGGCATCGACGATCATCCGGGTCAGGTCCGGGAAGGTCTCGATCGAGTGACCCGGCACGAACCAGGTGGCGGGCAGGCTGTATTTCTCGAAGAGCCGGATGAGGCGCGGGCCGCCGACCTCGCCGCTGAACAAGCCGCGGGAGATATCGCAGGGCGAGTCCTCGCCCCCGTAGGAGCCGAGCATTCCGGCAACTGCGTCCACGTCGACGCCGAACGCGACTTGGATGTCCTTAGTCATGAGATCAACCTTTCACTGCGCTTTTTGTTGAGGTTTGGCTTTTTGTTGGGGTTTGTTGGTGAGGCGCGGATTTGGGCGGGGATGAACTAGTCAGGGACCGCGCCCCGATGGGCGAAGGTCTCCTCAATCCCGGCGGCGGGTGTGCCGAGCCTGAGCAGAAGACTCAGCAGAACCAGCGATTGGGATGGCCTTAGCAGCCCGGCGGGAATGGCACCGGCAGCGCGCAGATCCTCGCCGCCGCCGTCGCCGTAGCGGGGCACTACGGCACCGGCTTCCACCCGGGTGCTCGTAACGACGACGACGCCGGCGGCGGTGGCGCGGGCGACTTCCTGGCACAGCACGCGGTTGGCGTTGCCCGTTCCCGTCCCCTGGAGCACGATTCCTGCCGCCCCCGCCTGGAGGGCGGCCCGCAGGAGGGTGGCGTCTGCTCCGGGGTAGGCAGCAACGAGGTCCACGCGCGGCGAACCGGCGTCCGCGCCCGGCAGCGGCAACGGGGGAAGGCCGCGCCGTGCCGCCTGGATCTCGACCTCGCCGGAGTCGGACACCGATCCCACGGTTCCGAAGTCCGGGTTGGCGAAGGCGTCGAGGCTGGTTGTGTGGCGCTTGCGGACACCTGCCGCAGGGAAAATGGTCCCGGCAAACGCCAGCAGCACACCGGTTCCCCGGGCCCGCGGAGAACCGGCGACGGCGATGGCGCGGGACAGATTGCCGGGACCGTCCGGAGAGTCGGCGTCGGCGGCCTGCTGTGCTCCGGTGAACACGACCGGGCGTGGATCATCGTGTGTGAGGTCAACGAGATAGGCCGTTTCCTCCATCGTGTCCGTACCATGGGTGACCACGACGCCCAGAACCTGCGGATCGGCCAGGGCTTGCCGGATCTTGGCGCAGATGGCGATCATGTCGTCGACTGTCAGCAGGTATGAACCCTTCCGGAAAACATCGACGACGCGGACCGGGTGTGCCGCTGGCACACCCAGGCTGGCGAACACCTGCTCCCCCGTGTCGGACGCCACGGCGGCTCCCCCGGCCTCGGACGCACGGGAGGAAATGGTTCCTCCCGTGGCCAGCAGCACCACGTGGGGACCAACCAAATCTGTGACTGTCATTTCCACTCCGTTTGTTGGCATCCGTTTCCGGATGCGTACCCAATCGATTGGGTTGTTGACTAAAAGTTATCCCTGCCATGTTTCTTGCAGATGCTCCCGGAAGTTTCAAGGGGGTAAATACTTCGCCGCCGGTTGCCGGGATTCCGTCTACCCAATCGATTGGGTACGCCGTTGGATTGACTATAGAATGTGATGTGCAGCACGTCAAGGGTGCGTGTGCCAGGGATCGAGGCATCATCAGGCACTCTTGGTGACGACGACCTTTTGAGCTGAGGCAGGGGAATGAATGGAAGAGAGCACGGCTGGCGGCCGGACAGTGACGCTGAAGGATCTCGCGAGCGAGCTCGGCATCCACCCTTCGACCGTGTCCAGGATCCTGCATTCGGGCTCTGACGTGGCACGCGGGGCAGCTTCCGTGGCTACAGCCGAACGCGTGCGCGAGCTGGCGCGGAAACGCGGCTACTCCCCCGACCCGCAAGCGGCCGGGCTGCGCACGCGGCGCACGCACCTCATGGGCGTGATCGTCCCCCGGCTTTCGGACCTGGTTCTGGCGATCATGTACGAGGGCATTGACGAGGCAGCGGCGGAACTCGGCTACTCCACTTTTGTCATGAACTCCCGCGACGACCCTGAGGAACAGCGCCGCAAGACGGACTCCATGCTGGCCCGACGCGTGGACGGGCTGATCATCGGCGACGCACACCTGGACAGCGGCCTGCTGCGGGAGCTGGCCGCCCGGAAGGTGCCGTTTGTGCTCATGAACCGCCGCGTCCCGGGCTTCCCGTCGGCCACATGCGACGACGTCCTTGGCGGCGAGCTTGTGGCGGAGCACCTGTGGGGCAAGGGGCACCGGAATGTCGCCGTGATCGCCGGCGAGCCGTATGCCAGCACGGCCGTCGACCGGACGGCCGGCTTCGTGGACCGCTGGCGTGCCCTGGGCGGGAGGATCCCCCGGAAGGCCGTGGTGTGGTCCCGTTTTGATACCGCCGGTGGACGGGAAGCGGCCGAGACCATTCTGGCTCACTGCAACCCCCACCCGACTGCACTTTTCGCCGTCAACGACTTCGCGGCCATTGGCGCCATGGGAGCCCTGCGGTCCCATGGCCTCGGCGTCGGCCGCGACGTGGCGGTGGTTGGGTTCAATGACACCTCCCTGGCCGCGGAACTTCCCATCCCGCTCTCTTCTGTACGCTCGCCCATGCTGGATATCGGGCGTACGGCGGTGCAGCTCCTCAAGGGCGTCCTGGACGGCCGGAAGGTCGAATCGGTCAAGCTGAAGCCGGTCCTGTGCGTGCGGGAAAGTAGCGCCTTCGGCAACGCGGTGTGACACGGCAAGGGGATCCTCTCGTCAGTCGAACTAGTGTGTCGAATCGGAGGGCCATACGCGCCCGCCGGGTCCGTCCATCCATGACCCGACCTGCAGCCTCCAAGCCCCATGAGTTGAGATTAGTGATCCGGCTCACAGCGTCATATCGGAAGTTCGCCCAAGATTGACGCTACTTTTCGTGCAAACTGCCCAATCCCCTTAGCGGGCGGCCGCAACGATGCCGAGGGCGAGCATGCACGTGGCGCGGACTTCGCCATCGGAGAGGTCCAGTTTCAGCAGCTCCTCGATTTTCCGCAGCCGGTAGCTGAGCGTATTCCGGTGGATGAAGAGCTCATCGCAGATCTTCGCGGAGTTCCCGCTGTGGCGCAGGTACGCGCCGAAGGTCTCTCGCAGCGAGCTGCCGCCGTCGGAGGTTAAGGGCGCCAGCAGCCGCTGGCACATTGCCACCAGACCCGGGCTGGGCAGCCCCTGCACAATGCCGGCGAGATCGGCCAGCGGCGCCTGGTGCACCCCTGGCCGTCCCACATGACGGCGGGCAAGCTGAAGCGCCAGCGGCAGTTCACTGAGGCCCGCGGATTCCGAGACGATGACGGACAGTTCCGGGGCGTCCGTAAAGAATCCCCGCGCGGCATCCAGCAAGTCGGCCGCCGAGTGCCGGTGCTGCAGCAAGAGAGTCGTGAGTCCGGCCTCTTCCATGAACCGCACCGTGCCGAACCCGGCCTGCAGACCCACCCGGGCGCGCCATGCGATGGCGCGCAGCTTTGCTGGGGCCACCTCTTCTGAGCTGCCGATCAGCACCGCACCCCAGTCACTGTCAGGATCGAACCCAGATTCGAGGGCGTAGCGGCGCAGCGGCGCGGACGGCTCGCCGCGGTCCTCATAGAGGGCCTCCATGAAGCGTGCGGCTTCCCGGGAATGCAGGGGCGAATGCGACCCGAGCGTATAGCTCAGCTGCATGGCGATGACAGCAGCCACTGGGCCCAGAATGGGCTGCAGCACAATGTTGCTCCCGATCCCCTCGATAGCAAGCCTGAACTGCTCGGACTCGCCGCTGGGCAGGCGCAGCGCGGTCCGCGCGGTCCCGCCGTGGGCCTCGCCCGCGGAAACAAGCTCGAAGGCGTTCTGGTCGATCACGGCCACCCTCGCATCGATGGCAGCCGCCACCCTCTCGAGTACCTCCGCCAGGGAATGCCCGTCGGCCGCCAGCCGGGTGCATTGGTCCGCCAGTTCCCAGCCCTTCCGCAACTCCTCATAGCGCTCGGCGGCGATGACCCGCTCCACGTGCCGCATGACCAGCACAAAGGGCACCTGCGGCGCGAGCTCCAACAGCGGCAGGCCGTGCACCTCGCAGGCACGGAGCAGGCCGGCCGGCAGCTCGCTGTGCGCCGCGCCCAAGCCGAACGCCAGCCCAGAGACGGGGACGGAAACCAGCCGTTCCACGTAGGCGTCCCAGGTCCTGAAGTCCTTGACGTTCAGGCCCATGCCGTTGGTCAGCACCAGGGCGTTCACGCTGAGAAAGGGTGTGGGGTCCATATGCTCGGTGGGGGCGCACCAGGTGATGGGCCGGGCCAGTCGGCCCTCGCCGCCCGCAACCCGGAGTCGGATGTTGAGATCGGCGTCGTCTGCTAAATCTGAAATTCGCACGGGACCCTCCCACTACGGCGGGACTCTCCGCCGGACAGTGCAATAACCATAATTGATGCCCGCAGATTCAGCGACCTGCACAATATCGGGCGCGTCAATTGCTGAGTAGCGTTGCACCCATGCAAACCAATGTGACTCCCGACACCTCTCCTGGCACCTCTCCCCACACGTCTGCCTTCACCGCTCCCCCCACCCCCTTCAGTCAAGGGCGTGTGCTCTTGAACTCCGATATGGGCGAAGGCCTTGGCCTCCACGAGTTCGGCAACGACGAAGAACTCATGCGCATCATCGACGTCGCCAACGTGGCCTGTGGGTATCACGCCGGCGATCCCGACGTCATGGAACGGACCGTGGCGATGGCGGCAGAGCACGGCGTGGCGGTCGGAGCGCACCCCGGCCTGCCGGACATCGTGGGGTTCGGACGCCGCCGAATGGTTCTCACCCCGGCCGAGGTCGAGTCGATCATCCTGTATCAGACCGGAGCCCTGACGGCGTTCCTGGCAAAGCACGGGCTAGAGCTGAACCACATCAAACCGCACGGCGCCCTCTACGGCATGCTGGCCGGCGACGAGGAACTGATGCAGGCCGCCGCCGGCACGGCCTTGCAGTTCGGCATTCCGTTTTTCGGGCTCGCCGGGACCGCCCACGAACGCGTGTGCCGGGCCATGGGGGTGGACTTCGTGCCCGAACTCTATGTCGACCTCAACTACGGTCCGGCCGGTGAGCTGCTGATCCAGCGCCGTCCGGTGCCCACCGACCCCGACGCCGCCGCTGAGCGTGTCAGCAGGGCGCTGGCCGGCAAGCCGGTCCTCGCCGTTGACGGCACGGAGCTGGACATCCAGTTCCAAAGCATCTGCGTCCACTCCGACGCACCCAATTCTGTCGCAGTGGCCACCGCAGTGCGTGCGGTCCTGGGCTGAACCGATCTATCCAAACCATCTGAAAGAGAGCATCCCGTGGCAACCATCGTTTCCCCGCTCCCCGGCGTCTTCTACCGCAAGCCCGGCCCTGGCAAACCGCCTTTCGCCAATGAAGGCGACGCCATCGAGGTCGGACAGACCCTCGGCATTATCGAAATCATGAAGCAGTTCACCGAAATCCAGTCCGATGTGGCCGGCACCCTGGAGTCGTTTGAGGTCAACGAGGGCGACATGGTCAACCCAGGCGACGCAATCGTCGTCGTCCGGGAAGGATAGCCATGAAGAAACTGCTCATCGCCAACCGCGGCGAGATCGCCGTTCGCATCGCCCGGACCGCCCGTGAAATGGGCATCGAGACATTCGTGGTGGCCAGCGAAGCCGACGTCGAGTCCTTGGCTGCCCGGTCCGCTGACCACGTCGTCGTGGTGGGTCCGGCGCCTGCCACCGCCAGCTATCTGAACCAGGACGCCATCGTCGCCGCGGCCGTGGACAACGGCTGCGATGCCGTCCATCCGGGCTATGGGTTCCTCTCCGAGAATGCGGACTTCGCCCGGAAAGTGGCTGATGCGGGCCTGATCTGGGTGGGGCCGCGGGCGGACGCCATCGCGATGATGGGCAACAAGTCCTTGGCGAGGGAATCGGCCCGGGTGGCTGGCGTCCCCGTGCTCCGCGGCTCGGACGGCCCCCTCGATCCTGCGGCCGACGCCGTAGAAATCGCCCGTGGCATCGGCTACCCGCTCGTGATCAAGGCCTCCGCCGGCGGCGGCGGCCGGGGCATCCGCTTTGTGCACAGCGAAGGCAAGCTTCTGGAATCCATTGAGCAGACGCGCGGCGAAGCGGCGGCCGTCTTCGGCGATCCCACCGTTTACCTGGAACGCTTTGTGCAGCATGCCCGTCACGTGGAGGTACAGGTCCTCGGCGATGGAACAAACTTCATCCATCTCGGCGACCGCGACTGCTCCATGCAGCGGCGCTCCCAGAAGGTCATTGAAGAAGCACCGGCGCCGGACCTCCCGGACCACGTCCGCCAGAGGATCCGGGAATCCTCCGTGGAACTGGCCCGCGAGTGCGGCTACAGCGGCGCCGGAACGGTCGAGTTCCTCTATGACCCGGTCAACCATGAAGCGGCGTTCATCGAAATGAACACTCGTATCCAGGTTGAGCACCCGATCACCGAGCAAATCACGGGCGTCGATCTGATCCGCGAACAGCTGCAGATCGCGTTCACCGGGGCGATGTCCCTCCGCCAGGACGACATCGCATTCAATGGCCACGCCATCGAATGCCGCGTCAATGCCGAGGACCCCGAACACCACTTCTTCCCCAGCCCTGGCCTGATCACGGCCATGGACTGGCCCGCGGGCGAAGGCATCAGGGTGGACACCGGGGTGGAGGCCGGTTCCACGGTCACTCCGTACTACGACTCCCTGCTGGCCAAACTGATTGTGCATGCGGACACGCGCGAAGCGGCCATTGAGGCAATGCTGACGGCCCTGGATGAGACCCACATCGAAGGGGTCAAGACCACCATCCCGGTGCACAAGAAGCTGCTGCGCCGGCCCGAATTTGCGGCCGTCACCCACCATTCGAAATTCCTTGAAACCGTCCCCGATCTGATGGAGGCACAATGAGCAGCAGCCCGGAACCCGCCGTGTTGGAGGCCCGTTACACCTGGGGCGGAGACGAATTCCTGTTCGTTGAGGTCGCGGAGTCCATGAGCCTGGCGGCGAACTTCAGGGTGATGTCCATCGCCGCGAAGCTTTCGGCCATGCAGCTGCCCGGCATCGTGGACGTCTGCCCCGCCAACGCCTCGCTGCTGGTGAGGTTCGATCCCGACGTCCTGCCGCCGTCGACCCTTGAAGAGACCGTCCGGACCATTGAAGGGGATCTGACGCACCATCACGACCATTCGCTGGAAACTCGGATCGTCGAGGTTCCGGTCTGGTACGAGGACCCGTTCACAGCGGAAGTGGCCGAACGATTCCGCGAAGGATTCCATCAGGAGCCCGGCGGCACCGACATTGACTACGCAGCCAAGGTCAACAACCTCAAGGATGCCGCCGAATTCATCCGGCGCCACCATGAGCAGCCGTGGCTTGTCTCCATGGTTGGCTTCGTCGCCGGCCTGCCGTTCCTCTTCCAGCTGGTGGAGCAGGAAAAACAACTCGAAGTACCCAAGTATCTGAGTCCCCGCACCGATACCCCCAAACTGACCGTGGGCCACGGCGGCTGCTTCGGCTGCATCTACTCCGTGCGGGGTGCCGGCGGCTACCAGATGTTCGGGGTCGCTGCCGCGCCGATCTTCGATCCTGCCCAGTCCCTGACCGATTTCAAGGACTTCATGGTGTTCTTCAGGCCGGGCGACATCGTGAAGTTCAAGCCGGTTACCGAGGCCGAATACAACAACATCCAGGCTGAAATCTCCGCCGCGACGTTCCGCTACCGGCAGGTACCCGTGACATTTGATCTGTCCAAGGCGCTGGCGAATCCCGAAGGCTACAACCAGGAACTCATGGAGGCCCTCAATGGCGTTTGACATCAAGAACCCCGGACTGGCCACCACGGTCCAGGACCAGGGACGCACCGGCCATTACAACGTGGGCATCCCGCAGAGCGGTTCCATGGACCAATACTCGGCGGAACTCGGCAATGCCCTGGTGGGCAACACCGCCAAGGAAGCCGTCCTCGAATGCACGTACTTGGGCCCGGTGCTGACCACCGACCAGGATGCCGTCGTCGCCGTCACCGGGGCACCTGTGGACGTCAAGGTCAACGGTGAAACCCGGCCCCAGTGGACCCGGCTGCAGCTGAAGGCCGGCGATGAACTCAGTTTCGGGGTCATCCGGGGCGGCACGCGCTACTACATCGCGGTCCAGGGCGGCATCGATGTTCCCGAGGTGCTCGGCAGTCGGTCCACCTACAGCCTGGGCGCGATCGGCGGGTTCCAGGGCCGCAAGCTGGAGGCCGGTGACCAGGTTCCGGTGGGTGCCCCGCTCAACGGCGGAGCCATGCCCGACGCCGACACAGTTCCGGAGGAATTCCGTCCCGTTTTCGCCAAGGAACAGGCCGTCCGGATTGTCCTGGGCCTGTACGACCACAGGCTCACCGACGAGGGACTGGACAATCTCCTCCACAGCGAGTGGAAGGTCACCCCGGTGGCTGACCGGATGGGGCTGAGGTACTCCGGTCCCGGAGTGCAGTGGAAGGAGCGGGAGCAGCCATTCGGAGCCGGCTCCGATCCGTCCAACATCGTGGACGCCGGCTACGCCGTCGGGTCCATCCAGATTCCCGGCGGCACCCAGCCGATCATCCTGCACCGCGATGCCGTCTCCGGCGGCGGTTACGCCATGGTGGGCACGGTCATCAGCGCCGACATGGATCTGGTGGCCCGCGCCGCCCCCGGCACGTCCACCAGGTTCGTAGCCATCAGCCTGGACGAGGCCCTGGTGGCCCGCAAGGAACTCGCCGAGCTCAAGAGGAACGCCTGGGCGGCCATCGGCGCAGGCAGCTGAACACCTGAACAGCTGAGCAGCGGACCCGGCGGACTGTGGCGGATGGCTCCGAAGCAAGGAGCCTTGTGCTTCTGCGCCGACGGGTCCTTACTGGTGTGAGGAGACCTGGCCGCCACCAGGACGCGATATCCCAAGGATCCAGCTCCCGGTTCAACGGCTTGGGCGGCAGGCGCTCCAACCGTCGGACCTGGACCTAGGAGGACAGTCATGTTCGCTCGCGTCAGCACGTACCAGCCCGGCCCGGACAGCTCCGGGGCACCCTCAGATGATACCGTCAAGCGGGTGCTCGAACTGCCGGGATGCCTGGGCATCTATTACTTGCTTGGGAAGGACAACAAGTCACTGTCCATCACGCTGTGGGAGGACGCGGACGCCCTTGCCGGCAGCGAGCAGGCTGCCGGCAAGATCCGCACCGAGACCAGCGCGGAACAGCACATGCAGGTTCTGGGCGTCGAGGAATTCGAAGTGCTGACCCGGCACCTCAAGGAGTAAGGCCAAGAATCAGCCGTTGCCTGGGACGGCACCCAGGGACGATCGGCGGAAGTCGGTGTGCCACACTCCAATGTGGTGACCGTCCCGGTCGGTGAGGACGTATTCAGGCCAGCGGTCGAACGCGGAGCAGGGATGGGATAGCCCGAAATCCACCGTGTCGGTGACATCGAGTCCGGTCACGCCGGCAAGGACTGCGTGATGGTCGAAGAGATTTCGCACCTCTGCGGCTGCGCCCTTCTTTTCGGCACCGTCCGTCTTTTCGGCACCTTCCGCCGTCCGGGCCGACAGGAAGATTGGCAGTCCGGCGTCGTAGGGAAGATCCCGTTTGCCGGCACCGACGACGGCCATCCCCGCTTCCGGGGTGGACAGGACGACGGCGCGAACGGAAATGGCCGGAACGAGTCCCGGAACGGGGCTGACGGCGGCATACGTGCCGTGATCGTGGGTGACGTAGCAACCTGACCGGAGAATGATCCGTGTTCCAGGCACCTGGCCGGCGTCGGGAAGGAACTCAACCACACGGTCCGGGAACGCGGACCCACCCATTGAATAGATGGGGGTGGCAGTCTCAAAGAATTCCGCCGCCTCCAGATACACGTCCCGCACCAGCCGGCAGTGTCGGTCAACCGCGGTGACCGTGTCTTCAGCCCTACTGTTGGGCACGACACCTTCGTAACCGGCAACCCCCACCAGCCTCAGTCCCGGCGTGGCCCGGACCAGCTCAGCCAGCAACAGGCCCTCGTCCCGGCTGCGCACCCCCGTGCGGCCGCCGGGTGTGCCGACGTCGATCAGCACCTCAAGGTGGACCACCCCGCCGTCGAACACTTCCGCCGCCGTCTTGACCCCGGCTGCAGAATCGACGAAGCAACGGATTTCCCGTCCGGGATCTTCCTCCAGCCACGTGCGGACACGCGTTAGTCCGAACCTGTCGACGATCTCATTGGCCACGAGAACGCGGCCATGTCCCCATGCCAGCACGGAGGCGACTTGGTCCACGGTGGCGACGGTTACGCCGACTGCGCCGGCAGCCAGCTGCCGCTCGATGATCGGCGCCGACATGGTTGTCTTGACATGCGGGGCGAGTTCAACGCCCCGCTCCCGGCACCACGCCGCCATGACCCGGATATTGTTGTCGAGGGCATCGCCGTCGAGCCGCAGCTGCGGATACGCGGGGGCCAAATACGGTTCTTTCACTCTGACAATCTACTCGGCTGCGAATTGCGTTGCAGCCAACTTGGGCCTCGCCGGAGGTCCAACCGGACGCTACGGCTTCTCTTCCTCGGCGGCCTCGGTGAAGAGGGCACCCTGCGCGGCTCCCGAACCTGACATCCCGCCGCCCGGTCCGCGCAAAATGAAGGCGAGACCGACGGCGGCCGCTGCGCCGACCAGCGGCCCGGCGACATACACCCAGTAGTCGCTGAAGTTGCCGCTGGCGAGATCAGGGCCGAAGGTTCGTGCCGGATTCATTGACGTGCCGGAGATGGGGCTGCCCCACAGGCCTGCCAGTGCAATGTACCCGCCGACGCCAAACGCACCGAGAATCCCGATGTTCTGGGCTCCGGAGGCGGTTCCCAAGATGACGCTCACCAGCACCATCGTGAGCAGCGCCTCCATCCAAAACGCGGCAGACGCCGAATAATTCGCCGCGGGATAGTTCGAACCGAAGGTCGCGGATACGCCGATCACGGCCTGCAGGAGCAGGCAGGCAAGCGTCGCGCCGATGAGCTGAACGACGATGTAGCCCGGGACCCGACGCCACGGGAAGTCGCCCCGGAGTGCGAATGCGATGCTGACGGCGGGGTTCAGATGCGCGCCGGAGACCTTGCCCATGAACAGGATGATCGCCATCACCATCAGGCCGGGGGCCACTACGGCCGCCGTTCGGCTGATGACACCGGGGAAGGCCTGGCTCATCATTCCTCCGCCGGCGGCGACAATCACGAGCAGGAAGGTGCCGTACAACTCCGAAAACAGGCGCCGCCATTCCTGGCGCGGATCATTAAAATCCTCAATCCGCTGCAACACGCTCTGCTCCACTGTGCCCAACTTGCTGGGGATGAAGTGGCGTCCAGTCTGGTCCTGTTGAGCACTGCCGCGCCCGGTCACGCGCTTGCCCTGATTTTCCGCCATGGCTCTCCGCCTCCGCAGGTTCTGGCCATGTGGTCCGCCGGCCCCAGCGCGGTCCGCCACCTCAGAACCCCAATGTACCGCTGCCCAAGTCAGTTGTCATCGCTGTTGTCCTTGCTGCGTCGACTCTGGCTGGTGGCAGGCCTTGTTCCGTCCGCCAGCTGGGGCTGTTCAGGGCTGATCAGCATCTGCGGCGCCCGGGACACCATGAGCCACGCGGGCGGAATCGCCAAGCACAGCACCGGCAGCACTGAAACGTCGCCAACGACGGCGACGGCAATAACAGGGAGATCCATCCGTCACGGGCTCTCGGCCTGCAAATTCGTGCGGACATTCGCGGTGCAAAGTCCTAGCATTCAGCCATGAGGCAAGAAACCTGGCAAAAGTATTCCGAGTGGCCCCTCGTCGGTGCGGCTTTTATCTTTCTGGCGGCCTACTCCGTCTTGGTCATTGTCCAGCCGTCGGATCCCTATGCCGCCGCGCTGATATTCATGATGGCGTCAACGTGGCTTGCCTTCGCCGTCGACTACATCGTGAAGTTGCTCCTGGCTCCCCAACGCGGCCGATGGTTCGTCCGCCACCCTTTGGACCTGCTCATGGTGGTGCTCCCGGTAGCGCGCCCATTGCGGCTCCTTCGTCCCTTCACATTGCGTCGAGTCATGGCTAGGGCCCCGGGCACTGCCATCCGGACCCGCGTCATGGCCTACGTCATTGTCTCCGCCATCCTGCTGGTCTACACAGTGGCCCTGAGCGTCCTCAATTTCGAAAGGGGCGCTCCGAACGCGAATATCACCACCATGGGCGACTCATTGTGGTGGGCGGTGGTCACCATTACAACGATCGGCTACGGCGACTATTACCCCGTTACAATTCCCGGCCGCTGGGCTGCGGCCGCGCTGATGGTCGGTGGGTTTGCAGTCCTGAGCATGGTCACGGCTGCGGTTTCCTCTTGGCTTGTTGAAAGTGTGACGGCCGCAACCCAAGCCCGGAAGAACGCGGACGAACCCATCGGCAGCGAGGAGCTTGCCGGCCTGACGGCCCAGATCAACAGGCTCCATAAGCAGCTGGCCCAGGCTCCGGGCGAATCCGTGAGCGGCCCTACCGAGGGACCGGACCGCAAGGAACCGCGTTAGTGGCATCAACGCTGCCTGTTCCGTGACGCTGCCTATTCCATGACACTGTCTGTTCCGTGAAGCCATGGCCGCATCGGGCCGGAGCGGGTACAACTGATTCATGACCACCTCCCCGTTGGTTCTCGGCCCCATGGTGCGGTACGTGGATGAGACATCGGCGAGTGTATGGGTGGAGACCCAATCCGCTGGTCGGGTTTCCCTCCATGCCGGCGGCAGGGACTGGACCGTCCGAACGTTCGCAGTTCACGGTCACCACTACGCCCTGGTGGAATTGGACGGACTGGAGCCCGGCACGGTCACGCCCTACGCCCTGGATATCAACGGAACACAAGTCTGGCCCGATCCCTCGACCGGCTTCCCGCCGTCCATGATCGCCACGCTGGCCACCGGTCAGCCGCTGCGGATGGCCTATGGCTCCTGCAGGACCAGCGTCCCGCACGATGCGTCCGGCAACCGGACCCACGGGGTCGACTCGCTGCGCGCCTACGCACTGAGGATGGCCTCCGGGGGTGAGCTGTCGTGGCCGGATCTGGTGGTCTTCGTCGGAGACCAGGTGTACGCAGACTTGACCAGCGAGCAGATGCAGGAGTTCATCCGCGCCCGACGCGACATCGAGGCACCCCCCGGCGAAGAGCTCAAAGACTACGAGGAGTACGCCCACCTTTACTATCTGGCCTGGTCAGACCCCGCTAACAGGTGGCTGCTGTCCACCCTGCCCAGCGCCATGATCTTCGATGACCACGACATCCGCGACGACTGGAATACCTCACTGAGCTGGAAGAAGAAAATGGAAGCCACCTCATGGTGGCATGATCGGATTGTCGCGGGGCTGGCCTCCTACTGGGTCTACCAGCATCTGGGGAACCTGTCACCGCAAGAACGGGCCGAGGATGCTGTTTGGCAGCGGATCGTACGGCACGCGGGCCAGGACGAGATCGACGTCGGCGCGGAGCTGGACAGCTTCGCGGAGCGGGCTGATCGGGACCCGAAATCCTACCGGTGGAGCTTCTGCCGCGATTTCGGCGACACCCGGCTGATCGTGATTGACTCCCGCGCAGCCCGGGACCTGACCCCGGACGACCGGGCACTGGTTGACGCGCCGGAAATGGCCTGGGTCGATGGCCGGATGCGTGGCGGCTTCCGCCACCTGCTCGTGGCGACGTCGCTGCCCTTCCTGCTGCCGATGGGCCTGCACTACGTCGAGTCGTGGAATGAGGCCGTCTCGGAAGGTGCGTGGGGAAAACGTGCCGCCCGGGCCGGCGAGAAGGTACGCCAGGCACTGGACCTTGAACACTGGGGCGCATTCCAAAACAGCTTCCGGGAAATGGCGGCCCTGGCGAGCGAGGTCGCCGATGGCAAACGCGGACCGGCACCGGAAACTATCACCTTCCTCTCCGGGGACGTCCACTACTCGTACGTTGCGGAGGTGGACCGTGCCTCGGGCAGCCGGATCGTGCAGGCGGTCTGTTCGCCCATCCGCAACCCACTGCCCCGGCTAATGAGGTCCTTCGCGGCCGTCATGTCCTACGGCCTGGCCACGCCGGTAGGCGCCTTGGTTGCACGCTCCGCGAAGGTCCCGGACCCGCCGTTTCGCTGGTCCGGGGTCAAGGGGCCTTGGTTCCAAAACAACCTGGCCCATCTGGAGGTGGTACCGGAAGGGCTGAAACTATGGTGGGAGACAGGCGTGGTGGACGGCGGCGACCAACAGCATCCCGAGCTGGAATGTGTCGCCTCCCTCACGCTGACCCCGCGGAGGGCCCAGGACCCCACAGTCGACCGCACCGGCGGCAGCAGCATAGGCGTTAACGCTGCGCAGTCGGCGGCCAGCCCCGGAAGCAATCTCCCTGCCGGGCTTAGGGGGCGGCCACATTCTCGATGGCGACCGTTTCGATGATTCTGGTCGATGGCTCACCGACCAGCGCCGGCGCCGTCACGCCGGTTTTCCACGTATCGTTCTGCAGCCGGCCCAGGAAGTCCACTGCAGCCGCCTGCGTATCGAAATCCATCTCCAGCATCACGTAGTCTTGCTGGTCAATCGGGCGCGAGATGCGGTATGACCGCACGCCCGACTTGGCGCGGTCCAGCGGATCACTGTCGAAAGCCCTCCGCCACATGGCGAAGTCCCGGACCTGGTGTTCGATCTGCAGGGTAATCACTGAGGCGCTCCTGTCGACGGTTCTACACGCCCAACTGTAGGCCCGGAAGGCTTCGCCAAGTAAGGCGCCCGGCCGAAGTGTTATACCGGATGGCGTCCTAAGCCGGCTGGGATCCGGTGTTGGTCGTACTGGTCGGGGCGTTGGCCTGATCGGCCTGGTGGCGTTGCCGGCGGCTCGCCAGCAGGAAAGGTACCGCGACCAACTCGATCACGCCGCCGATCGCCAGCGAGGCCGCGTAGCCGTACACATCGGCCGCCCGACCGAGCAGCGGCTGCACCACCACGCCGCCGCTTGAGCCCATGAGTGAATCGAAGCTGAGCACTGTTGCCCGCTGTTTCGAGGCGATCATGTCGTTCAAGTACGCCTGCCGCACCGGGATGCCCGACGACGACACCAGTGCCCAGAACGCCAACAGCACCAGGGCCACCCAGAACACCTGGGTGAACCCGAGCACCACGAGGATCACAGTGTCCACGATGCTGCTCAGGATCAGCACGGTGGTGCGTCTGCGGACGAGGCGCCGGACGCGTGGCGCTATCCAGCCGCCCAGCACCTCCGCTCCAGCCACGATGGCCGCCGCCAGGCCTGCAATGGAATACGCGTGCGGATCCCCGAACAGCTCAAGCAGGTACGGCTGCAGGGCGTAAAACACATAGATCCCGACGCCGGCGGTGAACGGCGCGGCCAGCATCACGTACCGTACGGGGGGATTCTTCAAGCCGTTATCGATCGACGCGGCGAGCACCGCTCGAGTCGCCTGAAGGGGATGGGTCGAGCGTTCGGGGGTGAATCCGACGTCGCGCATGAGCGCAAAGGCCACCACGAACATGGCCAGCAGCACACCCACACGCAGCAGAAACGGCACGCCCAGATTGGTGGCCTGCGCGATTACGCCCCCCGCCACAGAGCCGGCGAGCATCGCAACGCCCGACACCATCTGGCCCCGCCCCAGCACCGTCTCCATCCCGCCTTCATAGCCGGAGAAGCGCAACGCATCGACGAGCCAGGCCTCGACTGCTCCAGAGAAGAACGTGAAGCCCAGGCCGAGCAGGACCGACACCACTGCCCACCACCAGAACGGGGCGGAAAACTGCCAAAGCAGGTAGTAAAGATAGGTCGAGACGGCGAGGGTCACGGTCCCGAGCAGGAACGATACGCGGCGCCCCCAGCCGTCGGCAACCACCCCCGTGGGCACCTCGAACAGCACCATACCGGCTGTGAAGAAGGCGTTCGCGGCGAACGCCTCGAGGTTGCTGAGTCCGGCATCCAACAGGAAGAGGGTGTTGATCCCCCAGATGAACGAGGCCGCAAGGGTATTGCCCAGCGTCAACGTCAAATAGATGCGCTGGATCTTTAGGGCGGCGGCGTTCATCGCGTCGCCGTCCCCGCCAGGGCGAGGAGGGAGCACGAGCCCATTCTCGTCTCCCCTGCGGACGCGCGCCAGAGCAAATCAGGCTAGGGGCATAGCGCGCTCGATCGGGCCAAACCGCCGGCCTGCTCAGCTGCCTTGGTTCGTGTAGAACGACCGACGGCGGGCGTACTCATGGACCCGGTCCAGGGTGGCGATCTGTTCGCGTGCCTGCGTGGCCAGTCCGTCGAACCTTGACCCGTCCAGTCCCAGATCGCCGGAGAGGTCGTGCAGCGTCTGCCACATCCCCAGTTTTCCCAGCACAGCCGACCGCATGAGCTCGGATTCCAGCAACAGCGTCATCGGCGAGCGGCTCACCAACCGCCCGTTGAGTTTGAGCCGGCCGGCACGCTCCGCGAGCCACGCCGCCGCGCGCCGCGGAGTTCGCCGGGGCAGGCCAAAATCGCCCACTAGTCCGCGTACGTACTCCCGCTCTTCCCGAAACTGGGCGGCAAGCGCACTAAGTTCGGCGTGGAAGGGGGTGTCCGTGAAGTCGCGCGCCATGCGCTCTATCCGGCCCTGCCCTGCCGTGGCCCCCGCGAGGTGGTCCGACAGGTAGAGTCCGAACAATTTTTTATCGACTGTGCTGGAAATCCGGGGTGCCATGAAAGCTCCACTCTGATGGAGGAGTTGCTTCGGGGTCACCACCCTACAGCAGCCTCCGGCACGGCTGACGGCTATTGGGGCGAATCGTCGCGCGCCGGCCGCACTGCCTCGGCGTCGGGGTCCATCGCCACAAGCCCGGTGTCGTCCGCCACCTCTGTCAGCTCCTGGGCGACGTCGGGCTTGAGCCAGGACGCCACCACGCTGACGCCGCCGCCGTCGTCGCGGTCAATCACGACGTCGATCTCGTTGGCGGCCGCGCCCATGCCCAACAGCTGTTCGCGATACGACGCCTCCAGGGCAACCAGGCTTTCCTCGGTCCACTCCCCCGGCCGAATCCTCGTTGAGATCTCGACCGGTTCAGGCTGATACAGCGTCATGAAAATCCCTCCTTTGGGGTTTGACCCGGGCGGGCACGAGCCCATTCTCGTCTCCTTGGCCGGTGTGCGCCAGAGAGGTCGCATCGGCCGCCGTTGCTGCCGGGCGTTCCGGAGGGAACGCCTCGGTGGCAGACTTTGTTCACCTGCAGTACCGATGAGGAGGATCCCGGTGGCAGACATGGCTGAGGCCCTTTTGCACGACGGCACGGCAATACCGATCCTGGTGAACGGTGACGGCCGGGCGCTCCTGATCCCTGCGGATATGAAGCCGCATTCCGAGTCGGAGGCCCAGACAATGCGCGATTGGGGCGCCGACCCCGGCCTCGGGCCCAACCTTGTTGCGGCTTTGTCGCAGTCCTATCGCGTAGTAGCGGCCGACTACGAGGGGCACCGGATGGCGCACCCGGCACCGGACACCCTCACGCCGGAGAACGTCACCGCCGATTTCCTGGCCATCGCGGATGCGGCACACGCCGAAACCTTCGCCTACTACGGCTACTCCTGGCTGGCCCTGTGCGGTCTGCAGTTGGCGGTCCGCACAAACCGGCTCTGGGCGCTCGTCATGGGCGGATTCCCGCCGTTGGAGGGCCCGTACAAGAGCATGCTGGCGGTGACGCAGGCGGCACACTCGGCGGCTGCCAGGTCCTCGGAACAATCTCCGGCAGTAACCCTACCCGTCGAACCAGGCGACTGGGATGCCGCGACAATACAGACCAACGAAGCGCAGACCCGCCAGTTCGTCACGCTGTACGAGGCGCTCCAGGACTTCGACGACGCAGCTGTTGCCCTGGCGCGGGACCTCCCCCGGCTTGCGTTTGCCGGCTCCGCCGATCAAATCGTTTATGGACCCCGTTGGGGAGACGTGACGGTGCGGATCGGCGAACCGCTTGCTGCCCACGAGCCCGAGCTCATCGACGCCGGGTGGGACGTGCAGGTGCTCCCAGCCCTCGATCACCTGGGCGCGATGCACAGCGACGTCGTCGTTCCCCTCCTGACGGCCTGGCTCGGAAAAGTGGGCCGGGAGCACTAAGAACGCCCACAACCTGCGGGGCTGTGGCAACGCTGGTTCCCTACTTGCTGAGACGGAAGACATCGGCCTTGATTTCGTGGCGTCCGGTTTTCCGCTTTCCCGCCGGTGTCCCATATACAACCAAGGCCGACCTGCCGCCGTCGAGTACGGTGATGCCCTCGGCATGGTCCTCACCCTCACCGAACGGCGCGTCAAATTCGCAAGGCAAGTCGTCTTTCTGCAGGACGGCCTCGGCCTGCGACCTCAGCGCGTTCCGCCAGCGAAACACGGCCGTGCGCCCGGCGAGCTCCATGGTGGGTCCTGCCAAGACGAGCAGGTCCTCTCCGTGACGGCACAGGTCCCGCACGCCCAAACCATGCAGGCGAAGGAAGTGCTTCCGGTACCGACGATTCCCGGGACCGATCGGCTGCGGCGCCAGGCCGGGGCCGTCACCAACCTGGAGCTCGACGATCAGGGCCCACCCGCGCAGCACCGGCCCGCGCAGACCGATGAACACCCGGTCTCCCGCTACGGCGAGGCCCTCGCAGTCAATGCCGTTGTCCTTGCCCGGGATCGGGCGCGACCCGGACTTCGAGGACTGGATGAAGCTCCCCAGGTGAGGGTCATCGGCCAGGAGGTCCACCAAGTCCGTGCCCCGGCCGAGACCCAGGACGGCAGGGCGTTGCTGCTGCCCTGTCCGGCTGCTGCCCGGATCGAGGAGAGACTGAGTCGAGAGGCGGGCCAACACCCGACGGCGCTGGCTGACCTCCACTGTCGCCAGGGACCTCTGCGCCTCTTCGGGCGTGTCGTTGTTCTTGACCTGTTTGCGGGCCGAGCTGTGCGATCCGGCCAGCCACAGCGTGTCACCCTCGACATCGAGCCCTTCGATGTCCATCTCACCCCTGTCACCGGGCAGTTCCAGGAGCTGGGTAAGATCGAAGCTGCGATGGGCGCGAGCCTGGTCGCCGGCCTCCAGCGTGAGGCGTTCGACGCTGGTCGTCTCGTCATTGGCGACCCAAAAGTGGCGGCCCTGGCGGGCGACGGCGGACAACCCGTCGCGGAGGTCAGCCTTCCGGTCAAGGGTGCTGCGCTGATCGAGTACGAGGGTGATGTCACCGATTGGCTCGTCCGGCCGCGGCCATCCGCTCATCGCGGATCACCCGTCCTCATCAGCGGCGGTCGGTCTCTCATTTCAGCTCCAATGCTTCACGACAACATCCCCCTCTGGGCGGGCAGGGCGCGGCCATTGTTCCCCGCCGCCCAGCCTCCGGAAGTGCTCGGCCGGTGCCCCGGATCCGCGCAGGCATCATCGTGACCGTTTGACCACCATCGCAGAGCCGCCCCCGCGCCTCACCGGCTCAGCCGCGGCGACCATGCGTCCGTCGGACTTGAACTCGATTGCTGTCGCCGCGCCGATCTCCGCCGCGGAAGTCGACGGCGCACCCGCCGGCACGAGCTGATGACCGTAGAGTGCCAACTGGCTTCCGTACGCGGTGATGAACTCCGACTCCGCTGTGACCGTTGCCGCGTTCCGCTGCGACGCACGCGGCGCAGCGATCGCCTCCGAGATGCTCATGCCCAGATCCACCCGGTTCAGGATCGTTTGCAGGACGGTGGTGATGATCGTCGATCCACCCGGCGAGCCGAGCGCGAGGAACGGTTTGCCGTCCTTGAGGATGATGGTCGGTGACATCGAGGAGCGCGGACGCTTCTTCGGCTCAATCCGGTTGGGGTCCGTCGGATCATAGACGGCGGAGAAGTCGGTCAGCTCGTTGTTGAGCAGGAACCCGCGGCCGGGAACCACGATGCCGGACCCGCCCGTCTGCTCGATTGTGAGCGTGTACTCAACCACGTTTCCCCACTTGTCCGCGACCGTCAGGTTGGTGGTCGAGATGTTCTCGGTGTCCCTCTCGATCGCAGGCGCCGCGGCGGCGGCGGGACACACGCCGTCGTACGAGGCCACATCACCGGGCGGGACCGGCTTCGTGGCCGCGTGCCGCGGATCGATCTGGCACAAGCGCTCCTTGCCGAAGCGCGGGTCAGTGAGCGCGGCGGTGGGGACGTCGACAAACGCCGGGTCGCCCACGTATATGCCCCGGTCCGCGAAAGCCAGGGCGCTTGCCTCAAGGTAATGGTGCAGGGCGCCGGGTTTGGACATCTCGGTGAGGTTGAGTGGGTCAAGGATGTTCAGAGCCTCCGCGACGGTGGTGCCCCCGCTACTCGACGGCGCCATGCCGTAGATGTCCAGGCCCCGGTAATCCACGTGTGTGGGGGCCTGATCCAGGACGCGATAGGCGGCGAGGTCGGCCTTTGTCATGTGGCCTACGGGAACGGGCAGCGCAGTGCCCGGAGCCTTCGGCGGAGCCTGCACACTTGCCGCGATTTCCGCGGCCAGTGTGCCGCGGTAGAAGCCGCGCGCGCCCCGCTTGGCGAGAAGCCGGTAGGTTTCGGCGAGCTCGGGATTCCGGAAGACACTGCCGACGGCGGGTGCGTCGCCGCCCGGCAGGAACAGCTTGCTGGTGGAGGTGAACGCCGCGAACCGGGGCTTGTTCTCGAGGGTCTGCAATCGGAACGTGTCGTCGACGACGAAGCCCCTCGTGGCAACCTTGATGGCAGGTTTGAGAACATCTGCGAGGCTCAACGTCCCCCATCGGTCGAGTGCCCGCTCCCACGTCGCCGCCGTGCCGGGGACACCAACGGAGACGCCGCTGGTGACGAGCTCCGGGGTGAAGGGGTATGGCTTACCGGTCGCCGGGTCGATGAACGCGTCGTGCCGCATCGCTGCCGGTGCAGTTTCACGGCCGTCGATGGTGCCGACCTTGCGGGACTCCGCGTTGTAGAACACGAAGTAGCCACCACCGCCGATCCCGGCGCTGTACGGCTCGGTCACGCCCAGGGTCGCGGCTGCGGCGACGGCGGCGTCCGCCGCGTTTCCACCCTTGCGAAGGACTTCAATTGCCGCAGCCGATGCCTCCGGATCCACGGTGCTCACCGCGCCGCCGTACCCGGTAGCCGTCGCGGTCCTTTCAGTCTCCCGCGGGTCGGCGAAGGCGGGGGCGCTAACGGTGCCGCTGGCCATGCTCAAGGCCAGAGCCGCCGTAAGGGCAGCGAGTCGACGTCCCGCATGTGGCATGGTCGCTCCGGGGTCAGGGTGATGCGAGTACACGGTGGAGTCACGGTACCCCCTCCCTAGGGCGACACTCAACACCCTCAGGACGTTTGGGCCGAGCGGTACTGCCTGAGGGCCCTAACCCGCCTGCGGGTGGCTGAGCTGGCGCTTGATGGCATCGAGCTCGTCGCTGAGTTCTTCGACCCGCTGGCTGTATCTGGCGAATGCGGCCTTGCGGCGCTGCGCCTCCCGGCAGCTCACAACCAGAGTGAGGATGCCCAGGGGCACGGCGACAACCAAAGCCCAGCCAGCTCCCGAAAGGTAGTCCAAGGCGACCGGAAGCGCGGCCCGGAAATCGATGAACTCGTTGACGCCGTCCACGACTCCGCCGAGGACCGTGTCAAGGGAGCCCAGAAACTGTCCCACTACGGGGGTATCGGCCAGCGACGGCGCACCTAGCCGGTCCGCGGCACCGCCGCCCCAGCGGGAATCTCCGAGGTGGGACAAGACGTAGATGCCCGCGCCGATGTTGGCCACCGCATAGACGAGGACTGAACCGAGTGCAGCCCAATGAAGCCGACGAGGCCGCCAGAAACACAACAGTAGCCCGGCGGCGATGGCCGACAGCCAGGTCAGCGCCTTCAGCCACTCGCTACTGACGCCGCTAAAAATATCCACAACACCGACCTTCCCTAGACCCCTTGGAAGGCTACCGCCTGCCCTCCTGTTCAATCGCACCATGAGGTTCGACACGGGCTAGTGCAAGAGGGCCGACAGATCCGACGGCGGGGCAACTGCGCCGTCGGTAAGATTCGTATGGTGACCATCTCCGATTCCCAGCTCCAGCCCGTTACGGTGTCCGTTGCCCGCACGGTCCAACCCGGCCGGACGCGCCAGGCCAGCGCCTGGGCGCATGCAGGCCAGGAACTCGCCCGCGAATGGCCGGGCTATCTCGGCTCCGGCTGGGTGCGTTCAGCCGCGGACTCCAACGAATGGCACATGCTGTACCGCTTTGCCGATGCCGGCCTGCTCAACGACTGGGAGCAGTCCGACGAACGGCGCTGGTGGATCGACAGTGCGGCAAACCTCGTGGAAGTCACGCAGATCGAGCGGCGCACCGGCATTGAAGGCTGGTTCGCTCAGCCCGGCGATGTCCGCCTCAGCGTTCCCGAGACGGTTGTTCCTCCCCGGTGGAAGCAGATGGTGAGTATCTTTCTGCCCTTTTTCCCGCTCAGCCTGCTGGCCAATTTCCTGCTGCACCCGCTGACTCAGGAGTGGCCCCTGGTGTTCCAGGTGCTGCTGGCCACGTGTCTCCTCACGCCCCTGATGACGTATGTCTTCCTTCCGGTCACCACCCGGCTGTTGGGATCCTGGCTCCGCAAGAAGCGCTGACGGAGGCGCCCGCCGAGCTCCTGGCCTGTTCCCCCTTACCCCGCGCCGGGGAGGGACACCTCAACCAGACCATTCTCGATGCGTGTGCTGAACCGCGGCTGGCCCGCTGTCGCTGGGCCGCCCAGGACCTCTCCGCTACGCAGCGAGAAGGCACTCCCATGCCACGGACAGACAACGCAGGGCTCCCCGCGTTCTTCGACTTTGCCTTCATGGAGGGGCCCGGACAAGTGGCTGCAGGCATCAGACAAGACGTGGACGGCGTCGCCCCGGCGGAACACGAGCAGCGGCATCCCGGCCACCATCCTCCGCTCCAGTTTGCCGTCAACGAGCTCGTCCAGCGGGGCCAGGGCGTGCCAACCGACAGGGAAGCGGTGAGGAACATCCTCGCTGTGGTTTACACCGGCGGCCTGACGATACGTGAGGTGGCCACCGAGGAAACCGGCGGCGGCAAGCGTCGCAAACCCAAGATACCCGAGCAGCTTGCCTCGTGGCTGCCGCCCGCGGGACCGCTCCACCAGCGACGCGACATACAGACCAGTGGCCGCGAGGTTCCCCGCGGCGTGGACCAGGCCCACGCGCTGCTGCTGTTCATGAAGTTCCGACCAGTCGGTGAAGCCGGCCACAGCGGAGGGAACCGCGCTGACGACCCCCACGCCAATCAATATGCTGGCCGCCCGGTCGTTTCCGGGCATAGCATCCAAGATGGCGGCCGATGTCCACGCCCCCATCGGTATCTGGACTCCAACAGGGTGAACCGGATGTCCCAGAGGCACCCCGTGGAGCACATCACGGAGCCAAGGGAACCGGACAATCGAGTTCACGGTTCCTTTGACTCCCGCGACTAAAGGATCAAGCCAGAGACTGTCCTCCAGACGAGAAACGAGGTTCAGCAGCGGCAACGGTTTCATGTGCTTCCTCCATCATCTGATCGTTCAGCTGAGCCTAATTTCTCGGCCCTCATCTGCACAGCCCTTGGAGGCTCAATTGTGTGTCAGCAGTCGGACCGAAGCAACGGCAGCCGGGCACTCACACGGTTGCTTGATCGCGGGCGTCCCGCGCCCTCCGTTCGCGCAGCCAAGGGATGAGACCACCGGCCAGGAGCATGTCCACCTGGCGATCGGAGAGGCTGTGCCGCACGGGGTAGACCTCGCCGCGGGTCTCGTTCTGCACGAGGATCTCTTTGTTTGTCACGAGGGCGTCGTGTATTCCTGTCAGCAGGAGCACATCGCCTTGTTGGATCCGGTCGTGATCGGCGGCATTTGTGAACTCGAGTGCGAGGACGCCGAAATTAGCCAGGTTCTGCCAATGGATCCGCGCGAACGAGACGGCCACCACTGCGCGCAGCCCGAGGAAGCGCGGGGTGATGGCTGCGTGTTCGCGTGAAGATCCCTGGCCGTAGTTGGTGCCGCCGACCAGGATGTGGCCTGTCGCGTCGCGGGTCCGTGCGGCGCGGGCGGGGTAGGTGGGATCGACCTGATCGAAGGTGAATTCGGCGAGTTTGGGGATGTTGCTGCGGTAGGGCAGAACGCGCGCACCGGCCGGCAGAATCTCATCCGTGGAGACATCATCCCCCACCACCAAGGCGACTGGTGCCTCGATGCGGTCGGTGAGGGGACCGAATACCGGAAGAGAGGAGATGTTTTCGCCCTTGACCAGTGCCACTTTGCCGGCTTCCTCCGGCGCCAACGGTTCCTCCAACATTGCCACGTTCACGCTCGACACTTCGGGGAGTTCGATCACGGGGTATTCCAGGTCAAAGAGCTGTGTCAGGTCCCGCGGGTCCGTGATCGTTCCGGTGAGTGCGGCAGCCGCGGCCGTCTCCGGTGAGCACAGGTAGACCGAGTCCTCCTTCGTGCCCGAACGGCCCGGAAAGTTGCGGGGCATCGTGCGCAGGCTGTTGCTTCCGTTGGCGGGGGCCTGGCCCATCCCAATACAGCCCATGCATCCGGTCTGATGCAGGCGGGCCCCGGCGCTGATCAGATCAAACGTGGCGCCCATCCTGGTGAGGTCCTGCAGGATCTGTCGGGAACTCGGATTGACGTCAAGGGACAGCCCGGGGTGGCACTGCCGCCCCTTCGTGATTGCCGCGACAATGGCGAAGTCGCGCAGGCCCGGGTTCGCTGAGGACCCAATCACGACCTGCGCCACCGGCCTGCCTGCGACCTCCCGCACCGGAACGACGTTGCCGGGCGAGCTGGGCAGGGCGATGAGCGGCTCGATCGTGGCGAGGTCGATCTCGTCGGTCACGTCATAGGCGGCATCGGAATCGGCGAGGAGTTCGGTGAAGTCGCCCTCGCGCTGTTCGGAGCGCAGGAAGGCCCGGACCTGGTCGTCGGCCGGGAAAACCGTGCTCGTCGCACCGAGTTCGGCGCCCATGTTGGCAATTACGTGACGGTCCATAGCCGTCAGTGTCGCGAGGCCGGGACCGTGGTACTCGATGATCCGGTCCCTGCCGCCCTTGACGCCATGCCGGCGCAGCATTTCGAGAATGACGTCCTTGGCGCTGGTCCACGGCGGCAGCTGGCCGGTAAGCCTCACGCCCCAGATCTCCGGCATCTTCAGGTAGAGCGGCTCCCCCGCGATTGCCAAGGCTACCTCGGTGCCGCCGACGCCGATTGCCAGCATCCCCAGTGCACCTGCGGCCGGGGTATGGCTGTCGGAGCCAACCATGGTCTTGCCCGGAATACCAAACCGCTGCATGTGAGTCGGGTGCGACACCCCGTTTCCGGCCTTCGAGAACCACAGGCCAAACCGGCGGCAGGCCGAGCGGAGAAAATCATGGTCCTCCGCATTCCTGCTGTCGGCCTGCAACAGGTTGTGGTCCACGTACTGCACGGATACTTCAGTTTGTGCCTGGTCGAGCCCAAGGGCCTCCAGTTCAAGCATGACCAGCGTCCCGGTCGCGTCCTGGGTGAGGGTCTGATCGATATGCAAACCGATCTCACGCCCGGGAATCATTTCTCCGGCGACCAGATGGGATGCGATGAGCTTCTGCGCCACGTTGTAGGCCACGGCGGGCTTCCTTACTCGAAACGCGAGGCCGGACGCATCCGTCGGCAACGAACCGGCCACCGGGCACTCGCCTTATCCCCAAAATAGCCCACTCCGGGCGCCGGGAACAGTGGAGATCGGACGTCCTCGGGCAGGGATGCCCGGGCGGTCCGTATGCCGTTCATCGCGGCAGAGCCGGCCCCGGCACGCTTCTGGTGTTCCAGGAGCTGAGGAAGGCCAGAGCCGCAGCCAATCCCGCACTCAGCACAACGGCTCCCAGCCACATCGACACGGGCCATTGAATCGATGAGCCTAGCGCGATGCCGGCCAGTTGGCCCGTCCAGATAAGTGCAACGAGTATTGCGGTGACCGCCGGCAACCGGCGCCTCAGCCACGGTCCCTCCCGTCCGGCGAGCAGCACGTCAGTCGCCACCGCGACTATCGTGGCCCCGGCCGCACCGGCGACCGCTGCCGGGCGCAGCCCCGACATGGCCAGGGGCAGCCACGCCACCACGGCGACCAGGATGGTGGCAATGCCGTAAGGCGGCCGTCTGGCGCCGGAGAAGCTGTAGAGGAAGGGGCCGATGATCAGCGCCGTGGTCACCAGATAGCTGGCCAGCCCGAGGGCCGGAGGCAGCTCCGCTTGGGTGTGCCCGGGACTCCCGATCGGCGTCTGTAGATATGGGACGGCCGGCGGCGTCCGGACGAACGCCGAGCAGTAGATCAGGAAGAAGGCGCCCAGTCCGGTCATGAGGGCGAGAGAGAGCACTGCAGGCGGCGTCCATCTAAAGGCCCCCGGGCCGCCGGCGGCCCGTGCACTACGGATGCCGGTGCCGAGGATGAGGAAGAGGCTGAACCCCAGCAGCAAGTGTGTGGGGCTCACCAGCGCATCGAGGGAGACTTCGATGCCCAGGATCTCGTGCCACGCCAGATCCAGAACGCCGGCGACGGCGAAGAGGACAAGTCCGATGACCGTGCCCTGGTAGCCGGCGGGTACCGCCCGGGTCAACGGCCGCCCGGGCTGGCGGTTCCTCCAGATCACATTTGCCGTCCACGCGGCGGTGGCCACGAGGCCCGAATAAAGCGCGGCGTGCCAGGGAGTGAAGAAGGTTTCCAGCTCGGGAACGTGCAGGTGGGCCCAGCCGTCCAGGAAGACGGCCAGGAGGAGCCAGATGCCCAGCAGTTCGGTCACCAGATCGTTCCGCGCGCCTGCCCGGAGAGTCGGTGCTGCCGTGTCAACCATGGTCGCTCTCCTCGCACCCAACGTGCCACCCCAAGCGGCCGGGGCCGCCAGTATGGGGTCCCGCGCCGACTGGTTAAAGCTTGGACCTCCCGGGGTCCGACCGCCAGTGCCGCCGTCGCCGTTCCTGGAACCCGCGGAGGGTCATTCGAAGAGGGCGATTACCGTCCCTCACATGGGCGCGGTCATTTGGAGCCCGGGCAGCAACTCCGGGTGAGCCGGGACGAAGAGCGCGAAAACAATCAGTGAGACTCCAGTGATCCGGCTGAGGGCGGGCCCGTATTTCCACGTCTTCTCCAGGAAGATGACAACCGTGAGCACGGCCATCCATGCCAGGTTCATTACACCAACAGCAATCAGCACCACCATGAGCCCCCAACAGCAGCCCACGCAATACACGCCGTGGTACATGCCGACCCGGACATCCCGCAGGCGGCCCTTGTACCCGGAGACGTGCAACAGGAATGCTATGGGCGACCGGCAGTGCCTGAGGCAGAAATTCTTCAGCGGGGTCAACTGGTAGGCACCGGCCGCCACAAGCACTCCAGCTCCGACCCAAGGTGCAATATCCGCCTCGTCCTCAGCCAGCAGCGCAGACAACGCCGCGGCCGCGTAAGCAACGACTCCGAATCCTATCCACGTCAAAAGGTAACCGCCCACCAGGCCAGTTGTCCGGATGGCCCGGACCCGGCGGCTGCGGACGGCACGGATTGACCTGAGGTACGTCGAAGTGAGAGGCGCCAGCGCCGGCAACATCATGGCCGCCATCATCAGCGCCCACACCCCAAGGAAACCCCAGAGCCCCAAGCCCATGGTTCCCGGGCCTGTGGACATGTCGGTCAGGCCAGAGAATGTGAAATACCACGCCAGTGCGGCGCACCCGATCAAAGCCAGCTCTGCGGCATGGTGGCTGACAGTCAGGCCGCTCCTGTCCGACACCTAAGCGGACCAGGCGAAGGGGGCGGAGAAGGAGTTCTTCCCGGCGTTATCCCAGGTCATCCCGAACACGTCGACGCGGGCGGTACTGGACGTGCCGGCTGCCAGAGTGTCGGCCGGGAATCCGACCCCGCTGATTTTCACTCCCTGTCCTGTGGGATCCAGGGGCGACACGAAGTCCTCGACCACCATGTCGACGGCACTGCCAATTCGGACCTGGTGGACACGCCCGTCGTCGGCGTAGGCCATTTCCAGGGACTCCATGCCCGCCATTTCACCGATCAACGGAGCGATACCCTCCATCGGTCCGCCGAGCTGTCCGCCGAAGACTGCACCGAGCGCTTCGGCCTGCTCAGCTGAGGCGGCGGCATCCATCAGAACACCGACCTTCCAGCCCCCGTCACCCATCAGGGCCGGGGTATCGGCCACGACGCAGACTGTCAGACCGCCGACGTCGACACCGTTCACTTCGCCGGTGTCCACGTGGAAGGCCAAGGCCACGTTGCAGCGGTCATTGTCCGCCGGTGCGGTCTGCCCTGACGCCGTACACGGGCAGACCATGTCGCAGTTGCAATTCTCAAAGTACGTACCCTCGACATGCCACGGCATTTGGGGCTCCTTTCGAAGAGGCCCCCCAAAAATAAAGTCTCCTCGCGGCCCTGAACAGTGTCAACGGTGGATGGTGACCCGTGCATGAGGCCCTTCAGGGGCGCTCCTCACGTCGAAGGGATGGGTGCAAAGAGCCAAACGTTTGCTGGTGGGAGAGATCGAGTGGCGGCACTGTCACCTCTAGGAATGTGCCGCCGCCGCTAACTGGCCGGCGTCACGACGTCCTCCAGCACTGACCGGTCGAAGAATCGGATCTCGCCCGTTGCCTGGAAAAACACGGGTACTACTGAAGTATTCGCGTCCTTCGAGGTTTCGTAAATCTCGGGAGCGCTCCCGTGTTTTCGCGCGATGGTTCCAACCAGGTCTGTGCCGCGAACCCGGACGGTGCGATATTTATAGCTCATTGGACCCCTTTGTCTGCCGACTTTTCGTCTGCCAAGGCAAACGCTACTCCTGAGGGGGCCTTGAGGTGATCGCGGCCCGCAGCCCTTGGCGCCCATGGCGTCCGGAACGGCTGTTACTGCCCAAACGAGGCAGTGCTTCGGGGGCGCATAAACTGGGCAGGTGGCTATCCTCACGGATGCATCCAGCACTGGCTCAGCAACGGACGGGGTGGGCTCGGACCGGGACCGGGAGGCCTCAACGATATGGCGATCGAGATTCGTCCGGCGACGCAGTTCGAAGACGTGAGAACAATGGTTGGACCCAAGCGGCCCGATGCGACCGTGTGCTGGTGCCTGAGCTACCGCATCCCTTCCAAGCAGAACGTGCAATTGCGTGGCGTGGAGCGCGGCGCGCTCATGAAGGAACTCGTGGGGCAGGATCCGCCGCCCGGGGTGCTGGCGTACGACGGCGACGAGGTGGTGGGCTGGGCCGGCGTCCATCCACGTGCCGACACCAATTTTGCCCGCAACCGCAAAATTCCCCACGTGGACGAGCTCGACGTATGGTCAGTGTGGTGTATCCGGGTGCGGCCCGGGCACCGCGGCGAGGGAATCGCCCATCATCTGCTGCAGGGTGCCGTCGACTTTGCCCGCAGCTACGGTGCGCCTGCCATCGAGGGCTACCCCGTCGACAACCATGGCAGCCACGTCGACCTGACCATGGCCTACGTTGGCACACAGAAGCTCTTCGAGCAGGCCGGGTTCACCAAGGCTGCCGACACCGACTCCGTGATCAATGGCTTCCCTCGCGTGCTCATGCGACTGGAACTGCGTTGACGACAGGACGTGGCAATCCACTTAACGCAATGCCGGCCCCGTCACACAGCACGGCATAGGATCGAAACTGAGGAACTAACCGAGAGGACGCTACGGGCGGCCTTGTGGCGGGTAAGCAAGCCGCAGAAACTACTTGAGAGTATGGATCATGGCTTCGAAAAATGACCCCGAATCCGACGTCGATGCGGAGTCCGGCCAGCACGGCGGCGTCCAGTCGGTGGACCGGGCACTGATGGTCCTGGAGATCCTTGCACGGGACGGCCATGCGGGCGTGAGCGATATCGCCGACGAGATGGGCATCCACAAATCCACCGTCTCCCGGCTGCTGGGTTCACTGGTGAGCAGGGAAATGGTCCACCAGAACAGCGAGCGCGGAAAGTACCAGCTCGGCTTTGGCATCCTGAGGCTGGCAAGCTCCATCCCCGGGCGGCTCAGCCTGGTCCGCGAGGCCCGGCCCATACTGGAAAGCCTTGCTGAGGAATTCAAGGAGACAGTGAACCTCGCCGTCCTGCGCTCCAACTACGCCGTCAACGTGGACCAGGCCATGGGCCCGTCAACACTGGCCACCTACGACTGGGTAGGCAGCCTGACGCCGCTGCACGCGACCTCCAGCGGAAAGGTCCTGCTGGCAGCACTGTCCGCGGACGAACGGGACCGCGTCCTGAAGGAGACCGGGCTTCCGGCCCGGACGCCGCGGACCATCACCAACAGGAACAAGCTCGAAACCCAGCTCCTCGACGTCGCCCGCGACGGTTACGGCGTGGTCCGGGAGGAATTCGAAATCGGGCTCAACTCGATGTCCGTGCCGGTGTACAACCATGTGGGGGCCGTGATCGGCGCCGTCAGCATTTCCGGACCGGCCTTCCGTTTTGATCCGGAGATGGCGCCGGGACTCCTCGAAGCGCTCAAACAGGCGGGGCTGCAGATCAGCGCGAAGATGGGCTACACCGGGGGCCGGTGACTGGCCCTCAAGCCGGGCGGCGGTCCTTCCCGTAGGGTGATGGGCCGCAACCCGGCAAAGCCTCAGGAACGGGGCACGATGTCCCCTACTTTCTCCTGTACCCAGTCGTGGAAGGCGCCGATGTGGTGCTCGCTCGGCACCAGCACGCCGCCCTTCGCGTAGACCTTCGAGCCCATGGCCGGCTGGCACCGTTCGCAGGCGTCGAAGTC
Organism: Arthrobacter sp. ES3-54; assembly: GCF_029504395.1. Classification (GTDB taxonomy): domain Bacteria; phylum Actinomycetota; class Actinomycetes; order Actinomycetales; family Micrococcaceae; genus Arthrobacter. The sequence goes on from NZ_JAQFIF010000002.1 coordinate 245,369, forward strand.
CTGCTGGTTGACGCGGTGGAACAGCTCCACAGAAGCGCTGACGTCCTTGCCGCTCTCCACGACGCTGGGCACGTACAGCCAGTCGCACTCCACGATCGTGTGGTCCGCGGCCATAGGGAACATGCGGTGGATGATCACGTGGTCCGGGACCAGGTTCACGAACACTGTGGGCTTGATGGTGATGGCGTAGTACCGGCGGTCCTGGTCCTCCCCCACCCCCGGAATCAGGTCCAGCCCTTCCGAGCCGTCGATGGTGAACCCCTTGACGTCCTCGCCGAATTCGGCGCCGTGGCCCACGAAGTACTGCGCAGCCAGTCCGTCGGCAAATTCAGGCAGCACCTCCGTCAGTTCGGGGTGGATCGTGGCGCAGTGGTAGCACTCCATGAAGTTCTCGATGATGAGCTTCCAGTTCGCCTTCACGTCATAGCGGATGCGGCGGCCCAGGCTGAGGTTGGCCACGTCGTAGCCTTCGATCGCCTTGAGGTCGCCGAGCCGCTCCTCGATGGCCCCCATTACTTCTTCTTCGAATGACGGCGGCACATCGGCCAGGCACACCCAGACGTAGCCCAGGTATTCACGGATATGGACCTTCACCAGGCCGTACTCGTCCCGGTCGATATCCGGCATCTTGGTCAGGTTGGGGGCCGCGATGAGTTTGCCCTCGAAGTCATAAGTCCAGGCGTGGTACGGGCACTGGAACGAGCGTGCAGCTTCGCCCTGCTCTTCCATGCACAGCTTGACGCCCCGGTGCCGGCAAATGTTGTAGAAGGCACGGATTCCGCCCTTGCGGGTGCGGCTGATCAGCACGCTCTCCCGCCCGATCTGGACCGTCCGCCAGGCGCCTGCCTTGTCCAGGTCGGCGGACCGCACGGCGCAGAACCACATCTGCTCGAAGATCCGCTCCTGCTCGGCCCGGAACACGGCCTCATCCACGTAGGTATAACCGGGCAGCGTGGGAATCAGACTCGGTGCACTTACCTCAAGAGACAATTTGTCCTCCTAACGATCAAAGATCAACGAAAGCTGGAACTTGTAGGGACGGGATTTTTTGCGGACAGGTTTCAGGCACGGATTTCAGGACACGACGGCGGCTCCCACCAGCGCGGAGGCGTCCGCGCAGGCAGCCTGCCCGCTGGGCGCGCCCAGTGGCCGGGCGGGTGCAGCGAGCAGGCGCCGCCACTTGGTGAACAGCCGCGGCTGGTTCATCCCGAGGACCGCCACCGGGACGTCCCCGCGGTAGTACACGGCAAGACAGCTGTGCGCCAGGACGTCGCCAACTTCGATCTCCAGCCGGTCGTAGCCGGCGCAGTGGCCCGCGAACTGCAGCTTGACGCCGTGCTGGTCGGACCAGAAATAGTGCGGCTTGGCCGGCTTCGGCGCGGCGTCAGCGTCCAGCAGCGCCTCAACGGCCAGTGCGGCACGCTCCAGGGCGCCGGTCCAGTGCTCCACCCGGCGGTGCGTGCCCGCTACCTGGTCGAACCAGGCGGCGCAGTCCCCCACGGCCGCGATTCCGGGGACACCGGTGCGGCCCATGGCGTCGCACAGGACGCCGCCGCGAAGCTCGAGGCCGGAACCCTCCAGCCACCCCGTGTTTGGCTCGGCTCCAATGCCGACCACCACGACGTCGGCGGCCACATAGCGTCCCCCGGCCAGCCGGAGTCCGGTGACGTTGCCTTCACCGCTGTAGAAGTCCTCGATTACGGCGGAGGAAATGAGTTCCACACCGTTGGCGGCGTGGAGTCCGGCCACCACGCCGCCCATCTCCGTACCGAGCTGGGCGGCGAACGGGACCGGCTTGGTGTCGATCATGGTGACTTCCATGCCTCGCGAGGCGGCAGCCGAGGCAACTTCCGCGCCGATGAAACCGGCTCCAATCACGGCCAACCTGCTCCCGGGCACCAGCTCGGGCGCGAGGCTCTGCGCGTCCGCGAGGGTACGCAGGGTGAAGACGTTGCTGAGCCCGGCCAGGGTGGGCAGCTGCCGGGCCCTCGCGCCGGTGGCAATGACAATGCCGTCCGCCTGCACGGTGCGGCCGTCCTTGAGGCGGATGGTCAGTGAGGAGGCGTCCAGGGAAACGGCCTCGGCGCCCAGGACCCATTCAGCATCCAGCTCGTCGGCGTCGGCCTCCAGGAACAGGTCCTCCGCCGTGACAGTACCAAGCAGGAAGTCCTTGGACAGCGGCGGCCGGTCATACGGGCGGTGCGGCTCGTCGCCAATCATGACCAGGCGTCCACTGAAGCCTTGGGCGCGGGCCGCCCGGGCGGCCGAAAGACCTGCCAGGGAAGCTCCCACAATCGCAAGTGTCTGCACTTCGGCGCCTCCTTTCAATTGCTTGTTACGCAACAACAATCGCTATATGCAACAGCGTGGGGTATGTCACGGGCACTGTCAAGGGTCTTCCTGCCGAGAAGACGGGGGTCCGCAATAGAGAGGAAAAGTCTTGACAACGGATGTGAGCTACCGCACTCTGTTGCTTATTGCGATCGCTGTTGATCCCTGCGGAACAACGCTCCGGCGGTTGCCCAGGATCCCCCAATGGAAAAGAGGTCCATCCATGCACAAGGCATGCCCGCTCAGTGAACTGGCACCCGGGGAAGCGCTCCGCCTGAACACGTCTCCACCCATCGCGGTATTCCACACGGAAGATGGCGAGCTATTTGCCCTCGACGACACGTGCACCCACCAGGACGCCTCCCTTGCCGACGGCTGGGTGGAGGACTGCTGGGTCGAATGCCCGCTGCACGCTTCCCGGTTCAATCTGCGCACAGGTCGTGTGGACGCCCCGCCGGCTAAGCTCCCCATCCGCCGGCACGAAGTCAGCGTGATCGACGGCGACATCATGATCACCGAATCCGACGAGGTTCCCAACCTCCCTCCAGGCCTGACAGTGGACGGCCATCTCTAGCACCAGCCCATGAATCCGAACAAAGGACTTCCTCATGGCATTGAACAGTGATATCGGCACAGACAGCGACATCTCCCTAGACAGTGACATCGACGCGGACACCGGCACCAACGCCCCCGCACCCCTCCCTCCCACATTCGTCCCGGATGCGGAAAACTATGACGAACTCCTCCAGGAACTGCGTCAGAGCAAGACCGAGCGGGCCGTGACGGAACGCCGGAACCGCAAGCTCACCCTCGACAAGGTCACATTCGGGATCACGGGAGCATGCGCCATCGCCTTCGTGCTGTGGGGCTTCCTCGGAAGGGACAGCCTCTCTGCCACGTCACAAGGCGTTCTTGACTGGGTCATGGAATACACAGGTTGGCTCTTCATGGTCCTGGCCTCGCTCTTCGTCGTCTTCGTCCTGTGGCTGGCCCTCGGCAAGTTCGGCAACATTCCGCTGGGCAAAGACGGCGAAAAACCCGAATTCCGCACCATCTCCTGGGTAGCCATGATGTTTGCCGCGGGCATGGGCATCGGGCTCATGTTCTACGGCGTGGCTGAGCCCCTATATCACTACATCTCGCCGCCGCCCGGAACCGTGGATGGACGGACCCCCGCAGCCATCCAGACCGCCATGGCCACCTCCATCTTCCACTGGACCCTGCACCCGTGGGCCATGTATGCGGTGGTGGGCATCGCCATGGCCTACGGCACCTACCGCCTGGGCCGCAAGCAACTCATCTCCGCGGCCTTCACCTCGCTCTTTGGCATCAGGATGGTGGAAGGACCCGTCGGCAAGTTCATCAATATCCTGGCCATCTTCGCCACGCTGTTCGGCACGGCTGCCTCGTTGGGCCTCGGCGCCCTCCAGATCGGCAGCGGCCTGACGTCCAACGGCTGGGTGGGGGAAATCGGCACCCCTGTGCTCGTGGTGATCGTCGCCATCCTGACTTCATGCTTCGTGGCCTCCGCTGTATCCGGCATCAGCCGCGGCATCCAATGGCTGTCCAACATCAACATGGTGCTGGCCGTACTCCTTGCACTCATTGTGTTCGTGGCCGGGCCAACCCTCTTCATCCTGAACCTGATTCCCGCCGCGGTCGGGGACTATGCCAGGGACCTGGCGGAAATGTCCTCCCGGACCGAAGCCGTGGGAGACGAGGCTCTGCGGAGCTGGATGTCCAGCTGGACCATCTTCTACTGGGCCTGGTGGTTGTCCTGGACGCCTTTTGTTGGGATGTTCATCGCCCGCATCAGCCGGGGACGCACCATCCGGCAGTTTGTCACCGGAGTGCTGCTGGTACCCAGCATTGTCAGCGTGATCTGGTTCGGCATCTTCGGCGGCACGGCCTTCAGCATCCAGCAGCAAGCGGACAAGACGGAGAACCCCGCCGACGGCCTCGTGACAATGGTCGACGACGCACCTTCCATATCCTTCGACGGCGCCCTGTTCGACTTGATTAAGAACCTGAACATGCCCTCCTGGGTCACCGCCGCCGTCATCGTGCTGGCCATGGTGCTTGTGGCGATCTTCTTCATCACCGGAGCAGACTCAGCTTCCATCATCATGGCCTCCCTGAGCTCCAACGGATCCAGCGAACCCCGCCGCGGGCTGGTGATCTTCTGGGGCCTCCTGACCGGTGGAGTGGCCGCCGTGATGCTCCTTGCCGGCGGAGATGAACCGTCCGAGGCGTTGTCCGGCCTGCAGCGGATCACGATCGTAGCCGCCCTGCCCTTCGTGGTGGTCATGCTGCTGCTATGCGTCGCCCTGGCCCGTGACCTGCGCCGCGATCCGCTGGCCTTGCGGCAGCGGCTCGCCACAACCGTGGTCGAACGCGCCATCCGTACCGGCGTGGAACAGCACGGAGGCGTGCAGTTCGAGCTGGTGACCAAGCATGATTGCGACGGACGCTGTGCCGAGGGCACGCGGTGCCCCGGCGACGCCAAAGACAGCGAGGCCAAACACAGCGGGGCCAAACGCACCGAGACCCAGAGCAGCGACTCCACCGACGCCACCAACTAGTCGACACCAACCAGGAGTCAAACGTGACCACAATTCTTGAAAGCCGCCAAACCGGCACCATTGCCCCCGTTATGGCCGCGGCCCCTGCCGCCCATTCAGCACCCGGGGCCCGCACGGCGGAATTCGTCCTCACCCTGGCCTGCCCCGAGAGGCCTGGCATCGTCCGGGCGGTGACCGGTTTCCTGGCCGACCGCGGCTTCGACATCGTGGAGCATCAGCAGTTCGATGACCACGTCAGCGGGAACCTCTTCCTGCGCACGGCCTTCACGGGAGGGGGGTCCGTCAACCGCGACCGGGCCCATCCGGAATCCGGTATCGGCGGCCTCGACCACAAGCTCGACAACAACGAGGTGGAGCTCCTCACGGCCGATTTCGGGGCGACGGCCAGCGAGTTTGGCATGGAATTCAGTTTCCACGACGGCCGGCCCAAGCGGGTGCTGGTCATGGTCTCCAAGTTCGGCCACTGCCTGAACGACCTGATCTTCCGCTGGCGTGCGGGCAGCCTGGGTGCGGAGATCGCCGTCGTGGTTTCCAACCACGAGGACCTGCGCTCAATGGCCGAAAACGCCGGGTTGCCCTTCATCCACGTTCCGGTGACCGCCGGCACCAAACCGGAAGCCGAGGCGCGGCTGCTGGAACTCGTGGCCGAGTACGACGCCGATCTGGTGGTCCTGGCCCGCTACATGCAGGTGCTCTCGAACGATCTGTGCACCAGCCTGCGCGGCCGGGCCATCAACATCCACCATTCGTTCCTGCCCGGATTCAAGGGCGCCAAGCCATACCACCAGGCATATGACCGCGGAGTGAAGCTGGTCGGGGCCACCGCGCACTACGTGACGCCGGACCTCGATGAAGGCCCCATCATCGAGCAGGAGGTCTTCCGCGTGGACCACAGTCTGGATCCCGATGCCTTGGTGACTGTGGGCCGGGACGCCGAATCACAGGCTCTGTCCCGGGCGGTCAAGTGGCATTGCCAGCACCGTGTCCTGCTCAACAACACCCGCACCGTCGTATTCCGCTAACGCGAACCAGGAGAAACACTATGAGCGCATCACCACGCGTCGTCATCATCGGCGCCGGCATCGTCGGCACCAACCTTGCGGATGAACTCGCCAGCCGGGGCTGGAACAACATCACGGTAGTCGAACAGGGGCCGCTGGAACTGGCCGGCGGTTCCACATCGCACGCCCCAGGCCTGGTCTTCCAGACCAACCCGTCCAAGACCATGACGGAGTTCGCCAGCTACACAGTGGACAAGCTGCTCTCCCTCAGAGCCGATGGAGAGTCCTGCTTCAACCAGCTGGGCGGACTCGAACTGGCCACCACCGAGGCGCGGCTGCAGGACCTCAAGCGCAAGCTGGGCTACGCCACGTCCTGGGGCATCGAAGGCCGGATCATCGACCCCGACGAGTGCGAGAAGCACTACCCGCTGTTGAACCCCGGCAGCCTTTCCAACGGCAACGAGATCCTCGGCGGCCTCTACGTCCCCACGGACGGCCTGGCCTCCGCGGCCCGCGCCGTCCAGCTGCTGATTTCCCGCACCCGCGAATCCGGCGTGAAATACCTCGGCTCCACCACCGTGACGGGCATCGAACAGATCGCAGGCAAGGTCACCGGCGTCGAAACGGCCGACGGCGTGATCCCGGCGGACATCGTGGTGTCCTGCGCCGGGTTCTGGGGCCGCGAGCTCGGCAAGATGGTGGGGATGAAGGTGCCGCTGCTGCCGCTGGCGCACCAGTATGTGAAGACCACGCCACTGCCGGAGCTGGAGGGCCGGAACGAACTTCCCAACGGCGCCCGCCTGCCCATCCTGCGCTACCAAGACAAGGACCTCTACTACCGCGAGCACGGCGACCGGATCGGCATCGGCAGCTACGCGCACCGCCCCATGCCCGTGGACATGGCACAGTTGCCCCTCGTGGGTGCAGAGGAGATGTCTGATCACCGCATGCCCTCCCGCCTGGACTTCACCATGGAGGACTTCCTGCCCTCGTGGGAGGACAGCAAGGACCTCCTTCCCGCCCTCCGCGGGGCGCAGATCGACGACGGCTTCAACGGCATCTTCTCCTTCACCCCGGACGGCGGGCCACTCATGGGCGAGTCCCCCGACGTCGAGGGCTTCTTCGTGGCCGAGGCCGTCTGGGTCACCCATTCGGCCGGGGTCGCCAGGGCAATGGCCGAGCTGCTCATCGAGGGACAGTCCCGCACCGACCTGCACGGCTGTGAGCTCACCCGCTTCGAAAAGGTCCAGACCAGCGACCAATACGTCAGCGAAACGTCCCAGCAGAACTTCGTGGAGATCTACGACATCCTGCATCCGCTGCAGCCCAAGGAATCACCCCGGGACCTGCGCGTCAGCCCGTTCAACGTCCGGCAGAAGGAGCTGGGAGCGTTCTTCCTGGAGTCCGCCGGGTGGGAGCGCCCGCACTGGTTCGAGGCCAACGCCGGCCTGCTCGACGAGTTGCCGGCGGAATGGCGGGCACCGGAGCGGGACGAGTGGTCCGCCATGTTCCACTCCCCCATCTCGGCGGCCGAAGCGTGGAAGACGCGCACCGCCGTCGCGCTCTATGACATGACCCCGCTGAAGCGGCTCGAGGTCACCGGCCCCGGGGCCATGGGCCTGCTGCAGCGGCTCAGCACGGGCAACATCGCCAAGAAGCCGGGCGCCGTGACGTACTGCCTCCTGCTGGCGGACGACGGCGGCATCCGCAGCGACGTGACCGTTGCCCGCCTCGCGGAGGAAGAGTTCCAGCTGGGCGTGAACAGCAACGTGGACTTCGACTACCTGCGCGTCGAGGCCAGGAAGCAGTCGGCCGCGGATCCGGCCCGGTGGGTGCACGTAGCCGACATCACCGGCAGCACGTGCTGCATCGGGCTCTGGGGGCCGCTGGCCCGTGAGGTGATCGGCAAGGTCAGCGGGGACGACCTCAGCAACGACGGCCTGAAATACTTCCGGACCAAGGAAATTTCGGTGGGCGGCCTCCCGGTCACGGCCATGCGGCTCTCCTATGTCGGCGAGCTCGGCTGGGAGCTGTACACCACGGCGGAGTACGGGCTGAAACTCTGGGACCTCCTCTTCGAGGCCGGACAGGAGCACGGCATCATCGCGGCGGGGCGGGGCGCGTTCAACAGCATGCGGCTCGAAAAGGGCTACCGGCTGTGGGGCACAGACATGACTTCCCAGCACCACCCTCACGAGGCCGGGCTGGGCTTCTCGATCGCCAAGGACAAGGAAGGCTTCGTGGGGTGCGGGGTGCTGGCTGCCCGCAAGGAACAGCCGGCCACCAGGGCGCTGCGGTGCCTGATCGTGGACGACGACACGTCCATGGTGCTGGGCAAGGAACCGGTGTACGTCAAGGGTGAAGCCGCCGGGTACGTCACGAGCGCGGCGTACGGCTACTCGGTGGGCAAGCCAATCGCCTACGCCTGGCTGCCTGCCGCCGTCGGGATCGGTGATTCCGTGGAGGTTGAGTACTTCGGCCAGCGTGTCGCGGCGACCGTCACGGCCGAGCCGCTCTTCGATCCCGGCATGGAGCGGCTGCGCGGCTGACGGTAACCGGGGGCTGCCGGCTAAAGACCGCCAGCCCCCGGTTTTCACGCGTGCTCCCTCGTTCCTCGCTTAGACGCACGCTTTCGAAAACCGCGGCCCGCCGATCTTGGGAATCCCTCCAGGCCGGCGGGCCGTTCGCGCGAACGGACATCTCCGGCCCGTGAGCACCCCGCGAGGTGGCATTTAGCAGCAGTATCGACGTCGGACACTGCCGCTAAGTGTCATCTCGCCGCCTACTTCCCGAACGCTTACGGCCCCGCTTCCCGAAGGAAGCGGGGCCGTAAGCGGGTGTAAATGCCCTAGCTTGCCGCTCAGTCGGCCACGGCTGCGCCCACAGCCGTGGCCGCCCCGAGCAGGCCGGCAGCCTCAGCTTCCGCGGGGTGCGGCACGAACCGGACGAACATGGCTTTGAAGCCGGGGGTGTTGGATTCCCGTGCGACGTTCTCCTTGTGGACCAGGGCGTTGGCCTCGGGGAAGTACGCCGCGGCGCAGCCCTTGGCCGTCGGGTAGGCCACCAGCCGGAACTTGTCCGCCTGCCGGTCGTGTCCGCGGAAGGTGCTCACCACATCCACCAGGTCCCGGTCCAGGAAACCAAGCTCGGCCAGGTCCTCCGGATGCACCAGGATCACCCGGCGCCCGTCCGAGATCCCGCGGTACCGGTCATCCACGCCGTAGAACGTGGTGTTGTACTGGTCGTGGCTGCGGATGGTCTGCAGGACCAGGTGGCCGTCCGGCGGAGTCAGATACTCCAGCGGGCTGACCGTGAAGCGGCCGCGGCCGATGTCCGTCTTGAAGGACCGGGTGTCCCTGGGCGGGTTGGGCAGCACGAAGCCGTTCTTGGTCCGGATCCGGGCGTTGAAGTCCTGGAAGCCCGGGATGACCCGGGAGATGTGGTCCCGGACCACGTCGTAGTCTGCCGCCATGGCCTTCCAGTTGACCGGATGGTCCTCCCCGAAGGTGGCCTCCGCCATCCGGGCGATGATCACCGGCTCGGCCAGCAGGTGATCGGATACCGGCTTCAGCCGGCCCTGGGTCGAGTGGACTACGGACATGGAGTCCTCCACGGACAGGAACTGGGCGCCGCCCGGGTGCTTGTCGTCCTTATCCGTCCGGCCCAGCGTGGGCAGGATCAGCGAGGTGCGCCCGTGCACCACATGGGAACGGTTCGGCTTGGTGGACACGTGCACCGTCAGGCCGATCCGCTGCATCCCGGCCTCCAGGGTCGCCGTGTCCGAACAGGCGAGGGAGAAGTTGCCGCCCATGGACACAAAGACGTCCACCTCGTCGCGTTCGAAGGCCTCCATCGCTTCCACAGCGTCGAAGCCGTGGCCGGGCGGCGAGGTGATCCCGAATTCCTGGTCCAGGGCTTCGAGCAGCCATTCCTTGGGCTTCTCCCAGATGCCCATGGTGCGGTCGCCCTGAACGTTGGAGTGCCCGCGGACCGGGCAGGCACCGGCACCGGGCTTGCCGAAGTTGCCCTGCAGGAGCAGGACATTGACCATTTCCTTGATGGTGTCCACCGAGTGCGGCTGCTGCGTGACGCCCAGGGCCCAGCAGAAGATGGTGGCCTTGGACCGGATGAGCATCCCGGCCACGTCCTCGATCTGGGCCCGGGCCAGGCCGGTGGCCTTCTCGGTCTCCTCCCAGTCCAGCTCCCGGCGGGCGTCACGGTAAGCGGCGAAGCCGTCCGTCTGCCCCTCGATGAACTCGGCGTCAACCACGGTGCCGGGTGCCCGCTCTTCCTCCGCCAGCAGTAGGTGGCCCAGGGCCTGGAACAGTGCCAGGTCCCCGCCCACCTTGATCTGCAGGTACTCGTCCGCCAGCGGTGTGCCGTTTCCGAGCACCCCGGAGAAGGTCTGCGGGTCCTTGAAGTTGAACAGTCCGGCCTCGGGCAGCGGGTTCACCGCCACCACCTTCCCGCCTTTGTCCTTGCATTCCTTCAGCGCCGAGAGCATCCGGGGATGGTTGGTCCCGGGGTTCTGCCCGACGACGAAGATCAGCTCTGCGTCGTGGATGTCGTCCAGGGACACGGTGCCCTTGCCGATGCCGATGGTGGGGTTCAGCGCGGAGCCGGAGGATTCGTGGCACATGTTGGAGCAGTCCGGCAGGTTGTTGGTGCCCAGGGCCCGCGCGAACAGCTGGTACATGAACGCGGTCTCGTTGGCCGTGCGGCCCGAGGTGTAGAAGACGCAGCGCTCCGGGGTGCTGGCCCGGATGTGCCCGCCGATCAGGTCGAACGCATCGGCCCAGGAGATCGGCGAATAGTGCGTCTCGCCTTCGCGGATCACCACGGGCTCGCTGAGCCGGCCCTGGTTGCCCAGCCAGTACTCGGTCTTCCCCGCCAGCTCGGCGATCGGATGCCGGGCCCAGAACTCCGCCCCGACCGTGCGCAGGGTGTTTTCCTCCGCCACCGCCTTGGCACCGTTCTCGCAGAACTCGGCCGCCTTTGCGCTTCCTGTCCGATTCCGGCCACGCGCAACCCGGGCAGTCGAACCCGCCGCGCTGGTTCAGCCGCAGCAGCGACTGCGCCGTCCGGGATACCCCGGCCTGGGCCACGGCGCGCTCCAGCGCCACCATCACCGCCTTGACCCCGGCGGCCTGCCTCTTCGGCGTGTGGACTTCCAGCTCATCCTCGTTGATGTCCGCGACCGGAGCCGGCTGCCGGCCGAGCTTCGGGACGCCCTTCACCGGCTGACCTTGGCCAGCGTCTCCCGCTCCGCCCCGATGGTGGTGCTGTCGCCGTGGCCGGTGTGCACCACGGTCGTTGCAGGCAGCGTCAGCAGCCGTTCGCGGATGGAGGTGAGGATGGTGGGGTAGTCGCTGTAGGACCTGCCGGTGGCGCCCGGGCCGCCGTTGAACAAGGTGTCCCCCGTGAAGACCGTATCTTCGTCCTCAAGGTGGAAGCACGTGGATCCCGGCGAGTGGCCCGGGGTGTGGATGGCGCGCAGGGTCGCCCCGCCCACCTGGAACGCGTCACCGTCGGCGAGGTAGCGGTCCGGGTTGACACCGGGATAGACCTGTTCCCAGAGCATCAGGTCGTCGGGGTGCAGGTAGATCGGCGCCTTCACGGCCTCCGCCACGGCACGCGCCGCGCCAATGTGGTCGTTGTGCGCGTGCGTGAGCAGGATGGCCAGGACCTTCCGGCCACGGACCTGGCCGATGATCGCCTCCGCATCATGCGGGGAGTCGATGATCACGCACTCGTCGTCGTTTCCCACGATCCAGACGTTGTTGTCCACGTCCCAGGTGCCGCCATCGAGCGAAAACGTCCCCGAGGTGACCAGGTTCTCGATGGTGACGCTCATGCGGACTCCCCCACGGACGCGCTGGCAGCGGCCGGGCGGATTTCAACCACGGAACGCAGGACCTTGCCCTCGTGCATTTTGCCGAAGGCCTCCTCCACCTGGTCGATGGTGATGCGCTCGGTGACGAATGCGTCCAGGTCCAAGTTGCCCAGCTTGTAGTGCTGGACCAGCATCGGGAAGTCGCGGGAGGGCAGGCAGTCGCCGTACCAGGAGGACTTCAGCGACCCGCCGCGGCCAAAGACATCCAGCAGCGGCAGCTCAAGCAACATGCTCGGCGTCGGCACGCCCACCAGCACCACGCGGCCCGCGAGGTCGCGCGCATAGAACGCCTGCTTGTACGTTTCGGGGCGGCCCACCGCTTCGATCACGACGTCGGCACCGTTTCCTCCGGTCAGCGCCCGGATGGCCTCGATCGGGTCATCCTTGCTGGAGTCCACGCCGTGGGTGGCGCCGAGGGACTTGGCCATTTCCACCTTGTTGGCGTCGATATCCACCGCGATGATGGTCGTGGCGCCGGCCAGCTTCGCGCCGGCGATCGCGGCGATGCCTACGCCGCCGCAGCCGATGACGGCGACGGATTCGCCCCGCTTGACCTCACCGGTGTTAATGGCGGCGCCGATACCTGCCATCACACCGCAGCCGAGCAACCCGACGGCGGCGGGATCGGCGTCGTCGTCAACTTTGGTGCACTGCCCGGCGGCGACGAGCGTCTTCTCGGCGAAGGCGCCGATGCCCAGCGCGGGCGAGAGCTCCGTGCCATCCTCAAGCGTCATCTTTTGGGTCGCATTGTGGGTGTTGAAGCAGTACTGCGGCTGGCCCTTGGCACAGGCGCGGCACTCGCCGCACACGGCGCGCCAGTTCAGGATCACGCGGTCCCCGGGAGCCACTTCGGTGACGTCCGGGCCGACGGCGCTGACCACGCCGGTGGCCTCGTGACCCAGCAGGATGGGAAAATCGTCGGTGATTCCGCCCTGCTTATAGTGGAGGTCTGTGTGGCAGACGCCGCAGGTCAGAATGTCCACGAGCGCCTCACCGGGGCCAGGATCCGGCACAAGAATGTTCTCGACCGAAACAGGGGCATTCTTTTCCTTGGCGATGACCGCTCTTACTTTGTGAACCATAATTCCTGTGTTCCTTTCCTGAGTCCCCGGGGGACTCTGTAGCGACGGACTCGCGTTGCCAATCCGGCCGACTCGTTGCGGGTCGAAATCGTCTGCCAACACTCGAAACTCTTAGGCTTTGATGGTGACAGGACGTCCCGCACCTGCTGTGTGAATTGCGTATTACACAACGCGATGCACATAGCGCGTACTTGAAATATGGCAGTCATCACATCGGGGTGTCAATAGATTCCCAAAGCGGGACCTACGGGCGGGCCAGCGCGTCGATCTTTCGATACCGCACTGCCCGTTCGGCCGCGTTCGGGCACACTTCAAAGGGCCCACCGTCCGTCAACGCTCGACGCGGGATCTGCCATATTAAGTAGTCTTACTATGCACGTTCATGGGTCGAGCCATCGCCGGGTACGGCGCTTGCGGCCGCCCCCAACTTGAGATGGAGTAGCAGTGGCGTCAGACTCAAAATCCGGAAAGAAGCGCGGTGTCCTTTTCGATGTCGATGGAACCTTGATCGACTCCAGCTATTTCCACGCCATAGCGTGGTGGCAGGCGTTCCGGCGGGAGGGGCTGGACATCCAGATTTCCGCCATCCACCGCTTCGTCGGCATGGGCGGCGACAAGCTCATCGAACACTTGGTTCCCGAGTGCACCAAGGACATGCAGGAAGACCTGAAATCCGCGCACGGCGCCGTGTTCTCCACGTTCTGGCCTTCCCTGCGGCCCTTCGACTCTGCCCGGGACCTCCTGGCCGCGTGCTCGGACGCCGGGCTGGCCGTGGGCTTGGCATCATCAGCGCAGGAGCGCGACCTGAACGTCACCAGGCGACTTCTGGACGCCGGCACGAACATCGACGCGTGGACCAGCTCCAACGACGCCGACCAGAGCAAGCCCGCCCCCGACATCCTCCTTGCGTGTTTGGAGAAGCTTGACCTCAGCCCGGCGGATGTCGTCTATGTTGGCGACGCCGTCTGGGACGTGTTGGCCGCCGCCGCAATCGGAGTTCCCGCCATCGCCCTGACCTGCGGCGGAATCAGCGAAGCCGAACTGCGGGAGGCCGGTGCCGCAGAGGTGTACGAGAATCCGCGGGATCTGTTGGACAACCTTGAGAGCAGCGCCATTGGCAAGCTGAGCGCCGGAGAGTTGAGCGGCTAAGACACTGGACTTGGGGGCCGCTGAGGCCGGGCCGATCGCAGCGATTGTGCTCCGGCCGGGCTCCGTCCGGAGAGTCCAATCAGCCGAAGGCTTCCTCCTGCACATAGGCCCGGATGGCGCCGATCACCGGCGCCGTTCCCTGAGTGCGGTAAACATCGATTGGTCTGGAGCCCAGCCGTACGTTGGGGCTGCACATCCAGAGCATGGCCTGGGCGGGCGTGAAAGCACAGTGAAGGTGCCCTACAAGGGCGTCCAGGTCCGCAAGCTGGAGCCGGCCAGCCGCGTTCGGCGCATCCTGTCCCGATATCCAGCGGCCCAGAAGATCCACATTGACGCCCAGCAGGGGTGCCGCGGCATCCATGCCCAGCGAGTTTACTAGCCGTTCGGCTATTGCCGTTGGGCTATAGCCAGGGGCGTCCCTCAATTCCGCGAGACTGGCGAAAACCGTGGTGGCCGACAGCTCCGGTTCTTCCGCGCTCGTGTCCTGCAGCTGTTCCATGGCGCAATGCTATTTATTCGCCTTCCCCTGGAGTAGGGCCACAGGACCTCCCGAGAGGTGGTCATCCACGGGGTCTGCCTGGAAGGGAGACTGCAACGGGCGCGACCAGAGCAGCCCAGGTTCTCCCAGTGCAGGGATATCCCGCTGGCCTTATTAGCATCGGGCGTTTAGGGGTCGGTGTGCTAGCTTCCGGTCGATTCAGGGTGTTCCCGTGCGCGCTTTTCCTCGGGGGTCTCGTCGCTTTCGTCAGGGATGAAAGTAGGATCGAGTTCCGTTGTAAGATCCCCGGCGGGCTGGATGCCGTGGTTGTGGCCGACGCCGTCTTGTGCTTTGTCCGGTTCGTTCGGTTCGTCACTCATAGCCTCAATGTAGGCCGGGCACCCAAGGGTGTCGAGGCGTTTTCACCCCTTGTGCCGGGGTGTCAATTCTGTTTCGCTGGAGTGGTCCCCGGAAGCGCGGGATAACGAGGCACGTGCACCACCGCCTTCAAACCACGCTGAGGAGAACCCATGCGCATTGTGATTACCGGAGCCACCGGACACGTTGGCACAGCACTCTTGACGCGGCTCCAGGAGGCCCGCTCGGAGGAGGCTGCCGATCTTGAGCTTGTTGGTGTCGCCCGCCGTAAACCCGAGAAACTGTCGGCCCCGTACCGCGACGTGAAGTGGCACTCCATTGACATCGGGGACCCCAGGGACCAGCCGGCATTGGAGAGGGCCCTCGCCGGGGCTGATGCCGTGGTGCACTTGGCGTGGCTGATCCAGCCCAACCATGATCGGGAGCTCCTTCGCCGAACCAACGTGGCGGGCACAGCCCAGGTTCTCGCTGCGGCCCTTACAGCCGGCACCGGGCATATCGTGTGCGCATCGTCAGTGGGCGCTTACTCGCCCGCCCCCAAAGACCAGCGGACCAAAGAGGGCTGGCCAGCGGGCGGCATCAAAGGGTCCCATTACAGCGAGGACAAGGCCGCGCAGGAACGGCTCCTGGACAGTTTCGCCAAGGAGAACCCCGACGTTGTCCTGGCACGGCTCCGACCCGCCTTGACTTTCAGTGCCGAGGCCGGGAGTGAGGTGGGCCGCTATTTCCTTGGCAGCGTCCTGGCGCGGCTCGTCCCCCGTAAGCCTAGGTTGCCCCTGCTGCCCATTCCGAAGGAGCTGGTTTTCCAGGCTGTGCACGCTGCCGACGTCGCGGACGCCTATTGGCGCGTGCTGCAGAGGCGGGCTGAAGGCGCCTTCAACATCGCAGCCGAACCTGTTCTCGATCCGAATGCGCTGGGTTGGGTGTTCAATTCGCGGCGGGTGCTGCCGTTTCCGCTTCCGGTACTGCGTGCCCTCGTCGAGGTTAGTTGGCGCTTGCGGTTGCAGGCGACCGACGGCGGGTGGATCAATATGGCGGCCGGCGCACCCATCATGGATACCGCGCGGGCGCACGAGCTCCTGGAATGGACACCCCGACGGTCCTCGCTGGAGTCGTTGACTGAAATGCTGGAGGGTCTCGGCGCAGGCAAGGGGCGCCAGAGCTCGCCCCCGCTCACGCGGCGGTAACGGTTCACCCGCCCGGGCAGCGGGGCTGCGCTAGTCCCCCGAGCTCAAACCGAGCCCTGCCCGGTTTCAGAGGGATGGCGTGGCAGGCGGGACTGGCTGACCCACCGGTGCGGAGCCAGCCACGGCCTTGAGGAATGCCTGGTCCTCCGGGGATAGCGGAAGCTGGCCGTTACTGTCGACTCCCTCCAGACTGTCGTGCTGGCCACTCGCCCTCACGAGCGCCTCGGTCACACTCCGCGGAAGGACGACGCAGCCGGGATTGGCCCGGAGCCATTCTTGCGCCTTCGGATCCAGCTTGTTCCACAGGTTCTCAATCGACGGCTTATTCACTGTATTCGCTCCGATCAGACGGGTGGGGTGCCCGGGCCAGCGGCCGGCATGGCGGCGGTTACTTCGCGAAACTCGTATGGATTTCGGGACTCGACGCAGCCAAGATCTGTTGGCTATTCTTCCTCGTGTCCGGCACGCTGCTCAATCCCTTTGCTACCGGGCCAGGCCTGGGGCCGCGGACAGCCTAATGGCCACGGAACAACCATTCGTAGGTTACGTCAATGTGACGATGCGCCCACAGCAGCACGGACTGGAATTCGTAGTCCGTGCTGCCCGTCGAGTGTCCTGCCTGTCCTTCCCTGGGCGCGGTGCTGTCAGTTCACCCCGGCGCCGACCCCTGCCTCCACGGCCCCGCCGGCGAGCCGGAGCCAGGTGTCCACCACGGTGTCAGGGTTCAAGGAAACGGAATCGATGCCTTCCTCGACCAGCCATTCGGCGAAGTCCGTGTGGTCACTGGGCCCCTGGCCGCAGATACCGACATATTTGCCGCGCGCCTTGCAGGCCTTGATGGCCATGCTCAGGAGCTTCTTGACGGCGGGGTCGCGTTCATCGAAGCCGCCGGAGACAATCGCGGAATCCCGGTCCAAGCCCAGGGCCAGCTGGGTCATGTCATTGGAGCCGATGGAGAATCCGTCAAAGTAGTCCAGGAACTCGTCGGCGAGCAGGGCGTTGGACGGAATCTCACACATCATGATCACCTCAAGGCCGTTCTCGCCGCGCGTGAGGCCGTTCTCCGCCAACAGTTCAATGACGCCGCGGGCCTCGTCCAGGGTCCGCACGAACGGGATCATGAGCTTGACGTTGGTCAGCCCCATCTCGTTGCGGACGAAGGACAGGGCCTCGCACTCGAGGTCGAAGCAGTCCCGGAAGGAGGGCTCCAGGTACCGTGAGGCGCCGCGGAAGCCGATCATCGGGTTCTCTTCGTGCGGCTCGTAGGCAGGTCCGCCGATCAGGTTGGCGTACTCGTTGGACTTGAAGTCGGACATCCGCACAATCACCGGTTCCGGCGCGAAAGCCGCCGCAATGGTGGACACGCCTTCGGCCAGCCGCTTGATGTAGTAGTCGCGCGGGCTGTCGTACGCGGCGATCCGCTCCCGGATTTCGGCGGCGACGTCCGCCGGCTGGCTGTCCAGGTTCAGCAGCGCCTTGGGGTGGATGCCGATCTGCCGGTTGATGATAAATTCCAGCCGGGCCAGGCCCACGCCGTGGTTGGGCAGCTGCGCGAACGTGAAGGCCTGCTCCGGTGTCCCGACGTTCATCATGACCTTGACCGGGGCCTCGGGGAGCTGGGTGATCTCGGTTTCCTCGACGCTGAAGTCTAGGAGCCCTTCGTAGATAGTGCCGGTTTCGCCATCGGCGCACGAGACGGTCACGTCGAGTCCGTCGGAGAGCACATCGGTGGCCGCGCCGGTGCCGACGACGGCGGGAATCCCAAGTTCCCGGGCGATGATGGCCGCGTGGCAGGTGCGTCCGCCGCGGTTGGTCACGATGGCGGAGGCCCGCTTCATGATCGGTTCCCAGTCCGGGTCGGTCATGTCCGCGACGAGGACGTCGCCGGTCTTGAACGCGGCCATCTGGTCAATCGACGTGAGGATGCGGACTTTGCCGGCGCCGATGCGCTGGCCGATGGCGCGCCCCTCGACCAGGACCCGTCCGGAGCCGTTGAGGCGGAAGCGGCTCAGGCTGCCGGAGGCCCGGCGGGACTGCACGGTCTCCGGGCGTGCCTGCAGGATGTACAGGCCGCCGTCGATCCCGTCCTTGCCCCATTCGATGTCCATGGGGCGGCCGTAGTGGTTCTCGATGGCGACGGCGTGCCGCGCGAGCTGCTCGACGTCGTCGTCCGTGAGGCTGAAGCGGTTCCGCAACGATGCCTCCACGGGTACAAAGTCGATGGTGCGGCCGATCTCGCGGCTGCTCGTGTAGGTCATCTGGAGGGCCTTCTCGCCCAGTCCGCGCTTGAGGATGGCGGGACGGCCGGCCTGCAGCGCAGGCTTGTAGACGTAAAACTCGTCCGGGTTCACGGCGCCCTGGACAACGGCCTCGCCGAGGCCGTAGGAGGACGTGACGAACACGGCGTCCTGGAACCCGGACTCCGTGTCCATGGTGAACATGACGCCGGAGGCCCCGACGTCCGAGCGCACCATGCGCTGGATGCCGGCCGAGAGTGCCACCTCGGCGTGTTCGAATTTGTGGTGCACACGGTAGGCGATGGCCCGGTCGTTGTAGAGGGACGCGAACACGTCCTTGATTGCGAGCAGGATGTTCTCGATGCCGCGGACGTTCAGGAAGGTTTCCTGCTGCCCGGCGAATGAGGCGTCGGGAAGGTCTTCCGCGGTGGCGCTGGAACGGACGGCCCAGGAGAGGTCCTCGGAGCCGCCGTGCTTGTCCACCAGCTGCCGGTAGGAGTCCCGGATCTGCGCCTCAAAGTCCGGCAGGAAGGGCGTCCCGAGCATCAGAGACCGAATCTCCTGCCCGGCCGAGGCAAGGGCCGTCACATCATCGGTGTCCAGGCCGACCAGCCGGTCGGCGATCTTCTGGTCCAGGCCGGAATCTGCCAAGAAGCTGCGGTAGGCATCCGCGGTGGTGGCGAAGCCGTCCGGGACCTGGACGCCGGCAGAGGTCAGATTCTGCACCATTTCGCCAAGGGAGGCGTTCTTTCCGCCCACCCGGTCCAAATCCTTGAGTCCGAGTTCTGAGAACCACAGGATGTCTGTCGTCATGGTTACTGCTCCTTTGCAGATGATGGCATGCAGATGTGCCGCCCGCTTGCGACGATAGCCGCTAGTGGGCGCGAATCCTGTCCACAGTGACAGGTCTCGGGCGCTCTTTCCACATGATGTGCGCCACACCGGGTTTGTGAAACTTTTCCCTAATGTTTGAGGTTCATGCGCTGCAGAATGGTCGCCGCCATTTCCTCCACGGAAACCGTGGCTGAATTCAGGTACGGAATCCGGTGGGATACGTACAATTGCTCGGCGCTGCGCAGCTCAAAACCGCACTGCCGCAGCGACGCGTAGGGTGAGCCGCGGCGCCGTTCGGTGCGGATTTGGCTTAGGCGCAGGGGGTTGGAGGAGAGGCCGAAACATTTCTCAACGAACGGCCGCAGCGGTTTGGGGAGCCCCTCCCGCTGAAAGTCCTCGTCCACCAAAGGGAAGTTCGCGGCGAAGATTCCATGTTGCAGCGCCAAATACATGGTGGTGGGTGTTTTTCCGCAGCGGGACGGTGCCACCAGGATGACCTGGGCCTTTTCCAGCGCGCGCAGGCTCTGGCCGTCGTCGTGTTCCATGGCGTACTCGACGGCGGCCATCCGGGATTGATACCGCTCCGCATTTCCTAGGCCGTGGGCCCGGCCGGGCTCGCCGCTGGCCGGTGAGCCCAGGGCCTGCTCCAGCTGTCCGAGATGCGTTCCGATGAGATCCACGATGATTCCCCGGCATGTCGCCAGGACCTGGCGGATGTCACTGCTGACGGCGGTGGAAAAGACGATCGGTCGCAGGCCGGTGGCGGCCAGTTTGTCGATGGTTCGGACCACGGTCTTGGCCTGTTCGACGGTGGTGATGAAGGGAACCGTGATGCGGTCAAAGTTATTAGCGGGGAACTGCGTCAACAAGGTGTTGCCGAGCGTCTCCGCAGTGATGCCGGTGCTGTCCGAAAGGAAGTAGACAGGCCGAAGATCGTCATTGGTCATGAACGCATTCTCCACCAGGAGCGGTCCCCGCCCGGCATCGGGCAGCCGGCGGGTCCCTATCCGGGCCTCCGGACACAGACGTAGACTGCTCGCGTACAACGCCACCAACCGTCGGGGAGATTTACATGAGCTATGCAGGCACCGGAAACGAGAAGGCCCTCGCAGCAAGCGACCTTAACCGGACACATGTCGGACTGACCGTGAGCTTCCAGCCGGACGAATTCACCGTGGTCTTCGGCCGGATCGGCGCCATTGCGCGCAAGGAGGGCGGCGTGACCATCGCACTTGCAGGAGTGGACGGCACGGGTGGGCTGCCTTCCCACTTCAGCCTGCCTCCCGCCCAACTGGTCTACGTCCAGCCGGACATGCTCACTAATACCGAGTCGACCATCAAGGATCTGTTCGGCAAGGTGCAGGAGAATCTGCGGAGCCACAAGGGAGATCAGCGGCCCGACGCCGTCTAGGGATCCTTCCCTGCGGATCCAGTCTCGCGTCGCCCGGAAGTGATTTGGCGGGCCTGGGAGCGTTGATCGGCGATGCTGTCCGGATGGCGCCTATGCTGGCAGCCACTACGAGGGCAACCGCTATGGCGTCGATGTATCCGAATTGCTGCCCGAGCACCGCAAAGCCGGCCAGTGCCGCCACGGCCGGCGCGGTGCAGGTCAGCACCGAGAACGTGGCGGCCGGGAGTCGGCGCAGGGCCATGAGCTCGAAGGAGTATGGGATCGCCGTCGAGAGCAGTGCGACGCCGAGGCCAAGGCCAAGGACCGTCGGCTCCATCAGGGCGGTCCCGGCCGTCAAGATCGCGCCAGGCAGCGAGACGACCGCCCCGATGGCCATTCCGAGGGCCAAGCCGCCCAGCCGTGGGAATGTTGCTCCGGTCCTGGCGTTGCACAGGATAAACAAGGCCCAGCACGCCGCCGCACCGAGAGCGAAGCAGACACCGGCGACGTCGAGATCGGCCAGCCCCTCCTGTCCAAGCAGGGCTACCCCGATGAAGGCCAGAGCCGCCCACAGCAGGGCTTTGGCGCGTCGGCTGACCACGACGGATAGGACCAGCGGGCCCAGTACTTCGATGGTGACCGCCGTCCCCAGCGGCAGCCGTGCAATGGCCTCGTAGAACAGTGAGTTCATCGCTGCCATGGTCACTCCGAGTCCGATGGCAGCCCGCCATGCCCTTGGGCTGTGCCCGTGCAGCCTCGGCCGGGCAACGGCCAAAAGGATGACGGCGGAGAACGCCAGACGCAGCGTCACGATGCCCAGCGGTCCGGCGGCGGGAAAGACGAGCACAGCTACTGCTGCACCGAGCTGCTGGCACAGCACCGCGGCCATCACCAGCACGGTTGCCGGGGCGTAACCGGGGGCGGGCGTGCCGGAGAAGGCCTGGGATGTGGTCATTTGCATGGTTCCAACGTTAGGAAAGTCAGCAGGCGGCAGGAAATACCATTTGAGTTGCTGTTATAACCTAGACGCATGAGCGTTGAGGCGCGACATTTGAGGGCATTCCTGGCAATCGCCGAAGAAGGCGGGTTCAGTTCCGCTGCGGCCGTGTTGCGGATCAGCCAACCGGCGCTGTCCCGGACGCTGCGGCAACTCGAGGCACACCTGGGCGCCAAACTTTGTGACCGCTCGACCCAACACGTGGCCATCACTCCTGCCGGAGAGGCACTGCGTCCGCGCGCCGCCGCCGCGATCACCGCCCTCGACGCGGCCCTGGACCCCGCTGGGATACCTGTCCGGCCCCTGCTGCTGGGATATCCGTGGTCCGCGCTCGGCCGCCGGACTGGACCCCTGCTACGCCGCTGGCGCGAACTGCACCCGGGGACGCCGGTGGAGTTGCGCCGCGTGGATGACCGTTTCGGCGGTCTAGCCACCGGGCGCGCCGATGTCGCCCTGATACGCGGGGATCCACCCGTGGCCGGGGGCCCGGCCAGCATGCGGCAATGCGAACTGGCCGAGGAACCCCGCTTAGCTGTTCTGCCTGCCGACCACGTACTGGCCGGCCGCGACGAGGTGCGTCTTGCCGACCTGTCTCACGAAGTTGTCGTGGTCAATACGCTCACCGGGCTCACACGGTTGGACCTGTGGCCAGCGGGGATGCGCCCGAAGCACACGGTGGCCACTGACAATACTGACGACTGGCTGCTCGCGATTGCCTCCGGCCGCGGCATCGGCATCAGCGGCAGCTCAACTGCGGAAACCTACCAGCACCCTGAGGTCACTTACCGGCCGCTCGTCGACGCCCCGCCGGTCACCGTGTCACTGGCATGGCTGGAGCCGGTGTCCCACGCGGCCGTGCCGGCGTTCGTGAAGTTCATGGTGAACGAAGTGCCGCCGGACCTCGCCGCGGACTAGGACTGCCTGGCGGGACCGCGGGTTCAAGGGGTGCGGCCCGGGTTCCGCAGAAGGTCCGGTATGGGCCGAAGCTTTCCGGGTCTGCAGCGGCATAGTGCTCGAGACCGGGCCGCCCGCCGCCCGGCGGACCGCGGGTCCATCGCCGGGCAGGGGCAGGGGCCGTGGCCGGCCGGAAGTAGGGCAAGCCCCTATTCCTCGTGGCCCTGGTCCCCGCTCATCGAGTCTTCGGCCGGGGGCGTTTCTCCCGGAGGCACTCCCCCGCCTGGCTCCAGCCCGGTGATGTTGCCGCTGAGTGGATCCGGGTTGGCCGAGGCGGCGGGATCGGAGGGCCGGTCACCGCGTGTGTCCGGATGCTCCGAATGCTCCGCGTTCCCCGCCTCCCCAGGAGGATCCGGGTTGGCCGGGTCATTTTCGGGATGATAGGTGCTCATAGTTGTTCCTTCCCTCGAGTGGTGACTCTGGACTATTTGTAAGCATGCTGATAATTCTGGAACCGTCAAGGCCGGGACTCGAATACGAAGCAGCATGAGGGCTGCGGTGGCCTGAGATAGAGGGCCGCGGGGTGGCCTGAGATAGAGGGCCGCGGGGTGGCCTGGGGTAGAGAAGGAGTGAGATGGTCGACCGGATAGCCAATATTTGGGGAACCCGGACCGCGTACGCCCGGGACGGCCTGTGGCCGGTCCGGGTGGACCAGGTCCTGGACGACGGCATCGCGGAGGGCGACGTTGACCGGTGGGTGCAGTCCGCCTGCGTCCTCTGCAGCAACGGATGTGCCTGCGACATCGCCGTCAAGGACGGCGCGATGGTCGGGATACGCGGCCGGGCGCAGGATCTGGTCAACCATGGCAGGCTCGGACCAAAGGGCCTCTTCGGCAGCCGCCAGGGTGTGTCCCACAAAGACCGCCTGACGAGTCCCCTGGTCCGCGAGAATGGGCAACTGGTCGAATGCGACTGGGACACGGCGATGCGCCGGATTGTGGACCGGAGCAGGGACCTGCTGGCGGAACGCGGCCCGCTCAGCCATGGCTTCTACACCAGCGGGCAGCTGTTCCTGGAGGAGTACTACGCGCTGGCCGTGATCGGGAAGGCCGGCATCGGCACGCCGCACATGGACGGAAACACCCGGCTGTGCACTGCTACGGCGGCGGCGGCCATGAAAGAGTCGTTCGGCGCCGACGGCCAGCCCGGATCCTATACCGACATCGACAGCTGCGACGCGCTCTTTCTCTATGGCCACAACATGGCCGAGACACAAACGGTGCTTTGGTCCAGGGTCCTGGACCGGATCGCGGGCCCCGACCGGCCCCGGATCGTCTGCGTGGATCCGCGCAACACGGAGGTCGCACGCCATGCCGACGTCCACCTGGCCATCCGGCCCGGCACGAACCTTGCCCTCATGCACGCCCTGGTCCGAGAGGTGCTGGCCCAGGGCTGGGATGATGCCGGCTATGTCCGCGACCACACCTTGGGCCTGGACGCTCTCCGGAAGGTGGTCGAGCCTTGGACGGCCGAGGCGGCTGCCGCCGTCTGCGGTGTCCCGGCGTCGGACATCAGGGACGCAGCCAGGATCTTCGGCACCTCCGACCGGATTGTCTCCACCGTGCTGCAGGGCTTCTACCAGTCCTCGCAGGCGACGGCGGCGTCGTGCCAGGTCAACAACCTGCACCTGCTGCGCGGGATGCTCGGCGCCCCAGGGCGCGGGGTCCTCCAAATGAACGGCCAGCCCACGGCGCAGAACAACAGGGAATGCGGCGCGGACGGGGACCTGCCCGGATTCCGCAACTGGGAAAACCCGGACCACATCCAGGAATTGGCCCGGCTGTGGAACGTGGATCCGATGACCATCCCGCACTGGGCGCCGCCAACCCACGCCATGCAGATCTTCCGGTACGCCGAACAGGGCTCGATCGACTTTCTGTGGATCTCGGCGACTAACCCGGCGGTGTCCATGCCCGAACTTCCCCGGATCCGGGACATCCTCGCCAAACCCGACCTCTTCCTCGTCGTCCAGGACCTCTACCTCACAGAAACAGCGCAGTACGCGGACGTGGTGCTTCCGGCAGCCGGATGGGGCGAAAAGACCGGGACGTTCACAAACGTCAACCGCATCGTGCACCTCTCCGACCAAGCGGTTGACCCTCCAGGTCAGGCCCGCAGCGACTTGGACATTTTCCTCGACTACGCACGCAGAATGGATTTCACGACGCTGAACGGGGGGCCGCTGCTGGACTGGACCGGGCCCGAGGACGCGTTCGAGGCCTGGAAAGACTGCTCCCGCGGACGCCCGTGCGACTACACCGGCATCACTTACGGCAGGCTGCGCGGCGGCAGCGGCATCCCCTGGCCGTGCAACGAGGACCACCCCAACGGAACGGACCGCCTGTACCGGGACGGCGTTTTCCCCACCGACCCGGATTACTGCGAAAGTTACGGCCATGACCTGCTCACCGGCGCCACGGTGGGAGCCCAGGCCTTCCGCGCCCAGGACGCTGGAGGGCGGGCCCTGTTCAAGACCGCCCCGTTCCACCCGCCGCACGAGGAACCCGACGAGGACTACCCGCTCCGGTATACGACCGGGCGCACGGTGTACCACTTCCACACACGCACCAAAACGGGCCGTTCGCGGCCGCTGTCTGACGCGGCACCGCGGGCCTGGGTGGAACTGGCCCGGGAGGACGCGGACCGGCTCGGCATTTCCGAAGGCGACCTGGTCCGGGTCACCTCCCGCCGGGGCCGGATCGAGGTCCCCGCACGAGTCAGCGGCATCGCGCCCGGCACGGTGTTCGCCCCATTCCATTACGGCTATTGGGACACCGGCGGCCGCCCGGGGACCCACCCGACGGCCGCGAATGAACTGACCCTGACCGAATGGGACCCCGTATCCAAGCAGCCGATGTTCAAAAACGCGGCGGTGACCGTGGAGAAGATCGGCGATGCCACCGGACCGGCGCCGGCCCCGACCACCACGGCGTCCCGGCCCGCCGCGGCGCCTGGCACCGCGCCGGTCCCGGCCACGACCGGCGGCGACGGGGCCCAAGCCACGGAAACAACGGACACCAAACCTGCACCCCGGTTCCCCGACACGATCAGAAACACCACGGAGGGTGGCCGGCCATGAACCTGAACATCTACCTGGGCATGCTCCGTCAGGCCGAGAACACGCTCGCCGATTCCTTCCGCCAAGTGGCCGAGGGCCACGGGGCCGAGCCAGATGTTCACTTCCTCTGCCGCACCCTGGCAGCCCAGTGCGACGGGCACGGGGAACTCCTCGGGCCCGTCGTGCAGCGCTACGGCGAAAACAGCTCCGACAACGAGCCCGAACGGCTGCACGCCCAGGGCCTGGCCACAACCCGGAACGGTCCCGTCGGTCTCCTGCGCGACCTGCAGGACCTCTACCTGCTGGCCAGCTTCGTCGATGTCACCTGGACGATGGTTAAGCAGGCCGGGTCCGCGCTGCGCGATAACGAGTTACTCGCCGTCGTGGAGAAATGCGACGCCGAAACGGCCACCCAGCTGCGCTGGCTGCAAACCCGGATGAAACAGGCCGCACCCCAGGCCCTCGTCGCAGCACGCTGAGGCCATCGAAAGGGACCACACGGCGGCGCCCGGAAAGATGACCCCAACGGACTCACTGCGATGGAACCCGGGTAGGGGTGCCCCGCCACCTTGCTGACGTGGCAGCGCTGTGGTCCGCAGGTCGAAGGATCGTCGACGAACGTCCGAGTCTCACTGACCGGCGTCGGTGAACCGTTCCGCCGCGGTTTCCAAGAGGAGACCCTCGAGTTCGCGGAGCTGTGCCGTTGCCCGGTCCAGCAGATTCGCCACCTGCTCCTGTCCAATGCGCGGGTCCGTGCGGGACAGGAGACCCAAGGTCTTCCAGAGCAGCGACTTGCCCGTGACGGCACTGATCAGCGCTTCGAGTTCCAATTGTTCGGCCGCGCCGGTCCTGGCGTGGAACGGATTGAGCGGGCCAAGGGACGCGAGGTGCGCCCCTGTCCAAGCGAAGGGCTTTTTGTAGGCCGGGATGCCTAGACCGAGCCCCTCGGTGATGCCCTCTAGGGTTGCCTTGTCGGCACTGACTTCCGTCGCGAGCCGCGCGATGGTACTGCCGCGTGGCGAGTCCTTCCACGTCTTGGCCGCCTGTTCGAAGAGTCGCTCCCCCGCCGCCGCGGCTATCAAGTGACTGTGCAAGTACGCGGCCAAGGGGCTCTCCCCGGTTGTGCCCTTGCCGTGCTGTCCGGCGTTCATGGTCATATACCTTTCGTCCCTCGGGCTCCTGTGCGGTCTCGGGTCCCCAGTGACCTAGAACGTGGGGGCGCCGGGTTCAGCGAGCGGGTGCTCGCGCTCGATCTGGGCGACCTTTGGATCGTTCTCGTCGGCGCCGTAGTCCGAGCTGCGGGTGATGTCATTCCCACCAGGGAGCTTCATTGCGTGGAAGAGCAGAGATAGGCCTGTGGCAACCACAAGGTTTATCGCAAACGCCACAACGGCGATGTAGACCTGTATGTCGGTTCCGGGGATGGCCGCGATCGAGCCCCCGAAGTAGGCTTTCGTGACCGGGTTGACCACGTTGTACGCCGCGATGGTGCCATAGATGATTCCGGCTATCCAGCCGCCGAAAAGCGCCCATCGGTGGAACCAGCGGGTGTAGAGCCCGGCCACGATCGTCGGGAAGGTCTGCAGGATCCAGATGCCGCCGAGGAGCTGCATGTTAATTGCTGCCGACTGGTCCATGGCAATGACGAAAATTAATGCACCGAATTTCACCACAAGCGACGCAATCTTGGAGACCTTTGCTTCCTGCCGGGGGGTGGCGTCGGGCTTAATCAGGTCGCGGTAGATGTTGCGGGTGAACAGGTTCGCCGCGGCTATCGACATGATCGCGGCCGGGACCAGAGCCCCGATGGCGATGGCGGCCAGGGCGATTCCGGCAAACCAGGCCGGGAATTGATCCAGGAACAGCTGCGGCACCACCAACTGCGGGTTGACAGCGCCGTTCAAGTCGACGGGATTGGTTCCGGCGAAGATGGCCACGTAGCCCAGCAGAGCCAAGAACCCCAGCATCAACGAGTACAGCGGCAGCACCGCGGCATTCTTCCGGATCGTATTCCTGCTCTTGGTCGCCAGGACGCCCGTGATCGAGTGCGGGTACATGAAAAGCGCCAAGGCCGAGCCCAGAGCCAGCGTCCAGTAGGCCGAGTAACTGTTCGCGCCCGGAATGAAGACTCCAGTGGGTTTACCGGTGGCAGGGTTGACCGCAGCGAGTTTCGCCTCGGCAGAGTCGAAGATGGGGCCCCAGCCGCCGAACTTGATCGGCAGGTAAATTACCGCGACGATCACCGCCAGGTAGATCAGCAGATCCTTCACAACGGCGATCAGGGCCGGAGCCCGCAGGCCCGAGGTGTACGTATAGGCGGCCAGGACCACGAACGCGATGATCAGCGGCAGGTCGGTCAGCAGTACGTTCTCCGCACTGCCCAGGCCCAGCACCGTGAGCACGGCCTTGATTCCGACCAGCTGAAGCGCAATGTAGGGCATCGTCGCGACGATGCCGGTGACGGCGACGGCAAGGGTCAGCGCCCTGCTGCCGTAGCGGCCGCCGACGAAGTCGGCCGGCGTGACAAACCCATGCCGGTGCGAGACGGACCACAACCGGCTCATCAAAAGGAACACGATCGGGTACAGAACGATTGTGTACGGCACCGCGAAGAATCCGCTGACGGCGCCAGTGGCCCACATTGCAGCCGGAACGGCCACGAAAGTGTAGGCCGTATACAGGTCGCCGCCGAGCAGGAACCAGGTCACCCAGGTTCCAAAACCGCGGCCCCCAAGGCCCCACTCGTCAAGGCTGTGCAGCCCTGTCCCCTCTCCCCGCCGCCACCGCGCAGCCACGAACCCCAAGACCGCCACCAGGACGAAGAGAATGATCACAATGGTCAGTGGAACCCAGCTAATGGGCCGGTCCGGAGCGGCCAGCGGCACGGCTGCCCCGCTCATCGCTCCTCCTCATCACCGGTCACGCCGCGCACGGATTCGCGCCGGCGGCGATCCTCCTTGCCGACCAGCCAGTAGGAGATCCCTACTAGGGCCGAGGTGATCGGAATCCACATCATCTGGTACCAGTAGAAGAACGGCATACCGGCCAAACGCGGCTCATCGACAGAATACGCGGGCACATACAACGGAATCACAATGGCGATGGCCAACAGGATTCCGGTGGCGACATATGGACCGGGTCTGGCCGGCCCGCGCGTTGGCACATCGGGACTGGACATCGACGCCTCCTCATTGAGACGGGCCCCCGGAGCGGGAGGACTTCCCGGGACGTGCCGGCGGCCTGAAGACCGCGTGTCGCAGCGGTCATTACACACAGGATAGACACTGGATTTATTCTCGAACAGGGCAAATGCACATGCCTCTGACGGCGAGGAGCAGTGCCATCAGCAGCGCAGGTGTCCCCAATTCAGGTTAGTTGCCCGGACGGTCTCCCCACACCAGACTTCAGGCCGTCGGCACGAGCTGAATACGATCCGCCAGCCGATCGACGCTCAGCTACGGTTTGGCCTTGTCCGCCGCCGCGCGGGACCGCCTGGCATAGAAGGGTGGCCCCGGCTGAGTCCCAACGAGCCAGCCTGATCTGTGAGGCCACTAGCGGCGGATATTGAGCACTGACGCGCCACCGACCACGAGGTATTGCGTGCTACTAAGCATGCTGATTAGATCTTGATATCGGCCGCATTCCACGACCGGCAACCGAAAGGACGGACAGTCATGGGAATTCTTGCATTCCTCATTCTCGGCCTTATCGCAGGAGCTATCGCCAAGGCGGTTCTTCCCGGCCGGCAGGGAGGCGGCTGGGTGATCACACTCGTTATCGGCGTCGTGGGCGCCATCCTCGGAGGCTGGATAGGTTCGTTGATCTTCGGCGGAGGCCTCGCTGACTTCTTCGATCTGCGGACCTGGCTCCTCTCCATCCTCGGAGCCGTTATTGTGCTCCTGATCTATGGCGCCGTCGCCGGCCGCAGAACCAGGGCATAAGGGCCACCGGCCCATTGCTGCCCCGTGGGACGTTCGGGGAATTGCTGGAGGGCTTGGTAGGAACCCGGCCAAGTGCCCGATCCTGCTTTCCCGGGCGGCCCTTTCCACTCCGGGCAATTCTCAGCCCCGCGGCGCCTTCAAAGCACTGGTCGGCATCGAAGGACTCTGCCCAGTATCGGTCAGGCACTCCATCGAGGGTTCCCGATCGGACGCACTGTTCCAACCGATGAGATCCAAGGAAACGTCATGTTCACCACCGAACAAAAATTGATCGTCTGCTCAACCAAGGCGCAAATGTTCTTTCAGAGGACGGAGAAAAGATCGGCTCCATCGGCCAGGTCTTCGTGGACAACAAAGACGGACAGCCGAGCTGGGTAACCGTCAGGACGGGCCTATTCGGAATGTCCGAATCATTCGTACCCCTGGAAGGAGCCCGAACAGAGGGAAATGACATCGTGGTCCCCTACAGCAAGGACCACGTCAAGGACGCGCCAAGGATCGACGCCGATCG
Source organism: Arthrobacter sp. ES3-54 (assembly GCF_029504395.1). Classification (GTDB taxonomy): domain Bacteria; phylum Actinomycetota; class Actinomycetes; order Actinomycetales; family Micrococcaceae; genus Arthrobacter. The sequence continues at coordinate 275,372 of NZ_JAQFIF010000002.1, forward strand.
GCCCCTGGAGCCTGCCGAGGAAGACCGGCTCTACCAGCACTATCAGCTCGACACCGGACGCACCTACACCGAAGCGACTACGGCAGATTCCGGGCCCGGGCCAGAGCGTACCGGCGCACCCGCCGCCACGGGCACCACCGCACCCACCGAACAACGAGACACCACCGACGACGCCACAACCCCCGCCGCACAACGAGACACCGCCGCACCAGACCGCACCCAAGCACCCGCCGCCGCCGCCGCAGGATACGACACCACAACTGCCACCGAACAACGAGAGACCACCGCGCCAGACCGCACCGCAGCAACCAGCACCCCCGGCGCACCCGGATACGACACCACAACTGCCACCGAACAACGAGAGACCACCGCGCCAGACCGCACCGCAGCACCCACCGTCGCCGCCACCCCCGCTGCCACCGGCGCATACGACACCACCGAACAACGAAACACCGCCGCACCAGAGCGCACCCAAGCACCCACCGCTGCCGGCACCGGCACCGCCGGATACGACACCGCAGCACCCACCGAACATGGAGACACCGCACAACGAGACACCGGCGCAGCAGCTACCGCCACCGGCCGGGCACGCCTGCGCAAATACGTCACCACGGAACAAGTCACCAAGACGGTTCCGGTACAGCGCGAAGAGGTCCGAATCGAGCGAGAACCGATCACGGAGGAAAACCGTGACGAGGCATCGAACCGTGCGGACCAAGACGACGAGCGCGACGTCATCCTCCACGAGGAACGACTCATAGTCACCAAGGAGACCGTCCCGGTCGAACGAGTCCACATCGGCACCGAAACGGTCACCGAGGAGGTCACCATCAACGAGGAAGTCCGCAAGGAACACATCGACACCGACGGACCCGAAGAGGGCCGCGGCTAAACCCGCCGAACCATCAAATACCGGGGCAAGGAGCCTGTCGCCCTTGCCCCGGCGTCTGAACGCGGGAAGGCGACGGTTCCCGTCGCGTTGCTTCGCCGGGCTCTGGTGTGGAGGCCCCCCAAGCCAAGGTTTCGACGCCGCCACCCACACAACCGAACAGGCCAATGCGGCGGCCAGGCAAGAGCCGAACAGCCCCGCGGGCGCATCCTCAACGTTGAGGCTTGCAGGGACGCGTCCTCAACCTCCGCGCACTGGGCCGAAGGATCCCCCGGGTTGACTCATCTCGGACCATTGCCCGGCGGACCGCTGAGCACGGTGGGAACGTACTCGAGCAGCTGGAGCCGACCGTCGAAGGTCCTGCTGTCCACCATGTCGAGCGATACGTCGGGATAGCCGTCGTAGATCCGCTCCCGCCCGGTTCGGCCGGTGATCACCGGGAAGACGACTACCCTGAACCTGTCCACAAGGCCAGCGGTCAGCAGCGACCGGGAGAGGCTGAGGCTGCCCAGGGTGCTCATGGGCCCGGTTCCGGCCCGTTTCATCTCCGTCACGGCCTCAACCGCGTCACCAGTGACCAGCTGCGAGTTCGGCCACGTGAGGGGCGCCTGCATGGTGGAAGAGAAGACGACCTTCGGCACCGCGGCAAGGCCGGTCAGGCTGGCGCCCTCATCCTCGGAGAACCCCGAGCTCCCGGCCGCCGCCTCCTCTGACATGCTGGACATCAGCCGGTATGTGTTCGCCCCCAGAAGGAAGGTGTAGCCCTTCTCCCCCTCCTGCTCAAGCCAAGCTAGGTATTCCGGCCCCTCCAGACCCCACCAGCCGGGCCATCCCTCGGCCGAGGCATACCCGTCCAGGGAGATGATCAGGTCAACCATCAACTCCGCTGATGATGCCTCTGCAGTTGTTTCAGCCATGGCCCTCTCCTCGGTCCGGAAGACATCAGCTTCTAAAAGACGTCAACGTCCACTAGGCCCGCCAGGTCGGGGACAGCCGGTTCCCTTCCGGGTCTAACCAAGCAATGCCGCACCGCTAAGTCCCCGACCGGCACCACGCCGCAGATGTGCCATCGACGTCCGTGCCGGCAATGCTAGCCCTTGAGCGATCAGACGTTCAAGGGAGCGATGACTCCGGCGGCCGCCAGCCATGTCGGAAGCAGCGCCGACGCGGCAAATCCTTGGCGCACGCATCCCTACGCCTGCATTGCGGGCTGCCACGCCCTTCCGACTAGTCAGATGCTCCGGGATTTCCCCGCCATATGATGAGGCATGGACTTCGTGGATGCGCTTTGGACTGCGGTAGGAGCCGGACTGATCTTGATGATGCTCGCCGACGTCTTCCACACCCTTCTCTATCCGCACGGTTCCGGTCCGGTCTGCAGAACAATAATGCGGGCATTCTGGCTACTAACGAGGAGCTTTAGAGGTAGGGCCGGCACATTGTCGGCTCCCGTGTCTTTGGTCGCCGTTATTGCAGCTTGGACGGGACTCGCAATCCTGGGATGGGCTTTGCTCTACCTGCCTCACCTGCCGGGAGGGTTCGTCTACGGAGAAGGGGTGCCGCAGCAGGGGGATTTTGCCGAAGCCGTCTACATCTCAATGGGTAGTCTTTCCACCGTTGGCTACGGAGAGATAGTCGCCGGACCTCCGCTCCTGCGGTTATTGGCAGGCCTGCAGTCCATCACCGGATTCGCGTTGCTGACAGCCACAGTGTCATGGCTCCTGCAACTTTTTCCTGCTCTGACCCGCCGTCGGACTCTCGCTCACCAGCTCAATCTGATGAGGGAAGCGGGCGGACAAGAAGGCATAGCCGGACTGGACCCGACTCACTCTGCGGCGTTGATCGAATCGCTGGCGAGAAGTGTGGCTACGGTCAGTGTCGACTTGAGTTCCCTTCGTGAAAGCTATTACTTCCGGGAAGTCGAACAGAGGAGTTCACTGGCAGCCACAGTTGCTTATGCACAGGACCTGTCATCCGAGGCGAAGCTCAGTGACAACACGGAACTCCGTTTCGCCGGACGAATGCTGCACGCGTCCTTAGATGACCTGGCAGCAGTCCTCCGCGGTAAGTTCGGTCACTCCGGCGAAACGTCGTCGGCAGTGTTTGACAGTTACGCATTGCACCACCGGCACCGTCAGGAGCATGCCCGGACCGGGCACTAGCCACCCGGAAAATGCCTTTCCGGTACTCAGCTGCGTTTCCGGGACCTGCTCGGACGACGACGGCGACACTGCCCTATCGTGGGGCAGAGGCTCTCGCTAGACTTAAATTGCGCCGGACTAGACGCATGAATTCGTCTCGGGAGGGCAGGATCATGACAGACCGCAGCGACTCTGAATTACCCGCGGACCAGGTGCCCACGGAAAAGAAACCAGAAGAACGGGAGCTCCGGGGCCGGTACGTCGAAGGCACCTATGGCAAGGCCGGCGTGCAGAGAGGTCGCCGCGCGGAGGACGAGGAAGGCCAATACATCCAAGGTGACTACGGTGCGGCCGGCAGCGAGGGCGGTCTGCCCGAACCCTTGGGAGACCAGGCCAAAGAATCCGGACGCTACGTGGCGGCCGACTATGGCGACGCTGGTGCGGCTCCGGGACGTACGGCCGGGTCGGAAATCGGTCAGTACACCGCAGGTGACTATGGTGCGGACGGTACTGTGGATCCCCTGCGCAAGGCCGGAACAGGTCCGCGAAACGAAGAGCCAATGACCGAGAATCCGCACGTCGGCCAAGAGGCTGCATCGCAGGACCGGCACTCCTCGCCGGGTGCGGACGCCCACGCCGATGAATCCCGCAGCGGTGCAGACGTGGGAGAGTCGATCGAGATCGCGGAGCGGGGCACCGAGGCGGAGGGGGATCACTCGCATCCGGAACGGGCCAAGACGGGCGAGGCGCCCGTGGAGCAAGTGTTCAACGACCCCGCCATGACCGAGGGGCAACGGACCGTGAGCGGCTCCGCAACGACAACCGAGGCCGTACCGCCTGGACCTTCACCTGCCGAAGCCGGCTCCGGCGGAGCCCAGTCAGTTGTTGGCGCCCGGGAGTCGGACCGTCTCGCGGCGGGCGAGCCACCGGCCGCAGGCAAGCCCTTCGACACCGGCACGAAGGAGGAATGAACCAGGCAGGGAGGCGATCCCTAGCGTTCGAACCGCCGCGTTCCAGGTTGTTTCCCTTGGCGCGGCCGAAGCCGTCGGAGTGCTTGCCTTCGCTCCCCCGTGCGCCCCGGACCAGCATAGTCCGGGGCTTGCTTGGGCGTCTGTTAGCGCCCGATGCTGACAGTGAGATCCAGATGGATGTCGTTATCGGCGACAAAGCGGTCCTGGAGGTAGCGAGCAAGGCTCGCGTCGGTGGCGGTGTGAACGCTTTGCGCGATCGCTCCGCGCAGCACCGCCTGGGTGTTGGTGGACTTGACGACGTCCAGCGGCGCCCATCCACGATGGCCGCCGGTAAGACGTTCTATGTCCGTGCGGAAAGAACGCTTGTGGTCTTCTCGGACAGTAGCGCGCATGGTGAACGGGATAAAGGGAGTGGGCAAGGAGGTCCTTTCGCGAGGCAGCCGGTCGTCGACGCCCCAGTCTGAACAAGTCCTCCGCAGCCCCGGCTATTCCTCCAAAGCAGCCAAGGAGTCCAAAATCACGGCGCAGGAATTCCCGCCGATGAGCAGCAGCTCGCGGTTTATTCGGAGTTCGCCCTGACATGAGCGTTCGAGACCGGATTCAGCCGCCGTCCGGGCCCCGCCTGTCCGGTCGCAGGCCTCTTCCGCCGCGCGCCCATGGGGCCTACACTCTTCAAATCGAACCGAGTGCAGGCCCCGTTCCGCGGCCCAGCTTAGGGGGACCGGAAGCTCTGGCAGGCTCGGGCGGCCCGGTCGGATCGGAAGAGGCGCCGGCTGGTTGGCCGACGGCCGACGTAAGCCCCCAGAGGGAGAAAAGCGGCATGAGGATCCTCGTCGATCTCACCAAATGCCAGGGCTACGCCCAGTGCGCCTTCCTCGCCCCGGACGTCTTCACGATCCAGGGCGACGAGGCACTGACCTACGACCCGCACCCTGACGGGGCGCATCTGACCGGGATTCGGCGGGCGGCCGCTGCGTGTCCGGTTCAGGCCATCCGGCTCGAACAGCCGGACGGGCAGGACGGATCGCTGCATCCGGCCACAGCACCCGCGACGGCTGCCCCGGTCGAAGACAGCGGGGGCACTTTCAAGAGGACTGGACGGATCGTCATCGTGGGGGCATCGATGGCGGGGCTGCGCGCGGCGGAGCGGTTACGCGAGGAAGGGTTCACCGGATCGCTGACTTTGGTCGGCGAAGAGCCGCACGAGCCCTACGACCGGCCTCCGCTGTCCAAACAGGTCCTGGCCGGGTCGGTGCCCTTGGAAGACACCTCACTGCCCCGGCACCGGGACATCCACGCCACCTGGCGGCTGGGTATGGCGGCCACCGGGCTGGATCTGGCCGCGAAGCAGCTCCACCTCGCCGACGGCAACCGGATCGGCTTCGACAAGCTGTTGATCGCCACCGGCCTGCGGGCCCGCCCCTGGCCTAACCCTGTGGAGGCGGACCTTGCGGGAGTGATGACATTGCGCACCCGGGAGGACGCCGCAGCGCTGCGACAGTACCTCGCGGGCCGTCCGCGTCGGGTGCTGGTCATCGGGGCCGGGTTCATCGGGTGCGAGGTCGCGTCCGTGTGCCGGGAACTCGGCCTGGCGGTCACGGTGGCAGAAGCTGGGCCGGCTCCGCTCGTCGCTGCCCTTGGCGGGGTGGTCGGCGCAGTCGCCGGGGAGCTGCAGATCGACAATGGCGTGGACCTGCGATGCGGCGTCCGCGTCCTGTCACTTGAGGGTGATGCCACCGGACAGCTGCGCCGGGCCATTCTGTCCGACGGCACAACTCTTGAGGTGGATGTGGCGGTCGCCGCGCTGGGCTCCGTCCGCAATGTCGAATGGCTCGCAGATTCCGGTCTGGCGTGCGGTGTATGGGGCGTCGCCTGCGACGCCGGCTGCCGCGCGTTCGACGCTAACGGGCTGGTCACCGATGACGTGTTTGTCGCCGGCGACATTGCGCGCGCCCCGCAGCCGATGTACGGCTATCAATACCTCGCCGTCGAACACTGGGGAAACGCCATCTCACAGGCCGAGGTCGCGGCACACAACATGGTCAGCGGCGAGACCGAACGGTGGCCTCACTTGGAGGTGCCGAAATTCTGGTCAGTTCAGTTCGGCACCGAAATAAAGAGCGTCGGGGTACCCTCGGTCGCCGATGAGGTAGCCATCGTCCAAGGATCGGTGGACACGCGGCGCTTCCTGGCCGTCTATGGCTACAAGGGCCGCATCGTGGCGGCGGTCGCCTTCAACCAGAACAAGTGGCTCGACTTCTACGAGCCACTGATCGAGCAGGCCGCGCCCTTCCCGCCGGCATTCCACCACATCGATGAATCAGTCCAGGCCCGGCCCTTGCCTGCCGGGTTCAAGCCCGCTGTCAGCCCCACCCAGGACGCGACCGTCGTTGTGACCGGCCACGATCCCAATGAACGCCGCGCCAGACTGACGAACACCGCGGCCGGTGAGACGCCGTCACGGAGACCCACAGAAACCACCCCCCGATTGAAGGAGCCTTCGCCATGACCCAGGCCAGCACCTGGGAGCAGATCCTCGACTTCTCCAACCGGGCTAACCCCTACCCGTTTTACGACGAGCTCCGCAGGACCCCTGTGACACGGCTTGCGGACGGAAGCTACCTCGTCAGCACGTACGCGGAGATCGCCGCCCTGCTGCACGACCCGAGGGTCAGCTCCGACATCACCCGCAACCCGGCTGCCGCTGCTGCGGGCGCCACGGCGGACGGAGACGACGGGGACGGCCCGGGCATGACGCCGACTTTCCTCAGCATGGATCCTCCTGATCACGACAAGTTTCGACGGATCACCATGCGCCACTTCGGACCGCCTACGACGCCGGGCAGGGTCGCCGGGATGGAGGCGAGGATGGCGGAAATTGTCACCGACCTGGTCGACAACATGACTGCCCAGTCCCGGATCGACGTCGTCGATGATCTGGCGTATCCACTGCCCGTCACGATGATCTGCGAATTACTTGGGGTGCCCCCGGGCGACGAACAGCGCTTCCGGGTCTGGGTGGACGTAGCCCTGCAATCCACGGATCCCGGACTCGATCCCGAAACACAGCAAGAAAAGAGGGCCGAGGCCGGCAAAGAACTGCGCGCGTTCATGGAAGAACTGGTCGAAGCCCACCGGCGGACACCGGGCCCGGACCTGCTCTCGGCGATGGCCACTGATGACGGCCCGGAAGGCCGCATGCCGGAGGAACAGCTGGTGAGCACGGGGCTTCTTCTGCTCATCGCCGGACATGAAACCACCGTGAACCTCATCTCCAACGGCGCACTGACGTTGCTCCGCCACCCGGCCGAACTCCAACGGCTACGCGACGATCCCGGCCTCGCCATCCCGATGGTCGAGGAATTGCTCCGCTACGAGCCGCCCGTCCATTTCGTCCCTTTCCGCACAGCCCTCGACGACATCGACATCGCCGGCACCACCATCCCCGCCGGCGCCTCCCTCACTTTGGTCCTGGCCTCGGGGAACCGCGACCCCGCCCACGTCGCCGACCCCGACCTCTTCATCCCGGACCGGCGCAACAACCAACACCTCGGCTTCGGCGGCGGCATCCATCTCTGCTTCGGCGCACCCCTGGCCCGGCTCGAAGCCCAGATCGCCCTCACCGCGTTCGCCACCAGGCTGGAGAACCCGCGGATGGTCTCCGATCCGCCCCCGTACCGGCCGAGCCCGTTCCTCCGCGGCCCCTCGCATCTCCTGGTCGACATCGACGGCATCGCCGCTCGTCACTAGTCAACAGCGGACAGCGAACAGCGGACAGCGGGGATTGCCGTCGACGAGCGAGGCGGCGCCGTGGAAGTGCACGCGGCGTTATGGATGCCGTGGCCGTTCGCCGGGGAACACGATTCCGAGCTGATTCCTGATGGCGTCGGCGACGGCCATGGTCCGGATCGATTCGGCCAGCGGCCGCTGCGGGACTTCCAGCTGCCCTGCCGATATGGCGCGGGCGACGGCGGCAGCCTCGTAGTGCAGGCCCTCAAATTGCGCTCCGGCCGGCTCCTCATAGGCCAGCCGGGTGCCGTCCGGGAAACGGACGCTGAAGTTGCCCGGCATCCGCGCGGCGGAGTTTCTCCTCGCCCGCATCGCCGACCACTCCCTGCCGCCACGCACCGAAGTGCTGACCCCGCGCCTCGTCGTGCGCAACAGCACCGCTCACGCTGCCTACATCTAGCGCGCCAGCTTGTCTCAGACCGCATCCACGTGATGAAGAGCGGCCGCTTCGTCGAAAGCGGCCAGGTGTCGTCCGGCGTCTCCACTGAACCGTAGACTTCACCGTGTGGTGTCAGTTTCTATCGCCAGCCAGGCGGCGGCCCGACGTCGGCACATCGGGCTGGCCGCCATGGCTGGCATGATCGGGGCGGTCCTTTTCGTGTCCGTCTTCACAGTGTCGGGGTGGCTGTACCCCGACTACTCCCCGACGCGAATGTTCGTCAGCGAGCTGTCCCTTGGCCCCTACGGCTGGGTGCAGATCCTCAACTTTGTCCTCACCGGCGCCTTGCTGCTGGCGTTCGGACTGGGGCTGGCGGCGCACTTCAGCATCGGCGCCGCGTTCCGTGCCGGTCCCGCGCTGATACAGGGCATCGGAGTCAGCCTGATGGCCTCTGGGCCGTTCACCACCGACGCGTCTGCGGTGTTCCAGCAAGCCAGTATTCACGGCGTCGTGCACGGCATTTTCGGTGCGCTGGTCTTCACGTTCGCGCCGATCAGTTGCTTCGTCTTCTACCGGCGCTTCCGCCGTGAGGCAGACTGGCGCTCCCTGGCGGCGTGGACACTGGCCAGCGGTGTTGTTCTAACTGTCGGAGTGGTCCTGCTCAAGATCAGCCAGCAGCCCGGGAGCGGACTGTTCGAGTGGAAGGGCCTCGTGCAACGCGTCATCCTGTTCACGTTCATGGCCTGGATCTTCGCAGTCGCATTCCGCCTTCGCCGCCAATGCCGGAGCGGGGAAGGCACCCCGCCAGCGCAGCCGTGATGCTCAGGTGCCGCAGAAGGTCCGGTAAGGGCCGAAGCTTTCCGGGGCGGCAGCGGCGTAGTGCTCCAGACCGGGCCGCTCGTCGAAGGGTGAGGCTACCGCGTCCATCAGCCGTTCCAGCGGACCCGTGTTCCCGCCGGTAGCGGCCGTCAGGGCCTCCTCCACCAGGTGGTTCCGCGGAATGTAGGCGGGGTTGACCCGGTCCATGGCGTCAGCGTCCGGCGCCAGGACGCGCCAGCGCGTTACCCAGGCATCGAACCGTGCCGGATCCAGAACCTGGCCGCGCGCAGGTTCTGCTTGGCCGCGGGCGGCTTTGCCGAGGTGCCGGAAAAACGATGTGTAGTCCGCCCGTGACTCCTGAATCAGAGCCACAAGCTCGTCCACAAGGGGCGAGGTCACTTCGTCGCCGAGCCCTTCACGGAACCCCAACTTGGCCTTCATGCCTGCCGACCAGGCTTCACTGTACTTCGGGCGGAACTCGCTGAGTGCTTCCACCGCGAGGTCCACCGCCTGCTCCTGGCCATCGTGGAGCAGAGGCAGGAGAGATTCCGCGAGCCGGGCAAGGTTCCACTCCGCCACCACTGGCTGATTGCGGTAGGCATACCGTCCGGTCTCGTCAATCGAACTGTAGACGGCAGCGGGGTCGAAGCCTTCCATGAAGGCACACGGCCCATAGTCGAGGGTCTCGCCCGAGATCGTCATGTTGTCGGTGTTCATGACGCCGTGAACGAACCCAACGAGCATCCACTGGGCCACCAGTGAAGCCTGGGCTGATATTACCGCTTGGAGCAGTGCGAGATAGCGGTTCCCGGCCTCCGCAGCTGCCTGGTGGTGACGGGTTATTGCGTATTCGGCGAGGCGGCGAAGGAGGCCGATGTCGCCCGTGGACCGGGCGTACTGGAAGCTGCCGACGCGCAGGTGGCTGCTGGCAACCCGCGTAAGCACGGCGCCGGGCAGGAGTGTCTCGCGCTGCACCGAACGCCCCGTCGCGCCGACGGCGAGGGACCGCGTGGTGGGGATGTTCAGCGCGTGCATCGACTCGCTCACGATGTATTCGCGCAGCATGGGACCGACCACCGCCTGGCCGTCGCCGTTTCGCGCAAACGGCGTCCGTCCTGATCCCTTGAGGTGGATGTCGCGGAGCTGCCCGTCCGCGTGCCCGATCTCGCCGAGCAGGAGTGCGCGCCCGTCGCCGAGGCGGGGTGCGTACCAGCCAAATTGGTGGCCGGCGTAGGCCTGCGCCACCGGACTGGCCTCCGGAGGGACAGCGTTGCCGATCAGCAGAAGCAGACCCTCAGGGCTCCGGAGAAAGGCCGGATCGAGACCTAGCTCGGTGGCGAGGTGCTCGTTGAGTACCAGAAGGTGCGGATCGGGAGCCTCCTCCGCGCGCCACGGAATGGCCATCTCCTTGAACTCGCGGGCGAAGCGGTCATCAAATGTGACGGTTGAATGCGCGATGTCACTCATCTATCAAGGATACGGTCGACGCTCACGCACCAGTGCCATCGGAGGTCAGCTTCCGCCTGCCTATCGCGCGGGGTGCAGAGGCAGCCCGCCTTCCATGTGGAAAGCGGGCTGCCTCCGAAGGAGCCGGCAAGGGCGGGGATTCCTGTGGGCCCCTCCCGCGCCGGGGCTATCTTTTGTTGGATTCTTTCTTCGGTTCTTTCTTGGGTTCTTTCGTGGGTTCCTTGGGATTGTCGGCGTCCTTGAGTTCTACTTCTGCTGTGGCTTGGATCAGTGCCAGCAGGTCAGGGTCGAGCCCGGGCGCGAATTCCTCGCGGCGTTCCGGTGAAATGGTCATCGGGAAACCGTCAGGCATGACGTCGGTGCTCAGCTCGGTGCCGTCGTTGGAGGGCGATGCGCCCCGGTACAGCTTGCCGGCCTCGCTGAGGTTGTCGGCGCTGAAGGTGTACTGGATGCTCTGCAGGCCCAGGTCCAGGAGCTTCTTCACCTCGGGGAACTGCTCGGCGTTGGTCTTCGGAATCGGAAGCACCTTGCCCCAGTTCACGCCGAGGCTTTCCAGGGCCTTCGCAAACGCATTCTCGTGGGCCTGGTCCCGGACGATGAGGTAGGCGATCGTGGACCGTGCCGTCTTGTTCTCGGTCATTTCGTAGATCCGGCACTTCTGCAGCCGGCCGGTGGACTCGAGCATCAGGTTGTACAGCAGGTCCAGGACCAGGTTGCCGCTGTTGTACACGTAGGACCCGCTCCACGGGTTGCCGGCCGCATCCACGGGCAACGCCCCCTGCGCGCCGACCAGGTAATGGTGGATGTTGCTCGTGTCCAGCGCGATCTTCAGCGGCGTGGCCCCCATGGCTCCGGGCTGGTCCACGGGATCGGTCTTCTTGCCCTGGTACTCGGGGGACCCGTCCAGCAGCCGGGAGATGGTGGTGCCGATCAGCTCGACGTGACTGATCTCCTCGGTACCCACGCCCTGGAGCAGGTCCTTGTAGGGCTTCGCGGCTGCGTCGCCGCGGAAGTTCATGCTCTGGAACAGGTACTGCATCATGGTGCGCATCTCACCGAACTGCCCGCCCAGGCCCTCCTGCAGGGCGTTGGCCGCGGCGGGGTCGGGCTCGTCGACGGCGATTTCGTTGATCAGTTGCTGGGTGTGCAGGTACATAGGCTAGTTCCTCACTCTGGTCTGATGCTGGTCGTCGTCCTCTTCAACTCCGGCTTCGAATACCTCATGACCGGATCGGTACGGTACTTACCGCGGTGTGGCAGCCGCAGGATCTAACCATAAGCATGCTTAGTATCCTTGGCAAGGGAATTAGTCAGCGAAATCGCGGCCGCACAGCGCTCTCGTCCCAGGCGGCCCGAAGGCTCCCGCGGCGGGACCTACGGGCGGGCTAGCTCCTCGATCTTTCGTTCCAGCACTGCGCGTTCGGCCGCGTTCGAGCACAGCGCGACCGCCTGCTGCAGGGCAGACTTTGCTTCTCCGCGCCGGCCGAGCCTTGCCAGCATCTCGCCCCTGACCGCAGGCAGCAGGTGCGAGACTTTGAGCTCACCCCGTGATCTGATCGCGTCGGCCAGTTCCAGCCCGGCCGCCGGACCCGATGCCATCGCCACCGCCACTGCGCGGTTCAGTTCGACGACCGGAGAGGGCACCAGCCTCCCCAAGGCCTCGTAGAGGATCACGATCCGCTGCCAGTCCGCTTCCGCAACAGAACGGGCCACCGCGTGGCATTCGGCGATCGAGGCCTGCAGCCCGTACGCGCCGAGCCCACGGCCGGCAGCCACGGCCCTCGCCAGCGCTGCACGGCCGCGCCGGATCGCCGACTGGTCCCACAAGCGTCGGTCCTGGTCCTCCAGGAGAACCGGCCGGCCGGACGTATCAAGCCTCGCGGGGAAGCGCGCGGCCGTCAGTTCCATCAGGGCCAGCAGGCCGAACACCTCAGGTTCCGGCGCCAGCCGCGTCAGCACACGGCCCAGGCGGCGCGCTTCACCCGCCAAGTCCACGCGCATCCAGGAGTCACCGCCGGACGCGAAGGAACCCTCCGTGAAGATCAGGTATATGACTTGGAGTACCGATCCTAGCCGTTCGGGCACTTCACGCGTTTCTGGCACCGCGAACGGGATGTGGGCAGCGGCCAGGGTCTTTTTGGCCCGGGTGACGCGTGCCTGGATGGTCGGCACCGGAACCAGGAACGCCTTCGCGATCTCGTCGGTACCCATGCCGCCCACCACGCGCAGCGTCAAGGCGATCCGCGCTTCCTTGGATAACACCGGATGGCAGGAGATGAACATCAGGGCCAGCACGTCGTCGTCGATCGCGTCGGGGCTAAACAGGGAATCCGCGCCCGGAAGCTCCTCCGAGAGGTCGCGGGCCAGGAGGGCGTACTTTTCGTCGCGGGCGGCACGCCGCCGGAAGGTGTCCACCGCCCGGCGCCGGCCGGTGGTCAGCAGCCAGCCCACCGGCTCGGCGGGGACCCCGTTTACCGACCAGGTTACGAGGGCCTCGGCGAGCGCCTCCTGTGCGAGGTCTTCGGCCAACGGGAAATCGCCCGTATAGCGGGCCAGGGCGCCGACGATACGGGCGGACTCCATGCGCCACACCGCTTCGACGGCGGCCCGTGCCTCGTTGCTGCTCACTGCCGGTTCCGGGCTGGCTGGTTCAGAGCTGGCCGGTCTGTTCCCGCCACGCGCGTTCCTTCTGGATCCATTCGTTGTCCTGCGGGAACTCTTCGATGGAAGGTACCCGGCGAATCTCGGTCTTGGTACCCGCCGTGAGGGGTGCGCGTTTTGCCCACTCGATCGCTTCCTGCTTCGAGGCGACATCGAGGATGTAGTAGCCGGCGAACAGTTCCTTGGTTTCGCCGTAGGGCCCGTCAGTGACCACCGGGGTTTCACCGGTAAAGTCCACCACGACGCCCTCTGTCGGATCGTCAAGGCCCTCTGCTGCCAGCAAGACCCCAGCGCGGATCAATTCGTCATTGAATTTGCCCATGGTCTCGAGAACCTCGTTGAAGTCGGCGTTCGCAAGGTTGGCGTACGACTCGTCGGTTCCGCGCATGATCAACATGTACTTTGCCATTTCAATCTCCTAGGTTTCGGAAGGTCGCCCTTCGACCTTCCCACCCACAGGTCGAACAGCGCGAGGGTCAATCGACACCGGCCGGGAAATTCATTCAGCGTGGACAAGGGACACCCTCGTCAGCCAGCGGTGGCCGCGCCGAGGGTGACGTCCGTGCTCTGCTCCTGGCCGTCGCGGACAAAGGTGACCTTGACGGTGGCCCCGGCAGCGTGCTCCCGGGTCGCCGCCGTGAGCTCGGAAGCATCGGTCACAGTGCGGCCGCCCAGCCTGGTGATCACGTCGCCGGCCTTAAGACCGGCCTTGTCCGCTGCGGAGCCCGGGGTCACGGAGGATGCCTCTGCTCCGGCCGCGAACTCCGAAGAGGCTCCCGAGGCCTTGTCCCGGACCGAGACGCCGAGTTGGCCGTGTGTGGCCGTGCCCGTAGCGATGATCTCCTGGGCGACGCGTTTCGCGTCGTTGATCGGGATGGAGAAGCCGACGCCGATGTTCCCTGCCTGGGCAGAGGAGGACGACGTGGATCCGGCCGAGGCGATGGCCACGTTGACTCCGATGATCTCACCGTTCGCGTTCACCAGGGGGCCGCCGGAGTTTCCCGGGTTTATGGCCGCATCCGTTTGGATGACGTTAATGCTGATAGTGTCCTGCGCGGCGCTGGAGGCGCCGTTCTGCAGGGCGGACGTGGCCGAGGACGCTGCCTCGATGGTGCGGTTCGCTGCCGAAACGATGCCGTCAGTGACCGTTCCACTCAATCCCAGGGGCGCTCCGATGGCTATGGCGGTGTCGCCGACATTGACCTTGCCGGAGTCGCCCAGGGCCGCGGCAACGAGCCCCGGGGCAGTGATTTGGACGATGGCCAGGTCCGAGAGCGGATCCGTTCCGACGATTGTCCCCGGGTAGACGCTGCCGCCACTGGTCCGAACCTCGATGGCCGCGTTCGCTGCCTGCCCGTCCAGGGTGACCACATGTGTGTTGGTCAGAATATGGCCGGAAGCGTCCAGAATGATGCCCGACCCGGTACCGCCTGAAGTGCCGGAACTGGCGCTGATGGTGACCACACTGGGTGAGGCCTTCTGCGCGGCGGCTGTCACCGTACTGACACTGTCGGGATTGTTGACGATCACCGGCGTGTATTGAGTCGTTTGTACAGTGCCGGATGCCGGAGCGGCGGTGTTCCACATCGCCGTCGCCCCGGCCGCCACGCCCCCGCCGACGCCGCCCGCAGCCACCAGGCAGGCAACATAGAGCCCGGCGCCAATGCGCTTTCGGGTTTTCAGGCCTGCAACGGTTCCGGTGTTTTCGCCGCGGATGGGCAGTTCATGCTCGTTCATGGGTCATCCTGATCTCGTCGTATTTGCCCTGTGTCGACCTCACGCCTCATGATCGCGCTCGGGGTTGCCGCCCCGCGGATTTCGAAGCCGTATCCCCATCCTCAAACTCCGGACTGTCGACGATCTGTCGTGCCGCTGTGAGCGGACTGTGAGCCTTCGCGAAGCGATGCCGGCGGTCGGGGCTGTTCGGGCAGTGCCGCCGCTCATGTCCCTGGACTGGAAGCCCTAATCCACGTCCACTTCCGCCTTTGCTGTCACGTGCTGCGGTGTGCAGGGGCGAACTGCGCCGAAAGATTGGTTTCTTCGGCGCGGATGAGGTGCACGAGCGCGTTGATCAGGGCCAGGTGGGTGAACGCCTGTGGGAAGTTGCCGAGGTGACGGCCGCTCACCGGATCGAGCTCCTCGGCGTAGAGGCCCAAGGGACTGGCGAGGGACAGCAGACGTTCGCACAGTGCCTTGGCGCGTACCACCTCTCCGATCTCGACGAGGGCTGAGACAAGCCAGAACGAGCAGGTGGTGAAGGTCCCCTCGTCGCCGGCGAGTCCGTCGTCGGTCTGCTCGGGACGGTAACGCAGGACGAGGCCGTTCCGGGTGAGTTCATCGGCAATGGCCAACACAGTGGCGCAAACGCGCGGATCGTTGGCGGGAAGGAACCGGACGAGCGGGACGAGGAGAAGCGAGGCATCAAGGTTCGTCGTGCCGTAGGACTGGACGAACACGCCTCGGTCGTCGACACCGTTGCGGCAGATGTCCTCATGGATCTCCTCGGCGATGGTGTCCCACTTCCGGGCGTAATCAGCCTGACCGTGCAGGCGCGCCAGCCGGGCACCACGATCCAGGGCGACCCAGCACATGAGCTTTGAGGAGGTGAAGTGCTTCGGTTCGCCACGGACCTCCCAGATGCCGTGGTCGGGGTCCCGCCAGTGGGCGGCGGCTTGCTCGACCTGGCGGAGCAGGACGGGCCAGAGCGGCTCGGGAAGCTGGTCACGGGATTTGGCGTGGAGGTAGACGGAGTCCAGCATCGTGCCCCAGACGTCGAGCTGCCGCTGATGGGCGGCAGCGTTGCCGATCCGGACGGGGCGGGCGCCGTCGTAGCCGCCGAGCCCCTCGACGGTAACCTCCGGAAGATCCCTTTCGCCGTCGATGCCGTACATGATCTGCAGGTCGTCCTCGGCGGCGACGTCGCGGATGAAAGCAAAGAAGTCATCGGCTTCCCGGTCCAGGCCGAGCGTGTAAAGGGCCCAGAGCGCGAACGTGGAATCGCGCACCCACGTGTACCGGTAGTCCCAGTTCCGCTCTCCCCCGGGCGTCTCGGGCAGCGACGTGGTGGGCGCCGCGACCAGAGCTCCGGTCGGCGCGTAGGTGAGGCCTTTCAACGTCAGTGCGCTGCGCTGCAGCTGCTCCCGCCACGGGTGGTCGGGGAACTCGCCGCCGGTGATCCATTGCCTCCAGAACTCAGTGGTCTGCCACTGCTTGCGCGTGGCTTCCCCCCACGTCCGCGGCGGGGGCAGAGACCCCCAGGAGAGCGCGATAAAAGCCTCCTCGCCCTCGGTCATCCGGGTGCGGATGACCGCGATGGAGTCCTCGATGCCCAGCCGGCGGTCGGTGGTCAGACGCAGCACCGGATTGCCCTCATCGCCGCTGACGGTCACTACCTCCCCGTAACCGGGACTGGAAAACTCCCACCGTGCACGGCGCCTGCCGTAGTCGAAGACCGGCTCGCACAGCACGGACAGCTCAACTGCGCCGTTGACGCACCTGACCGTGCGCAGCAGGCAATGCTCAGCCTCGTAGTTCATCGGCGGCCGGCGGTATCGGCGGGCCCTCTCGTCGGTGTGGTGCCACGGACCCATCACCAGGGCATCCCTCACGATCAACCAGCCCGTCCTGGTCTGCCAAGTGGTCTCCAGGATCAAGCTGCCGGGGAGATAACGGCGCGCAGTGGGCTCCCGGACGCCGTACGGCGCCACCTTGAACCCACCCGCGGCGCGGTCGAGCATAGTGGAGAACAGACTCGGCGAGTCGTGACGTGGCACGCACATCCACTCCACCTGCCCGCTCGATGCGATCAAGCAGTTGGCCTCACAGTCAGACAAAAACCCATAGTCGGCGATCGGCGGGTACGGGCTCGTGCCTGCCCCGGGCCGCCGCCGCCCCTGGGGCCCTGATCCGGCGTCGATCCTCACTACCCCAGTATGCTCGCCCAGACTGGAAGCGGGAATCCTGTTCCCGGCTCACAGCGGGGGCAACCTATCCGGCCATGCGGACCCTTCCCATGAGTCAACGCCCAGCCTTGACACTCGTGGGGCGACGAATCTAGAACTGCTACAGCGATCGCTCCAGGCAGCGTGTCGGGCCACATCTGTGGGGATTCCTTTGTGTGAAACTGATCCAATGATTACCGAACACGCGCTTTTGCCAGTCATCCCCGGCCAGGAAGACGACTTCGAGCTGGCGTTTAGCGAGGCGCGGCCCATCATTGCTTCGATGGCTGGCTTCAGGAAATTGTCGTTGTCACGTTCGATCGAGTCGCCGAGCACGTATCTGCTTCTCGTTGAATGGGATCGGCTCGAAGACCATACCGTTGGATTCCGACAGTCCGACCAATACGGCAATTGGCGCGCACTACTGCACCACTTTTACGATCCTTTCCCGGTCGTGGAGCACTACGAGATCATCCTGTAAGTGGTCGGCCCCTCGCGGCTTGATGCAGCCGAAAAGCCGGAGACGGTCCCGGCCGATCGGGACCGTCTCCGGCTTTGCTGCCGGACGGGCTAGAGCTGGCTGTGCGCGGCAACGGCCGGATCGGCGCCGGCGCGGGCGCCAGACTCCAGAGCCGATATCTGCGCTATTTCGGCCGGGGTGAGCTGGAGCGCCGCGGCGCCCAGGTTTTCCCGCATGCGCGCGCTATCGGCCGACTTGGGGATGACGATGGTGCCTTGGGCGAGATGCCAGGCGAGCACGATCTGGGCGGGTGTGGCACCGTACCGGGCTGCTACCGATTTCACGGCGGATGCATCGAGATCCGCGCCCTGGCCCAAGGGACTGTACGCCTCCACTGCGATGCCCAATGACCGGCTCTTGGCCGCCAGGTCTCGCTGCTGGAAAGTGGGGTGGATTTCGATCTGGTTGACCGCCGGGACAATATCCGAGGCCTCGAGAAGCGTGTCCAGATGGTCAGAGAGGAAATTCGACACTCCGATGGCGCGGATCTCGCTGCCGGAATAGAGCTTTTCCATGGCCTTCCAGGCCTGGGTGAAGAGTCCTTGGGATGGCACGGGCCAGTGGATCAGGTACAGGTCCACGTAGTCGATGCCGAGTGCCTCGCGGCTGTGCTGGAACGCCTCGTAGGCTGTGCCCTGTTCGCCGTTGCGCAGCTTGGTGGTGACGAAGATTTCCTCGCGCGGGATTCCTGATGCGGCAAGAGCGGCGCCGACGCCGGCCTCGTTCCGGTACGCGGCGGCGGTGTCTATGTGGCGGTAGCCAGCCTCCAGAGCGTCCTCGACAATGCGCTGTGTGTCTTCCGTCGGGACCTGGAAAACGCCGAAGCCGAGCTGGGGGATCTTGACGCCATTGTTGAGGGTCACGGTGGGGATATTGGCTTCACTAATCTGCGGCATCATCACTCTTCCTTGTGGGTGGGTATCTGGTTTGGGCCGGTACACACAGGCGGCCGTTGATAACCAGCAAAGCCATCATCAGTGAATTATCCATCGTCTTCTTCCTGTCATCGGTTGTGCGTTGAACCGTGACTCCAGCCATGGGCCGGTCTTCTTCTTCTACTGAGTCCGGTACTTCGACCTGTGCCGGCTTTCGCGCGGCCATGCATTCGACGCTACGGACGTGGGGATGCGATGTCAGCAGGGTTGCCGCTCCCTGCAGTTCCTAGGAATGGCAGTCCTACCTTCGCCATGGAAAGCACGGACCCGGCCCGGCAAAATGGAAGACATGGGTCAAAGCGCAGAGTTTGGAAAATTCCTGAAGGCCATGCGGTCACGGCTGACGGCTGTGACGGAAGTTCCTTGGGCAACAGTCCGTCAACAGGCGGACTTTCTGCATCGTCAGGAGGACATCGCGTGACGATCAAGCGCACGAATTCTGGTCCGGGACTACCCGGAGGCTTCCCCTTCAGCCTGGCCAGCGAAGCAAATGGTGTCTGCTTCGTCAGCGGGATGCCCGCACTGGATCCCGACGGCAAGTATCACGAGGGAACCTTCGAGGAGGAGACGGCGCTGGCCTGGCACAATGTCACGATGATCGCCCACGCTGCCGGCTTCGCCGTCGAGGAGATCGTGTACGTGCAGTGCGTCGTCGCTGACATCACCGACTACAGCAGTCTGAATGCGTGGTGGCGGCGGCAGTTCCCGGACCTGTCTACCGCTCCGGCCAGGTTCACCTTCCAGGCTGGCGCTCTTCCTTTCGGCGCCAAGGTCGAGATCCAAGCGGTGGCGGCGCACGGCACCTGAGGCGACGCCGACAGAATGCGGATTGAGGCGGCCCTCATGGCGGGAACGGATCGAAAACTCGACAAAGGGCACCACTCCCCCGCGCCCACCTCCATCGGAGGGCTTTCTCAGGTGAGGGTTGGGCGACGCGCGAGGATGTAGTCGACGGCGGCGGGTCCGGTGGTCCGAAGCCCGGGGCGAATGAAGCGCCGTGCGACACGACGTCGTTCGCTAAGGCCCAGCCCGCTCATGGCTGTCCAGAATGCTCGGGATGGCCGGGGCTGCTCGCTTTGGAGCAGACACCAACTGATATACACCCCGTACATTTCGTCTTCGGCCAGTTCTTGGTGGGGATCCGGTACCGCAGCGATGCACGTCTTGACGAAGCGAGCGTAGTCGGAGGCTGTCACGTTTTGGACCATTCTGCTGGGGAGTTGCCGGGACGGCTGGCCCGTCGGGCGATTCATCCGGCACGGACTCAAGCAATTCGAACCAGCACCGGGCCTGGATGGGTCCGGGCCGTGCGCCGATCAACCCTGTCTCCTGCCATTGCCTGGTAGCCGGACTATGACGCTGCCATCCGTGGCTGCCGTCTGTTGAATCGCTCATCCCGACGGGGGCGTGAACTGGCTGGCGGTAAACTCGGCGCCCTGAGGGTCCCGGATCAGTGCCGTGCGCGTCCACTCGGTGTCGTCTTGGCTAAGGACCTGGGCGCCGAGTCGTTCCGCATCAATCACCGTCTGGTCCCGGTCGGCCACGGTGAACGAGACGTGCCAGTGCGGCGGTTCGTCGGGGGCGGTGGTCGCCATCCAGGCGATCGCATCCTCGAAGCCAGGTGGGGCGGCCAGCCGTGACTGCCTCTCCCTGATGCCCGGATCGACTGTCGCCTCAAGGTGATCACCATAACCGGGCCTGCGGATCATCATCGCGAAGCCGAGGTCGTCGACCTGCCAGCCGAACGCGTCTTCGTAGAACTTAATGGCCGCGCCGGGGTCAGCCGTGTGCAGATCGCTGAAATTCCACGCCCCTGGCTGATTGGCCGCCTGTGCCCCCATGCGTCGCCTAGCCTGCCAGAGGCGGAACTCGGCGCCCTCCGGATCGGTCAGCGCCGCACTGCGGCCGCCCTCTCCGGCATCGGCAGGCGCCGAGCGCACCGCAGCGGCGGCAGCGACCAGTCGCTGCACTGCGGCATCCGCGTCCTCGACGGATATGTATGTACTCCACGCCGCGGCACCCTGGGCGCTGGCCATCCCAGCGACGTCGTTGCCCTCGAGCTTGGCAATCAAGTAACGTCCCGGCGCTCCCGTCGGCATGGCGTCCTCGAACGTCCAGCCGAAGATTCCGGCGTAGAACTCGACGGCCGCCTCGACGTCAGGCTGCTCGGTGTCGATCCAACACGGGACGCCCTGCGGGTAGGTCCGTTGGGTCATGTCTCGCTCCCTTCCGTGGGACACAGCCTAGCGAGCCAGGATCCGGCCGGGTACCCCATCCGTCCCCCGACCCCGCCACCCCCACAAGGTGACCGCGGCACCGCCGTCGCACATTGCCCCACTTCAAACCTGCCGCTGGTCAAGGGCCGGGCCGGGGCACTTTCCAGGCCAACTTCGCCTGCGTCACCGCCGGTCTGGCTGGGACATCCGATCATTGCTAGCGTGGCGGAATGAACGCGTCGAAGGCCCCCGCCGAGATCCTCAACATTGACGGTAACGAGGTCCGCATCTCGAGTCCGGACAAGGTGGTGTTCCCCGAGCCGGGGCTGACCAAGCTCGACGTGGTGCGCTACTACCTCGCCGTCGCGGATGGTGCGCTGCGGGGCGCCGGCGGACGGCCCATGGTGCTCAAGCGCTTCCCGAAGGGAATCGGCGCTGAGCCGTTCTTTCAGAAGCGCGTGCCTGAAAACCACCCCGACTTCATTGACACGGCGACGCTGCACTACGCGTCGGGGACATCAGCCGAAGAGGCCGTCATCCGGGATGCTGCGGGCTTGGCGTGGGTGGTGAATCTTGGATGCCTGGACCTCAACCCGCACCCCGTGCGCGCCGAGGACCTCGAACACCCCGACGAGCTCCGGGTCGACCTCGACCCGATGCCGGGGGTCGACTGGTCGCAGATCGTTGACACCGCCTACGTCGCGCGGGAGGTGCTCGACGACGTCGGGCTGGTGGGGTGGCCGAAGACGAGCGGTTCGCGGGGCCTCCACATCCTGGTGCGCATCGCGCCCCAGTGGTCGTACCGCGACGTGCGGCTCGCCGCCGAGACCCTCGCCCGCGAGGTCGAGAACCGCGCTCCGGGCCTTGCCACCGCCCGGTGGTGGAAGGAGGAGCGTGGCGAGAGCGTGTTCGTCGACTTCAATCAGAACGCCAAGGACCGCACCGTGGCATCGGCGTACTCGATCCGGCCCCTGCCCGACGCCCGCGTCTCGACGCCACTCACATGGGACGAGGTCACCTCCACCCGGCCGGAACAATTCACGGTGCCCACGGTGCTTGAGCGCTTCGCTGTGATGGGCGACCCCCACGCCGGCATCGACGACGCGGTAGGGTCCCTCGACAGACTCATCGCCCTGGCTGCCGAGCTCGGCCCCGCCGAAAAGCCGCCGCGGGCAGGCGACGGCTTGGGCCGGCGGCAGTCGGTGATGCCGCTCATCGAGGTGGCACGTACCAAGACCAAGCCCGGGGCGCTCGCGGCGCTCGACGAATGGAAGACCCGGCATGCGGACCTCGTCCCGGCCCTGCATCCCGCGGACATACTCGTCGACGGAATGCGCGGATCGAGTTCGCTCTGGTACCGGGTGCGGGTCAACCTGCAGCATGTCCCCGAAAATGAGCGTCCGCCGCAGGAGGAGCTCATCGCTGACTACGACCCATGGGCGGGCAAAGAGTGGCCGGGGCGCCCTGGGACCTGACACCGGATGTTGTCCATGCCACGCTGGGACCCATCCTGTGCGCAGATGGTCATGTTCAGTCTCGCGGGTCGCGTTCAAGCGGCACGGTCGTTGCGGTCAGTACTCTCCCTTGATCACGAAGTACGAGCCGCGAATAACGCCCGCCAGCTTCGATTTTTGGCGGGCGAACTTGAAGCGCGTCGCCAATTCCTCCGGAATCTCCATGCCTTCGGCGAGTTTGAACCCGACCGCTCTCTTCCCTGCGTCGATGCTGTACAGGACGTTGATCGACAGCCCCGACTCGTAGAAGACGTAGGCCATCCGCAAACCGTCGACGTCGAAGGAGGTCGCTTCCAGCGGGCGGGAACCGATGACGATTTCACGCTCATCCCGGAGTATCCGGCTCACCCGGTCGACCACCTCCGGAACCTCGCTCGCGGGGCTCACAGTGAAGACGTGGTCGTACTTGTTCCGGTAATAGCGAGCCTCGTTGGCGCGCAACCCGGCGAGGGCCTCAGCGACCGGAGACGATTCCAAGCCGACAGTGGAAACGTTCTTGAAGTCAACGACGTACGGCATGCACCCTCCTGGTAAGACGTTTTGGGACCAATGCTAGCGCGACGACGTGCTGCCCGGACGTCAGAACGTTCGTGCGTAGGGTGCCGGGTCCTGTGACAGGGGCTCAGCCCTAGTGATGCTCATCCATGAAGTCGTAGCGCCATTGGCGCATGAAAGTGGAGGCCTTAAGGCCCTGCCGGTGCGCGTCCGTCGGGGCAGAGTTTGACCTACGCGCCGACCGGTGAGCGTACCGCCCCCGTGTGGGCGGACAGGCCGCCCGCCGTCGGGAGTTCGGTCATTTCCAGCACCGTCGGGACCGACAGCGTCGACCAAAGAAGCGGAGTGGCCGCAACGCCGGCCGGAACCGAGTGGAGGGCACACCATGTCAGAGCGCAACTACACCTTGTTCGTGTCGTCATACGCCGACGCGGGCTCGGCGGCAGACGATTTCAAAACGATCAAGAGCATGGACGACGCGGCCGTGGTGGCTGCGGTCGTCCTGTCGCGTGACGCCTCGGGCCAGACCGAGGTCAAGGAGCACGGGGGCGGACTGGTCGCCGGCGGCACGTCGGCGGGCGCCATCGGCGGGCTCGTGGTCGGGTTGTTCGCTCCGCCGCTCCTGCTGTCCAGCGTGATCGGCGCTGGTATCGGCGCAGGTGTTGGCGCCATCGCGAAGCGTCACGAGGAGAAGTCCATCGGCGTCAACGCGGACGAGTGGCTGCCGCCGGGCTCCTCGGCGATCATCGCCGTCGTCGACGACCTCTACCTCGACCGCGTCGACAAGGCGGTTGCCAAGGCCACCAAGAAGGTCAGCAAGGCCGTCGAAAGTGGTGACTACGACGCCGTGGTCAAAGCCGTGAACGAAGGCGACGAGAAGATCATCGAGGCCGCCTCGTCCTGATCGGCCGAAGCACCCAACTGGGAGACGGCCCGCTGCTTCGATGACGTCCTCGGTGATGGTGATCCTTACTGGGCTGGCGGTACCCGCGCGTTCAGGGCCTCATTGACGGGGGCGAAGGCGACCCGATCCAGGACAAGTTCGATCTCGCGGATTTTGTCTGCGTTGATGGTGAGCAGTTCGATGCACCTGACTGCACCAGCAGCCGTGTCGGTGATGAAGTCATACACGACGCAGGCACGGTCCTGCGCGGTGAAGACCTCCCGGATCTCGTTGCGGACCAGGGCCGGGAGAAGGCGCTTTAGTGCCGTGGTCCATCCGGCCTTGTCGAGGGCGGTGCCGGCGAAGGTGGCTACAAGATCCTCACCGAGCAGGTTCTCAAGGGCGTTCAAATCGTGGGAGCCAACGGCCTGGATGTAGGAGCGCGCGATCCCTTCGACGCTGGAGTCCGGCATGAGAGATCCTTTCTTGAGCAGCGGAGGGCCCCGCCAGAGGGAGGCCCCGCCAAAGGGCCATCGGCAAGCCAATAATCCGCGGGTGGTCACATCGTTTCCCAGAAGCCTAGCGGCCGTGGAGTGAGGCGGGAAGCCTCGCACTCATGAGGTTTGGGGCATCCGGCCGGGCCACCAGTGCCGGCTCGAGGAAGGGCCCAAAGCCCCTGACTCCGTTGCGGGGCTCCGCCTACTCTGGCAACACACTCTGGGATGGTTTTCCATCTTCGTCGTCGACTGCGCCCGGCCGATACGAGACCAACAACGCCTATGCGGCGCTGGTAGCGGCGCCGGCCGTGGTCTCCGCGACTGCCTACTTCCTCGGCCGGAAGGCGATGCGAAGCAGGTCCCAACCCGCCCCAGTCACGAACGTGACCCGGCCCGCCTGACATACCCGCACCGGGAACGGAGAGGAACCGATCCATGGCCACTTATGAGTACCGATGCTCCGATGGTTCGCTTTTCGAAGCATCCCACCCGATCGGGGACGCACCGGACATTCTTCCGTGCCCCTCCTGCGGTGAACCGTCCCGTCGGGTATTCAGTACACCGCACCTTTCCAGGGCCGGTTCGCAGGCCTTCCGACTCATCGACTCCACGAAACGCAGTGCAGCCGAACCCGAGGTCGTGAACTCTCGGATTCCGGGAAGCCCGAGGCGTGTACAGCAGTATTCATCCAACCCGTTACATCGGACACTGCCGCGACCCTAACCGGCAATACGTGGCGACCAGTCAAAGGAGATGAAATGCCAGCAAAGATATTTTCCCTGGACTCCAGCAAGAAGTTCGAGGATCAGGAAAAGATCGGGCACAACCGATGGCATCCCGACATTCCCCCCGTCGCGACGGTCAAACCGGGGGATTCCTTCCGGGTCGACTGCCGGGAATGGTTTGACGGCGCGATCGTTAACGATGACTCCGCCGACGACGTCCTCAATGCCCCGCTGCTGACCGTCCACAAACTCAGCGGTCCCTTCGCCGTCGAGGGCGCCAAGCCCGGTGACCTGCTGGTGGTCGACATCCTGGACGTCGGTCCCATCCCACAGGAGGATTCCGGCCCACTTGCCGGACAGGGCTGGGGCTACACCGGCATCTTCGCGACGAGCAACGGCGGCGGCTTTCTCACCGAGCAGTTTCCCGACGCATACAAAGCCATCTGGGACTTCACCGGACAAATCGCAACATCGCGGCACGTGCCGGGTGTTTCCTTCACCGGACTGATCCACCCTGGGCTAATGGGGACGGCACCCTCAGCCCAGCTGCTGGCGAAATGGAACAAGCGCGAAGGCGACCTGATCGCCACGAACCCGAACAGGGTCCCACCCTTGGCGCTGCCGCCAGAAGCCGAGCACGCCGTTCTGGGGCACCTGCCGCCGTCGGAATTCGACAGGGTGGCCGCGGAAGCGGCTCGGACCGCACCGCCACGGGAAAACGGCGGGAACCAGGACATCAAGAACATGTCCAAGGGCACCCGTATTTTCTACCCCGTGTTCGTGGACGGAGCCAACCTCTCTATGGGCGATCTCCACTTCTCGCAAGGCGACGGAGAGATCACGTTCTGTGGCGCCATTGAGATGGGCGGCTTCATGGACCTCAGGGTGGAGCTCATCAAGGGCGGCATGGAGACTTACGGGGTGAGCGAAAACGCCATCTTCATGCCGGGCAACGTCGACCCGCAGTTCAGTCAATGGCTGGCGTTCTCCGGCACCTCGGTGACTCTGGGCGGCGAGCAACGCTACCTCGACTCGCACCTTTCCTACCAGCGGGCCTGCCTCCACGCCATCGACTACCTGACCAAATTCGGTTACAGCAGCGAGCAGGCATACCTGCTCCTAGGTGCCGTACCGATCGAAGGGCGCCTCTCCGGCGTCGTGGACATCCCGAATTCCTGTTCCACGGTCTACATCCCGACGGCCATCTTCGACTTCGACGTACGTCCCTCAGCTGACGGCCCCCACAAAATCGACCCAGGCATCGGAGCGCCGAAGACCAGCAACAAATAGCAGCTGCCGACGGCGGTGGGAACCGTGGTCGGTAAGGTTGCGTCCCCAACCGCGGTCACGGCTGAGGCTGAAGTAGGAAGAGTCACGGTGACCTTCCGCGCGCCCCCGTTTGGGTGGGCGGGGGTGGGTCGTGACACCATACGGATCGTGACCCAGAAGATTGCGTACCAAGGTGAGCCCGGCGCCAACTCCCATATCGCGTGCAAGCAGATGTTCCCCGAGCTGGAAAGCGTCCCGTGCGCCAGCTTCGAGGACGTCTTTGAATTGGTGTCCAGCGGCGGGGCCGATCTGGCCATGATTCCGATCGAGAACTCGATTGCCGGCCGGGTGGCGGATATCCACATCCTGCTCCCCGAATCCCGTCTACAGATCGTCGGCGAGTTCTTCCTGCCCATCCACTTCGACTTGCTTGGCATCCCCGGCAGCACCATCGAGGCTGCCACCGAGGTCCACAGCCACATTCACGCCCTGGGCCAGTGTCGGCGCCTGATCCGTGAAGCACGGTTACGCCCTGTCATCGCCGGCGACACGGCGGGTTCTGCCCGCGAAGTGCGGGAGTGGAACGATCCCGCCAAACTCTCCCTCGCTCCCCCGCTCGCGGCCCAGATCTACGGCCTGGAAGTGCTGGCTTCCCGGGTGGAGGACGATCCGTCCAACACCACCCGCTTTGTGGTCCTCGCGCGGGAAGCGGAACTGCCAACCCGGGATGAGTTGCCCGGACCGGCAGTGACCAGTTTCGTGTTCCGCGTCCGGAACGTCCCATCCGCGCTCTACAAGGCTCTTGGCGGTTTTGCCACCAACGGCGTGAACATGACCCGGCTGGAGAGCTACATGGTGGGCAACGAGTTTGCTGCCACCATGTTCATGGCCGACGTCGAGGGCCACCCCGGGGACCTGCCGCTGCAGTTAGCCTTGGAGGAACTGGAGTTCTTCACCGCCGAGGTCCGGATCCTGGGTGTATATGCCGCCGCAGAGTTCAGGACCCGGCAGGCAGCCAGCAGCTGACCTCCCTGCTTACCCGGCCGCGTTATTCTCCTACCCAAGGCCCTTCCGCGCACTGGCCCTCGATGGGGTTCCCGCGTATTCTGAACACACGTTTCGCGCGCGAAGGCTGGACAGAAAATGGCGCCGAAGAACCGAAAAAGGTTCCGTCTGGCCGCGGCCCTCTGGAGGGTCCTCGGGTTCTTGACTGTGAGCGCGATCTGCGGCGTACTGGCCGCCAGCCTCTTGGTGCCCACCGTGGCCGCGACCGGCATTGCGGTCAGGACTTCGATCACCTATTTCAATGGCCTCCCCTCGGAGCTGGTGGTTGATTCGCCGTCACAAACAACCAAAGTGCTGAGCGCGGACGGGAAGCGGATTGCCACCTTCTATGCGGAGAACCGTGTGAAGGTCGGGTTGGACCAGATGTCCCCGTACATCAAGGGTGCGATTGTCGCCATCGAGGACAGCCGGTTCTACGAACACGCCGGCATCGACCCGCAGGGGATCCTCCGGGCGCTGGCATCCAATCTGACCGGCGGGGGGCGGCAGGGCGCCTCCACACTGACGCAGCAGTACGTCACCAACGTGCTCAATGAATCCCTCGTCTCTGCGGACAGGGGCGATCAGGTCATCCTCAGCGGGCAGAAGAGTCTCGGCTATAAGGTGCGCGAGATGAAGCTCGCCATCGAACTCGAGAAAAACTACACCAAGAACCAGATCCTCGAGGGCTATCTCAACATCGTGTTCTTCAACCGGGACGCCTACGGCATCGAAGCCGCGGCGCGGCATTTCTTCAGCACCACGGCCAAGGCCCTCACCTTGCCTCAGGCTGCCCTTCTTGCGGGGCTGGTTAACAGCCCCACCTTCTATGATCCGTCCGTCCATCCGGACAACTCCGTCAAGCGGCGCAACCAGGTCCTGGACGCGATGCTCAGCCAAGGCAAGATCACCCAAGCTGAGCATGACGCCGCGGCAGCCAGCAGCGTCGGGCTGAAGATCGCTCCCGCGAAGCAGGGCTGCGCCGCAGCGGAAATGGCACCGTACTTCTGCGACTACGTTTCCCACCTCATCCTCAACAACCCGGCCTACGGCGCGGATGTTGCCGAGCGCGAAAGGAAGTTGTACCGCGCCGGCCTGACCATCAGAACCACTCTGGACAGCAGGCTGCAGGGTCCGGCGCAGGCGCAGGTCGATGCCACTGCCGGGGCGAACCCGGACAAATGGGGTGCCGCGCTCGTTTCCATCCAGCCCGGCACGGGCAAAATCCTGGCCATGGCGCAAAACACCGTCTTTCTCCCGGCGCCCGGAAAATTCGATACCCAGCTGAACTTCAACGTCGATTCCAAGGACGCGAACGGCAACGACCTCAACGGCGCCGGCGGGTTCCAGCCAGGTTCCACCATGAAACCGTTCACGTTCGCGGAATGGCTCAACGAGGGAAAATCCCTGGTCGCGGAGGTGGATGCGTCCCGGCGGACCTATCCGCTGGACTTCCCCTGGAAGTCCAGCTGCGGAAAGGTCCTCGGCGCCTACAATACGGCGCAGAGAGCCCTCGGCGCCGCGGATGACCTCCAGAACAACGATGAGGGTTACTACCGCAAGATGCCCGTCAACTACGGCCTCTACAACTCCATCAACACGGCAACTTTCGCTGAGGCCGCCCAACTCGACTTCTGCGGCATCCAGAAGATGGTGGACGCCGTGGGGATCCACAGCGGTGTGGACAACGCCCGGGTCAACATGCACCAGCTGGGCAACCTGCTCGGTGCCATCGGTGTGGCCCCGCTCCATCTCGCCAATGCGTTTGCCACCTTCGCCAACGACGGCAAATACTGCACACCCATTGCGATCACGGCAGTAACCGACGCAGCGGGACAGAAGCTGCCGGCCGAGACCAGCGCCTGTCATGGTGCGATCAAGCCCGAGGTCGCCCGCGGTGTGAACTCCGTGCTGCAGGACGTGCTCAAGCGCGGGTCCGGCGTTTACATCAAACCCAAGGTCCAAGCCAAGTTTCCGACCGCTGCCAAGACAGGCACCTCCAATACCAACGGCGCCACCTGGGTAGTGGGCTACACGTCCGGCCTCGCCACTGCTTCCTTCTTCGGCGACACCTTGGAAGGCCAGAAGCGGCCCGGCCGGAACATCACCGTCAAAGGCAAGTTCTACAAGGCCATTGACGGATACATGCTCGCCGGCCCGCAGTGGGCGAACTACATGCTGCAAGTCGCCGGGCTCTACGCGGCCGCGGCCTTCCCTGCGCCGCCCAAGTCCATGACCACGCCGCCCGGCCCCCGCAATGGCGCTCCGTGACGCACCCGTTTCGGAACGACGGGTTTCCGATTCACAGGGTTGATTGCTCACTTTGTGTTGGCCGTGAACAGCAGCGGCATGGACCGGCGTCGATGTCGGCGGTGGTTATCCACACGGAGGTGGTCGGCGTTTATCCACTCCGTCGGGGAGCACCAACGCGTCAAAGTCCGATGCGTTCGGTGGGACGGAGTTTCAGCGTCCCGCCTGCCGAGTTCGTGGGACGTGGCGGCGCGGACGGCAACGCCCTGCTGTGTCATGCCATGACGCGGCTCGAAGCAGGTGGGAGGATGAGCGCATGGAACTGCACATCACTGGCGATCCCGCCGCCGACCAACTGCTCAGCAATGACGCGTTCGCACTCCTAGTCGGCATGCTGCTTGACCAGCAGGTGACCATGGAGTCTGCGTTTGCCGGACCCGAAAAGATCAGGACGCGCATCGGATCCATGGCTCCTGCCGAAATCGCCGAATATGACCCCGCGGGCTTTGTTGAGATTTTCAAGGAGCGTCCGTCCATCCACCGCTTCCCTAGCTCCATGGCCGGCCGCGTCCAGGACCTCGCCGCGACCGTACAGCGCGATTGGAACGGGGACGCAACTGCCATCTGGAACCAGGACGACCCTGACGGCCAGGAGGTGCTGCGCAGGTTGCAGGAATTGCCCGGCTTCGGAGAGCAAAAGGCAAAGATCTTCCTCTCACTACTCGGCAAGCAGTGCGGGCTCCAGGCACAAGGCTGGCGTGAGGCTGCTGGTTCCTATGGCGAGGAGAGTGCATTTCTTTCCGTCGCCGACATCGTGGACCCCGAGTCGCTGAAAAAAGTGCGCGCCAACAAGCAGGCTGCCAAGGCCGCCATCAAAGCCGCGAAGGCATCCGAGCGCTGATACGAATGGCAAGACCCAAGGCGTCCCGATATGTTTGGTGATCTGTTGGGCGGACCCCGGCAATGACCCGGCGCTTACCTGCCCGCTCCCGCGCCAGCCAAGCGGTACGACTCCTGCAGCAGCTCGTCAAGTTCCTCGACGTCGATCCTTTCCAAGCGGACCAGCACCAGTTTCGGGAACCGTTCGTGGTGGGGCGTCCAGAAATAGGTGCCGGGACCGGTCCCTGCGAGTGCTTCCCGCTCCTCGGTTTTCACGGTGAGGACGCCATCTTCCCAGATGCGCGCCATCAGGGTCTTCCCGAACCACGCCGGCTGGCCCCAACTGGGCCGCTCGCTAACCCCCGGGAGTCCACGGCAGATCTGCCGGACGTCTTCCTCTGTGGCCATGGTTCACTGTGGCACCGGAGCCCCTGACCAGGCAATGCCTGTCCTCCATCGGAAGATTTCGAAAACGAACTAACGGCGCAGGTCGAGAGCGGCCGCGGCTGGGCTTCCGACATACTGGTTCTATGCAGGCGACGACGGTGTTGGTCGAAGGCGAGAGTGACCGGCTGGCGGTCGAGACGCTGGCCTTTCGCTTTGGCCATGACCTGGCAGCCTTGCGCGTGTCGGTCGTACCGATGGGAGGCGCGACCAGCATCGTCCATTTCCTCGACCGCTACGGCCCGAACGGCGCAGGCCACCGGTTGTTCGGGCTGTGTGATGCAGGGGAATCCCGTGGCATCGCCCGCGCGCTCGGCCGGGCAGGTATCGGGTCCGGTTCGCTGGCCGAGCTTGGGTTCCACGTCTGTCACGCCGATCTAGAGGACGAGCTCATCCGCTGCCTTGGGATCGATGCCGTGCTCAACGTCATCGCGGCTCAAGGCGAGCTCGGGTCGTTCCGGCTCCTCCAACGCCAGCCGTCACCGCGAGAGCGGCCATTAACGGCGCAGTTGCGCCGGTTCTTCGGAGGACGCAGCGGTAACAAGGTCCGATACGCGCCGCTGCTAATCGACGCATTGCCAGCCGGACATGCGCCTCCGCCGCTTGCCCGCCTCGTTGCATCATTCTCACCGTGATCCGACGCGGTGCGTAGTCCCGACGGCTCGGCCCGCTCAGTCCCGGGGCTGCAACACGTGATGACCCCGCGATGCTCCCGAAGCGTTATCGGCTAGCCCGCTGGCACATCGATCAGCACCTTGCCGACAATGCTCTCTTCCACCGCCGCATGGGCCGCAGCCGTGTCAGCCAGGTCAAAGCGATGCAGCGGCAGGCCTGCGGCCTCCCCCACCGGAAGGGCGCCGTCGGCGATGGCCGCATTGATGTCCTCGGCGGCGGCGTGCACCGCCGCCATGCCAACGGTGTAAAGCAGCACGAACTGGTAGCGGACGTTGAGGCTGAAATGCCTGCGCACGTCCAGGGTCACCTGATCGCCGCCGTTGTTGGCGTAGACGGCGATGGAGCCGCGGTTGCGGATCACTGCCAGGTCGAGTTCCGCGTTCTGCGCGGGTGCCACCTCCACGATCTGGTCGACGCCGTTGGGCGCAATCCGGCGGATCTCCGCGGCCGCGTGGGTTTCCCGGTAATTAATGACGTGATCGGCGCCGGCGGCCGTGACCAGCGCAGCCTTCGCCGGTCCGCTCACGGTCGTGATCACAACGGCGCCGGCCCACTTGGCGAGCTGGATCGCCGCATGGCCCACGGCGCCGGCCCCTCCAGCGACGAGAACCATTTTGCCGTCCAAGGCTCCCGGGTGCAGCCGCCGCGGCCCGTCCTCGGCGATGGTCAGGGCCCGGTGGGCGGTGATCGCGGGAACGCCCAAGCTTGCGCCGAGGTCGAACCCGGCATTCTCCGGCAGCGGAAAGACCCGCTCTGCCGGCAGGACGGCGAACTCCTGCGCTGTCCCGCCGTCGGCGCGCTGGTAGGCGGCCAAGGCCAGCCAGACCCTGTCACCGACGTGGAGGTGCTCAACGCCGGGTCCGACGGCGTCCACCACTCCGGCGCCGTCTTGGTTCGGCACGACCTCCGCGAAGGGCAAGGGCTCGCCCGGTTTGGCACCGCGGCGCGACTTCCAGTCGGTGGGGTTCACCGCGGAGACCATGATCCGCACCCGCGCCTCCCCGGGCCCCGGATCGCGGATCTCGCGGTCGACGAGCTCGAGAACAGACGGATCGCCGGTGGCACTATACACGATTGCTTTCATACTCACACCTAACGCCTCCCCCGACCGAAAATTCCCGCCCGGCGCCGGACCGGATGCGGGCAACGGTCCCTCCATGCCGTAGAGCCGAGGTCAAGCCGAGGAACAACGGTCGCTTGTGCCGTCCGAGCGCAGCGAGGTCCGATGCTCTGCCCTGGCGCTACCAAGGAAGGCAGGAAGCGGAGTGGTCCGAGTTGTGCGGACGGCCCGCTTGTCCGCCACGACGGACGTAGCCAGAAGCATGGCCCAGCAGGACGGGTACCTGGCGTTTGGTTTCCGGAAGTGCTGCCGGGACGCCAGCAGGCCTGGCCTCGCGAGCGAACTCATCACTTGGACTTTTTCGCGGGCGGACGGTCTGATGGCCGGGCCTGCGGATCGGCCTTGGTCCCGGCAAGTGCAGCGGCCAGGGCGCTGGCGGCTTGGGCACGTGCGGTGTCATCGAGCGGTGCTGTGCCTTCTTTGATGCAGTTCAGCAGCGCGGCAGTGATTCGGGTGGTTTGTTTCGGAGGACGGATGTACGCGTGGCCGGCGCTGTCAGGGCCGGGTGTCAGGTTCGTGGAAGTGGCGATGAAGACGGCGGCCTGGGTTCTGGTCGCCATTCCGAGTTTATGCAGGACGCTGGCGACAAGGTTTTTGACGGACTTTTCCGAGATGTCCAGATCCTGCGCAAGCTGGCGGTTGCTCTTGCCCTGGCCGAGCCCTATGGCGGCGTTTGTTTCCTGCCTGCTCAGCGGGCGGAGCCTGCCCTCACTTTGCGGGTCCTGCGGGGAGGTCCCGGACGGCTGAAGAAGGTGCTGGAACCTGCTGCTGAATGCCGTTCCGCCGGCCAGTGCCCGGCGGATCAACCGCAGCTGTTCGGCATTGTCGTCCTGCTTGGACAGGCACCCCCAGGCCTCGGAGAGGACCGCTGCAATCAGTGTGGTCTCGTCTGTTGTGTCGGCAACGATGACGCAGTGGATAGTCGGGTCTGTGGCCCGGATAGCCCTGCACACGGCCGTCCCGGTGCCGTCCGGGAGGTTCGCGTCGAGGATGGCGAGCTGCGGGCGCAGCGCGGGGATCCGCCGTATCGCTTGCCGCGCGGATGCGCTCTCGCCCAGCACGGGTATTTCTGCAGCTTCCAAGAGGTTGCGCAGCCCCAGACGAACCAATTCGTAGTCGTCCAGCAGGAAAACGCCGTGCCCGGGAGCCGGAAAGCTGAACTGTGTGACTGGTTCCGCCATGTGATGCCCTGCCCCCGCCCCGCTGTCGCCGTGGCCGGACAACGCACCTCGTATCCCCGGGCCGGGCCGGGCCGGACGATCCTGGACAGAACCGGACCCCTCTCCCGGTGGACTGTCCCGGCCACTGGGACGGTACGCGGGCAAGCCTCGTTTAGGCCAAAGACTGGGCCCCGACAGGCGCGCACCGGCAGAGGCTTAAGGCCCTCAATGTCAAGCCCCTGCGGAAGGTGTTCCGTGGACGGGAAGCCTTAAGAGTGCGACCGCATCGGGAACCGCATCGGCGGTCCAGCTTTGCGAGCGCACGTCGCGCAGTGTGGTGTTCACTCGAAGGGTCAGCTCCTTGGGTCAAGGGAATCCGGAATCCGGAATCCGGGGCGCGGCTCGTGGACCGCGGAGATCGGAGGGCGGCATGCAGCGAACGGCTGTCACCGGCCACAAGCACGGCAGCGGGCAGCTCAGTGGGTTCAACGATACACGGATTACTTGCAGCTTCAACTATATGATTTCGCGCTCGCGCCTTACTGGCTCCCCGGGCGCCAGGCCTTGCGGGTTCGCCGTCCCGGGTCAGCATGGGCTTGGAATTCGTGCATGCGGCGCCACATTTGCAATCCCGGACAACCAGAAACCGCAAGGATTTCTCTTCCTGGGAGACTTTCGCGTGCCATAGTCTGGGCACGTCAGCCTGCGGCCGAACGTGAAGAAGGCGGAAAGCAGGACACCTGACGCTTAGAAGGGGCGGACCATGCTGATCTGCGCGACCTGCGCCGTCGAACGCGACGAACCTACCCCGGGGGTCTGTCCGATCTGCGCCGACGAGCGGCAGTATGTGCCCGAGGACGGACAAAAGTGGCTCTCACTGGACGGGCTGGCGCGGGAGGGCCAGCAAACAGTGTTGAAGGAGAACGAGCCGGGACTTATCGGGATCCAGACAGCGCCGAAGGTCGGGATCGGCCAGACCGCCCAGCTTGTGGTGACACCCGGGGGTTCGCTGCTGTGGGATCCGGTCGGCTATGTCGATGACAGCGCTGTGCAGGCAGCGCTTGAGCGGGGCCCGGTCCTGGCGATCGCCGCCAGCCATCCACACATGTTTGGTGTGCAGGTCGAATGGTCGCATCGGCTCGGTGGCGTCCCTGTGCTTGTGGCCGACGCAGACCGGCGGTGGCTGGGGCGCAACGATACTGTCGTCGAATACTGGTCCGGCCGTCAAACTATCGCCGAAGGGTTGACCCTGCACCAGACCGGGGGGCACTTCCCGGGCAGCGCAGTGGTGCACTGGGCCGCAGGAGCCGGCGGCAGAGGAGTTCTGCTCACCGGTGACAGCGTGTATCCGAATCCCGACCGCTGCTCCATCTCCTTCATGCGCAGCTACCCGAATCATTTGCCGCTATCCGGCACGGTGGCGTTGCGAATCGCCGCGCAGCTGGGGGAGCTCAAGTTCGACCGGATCTACGGCAACTTCAACAACGTCATCGCGTCCCAAGCCCAGGCCATCCTGCACGATTCCGCCCAACGGCACGCGGCTTGGGCACGAGGAGACTTCGACCACATGACCTGAACGTCCATTCTCCGTAAGCGTCAGTTTGGAATCGAGCAGAGGTTCAACCTGAAGAGCGCTGGACGCAGATGGTCGCAGACAACACACCCGAGGAGGTCACCATGACAGTCACTTTCAACCACACCATCGTCTACGCAACCGACAAGCGCCGTTCGGCGGAGTTCCTGGCCAACGTGTTCGGACTGCCGAAACCTCAAGCCATGTGGTCTTTCATGACCGTGCCCCTCAACCACGGAGTGGCCCTCGATTTCGCCACGGCGGACCGGCCCATCTCTCCGCAGCACTACGCCTTCCTGGTCAGCGAGGAGGACTTCGACGGAATCTTCGCAAGGATCCAGGCCCAGGGCATCCCCTACTGGGCGGACCCGGGACGGTCCCGCCCGCAGCAGATCAACCATAACGACGGCGGACGTGGCGTCTACTTCGCGGATCCGGACGGGCATTTCCTCGAGGCGATCACGCGTCCGTACGGATCGGGTGGTGCATGAAGTCCTAGGGACGACGCTGACGACCGCCTTTGGCAGCTCGGGCCGGAGCGCGTTCAGTCGGTCCAGTTGGTCGCCGGTCAGTTCGATACCGTCAGCCGCGGTGTTCTCCTCGACCCGGGTGACCCGGCGGACGCCGGGCATCGGGGCAATGTCGTTCCCGCGGGTCAGCAGCCATGCGAGGGCGGTCTGTGCGGGGGTCGCGCCGATCTCGGCGCCGATGGCCTTCACCTCGTCGACGATCGCGAGCTTGCGGCGGAAGTTCTCGCCTGTGAACGGCGGGTTGGTCTTGCGCCAGCGCCGAAGCGCGATGTGTTGGATTGAAAGGGTCGACTGGCAGGGACGGAACCGGTACAAGGGCCGATGCCTGTCAGCCTTGGGCGCCAGCCATGACCGGTTCGCCGTTGACGTATTCGACCTGCCAGCCGTCGTCGGCATGGTGGGCCAGGTTGAGCGCGGCGGGGTCGATGTGTGGCAGGGTATGGCCGATGGCGCGGCTAAGGCTCACCCTGATGAGGGTGCCGTGGCTGACGGCCAGGACGCGACACCCCCTGAACTCCGCGGCCAGCGCTTCCAGCGCGGCCAACCCGCGGCGTGCTGTCGCATCCTTGCTTTCGGCGCCGCGGAATCCACCCGGGATGCGCAGTGCGTCCAGTTCGGGTCCGGGCTGCAGGCCCTCCGCGGGTCCGAAGCTGCGCTCGGCAAGTTCCGGCACGCGCCGGGCCACGCTGAGCCGCAGCCCGGCAGCAATGAGGTCGGCAGTTTCGGCAGCACGGCTCAGCGGTGAGGACACGATCGCGTCCCACTCGTAGCCGGCCAGGGCGGCGACGGCGTAGCGCGCCTGGCCGCGGCCGACGTCGTTCAGCGGAATGTCCGTGGACCCCTGCAGCCGGCGCTCCGCGTTCCAGTCCGTCTGGCCGTGGCGGACAAGGGCAAACGTCGTTACGGTGGCGCACTCCATGCTCGAGACGGACGGAAAGGTGTGCGGGCGCACCATAACCGCGCGGCTGTAAGGCCGTCCGTGAAGGCAGAGGCCCTCGCCGGGACAAAGCAGACGGTGGGGTACACCGACAACGCCGATTTCGCCGGCGCCGGCCCCAGCCCTGGCGCACCGCACCCGTCCGGCCACAAAGCAAGGCGCTGCCTTTCCTGATTTCGGCATGATCCCTCCTGCCCAGATGCGGAATCCATGCAAACTTGACGCATTAACAACGTTGCCCGGCTGTGCTGAGAAATCACTGAGACAGGCCCCTGCGGGGCGTCCCGGCGAGGGTTTCTCAGGGTCTGCCCAATCCGCTGCCACATCCTGCCTGACGTACTCACCGCCGCGGCCGGTGTGACGCCAGCAGTGCTCGTCGGCGCCGATCACGCGCACGCCGTCGAACCGGTGTGGGTCCTCGATCAACACACGCCTGGCTTGGGCCAGCACCGCGTCGTGGGCGGTGTTCCACAACACGCCGAGGCCTCGGCGACCCGAGCGACGCATAGTGCGGATCACATCACGCTGTTGAGGCTACTCCTGCGTCCTGGCATCGGAAGCGATCGTCCTAGCCTTCGCACTCGATGCACTAGGAGTGACCGTTCTTTCGCGCGCGTGCTGGGAGCGGTGCCGGACTAGGAAACAGGAGTAGCAAGGTGAACTTCATCCTGGGCCTGGGGAATGACCTGAACGATCAGTTCCTCGACGACAAACTCCCCCAGCTCCCACGGAAACATGCGGAATCCGGCCCGATCCGACCCCTGTACGACCCGATCCGACGCCCGAAGTGTGGACAAGGTACACACCCAAAAATTGGCCAGCTCCAGGGATTCCGACGAGGGCTGGACCTAGCGGCTTCGGCCGATTGCAGAGCTAACGGATAGCGAAGATCATGACAAGCCAGCGTCCAGAAAGGGTTCGATTAATGGCTAGGCAAGGCCACCACTCGATGCCGCGCTTCTCTCGGCCAGCAGCCGATTCGGTCTTGGAACAGTGAGACTGTCAAATCCACAAGAATGAGTCCCGGTTGGGTCGGAATGGCGATGATGGATATGATCGCGGATCATGAGCGCAACGCCGAGCACCACTGGAACCGTCCGGGCTGTCTTCCTTGACGTGGACGGAACGTACGCCGACTACGGCGTGGTCCCCGAGGGCCATGCGCGCGCTGTGCGGGCGGTACGTGAAGCTGGCCACCTGGTCCTGTTATGTACCGGCCGGCCGGTATCGATGCTGCCCGACAGTATCCTCGCGGCGGGCTTTGATGGCATCGTGGCCAGCGCCGGCGCCTACGCGGAGGTGGCCGGGACCGTGCTCGTGGACCGGCGCTTCCCGCCAGACCTGGCGGCCAGAACGGTCAAAGCACTCGACGCCCACGACGCCGTGTATGTCCTGGAGGCGCAGGAGGCGCTGCACGTTTCACCGGCGGCGATGCAGCGTTTGCGGGCGATCCTCGACGCCCACTTCAGCAAGGCGCCGGAGGGCCCGGTGGGTTCTTCCGCTATTCTCGGCGCGGTGCGCACCGCTGCGGACCGTGGGGCCGTGCCCTTCTCCAAGGTCTCCGTCTTTGAGTCGCCCGTTGCCATGGAGCGTCTGGTCCAGGAAATCGGCGACGGAATTGCCGTCGTCGCCAATTCGGTGGCCGACGAGGGCCGGCACGCCGGGGAACTGTACCAGCGCGGGATCAGCAAGGCTGACGGTGTCGCGGCCGTTATCGCCCACGTCGGCATCGCCCGCGAAGACACGATTGCGATAGGTGACGGCGCCAACGACCTTGAGATGATCGCCTACGCAGGTGTCGGCATCGCCATCGAAGGCTCCTCCCCCGAGCTCATGGCCATCGCGGACCGCACCGCCGCCGGTCCGCGGCAGGAGGGGCTCGTTGCCGCGTTCGCCGAGCTCGGCCTCCTCTAATCCGGCACGGCTTGAGACTTCACGGAATTGATATGACGATTGCCAAACAACTAGGCTTCAATTAATTAGACTCGCGACCGCATCGGCTATGGCACGATGCAACTCACGGGGCCTGGTGCGTGGGGGCAACCGGCGGACACCGAGGCTGCGGCAAGGGTGCTGCTTCGCGCCGTCGAACTCGGGGTCAACTTCATCGACACGGCTGATGCCTATGGCCCCTTCGTCAAAGACCAACTGATACACAAGACACTCTCGCCGTACGCGGACGACCTAATCATTGCCACAAAAGTCGGACAATCGCGACGAGGACCCGGTCAGTGGACGGCCCTCGGTCGGCCTGAATATCTCCGCCAGCAAGTCGAACTCAGTCTTCGTTTCCTTGGGTTGGACAAACTGGGATCTGTTGCAACTCCATCGGATAGATCCCAACGTGCCGCTCGAAGACCAGATCGGGGTGCTCTCCGAACTTCAGCGTGAGGAGAAAAATCCGTCAGACCGGCCTGTCGAAAGCCACCGTGCAGCAAATTGAGCTGCGAGACAAGTCACTCCAATCTCCACGGTGCACTTGGATACCGGCCGTCGGCCGCGGCTTCGAGGCTCAAGGGAGGCCGGACCGGCAACAGAAGAACGCCGGCGTGGCTTTGAATCGGCTCTCGCGGCACACGACGCCACGGTGCACGAGGACTGGGTGGTCGAGGCCGGCTACACCATTGAAGGCGGACGCCGGGCCATGTCCGAACTCATCCGGCACCGGGGCGACCTTCCCTCAGCGGCCTTCGCGGTGTGCGATGAGGTCGCCTTTGGCGCGCTCATGGCCCTCAAGGAACATGGGCTCTCCTGCCCGGAGGACATCTCGATCATTGGCATTGACGATCATCCGATGAGCTGGGTGCTCGGCCTGACTACCATCGCCCAACCTGTTGCCGACGAAGCGGCCTTTGCAGCATCCCTGCTCCTCGATCGGCTGCAGAAACCGGACGATGCCGGGGCAGCCGGCAGTCATCAGCTGTCGACGGCACTGGTGGATCGCACTACCACCAGTAGTTATCGCGCCTAACGACCGGACTGCACCCCCTGAATAGCCGTCACCTGACCGGGGCGGCCGTTTCCCCGTTTCTTCGGTCTTTGTCCATATCCGCTGCCGTCAGCCCGGGGACCGGTGGGTAGGTCAGGAATACGGAGTCAGGTTGCCGGGTCGAGGAGTTCGGGGCCGTTGTTGCGGACGCTATTCACCCGGTCCGTAACCACCGTCGGCGTCAGGACCGGTTCGGGGATGGCGTCCAGGATCTTCTGCACCTCGGTCTTGTCGGTGGTGCCGGGGTTGAGCCAGTCGTGGAACATCTCCGGCGGGACGATGACCGGAGCGCGGTCGTGGACATGGCCCAAGGAGTCATGGGCCGTGGTGGTCAGCACGGTGCAACTGAGCAGCCACCGGTGCGGGTCACCCTCCGGCAGGGACGGGTCCGGCCAGAACTCATAAAGCCCGGCGAAGGCCAGCAGCTCATTCTTCTCCGAGTGGAGGTAATGGGGGATCTTCTTCCCGTCCGGGGTTTTCTCCCACTCGTAATATCCCTCGGCCGGGATCAGGGCGCGCCGCTTGATCGCCGCCTTACGGAAGGCCGGCTTGTCCAGGATGGATTCGCTGCGGGCGTTGATCAGCTTCGAACCGATCTTCACCTCCTTCGCCCAGGACGGCACCAGGCCCCAGCGGGCGATCAGGAGCCGGCGCTCCACCGCGTCCTCAGCCAGCCTCTCGGCGATGATCGGCACATCCTGGGTCGGCGCCACATTCCAACTCGGCGGCGGCGGGCTGCCCTCGACTTCCTTCGCCTCGAAATGGCGCAAGAGATCCCCGGTCGCCTTGGACATCACGTACCTGCCGCACATACCCTAATTCTCCCCCCACACACGGGTTTGCGGCGGAGGGTCCGAAGAGTCAGTCCCCGGCGGCCGTTTCCTCGGGAATCTGCCAGACCGCGATACGCTGGGTCGTCTTCTCGTAGGCGGCCTCAATGAACTCCATCAGGTCATCCTCCCGGACGCGCCAGACGCCGCGGTTATCTTGACGGGGTCGGGCTGCGAGAATCGTGCGTTTAGGCGTGGTCATCATCAGTAGCTAACACTTTTCTGGTGCGTGTAAGGATGGTCGCGGGCGTAAATCGAGCAGAGTCCCCGGTGCCTCCCAATTAGCTGCTGTTGCCGCTGACGTGCCGCTCACCGATGGAGTCGATCTGAACGTAGCCGACCACAGTGACATGAAGTTCGGGGTGATCGTCGAAGTCCCCAGCTGTGGCGGAAGCTGTGTGGCCGGTGGCGCCGCGAGAGGCTGCGGCGGTCCGGTTTGTCCTCCACAGGCCGCTAGCGACGCCGTCGACAAGACCGCTAAGACGACGAAACCAGCGCATCGTTTCCGCACACCGTTCCGGTTGTGTCCCACGTCCGCACACTATTTCGACGTGATCCGGGTGAAAACCGCGCGCGAACCCTGTCGATGGATAGGCCGGCGAAATTCAACGCTCCCTGGGTGACCAAGAATATTTGCGCAAGGCTGAGTTCGCCCGATTATGGATGGCGAGCAGGGGCATGATGGGACATGATCGGAAGATGCGCCGATCCGGAAAGATTCCGTTCTGGGCGGTCCCGCCAGCCCTGCGTGGCTACAGGATCGAGTGGCTGCGCCACGACCTGGTGGCCGGCGCCGCGCTCTTCGCGATCTTGGTCCCCGCGGGCATGGCGTACGCCCAGGCCGCCGGCCTTCCACCGGTGACCGGCCTGTACGCGACTGTAGTGCCCCTGCTTGTCTACGCAGCTGTCGGGCCATCGCGGGTGCTGGTGCTGGGGCCGGATTCCGCGCTCGCCCCGATGATCGTTGCAGCCTTGGTTCCCTTGGCCGCGGATAACGAGCAGAAATCCGTGGCCCTGGCCGGTCTCCTCGCCATACTGATTGGCGGCATCTTGCTGCTCGGCTCAGTGCTGAGATTGGGAATCGTCACTGGACTGTTGTCGAAGCCCATCCGGCTCGGCTATCTCAACGGCATCGCCTTGCTGGTGGCTGTGTCCCAGCTTCCCACCCTCCTGGGGATCTCCGTGGAAGGCAGTACACCCTGGGAAAAACTGATCGCCGCCGTGCCGAAGGTGCTTGCCGGCGAGACCAATTTGACGGCACTGCTGCTCGGCTTGGTCTCGCTGGCGCTCATCTGGGTTCCCCGCCGGCTGAAATGGAAGGTTCCGGGCGTGCTCATTGCGGTGGTTGTGTCCTGCATCGCCGTGGCCCTGCTGGGACTCCAAGAGCGTTTGAAGGTCACAGGTGCCCTCCCGCAGGGGCTCCCTGCACCGGCCCTGGGCGGAATTGGCTGGGCCGACGTTCTGACACTGTTGCCCGCCGCCGCCGCGATCGCCCTCATCGTCTTCGTTGATACCGGAACTCTGTCCCAATCCCTGGCGGCCGCAGAAGACGGCAGGGTATCCGGCAACCATGAAATGGCAGCCTTGGGTGAGGCGAACGCTGCCACCGGGCTACTGGGTGGCTTCCCGGTGTCGGCCAGCACGTCCCGCACGCCGGTGGCAGTCGAGTCCGGTGCGAAATCCCAGCTCACGGGAGCCGTAGGCGCAGTACTGGTGCTCGGCTTCATGCTCGTGGCGCCCGGCGTCACCGAGTTCCTGCCGGCCACAACCCTTGCCGCCATTGTCATCGCCGCAGCCGCCGCAATAGCCGACCCGGCCGGTGTGCGACGGCTCATTGGCATGAGCCGCAGCGAAACGTTGGTGATGCTCGCGGCATTCCTGGGGGTCACCATACTGGGCGTCCTCCCGGGCATCGCCGTCGCCATCGGCTTGGCAATCCTGGACTTCCTGCGGCAGGCCTGGGACCCCTACCGTGCTGAACTGGTGGACGTGCCCGGGGTACCGGGGTACCGAGGTACCACGACGTGAGCCGTCATCCGGAAGGGGAACGCATCCCCGGCCTGTTGATCCTGCGCTTCGACGCCCCGCTGTTCTTCGGCAACGGAGCCTTGCTGGGCTCCTTCGTGCGCAACGAACTGGACCAGGCGGCGGACGGCACTGAACGCGTGGTGCTGGCGGCAGAGCCAGTGACGGGAATCGGCACTACTGCACTTGACGAGTTGGTGCAGCTTGACGAATGGCTGGACCGGCAGGGTGTGGACCTGGTGTTCGCCGAGCTCAAAGATCGGGTCAAAGACAGATTGTTGCAGTACGGCATGGGCGCCCGCTTCTCTCCCGAACATTTCTACCCAACAGTGAGCGAAGCAGTGAGGGCGTTCCAACGGGAGGATAGGGAAGAATAGGGAAAAGATTGTCCCCGCGGGTACACCGTAGCGTGCCGCAACCAGGAGCCACAGTAGGCCTGCCCAGAGCGAGGTGGCGCTCAGCCAGCCCTTGATGAACGCGTACGCATCCAGGACCACCCTGTGTGACTGAACTGCCTGCGGCTGCGCCGCGTCCCCAACGCCATGAACCTAGCCTACCGATGCGCAAAAGCTTGGCGTATGTGTCCGAGAGTGCGGCCGCCCGATCGGGGATCGGTCTGCGAGCCGTGTGTACGGTACTGATATGGCTTCTCCACAGACGCTAAGCGAGGCCGAGCGCCGCGTCGTCGCGGCTTGGGCCGCAGACTGCGCTGAGCGAGTCGTGGCTATATTTGAGGCAGAGGCTCCGGCAGATGGTCGCCCCCGCGACGCCATCGCTCGAGCCCGGGCCTTCGCTCGCGGTGAGCGAAGTGCCGCCGAAGAGATCCGCCGACGGTTTGTTGCTGGCCGTGCCGCACGCGAGGTGAATAGCCCTGCTGCGATGGCTGCCGCGCGGTCTGCCACGCAAGCCGCAGCCGTCGCCCACATGGGCGCGCACGCCTTGGGGGCGGCCGCGTATGCCGCGAAAGCGGCCGGACTGGCGGCGCCCGATCAGCCCCAGACGGTCGACGACGAGATCCACTGGCAACTCGAGCACATGACTGCCGAAGCCCGGTCCGCGCTTCGGCGCTTGCCGC
Source organism: Arthrobacter sp. ES3-54 (assembly GCF_029504395.1). Taxonomy (GTDB): domain Bacteria; phylum Actinomycetota; class Actinomycetes; order Actinomycetales; family Micrococcaceae; genus Arthrobacter. Next base: position 319,014 of record NZ_JAQFIF010000002.1, read on the forward strand.
CGCTGGGTGGGAATTCCGCCGGTCCGCTGGGGCCAGGACTTCTCGCGTCCGGAATCCTCGGCTCGATCATCCGCGTGATCCAAGCCGACTTGGCCCGCCCTGACCAGCCTGCCTCCTCCAGCTGAATCTGCTGCGCCCATGAGCGCCCACATCATCGGCTACGCCCGCATGTCTACCAAGGAGCAGTACCTGTCACCCCCGCGGACCGCGCTCGACGCCCTCGGTGTTCCCGCAGACCGGATCTATGTCAACCATGGTCTGAGCGGCAGGAACAGGGAACGAGCGGGATCGGGGGAAGTCTTTGCCGCTATCCGTACAGGCGACACGCTGCTGGTCACGAAGCTCGACCGGCTGGCCCGGTCGCTGCCGGACGCAGGGGACATCATCGAAGACCTCACCAAACGGAGTGTGAAGCTCGGCATCGGCGGCTCCATCCGCGACCCCACCGACCCCGTCGGCCTGCTCCTCTTCAACGTCCTGGCCATGGTCGCGACCTCATCCCCGGCGCACCCGCGAAGGCATGCAGGTCGCCAGGACCAAGGGCGGAAGAAAGCCCCGGTCCACCGCCATGCCGCGCAAGCTAACGGCACACTCGACGCAATCCAGGGCGGGCCGCCCGCCAGAGCATTCGGACAGGCGAACAGGCCATGACGCCTAAGAACGAACACAACAAACCGAAAGTCATGTCACCCAGAAGTCGTGCCTGCATGAGCTCGTGTCAGCAGAAATAGGCACGGAGGGAGTCATCCACTAGCAACGGCATCACGGGGACACAGGTGTGGACCCTGTACACACCCTTTGGCCGGACAACAGCCAGCAGCTTCTCCCCGGGAGTCAGCACTGATTTCTCAGTCCAACTTCCGGGGAGCAGTTCAGATCCGCCTGCCTCCTACGACCCCGGACATCCCGCTGAAATCGGTCAGCCGAGCCGCATCGACGCAAGACCTATTTTCCCAGTCGGCCCGAAACAGGAATGCCTCACCGTCTCCCTCCCCTGCCCGGCCCCGCGGGCATCACCGACGACATCCAAGGCCTGGAAGCCGGCATGATCTCCCTGCATGTGGGCAGACTTCAGCACGGTTGCGTCCCACTCACGGATGATCTTGTTATCCAGGTCACATTGCGTCTATCGTTGTCGGGGGCCACAGCGTGGTGGCCCCGATTTAGAGCGGAGAACTTTGTGAATGAGAAGCTGCGGGTGCTGGTCCGCGTGGACCTCGACGGCGCCAAGGCCCACGTCAGGGTCCAGGGCCACCTGACTGTTCAGAGCGTCCATGGCCTGTATGACGTGGTCAAGCGCGCCAGCTCGCTCGCCTCTGGACTGGCGCTGGAACTCGATGTGACCCGCGCGCAGACTGACCCCGACGCCATGGGAGAGCTTCACGCGTGCGCAAAGTCGCATCACCTGCCGGTGCACGTCGACCCGCTCCAGCACGACTACCGGATCAGCATCCTGACGCCGAACCACGCGACGTCCGCGGCCCCAGCGCTAGTCCTGGCAGCCTGACCTGCCGGAGCAAGCCGCGCAGTAGCTCACAACCCGGTTCTGAATGCTGAATCCGCCGCCCACGCAGGGCGCGCCGCACAGGCCGGTGCCCCTGTCAGGGATGAGCGGCGTAAGGGTAGTTCGGGACCTTCTTCCCGCCCTCGGCCTAGAGGTAGTCCCCGATATGTTCGCGGGCGATTTCCAAGAGGGTGGATTGGAAAGCGACCTCTGCCGGGGCGTAGACCTTGTCCTGGCGCTGGGCCAGCAATACCCGCCGCATGGGCGCGGCAGCACCGAGACTGATTACCCGCACGTCGGGGTGTTGGAGGGCCACTGCAGTCTTCGGCACCATGGCCACGCCCATGCCGACGCTGACCATGGCCTGGGCTTCTTGGTAGTCGTTGGCCAGGAAGGCAATGGTCGGTTCGAAGCCAGCGTCGTGGGCGGAGCGTTGCAGGACCTCGACCACCGGGTGGGCCTCCGCGCGAACTATCCACGACTCCTTGCGTAGATCCTCCATCCTTACCTCATCCCGATCGGCGAGCGGGTGCCCGCGGGCTACCAGGATGACAGTGCTCTCCTGGAAGACCTCTGTTACCCGGATGGAGTCGTCGTGGAACCGGTTCCAGGGGTAGTCCCAGAGCAGGCACAGTCCGGTGACTCCGGACTCGAGGTCCGACACAAGTTCGTCGAAGCGGGCACTGCGGACGGAGAGGCCAATTGCCGGGTAGCGCTTCTTGAAGGCGCGGATGACAAGGGGCAAAAACGATCCGGCGAGGGTGGGGAACGTGCCGACGGTCAAGGAGCCGCGTCTGAGCCCGGCGATCTGGTCCAGGTCAGACTGGGCTGCCCGCATCTGTCCAATAATCTTGCGGGCGTGTCCGGCCAGCACCTGGCCGGCCTCTGTGGGCGCAACCCCACGGGAGCGGCGGTTGAGCAGGGGCTGCCCGACTTCCTGTTCGAGCTTCCGCAGCTGCTGGGAAACTGCGGACGGGGTGTACATCATCAGCTCAGCCGCCGCGGTGATCGATCCCTGCTCGACGACCTCCACCAGCAGGGCCAAACGACGGATGTCGAATAAATCTTGGCTCTCATTGTTAAGCAATGGTTCACCCTTCTGTCTATTTGGTTCATTCTATGTAATCCCGGGTTAATCTGCGTGATGGCGGCCCCGTCATTCTCCATTAGGAGGCCAAGGAACCAGGCTGCAGTCCTTCAGTGCCAATGATTTAAGTATCTCTACATCCCCCATCAATAATTGAACATTGTCTTCAATTGTGATCCGGCTCATTCTGTTATCAGGCCCCAGAACATATGTGCGGTACTAGGAAACGTAGGGAATACGATGAAGATTGAAGCTGAATGGATGCGCGGAGGGACCAGCAAGTGCTGGGTCTTCGAAACGGATCACTTGGACGAGACCCGCACCAGCCTCGATGAGTTGCTGCCCCGGCTATTCGGAAGTCCGGACTCCCGGCAGATTGACGGTGTCGGCGGAGCAACTTCGACAACCAGCAAGGCCATGATCCTTCGCCGGCCCGCCGAGGACGATGTTGACGTCGAGTTCACCTTCGCCCAGGTCGGCATCGAAGAGGTAGCAGTGGACTGGGGCAGCAACTGCGGGAACTGCTCCGCGGTAGTCGGCCTCTACGCGATCGAAAAGGGTTGGGTGGTCCCCAGCGGGGATAACACCCGCATCGTCACCCGCAACACCAACACCGGCCAGATCATCATCCAGCGGGTCGCCACTCCCGCAGGCGCCCTGCCCATCGTTCCGGATGCGCAGATGCCCGGAGTTGCGTTCCCCGGCTACCGGGTCGGTCTCGGCTTCCAGGACCCAGCCGGCAAAACCACCGGAAAATTGCTGCCCACCGGTGAGGCGACCGACACGATACTTGCCGGTGGAACACGCTGGAATGTATCGATGGTCGACGCCGGAGCGCCAGTAGTCATCGTCCGCGCTGAGGAGTTGGGCCTGAACACAGCCCGATACGACAGCTGGGTCGCCGGCGTGGAATTACAGCTGGAAACTCTCGATCACATCCGCCGACAGGCTGCCGTCCGGATGGGGCTGGCACAAACGATCGCCGAAGCTGCGCGCGCCATCCCCAAGCTCGCGATCGTCGCCTCCCCCACCCAGTCGGACCCGGGCTGCGACGTCAACGTCATGATGCTCTCGATGGGAAAACCCCACCCTGCGTTGGCCATCACCGGCAGCATCGCCCTGACACTCGCCGCCCGCACCCCGGGCACCGTACTCAACAGCATCACAGGCGACACGCCGCGGTCCACGCTGAGGCTACGCACTCCCGCGGGAGTGATCGAAACCTGGAGCGAGGAGCGTGACGGGTCCCTGCTGGTCGGCGTCGACCGAACGGCCCGCACCATCGCCACCACCATCATCCACCTCCCGGAAGCTCTCGGCAGCGCCGTCGAAGCCCCACTAGCATCAGCCACTCAATGAGGAGCCAAGATCATGACTAAGACTATTTACCAACCCGCTCCCAAGGCAGAGAGCGAAATCCGGGAAGACCGTCCCAAGGGTCCCAATCGTCGGCGCCGTATCCTTCTGATATCGGTAGCCGCGATCGCGATCCTCGGTCTGGTCGCCCTCGTGCTCGGGGGTGCCATTTTCAACCCGGCGGCCACCTCGGAATCGGAGCCGCCCATGACCGCCATCCAGATCATCCCGCTGGTCATACTTGTCGTGATGTTCGTCGTCGCCACGAAATGGCCACTGAACATCGGGGTGATGGGATTGGTGGCATCGTTCGGCGTCGGCTACTTCATGCTCGGAATGACCGACAAGGAAATACTCGCGGACTTCCCCGCCAGTATCGTTCTGACGATCATCGGGGTCACCTACTTCTTCAGCATGGCCCAGAGGAACGGGACCATCGACATCATCGTGCAGACCTGTGTGCGCCTGGTCAGGGGCAAGACGCTGCTGCTGCCCTGGGTGTTCTTCCTCATGGCTGCCGCATTGACCTCGCTGGGCACTTTCTCCCCCGCCGCCGTCGCACTTCTCGCACCTGCTGCCATCGGCTTCGCCTACGAATCGCGGATCCACCCCGTACTGATGGGTGCGTTCGTCATCAACGGAGCGCACGCGGGCGGGTTCTCCCCGCTGTCCGTCGCCGGCGTGTTGGTGCACAACATCGCGATGGAAAACGGCTTCCCGGTCTCCCAGGGCGCACTCTTTGCCGCCAGCTTCGCCATCAACCTCATCCTCTCGGCCCTGACTGTCGCTCTGTTCGCCCTCCTGGGTAAGCTCAAGGACGGCGAAGGTGCCCAGCATGTCGGCCTTGACGCGCCCCGCACCAGCCGTCCGCACGGCCAGCAAATCCTTACGCTGGCGCTGATCCTTGCAATGCTTGTCTGCACGCTGGGCTTCCACATGCCGATCGGCTTCGTCGCACTCTCCGCCGGTCTCCTCCTGGCTCTGATCAACATCAAAGAACACAGGACATTCATCGGTGGCATCTCCTGGTCCACCGTCCTGCTGGTGGCCGGCATGATCACCTACGTTTCCCTGCTCCAGCACGTTGGCGTCATCGATACCCTCGCCCAAAAGGCCTTGGCTTTGGGCGCACCGCTGCTGATCGCACTGGTCCTGTGCTACGTAATCGGCGTCGGCTCGGCCTTCGCCTCCTCCACGGCATTGCTGACCGCATTCATCCCCCTGGCCGGTCCCCTGCTCGCCTCAAGTACGCTGAGCGCTTCCGGAACGGTCGCGGCACTCGCCATCGCTGCTACCGTCGTGGATGTTTCCCCCTTCTCCACCGACGGCGCCCTTGTTGTCGCCAACGCCCGCGACAACGACCGCCAACGCGTCTACAAGCAGCTGATGATCTACGCCGGCGGAGTGGTACTCGTCGCCCCCGCGCTGGCCTGGGCCCTGCTGGTACCCACCGGCATCATGTAACCGGAGCCCGCGCCTCGGGCAACGGCCGGTCAGCAACAACTGACGAGCCGTTGCCCGTCCCGGCGAACCCACCAGTGCGTCCACGGCCACCGCAGATCCACCACGGACAAGCTCCGAGGACACGCAACATGCTGCCGGACTCAGCGTCCGGCACGCGTGCTGCCGTTCCCGCACTCCATCGCAACAGGTAGCCCGAAAGACGGGCGCGAGAACTGCGCAGCATGCAATTGAGGCAGGGTGACCACGATGTCACCCTGCCTCCTCCCACAACTGTCCCCCGACATAATCCATCATCCCGACCTGCCCTCGTCCAAAGAGAAATCCCATGAACTTCGGCCATCACCCCGCCAAACCCCTTACCTCTGGGACCCGAGGCGAAGGGACTGTCCGATTTTCGGTGGATCCGCGGTTGGCATTTAGTTGATTCTTCCGTCGAAGCTAATGGCGAAGGCATTTAGAGCCGGCTTCCATCGTGAGGCCCATCGTGCCCTGCCTTTGCCGGTGGGGTCCAGTGCGCGGGTCGCCAGGTACAGGCATTTCGGGGCTGCCTGCTCGGTGGGGAAATGGCCTCTGGCCCTAACCGCGCGCCGGTAGCGGGCGTTGAGGGATTCGATGGCGTTGGTGCTGCAGATGACCCGCCGGATTTCCACGTCATAGTCCAAAAACGGCACGAACTCGCTCCAGGCGTTCTCCCACAGCCGGGTGACCGCCGGGTACTGCCTGCCCCACTTGGTCGAGAACTCCACGAACCGTTCCTTCGCCGCGGCCTCCGACGGTGCCGTGTAGACCGGGCGCAGATCCCGTGAGATCTCGTCCCAGTACTGCCGGGCCGCATACCGAAAGGTGTTGCGGATCAGGTGCACGATGCAGGTCTGGACCACGGCCAGCTCCCAGACTGTGGTGATGGCCTCCGGCAGGCCCTTGAGCCCGTCGCAGACCGTGATGCAGACGTCCTCCACGCCGCGGTTCTTGATCTCGGTCAGCACCGAGAGCCAGAACTTCGCGCCCTCACCGCCGTCCCCGGCCCACAGCCCGAGGATGTCGCGTTCGCCGTTGACGCTGACACCGATCGCGACGTAAACCGGCCGGTTTGTGACCTGACCGTCGCGGACCTTGACGTGGATCGCGTCGATGAACACCACCGGAAAGATCCGGTCCAGCGGCCGGTTCTGCCACTCAGTCATCTCCCCGATGACCTTCTCGGTGATCCGCGAGATGGTGTCCTTCGAGACCCTGGCACCGAACACGTCGGCGAAGTGCGCGGCGATTTCACCGGTAGTGAGGCCTTTCGCGCTCAGCGACAACACGATCTCATCCACGCCCGTCAGCCGGCGCCGGCGTTTCTTCACGATCTGCGGATCGAACGTCGACCCGGTGTCCCGCGGCACGTCGATCTCCACCGGCCCGATCTCGGTCAGCACGGTCTTCGTACGGGTGCCGTTGCGGGAGTTCCCGCTGCCGCGTCCGGACACGTCGTGTTTTCCGTATCCGAGGTGTTCATCCATTTCCGCCTCCAGCGCGGTCTCCAGAACGTTTTTCGTCAGCCGGTTCAACAGCCCGTCCGGACCGACGAGGTCGATGCCCTGCTCTTTGGCCTGGGCCAGGAGCTGCTGCGCTAACTCTTGCTGATCCATTTCAGTCGCCATGGGATCCATGGTTCCGCTCATGATCGGTCCTCCCCGCCAGGCACCGCCCGGCGTGTCAGGCCAACCCCGGATCCACCGTTATTCGTACACTCCCGAGGCGAACAATCCGATCGAGTATGTGGATCGGTCCTGGCCGGCCGCCCCCTGGCAGCGGGGAGCGTACATGGCCGTGCCGGCAGCTAGGCTGGTTCCTTTCGCTTTACTGTTGCGCCATCAGTCGGGCTATATCGGCGTCGTGGTCGCGGATCAGCTCGCCCGACACCTCGATGGTGACCGAGTGGATCGTGCCCGTGAACGTGAACGGCGGCTGATAGCTGTCGGTGGCCGGAGCGCCGAAGTCGTAGCCACAGCTGAGGCCCTCGAGTTCGAAGAGGAGCGGCGTGGTGTACGGGAAGTCTGCGGTCCCGACTAGTCTGCCGTCGATGTAGAGCTGGGCGCGTCCGGGCGTTCCTTTGCCCACCTTGAGGTCAGGCGGACCAGTGGGCTCGAATTCGTAGCGAACGGCATGCCGTCCCGGAAGCAGCGGTTCGGACGAGGAAACCTCGAACTGTTCGCGTCCGACATAGTTGTACAGGTACCGCGGGCGTCCGTCGTCCACGAAGAAGGTGTAGCCGCCGGCGTCTCCGCCCTGCGCGATGAGAACGCCGCTGGCGCCGTCGGCCGGAATCTCGACGTCTGCCTCGATGGAGTGGGGCCGATTGTAGATGGGTGGCGCCGCGAAGGCCGGGACCAACGAGGTGTGCGGGCGATAGATGAAGCGGGTGCGGGGCCTCGATGTCTGCGGACGCTCCGTCGCCAGACGTGTCTGTAGCGAGCCGTCCAGCGGAAGTACTTTGTACTTCTCGGCTTCCTCCCACCAAAGGGCAATCAGCTCGCGGAGCTGGTCGGGGTGCTCGGCAGCAACGTTGGATGACTCTGTGGGATCCATGTTGATGTCGTACAGCTCCCATCCGCTCGCGTCGAGCTGCTCGAGGACCTCCGGCGTGATCGGCTCACCCATCCGGCGACCCATGGCGGCGGCCTCAGTGTAGTTCGGCCCCGGCCAGGGACACACCGCCCGCCACCCGTCGTGGTAGATCGCCCTGTGGCCGAACATCTCGAAGTACTGCGTCGTATGGCCTGCCGGCGCGTCCGCCGCGTCGAAGGAACCGGCGAAGCTGACCCCTTCGATCGGTGTCTGGGTGACCCCACGCACGGCGGCCGGCGGCTCAACACCAAGGGCGTCGAGAACGGTCGGCACCAGGTCGATCGCGTGGGCGTACTGGTCGCGGACTTCGCCGCGGGCCGCGATCCTCGCCGGCCAGGCGACGACGAACGGGTCGGTCGCCCCGCCGCGGTACGTCTCGCGCTTCCATCGGCGGAACGGCGTGTTGCCCGCCCAGGTCCAACCCCACGCGTAGTGGTTGTACGTCCGCGTGCCGCCCAGCTCGTCGATCATGGCAAGATTATCGTCGAAGTTCTCGGGGACCCGATTGAAGAACAGCATCTCGTTGAAGGAGCCCGTCACGCCGCCTTCGGCCGAGGCGCCGTTGTCTGAGATGACCATAACCAGCGTGTTCTCGAGCTCGCCGATCTGCTCGATAGTGTCCAGCACGCGCCCGAGGTGGTGGTCCGCGTGCGAGACGAAACCGGCGTAGACCTCCATCATGCGGGCGTACAACCGACGCTCGTCGTCGCTCAGCGAGTTCCACTCCGGAACATCAGGGTCACGTGGCGATAGTTCGGCGTCGGCCGGGAACAGGCCAATGTTCTTCTGCTGGGCGAACACCGTTTCGCGGTAGGAGTCCCAGCCTTCGTCGAACCTGCCGCGGTAGCGGTCGGCCCAGTCCTTCGGCACATGATGCGGAGCGTGTCCGGCCCCGGTGGCGTAGTACATGAAGAACGGCTTCTCCGGCGCATTGGCCTCGCTGTCCAGGATCATCTTGATGGCCTGGTCCGCGAGGTCCTCGCTCAGGTGGTAACCGTCCTCGGGCAGCCGCGGCTGGCGAACCTGCGCGTTGTCCTGGATGAGGTCGGGATACCACTGGTTGGTCTCGCCGCCAAGGAACCCGTAGTAGCGCTCGAATCCTCGCCCAAGAGGCCGGCGGTGGAAGGGTCCGGCCGGGGAGTTGTCCTCCGTCGGCGACAGGTGCCACTTGCCCACACAGAACGTGTTGTAGCCGTGGTCAATCAACATCTCGGGCAGCATGCCATTCTCGAATGGCATCCGGCCGTCGTAGCCAGGGAAGCCGGTTGCCAACTCCATGATGCAGGCGACTCCGTTGGAGTGATGGTTGCGGCCGGTCAGGATGCACGACCGGCTCGGCGAACACAACGCAGTCGTGTGCATGTTCGCGTACCGCAGGCCGCGCGCCGCGACACGGTCGATGTTCGGTGTCTCGACCAGTCCACCGAAGCAGGAGAGCTGTCCATAGCCCACATCGTCGAGAACGACGAGCAGCACGTTCGGTGCACCTTCGGGGGCCCGTTGGGGAGCGGGCCAGGCCGGCTCCGACTCCTCGACAGTCCGCCCGGCCACGCCGGGGAACCGGTCTCCTGGCGTGTACTCCCTGATTGTCATGGGGCTCCCCTGGGTAGTTGCTATGGTGGCTCGCCATTCACTCTGCTCCGCCCCATCAACCTCCGCCTCACCCCAAAGGAATGAACCGCGGCAATTCAAAACCGTCCGCGACCTCATGCGCGCGATCCGCCGGGTCATCGGCGGGGCACAAACACTCCCCGGGTCGGCGGAGAAAGCCCATGCGGGGGGAGATTCCGCTGCCGGGCCCGCTGAACGGCTCCCGGCGCATCGACTGGTCGGTTACGGCCAGGTCCGAGGAACACCTGGCCCAGTGGACGTCGGACGGTGTCTGGAACGATGCCGCGGTAGCAGGTAGCATCGGCTCAAGCCATGGCGCGCGGCAACCGGGTCCTCATCTGACGGAGCAGCTGGCCCATGCGGAACGGAAAGGACAACGCCCGGGATGCCCGTAACGCCGACGATGCTGCGTGTTCCGGCCGGTGAGTTCCTGATGGGATCGGACGCGTTCTATGCCGACGAGGGACCCTCACACCGGGTCCGCGTGCGGGCCTTCGAGCTGGATGAGCGTCCCGTCACCAACGCGGATTTCGCCGTGTTTGTTGCGGCAACGGGTTACCTGACAGTGGCCGAACGGCCGCTGGACCCGGCGGAATATCCCGGCCTTTCGCCCCGTGACCTGGCCCCGGGCGGGTTGGTTTTCACGCCTTCACCCGGGCCGGTGGATCTGGGCGACTGGAGGCAGTGGTGGCGCTGGGTTCCGGGCGCGTGCTGGCAGCAGCCGCTGGGCCCCGGATCCTCAATCGAAGGCAGGGAGGACCACCCGGTCGTGCAGGTGTCCTTCGCGGACGCTGGTGCTTATGCGGGCTGGGCCGGCAAACGGCTGCCCGACGAAGCCGAGTGGGAATTTGCGGCCAGGGGCGGACTGTCCGACGCGTTCACCTACGCGTGGGGAAACGAAGCCAGCCCGGACGGTGTGCTCAGGGCCAACACTTGGCAGGGGCGTTTCCCCTACCTCCATACAGGCGCGAACGGGTGGAAAGGAACGTCCCCGGTCGGGACGTTCCCCCCGAACGGGTACGGGCTCGTCGACATGATCGGAAACGTGTGGGAATGGACCAGAAGCTACTATTCGGCCCGCCACGACACAGGGACCCACGACCGGGTCAGCGGGTGCGCATGTAGTCCGCACCGGGACAAGGCCGCCGAAAGCGCGGAACCCGGGTCCGGCGTCCCGCGCCGCGTACTCAAGGGAGGCTCGCACCTGTGCGCTCCGGAGTACTGCCTGCGCTACCGCCCGGCGGCGCGCTCCCCACAGGCCGAGGACACGGCGACCTCGCATATCGGCTTCCGCTGCGCACGTTCCCTGCCTGCGGACCAGTAATCTGGGAAATCCCAGGCAGGCCCTGGCGGACCCGTGGTGTCCCTGATCGGGTGGATCTGGATCCTGCGTCTGGGCCGGCCCGGCCCGACGGCCGCGCCGGCGGCGGTCTCAGAAGCCGGTGGCATACTGCCGAGTTGGCGCTGTGGAAGCTGCCGGGGACGGCGGCGACGTGGCGGCCGATACTTTTCGTTCTCCTGAGACGGTTCCCCGGGTGGGGAGTGGGCGTCGTTTGGGGTGCGCATGACCCAAGAATGTCATGCGCACCTGCGGGTGCCGGGAGCCGGCTCTGTGGTGTCAGTCGCGGCGGTCGCCGCGGTCGTCCCGGCGGTCGCCGCGGTCGTCCCGCCGGTCGTCACGGCGGTCGCCGCGCCGGTTAATCCCGTGGGCGACGACAACGGCCCCGCCGACGGCGGCGGCGGTCCTGCGCCTGCGTCGTGCTGCCAGTGGCATGTCAGGCTCCTTCCTTTGCTTCTTCGGCGTCGGCCTCGAAGGCGGCGATGACGGCCTGGGTCGGGATCCGGCCACTGGCCACGAGCTGGCCGCCGGCCTTGCGGACGGCCGCGCCGAACGGAGCCGCCCACAGGTTTTCCCAGACGAGCACCGCAGCGGAGTGGCCGGGCTCGATCGTCTCGGCCAGGTCAATGACGTCCTGCTCAGAGAGCACCATGGCCAGGTCTGCCTCGGCCGTGCGCACCTCGCCGAGCTCGCTCGGGTCGAGGTCGGATATTTCGGCCGTCTCGAGCGTGCCATCGTCGGTTTTCCTCAGGAACACCATGTCGAGCACCCTGATGAGGTCACGCTTGACCAGGTCCTCCAGGAACGGGGCGATCTGGCCCTTGCCGAAGTCGGGTCCGGGGAACTCCACGACAAGCCAGTCCACCGGCCCTAGTTCATCCAGTGTCTCAGCCATACTGATGACCTCCGTTTCTCATTGGGTACAAGGCAATCCGACGGACCGCCGCAGTTCCATCCTGTGCCCCCGGTGGGGTGCGGCGCCTCATCCGCGCCGGGTGACCTCACGCACGGGCCACACGAGAGTCGTGTATCTAATCTGGCGGTTGGGGTGGTGCAGAAACGGAGTCGGTCGGCGCGGTCAGTGGCCTACGCGTTGGCGATGCGCTGGCAGTTGTCCTCGTACTCGTCGAAGACGATGTGTGCCGGGCGCCCCTCCGTGCCAGCATTGGGTGAGGCCAGCAACTCGTAGCAATTTCGTCTAATTCAAAGTGTGCACAATGTACACACGCCAAATTTGGCCAGTTCAGAGCATTGCGGCCCCGCTCCCCAAGCCGGGTGTGTGCCGCCGTTCGGCTACGGCGGCGAATCCTGACGGTCCTGCACGCGACCGGCAAGGCTGGCTCCGATCTCCACTCAACCGGGCTCAACTTTGAAATTTACTCATGGCACCCAACCCTGTCGAGAGAAATCTGGCCGCCCACCCTCGACGTTCTCAGACTCGGAAACCACCTGGTTGGCGATCAGTTCCACCCGATCGGCTGCGGTAAGCCTGTCGTCGTTCTAGATAGCAGCTACGTCCCGGCTATCTAACGCCCCCGATGTCCTCCTGGTTGGCGGCGTCCTCGGCGTGGAGATCAGCTTGGTGCCGGGCCCTCTCCAGATGGTGCTCCAGCTTCTCCTCGGCGTCCCGTCGGCGCTGGCCGACGGTGCGCATTTGCTGCGTGGTCGGTGAACTGACGTAACCCTCCCGATCGTGGCCATGCTCCCGCGGAGCCTCAGCCTTCTTCTCGCTCATACTGGAATCGTCCCACCGGCCATCCTTATAAGGAAGGATGGCCAGGGAAGCTCGGCGACAACGGAAATCACAAAAGTTCACCGGACACCGACGACGGCGGCCCTGTTGTCATCAGTATTCCCAAGCTGCTCGAGCCGGCCGACCGGTCCCCCGCGATGGATGCCCTCGGGATCCTGGCCACCAACTACAGCCTCCCTCCCGTCAACAGGCTCAAGCGGAGCTGACCGCGGCGACGGTTCGGGCCGTGGCCACAGTCGCCAGGCTCGTCGTTGCGGCGTTGCGGGGTTGCGGCCACGGCCGGACTGGCGCTTCTTCTCTGTCGGGATCACAACCGGCGGCCGGGGAATTCGCACTGGCCCTCGGATGGCTAGTCCTTCGCGTAGCTCAGGGGCGGGAAATCGCGGGCCAAATCAGACGCCGGTGTAAGCATCCAACCTTCCCTGTCCTTCTCGTAGCTAATCACCATCGGCGCCTCGGCGTCGCGGGCCGTATCCATGGCCAGCAACAACGCATCCTGCAGCCGCCGTGCATAGTCAAGCCTTTCAGCCTGTGCTCCCACGAGTTCGCTGTCGTCGATAACATGGAAAGCCTTACCTCCCGCGACCACCGTTACCGCATATCCCCTCTCCTCGTGGACCGATCCACGAGAAGTTCTAATTTCAGTGACTTTGGCGGCCCGAATCAGGCCCTGGTCGGCGGTACGAATCCACACGTCACCCATGGAAACTCCCTTGTTCTGTGGGCATCTGCAAATCTACTCCCATTTGACCCACGCGACTACGCCGCCGCGGCCGACGGATCAGGTGCCCTTGACGCATATGTGCCGCTCGTCCTCGACCCGCAGCAGCCGGCCGATCACGCTGCTTCAATTCCTCGGTCTGTTCCCGGCCGGGATTCTCGAGACCTGCCGCTGTCCCTGACTTAGTTGATTCATTTCTCCTAGCACCCCAGTGAATCCGGAAGATGCCTCGCTCTCCGGCGCAGTTACCTCAGCAGCCCCCGGTCCTCAGCCCACGCCGGCGTTGGCCAGCGGCGGTTTCCGTTTAGCCTGCAGCGGGCAGTGCGTCCGGGATGCGCGGCTTGGCGTTGCCGGCGAAGGTGAACTTCGCGTCGTCGCCTTCGCCTTCCACATCCACCACCACGATGTCGCCGGAGTGCAGTTCGCCGAAGAGGATCTTCTCCGAGAGCTGGTCCTCGATCTCGCGCTGGATGGTGCGGCGCAGCGGCCGGGCACCCATGGCGGGGTCATAGCCGCGGGTCGCCAGGAGCACCTTGGCCGCGGACGTGAGCTCGATGCCCATGTCCTTGTCCTTGAGGCGCTTCTCGAGCCGGCCGACGAACATGTCCACGATCTCGATGATCTCGTCCTGGGTCAGCTGCGGGAAGACCACAACATCGTCAACACGGTTCAGGAACTCGGGGCGGAAGTGCTGCTTGAGCTCCTCGGTGACCCTGGCGCGCATCCGGTTGTAGCCGGTCTGCGTGTCCGTGCCGGACTGGAATCCGGTGGCAACGCTCTTGGAGATGTCCCGGGTGCCGAGGTTCGTGGTCATGATGATCACGGTGTTCTTGAAGTCCACCACGCGGCCATGGCTATCGGTCAGGCGGCCGTCTTCCATGATCTGCAGCAGCGAGTTGAAGAGATCGGCGTGCGCCTTCTCCACTTCATCGAACAGGACCACGGAGAACGGACGACGGCGGACCTTCTCGGTCAGCTGGCCGCCTTCCTCGTAGCCCACGTAGCCCGGAGGGGCACCGAAGAGCCGCGAGACCGTGTGCTTCTCCGAGTACTCGGACATGTCCAGCGTGATCAGCGCGTCCTCTTCGCCGAACAGGAACTCGGCGAGGGCCTTGGCCAGTTCGGTCTTGCCGACGCCGGTGGGGCCGGCGAAGATGAACGAGCCGCCCGGACGCTTGGGGTCCTTGAGGCCTGCACGGGTGCGCCGGACCGATCGCGAAACCGACTTAATCGCCTCATCCTGGCCCACCACACGTTGGTGCAGCTCGTCTTCCATCTTCAGCAGGCGCGAGGACTCTTCCTCGGTCAGCTTGAAGACCGGGATGCCGGTGGCATTCGCCAGCACCTCGGCGATGAGGTCCTCATCGACCTCGGAGATGTCGTCCAGGCCGCCCGCCTTCCACTGGCGTTCCTTCTCTTTACGCTCGCCGGCGAGCTTCTGCTCCTCATCGCGCAGTGACGCGGCACCCTCGTAGTCGTAGGCGTCGATCGCGGATTCCTTCTCCAGCTTCATGGCGGCGATTTTCTCGTCCATGATCTTGAGCTCGGGCGGGGCGGTCATGCGCCGGATGCGCAGCCGCGCGCCGGCCTCGTCGATCAGATCGATCGCCTTGTCCGGCAGGAACCGGTCCGAGATGTAACGCTCCGAGAGGTTCGCGGCGGCGACCAGCGCGCCGTCGGTGATGGTGACCCGGTGGTGTGCCTCATACCGGTCCCGGAGGCCCTTGAGGATCTCGATCGCGTCGGCCACGGAGGGTTCCTTGACCTGGATCGGCTGGAAACGGCGCTCCAGCGCGGCATCCTTCTCGATGTGCTTGCGATACTCGTCCAGCGTGGTCGCACCGATGGTCTGCAGCTCGCCGCGGGCCAGCAACGGCTTCAGGATCGAGGCCGCATCGATCGCACCCTCGGCGGCACCGGCACCCACCAGGGTCTGGATCTCGTCAATGAACAAAAGAATGTCCCCGCGGGTGCGGATCTCCTTGAGGACCTTCTTCAGGCGCTCCTCGAAGTCACCACGGTAACGCGAGCCAGCCACCACGGAGCCCAGGTCCAGGGTGTACAGCTGCTTGTCCTTGATGGTCTCCGGGACATCCCCACGCACGATCGCCTGGGCAAGGCCTTCAACGACGGCGGTCTTGCCGACGCCGGGCTCGCCGATCAGCACGGGGTTGTTCTTGGTGCGCCGGGAAAGGACCTGCATGACGCGTTCCATTTCCTGCTCGCGGCCGATCACCGGGTCCAGCTTGTTCTCGCGCGCCGCCTGGGTCAGGTTGCGGCCGAACTGGTCCAAAACAACGGAACCAGAGGGAATCGCTTCAACGTGATCCTGGCCGGGGCCTGGGGTCCCCTTGCCCTGGTAACCCGAGAGCAGCTGGATGACCTGCTGGCGGACCCGGCTCGGATCCGCGCCGAGCTTGACGAGCACCTGGGCGGCAACGCCCTCGCCCTCCCGGATGAGGCCGAGGAGGATGTGCTCGGTACCGATGTAGTTGTGGCCCAGCTGCAGGGCCTCGCGCAGCGAGAGCTCCAGGACCTTCTTGGCACGAGGGGTAAAGGGGATGTGGCCGGAAGGCGACTCCTGGCCCGGGCCGATGATCTCCTGGACCTGCTCGCGGACACCGTCGAGCGAAATGCCAAGGGACTCAAGGGCTTTCGCGGCAACACCTTCACCCTCATGGATCAGACCCAACAGGATGTGTTCGGTACCAATGTAACCGTGGTTCAGCATGCGTGCCTCTTCTTGGGCAAGCACAACTACGCGACGGGCACGGTCCGTAAATCTCTCAAACATTTCGCCACACTCCTGGCTGCCCCCATACCTTGATGCTACGTCGCCTCAGGCCCGCTTGGGGCGTTCGCCGGAGGCAGGATATTAGAGAGCCGGATTCAGCTGACGTCAGCGCCCGGGAACGAACGCTCCTGGGAAGCATTCATCGCCGACCTCACCACACCCGGATCACCGCCGCCAAGGACTGGCCGAAGAACTCCTGCGCCCCCGGGCCTATGTCCCGGAGGAAGCTCTGCATCGTCGGGGGCCTGAATCCTCGCACCCTGGCGGCTTCAGCGAACGCGGTTTCGTAGTGGGGCCAGAACTCTTCGATCGCTTGGTCATCGGTGGCGGCAACGTGTCCGGGCGAATGAACGCCGACGGGGCGCTTGGGCTGGCCGAACTCAGCCAGGCCCGCCGGAACAGCCCCGCGAAGGGTGCAAAGCGTGTTGTTTCCCCGCCAATGATCGCGATCGTGAGGGAGAAGCCGTACCGTGCGGCGCCCACCACCGACTCGGGGCTGATAGTTTCGGAGGTCGTACCCGAACAGCAGGACTCGGTGCTTGATCCTCGTCCCAGGATCGGTGGGCACCCGAAACTCCCTATCCCCCGTCTTCGGGAACATTCAAATGACCGCGCGCACCTAACGGTCCTACTTGACAATATTTTTGAGTGCACTCAAAATTGAATAGGCTCATTTTTAGCCTACCGCACGTCATAGAGGAGCAGCACGCCATGAGGGCATTCGTCGTCACCAAGTACAAGGAGCCGCTGCGCGCAGCAGACGTCCCTGAGCCGACCGTCGGCGACCGCGATGTGCTGGTCCAGGTCCAGGCAGCTGGCCTCAACCAATTGGACGAAAAGATCCGCCTGGGTGAGTTCAAGCAGATCCTCCCGTACAAGCTCCAGCAGGTCCTCGGCAACGACGCCGCCGGCACCGTCATCCGTGTCGGGGCAAAGGTGCGCGGATTCAAGCCCGGTGACGAGGTCTACGCCCGCCCCGACAAAGACCGCATCGGCACGTTCGCCGAGCGCATCGCCATCACCGAGGCCGATCTGGCACTGAAACCTGCATCGATCAGCATGGAGGAGGCCGGCTCGCTACCGCTGGTTGCACTTACGGCGTGGCAGGCCCTCGTTGAGCAAGGCAGCGTGCGGCCGGGGCAGAAAGTTCTCATTCACGCCGGGGCCGGCGGGGTCGGGTCGATCGCGATCCAACTCGCCAAGCACCTCGGCGCCACCGTCGCGACCACCGCAAGTGCCTCCAATGCCGACTTCGTGCGCGACCTCGGCGCGGACACGGTGATCGACTATCGCACGCAGGACTTCGAGCAGTTCATCACCGGGTACGATCTGGTGCTCGACAGCCTCGGCGGGGAGAACCTCGTGAAGTCACTGCGCATCCTGAGGCCCGGCGGGAAGGCGATCGGAATCGCCGGTCCGCCGGACCCGGCGTTCGCGCGCAAAGCCGCTCTGAACCCTGTGCTGCGCCTGGCCATCGCGGGGCTCAGCAGCAGGATCCGGCGGCAGGCGAAGAAGCTCGGCGTCAGCTACGAATTCCTCTTCATGCGTGCCAGCGGCGACCAGTTGCGCCAGATCACCGCCCTGGTTGACGACGGCGTGCTGCGCCCGGTCGTGGGGCAGGTCTTCGACTTCGCCCAGACCCCACAGGCGCTCGAGTCGCTGGCCAAGGGCGGCCTCCGCGGCAAAGCCGTCGTCACCCTTCCCTCCTGAGCCGCCGGCAGCCATTCACCTCACAGAACACTTAGGAGGACAACCAGCATGAGCAGCTTCACCACCCCGAACGGCTCTGTCGTCACCTCGTACGCGGAGGCGGCCACACGCACCATCACCGCCGGTGGCGTTACCTACGCATACCGCGAGCTGGGGCCCAAGGCCGGCATCCCCGTCGTATTCTTCGTGCACCTCGCCGCGACCCTGGACAACTGGGACCCCCGCATCATCAACCCCATCGCGAAGAACCGCCACGTCATCACCTTCGACCAGCGCGGTGTCGGCGCCTCCACCGGGCAGGTTCCCGACAGCATCGAGGCAATGGCCGATGACGCCTACACCTTCATCAAGGCCCTCGGGTTCGACCAGGTCGACGTCTTCTCCTTCTCAATGGGCGGCATGATCGCCCAGGACCTGGTCCTCAAGCATCCCCACCTGGTCCGCAAGGTCGTGCTGGCCGGCACCGGGCCGCGCGGCGGCAAGGACATGGACAAGGTCGTCGGCACCACCTACTGGGACATCGTCCGCGCGGCCCTGACGCGCGCGGACCCGAAGGAGTTCCTGTTCTTTAACCGCAACACGGCCGGCAAACCGGCCGCGAAGGCGTTCATCAAGCGCCTGCAGGAGCGCACGGTCGACCGCGACAAGCCGATCAGCACCAAAGCCTTCCAGACGCAGCTGAAGGCAATCCAGAAGTTCGGCCGCTCCGCGCCGTCGGACCTGTCGAAGCTCACCCACCCCACCCTCATCGCCAACGGCGACAACGACCGCATGGTGCCGTCGATCCTGTCCGAGGACCTGCACCGGCGCATCAAGGGATCCGAGCTGATCATCTACCCCGACTCGGGCCACGGCGGCATCTTCCAGTTCCACGACCGATTCTCCCCCGTCGCCGTAGAATTCCTCGCCCACTGACCAGCACGTACCCGACAAGATCCCGCCAACAGAGCAGAGAGGCACTGTGGCTGTGCCCGCCCGTGAATACGGGCGGGCACAGCCATTGGCGTGGGACGGCGTCGCGCTGGCCAGCTCCAGTAGGCACTCCGAACGCGTCAGCTGAGGAGTAGGCACTTCGAACGCGTCAGCCGAGTGAGTAAAATATTTGCGCCCCGCGGCCGTGCTCGATCTGCTGACCCGCCAGTTCCTTCGGCTCATATTGGGGCATCGTAGGCCGCGGCGTCCTTTGACAGGGGTGGTGCCACCGCGCTCACTTTTGGTGAACGCGGTGGCGCCGGTTGTTCGCCTATGCGTGCGTGTCCACCAACTGCGGGTAGACCGCTTCGAGGGGTGCGCTGAGTCCGGCCTTGAGCTGGACAGACGTGTCATCGGCGAGGACCTCGTACTCCCCCGCCTCCATGGCCTCGAATACGGTGCGCACCAGCACGGCCGGGTCGAGCTTCGGGTCGGTGGCGTGCGCGGCCATCGCGGTGTCGACGTATGCGACGTGGACGCCGACGACGTGCACGTCGGCGGGAGCGAGTTCGAGGCGGAGGGAGTTAGTCGCGGACCAGAGGGCGGCTTTGGTGGCGCTGTAGATGCCGGCGACGGCGTACCAGCTCAGGGCCGAGTGGATGTTGATGATCGTTGCTTCGTCCTTTGCTGACAGGACCGGAGCGAATGCGCGGGCTACGAAGAGCGGACCGAGGAAGTTCGTCTCGACGTTGCTGCGGATTTCCTCGTCCGTGTGGGTGAGGATCCCGGGGCTGGAGACCGACGCGCCGGCGTTGTTGATCAGCACGGTCACATCCGGTGCCGCCTCGACCGCTGCCTGGATGGAGGCCGAGTCGGTGATGTCCAAGGCGAGCGGAACGATGCGCTCGTCGTTCCAAGTGCGGGGTGTGCGGGCGGAGGCATAAACCTTTGCAGCTCCCCTGGCGAGGGCTTCGTGGACGAACTGCGTGCCGATTCCGCCGTTGGCTCCGGTGATGAGGACGACAGCTCCGTTGAGTGAGGGCATGAGTTTCTTCTTTCTGATGGTTCTGCTGGGTAGGGGGTGTGTGATGTCGGTGGCGTGCGGCCCGCGGCAGACGATTAGGCGTGTGCCAGAGCGGGGTAGTCGGTGTACCCGGCCGCGCCGCCGCCGTACAGAGTGGCCGGGTCCAGCTCGTTCAGCGGCGCGCCGGTGCGCAGGCGCTCGACAATGTCGGGGTTCGCCAGGGCGAAGCGGCCCAGCGGCGCGATGTCCGCGAGCCCGGCGTTGATGTCGTCGGCGATCTGCTCGCGGTCGCGCCCGTACCGGACGACGAGGATGGCCGCAGGCCACGCGTCGCGGAAGGACCGCAGCAGTTCGTCGTCACCGAGGTGGTGTACGTGCAGGTACGCAAGGTTCAGGGTGGCGAGTTCGCCAACCAGGTGGAGGTACTGAGTCCGGACGTCGGCGGGGTCCCCTTCGTTGATTCCGCCCAGCGGGAACGCCGGTGAAATGCGGATGCCGGTCCGGTCTGCCCCGATCTCCTCGGCCACCGCGCGGGCGACCGCGACGACGAACCGGGACCGATTCTCCACCGATCCGCCGTATTCGTCCGTGCGGTGGTTCGAGTTCGGCGAGAGGAACTGGTGGAGCAGGTACCCGTTCGCGCTGTGGATCTCCACGCCGTCCGCTCCCGCTGCGATAGCGGAGGCTGCGGCGTGGCGGAACCCGGCGATGGTGGCCTGGATGTCGTGGGCGCTCAGCTCACGCGGCACCGGGGTCTCCTGCGGGCCCGTTGGAGTGAACATGTCCTGCTCGGCCGAGATCGCCGACGGGCCAACGGGCTGACGGTGGTGCGGGGTGTTATCCGGGTGCGACATCCGGCCGACGTGCATCAGTTGGATGAACAGGGCTCCGCCGCCTGCATGCACCGTGTCGGCGATCTTTCGCCATCCCCCGACGTGTTCGGGAGTGTAGATGCCGGGGGTGTTCAGATAGCCCTGGCCATCCTCGGACGGCTGTGTGCCCTCGGTGATGACCAGCCCAAGTGAGGCGCGCTGGCCGTAGTACTCCGCGGCCAGCTCGCCAGGGGTGCCGTCAGGGTTCGCGCGGCTCCGGGTCAGCGGGGCCAGCGCGAGCCGGTGCGGCAGCTCCACGCTGCCGAGAGTGAAGGGCTGCCAGAGGGAGGAAGTCATGCGTGCGATCCTTTGCGTCGTGGGGTTTCGGCGCCACTACCTCGCGTGGTCGGACGTCAGGCTCCGCCCTTGCGTGGGAGAATGAACGAAGAAAATTCAAACCCACACAGTAGTGACTACACTCATAACTGAGTGCAGTCAGAATATATTCCGGAGGATACTCACCATGTCTCTCGCCTCCCAGCCGGTCGGACGGCGCGAGCGGAACAAGCAGCAAAAGCTGGACCGCATCACTGCCGCGGCCAGCGAACTGTTGGCCGCACACGGCATCGAGGACGTCACGACCCAGCAGATCGCCGACAAAGCGGACATCGGCACCGGGACTCTGTTCCTTTACGCCAAGACCAAAGGCGAGCTGCTCCTGCTCGTGCAGAACGCCCACTACGCCGAAGCGCTTCAGCGAGGTCGGGCTGATGCTGCAACCATTCCTGGAGTCCTCGATGCGGTGCTGGCAATCGTACGGCCGATCGTGGAATGCAACCGCGTCCAGGTCGACAACGGACGCACATACCTGCGGGAGATGGTCTTCGGCGATCCCACGGAGCCCCGACACGCTGAAGCCCTCTCCATCGTCGCGCAGACCGAGGAGGCCATCGCTGCCGTCCTGGGCAGGCACCCGCTGGTCGGTGCGCACGATGCCGCAACGACGGCACACGTCGTCACCGCCATCATGTTCCTCAGCATGGCAGCAAGCGTGAACGCCGCATTGAGCATCGACGAGATTGTGCAGGACATCCGGACCCAGGTCGGCGTGCTGCTGTCTCGCTGACGCCGTCGGCAAGAACTTTCGGGCGCTTGCTGGCGTAAGCGCCCTCGGCGGAGCGGCGTTCCGACGCCGGCCCGGGCGGTCGGCGCGAACAGCAGCTGCCCGCACCGACGTCCGGATTTCCGCCGGCCGCCTGTCGTGGATCGGCAGGCGCCATTCGTCAACGACCTCGTGGCCAACGTAGGGCCAGGGACCGCGCCCAGCTGGTGCCTCAAAAATTCTCAAAAATCCCCTTGCTCCAGTTTCACACCAGTGCTATAAAAAATCTATGCCAGCCACCACAGATAATCGGCTGAGGTGGAATGACAGGATCGACTGCAAGGAGTGAATAGACCATGCTGATGCGTACCGACCCGTTCCGCGAGCTCGACCGGCTCGCCCAGCAGGTCCTTGGCACCACGGCCCGCCCCGCGGCCATGCCCATGGACGCGTGGCAGGAGGGGGAAGAATTCGTCGTCGCGTTAGACCTGCCCGGAGTCTCCGTGGATTCGGTGGACATCGACGTCGAACGCAATGTCCTCACGGTCAGGGCAGAGCGCAAGGGCCTGACGGGTGAAAATACGGAGCTGATCGCCGCCGAACGTCCCCGGGGTGTCTTCAGCCGCCAGCTCATCCTCGGCGACGCGCTCGATACTGAGTCCGTGAAGGCCAGCTACGACGCCGGGGTACTGACGTTGCGGATCCCGATGGCCGAAAGGGCAAAGCCACGGCGCATCGAGATCACCTCTGAGCAGAACGAGCGTCAGGAAATCAACGCAGCCTGACCCACCCCAGGGTCAGGCTCGCAGGACGGGAGCACTCTGCCGGCCGCCGGAATAGTAAGGGCGATGCAGAGAAGCCACGCCACCGCGCCACTTCCGCACCGAAATACGGCTCCGACGGTGCATCCCGCACCGATGGTCCCCGGCGCGGCTCCGGGCGCGGACAGGAACAGAACAGCAGACGGGAGCCTGGACCATGAGAGAGCACAGCCGGGATCCATACGAGGTTCTCCATCTGGGTCCTGCGGCGACGGCCCGCGAGGTCGCACGCGCCTACCGGTCGCTGATGCGGACCCTTCATCCCGACACCCGCGCCGCCGAGGCCGTGCGCGCAGATCCGAACTCCTGGGCGCTGGAACTGCAGAAGATCATGGATGCCTACGCCGTTCTCCGGGACCCCGCCAAGCGGGCCGCCTACGACCGGCAACGGCGGGAGTCGCCGCCGGAGCCTCCGCCACCGCAGCGGGACCCCGGTCCTTCCGGCCCTGACCTCCTTGACACCGGGCCCTGGACGGCAGATCCTGTGGTGGATACCGCTGTGAACAAGCCCTAGACCGCCGCCGTCCGCTTACCACACGATTCGGGAATGGTAACCGCGCCGCGAGCGCCTGGCGCCCGTACGATGCCCATCTGATGCCGGCGTTTACGAACGCTTTGAACAACGCTGGGGCAAGGGAACAGCCCCGTTCCTGGACCCCGAGGTACACGAACCCCTCCCCCGGGCGCAATGGATCAACCCGGACTCCGGTGCCGCGGTGGCCGTAGTCCCCAACTGGGCCGACGAGCCCCGGCACCGCTCCTTCGGCGTTTTCTCCCGCCCGCCGGGGACATCTGCGGGCTGCACCCCGGACACGCGACGTACATCGAGTCCAGCCCGACGGATACCGACGAACAGATCACCCTCCGCAACGATGCCTTCAGAGTAGCCGTCAATCACGCGAAGGAATTCATCTACGGCACCCGGCCCTAGACCACGAACCGCGCCACTCTCAGGTACAGGCGGGGAACGAAGCCATCCTGGGGCAGCTTCCCTCCGCGGGCCGCCGGAGGTGGGCGCCGGATGGGGCATCCACAGACGATCGGCGCCCGGGGTGCCGGTCTTGCACACTACTTATCAGGTCTGTAACTCAGAAGTGTTTCGGTGAGGGCCTCATGCATGGGGGTTGCCTCGAGACCGAGCTTGTCAGCGATTTTTGTGCTGTCGACGATGAAGGGTTCCTCGAATTGGTACTGCATTTCCAGGAGTTCACGAACAGTGGGGTTGATGAGGCTGAGGCCGCGCAGGAGCAGCGGCGGCACGGCGCGGAGCCTGGCGCGGGGCTGGCCGGCAAGTTTGTAGATCATGTCGACGAGTTCTCGTGTCGTGCGGGTTTCGGGGTCGTTGGGCAGGTGCCAGATTTCTCCCGGGGCGTCGGGGTGTTCGCCGAGCACGGCGAGACCTTCGCCGATGTCAGGGATGTAGGTGTAGGTGTGGGGCTGGTCCGGGTTGCCGAGCACATTGGCGGTTTTCCCGGCCAGGGCTGCGGGGAAGACCCGGTCGCCGAGGTTGGATTGGGCACCGCCGCGGGGGCCGAAGTAGTCGGAGGCGCGGCCGATGGCGACCTGGACGCGGCCGGCGTCGTGGGCCGTGAGGAGTTCTTGCGACATCCTGGCCCTGAGTTGGCCCTTCTTCGTATGGGCGTTGTTTGCGCGGGTTTCCGTTAGCGGGTGTCCGTCGGGTCGTCCGTACATGTAGACGTTTTCCATGCTGACCAGGCGGGCGCCGGTGGTTTCGGCGGCGGCGAGAACACCGGACTGCAGGGCTGGGAACTGCGTGCCCCACTCGGGGTACGGCGGGTTCATGGTCTGATAAACGACTGCGGCACCGCGGGCTGCGTCGGCGGCGAATGCGGGATCGCTGGCGTCCCCGCCGGCGACTTCGACGCCGTCGGGGACGCGTGCCTGTCCTGACCGGTTCACGAGCCGGACGGTTCGGCCGCGGCGCCGGAGGGCGTCGAATGTGGCGAGACCTATGGCTCCGGTGCCGAAGATGACATGCAGTCCCGCGCTCATGCTGTTGCCTTCGCGGCAGGCTGTTCCGGGCGATGTTCCGTGGCGGGCCGGACGGGTATGAGAATCTGGAGCAGGAGGCCGGCGATTGCGGTGACGACGATTGCTCCGCTGGCGCCGAAGACGATGAATTGCTGGCCGACCTGAATCATGGCCAGGGTGGTGACAGTCCACCCCAGGGCCCATAACGCTGGCATGGCCGCGGCCCAGATCCAGCGCAGGTGCGCCCGGCGGGGCAGCGCCAGGGCCTGGTGGCAACCGAGGACGAGTCCGTTGATGGCGCCCATGAGGACAAGATCGGCGAGGGAGGTGCGGTAGCTGACGGCGGCGGCGCCGAGGAATAGTCCTGCGCTCATGCCGATGGTAGTGGCGGGGATCCATTTTCGTGCCTGCAGCCGGCGACTGCTGGTGAGTGTCTGGCCGGCACCGAGGATGAGGCCGGCGATGGCTCCACCGGCCAGGGCGGCCAGAGGGCCGTCCACGCGTCCTATGACCGCGCTTCCGGCGAACCCGGCCAGCGGCAGCGCAAGGAATCCGGCGGTCCAGAGTAGCCAACTGCGGAGGAACGTCGTTCGGGATGCTTTGATGCGGTTCATGGCGATCAATTCCTTTTCCCGGTCGTTGAACTGTCGGGGTTCTGTGGGTGCTGACGGGGAGGGAGTAGCGGAGGGGGTCGTGGCTGTGGAGCTGCGGCGGGCGGAGCGCACCAGGATGCAAACGCCCAGAGCGGCCACCCACAATCCCCAGCCCGTGCTGCCGAGGAGGCCGGCCAGGTCCCAGACGGGGAATCCAGGAACGGCGGTGGCAAGGATGTCGCCCTGATTCAGTAGGTAGACGATGCTGACGAGGAGCCCGGCGGCACCGAGCCAGCGCGGGAGGATCCCGCTGCGCAGGATGATCACGCTGAGTGTGACTGACCACGCGATGATAAGCAGCTGGCCCAGGTGTTCTCCCAGCAGCGCCCCGCCGAACTGGTGCTGGGCTGTCCAGGCGGCGTCCACCGCCGCACGTGTCGTTGCATCACCCGTCACGTAGGAGCCGGCCAGGGGCGGAACGACGAACACCCAGCGCAGGAACCCGATCAGAGACAGGAGCACCGAAGCAGCACCGACGTAGGTGGCGACCCGCAGGGCCGGATTTTCGCGGAGGCCGAGAGCTGCGGGCAGCAACAGGACCGGTACGGCAAGGAGCCCGTAGGTCCAGGCCAACGCAAACCAGGTCCATACCAACGTGGGTCCGCCGGCAGCGAAGGCCGGCAGCACAACGCTGGCCGGTTCCCGCAGGATGTCCGGCCAGTCAAACGTCACCGAGAGGGTCGTAGCTGCTGCCGCGAACGTAAGGGCGCTCAGGACGAACAATCCGCCGGTAACCCGTAGGAGGTTCCTGTCCGGGTAAGTGGTTGTCATATGTCTGTCTTTCAGAGAATGTTGCACGCCGTACAATTAGTGTACGATGTGCAAATACTGTACGGCGTACAGCAAATTGTCAAGAGAGGATCCGAAAAGATGACGTCACCAGCCAGGAAATCCAGGCCCGGACCCCGCCGCGCCCTCACGGAGGAGGAGATCCTGGAGGCCACTCTGAACCTTCTGGATGAGGGCGGCATGAAGGCGGCATCGATCCGGGGCATCGCCGCGCGGGTCGGCGTCGCCCCGAACGCGGTCTACACCTACTTTCCTGACAAAGCCGCGGTGGTCCAGGCGATTGTCGAGCACCTGCTCGGACAGGTCGACCATGCCGTCTTCGCGGACCGCGACGTGCCATGGCGCCAACGAATTGAAGCTCTCGCCCTGGAGCTGCGGGAACGTCTCACCGCGCACCCGGGCGCGGTCAACCTGACGATTGGCGGCCCCATGAACGGCCCGCACGCACTCGCCCTGAACGAGCGACTCATGGGGATTCTCGTGGATACCGGCCTCACGCCAGGGGACGCTGCCAAGGCGGCCTATCTGCTGATCGTTTACGTCTTCGGCTCGATAGCCCTGGAAGTCGCGGAGTCCGGAGAAACACACAGGTTGCCTCCGGAAGCAGAACGGATAGCAGCACGCCAAACCGGCTTTTCGGCCATCCCGACCGAAACCCACCCGCTGTCCGCCGCCGCGGCAGGCACAATGGCCGGCTACATATCTACCGAGCAATACATATGGGGACTCCGCAAAGTGCTCGACGGCATCACTGCAGGGCCCATTTCAGAGGCAGACACATCCAAGGCATTTGCCGGCTAACGGCATGGCCCTACGCAGGGCTAAATGGCGGTATCTTCGCAATGCTAAATGGCGCCGGCCGGGCATACCCCTGCCCCAGGGGTGTTGCCCATAAATAGCTCGAGAAGAGAAAATCCTTGTGCTTTCAGGGGCCAGAGCGGGTGAAACATTTGTCAGCTCGTGGTTCGGTGCCTTTCGGGGGGCGTGTGCTCGCTCGCTCCCCAGCTTGCGAGGAGGCGGAGTCGTTCCGCCGAGGGGGAACCTGGCTCTGCGGTGTAAACCATAAGCACGAGCCCCGGCTCGGCGGTGACCGCGAGTTCTTCGTACGCTAGGGTAAGTTCCCCGGCCACGGGGTGATGAAAGCGTTTGGTTCCGGAGCCATGGGTGCGTACGTTGTGCGCGCCCCATAGGGCGCGGAAGGTCTCGCTTCGTGTCGAGAGCTCTCCGACGAGGTCCTGCATTGTGCGGTCGTGAGGGTCCCGGCCCGCTTCGGCACGCATGATGCCGACGCACATCTCGCTGAACAGCTCCCAGTCAGGGTAGAAGTCCCGCGAAGCCGGGTCGAGAAATTGGAACCGCGCGAGGTTCGGGGTGCGGCCACTGTCTCCGATAACCGGCGAGTAGAAGGCACGCCCCAAGGCGTTGGTCGCGAGCAGGTTCTGGTAGGGGTCGCGGATGAATGCGACGCCCTCGGTGATCGCTTCCAGCGCCCACTGCAGGCTCAAGCGGGCCCCGGCTTGGGTGGTGGCGCGTTTGCGGGGCCTACCGGAGGTGGGGATGCCATCTGCCGCCCGGGCCAGGTCGAACAAGTGCGCACGCTCGGTGTCATCAAGGCGGAGTGCGCGGGCGACGGATTCGAGCACGGACGAGGACGCCCCCGCGATCGAACCGCGCTCGAGCTTGGCGTAGTACTCGACGCTGACGTCGGCGAGTAGCGCGACTTCGCTGCGCCTCAGCCCGGCCACTCGACGATTCGGCCCCGGAGTAATGCCGGCTTCATTTGGAGTGAGTCGTGCGCGCCGTGACATCAGGAACTCACGCACTTCAGCCCGGTTATCCATGCTTCAAGGGTAAATGGGCGGGGTCGAACGAGGGGTACCCTCTCGGTACACCCCTCAACAGTGACTCCCCCGCGCACGGAAATCGAGCTTGACTGGTTGTACCCAACCAGAAGGAGGACAAATTATGCGTGGTGTTGTCATGTACGCCCCCGGTGACGTGCGCGTCGAAGAACTTGAGGACGCGAAGATCGTCGAGCCCTCCGATGCGGTGATCCGGCTCGCTGCAGCGTGTATCTGTGGTTCTGACCTTTGGCCGTATCGCGGAATCGAGAAGCTGGATGGACCGGCCCATATGGGCCACGAGTATGTGGGCGTGGTCGAGCAGATTGGTCAGGACGTGAAGAACGTCAAGGTCGGCGACTTCGTTGTCGGCTCCTTCGTCGCCTCAGACAACACGTGTGAGGTCTGCCAGGCCGGCTACCAGTCCGGCTGCATCCACCGGGTGTTCATGACGGGCACCCAGTCCGAACTCGCTCGCATCCCCCATGCGGACGGCACGCTGGTCCCCACTCCCGGAGTACCTGAGGCGGATCTGCTGCCGTCGCTGCTGGCAGCGTCTGACGTGCTCGGCACCGGCTGGTATGCTGCAGTCGCTGCCGAGGCAGGGCCCGGAAAGACGATCGCCGTGGTCGGAGACGGTGCTGTCGGACTCTCGGCGATCTTGGCCGCCAAGCAGCTGGGCGCCGAGCGCATCATCGCCTTCAGCCGGCACCCGGAGCGGCAGGCGCTGGCCCGTGAGTTCGGCGCAACGGACATCGTCGAAGAACGCGGCGACGAGGGAGCCGCGAAGATCAAGGAGATGACCGGCGGATACGGCGCCCACGGCGTTGTCGAGGCCGTGGGAACCCAGGAATCCATGTGGCAGGCCATCCACGCCGCCCGCGGTGGCGGCCGCATCGGCTACGTCGGAGTCGGCCACGACGTCGAGCTCAACGGCCTGGACCTGTTCTTCACGGGCGTGCAGCTCGAGGGCGGCCCCGCCCCCGTGCGCCGTTTCCTGCCCGATCTAATTCAGCTGATCTGGGACCGCAAGATCAACCCCGGCAAGGTGTTCGACCTCACC
Source organism: Arthrobacter sp. ES3-54 (assembly GCF_029504395.1). Lineage (GTDB taxonomy): Bacteria > Actinomycetota > Actinomycetes > Actinomycetales > Micrococcaceae > Arthrobacter. The sequence goes on from NZ_JAQFIF010000002.1 coordinate 347,975, forward strand.
TTGCCCCTGGAACAGGCCCCCGAGGGCTACAAAGCCATGGACGAGCGCCGCGCCACCAAGGTGCTGCTCACAGTCTGATCCGATTTACCTCGCCTAACGGCCCAGCAACACCCATAGAGGCTGCCCGCCCGATAGCGGGCAACACGGCGCACACCAAGACCAGGGAGGTCTATCCCACGGCCCGTGGGATAGACCTCCCGCGGCGTCCGATCTCCAAGCCCGATCCCGGCATCACCGACCCGCACGAAAGGGGCCACATGACAACCGCCGCCACACGAACACCTGCACCGGAAGCCAAGGCACAGCAAAAACTGCCTTTGGTCGCGCTCGTCGTCCTGGCCACAATGGGATTCATCCTCGTCGCTACCGAAACCATGCCAGCCGGCCTGCTCCCTGTCATCGCAGCAGGCCTCCACACCAGCGAAGGAACTGTCGGTCTGCTCGTCAGCGCCTACGCCCTTGGCACGGTCCTCGCCACCATTCCCGCGATCACCCTCACCCGCGGTATGCGACGAAAGCCGCTGCTGCTCGCGAGTATCGCCGGACTCGTGCTCGCCAACACGCTCACCACGTTCTCCCCCGAGGTTGCGCTGTCTCTCGTGTCCCGATTCTTCGCCGGCGCGTTCTCGGGAATCATCTGGGGGATGCTCGCTGCCTACGGCCGCCGCATCAGCCCGCCCCAGAACGCCGGGCTGTCCCTGGCCATCGTTTCCACGGGAGCGCCCCTCGGATTCGCCTTCGGTACCCCGCTCGGCGCCTGGATCGGAACGACCGTCGACTGGCGATGGGCCTTCGGCGCGCTCTCCGTCCTTGCGGTCGTCGTCGTCGCACTGATCATCGCATTCGTCCCTGATGCCCCCGGGCAACCGGCCACGTCGCGGCTTCCCCTGGGGCGCGTGTTCCGGATCCCCGGAGTCGCCCTCATCCTCACCGTCATCGTCGTCTGGATGCTCGCCCACAGCACCATCTACACCTACATTGCCCCCTACCTCCGCTCCACAGAAACCGGCCTCTCCGCCGACCTCGTCCTGCTGATCTACGGCATCACATCGGTCATCGGTGTGGCCATCACCGGAGCGCTGCTGGACCGCCGCCCCCGGCCCCTCCTGCACCTGAGCGTCACCGCGTTCGTCGCATCCGGAGTCATCCTGCTCATCGGACACACATCGACCCTGGCCATCGTGATCGCCGCCGCCCTCTGGGGCGTCGCCTTCGGCGGCGCGTCAGCCCAGCTGCAGGGCCCGCTGACCACCGCAGGAGGCGAAAACGCCGACGTCGCCAACGCGTTCCTCCCGGTCGCCTTCAACCTGGCAATCTTCGGCGCCGGCATCCTCGGCGCACTCCTCCTGACGCCATTCGGCGGACTGGCGCTACCGGTAGTCATGATCGCCCTCGGCATCGCCGCCCTCCTGCTCACCCTTTATGGCCGACGGTCGGCATTCCTCCGCCGCCTCTGATCAAATCCAGTTCCTACACTGAGGGCAGGCACGGTTGGGGGACTCTAGAAATAGCGCTCAGTCACGGGACGGCAAACGAGCGGCGCGAATCGGCGCAGGAGATGCCGTTGGTGCACCGCCGACGAATCAATTCACCGCGACCTGTCTGCCTCGCTCGCCCCACTAGGACCAGCAAGTCGAAACCGACCGACCACGACAGATTGCAAACCGAAAGAAGGAACATCATGACCTCGTTCAGGGTTGTGTGTCCTTTTCCGAGGACGTGGCGGGCGGGGAGCGGTGCGTAACCGGCCAGCTGCTCTTCTCCCGTTGCTGTTTTCCGGACCCCCGTTTTGGGCAGGATTGGGGTGTGCTGGCCGGTTGGTCCCAGCACGGTTGAAGTGCCGGGAGGCGGGTTCCGGTCTGCGGCATGGGCGCCCACGTCTGTTGGACCGGTGCTCAAGCAATGGGGTAGGTTGGCCGAGGTGCTGTGGGGGGCCCGCTCCGCCGGAACCGGCGGAGGACGACCCCGACAGAAGGGCCTTTCGATGGATGCCGGTGAGCTGAAAAGGACTTGGTCCATGGCGGCCGCGCTCGGGGACGAAGTCCCCCTATACTTCTACTCGCACTTGTTCCTGTCCCACCCGGAGCTACGGGAAATGTTCCCGGTCTCGATGGCCGGCCAGCGGGACAAACTCTTCGCCGCCCTCGGGCACATTGTGAGCCACGCGGATCAGATCGACGAGGTGGCCGGGTTCATCGGCCAACTCGGCCGCGACCATCGCCGCTTCTCCGTAACGCCGGAGCAGTACTCAATGGTGGGGGCTTCCTTCCTGGCGACACTGCAGAAATACCTTGGTCCGGAATGGACGGACGAGGTAGCGCAGTCGTGGGCCGAGGCGTACGGACTGATCGCCAAGGTCATGGTCATGGCCGCCGAGGAGGCCTCGGATACTACTCCGCCTTGGTGGGAAGGCGAGGTCACCGCCGTCGAGCGCCGCAGCCTGGATGTCACTGTCCTGGAGGTCCGTGTCGCGGACGGCTTCACGTACTCGCCGGGCCAGTCGGCTGCGGTAGAGGTTCCCGCACTCCCGCGGACCTGGCGCCACCTGAGTCCTGCCAACGCCCCTCGCACCGACGGCACAATCGAACTGCACGTCCAGCTGATCCCCGGCGGCCTCTTCAGCACCGCCGCCGTCCGCCGGACCAAGGTGGGCGACGCGGTGCGCATCGGCGCCCCTGTAGGGGACCAACTCGCCCTCGAGAGCACGCGAGACCTGCTCATGATTGCGGGCGGGACCGGGCTCGCCCCGATGGCCGCGATAGTCGACGCGGCGCGGCAGCAATGGGAAGAGCGCGGCAGCGGGCCGCGGGTGGATCTCTTCCACGGGGCTCGGGTCCCGTGGAACCTCTACGACCAGCAGCGGCTCGCCGAGCTAGCCTCGAGGGAGCCGTGGTTCAGCTACCACCCGGTCGTCTCCGACGACGCCACCTTCCCGGGCGCCCAAGGCTACGTGGGCACCGTGGCCGCTGCACATCCAGAGGCCCCCCGCCGACTGGCCCTCGTGGCCGGATCGACGGCGATGGTGGGGCACACCATCAGCGAACTCGTCGCGGCGGGCACACCGCGCGCCGATATACGGTACGAAGACTACGCAGGTGTCGAGGACAACTCCTCGGCCACCGGCGCAGACCAGGGAGAAGTGAACCATGAGCACCGCTAGCCCAGAAGGCCGCATCAGCCCTTCCGACATCCGCAACGCCTCGTTTGAGGTGGTGGGACGCGGGTACGACCAGCAATCTGTCCACGAGTTCCTTCGTGCAGTTGCCGAGCAAATCGAGGCGGACCAGCGCCAGCCGGGCGCAGCAAGCCCCGAAGCCAAGGACGAGATGGTCAAGGTCATCACGCAGGCGCAGATTCTCGCCGAGAAGTTCGTGGCCGAGGCCGAGCAGTACTCGAAGGACCTCGTAGCCAGCGCCCGCACGCAGTACAGCGAGATCCTGCGCCGCGCCGAGGACTCCGTGGCCACACGGGAGGCCGCTCCTGTGCCGGCGGCCACGGCGGCCGGCCACACCGACACCATTCAGGAGATCGAGTATGTCCGCACCTACACCAAGGTGGCACAGGTCCAGCTGCGCGCCGTGATCGACGCCCTGGCCGAGCAAGTGGACCGGCTCGGCGATCTCCCCATTGCCCGCGCCGACCGCAGCGACGGCAACGACTAGCACCCTACGCATCGGCGCGCCCCGCCTCCGCGGGCTGCGCGCCGGAGTCTAGCGTCTCAGCTGACTAGCCGTCAGTCACCGACTGGGCCTGGATGGCCGTGATGGCCACGGTGTTGACGATGTCCTCTACGGTGCAGCCAGAGGTCGTTCACCGGCTTGCGGAGTCCCTGCAGGACGGGCCCGACGGCGACCGCCCCGAGGACTGCTGCACCGCCTTGTAGGTGTTGAGGTCCGGGAATCCGGTGCGCTGTCGTCCGCGGGACGGTTGTGCCGGTGGAGCGGGCACGCACGATCCGCAGGACAGCAGGCAAAAATGAAGAAAATGCTTCTGCAGCCCGAGCCCAGCGAGGACCTTTGCTCCCGGCGCGGTCGCTGAATGTTGGCCGGAAGTACCCGGGCAGGCAGGAAGGGTTTTAAGGGGTGAGGCTGGCCCTGTTAGGGCGGGCCTCTGTTTTGGCGCGTTCGTGGCCGAGGTCTTCGCGGCGTTCGTCCAGCAGGCGCAGAATCGTGCTCTGGTCTTCGGCGGCCACAGGGCGCAGATTCGTCTGCCGCAGGGCGGTATTGGCGACGGCAAACGCGTCGGCCGGGTCGCTCTTGCGGCCACCGCCCGTGGAGAGGACTCTGACCTTCATGGCAAGTGTCGAAGGGACATCGACAACGGAGTCCCCGCAGGCCACAAGGATCTGGGCAATTCCGCGTCCCAGGCCGTTGGCGCCCTCGATAGCGAATCTGCGCTCGGGCCATTGCGCGGCCCAGGTGAGCAACTGTCTGGCGGTGCCTCTATCGGCTCGTCGCCGACCAGCGAAGGAATGAGAGGACATGAAATTTCGCACTAAAACCATGTCAATTCGCTTGCGCCGGACTGCCTTTTCCCGTTGAGGCGCCCGCAAATGCGGCACCTAAGAAGGACTTGGTCAATTCATCGACCGAAAAGACAACCAAACGAATTTCGCAGGAATCCCACGCGGCACAGGACAATGCGAAGGCTGCCGGCCACACCGTCAAGGGCGTGGACTGCACGCTGACGACGACGTCGACCACTACCGCGGCAAGGTCTGTGACGGCCGTAGACATCCTGGCCGATACGACAATGAAGTCCACCGACCGTACCGAACTCCTTGCAGCAGCCGCCGCCGATGCCGTCTATTCCAAGCACTTCTCCTGGTTCACGACCGGAGGCGCATACACCGTCACCCACAACGGAACTTTCTACTACAACGGGTCGAAGGCCTCGGCTCAGACTTCCTACGCCGGCTACCAGGGTTCCTACTTCTGCTTCACGAACTTTGCCGCCGGTGTGGCCATCAGTATCCAGCAGTGCTACGAGGTGGGTACAACTTTCGAGCGTGACTCCTACTCGCAGTGTCAGGTCACCTGGCCGTGGGGTCCTCCCTGCTTCGGCCTGTCCTACAGTGTTTCGCACTGGGGCTCCGTGTACGGCAACGGCACGACCAGCTAGCCGTCGTCCATAGCCATTAAATGCAGGAAGGGCGCGGTTATCCGGGCCCCTCCTTGGTGCCGCTGAAAGAAGCGACGCCGCGGCGAGCCAGGGAATGACATCCCCCCGAAGGTGCGAGGGCTCATGTGAGCACGCTCGTGCCTACCGGGAACACCAACGCTCCGGCCGTCATGATCGCCGAGTGTGCCGCCGAGTTCGTCACGGGGATTCCGGCCCGCCGGCAGGACCAACACTCGGCAGGGCAGGGCTAAGGGCGGAGATGCGCGGGTTCTTTGGTAATTTTCTCGATGTCGGCCGCGGTGACTTCGATCAGCTGATGCGCCAAGTCTGCTAGGGCGCGTGCGGTCGCCAGCTCGTCCCCGATCTCGGGGACATCGGAGTCTACCGGATTCAGCCTGGCCAGCCCGACACCTTCCAGTTCGGCCCGGTTCTCGGCCCTCAATCGCGCCGTGGCCCGCGTTTGATTTTCATGCTCGTCGATAACGATGTTCACCGACCAGCTTTTCTCTTGCATGGTGCCCGCCTCCTCGATCCGACTTCCACGATGCCAAGCCTGGGGCAAGCCGTCAAGGTCCGCAGACTTCCCCGCAGACCGTGCGCCAAAGGTCCCTAATTGCCCCGCATGACGGAGCAGGGCCCTGAACCCGCCACTCTCATAACTTCATAGGTCACCGGGGCAGCCGGGCCACCGGCCGCGACAATCGTCAGAGGGACCCGAGCAGGGTCAATTTACACACATTAAAGCCAAAACCCCCTCTGACGAGGGGGAATGCTGTGCCCGAGGTGGGACTCGAACTGCATTCCTGCCCCTGCAAATGCTGGGCTCCCCTCGGAAACATGCGGAATCCGGTCTCATCCGGCACCAGTACCACCGAGTCCGAAGCCCAAAGTGTGCACTTTTACACACCCAATTTCATCGCTTCCTGAGCCCTTAGCCAGCCCACCGCTTCCGACTCGCGGGTATGCGATTCTTGTTTGTTCTGACAAATTCTTTGTTGCAACATATCCGTCACGACCCGTGTGCGGCTGAGCCCGCCTCCTTCGTTCCGCCCGGCCCTGTCCGCGAATTGTGGGATCTGACTCGTGCCATTATCAGGTCTAGCTCGCGCTCGGCTGATTCGAGGTCCCGGCGCCCCCTCCGGATTTCTCCGACGAGCGCTGATGCCGCGGCGAGTTGGCTATAGTCAGGGTGCCAGTCACGTACAGCACGGATGATGGTGGTCGGCTCGGCGTCGCCCGGGGCCATGTAGGACACGGAAACCTGGCCCTTCCCCGGTGCCCGGAAATGCCATCCTGACCGGCCTTTCAGATGGCCGGCCCGGCCGTGCCCGAAAAACCGAAGAACTGCCCGACTCCCCGGTGGTTAACTGAAGTTCCCAAATAGGGGAGGAACCGCCGTCGACATCGGCGCTGGCCCCGGCGTAGGCTGGCAGCATCGGCGCATGTGCCCGGTGACTCTGCGTCGATACCTCAATCGATGAAGGAGGACCAATGAGTGCCGTACGTGAATTCATGAGTACGGATGCACAGTGCATTAAGGAGAACCAGTCCCTCGTAGATGCCGCACGGATGATGCTGGATCTGGACTGCGGATCGTTGCCGATCTGTGGTGACGACGGCAAGTTGAAGGGCATGATCACTGACCGGGACATCGTGCTCAAGTGCGTTGCCGTAGGCCGTGATCCACGCGAGATGATGGCCCGCGACCTCGCCACCGGTGCGCCCCACTGGATTGACGCCGATGCGAACGTTGACGCCGCCATCGAAATGATGGAGAAGTACCAGGTCCGGCGGCTCCCGGTCATTGCTGACCACAAGTTGGTCGGCATCATCAGCCAGGGTGACATCGCGCGCAACTACTCGGAGGAGCGTGTGGGCGAACTGGTGGAGCACATTTCGGAACGCAAACATATGCAGTCGAGCAGTTCATAAAGTCAAGCAATTCATCAGCAAGCAAGCGCCACGGAGAGCACTCCGTGGCGCTATTTTGTGCCCGCATGGCCTTGTGTCAATGGCCAGTAGGTTCTGCCCGCGGGCGGCCAGTCGATGTGCCCGCTGGCGGCCCGTAGAGCTGCCCGGTGATGGCCAACAGATCTGCCCACTGGTTGGTTTCGGCGGGGTTGGCCATCACGTTGTGCACACCCAGCTCGCCGACCCAGCCGGCGAGTAGGCGCTCGATGTGTTTCTGCCATAGCCCGAGTTCATAGTTGTGCCGAGTCGGAATGTCGCTGATGTCCAACTGCGTCCCGCCGAATGCCGCGACCTGCGCTTTTTGCCCCTCCGCAAGGAACCGATCGGCGATGCCACGCTGATCGAGGATCTCGATGGTGTGCGAGTGCAGTCCACCCGCGCGCGAGCCGGTGAGGTCCTGGTTCGGACGCCGCTCGACGACGGCGACGTCGACCTTTGCCAAAGCCAACTCGCCCGCCAACATCAGTCCCGTCGGAGCGCCGCCGGCGATCTTTACCGCATGGTCGTTCATTCGCTACCCCCGTGTCCGCAGGTCCTGTACCCGTCGGCTGCACCGAGGTGCTTCACGACATAAGAGAACCGGTCATCCCGGAGTGCGTCCGGGTTCCAGTCCGTGATCGAGAGCAACCGCTGCATCCGGTACGGGATCGATCGGCTGGCCTGCTCCAAGAGCGTCCAGGAGTTCTTCCGTTCCTCGGCCGAGAGCAGGCCTTTCAGGTATGCCACAGCGTTTTCCCGGGGCTCTGCCCGGGGAACCGGCCGCCGATCAGCTCCCGGATCTCCTGAAGCCCGTCCGCCCACGCCTGCACTTCAGCCACACAAATATCATCGCTAACCGCCAAGAATTAACACCGCAGCCGATGAAAGTCCGTCTAATCCCCCGGAATTAGTGCCTCCGCCGCCTGCCGCGGGGATGCCGGTCGCCGGCTCAGGGGCCGGTGCGGATCCGGTCACGTGCGCAACTCACAACGGCGGACAAGTCCAGCCCGTAGGTCGGCCCGTCGCCGGAACCGTACTCCTCGAGTCGGCCCGCACCGCGCTCGAGGAGCCGGATCGCACCAATGCTGTTCCCCCGGGCGGCGTGGGTGAGCCCGACGCAGATCTGGGCGAGACCTTGCCAAAGGCTGCGTTCTTCGGCCGGCCCGGCTTTCCACCGGGCCTCGAGTACCTCATGGGCGGCGAAGGCCCGGCCTGCTTCCACCAGACTCCGGGCCGAAACCAACGTCTGCGCCGGCGGCAGCGGCTCCTCCGAGACCGGCTCGACGCCAGCGCTCCCGTACGGCAGCGGCCGGCCAAGAGCGTCACGCGGCCGGGCCTGCCGCGGGCGCCTTGTAGCATCCCTATCCCTGTCACCCGTCATTGCAGTCTCCCTGAGCATGCCCGGACGTTACAAGCCTTCATACGCCCAATGCTAAGACCCGGCCCTTCGAACATCCGTTCCGCCGCAAGGATCCCGTCGGGACAGCGGCCGGGAGAGAAGAAATGATCACCGCTGGTCGCGTGCGCTGTGCGCCGGCGGCAATGGCTCCATTGTGGGAAGGCACCCATACGGTTGGCCGCGCAAACCTGAATGGAGCGGACCAATGTCAAGGCACATGGTGGAACGGAAGTCCAGCGGCGGGCCGTGGTCGCCGGGCACGACGGCGGCGCGGTTCACCTGACGGACGATCAACTGGAGGGACTGGCCTCCGGCATTGGACGGCCGCTCCTGCGGCCCGGCGTTGACGGCTGGGCGGCGGCGGTCATGCTCACTACAGTCGACCCAAACTGCTGAATCCAGCCGGACGGGGGCGATTGGCTGCTGTGGTTCTGGTGGTTTGCTTGCTAGTGATGGGCCGCTCACAAAGTGCGCCAAGGCAGCGAGCGTGTGGGAAATTTCGTTGTTCGACAACGCCGATTGGCGAGCGGATACTGAAGAACCATGAAGCCTACCCAAAGCGGGTTGCGCATCCAGCTTCTCGGCTCGTTCATCGTGTACGTCAACGGGAACGCCGTCGAGAACAGCCACTGGCGGCTGCAGAAGGCAAAGGCCGTGGTGGCGATGCTGGCGTTGGCGCGTGGTCAGCGTGGCCGTCGCGAGCAGGTACTGGACCGCCTGTGGCCCGACATGGAGCCGGGGGCCGCCGCACGGAATCTGCATCAGACCCTGTACGTCGCTCGCCGTACGCTCACTAGCGCTGGAGCCGTCAGCGACGGGCTGCTCACCATCCGCGGTGAAGTGGTCGTGCTGGATGACACTGGCCCGGTCGATGTCGATGTCCTGCAGTTCGAGCGTTCGGCCGTGGCAGCGTTGGCTGCAGGCGTCGAGGCAAGCCTGCGCGATGCGGCCGACTTGTACAGTGGTGATCTTCTGCCGGAGCTGCCGGATGCGGATTGGCTGACGACACGCCGCGATGAGCTCCGGGAAATCCATCGCGAGGTACTGGTGAAACTGGCGTCCACGGTGGCGCAGCGCGCGCCGGAGGAAGCGTTGATCATCCTCACCCATGCGCTCGAATCCGATCCCATCCACGAGGGGGCCGTGCGCGCGCAGATGGTGGTGCTGGCTGGGATGGGCCGGCGGTCGGAAGCATTGGCACGATATGAGCGGCTGGTCGACGAACTCCTCGACGCGTTCGGGACCGACCCGGACACCCGGACGATGGGACTGTTTCGCGAGTTGTTGACCGGCTCGCCGCCCGAGGAGCGCCTCCACCAGCCCGCCGGCGTGACCGGCAAAGACGATGCCATCGGTTATCTGCCATCCCCGCTGACAAGCTTCATCGGGCGCGAGCGTGAGCTCGTTGACGTCGAGCGGCTGATGGGCCATGCTCGCCTGCTCACCCTCACCGGGGCTGGCGGCAGCGGCAAAACCAGACTGGCATTGGAGGCCGCGAAGACAGTTCGTCCTGAGTACGTGGACGGAGTCTGGTTCGTCGACCTCGCGGCCGTTGGGGAGTCGCTGCTGGTGGCCGATGCCGTAGCCGAGGTCCTCGGGTTGGATTCCGGCGCGGCACCAAGCCGCGTGCAAGCGCTGGTCGACCAACTGCGGCGACGCTCGCTGCTCCTCGTGCTGGACAACTGCGAACACCTGCTCGCGGCCTGTGCGCAACTCGTCGTCGCGCTACTCGACGGATCCCCTGGGGTTAAAGTGCTGGCCACCAGCCGGGAGCCACTCCATGCCGACGGAGAGTACACCTACCGGGTCCCGTCATTGCCCCTGCCCTCGCCCCTGCGGACCGACGCTCTCGACCTGGCCGAGCTGGGCCGTCTGCCCTCTGTCCGGCTTTTCGTTGAGCGGGCAGCGCAGGTCCGGCCGGGTTTCGCGCTCGACGCCGACAACGCGCAGGGGGTGACAGAGTTGTGCCGACGGCTCGACGGGATGCCGCTGGCCCTGGAATTGGCCGCGGCCAGAACCGCCGTACTCGAACCCGCCGAGATCGTCCAGAGATTGGGCGATGCTTTGTCCATGCTCGGCGGGGGAACCAGCGGCGTCACGCGGCACCAGACGCTGCGTGGCACCTTGGAATGGAGCCACGAACTGCTCACCAAACCGGAGCAGGTTCTGCTGCGCCGGCTGTCTGTGTTCGCGGGTGGTTTCACCCTCGACGCTGTGGTAGCAGTCTGCGCTGACGCGCCCCTCCAGCAAGTCGAACTGCTCGACCTGTTGGCCAAGCTGGTGGACAAGTCTTTGGTGGTCACCGAAAGGAGGGGCGCCGGGACCCGATACCGGCAATTGGAGACGGTCCGCCAGTTTGGCCACGAGAATCTCGATCATGCAGGTGAGGCGGCTCAACTGGCGGCTGCGCATTGCACCTACTTCCTTGCCGTCGCCGAATCCCACAATCCCGAACGGGCCACCGGGGTGGTCATCGAACAGCCGAAGGTGCTCGACCGCGAGCACGACAACCTGCGCGCTGCGCTGCGCTGGTCGTGCGCACACGAGCCCGAGACCGCGCTCCGGCTCGTCGCCAGCCTGTGGCGGTTCTGGTTCGTCCGCGGTCACGCGGTCGAGGGAGCACGTTGGGTCGAGCGTGCCTTGGCGGTGGCTCCCGACTCGACCCGGCCTCGCGCGGCCGCTCTGATCGGCCTGACCGGGCTGGACAGCCGGCAGGGCCGCGGCGATCGGCATCGGGCGCTCGGCGCGGAGGCCCTGGCAATCATGCGGGAGATCGGCAACCCCGACGAGGTGGCGATGGCCCGGCTCATTGAGACCTCGCTCGCCTGGAGCACTTTCGACTTGGACGAGGCCGAACAGCTGGCAGCCGACGTGCACACCGAGGCAGTCGAGGGTGGCAGACCCGAACATTGCGCTGCCAGCAGTTGGCTGCTCGGCCAGTGCGCGTTGTCCCGGGAGGACGGACCACTCGCCGCCCGTCACCTAAACACCTGCCTGAGCGAACTCGCACAGTCTGAGACCAGCACTCCACCCTTCCTGCCGGTGATCACGCCCAGCCTGCAACTGGTCCCGATCGCCGGACGGTTGGTCCCTGCGTCGAGGAGACCCTGCTGTTGGGCCGGCGGGTTGGCGTCATCCAAGCCAAAGGCTACGTGCTGTCCGCGATCGGCTACGCGGCCAGGCTTTCGAGGGACACGCAGTCTGCGATATCCGTCATCACGGACGCAGCCGAACATTTCGCCGAGTTGGGAGATGACCTGGCTAGGGCGCAAACACTTCACCAACTTGGCTGCATCCTGCGCGACTGTGGCGACCACAGCGCGGCCGATGAGGCCCTGTCCTTGGCGCGGGAGCTTCGGCTCGGCCTGGGCGACCGACGCGGCGAGCTGCTGACCGAGATTAATATCGCCCTGCTCCGCGCCATGGGTGGTGATATCGACCGCGGCCTGACAGACGCTCGGCGTTGCCTTTCAGGGTTCGAGTCCGCGGGAGATCAGGTGGGGATGGGCGCCACGCTGACCATTCTCGGTGCCGCCGAACTGATCTCCGGGGAGGTCCGGGCAGCGCGAGAAATGTACAGGCAGGCAGCGGAAAGGGTCGCCCCATGGCGGCGACACACTGGCTGGCAACGGTTGATGGTGGCAGAACTATCCAACGAGCTCGGCGACCCGCATCGGGCGGCCCGCGAAATTGACAGGGCTGGGGCGATTTTCGACCGAACGAGATGCCTCATCGCTGGTCAGCGGCTGGCCGCACTGCGTAGGCGGGACTCGGATGATGATGTTGAAACGGCGTTGAGTGCTCGTTGAGGACGGTTCACTAGCGTTATTCCTGGATCTGACAAATGGATCTGACAAACAAACAGCAATCAGGAGGAACGCATCGTGACAACGACGCAGACTGGGCCGACCCGCATCGGCGAGGCCACCATCGCCGAGTTCGCCGCCGGCCTGCGCGGCACGGTCGTTCGCCCAGGGGACGCGGACTACGACCACGAACGCAGCATCTGGAACGGGGCCCACGACCGCCGCCCGACGCTCATCGCACGCTGTGCGGGTGTGGCAGATGTGATCCGCACGGTCGATCTCGCGCGCAGCGAGGGGTTGCCATTGTCGGTTCGCGGCGGTGGCCATTCGATCCCCGGGTTTTCCACCGTCGACGACGGTATCGTGCTGGACCTTTCGCTGATGAAGGGGGTCCAGGTGGACCCTGCCCGCCGCCGCGTGGCGGCACAGGCAGGGTGTACCTGGAAGGACGTGGATGCAGAGACCCAGCAATTCGGGCTTGCGGTGACCGGTGGCCTGGTGTCCTCGACCGGCATCGCCGGCTTCACCACCGGCGGCGGCATCGGCTGGCTCGTGCGCAAGCACGGGCTGGCCAGCGACAACCTGGTCGGCGCCGACGTCGTCACCGCCGACGGGCAGTTTATTCACGCCAATGTCGACGAGCACCCCGATTTGTTCTGGGGACTGCGCGGCGGCGGTGGCAATTTCGGTGTGGTGACGTCCTTCGACTATCAATTGCACGAAGTGGGGCCCATCGTCCTTTCCGGCCTGGTTTTCTACCCCGCAGAAGAGGCGGCGCAGGTGTTGCGCGGCTATCGGGCGGCCTGCGCGGCGGCCCCCGATGAGCTGACCACGCTGGTCAACATGGCCACGGCGCCGCCGGTCCCGTTCCTGCCAGAATCAGTGCACGGCAAGCCGGTCATCGCTGTGGGAGGGTGCTGGTCCGGCGATCTCGATGCCGGCGAGGCCGCCACCGCGCCCTTCCGGTCATTGGGCACGGTCATCGCCGATGTGTTCGCGGCCAACCCGTACGCGGGGTGGCAGCAGGCGCTCGATCCGCTGTACCCGCGGGGCGTGCACAACTATTTCCGCTCGGCATTTCTGCGCGCCGCCGACGACGCGTCCGTGCGCGTGCTGCTGGACTCGTTTGCGGCATTGCCCAACGCCATGACGCAGATTCACCTGCACCACCTTGGCGGCGCGGTCGGCCGGGTTCCTGCCGAAGCAACGGCCTTCGCACTCCGCGACCAAGAATTCATCGTCAATGTTATTGCGCGCACGCCGACGGCGGAAGGCTTCGCGGATGTCGTCGAATGGGCCCGGGGCGTGACGTCCGCGCTCGGTCCGGATGTGGCGGCCTACGTGAATTTCACAGGTGAAGCGAATACGACGCTCGTCCGGGCGTCGTACCCGGCGGATACATACCGGCGGCTCGTGGAACTGAAGAACGAATACGACCCCACCAATCTATTCCGGTTGAACCAGAACATCGCCCCCGCGGTGTGACAGCACTGCCTGCGTGAGTGAGCTGAGTCTTCGGCCATTGAAGTGTCCCGTTAGCGGAACATTCAGAGGGAGCAGGTTCCACTGGGAACGACCTTCTGGTCCGTTTCGGCGACGAGGAACACATCGATCGAATCCTCGTGCTCGTGGACGAATCCGTTGCGTTCGTAGAGGCGTCTCGCCGGGCTGCCCTGAAGAACGTTTAGCCGGAAAGGCCGGTGATCGTGCTGCGCCATCAATACATGGCGCAGCACTGCGCTCCCCAGACCCTGCCCTTGGTACTCGGGAGCTAGGTAGAAGTGTTCAATCCATTGCTCATCCGATTCGGGGCGGACCGCAATGGCACCCACTGCGGAGGCCTCAACTTCGATAACAAACGTATGCGCAGGGTGAAAGCCCGTGAGGAAGCGCTGTTTGACGCGCACCGGATCCCAGCGTCCGAGGCGCTCGAGATCGGGACGCATGACCTGAGCGCGGAGCTCGGCAATCCATGAAGCGTCAGAAGGAAGGCTTTGGCGCAAAGACCAGACTGGAGGCATGTAGTCATTGAAGCTGAAACTACTCGACACGACGAAATCGAGCAGAATCCCCGCCCCGTAGATGTGGGCCACACAGTGGACAACCAAACTCATACTGCGTGAGGCAGCGTCCCTCCCGACCATTCTGAAAGAACGCGTTTACGGGACGTGTCCGGGCTCTGACACCGGCTCTCGCGTTCGACCCTTCGATGCCCTTGCTGTTAGCGGTGAGGGCATCACCGCGTTCGCCGGCAGTCAGGACCGCCAACCGGAGAACCACCCGGCTTCACATCTTGCTCAGCACGAGAAGAGCGTTGGCCGGCAAGCGCACCTCGATCCGTCCGTCCTGGCTAGGCAGCGCGGCACCGAAGTTCCCAAGGTCCGATCCACCATAGAACCTCGAGTCGCTGTTGAAGACCTCGCGCCACTGCCCGGGGCTCAGCCGGTCCGCCGAACTCGGGATGATGTAGCCCGTATCAAACGGCCGGGTATTCAGGGATACGACAACCAGCTCATGCGCGGCCCCATCAGTCCGCGTGAAGGCGATGACCCTGTTGTCATCGGCGGCATGAATGATGTCGATGTTTCGTGATCGGAGGCCCGGGCTGGTCCGGCGGAGCTTGATCAGGTCCTGGTAGTAGCGGAAGAGGTTCGCGCCCAGACTGTGGCGTTCACCCAGGATGTCTTCCCGGTTCGGCAGGATTTCGTTGTGGATAAACGCTTCCCAGGCGCCGATCTCCTCGCCCATGAGAAACATGGGCGTGCCGGCCGACAGGACGCTGATACCGGCGACTACCCGTGCCCGCGCCTCCGCAGCGTCCCTTGTCGGCCCGGCCAGGTAGGCACCATTGACGGCCACCAGGATTGTGCGCCTGGTGCCGTCGGAGTTTCCGGCCTCATCGTGGGACTCGTGGTAGGCGATCTTTGCATCCCCTGTCTTGGCAAGTGATCCGGAGAGTTGGCTCAGCGGGATCGGGTCGTCCGTCCCGAATCCGGCGCGGTGAAGCACCCTGGCCTTGTCCTGTTGGTTGTCCGCATCGCCGATCAGGTCGTGGTAAAACGTGGCGAACCAGGCCGCGTTGAATCCCATCCCCTCCATGTCCGTTGGCTGTGTCACCTTGGGCCACTCCGAATGGTCTTCGGCGATGCGGATGGCGGCAGGCCGGATGAGATTCAACGTCCGGCTCCACTCCCGCAGCAGCTTTTGGCCGAAGATCCTTGCCGAGTTCACCTGCGACCATGGTCCGTCGATTTCGTGGTAGTGGTTGAAGTGGATGGCCTGGGTGAGGTCCACGCGGAAGCCGTCAACGTGGAATTCCTCGGCAAACTCGGCGGCGCTGCTCGTGAACAGCTTCCGCACGTTCTCTTCCCACAGGCGAGGGGTGCGATCCGATGACCCGTTCTGCAGGTACCCGTTGTTTGGGTTCGCGTAGTCGGTGGAGCGCCCCTCATACCAGTAGTAGATGTTTTCCTCAGGCAGCTCCGAGTCGTACTGCGATTCCGCCCGTTCGGCTTTGTCGTCAAAGTGGTTGTAGACGACGTCCTGAATGACTGCGATCCCGTTGCGGTGGCACTCCCGCACGAAGTGCTTGTACTTGTCGCGCCCGCCGGCGCTGGACTCGATGACGAAATGGTGTGTGTCCCCGTAGCCCCAGCCGACGTTTCCATGGAATTCGGACACCGGCAGCAGCTCGACGGCGTTGACGCCGAGGGACACCAGATGAGGGATGAAGTCCATGGCGTCCTGCAGGTTGCCCGGGCCGGTTTTGCCGAATCCCAGTGATCCGATGTGGAGTTCGTAGATCACCAGTTCTGTGAGCCGTGTCGGCACCGGCAAGCCGGCGGTGAACTCCTTGGACCAGAACTCGTCGTCGGTGATCTGCTTCGGCGGGTTGGTGGTCGGTTCGAACTCTTCGCGGACCCCGTCCTGGTCGATGACGACGCTGCAGCTGACACCGCCGTCCAGGGTATCCGGGCTCCCGTCCCACGCGTTGTACTTCGGGTTTACGTCACCGCGACCGATCTGCCAGCGGGAGTGGATGTCGGTGCGCATCCTCCTCACGCCTTGGGCGTTTTGGATGCGGTACATGTAGGGCAAGCCCACGTGGGATTGGAAGTCTGTCAGCGGGTCGCTGGCCCAGATGTCGCCACCACCGACTTTCTTGAGCGGCACAACGGGACGGTTCGCGTCGATGCCGGTGCCGTCGTCGTAGATGTAGCCGTTGTCCTGCGATCCGAAGACAACCTCAACGTTCTGCGCGTTCGGCGCCCAGACTGCGAACTTGAGCAGCTCCGCGCCGCCCTGGTAGAACTTCTGGGCTCCCAGGAACCGGCTGAGCGTCAGATAGTAGCGGGCTGCCACCTGCCCTCCGGCCGGCGGCAGGATGGTGTGGCATTCCGGTCTGATCACGGCCAAGTCCGGGTCCTCAGTAACAATCCCCCATTGGTTCGCGCCCGGTGGCCCGTCCAGGCGGACGCCCCACCTGACCTCCTGGCTGGCCATGGTGTCGTCGAAATTCAGGGTCAATTCGAAAGCCGGGCAACCGTCATCTCCGACGATTTCCTGCATGGGAATATCGCCCCAGCTGTTCCAGGTGCCCGACAGTTTGGCATTACGGAAAAGGCCACGCTTGATGCCTGTAATGTAAGTGAACCGGACAGTGATCATGGGGTCCCCCATCGTCTTTGATTCTCCGGCGCCCCGGCCCAACAGGCACTAGGTTGCTCCGTCACCGTCCGGACTGTCAATGCATACTGGTTGATCCGGTGAGGGCGCTGCCTCGTTCCGCACACATCACGGGCATGACCCGTGAACCTGATCCCCGCGCCGACGGCCTCCCGACGATCGACTACTGCTCGATGCTCCCCCGCCGCCGCTACTCGCACAAGGCGCGTGGACTGGTCCTGCTGAGCCGCGCACCGGCCTGACTGTCGTCCCGTTCGAGGAGTTCAAGGGCGGCGGATGGTATGTCGTCGTGGTCGACGGCCACGGCCCATACCCGATCGGCGGCTACCACCTCGACGCCTGCAAGGATGAGATCGAAACCGCGGTCGAGCTGACCCTCGGCGTCCCGGCTCCCGTCCGCTGGGTGGGCACCTGCGAGGAAGCCGGCGCAATGGAGGACGGGACGTACATCCTGACCCGCGCCCACGGTGGTCTCCGCAAGGCCACTATCGACGGCGAAGCTGTGTGGACCCGCACTCTCCTCAAGAAGGTGGCGTTGCGGACGCAGGAGCTCGCCGACCAGCTCCCCGCCGTTGTCCGTGGCTCCGCACCCGTGAAGGAGAACGCCGATGTTTGAGAAGTTCAACGACGTAGCCCGCCGCGCCGTTGCCGGGTACCTGGACGCCGCCAGAATGTTCCAGAGGGACACCATCGGCACCGGCCACCTGCTCCTCGCCACCGCGGGCGTAGCGGGCACCGGCAACGCCCCGGTGCTGGACCGGGTATTCACTTCCCCGGGCACCACACCGGAAAACGTGCGGACCCAGTGCCACTACCGGGGACTCTGTCGGCGTCGGACACTTGCCGTTCACCCCGAACTCGCAGAACGTGCCAGTGCGAGACCACAGCAGCAAGGTCCAGGGCGGCTATGACTCTCCAATACCTCGTGCCACCCAACAAGAGGCTGCAGCCGTGTCGCTGAAATTGGGTTGGACTTCGCCGGCCGCCTGAAGAGACGGAGAAGCGCATCAGCTGGGGGCTGGTCGAAGGCCAGTCCAGGGGCGCAGCGGATCCCGGCATCCAGCTAAGCTGGCCCGCCTGCCCGGGCATGGTCCTTCAAAACCTACGCGAAAATTCATGTCACACAGGACTCGTGGCTGCATGAACTCCAGTCAGCAGAAAGAGGGCAAGGAGGGTCACCGATGAGCCCTGGCATCACGCATACGCGGTGTGTACATTGTGCACCCCGCCTTTGGACGGACAAACGTCCGACCACCCTCTCCCCACGCCACTATGAAGCAGCGAATCGTGGCGAAAAATCTTCAAGAAATTTCCTTCAGGTCATGTCGTCACCACAACCCCACGGCATGAATGGGTACACGACCAACCACGCCCACCAGAACAACCCAGAAAGGAGACCCGAATGAACCCCACATCCCAGCACGCGGAGAGCCCACCAGCCAGGGCTCTGACCCCGCCACCCACACAACCGAACAGGCCACGCGGCGCCAGGCCACAGGCCGCGGACCAGCGTCAGAGGGACCCAGCAGGCTCAACGTCCACACGTTAAGGCAAAAACCCCCTCTGACGAGGGGGAATGCTGTGCCCGAGGTGGGACTCAAACTTCATTCCCTCCCCCGCAATCACTGGACTCCCTCGGAACATGCGGAATCCGGCCCGATCCGCCCTACATACGACCCGATCCCAAGCCCAGAGTGTGTACTTTGTACACACCCCGAATAGCCGTGATTAGGTCAGGCTGGCACCCAGAGGGGACTGGCTCTCGGGGCCGTTTCTGACGAATCTCGCAACGCGCCTGAACCCCACGCGTGTCCATTTTATGAGATCGACATCTCAACATGTGAATTTCGCCTTAGACTCCATCCCATGAGCAATAGGGATTCGATCTTGCAGCCTTTTGTCGACTGGACCTGGTGCGTCGGCAACTGGGGACGATTCGTTCTGGTGGATACCCGCTGGTATCTGGACGGGTCCTCGGGAAAGGACGCTTACATCGCTGGCCATATCCCCGATGCCGTCTTCATCGACCTGGACGAGTCGCTTTCCGGGCCAGCTTCGAAGGAAGCCGGGAGGAACCCCCTGCCCGATCCCGGAGTGTTTGCCCAAGGGATGCGGGAAGCCGGAATTAGTGACGCTGACACCGTGATCGCCTATGACGACGCAGGTGGAGTCATCGCGGCCCGACTTGTCTGGATGCTCCGATCGACGGGCCGCAGCGCCGCGATCCTGGACGGAGGCATCGCCAGCTACCCGGGAGAACTCGCTACGGAGGCCCCGCAAAGACGGGAAGGAGACTTCTCGGCCCAATCCTGGCCCAGCACCCTGCTCGCAGATATCTCGGACGCGTCCTCTGAACAATACAAAGTCGTGGACGCGAGGAATCGTGACCGCTTCGAGGGGCACCAAGACCCTATCGACCCCCGCCCGGGCCACATACCCAGCGCCGTCAATGTCCCCTGCCGCGAGAACCTCGACTCCTCAGGAAGGTTGATCCCGGAAGTGCAGCTACGCGAGAATTTCGCGCGCGCCGGCATCGTCTCCGCGGAGAACATCATTGCCTACTGCGGATCGGGAGTGACTGCCTGCCACAATCTGTTGGTTCTGGAGCAACTGGGAGTTGGGAAAGGCAGACTGTTCGTCGGCGGCTGGTCCCAGTATGGACACGCCACCGATAGGCCTGTCGAAACTACCTAGCCGGGCATCGTCCCTCACGTAAGGCTTTCTCCACTACGGTTCTTGTGAAGCCGTTCGGTCAGTGTTGCGACGTTCGTCAGAAACCGCCGCCCACGAAGTGGTTCAGATTTTCCACCGGCACCGACAGAAAGCCAACGGCGCCTGCCTAAAATGACGTGCTACGGTTCCCCAGCCAACCGCAGGAACCGATAGCGGCCGTTACGTCGAGCTAGTGCTCAAAAAAGAACTAGTAGGCGGGATGGTCTGGACGCTGCTGGCGGAGAAGTCGGACAGCTCCGCCACAACCGACTTTTCGGACTTTGTATTGCGCCGGGCCCACCAATGATCCACACTGGCGACAGATCCGCAGGAGATTGCTTCCGCCGATCCAGCCCGCCGAATACTACGGCCCGGCCCCGCCCCATCAGAGAATGCCGGGCACCGCATCTAGAACCACCGCTTTCCGCCTCTCCGGCTGTGCCCGGCTGCGGAAGCCGGTGGCCACTGAGAGTCCCGGCACATCCCGTCGAGAAAGAGAGATCACGATGATCAAGCGCCACTCGGACGTCGTCCTGGAAGTCACTGGCCACGATCCGGCCACCGTCGAGAACGACCTGAATGCCGCCGTAGAGATCGCCCGCGAACACGCCATGAAGGAATGCCGACACGGCATCCTTGTTACCCAGCACGGTTACACGACCTACACCGTCGCGGTAAGTCGCGATGTCCCCTACGGGCAGACACACGAAAGGCGCGAAGATACGGCGGCTCACAGACGGTGACCGGCCCGGGCCGCTAAAGATTGGCAACCGGCTCTCGCCTGACCGTGCCATCGTTCACTACTTATTATCAGAGGACGGGCACGACTAGAACCGGTCGGGCGAAGGTCCTTGCCAGGCGCGCAGAGCCCACCGTCAGCGGCCTTGTCTCACAACTGTGCTTGATGACCAACAATACGGGCAGTACCTGAGACACAGAGCGACGCGACGCCCAACGCTATGAAGCATCTGGAGAAGCATGGGTCTCACGCATCCCTCTTGCAACACACCGCCTTTGCAAGACCCTGCCCAACGCGCCGCAGCCAAGGAAAGGCGAACAGAACATCGATATCGGCGTTTAGGGATCAGCCAGACGAGTTGATCTGGGCGGTGCACGCCCGATACTTCATGATTGCGTTTCCCCCGGTTCCGCCTCTTGAACCCATCGGAGAGACTGCGGAAGTCATCGGATTCGTAGCCTCACTTCGCGCCAGCTACGGTACCCACGCCTTCAACGGCGTCGACGGTGGCCGAACCGCGGTCTAAGTCGCCCCGGCGCGCCGCGCTCACCGGGTCAGCGAATTCCTGGCCCGATTGGACGACCATGAAGCCTCCCGCCGCCAACCTGAACTACTTGCCCCGTGGATCGAGGCAGCGGACGGCTTCCCGGGCAACCCCGAATTTCTCCGCCTCAACCCGCTGTATTCACGCGGCCCCGGCGGCCGGCGACAATCGGAACCCGGATCGGTGAGAAAACCGCTCGCGCGCCAGCTGTGACTGGAAGAACAGCGTCAGCACCAATAAGCGACCCCGGCATCAGCGGCTCGCCTACAGACAGGTCCCGGATCAGTCCCGTCCCCGCGTACTCACGCACGTGTCGGATCCCTGACACCGCCGACAGCTTGTCATCAAAGGCTTTCGAAACGGCCATGACCGTCCGTCAGGAGCCTTTAGCCGGAGCCTGTACCGTGAGTGCGCGTCAACAAAAAGTTCAAATAGTCCAGCCATCAGGCCTCCCCAAGTCAAGGGCGACGGTAGTTCTCCCGAAGCACGAGTTCTCGGACCGTTTGGTCGTCGTCGCGACAGGCGCCGCCCGAATGATTTGAATGACAAATATAGTGAACAAACGTCACATGATTTGTCATTCAGTTTGAATTATCTGTCATTTCGAGGTCTCCGGCAAACATGCGGGTCCCTTCCTGCCATATCGGCACCGTGGTACAGTCCGTTTACGGCCTGCCGCCTCCGGAATCCCAGGATGCTGGATTCCGGAAGAGGCGGGGCGGTTCCGGGCTCAGCCGGAACGTGGAACAAAGGAATAGCCATGTGTATGGACCCGTCGTCCTGGCCAGGATTCCCCGAAAGCCAACTTCCCGCAGACCCGGCACCCGGCGGCCCTTCCCGCAACGACACTGCGGGGGTACGCCGGCAGGCCTCAGCCATTATCGACACAGTGCTCTCAGACCCCGCTCCGGAGCAAGGCCGTATCCGGGATCAGCTTCGCGAGCACCTTGCCGCCCACCCCGGGCACCCGGAAACAGCTCTAAAGGAACACCTGATATCCCTCAGGTCCCTGACCAGGCTCCCCACCGGCACCTCGAAAGTGGCACCCCCGGCCGCCGGGGCCGCCATTCAGCCGCAGGCCGGAACCCCGGCTCCGACAGCGGCGGAGCGCGCCTCGCGGATCCAGGCGGTCCTGAAAGGCAGGATGCTGCTCACCGCTTTTCAGCCGATCTACGATCTCTCCACCGGCTCCGCCGTCGGCGTCGAAGCGTTCACACGATTCGTCACCGACGGGGGCGACAGCGCGGGCTACTGGTTCGCTGAAGCCGCCGAAGCACGGCTCGGGAGCGAACTCGAATTCGCGGCGCTGGAGTCCGCCCTCGCCGCCGCGCAGCAGCTCCCGCCACACCTGTACGTGGCGCTGAAACTGTCCCCTGCCACCTGCTTGGACCCCCTGCTGCCGGGCTTGCTTGAGGAAGCCCGGCTGGCCCCTGGCCGCATGGTCCTCGAACTCACCGAGGCTCTGGCCGCCGAGCAGGCCGCCGCCCTGGTCGCCGCGCTGGCACCCCTGCGACAGCGCGGCGTCCGGCTCGCGATCGACCACGCCGGCTCGTACTTCGACTCGCTCCGCCACATCAGGCAGCTCCAACCCGACATCATCAAACTGGACCGCACCATCATCGCCGGAATCCATACCGACACCCTCCGCCATGCCTTCAGCGAGGCCATGGTCGGCCTCGCCGAGCAGCTCGGAGCAGCGCTCATCGCCGCCGGGATCGAGACCCATGACGAACTGGCAACTGTCGCCGTTCTCGGCGTGCCGGCCGTGCAAGGCTACTTCCTCGGCCGGCCTACCACCCGCCCCCAGGACTGGGCCCACTGGAACCTCCCGACTCCTTCCAAGTCGGGATCGGACATTTCTCCGCCAATAGCTTCGATTTGGTTTTGACCACGGCGGGGCATTTTCATTTAGCAGGCCCGACCAAGCTGGCAGAAATCCCGGCAACCGTAGGCAATACCTGATTCCACGTCGATCTTCGTGAGTCGCGTTGGATGGGGACTGCTGAACCTCGAGATTTTGCCCGACCCGGATCTCAGCCTTGCGAGTCTCCGGGGACCTCGGCGGGGCGGGCTTGCCGGGGTCCTCAATCGAAATAGCGGCGGACGGCTTCCAGGGCTTCTGCCCACCGTTCGTTGTTCACGTCGAGTGTTCTCGGGTCCTCATCGTCTCCGTCAGGCTCGGCGGTGAAGCCGCTCTCCCTGACTTTTGGCAGCACACTGCCGGCGCCCTGTTTAGTGATCCAGAACTTGATCAGCGTGCGTTCGAGCACATCGCCGGATCACTCATCGTAAGCCGGTCCCCCACCGCGAGAACTCCCGGGCTGTTCCCCCGTCGCGGAAAATCCCATACGGATGCTGGAATCGTCGATTCGCGCATCCCCTGCCCGCAAAACTGTCCCGTTTGGGTAGGGCGGATTCGAAGGATCGACGCAACGCTGGGGTTAATCCGGCGGGTCAGCCGGGTGTGTTCGAGTCTACCCAGGGGTGGTCGGCGCGGCGTTTTTCTCGGCCTGAAACTTCGCTTCCGGAGTAAGGTAGCCGAGTCCCTTGCGGGGCCTTTTGTTCAGTTCTTCGCAGACGCGATCGACGTGTTCGCGGGAGTGCCGGGACAGGTCCGTGCTCTTCGGAAAGTACTGCCGGGCCAGTCCGTTGAAGTTCTCGTTGGCTCCGCGCTGCCAGGGACTGGAACGCTCCGCGAAGAAGATCCGCAGCCCCGTCGCAGCGGCCAGTTCCTGGTGCCGGGCGCGCCTGGCCGCGCCCGGCCGCCACAGGCGGAGATTGGTATGCGAAACGTCCCAATAGCTCCGAAATAGGTATTTCCCCTAACTAATCCGCCCTCCTAAGCTGGTCGGAGTACGGCATATCGCCTGCTTCGAGCTGCCCGGGAGCTTCTAATGGAGACGCGCCACCTCAAGTACTTCATTGCAGTAGCCGAGGAACGTCACTTCGGCCGCGCAGCCCAGCGGCTGCACATGGCCCAGCCGCCATTGTCCCAACAGATCCGGCAGCTGGAGGAACAGCTCGGCACACCCTTGCTGCTGCGTACTACGCGCAAGGTGGATCTCACCCCAGCCGGACAGGTCCTGTTGGATCGAGGACGGCTGCTGATGCAGGAACTGGAAGCTCTGGAGGAGGACGTCCGGCAGGTCGGCGCAGGTGCCACTGGCGTCCTCCGTGTCGGCTTCACCGGAACAGCCACCTACCGGCTGATGCCCAGCATCGTGCAGGCCGCCCGACGCACTTTTCCCGGGCTCCGCATCACCGTGCAGGGCGAAATGCTGACGCCGCAGATGGAGTCCGCACTCGAGGACGGAAGGCTCGACGTCGCCGTCCTCCGACCCCCAGTCCGCTCCGGAACTGTGGCCCTCAAACTGCTCGAACAGGATCAGCTGGTCGCGGCACTCCCGGCGGATTCGCCGCTGGCGGAAAAGGGCACCGTGGAACTGGCGGAGCTCGCCGGCCAGGACTTCGTCGGTTATCCGAGCTACTCCGCGGTCAGCAGCATCGTCGTGGACGCCTGCCGCAAAGCCGGGTTCCAGCCGCGACTCGTCCAGGAGGCCAGGGAAACCTCCACCCTGCTCTCGCTCGTCGCGGCGGGGATGGGGATCGCCCTAGTGCCGATGACTTCCCGAATGTTTTCCTTTCAGGGTGTCGTCTTCCGTCCGTTGCATAACCCGCCGCCGGTCGACCTCGCCGTTGCCTGGATCCGCGACGCTGAGACACCCCTGCTGCGCAGCTTCCTGCAGCTCTTCGATTTACCTCCCACGTCGGGCCCTGGCCAGCAACAGCCCCCGCTACGCCCCGCGGAGTCGCCGGCCCAGTCCCTGCCACAGTCACAACCCGCATCCGCAACAAAGGAACCACCCCGTGAAAATTGACCGCATTGAGGCCATTCCCTACGCCATTCCTTACGCGCGGCCGCTGAAGTTCGCCAGCGGCGAGGTGACTTCCGCGGAACACGTGCTGGTCCGGATCTACACGGACACCGGCATCTGCGGTATCGCGGACACCCCGCCGCGGCCCTACACCTACGGCGAAACCCAGGATTCGATCGTCTCGGTGGTGACCAAGGTCTTTGCCCCGCAACTCATCGGGCTGGACCCGCTGGACCGCTCCAAGGTCCAGCAGCTGCTCCGGCGCACGGTCAACAACCCCACGGCCAAGGGGGCCCTGGACATCGCGCTCTGGGATGTCATCGGGATCTCGCTGGGCACCCCGGTGCACAAACTGCTGGGCGGCTTCACCGACAGCATGCGGGTCTCGCACATGTTGGGCTTCAAGCCCGCCGCCGAGCTTCTGGAAGAAGCGCTGCGGTTCCGTGAAACGTTCGGCATCAACACCTTCAAGCTCAAGACCGGGCGGCGGCCCCTCTCCCTCGACGTCGAGGCCTGCCATGTTTTGCGGGAGGGCCTTGGCGAGGACGCCGAGATCTACCTCGACGCCAACCGTGGCTGGACGGCGAACGAGGCCATGGAGGTCCTGCGCAGGACCGAAGGCCTGGGCCTGTCCATGCTGGAGGAGCCGTGCGATGCCGGCGAGGCGATGGGACGGCGCCGGCTGGTGCAGAGTTCCAGCATCCCGATCGTGGGCGACGAAAGTGTCCCCACCCTAGGCGATGTCTCACGCGAATTGCTTTCCGGCGGCAGCACCGCGATCTGCATTAAGACTGCGCGCAGCGGTTTCACCGAAGCCCAGCAGATCCTCGGCCTCTGCGTGGGCCTCGGCGTGGACGTCACTATGGGCAACCAGATCGACACCCAGATCGGCAGCCTCGCCACGGTCACCTTTGGTGCGGCGTTCGAGGCCAGCTCCCGGCGGGCCGGGGAGCTCTCCAACTACCTGGACATGACGGACGACCTGCTCGCGGAGCCGCTAAAAATCATGAACGGCGCCATTCGGGTCCGCGAGGTCCCCGGCGTCGGCGCGGCCATCGACGCCGACAAGCTGCAGAAATACCGGCAGGACTAGCCCGGCCCGGCCCGCATCCTGACCTCAGAACGCCCGCACACCGCTCCCCACCCCGCAAGGAGAACCACATGCTGTACCTGGTCCGCATGGACGTCAATATTCCGCTGGACATGCCCAAAGAACGCGCCGACGCCATCAAGGCGGAAGAGCGGGAGTATTCCCAGCATCTGCAGCGCGACGGACGCTGGGCGCATTTGTGGCGGGTCGTGGGCGAATACTCCAACTACTCGGTGTTCGACGTCGCGGACAACGACGAGTTGCACACCCTGCTCTCCGGACTGCCGCTCTTCCCCTACATGGACATCAAGGTGACGCCGCTGGCCAAGCACCCGTCCACTGTCGAATAGCCCGGCCCCTCACTCGAGCATTCATATCCAAAAGCTTTCAATGGGCCGGAAATAGGTATTTCCCCTCGATCAATTACGGGCCTACCGTTGAATCAACACCGGATGTGATGTGCGGCACGGCACTGAGCGAAATTTGCCACTCCGGAACCGCCGACCGTTTTTACCATCGTTCTTTTTTGACAAGGGAGTCACCATGACAATGGAAACCGAAGCCACAGCAGCCTCCTCGGGCGCAGGGGCAACCGCCCGCTTCCGGGAGAACAAGCACCTCGCCGCCGGCACCAGCCAGGAGCGGGTCAGCACGCTTGCCGGCCGCGTCATCAAGGCGATCAACGACACCGTCCTGGACGAGAAGGTCACCTACGACGAGTACAACGCCTTCAAGGCCTGGCTAATCCAGGTCGGCGAGGACGGCGAGTGGCCGCTGTTCCTGGACGTATGGGTGGAGCATTCCGTCGAGGAGGTCGCCAACTCCAGCCGCCACGGTTCCAAGGGCAGCATCGAGGGACCGTACTACATCCCGAACGCCCCCACGCTCAACACCCCGGCCACCCTGCCGATGCGCGACGACGAACCCGGCACACCGCTGCTGTTCCAGGGCCAGGTCACGAACGTCGCCGGCCAGCCGCTCGCCGGGGCACTGATCGAACTGTGGCACGCCGATGACCTCGGTTTCTACTCTCAGTTCGCTCCCGGACTGCCCGATTGGAACCTCCGCGGCTCCATCATTGCCGACGCTCAGGGCAACTTCCAGATCAACACCATGCAGCCCGCGCCGTACCAGATCCCCACCGACGGTGCCTGCGGTGCCCTCATCGCCGCGGCCGGCTGGCACGCCTGGCGGCCGGCCCACCTGCACCTGAAGGTTTCAGCCCCGGAGCACGAGCTCATCACCACCCAGCTCTACTTCGAAGGCGACGAGCACGTGGCCGACGACATCGCCTCGGCCGTGAAGCCCGAACTCGTCCTGGCCCCCACCGAGCGCGCCGACGGCAAGGGCCGCGAAGTCACCTATAACTTCGTGCTCGACCCCCGGGGCTAAGCCCCCTTTTCAGCGCCGGGGCCGGAACCACCCGGCCCGGGCCCAACCCCAATATCATCCCCACCACCCGCCGTAATGCCGCGTGCCCAAAATGAAGTGGCCGCAGCCGCCCGGCCCCCGGATCAGTCGGGTCAGAACATCACACGAAAGTGAGTTACCGGTGACTAAACTCGCCTATAACGTCCAGGACGTTATCGACAGCACGCCCATGGGAATCAAACGATGGTCCATCGTCGTCCTCTGTTTCGTGATCGCACTGCTGGACGGATTCGACACCCAGTCGATTGCCTTCATCGGACCGGCAATCGCCGAAGACTTCGGCCTGCAGGCCACTGACATGACCTGGGTGATCACCGCCAGCACCGTTGGCATGTGCGTGGGCGCGATGTCCCTTGGCACCTTCGGGGACAGGATCGGTCGGAAGAAGACCATCCTGCTCGCCCTGACCCTTTTTGGTGTGTTCTCCCTTGCCGGTGCTTTTGCTCAATCCCTGGAGCAGATTGTCATTCTGCGCTTCCTCATTGGCCTCGGCATGGGCGGGGCCACCCCGGCGCTGCTGGCCCTGACTGCCGAGTACAGTCCCAAATCGCGCCGCGGCACGTTCATGACATTGGTGTTGCTTGGCCTGCCCGGTGGCGCGCTACTCGGTGGGCTTGTGGCGGCGGCATGGCTGCCAGTGATGGGCTGGCGTGGCATCTTCCTGGCCGGCGGCGTGCTGCCACTTGCCATGGTGTTGGTCTGCAGCAAGATTCTCTCCGAATCGCCGATCTTCCTGGCGGCCAAGGGCACCTCCGCAGCCGACGCACAGGCGCGTCAGATCATGGCCTCAATTTCCGGGAGCCCAGTCAGCCCGGACGCCGTGCTCGCAACAAACGACAAAATGGAGGAGCGCAGCTCCGTCGCCGCACTTTTCTCCGCTAAGTACCGGATGGTCACCATCGCAGTCTTCGCCACCTACCTGCTCAATTGGATCGCGTGGTTCCTGCTGCTGCTCTGGATGCCAACCGCGCTCAAGATGTTGGGGCTGGCCGGTTCGCAGGCCGCGATGGGAACCGTGACCGTCAACGGCGCCTTTATCCTCTTCGCCATCCCTCTGTCCATCATCCTGCCCAAGGTCAACCCCAGAAAATTGCTGCTGGTCATGTTTGCGGCGGGGATCGTCATCGCGCTGGGCCTGGGCCTGGCCGGTTCCAACTTTGCGCTGGTCTTCGTGCTGATCGGGCTGGCGGGCTTCGGCATTGGCGGCCAGCAGTTGGCCCTGAACTACCTGATCGCCAACGCCTACCCCACCCAGCTTCGTGCCACGGCTACCGGCTGGGGCATCGGAATTGGTCGCCTCGGTTCCATCGTTGGCTCTGCCCTCGGCGGGGTCATTCTCACTGGACTCGGCGTCTCCGGCTACTTCATGGCACTCGCGGTACCCCTGGTTCTGGCCGGACTGGCCACCCTGATGGTGCGAAGCTCGACAGCTAAAGCCGAGATTGCTTCGACGGAGCCGGCGCCACTGGAACGTGAAGCCATCAGCTGACGCGGGGGCACCTACGCAGAATATCGAACTGGCCTCAACGGCTGAAAAATCCCAATAAGAGAGGACGCACAGCAATGCGTTTTACCGACAAGGTTGTTGTGGTGACCGGCGCTGCCCAAGGGATTGGTGCCGTCGTCGCCCGTAGGATTGCCGCCGAGGGAGGCACCTTAGTGCTGGCGGACCGGTCCGAGCTGGTCATTGAAGTGTGTGCTGAGCTGACGGCCAGTGATGCACCTGCACGATATTTCCTTTGCGATCTGGAAACTTATGCGGGCGCCGTGAAGCTGATGGCCTACGCCGTGGCAGAGTTCGGACGCATCGACATCCTGATCAACAATGTCGGCGGTACGATCTGGACCAAGCCCTACGAGCACTACGAGGAGGACGAGATCGAGGCCGAAGTGCGGCGCTCCCTCTTCCCCACGCTGTGGTGCTGCCGCGCAGTGCTGCCGCATATGGTCGAACGGACGGCCGGGGTCATCGTGAACGTCTCCTCGATAGCCACCCGAAGCATCAATCGCGTTCCATACGCGTCGTCCAAGGGTGGGGTCAACGCTCTGACCGCGTCGCTGGCGTTCGAAGCCGCTCCGAAGGGTATCCGGGTAGTGGCCACCGCGCCCGGCGGCACGGAAGCTCCGCCGCGGAAGGTCCCGCGCAACCCGAACGCGCAGTCCGCCCAGGAAGAGACGTGGTACCAGCAGATCGTGGACCAGACCACCGAAAGCACCCTCTTCAAGCGGTACGGCACGCTGGAAGAGCAGGCAGCTCCGATCTTGTTCATGGCCTCTGACGACGCCAGCTACATCACTGGCGCGGTGCTGCCGGTGGGCGGCGGGGACCTTGGGTAATTCAGCTCGGCCTGAACAACAGCAGAAAGGAGAAGTCGATGACTCAGGAAGTCATGGGATGCATTGAAGAACGAGAATTGCGCCACGCCTTTGGCATGTTCGCCGCCGGTGTCACGGTGGTCACCACCCGGACGGACGACGGCGTTCCGCACGGCGCCACCGTCAGCGCCTTCACCGCGGTATCCCTCGACCCGCCGCTTGCCCAGGTCACACTGACCCGGGCCTCGCGCGGCGCCCGGTATCTGGAAGCTGCGCCGTTCGCTATCAACATCCTGTCGGTAGAACAAAAGGATGTCGCCCTGCACTTCGCTGGCAAAGTCCTTGACGCGGAACCGGAATGGACGCTGGACGGCAACGTCCCGGTGCTGACGGGGAACGCCGCGACGCTTGAGTGCCGGCCGTGGAATATCTACGACGGCGGCGATCACATCATCGTTGTCGGCGAGGTCATCGCACTGGACATCACGAAGCGGGAACCCCTCGTGTTGTTCGGCGGTGAGTTCCACAATCCAGGAGGACGGATCGAGGGTGCCCGGCGGGATAACTCCGGCGATGCTCCCGAATCGGACTGGTTCGCCGGCTCCAGCTCCTTCAGGCCGCTTCACGACCGGACACCTCTCTAATCTGGCCGGCCCTGCAGGGCGCAGCGATCTACATGTCGGGCTATGCGACTCAGTCTCCCGAGTACGCGTTCAGGACCTGACCCAGGGTGGGTCGCCGCCCAGGGTCAGATCCTCCGGCGTGTGGTCGGCCAGCGCGGCAAACATCACCTCGCTTCGCTCTGGTACAGCTCACCGTAAGTCTCGATCTGGCCACGCCATTCGTCGTCGCACAGATCGGCGGACACCAGCATCTGGTTCAGCGTCGGCGGGCGCAGGGGGACCGCGACGTCAGGCAGTAAACGGCGTTGCAGATGGCCCGGGACGAGGTAGATCCGATCCGCCGGCCGGGGGCAATGATCTTCGAGAAGGAGTCCCGAAGATGACGTCATCCGGGTTGGCTTCCCGCAAGGGGTCAGTGGCTTGGCGTCCAAGCGGAGGCAGGCCGTAGGCGTTGTCCTCCAGACCAACCTGTTTGCCCGGCGGCATCGACCACCCCCTGCCGGCGTTCCGCATGCCGAGCGGGCGCTCGATGACGTCGCCACGCTATCTTCGGAGATTGCCGCGGCCGCGATAGCATCGCTCCCACAGGATCTGACTTTCAACGCACCCGTCGTTCTCCAGTCGATCTACGACACAGAACCGTGTTGCGTTTCTCTGCATTCAGCGGAGTGGTTCTACGCGGAAGTTTCGTCCAGCAAGCCGGTCCCCACCGCGACACCATCCGCCCGCACTGGCGCTGCGAAAAATCCGATACAGATATTGGAATCGCGCATACCCCCGGCCGCAAAACTGTCCCGCTCGGGTTGGATAATCGCGACAGTTGCACCCGCCCGCGCAGATCATTGGCTGCGTCCGGGTCTGCACCAACGAACAGGACCTGGCAGCGCCGCGCAAGGCGCTTACTTGTCTGGGCGTCCTCGAGGGCCTGCAATGGTAGAACGGCGTGACCGGCAGGAACGGGAACGGCCGGGACTGAACGAAGCCTGGCTGCTGTCCGGGCCGGCGGCACCCTGGTCGGCACCAAACTCGATCGGTTCGCCCGGCCCCTACCCGATGCTCGATGCTCGATGCTCGATCCCGGAAACATAGGGACTCCGGCCCGACCCGACCCACATATGACCCGATCCGAAGCCCGAAATGTGGACAATGTACACACGCCAAATTGGCCAGCTCCAAGCAGCAATGGTGAGTCCACGGCCCCCTTTCACCCGTCAGTTTGATCTGATTCAACGAAACATGTCCGGCACCCACGGCGAATACGGATGGGCGTCGCCCGATTGACTCGAATGACAAATATCGTGAACATTCGTCAACGAGCTTTGTCATTAAGTTGAACTATCTGTCATTTTGAGGCTCCCGGCGAACATGCAGGTCCCTTCCTGCCATGTCGGCACCGTGGTAGAGTCCGTTCACAGTCTGCCGCCTCCGGGTTCCCGGATCCTGGATTCCGGAAGAGGCGGGGCGGTTCCGGGCTCAGCTGGAACGTGGAACAAAGGAATAGCCCATGTGTATGGACCCGTCGTCCTGGCCAGGATTCCCCGAAAGCCAACCTCCCGCGGACCCGGCACCCGGCGGCCCTTCCCGCAATGACACTGCGGGGGTACGCCGGCAGGCCTCGGCAACCCGTTCTTTGTCGCCCCCTCCCGCATACTTAAACCAGCGGCCGAGAGGGTGTCGGTAATCTGCGGAGTAGCTTTTGTACGAATAGCCCCCGAGAACGCAGGACGATGGGCCGCCGTGACGGCCGATCTCTGCGGAATGCCCACACTGGTACTCCGCCCTAGTGCCCAGATTGCTTCAGCTATTTCTCCAGGGCGGGGATTCCGAGCCGGGCGCAGACCTCGGCCGGGCCGGGGATGACGGCGACAGTATTGTCCACAACGCATGCGGTCAGGAACGGTATGTAATTTCCGAAAGCCTTGATGGCGGGATCCGGGAAAAGGGGCTTGCCGTTTTGGTCGTTAACTGCTTCTACAGTGGGCATAGCCCCCGGAGTAGGGGAGATGAAACCCTTGGGGATGAGGTCGTCATTAATGCCGGTTTGGTTCATGTTCCCCATGTCCCACGCACGGCTGCACTGATTTATGGGATCTACGACCTGTTTCATTCCGGCGTTCCTATTTTCAGGATTGGGGTTGTTCTGCGTGTCGAATCCTGCGATGAAGATCCCGGTCGTGATGTAGGGGTTTTTAGTTTCCCCGGGCACCCCGACAACAGGAGGTCTGGTAGTGAGATCGGCGCGGTAGTAGCAGCGGATGTCGCGTTTGTCCTCCACCGGTGCCAAGGCCACGTAGACACCGCCGGCGGTGGTGCCGGCCAGTGCCAGCCCGGCGAAGGTCAGCATTGCCGGTTTGCGCCACCGCGGGATTAGTTTGGGCGTCCGGCGGGCTTCCTGGACCAGGAGGTTCTGGACTCGATTCTTCGTGTCCTTCGGGTAGGTCACTTCAGACAGGTTCATGACAGCCTCGCTTCAACGATCGTCTTTTCGAGTTGTTCGATGGGCTCTAGTGCCCCGTTCATGGCGGCCAACTTGGCCCGTGCACGATGCAGTCTCGATTTCACTGTCCCGATCCGTACGCCGAGGGTCTTGGCGGCCTCTTCCTGGCCGACTCCGTTCATCAGGCACAGGATCACAACGTCCCGTTCCCCGTCGTTCAACCCCGCCGTCGTGTCCAGCAGTTCGCGGACGGCACGCTCCGCGTCGAGCCTCGAGGCGACCGCTTCAGCGTGGTCTGCTTCAGGTTGACCGTGCCGGGCATCGGAGTGCGGCAGCCTGGCAAGGAAATTGGCGTGCCGCCGGGATCCCCTGGCGCGGTTGCGGTTCGCGTTCGTGGCTACCCCGAGCAGCCACGGGAGAACCGTGTCCCTCTCCGGTCTGAGTCTGTTCCGCTGCCGCCACGCCTCCAAAAAGGTGATCGAGACGAGTTCCTCCGCGTCGTGCCAAGAACCGCACCGGGACAGGCAGTACCGAAAGACCGCATCGGCGTGCCTGTCGAACAGGACCCCGAAGGCATCAGCATCGCCTGCAATGCACTTACGCCACAGGTCTTCGTCGGTTTCCCCCATTAGCCTCATGCCTTGTAGTGTCCGCAGGACTCGAAAAGGTTCCCAATCCGCCAAAATAGATTTCGCCGTTCCCGGGCCGGACTCCGAGTCCCTCCCCCTGCCAGCACTGAGAGTCAAAGCTACGGCAGCCAGGACACTTAAGACGGAAGGCGGAAGCTGCGCCGCCGCGCGGATCTGATCATCAGATGCAACATGTTGAGGAACGCCGACTGTCGTAGCCACCGTCCATACTCAGGTCTGCGTGGATCATGCATCAGGTGCAATACCGCATGGTTTTATCGGTAACTCGTTGAGTAGCTTCTCAACGAAAAGCCCTCCGAAATCGACAGGTCAGCGGTCCTCGGCGTCAGGCGAGTTCTGGTCCAATCCCGGTTTCGCTGGGTTAGTCAGGAAGACACCAAGTCGCCTACCGACATCCTCCGTCGTCCAAAACGACAGCCGTTGCGGACCGTCCGCGGCGTCAACTTCCAAATCCACGGTGAAGCCTGGCTCGTCGCCTATCGTGTGGCTAACGCCGAAGCCCGTCAGCCGGTGGTCCGGGAGATCTCCTCCCATAAGAATGCTGATTCCAGCTGACCCTTCGGCGCCGTTTTCCGCCGGCAAGCCGGTTCCGCCATGTACCATCCAACGAACACCGCTCTCCAAGACCGCCTTGTGCCCGTCACAGACAGGCACTTCCAGGTTGGAACCGGGCACCAGCATAAATACCGCTGTCGGAGTCTCGGGACAGCGCAGCACAGAGCACGTAGTCATGCTGGCGATACTACCGAAGAGGAGGACGATCTGGGTCCGGATCCCCTCCGTTAGCCCTGCAATTCCGCAAAGCCCGCGGACTGTCGTAGCCGCCTTCCATACTTGGGTCTGCGTGGATCATGCATCAGATGCAACTGGGCGTGGTCTCGCTTTTCTTTGGCGTGCCTATTCGAACACATGTTCCAAAGTGGTGGTGTGGGACCGGAGCAGGCGAGCAGGCTGCAGGCGCAGTATGCGCGTCGTGCGGGCCCTATAGGGCTGACGGTGGAAGAGCTCGACTTCGAGAACTTTCCCGCCAAGAACGGCTTCCCCGGGATCCCGGTGAAGGCGTGGATCCGGTTTCCGAACTGCGCCGAGCTGGTGGACGGCGAAGTGTACGCGTGGACGGCCAAGGCCGTGGAAGTGACGTGGAAGGACGGTCCGGTGACCTACCGGACCTGGGTGTGGAGTTCGGCGGTCACACCCGCCGGGAAAGAATGATGACCAGGAACTTGGGAGAGCGCGCAGAACGTGACAGCAGTAGCGAATGAAACAACCCTGGACGTCGCCGGGACGTCCGGTTCACCCCCGCCGGCACACCGTTGGCCGTCCGCCATGACGGCCGCATCTGGGCCGTGGCCGCCGACCCGGTGCACTGGTTCGCCCGGGACGCCTGGTGGGACACCCGGCGCACGGCGGCCGTCGGTAGCGGCGACCTGGTCAGCATCGAATACTGGCGCGTGCAGGTCCGCCTCGGATCCAGCTCCGCGCTGCGCACTTTCACGCTGCGCCGGAACCCGCTGTCCACTCAGTGGCTTCTGGACGAAAACAGCGACGGCGGCTAGGCACCGGTGATCCCAACCAGTCAGCCGATCAGCGATCAGATCTGGGAACGGATCAGGACGGAATTTACGCTGCCGGACTTGGAGCAGGTGCGCCGCCGGCTCTCGGAGCTGATGGGAGCTGATGGGAGCTGATGGAAGACCCGGAACCCGTGATGCAGCAGCTCGTGCGTGTCTTCATCGACGACGGCACCTTCTGCCCGGGGTTCCAGTCCTGCCGGGCGGGCAACTCCGCCCGCTGGTCGCTGAGCTCTTTGACCGTGCGATGGAGCTGCAGATCCCGCACAACTAATTCACGGTCTGGATTGCCACCCCGTCCAGGGACCTGGCCGGGTCCGCCCCGTTGACCTGCTCAAGACCAAGCCCTCTCCCCTGCTTCGTGCCCTGGACGCGGACTAATCGCCGCCACGGAGTTCATAATGCACTTCATGGCGCTGAAAGCTGGGGAGCGAGGCCAGGACGATCAACCGTAAGCGGATCGCACGCGACCAGTTCAGCGCCCATCGGGCAACTTTGATCTAAGTTCTGCGACACGGGAAGCGAGGGCCTGACGCTGGTCCCGGGCGAATCTTCTGACCTGCAGGTCGAGGACTGCCCGGCTGCCCAGCTCTCCCACACCCAACAGCTGACCCACCCGACGCCTTGCTTCGTCCGCGTCCTCTGAATCCTCAATCATCTGGAAGACCTCGTCACGCCGATCCATCGCCTGCACCAGGGCATCGAGGATCATCAGTTCATCCCTCGTCTGCCGCTCATCCTCATCCATGCCGCGATTCTTGCACGACCGGCAGTCTTTGAGGCATTTTCGTCCAGTTTGGGATCCCTCAGCGGGCATCTCAACGCTCGGCTCAGTAGCATGGCGGGTAATGCCTCGCTCGCGGGGTCAAGCCTGATTGAGAGGTCGTCGGAAGTTCACATGGGAGGGCGGAGGATGGCGTTTAGGGCGGAAGAAGAGCACGCGAGAATCGTGCTCGAAGGCGAGCTCGGAGTGGAATTCCAACACCACGACGACGGATCCAAACCGAGAATGCCCGACCTTCTATCTCTGGACGGGGACCACGTGGCGGAAGTAATTACGACCACTCCGCCTGCCGTCCGTGAAGCACAAAAAAGCCTGAACCCGATGCCGGATGCGACACTGCCCCACTGCGTACGGGTGATGATTCCGTACACGATCGTGGGAGGCGCCACCAAAGCCGTGCGCCACAAAATCGAGGCAGATGTCCTACGGTGGACGGCGAAGCCCGGATGTAAGTATCACTGGTCATCGCGCGACGAACGGCAGTTGCGCCCGGGCGTCGATCCCGACCCGATCCTCGGCCTTCGGGCTTACGACGACGGGGTCAAAGTGCTGTGCGTTCAACGCTGTCAGCATTCGGACGTTGAGTCTCATCAGATCGAGTGGTCTATCGTGCACGAACCCTCACCTGATGATCCATGGGAGTTGATTCGGCAATCGCTGCACATCGTCGACAAGGAGCAGCATGGCGGAGTGCAGGCCCTGGCCAAGAAGTTGAACGGGTATCCGAACAAGCACCTGGTGATGTACCCGTTCGGTCCGCCAGGGAATCTGACAGCAGCGTTCAGCCGCTATGTGCCCCCGTCGAATTCGTGCGACCTCATGCCGCCGCAATTGAACCCGCCACTGGCCGACATTCACGTTTGGCTCTTATACCGGTACGGGAACCGCGATGTCGTAGAGGGACTTCACGTCTGCAGCGGCCACTGGGCGAAATTCGGGACGACGTTCCCAAAGCCGGACGACCCGTCCTCCCCACACCGGCGCCTCCACTACCGGGATGCCTAGGCTCGCATCATCCCGCGCGACTGCCCGCTAGCTGGTCGGCCATCATGCACGAATAGGTATCCCTCACCGGACATGGTGAGTGTGAAGGGTGCCCCGTTGCGGTCACTCGAACGGATCTGCCGGCCCCGTTAAGTGACGCATCGATGCGACTCCAGATCTCCCCCATAAGCTATCTGTTGTTTCCCTGTCCAGGATCCCGCACGAACCGCCCAAGGCCGTAGTAGAGCCGGTTCTGTTCCCGGAACAGCGGAAAGTTGTATGGGTCTCCGATTGGGTCGTCGAGCCGCGGACGATCAGGGCGTTCGTTAGTGACCGGCCAAGGAGTAGCGCTGACAATTCCTTCGAACAGACCCACGGCGAAGGGCACAATTGTCTCAACAACTTGGACGGGGTCAAGAGCGATCCCTAGATTGCCCAGATCGGTGACGCCCAGCTCGATGTCTGGCCTCAGTATCGGCAGGATCTGCCGGAGCTCGTCGGCCTCTGCGCTGACTAGAACGAGAAGACGCTCAACCGCTCCTCGGTCGTCACCGCGTGCCGCTGCCCCCAACGGTTCGCCGTGGATCGTGTTGCGGAGCAGTGATATTGCGGTAAGGAACCTGAGCGCGCGCTGATTGATGACCAGCCGGATATCGTGCGGCAGCATCCGACGATAGGAGCGGTTTGAAAAACGTGCAGACTGACCGCTGACATCGAGCGCGAGGACTTCCCCCACTGCGACCGCAAGGGAATCAAACATTCCGCTGATCTGAAGTGCCAGGCCTTCGACGAGCGCATCCGGCGAATCGAACGGTAGCGTGCCTTCCGGGTTGATGGCGCGCACGAGGATGCGGTCGCGGATGCGTAAGCAGCGCTGAACTCGGGCGAATCCGACTCGAAGGCGGGATAGCCACTTCTCAGAGTCATTGGATTTAGCGGCGCCAAAAAGGTCGTGGGTCCGTGGAAGCAGGCGCCAGCTTTCCATGATCTCGAGAGATTGCAGCCCCAACGGCATGCTTATTTCCCTGCTCCAAAGTAGGCCCGATCCTGACAGTCGTTGACGCAATCCGACAACAGCCAGAGCATCTCGAGCGTTGGTCGCATGCGTCTCCCTTGTTCCGCGGTTAGTGAGCGCGAAGGGCTCGTCGGTGACCAGCAGTTCCGCACCCATCGCTTCTGCCGCCTGCACGAAATCATGAACCGTTGCCGCCCTTGTCCCGTCGAAGTGCAGTTCCTCGGCTAATCGCCCAGCGCCTTGGGAGTTCTCCTCAGCCCAGAATATTGCGTGGTGTGAAGAGCCTCGTTCCTGGACCTCGCGTGCACCTCGGAGGCGTCCCTCAGCCGTGTAAAGCAGGGAAAAGTCGCCGGGCCGCGTTGCTTCGCCGGGTTGGCAGGGTGTCAGGACCTGCACATTATCGTCGCGCGTCGATATCAGATCCCACATGGCTTTAATGTCAGGGTCGACTGCAATGTCGACGAGGAGAATCCTCAGGGCACCCCAACTCGCTCCCGGGGAAAACGCGGCCCCACCCTGACTTCTCCCTCGGCCTTGATACCTGTAATCATGCAGCACCCATACATTGTCCCTGCGCCTGGTCGCCCTATCCGTACTCGACTCTCCGGTGTCCGCAAGCCGGTCCCCCACCGCGACACCCTCGAACCGCTCCCCCGCCGCGAAAAATCCCATACAGATGCTGTGTGACTGTTCGTTGTGAATGGCGGTTTTTCACTGTTCGATTGGGGGTTTTAGCTGAGGCCGATGACGAGGGTCGAGCGGGCCGCTTCGATGACGTCGCCCGTGAAGAGCCGGTCGACGAGGCGGAAGTTGCCGCGGGTAATCCGTGCGAGGGCGGCATTTGCCTGGGCGGCGGTGAAGTCTATCGGGTTCAGGTCTGACCGAGTCTGTGCCACCGGCGCGCGGTCGGCATTCGTGGGTGAAGTGGACCCTGCTGTAGGCGCGGGGCACATGCGGAGCACGACTGGTCGATGGGGAACGACGGCCGATTGTGGTGTTGGTGGCGTTCAGTTGTTTCTGACCCGGTTGTGCCTCCCGCTCCAAACCGTCTTCAGGGCGCTGTACGCGTCGCCGTGGTAGCCAACGGCTTCGGCGAACGCTGTCGCGCGCCTGCCAGTTCGTTGAACGCCTCCGACTAAGAGAGCAACGTGAGTCCCGCCAACGCAGGCAGCCGGGCAAGGCTCTCCCGGGCCTATCCTCAGCCGAACGTGCAGTCGACGATCACTTTTCCCAGGGCGGTCTCGAGGACGGCGAGTTCCTGATCGTCGAGCCGCTCGACGAACAGTTTCGACACACCCTGAAGATGGACCGGCACTGTTTCGGTCAGACGGGCGACACCGGAGTCGGTCAGGGCGACAAGCACGCCGCGCCCGTCCCCGGCGGCGTTCGCCCGGCGTACCAGGCCCTCATCAACCAACCTGGCGACTCGGCGGGTCAACCCCGAGCGGGAGAGGAGCGTGCGGGCGGCGAGCTCCGTCATTCGCAGTTCGCCGCCAGCGCCGGCGAGCTGGGCCAATACGTCGAAGTCGGCCAGGCGCAGGCCGGCGGCCTCCCTGAGGTCGGTGTCCAGCCAGCGCATGAGCGTGGCGTGTGCCTGCAGCAAAGCGCGCCACGCCAACTCTCCGCGCCGACCCGGCAGCGACTCCTCGACAAGCCTGCCGAAGACAGCAGTTACGTCACCCGGTGAGGAATTTTTGTGCATAACCACCAGTTAACTCCATAGGTATTTGCGATCGCAAGTACCTCGGAGCGGTGAGGAGGACCGTCTTATGAGTGAAGTCCGGCCCGTCAACAGCACACTCGGCCGTGGATTTGCGGCCCCGGCGGAGGATGCCCGGGTAATGCGAACCGCGGCGGCGTTGGAAGCGAACGGGATCACCGTCCTTCGCGCCGCGAATGCCGCAGAGGCCAACCGGATGGTCCTGGATCTGATCCCGGTGGGGTCGCAGGTGCACCACGGCGCGTCGCAGTCCCTCGAGGCTTCCGGTATCGCCGAGGAGATAGGGAGCTCCGGTCGGTACGAGTCCCTCCGGTCACGGGTCTTCGGCCTGGACCGTGCGACGCAGGCCGACGAGATCCGCCGCCTCACTGCCTCGCCCGACGTCATGCTCGGCAGTGTCCACGCCGTCACCGAGACCGGGTCCCTGGTCACCGCGTCCGCGAGTGGCAGCCAACTCGGCCCCTACGCCTCCGGCGCCGGGAAGGTGATCCTCGTGGTGGGGACGCAGAAGATCGTGCCCGACCTCGAGGACGCACTCCGGCGCATCGACGAATACGCCTTCCCGCTCGAAGACGCCCGTGCTCAGGCCGCGTACGGCGTGCACAGCGGCGTGAACAAAGTTCTCATCATCAATCGCGAGTGGACACCCGGCCGCATCACCGTCGTCCTCTGCGATGAGGTCCTGGGGTTCTAGTCATGCCTGAATCGACGCTGGGTGTGGGGATCGTCGGGGTCAGCCCCGTCCGGGGCTGGGCCGCCACCGCCCACATCCCGGCACTGCGCGCACTGCCGAACTTCGAGATTCGGGCACTCAGCGCGCACAGCGCGGAATCCGCCCTTGCCGTGGGCGAAGCATTCGGGGTACGTGCGGTGTTCACTGACCACGCACAGCTGTTGACCCAACCAGATATCGACCTGGTCGCGGTGACGGTCAAGGTCCCGCACCATCGCGAGCTCGTCTCCGCCGCACTTGCCGCCGGCAAAGCCGTCTATTGCGAGTGGCCACTTGGCCGCGACATCGCCGACGCCAGGGCGATGGCCGCACTCGCCGGGCACGGAGCGCGCACGGCCGTCGGGCTGCAGGCCCGCCAGGCCCCCGCGATCCAGTTCCTCCAGGAGCTGCTCAGCGACGGATACGTCGGCGAGGTCCTGTCAACGACCATGGTCGGGCTGTCGGTCCCGGGCAACGTCGTGACCCAGCCCAACGCCTACATGCTCGAGAAGACCAACGGGGCCAACGTGCTCACCATCGCGGCCGGGCACAGCCTGGACACCCTGAACTACGTCCTGGGCGAGTTCGCCGACCTGTCTGCCGTGACGGATCTTCGCCGACCGCTGATCACCATCGAAGAGACCGGGGAACAGGTCGTGAAAACGGCGGCCGACCAAATCGCGGTGATCGGCACCCTCACCTCCGGAGCGACCGCCAGTGTCCACATCCGGGAGGCCGTGGCCGGCGGCACCGGGTTCCTGTGGGAAATCAACGGAACCGACGGAACGCTCCGGATTACCGCCGGCGCCGCATACCCCGAAATCTATCCCCTGACCGTCCGGGGAGCGCGCGGGCGGAACGAGACCGCCCAACTTGCTGTCCCTCCGGCGCTGAGGCAGAAGTGGCCCGCGCTCACCAGCCTGGAAGGATCACCGGCCTACAACGTCGGGCGTGCCTACGCGGCGTTCGCGGCAGACATCGCCAACGGCACCCACACCGTCCCGGACTTCACCGACGCCGTCGCACGCCACGAGGTCCTAGCCGCAATCGAGAGGTCCGCGGCATCAGGCGAACGTGTGAAGGCCTTGCACCGGGCCGGGGCCGAATTATGACCAGATTTCATGAAAGGAGTCGACCATGAGACTCAGCCACATCCCTCTCCGCCTGACCACGGGAGCATTCGTCCTGAATGCCGGTTGGGGAAAACGCCACCTGGACAAGGACGGCGCGGCCGGGCTTCAGGCCATGGCAGCCAGGGTCATTCCGCCGGTCAACAAAATCGACGCCGAGAAGTTCGGCAAAATGCTCAGCTACGCGGAAATGACGCTGGGGGCGGCACTGCTGACACCCTTCCTGCCCAGCCGCCTCGCCGGGATCGGTCTCGGGATCTTCTCCGGGTCCCTGTTCGCCATGTACCTGAAGACACCCGGCATGACGCTGAAGGACGGCATCCGCCCCAGCCCGCAGGGAACCGCGCTGGCCAAGGACATCTGGATGCTCGGCATCGCCGCCGCCCTCGTACTGGACCGCAAGCCCACACGTGGAGACGCAACCCGGCAACCCGCGGCCATCCTGGGCCGAGAGCGGCACAACAATGACTGAACACCCGGTGGACCCCGGGGCACTCAACCCGGCCATCACCCTCGGGCTCGATACCTTTGGGGACGTCCACACCGACAGCTCCGGGACGCGGCTTTCGGACGCCCAGACCATCCGGAATCTCGTCGAGGAGGGCGTGCTCGCCGAGGAAACCGGGGTGGACTACTTCGGGATCGGCGAACACCATACCCAAAGCTTTCCCCTCTCAGCCGGCGACGTCGTTCTCGCCGCGATCGCGGCCCGCACCTCACGCATCCACCTTGGATCCGCCGTCACGGTCATCAGTTCCGATGACCCCGTCCGGGTATTCCAGCGCTATTCAACCCTGGACTCACTCTCCAACGGCCGCGCCGAAGTCATCCTCGGACGAGGATCCAGCACCGAGTCCTTCCCGCTGTTCGGGTACGACCTGCGAGACTATGACGAACTGTTTGAAGAGAAAGTCAACCTGTTCGCCGAGCTCCTCAAGGAAAAACCCGTCACCTGGAGCGGCAATACCCGGGCGGCCCTGCACGGACAGACCGTCTATCCCCGCACGCAATCGGGACACCTCTCGACCTGGATCGGCGTGGGCGGCAGCCCGGAGTCGGTCGTGCGCGCCGCACGGTACGGCTTCGCCCTCATGATTGCCATCATCGGCGGGGAAACAGCACGCTTCGCACCTTTCGCGGGACTGTTCCACCGGGCCCTGGCCGAGTTCGGCCAGCCCGGGCTCCCCGTCGGCGTGCACTCGCCCGGGCACGTTGCCGCCACCGATGAACGCGCTATCGAAGAGTTCTGGCCCCACTACGAAACCGCGTTCGCTGAAGCCGCCCGGGTGCGCGGATTCAGGCCCCCGACGAAGCAGAACTTCCTCCGGGACGTCGGCCCCGGGGGGTGCACTGTATGTGGGCTCGCCCGAGACCGTGGCCCGAAAGATCACCGAGACGCTCAAGACACTCGGGGCGAGCCGCTTCGACCTGAAGTACGGCATGCCCGGGGTGCCCCAGAGCCAAATAATGAAGAGCATCGAGCTCTTCGGCTCCCGCGTGGCTCCAATAGTGCGCGACATGGCGGCGTAGACGCCATGGCAGCGGACAGGTGCATCCGTTCAGCATTCGGGGCCGGGGTCATGGACAGCACGTCTCCAGCCAAGAGACGTCCGTTGTCGAGAGCGGGCGGGCTGGAATACTCGAATCACGGGACGCCCTGCCAAGGGTCGCTCCAGCCCCGACCCGAAGTGCTGCCAAATGGCATGCGCTGCTCGACAGGCCGGTGTCCGGACAGCGGAAGGACCTGCGATGGACCAGATTGTCGCTCCTGGCTCTGACAACGGGTGGCCCCGGCTTCGGGTTGATGACTGGACTCAGAGCCGGGAGACCGTGCACATGTGGACGCAGATTGTTGGCAAGATCCGCATGGCGCTCACTCCGATGCTGAACCACTGGTGGCACGTGACGCTGTACGTGACGCCGCGCGGACTGACGACATCAAAGATCCCCTATGGGCGCGGGGCCTTCGACATCGAATTCGATTTCCGTGCCCACCGGTTGCACCTACGCGCCAGCAATGGTGCGGCCGGGAGCGTCATCCTCGAAGCCAAGTCGGTCGCCGAATTCCATGCAGAGGTGTCCGAGGCGTTGGGCAGGCTCGGCATCGAGACGTCCATCCGTGCGGTCCCGAACGAGGTGGATCCGGCGATACCCTTTGCCGAGGACTATCAGCATGCCTCCTACGACGCGGAGGCTGTCCGGCTGTTCTGGCAGCAATTAGTCCAGGCGGACCGTGTCCTGAACGAATTCAGGTCCTACTTCAGAGGCAAGGCGAGTCCCGTTCACTTCTTCTGGGGGGCCATGGACCTGGCCTGCACGAGGTTCTCCGGCCGGGGCGCGCCGGCCCACCCCGGCGGCGTGCCGAACTGCGCCGACTGGGTGATGGTGGAAGCCTACTCCCATGAACTCAGCAGCTGCGGGTTTTGGCCGGGCGGAGGAGATGAGGGCGCCTTCTATTCTTACGCTTATCCCGAGCCGGCAGGCTACGCCGAGTACCTGACGGAAGCCGACGGCGCCATCTACAGCCAAAGCGGCAGGCTCTACCTCCTTCCCTATGAGAACGTCCGCACGGCGCCGGACCCCGACAGGATGCTCTTGCGTTTTCTGCAGGCCACCTACGGGGCGGCCGCGGAGACAGGACACTGGGACCGCGCCGCGCTTGAGGCGGATCCGGCCCGTTGGCGGCGGTAACGACACGGACAAAGCTGTGATCACCGGACGGTCCACCGCTCCGCAACCATTCCTTCGGCGCGGAATACCTGTGGGCGTAAAGTAGTGGGTGGTCGAAGGGCACTCCAATCCGAGGGGAAGCCGCAATGAATGCCACACCCGGAATCGACGTTTCGGTTCCACCCAGCGGGACTGGTTGCGTTGAATGCCAGGCCAGCGGAGGCTGGTGGCTGCATCTGCGC
Organism: Arthrobacter sp. ES3-54; assembly: GCF_029504395.1. Taxonomy (GTDB): domain Bacteria; phylum Actinomycetota; class Actinomycetes; order Actinomycetales; family Micrococcaceae; genus Arthrobacter. Next base: position 392,182 of record NZ_JAQFIF010000002.1, read on the forward strand.
CGATGCGCCCAGTGCGGTCACATCGGCTGTTGCGACAACTCGCCGGCGCAACACGCCACAGCACATGCACAAGCCACCGGCCACCCCGTCATCCGCAGCTTCGAACCGGACGAGGACTGGTTCTTCAACTATCACAGCTCCACTTTTTTCGCCGGACCGGACCTTGAACCGCCGGCGCATCACCCGCTCGATCAAAGCGTTCCGGGCCCAGCCTCACGCATCCCGGCTGATTGGCAGCAGCACCTGCGCTGACGGGGGTGCCAGGCCTGTCGTTTTTCGAAGTCGTCTGCACTGGCATCCGTGGTAGCTCGGGGGTTGTGCAGGCGGGTTTGAACACGCGTCTGTTCAAACCCGCCTGCACAACAGGCATTCTGTCTCAAAGCCGCCTGCACTACCTTTAACTATGGCCTTGAGGCGCGCCGACACCGTCGTTGCCAATTCAGCGAAAGAAACCAGTGACCGTGGCCAGCAGCGAAGACCGCGCGGTCCGTCTGGACGAAACGCAATACAGTGCTGGCGATGGGCCCTGCCTGTCAGCGATCCGCCAGCAGCTCGTCGTGCATGTATCTGATTTGACTAACGAGGACCGCTGGCCCGCCTACACTGCGGCCGCGCTGGAGGCCGGAGTAGGATCCAGCCTCTCCGTGCCGCTGGTCCTTGAGGGGGAAGCGGAAGCGGGCCTTAACTTGTACTCCACCCGGTCCCATGGCTTCGCCGGTGAAGACATCAGCATGGTCGAAACGTATTCATATCATGCGTCTAAAGCACTTCGCCTAGCCGTACGAATCAGCCAGCTGACCGAGGCGAAAGCCCACCTCATCGCTGCTATGGAATCCCGGACCATCGACCTGGCCACTGGCGCCATCATGGCGCAGAACCGCTGCAGCCAGGAGACGGCCATGAAGATCCTGAGAATCGCTTCCAACACCCGGAACGTCAAACTCCGGGACATCGCCGCGTCGGTGGTCGCGTCAATATCACAGGACCCGAGAGTCCGGACGCACTTCGACGCGTAAGGATGTTCTTTATCCGGCCTGAAGAGCACCCGCGCGGGTGCGACGCAGCGGTGTCGACAGTGGGACGCGCCAGCGCCGGATCTGCGGCTTCGATGTAGGTGGCGATCGAGTCCGCAAGCCCAAGGGGAGGCTTCCCCGCTAAGGTGTCCCGCACGTGTCAGGCAGCAAACTGCCCTGATGGGATCGGCGCAGGGCTGTAAGTGGTGCCGTCACGGAGGAATGACCACTACCTTCCCTCGCCCATTAATCTGGTCCCGGACTTCCGGTCATCGAATACCCCGATGACGTCACCATTCTGGCTCTGGTCTTGCGCCCAGTCACCCGTATAGCGGGCAATGTGTCTCTGGAGCAGCACCGGCCGGGAACACCGGCCAGCTTACGAATATGATGGTAGGTCCCTTCGTGCGTAAACTCAGCTTCATGGAAGAAACCGGGACGCTTTTCGGATGGGCCTTTGGCGACGCCGCCCGCGCGGATGAAACCGGATACTTGGATGAGCTCCGCCGCGAGGCTCTGGAGAACGCAACCCAGGACGCCGCTAGAAGGGGATTCAAGGTGGAAGCCGGCGAGGAGAGCTATGCGATCCTGCAGGCCGGAGGAACACTGGTTGACGTGGAAAACGCCCCGGACCGGCTTGTTGTCCGGTGCACGGTTAAGCTCACGGGTCCGGGGTCGGAAACCGTTCACGCCGTGGGACCCATGAACGGCTAGGGCATCAGCAATTGACTGGCAACTAGAGCCGACCCCATGGCAGGGACCCGTGACACCGCTAGACGAAGCTGCCGACACCGCAGACACCATCTCCAATACCAAGGCGCTCGGCGTCGTCGAGGCCCAGGGTTTGCTGTCCTGACGCTCCCCCACGCTGTCATCGGCGCCATCGCCCTCGCCTTCGGCCACCAGGGCCAAGCTGAGCCGAGGGCGCTATTGGGCAAGTCGCAGCCAACGACAGCCAAGACGTCCTAGTGTGGATTTGGAAGAATAGTCTTCACTCCGCTTCGATCCCGCCCCTAGCCTCGCCATTCTGGCGCCCGATGTCGCAGAGCGCCGATAACAGCGCCTCTGTCGCGTGTCAGGTTAAGCTCTAAGACCGCTGGCGACGGGCGTCAACAAATACGGCATGCCACCCCCAAACCTGACATGAGAGCTGGCCCTGCCTGACGTCCGTTTGGGGGATGCCCCCATTGGACAGCCCCCGTTGGGCTCTTGGCGCTCAAGGTGGGGTTCTGAGAACCGGACTGCGGATGCGGCTGGTGCGCGGGGCGGCTGCTACTGGCTCAAACATGATCCGCCATGATGGCTACTGCACAGCGGCCAGGGGAGCGCTATGCCGGCCTGTTGCGCAGCAAACCTGTCCGCTGCGCTGGTCCAACCGAGGACAGTTCGGGGCGGGGCCTGTGTACGGGTGTGGACAATGTACGCACCACCTTTTGCCCGACAAAGCGGCACCAACCGCTCCCCCAGGCCCCCAGTAAACAAGGAATCCGGAGAAATAAATCTTCAAGGAATCGCCGCTAGTCATGTCTTCACCTGCACCCCGCGGCATGAATAGGTACAAGACCAACCACGCCCACCTGAACAAGCCAGAAACGAGACCCGCATGACCTCAAATGCCAGCAGGCGGAGAGCCCAGCAGCCAAGGCTCTGACCCCGCCACCCACACAACTTCACAGGCCACCGCGGCGGCCAGGCCACAGGCCACGATAAGCGTCAGAGGGACCCGAGCAGGGTCAATGTCCACACGTTAAAGCAAAAACCCCTCTGACGAGGGGGAATGCTGTGCCCGAGGTGGGACTCGAACCGGACTCCGGGCCTTGAAAACACTGGGAACTCTCGAAAACCTCTGCAATCCGGCACAGTCCGGCACCGGTACGGCCGAGTCCGAACCCCCGGGTGTGCACATTGTGCACACCCGGGGGTTCGTCATTCCCTACCTCGAAGTCTGGTCAAGCTGGTAGGCCCCCGGGCGGCCAATCCAAGGATTTCAGCTCCCGGCGATGGTCCAAGAGTCAGTTTCAACGCCTTGGTCGGATTCACCGATTTTCATCACAGTAGTCACCTCGGGAGTGTCCGTTTAGCGATGGATTCGGGGTTGGCATTTGGTTCATTCGTCCTTCGAAGCTGATGGCGAAGGCGTTCAGGGCCGGCTTCCATCGTGTGGTCCATCGTGCCCTGCATCCAGAGAATCGTTGACTGCGGGACTCGCAGTGCCTGACGGACGACGGCTGGATCCTTGTGTCCATCCTCCGGGACACAACAGACGACTCCACGAAAGAGCCGAGTTTTACGAAGCCTGGGGCACCGAGGACCGCACCGGTTTCCACTACACGGTGCCGCGCGGATAGGGCTCCACGACGGCTAAGCCTGGGCGTTGTCCTGTTCAAGAGCGATTTCTTCCAGGTGGCGGCGCAAGCTCTTTGCGACCCTGCCAACGGCTTCGAGGTCTTCCGGCGCAAGGGCATCGATAAAGAAGCGGCGGACAAGCCGGAGATGCGGCGCTGAAGAAGCACGGAAAGTCCGCGCTCCATCGTCGGTGAGTTCCACCTCTGCGCCACGGCTGTCGTTGCCCGACTTACGCCTTCGAATGAGGCCCCTGCTTTCCATGCGACCAAGGTGATGAGACAGGCGGCTGCGTTCCCATCCGATACCCTCGGCGAGCACCGACGACCGCAAACGGTGCCCTTCAGACTCGCTGAGCGCCAGGAGCACGGCATAGTCACCAGGGGAAACGCCTGACGTGGCCTGCAGCCCCGCCGCCAAAGCCTGGCGTATAGCCTCTGCCGTCTCGACATACTCGCGCCATACGGCCAGTTCATCCGGAGTGGGACTCTGCCGGGCGCTCTTACCGCTTTGTTCCATAACCGCCTCATCTTCGCTTGACATGTCAACCATACGGGGCGATGATTGATGCGTCAATTAAGTAATTGACATATCAATCAAAGGAGCCCCATGAGCGAAGTGATCTTTGGATTGGACACCTTCGGCGACGTCCCTGTTGACGACCGGGGCACACCAGTCAGCCACGCCCGTGCGATCCGGCAATTGGTAGATGAGGCCGTTCTCGCCGACCAGTTGGGTGTGGATGTCTTTACTGTCGGAGAGCACCACCGTCCGGAATATTCGGTATCGGCCCCGGAGACCGTCCTCGCCGGCATGGCCACGCGCACCTCACGCATCCGCCTTGGATCCGGCGTGACGGTGCTCAGCTCCGATGACCCCGTGCGCGTCTTCCAGCGATTCGCCACGGTGGACGCGCTGTCCAACGGCCGCGCCGAGGTCATACTGGGGCGCGGTTCCTTCACCGAGTCCTTCCCGCTCTTCGGCTACGACCTCAAAGACTACGATGTGCTCTTTGAGGAGAAGATCGAGCTGTTCGCACGCCTCCTTGAAGAGAAGCCGGTGACCTGGAAAGGCACCATGCGTGCACCGCTGGTTGATGCCGATGTCTACCCCAAGACAGAGCACGGGCTCAAGACCTGGGTCGGCGTCGGCGGCACACCCCAGTCAGTGGTCCGCACCGCGAAATACGGGTTCCCCCTGATGCTCGCCATCATCGGCGGACAACCGGAACGGTTCACCCCGTTCATCGATCTCTACAAGCGGGCCGCCGCAAAGTTCGATACAACCGCATGGCCCGTAGGAATGCACTCCCCCGGGTTCATCGCAGACACCGACGACGAAGCCAAAGAGATCTTCTGGCCCCACTACAAGGTAGTCAGGGACCGCATCGGAGCCCTCCGCGGCTGGCCGCCCGTCCGCCGTGAAGAATTCGAGGCCGAAACCCGGAACGGCTCGATGTACATCGGCTCACCGGAGACCGTAGCCCGGAGAATCGCGCGTGCCGTGGCCTCGCTGGACGTCGGTCGCTTCGACCTCATCTTCACTTCCGGAGCCCAGCCGATCAGCGCACGCCTCAAAGCCGTCGAACTCTACGGGAGCAAAGTCGTGCCGATGGTCCGCGAAATACTCGCCGCGAACGGCAATGCAGGGGCAGCCGCATGACCGCCCACGTCTCGAACAACCCAGCCCTTCACGAAAGAAGAACAGCATGAACATCGTCCTCTGGATCATCACCGCCGTACTCGCCCTTGCCTTCCTTGCAGCAGGAACCATGAAACTCGCCCAGCCAAAAGCGAAGCTCGCGGCTACCGGCCAAGGATGGGTGGAAGACTTCTCCGACGCCGCGGTCAAGCGCATCGGCGGCCTCGAAATCCTCGCCGCCCTAGGCCTCATCCTGCCGGCAGTACTGGGTATCGCCACCGTGCTCGTGCCCGCTGCGGCCGTCGGGCTTGTCTTCCTCATGGTTGGTGCGGCAATTACTCACGGCCGACGCCACGAAACGCCCAATGTCATCATCAACCTCGTTTTGGGCATCCTTGCCGCTGGTGTCGCCATTGCCAGGTTTGGCCCGTACGGTCTCTGAGCGGGAGGGTAAGAAGACCTTCAATGGAAAATTCACGTTCGTCGAGCACCGGCTCACCCGACGGACGAGAAACAGTCCTTCTCCCCCGGCCTGATCAAGGGGTTGTAGGACAAAACGTGTGTAAATCACGGGCGTGTCACGTACGTCCTGCCCAGCCATTTCGGGCCCAGAGGCCTTCTTCGGCGCTGGCTCCGTGACCGTATTCTGCGGGGCCTTGTGGTTGGGGTGGCTCCGGCGATTGTTTGTAGCGTGATGGCTAATGCCAGCAGGGAGGAGTCGCCGCCGAGTTCCTGGTCCATTGCGTAGCGGAGGACGCGGTGGACAGTCCCCCGGAACAGGCGTGCGGTGGTGCTGGCAGTACGAAGAACTCTTCGATAGCTGAGCTCTGCCGGCGGCACCGTCAAACAGTTGCCCCACTGTAGCAATGCGGGAGGCGGGCCCGTCGTCGTCCGTCCGCGCGGTTAGGTACGGCGCAGGGGCAGCGGAGGGTCGCTGGGTATCGCTGATGAAATCTTCCGTCCCAGTACGCATCAGGCTCAACAAATACAGAAAATTGGACCTGGCAGCGCCGCGCAGGGCGCTTACGGGTCTGGGCCTCCCCGAGGGCCGGACCAATGGTGGCCAAGAGCGTGACCGGAAGGAACGGGAACGGCCGGGCCTGAACGAAGCCCTGGCGCCTCCGGGCCGGCGGCACCCTGTTCGTCACCAAACTCCATCGGTTCGCTCGGCCCCTACCCGATGCTCGAAAACATCATCGAGGACATGACGAGAGTTTCCCAGGAGTTCCGCCGGCCGACAGGGATAACCATGAGCACTTGGTCCCAAGTCATGCAGTTCCAAGCGCTCCCGGCCATGAAGAAGTACACAGCAACACCGCTGTCCAAGCCAAGAGAAGGAGCCGCCAGAGCGCAACGGCCACCAACAAAAATGGGCCCCCGCAGGGGCCCATAAAGGAGATTTGTACACAGTCAGAGGCCCACAAGCCCCTGAACAGGGAAAACACGTGCCCGAGGTGGGACTCGAACCGCATTCACTCCCCCGCAAACACTGGACTCCCGCGGAAACATGCGGAATCCGGGCCAGTCCGACACCAGTACGACCCGATCCGAAGCCCAGAGTGTGCACAATGTACACACCCCTCTTTGATCGCCCGGAGTCCTCGGCAGAACACCGCCTCCGGTTCGAAAGGATACGGCGCTAACGGGTGCTGAAACAGGGAGCACCGTTTGTCCGCGGCACTGCGTGAGTTCGACCTGTTGACGTAGCTGGCGAGCCAGGCGTAGACAGGGGCGTATTCATCCATTCGCAGGCCGTCCTTTGCGAGCCTGCACACCCGCAGGGAGCTTGTCATGGCGGTTGCAGTTATCTTGGAATTCGACGGAACGACTCTCGAGCAGTACGACGAGATCAACAGGCTGATGGGGCTCACTCCGGGCGGACCGGGCCCTGTCGGGTCCATTTCCCATTGGGCCACGATGACGGACAAGGGTCTGCAAGTGACCGATGTCTGGGAGAGCCGAGAGCAGTTCGATGCCTTCGCTCAGGAAAAGATCATGCCCCTCAGCGTGCAGGCCGGTTTCGCAGGGCCTCCCAAGCTGACCTTCCACGACGTGCACAATTACTACACTCCCGGGAACAGTGCCTGAAGCCTGGTATTGCAGGGCAACGCCGGCCACTCAGTTCAGGGACTCCTTGGTGTCGAAGTTGGCAGCCGCAACCGCTGTCACTGGCGGCGCGTCAGGCAGGTCTTGAGGACCTGCTTCTTCTTGTGGAGGTAGGTCACCGGCCGCTCGGTCAGCTCGCGGCGAATGGGTTCAACCCCAATGGCCAGACGCTCGTCCAGCGACGGCAATTCAACCGTAAATCGATGTGACGGGTCTTCCCCAGGTGCGAGAATGTCTGCATGCTCACCTTCCTGGAGACCGAACGACTTCTACTCCGGCAGTTCACCCCCGACGATGCCGAACTACTCGTGGAACTGGACAGCGATCCACGCGTGATGCGCTACATCACCGGCGGAATCCCCACCTCCCGTGGCGACATAGAAGGCGACTTCCTCCCGGCATTCCTCGACTACTACCAGCGCTTTCCCGGCTACGGGTTCTGGGCGGCGCTCGAGAAGACGACCGGGGAATTCCTCGGCTGGTTCCACTTCCGGCCAGGACCCGACGATCCGCACGATCAGCCGGAACTGGGCTACCGGCTGCGCCACGCGGCCTGGGGAAAGGGGCACGCGACGGAGGGATCGCGGGCCCTGATCGCCAAGGGGTTCACCGAGTTCGGGGTGCAGCGGGTTGTAGCCTCGACCATGGCAGTAAACACAGCCTCCCGAAGGGTGATGGAGAAATCCGGGATGCGCCTCGTGCGGACCTTCGTCGCCGACTGGCCGGTGTCCGTTCCCGGCGAAGAGCACGGTGACGTCGAATACGCGATCACACGAGATGAATGGGAGTCTGACGATTCTCGCCCTCGTCGCCAGTGACCCGCCGGTATCAGTCGGCCGGAAGTAAAGACCCCGAGGTCCGCGATCGACGCTGAGGGATTCAACCAGGCCGTGCCAGCGCGAACATCACAGCGGCGAGGGCCGGACTGAGACCGAAAGCGCCCTCCCCTGCCCATCGCCCAGGTCGAATCGACCGTCTTTGGGGCCGGCCAGCTCTTTTCGGCGCATGGAACCGAAGGGACGGCGCTGCGGAAGAGGATGGGGACTCCGGAACCTCGAGAGTTTGCCCAACCCGGATCTCAGCCTTGCGCGTCTCGGGGGACCTCGGGCCGTCTCGAGCTTTCATGGGGGTCATGGCCGGCGGGCGGCCGCCGAGTCTGCCCCTGGCTTTCGCGGTCGCTTGGCCGGCCTTCGTGCCTTCGTGCAACCGCGGTCGTTCGTACGCTGCACGAGACGCGAACATGTCGAAATTTGGCTTCTGGTGCGATCTTGTTGTGTCCAGCCAGGGTTCGGTAAGTGACCGGAAACCTATCTCTCGACGTCCAAGAACCCAGACCCTTCGACTCCGGACCAAGTGGCCGTCCGCTAGCCGCCGGCACTGCACGGGGAAACGGATCGGGGCTCAGGTTCGGCCGCGGCCAGATCCTTTATCTTGGCTATGCGGGCTTTTGTATCCGGGTCCGCCTCGAGCTTCATGTAAACAGGGGCGCCGGCAGCTTTAAAGTCGGCAACCTCGGCCGCCGTCGCTACGACCACGGTTCCGCCGTCCTTGCAGAATTTCGCCGCATCGTCCGCCGTCGCGGTCATTGTTTCCACGGCCCACGTGCGGGTGGCTGCCGCCGCGTCTTTCAGGGCCCGCCGCTGACCCTCGCTCAAGGCTTGAAACGACTTCGTGTTGATGACCAGGGAGTTTAACTTGGAGTAGAGGACCATGTTGCCGGTCGCGGTCGTGGCCTTCGGGAGCGACCCGGCCAACGCGAACGACGATTCCGCCGCCACCACCGTTCCCGCTGCCATCCCGTCATAGAACTGTTCGCCCACCAGATCGTCCGGAGTGGCACCAATCGTCCTCAGCAGATCGTAGGTCGTGTCGGACCGGGGAGCCCGTACGGTTTTCCCTGCAAGATCAGCCGGCGTCAGCACCGGTTCGAAGAAGGAGAAGAGCATTCGCGTGCCTTCTGGGAACAGGGCAAGACCGGACACACCGACCTTGTCCAGCCCTGCAAGCATTTCCTCCGCGACTGCCGGGTCCGACACCTTCGCCATCAGTGCATTCGATGTCACAAGGAACGGTGCGTGAAGTGCCGCAAAGGAACTCACCCCTTCGGTGTCCCAGGCCCGGGCCGGGACCAGCCCCATATCGAAATCACCGGTCACCACTGCACGTGCCACTGCTTGATCCGGGTCGTCCTTGTCCTCACCCACGGCCTTCCATACCGGTTCGATCAGGACCTTGCCCCCGGAGTGTTCCTTCACGTTGCGGGCGAATTCCTCAATCTGGGCGGCGGCCGGGCGGCCGGGCTCATCATCGGTGGCTATCCGCAGGGTCTTGGTCTGTTCTGCCGCCGGCGGCGGGCTGGCCGTCGTTGAGCTGCATCCCGCTGTGGCCAGAAGTGCTGCTAATCCGAACCCTACAGAAGTCATGAAGTTGAACGGATTTCTCATAACCACGCGCCTTCCGGACGATGAATCCGTGATGCAGACTTTGGGACGGGCGACTGGTGAAGCAGCGCAGCTGGAAACGTGCGTGTCCGCAAGCTACGCCCAACGCCGCAGCGAAGCAATAGCGGACGGCAACGCCGGACCGCCGTCCTGTTGCGCAGCGAACCTTCCGCTGTGCTGGCCCAACCGAGGACAATTCGGGGCCCGTTTAACGGTGTGGACTATCTACACATCACGTATGACCGGACAATGCAGTACACAAGGAATCCGGGGAAAATCTTCAACAAACCCCCGCGAGTCAGGCCAACACCACAACTCCACGGCATGAATAGGTGCAAGACCAACCATGCCCACTGGGACAGATCAGAAAGGAGGCCCGAAATGACCCCACATCCCAGCACGCGGAGGACCTACAGCCAAGGCCCCTGACCCCGCCACCCACAGTGGCGGGCGGAGATGGCAAATCCGTGGGTTAGGTGATCTCCTCGCATGGTGGTGCCGGCTGAGTGGTTATTACTTGGGTATTCGGATCGTACTCTAGGGCCGGCCTTCCGGCCACAATCACTGTAGCGCGCTCCCATGGCCGGTCTTTAAGTAGGAAGGGAATTTCTTGTTCTTCCCACTCCCTGTGCAGGTCTTCTTCTTCGTGGCCATCTCGTGCCAGGAGGCGACGTCGGGCTTCGAAGTTGTCGCACTGCACCCAGATCGAAGCGTCGACTAGGTCGGAGAGCGCTTGGCGTGATGATCCGCTCCCTTCCACCCACACCACGGAACGCCCGGCGGGTAGAGCTATGGCACCTGGACGTTCTCGGGCCACCCAACCCGGCGGACGGTAATGGACTGCCTCGCCTTGGAGCAGGGGTTCGAGGACACCGTCACGGAGTTCATCGGCCCAGTCAAAAAACGAGAGATGCCACGCTACATCGTCCGTGTGAACGACATCTGAGTCCGGCACTCGAGCTAGTAGACGATCGACCAGGGTGGTCTTGCCTGCCCCGCTCCTTCCATCTACCGCTACAATCCATGGGCGGTTGGGACGTTGTCCTGCTGCCGGCAGTAACCGCCGCACCAAGCCTTCCAGTGACTCGGCCTGCCAGGGTCCCCCATCGGGTTCGCCGACTTCCGGTTTCATATCCATGGTTACCTCGACTTCGATAATCGGTCCCGCCCGAAGCTGCCATATATGGAGTCTCGAGAGTTGCCCTGTATAGCGCAAGCTCTTTTCGTGGCTGAGGATGGCTGATGTACTAATCTACGCGGGGCTGCCGTGTTGCGGGTGTCCGGCTGATTCAGTGCGAAGGTCTAGGGTCATTTCCCTGTTGTGGGGAGAGCGCGGTGCCGTAGCGCAGCAACGTGCACTACTCGCGGACCGGCGGTTCGAAGGCCCATGCTGCCGAGTGCCGCAGCTTTTGAGCGGCACTTTCACTCGGACACGGCGTCGATGCTTCTGGCACTCATTGAGCGCCTTACTGCACAACTCGCGCTCAGAACGACGCCGTCGACCGCGAACGTCGGCACAAGTCTTGAAATAGGTGCGCCTCGCCGTCTTCGATGCCGCCGGGTCTTCTGGGCCCCGCGGAGATGGAGACGATTCGGGCGACGAAATTCCATGGGGCTGCGAGGGGCCTTGAACGTGTTGGTGTAGCCCAGGAACGGGAAGGGCAGGGACTAAACGAAGTCCTGGCGGCCGTCCGGGCCGGCGGCACCCGGGCGGTCCCCAACTCCATCGGTTCGCCCAGTCCCCACCCGCTGTTCGAGAACATCATCGAGGACATGACGACGGTGTCCCAGGAGTTCCGGCTACCGACAGGGATGACCATAAGGTGTTCCGTAAGCCGCAACAAGTCATGCAGTTCCAAGCGCTCCCGGCCATGAAGGAGCAAGCAGCAACACCGCTGTCCAAACCAAGAGAAGGAGCCGCCGGAGCGCAACGGCCACAACAAAAATGGGCCCCACAGGGGCCCATACGAGGAGATTTGTACACACTCAGAGGCCTACAAGCCCCTGAACAGGGAAAACACGTGCCCGAGGTGGGACTCGAACTGCAAGGAATTGCTGGGTGACGTCGAAGGCGCCCTGGCCTCTGCACGGAAGGCCTCCTAGGTGACCACGTCGTTCGACCCGAGCATCCCGTTCGCTCGTGCGGCGCACTCTTCTGCCAACCCGCTCGGCATCCACGCAGGCGTGTGGGTGAATGACTGGTCGCCCACTTCAGCCCGCGCCGCCATCGAGGCCAGCGCCCGGGCCGGGTTCGACCTGATCGAGATCCCCCTGCCGGATGCGAGCGGCGCGGCGGCCGCGACCGCCGGTTCCGATCTCACGAGGGCTCTGCTCGATGACAGCGGAATCGACGCCGTCGTCTCCCTCGCGCTGGGCCTCGACACCGACATCAACACCGCCGACCCCGCGGTCTCAGCCCGCGGTGAACAACGGCTTCTCGACGCCGTAGCCTTCGCCAGCAAGATCGGGGCGCACTACGTCGGGGGCGTGACTTTCTCCGCAATGACGAAATACGCGCATCCCGCCGCCGAGGCCACCCTGGCCAACTGGCTCGCCGTCCTCACCCGGGTCGCCGCCGCCGCGCACGAGGCGGAGGTGCGGATTGGCATCGAGTACGTTAACCGCTACGAAAGCAACCTGCTGAACACTGCCGCGCAAACCGCCGCGTTCATCGATGAGCTCCAGGAACGCGGCGCGGCTAACGTGCTGCTGCATATCGACACCTACCACGCCAACATCGAGGAGCTCTGCCAGGCCGACGCAGTGCGCGACGCGGGCCAGCTCCTCGGATATTTGCACATCGCCGAGAGCCACCGGGGCCGGCTCGGGACCGGGACGATCGACTGGAACGGCCTGTTCGTGGCCTTGGCCGCGTCAGGCTACAAAGGTCCACTGACCTTTGAGTCGTTCTCCTCGGACATCATCTCGCCCGCCACCGTGACGATATCGGCCTGTGGCGGAACCTCTGGAACGATCCGGCCGAAGTGGCACAGCACGCCGCGGCGCTCCTGCGGAAGCATCTCGCCGCATCCGCTGACCGTGCCGCCGCTTCCAGGGCCGCTTCCGGTGATGCCGTGACCCGGGCGATGCACACGCAACGGGCTGCTAACCGGGAGGACAGACTAGGTCGTCAGGTCAGTCAAGCAGGGTTTTGACTCGTGCGGCTAGACCTCCCGGCACGGCGCCCCGGACCGTCAAAGCTCCCGTTTTCACCCGTTCAGCACGAAGTAGTTCAGCATCAATCCCCAATGGTCGCTTGGCACTACGAATGAATTGAGGGCGACCCTCGCATACTCGATCACCGCCGCGGCACCCTCACTATTCTCATAAACCCGAACAATTTGCCATTCTGTGGCTACCTGTTGTTGGACGGCTTTTGGGACAGCAACGGTGGCATGCCGAACCGCGAGATCCTCGACCCTGCCGACGGCCCCTGAAATACGGCGCGGCCGTCCCAGTAATCGATCGTATATGAGATGCACGGGAGTGCGGGCGGCCGCTCAAACGCCCCATCTACAGCCGCTGCTTAAACACCCGGCCAGCACCCATCTGAGACGGTGCACGGTGAGACATCTTTCCAAGAAACTGGAGGCCCGGCAGGACGTCGATTCCTTCGATCCTCCACGACACGACGTCCGCGTCTCGAAAAACGGTAGGTTTCTAGGACCCCGAGCCGAGGTCGACGGGACTCGTGAATCGACGCATCACAGGACTAGGGTTCGTTTTCTTCGTGCTCCACTTGTACTCAGGCTCTTCCTGGGCGGATTTGCCCTTTTGTGGAGCACCGACTACCCGTGGTGGGCTTTTGTCCTGCTGATCATGGTCCCAGCGCTCTTGTCCTGGGCTACTCTCGCCCTGCTGGAAGGCCGGCGTAAGACCCCGTATATGAAGGCCGGCGTAAGACCCCGTATATATAGAGCACGAACGGGAGTACCTACGAAGCGTGGCCCGAGGATCGGGCAGAGTCGGCGGCGACGTCGGCGATCTTGTGTGCCAACTGGTCCTCGCGGGCGAGGTTTTCCTCGCTTTTGTAGACGCGGACGTGGTGTTCTTAACCATGGGGGTTCCTTTTAGTTGCCCTGACAGATCCGTTCGTCGCGTCATGGTCTTGTTCTCTGGAGTCTCCTTGCTGTGCCGGACCCGTGGGTGATTTCCGCCGTGGTGCCGGCAGGGGCGGGCCCGGTGGTGGGGGTCCGGTCAGTTGCGGTAGAGCAGCAGAGCTTCGCCTTGTCCGCCGCCTCCGCAGAGGGATACGGCTGCCCGTCCTTTTCCGCGTCTCGAGAGCTCCAGCGCGGCGTGGAGGGTGATTCTTGCTCCCGAGGCGCCTATGGGGTGACCGAGGGCGATGGCTCCGCCGTTGAGGTTGGTTTTCTCAAGGGGGAATCCGAGTTCGCGGGCGGAGTGCAGTGATACGGCGGCGAATGCCTCGTTGATTTCCAGCAGGTCCAGTTCTTCGACGCTCCAGCCTGCGCGGTCGAGGGCTTGCTGGACTGCGCGGGCGGGTTGGGAGTGCAGCGAGGTATCCGGCCCGGCCACCTGCCCGGGCCGGCCGACCACAGCGAGCCACGCCAGGCCTCGCTCCTCTGCCCAGCTGCGCCGGGCGAGGACTACCGCTGCCGCGCCGTCGGACAGCGGTGATGAGTTTCCGGCGGTGATCGTGCCCTTCGGGTCGAAGGCAGGGCTCAGTTGCGCGAGTGTCTGTGGGGTGGAGTCCGGCCGGATGCCCTCGTCGGCTGAGAGGACGACAGGTGCGCCTTTGCGTTGCGGGACCTCTATCGGTGCGATCTCATGGGCGAATATCCCGTCGGCCACGGCCTGGGACGCCCGCTGGTGCGAGCCCGCAGCGACTTCGTCCTGTTCGGCGCGGCTGATGCCACGTCCGGTGTTTCCGGTTTCGGTGAGCGAGCCCATGGGTGAGCCATCCGCGCTGTCGGTGAGCCCGTCGTGGGCCACTGCATCGAGCATTGTTGCCGGCCCGTAAGATTGCCCGCGACGGAGGCCCGGCAGCAGGTGGGGGGCATTGGTCATCGATTCCTGGCCGCCGGCGACGATGACGTCTGCGTCTCCGGCCCGAATGGTGCGGGCGGCGTCGGTGATGGCTACAAGGCCGGATAGGCACACCTTGTTTACGGTTATGGCTGGTGTCGACAGTGGAATGCCGGCCGCCACGGCCGACTGCTTGGCGGGGTTTTGGCCGCATCCAGCTTGGACGACGTGGCCAAGGATGACTTGGTTGACGTCCTCCGGCGCGATCCCTGCCCGTTCGATGGCGTGACGGATGGCGTGGGCGCCCAGCTGCACGGCAGTGAGGCTTGCCAGTTGTCCGAGCAGCCGTCCCTGGGGTGTGCGGGCGCCGGCGAGGAGGACGACGTCGTCAGGGGAAGCAGCGGGAAGGTCGGCCATGTCAGGACTCCTCGGTAGGGGCGGGTTGTTGCTGGTGATGAAGGGCTGGACGTGCAGCGGGGGTCAGCGGATGGAGGATCCGATGCTGATGCCGCCGTCGACGTCGAGGACCACACCGGTGATGTAGCGGGCTTCGGGGGAGGCGAGGAAGCAGACCGCTGCCGCAATGTCCTCGGGTTCCCCTGGATGCTGGAGCGGAATTTTGCCGATGAGCTTTTCCCGGGCCGGGCCGTTCATGGAGGCGAGCATTGGGGTTTTGATGAGGCCGGGGGCGATGGCGTTGGCGGTGATTCCGTGGCGTGCTCCCTCGAGGGCTACGGTCCGGGTGAGCCCGACGATACCGGCTTTGGCAGCGACGTAGTTGGCCTGGCCGAAGTTGCCGCGCCAGCTCATGGAGGAGAAGGAGAGGATCCGCCCGCCGCCGCGTTTCTTCATGTGCGGCATAGCCGCCCGGATGCAGTTGAAGGTGCCGGTGAGGTTCACGCCGATGACCGCTTCCCAGTCGCTGGTGGAGATGTCCTCGATTCGGTTATCCCGGATGATGCCGGCGTTGTTGACCAGGACATCGCCGCCGCCGACCCCGTCGATCCAGTCCCGCACGGCTTCGCCGTCGGTGACGTCCAGGACGTGGGCGACGGGGGTATGTTCGAAAGTCCCGTCGAGCTCGTCCTTAAGCATGAGGGCGGTCTCGGGGTTGACGTCGGCGACGTGGACGAGGGCGCCTTCGGAGGCGAAGCGACGCACCATGGCCAGTCCCAGTCCCTGGGCACCTCCGGTGATGAGGACGACGTGGTCAGCAAATCTGTTGGTCATGGTCTGTGGCTCCTAGGCGTTGGTGAGGAAGGCGTTAAGGGAGGCGGCGACGTCGTCGGAGGCCCAATGCTCCTCGAAGACGTCCAGTTCGCGCTCCAGCCGGGCGCTGGTGACCGCGGGGTCGGCGGTGAGCAAGGTTTTGAATCGTCGTTGCGCGCCGGCCGGGACGGCGCTCAGGGTCCGGGCCATATCCCGGGCTGTGAGCAGAAGTTCCTCAGCTGGGACCACTGCGTGCAGCCATCCGGTGGCGGCGAGGGAATCAGCTGTGGCCAGCTCCCCGCTCAGGGCGAGCCATGTCGCGGTTCCAGTGCCGAGGTTGGCGGCGATGCGGACACTGGACCCGCCGCCGGGGACAAGATTGTTGCGCACGTGTCCGTCGCCGATCAGGGTCCCGGTGGCGGCGATGACGAGGTCGCAGCTGAGTGCGAGTTCGAATCCTCCCGCCACCGCGTGCCCGTGGAGGGCGGCAATGAAAACTACGGGGCTGGATTCCATTGCCACGGTCAGGTCGCAGATTTTTTGCAGGAACGGGCGGGGGGACTGCCCGGTGCGGGCGCAGTCAAGGAGGTACGCCAAGTCTGCCCCCGCGCAGAAGCTGGGCCCGTGCCCGGTGATCACGACAGCGCGGACACCGTCGTGTTCGGCATGCTGCAGGGCCTCATGGAGCGCAGCGACTGTCTGCGGGTCCAGGGCATTGCGGACCGCGGGCCGGTTCAGGGCCCACACTTCGGTCTCTGCATCCCGGGTGATCTCCAGACGGCTCATTGACCGTCACCTCCTGTAGCTAGGCTCCGCCGCAGGACCGCGCGCTGCATTTTGCCGCTGGGGGTCTTGGGCAGGGCATCAAGGAAATCGATGCGGCGGGGGTAGGCATGCGCGGCGTAGTTCTTTTTGACCCAGTTCTGCAGTTCGGCGACCAGGGTATCGTCGGCTTTTGTCCCGGCGGTGGGGACGACGAAGGCGTGGATAACTTCGCCGCGCATGGCGTCCGGTGCGCCTACGACGGCGCATTCCTGAACTGCGGGGTGGGTGCCCAGGACGCTTTCGACGTCGAAGGGTCCGATACGGTAGCCCGCCATGAGTATCACGTCATCGTCGCGGGAGGAGAAGTGGATCAAACCTGATTCTTCCATGATGACCAGGTCTCCCGTGAGGTAGTACTGCTCATCAACGGTGAATCGGGTTCCGGCGTTGTCGCGGTCGACGCCGTAGCCGGTGAAGGTGAAGAAGTCGCTGTCGCGGACTCGCACTGCAAGCCGGCCGACCTCACCTGCCATTGCGGGCTCATCACTGTCAATGGACAGCGCGGTGAGTAACCAGCCAGGCAGGGAGTAGCCCATGGCGCTGGGCCGGGGACCGCTCTCGAGATCCGGGTGATGGGCGAAGCCCGCCGGCATGCCAAGCTCGGTCTGTCCGAAATGATCATGAATGACCAACCCCCACTGCTCATTGGCCCAGGCGAACACGTCGGGAGTCAGTGGTTCTCCTGCGCTGGAGAGCCTCCGCAATCTGGGCAGGACGGGGCGGTCAGGGCGTCCACGGAGCGCCCGGTAGACGGTGGGAGCTGCGGCGAGATCGGTGACCTCCAACTGATCCAGCAGGCGCCAGGTGACCTGTGCGTCGAATTTGGCCGTGACGAGAATGCTGGCGATTCCTGCGCACATCGGTGCGATGATGCCGGCATAGAGCCCATATGCCCAGCCGGGGTCCGCAACGTTCCAGTACACCGAGTCCTCGCCCACGCCCAGAGCGAACTCCAGGTAGGACTGCCACCCTGCCGCGTATTTCAGCGGGTGCACGACGGTCTTTGGTTTTCCCGTGGTACCGGAAGTGAACATGTGGGTCAGCGCGACCTCAGGGCCTGTCGGCGCAGACCCGGTCCAGGGCTCTGTCCGGTCCAGGGCCTCACGCAAGTCGACCACCTGGCTGGTACCCGGGTTTACTGGGGCGCCGAGCTGGAAGATGATGTAGCCCTCAGCAGGTATCTTTTCGGCCTGTTCCTCATCGGTGATGACCACCCGCACTTCCGCCTGTTCGAGGCGGTCGGTGACGGCGGCGGATGCGAAGGCCGTGAACAGCGGCACGTAGACCGCCCCCAGGCGCCAGATGCCCAGGATAATCGCCGGCAGATCAGCGTCCTTACCCATCAGGGTTGCCACCCGGTCCCCGGCACCTACGCCGTGCTCCTGCAGAAGGCCCGCAACCCGCCGGGACCTGTCCGCCAGATCCCCAAAAGTGATAACCCGCTCCTGCAGCTGGTCGTCTACTACCCGGAACGCTGTTGCCTCTGCGGGATGCCGGTCGCACATCAACTGGGGCGCTGAAGCCCCTGGGGACGTGAAATCCCCGATGATGGCGTCCACCCGTGTCTGGACTTGCTGGGACATAAGATCCGCCTCCTTGCGAACGATCCTGAGTACGTTCGTACTATACATCGTACTGACACAACATGTCCACTGGTTGTTTCGGTTGAACCTGCCGCAATGAGAAAGGAGGCCCTCTCAACGCCGGACGGTCCAAGTAGGGTGGTAGCAGATCCTGACCTGCCCGGACGACTCGCAATCCCAGGTTGCACGGGTCGTGGATAATATGAGCTCAATCCGATGGAAGAATGAATAGATGCCTACTTCCTCTCGCCCCGCAACGGCAGCGCGCCGTGAGAGCCGCGTCCGCAGGCACGCCGACGCCGACGCAGGACGCCGAAACGAGCTGATCGAGAGCCTTGAGAAGATTTTCCTCGCGGAAGGGTTCAGCTCACTGACGGTCGATGAAATCTGCCGGCGTCTGAAATGTTCCAAGTCAACGTTGTATTCCATCGCCGACTCCAGGGAACAGATCATCCAAGCCGTAACGCGGCATTTCTTTGCCCGCGCAACTGCCGCCATCGAAGCCGAAGTCGCACAAGAGAAGGACCCGGGGCGCCAGATCATCCGGTATCTCGACGGTGTTGGAACTGCAATGCGCCGCAATTCCGTTGCGTTCTACGTTGATATGGTCAGTTATCAGCCCACCGCCAACATCTACCACCTCAATTCAGATGCCGCTGCCCGCCGCGTTCGTGAGCTTATTGAGCAGGGAGTGGAAATTGGTGCTTTCCGCAGAGCGAATGCAACGCTGGCTGCACAGGCAATTGCCCTGCTTATAGACGGCGTGCAGTCAGGAGAGCTGCTGCAGGCCACCGGACTGTCTGCCGGTGAAGCCTTCTCAGAACTCGGTGAGCTCCTGGTGAACGGCCTTTCCATCAGGCGATGACGAGACACTGGGCCATCGCGGCCACGAGGGCAATCTCCTCTTCTGGCTGGTCCCGACCTCTGCCCGCCGCGACGCTCCACCGACCCGACCCCAAGGGATAGGGGTTGTGGCAGGGATTGCCGCCCGAGGGGTACGAATAGGCCGGCCGCGAAACCGGTTGCCGCTGGGCCGCTGCTCCAGGACAGCTGAGCCGCTTCAGGGTGATGTCGCTGGTGCGGGCTCAGGTCGATTGCCGCGGAATGACCCGAGGCGGCTTGAAGGCTCTTGGAACCACTTGCTCCGCGGACGCCGAACCATACCTCCAAATGGATTCAAAACGGCCCGAGGTCAGTGCCCGGAAGTCCCTGCCTTCTCCGGGCCCGCTGAGAGCATCTGAGACGAGTGGGGTGGGCATGGTCATCCTGCCAGGTGCTTCTCGGTGTTTTGTGACCGCAAGGTCGGAGTGCGAATCCGGACCCTCGGCATGTATAGGCCACATAAAGCTGGCACTTGCTCATCGAGCAAGTGCCAGCAGAAGCACGCGGCGTCTGGGTCTGTCCTTTACACCCCGACCGCGGATTCCGCCGCTACGGGCGGAGTAGCCCAGCGCGCATCCAAGAATCGCCGCGCCTGGGCAGGACGCTCCAAGTCCTCAGGGGCAAGCCCTCCGAAGAAGATGTGCTGGGCGGCTTCCCAGACGTGCAGTTCCGCCTCGACCCCCGAAGCGAGAAGTTTGCGGTGGAGGCGGACCGTGTCTGACAGTAAGAAGTCGCGTGTACCTGTGGTCAGCATGATCGGCGGGAAATCGCTCGTGTAGGTGCCGAGGATCGGTGACACATAGGGGTCGAGAGGATCGTGTCCGTCGAGATAGAGCGGGCGAGTGAAGATTCCGAGCACCGTGACGTCGATGTCGATTCCCTCCATCGTCTTGAAGGTGTCCCCGACATGGGCGAGGTCCACGTACGGCGTGTTGATGACCGCCGCTGCGGGCATCGGCAGTCCTTCCGAATGAGCGCGGAGTAGGAGCGCCAGTGCCAGGTTGCCGCCTCCTGACGTCCCTCCGATGGCAACGTTACCGGGCTGGTACCTCTCGAGAATCGCTTTATAGGCGTCAACCGAATCGTTCAGCGGAGTCGGGTATGGGTGGAACGGGGGCATCCGGTAGTCGACCGCCCATGTGCGGACGCCGAGTGCTTTCGCGGTCTGGGCTGCACCGACGCGAGAAACCTCACCGCCGGCTTGAATCCACGAGCCATGGATTGTCATGTAGACCCGCCGGTCCGCGTCCGTGACGCCCTCGGGGGTGGCGATGTACACGGAAACGTCACCGAACTTGGCGTGCTCGACGTGGACATCTGAGATGTCCACCGCGGCGACGCCGAAGTTAGTAGCGGCTGGAGACTCGGGATTGCTGGCCCAAGCCTGATCCCATACCGCGAGCAGCGCCGCTACGGCTTCCTTATCCGACAAGTCGGACGGAAAAGCACTCAGATCAGAGAAGTCGAAGTCGCCGTTGGACGACTGACCGACCATTGACCGAAGCGCCAAGTTGGCTGCGGCTTCGGGACTCACGGTGCTTGGGATTGGAATATCTCGGGCCGGGACGTGCAGAGCGCTTGAATCATCGATCGTTGTCATGGGCATCTCCTGTATCGACATTGATGGCGGAAGAACATTCCGAGCCCCCTGGCCGGGACGTTTCAGGGTACACGCTTACTCAATTTCGTACTCAAGCTAACAAATGTTCACGGGATCAGCAAGTGTCTGTTTACGGCAGCTCGAGCCGGGTGATGTTGTCGGAGGGGGGAACGAGCTCGCGCTAATGGCCAAGCTCGCACTGCTCGGAAGGGAGTTCAGAGATGCGAGGTTGTGCATTCGTGCCCCGGGCCGGACGCGTTGAGCTAATCGCGGAGCGCGGGAAGCCTGAGGAGCGCGAACGCCTCGTCGAGCAGTCGACCGAACCCGATTGCCACCTCACGGACCACCCACTCAGCCGAGCTGACATCGAGACACGTCCTTTTGGTCTCCGGCAACACTGTGGGGAGCGGACGCCGCAGCACCGCACCATGATCGAGGCCGCCAATGCTGAATGCGTGGACCTCGTTGCGTACACGAGCGTCGCAAATGCGGACACCTCAATACGAAGCTTGCGGCAGAGCACCAGGCTACCGAGGCAATTCTCAAGGAAGCCGGGGTCGCCTCGAGTGGGCCGTGCGGAGGCGGTAGCCGAGGTGGCACCGCCGGACACGTGGGCCCGCTTGGCCAAGGTGGCTATTCGGTCAGGATTGCGGGTTTGAGCATCCGGAAGGCGTCATCGAGCAGCACCCGTGATGGCACGTCGCCGCCGCGGTGTACCCACTCGGCGGAGTAGGCGTCGAGGCAGGTCAGGGCGCACAGGGTGACGGCTCGCGCCTGATAGTGGCGATCTGTTTCGGGGCCAGTCATGGCGCCGGCGACCAGCGGCTCGAGAACAGTCATCCACGCTAAGTGCTTTTCCGTGTTCCGAGCGCGCAGAGAAGGAGTGCGGATCATCACCCTGGTCGCACGCAGCGCCCACTCAGGGTCCGATTCAACGTTCTCGATGACCGCCTCGAAGCCCCACCTCAGGGCCTCCCACACCGGCATCGATTCCAGGCCCTGCGCAAGACGCTGGCGAACGGGCTCGCCGTAGATCATCGGGTCACCCAAGACGACATCTTCCTTGGAGGCGAAGTACCGGAAGAAGCTTCGGGGGGAGATGTCGACGGCTGATGCGATCTGGTCCACCGTGGTCTCGTCGAAGCCTTGCTCGTCGAACATCACGAGAGCGACGTCAGCGATCTGCGCTCGGACGGCGTCTTTTGTCCGCTGCCTCAGTCCGCGCCCTACGCTCGTTCTCTCGCTCACTCCATGAGCATACAGCGTCTTTGGTGGCAGCGACTGCCAAACTGTGCATATACTGTCAACAGCCGCGAAAGGCGTTGAGGACGTCTTGCCAGCGTCACAACATGCTCGGGCACACCCCCAACGACCGGAACCGTCCAATCCACTGACCTAAGGAATAGCAATGCCTACCACTGATCAGATCGACGTCTTCTTCACCTACCGTGTCCTCGATCAGGACCTCTTCGAGCAGTACGTCGCGACGGTGCTTCCCGTCACCGAGAAGGAGGAGCCGTACGTCCTCGAGTACACGCTGGCGCGGTCCGCTGACGGGACGATTCTGCAGCACGAGCGTTATGAGAACGAGGAAGCGATTGCCCGCCACCTCGCTCTGACCGCCGATGGCCAGAAGATGTGGGGGGAGTCCACCGAACTCACCAACATCCGTTTCGTCGGACCCTTGAGCGAGAAGTTCCGGACCGAGAACGCGCTGGGGCCCATCGCCTCTTGGTGGGACCGCTACCAGGCCGTCGCCCGATAGCAGAAAGGCATCTCATGCAAACACGCACACTTGGCCAGCAGGGCCTCACCACGTCCGCCATCGGCTACGGCTCGATGGGTATCTCGATCGCCTACGGCGCGGCCGACGCTGAGGGAGGAACCTCCGCCATTCAGCGCGCCTACGACCTCGGAGTGACGCACTTCGACACCGCGGAGCTTTACGGCTGGGGAGAGAACGAGAAGATCGTCGGCCGCGCCGTGAAGGGCTTCCGCGACGAGGTCGTCATCGCCACCAAGTTTGGCTGGACCCGCGAATACAGCTTCGACAGCCGCCCCGAGCACATCCGCGAGGTCGTCGAGAACAGCCTCCGCTACCTCGGTACGGACTACATCGACGTCCTTTACCAGCACCGCCCCGACCCCAACGTCCCCATCGAGGACGTCGCCGGGACCGTGAAGGAGTTCATCGACGCCGGCAAGGTCAAGTACTTCGGACTCAGCGAGGCCGGCGCCGACACCATCCGCCGCGCGCACGCAGTGCAGCCGGTCTCAGTCCTGCAGACCGAGTACTCCCTCTTCGAGCGTCAGGTCGAAGTCCTCTTCCCCGTCCTGAATGAACTGGGCATCGGATTCGTCCCGTACTCGCCCCTCGGGCGCGGATTCCTGACCGGCACCGCGAAACCGGCATCCGAATACGATGAGACCGACATGCGCAGCCGCGATGCCCGCTGGCAGCCCGGCAACTTCGAGAAGAATCTCGAAGCCACCCGTCAGCTGACCGAGCTGGCCGCGTCCAAGGATGCCACGGTGTCGCAGCTTGCTCTCGCCTGGCTTCTCGCGCAGGGCGAGCATATCGTCCCGATCCCCGGCACCCGCAGCGCCAAGCGGGTCGAGGAGAACATCGGCGCCGCCGACCTCACCCTCACCCCAGCGGACCTCGACCGCATCAAGGAGATCCTCCCCACCGGAGGCTTCGGCGCCCGCTACCCCGAGGCCATGCGATCCGAGTGGGAGTAACCACCCGCACATGAACGAAGGGCGAGACGGTCAAGGCCGTCTCGCCCTTCGCTGTTTTGTACAGAGCATCCACCAGAAGAACGGAAACAATTGCGATGCATGGGGTCGCAGCGAAAAGCCTGGCCATTTCGGCAGCGCAGCCAGGTGCGACGGGGCCGGCGGGTCGGATCGCGCGCATGGTGTCAGACACGGTGATGCTACTTCTGCGGTACTCGTTCGGTCGCTGCCATAGTGACGAGGGCCCGGTACGCGTCGTGCACCATGCCCGTGTCGAGCCGATCATGCTCGTTGAGGGCGCGGTAGCTCCACCACCCCCACATGAGCGCGTCGACAGCTCGGGCTGCGCTGTCCGACAGGGATCGGCGGAGGATCACGAGGGACGCCTCCTGTAAATCGCGGAGAAGACCAGCGACCTGTGGACTGCGCGCACCGTAGCGGTGCATCTCCTCGTATATGCGGATGTCGTCGAGCGTCGGGGCCGTTGAGCCGCACGTGGCGGCCACGAGCGCGTCAACGACGTCGTCATCGGTTCGCGCGTCCCTCAATGGGGACGCGTATCGCGGTTCCAGCCCGTCTCGCAGGGTCTTGAACGCGCTCACGATCAATGTTTCCAGGTCGGAGAAGTAGTACGTCGTCGACCCGAGGGGCACGCCGGCCTGCGCGGCGATGCGCCGATACGATGCCGCGTGCACGCCTTCCATCGCGATGACCTCCAGTGCCGCACGGAGGATCCGGGTTCTGCGTTCCGGGTCATTCGGCTTGCCCTTCCGCACGCGCTCCTCCTTCGATGTCAGACCAAGTATGTACCACCGTACGCATATTCCGATAGGCTTGTTCCTGCCAGCGACCTCAGGAGGATGAACATGCAGGGTGACACGCTGCAGCAGTACGCCCGGAACCGCGTCGAGGAGCTTCCGGGTGCTGGGTTGGAGCATCCCTTCGGGCCCGACTGGGAGGTGTTCAAGGTCCGCGACAAGGTCTTCATGCTGAACACCGACATCACTGGTGAGCCGATCGTGATCGTCAAGGCGGATCCGGAGGACAGCAAAGCGCTCCGCGAGCAGCACGAGGACATCACGCCCGGGTACCACATGAACAAGCAGCACTGGATCACCCTGCATCCCGGCGGGGACCTGCAGAAGCGGCTTGTCGATGACCTCGTCACCGAGTCTTACCTGCTCGTGGTCGAGAACCTGCCGCACGCGAAGCGTCCGGTCGACACTAAAACGTTCGGCCGGAGCGACCAGTGATTCTCTCGGGCGAGCAACTGCAGCAGCACGCCCGTGACATTGCGGCATCGCTCGCCGACGTCACCAATGGCCGCCCGTTCACGCCGCACCTCGATGTGTGGAAGGTGCACGACAGAGTGTTCCTCATCGTCACCGACGATGATCCGGGCCTGCAGATCGTTACCCTGAAGGTCGACCCGCACCAGGGGGATGCACTCCGCCGCGACTTCGACACGATCACGATCGGGCGCTACCTCAACAAGCACCACTGGATCTCCATCGGGCCCGGCGTAGGGATCACGAAGCAGCTGATCGGAGACCTGGTGCACGATTCCTACGACCTCGCCGACGACCGGCACCGGAAGCAGCAGCCGTGAGTGAGACCCCGTCGCTGTTCGACGTCGATGACACCTCGCGGCCCTTGGCCGACCGGCTCCGTCCGCGCACCCTCCAGGAGGTCGTCGGGCAGGACCATCTGCTCGCCGCGGACGCGCCGATCGGGCGGATGGTCGACACGCAGCGGCTAGTGTCGATGGTGTTGTGGGGGCCGCCAGGGTGCGGGAAGACCACGATCGCGCGGCTCCTCGCCAAGCAAACCGACCTCGCGTTCGAGCCGCTTTCCGCCACCTTCTCCGGCGTCGCGGACCTCCGCAAAGTGTTCAGCGCTGCGCAGCGCCGGCGGGAAGTGGGTCAGGGGACGATGCTGTTCGTCGACGAGATCCACCGCTTCAACCGCGCCCAGCAGGACTCGTTCCTGCCGTACGTCGAAGACGGCACCATCGTCCTCGTCGGCGCGACCACGGAGAACCCCAGCTTTGAACTCAACGGCGCTCTGTTGTCCCGCAGCCAGGTCCTCGTCTTGAAGCGCCTCGACGACGCCGCGCTCAGCACCCTCATCACCCGCGCCGAAGCGCTCCTCGGTCAACCGCTGCCACTGACCGGCCAGGCCCGGCAGGCGCTGATCGCGATGGCGGATGGTGACGGCCGGTACCTGCTGAACATGATCGAACAGGTGCACGCCCTGCCCGCACCCGTCGGCCCGGCCGCCCTCGCCGCCGCCGTGCAGAAACGGGCACCGCTGTACGACAAATCGCAGGAAGGCCACTACAACCTCATCTCCGCGCTCCACAAGTCGATGCGCGGCTCCGACCCGGACGCGGCCGTCTACTGGTTGGCGCGGATGCTCGACGGCGGCGAAGATCCCCTGTTCATCGCCCGCCGCCTCACCCGGTTCGCCACCGAAGACATCGGCATGGCCGACCCGAACGCCGTCCAACAGACCCTCGCCGCCTGGGACGTCTACGAACGCCTCGGCTCACCCGAGGGAGAACTCGCCATCGCCCAGGCGGTCGTCTACCTCGCGACCGCGCCGAAGTCCATCGGCGTGTACCGCGGGTTCAATAAGGCGCGCGCCGCGGCGAAACGCACCGGCTCGCTAATGCCGCCGGCGAGCATCCTCAACGCCCCGACCCGCCTCATGAAGGACCTGGGCTACGGCGACGGATACCAGTACGATCCCGACACCGAGACCGGGTTCTCCGGCGCGAACTACTTCCCGGACGGCATGCCCCGGGAGACCTTCTACGAACCCACCACCGGCGGTTACGAGCGAGCCATCACCGAACGACTGCGCCACTGGGCGCAGCTCCGGAACGGCGACAGCGCGACCCCACCCCCAAATCCGACGCACACTGACCCTTCTCCGAAAGGACCCCTCACATGACCGAGACCCCCGCACCGCACGCAGTGCGGTCCTGGCTCGGAATCCCCTACGCCACCGCGGAACGCTTCCGCCGCCCCACCCTGCTGCCGTTCGACCCCGCCCTGCCCTACGACCAGAAAGGCCCCCGCACCGTTCCAAGCCGGGAACACCCGCTGGTTCGAAGCCGATAACGGATTCAGCGAGGACTGCCTGAACCTCAACGTGTGGGTACCCGAAGATGTTGGCGACGAACCCCTCCCCGTGGGTGTGCTCCCTTGGTGGGGCCGACGGTGAGCAGGTGAGCGTTCCCGCCGGCGGCGGCGTGCGCGAGTGCTCCGCGAACGGAGCTCCTCGTGGATCCACCGATTCAAAAGTTGAAGTCTCTAAACACGATGGCCCCACCGCGCCCCACATCAGGATGCGTGCAGCGGGGTGACATTTAGCGCTGCGAGAAAGCCGCCATTTACCGATGAGATTCACAGCCTAGG
Source organism: Arthrobacter sp. ES3-54 (assembly GCF_029504395.1). GTDB lineage: Bacteria > Actinomycetota > Actinomycetes > Actinomycetales > Micrococcaceae > Arthrobacter. Next base: position 418,972 of record NZ_JAQFIF010000002.1, read on the forward strand.
CCAGTAACTGCACGGGACGTGCGGCACGTTTCCTGGGCACGGTGATCGACCGGCTTACGGGCGCCTGCGGTGGTGCGTCGCATCCTCTGCAGGATGTCCACATCATGGGATATTTTTGCTCAAAATGTGGACACATCATTTAACCTGCACTGTATGGACGACAGCCGGATAACCCAAGAAGATCTTCCACCCTTTGTTGATGCCGCATGGCTCAAGGCGCACCGAAGTAGCGTTGTCACCGCTGATGTTCGCTGGTACCTCGACGGTGCGTCAGGCCGTGCAGCGTACGACGGCGGGCATCTTCCAGATGCGGTGTTCGTGGACCTGGACGCATGGCTGTCGGGCAATTCCGGACCACACGGGCTGAACCCGCTTCCCGACTCTGAAGTATTCGCACAGGGAATGTCCTCCCTCGGAATCGGCGACGACACGACCGTCATCGCCTATGACGACGCGGGGGGGAGTAATCGCCGCGCGGCTCGTGTGGATGCTGCGTGCGCTCGGGCACCGGGCGGCGCTGCTCGACGGCGGGATTTCCGCATGGACGGGACCACTGGAGACAACCCCCGTGAAGCCGACACCCGCGACCTTCACGCCGTCTCCGTGGCCCGAGGCCCGTCTCGCCCAGCTTGAGGACATCACGGCAGAGGCTGCCAGGAACATCGTCGACGCCCGCAATGCCGACCGCTTCGACGGAAGCCTCCAGCTGCCCACCGATCCCCAAGCCGGACACATCCCCGGCGCCGTGAACGTCCCGTGCCGTGGGAACCTCGCCCCCGATGGACGCCTGCGCCCGATCGCAGAGGTCCGACGAGCGTTTGCGAAGGTTGGGATCGAAGACGCGACTACCGTCATCTCCTACTGTGGCTCAGGCATCACGGCCTGCCACAACCTTCTCGCTCTCGAGCATGCAGGACTGGGGCAGGGGCGTCTCTACGCAGGCGGGTGGTCAGAGTACGGAGCCGAGCCTCGCCGCCGAGCCGAGCTGGGCTGACAACCGACCTACGATGCCCGCTCGGGTCGAGACCACGACCTCCATCCTGAAGAGTGGGGACCTTCTCAGTCTGGCCCGGTAAGGGATCCCTGTCTGCACCAATGCCGAATGCACGGTCTGGTCCCTATTACTCGGCCGTACCTCTGAATGGGCTCCTACACGCCCGCAAGTCGTGAAGCGCGGCCGAGGCTTGACGTCATACTTGCATTTTGCAAGTATAGGCCGCATGAGCCTTTTCATCACCTGTCCGGTTGAGAGCGTCGAGCGCGCGACTGCCTTCTATACCGCCCTCGGCTGGACCCTCAATGCCAAGATGTCCGATCACAACGTGTCATGCTTCGCGATCGCGCCGGAGCAGTACGTCATGCTCGGCAGCCGCGAGATGTATGCGAGCGTCGGCGGCGCCGAAGAGCTGGTCGGCGGACCCGATACGCCCTCGAAGGTCACGGTCTCGTTCGACCTCGGCAGCCGTCAGGCGGTCGATGAGCTCGTCGAGCGCGCCGGTGCCGCCGGCGGGCGGATCGGTGATATCGACGACTACCCCTTCATGTACCAGCGCCAGTTCGACGACCCTGACGGCTACCACTACTCGCCGTTTTGGATGAAACCGGACGCCGATCCGACCGAGTGAGCAACCTCGCCGCGGCCCTCGATATCGTTGGAGCACGGTGGGCCTTGCTCATCGTGGAGCGGCTGCTCGACGGGCCGCAGCGCTACGGCGATCTGCAGCGCGACCTCGGAGTGCCGACGAACATTCTTGCGACCCGCCTGCGTGAGCTCGAAGCGGCCGGGGTACTGTCCCGTCTGCCCCTCCGGCACAACACCCGGGCCTACGCGCTGACCGATCGCGGGCTCGCCTTGCGCGAGGGGATCGTCGCGCTAGCACGCTGGGGCGGCGAGGAGTGGCCTAGTCGTGGCTCGGAATCGCGCTGCGCTCCGACAAGCTCCCCCGCAGCTACCGCGCCGGCGCCAGCCTCTCCGCCACCCTGGTATGGATCAAATCAGACTCGATCAACACGGCCTAGTAGCGCCTCAGAAACTTAAAGCTTCTAAGACACCCGGACGGGCTAGGCAGCGCGCACCCACTCCCTGTGAGTTGCAGCGGTGATGGCGTGGTTTCCGCAGCGCTTGGTGGTCGAGCGACAGGTCCCGTAAGCCCATCCTTTACCGGACACCACCTGAACCGTAAATCAAACCGAAGCCCGGCATGCTCAACCGGTGCTCCTATTCCGGGTAAGGGTTTGCCCCGGCAACGTGGGATCGGGCCGGTTCCGCGGTGGCGTAAAGGGAGTTGAGTTGGCGGTAGAGGATTCGGGCGATGTAGCGCTTGAGGGATCTGCGGATTTCGCGGTAGCTACGGCCTTCTTGAGTGCGTTTGGCGACGTAGTCCCGGGTTCCGGGGTCGTGGACCATCCGGGTCATCGTGATGGTGTGCAAGGCTCGGTTGAGGCGCCTATCACCACCCCGGTTGAGCCTGTGCCGGACAGTGTTACCGCTTGAGGCCGGCAAGGGATTTACCCCTGCCAGTGAGGCGAAGGCAGCTTCGCTGCGAACCCTTCCTGGATGCGACCAAGCTGTCAGGACAGCAGCGACCGTGACAGCCCCGACGCCCACCATCTCCAACAGCGGCGCAGCGGGGCTTTGCTGGATCAGCTCTGTCATGCGCTTCTGGTTCGCCGTCAGCTGAGTGGTCACTTCGAGAACGCGGCGCGCCAACCGAACCGCTTCCTCCCGCGCAATCGCTAGTTCCATCTGCTCCTGTCGTTCCCGCCATCTGGTGATGGTGGCGATCTGGGCGGGAACCAATGGTTTACGAGCGTCGATTCCAAGATCATGTGCCCGGAGTAAGGCGATGAGTGCATTGACATTCACTGTTCGTTCCCGGGTCAACTGATCCCGGGCAGCGCTCAAGATCCTGAGTCCGGCACGAGTTCCTTCATCGCGGCACGGGGCTCGGAGCTGGGACTCCTCTAAGCCGATGACAGCGGTTCCGATGGCGGCGGCGTCCAGCGGGTCAGATTTGCCGATCGCCCGGCGCCCGCGGGCGTTCATCCGTGGAGCTTCGGCGACGTCATAGCCGGCGTCGGCTACTGCCCTGGCCAGACGTGCCCCATAAGAGCCGATACCCTCAACGGCCCATAGACAGGCCATATCGCCGTCTGTCCGTCGGCCTACCCAGGCAAGTGCGCGGGAAATCCCTGCCGAGGTGGTCGGGAACTGCTCGCACGCGACCCGTCGCTTGGTGCTGGCCTCGATGATGGCGTACGTGTGTGTGCGGACGTGGCAGTCCACGCCGATTACGAATGGGCGGGTCTGCGCAACGATAGTCAACGCGGCCACCCTCCTTCCTTTCGAGCGGGCAAGACTGGTCGCATCACGACCGGCACTGACCTGGGAGGAGTCACTTCGAGGCAATACTGTGATGAGCCACAACCGCAGGGGCTGGGCAAGCTTCTAATCAAGCCACCGTCGTGGGACAGGTCAACGCCGGTCGCTCCAACCAGCGCGGACAAGTCGGGGGAAATGCACCCTCAAGGGGCAATTGTTTTTTCGAGTCACGCGCCAGCAGAACGACCGGCATCAACACTGCCAGCTAGTCCCAGACCAGCCACTGCAAGACTCACAGTTGTTTTTTGGATTGCTGGCAAGCTCGCTTGCTCGGCGGCCGACGGAGGACTGTCTACGCGGAGGAGGGCAAGGGGGAAAAAATTCCTGGAGGAAATCAGCGACGCAGGAGCGCGGGAGCGAAATTGAGCGAGGTGATTACGACAATCGTCACCGATGTCGGTTGGTTTGATCCGTCCCCCTGCTGCCTGCACGCATTGCCTCACGCCACATGCGTGTCCGTAAACCGGTCCCCCACGGCGACACCTTCGCCCGCAAAACTGTCCCGCTTAGGTTGGACAATCGCGACAGTTGCACCATTGTCCGCGCAGCTCACCGGCTACGCCCGGGACTTCACATACGAACAAGACCCGGCGACGCGGCGCAAGGCGCCCACGGGTCTGGGCGTCCCCGAGGGCCGGACCAATAGTGACCACGGCGTGACCGGAAGGTACGGCCGGGACTGAACGACGCCCTGGCGGCTGTCCGAGCCGGCGGCACCCCGGTCGTCACCAAACCCGATCGGTTCGCCCTGCCCCTACCCGATGCTCGAGAACATCATCGAGGTCATGACGAGACTTTGCCAGGAGCTCCGGCTGCCGACAGGGATGACCCTGAGGATCTGATCCCAAGTCATGCAGTTCCAAGCGCTCCCGGCCATGAAGGAGTAAGCAGCAACACCGCTGTCCAAGTCACGACAAGGAGCCGCCAGACCAGCCGCCACCAACAGAAATGGGCCCCCGCAGGGGCCCATAAAGGAGATTTGTACACATTCAGCGGCCCACAAGCCCCTGAACAGGGAAAACACGTGCCCGAGGTGGGACTCGAACCGCATTCGCTCCCCCGCAAACACGGGGCTCCCACGGAAACATGCGGAATCCGGCCCGATCCGACGCAAGTACGGCCCAGTCCGAGGCCCAAAGTGTGTACTTTGTACACACCCCAAAATCGCCGGCTCCAATGATTCCGACGAAGCCCCACCCTAGCGCCCTCGACCCTATGATGAGCCAGACGGGTCGCTGCTGTGTTCCGCTCTTCCGCACCCTCGCAAATTGACATCACAACTTCGTCGGTCAGCCAACCGCTGGGGAGTGTCTGAATAACGGTGGATCCGGGGTTGGCCTGACACGCCGGGCGGTGCCTCACCAACGCCATCGAGTCCGTCAACGCCAGGTACCGGCGCGCAGTCAGGGCCAGGGGTCATTTCCCCACCGAGCAGGCGGCCTTGAAGTGTCTCTATCTGGCCACCCGGGCACTGGACCCGACCGGCCAAGGCAGGGCAGGATGGGCCGTACGGTGGAAGCCGCCACTGAACGCCTTCGCCATCACCGTCGATGGAAACACCCTAGCGGCAGGCCGGTCCGGCGGGACAGCTCACTTGCGGCCACGGCGGACCGGCCTACGGCGTCGAGAATGGAGGCGGCACGTTCGACGGTGCGGTCTCCCGTTAGTGCCAGGGGACGGCATATTGCCGGCTTCTGATGTCGCTTATCCTTTGGCGGCCACGGACTCCTTCATCCATTCGGCCACGACTTTTTGCGAGATGGCAACGTCAAGGACGAAAACGCCTTCGTCGTGGCTGGTGAGCCAGTCCTGAAGCCGCTCCAGGTCGGCCAGGGTGCGCACTTTGATCCCTTTGGCGCCGAGGGCTCGTCCGACGGCGGCGAAGTCGACTTCGTCGATAAGCATTGCTTGGTCGTGAAGTCCGTTGACGGCGTACTGGTGCAGTTCGGCGCCGTAGGCGGAGTCGTTGAGGATTACGACTACGCCCTTGCGGGTGGTCCGAAGGAAGGTTTCGAAGTCGGCCATGCCCATGAGTGCGCCGCCGTCGCCGGTGACCAGGACAGTGGTGCGTTCGGGGCGGGCTACTGAGACGCCTGCCGCTGATCCGAAGCCGAGGCCGATGGACTGGAAGGCGGTGCCGACGAGGATCATCGCGTGCGGGTCCGGTACCGACAGGTACATGGGTGCCCAGCCCATGAAGTGCCCGCCGTCCATCACTACGGAGCGTTCGGCCGGGAGTATCCCGTCCAGGGCGGCGACGACGGCTCTGGGGTTAAGGCGGCCGTCAGGGCCAAACTCAACGGAATCCTCAGTGGGGTGGGATGAGCGGAAGTCTGCCTTGGATACTTCGGGAGCTTTGTCGCGCCAGGTTGATGTGCCTTTGGGAAGGCGTTCGAGCAGGCCTTGGATGAACGGGTGGATGTCTGCACGTATGTAATCAGTTGCTGCCTGGGTTCCGGTTTCGGGTTCGTTGTCGACCCGGATAATTTTTGTGCCTTCCGGGAACAGGGTTCCGTAGCGGGTCTGGAAGGTGTTTTGGCTCGCGCCTACCACCAGAACGACGTCGGCCTGGCGCGCGATCTTGAGGCGGTGGCTGCGGGTGAAGCCGCCGGCGATGCCCAGGTACCAGGGGCTGTTGAAGGCGTTGACTGCCATGAGCGAGGTCATGAAAAATGCTCCAAGCCGGTCGCCCACGGCGCGCAGCTCAGCGGTGGCATCGGCAAGGAGGACGCCGCGTCCGGCCAGGATCAGTGGTCTCTCGGCTTCGGCGAGCAGTCCAGCCACCTTCTCCAGCTCACGAGGTTCAGTGGGCCATGAGGATTTTAGAGGCAGGGGTTCTATGGGTTCCGGTGCCGAGGGTGGGGCGGTGGCAAGGTCGAAGGGGATGGAGACCACTACGGGCTGGACAGTTTGCAGGGCGAGGTCGAATGCGCGATGGGCGACCGCTGTGGCGTTGCCGGGTCCGGCTACCAGGGTGAGGACTCCGGCCGCTTCCGCGGCTTTGGTCTGGTCGATGTCGGAGGGTCGAAGGCCCGTGGACGGAGCGTCTCCTACCACCAGGACCAACGGAATGCGGGCCATACGTGCCTCAGCGAGGGTGGTGTAGGCGTTGGTGAAGCCGGCTCCGTAGGTGGTAGTGGCGGCTGCCATATCCCCGGTTGCCCTGTAGTAGGCATCGGCCATTGCGACGGTCGCTGATTCGTGACGGGCTGAGGTGAAGGGGAAGCCTCGGCGGGTCAGGCGGCTGATGAGGTGAACGTTGCCATTGCCCATCAGGCCAAACAGGTGGGCTGCCCGCTCCGCGACAACGTCCGCGACCAGTGCGGCCACGTGGCCTTCGTCCGGAAGCGAGGGTGCTTCGTCTGGGAGGGCTTCGGTGCTGGTGCTCATCACGGTTTCTCTCAAGATCTTTGTTGGGGCGGGCAGTGTCAGGCGGACGGGGCAAGTGGTGCTGCCTCGGGGGTGCTTCTGGCTAAGCCCGAGCCGGCAATAACGCAAGTAGCTGACGGAGCCCCGTAGCTACTCCGCGGCTGATGAAGATTGCCGGCATCGGCCCGCCAAACCCGCGTGACTCCCGGGAGTCCAGGGACCACCGGGACTAAATTGGGATGGACTTTAAGCGGGCAGGGTGCTCGCTGCTCGCTTCGTCGCCGTGACAATCCCGGTTGGAATGTCGCCAAGCAGGACCGCATCGAAGTTCTGCCACACGGTCGCGATCCTGCGCTCGACGTTTTCCCAGCCGACGCCTGCCATATGAGGCGTGCAGACTACCTGCTCCAGATTCAGCAGTTCGCTGGCGGCGTTCAACGGCTCTCGCTCATAGACATCAAGTCCGGCTCCTGCGATGCGCCCTTCGCGTAGACATTCAATGAGCGCGCCCTCATCCACGACCTCACCGCGGCCGACGTTGACGAGAACACCGCTCCGCTTCATAAGGGCCAGTTCGTCCCGGCCGATCATGTTGTCGGATTCAGCATTCAACGGAACGCTCAAGCAGACGATGTCGGAGATTGCCATGAGCTCCTCCAACGGGACGGGACGGGCCGGGATGAGTTCGGAAACAGTCAGCGGGATCTGCGCGTTGTCATAGAAGACCACGTTGGCACCGAAGCCGTGGTGTACGATCTTGCCGACCCAGCGTCCGATATTTCCCAGACCGACGATCCCGACTGTCTTGTTGTACAGCTCCGAGTACGACATCTCGTCCAGGTCCTGGCGCCATTTTCCATCGCGCATCAATTGCATAGAGGCTGGAATTCGCCGCAGCACTGTCAGCATCAACGTGACCGCATGCTCCCCGACGGATATGGAATGGGTTTTCATCTGGGCCACTGGAACACCCAGGTCATCCAGGACACTTATCGGAAGCTGCCCATAGCCGGAACTCATGTATTGAATGAACTTCACGTTTTTGGCCGCCCGAAACACCTCTTCGGGAACATCGACGCCAGAAATGAGGAAATCGGCATCCGCAGCTTCACGACAAACGTCCGATACATCCGCCTCCGGCGGCATCACCTTTACGGTGTAGCCCTCGGGCGTAGAATCCACAAGTCGATCAACATAATCCTTCAAGGGATTAATAAACAAAACTTTGTATGTCATAGGTACGTACCTTTCGTGAGCAAATCCTGTCGACTGTGACACGAGGACCTGACTGAGCAGAGCATGGGCTGGCCGATGTGGGATCATCTCTCCGCCACGGCGGCGGCGCGGCATTCCAGCTGCGGAGGTCAGCTACGCCGGCAAGGCGCCCACGACGGTTTCCACCACTTCCTGGGTTCCCGCCGTTCCACCCAAGTCGGGTGCCCGGGGGCCAGTTGCCAGCGCTGACTCCACGGCGGCTTGGATGCTTTGTGCTGCATGGGTGCAAAGCTCATCTCCGCGGCGTTCGCCTAGCCATTCCAGCATCATCGCGGCCGACAGTATCATCGCCGTTGGATTTGCGATCCCCCTGCCCGCAATATCGGGCGCGCTACCGTGAGAGGGCTGGAACACGCCATGTGTAAGGCTGACATCGGCGGAAGGCGCGACGCCGAGACCGCCGACGAGGCCGGCCGCAATCTCTGAAATGATGTCTCCGAAGATGTTTTCCGAGACGACCACGTCGTATCGTTCCGGATCGGTAACCATGTACATCGATCCCGCATCAATGTAAAACTTTGCACTTCCGATATCGTCGTTTTTCGCGGCGACCTCGTCGAACACTTTCTCCATCAGAACGTTGCTACGCAAGGCGTTGGACTTATGCAGCAGTGTCACGTGCCCCGGCGTACCCCGCTTGCGCCGCTCCCGCGCCTGAGAAAACGCAACGTCGAAAAGCTTTTCACACGTGGCCCGGGTGATCGTCATACGATCACTCGCACGCTCATCACTGGGCTCATGCTTATCGGCCAATCCCGCGAACATCCCTTCGGAGGTTTCACGGATCACGAGCATGTCGATGTTCTTTGCTTTTACGGGGCCCTCGACTCCCGGAAACAGCCGAACCGGCCGAAGGCTTGAGAAGAGTCCGTAGTGAGCCCGCATTTCAACCTGGGCACCCAATTCAAGACCCTCCGGTCCACGCACGTCGGGCAGCCCCATGGCACCGAACAGCACAGCGTCCGCCTTGCCGATCTCATCCATATCCGCAGCAGTGATCTTTCTTCCGGTACGGCGATATAAGTCTGCGCTGAAGTCATAAAACGTGTAATTGAGCTTGAGCCCGTACCGCGTTTCGCATTCCTTCAGTACGGACAGAGCGGCCTCGACGACTTCAGGTCCGATTCCGTCCCCGGGCATTACAGCAATTTCGTATTCAGTCATGGTTCTCCTGCCTTGTTGTTCATGAGCGCTTCCGCGCAGGGGGTTCGCCTCGGTCTCGAGACCTTCGCTCCCGCGAAGCTTCCCTAGGGCTTTCCCATCTGATGGGAAAGGATGTTTGGTAAGTGGGAAGACATTAGCAGGAGATGACTCAGCTCACAAGGGCTTGGAGAGAGTCCTTCTCGACGCGTACGTCAGCGGGGCAACATGGCGTGCGCAGTGGCGCGCCCGGGGTTACGGAGACGGAGTGCGCGTCCCGGCGCGAAGGCGGGAAGAGGAAGGGGCCCTGCAAAGCGCACGCATCGGGACGGTGCGGGAGCCGGAGTCGGGGCTCAGGGAAGGTCGAACGTCTCCATGGCGTCGCCCAGGCGGGCGGCCACCGGGACGGTTTGCTCGCCGAAGTCGCCGCCGGGTGTGTCCATGAAGCGAGCCCGGGGGACGATGAGGCAGACCGCCCCGACCAGTTCCGGCGCCGACCATCACGGGGGCACTGGCGGAACCCAGCCCGGGGAGCCTTGGCGTCAGCACATTGGGTTCGACAAGCAGGGCGCCTGGTGGCCGCCGGGGTATGCGTACCTCCGGCGGCCGTCGTCAGTACCCTGCCTGGATATCGATTTGGCCTTGCAACGGTGCTCCGGCGGACCAACGCTTGACGTTTTCGCGCACGCGCGTGGATCAATGGCTGAACCATTTCTTCGGTGTCGGCTGAGTGCGGGGTGATCAGTCACCTTGGCTCGGTCCAGAGTGGATGCCCGTCGGTTAGGGGCTCTGGGTCTGTCACGTCCAGGGCGGCGCCGGCCAGTCTTTCCCCGGCCAGTGCTTGGAGGAGAGCTTCCGTATCGAGGAGTTTGCCCCGGGCAATATTTACCAGGATGCACGATGGCTCCAGCAAGGCCAGTTCCTGCGCCCCAATCATTTGTGCGGTGTCGCTGGTCAGGGCTGCGGCCAAGACGAGGACATCGGCGCTTGGCAGAACATCGGCCAGATCTGTGATGGTGACGGTCCGGTCCGCGCCCTCAGCAGTCTCGGCTTTGCGCCCCACGACCGTTATCCGGGTGTTGAATACGCCGAAGAGGCGGACGGCCTCCTGGGCGGTTCCCCCCGCACCGATGATTACGATGGAGCGTCCTTCCAGCGTGGTGCCTTCTTGTATGCCCCAGCTTGTTGCGCGACTGCGCTCGGGCAAGTGCCGGAGCATGGCCAGAGTCAGGGCGAGGATGTGTTCGCCAACGGGGCGGGCGAACGCTCACTTGGCACTCGTCCAGACCCTTTCGGAGTGGGCGCGGATGGGTTCAAGGAAGCGTTCGATGCCGGCCGAGGGCAGCTGTATCCAACCTATTGCGGGGTGTTCGGTCAGGAGGTGGTTGGGGTGGACGACGTCTGCATGGCGGTTGCCGACCAGCGCCGAGGTCTCGGCGGACAGGGAAATGAGCCTTTCTCCCCCGCCCCGACGGCTTCTTCGAGGCCGGGCGTTCGGGCGCCGAGCAGGGAAATCCCGGGTAACGCACGGTCTGGATTCGTGTCATTTTGAGGCTCCGTTACTGTCCCATTCCGGGTTGACGGACTTCCGGGCCGACGCCGTCGCCGGGAAGTACAGCAAGCGAGTAGTCGGTCACGGGCGTCCCTTCTGCTTGTAGCCCGAAAGGGTGCCGGCGCCGCTTGGCGCCGGCACCCTTCCAAGCCGCAGTGGTGTTGGGTCTAGCCGAAGAACGGCACCAGGAGGGAGGTCACGAACAGGACCAGCGCCCCGCCGATCCGGTTGGTCAGGGCGGCGAACGGCATGAGGTGCATGCGGCCGGCGGCGCTGAGGACAGAAACGTCGCCGCTTCCGCCGGTGTCGGCCATGACCAAGCCGGGGGTGATGGAGGCTTCAACGAAGTTGAGCTTGACCAGCCAGCCCAGGATCCCCGAGGACAGCGTGGCGACGAGGACCGTGACGATTGTCAGGACGATGAACATCGGGTTGGACAGGGACTGCAGGACTTCCTCGATGGAAATGTAGGTGATGCTGACACCGACGAGCAGTGCCGGGATGAGAAAGGCACCGATCATGTCGCCCCACTCGGAGCTAGCGTCTTCGAGTTCCTTCGGGAAGAGGCCGAAAATCTTGATGGCGGCGGCGATGATGATGGTCCAGGCGTAGGGGTGGAGGCCGGGAATGAAGGCGGCGACCAGGTTGCCGACAATGAACAGGATGCCGGCGATGGCCAGGCCCTTGCCGAGGGACAGGAACGAGGCGACGTCCTTCTTCGGCGGTGACGTCAGGTCCCCGGCCTTGCCCTTGATGCGCATCAGCTCGCCGTTGCCGTTGAATCCGACGAAGGGCTGGATGCCGCGTTTGCCGATGCCGTTGTAGATGCCTGCGATCAGGATGCAGACGATGTTGGCCATGACGACGGCGGACATGAGGTCACCCATGAAGTCCGCGGAGCTGCCCCCGGTCCGGGCGGCATACATTTCCGACATCGGCAGCGCCCCGACGCCCAGGCCGCCGGCCATGATCGGCGCGGCGATGAACAGGATGCCTTCGATGAAGCCGAAGCCCGTGACGAGCCCGAGCAGCCCGACGATCGAGAAGGTGGCGATGAGGCAGCCGATGAGGGGGACGATGAACCTGGGGCCGGCCTTGAGCAGCAGGGCCCGGGGCATGCCCAGGATGCTGCCGGCGATGATGGTCACCACGAAGAAGTCGAGGAACCCGTAGCCCTTCACGAAGTTCTGCACCACGGCGATCAGGTTCTCAGGCATCACGCCCATAAAGATCAGGATGGACGGGACGAACGTGCAGAGGATGGTCGGCAGCCCGAAGTCCCGGAGCACCGGAACGGTGTTGCCGATCCAGATAAAGAGCCCGCCCAGGATGATCGTCGCGGCAAAGCCGGCCAGCATCGAATCGGGGAGGTTGCCGGTGGCCGCCGCAATGAGCAGGACGGCCAGGAAGCTGACGTAGTAGAGGGCCGGGAAGTCCGCGAGGCGGCCGAGGTTCGGCTTGGGCGGGCTGACCCGCTCTTCCGTGGCAGCGGGAGTGGATATTTCTTCGTCGTTGGACAGGTTGGTCTGGGTTGCTGACATCTTTGTCTCCCAAGGGGATAGGTGGCACGGCGCCGTGAGGCGCGGTCTGCCGAAAGGGTGGGTGTGCCTGTTCTTAGTGTGAAGCGGAAAAGCTAGAAAGGGCAGGGGCACGGGTGACGGACCCGCGGGCGTAGGCCACGGTTTCGGCGAGCTGTGCCTCGTCGATGCCGGTGTCGTGGCCCGCGGCGTGCAGGTGGCGGACGAGTTCCTCGGTGGCGAGGTTGCCCGCGGCTCCGGGGGCGAAGGGGCATCCGCCGTACCCGCCGAGTGCGCTGTCGAAACGGGTGATTCCGAGGCTGACGGCTGCGCTGACGGTAGCCAGCGCCTGGCCGTGCGCGTTGTGCAGGTGCAGCGAATAGTCCAGCTCCGGCTCGGCGTCCAGGACATATCCCACGGCGGCGATGGCCTGTTCGGTGGGCGTGGTGCCGAGGGTGTCGGCGAGCCCGATGGTGGTGATGCCCATGGCCTTGAAGGCCCGCACCACCCTGAGCAGGTGCTCCGGGGAAATCTCGCCTTCGAAGGGGCAGGTGAACGCGGTGGAAACGCCGGCGAAGAAGTCCATTCCGGGGAACCGGGCGACCACCTCCCCGAGACCGGCCAGGGCTTCCTCGATGCTCTGCCCGGCGTTGGCGTTGCTGTGCGCCTGGCTGGCGGAGGTGACGACGGCAATGTGCTCCGCCCCGGCGTCGACGGCCCGCTGGATCCCGCGGCCGTTGAGGGCCAGCGAAGTGTAAGCAACGTCCTTGCGGACGGGGAGCCCCGCGAAGATCGCTTCGGCGTCGGCCATTTGCGGGACCTTCTTCGGGTTGACGAAGGAGGCGACTTCGAGCCGCCGCACGCCGGCGGCGATCAGCCGGGCTGCGGTTTCGAGCTTTTCGGCCGTCGGGACGACGACATCAACGTCCTGCAGTCCGTCCCGGAGGAAAACATCAGTGATCTCAACCCGCATTTAGACCACACCCTGCGGGACGAGTTTGCGGTCCAGCGGAAGTGCCTCGGCGAGCTGTGCCGGGGTGAGGCCGGCGAGGTCGCGAAGGACTTCCTCAGTGTGCTCCCCCAACTCAGGCCCGAGCCACCGGACGGAGCCTTCGTGGCCGGGGATCTTTGGAACGACGCCGGGGAAACGGACGGCTTCCGGGTCACCGTCGATGACCACCTGGTGGGTCTGGATCATGTCCCGGGCGATGTAGTGGCGGTCCTCTGCGATGCTGGGCGCATCGTAGACGGGCCCGGCGGGGACGCCGGCCAAGTCCAGTTCCTCCAGTACTTCTGCCAGGGTGCGTTCTTCGGTCCAGTCCGAGATGGCCGTGTTGAGTTCTTCTTCGCGCAGGCCGCGGGCTTCGGTGGCCAGGAGTGTTTCGTCCGCGGCGAGGTCGTCGCGGCCGATCGCCTGCATGAGGCGGACGAACACGGAGTTGGAGTTACCGCCGATGACGACTTCCAGCCCGTCCTTGCAGTTGTATGAGCCGGTGGGCACTACTCCGGGCAGGCGGCCGCCGGTACGGGTGCGGATCATGCCGTAAGCGTCATAGTCCGGAACGAGGGACTCGAGCAGGCTAAAGATGCCTTCGTAGAGGGCAACGTCAACGACCTGGGGTCCGGTCTGCTGGATGCCCTTGGCTTTCTGCAGCATCAGCATCAGGGCGCCGATGGTGCCGTAGAGGCCGGCCACTGTGTCGCCCATGCTGGCGGCGGCACGGCCGGCCGGGCGGTCCGGTTCCCCGGTGATGTAGCGAAGTCCGGCGAAGGACTCGGCGGAGCTGCCAAATCCTGCGCGGTCTTTGTACGGGCCGGTCTGGCCGTAGCCGGAGATCCTGACCACGATGACCTCGGGGTTGAGTTCGGTGAGGACCTCCGGGCCCAGTCCCCATTTTTCCAGGGTGCCGGGGCGGAAGTTCTCAATCACCACATCGCACTTGGCGGCGATTTTGCGGACGGTTTCCTGGCCCTCGGGCGTGCGAAGGTCCAGGATGACGGATTTCTTGTTCCGGCCAATGGTCCGGAAGAGCATGGACGTATTTCCGCGGGTCTTACGCCAGTCACGCAGCTCGTCGCCGCCCCCGGGGCGTTCAATTTTGATGACTTCAGCGCCGAAGTCGCCGAAAATGCGTGCGGCGAAGGGGGCCGCAATGAAGTTACCAAGCTCCAACACCCGGATGCCCTCCAAGGGGAGGGAGTTTGAAGCTGCATCAGTCTTATCGGTCACGGCTGTGGTTTCCCTTGATTGAAAGTCGACCTTCCCACTGTGTGGGACTCATCGGTCACGAGGCGGAAATACACTAGCAAGTGATGCGCAACACAACAAGGGGGCAGCCGGATTTTTCTGGCAGAGGCCATTTGGCACTCTGGTTGGCCTACTGAAGGCCCTGGTGCAGGCCGCACGGCCGCACGCTGCCGTGGCGGATGGTCGTGCCATTCAACCGGGACCGAAATGTCCGCCGGGAAAGGGGTGCAGCTAAGTACCCCGGGCCGATCCTAGGCGTTGGGGATGAGCTCGAGGTCGGCAGCGATTTGCTGGGCTGCGGCTGCTACAGCAGCGCCGAAATCCCGGCCCGGCGAAACGGAAACCCTTGACAGCGGCACCGCTAGACAAACGCTTGCCAGCAGGCGGTCCCGAACATGGACCGGGGCACTGACGGAGCCGAGGCCTGGCGTGCGTACTCCCGCGGATTCGACCCAGCCATGCTCGTCAAGGCTGGCCAACGCCTCAGGATCCCCAGCCAACAACCGGCCGCTGGATCCCTCAGGGAGCGGGAGCCGGGAACCCGGTGGCAGCGAGGCCTTCAGTTCGTGGTCGCTGTCGATACTCAGGAGACATATGCGTTCGTCCCCGCGTCGTACCCAAAGCTGCACAGTTTCCCCTGTTGCCTTCTTGAGTTCGGTCAACCTCGGAAGGGCAGACTGTTCCACGGCGCTGCGCACAAATCGATGGCCCAGCCGGAACTCCCCGGCATCAGTGCGGCGGAGGAACCCGTATTCGACCATGGAGAGGGCGAGTCGGTGGGCTGTCGAGACTGAAAGCCCCGATCTTCTCGCCAGCTCACTTGCGGAAACTGCCGCGCCATCAACCGCATCAAGAATTGACGCTGCCCGCGCGAGCGTTCGATTGCTGGCCAATGCATCCGGGGAACTCATGGTGCAAGCCTAGTCGCCGGATAGGCCCGGGGTGCCCGGGGCGCGTGGATTCCTGGGAAGGATTTCTTATACAGTGACAAACTACGTCCGTGGTGGGTCACAATTCCTAAGCACCAAGGGCAGCCCGTGACAGAATCTCCATTGTTCGCAGTGCACACAGCCCTCCCCAATCCAGAGACCTGGGTTGCACCTGTCCCCGTATCCCTTCTTCAGTTCCTTCACCAAGGGCTCGGCGGCGCGGCAGGATTCTTAGTTCGAAGTCCAGGGGCTCGACCAGCTGTGCCTTCTCGATGGCCGGGTTGGTGGCCCGGCGGCTGTCTTCCCTGACGAGGTAGCCGATGGCTATGACAATAACTGAACAAGTCACAGGTCGGCTCAGTAGCGACTGGCCGGCCCGCCTTTTGCTGAAGCAAGTGCCCCAGACCAAATCGAGCGTAGGACGGCGGGACGAAGGTCAATCCTCCAGAACGCGTTACTGGAAGTTCCGAAATCGCACCTTGCCGGTACCTGCCGCGAACAGCGCCGGTCGAAGACTAAGGGGTTCATCAGCAGTGTTTGTGTTGTATCCGGCGACGTCGAAACGCAGACCGTGCCTAGTCTATTCAATTCCGTCAGAGCTGTAGTACTGCGTCACGATGCGCCCGTCGTTAACGATGCGGAGGTGCAGTACATCAGTGGACGGTGCTGGCTCGCGCCAGTATGGAATATCCCGGCCGGCCCGGTAGCTTGTCATGCGGTCACCGTCGTGGCCCATGCCGCAGAACAGGCGGTAACTGTAGTAAAGCAACAACCCGCCTTGCGCGCCGTCCAGAAGCTCTACTTCGCCACTTATCTCGTATCGCCTGGGACGATCATGGGAACTTGATCCCCAAGCCACGGCAGGTCATGCAGTTCCAAGCGCTCCCGGCCATGAAGTTGTAAGCAGCAACACCGCTGTCCAAGCCAAGAAGGAGCCGCCAGACCAGCCGCCACCAACAAAAATGGGCCCCGTAGGGGCCCATAAAAGGAGATTTGTACACACTCAGAGGCGCTCAAGCCCCTGAACAGGGAAAACACGTGCCCGAGGTGGGACTCGAACTGCATTCCAGCCCTTGCAAACACTGGACTCCCCCGGAAACATGCGGAATCCGGCCCGATCCGATCCCGGTACGACCCGATCCGAAGCCCAAAGTGTGGACAATGTACACACCCCCAAATTTGCCAGCTTAAGGCATACAGCTATCAGCCGCACTTACGTCGCCGAGGTAAGGCTCTTCTGATTCATACTTCAAGTGCCCTACGGAATGGAATTATCCGGTCTCACCATAGCTGTCAGTCCTGACGTGGGAACTGACACGTTGGATGAGAAGCAAAACGTGCCTGGCTGTCTCATCGAAGGTGTCAGTTCCGTATTGATGCCGCTGACCGAACTGAAGTCCTCGCAACGCGCCACTCCGGTCGGCGCTCAGCCGCTTCGTATGATGCACAATTCCCGCAACCTTCAAACTCTTGTGACTTCCTCCGAACGTGTGGGAATCTGCTTGGAGTAGAGAGAGGTCCGTGAGTCCAATGGCACAGGGCACGGTGATCGACGGCGGTGCTGTCGATGAACTACAGACATCCTTTCGGGGTGAACTCGTCCGTCCGGATGATGCCGGTTACGACGAGCATCGCAAGGTGTGGAACGGTTCGATTGATCGCCGTCCCGCGCTCATAGCCCGCTGTACCGGCGTCGCAGACATACGCGCTGCCGTCCGGCTCGCCCGCTCGCAGGACCTGCTGGTCGCCGTGCGTGGTGGCGGTCACAGCTTCCCTGGGCTTTCAGTGTGCGACGACGGCATGCTCATCGACCTCGGGCTGATGAAAGGGATCCGAGTGGACCCCGAGGGGCGAACGGCACGTGGTCAGGCCGGCGTGCTGCTCGGCGAGCTCGATCGCGAGACGCAGGAGTTCGGCCTCGCCGTTCCTTCGGGAATCGTCACCCATACCGGGCTGGCCGGCCTCACGCTCGGCGGTGGAATAGGTTGGGTCATGGGCAAGTACGGGCTCACGATCGATCAATTGCAGTCCGTGGACGTGGTCACCGCCAACGGCGAGCTGGTCAGGGCCAGCGAGGATCAGAACGCCGACCTCTTCTGGGGGGTGCGCGGCGGCGGGGGCAACTTCGGCATCGTCACCGAATTCGAGTTCAAGCTCAACCCTGTGGGTCCGTACGTTATGGCAGGTCCGGTGTTCTGGCCCATGGAGGATGCCCCGGAAGTCCTGCGGTTTTACCGCGATTGGATCGCAGACTGCCCCGACGAGCTCATGACGATCGCCGTGCAGCGAAGGGCTCCGGCCCTGCCGATCGTCCCGCCCGACCTGGTCGGCAAGCTCGTCGTGGCGGTCGTCGCCTGCTACGCGGGACCGGTCGAGGACGGTGAACGAGTCGTGCGGCCGCTCAAGGAATTCGGTTCGCCTGTGCTGGATCTTTGTCGGCCGAAGCCTTTTCTGGAGCATCAGAGGATGTTTGATCCGTCGTTCCCCCGCGGCTGGTCCTACTACATCAGGTCCTGTGACGTCGCATCCCTCGACGACGATGTCATCGACATCGTCGTCGAACGCGGCAGGCGCATCACCTCGCCGGTCACCAGCGTTGCCCTGTGGCAGATGGGCGGAGCGGTGGGGCGGATCGACGACGGCGCCACCGCGTTCAGTGGCCGCCAGGCAGGGTTCACCTTCAACATCAACGGCAACAGCAAGACCGCCGATGGCTTCGACGCTGAGCGCCAATGGGCTCGTGACTATTGGTCCGCCCTCGCGCCCCACCACACCAGCGTCTACGTGAACTTCCTTATGGAAGAGGGTGAGGAGCGGGTCAGGCAGGCGTACGGGGCTGGTAAGTACGACCGGCTCAAGGCACTCAAGCGCAAGTACGACCCGACGAACTTCTTCACTCTCAACCAGAACATCAAGCCCGGCTGACTTTCGCGGACAGATCCAGGAAGCCTTGTCTACTCCAGCGCCGTGGAGTTCTTCGCCGAACTGCTGGCCCAGTCCTACGTCCGAGAAGTCAGCGAAGGCGCAACCTTCGCATGGTGCCCCGAGTGGTACAAACACCCCGAAGCACTGATCCGCATGGAAGCAATCTGGCGGGCATGGGAACACCTGCGCTTAGAGCCGGCCCTCGGAGTCAGCACGTGGTGGCTCCCTTGGAGGCCGTAAACGTGGTGTCTGTGAACGCTGAGGGTGCCGAGACCAGGCGCTACAAGCTTGAAACTATGAGCCCTGGAAAGGAGAGGCGAGTTGACCTCCCTCTCCCGGTTACAGGCAAGTCATATGTTAGCTTCAAGGACGCGAATGCGGATTCACTGTCTCTCGACGGCCTCAATGTAGCCAGCAGGGCATCTTCCCGCGCGCGCCAGACACCGCGGTTAACGTGACTCGATTCCGACTGTGGGAATCGCGCGTTGTGGTTCACACTTTCCTCTGTCGCTAGCACTCTTGTGGCCACCTGTGGGCTTTGAGAGCCTGTGGGCTATGACTCCTTCAAGGGTCCGATTGCCTAGGATTCTCGCGGTGTCCAAAGCCGCAGAACGACTCATGTCAGAGGTTCAGCGGGTCAATCTCGACGCAAGCTGATCCAATTCATTGAGGCACTTTCCTCTAGCGTCACGAAGTTGAGGGATGGAAATGCCCCGAGGCCAGCGAGCACCTGGGCAGGAGGAATAGTCAAGACCTGTGGATCGGAGAGGCACGCTCTTCTTCCGGCCCGCCGCGTTGCTGACTACACTGATCGTCGCCACCGTCATGGCCGTGGTCAAGTCCTGGGGCCGCATCCGGGACGGCCGGACTTCAGGAGTCCAACGGCGATGAGTTTCGCCGTGGTTTCCAGCCTGCATCCACACACCCCGATCAACCGCACTCGAGGAGAACATCATGACCCCTACCTACACCTTCGACGTCTTTTCCAGCCTCGACGGCTACGGCTCCCACAGCGGCAACTGGGGCGGCTACTGGGGCAAGCAAGGCCCCGAGCTGCTCGACCGCCGCCTCGCCTTGTACGGCGAGGAGCAGCGGATGGTCTTCGGGGCCAACACGTACCGGGCGTTCGCGCGGATGCTGGCCTCGAGCACCGAGGAGTCCGAGGTGCGTGACCCATGGGTCACCCGGATGAGAAGCCTGCCGGCAACGGTGGTGTCGACCACACTCGAAGGACCCCTCGACTGGCCGGACGCGACCGTCGTGAGCGGCGACGCCGTCGACGTCGTCGCCCGGCTCAAGGAGGAGTCCAAGGTGCGTTGCGGTCCCACGGCAGCCTGTCAATGAACCGGGCGCTGATGGCCGCCGGTCTGGTCGACCGCGTCCAAGTGACGCTATTCCCGGTGATCACCGGTCAGACCGGACTGGACCCGATCTTCCAGGGGGCGGCCGACTTCGACCTCGAGCTGATCGCGAACCGGACGCTCGACGGCAACATCCAAGAGCTCATCTACCGGCCCACCCTGCACGTCTGAGTCCGTGCATGCACCCCCACCCCGTCAAGCAGCCGACCTGACCCGGAAGTTCCACAGCAGCGGACAGCCTGGGCCAAAGGCCACGACGAAGCAGGAATGACTGCGAACGGCGTCGTCGCGGAGCTCCTACGCCTGCAGCATCGTTTCGACGCTGCAACCCGCCAGCGCGCCAACCTTGCCGAGCCACTCGCTGGACGCACGCCCGAACAAATGGCTACCTCAACGCCCTGGCCGCGGTCCTCTTCCTTGGGTGGGCTGTCCCCGACCTGCCGACGGACCCGGTCAGGCGACCGCCGTACTACCCAGAGTCGCTGAGGCCTGCACCCCGGCGGGCCGCGTTCCCGCGTCCAGGTTGGGAGCGGGAGGAAGCCGGCGTAGCAACCCGGCCGGTCGAGCGCCGGGGGTTGTCCCCCGGGCTCCAGGAAGGGAGGATGTTCCCATGCTGCCCGAGGAGCGGTTCAGAGCGCTGGTCGAGGAATTCGCCGCCAGCCCGGGCGTCAGCGTACCGGGCGAACCGGGGCGGCGCGGGTTCGGATCCTCCGCACTGAAGGTCAACGGCTCGATTTTCGCGATGATCTCCGGCGACAAGCTGGTGTTGAAACTGCCACATGCCCGGGTCGTCGCGCTGATCGGGACCGGAGCCGGGACACCGTTCGATGCCGGGAAGGGCCGCCCGATGAAGGAGTGGCTCACCGTCACGGGCGACGATGAGGAGTCATGGCTGGCCCTGGCCCGGGAGGCACTGGACTTCGTTGGGTCCGCTCACCGCTGACCTCCGGCCGCCAACGACTCGGGCTCCCGTAACCACCTCGTAGCACGCTCCCGCTAAGCCTTCTCCGCGGCACCGTTGGTGCCGTCCCTCGTGGGCTCAGATCTAACTGACAAAGTCACGCCCGGGTAGCCGCGTTGTGGACCGAAATTGGTGTTGTGCCCGCACTCCTTCAATGAACGCAATGCGTACGTCGATTCTTGGCCGTGGTCCAGGAAAATCTTCTTCTGGGTGCGGGCCCGCTGTTTTGGTACCTCGTGCAGCCCCGAAATTCGTCGGCTGACGACCTGGAGTCCTAAAGGCAGGCGACCATCGAGTGTTTGTGACGAGCGCTGGACATCGCCCCTGCATGGCGTCCGGCAGGTCCCGTTCGTTGATACCGTGACCCTTGGCTGGAAGGCCGTGAAGGCCCGGTTATCCCAGCGGACACCCGAAAGCAGTGTCTGTGGACCCGGGGTGTCCGCCAGCCGGGCCGGGGGTTTCCCGTTCCGCCTTCGGGCCCTGGACCGTTGAGCGGCCGGCTCATTCACTTCGTTGTCACCGGCGGCTGCTAGTGTCCGGGCATGGATGAAGTGTTGCTGGGACCGGGCTCTTCTTCTGCACGCGATCTGTCGGGCCGTCCGGCTTCGACGCCGGCTTCCTCGGCGTACCGGTGCCTGTTCCGACCCTGGCGGAGGTCGAGACGGTCC
The DNA here is from genome assembly GCF_029504395.1 of Arthrobacter sp. ES3-54. Classification (GTDB taxonomy): domain Bacteria; phylum Actinomycetota; class Actinomycetes; order Actinomycetales; family Micrococcaceae; genus Arthrobacter. Next base: position 440,299 of record NZ_JAQFIF010000002.1, read on the forward strand.
TTCTGCCCTACACGCACTTCTCCGTACTCATGCGGCCGGACAAACGCCTGGCCGCGGTGACGGCCCTGGGGATTGACGGGGCGCAACGGATGGACCTGGGCCGGTCCGGCATCCGGTGGCGGCCCGACCCCCGGCTGGGCGAAGACCAGCAGACCGGCGAGAGGGTCTACGCCCGCAACGACATCGACCGCGGCCACCTGGTCCGCGGGCCCCAGCCGTCTGGGGCGAGACCCGGGACGAGGCCGCCCAAGCCAACGAAGACACCTCCACTACACGAACGCCGCACCTCAGGCGGCAACGTTCAATCAGGGACTGGGCCCCTGGCTCGGTCTGGAAACCTACCTGCAGGACAACGCAGCCGACAACGGCCGGCGGCTCGTCGTCCTCACGGGCCCGATCTTCAGTGACACCGACCCCGCCTACCGGGGCGTCCACATCCCGCTCCAGTTCTTCAAGGTCGCCGTTTTCCTCCACCACGGGGACCTCGCCGCAACCGGCTACATCGTGGACCAGACACCCGAGCTCGCGAACCTGCCCGACGTCCCGCGGCCCGGCGCCATCGACGAGGCTCCCCCGCTCGGCCCGTTCCGCACCTTCCAGGTCCCCGTCCGAGACATTGCCGCCCTGACAGGCCTGAACCTGGACCAGCTCGTGGCCGCAGACCGGATGCCAATCTCCCGCGCGCTGACCACCACGCCGGTCATCTCCACCTGGAGACGGCTGAACTCGCCGCTGGACCTCGACCTGGACTTCGACCTCAACAGCACGGACTGACATCCCCGACCTGACCTAAGCCGGCACCGGAGCCACCCCGGCAAGGCAGGCTCTGACGGTGGCAAAAGCAACAGTTGGGGCACGGCAAAGCCCTGCGCCGGCCGCCCACACCAGCCCTGGCCGCCAGCCGCGCCAGCGGACGCCCGAAAGCAGTGGCTATGGTTCCACGGCGCCCGCCCGCCTGGTGCGTTGGCCGTGGCAGGATGGGGTCCATCATGGACAGACGGTTGCGGCGCGCTCCTGATGCCGAATGGGTGTTGATGTACCGGCTCGGACTGAGCCGGCATCGCATCGCTGCCCTCGTCGGTGTTCCGCCCGGCCGCCGTCGGAAACCATCTGGCCATCGCCCGCCGCCACGACCCGGCCGGTCTACGAGGGCCGGTCCCTGGCCGGGCTGATCGACCTCGTGAAGAGCCGGGAGATTCCGGCCGGCCGCAATGTCCTCTGTGCCCATCTGGGTGGCCAGATCGCACTCAACGCCTAAAGCGGGCTCTTCCGGTCCTGACCCCGGCCGGCATGGTCTCCCGGCGGCAGTGCCCCCGGCCGGCGGCTGACGCCAGTCCGACGGCGGAGGGTCCCCCGGCGGGGCCTGACGCCGTCGTCGTCCATGACCCGCAGCGCCGGGCATGAAAGAAGAAAGAAGAATTTCCGATCGGTGCGTAACCTTTTGGGCTACCCCAACGATCACTCCTTTGTAAGCGCCGCTCGGAGCCAGGACCCCCATCGGGCACCGGCTGGCCCTTCACCGTAAGCGCCGGCCGGCGCCTCCCCCCATCTGGTCTCCGGTCGGCCCTTCACCGTAAGCGCTTGCCGGCGCCTGTCCCCATCGGGCGCCGGCCAGCCTTCCATGCTGTTGCGGGAGAGTTCCCTGCTGATTGTGGACGGGGAGCGGCCAAGTTCGTCAGCAATCGCCCGCAGCGTCATGCCGGCCGCGGTCAGGTCACGGATCGTCTGGTGGACGGCGAGGTGTACGCCTGGACGGCCAAGGCCGCGGAAGTGACGTGGAAATACGGTCCGGTAACCTACCGGACCTGGGTGTGGAGTTCGGCGGTCACCCGCCGGGAAGAATGATGAACAGGAACTTGGGAGAACGCGCAGACCGTGACAGCAACAGCGAATGAAACTGCCCTGGACGTTGCCGTGGACGTCCGGTTCACCCCGGCCGGCACTCCCCTGGCCGTCCGGCATGAGGGCCGCATCTGGGCCGTGGCCGCCGATCCGGTGCGCTGGTTCACCCGGTACGCCCGGCGGGACACACAGCGCACTGCGGCCGTGGCCAGCGGCGACCCGGTGAGCATCGAATACTGGACGGCACCTTCTGCCCGGGATTCCAGTTCCTCCCCGACGGCCAACTCCACCCAACGGTGGTTGAGCTCTTGAGCACGCGACGGAACTGAAGATCCCACATAACTACTTCACGGTCTGGATGGTCACACCATCCACAGAACTCAGCGGATCCCGGTCCGTTTTTGCGAGAGTGGTTCAGTAATTCAGATGGCACCCTACGGGGCGTGGATCCTGCTCGATTTCGTCGCGCCGAATAGTTTCAGCTTCAATGGCTACATGCCTCCCGTCTGGTCATTGCGCCAAAGCCTTCCCTCTGACGCTTCATGGATTGCCGAGCTCCGCGCCCAGGTCATGCGTCCCGATCTCGAGCGCCTCGGACGCTGGGATCCGGTGCGCGTCAGACAGCGCTTCCTCACGGGCTTTCACCCGGCGCATACGTTTGTTGTCGAAGTTGAGGCCTCCGCGGTTGGTGTCATTGCGGTCCGCCCCGAATCGGATGAGCAATGGATTGAACACTTCTATCTGGCCCCCGAGTATCAAGGGCAGGGTCTGGGAGGCGCGGTGCTGCGCCACGTATTGGAGGCGAAGCGCGATCACCGGCCTTTCCGGCTCAACGTCCTCCAAGGCAGCCCGGCGAGGCGTCTCTACGAACGCGCCGGATTCGTCCACGAGCACGAGGATTCGATCGATGTGTTCCTCGTCGCCGAAACGGACCGGAAGGTCGTGCCCCGGAGAACCTGCTCCCGCTGAACGATCCCCCTAATGGGACAAACTAATGGTCAAGCAAACTCTTTGCAGTACCCGGAATTAGTGCCTCCGCCGCCGCCTGCCGCGGGGATGCTGGCCGCCGGCTCAGTGGCCGGTGCGCATCCGGTCACGTGCGCAATTCACAACGGCGGACAAGTCGATCCCGTAGGTCGGCCCGTCGCTGGAACCGTACTCCTCGAGTCGGGCCGCACCGCGCTCGAGGAGCCGTTTCGCACCAATGCTGTTCCCCCGGGCGGCGTGGGTGAGCCCGACGCAGATCTGGGCGAGACCTTGCCAAAGGTTGCGTTCTTCGGCCGGCCCGGCTTTCCAGCGGGCCTCGAGTACCTCATGAGCGGCGAAGGGCCGGCCTGCCTCCACCAGACTCCGGGCCGAAACCAACGTCTGCGCCGGCGGCAGCGGTTCCTCCGAGACCGGCTCGACGCCAGCGCTTCCGTACGGCAGCGGCCGCCCAAGAGCGTCACGTGGCCGGGCCTGCCGCGGGCGCCTTGCAGCATCCCGATCCCTGTCACCGGTCATTGCATTTTCCGCCCTGAGCGACCCTGGACGTTACAAGCCTTCATACGCCCAATGCTAAGACCCGGCCCTTCCAACATCCGTTCCGCCGCAAAGGATGCCGTCGGGACGGCGGCCGCGAGAGAAGAAATGATCACCGCTGGTCGCGTCGCAGGGGGTGATCATTTGGAACCTCGACGAGCACGATGCGCACTCCGTCGGGGTCCGCGATCCACATCTCCACCAGCCCCCACGGCTCCTGCTGCGGCTTGCGGATCACCGGTACCCCGGCCGCCAGCAGCCGCTCGTGCTCGAGCTGCACGTTGCGAACCTGAATCCAGATCGCCAAGGCACTCCCCTGCGGATCAGCCGACCGTCCACTGACCTCGAGAAAACCGTTTCCCAGGAAGAACACCAGGCCCGGCGCATCACGACTCCCGAACTCACGGTAGATCGCCAAGCCCAACGTGTCCCGATAAAACCGGTGGCTCCGCTCAGGTTCGGCCGGATGAAGCAGGATGCGGCTCCCAAGAACTTCCATGTTCTCCATCCTGCCCTCGAGTCATGCACTTCGCACGCCGCGTGCCAGTGAATTCCTGGTGTTGCGTTCAAGGATCCCGTTGGGCGGCGAGCTGCCACACCGATCGGGGCGCCACGGTCGACACCGAATCTGCTGCACCGACCGTTCCGCAAGCGGAACGGCGGAACCGCCAACTCAGCTCCGATTTAGGGGCCAAAGAAGTTAATGGTCACACTCCTGTTTGACTGTTAAACAGGGGTTGCGGTTAAATCGCAGCTTAATTGGCGGTCTGCGGTCCAGTTTTGGGAACCCCTGCCGGGCATATCTAAGGGCGATGTCCCGAACGAAGGCTGCCTGACGGCTAGCTCGGACTCAACAAGGGTTCATGACGCCGAGTTCATCTCGGGGCGCGGCTCCTGCGCCGATTCCCGAGGCTACCTGGGGCGCGGGCATACCTGCGACCATTCCGGCCCACAAGAGGTCGGTAGTCGCTAGGGTCAGGTAGTCCACGGATGTTCCATCCAGGAGGTTGCCCGCTGCCAGCATGGCGGCTCCGTGCAGGCTCACGAAGCATACGAGCGCGAGCCTCTCGGAGTCGCCTGGCGCCAGCTCCCCGGCGTCCTGGGCTTCAGCGATGAGCGCCCTGGCGACCCTTATGCCGTCTTCGCCGATGCTTCGCAGTTCATCGCTGGCATCAGGATGGTGCTTGGTGGAGTGCATCACGGCCAGCAGGACCGGGTGGGCGACCGCGAAGTCAACATAGGCCCTAGCGATCCCGACAAAGCGTGGCCGACGGTCTCCGGCCGCTTCAGACGCTCCCGTGATCCGGGCGTTCATGCTGCGGAAGCCGTCAAGGGCGAGAGCATCGAGAAGCGCCTGCTTGTCACGAAAATGCTTGCCGGGCGCCGCGTGGCTCACACCCAGGTCACGCGCGAGTTGCCGCAGGGACAGTCCCTCGACTCCTGCTTCTTCGATGACTTCCCTTGCACGGGCGAGCAACGCCTCGCGGAGCTTGCCGTGATGGTAGGGCTGATCGGTCATGAGATCAGTATAGACACAAAGTAGTCATTGACAACAATGATGCCACTGCCTACAATGTTGCCATTGGCTACATTGAGTGGCCGCCACACGGAATGGATTCGACATGACCATGAGCTACATCGGAACCACGGCACTCATCACTGGAGCGAGCTCCGGGCTCGGCGCCGAGTTTGCCACACGATTTGCAGCGCTCGGGGCCAACCTTGTGCTGGTCGCACGGCGGACCGACCGGCTTGAGGATCTCGCCCGGAAGCTGCACGACGCGCACGGCATTTCAGTGACTACGTTCTCGAAGGACTTGAGCCGTGCGGGAGCAGGAGCGGAACTCCGCGACGAGCTAGCCGGCCGGGGTATCCGCATCGACACCCTGATCAACAACGCGGGCTTCGCCACCAGCGGCCCTTTGGTCGAGGAAGACCCCGCGGTCATCGCCTCGGAGATCTCCCTCAACGTGGCCTCTCTCGTCGAGACCACGCGGGCATTCCTCCCCGAGATGCTCGCCGCCGGGAGGGGCGCACTCATCAACGTGGCCAGCACCGCAGCTTTTCAGCCGGTACCTGGGATGGCGGTTTACGGGGCAACCAAGGCATTCGTCCTGAGCTTCACCGAAGCCCTGGCACATGAGACGAAGGAATCCGGCCTTCGTGTGCTCGCGCTCTGCCCGGGGGCTATCCGCACCGAGTTTTTCGATGTACTCGGGAGCCAGGCGGCAGCGGTCGGCCGGCTGCAGAGCGCCAGCGATGTCATCGACACTGCCCTGCGCGCTCTCGATCGCCGCACTACACCGGTAAGCGTCGTCTCAGGCTTGGGAAATCGCCTTCTGGCCGGCATCGCCCAGCGCCTCCCCCGAAACATGTCCCTCGCCATGGCCGGCAGAGCCGTACAGGACTAGTGCTACAGTCGCATTTCGCTTCGCCCTGTTGGTCTTCGCCACGCCCGTATCTTCACAACCCACCGAGGATGTAGCAATGAATCAGACTCCAGACGTACTTCGTTATGCCGCCTTTACCAACACCCCCGACGGAGGCAATCCGGCGGGAGTAGTCCTGGACGCAACCCGACTTGACGACGCCCAGATGCAGGCCATCGCGGCCGACATCGGATATGCGGAAACGGTCTTTATCACCGAGGCGTCGGTTGACGGAGACTCCCGCCGAAACCGCGTGCGGTACTTCTCCCCGATCGCCGAGGTGCCGTTTTGCGGCCACGCCACAATTGCTTTGGCCGTCGCGCTGTCAGGGCGAGATGGTGCCGGGACCTTTGTTTTCGACACCGCGGTGGGGTCCGTCGTGATCGAGACTGCAGGCCAGGGCGCAGCCGTGACGGCATGCTTCACGAGCGTGGAACCGCGAGTGGCCGAGTTCCCCGACGACGTTCTGAGCACCCTGCTCGGGTTGCTCGGCGTCGGCCGGGGCGAACTGCACCCCGAGTACCCTCCGATGCTCGCTTTTGCCGGGAACTGGCACCCCATTCTCGTCTTCGCAGAACGAAGGACCTTTGACTCATTCGTGTTCGAACCGAACCATATGCGCACGCTGATGGACGCCCAAAACTGGGCAGGCACCGTAACGACACTCTGCGAGACCGGGCCGGGCGAGTTCGACTCGCGCAACCTCTTTCCGGTGGGCACCATCACTGAAGATCCGGCGACCGGTTCGGCAGCCGCCGCTTTCGGCGGATACCTCCGCCTTCTTTCGCTTGTCGAACCACCCAGCCGGGTGGTGGTGCTCCAAGGGAGCCACGTCGGCCGCCCAAGCAGACTCACCATTGATATTCCACCGCTCGGCGGGATCATCGTGCGCGGAGAAGCCGTCGAAATCGCTTGAGCCGTACGGGACTCTATACGGCGGTGCGATGAACCGGGCCGAGACGACTAGCTGGAAAGTACGTCTGCTCAGCTTGGCAAGGGGGTTCGCCGTCCGTGTCTCGTGTCGTCACGGCCGGTCGCGGCGAGCCCGGATGCGTTCGAGGTGGTCTGGGTGTTCGCTCCCATCTCGAATCCGCCGCCGTAGATGTAGATGATGACGGGGAGCGGTTCGTCGGCGGCGTCTTCGGGTGCCCACACATTGAGGTTGAGGCAGTCTTCGCTGAATCCGTTGTCGGCCTCGAGCCACGTGGGGGCGCCTGCCTGGAGGGGTGCGGGTCCCTTCTGGTCGTATGGCGCGTCAGGGTTGAAGGGCAGCAAGACGGGGCTGTGGAAGCGTTCTGCGGTGGCGAAGGGGACGCCGAGCCAGGAGCGGATGGGGTGTGATTTGGACATGTGGTGAGCCTTTCGAGCGGTGGTCAGTTGTCTTCGGGCGGTGTCGTCGCGGCACCGGGTTGGTCGCTGCGCAGCTGTGCCCAGTGGCGGAGTCGTTCGCTGATGGCGCGTTCGTAGCCGCTAGTGGTGGGTTCGTAGAACGTTTCCCGGGGGAGGCCGTCGGGGAAGTAGTTAGCGCCGGAGAAGCCGGTGTCGGTGTCGGGGTCGTATTGGTAGTCCTTGCCGTAGCCGAGGTTCTTCATCAGGCGGGTGGGGGCGTTGAGGATGTGGGCTGGTGGCATCAGCGAGCCGGTGCGTTTCGCGGCAGCCCACGCCTTGTTGAACCCGCGGTAGACGCCGATCGATTTGGGTGCGGTGGCGAGGTAGAGCACGGCCTGTGCGATCGCGAGTTCGCCTTCGGGTGAGCCGAGGCGTTCGTAGACATCCCATGCGGCGAGGGCCTGCTGCACGGCGTTCGGATCGGCGAGGCCGATGTCTTCGTTCGCGAACCGGGTGATCCGGCGCGCGATGAACAAGGGATCTTCTCCACCGTCAAGCATCCGCGCCAGCCAGTACAGGGCGGCGTCGGGGTCAGAGCCCCGCATGGATTTGTGGAGCGCGGAGATGAGGTTGTAATGGCCTTCTTGCGACTTGTCGTAGAGCGGTGCCCGCTTCTGTACCGCGGCGGCGAGCACGGCCGGGTCGACCGGCGCAGGGAGGGCCTGCACCTGTTCGATCATGTTCAGCAGGTACCGACCATCCCCGTCAGCCATCGCGATCAACGCATGGCGCGCATCGTCATCAAGCGGCAGCCGCCCGCCGAGCAACTGCTCCGCCCGGGTGACGAGTGCGCTGAGGGCCGTGTCGTCGAGGCGCTTCAGGACGAACACCTGGCAGCGCGACAACAACGCACCGTTGAGTTCGAAACTGGGGTTCTCGGTGGTGGCCCCGACGAGCACGATAGTGCCATCCTCCACATAGGGGAGAAAAGAGTCTTGTTGCGCGCGGTTGAAGCGGTGGATCTCGTCGACGAACAGCAGGGTTCCTTGCCCGAGCTCTCGCCGGCGCTGCGCGGTCTGGAAGACCCGGCGGAGGTCAGCGACTCCGGAGAAGGTGGCCGAGAGCGGTTCGAAGGCTAGGTTGGTCTTTTCGGCGAGGAGCCTGGCGATCGTGGTCTTGCCGCATCCGGGCGGCCCCCACAGCACCATAGATACCAAATGGTGCGCGCCGACCATCCGCCCGACGGGTGCGTCTGCTGCGAGCAGGTGATCCTGCCCGACGACATCGGACAGGGTGTGAAGTCGCAGACGGTCCGCCAGCGGCCGGGCGGCGTCGTCGACGTCGAACAGCGACGGTGGTTGCTCGGTCATGGGTGACGTTTCGTGGGGGTTTGGCTGGCGAGGTCGTAGGAATCGTGCACCAGGTTTTCGATCAGTGAGGCGGTGATTCCCGCGCCTGGTCCAATAGAAATCCAGTGCTGCTTGTCGAGGTAGTGGCCGGCGGTGATCGCGTCGTGGTCGCGGCGCAACGCGTCGCCGTGATGCGGGTCGACCTTCACGGTGATGATCTGCAAGTCAGGATCGTCGTCGGTGACGATGAGGAACACCTTTTCGTGCACCTTCCACACGTCCAGGTGCGGGGCGAACGGATGCCCGTGGCTCACGTCGTCGAGTGACGCCGCTGTGTCGCGGGCGATCTGCTGCAGCCGCGCTCCGGAAAGCGTCACCGGTTCTTCCGCCCGAACGTGGCAGGGTCGACCGGCCGCATCGCGTGCGGGAGGTTCTCCACGACGAGCAGATATGAATCCGTGACCAGGTCATCGATCAGCTGTGTCTGCAGGTCGCCGGAGGGATGCAGGGTGATCCAGTGCTGCTTGTTCATGTGGTATCCAGGCGTGATGTCCTCGTGCTGTTCCCGCAGCGCTTTGCCGTCCTCCGGCGCGGCCTTGACGATCACGATCGGTTCCCCTGTGACGTCGGTCAGCAGCATGAACACCTTGCCCCGCACCTTAAATACCTCCCATTCAGGGCCGAAGGGATACTCGAGGCCGGCCCCGGGGAGCTCCTCCACGTGGTCCCTGGCGTACTGCTGCAGTGCGTCGGCCTGCATATGTCCTCCAAACTCGGGGTAGCGGTAGCGCATGGCGCTTTTCGTTGTGACGAGGAAGGCGCGAGGCGGCCAGCGCCTCGCGTCTTCCTCGTCATTGGGTGTTGTCGTTGAGCGTTACTGCCAGTTCGGGTTCATGCCCTCGGGGTAGCGGGAGCCGAATCCACCGGTGGGAAGGATCTCCTTGACGCGGGCGAGATCGGCTTCGGTGAGGGTGAGGTTGGCGGCGCCCACGTTTTCCTCGACGCGCTTGGTGCTGCGGGTGCCGGGGATGGGGACGATGTGTTCTCCCTGCGCGAGGAGCCAGGCGAGGGCGAGCTGCGCGACGGTGGCGTCCTTGGATGCGGCGAGTTCGGTCAGCTGGCGTGTGGCCTCGACGTTTTTCTCGAAGTTGCCGGGCTGCCAGCGGGCGTCCCAGCTGAGCATGTCGGCCTCCTCGTACTCGGAGGCCGGCTTCGCGGTGCCGGTGAGGAACCCGCGGCCCAGGGGCGAGTAGGGGACGAAGCCAATGCCGAGCTCGTTCAGGGTCGGGAACAGGACCTCTACTTCACGCTCGAAGAGGGAGTACTCGGTTTGGAGGACCGAGACGGGCTGAACGGCGTGGGCGCGGCGAATGGTCTCCGGTCCGGCTTCGCTGAGGCCGAAGTACTTGACCTTGCCGGCGTCGATGAGCTCCTTCACGGTTCCGGCGACATCCTCGATGGGGACGTCGGGATCGACCCTGTGCTGGTAGAGCACGTCGATGTGGTCCATGCCGAGGTAGCGCAGGCTGTTCTCGACGACCTCGCGGATGTGCTCGGGCCGGCTGTCGAACCCGTAGTCGTGCGTGTAGCCGAACTTCGTGGCGATGACCACGTCGTCGCGGAAGCTCTTCACCGCACGACCGACGACCTTCTCGTTCTCCCCCCAGCCGTACAGCTCGGCGGTGTCGAAGAACGTCACGCCCAAGTCATAGGCGCGCTGGATGGCGGAGGAACCGCCTTCAGCGTCGGACGCTCCGTAGGCCATCGAGATTCCCATCGAGCCGTAGCCGATGGCGGACGTGGTCAGGCCCTGTGTGCCCAGAGTGCGTGTCGGCATGAGATGTGTCCTTCTGTTATCGGTTGATGCACTGGTAGCGGTCCCACCAGGAAGCAATGGGTTCCAGCGCGTTCTCGGTCCGGAACTTCTCGCTGGGGGGCCCGACGAAGCGGATGTCGGTGAGTTCGGTGGACTCTCCCCACATCATCTGTCCGTCAGCGGTCAGGGCGAGGTGGCGGGCAATCGCTTCCTCGTTCTCGTACCGCTCGTGCTGCAGGATCGTCCCGTCAGCGCTGCGCGCCAGGGTGTACTCGAGGACGTATGGCTCCTCCTTCTCCGTGACGGGCAGCACCGCGGCGAGGTACTTCTCGAAGAGGTCCTGGTCCAGGACACGGTAGGTGAAGAAAAATCGACCTGTTCAGTGGTTGGCATGACTTTTCCCTAAGTACGTGAGTTGGGACGCCTCGGTCCCGGCAAATATGTGCTGACCGAGGGCGATGAGAGCAGTTTATGCCCTTTGTGTCAGTTGCTGTCAACTTTGACGTTGTATGCTCGTTCCATGAGTGAAAGCAGTGGTGGGGTCGGGTTACGGCAGCGAACGCGAGACGTCGTGCGTCAGGAGATCGCCGACGTTGCTCTTGTGATGTTCGACGAGCAGGGTTTCGATGAGACCACCGTCGACCAGATCGCAGCCGCGGTCGGCATCTCGCCGAGGAGCTTCTTCCGGTACTTCGCCTCGAAGGAGGACGTCGTTCTCGGGGATCCGATGATCTACGGTGAGCCCGTTCGGGAGCGACTTGCCCAGGCACTGGGATCGATGCCTGTATGGGAGGCCCTGCGATCAGGGTTCGAAGTACTGGCGGAAACAGTCGAATCAAACCCCGAATGGGCGTTACGAGCAACGCGAGTAATGATTAGCACGCCTTCGCTGCGCGCCCGGAACACGGAAAAGCACCTGGCCTGGATGACTGTTCTCGTGCCCCTGGTCGCCGCCGCCCTCACCGGACCCGAAGCCACACGGCAGTACCACGCACGGGTAATCACCCTCAGCGCCCTGACCTGCCTCGACGTCTCCTCAGCCGAACTCGTCCACCGCGACGGTGCCGTAACAACCCGGGAGCTGCTCGATGAAGCCTTCCAGCTACTGAAACCCACAGCACTGGTCGACTAAACCCGCTCCTGCAGGACTCTCACAGTGCAGTACCGACTACACCGGCGCCTTCAGGGCTGCCCGTAAAGGGATCGTTATTGAGAACGGTGGGACCACCCCTTTGGCTCCTTACGCGCGCTATCGTGTGGCATGAGCTGTGGAGTTGGTCGCTCTGTGGCGGCGTTTTCTGGTCGCTCCGTGTCGCAACAGTGCCCGTAAGGCGAGCACCTATTCCCAATACATCGCAGCCGCACGTGAGCAGAGGCGCATCTCATGACCGCCGACACGGAACGCCGAGGCTAGTCGACGCACCGGATCGCGTCGCAGACGTTCACGGATGGGCGTGACGCTCCAACGCGTCCAGAGTCGTCTCGGGCGATGTGTTGAAGCAGAAGGTGATTCCGGGCGATTCCGCATTGCACACGTTGATGATCCGTTCGAAGAGCTCGGTGTGCTCCGGGATCATCCTGATGCCGCCCCCGATCATCACGAGGCCGAAACGATCACGACCGAATGCCGAGCGGATCTCTGCTTCGGCCTCGTCCGGGGAGGTGCCGATCAGGCAGTTGACGGCGTCGAAGCCGGCGGCCGTAGTGGCCCCGAACCCCGCTTCGATCCGTTCGGTCATCGTGGCCGCGTCGAGGCCAGGAGGCAGCTTGCTATAGTCGAGGGCTCGCGCGTGGATGCCGATCATGAGGATTCGAGTCATGGGCCTCATTGTGGCATGCACCCGAAACACTTGGCTGCGGGCCCGCTGGATCCTTGCTCGACCCGCCCCGCCCCAGATGAGCTGTTCCTGTAGTGCAGAGGACTCGTGACGTTCCGTGCAGACGACTTCGGAAAATGACATCGGTGGGCCGGCTCCAGGTTGCGAACCGCCCGTTAGACGGTCGTTCATCGGGCGCGCCAGCACCCTAAGGCCGTCTGTGCGGGTGCTGGAGCTGACGTGCCCGTATACCCGGCCCGACTAACTGCCCGGTGAAGGTGCCCTAAACGCTTCACTCCAGGTCGTCTCACAACCCTTGGGATGTGAGACGGTCCGGTGAAACAACAGTGCGGCTTGGAACTCCGCGGCCCCGAGTGTCTTGCCACCGTGTATCGCAGCCTCCTGCTAGTTTGCTGACACGAGCATTGGTTGCAAGACACTTGCGGGGTTTACATGGGAAAACTGATCGGTTACGTCCGCGTCTCGACCAGGGCACAGGACTTCGACCGGCAGGTTCGGGACCTGCTCGCAGCCGGTGTGCGACGTGATGACCTCTACACCGACCACGGGGTCAGCGGCGCCCGGGCATCGAGGCCGGCATTCAAGAGGGCGCTGGAAGCACTGCACGAGGGGGACACGCTGGCGATCACCACGTTGGACCGGCTGGGAAGGTCCACGGTGAACATGCTCGGCCTTGCCGAAGAGCTGCGGGCCAGGGGCGTCAACCTTCGGGTGCTGAACCTGGGCGGCGGGAATGTGGACACCGGCACCCCGATGGGATCCATGGTCTTCACCGTCATGGCGGCCCTGGCCCAGATGGAACTCGAGATTAAGCGCGAACGCATCAACGACTCCGTCTCCAAACGCCGGGCCGCGGGGAAGGATCTGGGCGGGCGGCGGCAGCAGTTCAGCGACAGCCAGATCAGCAACGCCCGCCGCCTCATCGACGGCGGGGAGGCAGCCACCCACGTCGCCCGTGACCTGGGTATGTCGCGGGCGACCCTGTACCGGCGGATCGGAGAGCTGGATGCCCGGCAATGGATCACCTCTCAGACGCCCTGAGGCAGACTGGCAGCCGTGGCCCCCGCACCCGCCGGCTCACCCTTTCGGCCCTTTCCGCCCCAGCTGATGCCAAGCCGCCTCGGCGACTTCCGCTTTTGAAGCCAACTGTTGCCCCTGCCAACGATCGCCCATAGGCTCATCCATGTGAGTGGCGGGGACGGTATTCCGAGAAGCGGAACCGCCCAGCGACCCGTGAAGGAAATCAAGCATGGCAACAGGTACTGTCAAGTGGTTCAACTCCGAAAAGGGCTTCGGTTTCATTGCCCCTGACGACGGAAGCGCTGACGTGTTCGCACACTATTCGGCAATCGCATCCAGCGGTTACAAGTCCCTGGACGAGAACCAGAAGGTTCAGTTCGACATCACCCAGGGCCCCAAGGGCCCCCAGGCTGAGAACATCCAGCCGCTCTAGCAGTCCCCGAGAGACTGGTCAGCCCTTGCGGCCGGCCAGTCTCTTGCTGTGTCCGGGGACCAGCGAGTATACGAGCGCACCTTTGACGTTCAGAATCTCCTGAACCTGTTCCAGAGTCAGCATCCTGGGGAACGCGGGTCCCGTGGTCGGCGCAGGGTTCTCTTTCCCGTCCTCTCTTTGTTTCGGCATTCTCAATCCACCTCGTTCCGGTGTCGTAGCTCGTCCTTGGTGCGCTGTCCGCGGCGGAGGGATCCGGCCGCGTTCAACACCGCATTGCGCATCGTGATGCCTGACCGGGTCTTGGGTACGAGGAGGCGCGATGCGATGCCGGCGCCCCGTTGTAGCGGTCGGACGTGTTTGCGGTGCGTGTGTTCATAGCCGGCGAAAGCGGCGGTGTGGTCATCCGGGTGGGTGGCAATCGCGTCGGCGAGGGTCTTGGCACCAACGATCGCGCTGCTGGATCCTTCACCGAACAGCGAGATGCAACTCGCCGCGTCACCGAGCAGCACCACGCGGCCGGCAGTCCACTTCGGTACGTCCACGCGGGTGACGGCATCGAAGTACCTATCGCCGGACGCGCCCCATTCCTCGAGCGCGAGCGTGGTGAGCCATCCGCCGCCGGCGTAGGTGGACTCGACGAGGCGTCTGCCTTGTTCCGCGTCGCGGTTGTCGAAATCGGGCTGCCCCCGGAAGATGAATGCGAACCCGGGCTTCCCACCCGCCGGATGGATGGTCAAGGAGGTTCCCGGTTCGTTGTACAACAGCACGGTGCGCGGATCCTCGATCGGAGTAGGGGCGCGCACGGTGCCCACGAACATGCCGAATGGGCGGGAAAAACGTTCTTTGGGGCCGAATGCCAAACGCCGAACGGTGGAGTGGACTCCGTCGGCTCCGACGACCAGGTCGAAGCGACGGGAAGCGGCCCGATGAAACTCGACGTCGATTCCACCGCCGTCCTGTTGCAGGGCGGTGATCGAGTCGTCCCGGATGATGAGGCTTGTCTCCTGGGCCTTCTCGAGTAACAGGGTGACGAGTTCATTGCGCGCGACCTCGACCTGCTCGTGGCGGTCGACGCGTTGGCGCGTGCGGATCGTGGCCTGTGGCCGCCCGCCGGCGTCGACGAAGACCAGGCGTTCGACACCGGTGGCTACCTCCTCCAGGCGCGACCAGATACCCATTTGCCGTGCAATAGCGACCGCTCCTCCGCGTACGTCGACAGGGTTGCCACTAGATCGTGTGTCGGCCGCTCGTTCCACAATCGTGACCGACCAACCGGCCTTCGCCAGCCAGTACGCGGCGGTCGAGCCGGCAATGCCGCCGCCGGAGACCAGTACGCTTCGATCCACCATGCCCCCATTCAAGCACTCAACACCAGAGGTGTCCGGCAGACCCGAGTCGCTACTTCAGCGGCAGGAACGTCCCGGAACTCGAACGCCGTGGGGTGCGTGTGCACAGCATCCACGGGGCATCGCATTCGGCCTGGTACGGCCACTCGACGCATTCGTCACGGTGCTTCCCGAAGTGTTCGGCTAGGGATCCCCTTGAGGCACGTGGCATATCTCGCCCGCAAGCATCGTCCCAAAAGCCGTTCCCTTTACGGATAGGGCGGCCGTGCAGACGACTTTGGACATTTCGTGCAGACGAGTTTGGAAAATGACATCTAGCCATCCCCTGCACGGTCCGCGGAATAGAGCTGCGGTGGAGGTGTGGCCGGTGTGACTGTGCCTGCATGGGAAGGCCTCGTGTGCTCTCGCTTCGGGGCCCCGGCCAAGAGATTGTTCGATAAATCACTTTTATGCCGCGGGTTCCGCTACCCTCGTCGGAGGACTAGGGGAAAATTATGCTGGAAATCGCACTGACCTGCACAAACGCAACCTTGAGCGTGGACGCGGCGGGCACATTCCATCTGAGGTGGATGCCGGGTTCCACGGTCTCGGCAGCCGACGCCGATGCCGTCGTTGCGGCCGTGCAGGGGGTGACCGGAACCGGTTTGCAGCCGATGCTCGTCGAGGTTGTCGACGTGTGTATGAGTCCCGGGGCGAGAGCGACGCTGTTGGGGAAGCGCTTTGTTTCGGCCGTGGCGCTGGTCGGGTCCACGGTCGTGGACCGGGTGGTGGCCGCGTCTCTCCTGCGGGAGCAGGATTGTCCGCACGGATATTTCACCTCCGTGAGTGCGGCCAGGGAATGGCTGAGTCAGCTGCCTGCTGCCCATGCGTTGGCAGGATCCTCCATTTAGCTGCGTCCAATCGCCGGTGCAGCAGGTCCCAGCTGTTAAGCACCACGCGCCTGCCTGAGAAGGATCGGCGCTGGTCGGTCGCCGCAACCGTACAGTGAACATATTTCGTCCACCGTCGCCTGCGCCTCAGAGGGACGCCGCGGCGCCCGATCTACGATTGCGGCGTGCACTCAGCGATGGAAGAGCCCATGAATGAGCCCGCCCGGGGCACGCGGCCCGGAGCCGGAGATGCTGTCTTTGTGCCGCGGCGGGTCACCGGGGCGGTCCTGGCAGGCGTCGTGCCCGGGCAACCACCGGCGGTCGTGCACCGCGCCGCGGAACTTGCGTTGACTCTGAACGTCAAGCTGATCTGTGCTTACGTGGACATTACGACTTATCTTGCCGGGGAGCCGGAGAATGGGCTGGTTGACGACGTTGAAGCCACGAGTGCCGGCATCCGGGAACGTCTCCGGAAAACCCTGGATGGCACCGGAGTCCGTTGGTCCTTCCTGACGCTCACGGGGGAACCGGCCCGGGCACTGGGCCAGTTTGCGGAATCTGTGGACGCATCCGTCATCATCGTGGGGACCCGCGAACGCAGTCTGGGAATCCGGCTGGAACAGCTGCTCGTCAGTTCGGTCGCGGTCGAGCTCACCCACCGCCAGCACCGGCCGGTTCTGGTCGTCCCGCTCCCCCGGCAGGTCCCCCCGGGTACTCTCACTGGCTAACTACCCCTGTTTCGGCCGCCACCCTTGTGAAGGGACGGCTGAGGGGACGGCGACTGGGGGCGCCCAGGTCTCAGAAGGCGGATCGGCGCCCCGTCGATTCGGCGGCTCGCTTTGAGCGGGACAGGGTCCGGCGTTCCTCCCGCCGGGGCGGCACAGACGCCCTATCGTCTGCGTTGGCGGCAGGCGTAGTCTGTACGGAATTCACCTTCATGAAGCCAGACAGGAAGGGGGGCCTGCAGAGCATGAGCATCAAAGACGAGTGGGACCTGCTCGATTCGGAGACCCGGACCTGGCTCCTGGAAAATCCGGGATGCCTGATCCTGCCACGTACTATGTCGACCAAAATGACCAAGGAAGCCGCCGGGGACCTCGAGAGTGACCCGCACGGACAGATCGTACTGTCCCAGGCTGACCACGAATTCATCCGGGAAAAAGCGGAGGCTGCCGGAACAATCCGCGTCCACCCAACGGAATACCAGTTCTTTGACACAGCACCCTTACCTGATACCAGCCGAGCGTCGGCTGGAAGGCATGCCGCAGCTTCCCCCGATGGAGGCTCGAACGGTCATGGTTAAAGGCGGCAGGGCCGGCACGTGAGTGCCGGCCCTGCCTGGTTTTCCCTTGGGCAAAGGAAATCTGTGCTCAAGTCTATAAAAGTTTGGCGACCGGATCAGCGCGGCACTTGGTGGACGCCCGGATGGTCGCGTTCAACGGCGGTCCGTCGCTGGTGAGTGGCTGCGGTGGTTCGCCCTGGGCGGCGGACCGCCCGCGTTACGGGAGGTTCCTGGCCCTTCACGGGGTGAGTGGCCGGGCGGCTGCATTGGGGGATCCAGCCGCCCGGACTCACTGTCACATTACTCGGTTTCGGCGGAGTGCTTGTCGATGATGATCTGCTCGACGGCGCTGGCGGTGTAGCCCCAGGGGACGAGCTGGTTCAGGTAGTGGAAGTGCCGCTTTTCGGCGCTCCGCCATGAGTCTTTCTGGATGGTCTTTTCATAGCCTGCGCAGATCAGGGCGATGAGGGAGAACTCGGGCCGGGCGGTGGTTTTGGCAATGTGGTCCCGCATCGGGTTCCAGCCCCACCGGTCGGTGTCCTCTCCGGTCTTGGCTCCGATCATCTCGGTAGCGACCTTGCCGTCGTAGCCGCTGGCGGTTTCGGGGTCGTGGGTGATGGCGTGGACGGTGAAGTACTGCCAGCCCTTCGGCGCGGTCTTGCGGGAGAGCAGGGTCTTCACGAACTCACGCCTGACCTGGGTCGCGGATTCCATCTCGCGGTTGTTCGCGATCAGGGTCTTCCGCTCGGCTTTCTGCTCGTCGGTCATCGGGCCTTTCTGGGCCTGCGTGCCGCCGTCGTAGCGTTCGTACCTCGGGGTGAAGCCCAGATCCTGCCAGCCGGTGATGACGGGCTTGGCATTGTGCTGGCCCCGGTAGTCGGTGCTGATCAGGTAGGCGTTGGCGTCCTCGTCGGTGGCCGGTTCCCCGTCGGCCCGCTTCGCGGCCGAGACGTACAGGTTCTCTTCGTTGGCGTAGTGCCCGGCGTCCTCGACGATGGTCTTGCCCTCCGCCTCGAGCTCGGCGATGAGTGCGGCGAGGGCTGCGGCGCGGTCGCGGCGGTCCCGGAGCATCTGGGCGACGTGGAGGAGCTGATCGGGTTCGTCCGCGATCACGGACTCCAGTTCCTCGGTCGCGTCCTGGTCCCCGTCAATTATGTGGACAAAATTATTCAGTCAAGACTGAGACGACATTCTCTAGAAGGCCTTGCCACAGAACTTGGACCATGACCTGATTCGCCCGGTGCATGACAGAGCGCCTGGCTGGATTTTGGGATTCAGTCAGTCGTGTGAGTGTCAGTGGTGTGTCATCGCGGGGCTTCGCATTCCGCTGTAGGCTGCCACGACCCCTACCAGGAAAATGAGGACGGCGAGGTAGATCAGGCCGAGGTGCCCAAGCGTGGCCAGACCCCATGGGTAGTGCGCGGGGAGGGCCACGGCGAGTCCGACGACCGGGACGATAACGGCTGTGGCGAAGGCCCACCGTTCTCCGCGGCGCACCCCATACCAGGACAGGCCTGCGACGGCCAGCCCGGTCGCAGCGATGAAGCCGCTGACCGCGATGTGCAGATGGCTGATGTAGTGATACAGCTGCGGGCTGAACGCCTCGATCTCCGCCTTCCCCTTGTCCACTTGATCGGGGCCGATGCCCAGCTCGAGGAAGGCGTCCGTGAAGTTGAGTACCAGGAAGATCACGGCGTACCCCACGAAGGCCAGCCCGGCCAGCGTCATGAGAGCGGCTCCTGTCCGGAGGCGGGACTGTTTCCCTTGGGGAGTTTGGATGGTGGACACGGCCACCACCCCCTTTCTTATTTAAGTAGGTACTTGAATAAGAATCCCCTGACGGTAGGCTTGTCAAGAGAACTCTTGAATAGGAGGCGCGAGTGGGCGACCAGCAGGAAAAGGATGCGCTCTTCGACGCCCTCGCAGAAGCTGCCAAGGCGTTGGGGAACGGCAGGAGGGCGCAGCTGATCGATATCCTTGGGCAGGGCGAGCGGTCGGTTGACGAGCTGGCCGCCGAGATCCACCAGAGTATGGCCAACACATCCCAGCATCTGCAGCGCTTGCTGCGAGCCGGCCTCGCCTGCTCCCGACGCTCGGGGACGCGGATCTACTACTCCCTTGCCAGCCCGGCAGTGGAGCGGCTATGGCGGGCACTTCGGGAGACAGCCGAAGCGCACTCGGGCGAGCTGGGCGATCTCGTCCGTGCCTACGTCGGCGACCGCGACGGGCTGAGCATGATCACGCGCGACGAACTGCTGCTGCGGCTGCGGCAGGGCGACGTCGTTGTGCTGGACGTGCGGCCGCAGCCAGAGTACGAAGCCGGACATATCCCGGGTGCGCTTTCCGTGCCCTTCTCGGACGTTAAGTCTCGACTGCGCGAGGTTCCCCAGGGGAGCGAAATCGTCGCCTACTGCCGCGGACCATACTGCCTATATGCGGACGAGGCCGTGCGGCTGCTCACGGACGAAGGGCGCCTCGCCACAAGGCTTGAGGAGGGCTTCCCCGAGTGGAAGGCGGCAGGGCTCCCGATAGAACACTCGGCCACGTGAGCGGCTTCCATCCAAGACTGAGAACTGCGCATTGTCCACTGGAGAGGCCACTGCACTGGCCACCAAGATCAAAGCTGCCCAGACGCCCGAAATCGAGCAGATGACGGGCTGTGGCTCAAGAACTGGAACGAACCAACCCAGATGGCGGCCGGCCATGGCATGGGTGACGGGATGATGGGCGATGACGACCTTAGACAACCGTCACCGTCGCCGGCCTCATACTTCCCTCGCCGCGGCCGGGCTCTATCCCGCCAAACGGGACTGTCTCAAATGGAATCGGGCTGTTCATCAAGGTCGCTGAGAAGCTGAATAATGCGGCGTTGTGTTGCCTGGTGCCGTTCGACTTCGCGGGGCCAGCCGCGGATCTGGGCGTCGGTGATGAGTTCTTCCTCGCGCTGCAGCCGTATCCGGAGTTTCGGGGCGTATTCGCTGGTCGTGAGGAACTTCGGGCACGAGAGCATCAGTTCGCATTCACAGGGCCCTTCCGCCGGCAGCCGGAGGCAGTGGCCGAGTTCGAGTTCGGTTTTGAGGAAGTTGCTTTGCAGCCAGTGGATGGCCTGGTCATCGAGGCGGCCGCTCAGGAGAGCTTCGGCTGCCGGGCCGGCGATGCGGTTTCCCGACGCCAGTGCGTCTTCATACTGCCGCCGGACTTCGGGGTCGGAAATCCGGCTGTAGATCATCGACATGGACGCGCTCTTGTGCCCCAGGATCGTCATGATGGTCTGGATTCTCGCTCCTCCTTCGGCGAGCTGGGTGCCGAGGGTGTGGCGGAGCCTGTGCGCGCTGACGGTCCGGGTCCCCTTGGAATCGACGAGCCCGGCGGCTGTGCAGGCTTTTTCGAAGGCGTCATCGAAAAGCGTGGCTGAGGACAGGAGCCGGCCTTTGCGGATGAAGACGTAGTCCTCGAGCCGCCCGGTGGTGGGGTCGTGCCGGGGTGCCGCTTTCCTGGTTTTGGCGTGGTTGATTGCTTCCTGCAGTGCGGCGGCCGCGTCGGGGTGCAGCGGGATCAGGCGTTCGGTGTGGCCTTTGCCGACGGGGATCCGCAGCCTGGGGTGGCCGCTGGCGTAGGTGTCCAGGCAGTCACAGGTCAGCCGCCGGATCTCGTCCCTTCGGGCGCCGGACCATCGTAGGAGCAGCAACGCGGTCCGCTGCAGCGGATCGGTGAGTGCACCGATCGCGGCCATCAGGGCGTCCAGCTCGTGTTGGGGCAGGTAGCGGGGAACGGTCTCCGGTCTGCGGGGCGCGTCTCGTGCCGTTAACAGCGGCCTGCCAGGAACGTCGTCCCAACCCCAAATTCCGGTGTCGCGGCAAAACGTGCCGATGGTATTGATTTCGTGTTTGCGGGTCGTTGCCTGCAAGGGTTGGCCGGTGGTCTGACTCAGGTAGGAGGGCAGCCAGCGTAAGTAGTCTTCGATCAGTGCCCGGTCCAGCTGTGCAAGGGAGGTGACGTGCGGGTGTTCGCGTCCCAGCCAGTTCACGAGCCGGCGCAGTCCCTCCCGGGCTATCCGGACGGTTTGCGGACGGTCAAACTGCGCCTCGAGCCGGACAGTGAGGTAGCGTTCGACCACGGCCCGGATCAGGGGCGGGCAGGGTTCGGGCAGCAGGTTCTGCTCCCAACCGACGCGGCGTATCGTCCCTGTCATTGGTGGATCCTTGACCTGACTGATGTTGAACAGCAGGACGTGCAGGGAATGGACCTTCGCCAGATGCGCTCTGATGAAACGTGCGCCGGCGTCCTCTCCGGTCATTTGCCAGGGCGACTTCCGGTAAAGCGCAGCGCGCAACTGTTCAAAGTCCTCCCGCTCACCAAAGACGCGGATCCGCTCAGCAAGATCGAACAAGTCCCCGGCTGTAATGGCTGTGATGTCAGGGTCGCCACGGGACAAGACCAACCGTCCAATGGCCCAAGTGAGGTTGGAGCGGGAAGACTCGGCGCTGTACCCCAATTCCAACAGTCGGGTTGCATGACCGTCAATCAGATCCAGATCCACGCCCAGTCCCCGTCCGCCGCCCTCGACGCTGAAGAGCCGCGCATACTTGCGGACGAACAAGAAGTCATGATCCATGGCGATGCCGCGCACCAGGGCCAGATACACGAGATAGCCGCTGGCACTGAACGTACCAGTACGCCCGGTCGCACGAAGAGGGCCACCTGTAAAGCCAGCCCTGACAAGGAGGGGCGCCTGGAACCACGCATCTAAGTCGGGCCATGCCCGGACGAATCTGCGGTAGGCGGCGATCCGCTCATACCGGGCGGCCTGGTTAGGAACGAACGCGTTGACCCACGCACCGTACTCCGCCTCTGACGCGTGCCTGCGGGGTAACGGAAGAGGAGACCGCTCCAGTGCGCCGGCTTCAGAATTCACTTAAGGCTCCCAGCGCGGTGCGGTACTCGTCACGGACCTGGGCGTCCGAGACTCTGGTATAGATTCGCGTGGACTCCGGTGATGCGTGGCCCAGACGTCTTTGGAGCGCCAGCTCCCGCATGCCGGCCTCCCACATCAGACTCGCATGGGTATGGCGCAGCGCATGCGGTGTTTTATCCGGTGTCCGAAGGCCGAGCCCATCCAGGCGGCGGGAGAACATCCTCACCAACGCGGCGTAGGACAGCGATTCACAGGCCCTGGACCCGTGCCCGCCCACCAGGAACACAAAGGGGCTCACGGACCTGGACGGGCGTTCCCGCAGGACATATCTGTTGACAGCATCGAGGGTTCGGGGCTCCAGCACATCGACGACGCGCTCCTGCCGGGACTTTCCTCTCGTCCCGCCAGGGTGGTCATCGCGTTTGCGGACCGTCACCCGCCGGCGGCCATAGGAAATGTCTTGAAGGTGCAGACCCAGAACTTCGCCGGGACGCAGACCGCCGTCGAGCATCAGCAGCACCATGGCCAGATCCCGCAGGCAGGTCATGCTCTCCAACAGCGCCTCGACAACGGGTTCGGCAAGCGGCCGCGGTAGCCGCAGCGGCAGCTTGACCCTGATTTGCCTCCGGACCGGCTGCTGTCTGCTCGCACCGCCCGTGAACGGGCGGTGGCGCTCAGCCACCCTGGCCAATGCCTGGTCGGGCTGCCGGCGCATCGGGTTCTCCGCATCGAACAATTCGGCGACAATGGCCCACTCATAAAAGCTCGACACAGCCGCCAACACGCGGGCAGCGGTGGCCGCCGCCAGGACCCGCCCCTCAGATCCGGTCACTGCCAGACCCAGCCGCTGCGCCGGCCGCCGACTCGGACGCTTCCTCAACCACCCCAGGAAATTCAAGGCAACGGCAGGCCGGAAGTCCTGCCAGTCCGTGCCGGTCTCGTCCAGGAACTCGAACAAATTCTTCAAATCGAACCCGTAGGCAGAAGCGGTATTCGGGCTCCCGCCGGAGTCCAGGATGTGCTGCAGAAACCTGCACACAGGCGCCACCACTGCCCCGTCCCGGCCATGAAGCGCCACCGAGGAAATCACCCCGGATGATCTGGTCGTTACAACCCGCATCTGCGTCACCTTTCCAGTGCAACATTCGCGAGCCTCACCTGCGGTGAGGCTCGCAGTGTCCACATAACTTCAAATTCGGCCATGATGAGCGCTTCATCGATGGTGTATCCCTTGCCCAGGGCGGCGGCCCCGGCGTCGGAGGATTTGGCCTTCAGCGCGCTCTCGACCGTTGTTTTGGTCCGTCCGGTCTTCTTGGCGATCGCGGCGGCTGAGACGCCGATCAGGGACAGCTGGTGGTAGGCGTCGGCTTCGTCCGCTTCGGTCAGTTCCGCGCGCTGGATGTTCTCCACGACCTGGGTCACGATGCGTTCGGCTTCCTCGGGGGACTCGATGATCATCACAGGGATGCTGGTGCGCCCGGCTTCGACGGCGGCGCGGGTGCGGCGCTGTCCCATCAGGACATGCACGGCCCCGTCGTCCTTGCGGTGGGCGATGACGGGTTCCATCACGCCGTGTTCCTTGATGCTGGCAATGAAATCCGGGGTCAGGGCGGCGTCTTTGCGGACGTTGATGTCCACGGTCAGGGTGGCCGGATCGAGCATTTCAAGGGTGGGTGTGGTGTTCATGGTGTTGCTCCTTTTGCAGAGGATTTCGGTGGGTGGGCGGCTCAGGTGACCGGCCAGCTTCCCCTCTCCCCCAGACGCTTCTATGTCTGTCAAGCGGGTGGAAACGGGTGCGGGCGCGGACCTAGTCGCTTTGCCGGTGGCGGGGCGGTTTAGGTGACCGGCCAGCGTCCCCTCTCCCCCAGTTGTTTTGGCTGCTGGCGAAGCTTGCGGAGCTGTGCCCGACGGAGGCCTGTCTACCCTTGGGCAAGGGCCGGGAAATTCCCGGAGGAAATCAGCGACGCAGGAGCGCCGGAGGGAAATTCCCGGCATGCAGGCCCCGGAGTTCACGGAGGGGCTAGACGGGCCGGAGCGGACACGTACAATCCGTCAGGACAGCAGCCAAAAACAGAAAAACGCTTTTACAGCCCGAGCGGAGCGAGGACCGTTACACAGCGCGCAGCGCTGTGCGCCACCGGAGTCCGCGGGCGCTCTCCATCCAGTCAAGGACACCAGCATTTTGAGGCACTGCTCTTTCACAGCACCCACCGCTCCCACTCCCGCAACCCATTCGGGCGTCAACGCTGGCGCGATATGGCGTCCTTTGTGGGGCTAAATGGCATCCTGCTGGCCGGCAAGGGCTCGTGACCGCCTATAGAAAGTTGCTCGGGACATTCCTAGGTCCCTGGCAACCTGCGCCGCGGGCTCTCCATCTTTGACCAATCGGACAGCATTCTGAATTTGGCTGTCGGTGACCCGGCGGGGCCGGCCACCAAGACCGAGACCCGCCTGGCGACGCTTGTTGATGGAATCCGTGACGCGTTCGCGCTTGATCTCATGTTCCATCTGCGCGAGGGCAGCCATAATCGTGAACAACATGGACCCCATCGGTGTCGCCGTGTCGACATCGCCTCCGCCCAGGTTCAGGACGCGCAGGCCCGCGCCCCTGCTGCGGAGTTCATCGGCGAAGGAGAGCATGTTCTGGGTGGATCGCCCAAGCCTGTCCAGAGTTGTGATGACGAGGGTGTCGCCCTCCATTAGTGCGTCGAGCGCTCGATCGAACTGTGGCCGTGACGCGCGCGCTCCGGAGACGCCCTGGTCGATGTACAGGTCATCGCGTCGGACGCCGGCGGCCAATAGGTCCGCCTGCTGCCGCGCTCGGCGTGGCTCCGCCCACTTGTAGCAGAATCGGGGGTTTGTGGTACGTCCGGAAGACAGAGCTCTCCCTACCGATGGAGGGGTGCGATTTTTGAGCGCTACTTCTTGGAAGCAGCCTTCGCCCGCTGCATGCGAACGACGCGGCGCGCAGCCTTGTCGCTCAGCACCGGCAGCACGTGTCGGATCGCGATCGCGAGGATGTTCATCGCGAGAGCGAAGCCGACCGCGTACGCGGCGACAGCGGGAATCTCAATCGACAGCTGGGGCATGAAACCTCCACCGTTCGATCTGTCAGCATTCAGCTGACTCTCGGCACGCGCAGGGTGCGCGTGTCGAGGACTATGGGCCTCGGGCTCGAGGCGGAGCTGCCGCTACCGGCATGCTCGTTTCCAGAAGCGCGCCGGAGGCGACAGGACATCTGGGCATAAAAAAACCGGCCCGAAGGCCGGCGAATTTTCGCGCACAATGAACGCAGGTCGATCCTGGCACATGTTCCCGCTCACGGCAAGGCCTCGCCGGGGTGTGAATGAGACAATCCCACCCCGGCGAAGCAGCTACGGCCGGTTGACCCCCGAGAACGTCTCGACAACTTCCTCCGCGTGGGCGGCGGCGTCGTAGGGCATGTCGCCGATCCCCTTGACGGCCGGCACCGTGGTGACGGGCTCCCACAGTGCACCGGTGTCCCCGGACGCGAGTGCGAGCAGCGCGTCACGGACGAAGTTGTCGCGGACGATCTGCGCGTCGCTGGCGCCGGGCCGGGTCTGGCCAACGATGCCGTACATCTCGATGCCGTGCACGGCGGGCGCTCCCTCGACGGGGCCGACCGACAGCAGGTGCGCGTTTCCGCCGGCGGCGGCGTGCGCGAGCGCGCCGCGGGTCTGCGGCAACGTGAAGGAGAAGTCGGTGAGCAGCGCACCGCGGACCTCGACGGGTGTGCGTCCGTCGACGTCGTAGACGGCGATGATCTGGCGGGCGCGGCTGCGCGGGATGCGGTTCCGGTTGGCGAACTCCGCAACAAGGGCGTCGATGCTTCCGGGGTCGAAGTCTTCGGTCCTGTGGAGGACCCAGTAGTCGGTCTCGTGGGTGGCGCTGCTGAAGAGGATGTCGACGTCCCGGTGCTGACCGGACTCGAGGACGTGCATGGGATGGTCCGTGAGGACACCATTCGGCTGGGACCGGTCATCCACGATGGCGATAACGTCGTTGTCGACGCCGTGCGCGGCACCAGGGTCTGAGGACTGCGACTTGGCCATTGCCTCGACAAGCAGGTTCGCGTCCACGGTGAGGAGCTGCTCGGGGTCGTCCTGCAGGCCGAGTGCGGTGAGGATGGTGTGGGCGCGTTCCTCTGCGCCCCACGCCGGCACCTGGCGTGATGGCATACCGGAGAACGCGGCCAGGCGATGGTAGAGGCCCTCGGCGGATGGGGCGGCGAGGAGGCTGAGGGCGGAGAACGCGCCGGCGCTGTGGCCGGTGACCGTGACGTTGTTCGGGTCGCCGCCGAATTGGGCGATGTTGTCCTGTACCCACTGCAGCGCGGCGATGATGTCCTTCAGGCCCAGGTTGGTCGCTTCTGCGAGTGCGCCGCCGTATTGGGACAGCGACAGCCACCCGAACGGACCGAGTCGGTAGTTGAGGGAAACGCTGATCGCACGTCCGGTAGCGGCGAGACCCGATGCGTTGGAGGTGGTCTGGGTGTTCGCGCCGAGCATCCACCCACCGCCGAAGATATACACGATGACCGGGAGAGGCTTGTCGCTGGCGTCGACGGGTGCCCAGACGTTGAGGTTCAGGCAGTCCTCGCTAAACCCATTGTCGGCCTCGAGCCAGCTGGTGTCCCCGGCCTGGAGCGGCGCAGGTCCCTTCTGGTCGTAGGGCAGGTCAGGGTCGAAGGGCCTGACCTTCGGGCTGCGGAAGCGGTCGGCAGTGGCGTACGGGATGCCGAGCCACGAGCGCACTGCTGCGCCCTGTTCGGCGGTGTCGGTGTTGGTCATGCGAGAGGGTCCCTTCTGGTCAGGCGTCGTCTGCGGCTGTTGAGTCGTCAGCAGTGGTCGAGTCATTGGCGGCCTCGCGGTCGGATCGCAGCTGCGCCCAGTGGCGGAGCCGCTCCGTGATCGCTCGTTCGTAGCCGCCGGTGGTGGGTTCGTAGAACGTTTCCCGGGGCATGCCTTCGGGGAAGTAGTTCGCGCCGGAGAACCCGGTGTCGGCGTCGGGGTCGTATTGGTACCCCTTGCCGTAGCCGAGGTCCTTCATCAGCCGGGTCGGAGCGTTGAGAATGTGCGCCGGCGGCATCAAGGAGCCGGTGCGTCTCGCGGCTGCGTGAGCTTTGTTGAAGCCGCGGTACACGCCGATCGATTTCGGTGCGGTCGCCAAGTAGAGCACCGCCTGCGCAATCGCGAGTTCACCCTCGGGTGAACCGAGGCGTTGGTACACGTCCCACGCGGCGAGGGCCTGCTGCACAGCTCCTGGGTCTGCCATGCCGATGTCTTCCGTGGCGAACCGGGTGATGCGGCGGGCGATGAACAGCGGGTCCTCGCCACCGTCGAGCATGCGGGCCAACCAGTACAGGGCTGCGTCGGGGTCGGAGCCGCGCATTGACTTATGAAGGGCGGAGATGAGGTTGTAGTGACCCTCCTGTGCCTTGTCGTACAGCGGCGCCCGCTTCTGCACCGCCGCGGCGAGAGCAGCCGAGTCGACGGGCGCGGGCAATGTCTGCACCTGCTCGATCATGTTCAGCAGGTACCGCCCATCCCCGTCCGCCATCGCGAGGACAGCCCGGCGGGCATCGTCGTCAAGGGGCGATGGTGCACCCAGGAGTGTCTCGGCGCGTCCGACGAGCGTGCCGAGAGCCGCGGTGTCGAGGCGATTCAGGACGAACACCTGACAGCGGGACAGCAGGGCGCCGTTGAGCTCGAAGCTGGGATTCTCCGTAGTCGCGCCGACGAGGACGATCGTGCCGTCCTCGACGTAGGGCAGGAACGAGTCCTGCTGGGCCCGGTTGAACCGATGGATCTCGTCGACGAACAGCAGCGTGCCCTGCCCGAGCTCTCGACGTCGCTGCGCTACCTGGAAGACCTTGCGGAGGTCTGCGACGCCGGAGAACGTCGCCGACAAGGGCTCGAAGGCGAGGTTGGTTTGCTCGGCGAGGAGCCTTGCGACGGTGGTCTTCCCACAGCCCGGAGGCCCCCAGAGAACCATCGAGACCAGCCGTTGCGCAGCCACCATGCGCCCGATCGGAGCGTCTTCTGCGAGCAGGTGGTCTTGCCCGACGACATCAGCAAGTGTGCGGGGACGCAACCGGTCGGCCAAGGGCCGGGAAGCGTCGTCCACCTCGAACAGGGACGGCGGCTCGTTCACGAGTCCGCGTCCGGGTGGTGTCCGTCAGCGAGGTCGTAGGAGCCGTGCACCAGATTTTCGATCAGTCGCTTCGTCACCCCGGGTCCCGGACCGACGGAGATCCAGTGGCGCTTATCGAGGTAGCGACCGGGCGTGATCGAGTCGTGGTCGCGTCGGAGCGCGTCAGCGTGAAGCGGGTCCGCCTTCACGGTGATGATTTGCAGGTCCGGGTCGTCCTGGGTGACGATCAGGAACACTTTTTCCCGCACCTTCCACACCTCCAGGTGTGGCGTGAACGGCCGACTGGTGCTGACGTGCTCGAGCGCTGCGGCCGCATCCCGGGCGGTTTGCTGGATCTGCTCACCGGAGAGGATCACTGGTCGTGCCTGCCGAAAGTCGCCGGGTCCACAGGGCGCTTAGCGTGCGGCAGGCCCTCCACGACGAGGAGATAAGACTCGGTTATCAGGTCGTCGACGAGCTGCTTTCGAAGGTCCCCTCCGGGATGCAACGTGATCCAGTGCTGCTTGTTCATGTGATAGCCGGGGGTGATGTCCTTTTGCTGCTCTCGAAGAGCCTCCCCATCCTCCGGTGCAGCCTTGATGATGACGATGGGTTCGCCGGTGACTTCGGTCAGCAGCATGAACACCTTGTCGCGGACCTTGAACACTTCCCACTCCGGGCCGAAGGGATGCTCGAGTCCGGCACCGGGAAGCTCCTGCGCCCGTGCTCGAGCCTGCTCCTGCAGTTTGTCGTCGTTCACGCGGGTTCCTTCCTTGGACTAATCTGGATTCAGTACGTACCAGTGTACGCACTTAATCAGACATCGGAGGAAGCATGCGCCGCGGGAAACCGAATGACCCAGGACGCCGGTCGCGAATCTTGGAGTCCACCCTCGACGTGATCAAGACCGACGGGATCAGTGCGGTGTCGTATCGGGGTGTTGCCGCGCATGCCGAGGTGCCGCTCGGGTCGATGACGTACTACTTCCCCACCCTCGAGGGCCTCATCTTGAGCGCTTTGGACTCGACCCGCAGCGAGCTCGAGCCCCGGTATGCCGCCCCGCTTCGTGATGCTCGCAGCCCCGCCGACGTCGTCGACGCTCTCGTTGACGCGACGATCGGCTCGACCAGCCCGAGCCTTGCCGACATCCGCCTCTACGAGGAGATTCGTCACTACGGCGCGCGGGACCCGAAAGTGGCTGCCGTGCTCCAGGCAGTCGAGGACGATTCCCTCGTGATGCTCCAGCCCGTCGTTCCCACCAGCATCGCCCTCGCCATCAACGCGCTGCTGTGGGGCTGGTGGAGTCACCGCCTGGCGCACCCCGACACGTCGCTCGACGAGGCAACAGTGCGCAGACCCTACGAGGCGATCGTTGGACTCGCCGCACCCGATCACCCATTCCACACGAAAGAGCAAAACCATGCCTAAGACAATGCGAGCCGTCCGGCTGACCGGTCCCGTCGCTCCCCAGGAGCTCACCGTGACGGAGGTGCCGCTTCCAGCGGTCACCGCGGGACAAGTCCGCATCCGCGTGCGAGCGTTCGGCATCAACGAGTCCGAAGTCACCAGCCGCAAGGGGGAGTCCGGCCCCGACTTCTCCTTCCCCCGCATCCTCGGCATCGAAGCCGTCGGCGTCGTTGATGCCGTCGGCGACGGCGTCAACCTGGTTCCAGGGCAGAAGGTCGCCACGATGATGGGTGGCCTCGGCCGCACCATCGACGGCAGCTACGCCGAATACACCGTCGTCGACGCGGCGAACACGATCCCCTTCGAAACCGACCTCGGGTGGGACATCGTTGGTGCGCTCCCAGAGATGCTGCAAACCGCCCACGGGTCGCTAACAGCCGGCCTCCACCTGCAAGCCGGCCAGCAGGTGCTCATTCACGGCGGCACCTCTACCGTCGCTCGAGCGGACCTGCTGCACCACGTTGGCGCCGACCATGTCGTGACCGATGATGACACCCTCCCGGGCGCTGTTCGCGCGATCGCGACGGAAGGTCTTGACGCCGTCCTCGAGTTCGTCAGTGCGGCGGCGCTCCCGGACATGCTGGCCCTGGCGCGTTCCGGCGGCGTCGTCTGCTTCGTCGGCGCTCTCAGCAGTGAATGGACCATCCCGGACTTCTCACCGTTCACGATCCCCAACGGCGTCCACCTCACCAGCTACGCAGGTGAAGCAGCCGACCTCTCCGCTGACGCTCTGAGCAGGTACCTCGGCGCCATCGAAGCCGACACTATGCGCATCATCATCTCCGACACTTACACCGGACTCGACCAAGTCGCTGCAGCCCACCAAGACTTCGACTCGACCCACCGCGTCGGCAAACGAGTCGTCGTCATCCCGGGACGGTGAACCCACCACAAGCATTCGCGAGCCGCTGTTCTCGAGCGTGGCGTGCGACGTCACGTCCTACGCGTCGGAACCAACCCGTCAGCGTCCTGACGACACGCAGCGAGGCCAGAAAGGCGACACCGAACGGCGCTGCTCACAAGTCAGGATCCTACGGAACAGAGCCAGTGAGACGTCTCGTATGCCAAGCGTTTCGAGACAGATAGGTTTCGAGACACCAACTCGGACTAGGAACGCCCGCAAGGTGATCCTTTACCTGACACCACCTGAACCGTCTGCCCCGGCAACGTGGGACGGGGCCGGTTCCGCGGTGGCGTATAGGGAGTTGAGTTGGCGGTAGAGGATTCGGGCGATGTAGCGCTTGAGGGATCTGCGGATTTCGCGGTAGCTGCGGCCTTCTTGAGTGCGCTTGGCGACGTAGTCCCGTGTTCCGGGGTCGTGGACCATCCGGGTCATGGTGATGGTGTGCAAGGCTCGGTTGAGGCGCCTATCACCACCCCGGTTGAGCCTGTGCCGGACAGTGTTACCGCTTGAGGCCGGCAAGGGATTCACCCCTGCCAGCGAGGCGAAGGCAGCTTCGCTGCGAACCCTTCCTGGATGCGACCAAGCTGTCAGGACAGCAGCGACCGTGACAGCCCCGACGCCCACCATCTCCAACAGCGGCGCGGCGGGGCTTTGCTGGATCAGCTCTGTCATGCGCTTCTGGTTCGCCGTCAGCTGAGTGGTCACTTCGAGAACGCGGCGCGCCAACCGAACCGCTTCCTCCCGCGCGATCGATAGTTCGATCTGCTCTTGTCGTTCCCGCCATCTGGTGATCGTGGCAATCTGGGCGGGAACCAATGGTTTACGAGCGTCGATTCCAAGATCATGTGCCCGGAGTAAGGCGATGAGTGCATTGACATTCACCGTTCGTTCCCGGGTCAACTGATCCCGGGCAGCGCTCAAGATCCTGAGTCCGGCACGAGTTCCTTCATCCCGACGCGGAGCTCGGAGCTGGGACTCCTCTAAGCCGATGACAGCGGTTCCGATGGCGGCGGCGTCCAGCGGGTCAGATTTGCCGATCGCCCGGCGCCCGCGGGCGTTCATCCGTGGAGCTTCGGCGACGTCATAGCCGGCGTCGGCTACTGCCCTGGCCAGACCTGCCCCATAAGAGCCGATACCCTCAACGGCCCATAGACAGGCCATATCGCCGTCTGTCCGTCGGCCTACCCAGGCAAGTGCGCGGGAAATCCCTGCCGAGGTGGTCGGGAACTGCTCGCACGCGACCCGTCGCTTGGTATTGGCCTCGATGATGGCGTGCGTGTGTGTGCGGACGTGGCAGTCCACGCCGATGACGAATGGGCGGGTCTGCGCAACGATGGTCAACGCGGCCACCCTCCTTCCTTTCGAACGGGCAAGACTGGTCGCATCACGACCGGCACTGACCTGGGAAGAGTCACTTCGAGGCAATACTGTGATGAGCCACAACCGCAGGGGCTGGGCAAGCTTCTAATCAAGCCACCGACGTGGGACAGGTCAACGCCGGCCGCTCCACCCAGCGCGGACAAGTCGGGGGAAACGCACCCTCAAGGGGCAATTGTTTTTTCGAGTCACGCGCCAGCAGAACAACCGGCATCAACACTGCCAGCTAGTCCCAGACCGGCCACCGCAAGACTCACAGTTGTTTTTTGGATTGCTGGCAAGCTCGCTTGCTCGGCGGCCGACCGAGCCCTGTCTACCCGCAGGGCAAAGGGCAGGAAATTCGTGGAGGAAATCAGCGACGCAGGAGTGCCGGAGGGACATTTCCTGCACCGCAGGCCCCGGAGGAACGGAGGGGCTAGACGGGGTGGAGCGGACGCCTAGAATCCGGAGGAATCTCAATGATGTTGTCAACGGATATTGGTGTGCCGCTCCGGCGTCCCCGCCGGTGGCTGGGAGGTTGTCCGGGCCGTCGGAAGGCGCCCTGGGCATCGCCATGTCCGCGGCAAGGTCCATCGGCACCTACTTCTCCGCCAGATACCGGCGCATCGCTTCCCGACGCGGACCCGTCAAGGCATCTTTATTAGCTTCCTTGGAATTAGGTTCCATGGAAACAAAGTGCTAGGCTCCTTTTATGAACAAGGGCGTCGAAACCTGGTCTCTATACCCTCTCTTCAGCGAACTGACTCGATTGGAAACCGAGCTGTGGGACGCACTCGATAGCAGTCTGCGCAAAGAACATGGCCTCCCGATGAGCAGATTTGAACCGATGGCCGTCGTCGATCGCCTAGGTGCGTGCCGGGTTTTCGATGTGGCTTCGGCTCTTGCGATTACCATCGGAGGCACGAGCAAGCTCATTGACCGGATTGAAGAGGCCGGATATTGCCGTCGGAGAAATAACCCAGTCGATCGCCGGTCCTCCCTCATCGAGCTAACGGCGGACGGGCGCATTCTGCTGGAACGGGCCAGGAAGACGGTTGAAGCCGAGCTGGATCTGCGGCTGAATCCTGTGCTTACCGAGCAGAAAACGGATGATCTCGTGGAACTGCTAGGCCGGCTGCGAAATGCCAGTCGCTCGGCAGGGGCTGCAGAGCGACCGAGCTGATGTGCTTGCGCGGGCCTGAGGTCATCATCCAATAGCCACTAACCAGCGGTGTATGCCGTAGCCAACTAGAGATGTAAAGGAAGCAGCAAATGACTGAAGAACTACGTGGACGCATGGACCGTTTCGTTGAATTCATCAATTCAGCCGACGAGAAGATTGGTGAGGAGATCATCTCACCGTCGGCCACGTTCCACGTGCCCTTTCTGCCCGAGCCGGTGCAGGGTCCAAGCGGCTATCTCGAAATCATCGGGATAATGCGACAGGCGTTTCCCGACGTCCAGTGGTCACTGGAGGAAACCATCATTCAAGGAAACGCGGTAGCCGCACGGTTCATCCTGCGTGGCACACACCGAGGGGACTTCCTCGGCGTATCTGCAACAGGCAAACCGATCCAGACGCAGGCAATGAACATCTATCGATTCACAAACGGTCAAATCATCGAAGAGCACGGTCTCCCGGACCTCTTCGGACTAATGATGCAGATTCGGCCGATCGACGCCTAGAGGACCCCTGCAGTCATTGGAGATCGGTTCTCCTGAAGAACCTGGTCCGCGCTCCGCATGTCTGGGGTACTCGATGCGATCTCCAACTGATTGCACTGCGGAGCAGATAACACCACACGACAAGGCCTTGTCCCAAGTCCCCGTTGCCAACTTCCGCTGCTGACTAACCGAACCGGGAACGATAGCCAACGATCATGAACGATGTGGCAGTTGGACGCTTAGCCGTCGGTGGCTTAAGGCGGCATGTCAGACGCCACTCCATCAGGCCGCCAGAGGGTCAGACCGACAGGCTGCAGGGGTATAGGTTGTGCCGTCGCGGAGCATGGCCCACGGGACGTTGAGCCGGCGGCGGGCCAGGGAGAGCATAGCCTGAATGTGGGTTTTGCCTTCGGTGCGTTTTCGGTCGTAGTATCTCCGGGAGGCGGGGCAGCTCTTCAGCGCCGAAAGCCCCGACAGATAGAAGACGCGGAGCAGCCGGCGGTCGTAGCGCCGGGGGCGGTGGTGGTTTCCGCTGATCCTTCCGGAGTCCCGGGGCGCCGGGGCCAGTCCGACAACGCCCGCGAACCGGTCCGCGGTCTGGAAGACTGTGAGGTCCCCGCCGGTGGCTCCGAGGAATTCCGCGGCCAGGACTGGTCCGAAGCCGGGCATGCTGAGCAGCACCCGGGTGTGCCGGTGTTCGGTGACCTTCTCGCTGATCAGCGCATCGAGCTCGGCGAGTTCTTGATCGAGGGTGATGATTTCCTGTGCGAGTGCTGCGACGATCAGTTCCCCGAGGTGCTGGGCCGGGACGGTCGTGTGCTGGGATTTCGCAGCATCGACGGCGGCCTGGGCGACCGCGGCGGACGAGCGGGTGCCGTGTTTCTTTAGCCACGCGTGGAGCCTGGCCTGCCCGGTGCGGCGGATCCCGTCCGGGGTCCGGTGCTTGGTCAGCAGCAACAGGGCCGCCTTGGAACGGCTGTAGTCAAAGGCCCGCTCCAGTGCCGGGAAGTATTCGAGGAGCTGGGCCTGCAGTCGGTTGATCGCCCGTACCCTGTCCGCGGACTTAGGTCCGAGCGAGACCGGCCGCACGAGAAGGGCCTCGCTCCAGCCCACAGCTGTACTCTGGACGCTTCTGCCGCCATCCACGCAGTCCGTGGCCGGCGGCCCCCATGACCCTAAGGCAGGACTCAAGAAGACAGCCCGAAAGTCAGGTCACTCAGAACTCGTGGCTGCATGAACTCGTGTCAGTGGAAAGTGGCAAGGAGCGAGTCACCGATGAGCCACGGCATACCCGCGTACGTGTGCGGACAATGTGCCCCCCCTTCGGTCGGACATGAAGCCCCAACCGTCTCTCCCAGATCAACACGACGGACCAAAGGGGGTCCAAGAATCTTCAAGAAAACTTCCGTCAGGTCATGTCATCACCACAACCACACGGCATGAATAAGTGAGCGGCCAACCACCGTCACCAAAGCAACCCAGAAAGGAGACCCACGTGACCCGACATCCCAGCAGGCGGAGGGCCCACTAGCCAAGGCTCTGACCCCGCCACCCACAACCGAACAGGCCACCGCGGCGCCAGGCACAGACCGCGGCCAGAGTCAGAGGGACCCGTGGAGGGTCAATGTCAACACCTTAAAAGCAAAAACCCCTCTGACGAGGGGGAATGCTGTGCCCGAGGTGGGACTCGAACTGCATTCCAGCCCTGAAAACACTGGGCCCCCGCGGAAACATGCGGAATCCGGCCCAATCCGACCGATGTACGGCCCAGTCCGAAGCTAAAAGTGTGGACATTGTCCACACTCTCTTTTTGCCATATTCCAGCTCCAAAAAGCGGGCGTCAGGAGGGGCTTCCCCGTTGTGACAAAACGTCGGTTATCGGCGTTTTACGGCGACTTCGGTCTGGGACGGCAACACCACGCTCGGCTATTCGTGTGGAGGCGCATCGCGATCCAGTGGGCGACGAATCAGCAGATATGCTCTAACGCTGGGAACACGGGAACGAGCCGACCACACGACGTGCTGGGAGCCGACGCGGCGGTGTTCAGTCTTGGGTTCCGAACTGGCGAAGCAGTGCTGCCGTGGTGGCTAGGAGCGCTACGATGGCCCCGTACCAACATACGGTGGCAAAGAGGCCGAAAGGAGGCACAAGTAGCCCTGCCACCACGGCCGGCACGCTGAAGGCTGTGTAACAGACTACGAACACCGCTGCCAATACCTCGGCCCGCTCGCCGGGCTGAATGAGCGGCAGGAGAGACTGCAGGGCTCCTGAAAAGGCGGTGCCGAAGCCGGTTCCCGTTATCATCACCGCGACGTAATACATCCACAGCGATCCCACAGCGATCGCCCCAATCGCCAGGGCACTTCCAATGGCAATTGAAGTCGTGCCGTACAGGGAGATGGAGCGCGCCGTGCGGCGGCGCATCAAGAATCCTGCTACGGCACCTGACCCGGCCAGCAGTGCCACCACCAGGCCGCGGGCAAGGTGAGAGTTTTCGTGGAATTGCGTTGCTATGATGACCGGCCCTAGTGAGAGGTACAAGCCGCCTGTCGCCCATCCGGCGAAGATGGCCGGTGCGGCATATAGAAACGCTTTCCGCATACTGTTAGGCAGGGAAGCGCGTGGCCGCAATGACGCCCACACTCCATCATGCCGCGGGGATGTCTCGGGAAGGCACCAGATGGCACCTGCAATCAGCAGGTACGTCACTAAGAGGGTGCCGAATACCATCGTTGCCCCGCGATCTTCGAAGACAAATAGGACGAATCCGGCAACCAGCCCGCCAACCGCCAAGCCGGCCATTGCCGACACCGAGTTCCAAGCAGCGGCGGATCCGGGCTTATGACTGGGTTCCAAATCGACCACCGTGGCCGAAAGGGCAGAAAGCAGCAGTCCACTGGCACCTCCCTGCACGATACGGGAGGCGATGAATGCTTGGGCAGTGTCTGCATGCCAGAACAGAAACACGCTGATGGCCAAGAGCCCGAAGCCTGCCGATAGGACGGGGCGCCGGCCCACGTGGTCAGACAACGATCCGCCGACGAGCAGCAGCGCAAGAAGCGCTACTGCGTAGACGGCGAACACCATCGTGACCGTGACCGGCGCGAATCCGAACTTGGCCTGAAGGACCGGGTAGAAAGGCGATGGAGCGCTGGCGCCGGCCATCATCGCTGTGGTGGCGAACAGTGCGAGACGAAAGCCCCAGCGCTTACGCGGTCCGCTGGTGTCAGTAGGTGTCGAACGCTCGACACCTACAGCGCGGCCAACTTCCAGAACGTTCGAATTATTTGGAACCATCACAGGAGCGTACAACACGTGCTCCCTATGGTTCAACTATTATCGAACTATGATCGAGTCTACAAAGCTACCCCACCCGGCCCGTGAGGACATCGAGCTGACGTTCGTACTCTTCGCTCTCAGCGATGAGGCGCGACTGGCTTTGGTACGTCAGCTGTCGGGGGGACCACTGGACATGGTCGACTGCTCGTCGCTGGGTGCCAACGTCCCCAAGTCCACCCGCTCGCATCAGGTGAAAGTGCTGCGGGAAGCCGGCGTCATCACCAGCGAGTTGCGTGGGCGCAACCGCCAGTTGACGCTCCGACGCTCGGACCTGGACGCTCGATTCCCCGGGTTGCTGGAGGCTGTGCTCGGAGCATAGGGTCGAAGCAAGCGGTGGGTCACGACATCAGTTGCAACCGACGCTCTAGGAGGATTGCCGGAGCAAGAAGGGAATCCCTGCAGGACAGCGGACGCGGAAGCGCATCCATCGTGCGCGAGGGACCTTGCGAATCTGCGCCTTAAGGAACCTGGCCACAGATGAGCGGAAAGCCGGACCCGGTGCGGCGCCGCCCGGCCGCCTGGTCCGAGACCTCGACTGAGGCTCATCGTGCGGCCGAAACCTCACTCCGAACTGAATTCGATCCCCTCGGGTATGATAACTATCAACTCAGGAGTTAGTTCGCTAGATCAGTGATTGAGTCGACCCTAGAAAGGCGTGGGACAATGCGCAGCCGAAGCAGCTTTGACGGAATGAAATGCAACGTCGCCCATGCTCTCGAAGCCATCGGTGACGAATGGAGCGTGCTGATCATCCGGGACGCCGTCTTCAGGGGCAAGAGCCGCTACGACGAATTCCTGGAAAGCCTCTCCATCTCGCCTACGGTTTTGTCTAAGAGGCTGGCCACTCTGGTGGACTCGGGCATTTTCGAGCGCTCCCTGTACAACGAAAAGCCTCCGCGGTTCGAGTACAAGCTGACCTCCGCCGGCAAGGAGCTCGAGGTGCTGATCAAGGTTTTGGATAACTGGGGATACGAACACGCCCCCAGGCCCGAGGCCGCTGACCCCATCACGGTCTCAGGCTATGCCCGGAGCGTCGTATCCCGCTGGTTCAGCGAGCCCGTAGCCGCCGCGCCAGGCGCCTCCAGCCGGTAGCCGGTAGCCGGCGCATCGCACCCGAACAGCATCTACGGCCGGACATTGCAGGACGAAAAAACAGGCGTGGCCGAGCACAAACGACTCATCGAGCGGCGCGACCCGCCATCAGCACCGCCATGCCGACAATGAGCGCCCTCGCTACCTGCACTCAATGACCGGCAGAGAGCTGGCGCCTCCGCCCATGTGCGAACAGCTGAAGGTGACACTGGTCGAGGCGGCAGCGGGCAAGGTCGCCTTCACTTGCCACCCCGTTGAATCCCACTACCACCCCATCGGCGCCGTTCACAGTGGTCTGGTCTGCACCTTGCTGGACTCGTCCTTCGGCTGTGCAGACCACACCCCAAGGCCGGGGCTACACCACCATCTAATTCAAGGTAAACTAACTCGCCCCGTGCGCGTGGGCAGCGGCGTGCTGACATGTGTCATCATCCAAGCCGGGAAGCCGCTAAACCTTCGCGGAGATGCTGAATCTAACCGTTGACAGCCGCGCGGCGACGGAATATCATTGCATGCATCACCATTGACTACTGAAAACGTAGTAACCCTCGAAGTAACTAGCGAAAATGTAGCCATGGCGATCTGCCTGGCATCGCCCGTGCATTCCCAATCACGATATTTGGCAGCGGTGGCGCCCTCAAGGCCATGTTCCCGGCGATTGTTAATTCGCCAGAAGTTCCACCGTCGACGCTATTCAAGCTGAACAACTACAAAGGAAAAATTTATGCCCATATTCCACGCATATATTCCCGCTCAAAAATTCTCAAGCGAGGAGAAGCGAGCTCTTGCCGATGCCTTGAATCTTGCGCTTCATGAAGCGATGGAAACGCCCATGGATGATCGTTTTGTCATCATCAGCGAGCATCGCGAGGATGAGCTCTTCATCCACCCGACGTTCCCGGCCCAAAAGAGATCCGACCGGAGCCTGATCGTGACCGTGACCTTCGGCGACAGCAGGACGATCGAGCAGAAGCGCAAGCTCGCCGAGTTGGTCACGCGCTACGCAGTGGAACGGGCCGGTGTCGACCAAGACGATATAACTTTGCTTATGTATGCCATTCCGTTGGAGAACATGAGCTTCGGCGGCGGTAACCTGGTTTCTGATATCGACCTTTCGATGCCTTGGGTGGAAAAGTAGGAAAGTTCGCGGATGCAGCGGCGCGGTCTCGTCAATTTGGTGCTGGCCGGCAGCGCCTGCGGGATACGGCCGCTGGCTCCGCCACCGAGGTATCGCTAGGGCCTGCGAGGGCTCCTGCCGCGCAACAACGCGCTATTGAGGATGTTGGCGCTTGGCGGCGTGTGGCCCGCCGTTGCCACCGCACCGGCTCCCCCTTGGTTTTCCACTCCACTAAGCACCGAAAGCCAACCTGCGGAATGCTGAATCTAACCGTTGACAGCCGCGCTGCGACGGAATATTGTGGCATGCATCACCATTGACTACTGAAAACGTAGTAACCATTCGAGTAACTATCGAAAATGTAGCCACGGCGATCTGCCGGGCACCCCCCATGCATTCCCAATCTGAAAGGAAAGACATGTCTTCTCTGTACGCTGCCACCCCTGTGAACTCCGTCGACGTTGACGGCACACAGCTGGCATACCGCGAATTCGGAGACCAGTCGGGCGTTCCGCTGGTTTTGTTCAGCCGGTTCCGCGGAAGCATCGACGACTGGGATCCTGCTGTCATCGAACTGCTCTCCCAGGAGCGCCACGTGGTC
The DNA here is from genome assembly GCF_029504395.1 of Arthrobacter sp. ES3-54. Lineage (GTDB taxonomy): Bacteria > Actinomycetota > Actinomycetes > Actinomycetales > Micrococcaceae > Arthrobacter. The sequence continues at coordinate 479,983 of NZ_JAQFIF010000002.1, forward strand.
ACCTTCGACAACGCCGGCGTGGGATTCAGCGACGGTGAGGTTGGGGCCAACATTACCGAGATGGCCAAGACCGCCGTCGAGTTCATCAAGACGCTTGGTATTGAGAAGGCTGACCTGCTGGGCTTCTCAATGGGCGGATACATCGCCCAGCGCATCGCCCTGACCGAGCCGGAGCTGGTCCGGAACGTCATCCTCGTAGGTACCGGTCCTGGCGGCGGCGAAGGAGCCACCTACCCCGGGCTGGACGTCGAACACTGGGTGAATGCAATACGTGACCCGGAACTCACCTTCCAGGCCTTGTGGTTCAACGGGAAGCCGACCGGCAAAGCCGCAACCCGCGCCTACATGGAACGCATATACACCCCCGAGCGTCCCGAACGCGCCAACGTCACTGCCGAGGCCGGCGCGAAACTGCGCGCCGCCATCGTTGACTGGTGGGAAGGCAACGGCTCCACCTTGCCGGAGCTGGAAAACATCCAGCACCCGGTCCTGGTCGTCAATGGTTCCAACGACGTCATGGTGCCCACCCCGAACTCCTTCCTAATGGCCCAGCGCATTCCCAATGCCCAGCTGATCATCTACCCCGACTCCGGACACGCCTCACTGTTCCAGTACCCGGAAACCTTCAGCGAACATGTCCTAAAGTTTCTCCGGGACCAGGAAAACGGCGGCCTGAAGTGACCCGATCCCCCTTCGACATGTCGGGGAAAACAGTTTTGGTCACCGGATCCACGCTGGGAATGGGACTGACCATCGCCAAGGGCTTTCATGCCTGCGGCGCCCGCACGATCATCTCCAGCAACATCCAGCAACATCCAGCAGGACCTTGACTCCGCGGTCGGGGAACTGGGCAGCCAAGACACCGCCGTCGAAGGCATCAACCTGTGACCTATGGGATACAGAACACTTTGGACCTGACAAGTGGATTCCTGCCTGGAATGGCGAGTAACGGCGACGGCAGCATCGTTGTCACCTCCAGCATGGCCTCCATCGAAGCCAACCCGCTGCTGGGAGCGTACGGAGCAGCCAAGGCCGCCCCGAACTCCATCGTGCGGAACATTGCCGCCGAACGGGGACCGCACAACATCCGCGCTAACACCATCGCCCCAGGGATCGTCCGTACTGGATTCTCCCAGGCGCTTTGGCAAGACGGGGAGAACGAGGGCCGGCTCAGCGCAAAGATCCCACTCGGACGCATTGCCGAACCCGACGAAGTCGTCGGGGCCGCCCCGCTGTTCGGTACACCAGCAGGAGCCTACATCTCCGGCACCACCCTGATGATCGACGGCGGTCGCCAGGTCATCTAGGACCCCGGGTTCCCGACCGGCCGCCCGGTCGAAACCCCCTTTTATCACTTCTCCTCCATTTAGACAGGACTGGAATTCAATGGAGACTTCCACCTCACCTACAACATCCACCGGCAATGGATACTCAGCCATCGCGAGCGGCCACAAGCCCGCTCTATTCCCTCAACGACGACAGGAACTCTCCGTGCCAATGCGCTCACTGAACCAGGGGGCCATTGCGTCCGGCAGCCCCTTTGAACTCCGCGGCAAGCGCGCCGTGATCACCGGAGCAACCTCCGGTATGGGACTTGCTATCGCTCGAGCCTTTGCGCTGCACGGGGCAGACACCATCATCTCGAGCTTCGACGCCGGAGATGTTCGTAGCACGGTCGAGACGCTGGCCAGCGACGGTATCGAGGTCTCGGGCACAATATGCGACCTCTCAAGTTCGGATAACGTGCGCTCGTTCCCAGCCGCCGTCACCGACGAATTCGGGCCCATCGACATCCTGATTGCGCATGCCACGCCATTTGCGCCAATGGGCCCGATCGAACAAACTACCCGCGACGAACTCGACCGCCTCTTCAGCGGCGTCCTCAACAACTTCGAGCTGATGCGCGGCTTCCTGCCGATGATGTCGAACAACGGCGGCGGTTCCATAGTCACAACTTCAAGCATTGCCTCAGTTCGCGCCAGCATTTCGCTCGGCGCGTACGGCGCAGGCAAGGCGGCCACGGACGCCTTCGTTCGAAGCATTGCGGCGGAGTGGGGCAGTCGCGGCATCCGAATCAACAGCATTGCGCCCTCGATCGTGCGCACACCATTCTCCGCTGCCGTCTGGGACGACGACAAAGGAAGCGAGGCGGCAGCGGGCAAGACCGCCCTCGGGCGCATCGCAGAACCTGAAGAGGTGGTGGGTGCTGTCCTGCTGTTCGCCTCGCCGGCTGGCTCCTACATCACCGGTCAAACACTCGTGATCGACGGCGGCCGTTCCATCCTCTAACGGATCCGCAGTGCACGTCACCTTAGTTAGACGTTCCCTCACACACATCTACCGGGTCAATGTTGATCCCAAGAAAGGCCGATCATGGCTACCGCTGATACAATCTCCGCGAAGACGAACATCCAGGGCTTCCTCGACTCGCAACCCGTCGGAAGAAGACGCTGGTCCATCGTGGTCCTGGCGTTCCTGGTGATCACCCTCGACGGCATCGACGTCCAGGCGTGGAGTTTCGTCTATCCGCAGATTGTGGCCAAGTGGGGGACGCCCCTTGCCGCGATTACCGCAGTGGTTACCTTCGGTGTGGTGGGTATGGCCATTGGCGCGATTCTCGGTGGCCCCCTCGCCGACCGCTTCGGACGACGGACAATCATCTTGGTGGGGACCGCATGGTTCACGGTCTTAACGCTTCTCGGTGCCACCTCGCAGACTGTTGAGATGGTTGGCGCAGCCCGCTTGTTGGCCTGCCTGGGCCTCGGCGCCGTCCTGCCTACAATCGTCACTCTGGTCGCCGAGTTTATGCCGGCCGCGCGACGTTCCACTCTCATTACCATCGCCTTCTCCGGATTCACCTTCGGTGTGATCCTGTGCGGCTACTTGGCAGCCGCAATCATTCCGACCCTCGGATGGCAGGCGCTCCTGGTCACTGCCGGGATACTCTCGCTCGCGATCATCCCCTTCCTCGCGTGGAAAATCCCGGAGTCGGTTACCTTCCTGGCGCTCAAGGAACGCTCCCCCGAGACGGTCAAGCGCACTCTCCAGGCAATTTCGCCATCCGCTGACGTTGAGAACATTAACCTCGGCATCGATCGCACCGAGCCTGTAAGGGAGGGCGGCGTCCGAGTCGTGCTCTCCAAGCAGTTCCTGGCTTCGAGCATCCTGCTATGGGTCTGCTACTTCATTGGGCTTTCGGTCACCTACCTCCTCGTCAACTACTTGCCCCTAATTATCAATGCCTATGGGCTGACCGCCGCTGACGCGGGGGTGATCGTCGCAATGTACGGCTGGGGCGGCACGGTCGGCTCGCTGCTCGTCGGTTTCGCCATGGGCAAGCTCGGCAGTTTCCGAGTGCTCGGTGTCATGTTTAGCCTCGGTTCCCTCTCAATCTGGGCTGTCGCGGCGTTCACACTCGGGTTATCCGGCCTCTTGGCGGCCGCCTTCGCGTGGGGACTGTTCCTCCCCGCGACGAACACGGGCGTCAACGCGCTTGCCGCGCTTGTCTACCCAACAAGGGCCCGAGGTACGGGCGTTTCGTGGATGCACGGCTTCGGTCGCATCGGCACCATTGTCAGCGGCATTGTCGGCGGCGTCATGCTCTCCCTCGGCTGGAGCACCGGGCAGATCTTCTTCGCAATCGGCTTCCCGCTCCTCATAGGAACGATCGCAATGATCCTGCTCGGGGTCGCGTCACGTCGCCGGGAGGCGCGCGCTGGCCGACAACACCCTCAACTAATTCGCGTCGATAAGGAAATTACACCATGAACGAGACAACCGATCGCTTCCGCCTTGACGGCGACGTCGTCGTCGTCACAGGCGGCGGGAGCGGCATCGGCAAAACGTTGGCCGCGGCATATGCCGATGTCGGCGCGACCGTCATCATCACCGACGCCAACGAGGAGGCCGCCGAATCGGCCGCCGCCGAAGTCGGTCATGGCGCAACTGCGGTCGCTATCGATGTCACGAACGAGGCATCCGTAACCGACGGTTTCGCTCGGATCGCCGACGAGCACGGCAAACTCGACGTGCTCTTCAACAACGCCGGCGTCAACCGGCGCGTGAAGACCACTGAGCTCACCATGGCGGACTGGCAGTTGGTGATCGCGGTGAACATGACTGGATCGATGCTCGCCGCCCGAGCCGCGGCCGCGATTATGTTCACCGGTGGCGGTGGCAGGATCGTCAATACTGCCTCGGCGCTGGGGCTGTCTGGCGGGTGGTACCCGAACCTGGCTTACCAGGCCACCAAGGGTGCTGTCGTAAACATGACGCGGTCGCTGGCGGTTGAATGGGGGCCGCAGAACATCCGCGTCAACGCTATCGCACCGTCCCTGGTGCGCACACCGTTCATCAAAGCAATAACGGATCAACCGGACCAGGTGAAGTTCTTCGAGGGACTCTCTCCGCTCGGGCGCATCGGTGATGTCGAGGACATGATCGGGCCCGTGATTTTCCTGTCATCGCGCGCCTCCGATTTTGTGACCGGACACATCCTGCTCGTCGACGGCGGCCTGATGGCCTCGTAGTGATGATGGTCGATAGCGCAGCGGCCGATTCCCCCACCACTGGGCCTTCGAACGATACAGACAGAGCATCGATACGATTTGCGGCGTTGTCTTAAGGAGCAGAATATGACAAGGCTCAGAATATGACCGGACTTCTCGACAGCGCCATCGAGGCACATGGCGGAGGAATAAGAGACAAAGACAAACCAAATCAAACGCGAAGTTTCTGAGAAAAGCTGGACCGGCGCGTTCCCGGCCAAGTCCTAGTCTTTCGGAGAAGCATTTTCGCAGGACGTTGTACTCGAGGCGACGGCCCTCCTGGTCCCAGTCCAAGGGCCGCGCCTATGTACGGAGCGCCACCTCGACAGCCAGCAACTACTACAAAGCCCTTCAGTTCACCCATGAAGCCACGAACGGTCCCCGGACCTATGTCGCTAACTACGCAGGAAGCGGAGACCGCCAGAAATGACTGAGCGTATAAAGATCGCGATTCTCGACGACTATCAGAATGTCGCAACTGGCCTAGCTGATTGGGGGTCGCTTTCCGCTGAAGTGCGTGTCTTCACCAAGCCGTTCGCCGACGCCGACGATGCGGTCCGTAGCCTCGCCGGGTTCGATGTGCTCGTGGCCATGCGGGAACGGACAGGATTCGCGGCCGAGGTCCTGGAGCGCTTGACCGACCTTCGACTCCTCGTGAGTACCGGCCCGGCTAACTCCGTCATCGACGTTGCTGCCGCGCGAAAACTTGGCATCACTGTTTGCGGGACGGGGTACGAGTCGCACCCCACCATCGAGCACACATGGGCATTGATCCTCGCTGCCGCAAGAAATCTGTCCGACGAGGTGGAGTCCATGCGCAAAGGAGGCTGGCAGGTATCGGTCGGTGACGGCTTGTACGGCAAGACCCTCGGCATCCTAGGTCTGGGCCGCGTCGGTTCCGAAGTGGCACGGGTGGGACGGGCCTTTGGGATGAACACCATCGCATGGAGTCAGAACTTAACCGCTGAAACCGCCGCCGAGCACGGCGTCCGAGCAGTAACTAAGGAACAATTGTTCACGGAGAGCGACGTACTGACGATCCACGTGGTTCTGAGCGGTCGCACGCGTGGGCTAGTCACTGCAGCGGAACTGGGGGCCATGAAGACTTCAGCGATCCTGGTCAACACCTCGCGCGGACCGGTGGTCGATGAGGTCGCGCTCGTTGATACTTTGCTCCACGGCCGGATCCGAGCGGCCGCGATCGACGTCTTCGACACCGAGCCGCTGCCCGCAGACCATCAGTTACGGTCGCTACCCAATGCACTGCTCACAGGACACATCGGATACGTCACGCGCGACCTTTACAAGATCTTCTACCAGGACGCGGTCGAGGACATCGCCGCATTCCAGGCAGGTGCTCCGATCCGGCTGATCGACTAGATCACCAAGCGCAAGGGACCTGCTGCCCATTCGGGGAGACCCCAAGCAACTCCACGGACGTCCTGGTCCGCGTGCAGGACGCGCTCGCTCAGGAAATCGGACTCATCCTGGAAGACAACGTGGTCCTAACCGCGGAGGACATCGACCTCTGCATGATCACAGGCGCCGGCTGGCCCATGCACATCGGAGGCATCACCCCCTACCTGGATAGGGTGGGCGCCGCACAACGGGTCAACGGCAAGGCATTCCACCGCGCATCCTGAACGCCAGAACCGGACTCTGTGTCAGGTTTTCTTCCGGACGGTTCTCCCGCAAGGGGCCGCCGACCGGAGACGCCTTGAGGGTGACCGTTCCTGAACAGGTCCTCACAAGGCGGAGGAAATCGTCCTCAAAGACTTGTGTAATAGGCATCACCTATGTGATTATTACAACATCGAGTTAGTGCCCTGATCCAGAGAAGGTCACTAATGAATCTTCAGAGTTTTGGAAAGTAGTAGTAGTAGTAGTCAAGAAACCGTCCGCCGCTTCTATGGGCGCGGATGAAGCCATTTTGTGCAAGGGAGCCCAAAACAAATGACTGAGCAGACTTTGATTGATAACGACATCGCAGCTGTTGAATCTGAATGGGATAACGACACCACCAGGAGCGGGATATCCGCTGACCGAACGGTTGCCGAGCATGCGAAGCTGCAGGGTCGAGGCCAGGAGAACAGAGCACTCGTCGAGGGTGATAAGAAGTGGCAACAAATGCCTGCAGACGCAACTGCTCTGTTCACGCCTGTGACTATTCCGACCCGGTCCGGCTCCGGCTTGACACTGCGTAACCGTGTCGTCTTGGCCCCCATGTGCCAGTACGCCGTCGACAAGACTGACGGTGTGCCGACTGACTGGCACCTTGTCCACCTTGGCTCGATGGCGAATGGCGGGTTTTCCCTGATCGTTACCGAAGCCGCTGCAGTCACGGCTGAAGGTCGGATCTCCGACAGGGACGCCGGTATCTGGAACGACGAACAGGCTACCGGCTGGAAGCGCATCACCGACTACGTGCACTCGCACGGTGCGGCTATGGCTATCCAGTTGGCCCACGCTGGTGCGAAAGCCTCGACCTACGGCTGGCTAAAGGACCTCGAAACCGAGGGCAAAGTCGGAAGCATCCCGGAAAACGTGGGCGGTTGGCCAACTGTCACTTCCACACCCAGTGACATCTACGGTTTGGAACCAGCCGTTGAAATGACCAAAGAGCAAATTGCCCTTTCCGTTCAGTCCTGGGCTGAGGCCGCCAAACGAGCCGATGCAGCAGGCTTTGACATGATTCAAATCCACGCCGCCCATGGATACCTGATCCACCAGTTCCTTTCCCCATTGTCGAACAAACGCACCGATCAGTATGGTGGCAGCTGGGAAAACCGCACCCGCTACCTGCGCGAAATCGTGCAGGCCGTTGCAGCAGTGTGGCCGGACGACAAGGCGCTGGGCATCAGGTTCTCCGGTGAAGACTGGGTCGAGGACGGGTGGCGTACCGCGGACACCATCAAATTGGCCCAAGAACTCTACTCCCATGGCATGCGCGCCTTTGACCTGTCCAGTGCTGGTATCGGCCCTTATTACGGCCCGAACGGGTTTGGCTATCAGGTTCCACTGGCCCAGGCCGTCAAGCAGTCGCTGCCTGACGATGCCTTTGTGACCGCTGTGGGCAAGATCACCGAAGCGGGCCAGGCCGAACAGATACTCGTAACCGGTCAAGCTGACGGGGTCTCCATTGCGCGGGCCGCCCTAGGTGATCCGCAGTGGCCAAACCGGGCAGCGCAAAAGCTTGGCGCCACCAAGGCGCACCCTGCACATTACTGGCAAGGACGCTGGTAAACACAGAAAAGCATTTAGGAGTATTTGGATGATCTCCACAAGCGAATTGGCATCGCCGCAAACCCTGCCTGATAGGGACCTGCTCAAGGAGCTCTACACCGACTGGTCGGAAATCATGGCGACCACGCCCGGCATGACAACCCGACTACTGCGCAGCATCTTCGACGAATTGCACCAGGCCACCAAGGAACCCGAAGACGTTAGTTACAAAGAGGAGGCAGTGGGAGCGGTGGCGGGCATCTGGGCCCTGCCCAAGGATGCGGACACCTCACGGGTCCTGCTCTATACACATGGAGGCGGATTTGCGGTCGGTTCCGCCGCCAGCTACCGAAAAGTGGCAGGCCACGTGGCCAAGGCACTCGGTGTGACTGCCCTTGTCCCCGACTACCGTCTGGCTCCGGAGAACCCGCACCCCGCGGGCCTCGAAGATAGCGTAGCGGTCTACGAAGCCCTGCTGGAACGGGGCGTCCGGTCTGATGACATCACGTCCATCGGAGATTCAGCCGGCGGGAACCTGGCGATCGCAACCTCGTTGGCCCTTCGGGACAAAGGACTCCCGCTTCCCGGCCGCGTCATCGTTTTCTCTCCGTGGCTGGATATGGAGAACAGCGGTGAAACTATCATTACCAACGATGCAACTGATGCCCTGTTCTCGCTCCCACTGCTGCAAGGCATGGTTGCAGGAGTCCTCGGCGAGACGGTGGACCCGAAAAACCCGTTGGCGAATCCGCTGCACGCCGATTTCGACGGCTTCCCCAAGCTGTACATCACCGCTGGATCAGACGAAATGCTCCTTGACAATGCCACCAGGCTGAACGACGTAGCTAAGTCAGCCGGTGTGGACGTCACCCTTTCCGTTGCCCATGGGCAGCAGCACATCTTTCCAATGTCGGCCGGACGTTCCGCAGTAGCAGACGAGACTATCCGCAAAATCGCCGATTGGTACCGCAGCTAGACAGGCACATATCAATGCGAAGGAATCGAACCCAAAGCCTTGTGTAATAGGCATAGCCTGTGTGATTATTACAACATCGAGTTAGTGCCCTGATACGGAACGGAACAACAACACATGACGACTCTGTCCTATGAAGTTTTGGTGCTCGACGGCACTCCGCGTGCCGGAGACCAAAGGCTTCCCAGCGGCGAGGCGATAGTCTCCTCACCCTTGTCGATCACATTGATTTCCGGAGAAAATGACGCCGTACTGGTTGACGTCCCCTATACCTTCGGGCAGATCGAGCGCGTACGGAACTGGATTCAGGACTCGGGTAAGACACTTCGGTACGTCTACATCACCCACGCTCACGGCGATCACTGGTTGGGCGTTGGAGAGCTGCTTTCCAGCTTCCCCGGCGTGACAGTGTACGCAACACCGGGCACCCTCGGCCGCATGGAGCACGAAGCGACCGTCGGTCGCGAGAAGCTCTGGGATGCAGTCTTCCCGGGGCTCGTCCCGCCGTCACCCCTGATCGCCGAGGCGGTTCCCGCTGACGGCTTCGAAATTGAGGGGAACCGGCTGGTTCCGATCGAGCTCGGGCACACCGACACCGACGACACAACAGCCCTGTGGGTTCCGTCGCTGGAGCTCGTCGTAGCAGGCGATTCGGTCTACAACGGGGTTCACCAGTATGTGCTCGAATCATCCGAAGAAGGATTCGCCTCCTGGCTCGCGGCGCTTGACACCATTGCAGCGCTGAAGCCCAAGTTCGTCGTCGCGGGACATAAGGCCCCCGGCGCATCGGATGACCCCGCCAGCATCGAAGAAACGCGCGCCTACCTCAAGGACGCGCAGCACCTTCTCGCGACGGCATCCAGCCCGGAGGAGTACTACAACACCATCATGCGCCGTCACCCCTTCCGCATGAATCCGGGGCCCGTTTGGTATGGCGCAGTAGGACTTTTGAGCCGCACGCTTTAGAACCGGTTTCAAGCACTTTCCTGGACGCTTTTCCCAACCCAATAACTGCACACCTGATGACAAAGGAGTCACTACGCATGTCCAATGACCAGAACCAAGCGCCGCGGGCCAAGGTCGTCCTCGTTCACGGATTCCTCGATGACCGGACCGCCTGGGACGACGTTCGGTCCCTCCTCGGAGAAGACTTCGAAGCGGTTGCCCTTGACCTGCCCGGTTCCGGCGCGCACTTGAACGATGAAGGACCCTTCACGCTCCATCGACTTGCCGAGTCGGTGATCGCCGAGATCGACCGCTCCGACAATCCGGTGGTCCTCGTGGGGCAAAGCATGGGGGCCCAACTGAGCGAACTCGCAGCCGCCGCCCGCCCCGGAAGGGTGGCAGGACTGGTGTTGCTTACGCCGGTCCCCCTCGCGGGCGTCCACCTCGCAGGGGACGCGGCCAACTCCTTCCGCTCCCTGGGAGGCGACGCCGACGCGCAACGGCAGGGACGACTTGGCGTCTCGGTCTCCCTCACCCCGCGTGCTCTTGAAACCTTGCTTGCCTCCGGAATTGCAGTTCGCCCCGCCGTGGTCGCTGAGGTGTTCGATGCCTGGAACAACGGCGATACCGCCGGGGCCACTTCCTCAGCTTATGCCGGCCCCACCCTCATCGTACGAGGTGTTGGGGATCCTTTCGTCACCGAAGAGGTCATCGACGCTGGTGTGCTTCCACGCTTCGCAAACGCCCGGTTGGTCGGCATCGCCGACGCCGGACACTTCCCACACCTCGAGAAGCCCGAAGAGGTTACGCGGATCGTGGGAGACTTCGCCCGCTCCTTTGACCGGGTGAAGGCCTAGGAATCAGCCACGCAACGCACCTAAGAAAAAGGCATCACAGACAATGAACCCGACAAACAGCATCAAAACAAACGAAGTCGCCGAGGAAAGCTGGACCGGCGCATTCGCAGCCAAATCCGAGGAAGCCTTCGGAGGAGCGTTCGCGGATGACGTTGCGCTTGAGGCAGCGGCCCTTCTGGTCCCTGTCAAAGGCCGCTCCGACGTACACACCGTGATGTCGACGGCCAGCAACTACTACAAAGAAGTTCGGTTCACCCATAAAGCCACCAACGGTCCCCGGACCTACGTGGAATGGGAAGCCACAGGCGCCTCCGGAGTCCAATTCTCCGGCGTGACGGTACTCACTCGGAACGAGGAAGGACTCATCCAGCACATCTCAATCAGCCACCGCCCCCTCGCAGCCATCCTGGAGTTCTCCGGTGAAATGAACCGCCGCACTCAAGGCAAACTAGAATCAGGACACTTCCGCGCAAATGACTAAAATCCAGGATAAGTACACGATCGAACGGGTCGGCTTTCGTGCCGACGGCAACGTTGAGCTCCGGGGCAACCTTTACATTCCCACGTCAGGTGATGGCCCGCATCCGGCACTGACACTTTCCATGGGGTACGGAGGGGTCAAGGAACAGGGCGCCCTGCCTTATGCTGAAGCCTTTGCCAGCGCCGGTTTCGTGGTGCTCTTCCACGATCACCGGGGATTCGGAGAAAGCGGGGGAACACCCCGTCAGGACATCAATCCCTGGCAGCAGATCGAAGATTGGCGCAGGGCCATCACTTACCTCCAATCACGGCCGGAAGTCGATCAGGAACGGATCGGCCTGTGGGGCTCGAGCTACTCGGGAGGCCATGCACTCGTCCTCGGCGCCACCGAACCCCGGCTAAAGGCAGTCGTCTCGCAGGTGCCTACCATCAGTGGGTATCAGCAAGGACTCCGGCGGGTGACCCCGGAAAAACTGGCAGCATTGGAGGCCTCGTTCGCGGCCGATGACCAGGCACAGCTCGCGGGTGAGGAACCGCACCGTATTGCCTTGGTCTCTGACGGGACCGTCCCGGCAAGCTACACCGATCCGGAAGCCGTATCGTTCTACCTGCAACCCATCCCCGACGGGCTCTGGGAGAACAACGTCACCGTACGTTCAACAAGGGCGGCACGTGCATATGAGCCTGGGATTTTCATCGGACGCGTCTCACCGACGCCTCTTCTGATGATCGTCGGGGACAACGACCGCGTGACCCCCACTGACCTGGCACTGGAGGCCTACCAGCGCGCACTCCCACCCAAAGAGCTGCTGGTCTTCCCCGGAGGACACTTTGACGCCTACCTCGGGGAATTCGAAGCGACCTCCGGTGCAGCCCTGCAATGGTTCACCAAGCACCTAATGCAGGACAAGTAGACTAAGGAGAACTGCTCAACATGCCCAAAGGATCCGGACGCTACATGGCTTGGCCCGCTACAACCCGATACGGGCTGTCTGTCGCGCCCGGAAACCTCGGTCTCGTTCAGGACTTCCTCAACACCATCACGGAGGGAACCTTAGCTCCCCCTGACCTGCTCGCCACCTTGGAATCCGCGCAGGAATGGGCCGACCAGGTGCTTGAACAATGGAGCTCCATCGACGAACTGGGCTGGGCCAAAATCCTGCCAAGGTTGACCGAAAATGACAGGGAAGCTCTGGTGGCCTTCAGGGACCAGCTGTTCGAAGGCCTCTTTGGTCACTCCTACTCTGAACCCGCCAGCGGACCCGGCCGGGACAACCCCACCTATCGTCCCCTGATGACAGTTTCCACTCGAGGTCTCGAGCTCCGGCCCGACGGGGAGGGCTGGAAGTACTTCGAAACGGCGCTGCTGCTCATCTGCCACCAAGGCCAGCTCGAAGGCGTCCTGCGGCGCATGAAGTCATGCAAGAGCGAGACGTGTGACGTCGTCTTCTACGACCGCTCCAACAACAACAGCGGTGTCTGGCACGACGTAAAGCTCTGCGGAAACCGCGCCAACGTACGGGCCTACAGAGAACGCTCAGCAGCCAACTGAAGCTCAGCCGGGCGAGCCTTAATCTCCCTGCCTCCGTTGCGTCCAGTTACGCTGGAGCGCACCGCTTCTACCCGAAACCATACGGAATCGCGGGAGTGGCCGGTTATCGGCGGGGCGGCGGTATCGAAGTCCGTCGAATTCGCACCAGATGCGATTCGCCGGATTCAGGCGGGAACTGCACTTATCCGGCTGAGTCCTAATCTCAACGCTCGGCCAGCCAAATTAGCTAAGGCGACCCGACCGTTTTTCAGGGGTGAACTATCGAGGAGTCGAACCAGACGTCCTCGTGTCCGGGGCGAGCAGGAACCGCCAGCCAGGAGGCAATGCAAGGTAGGACAGGAAGTTAGGGCACCAATCGCTTATATGGGATACATGTACGGGGACGAAGAAGTCGGGGTCATCGGATAGTTCTTCGTCGGAAGACCCACCCCTACAGCGCCTCTCCCCCAGCTCAGGCTGACGAAAGGGTTCTTATCGGCTTGCGGAGGGGCCTCGGGTCGCGTGCTCGCGCCCGGCACGCGGACCTGACACCGCCCCTCCACTGAGACCACCTCGGCGTCTCACCATTCCGTCATGTAGTCATCCAACATACAGGCAATGAATGGACATGACGACCCAGCCACGTACCCGGTACCACTGGACATCTCGCTCCAAATCCACAACGTTTATGTCGTGGAGGCCTGAGAAAACCATGAAGAGTAACTAGCCCCGAACCCGGCCGCCGCACTTCAGGAAGGAGGTAGTAGTCGGCAACAGTAACTGCCACCAAAAAAGGCCCCCGAAGGGGTGCTCATGTGAACACTTTGTACACACTCAGAGGCCCACAAGCCCCTGAACAGGAAAAACACGTGCCCGAGGTGGGACTCGAACCCACACACCTTTCGATACCGCATTTTGAGTGCGGCGCGTCTGCCAATTCCGCCACTCGGGCGCGGAGTACACCGGTGTAACAATCAGCCTGCCACAGTGCTGTGAGCAACGCGATCGCTTCCAGTGCGCGAAATTACTCTACATGCAGATAGGCTGAATTCCAGAATCGCGCCAGTGACGCCGCATCGAACCAAACCGGTCCAAGTACATGGCGGACAAAACCTATGATGGTGTAGTCCCCGCCGTACCTTTCCAAGGAGTTCCCGTGTCAGAACAGACGGAGTCATCCCCCACTTCCCAGCCGGCGCGCCGTGTTATTGTCGCCGAGGATGAGACCCTCATTCGCCTGGACATTATCGAGATCCTGCGCGGTGAAGGCTACGACGTCGTCGGCGAGGCGGACAACGGCGAGAAGGCCGTGCAGCTTGCCGAGGAGCTGAAGCCCGACCTGGTCCTGATGGACGTCAAGATGCCCGTCATGGACGGCATCTCGGCCGCTGAGAAGATCGTCAAGGCTCGGATCGCCCCCGTGGTGCTGCTGACGGCCTTCAGCCAGAAGGAACTCGTGGAGCGCGCCCGCGACGCCGGCGCCATGGCGTACGTAGTCAAGCCGTTCACCCCGGCGGACCTAATCCCGGCTTTGGAGATCGCGCTGTCCCGCCACGAGGAAATCAAGGCCCTCGAGAGCGAGGTCACCGACCTGCAGGAGCAGTTCGCCACCCGCAAGCTCGTGGAGCGCGCCAAGAGCCTCCTGACCACCAAGATGGGCCTGACGGAGCCGGAAGCCTTCCGCTGGATCCAGAAGACCTCGATGGACCGCCGCCTCAGCATGCGCGAGGTCGCCGAAACCATCATCAACCAGGTCAACTAGCCGCACCCCGGGCCCGCAGCAACAAGCGGCAAGCCACAAAGCACCAAAAAAGGAGGATCCCCGCCAACCGGCGGGGATCCTCCCTTTTGCGTTCAAGCGTTCAGAACTAGGCCTGGGCCCGGTTCTTCTTCTTCTTTTCCGGCCACGGGCCGAGCTTGTCCTTGGCCACGGCTGCTTCGCCCTGGCCGCCGAAGTCCGCGAGGTCGCCCACCTTGTGGACCTTCAGCAGGTTCGTCGAACCGGCCTTTCCAGGAGGCGAACCGGCGGCGATGACCACCAGGTCGCCGTCCTCGACGACGTCCAACTCCAGCAGGCTGCGGTCAACCTGGGCCGTCATCTCGTCGGTGTGGCCCACCATCGGGACCAGGACCGGCTGGATGCCCCACGTCAGCGCGAGCTGGTTCCAGACGTGCTCCACCGGGGTGAAGGCGAAGACCGGCTTGATGGGGCGCAAACGCGAGAGGCGGCGTGCCGAGTCACCGGACTGGGTGAAGGTACAGATGTACTTCGCTTCCAGCTGGTCGGCGATCTCGACGGCGGCCCGGGTGATGGCACCGCCGCGGGTCTTGGGCTTGGTGCCCAGCGGGGGAACGCGCTCCAGGCCGTGCTCTTCGGTGGACTCGATGATCCGGGCCATGGTCTTGACCGTCTCGATCGGGTACTTGCCCACGCTGGTCTCGCCGGAGAGCATGACCGCGTCGGCACCGTCCAGCACGGCGTTGGCGCAGTCGGAGGCCTCGGCGCGCGTGGGGCGCGGGTTCTCGATCATGGACTCGAGGACCTGGGTGGCCACGATGACGGGCTTGGCCCAACGGCGTGCCAGTTCGATGGCGCGTTTCTGCACGATCGGCACTTCCTCGAGGGGAAGTTCCACACCGAGGTCGCCACGGGCCACCATGATGGCGTCGAAGGCGTCGATGATCTCGTGCAGCTGCTCCACGGCCTGCGGCTTCTCGATCTTGGCGATCACCGGCACGCGGCGGCCTTCTTCGTCCATGATCTCGTGCACGCGGACGATGTCCGAAGCGTCGCGGACGAAGGACAGGGCAACCATGTCCACACCGCGGCGCATGGCCCAGCGAAGATCGTCCTCGTCCTTTTCGCTCAGCGCCGGCACGTTGACGGCCACGCCGGGCAGGTTGATGCCCTTGTTGTTCGAGACCCAGCCGCCGACGATCACCTGGGCGACCACCTTGACGGAGTCGACGTCGATCGCGCGGAGGGCGACCTTGCCGTCGTCGATGAGCAGGGCATCGCCCGGGTTGACGTCCTCGGTGAGGGACTTGAGCGTCGTGGAGCAGATGTCCTTGGTGCCGGGAACGTCCTCGGTGGTGATCGTGAACGTGTCACCGACCTCCAAGAGGTGCGGTCCGTCGACGAAGCGTCCCAGGCGGATCTTCGGCCCCTGCAGGTCGGCCATGATGGCCACGGCCTTGCCGAGCTGTGCCGCTGCCTTGCGGACGTTCTCGTAAGTGGTGTCGTGCACGGAATAATCGCCGTGGCTCATGTTCATGCGGGCCACGTCGACGCCGGCTTCCAGCACTGCAAGCGTGTTGTCAAAGCTTGCGATTGCCGGTCCGAAAGTGGCCACGATTTTAGCGCGTCTCATATACCTACCCTAGTGGTCTGTTGCATGGATGAAGTTGAAGCGAGGATGAATCCTGGGCGAGCTGGCTGGACTCGAGCTGTTGGACTACAGAACAGCCATCGCACGGTCGGTCGGCGCCACGGGTGCCGGCAGGATGGTGCTGCCCATCAGGAACTTGTCCACCGCGGCCGCGCAGGCGCGCCCTTCGGCGATGGCCCAGACGATCAGTGACTGGCCTCGGCCGGCGTCGCCGGCGACGAAGATGCCCTCGGTGTTGGTCATGTAGTAACCGTCCCGGGCCACGTTGCCGCGGCCGTCGAAGTCGGCCTGGACCTGGGCGGTGATCCCGGCCGGCTCGGGGCCGGTGAAGCCCAGGGACAGCAGGACGAGGTCCGCGGGGATGATCCGCTCGGTGCCGGCCTTCGGGAGGCGCTTGCCGTCGACGAATTCCGTCTCCGCCACCTTGACGCCGGTGACTTTGCCGTTTTCCCCGACGAACTCCACGGTGGAGGCGAGATAGGTGCGTTCGCCGCCTTCCTCGTGCGCGCTGGCGACCTCGAACAAGGTGGGGAACGTCGGCCACGGCTGGTGGCCTGCACGCTCGACGGGCGGCTGCTTGCCGATCGCGAGGGTGGTCACGGATGCGGCCTGGTGCCGGTGTGCCGTGCCGAGGCAGTCGGCGCCGGTGTCGCCGCCGCCGAGGATGACGACGTGCTTGCCCGCGGCGTTAATCTGGTTCTCCACGGTCTCCCCCGCCACCACCCGGTTGGCCGGCACGAGGTAGTCCATGGCGAAGTGGACGCCCTCGAGCTCGCGGCCCGGAATCGGCAGGTCACGCGGGACGGTGGCGCCGGTGGCGATCACGACGGCGTCGTACCGGCGGCGCAGCTGCTCCCACGTCACGTCGGTGCCGACGGCCACGCCGGTGCGGAACCGGGTGCCCTCGGCCTTCATCTGCTCGAGCCGGCGGTCCACCTGCTCTTTTTCCATCTTGAAGTCGGGGATCCCGTAGCGCAGGAGCCCGCCAATCTTGTCGTCGCGCTCGTAAACAGCCACGGTGTGGCCCACCCGGGTCAGCTGCTGGGCGACGGCGAGCCCGGCGGGGCCGGAACCGACGACGGCGACCGTCTTGCCGGTCAGTCGCGCCGGCGGCAGGGGGTTGACCCAGCCGTTCTCGAACGCCTGGTCCACGATGGACACCTCAACCTGCTTGATGGTCACCGCGGGCTGGTTGATGCCCAGCACGCAGGACGCCTCGCAAGGGGCCGGGCACAGCCGGCCCGTGAACTCGGGGAAGTTGTTGGTGGCGTGCAGCCGCTCCATCGCTTCCTCGCCCTTGTCCCGCCAGATGAGGTCGTTCCATTCCGGAATGAGGTTGCCCAGCGGGCAGCCCTGGTGGCAGAACGGGATGCCGCAATCCATGCAGCGGCCCGCCTGGCTTTTCAGGACACCCTTTTCCTGGGCCTCGTAGACCTCTTTCCAGTCCATGATGCGGACCGGAACGGGACGGCGGGGCTGGGTTTCGCGCTGACGTACTTTCAGAAATCCGCGTGGATCAGCCACCGGTCACCTCCAGGATTCGAGACCAAACTTCTTCGCCGTCGGGGTCCAGGCCCTCTTCGATGGCGTCAAGACGGGTTTGCAGGACGGCCGCGTAGTCGCGCGGCAGCACCTTGGTTATGCGGGCTGCGGTGTCATCGAAGTTCTCGAGCAGCCGGGCCCCGAGCAGCGACTCGGTTTCCTCGAGGTGCTTGACGAGCAGCCCGTGGACGATGTCGCGGTCCTCGGCGTCGAGCTCGAGCAACTGCAGCTCGCCGGACTCGAGGGCCTGCTTGTTGACGCGTTCGGTCTGCAGGTCCAGCACATAGGCCGTGCCACCGGACATGCCGGCACCGAAGTTGCGGCCGGTGCGGCCGATGATGAGCGTCTGGCCGCCGGTCATGTACTCGCAGCCGTGGTCGCCGATGCCTTCGGCCACCGCGGTGGCGCCCGAGTTGCGGACCAGGAAGCGTTCGCCCACCTGGCCGCGCAGGAACATTTCACCGCTCGTGGCGCCGTAGCCGATCACATTCCCGGCGATCACGTTCCGCTCGGCCGGGAACACGTTGGTGCGGTCCGGCCGGACAATGATGCGGCCGCCGGACAGTCCCTTGCCGACGTAGTCGTTCGAGTCGCCGAACATGCGCAACGTGATGCCGGCCGGCAAGAACGCCCCGAGTGACTGGCCCGCGGTGCCACTGAGCGTGATGTCAATGGTGTCCGTGGCCAGAACGTCGGTGCTGAAGGTCTTCGTGACCACGTGGCCGAGCATGGTGCCGACGGAGCGGTCCGTGTTGATGACGTTCACGGAGATCTTCACCGGTGTGCGGTCACTGAGCGCTTCGGCTGCCATGGCGATCAGGCGCTGGTCGAAGTGCTTGTCGAGTTCGTGGTTCTGGCCGGTGAGGTTGCGCAGCGGCGCATCGTTGTCGAACTCGAGGCCGTGCAGGATCGGATCCAGGTCCAGCCCTTCGGCCTTCCAGTGGTTGATCGCGTCGCGGGAGTCGAGCATCTCGGCATGGCCGATCGCCTCCTCGATGCTGCGGAAACCCAGTTCCGCGAGGATTTCGCGGACTTCCTCGGCAAGGAATTCGAAGAAGTTCACCACGAACTCGGGCTTGCCGTTGAACCTGGAGCGCAGCTCGGGGTTCTGGGTCGCGACGCCCACCGGGCAGGTGTCCAGGTGGCAGACCCGCATCATGATGCAGCCGGAGACCACCAGCGGAGCGGTGGCAAAACCAAATTCCTCGCCGCCAAGCAGCGCGGCAATCACGACGTCGCGGCCGGTCTTGAGCTGGCCATCGACCTGCACCACCACACGGTCGCGCAGGCCGTTGAGCATGAGCGTCTGCTGGGTCTCTGCGAGGCCGAGTTCCCACGGGACACCGGCGTGCTTGAGCGAGTTCAGCGGCGAGGCGCCGGTACCGCCGTCGTGGCCGGAAACCAGCACGACGTCGGCCTTCGCCTTGGTGACGCCGGCCGCCACGGTGCCGATCCCGACTTCGGAGACGAGCTTGACGTGCACCCGGGCCGAGGGGTTGGCGCGCTTGGCGTCGTAGATCAGCTGCGCGAGGTCCTCGATCGAGTAGATGTCGTGGTGCGGGGGCGGCGAAATGAGGCCGACGCCGGGGGTGGAGTGCCGCGTGCGGGCCACCCAGGGGTAGACCTTCTGCGCCATCAGCTGGCCGCCTTCGCCGGGCTTGGCACCCTGCGCCATCTTGATCTGGATGTCGTCCGCGTTGGACAGGTACAGGCTGGTGACGCCGAAGCGGCCGGAGGCGATCTGCTTGACCGCGGAACGGCGGGTGGGATCGAGCAGGCGGTCCACGTCCTCGCCGCCTTCACCGGTGTTGGACTTGCCGCCCAGCCGGTTCATGGCGATCGCGAGGGTCTCGTGGGCTTCCTTGGAGATGGAGCCATAGCTCATGGCGCCGGTGGAGAACCGCTTGACGATGCTGGAAACCGGTTCCACTTCCTCAAGCGGCACCGCGGGACGCGAGCCGGCCTTGAACTTCAGCAGCCCGCGCAGGGTCATGAGGTTCTCGGACTGGTCGTCGACGCCGCGGGTGTAGGCCTTGAAGATGTCGTAGCGGCGTTCACGGGTGGCGTGCTGGAGCCGGAACACGGTCTCGGGGTTGAACAGGTGGGGCTCGCCGTCGCGGCGCCACTGGTATTCGCCGCCGCCGAGCAGGGGCTGGTGCGGCAGTTCGATGCCGTTCTCGGGGTAGGCCATGCGGTGGCGGGCCAGGACTTCGGCGGCAATGACTTCGAGGCCGACGCCGCCGAGCTGGGAATGCGTGCCGGAGAAGTACTCGTCCACCAGGTCCTGGCCGAGGCCCAGGGCTTCAAAAGTCTGGGCGCCCGTGTAGGAGGCCACGGTGGAGATGCCCATCTTGGACATGATCTTCAGGACGCCCTTGCCGAGGCCCTTGATCAGGTTGTAGACGCCGTCCTGCGGCGTGACCCCGACGACGTCGCCGGAGGCGATGAGCTGCTCCACGGATTCCATGGCCAGGTACGGGTTCACGGCGGAGGCGCCGTAGCCGATGAGTACGGCGACGTGGTGCGTCTCGCGGACGTCGCCGGCCTCCACCACGAGGGCGGTCTTGGTGCGGTTGGCGCTGCGCAGCAGGTGGTGGTGCACGGCGCTGACGAGCAGCAGGGACGGGATCGGGGCCCACTGGGCGTTGGAGTCGCGGTCCGAGAGCACCACGTACTGGACGCCGCGGTTGATCGCTCCGGAGACCTGCTCGCAGATTTCGGTGAGCCGGGCGCGGAGGGCGTTCTCGCCGCCTTCCGGGCGGTACAGTCCGCGGACCTTCATGGCGACCTTGCCGCCGTCGGCGCTCTCGATGTTCGCGATCTTGGCGAGCTGGTCGTTGTTGATCACGGGAAACGGCAGCGAGACCTGCGGCTGCCGGACCTGATTGGTGTCCAGCAGGTTGCCGTTCGGGCCGATCGCGCACATCAGGGACGTGACAAGCTCTTCACGGATGGCATCCAGCGGCGGATTGGTGACCTGCGCGAAGGACTGCACGAAGTAATCGAAGAGCAGCCGCGGCCGCTTGGACAGCACGGCCACCGGAGTGTCGGAGCCCATGGCACCGAGCGGCTCGGCGCCAGTGCGGGCCATCGGGCCCAGCAGGATTTTCAGTTCCTCGGTGGTGTAACCAAAGGTCCGCTGGCGGATGTTGACCGAGGCGGCAGTGTGGACCACGTGCTCGCGTTCGGGCAGGTGGTTGAGGTCGATCAGGTTGTCCTTGACCCACTCGGCCCAGGGGTTCGCGGCGGCGACCTCGGCCTTGACCTCGGCGTCGTCGATGATCCGGCCTGCCTCAGTGTCCACCAGGAACATCTTGCCGGGCGAGACGCGTCCCTTCTTGACCACCTTGGAGGGTTCGACGTCGATCACGCCGACCTCCGAGGCGAAGATGATGAGGCCTTCCTCGGTGATCCAGTACCGGCCCGGGCGCAGCCCGTTGCGGTCCAGCGTGGCGCCGACCAGGTTGCCGTCCGTGAAGGAGACAGCCGCCGGGCCGTCCCACGGCTCCATGAGCATCGAGTGGTACTCGTAGAAGGCGCGGCGCGCCGGATCCATGGTGGCGTGATTTTCCCACGCCTCCGGGATCATCATCATGATCGAGTGCGTGATGGGCCGGCCGGAGAGCCAGAGCAGTTCCGCAACTTCATCGAACGAGGCCGAGTCCGAGGCGCCCGGGGTGCAAATCGGGAACAGCTCTTCGGGTGAGTCCCCCAGCAGCGGGCTGGAGAGCTGCGATTGGCGTGCCCGCATCCAGTTCCGGTTGCCCTTGACCGTGTTGATCTCGCCGTTGTGCGCGATGGTGCGGAACGGCTGGGCCAGGGGCCAGGACGGGAAGGTGTTGGTGGAGAAGCGCGAGTGGACGATCGCGAGCTTGGTCTTGAAGCGCTTGTCCGAAAGGTCCGGGTAGAACGGCTCCAGCTGCGCGGTGGTGAGCATGCCCTTGTAGACGATGGTCCGGGAGGACAGCGACGGGAAGTACACGCCGAACTTGTTCTGGGCGCGCTTGCGGATCCGCCAGGCGCGGGAATCGAGCTCGTTGCGCTCGAGGGTTTCGCCGGCGCTGGAGGCGAAGAAGGGCTGCGAGAAGTGCGGCATGCAGGCCCGGGCCATGGCCCCGACCAGGTCGGCCACGATCGGGACGTCGCGCCAGCCCAGGACGGTCAGGCCCTCGTCCGCGGCGAGGCCCTCGATGCCGGAGCGGGCGGCGTCGGATTCGCGCTGCTCGGCGGGCAGGAACGCGGTTCCCACGATGTACTGGCCGGGGGCCGGAAGTTCGAAGTCCGTGACCGCGCGGAAGAATTCGTCCGGCACCTGCATGAGGAGGCCGGCGCCGTCACCGGTACCTTCATCGGCGCCCACGGCACCGCGGTGCTCAAGGTTGCGCAGGGCGGTCAGGGCGGCGTCGACGATGTCATAGCCAGGCTCGCCGCGGAGCGTGGCGATAATGGCCAGGCCGCAGGCGTCCTTCTCGTTCTCCGGGTTGTAGAGACCGGCAGCGGCCGGAATCGCCGCGAACCGGCTGAAGGGTGACTCGGCAGCCGAGGTCGGGTCCGGATCGGACCAGCTGGGGCTGTGAAGAGTTTGGGTCATTGGAGACGTCCTTCCTCCTGATCGTGCGTATGGGAGGGACAACATTGGCCCCACTCAGCCCCGCCGGTGTGATGGGCGCAACAGAGTGTTTTTCTAACTGGAATTGTAGGCCAGCCCGGCCTCCTGTACTAACAGTTACGCAGGTGCAGGCCCAGGCTTGCACGGACAGCGTCGATCTGCTGTCCGGGGCAAGCCCTCTTGCCACGACGCTGTGGGGGTTCGGGTCCTGCGAGCGGTGGCTCCGCAACCCGAGATACCGGTGCTGAGCTACTTGGTGCCCTCAGCCTCCGGCGCGCTTCCAGTTCCCTGGCGTCCGGATACTCCGGCCGCCGGAGCTCCTGTGGCGGGCGCGGTGCCGCCGGTGGAGTCCTTGTCCGCATCCTCGGATGCGCGAACTGGTCCGCTTTGGTTATTCCGGAGATTAGCACGGGATTCACTATCTGAGACAGCAGAGTCCGCATGGCGGATGGTTGTTGCCTCCGCCGGAACGGTGGTGCGCTCCCCCTCAGCGGCATTCGCCCGCACTTCGTTCGTCCCGACGACGGCGGCAGCCGGCGCGGCGGCGGCCCCCGTCGCACCGGTGGTGCGATCGGCGCCGGTTGTGCGGTCGGCGCCGGTGGCGCGGTCGGCGTCGACCGCTTCAGCGTCTGTCTCTGACTCGGCCGTCTTGGACTCTGCCGACGTCGTCTCTACCGTCTTCGTCTCCGGGTCGCGGCCCGGGAGGAACACGGTGTCCGGCTCGGAGCGTTTGCGCAGGCCGAGGAGGATGAAGGCGAGCAGCGCACCGGCAAAGACAATGATGCTGGTCCAGACATTGAGCCTAGTGGTGATCCCGAAGAGGCTGATCTGTTCGGCGTCGTCGATCCGCATGGCCTCGATCCAGACACGGCCAAGGGTGTAGTACATGGCGTAGACGCAGAAGAGGCGGCCGCGGCGGAAGCTGAATCTCCGGTCCAGGGCCAGCAGGATCAGCACGCCGGCCAGGTTCCACAGCGACTCGTAGAGGAACGTCGGGTGGAAGAGCGTCTCTGCCGGCATGCCCGCCGGGAAGTTCGGGTTGTTGGGATCGATCTGCAGCCCCCACGGAAGCGTGGTGGGCCCGCCGAAGAGCTCCTGGTTGAAGTAGTTGCCCCACCGGCCAATCGCCTGGGCCAGCAGCAGTCCGGGGGCCGCCGCGTCCATAAAAGCACTCAGCTTCACCCCGGCCCGCCGGCACCCGATCCAGGCGCCCACGGCGCCCAGCAGGACGGCGCCCCAGATGCCCAGGCCGCCGCGCTGGATCTGCGGAATCAGGGACAGGTCGCCCGTGCCATCGAATCCGGGACCAAAGTAGGCATCCGGCGAGGAGAACACGTGGTAGAGCCGTCCGCCGATGATGCCGAACGGGATGGCCCAGATGGCGATGTCCCAGACGCTGCCCTCAGGTGCGCCGCGGCGCGCCCAGCGGACGGACGTGAGCCACAGGCCGGCAATGATGCCGGCAAGGATGCACAGGGCGTAGGCGTGGATGCGCAAGGCCCCCCACGGCAGCGGGATGTCGAATCCGGACCAGCTGGGGCTCGGAATGCTCGCGGGAATCATCGCCGCCGCGTGGAGGACTGACTGCATTGCTTACGCTTCTTCCTTGGTAAGGCCGGTGCTGAGGTCTTTCGTCAGCGAGGCTACCGCATCCACGCCGCCGTCCCGGATGGCTGCGACGAGGGCGGTGCCCACAATCACGCCGTCTGCATACTCGGCGATCTCGCGGACGTGGCCGGCGTTGGAGACGCCCAGGCCCACGCAGACGCGTTCGGCGCCGGCAGCGTGCGCGGCGGCCACAACGCTCTTGGCCGCCGAACTGACCGAGGCCCGGGCGCCGGTGACGCCCATGATGGAGACGGCGTACACGAAGCCGCGGCTCGCGTCGACAGTGCGCTTCATGCGTTCCGGGGAAGACGAGGGAGCCACCAGGAACACCCGGTCCAGTCCGTACTTGTCGGAGGCTGCCATCCATTCGGCGGCCTCGTCGGGGATGAGGTCGGGCGTGATCAGCCCGGCTCCCCCGGCCTCGGCCAGACGGCGGGAGAACTCGTCCACGCCCATCCGGACCACGGGGTTCCAGTAGGTCATGACCAGCACGGCGGCGTCGGTCTTGCTCGTGATGCCGCGGACCACGTCGAAGACCTCCGGGACCCGGAAGCCCTTCGCCAGGGCCTCCGTCGTGGCCGCCTGGATGACCTGGCCGTCCATGACCGGATCGGAGTACGGGATGCCGATCTCGATGAGGTCCGCGCCGTTCTCGGCCAAGGCGATGCCGGCGGCAATGGTGTCTGCAACGCTCGGGTAGCCGGCGGGCAGGTAGCCGATCAGGGCCGCCCGGCCCTGGGCGCGGGCGCGGTCAATGGCCGCGGCCGATTTGCTGGCGTGCTGCGCGGCGTTCTGGGTGCCGTCCTGGCTGGTACTCACAGCTGTTCCCCCTCTTTGGCGATTTCGGCTTCAGGTGAGTCCTCGTCCAGCAGGTCGAACCATTCCGCGGCGGTGGCCACGTCCTTATCGCCGCGGCCGGAAAGGTTCACGATCACGATCTTCTCGGACGCCGCGCCCGCGTCCTCCGCGGCGAGCCGCTGGCCCACCTTGATGGCGCCGGCGAGGGCGTGGGCAGACTCGATGGCGGGGATAATGCCCTCGGTGCGGCACAGGAGCCGGAAGGCCTCCATGGCTTCGCTGTCCGTGATGGGCTCGTACCTGACCCGGCCGATGTCGGCGAGGTAGGAGTGCTCGGGGCCGACCCCGGGGTAGTCCAGGCCCGCCGAGATGGAGTGCGACTCGATGGTCTGGCCGTCGTCGTCCTGCATGAGGTAGGAGCGCGCGCCGTGCAGCACGCCGGGCTTGCCGAGCGTGATGGTGGCGGCGTGGCGTCCGGTTTCAACGCCCTCGCCGCCGGCTTCGAAGCCGTAGATCTTGACCGAGGCGTCATCGAGGAAGCCGTGGAAGATGCCGATCGCGTTGGAGCCGCCGCCGATGCAGGCACAGACGGCGTCCGGAAGCCGGCCCGTCTGATCCAGGATCTGGGCCCGGGCTTCCTCGCCGATGACTTCGTGGAAGTAGCGGACCATCGCCGGGAACGGGTGCGCGCCGGCGGCGGTGCCCAGCAGGTAGTGCGTGTTGCCCACGTTCGCGACCCAGTCGCGCAGAGCTTCGTTGATGGCGTCCTTGAGCGTCTGGGATCCGTTGGTCACCGGGATGACTGTGGCGCCGAGGAGCTCCATCCGGGCCACGTTGAGGGACTGCCGGCGGCAGTCCTCGGCGCCCATGTAGACCACGCATTCCAGGCCCAGCAGGGCCGCCGCCGTGGCGCTGGCAACACCGTGCTGACCGGCGCCGGTCTCGGCGATGACACGGGTCTTGCCCATCCGCTTGGCGAGCAGCGCCTGGCCCAGGACGTTGTTGATCTTGTGCGAGCCGGTGTGGTTGAGGTCTTCGCGCTTGAGGAAGATCCGCACCCCGCCGGCGTGCTCGGCGAAGCGCTTGGCCTCGGTCAGCAGCGACGGCCGGCCCGAGTAGTTCTTGTTCAGGTCGGCGATCTGGGCCGTGAACTCGGGATCGGCCTTGGCCTTCTCGAAGGTGTCCTCGAGCTCGTCCAGGGCCGCGATGAGCGACTCGGGCATCCAGCGCCCGCCGTAGCCTCCGAAGTAGGGCCCCGGGGCGTGCCGCAGGGACGGTCCGCCCTGCGCCGTAGGCTCCTGGGGGCGGCCGCCCTGCAGGAACGCGTCCACGGCACTTTCGTCAGAGCCGGCTGCTGGCGCATCGACCATCAGTCTCACCATCCTGTTCCACTGCTAGCTTTGCGGATCTGCAGACGAGATCCGCTCATTGTCCGGGCAAATTGCGGGCCCGGTACCGCTTACGGTCCGGACGGAGGCGCCAGGACCGGCCGGCTCAGGCGCGGGCGGCGATTGCCGTTGCGCCGGCAGCCATGAATTCGGCGATCCGCTCGCGGGGCGTCGCGTCACTGACCAGCGCTTCGCCGACCAGGACCGCGTTGGCGCCGCGGGCCGCGTAGTGCTTGACGTCCTCAACGTCGCGCACGCCGGATTCGGCCACCACGAGGGCACCGGCGGGAATGCCGCCGGCCAGCTCCGCGAACACGGAACGGTCGACGTCGAGCGTCTTGAGGTTGCGCACGTTGACGCCGATGATCCGGGCCTCCGCGGCTACCGCGCGCTCGATTTCCTCGGCGGTGTGCGTCTCGACCAGCACGTTCATGCCGAGCTCGCGGCTGAGGGCCGTGAATTCACGCAGCTGGGCGTCCGAGAGCGAGGCCACGATCAGCAGGATCAGGTCGGCACCGTGGGCCCGGGCCTCCCAGATCTGGTACTCGTCAACCATGAAGTCCTTGCGCAGCAGCGGAATGTCCACTGCGGCGCGGACGGCGTCGAGGTCGGCGAGGGAGCCGCCGAATCGGCGCTCCTCGGTCAGGACGCTGATCACGGCGGCCCCGCCGTCGGCGTACTGCGCGGCGAGGGACGCGGGATCGGCGATGTCCGCGAGCCGGCCTTTGGACGGGCTGCGGCGCTTGACCTCGGCAATGACCTTGAGCTGGTCTCGGGTGCTGGAGGTCCCGCCCAGGGCGGCCCAGGCGTCACGGGCGGGCGCCGCCTCGGCGGCGCGCTCCTTCAGTTCGGCGAGCGTGACCAGACGCTGGCGTGCCTGCATATCCTCCAGGACACCGGCGTTGATGTCGTCGAGAACGCTCACGCTCAGTGGCCGGAGTTCTTCAGCTTGCTGCCGCCGACGCCGTAGCCGGCCTTGCGCATGGCCCAGCCGGCGAGCAGGCCGATCACCATGATTGCCGCACCCGCGACGAAGATCGGGGTGTTGGCGATGACGAAGGCGATGGACGCAACGAGGGCGCCGACCAGCATCACGATCACGCACGTCCATGCGGCCGGGCTGTTGCCGTGACCCGGCGCTTCGCTGTGATCGACGTCGTCGTAGACGCCCTTCGGCGCAGCGGACGTGGATGCGGAAACAGTGGCTTTGCTCATTGAAATCTCCTCAGGATGAATACTGCTTACATTCTGCCATTTTTTGGCAGTGTTGTTGCCCGCGTTGCTGGTACCGTTGCTGGCCGCGGCATCGGCTCAGGTGGGGTCGTCACCACGGGACAACCGGTCCCAGCTGTCAATCTCGTCCGCGGGGGCGGCCGGGGCAGTACCACCAACTGCAGTCCCGCCGGCGGCGGGCCTAGCGGCTGCCGCGTCATATTTGGTGCGGCTCTTCCAGTAACGGCCGGCCGGCACGATCGCCAGGGCGCTAATTCCCAGCAGGGCGCCAGCGACGACGGCGAGAACGGGGAACACTGTCACGTCCACCTGCACGCTGCTGCCACTGATCCCGGTGGCGGCCGCGATCGATCCCTGCGCGGCGGACAGCGGGTCCGCCAGCACGACGGCTGCCGCGGCAACGATCCCCGCGGCCGCAAGGAGGATGATCGCCGTGACGACCCAGCGGGCCACGCGGCCGGCGATCGAGGCCGCGAGTCCGCCGGCGAGGGCGACAAGCGCCAGGGCCGTCACAGTGGTCGCAGCCTTGCTGCCCTGGACCTGCAGCCCGTCCTGGTTGGCCACGGCCGCGCCGAGCTGCGCGGGGTCGAGGTGCACGGTGAGCCAGGTCTGGGTGGTAGTCCCGAACACGGCCAGCGACAGGGCGGCGATAACCAGGACCAGGGTGGACTTGCGGGCCCAGCCGGGGACGGCGGGCCGTGTGGTGGTCTTCACGGTTCCTTCCGGGTGCCCCATCAGGAATCCGCCCCGGCGTCGGGCACCGTATCAGCGGTGATGTTGTGCAGCGAACTGGCCGTGTGCACGGCGCGGAGCGGGGCGGCGGCCTTGTTGACTGTTTCCTGGGCCTCGGTGGGGTTGACCGAATCTGCCACGATCCCGCCTCCGGCCTGGACGTAAGCGCGTCCTTCCCGGAGCAGGGCCGAACGGATCGCGATCGCCATGTCCATGTCCCCGGCGAAGTCTAGGTAGCCCACCACGCCGCCGTAGATGCCGCGCCGGTGCGGTTCAAGTTCGTCCAGGAGGCGCAGGGCCCTCGGCTTCGGGGCACCGGAGAGGGTGCCGGCCGGGAACGTGGCCTTGAGGACGTCGTAGGCCTTGGCGGCCGGGGCAAGCTCGCCCACCACCGTGGACACCAGATGCATGATGTGGCTGAAGCGTTCCACTTCCATGAATTGGGTGACGTCAACGGATCCTGCGACGCAGACCTTGGAGAGGTCGTTGCGGGACAGGTCGACCAGCATCAGGTGCTCGGCGCGTTCTTTCTCGTCCGCCAGCAGTTCCTCGGCCAGGGCCTTGTCCGCCTCCACCGTCTTGCCGCGCGGCCGTGAGCCGGCGATGGGGTGGGTGATGACTTCATCCCCGGTCACGGTGACGAGGGCCTCCGGCGAGGAGCCGACGATCGTGTATTCGCGGCCCGCGGCGTCCTCGAAGCTGAAGAGGTACATGTAGGGGCTGGGGTTGGTGTTCCGCAGGACCCGGTAGACGTCGAGGGGGTCGGCGCCGCACTCCATTTCGAAGCGGCGGGAGATCACCACCTGGAAGACCTCGCCGTCCACGATCGCCTCCTTGCCGCGGTCCAGGGCGGCCAGGTATTCGGATTCGTCCCAGCGTTCCTGCACGCTCGACGCGAAATCCAAGGCGGCCGTTTCGAGCACGGAGACAGGCTGCTCCACGGGGCGGCTGATCTTTTCCAGCAGGGCTTTGACGCGTGCGACGGCGTCGTGCCAGGCGTCGTCGACGCGTTCGGTGCTGTTGTCGAAGTTGATGGCGTTGGCGATCAACAGGACGGTGCCGTCCATGTTGTCGTGGACCGCCATGTCCGTGACGAGGTTGAGGGCCATTTCCGGCAGCTGGAGGTCATCCTCCGGCGGGCTGGTCAACTTCTCCCAGTGCCGGACGGTTTCCCAGCCGAGGAATCCGACCAGGCCGGACGTGAACGGCGGCAGGCCGTCGAAGCGTTCGGTGCGGAGCGCCGCGACGGTGTCGCGGATGGCGTCCACCGGGTTGCCGTCCAGCGGCACACCGACCGGGGGCTCGCCCAGCCAGTGCGCGCTGCCGTCCTTGGTGGTCAGGGTGGCCCGGGAGCGGGAGCCGATGAAGGAATAGCGGGACCAGGCGCCGCCGACCGCCGCCGATTCCATCAGGAACGTGCCGGGCTGGCCCTGGGCGAGCTTGCGGTAGAGCCCGATCGGGGTTTCGGCGTCAGCCAGCACCTTGAGCCGGACGGGGATGACGCGGCTGTGGCCTGCGAGTTCACGGAACTCTTCGAGGCCGGGGCTGATGATTCCAAGGTCCTGCATGGCTGTGCTTTCCGCCTGTTCTATAGGTGGACCGGCCACCGGATCCGGTCATGGATCTGTGTGGGTCCGGTTCGTGAAGCTGTGTGTCCTGTTGCGGGTCTGCTACTGCAGGGGCGCTTAGCCTCCGTGGCCGACGACGGCGTCCAGCTCGCGGCCATCGAAGCAGGTCCGGGTTCCGGTGTGGCACGCTGCGCCGACCTGGTCGACCCGGACCAGCAGGGCATCGCCGTCGCAGTCCATGGCGAGCGACTTGACCCATTGCACATGCCCGGAGGTGTCGCCCTTGCGCCAGTACTCCTGCCGGGACCGCGAAAAGAAGGTCACGCGTCCGCTCGTCATGGTGCGGTGCAGCGCCTCGTCATCCATCCAGCCCAGCATCAGTACCTCGTGGGTATCGAACTGTTGGACGATCGCGGCCACCAGGCCTGCGCTGTCCCGTTTGAGGGCGTCCGCCAGTCCGGCCGGCAGGGGGCTGCCGTTGACGGGACTGCCATCGACGGCGCTGGTGACGGGGCCGGCGCTGTCATTGACGGGGCTGGGGGCGGGGGCGGGCTGCTCAGACATCAGATCAAGTCTAGTGCCTCCGGGCTGGCCGCCGGCCTGCGGGCCGTCCCGCCGCTTAACACTGTAGCCCGATCGGGGCGCCGGCCGTGGTCCCCCGCCGGTTGATGCCGCCAGGCACGGTTGCGGCGGCGATTCCTGTGCCCACGCACGGCCGTCTCGTGCTAGTTTCACAAGTGATGCATTTCGTCGAACCGTCCCGAGAAGTCCTGGCCGAAACCCTGCTTGCGGCCGGCCCTGATGCCGCCACGCTCTGCACAGGTTGGCTCACCCGCGACCTCGCCGCGCACCTGTACCTGCGCGAGCGGAAAATCGCCGTCGGACTGGGCCTGCTGATCAAGCGCCTCTCCAAGGCCTCAGACCAGGCGACTGCCGAACTGGCGCGCACGCTGAAGACCCCCGAGGACTACGCCAGGCTCATCAACGACTTCCGCGGCGGTCCCCCGGCGCTGTCCCCGCTGCGGATCAAGGCCCTGGACGAGAGCTCCAACCTGATCGAGTACTTTGTGCACACCGAGGACGTGCGCCGCGCCGTGGACCGCTGGGCCCCGCGGGCCCTGGACCAGGCCTACTCGGACGCCCTGTGGGATGAGCTCGTCAAGCGGGCCGCGATCCTGTACCGCGGCGTGGATCTGGGCATTGTGCTGGTGAGCCCCTCCGGGCCGCGGCACGTGGCCAAACGCGCCCCCGTCTCGGTGGCCATCGTCGGCGAGCCGGGCGAACTGCTCATGCACGCCCACGGCCGCACCCGCCACGCCCTCGTGACGTTCGAAGGCCAGCCGGACGCCGTCGCGCTCCTGCAGTCCGCCGAAGTCGGCCTCTAACTCCCCCTCCGCAAAACCAAACAACGCGGGGTCTCCGACTGCCCGTATCCCCTCCGGGATGGGCGGTCAGTGACCCCGCGCTACTACATGAAGGTGAATCAGCGGACTTCGAAGCCTGCCTCGCGGATCGCGGCCTTGACCTGCGCGATCATGTCCAGCGGGCCGAAGTGGAAGACGGAGGCCGCCAGGACAGCGTCGGCGCCCGCTGCCACGGCCGGCGGGAAGTGCTCCGGTTTGCCGGCGCCGCCGGAGGCGATGAGCGGGACCTTGACCCCGGCCCGCGCCAGGCGGATCAGTTCCAGGTCGAAGCCGTCCTTGGTGCCGTCGGCGTCGATCGAGTTCAGCAGGATTTCACCCACGCCGCGGTCGGCCGCTTCCCGTGCCCAGGCGATGGCATCGATTCCGGTCCCCTGCCGTCCGCCGTGGGTGGTGACCTCGAAGCCGGACGCTGTGGGCTGCGAGCCCGGACGGGTGCGCCTGGCGTCGAGGGAGAGCACCAGGACCTGGGAACCAAAGTGCCGGGTGATCTCGTCGATCACGTCCGGCCGGGCCACGGCCGCGGTGTTGATGGCGGCCTTGTCCGCGCCGCAGCGCAGGAGTTTGTCCACCTCAGCCACGCCGCGGACGCCGCCGCCCACCGTCAGCGGAATGAAGACTTCCTCGGCGGTGCGGCGGACGACGTCGAACGTGGTCTCCCGGTTGCCGGAGGACGCCGTGACGTCAAGGAAGGTCAGCTCGTCGGCGCCGCTGTTGTCGTAACGGTGCGCCAGTTCCACCGGGTCCCCGGCGTCGCGGAGGCCCTCAAAGTTGATGCCCTTGACCACACGGCCGGCATCGACGTCGAGGCACGGGATGACGCGCACGGCAACAGTCATGACTTCTCCTGATGTTTGCTGGAGGGTAATTGCGGCAGGGGTGATTGCTGGAGGTATTCGCTGGCCAGGCCCGGCGGGTGGGCGCCTAGATGCGGCAGGCGTGGATGCTGCTGACCAGGATGGCGCGGGCGCCGAGGTCATAGAGCTCGTCCATGATCCGGTTGGTTTCCCGCTTGGGCACCATCGAGCGGACGGCAACCCAGTCCGAATCGCGCAGCGGCGAGACGGTGGGCGATTCCAGCCCCGGGGTGAGTGCGGCGGCCTGCTCCACGAGTTCCTTGCGGATGTCGTAGTCCATCATCACGTACTGCCGGGCCACGAGGACGCCCTGGAGCCTGCGGATCAGCACCTCAGTGGCCGGGTTCTGCTCGCCCTTGCGGCCGATCAGCACTGACTCGGAATTGAGGATCGGCTCGCCGAAGATCTCCATGCCGGCGGCCTTGAGCGTGGTGCCGGTCTCGACGACGTCGGCGATCGCGTCCGCGACGCCGAGGCGGACGGAGGATTCCACGGCGCCATCGAGGCGGACCACTTTGGCGTTGATGCCCCGCTCGGCCAGGTAGCCGCGCAGCAGTCCGTCGTAGCTCGTGGCCAGGCGCTTGCCTTCGAGCTGGGCGACGTTGCTGAAGTCGCCGATCGGGCCGGCGAAGCGGAAGGTGGAAGCGGCAAAGCCCAGCGGCAGCAGCTCCTCAGCCTCGACCTCTGCGTCCAGCAGCAGGTCGCGGCCGGTGATGCCGACGTCGAGCGTTCCCTGGCCCACGTACACGGCAATGTCGCGGGGGCGGAGGAAGAAGAATTCAATATCGTTGTCCGGGTCCACCATGACCAGCTCGCGGGTATCGCGGCGCTGGCGGTAGCCGGCCTCAGCCAGCATGGCCGCGGCAGCTTCGGACAGGGATCCCTTGTTCGGGACGGCAACTCTCAGCATGGGAAAAGTCTTTCTTGGGTTCGGAAGGATCTGTGGGGGCACATCGGCCACGCGGTGCACGGGATCCGCCAGCGAAGTCATAGCGGTTTCCGGTGCGGGCGCGGCTAAAGATGCTTGTAGACGTCTTCCAGGGTGAGTCCTTTGGCGAGCATCAGAACCTGCAGGTGGTACAGCAGCTGCGAAATTTCCTCGGCCGCGGCTTCATCGGACTCATACTCGGCAGCCATCCAAACCTCGGCTGCTTCCTCCACGACCTTCTTGCCGATGCCATGGACTCCGGAATCCAGTTCGGCGACGGTGCGGGAGCCCTCCGGGCGGACGGCTGCCTTTTCACTCAGTTCTGCGAACAGCGACTCGAAATTCTTCACGCCCCCAAGCCTACTTGCTCCCGGCGCGGGAACGCCCGCCGGGCCGTTGCATGACGGAGGGGATGTGAGGCGACACACATGCAACACGGCCAACACGGCCGGCGCGGGCGGCCAGGGTGGCGCCCGCGCCGGCCGCGGCTGCAGCTTAAGGGCTCAGCTCGAGGGTTTAGCCGAACTGCTTGAGGGTCACGGCGGTGGCCAGGGCGGCGGTAACTGCCTCGTGCCCCTTGTCCTCGGTGGATCCCGGCAGGCCGGCCCGGTCGATCCCCTGCTGCTCGGTGTCGCACGTCAGCACGCCGAAGCCCACGGGAACGCCGGTGCGGACGCTGACCTCGGTCAGGCCCAGGGTGGCTGCCTCGCAGACATATTCGAAGTGCGGCGTACCGCCCCGGATGACGACCCCGAGCGCGACGACGGCGTCGAAGTGCGGTGCCAGCCGGGCCGCAGCGACAGGGAGCTCAAACGTGCCGGGCACGCGCAGGACCGTCGGCTCATTGATCCCGGCGTCCTTTGCGGCGCGCAGGGCGCCGTCGAGCAGTCCGTCCATGATCTGGGTATGCCAGCTCGCGGCCACAATGGCCAGTTTGAGCCGTGAGGTTTCCTCCGGCTTGAACGTGCTGAGGTCGATCTGGGGGGCGCCGTGGCCGCTCATAGGGTATTCCTTGCTGTTGAGTCTGGTGGTTGGGCCGCTGGCCTGCCAGCCGCGCTGCCGGCCGTCCTGGGCAGGACGGCCGGACAGGC
The DNA here is from genome assembly GCF_029504395.1 of Arthrobacter sp. ES3-54. Classification (GTDB taxonomy): domain Bacteria; phylum Actinomycetota; class Actinomycetes; order Actinomycetales; family Micrococcaceae; genus Arthrobacter. The sequence goes on from NZ_JAQFIF010000002.1 coordinate 513,702, forward strand.
TGGCAGGGAACGCGGGGCGAAGCGGGTTGGGGCGGCCTGCAGGGCCTCCCGGTCAATCCTGGTCGGGCTCGAATCCGGGCAGGCTGGCGGCCGGCGCGGGTTCACCGTCCAGGACCAGGAGATGGTCCATCCGGTCCTTCTTGGTCTGCAGGTAGCGGATGTTCTGCTCCCGGGAGGGAACCTCCGTGGGGACCATCTCCACCACCTTGACGCCTGCCTGGGCGAGCCGGTCCTGCTTGTCCGGGTTGTTGCTCAGGAGCCTGATCTCGTGGAGTCCCATCTCCGCGAGGATCTGGGCGGCGGCCTTGTAGCAGCGCGCGTCAACCGGCAGCCCGAGCTGCTCGTTGGCCTCCACGGTGTCAAACCCGGCCTCCTGCAGGGCGTAGGCCTTCATCTTGTTCGCCAGGCCGATCCCTCGGCCCTCCTGGCCGCGCAGGTAGAGCAGGGTGCCGCCGAGTTCGTTGATCAGCTCAAGGGCATAGGCCAGCTGTTCGCCGCAGTCGCAGCGGTAGGAACCAAACACATCGCCGGTAAGGCACTCCGAATGGAGGCGGACTAGCGGGGCCTGGCCGTCCACCGGCGCCATCGGTGAACTGACCGCCAGGTGCTCGGCGCCGGTGGCCAGATCGGTCCAGGCCTGCGCCACGAAATCGCCAAAGGCGGTAGGCAGCTGGACGATGGGTCCTGCGCTGACCGGGTGCGGCTGGCGCGCCATGGCCATCTCTTCTCGGGTCTCCGAAGTCGTCACTATTTCTCCTCCATCAGACGGGGTCCGTTGCGTGGTTACCGTGCTGTTCAGCTTCAAGGTACGCCACCAGATCCGCAATCGAAATCAGGGGGCAACCATGCTCAAGGGCGAAGCCGCGCAATCCGTCCAGCCGCATCATTTCTCCGTTGTCGTACACAACCTCTGCTATCACTCCCACGGGCTCCAGTCCGGCCAGCCGGCACAGGTCCACGGCCGCTTCGGTGTGGCCGGGACGTTCCCGCACTCCCCCCTTAACGGCGCGGAGCGGAAAAACATGCCCGGGACGGGTCAATGAATTTGGCTGACTTTGCGGGTCCGCCAGGATCCGGGCCGTCAGGGCGCGGTCCGTGGCGGAAATTCCGGTGCTGATACCCACCGCGGCATCGCAGGACACGGTGTAGGCGGTGCCCTTGGCGTCTTCGTTGATGGCCACCATCGGCGGCAGGGCCAGGGCGTCGGCCCGGTCGGCGTCGAGCGGTACGCAGATCACTCCGGAGCTGTAGCGGACTGTCCAGCCCATCAGCGCCGGGGTCGCGTGCTCGGCGGCGAAAATGATGTCGCCTTCGTTCTCGCGGTCCTCGTTATCCACCACCAGGACGGGGCGCCCGGCTGCCATGGCGCTGATGGCGTCCTCGATCGGATCGAGGCCCACCCGGCCCGTGCCGGCAGCGGCGGAGCGGAGCGCCTCTGCCGGGCCGGGCTGGTCTTTGACATGGTCTTTGAGTCGGCTCATTTCGCGGCCTCTTCCGTGGATGCGGATTCTCCGGCGGCAACTTCGGGGGCCCTGTGCGCTGCGGGCGACGTTCCGCCGGCAAAGGACAGCAGGCGCTCGGTGTACTTCGCCAGGACGTCGACCTCAAGGTTTACGTGGCCGCCGAGGGGTTTCTGGCCCAGGCCTGTCTCGGCCAGGGTGGTGGGGATCAGCCCCACTTCAAACCAGGGGGCCGGTTCGCTGGCCGGGCTGACGGCCGCGACGGTGAGGGAGACGCCGTCAACGGCGATGGATCCCTTTTCGGCGATGTATCTGGCCAGTCCGGCCGGCACTGCGAACCGGAGCCGGTCCCAGTTGCCAAGCCCTTCACGCTCCAGGAGCTGGCCGACGCCGTCGACGTGTCCCTGCACCACGTGACCGTCCAGCCGGCCCCCGGCGGGTACGCAGCGTTCCAGATTGACGGGATCGCCCGCAGTGAGTTCTCCGATGGTGCTGCGGTCAAGGGTCTCGCCCATGACGTCGACGCTGAAGTCCCTGCCGTCGATCTGCGTCGCTGTGAGGCAGACGCCGTTGACAGCTATGGAACCACCGAGGGCGAGGCCGTCCGTGGTGCCGGGCGCGTGGAGCCGAACGGTGGCACTGCTGTCTCCGTTGCGCTCAACGGACAGCACCTTCCCCTGCTCGGCGATAATTCCGGTAAACATCAATTGCCTCCTGCGGCGGTGTCCGCGCCGTTGCGGTGCGGGGTTGTATCGGATGAAGTAGGGGTGGCGGCCTGATCGGCCGGAGTGGCCGGCCCGGCCGAAGCAGCCGGGGTAGCCGGGCGGAGATGGAGCCGGAGGTCGCGGCCGAGGACCTGGACGGCGCCCCCGGATGCCGGGTCCCATTCCCACTGCTGGGCATCGGCCAAGGTGGAGATGCCGAGGCCTTCCAGGGCGGCCGTGCCGGAACCGAGCAGTGTCGGCGCCAGGTAGACGATGAGTTCGTCCACCAGGCCGGCAGCAAGGAAAGCGCTCAGGATCCGGGAGCCCCCTTCCACCATGAGGTGCCGGACGCCGCTTGCGAACAGCTGGTCCAGGGCCTCGCGCGGATCGCGGGTGGGAAGGTGCAGGACATTGCCGTCCGCTCCGTGGATGGCGGCGTCGTCGGGAATGCCCCGGTACCCCATGACCGCGCGTAGGGGCTGTTTGCCGTCTGCTTCGCCGTCGGCATTCCGGGCGGTAAGCCGGGGGTTGTCGATCAGCACCGTCTGGGTGCCCACCAGGATGGCATCAATCCGGCCCCGCAGGGCGTGGTTGTCGGCGAGCGACTCCGGGCTGGAAATCCACTGGCTGGTGCCGTCGCTGGCAGCGATGCGGCTGTCGAGGGTCTGCGCGATATGCAGGGTGACGAAGGGTCGTTTGGCGGCGACGGCGTCGAACCAGCGTCGGTTCAGGTCCAGCGCCGCGCCGGCCGCCAGCCCGGAACGGACCCGGACGCCCGCGGCGCGGAGCGTCAGGGCCCCGCCGGCGGCCGGATCGTGGGGATCGTCAATGGCGTAGATGACGTCGGTGATCCCGGCGTCGATGATCGCCTGGGCACAGGGGCCGGTGCGCCCGCAGTGGTTGCAGGGCTCCAGGGTCACCACGATCGCAGCGCCGCGGAGGTCCAGGCCCGCCGCCTTCGCCTGGGCGATGGCGTCAGCTTCGGCGTGGGCTGTCCCGGCTCCGCGGTGGTATCCGGTGGCGAGGACCGTGCCGTCGGTCCCAACGACGACGGCGCCCACGAGCGGGTTGGCGCCCCGCGGGCCCTGCGCCGCGGCGGCGAGGGCAGCCTGCATTGCGGCATCCTCGGCAGCGCTGAATGGGGCTGAGTTGAGAAGGGCAGGGTTAGGCGGGGATGGGTTAGGCGGGGCAGCGCTGAATCCGGTGCCCAAGCCGGCGCTGTTGGGGGCGCTCACTTGGCCACCAGCGGGTCGGGGAAGGCGGTTTCGACCGTGACCGGCCGGTTCGCCAGCTTCGAGGCACGCCACCAGACGAAGAATCCGGTGAGCGTGAAGAAACCGTAGAAGAGGTACATGACGGCGCTGGCGTAGTAGCCTGCGCTGAACAGCAGCGGCACGCCGACGATGTCCACCGCCACCCAGATGAGCCAGAACTCCGTCCAGCCGCGGGCCATGCCGTATGTCGCCAGCAGCGAGCCCATGAACGTCCAGGCATCGGCCCAGACCGGCGGGTAGGACCCCAGCGAGTCGAAGAGAGGCGTCAGCGCGGCGGTCCCGGCCACGAGGCTGAGACCCAGGATGATCCGGGTCTTGTTGCTGGCCCAGCGGGGCGCGACGGCTGCCCCGCCGCCGGCGGACTGCCTGCCCTGCTGCCAGCGGTACCAGCCGTAGAGGGCGACGCCGATGAACATGACCTGGCGTCCGGCCTGGCCCCACAGCGTGGCGGGCGTGGCGGAGCCGAAGACGTTGCCCAGGAAGACCGTCAGGAGCAGTAAGTTGCCGGCGATGCCGACCGGCCATGCCCACACCCGGCGGCGCATGCCGCCGACGGCGCTGGCGAGGCCAAAGATGTTGCCTAGCACTTCACGAAGAATCAGGACAGATCCGCCTACCGGGATCTGCGCTTCGAAGAGCCATCGCAAGGGGTCCATGTGTGTGTCGTTCCTTCCCTCAAGAACCGCGATGGCTCCGGGGGTATACGACAGCACAATTATGCGGCGCCTTCTGGGCGCCGCAGTAACAGCTGTACGTGCTTCTCTCATCCAGACTTTAACTGTCGGTACCGGAATTTCACCGATTCAACCGTTTGCCGGCATCTCCCGAAGGAAGGCGCTGGCGCGCGGGTCGCGGACTGTAACCGCCGGTTCGGACTTACACCGACCCCGGAGCACGTATGTGTGTTGTTATTGTGACACAACTGCCGGCCTGCTCGGGCTATTCCCGGCCGTGCAGGTTACGGTCTGAGTCATCTTGGCGGCAGTTCCCTGCCGGGACCGTCATGGTCTCAGCGGTTGGCGGCCGCCCGGAGCCTTTCGATGGCTTCCGCCGGATCCGCGGCGCCGTAGACGGCGGAGCCCGCCACAAAGACGTTCGCTCCCGCCTCGGCGGCACGCACGATCGTCTCCTCGGTGATGCCGCCGTCGACTTGCAGCGCCACGTTGACGCCGGAGCCGTCAATGGCCGCGCGGGCCCGGCGGATCTTGGGCAGCGTCAGGTCCAGAAAGGACTGCCCGCCGAAGCCTGGCTCCACCGTCATGATCAGCAGCAGGTCCAGTTCCGGGAGCATGTCCAGGTAGGGCTCCACGGGTGTGCCCGGGCGCAGCGCCATGCCGGCCTTGGCGCCGCGGGCGCGCAGTTCCCGCGCGAGTTTGATCGGCGCGATCGAGGCTTCGGCGTGGAACGTCACAGAGGCCACCCCGGCGTCGGCGAAGCCCGGCGCCCAGCGGTCAGCGTCGGCGATCATCAGGTGGGCGTCCAGCGGCACGGGGCTGACGGCCTGGATGCGCTGCACCACGGGCAGCCCGATGGTCAGGTTGGGAACGAAGTGGTTGTCCATGACGTCCACGTGCACCGCATCGGCATTGCTGATGCGGCGCAGTTCGGCCTCAAGATTGACGAAGTCAGCCGAAAGGATGCTCGGGTTGATGCAGCACTGGGCCATGGATGTCCTTCTCGTTCGTACTTAGTTGTTCGTACTTTGCTGGTTCGTTCTTAGGTCACAGTGCCCCAGTATCAGTGAAACTCAGGCCTTCTTGTGAATCAGGGCCAGGAACATGGCGTCCGTCTGGTGCACGTGCGGCCAGAGCTGGGCGGTGAGTTCGTGCCCGGCCTCGAGGTGGCCGGTGAGGCTGACGCTGTCCAGCACGGCGCCGGCGTCGAGGAGCTCGAGGTCCTCGCGCTTGCGCAGCACATCGCTGACGACGGCGGTGGTCTCTGCCGGGTGCGGCGAGCAGGTCACGTAGGCCACCACGCCGCCGGGCTTGACGGCGTCGATCGCTGAGTTGAGCAGCTGGCGCTGCAGCGGACCAAGGTCCACGAGGTCCTTGGGCGTGCGGCGCCAGCGGGACTCCGGCCGCCGGCGCAGGGCGCCCAGGCCGGTGCATGGGACATCGACGAGGACACGGTCGAAGGATTCCGGCTGCTCGGCGCCGATGTCGCGGCCGTCGCCGGTCCTGACCTCCCAGGCGTCCCGCGGGACCGCCGACAGGGCTTGGCGAACGAGTTTGGCTCGGTGCGGGGCGAATTCGTTGGCCAGCAGGTGGGCGCCCTGCTGGCGGGCGAGGGCAGCGAGCAAGGCAGCCTTGCCGCCGGGGCCGGCGCAGAGGTCCAGCCAGCGCTCCCCCGCACTCTCGCTGTCCGTCCCGGTTTCCCCGTCGAGGGCAGCGCTGGTCTTTGTGCTAGGGCCCGTGCTGGGGCCTGCATTGGGGTTTGTGCCGAGACCGACGGCGGCCATGGCCCGGGCCACGAGCTGCGAGCCGACGTCCTGGACCCGGATGCTTCCGTCCCGGACCGAGGCGAGCCGGCCGAGGTCGCCGCCGCTGGAGAGCGCGGACCCCTCGACGAGTTCACCAGGGGTGGCCCCAATTTCGAGGGCCTCGTCCAGGCTGCCGATGCCGGGTAGTGCGACGAGGTTCACCACGGGCGCGGCGTTGTCGGCTTCGAGGAGCCCTTCAATCTCAGCGGCCGGGCGGCCGTGGGCCACGAGCGACTGGCGGAGCGCACGGACAATCCACTCGGGGTGGGCGTAGCGGATGGAGGCGATTGTGGTGGCATCGGTCTCGGTGCTGAGCAGCAGGTCGAGCCACTCGTCGAGGGTGCGGGCGGAGACTTTGCGCAGCACGGCATTGATCAGGGCCGAGGGACCGGCCCCGATCACGGCGCGGGCCAGCCCCACAGTCTGGTCCAGTGCGGCGTGGGCGGGCACGCGCATGGCGAGCAGCTGGTGCGCGCCGATCCGCAGGGCGTCCAGGATCGCGGGATCCAGCTGGTCCAGCGGGCGGTCGACGCAGCGCGCCAGAATGGCGTCGTACGTGCCCTGGCCGCGGAGGGCGCCGTAGCTGAGCTCGGTGGCGAATCCGGCGTCGCGCTTGTCCAGCCCGTGATGCCGGATCCGGGCAGGCAGCACCAGGTTCGCGTAGGCGTCCTCGGCCTCCACGGCGCGGAGCACCTCAAAGGCGACCAGCCGAGCGGGATCGGCGCGGCGGGTCCGCTGGGACGGGGCGCTCTCGGTGAAGCCGCGCTGCGGGCCGCGGTTCCGTTCCCTGCCCTGGGCGTTGCGCCGGCTGCCGCCGCGGGCGCCCTGGCCACTGCCTCGGCTGCTGCCGCTGGTCCCGGACTCGCTCATTCGAATACCACGCTTTCAAGTGTTGCCTGCCCACGCGCCCAATCAGCGGCGGCCATCATTTTCTTGCCCGCGGGCTGGACCCGCGTCAATTCCACCGGGTGCGAACCCGTCCCTACGAGGACCCGTTTCCCGTCCATGGCCAGCTGTCCGGGCCGAAGCGCGGCGGACTCCGGGGCCGGCAGCACCGGCTCCAGCTTGATCCGCTGGCCATCGAGCATGGTCCAGGCGCCGGGCTCTGGCGTGACTCCGCGGGCCCGGCGGCCGATGGCCAGTGCGGGCTGCTGCCAGTCGAGCCGGCCGTCCTCGAGGCTGAGTTTGGGGGCCAGGCTGACCTCGCCCTGTTGCGGCAGCGCGACGGCGTTGCCGGCGTCGATGGCGGACAGCGTCTGGGCCAGCAGGACCGCCCCGCTGCGGGAAAGCCGCTCGAGCAGGGCCCCGGCGGTATCGCCGGCGTGCACGGTCTCGGTAAGCGTGCCGAATACCGGACCGGTGTCCAGCCCCTCCTCGAGACGGAAGGTGACGGCGCCGGTGACGTCGTCGCCTGCGATGACGGCACGCTGCACGGGGGCGGCGCCGCGCCAGGCCGGCAGCAGGGAGAAGTGCAGGTTCACCCAACCGTGGCGGGGAACAGCGAGGGCTGAGCGGGGAATCAGGCCGCCGTAGGCAACGATCGCCGCGACGTCCGGTGCAACGGCGGCAATGCGGTCAGTGACCCCGGCATCGACTTTGGCGGCGTGGATGATCTCGATGCCGAGCTCGGCGGCCCGGGCAGCCACGGGCGACGGCGTCAGGACCCGCTTGCGTCCCAGCGGCGCGTCCGGGCGGGTGAGGACCGCGACGACGTCGAACCCGGCGTCGATCAGGGCGTCCAGGGACGGCACGGCGACGGCCGGGGTCCCCGCGAAAAGGACCCTCACGGGTTGATTCCGAAGCTGGACCCGCCAAAGCTCGTCCCGACGCTCTTCGCACGCTTGCTTGTTGTCTGTTCCGTAATGGCGTCGTAGTTGGCATTGCGGATGGCTCGCAGGGCGGCCTTGCGGTCATCGCCCTCGAGCCGGTCGGTGTACAGGATGCCATCGAGGTGGTCGGTCTCGTGCTGGAAGCAGCGGGCCAGCATGGCCTCGCCCTCAACGGCGACGGGGTTGCCATGGAGGTCCACTCCGGTCACCCGGGTATGGCGGTAGCGGCGGACCGGGAAGCCGAGGCCCGGGATGGACAGGCATCCCTCGACCTGGTCCGGCTGGAAGTCCTCGCTGTTTTCCAGCACGGGGTTGATGATGTGACCCTCGACGCCGCCGATCCGGTAGGTGAAGACGCGCAGGCTGACTCCGACCTGGGGTGCGGCCAGGCCTGCGCCCTCCACGTCCTCCATGGTTTCGGTCATATCGGCGACGAGCTTTGCCAGTTCAGGCCCGAATTCCGTCACGGGATCGGCGACTGTGCGCAGCACAGGATCCCCGATGATGCGGATATTCAAAATGGCCATGTGCAGTCTGTCCTCACGGTGAGCGGCTAGGGATCCAGTCCAGTTTAGTTGCAGCTGCCGGGCTCCTGCTCTGCGACGCCGGTTCAGGGACGCCTGTTCAGGGATGCCTGTTCAGTGCTGCCGTGCAGCGCTACCGGCTCAGCGCTTCACGGGCGGGGCCAGCGGAAGCAGTGCTGCTCCGGCGGTCGCCGTGTCGGCTGACATCTCCCACACGCGGCGCAGCGCACAGAATTTCCACCAGTGGTGTTTCAGGACCTCGGGGTTGGCCCGCTGCGGACGGACTTCGGTCTCGCCCACCGCCACGGCCAGGAGGATGGGCGACTCGCCGTGCTGCCACGCCTCCCACTCCCCCGCCACGGGATCCACGAGGCTTTCCTCTGCCTTCATGCCGGCGACGAGCTGCATGACCACCTTGTCATCCAGCGGCTTGACGGTGCCGTCCCGGCTGGTGCCCTTGGTCTTGTAGTCGATAAGGCAGGTCCTGCCATTGATCCGTGCCACGAGGTCCAGGGTGCCGGCGTAGCCGACTGTCTTGTTCCACACCGTGATCTCCGGGGCGATGGGTTCGACGTCAAACAGCTCCCACCATTCGTCGAAGCGTGCCGCGAAGGCTTCCTCACCGTTGGCGGCCAGGGCCTCGCGTGTTTCCTTCATCTGGTGCGGCCGGCCGAGCGCGCGCAGCGCAACCTGCTCGCAGTAGTTGTGGACCCGGTCGCCGCGCTTGGCGGCATCGTCCCGGTATGACTCCGCAGCCTTGGCAGCCCGGCTGACCGCCTGCCGCAGCTTGGCGGGGCTCCCCAGGATGCCGGGAAGCCCGGGATCCTGGGCCAGGCTGTTCGCACCCATGTATCCGAACCAGCCATCCAGGCCGTGCGGCTGCTGGCCGATCACCGTGGTGATGGAGGGGACGGAGAACTGTGCCGATGTGGAGCGGGCGTACATGCGGCCATAGTCCGTGGCGTGGGCGAGGAGTGGAGCGGTCATGGAAAGACTCTTTCACGGGGGTCAGACAACGGTGAAAAGCAAAATGGCCCGCCCCGCTGAGTCAGCGGAACGGACCATTTCGTTAGTGGGCGATACTGGGTTCGAACCAGTGACCTCTTCGGTGTGAACGAAGCGCGCTACCACTGCGCCAATCGCCCTAACGACATTGAATGCTAGCCCACCCGGGCGGATTTTAGAAATCGGTCCGGGGAACCCGGCTCCGCCGCTGGTGCGTACGCCGATCTTCCCCGCAGCAGTCCCTCGCAACAGACCTGCACTGGTCCTATCCAGCAGCGCTCTCCCCCGCCCCGCGCAATAGTCCGGACACCGCTGCGAGCCCCGGCTTGATACGGACTCTAATTACAGCGCTGTAATTAGCAAAATCCCCTACAACTCAAGGAAGTAGGGCCATGGAAAGGGGGTCAATGCGCCTCGATTTGTAGATTCCCGGAACCTCCTATAGAGTTCTTACTCGTTGGAACGCGAGGAAATGCCGAATGCGGCACGGAAACGCACGCCAACATTGCGGACGTAGCTCAGCTGGTAGAGCACCACCTTGCCAAGGTGGATGTCGCGAGTTCGAATCTCGTCGTCCGCTCGCAGGACACTGTCACGGCAAGGGTTCTTCGGAATCCTGTCTACACGGTGGGTTGGCCGAGAGGCGAGGCAGCGGCCTGCAAAGCCGTATACACGGGTTCGAATCCCGTACCCACCTCGGTGAAAACCCTGGTTTCCGGTTCCGGCCGGATGCAAGGGGCGATTGGCGCAGCGGTAGCGCGCTTCCCTGACACGGAAGAGGTCACTGGTTCGATCCCAGTATCGCCCACCAAAGCAAGGCAACTTGCTTGATGCAGTACCACCGGCCCAGCCGGCATGGACTAAAAATGCGGACGTAGCTCAGCTGGTAGAGCACCACCTTGCCAAGGTGGATGTCGCGAGTTCGAATCTCGTCGTCCGCTCTCTTTCATTAAAACTCCACTCCGGATCCTTCCGGTTGCGGGCGATTGGCGCAGCGGTAGCGCGCTTCCCTGACACGGAAGAGGTCACTGGTTCGATCCCAGTATCGCCCACTCACTAGAGCAGCTCCCCCGGAGCTGCTCTTTTTTGTGCATTTCAGGTCCTTCTACCCTGTGCATCCGGCCCTGGCGTCTTTTATCCTCTGGGCGGACACCCTTGGCACCCCCGCCGACGCCCGCTAGGGTAGAAAACGCTAGGAGCGATCTGGCTCCGCGACCGAAGGGAGGTGCCCGTGGGTTTACTTGACGATCTAAAGGGCAAGGCTCAGCAAGTAATTGGTGGCAACGAACAAGCCATCAAGGACGGCATCGAAAAGGCCGGCGACTTCGTCGACACTAAGACCGGCGGAAAGCACGCCGACAAGATCGATGCCGTGCAGCGGGGCGCTTCCGACTTCGTGGACAAGGCGAACGACCGGCCGGAGACGGCCCCCGTCGCCGATCAGCCTCCCGTAGCCGGCGAGCCCCGCGCAGCCGGGGAACCCCCCGTAACCGGGGAACCCCGCCAGCCAGGCCTCTGACCCAGATACGTCAGCGAGGTGCCGGTCCCGCCGAGAGGCGGCGCCGGCACCTCCGGCATTTAACGGCGATACCGGCGTAATGGAAGGGGCTCGGCGCTAGGACGGCTCGTGGTTTTGGCCCTCGCGGGCCAGCGCGGTGAGCCGGGAGACGGCGCGGAAGTACTTCTTCATGTACCCGCCGGTCATCATTTCCTCGGTGAAGAGTTGGTCGAACGGCACACCGCTGGCAAGGATGGGCACGTCTTTGTCGTACAGCCGGTCCGCCAGCACCACGAAGCGCAACGCAACGGCCTGCTCGGTAATCGTGTGCACGTTCTTCCAGACGACGCCTTCGATCCCCTCCAGCAGCTGGCGGTAACGGCTCGGGTGCACGCCGGCCAGGTGGTTGATCAAGGTGCTGAACTCATCGCGGGCCACAGTCTTGCCGTCGAATTCGGCATGCATGTGGTGGGTCAGGTCATCATTGCGCAGCGGCGCGGGCGCGGCCGGCAGGCCACGGTGGCGGAAGTCCTCGCCGTCGATCCGTACGACGTCGAACTGGTCGGCCAGCACCTGGATTTCACGGGCAAAGTCGACGGCGGCGAAGCGTCCGTCGCCGAGGGAGCCCGGCAGCGTGTTGGACGTTGCGGCAAGTTTCACACCGGCGTCGGCAAGCTCGCGCATGAGCCGGGACATGAGCACGGTGTCGCCGGGGTCATCGAGCTCAAATTCATCGATGCATACGAGCTTGTAGTGGCTCAGGGCCTCGACGGTCTTGCGGAAGGACAGGGCACCGACGAGGTTGGTGTATTCGACGAACGTGCCGAACGCCTTCGGCCCCGGGGCGGCGTGCCACAGCGACGCCAGCAGGTGGGTCTTGCCCACACCGAATCCGCCATCGAGGTAGATCCCGGCCCGGGACGTATCCTTTTTGCCGAAGAGCCGCTTGAACAGGCCGTCGCCGTCACGGGCACCCACGCCCGCCGCGAAATGCTCCAGGGCATGGACCGCACGGGCCTGGCTGGGCTGGGAGGGATCGGGCCGGTAGCTGGAAAACGACACCTCACCGAACCGCGGCGATGGATAGAACCCCTTGAGGAGTTCGTCCACGGAAACTGCCGGCGTACGGGCGGCGAGCTGTTCGATCTGTACCAAGGTGGTCCGTTCTGCTGGTCTCTTGTCCCCAGCAAGAATACCGGCAAAGCACGCCAGGCCCGCCTGCCCGCTTGCGGACCCGCGGCCGGCGTGAGAAAGACCACATTTCCCCGTGTGAACCCTGTGGAGCATTCCCGCCGGCCCGTGACTAGTGTTGTAACAGGCCCGGCGCCGCGCACGCTTTCCGCGCCCGGCCCCCTGACCGTTCCAGTGAAAGGCCATCGCAATGTCCTACCCCGTTGAAGAGAACGAGAAATTCGCCGCCTACGCCCACCCGGACCGTCTGGTGTCCACGGAATGGCTGGCCACGGCAATCGAGGAGGGGGCCCTCGACGGCGGCAACCTGGTGGTGGTGGAATCCGACGAAGACGTCCTGCTGTACGAGACCGGCCACATCCCCGGGGCCGTCAAAATCGACTGGCACACGGATCTGAACGACGAAGTGACCCGCGACTACATTTACGGCGAAGCCTTCGCCGCGCTGGCCGGCGCCAAGGGCATTTCCCGGGACAGCACCGTGGTGATTTACGGCGACAAGTCGAACTGGTGGGCCGCGTACGCCCTGTGGGTCTTCACGCTCTTCGGCCACGAGGACGTCCGGCTCCTGGACGGGGGCCGGGACAAGTGGATCGCGGAGGGCCGGGCGCTCTCCACCGAGACGACAGTCGCCTCCCCCGCTGACTACCCCGTCGTGGAGCGGACCGACACCCCGATCCGCGCCTTCAAGGATGACGTCCTGGCCCACTTCGGCAAGCCGCTGATCGACGTCCGTTCGACCGAGGAATACACGGGCCAGCGGACCCACATGCCCGCTTATCCGGAGGAGGGCGCGCTGCGCGGCGGCCACATCCCCACCGCGGCCTCCATCCCCTGGGCCCGCGCGGCGGCCGGTGACGGTACCTACCGGAACCGCGGCGAACTCGAGGCCCTGTACCTTGGCGAGGCCGGCCTGAAGGCAGGCGACGACGTCGTGGCGTACTGCCGGATCGGCGAGCGGTCCAGCCACACCTGGTTTGCCCTGAAGTACCTGCTCGGTTTCGAGACGGTCCGGAACTACGACGGATCCTGGACCGAATGGGGCAACGCCGTGCGCGTCCCGATCGTCAAGGGTGCCGAGCGCGGCGCGGTTCCGGCCGGCCGTTAGTGACGGGCTGCATGGACCGGAACCGTCAGCGACAGGGACGGCGACAGGGACAGCGACCGGGACACAATGGGCGCGCGTGCGTAAGCTGGGAATGATGAATACTTCAGCCCTCCCCGCCGCGCTGGCGGACATTGTCGATGATTTCCAGGCCCTGACCGAAGCAGAGCGCCTGCAGTTGCTGCTCGAGTTCTCGCAGGGACTGCCGGAACTTCCGGAGCGGCTCTTGGACCACCCGGAGCTGCTGGAGCAGGTAGTGGAATGCCAGACGCCGCTCTTCCTCGCCGTCGAGACGGAACAGACCGACGGCGGCGCGCCGGAACGCGTCCGGCTCTACTTCAAGGCACCCAGGGAGGCCCCGACCACCCGAGGCTTCGCCGGCGTGCTCCATGAAGGACTCGACGGGCTCAGCGCCGCGGAAATCCTGGCCGTCCCGGACGACATGCCCGATCTGCTGGGCCTCACCCGGGCCATCACTCCGCTGCGCATGCGCGGGATGACGGCCATGCTGGGCCGGATCAAGCGCAAAGTGGTCGCGTCCGGAACCCGGCCGTCGCCGGCGCAGTCCTGACCTCACGCCCGGACAGCCAGAGGACATGGCCCGCAAACACGTGTCGCAGGGAACTCCGGCCACCGCAGCACTTGCGGCCGCCGGGGTTCCCTTTGTCGCCCACCCCTACGCACATGACCCCGCGGCGGCCAGCTATGGCCTGGAAGCGGCGGAAGTGCTCGGCGTCGATCCCGCCCGGGTCTTCAAGACCCTGATGGTCGACGTCGACGGCAGGCTCGCCGTCGGCGTCGTGCCCGTGAGCGGAAGCCTGGACCTCAAGGCGATGGCCGCAGCCTTGGGCGGCAAGAAAGCAGAGATGGCCGACCCGGCGGCGGCGCAGCGACGGACCGGCTACGTGCTCGGGGGCATCTCACCGCTCGGGCAGCGCCAGTCCTCCCCCACGGTGGTGGATGACAGCGCCCTGGAGCTGGAAACCATCCTCATTTCGGGCGGACGGCGTGGCCTGGACATCGAGCTGGATCCTGCCGAGCTCATTCGGCTCACGGCTGCCCGCACCGCCAGGATCGGGACCCGGCGCGACTGACCGGTCTCAGACTACTGTCCCAGACGTGCTGTCCCTGTCGAGACGACAGATCACGGCAGTGTTCGCGCGAAACATTGCCGTGAACTGCTAGTTGGGTGTGGCGTTCCCAGCCGCCGGCTCCTGGTCGCCGGGGTTGGCACGCGGCGCCAGCTGCTGCCGGAGCCAGGCCGCGACCTGCCGCTCCCAGCGCTCCGGATCCACATTCCATTCCTTGGTGTGCAGGGCCCTGTCGAAGGGCTCGAACGTGACCATCTCCGGGTTCTTCTCGGCCAGCGCAGCGGACGGCCCAAAAGGCACGTATTCGTCGTCCACGCTGTGCACAATGAGGGTGGGCGTCCGCAGCTCCACGGCACGCGAAACCCAATCCATCGCCTTGAAGTCAACGGGGGCGGCCAGCCCGGTCAGCCGCCGGCCCAGGCGGTGGCTGAGCATCAGCTGGCCGTAGCGGCCCACGGACGACGGGATCCGGTTCAGCTCCGCATGGTGGGCCAGCACGTTGACCCAGCTGATCACCGGTGCGTCCAGGACCATTGCCCGGATCAGGTGGCGATGCCGGGACAGGTCAGCCGTCTGCAGGCAGATGGCGCCGCCCATCGACCAGCCGAACAGGACCACCTCGCGGGCGCCCTGTTCCAGGGCATAGCCGACCGCGGCCTCGACGTCGCGCCATTCGGTGGAGCCCAGACCGTAGCGCCCGTCGCTCGCCGACGGTGCCAGCCCGTCGTTTCGGTAGGAGATCAGCAGGCTGGACATGCCCAGTTCCCCGGCGGTCCGGAGGGCCCGCAAGCCCTCCTGCCGGGTGGCACCGCGCCCGTGCACCATGATCGCCCAGACGTCCGGGGCCAGATCCTCCGCCGCCGACGTGGCACGGACCAGCCAGGCCGGCGCGGTCCCGGCATCGACGTCGATCAGCACGTCCTCCACTGGAAGCCCCAGCGCGGCCGGATCCGGATAGGCCGCCCCGCTCCACCAGCCGCGCCGGGCGGTCGCAATGTCCCCGCTGTAGACGTGCTCAACCTCGCGCAGCACCGTGCGTTCGGCCGGCGAGTAGGACAGGATACGGCCGATCCGCGCATGGCCGCGGCCGCCGTCGAAGAAGAAACCGTAGACCCCGTCCACCGTGGAATCCGGGGTGGCGGCGAGAATGACCTGCAGCGCCCGCCCCTCCCGGATGACGGCCAGTACTTCCTGGTCCTCTGCGCGGAACCTGGCCGGGGTGATGACCCGGCGGGCGAAATAAAGCGCGAGGGCGGAGGACCCGGCGGCGAGCACGCCCGCAGCGGCGCTCCCGCCAATGATGCCGCCCAGCGCCCACTTGGCGCTTCCGGACGGGGCGGCGCCAGTCCCCGCCGCAACTGGGACTGTCCGGCGGTCAGGGCGGAGGCGCAAGGTGGATGCCATGGCACCATTCTTACTGAACCGCAGCCCAACCATTGCATTGCCGTGGCTAAGTCGGCATGAACACGCAAGGCTGCCGCGGGACACAACCATGCGGGGCAACACCAGCGCGACTAGGCTGGGGTCATGAGTGATCCAATCGTCATTTTGACAGAAGAGCCCCTCGGTGCGGATGACCGCGTCAACATTGAAACCCTGATTGCCGGCGGTGATGCCCCCGTGCTGGTCCTGGTGCCGGCCAACACCGAGCGGCACCTGGTGGTGGATTTCCTGGAGAACCTTTCCTTGCTTGAAATCGCCAAAGCCTTCCGTGAACTGACGGCACACTCCGACCCCGCCGTGGAGCGGGCCGAAGCCGCGGACACTCTGGCCGCCTCGCTGGCCGCACTGGCTGGATTGGGCGGCGGCGTCTCAGGCGAAGTCGTCGAGGGCAAGGCCGTGGACGGCCTGGTTGCCAAGGTCAAGGAACTCAGCGCCGGACAGGCTGTGGTCATCACGCGCCCGCACGCTGTTGCAGACACCTTCCACACCGACTGGGCCACCAAGGCACAGGACAAGCTGGGTCTGCCCGTCCTGCATCTCTACGCCGGTTCGGGATTTATCGGGGACTCCTGAGCGTTATTGAGGCTATGAGCATATTTAACAGGTCCAAATCCATGCCCTCGGCAGTCCCTGCCCCCGAGTCCGCCGCCACGCCGGAGCAGCCGGCGGGCGGACAGACGCCGGCCCAACAGCCGGTCGAAAAGGCCGATGCCCAGTGGCGCGAGGAACTGACCCCGGAAGAGTACCGCGTGCTCCGCCAGGCCGGCACCGAGCGGCCGTACACCGGCGAATACTGGGACACCCACACGCGGGGCGTCTACCAGTGCCGGGCCTGCGGCACCGAACTCTTCACCAGCAACGAAAAGTTCGACTCGCACTGCGGCTGGCCGTCCTTCTGGGCGCCTCTCGCCGAGGGCACCGTGCGCTACATCCACGACCGCACCATGGGCATGGACCGGGTGGAAGTCCGCTGCGGCACGTGCGATTCCCACCTGGGACACGTGTTCGACGGCGAGGGCTACGGCACCCCCACGGACCAGCGGTTCTGCATCAATTCGGTCTCCCTGAAGCTCGTTCCCGCGGACGACGCCGGGCAGTAGCCCGCAGCCCTTCCCCTGCTTCCGCTGGAACGGCTTTTCAGAATCACTTGCCACAGACTTTCTTATGCTCAAGGCAATTTTGCATTAGAGCATCTGTTTGCTTGCTACGCTCGGTTTAGATCCAGCGACACGCTCCACAGCAACCAGAAAGGCGACGATGACCACCACCGCCCTCACCGCCCCCGCCCCGATCACTGCCGGCAACCAGGAATGGCTGCGGCTCAAGGCTGCCGCCACGGCCCTGCAGGCCCTCCAGGTCAAGGACGGATCCGTGCCGGATGCCGAAGCCCACGAAACCGCGGCCGGCCACGTTGAAACCATCATCGCGGCGGTTACGGCCCTGGCCCCGTCCTTCCCGCACGACGCCCGTTACCTTGACCTGCTCGTCACCGACTTCGGCCGGTGGGCCGACGGCGGCTTTGGCGTCCCGGATTTCCTGGATTCACTGCAGGCCTTCCAGCCGCAGCAGCACCGGGTCAACGGACTCCAGCACCTCGTCGTGTTCCCGATGTACACCCAGAACGGCAGCAGCAGCCGCCTCGTCGAGGCCGTGCTGATCGAGGTCATCTGGCCCGAGTTCATCGGCGGCCTGGAAACGGGCGAATACTCCAACAAGCTGTTCGTCCCGATCCGTTTCCTCGACTTCACCCCGGGCTACAACACCAACTCCGCAGTCCTCTTCCCGGAGACCGTCGCTGTCCGCGAGACGCCGACGTTCACGTGGGGCGCGATCTTCGCCGACCGCGAGGCCGCCCGCTTCCGCCGCGTCCTGCGCGCCGCCGCCGAGATCACTTCCCTGCAGCTGCCCGAGGACGCCGCCGGGCTGCTGGAGGACCAGGAGCTGACGCAGGAAACATTCGTCATGTGGGACCTCATCCACGACCGCACCCACATGCGCGGGGACCTGCCCTTCGACCCGTTCATGATCAAGCAGCGCATGCCGTTCTTCCTGTACTCGCTGGAGGAACTGCGCTGCGACCTCACCGCCTTCCGCGAATCGGTGAAGATCGAGAAGGACGAGGACGCCGACCCGGAGGCACGCCGGCACGCCAAGCTGGTCCAGTACGCCGTGATCTTCGACCGGATCTTCCGCTTCGCCATCACCGGCACCCGCGTCCGCAACTACGACGGCCTCGGCGGCCAGCTGCTCTTCGCCTGGATGCACCAGCACCACGTCCTGCACTGGACCGACAGCAAACTCAGCATCGACTGGGACGAGGCTGCCGGCGTCGTGGTTGAACTCGGCGCCAAGATCGAGGAACTGTACTGGCGCTCGATCGACCGTCCCAAGATGGCCCACTGGCTCGCCGCCTACGAGCTCATCTCCGGCACGGTCACGCCCAACCCGGCCTCAGTCTGGGCCAAGGGCCCGGACGCCCTGCCCCTGGACGGCCCGCCCCGCGGCCTCACGGACCAGGTCCTCGACGACGAGTTCCCGCTCTCCATGTTCTACGAGGCGCTGGAGAAGAAGATGCGGCCCGTCATCGAATCCACCGCCGGCATCACGGGTTCCTCGGATACGGGCACGGTCACCGGCGGGGCCAGCGGCGTCCAGGCCCTGAACGCCGGATGAGCAACGGACGCACCTTGAACGTGCTGGTCACGGGCGGCAGCGGGCCGTCCGGGATCGCCACGGCGAAGGCCCTGCGGGACGCCGGCCACAGGGTCTTCACCGTCGGTTCTGATGCTGGCCGCATCGAGGCCGCCGCCGCCGAAGCCGGTGGCGGCGTCACCGCGCTTGTTTGCGACCTCGCGAACCTGGCGGACGTAAAGGCCTTGCGGGCGAGCGTTGCCGGCATGGCCGGAAACGTCGACGGCGTCATCCACTTAGTGGGCGGCTGGCGCGGTGCGAAAGGCATCACGGACCAGAGCGACGACGACTGGGACTTCCTGGAACGCAATGCCGTCACCACGTTGCGGAACGTCTCGAGGGTCTTCTTCGACGACCTCGCCGCGTCGGACGCCGGACGCTTTGCCATGGTGTCCTCCACGGCCGTGAGCGCCCCGACGGCGGGCGGGGCCAGCTACGCCGCGGCCAAGGCCGCCGCGGAAGCCTGGACGCTGGCGGTCGCTGACGGCTTCCGGCGGGCCCACGCCGCGACCGCCGGCGCCGGCACTGCCGCCGGCACAACCGAACAGGGAAGCGCGGAGCAGGAAAGCGCTCAGCAGGAAAAACCGGAGCTGGGCAGCGCCGCCGCCATCTTCGTGGTGAAGGCCCTCGTTGATGCGGGAATGCGGGCGAAGGCCCCGGAACGGTCGTTCCCGGGTTTCACGGACGTCGCCGACCTGGCGGCTGCCGCCGCCGGGCTCTTCAGCACCCCTGCCGGCGAGCTCAATGGCCAGCGGCTGCTGCTCAGCCGCTGAGCTGTCCCTGATACTGCGGCCCACACCCCCGGCTTCGCCGACTGGCTTAGCCGCCGGACTTAGCCCCCTGACTTAGCCGCTGGGGCCCGACCTCTTAGACTGAAAGCGTGAGCAAAACGATGACCAGCACAGTTGAAACTGTCCCTGCCAGCACCGCGGTGCGGCTCCACGATCCTTCCGTCCGCGGCTTCGCCTCGGACAACTATTCCGGCGTGCACCCGGAGGTTCTCGCGGCCCTGGCCGCCGCCAACGAAGGCCACCAGGTCTCTTACGGCGAGGACGACTACACCGCGCGCCTGCAGCAGCTGATGGAAGGGCACTTCGGTGAAGGCATCGAGTGCTTCCCGGTGTTCAACGGCACCGGCGCCAACGTCCTGTCCCTGCAGTCGCTGCTGCCGCGCTGGGGTGCCGTCATTTGCGCCTCCACCGCCCACATCAACATGGACGAGAACGGCGCACCGGAGCGGATCGGCGGCATCAAGCTGCTGCAGGTCCCTACCCATGACGGCAAGCTCACGCCTGCACTGATTGACCAGGAAGCCTGGGGCTGGGGCGATGAGCACCGCGCCCAGCCGCTGGCCGTATCCATCACCCAGACCACCGAGCTCGGTACCTGCTACACCCCGGACGAGGTCCGGGCCATCGCGGAGCATGTTCACGCAAAGGGCATGAAACTGCACATGGACGGCGCCCGGCTGGCCAACGCCGCCGCGCACCTGGGCGTCCCGCTGCGGGCCTTCACCCGCGACGCCGGCGTGGACATCCTCTCCTTCGGGGGAACCAAGAACGGCCTGCTGTTCGGCGAAGTTGTGGTCGCCTTGAACCCCGAAGCCGCCCACGGCCTGGTCTACCTGCGCAAGATGAACATGCAGCTGGCGTCCAAGATGCGGTTCATGTCCGCCCAGTTCATTGCCCTCCTCGAGGGTGACCTATGGCTGCGGTCGGCCTCGCACGCCAATGCCATGGCCGCCCGGCTGCGCGCCGGCGTCGAGGGCATCCCCGGCGTCGAACTGAGCCAGAAGACCGAGTCCAACGGCGTCTTCGCCGTCCTGCCTGCCGGTGTCGCGGACCGGCTGCGCAATTCCTTCCGCTTCTACGACTGGAACGAGGCGGCCCGCGAGGTCCGCTGGATGTGTTCCTTCGACACCACCGAGGAAGACGTTGATTCCTTTATTGCGGCCATCAAGCGCGAGCTCGCTGCCGCCTGAGCCCGGCACGGCTTCCCCTGCCCGGCGGCGAGCCTGCCGAGCAGGGGCCTGGCCGTTGCATAACCTTCCAAGGTGAGCTCCCTCGATCAGGTTCCGGCAGATTTCCTCTTCGCCTTGGGGACCCTTCGACAGGCACGCTGCCGCAGCGAGCTGCACCTGGACGAAATCCCGGCCCCGTCACGGCTGGCGCCGTTCGCGGTGGCCCTCGGGGCCGAGGTGATCGGACCGGGTGAGTCCCCCGCCGGCGGGGCGGTCCACGGCCCGGCCGCCGCTGCATTGGCACGGGCGTCCGGCAGTGACGACGTCGAACTGGCCACCGGCCGCTTTATTCTGCTCCACGATCCCGACGGCTCTGCCGTGTGGGACGGGGAGTTTCGGATCGTCACCTACATCCGTGCGCAGCTGGAGCCAGAGATGGGCAACGACGAACTCCTGGGGTCCGTTGCGTGGACATGGCTGGTCGAGGCGCTGGATAACCATCAGGCCCCGTACCGTTCCGCCGGCGGCACCGCCACCAGGGTGCTCTCGGAGAGCTTTGGAACACTGTCCGACCGGCCGAATTCAATCGACATTGAGCTCCGGGCCTCTTGGACCCCGGCCACCCCGGACATCACATCCCACCTGGAGGCGTGGTCGGACATGGTCTGCACCTTCGCGGGACTGCCGCCGTTGCCCGAGGGCGTGACACCCCTTCCCCGGCGCCCGCGCGGACACGCATGAGGCGCCTGTTCGGCCACGGTCACGGCATTAGGCGCCATGTTGTCGGTAAACTGTAGAGACCATGACCCCTCAGAATCCGGAAATCAGCACGGCCGGCGCCACTCGCAATACGGCCGAGGCTGCTGACACCACAGCCCACATCACCGTTGAAGGCTTTGACAGCCTGGTCCCTGAAGTGATCGACCTCGACGTTCCCCGCGACGGCGTGCCGCTGGTCATTGAAACCCAGTCCGGACTCGAACGCTGCGCCGCAGCCCTTGCAGCCGGCCACGGCCCTGCGGGCGTGGACGCGGAGCGGGCCTCAGGTTTCCGCTACGGCCAGCGCGCCTTCCTGGTCCAGATCCGGCGCGAAGGCTCCGGGACCTGGCTGATCGATCCAGAACCCTTCGGGGACCTGAGCATCATCAATGACGCATTGCGCGGCGTCGAATGGATCCTGCACGCCGCCAGCCAGGACCTGCCCTGCTTGTCCGAACTCGGCATGTGGCCGGACAAGCTCTTCGACACCGAGCTCGCCGCGCGCCTGGCCGGGCTGCCCCGGGTGGGCCTCGCCGCCGTCATCGAACAGCTCCTGGGCTTCGGCTTGGCGAAGGAACACTCCGCCGCCGATTGGTCCACCCGCCCCCTGCCGGAACCGTGGCTGCGCTATGCGGCGCTCGACGTCGAAGTCCTCACCGAACTGCGCGAGGAATTGATCGAACTCCTCGTGGCGGACGAAAAGCTGGAATACGCCGAGCAGGAATTTGCCGCCATCCTCGAGGCAGGACAGGCCCCGCCGCGCGTTGATCCGTGGCGCAAGACGTCCGGACTTCACCAGATCCGGGACCGCCGCCAACTGGCCGCAGTCCGGGAGTTGTGGCTAGAACGCGATTCCCTGGCCCAGAAGCGCGACGTCGCCCCCGGCCGGCTGATCCCCGACTCCGCGCTCGTCGCCGCCGCCAAGGCTATGCCCTCCACGGTCCCCCAACTCCTCGGCACCAAGGGCTTCCACGGCCGCGCCGCCCAACGCGAGGCGCCCCGCTGGCTGCGCTGCATCGGCATGGCCAGGGCACTCGAGGACCTGCCGCCCCTGCACCTGGCCACCAACGCTCCCCCGCCGCCGCGCGTCTGGGCGGACCGGGACCCGGAGGCAGCCGCCAGACTCGCCACCGCCCGTCCGAAACTCCAGGCCAGGGCCGAGGAACTGAACCTGCCGGTGGAAAACCTGCTGACTCCGGACTACCTTCGGCGGGTCGCGTGGCGTCCGCCGGCAGAGCTCAGCGAGGAAGGCGTGGCCGAGGAACTGGCGAACCTCGGGGCGCGCCAGTGGCAGATCGAAATTACTGCCCCGCTCATTACCCAGGCCTTCCTGCACCCCGCGCCGCTGCCCGCGAAGGAGCCCAAGGCCCCCGCCGAGGCGCCAACGGGTTCCACGGTCTAGCAGGTCTCTCCCGGGCCTCCCCTCTCCTCCTTGCCAGCTATGTTACTGGCGAGTAACATTATTCGTGATGTCGTTCGGATCCCACCTGCCTGTGGCAAGCCCTGCCACTGCCGGTTCCGGCAACCATGTCTCAATGAGGAGAAGCACGTGAGCCCAGCCCACAGCACCAGCAGCGCGAGTCCCCGCACCGCGGGGCCCCGCGCCGTCCGCGACGTCGTCTTTGTCGACGGCGTCCGCACCCCCTTCGGCCGCGCGGGCGAAAAAGGCATCTACGCCGGCACCCGCGCCGACGACCTCGTGGTCAAGTGCATCCGCGAACTGATGCGCCGCAATCCCTCGCTTCCTGCCGACCGGATCGACGAGGTCGCGATCGCTGCCACCACCCAGACCGGCGACCAGGGCCTGACGATCGGCCGCACCGCCGCGCTCCTGGCCGGACTCCCCCGGACCGTGCCCGGCTTCGCGATCGACCGCATGTGCGCCGGCGCCATGACCGCTGTGACCACGACGGCGAGCGGCATCGGCTTCGGTGCATACGACGTCGTGATCGCCGGCGGCGTGGAACACATGGGGAACCACCCGATGGGCGGCGGCGCAGACCCCAACCCGCGCTTCATGTCCGAACGGATCGTGGACCCTGCCGCCCTCAACATGGGCAACACGGCCGAGAACCTGCACGACCGCTTCCCGGCCATCACCAAGGATCGCACCGACGCCTACGCCGTCGCCTCGCAGGACAAGCTCGCCGCCGCCTACGCCAACGGCCAGATCCAGCCCGACCTCGTCCCCGTCGCCACAATGAAGCCGGGCCAGGGCTGGACCGTCAACACCGTGGACGAACCCCCGCGCCCCGGAACCTCACTCGGGGACCTGGCCGCCCTCAAGACCCCGTTCCGCGCCCACGGCCGGGTCACGGCGGGCAACGCCGCCGGCCTGAACGATGGCGCAACGGCCGCCCTGCTGGCCTCCGCCGAGGCCGCCGAGGAACTCGGACTGCCGGTCAGGATGCGCCTGGTCTCCTACGCCTTTGCCGGCGTGGAGCCCGAGGTCATGGGCATCGGCCCGCTCCCGGCGACCGAGAAGGCCCTGAAGAACGCCGGACTCGGCATCGGGGACATCGGCCTCTTCGAAATCAACGAGGCCTTCGCCGTCCAGGTCCTCAGCTTCCTTGACCACTTCGGGATCGCCGACGACGACCCGCGCGTCAACCGCTACGGCGGCGCGATCGCCGTCGGGCACCCCCTGGCGTCCTCGGGGGTCCGGCTGATGAACCAGCTGGCCCGGCAGTTCGAGGAGGACCCCTCGGCCCGTTTCGGCATGACCACGATGTGCATCGGCCTGGGCATGGGGGCCACCGTAATCTGGGAGAACCCGCATCACGCGGGCTACGGCACCGAAACACCCACAGAAGCACCCGGCACAGAAGCACCCGGCACTGAAACACACGGCACCGAAACACACGGCACCGACGCCCGCCAGACCACGACCACCGAGACTGGAGCAACAGCATGAGCGCCGCTGATTTCCGCAAGCTTGCCGATCTCTTCCCGAACGAGACGGTCACCCACTCCTATGTACAGGACATCGAGCTGCCGGCCGTCGACGGCAAAAGCCCCGGCACCTTCGCACTGGTCACCCTCGACAACGGCCTGGACCACTCCAAGCCCACCACGCTCGGACCCAACACCCTGATCGAGCTCGGCACTGTCCTGGAAGGGCTGAAGGAACGCGCCGCCCGCGGCGAGATTGCCGGCGTCGGCGTCACCGGCAAGCCGTACTTCCTCGTGGCCGGTGCCGACCTGTCCACGGTCAAGTCGGTCAGCGGACGCGAGCAGGGGCTGTGGATGGCCCAGCTCGGCCACGACGTCTACTCCACCCTGGCCAACCTGGGTGTGCCCAGCTTCGCGTTCATCAACGGCCTGGCCCTGGGCGGCGGCCTGGAGATCGCGCTGCAGTCCACTTACCGTACGGTCTCCACCGGCGCCGGCGCGCTGGCCCTTCCCGAGGCCTTCATCGGGCTTATCCCGGGCTGGGGCGGGGTCTACATCCTGCCGCGGCTGATCGGGCCGGAGAACGCCCTCAAGGTCATGATCGAAAACCCGCTGACCAACAACCGCACCCTCACCGGGCCGCAGGCCTACGAACTCGGCATGGCGGACGCGATGTTTGAGCCGGCCGACTTTGTGGAACAGTCCCTGGCGTGGGCCGCGAAGGTCATTGCCGGCGCCGTGGCGCCGGAGCGGGCGAACGCCGTGGATCCGTCCGCTCCGGAGGTCGCCGCACGCTGGGCGGCCGCCGTCGCCAAGGGCCGGGAGTTTGTGGAGGCCAAGACCTCCAACGCCTCGCCGGCACCGGCCAAGGTCCTCGAAGTCATGGACGCCAACCGCACCCTGACCCAGGCGCAATCCGCCGAGCTCGAATGCGAGACGCTGGCTGACCTCATGCAGACCGACGAGTTCCGCTCCACCGTCTACGCCTTCCTGGACCTCGTGCAGCGGCGCGCCAAGCGTCCCGCCGGCGCCCCGGACCGCAAGCTCGCCCGCCCGGTGACGAAGATCGGCGTCGTGGGCGCCGGGCTGATGGCGAGCCAACTGGCCCTGCTCTTCGCCCGCCAACTCCAGGTTCCGGTGGTGCTGACGGACATTGACCATGCCCGCGTGGACAAGGGTGTGGGCTACGTCCACGCCGAGGTAGACAAGCTCCTGGCCAAGGGGCGGATCAGCCCCGACGCCGCCAACCGCACCCGCGCGCTCGTCACGGGATCTGTTGCCAAGGAGGCCTTCGCCGACGCCGACTTCGTCATCGAGGCGGTCTTCGAGGAACTCAACGTCAAGAAGCAGGTCTTCAAGGAAGTCGAGGCCATTGTCTCGGCAGAGTGCATCCTCGCGACCAACACCTCTTCGCTGTCCGTTACGGCGATGGCGGAGGACCTGGAGCACCCGGAGCGCCTGGTCGGCTTCCACTTCTTCAACCCGGTGGCCGTGATGCCGCTGCTGGAGATCGTGCGCGCGCCGAAGACCGACGACTCCGTGCTGGCCACCGCGTTCGAGCTCGCCAAGGGGCTCAAGAAGTCTGCCGTGCTGGTCAAGGACGCCCCGGCGTTCGTGGTCAACCGCGTCCTGCTGCGCCTCATGGGTGAAGTCACCGCGGCCTTCGACGAGGGCACGCCCGCCGACGTGGCGGATAACGCGCTGCGACCGATGGGCCTGCCCATGACCCCCTTCGTGCTCGGTGCCATGGTGGGCCTGCCCGTGGCCCAGCACGTCCAGGAATCGCTGCACGCGGCGTTCGGGGACCGCTTCAAGGTCTCGAAGAACCTGCAGGCGCTGATCGACAACGGAGTGACGTCCATCTGGGCCGCGCAAAATGGGACACCGACGCCAAGCCCGGACGGCAAGCCATTTGTCCCGGCCGAAACCCTGGCGCTGATGTCCTTCGGCAGCACACCGTCCACCGGCGAGGAGGTGCTGCGCCGGACGCAGGACGCGCTGGCGGAGGAAATCGGTCTCATGCTCGAGGAGGGCGTTGTAGCCGGCCCCGAGGACATCGACCTCTGCATGATCCTCGGCGCGGGCTGGCCGATGTTCCTGGGCGGCATTACCCCGTACCTGGACCGGGTAGGCGCCTCGGAGCGGGTCAACGGGAAGAAATTCCTGGCACCAGGCGTGGCGTCCGAACCGGCCTAAATCGTGCCTGCGGCCTCTCGCCGGCCCGCACAGGCGGAGGCCCGCCTACCGGCCCTGTGGCGCCGCCGCCTGGACCTTGGTCCAGGCGGCGGCGCCGCTTTCGTTGGTGCCGCGCGTGTTCAAGCCGCGCGTGCCTGTGCCGCGCGTTCTCGTGCCGCCTGATTGTGCCGCGCGTGTTCAGGGCGCGTTCTCGTGCCGCCTGATTGTGCCGTGTGTCAGTCAGGCACGGCGATCACTTTCCGGGCGCCAGCGCCGCCTCGAGGACCACCCGCTGCAGCCACGCGAGGTAGCGCTGCGGCGTCCACCCGGCCTGCACCACGAGGTGCTCATATTGGTGCGGGGAAGTCAGGAGCCACAGCGTCAGGGCCACCTCTTCCAGCGGAACATCCGATCGCAGCCCGCCGCGCTGCTGCAGCAATCCGGCGACCTTCAGGAAGTCCGTCCGGATACGCTCCTGCAAGTCGGCATGCGCCGAGGCGATCTCAGGGTCGCCTTGCGCCGCTGCCGCCATGGCCTGCCACAACCGCCCAATCCTGCCGTTGAGTTCCGCCGCGAAGGAGGCCAGGCCAAGCAGTCCGGCCCGGGCGTCCTCCTGGGCCAGCACGGCTTGTGCCTCCGGCACTTCAAGGATGGACCGCCCGCCTTCCTCACCGGCTGACGCTGTTTCCAGGGCAGCCAGCAGCAGCCGCTTCTTGGGCCCGTGGGCCTGGACCGTTTCAACGGACACACCGGCGTCGGCCGCGATGGCACTGAGTGTCGTGCCTGTGAAGCCCTTCGCCGCAAAGCAGCGGCCGGCCGACTCGAGCACGCGTTGGCGCGTGGCGTAGGCCTGCTCTTCGCGCAATGCGGACCGGTAGCGCCTCGGGCGGGAAGTTTCCATTGCCATATTGACTACTGTCTCACAGTAATGAAAACTGATGCAACGCACTCATCCAATAAGGAGACACAATGGCATCGGTACTCGTCTGCTCCAGCCCTTTGGTCGGCCATGTCACACCGATGCTTGCGGTCGCCGCCGGCCTCGTTGAACACGGGCACGATGTCCGATTCCTCACCGGCAAGCGCTTCGAACGCCAGGTGTCCCGGACCGGCGCCTCGTTCATCCCACTGCCCCCGGAAGCAGATTTCGATGACACCAGCCTGGATGCCGCCTTCCCGGGCCGCGTTGGCCTGAAGGGGCCAAAGGGGATCCGCTTCGATATCCAAGAGATCTTCATGCGCCCGGGGAAGGCCCAATACGAGGCGATCCTGGCGGCATCGGCGGAACGCCGCGTCGATGCCGTCCTGGCCGAATCATTGTTCATGGGTGCCGCGCTGCTGCTGGCCGGGCCGGCCGGCGACCGCCCGGCGGTCATCAACTGCGGAATTGTTCCGCTCAGCCTCGCCAGCCGGGACACCGCCCCGTACGGGCTGGGCATCGGGCCGATGCCGGGGTTGCCCGGCCGGGTGCGGAATTGGGCCATGCAGGCCCTGACCGAAAAAGTGGTCTTCGGGCCGGTGCAGAAGTACGCCGATGCCGTCTCCCGGGATGTCACCGGTTCCCCCTTCCCGACCTTCTTCATGGAGTGGCCGCGCGCCGCGGA
This sequence comes from Arthrobacter sp. ES3-54, assembly GCF_029504395.1. Classification (GTDB taxonomy): domain Bacteria; phylum Actinomycetota; class Actinomycetes; order Actinomycetales; family Micrococcaceae; genus Arthrobacter. Next base: position 541,386 of record NZ_JAQFIF010000002.1, read on the forward strand.
CCATATCGCCCAGTTCACCGTTGCGGACTTTGAATACCCGCGCTCCGACCTCCCGGGGACGGTCCACTTTGTGGGCCCGGTGTCCCAGGGCGGGAAGAGCACCAGAGACGCGACGGGCAGTGCCGGCGGGACGCCAGAGGCCGAGCTTCCGGCGTGGTGGGCCGACCTCGACGCCGGCCGGCCCGTTGTCCATGTCACCCAAGGCACCGTGGCCAACAGAGATTTTGATGACCTGGTCCGCCCCACCATCGAAGGCCTGGCGCAGGACGACGTCCTGGTGGTGGTCACCACCGGCGGCCGCCCGGTGGACGCGCTCTCCGGCCCGCTGCCCGAGAACGTCCGCGTCGCCTCCTACCTGCCGTACGACGAGCTGCTCCCCAAGACCGACGTCCTGGTTAGCAACGGCGGATACGGCGGGGTGCAGTTCGCGCTGCGCCACGGCGTGCCGCTCGTCGTAGCTGGCCAGACAGAGGAGAAGGCCGAAGTGTCCGCCCGCGTGGCCTGGTCCGGCACCGGTATCAACCTCCGTACCAACCGGGCCACGCCAGAGGCCGTCGCCAAGGCTGTCCGCACCGTCCTGTCCAACAGCTCCTACCGGGAAGCAAGCGGCCGGATCGGCACCGCGATACGCGCCTCCCGCGGCGTCGATGAGCTGGCGGACCTTGTGGCGGGCGTGTGCAGCGATCGCTCCCTCGAGCGGGAGTAGCGGAAACCCCGCCGGAGTCAGATCCTGCTCAGTTGGCCGTCCTTGAGTTCCAGGACCCGGTGCGCGTTCATCCGGGCGTAGGCCAGGTCATGAGTGACCATGACGACGGCGGTGCCCGTTGCGGCGGCTCGGACGACGGCGGACTGCAGCGCTGCGAGGCCGTGCTGGTCCAGCCCCACGGTGGGCTCGTCCAAAGCCAACACTGCCGGTTCGCGGGCCAGGACCGTGGCCAGGGCGAGCAGGCGTTGCCGGGAAGCAGAGAGATCGGCTGGGTGGGCCGCCTCCGTGCCGGACAGTCCCACGGCGGCCAACGCCGCCCGGGCCTTGCCCTCGGCTTCGGCTTTCCCGAACAGCTGCCGGAGGCCGAACGCGGCTTCCCGCAGGACAGTCCGTTCGAACAGCTGGTCCCGGGGGTGCTGGAATAACAGACCTATGGAGGCCGCGACGGTGCCCACCGGCACGCCGGCAATGCTGCGCCCGCAGACCCGCACGTCCCCCTCCGACGGCCGGAGCAGTCCGTTGAAGTGGCGCAGCAGTGTCGATTTGCCGGCGCCGTTGGGCCCGGTCACGGCGATGATCTCGCCCGGGTTCACGGCCAAGTCCACGTCCCGGAGGACCCGGGCCTGCGCGGGGACGCCTCGCCGCCGCGCGTCCGCGCCGTAGCCGAACCCAACCCCGCGCAATTCCAGCGACCCCGGCCCGGGGCCGGGCGCCGGGACAGGAACCGGACCGGGACTCCGGGCTCCGGCGGCAGGGTTGGGTCCAACAACACTGGTTCGGATTGCACTGGGTCGGATTGCACTGGGTCGGATTGCACTGGGTCGGATTGCACTGGGTCGGATTGAACTGGGCCCAACAACACTCGGCCCAACAACGCCGGGGCCAGTTGCCGCAGGGCTAACATCACCCGGCCCAACAACCCCGGGGCCGCGTATCCCAATCACACCGGCGCGCTGCAGCTCGGCCGAGCCGGCCAGCTGCGCCGGCGTTCCCGCGGCGGTGACCGTCCCGCCGTCGAGTCCTGTCCCGCGCACTGTCCTGCCGCCGTCGAGCACTATCCAGTGTGTGGCTTCGGCGGCGAGGCCGTCCGCCGCCTGGCTCAGCAGGACGACCCCGGTCCCGGCGCCGCGGAGGCTGCGGATCAGATCCTCAACCTGGGCGGCTCCAGCCGCGTCCAGGGATGCCAGCGGCTCATCCAGGATGAGTATGTCCGGTTCCGTGATGACGGCACAGCCCATGGCGAGCCGGCGCAGCTCTCCTCCGGAGAGCGTGGCCGGATCCCGGTCCAGTAGGTCCGAGAGTCCCGTGCGCGCGGCGGTGCGCTCCACCGCGCGGAGCATGTCATCCCGCGGCGTCGCACGGTTCTCCAATCCGAACGCGAGCTCTTCGGCGACGGTGGCGCGTACGGAGGAGAGCATCGCGGCCGCGTCCTGCGGGACGAAGGCTACCCGCCGCGACCATTCGGCGGGGTTGATCCGGGGATCGTCGGGCGCACCGCGGAATTCCAGCAAAGTGTCGCCGAGCTCCAGGCTACCGCGGAATTCTCCCGCGTGACCGGCCCAGAGCCAGCCGGCCATGAGTTTGCCCAGCGTGGATTTTCCGCTTCCGGAGCCGCCCAGGACGGCGGTCAGGGAGCCGGGCGCGACCGAGACCGTTGCACCGCTCAGCACCGGGGTGTTCTCGCCGTGGAACGTGAAGGCCTCGATCCGGATCTGCAGCGCCGTCCGGGTGGTCGCCGTCATGACGGCACTCCCACAGGCCAGGAGGCCACAATCCGCCAGACGACGGCGGCCGCTGCGAACAGCAGGGCGGCTGCCCGGAAGCGCCGCTGGGCGGGCGGGTCGGCGACTTCGCGGTAACTGGTGCGGGGCCCCCGGCTGCCGAAGCCGCGAGCGTCGAGCGCCTGGGCGCGGCTGCCGGCGTCGTCGATCAGGGCCAAGACCAGAGGCACCATCTGCAGGCGGAGGGCGCCGAGCCGGGACAGCAGGCCGCGCCGGACCACCATCCCGCGCGTTTCCTGGGCCTGCCGGATCCGGTCCAGGCGGACCGCGACGGCGGGCACGAGGGTGAGGGTGGAGGCCAGGACGAAGCCGAACTGCGGCGGGATCCTGCGCCCGGCGAGGGCGGAGACGAGGTCGGGAACGCTGACAGTGAAGGAAAAGAGCAGGAATACCAGGACGCAGGCGGTGTTCCGCGTTCCGAGCTCCAGCGCGAAGCCAAGGCCCTCGGCCGTGACCCTGGCCGGCCCCCACTGGGCCAGCACGGTCTGGCCTTCGGGGAAGAACAAGCCGTGCAGTACCAGCAGGGACAGGCACAGGGGCGCCAGGATTACCGCCGCGGCAGGCAGGACACGCCCCGCAACTCCACGGCGCACCGCGAGGAACACCGCGGCGAGTGCCACGGCGACAGACAGCGGCGAGTATGCAGCCGCCGTCGTTACGACGGCGGCGCAGGCGGCGGCGGTCAGCGCGGTGAAGGGGTGGAGAGGCGGTCTCATGTCATAGTCGCGGTGTCCGAGTGTCACTGCCGCAAGCTCGTCACAACAGTCACAGCAGTCAGAGGGGTCAGGCGTCCGGCGCTGCCGGTGCCTTGCCGGCGAGCACCCGGTAGCGCCGCACGAAGGGGAACTGGAAGGTGGTGCGGCGGGGCAGTGCGTAGGCGAGCAGCGCCGCGATCGCGAAGACGATCGCTTTGTCCATGGGATCGGAAATCAGTGCCTGCTTGGTGATAGCGGCCAAGAGCGTGTCCCCCATGGCACGGAAGGCGCTGACGATCGCCCCGGTGCCCAGGCCTGATGTGCCGCCAAAGACGAACGCGGCGATCGGGGCGGAGACGACGCCGGCCAGGATGCCGGTGACGAAGCCCGCGATGGGGGCGAAGTAGAAGCGGCGGAACAGGCCGCCGCGGGCGGCCATGCCGGCGAGGAACCCGATCAGGGCAGCACCGGCGGCGAAGGGCAGGACGGTGGGGTTGAAGAAGGACCAGACGATGCTGCTGAGCGCGCCCGTGGCGGCACCGGCGGCGGGCCCGGCGAGAACGGCGATCAGCACGGTGCCAATCGCGTCGATGTAGAACGGCAGGCCCGTGCCGCCCATCAGCTGTCCGAGGACCACGTTCAGGACCAGCGCCACGGGGATGAGGACCACGGTGGAAGTGGGGAGAACGGGCAGGACGGCCACAATCAGCAGCACCGCGCCGAGCAGGAAGCCGCCGAGGGCCACGAGGGCCGAGAAACTGGCCGGGCCGTTAGCAATGTCAGCGGGCTGGGTGAGCACCAGGAAGATGTACGTGGCGGCGATGGCGGCGGCGCCTGCGATTTCGAGCAGGCGGCGCCTGCGGCCGGCCGCCTGTCCAGGGGCAGTGATCGTGAGGGCTGGCTGTGACATGAGGGTTGATCCTTTGACTGGGTGCAACAAGTTCCGCCTCATGTCACCTCGGCGCAGCTACCATCCTAGCGAGCAGCTACCCTTTCTGGCGATCTGCGGACCCGCCCGGGAACTCCCTGCGTCCGGCCCGGCGTCAGGGCGTCGAGGACCCGTGGCCCACAGCGCGGGCGAGGGCGCCGACCGAGGAAATCAGTTCGTCAAAGCAGTGCTCGGGGTTGTTGTCCGAGACAATCCTTGCGTTCGGCGCCAGCCCCCACAGCCCGCGGAAGTCGGCCACCGTGGTGCCCATCAGCAGCGGGGAGTCCGTTTCGACGTCGACCGTGGCCAGCCGGGTGGTGAACGGTGTGCGTCCCGCGGCAGCGCAGGCCGCGAAGGCGTCATGCACGTGCGCCACATAGCCCTGGTCGTAGAGCCGGTGAAACTCCATATAGAAGCGCAGGGCGTCGGAGAGGCAGGCGACGAGGGGGTTGCCCGACTGGCTGCGCTGGCCTTCGGGCTGCTCCGGGAGGACGAGTTCCGGCTCCGGCGCGCCCGCGGCCTCGCCGAGACGGCGCAGGTGCTCCGGGTGCATCTCGATCCGCTCGGTCATTTCCAGGGCGCACAGCACCGGCAGTTTGTCCTCTGGCATCCCCCGGTAGGCGGCAAACACTTCCTTGGCGGCATGCGGGTCCACAGAGGTATTCCATTCGGCGGTCGGGGTCGTATTGCCCTGGTAATAGAAGCTGCCGCCCATGATGACGAGTCCCTTGAGCAGCCGGGGCAGCTCCGGCTCGCGGCGCAGGGCCAGCGCGAAATTGGTCAGCGGACCGGTGACTAGCCCGGTAATCTCCCCAGGGTGCGCCCGGACCTCCTCCACCCAGACGTCGACGGCGTGCCGCGCCGAGATCTGCTGGTGCGGCGGCGGCAACTCGGCGTAGCCGATCCCCTGCGGCCCGTGGGTCTCCTCGGTAGTGACCAGCGGGATCTCCAGCGGGACCTCGGCGCCAATGGCCACCTCGATGCCCTCGCGGCCGCACAGCTGAAGCAAGGCCAGGTTGTTCAGCGCCACCTGCCGGGCCCCGATGTTCCCGGCAGTGCACGTGATTGCCTGGAGGTGCACCTCGGGCCGGGACAGCAGGTAGACCAGCGCCAGGGCATCGTCGATCCCGGTGTCAACGTCCATCAGGATCGAATGTGTGACGGCCGGGCCGGCCGCGGGGGCGCCCACAGCCGGATCGTTCAGGGCCGAATCGTTCAGGGCCGGATCGTTCAGAACAATGCCACCTTGGGCGTGCGCGGGAAGAGATCGTTCAGCTCGGCGAGGTCGGCGGGGCTGGGGATCCAGGCCACGGCAGCGGCATTCTGGCGCACCTGCTCCGGCGTGGTGGCACCGGCGATGACGCTGCTGACGGACGGCTGGGCGGCAAGCCAGGAGAACGCCACCTGGACTTCGTTGAGCCCCCGTGCGGCGGCGAACTTACCGAAGGCACCCAACTGCTCCCAGTCGGCGTCGTGGACCAGGTTGGTACGGGTGTGGCTGAGCCGGGATCCCTCAGGGGCTTGGCCGGCCGAGTATTTGCCGGTCAGCAGGCCGTTGGCGAGCGGGAAGTACGGCAGGACGCCCAGGCCGTAGGCCTCGGCCGCCGGAGTCACCTCGAGCTCGGCGCGCCGGTCCAGCAGGTTGTAGTGGTTCTGGCTGGAGATGAAGCGGGCTCCCCCGCGGGCGCGGGCCACGTACTCGGCGTCGGCGATCTGCCAGCCGGCCCGGTTGGAGTGGCCGATGTAGCGGACCTTGCCGCTGGTGACGAGGTCGTCGAGGGCCGAGAGCGTCTCGTCGATGGGCGTGAGCGGGTCCGGGGTGTGGAACTGGTAGAGGTCGATCCAGTCCGTGCCGAGGCGGCGCAGCGAGGCTTCCGCGGCCTTGATGATGTAGCGGCGGGATCCGCGCGCCCCGAAGTCCTCGCCATTGGCGCCGCGCATGTCCATGCCGAACTTCGTGCCGATGACGGCGTCGTCCCGGCGGGCGCCCAGGGCCCTGCCGAGCATGGTCTCGCTGAGGCCCGGCTCCCGGCCGTAGGTGTCCGCGACGTCAAAGAAGGTGATCCCGGCGTCGAGGGCCGCATGGACGACGGCGTCGGTGCCTTCCTGCGATTCAGTCACGGTCCCGGAACGGCCCAGGTTGTTGCACCCAAGTCCCACAACCGAGACGGACAGTCCGGAATTTCCTACGCGGCGGTATTCAGTCATGGATTTAGCCTATATCGCCCCCGCGGACGTCCCGTCCAAGCCTGCGTGGGTGTCCCGTTCAAGCCTGCCCCGGGGCACTGCAGCTACCCTGCGGGCAGTTCCAGCCCGTGCTCGTCCATGGCGTCCTGGAGTTGCGCCATGGTGCGCGGGCAGACGCCCGGCATTCCGGCAACCCGGCGCCGGCCAAGCTGCACGAGGTGTTCGAGGGTTTCGACCCCCGCGTGTGCAAGCGACTTGCGCGCGGGCGCCGCCAGTCCTGCGGGAAGTGGAGTGCTGCCTGGTCGAGAGGATTTTCGCGTCACTGCGTTGCCTTCCAGTCGGATTCCCCAAACTGATGTGAGCCGCCCCCCGGCTCCTTGCCGGTGTTGCCTAGAGCGTGAAGCTGTTGGCCGGTTTCGATGAGTGCTTGAGCTTAAAAGTGTCCTCGCCAAACGGCGCTGCGCCAATGCTCAGCTTGGTAAAGTCCAGGTCCTCGCCGCGGATGCAGACCTTGATGGCGCTGACCGTCTTGTTGACGTCCGGGGTGAGGCAGAAGATATTGAGCTTGGAGTCGGAAAACTCGCTGCGGTCCACAATCCCCAGGCCACGCCAGGCGAGGTGACTGATCAGGGCGTCCTTGGCTTTTTCCTCGAGGTACCGGTCCCGGCTGGTCCCGTCCTTGGTCTTCAGCGCATACTGGGCCACCACCCAGAACTGTTCCTGCTCGGGGATTTCAGCGTAACCGTCCTCGGCGCACTGCACCGCGAACGCGTCCATGAGGCGCTCCGCGGCTTCAGCGTTTTCGACGTCGGTCTCGTCGGTGGTGCTCTGGTGTCCGACGACGCCGTGGTTCATCACGAACTGGCTGTAGTCCTCATCAAACCAGGCCTCCCTAAACTGCAGGGTGCCCTCTTCGTCGCGCTTGTAAACCCGGATAATTCCACTCATATGCCAGTTCCTTCCTGGGCCGTCCGGCGCCCAAAGAGCGGCGCAGTACGGGGTAGTGCTCAACAGATGTGCTGGCTACAGCAGCGGCAGGCTGCCGGTGCTGGGGTGTTCCTGGCCGGGCAAGGGGCGCGCAAACGGCACCTTGGTGCCCAGAACCTGGGCGACGACGTCGTGGGTGACCTGCTGTGCGGTCAGTCCGACGCGTTCGAGCACCTGGTTGCGGGTGCCGTGATCGAGGAACTCCACCGGGAGGCCGACCTCGTTGAGGGCGGTGTCCACGCCGGCGGCCCGCATCTCCTGGCGGATCCGGGAGCCGACGCCGCCGGCCCGCACACCGTCCTCGATGCAGATGACCAAGCGGTGGCGTGCGGCGAGATCGATGATGGACCGCCGGACCGGGAGGACCCAGCGGGGATCCACCACCGTGGAACTGATGCCTTGGGCACCGAGCCGGTTGGAGACGTCCAGCGCGAGTTCGGACATGGCGCCCACGCTGACGATCAGGACGTCGTTCTCGCTGGAGCCCGCGGGTCGGCGGGCCAGCACGTCCACGCCGTCGTCGAGGCGTTCGACCGCCTCAACTTCGGCACCGACGCTGCCCTTGGAGTAGCGGATCACGCTGGGGGCGCCTTCGATGGCCACAGCCTCGCGCAGTTCTTCCCGCAGCCGGGTGGCGTCGCGCGGTGCCGCGAGGTGCAGCCCGGGGACGATCTGGACCATGGCCATGTCCCACATGCCGTGGTGGCTGGCGCCGTCGGGTCCGGTGACGCCCGCCCGGTCTAGCACGATCGTGACGCCGGCTTTGTGCAGGGCCACATCCATCAGCAACTGGTCGAAGGCACGGTTCAGGAACGTCGCGTAGACCGCGACCACCGGGTGCAGTCCCCCGAACGCCATGCCGGCAGCCGAGGTGAGGGCGTGCTGCTCGGCGATGCCGACGTCGAACACGCGCTCCGGGTGCCGGGCGGCGAACTTGTGCAGCCCCACCGGAATCAGCATGGCCCCGGTGATGCCGACGATGTCCTTGCGTTCGTCGGCGATGTCGGCGATCTCGTCGGCGAACACGGCGGTCCAGGATTTGGCGCCGCCGGCCTCGGTGGGTGCGCCGGTCTCCGGATCGATGATCCCGACGGCGTGGAACTGGTCCGCCTCATGGGCGCGGGCCGGGGCGTAGCCGTGGCCCTTTTCCGTCATGGCGTGCACGATCACCGGGCCGGCGTAGTTCCTGGCCGTGGAGAGTGCGTTTTCCATGGCCTGGAGGTCATGGCCGTCGACGGGACCGATGTACTTCATGCCGAGGTCCTCGAACATGCCCTGAGGGGCCCACCAGTCCTTGATGCCCCTCTTCATGGCGTGCAGGCTCTTGTAAGTGAACCGGCCCGCATGGCCGCCGTTCTGCAGTTTGCGCTTCCACCATTCGAGCGTGCCCTCGTAGGAGGGGGCGGCGCGGAGGGAATCGATCGTGGGTCGCAGGGACGCGAGGTAGTCGGCGAACCCGCCGACGGTGGCGGCGTAAGAGCGGCCGTTGTCGTTGACCACAATCACGACGCGGCGCTTCTTGTCCGCCGCGATGTTGTTGATGGCTTCCCAGGCCATGCCGCCGGTCAGGGCGCCGTCGCCCACCACGGCGACGACGAAGCGGTCGCCGTCGCCGGTCAGCTGCCGGGCACGGGAGATGCCGTCGGCCCAGGACAGCGACGAGGACGCGTGAGAGCTTTCGACGATGTCGTGCTCGGATTCGCCGCGGTCGGGGTAGCCGGACAGGCCGCCCTGCTGGCGGAGGGTGCTGAAGTCCTGCCGTCCGGTGAGGAGCTTGTGCACGTAGGACTGGTGCCCTGTGTCGAAGACGATGCTGTCGCGGGGGGAATCGAAGATCCGGTGCACCGCGATGGTGAGTTCGACGACGCCGAGGTTAGGGCCCAGGTGTCCTCCCGTCTGGGAGACGTTGCCGATCAGGAAATCCCTGACCTCGGCTGCCAGCTGATCCAGCTGCGCCCCTGACAACTTACTCAGGTCCTGCGGATTCCGGATGGTGTCCAAGATTCCCAACGGCCCCTCCTTCGGGTGGTAGACATCCTTTTAACTCTAACGCCTCCGGGCGGGCAGCCGCGCCGGAGCCCTGCGCCGGTCCCCGCCCCGACCCGGGACCGGTCCCGGACCCTGCGCCGGTCCCCCCGCCCCGTCCCGGAACCTGTTCCGTAACCGGGAACGCGAAGGCCCCGGCCGGTCAGTGACCGGCCGGGGCCTTCGCATGCTTTGCCGGACATTGCCGGCAGCTCCGCTAGTGCGCGGAGATCTGGCGCAGGACGTACTGCAGGATGCCGCCGTTGCGGTAGTAGTCCGCCTCGCCCGGGGTATCGATGCGCAGCACGGCGTCGAAGGACGTGACGGTACCGTCCTCGGCCGTGGCTGTGACCTTGAGGGTCTTCGGCGTGGTGCCGTCGTTCAGGGCGGTGACGCCCTCAACTGCGTAGGTTTCCGTGCCGGTCAGGCCCAGGCTGGCAGCGTTCTGGCCGGCCGGGTACTGCAGCGGCAGGACGCCCATGCCGATCAGGTTGGAGCGGTGGATACGCTCGTAGCTCTCGGCCACAACAGCCTTGACGCCCAGGAGCGCCGTGCCCTTGGCGGCCCAGTCACGGGACGAACCGGAGCCGTACTCCTTGCCTGCCAGGACCACCAGCGGGGTGCCGGCGCTCTGGTAGTTCTGCGCGGCGTCGTAGACGTAGGCCTGCGGGCCGTCAGCCTGGCTGAAGTCGCGGGTGAAGCCGCCCTCTACGCCGTCCAGGAGCTGGTTCTTGATACGGATGTTCGCGAACGTGCCGCGGATCATGACCTCGTGGTTGCCACGTCGTGAGCCGTAGGAGTTGAAGTCCTTGCGCTCCACACCGTTGGCCAGCAGGTACTGGCCGGCGGGGGTGTCCGACTTGAAGGAACCGGCCGGGGAGATGTGGTCCGTGGTGACGGAGTCGCCGAGCTTGAGCAGCACGCGCGCGCCGGTGATGTCCTGGACCGGCTCCGGCTGGGCCTTCATGCCCTCGAAGTACGGGGGCTTACGCACGTACGTGGACTTCTCGTCCCAGGCGAAGGTGTCGCCGGCCGGGGTGTCGAGCGCCTTCCAGCGATCGTCACCCTCAAAGACGCCTTCGTAGCCGCGGGCAAACATTTCCTTGTCGATCGAGGAATCGATGACCTGCTGGACCTCGACCGGGTTCGGCCAGATGTCCTTCAGGAAGACGTCGTTGCCGGACTCGTCCTGGCCCAGGGCGTCGTTGTCGAAGTCGAAGTCCATGGTGCCGGCCAGGGCGTAGGCGATGACCAGCGGCGGGGAGGCCAGGTAGTTCATCTTCACGTCCGGGTTGATCCGGCCTTCGAAGTTGCGGTTACCGGAGAGCACGGCTGTGACGGAGAGATCGTTGGCCTGGATGGCCTCGGAGATCTCGGCGTCGAGCGGACCGGAGTTGCCGATGCAGGTGGCGCAGCCGTAGCCCACGATGTAGAAGCCGAGCTTCTCCAGGTAGGGGGTCAGGCCCGACTTGTTGTAGTAGTCGGTGACCACCTTGGAACCGGGAGCCACGGAGGTCTTGACCCACGGCTTGGACGTCAGGCCCTTGTCGACGGCGTTGCGGGCCAGCAGTGCGGCGGCCAGCATCACGGACGGGTTGGACGTGTTGGTGCAGGAGGTGATCGAGGCGATCGACACTGCGCCGTGGTCCAGCTCGAACTCGCGTCCGTCCGCGGTCTTGACGCTGACCGTGTTGGACGGGCGGCCGTTGGACTTCGGGCCATGGGCGTGCGGGGCCACGTCACTCAGGTGCGACGCTGAGGCGGTGAACGAGGGCGAGTCCGAAGCCGGGAAGCTTTCGTCGATCGCTTCGTCCAGGCTTCCGTCGGCCAGGTCTTCCTTCACGTAGTTGCGCAGGTCCTCGCGGAACTGGGCCTTGGACTCGGTGAGGATGATGCGGTCCTGCGGGCGCTTCGGGCCGGAGATCGACGGAACAACCGTGGACAGGTCCAGCTCGAGGTACTCGGAGAACTTGATCTCGCGGGAGGGATCGTGCCAGAGGCCCTGTTCCTTCGCGTAGGACTCCACGAGGGCGACGTTCTCGTCGGACCGGCCGGTGAGGCGCAGGTAGTCGAGGGTGACGTCGTCGATCGGGAACATCGCGGCAGTGGAGCCGAACTCCGGGCTCATGTTGCCGATCGTTGCACGGTTGGCCAGCGGCACGGCCGCGACGCCTTCACCGTAGAACTCGACGAACTTACCGACCACACCGTGCTTGCGCAGCTGCTCGGTGATGGTCAGGACGACGTCGGTGGCGGTGGCGCCGGCCGGGATGGAGCCGGTGAGCTTGAAGCCCACGACGCGCGGGATCAGCATGGAGACGGGCTGGCCGAGCATGGCAGCCTCGGCCTCGATGCCGCCAACGCCCCAGCCCAGCACGCCCAGGCCGTTGACCATGGTGGTGTGCGAGTCGGTGCCGACGCAGGTGTCCGGGTAGGCCCGGACGATGCCGTCAATTTCGCGGGTCATGACGGTGCGGGCCAAGTACTCAATGTTGACCTGGTGCACGATGCCGGTGCCCGGCGGGACGACCTTGAAGTCATCGAATGCCGTCTGGCCCCAGCGCAGGAACTGGTAACGCTCACCATTGCGCTGGTATTCGATCTCCATGTTGCGCTCCAGTGCGCCGGAGTTGCCGAAAGCGTCAATCTGGACCGAGTGGTCAATGACCATTTCGGCCGGTGCCAGCGGGTTGACCCGCTTCGGGTCGCCGCCGAGCTCCTTGACGGCCTCACGCATGGTGGCGAGGTCAACGACGCAGGGCACGCCGGTGAAGTCCTGCATGATCACACGCGCCGGCGTGAACTGGATCTCGGTGTCGGGCTCGGCGCTGGGATCCCAGCCTGCCAGCGCACGGACGTGGTCGGCCGTGATGTTGGCACCGTCCTCGGTCCTCAACAGGTTTTCAAGCAATACCTTGAGGCTGAACGGAAGGTTCTCTGCACCTTCGACGGAGTTCAACCGGAAAATTTCATATTCGGTTCCGGCTACATTAAGTTTGCCTTTTGAACCGAAACTGTCCACAATGCTCATTCGCAGGACTCCTCTCGCAACAGTTTCATCTTTGTCGCGCCGCAGGACCCTTGCTAGTTAGGGCGGCCTAACTAATACAGGCATCAGTACATCGTGGTACGCAATGCAGGTAAGAAACGCAGGGAACGGCCGTTGAATTAACGCCAAATCATTAACAGCAACGATGATTTAACGGCTGTGGTGATGGAGCGCGACGACGGACTACTACGCCCATCCTAGTGGCATCACGGTTGGGGAGTCAGTAACGCCACAGTCTCCATGTGATGCGTGTGCGGGTACAGGTCGAAGGCGCGCAGCCCGGCCATCCCCCAGCCGCCCTGCCGGAAGTAGCCGAGGTCGCGGGCGAACGACGCCGGATCGCAGGAGACATACGCGACGGCCCGGGGACCGGCGTCGATCAGCTGTTTGACTACCGCCTTGCCGGCTCCGGCGCGCGGCGGGTCCAGGACCAGGGCGTCGAAATTGCGCGGTTTCTGCCGCAGCACCCGTTCCACGCGGCCCTGGACGATCTCCACCTGGGCGGTGTCGTGCAGGTTCTTGCGTGCGTCACGGCTGGTTCCGGGCGCCCCCTCCACCGAGAGCACGGATCCGGTCACGCCCACGGCATCGGCCAGCGGTGCCGTGAACAGCCCGGCACCGGCGTACAGGTCCGCCACCACCGAGCCCGGGGCGAGGAAGCCGCCGTCGTGCAGGAAGCCGGTAACGGCCCCGACGAGCGTCTCCGGGCCATCCCGGTGGATCTGCCAGAAGCCGTCGCCGGTAACCCGGTAGTCGTGGCCCGCCGCAGACTCCTGGACATAGGTGCGGCCGCGCAACTGCAGCACCTCGCCGGTGGCCGGGTCCAGGCTGGCCACCGAGACGTCGTCCGGCAGTTGGGCCAGGATGCCGCTGAGCCGCTTGGACCGGGTTCCCGGCGAGGGCACCAGCAGCACCAGCGGCCGGGAGCCGTTCGCCGGGGCGGCGACCTCAACGCGGTCGATGCCCTGCAGGTCGATTTCCCAGAGCCGGAGCGCGTTGATGCCCGCCACGGCCAGCGGCATTTCGCGTACGGGCAGGATGGCGTCGGAGCGGTGGGCGTGCATGCCGAGCTTGCCGGCCGGCGTCACGGCGAAGCCGGCGCGTGTCCGCCAGCCCAGGCCGGACACGGCGGCGCCATCAGACTCACCGTCAGTTGCGCCTTCAGTTGTTCCGTCGCCGGCCGCCAGGCCGACGGCTTCGACGGTGATCTGCCCTGCGGGCGCAAATTCGACGCCGGCCAGCCGCTTGAGCTGTTCGGCCAGGACGTCGGCCTTGAGGCTGCGCTGGCGGGCCAGCGAAATGTGGCCGAGTTCGGCACCGCCGACGGGTGGATGCCGGTGCGACCAGGAGCGCGCGGAATCGGCGATGTCCCAGAAGTGCGGCACCCGGTCCGGTGAGGGCTCCAGGACCTCCACCACATCGGCGCGCCAGAACTTGGCGTCGGGGCCGTCGTCGGTGAGCCTGACCCGGACCTTCTCGCCGGGAATGCCGTGCCGGACGAACACGACGCGTCCCTCATGCCGGGCCACGCAGTGCCCGCCGTGGGCGACGGGTCCGACGTCGAGGACAAGATCGGTGTGGGTGTGCGTCCGGGTGTCGGGGGTCATTGGATATCCTGCAGTTTCTTGGCTTCTTCGGACGATTTCAGCTGCCACGGCACACTGCACACCATGACCCCAGGCTCGAAGTGCAGCCGGGTCTTGATCCGCAGCGCGGTCTGGTTGTGGACCAGTTGCTCCCACCATTTGCCCACGACGTACTCCGGGATGTAAACCACGATCAGGTCGCGGGGCGAATCCCGGCGCATGTTCTTGATGTAGTCCATGATCGGCGTCACCGTTTCGCGGAACGGGCTGGCAAGCACGGTCAGGGGTACCGGGATTTCGAGTTTTTCCCAGTCCGCGACGGTCGCCTCGGTCTCCTCGGAGCTGATGTCCACGGTGATGGCGTCGAGCCGCGACGGGCGGGAGGCGCGGGCGTAGGCGAGGGCGCGCAGGACCGGTTTGCGCACATGCGAGACGAGCAGCACGGCGTGCACGCGGGTGGGCAGGGCGCGCGGCGAGGAGTCCTCGTCGACGGCGAGTTCCTTGGCCACGTTGTCATAGTGCGCCCGGATGCTCCACATGATCAGGAACAGCACGAACATGGCCAGCAGCGCGATCCAGGCTCCCTGGGTGAACTTGGTGATCAGGACGATGACCAGAACCAGGGCGGTCATGCAGAAGCCCACGGTGTTGATGGTCCGGGACTTGATGATGCGCAGCCGCACGGCAGGTTCCTTGGACAGTTTCAGTTCCCGGCCCCAGTGCCGGATCATGCCCAGCTGGCTCATCGTGAAGGAGATGAAGACGCCCACGATGTAGAGCTGGATGAGCTTTGTGACGTCCGCGTTGAAGGCGATGATCAGGACGAGGGCGCCTGCAGCCAGGGCCAGGACGCCGTTGCTGAAGGCGAGCCGGTCGCCACGGGTGCGCAGCTGGCGCGGCAGGTAGCCGTCCTGGGCCAGGATGGAGCCGAGTACTGGGAAGCCGTTGAACGCCGTGTTGGAGGCGAACACCAGGATGACGCCGGTGGCGGCCACCACAATATAGAACGGGATGGAGCCCGCACCGAAGACGGTCTGCGCGATCTGGCTGATGGCCGGGTTCTGGATGTACCCCTCTGGCAGCGGCTGACCGTTCAGGAGGAACTCCGTTGCCGGATCCAGCACGATGTGCACCTTGGTGGCGTTGGCCAGGTAGATGATGCCGGCGAGCATGGCGGAGGCAATCACGCCGAGCAGCAGCAGCGTGGTGGCGGCGTTCTTGCTCTTGGGTTTCTGGAAGTTGGGCACACCGTTGCTGATGGCCTCGACGCCTGTCAGGGCAGCGGCGCCGGAGGAGAAGGCGCGCAGCAGCAGGAACGCGCCGGCCAGCCCGACGAGGCCTTCGTCGAAGCCCGGCTCCGGTACGATCTCGAACGCTGCCGACGGCGCCTGCCCCAACTGGCCGGTTACAGCCTGGAAGACCCCGACGGCGGTCATGCCGAGGATCGAGGCCATGAAGATGTAGGTCGGGACGGCGAAGACGCTGCCGGCCTCCCTGATGCCGCGCAGGTTCACGAGGGCCAGGATCACGACGCCGATCGTGGCAATCGCGGCCTGCCGTCCGTGCAGCGAGGGCACGGCGGTGGTCAGGTACGTCGCGGCCGACGACATGGACACGGCCACGGTCAGCACATAGTCAACCAGCAGCGCCGAGGCTACCGTGAGGCCTGCGTACTTGCCGAGGTTGACGTTGGCGATCTCGTAGTCGCCGCCGCCGGAGGGGTAGGCATGGACGTTCTGGCGGTAGGAGGCCACAACGGTCAGGAGCACCACCATGACGGCGAGGCCAACCCACGGCGCGATGGCCACCGCGCTCACGCCGGCCAAGGCCAGGGTCAGGAGGATTTCATCCGGCGCATAGGCCACCGAAGACAGGGCGTCCGAGGCGAAAATGGGCAGCGCGATCCGCTTCGGCAAGAGCGTGTGGGCCAGACGGTCGTTCCGGAAGGGCTTGCCTACCAGCACCCGCTTCACGGCATTGAAAATTGTCAGCACCAGACAAAACTAGTCTGATTCGGACGCGATGTCATGACGGCGAAGTTGGCGTCCGCAAGCACGCGGCCCGGCGCCCCGTGGCCGTGGCCTCACGGAGCCGCGTGGCCGGTAGAGTTTTACGCAGTATCAGACGCAGAACCAAGAGGAGGCCCATGTGGCGCACTTCGTGATCATGGGTTGTGGCCGTGTCGGGTCAACCCTGGCACACACGCTCGAGGACGCCGGCCATTCGGTGGCCATCATCGACCAGGATGACCGCGCCTTCCGGCGGCTCCGCACAGGGTTTTCCGGACGGAAGGTCACGGGAGTCGGGTTTGACCGCGAGACGATGAAGCGGGCCGGCGTCGAGGAAGCCTATGCCTTCGCCGCCGTTTCCAGCGGCGACAACTCCAACATCCTCGCCACCCGGGTGGCGCGGGAGACCTTCCACGTTCCTCATGTGGTGGCCAGGATCTACGATCCGGGCCGCGCCGAAATCTACCAGCGTCTCGGCATTCCCACGGTCGCAGCGGTCCGCTGGAGCGCCGACCAGGTGCTGCGCCGCATCCTGCCCGAACAGCACATCGCCGGCGACTACCGGGAGCCCTCGGGCCGGCTGGTCCTCGCCGAGGTTGACCTTAACCCCGACTGGATCGGGCACCCGATCTCCTCGATCGAGAAGGCGGCCGGCATCCGGATCGCGTATCTGACCCGCTTCGGCGAGGGCATGCTGCCCGCTGCCGGCACGTCCTATCAGGACGGCGACACCGTCCACGCCATGCTGAACGTGGACCGCAGCTCCGAGATCGGCCATATTCTCGCCAAATCCCCCGCCAAGGAGTCCTGAGTGAAAGTCGTCATCGTCGGTGCCGGAAGCGTCGGTTCCTCGATCGCCCGCGAGCTGCTGGCCCACAAGCACGAAATCCTGCTGATCGACGAGAAGCCGGAGGTTATCGGCCGCAGCGGGCTACGCGGCGCGCACTGGCTGGTCGGTGATGCCTGCGAGCTGAGCACCCTGCAGGACGCCAAACTCGAGGACGCCGACGTCGTGGTCTCCGCCACCGGTGACGACAAGGTCAACCTGGTGGTCTCGCTGCTGGCCAAGACGGAATTCGGCGTCGGGCGCACCGTTGGCCGGGTTAATAACCCCAAGAACGACTGGATGTTTGACGACTCCTGGGGCGTCGACGTCGCGGTCAACACCCCGCAGCTCATGACCGCGCTGGTGGAGGAGGCGGTGGAGATCGGTGACCTTGTCCGGCTGCTGACGCTCCAGACCGGGGTGTCCTCCCTGGTGGAGTTCACGGTTCCGCACGACTCCCACGTGATCGGCCTGACCGTGGGCGATGTCAAGTGGCCCGAGGACTCCACCCTCGTGGCGATCCTGCGGGACCAGGCGCCCATCACGCCGAGCCGCGACGACGTCATCGATGGCGGCGACGAACTGTTCTTTGTCACCACGATCGCGGCCGAAGACGAACTCCGCGCCCTGCTGGCACCCGAATCCTCGCTCGAGGACCAGCACCCGGTAACCTCGGACCAGCACGGCCACGGCACCCAGCCGGCCGGGGACGACGGCTTCGACGGCTAGAGCCGTCCGCTCCCAACAGTTGCTCTATCAGATATGGCCGTTTTCAGAGCTGGGAACGGCCATATCTGATAGGGCAACAGGTCAGTTGGGCTCTTTGGCGCCGGCGGGCACCGGGGCCGGCCGGGTGAGCAGCCAGGCAATCCAGATGCCCAGGATGTAGAGCGGGGCGCCCATAAGGAGCCTTGTGGTGGCGAGGGCGGCAAGGCCCTGCTCCCCCATGAAGTACAGCGGCACCTGCACCACGAGCCGCAGGACCAGCACGACAACTATCACCCAGGTGCCGATGCTGTAGGCCTTGACCCGCTTCGGGTCTTTGCGCCATTCCAGGCCCTCGTTGCGGATGAAGCCGAAGAGCAATCCGGCGATCGGCCAGCGCACAGCCACGGAGATGGACATGGCCAGGATGTAGCCGATGTTGGTGAAGAAGCCCAGCACGTAGAAGTTCTCTGCCTTGCCGGTGGAGGTGGCAAGCCATGCGGAGAGTCCGACGCCGATGAACCCCGCCAGCGCCTGCGTCAGCGGTTTGCGCTGGAGAAGCCGTGCCATGGTGAAGACGGCAGCCACCGTCAGGGAAGCGATGACAGCCAGGGTCAGGTTTTCCCTGTCGATGGTGAAGGCAATCAGGAAGACGAGGCCCGGCAGGATGCTCTCGGCAATGCCCTGGATGCCGCCGGCGCTCTTGAGCACGTCGATGTTGCCGTTGCTCGACCGGTGCAGTCCGGCCTTGGCCGCATAGTCCTCGGCAAGCTGGGCGACGCTGGGCTGCGCGGCGGTGGGCTGCGAAGGCTGCGAAGCACCAGATGGGGACACGTCCCCGTAACCGCCGGTGGTTTCCTCCGGCTCCTGCTGGCCTGTGTTCTGTTCTGTCCGGTCCTGTTGTGGCCGGTCCGGGCGTGCCCGCTCGGGGTGTTCGGGCAAGGTCATTGCTCCTCCTGGCGGGAGAGTATTTCGTAGCGGGGATTGAAGATCGTGGGCAGCCCGTCGCGCATGGTGACCATGCCCTCGAGCCTGAGCTCTGTTCCGGCGTCGACGCCGGGGATCCGGCGCCGGCCCAGCCATACGACGCGCAGCCGCTCCTTGGGGCCGGCGGGCCGCTGGCGCTGTGCGCCCGGACGTACCCGGTGGGTGGAGACCCCGTTCGCGGGCACGCTGCTGCTGGCTGCTGCGGCTCCGGCCTTGGCACCAAGACCAGGGAAGCGGCTGACGGGAGCAGGGGTATCGTGATCGATCAGGATCGCGATGAAGGATGCCACCTGGGTCGCGGGCACGTACGTGACGGACTCGATGAAGCCGTGACACAACACCCGCCCGCGGTCCGGCAGGTCCCGGACCGACATAGCGGCGGCGGCCTTCCTGCCGGCGGCATCAGCCAATCTGGGTTATCTCCGGTCCGCGTTCGGGCTGTTCGAATTCGGGGGCCGCCTGCGGCGACGGGGCGGGCGTGGTGTCCTTGGGCAGGCGCAGCTGCAGCAGATCACGCGGCGGCATGGGGTTCTCGCCGCGGACCACGACGATCTGCCGGAAAAGCCCTTCCAGCCCAGCCGCGGCGTCGCGGTCCAGTGCCGCCTCGCCGCCGAAGACGCCGCGGAGGAACCAGCGCGGGCCGTCGATGCCGATGAAGCGGGCCACGCGGTACCCCTGGCTGCCGTCCCCACCGCCGGCGGGGAGCTTCGCCACGAGCTCGGTGCCGAAGCTGCCTTCGACCTCCTCGACCTGGCCGCCCTGGCTGCCGACCGACTGGCCGATCTGCTCACGGATTTCATCCCACAGGCCCTCGGAACGGGGTGCGGCGAAGGCCTGCAGCTGCAGGCTCGAGCCCTCCAGGTCCATGGTGACGGCGACGACGCGCTGGCTCGCCTCTTCAACTTCCAGGCGGAGCTGGAGTCCCTCACGGGGTGCGATCAGCAGCGCACCGAGGTCCACGTACCCGTCCTGGTCGTCGATTTCCGAGACGTCGAAGGGACCAGTGGCGGCCCGGCCGGAGCTTTTGGCTGCGTTCCCGGCCGGCGTCGCGGCGGCGTCAATGGCAGCTTCCGTGGCCTCGCCCGGCTCCGTCGGCTGCTCCTGCTTGGCTTTCTTGCCGCGCCCAAAAACCATGGGGTGTCTCCTTCAGTTGTGATCCTGTGCCGCCGCCCGGCGCCATCCTGGCGCCTGTCCGCGGGGCCGCCCGCTACCCTGCGGCCGCCTGCTCATTTTTCCCTGCACCGCTGATGTTGCGTCAGCGCCTGTGTTGCTTCCGTGCCCGTGTTGCTTCAGTGCCTAAGTCGCTTCAGTGCCAGTGTTGCTTCAGTGCCCGTGCGGCGCTTCAAAATCCGGAATGGCTCCCGTGGCCAGGCCGGGGCCTGCGCTCAGGCCGGTCCGCCGAAACCGCCGGTAGAGCCGAAGCCGCCCCCGCCGCGAACAGAGCCGTCGAGCTCCTCGACCGGGAGGAACCTCGCGTACTCCACACGCTGAATGACCATTTGTGCAATTCTATCGCCGCGACGGAGCTCGATCGCCTCGTCCCGGTCCGTATTGAGCAGTGTCACCGCGATTTCTCCGCGGTAGCCGGCGTCCACCGTGCCGGGAGCGTTCACAACCGTCAATCCGTGCTTGGTGGCGAGGCCGGACCGGGGGTGGATCAACGCTACGAAGCCATCCGGGAGCGCAATCGATACGCCTGTGGGAACGAGGCGGCGCTCCCCCGGCGCGAGGACGACGTCCTCGCGGGCGCGTAGGTCGGCGCCGGCGTCGCCCGGGTGCGCGTACGACGGCGGCTCGAGCCCGTCGTCGAGCATTTTCAGCTGTACCGTCAAGGTGGGCGTTCCGTAGGCTGCGTCGCTGGCCGTCAATGCGGCACTGGCGACGGCGGTGTTTTCTTCAGTCACAGTCCCTCACTCTAACGCCCGCACGGAACTTCGTCCTAGCCGCCGCTGGCCTGCCCGCGCCCGCCGCCCACGCGATTGCAGTGGGCTCTGATGCGGGATGGTGGGACGTTGGCACCGGACTGGAGCCGAGGTGAAATAGCCAGGGAAAGATGAAAAGCTGTGCTTATGCCCGAATCCAGCGCAGCTGCGCCTGCCCCGAAGAGCGCCCCGAGCGACTCCACTGTCCTCTACGCCGAGAAGCTCTGGCCGAACTTCTGGATCTGGCTGGTGTCGGCATTGTTCTCCAGCGCAGGGATCCTCATGCTGGCGCCCATCAGCATCTGGGCCGGCATTACCGCGGCGATCGTGATCTTCGTCGTCATCTCCGTACTGCTGGTGCTGTCCACGCCGTCAATCACTGTCACCAGGACCACCCTGAAAGTGGGCAGGGCCTCGATTGAACGCGGGTTCCTGGGCAAGGTCACGGCGTTCCGCGGCAAGGAAGCGACGGCGGAACGGGGCACGCGGCTCAATGGACTGGCGTTCCTGTGTATCCGCGGCTGGGTGGATCCGGTGGTTCGGATCGAGATCGAGGACCCCTCGGATCGCACCCCGTATTGGCTCACGTCCACCCGACACCCGGAGCAACTGATCGCCGCGCTCAGCTCCTAGTTCCTGACCGCCGGGCTCCCGGTTCCAGCCGGTTTCCTCGCCGCCTCCAAACCGCCGGGTTTCCCAATCAAGGCTGCCGCCTGCCTAGCCCTCGCAATCCTTGCAGTACTTAAGGCCGTCTTTTTCGCGGGCAATCTGCGAACGGTGGCGGACGAGGAAGCAGGAGGCACATGTGAATTCGTCTGCCTGGGCGGGCATGACCCGGACCAGCAGTTCCTCCCCGGACAGGTCAGCGCCGGGGAGTTCGTAGCCTTCGGCAAGGTCGGACTCATCTTCATCCACCACGGCGGAAGGCTTCTCCGTACGCCGCGCCTTCAGAGCCTCAATCGAATCCTCACTGAGGTCCTCTTCGGTCTTGCGCGGCGCATCGTAATCAGTCGCCATTATTTGTCGCTCACACTCCGCATTCGTTCGGTTGATTCGCCGTTCCAGGAGGCCCGCCGGGCTGGTAACCCTGGGCTCCGGGAGCGGTTCACCGTTGACAACACCGGACTTGCGGTTTTTGTGCCCGGTGTCGGGTCATTTTTGCTTAAGCGGCTCCCGAATGCCAGAGCCCGCCGGTCTCCTCTCCACGACCTCTTCCGCAGACCGACAAAATTCGGCGGAAAGTCGCGGAAAGTCGCGGAAAATCACGGCGCGCCTGCCGTCCTAACCCGAAATGCGTCCCGCTGGTGGCAGAGTTTCGATTGTTAGTAATGCCAGGGTGGAGGATTTGTATGCAGGATCTACGGCTTGTAGGTGTCCACGACGACGGAGAGCATCTCCTGTTGAGTGGCACCGGCGGCGAGATGTTCCAGCTGCCGATCGATGAAGCACTGAGGGTGGCAGCCAGCCGGATGTCGGCGAAGACCGCGTCCAGCGCGGTCCCGCCCCCTATTGCCATGTCTCCGCGCGACATCCAGACCAGGATTCGCAACGGAGCCACCGCCGCCGAGGTGGCGGAGCTGTCCGGAATTCCGCTGGAGAAGGTCCAGCGCTATGAGGGCCCGGTCCTGGCCGAACGCGAGTACATCGCCCAGCAGGCCCGCAAGGTGGAGGTGGCCTCCCCCGCCCCGGGCCACGACGTCTACCGGTCCGTGTTCGGTGAAAACCCGGCGTCCCTCAGCGACATGGTGGAGCACCGCCTCAGGGCTTACGGCGTTGAACCCTCAACACTGGAGTGGGATTCCTGGCGACGTCCCGACGGCAGCTGGAACGTGGTGGCCCGCTTCGAGCCCAAGCCCGGCGGGCCGGCCGGGATCGGCGAGGAGCCGCCGGCCATGTGGACCTTCCATCCCGCCCGGAAGTCCCTGCAGAACGCCAACCGCTGGGCCCAGCAGCTGAGCGAACTTGAGCCGCTTGAAGGCCCCGTGCCGACGCGGCGCCTTACGGCCGTCTCCGACCGGCCCTTCGACTTTGAAACTGACGCTGAGGCCGCGGCCCGCACGGCGACCGGCCAGCACAGCATTATTCACCAGATGCTGCTTCAGCAGGACCGGATCCACCAGGAACAGGACGCCGACGGGCTGCTGGACATGCTGCGGTCCCGCCGCGGACAGCGGATCGGGGTGGACGAGGACGCGGACGACGCCTTGGCCACGCTCCTGACCACCGGTGTCCCCGCGGCCCACCCCCGTCCGGCAGAGGTGCCCGAGGTTCCACATGCGTCGGAACCAGAGTCCTTCTCCGAAGCCGCTGCGGCCGACGATCCCGACTCTGACGAAGCCCACCCCGCCGAATCCGGCCTTGCCAAATCCGACCCCGCCACATCAGATGCAGGGCAGCGGGAGGTTCCGGCCCTCGAGGCCGCAGCCCCGGAAACCGATGCCTTCACGCGACGCCGCGATGGCAGGCCGTCAATGCTTTCCCGGCTGACGCTCGCACCGCGCCTCCCGGAGGAAGACGATGCCCTGAAACTGCACGACGGCGTGAGTACCGAGACCCGGGAAGTCACCATCGCGGCCTCGCAACTGCGCCCGGCGGCCAAATCCCCCACCGCCAGCCCGGGCCTGGATGAATTGATCGGCGGCGGATCGTCCCGGCGACAGCACCGCGAGTCACACGGTGCCAGCCGGAACGACGCTGGCGCCGAGCAGCCGGAGCGCCAGCCCACCAAGCCGAAGCGGTCGAGCGTACCGAGCTGGGACGAAATCGTCTTCGGAACCCGCAACGACCAGTAAGAGCAATAGTAGGGGCGCCAGTACGCACACCCGGGAACGGCGGAGAACAGCCGGGAAAGCGTCCATCCAACCGCGAACCGTTCCAGGGGTTTGAGGCGCCAGTTTCGGCCCGAATTTACGTCATGAATTTCGGGCCCGGTACGTCAGCCGCGGGGCGCTTTCTTGCCATCAGCCTGGAAGTAGAGCAGCGGGACTTCCCGCTCGGCTTTCGTCAGGGACCCGTGTTGGCCCACCACCTCCAAGGCAGTGGGCCGGACCCTGCGCGTATCGTAAAGCGCCAGCGAGTCCCGGGCCGCAATCATGACGTCACCGATCCGCAAGGCGGCCTCGGGCCGCACATCACCGAACAGCCCGCCCGCGATCGCTTCCTCACGGGTGAAAGCCCATATTCTGTCCCCGAAACGGGACCGCCAGTTTGCCAGCAGGCGTGCGCGGGCGGTGTCGTCCCTTCCATCTTCGAGGTACAAATGGACCATCCGCGGCTCGCCGGCGGTGTGCCGGACGCCGGCGAGGAGTGCCGGCTCCGCGGAGTAGTCGATCCGCTGCGACTCGGGCACATCCACCATTCCGTGGTCCGCCGTCAGCAGCACAGTGGTGCCGGCGGGCAGCGTGGCGCTGAGCCGCCGCACCGTGGCATCGAGTTCCTCGAGCTGGTACTCCCACTGGGGTGACTGGCAGCCGTGGCGGTGCCCGGCCTTGTCGAGCTCATTGACGTAGAAGTACATCAGCGAGGGCCCGGCGCCGGCCATGGCCTCGGCGGCCGCTTCGGTCCGGGCGTGCGAGGTGATTCCGGTGATGAAACGGCCTCCGCGGAGCGCGGCCTCGGTCATGGCCGACGTGCTGAACTGAGGGAGGCTGACGGTGGTGACATCGACGTGCTCCGCGGCTCTTTCGAACACGGTGGGGAACGGTTGCCATGTCCGCGGGTCCACGCCGGCGTCCCAGTTGCTCAGCATGTTCACTACCCGGTCCTGATCCGGGTCCAGGACGTCGTAGCCCACCATGCCGTGCTGGCCCGCCGAAAGTCCGGTGCCAAAGCTGGCGAGGGAAGCCGCCGTGGTGGACGGGAACGCCGAGTCCAGCGAGACGGGCACCTGGCCCTGCCCGGCCTGCAGGACCGTTCGCAGGAACGGGGTGTGGGCGATCTTCTGCTTCAACAGATTCCGGCCCAGTCCGTCGGCCAGCACCACGCACACGCGTTTGGCGGGCGGAAGATTCAGTTTGTTCTCGAATCCGGGGACGCCCAGGCTTGCAGCGGCGCTGGTCATTACCTCGGCGATGGACCGGTGTCCGAACGCCGGGGCGGCCGGGAGGGGGGACGGGCCGGCGCCGGAGGCCAGCGGGACAGGCAAGGCGACCCCGGTGGCGGCCGGGGAGGGCCTTAGCGCCGGATCTGGCAGCTGATCTTGGGCGGGTTCAGACTGACGGACGCGAGCCATGTCAGCGTTGGTGGCCGCGGCTGAGGCGGTTTCCAAACACACCCATCCGCGGTCGGGGCGGCAGGCCGGGCCCGTTGTGCGGGACCGGGGCCGCGGAGCCGGTGTTCACGGCACGCAAGGCGCGGGCGAACAGCTTGGCGTCCTGCACGGCCTGCAGGCCGTCCGCTTCGGCGCTGATCCGCAGGACGATGTCTTCCTGCGCGATGGTGCCGCTGTAGCCATGATCGGCCTCGCACTGCGGGTCCCCGCAGCTGGCCGGGCCCATGTCGAGGCGCTGGCCGCCGGACCACGCGATGGACAGCGTCAGCTCCCGGACAGGGTCGGAGGGCTTGTAGTCCTGCGGCTGGGCATAGACATAGCTCAGGACCACCGAGCGGATCTGGGTCACGGGGACGGACTCGGTGGACACCTGGGCGACGGTCTGCTCACCGGCGTCGTCGAGCTGCTGGTCATCGACATGGGTGATGACCAGCATGTCATCGGTCAACACCAGGACAGTGATGTGGCGGCGGACCTCGGCGCGATCAAAGTGGGTCTCGAGATGGACCAGGTGGGCCACGCAGTCGCGGCCGTCCAGGGCATCGGCGACGACGTCAGCCACGAGCCGGGGGTAGAAACCGGCCTGCTGGAGGGACCCTTCCAGGCTCTGGCCCTGCGCACTGTGGTCATGGAGGCCGTGGTGGTGCGCGGTCTGGCGTGCGGGGGCGGTCGCCAGGGGCTTGGGTGTTGGAGGCTGGGAGCTCATAGTCTCCATTTTCACAGATCGGCAGGGGACTTGCTAACTGCCGGCCCCGGACGCCGACGCCGGCTGGGACGGCCGGCAGGGCCGCACCGGCAAGCAGGGGCCTAGCTGCGCATCGCCCGGCGCGCACTGTCCGTCCGCTGGGCGGCGTTCGCGATCCTGACGTCGGCGGCAAGGATCGAGGCGCCGTCGGGCCCGGCGAGGACGGGGTTGAAGTGCACCAGCGCGATCTCCGGATGGTTGTCCTTCAGCCTGGTGAGGCGGGCGGCGAGGTCCTCCAGGGCCGTGACGTCTACGGCGGGCAGGCCCTGATACCCGAAGAGTTTCCGCGACGCCCGGGGCGCCCGGATGAAGTCCTGGACGTCGGAGCCGGAGAGCGGCGGCACGCGGTGGGCCCAGTCATCGAGCAGGTTCACGGCGTCGCCGGCCAGGCCGAAGGAGATCACGGGCCCCAGCAGCGGATCTTCAATGGCACGGAATGTGCAGGCCTGCCCCACGGGCACCATTGTCTGCACTTCGAGGGACGGGGAGCCGTAACGTTCCAGCGACTTGCGCATCTGCAGCACGTTGCGCCGCAGCGAATCAGCGTCCTGGATGTCCAGCCGCACACCTCCCAGGTCCAGCCGGTGCCGCAGCGCGGGATCCGTGGTCTTCAGAGCCACAGGCCAGCCGAGCTGCTCGGCCGCTGCCACGGCCTCCTCCGTCGTCTCGAACCCGACGGACGGAACCAGCCGGATGCCGTAGTGGCCCAGCAGCTGCGCGGCCGTGTCCTGGTCCAGCCGGACGAGCTGCTCGCCGCCCACATTGCCCAGCAGCAGCTCCAGGTCCGCCCGGGCAGCCGCCGGGCGGCAACCTTCGGGTTCCACAAACAGGCCCTGATCCCGGTCCAGCCACTGGGCGTAGCGCACGACGGCGGCCAGGGCCGCCACCGCCGCCCCCGGGTTGGAGTAGCACGGAACAGGTGGAGCAAGCAGGGGCTGGTGTGGCTGCTCCGGTTCCGCTCCGACCATGCCTTCCACGTAAATGGAGGGGTCAAGGATTCCGCTAAAGGCGGCAACCACCGGTTTGCCGGCCGCCGCGGAACATTCGGCCAGGACGCCGGCGATCTTTTCGACAGTGAGACCGCGCGCCGGAAGCAGAGCCACAACCGCCGCATGCACAGTGTCCGGGGTGAGGGTTTCCTGCAGGCTCCGCCGCAGGGCTGGCAGCGCCCGGGACATGCCGGCTTCGAGATCGACGTCGGCAACAATCCGCTCCACCCCGAGCCCCTGGCGGGCGGCACTGTCCGCGACCACCTTGCCCAGGGCGCGCGAGTTGCTGAAAACGGCGATCCCGGCGCCCTTGGGCAGCGGCTGGCTCGACACGATCTGGGCGACGTCCATGAGCTCTTCGATAGTCTCGACCCGGATCACGCCGGCCTGGCGCATCATGGCGTCCAGCGCCTCCGGGGGCGCCAGGGTGGTACGGACGGCGTGCCCGGGCGGCAGGTTCAGGCCCATGGCGTCGGACTTGGCCACAATCACGGGCTTGGTCCGGGCCAGGCGGCGGGCCAGCCGGGAGAACTTGCGCGGATTGCCGATCGATTCCAGGTACAGGCCCACCGCAGTGGTGTCGGCGTCGTCCTCCCAGTACTGCATCATGTCGTTGCCGGAGACGTCCGCCCGGTTGCCCGCGGAGAGGAAGGTCGAGATGCCCACCCGGCGACGACTGGAGGCGGCATAGAGGGAGACGCCGATCGCGGCAGACTGGCTGAACAGCCCCAGGCCGCCGCGGCGGGCCAAGGCGGGCGCCATCGAGGCGTTGAGGGACACGGCCGGGTTGGTGTTGACGATGCCCAGCGACGCCGGGCCGATCACGCGCATCCCGTTGGCGCGGGCCTGCCGCACCAGCTCGCGCTGGCGGGCCAGACCGCGTTCGCCGTCGTCCGCGTACCCGGCGGTGGCCACCACGATCCCCTTGACGCCAGCGGCGGCGCATTCCTCGACCACCTTAGGTACTTCGTCGTACGGGACCGCGATGATGGCGAGGGTGACCGGGCCGGGGACCTCGGAGAGCCGGGCGAAGGAGAGCATGCCGGCGAGTTCCAGGGCCTCCGGGTTGATTGCATAGACCGGGCCGCTGAACCCGCCTTCTATGACGTGCTCGAGGAGCTGGTAGCCCACGGTGCCCCATTTGCGGCTGGCGCCAATCACGGCCACGGAGGACGGGGCGAGCAGTTCCTGGATGCTGCGGGCCTCGGCGCGGTGCTCCCGGGATTCCATCACGGCGCGGGACTTGTCGGTGGGGTCGATGTTGAACTCAAGGCTGATCACGCCGTCGTCGAAGTGCCGTTTGACGTCGTAGCCGGCATCGGAGAAGACCATGAGCATCTTGCGGTTCTCCGGAAGCACTTCAGCGCTGAATTTGCGGATCCCGTTTTCACGGGCGGCGGCGGCGAGGTGTTCGAGCAGGATCGAGCCGATGCCGCGGCCCTGGTGGGCGTCGGCGATGTTGAAAGCGACTTCGGCCTCCGCAGGGTCGTCGAGCCGGTCATAGCGGCCGATGCCCAGGATTTCGCCGCCGATCGTGATCACAAGGGCCACCCGGTCCTTAAAGTCCACCTCGGTGAAGCGCTTGAGTTCCTTGCTGGAAAGCTTGGATTTGAAGGCGAAGAAGCGCATGTAGATGGACTTCTGGGACTGGCCCACGTGGAAGGCCTGAACGGCATCTGCATCGGAGGGGTGGATGGGGCGCACATGCGCTGTGCCGCCGTCGCGCAGGACAACATCGGCTTCCCAATATTCCGGATATACGCCGTCCGCCGGCTGATCCACCATAGGCTTAGCCTAGTCATAAACTTACGCAGTACCCGTTCAGCACCCTCAGAAGGATCCACCAGCCTTATGGCACGCCGCCAAACCACGCCCCCGGCCGGGGAAGCCAGTCAGGATTTCACCGAGAACATCGTTGATATCGATGTCACGTCCGAGATGGAAGGCTCATTCCTCGAGTATGCCTATTCGGTGATCTACTCGCGGGCGCTCCCTGACGCCCGCGACGGGTTGAAGCCCGTCCAGCGGCGAATTCTCTACATGATGTCGGACATGGGGTTGCGCCCGGACCGCGGCCACGTCAAGAGCGCCCGCGTGGTGGGCGAGGTCATGGGCAAGCTGCATCCGCACGGCGACGCCGCGATCTACGACGCCATGGTGCGCATGGCCCAGGACTTCTCCCTGCGGCTGCCGCTGATCGACGGGCACGGCAACTTCGGCTCGCTCGACGACGGCCCCGCGGCCCCCCGCTACACCGAGGCCCGGCTGGCGGCCGCGGCCTTGACCCTCACGGACCACCTCGACGAGGACGTCGTCGATTTCGTTCCCAACTACGACAACCAGCTGACCCAGCCGGAGGTGCTGCCGGCCGCGTTCCCCAACCTGCTGGTCAACGGCGCCACGGGCATCGCCGTCGGCATGGCCACCAACATGGCCCCGCACAACCTCGTGGAAGTCATCGCCGCCGCCCGGCACCTGATCGACAACCCGGACGCCACGCTTGAGGACGTCATGAGGTTCGTCCCCGGCCCGGACCTGCCCACCGGCGGCCGGATCGTGGGCCTGGACGGCATCCGCGACGCCTACGCCACCGGCCGCGGCTCCTTCAAGACCCGAGCGAAGGTGGACATCGAGCAGCTCTCGGCCCGCCGCACCGGCCTGGTGGTCACGGAACTGCCGTACATGGTGGGGCCGGAGAAGGTGATCGAGAAAATCAAGGACGCCGTCAACGGCAAGAAGCTCACCGGCATCAGCGACGTCGTGGACCTCACGGACCGCAAGCACGGCCTGCGCCTGGTCATTGAGCTTAAGAACGGCTTCAATCCCACCGCCGTGCTCCAGCAGCTCTACCGCTACACCCCGATGGAAGACTCCTTCGGCATCAACAACGTCACCCTCGTCGACGGCCAGCCGCAGACCCTCGGGCTGCTCCAGCTGCTCTCGGTCTACGTGGACCACCGGATCAATGTCGTCCGGCGCCGCACTGGCTTCCGGCTGGGCAAGAAGAAAGACCGCCTGCACCTGGTCGAGGGCCTGCTGGTCGCGATCGTGGACATCGACGAGGTCATCCAGATCATCCGGTCCTCCGACGAGGTTGCCGCGGCCCGGTCCCGGCTGATGTCCATTTACGATCTCACCGAGATCCAGGCCAACTACATCCTGGAACTGCGGCTGCGGCAGCTGACCAAGTATTCCCGGGTCGAGCTGGAGAAGGAGCAGGAGGAGCTCCGGCGGGAGATCGCCGAGCTGGAGGCTGTCCTGGGCTCCCCCGCGCTGCTCCGTGCCCTGGTGTCGGACGAACTGGG
Organism: Arthrobacter sp. ES3-54; assembly: GCF_029504395.1. Taxonomy (GTDB): domain Bacteria; phylum Actinomycetota; class Actinomycetes; order Actinomycetales; family Micrococcaceae; genus Arthrobacter. Next base: position 571,088 of record NZ_JAQFIF010000002.1, read on the forward strand.
TGAGATCGCGGAGAAATATGGCACGCCGCGCCGGACCGTGCTGCTGGAATCGGAGGCCGTCTCCCCCACCGTGGCAGCCGCAGTGGGCGCAGCCAACGGCGCCAAGGGCAAGGCCGCACCGCTTGCCCTTGAGATCGCGGACGATCCTTGCTGGGCCATCCTCACCGTGTCCGGGCAGATCGCCCGCACCGCCAACCAGGACAGCCTGGCCGAGGCCGGTCCGCGGACCCGGCATGACGTCTTCTCCTCGGTGGTCAAGACCACCGCCCGCGGCGAGATCGCAGCCGTGACCTCGCAGGGCCGCATGCTGCGCTTGCAGGTCATGGACATGCCCGTGCTGCCCCCGACTTCAGGCACGCCGAATATGGCCGGCGGCGTCGCAGCCAAGGATTTCATCACGCTCCTGAAGGGCGAGTCGCTGGTGGCCTTCGCGCCGCTGGACCAGGTCCTCGCAATCGGAACCGCCCAGGGCGTGGTCAAGCGGGTGCAGCCGGACTATCCGCTGAACCGCGAGGACTGGGAAGTGATCGCACTCAAGGACAAGGACACCGTGGTTGGCGTTGCACCGGCCGGGTCCGACGACGACGACCTCGTCTTCATCACGCGCCAGGCCCAGCTGCTGCGCTTCAGTGCCTCCGCCGTCCGCCCGCAGGGCCGGACCGCGGGCGGCATGGCCGGGATCAAGCTGGCCGCCGGGGACAGGGTGATGTTCTTCGGGACCGCCAGCCCCGCTGACGACGCCGCCGTCGTCGTGACCATCGCGGGGACGGACGGCGCCCTGCCGGGCACGGCCCCGGGGGCCGCGAAGGTCACCGCGCTGGCCGAATACCCGGTCAAGGGCCGGGCCACTGCCGGGGTGCGGGCCCACCGCTTCCTCAAGGGCGAGGACACACTGCTCCTCGGCTGGGCCGGCCACGGTCCGGCCAAGGCTTCCTCACTTGCCGGCGTGGCGCGCTCACTCCCCGGCGAGCATGGCCGCCGCGACGGCTCCGGAATCCCGCTGTCCCAGGCGATCGACGCGATTGGACCCAGCATGGCGTGGTCAGAGGAACCGGACGCCGGCACCGACCAGTAACCTCAGGGATGCACGAAGCCCGGCCCTGGGCGCGCACATAGCCCGGCCGGGCCGCGCTTCCGCGATCCGACCGGGCTTGTGTTTGATCCTTGCGTTTGGGCTTTGTTGCCGGGCTCCGTGTCCGGGCTGCATGCCCAGACTCCGTGTCTGGGCTTGTGTCCGGCAACTCGATTCCCGGCAGGATCTTGCCTGCAGTCCGCCGACTGGCACCTAGGCCATGTGGTTCAGGCTCAGGATGTTCCCCTCAGTGTCCAGAAACCACGCGGCCGTGCTTCCGTCGGGGGTGCTGGCGATGCCGTCCTCGGTTTTCAGTCCGGGGAAGTCGTACTCCTCGAAGGCGACTCCTTTGGCCCGTAGCTCCGCGACGGCAGCCGGCAGGTCGTCGACCGACCAGCCGATCTGCGTATTCTTGGCGGTGCCGGCGTTAGGCGTCTCGTATAGCAGGAACCCGGTTCCGCCGCCGCACTTGTACTGCAGGTTATCTTGGGCATCCGGGTTTTCGGGTTCGAGCCCGAGCTTATCGCGGTAGAAATTCCTTGCACGGGTGATGTCTGCTGCCGGTAGCACTGCGCCGACTTGCTTGTCCTTGAGCATGGCTATTCTCTTTCCAGGCCCGCCCCCCGGAAGGAATAATACTCCTCCACGTGCCCCACGTACCTGAGAAACTGAAAGCGCGTTCCCCGCGGCCGCCAACGGCGTGGCCGGTACGACAGTCCGGGTGACGTGGGCCGCTGACTGCGGTGCCGCGAGCCCTGTCCGAGCTTGAGTGGTCACGGCCCAGGCTGCCGTCGTGGAGCCGTCGTGGAGCCATCGTGGGGTGCCGCGGTCGACGCCGCAGGGCACCCTGTCACGCGGCAGCCGCTGGATCTGCTGGCCGGAAGTAGTGGTTGCGCCGGGGCTGCCGGCGGGGGTCGAGGTGGGGCGGCGGGATGAACCAGGGAATCCCGGTGCGGAGCAGGATGGTCCAGTGTTCCTTGTGGATCACGTGATGGTGATGGGAACAGAGCAGGACCCCGTTCTCGGTTCCGGTGCTCCCGCCGCGGGACCAGTAATCGATGTGGTGGGCCTCGCACCAGGGCGCGGGGATGGTGCAGCCGGGAAAGGCGCAGCCCCGGTCCCGGGCCGTGAGGGCCTTGCGGATGTGCGGCGGAAAAACCCGGGAGGCCCGGCCGATGTCCAGGACCCGGCCCTCGCCGCCGAGCAGGACCGGGATGATGTCCGCGTCGCAGGCGATCTTCCGGATGGTGGAGGCGGTGACGGGCCCGGTGAACAGCAGCGACCCGGTGCCCACCGGGCCCGGCGACTGGCGGAAGCCTGCGGGGACGGCCTCCGGCGCGGCGCCGGCGCTGTCCTGGAGCCGGGTGAGCAGGTCGCGGTAGTCGATGGTGGCCATGACCTGCGGACGCAGCCCGCCGGCGGCCGGCAGGGTTCCGGCGGCGAGGGCGAGTTTGCATGCACCGACCAGGCCGTCGAGCAGCTTCTGCGGGCGGGAGCGGAGGTCCAGCACCGGCAGCGCGGGGTCCTCCGCCGCGGCGGCCCAACCGCCGGGGACGGGCCGGTCCTCCAGGGCGGGGACGGCAGCCGGCGCGGCCGCGCCCACCGGATCGGTGTCGGCAGCCGACGCGCCCGCGCCCACCGGATCCGTGCCGGCAGCACAGGAAACGCAGGCCACGACCCGGGCGGCGGCCGCACTGACGGAACCCTCACCAGAGGCGGTGCCTACAGCCCACCTGTCTCCGGCGACCGAACCCACACCGGAGGCTGCGCCTGCAGCCCAACCAGCGCCGGTGATGCCGGCGGCAGTGTCTGCGGTCCACCCAACACCGAAAGCAGTGTCTGCGGCCCAACCATCGCCGGCGGCTGCGCCTGCAGCCCACCCAACACCGGACGCTGTGTCTGCGGCCCAGCCATCGCCGGCGGCAGTGGCTGCGGCGCCAGGACCCTCGCCGGTGTCCGCGACTAAGGAGGGTCCGCCGTTGCCGGTGCGGGGGTTGGTGGCGGTGTTCATGACGGTGATGAGGTGTTCGAACTGTTCGGTGGTCGCGTAGATCTCGAGGTGGTGCAGGCCGTGGCGCCGGCGGCGGATGAAGGCACCCTGGAGCTGGCGGAGCA
>NZ_JAQFIF010000003.1 GCF_029504395.1 Arthrobacter sp. ES3-54
CCCACCCTCAACCTCGAAACCCCAGCCAGCCGGCTGAACCAGCTGCTGCACGCAGCCTAATCCCCGGCGTTGCTCCCACCAGTTGACTTTGGGCGGCGAGTAGCAGCCGTAGGTGATAGCGCAACGGGCGGGTGACGGCTTAAAACGCCGACGCCGGAACTCGCGTGAGTTCCGGCGCCGGCCCAGCTAGGGCGTTAATCAGACGACGGCCTTGGCTTCCTCGATGAGGGAGGAGACCGCGGCGAACAGCGGGTGGTCCGCTGCCAGGCCGGTGATCGTCTCCGTGGCCTCGTCCGGAGTGGACGCGGAGAGGATTTTCGCCAGCTCCACGGCCTCGGCGTCGGCCGGATCGTTGAAGCGCAGGGCCGCGGCGATCGCCCCGAGCAGCGCCTCGGGGACAATTCCGCGCTCGGCCAGCTCGGCAGCGGGGCCGATGAAGCGTTCGTGCCGGCTGAGCTTGCGCAGCGGGGCACGGCCCACCCGGTTGACGGTGTCCGGCAGGTGCGGGTTGGAGAAGCGGCCCAGGATCTTCTCCACGTACGCCTCCTGATCCCCGCGGTTGAAGCCGTGCTTGGCCACCAGCAGCTCCTTGGTTTCGTCCAGGACGGCGCGCACGTCGGCCGCGACGTCCTGATCGGCCATGGCCTCGGAAATCTTGCCCAGGCCGGCCTCGAAACCGAAGTAGGCCGCCGCCGCGTGGCCCGTGTTGACGGTGAACAGCTTCCGTTCGATGTACGGCTCCAGTTCGTCCACGAAGGTCGCGCCCGGGATCACCGGCGCCTGCCCGGTGAACGGGGTGCGGTCGATCACCCACTCATAGAACGTCTCCACCGTGACGTCCAGGCCCTGCCCGGCTTCCTGGTTGGGCACGATCCGGTCCACTGCCGTGTTGGCAAACACGGCGGCAGCGTCCAGGGACCCGGCGGCCGGATCCCACTGGGCCGCAACTTCGGACTTGAGGATATCGGTCGCGTTGATGGCGTTCTCACACGCCATCACCTGCAGCGGCGCCAGCCCGGGGGCGCGGGCCGCGATCCCCTTGGCGATCACAGGCGCCACAAACTTCAGGATGTGCGGCCCGACGGCGGTGGTGACGATGTCAGCCGTCGCGATTTCCGCGACAACGTCGGCTTCCTGGGTGCCGGAGTTCAGCGCACGGAAGTTGTCGATGGTGCGGACGGCGGGGTTCTCTCCCACTTCGTGGACCTGGTAGCTGTCCGCCGCGGCCAGCTGGGTGATGAGGGCGTCCGCGACGTCGGCGAACACCACCTCATACCCGGCCTCGTGCAGCAGCAGGCCCACGAATCCGCGCCCGATGTTTCCGGCTCCGAAATGAACAGCCTTCACTAGGAGTTGACCTTTCCGAACAGGGCCAGCACTTCGTCAACCGTGGTGGCTGCCTCGAGCTGGGCCACCTGGGCCTTGTTGGTGAAGACCTTGGCAATCGAGGACAGGATGTGCAGGTGTTCGTTGTTGACGCCGGCCACGCCGACCACGAACTTCACTTCCTTGCCGTTCCAGTCGATGCCGTTCGGGTAGCGGATCACCGATACCGCGGACTTCATGATGTGGTCCTTCGCGGCGTTGGTGCCGTGCGGGATGGCGAGGAAGCTGCCCATGTAGGTGGAGACGGATTCCTCGCGTTCGTGCATGGCGTCAATGTAGCCGGAGTCGACGGCGCCGCGGTCCAGCAGCAGCTGTCCGGCCTCATCGATCGCGGCGTCCCGCGTGGTGGCGGTGCCGTTGAGGATGACGCTTTCGGCCACCAGGATGCCTGCGGGACCCGTCTCGGCGTCCGGCTCGGCCTCCGCGGGGGCCACCGGGGTGCCGACGGCGGCCGCGGCAGCAGTGCCGGCGTCCGTCGTGTCTGCTTCCGTGTTGCTTGCCTCGACCAACTCCACGATCTCGTCGTATCGCGGGCTGTTCATGAAGTTGTCCACGGAGACATGCACGGCGCTGGCGGTCGCGGGCTTGGCCCGCTCGGCCAGGTCCTGGTGGGTGATGACGACGTCGTACGTGTCGGTGAGGTTGGCGATGGCGGAGTTCGTGACCTTGACGTCCGGGAAACCGGCGGCCTTGATCTTGTTGCGGAGCACCGAGGCGCCCATCGCGCTGGAGCCCATGCCGGCGTCGCACGCAAAGACGATGTTCTTGATCGGGGTCGCGAGGACAGCGACGCCGCTGGCACCCACGCCCTCACCGATCAGGGCCGCGGAAACCGAGCTCTTCTTGCCCTTCAGAGCCTCCATCCGGTGCGTGGCCTGGTCGAGGTCGTCTTCTGCGGGCGCCTTGCTGGCCTTCAAGATCACCGAAGCGATGAGGAAGGAAACCGTGGTGGCGAACAGAACGGAGAGCGTCACGCCGACGTAGCTGTCGCGTGCCGTTGAGGCGTAGACCGCGATGATGCTGCCCGGGGCGGCCGGGGACCGGAGTCCGGCGCCGGTGACCACGAGCGTGAAGATACCGGTCATGCCGCCGCCGATTGCGGCGAAGATCGTCATCGGCTTCATCAGGACGTACGGGAAGTAGATCTCATGGATGCCGCCGACGAACTGGATCACTGCCGCGCCCGGCGCGGACGCCTTGGCCAGACCCTTGCCGAAGATTGAAAAGGCGAGCAGGATGCCGAAGCCCGGACCGGGGTTGGCTTCGAGCAGGAACAGGATGGACTTGCCCTGCTCGAGCGCCTGCTGCGTGCCCAGCGGGGTGAGGATGCCGTGGTTGACGGCGTTGTTGAGGAACAGGACCTTCGCGGGCTCGATGAAGATGCTCGTGAACGGCAACAGGCCGTTGAGGACGAGGAATTCGACCACGGCGCTGGCGCCATTGCTGAATGCCTTCACGATGGGGCCGACCACCAGCATGCCGACGACCGCCATGGCGGCGGCCAGGATGCCTGCCGAGAAGTTGTCGATCAGCATTTCGAAGCCGGGCTTGACGCGGCCTTCCCAGATCTTGTCCGCCTTCATCATGAGCCAGGCCGTGAGCGGGCCAAGGATCATGGCGCCGATGAACATCGGGATGTCCGTACCGACGATGACGCCCATGGTGGCCACGGCACCCACCACGCCGCCGCGCACGCCGTAGACCATCCGGCCGCCGGTGTAGCCGATCAGGAGTGGGAGCATGTAGGTGATCATCGGCCCGACAAGCTTGCCGAGCTCCGCATTGGGGAAGAAGCCCGCCGGGATGAAGAGCGCCGTGATGAAGCCCCAGGCGATGAAGGCGCCGATGTTGGGCATGATCATTCCGGACAGGAACGTCCCGAATTTCTGAACGTGTACCCGCACGCTGGTCTTTGGTTTCGCAACTGTCTCTGTTGCCATGTCTGTTCCTAACCGTCGTTCCCGCTGCTTTGCAGGATGGTCCGATAATTTCGCCGAGCTAGCTGGTGGAGCTGTTGGAGATCCGGTGGAGCCATTCGAGGAAGAGCTTGAGTTCCGAGCTGGAGAGCTGGTCCGAGTGGGACGCCTGGAGTGCTGCGTTCAATGCAATGGCCGCCACAACCACTGAGGATTTCCCGCTGTCAACAGAACCGTTGTCCCGGGCCTGCTCGGTGGAAACCGCAAAGATCATGGCGTCGCGGGTCATGGCGGAGAGCTCGAGGTTCCGCTCCGGTACCTTTTCCGCGATCAGCATGAGGGTCACGCCCACGTTGGCCGCCAGGATGGACCGGGCCGCCTCCTTGGGCGGGACGTTGAGCTGGCCGGAGACCGCCGCCTTGTTGAGCATCTCCTCCATGAGGGCCTCGGCATCAGCGACGATCGCCGGACGGCTCTCAGGGCGGATATTGCCAAACATGACGAGGTACAGTTCCGGCTGTTTCAGCCCGAACTGGACATGGTTGTCCCACATCCTGCGGATATCCTCCAGCGGTTGGCCAGAGGGCGCGAAGTCACGTTCGCCCGCGACATATTCGTCAAAACCTGCTGCGACGACGGCGTCGAACAGCCCCTCCTTGTCACCAAAGTGGTGGTAGAGGGTCGGTGCCGTAACACCGGCCAGCTGTGTGATCTGGCGGGTCGAGACTGCGGATCCGCCCGAGTTGGCCAGCAGCTCGGCGGCCGCTCGCAGCAGCCGGGCCTTGGGTGGTAGCTGGCCATCGATACTCATAACCGCTACCCTAGCACCTATAGCAACGCTATATGAACTGCATCACATACAATTTTTGCAGGTGCCGTGACCCGCCCGTTGACGTAGCCGTCAGCCGCAGGCACAAATGATCAGCAGGGTCAGCGCGGCACCTGGTTTACCGCCTTAGTGGCCACTGGCCTACGACAGAGAATGAGGACCTTCAGTGCAGAACTTCCCAGGAGTAGGCGTTAGCCCCGGACGCATCATCGGCACCATCCGCCAGATGCCCAAACCGATCAGCGAACCGCCCGCCGGAGAACAGCTTCCCGCCGGCGTCACAGCAGAAGACGCGACGGCGGCACTGAAGGCCGCGGCTAAATCCGTCCACGACGAACTCAAGGCCCGCTCCGAGACCGTCACCGGCGACGGCAAGGCCGTCCTCGAGGCCACGGCCCTCATGGCCACCGACACGATGCTGCTCAAATCCGCCGCCAAGCTGATCGGCCGCGGCGCGTCCGGGCAGCGGGCGATCTGGGAGGCTGGCGCCTCCGTCTCGGAAATGCTGCACAACCTCGGCGGCTACATGGCCGAGCGCGCCACGGACGTCCTGGATGTCCGGTCCCGGATCGTGGCGGAACTGCGCGGGGTTCCCGCGCCGGGCATTCCCGTGTCCTCCACTCCGTTCATCCTCGTCGCCGAGGATCTGGCCCCCGCCGATACTGCCACCCTGGATCCGGAAAAGGTCCTGGCCCTGGTCACAGCCGGCGGCGGGCCGCAGTCGCACACGGCGATCATCGCCCGCTCGCTCGGCCTGCCGGCGGTGGTCGCCGCCGTCGGGGTCGACGAGCTCGCCGATGGCACCGAGGTGTATGTGGACGGCGCGGCCGGCTTCATCACCGCGAACCCGGATGAGTCCCAGCGCGCGGCAGCAGCCCACTGGGCCGCCACGGCGTCGCTGTTGGCCGCCTTTGACGGGACGGGCACGACGTCGGACGGCCACCTCGTGCCGCTCCTCGCCAACGTCGGCGGCGCCAAGGACGCCGTGGCCGCAGCCGGCCTGAACGCCCAGGGCGTGGGGCTGTTCCGGACCGAGTTCTGTTTCCTCGAGCGGGACACCGAACCGACCGTGGAAGAACAGGCTGCCGCCTACCAGGGCGTCTTCGACGCCTTCCCGGGCAAGAAGGTAGTGCTCCGCACGCTCGACGCCGGCGCGGACAAGCCGCTGCCGTTCCTGACCGACGCCACCGAGCCCAACCCCGCCCTGGGCGTCCGCGGCTACCGGACAGATTTCACCACGCCGGGGGTCCTGGAGCGCCAGCTGCAGGCAATCGCCCTGGCCGAGAAGGCATCCGAGGCCGACGTCTGGGTGATGGCCCCGATGATTTCCACCGCGGAGGAGGCGGCCCGTTTTGCCTCGCTCTGCGCCACGGCAGGGATCAAGACCCCCGGCGTCATGGTGGAGGTCCCGTCCGCCGCCCTGACGGCAGAGGCCATCCTCCGCGAAGTCGGCTTCGCAAGCCTGGGCACCAACGACCTCACCCAGTACGCCATGGCCGCCGACCGCCAGCTCGGCCCGCTGGCCGCCCTGAACACCCCCTGGCAGCCGGCCGTACTGCGGCTCGTGGGCCTGACGGTAGAGGGTTCGGCCGCCGAGGGGCACAACAAGCCGGTCGGCGTGTGTGGCGAGGCCGCCGCGGACCCGGCCCTCGCCGTCGTCCTCACGGGGCTGGGCGTCACCACCCTGTCCATGACGGCGCGTTCCATCGCGGCCGTCGCCGCCGTGCTGAAGACTGTCACCCTGGCCGAAGCGCAGGAGCTGGCCAAGCTGGCCTTGTCCGCGCCGAGCGCAACTGAGGCCCGGGCCTGGGTCCGGGCAAAACTGCCGGTTCTGGAGGACCTTGGGCTGTAACCGCGCGGCAGCCGGTGGGCCCGCAGTCGGTGGGCCCGTCGGCCGGACCACCGACAGGCCCTTCCGCTGCGCCGGTGCCGCTAGGATGCACTCATGGCACTGATAGCTCCCCGTGTGACGGCCGGCCTCCCGGCCGAGGACGCGCAAAAACTCCGGTACGCCCTCGACGGCAGTGACGACATCACGGTGTTCGTCGACGGCACCGTCCACCGGCTGCCGCCCGCGGCGCGGGACGCCGTCGTCGACTTGCTGGGCCGCTTCAGCCGCGGCGAGGCCGTTACCGTCAGCAGCGTCGAGGAGATGCTGACGACGTCCCGGGCCGCGGAACTTGCGGGGATTTCGCACACGTACCTGCGGAACATGACCGACCGCGGCGAGATCCCGGTCGAATACCGCGGAACGCACCGACGGATCCGGCTGGCCGACATCATGGCCTGGCTCGAGACGCAGAAGAAGAACGGCATGGGCACCGCGTCGCCGGCTGGCGAGGACGACGAGGGTACCGGTGTTTAGTGAAGAGACGCTTCATGAAGGGATGCTTCATGAAGCAGTGATAAGGATCAAGCAACGATCCCGCTCCTGCGCGGAAACGCTGATATCGCGCGGGTTACGCTTGAATTGTGGGTAAATTCAGAGGGTGGCACATCGTGGCAGGCATCGCCGCCATGCTGCTCGCTGGCATCTTCGGAACCGCGATGGGCCTGAACATCACCGCCACTTATTTGGCCAGCGGCGTCGCTTTCGTTGCGGTCTCACTCTGGGTGGACAGCCGGATTTCCCGCCGCCGGAGCGCCGTCCGCCATCCCGGTCCCGATGCCGGTCAGGACGCGAAACTGGCCCTCGACGCGGATTCCTCCAAGCACGAGGGCTAAAGCGCGCCGCTAGATTCTGGGCCGGCCCGCCCAGCGCCGCGCCTTGAGCGCAGCATGCAGTTCCAGCCGCACCATTCCCTTCAGCGGATCCACGCCCAGCAGCTGGCGGATCCGGCCGAGCCGGTTGTAGATGCTGCTCCGGTGCAGGTGCAGCTTGGCCGCGACTTCCTGGACCGAGCCGTCGTTGTCGTAGAACAGCTCCAGCACGGGCAGCAGTTCGCGGTTGCGGTCATGATCCTCGAGCATGCGGAAATACACGGATCCCGCGTCCGCCCAGGCCCCCGCCCCGCCGCCGGCCGAGGCCAGGAGCTGGTAGACGCCGGTGGCCCGGCAGTCGACGAGCTCGCCCAGCTGCGGGTCCACTGCCGCAGCCTGGGCCGCCTGCCGTGACTGCCGGTAGGCCTCGGCGAGTTCCCGCGGCTTGGCAAATCCCTCGCTAGTGCCCAGGATGATCCGCCGGACGGTGCGCCCGGAGCGTTTGGCGAGTTCCAGTTGGTAGTGCACCAGAACCTGGGCGTGGTCCGCGCGTCCCGTGGATTCCTTGAAGAGGACCACCGCGTGGGTCTCCGTGCCGGCGCTGAACAGGGCCGCGTCCACCCCGATGGTCGCCTGGAGTGCCGCGGAGCGGTGAATAAGGGTGTCGGCGATGGGGTCCGAGCCGCCGGCCCAGCCATCGGCGTCCAGGACGGTCACCAACTGCCAGGGCCCCTTGCCCTGGACCTCTTTCCAGCCCGCCACGGCCGCCGCCGCGTTGGCCTCGCCGACGCAGGCGGCCAGGAACTCCTGCTCACGGCGGCGGCGGAACTCGGACTCGGCCGTGTTGGAATCGAGTAGCAGGGAGGACAGCTGCTCCAGCTCCGGCGCCACGTCCTGCAGTTGGGCCAGGACGGCCGCGGCGCTCGGTTCCTCGGCGTCGAGCTGGACCCAGAGGTACCCCACCCGGAAGCCGCGCACCAACAGCGGCACGCACACACGGCCCAGCATGCCGAGATCCTCGTTGGCCGGCACCACCACCGGCCGGACCGCCGTCGCAATCCCGTGGGAGAGCTGCCACGCGATGACGTCCACGGGGACCCGCTTGCTAAGCAGGAAGTTCACCCGGACACGGTCCGCATGCGATTGGTTGGAGCTGTAGGCCAGGAGCAAACCGTCGAGGTCCTCGAGGGAGAGGCCGCGGCCCAGCCGCTGCGCCACCTGCTCCACGAGCTGCTCCACGTCCTGCTGCTGCATCCTGCCAGACTACTGCCCCGGCCCGCCGCGCTGCGAATGCATCCGCGACGGACACGAGCCGACACCTGACGCCCGCTCCCTCGACAAATGTCTATCGCCGGATTTGAAAAACCCCGGAATGACGCGGCCGGCGCCCAGCGGCCGGCAGCGGGACCTGTCGCGTGCCTCACAGCGGGATTTATTCTGGAAGTACGAATCCCCCGCTCACCCAGGCCCAAAGGCCAACACCCACTGGAGCAAATAAATGATCATCGGCGTACCCAAAGAGATCAAGAACAACGAGTTCCGCGTCGCCATCACCGCGGCCGGCGTCCACGAATTCCGCACCAACGGCCACGTGGTCCTCGTCGAGCGCGGCGCGGGCCTGGGCTCCGGCATCACGGACGAGGAATACGCGATCGCCGGCGCCGAGATCGTCGCCGAAGTAGACGACGTCTGGGGCCGCGCCGACATGGTGATGAAGGTCAAGGAACCGGTCAAGTCCGAATACCACCGCTTCCGCAAGGGCCTGATCCTCTTCACCTACCTGCACCTGGCCGCCGAGCCGGAACTGACCCAGGCGCTCATCAACGCCGGTGTCACCGCAATCGCCTACGAGACCGTCCAGGAAGGCCGCGCCCTGCCGCTGCTGGCCCCGATGTCCGAGGTTGCCGGCCGGCTGTCCGTGCAGGTGGGCGCCACCTCCCTGATGGCCCCGGCAGGTGGCAAGGGCGTGCTGCTCGGCGGTGTCCCGGGCGTTCGTCCGGCCAAGGTTGTTGTCCTGGGCGCCGGTGTTGCCGGCACCAACGCCGCCGCCATGGCCCTGGGCCTGGGTGCCGACGTCACCATCCTGGACATCAACATCAACCGCCTCCGCGAACTGGATGCCCAGTACCAGGGCCGCCTGAAGACGGTTGCGTCCAACAAGTACGAGATCGAGAAGTCCGTGGTCGACGCCGACCTCGTCATCGGTTCGGTCCTGATCCCCGGCGCCAAGGCCCCGAAGCTCGTCACCAACGAGCTCGTGTCCCGGATGAAGCCCGGCTCCGTGCTGGTGGACATCGCCGTGGATCAGGGTGGCTGCTTCGAGGACACCCACCCCACCACGCACCAGGAACCGACGTACAAGGTCCACAACACGATCTTCTACTGCGTCGCCAACATGCCCGGCGCCGTCCCGAACACCTCCACCTATGCGCTGACCAACGTCACCTTGCGCTACGCCGTCTCCCTGGCGAACCTGGGCGTCAAGGCTGCGTTCGAGCGCGACGCCGCCCTGGCCTCCGGCCTGAACATCGCCGGCGGCAAGGTTGCGCACCGCTCGGTCTCCGAGGCGCATAACCTGCCCCTCGTCGCCGACTGGCACGAGCTGGTCTCCGCGTAACCAGCTGGTCTCCGCGTAGCCAACACTGCATCGGCTGCTCCGTAACCGCCCTTTTGGACCCCCAGAACGGCAGTTACGGAGCAGCCGATTGTGGTTTAAGCGAGGGACCGGGCCTGCTCGATCAGCCGCAGCACCTGGAGCGGGCCCGCGGGGTCGACGGGGACGGGCAGCGCCGAGGCGGCCCCGCCGTCGGCGATCTTTGCGGCCAGGATCCGGTAGAACTCCGGGTAGGCGCCGCGGTCGGTGGGCAGCCGGTCCAGATGCCCGTCGCGCCCCAGCAGCCCGGCCCAGTCCGGATCCTCCACGCCGTAGTCGGCGTCCAGCGGGCCTCCGCCAGCCACGATGTAGGGCTCCTGCGGGTCCACCCCGTGCTTGGTGAAGCCGCCCTCGCTGCCCAGGATCCGGTAGCGCGGCCCCTGCTGCGCGCAGAGCATGTTCATCCAAAGGTGGCTGGTCACCCCGGAGCTGTGCCGCAGGGCCACGAAGACGTCGTCGTCAGCCACACCTCCCGGCCGCCGGGCCGCCAGTTCCGCGTGCGTGACCGTGGCCGGCCCGAAAAGCTGCACGGCCTGGTCCAGCAGGTGCGTGCCGAGGTCAAAGAGCACCCCGCCGCCGTCGTCGGCCGTGGCTGCCGCCTTCCACGCCTTGGGGACATCCGGCGACCACCGCTCAAAGCGGGACTCAAAGCGGGTCACGGTGCCGAAGGCTCCCGCATCCATGAGGGCTTTCACCGTGAGGAAATCGCCGTCCCAGCGCCGGTTTTGGAACACGGTGAGCACCCGGCCCAGCCGCGCGGCCAGCTCGATGAGTTCTTGTCCCTCCGCGCTGCGCACGGCGAACGGCTTGTCGACCACGACGTCGAACCCGGCTTCCAGCGCAGCTTTCGCCAGCGGGTAGTGGGTGCCGGGCGGCGTGCCGAGCACCAGCAGGTCCAGTTCGCCGGCGAGCTCCAGGATCTCCGCCGGCGTGTCGACGATCCTTGCCCCCGGGTAGCTCTGCGCGGCGGCAGACTGCCTGCCGGCGTCGGAGGTGGAGATGGCGTCCAGCGAATAGGCGGCGTTTGCGGCGATGAACGGGGCGTGGAAAACGCTGCCCGAAAGGCCGAAACCGGCGACGGCGGTGCGGATGGGCCGGGTTGAATCGTTGCTCATGGTGCCTAGGCTACCGCCCTGCCCGCTTGTTGGACCCGTCCAGTTAAGCGGGCGACCGGTTGAGCGGGAGACCGGTTGAGCGGGCGGCCGGTTAAGCGAACGAGGCCGGCGCCGCCCGGATGCTTCCGGTGGCGCCGGCCTCGGCCGTGCTGCTCAGTATTGCTTAGGGCTGCTCATTACTGCTTAGTCGGCAGGGCTTACTTCTTGTCCCAGCCGACGACGCTCCAGTCCGGGGTCTGGAACAGGCTGGCGCCGTAGTTGGCCAGGCCCGTGCGGGCGAAGTAGATCTGCGGGCCGTTCATGATCACGCCCATGGAGAAGTACTTTTCCATGTGCTTCTTCTCGACGTCCATGGCGGCCTTGTTGCGCTGGGCGTCATCCTGGATGGACGCGAGGTCCTTGATGGCCTTGTCCAGTTCGGCGTCGCCGAGGCTGTTCTCGTTGGTGGCGGAGTCGTAGAACTGCTTCACGGCGGAGGTGGCGTCGGCGCCCACCGTGTAGCCGCTGATGGTGAGCTGGAAGTCGCGGCTGCCAACCACCTTGCCGAAGTCGGCGTCGCCGCGCTGGTCAATGCCAACGTCCATGCCGGCCGCCTGCAGCTGCTTCTGCAGCGTCTGCACGGTGGCCAGGGCGGTGGGATCGTCACCGAAGTTGGTGATCTTGAACGACGCCGGAATGCCGGCCTTTTCCATGATGCCCTTGGCGTTGGCCGTGTAGCCGGCGTCGGCCAGGACCTTCTTGGCGGCATCGGCGCCGGTTTCCTTGACCGGGTAGTTGTCCTGGTAGTACTTCGAGAACGGCATCAGCATCATCGAGCCCGAGCTGCTCTCGTCCCAGTTCAGGCCGCCGAAACGGACGGCGCGGATGGCGGGGCGATCGACGGCGGTGAAGATCGCCTTGCGGACGGCGACGTCGGTGAGCGGCGCCTTCAGGGCGTTAAGGTTCAGGCCACCCGCGAAGAGGCGCTGGCCGCGGCGGACCTCGGAATTCTTGGTGCCTTCGAGCTGCTTGTACTTGGTCAGCGTGCGGCCGTCCGCCATGTCGACTTCGCCGTTCTTGAAGGCGGCGATCTCGGCGCTTGCCTCTAGCTGGCGGAAGATCACCTTGTCCAGGACCGGCTTCTCGCCCCACCACTTGTCGTTAGGAACTAGGGAGACGGTCTTCGCGGCAGAGTCGTATTTGTCGACCTTGAACGGGCCAGCCATCCACTCCGGGTGCATTTCGCCAGTGAAGCCGGTGTTGAACAGTTCCGGGGTGTTGACGGCCTGCGGGATGAACCCGCCGTAGATGTCGCTGAGCGGGTACACCGGCTGGGTGGTGGTCACAACGACTTCCTTGTCGCTGCTTCCGGCCTTGACGGAGTCGATGAACTCGTAGGCGCCGGACGTGACAATGTCGATGTCCTTGTTCTTGCCGTTGAGCATCTTCCACGTGTTCTCGAACGTGGCGGCGTTGATCGGGGTGCCGTCGTTGTAGGCGGCCTTCGGGTTGATCTTGATGGTGATGGTCTGCTTGCCGTCTTTGACTTCGCTCTTGAAGTCTTCGCAGAAATTCTTGTTGAGGTTGGCGGTGCCGTCGAAATCGTACTTCCAGCAGCCCACATAGCCGGCCTCGTCGATCGGGTAGTGCAGTTCCGTGTTGTCCGCCGAGTTGCCCGCGTTGGAGAAGCCGTTGAAGTCCGGTCCGATGTTGCCCAGGGGCAGCGTCACGGTGCCGCCCTGCTGCAAGTCGGCGGCCTTCTTGGCGTTGACGCTGACGAGCTTGCTGAGGTCGCCGGAGGCATCCTGTGCCTTGGCGCTCTCGGCCGTGGTGGAGGCGCCGCCGCTGCCGCAGGCAGTCAGCGCAAGCGCCGCCACGACGGCGGTGATGGCGCCGATCTTGGTGCGATTTTTCATGAGATCCCCTTCATTTTTTCATGCGAGTGTGATGCATGGTGGTCTGGCGGATTGGTTGCTGGTCCGGGTTCTGGCGGTCGGGCAGTCAGTGGTCTTCGTGGACCACGACCATGTCCGCGTCCAGTTCCCCGTCCGGGTAGAAGCAAGCGAACTGCTGGTCGACGGCGGCCAGTTCCAGGGCGGGCTCCAGGGTCAGGCACTTCTCCTGCTTGGCTGGCGGTAGGGCCGCAAACACGGGACAGCGGGTGGCGAAGTTGCAGCCTGCCGGCGCCTCCAACGGCGAGGGCAGGTCGCCCTGGAGGATGATCCGCTCGCGGGTGCGCTCCAGCTCCGGATCCGGTACCGGAATCGCGGAGAGCAGGGCCCTGGTATAGGGGTGGCGGGGGTTGTCGAAGACGGCGTCGACGTCTCCGATCTCCACGATCTTGCCCAGATACATGACGGCAACGCGGTTGGAGATGTGCCGGACCACGGAGAGGTCATGCGCCACCATGAGATAGCTCAGGCCCAGCTCGGCGCGGAGCTTGTCCAGGAGGTTGATGACGCCGGCCTGCACGGACACATCGAGGGCGGAGACGGGTTCGTCCAGGACTACCAGCCGGGGGTTCACGGCGAGGGCGCGGGCAATGCCGATGCGCTGGCGCTGGCCGCCGGAGAACTGGTTGGGGAAACGGTTGACGTGGTCCGCCTGCAGGCCCACCAGCTCCATGAGCTCCATGATCCGCTTCCGGATGGCCGGCTTGGGCATGCCCAGGTTTTCCATCGGCTCGGCCAGGACCTCGTAGACGGTGAAGCGCGGATCCAGCGCTCCGGTGGGATCCTGGAACACCATCTGCAGTTCCCTGCGCATGGCGCCCTTGGCCTTGGCGTCGGCGGCATGCTTGTTGCTGAGCCCGCCAATGACCACCTCGCCGTCCTGGTCCTTGTGGAATTCCATGATTTCCAGCAGGGTGGTGGTTTTTCCGCAGCCGGACTCCCCCACGATCGAGAAGCATTCGCCCTCGCGGATATCGAAGCTCAGCCCGTCCACGGCTTTCACCGTGCCGATCCTGCGCTTGAGCAGGGCGCCCTTCATGAGCGGGAAGTGCTTCCTGACGTCGCGGAGTTCCAGGACAGTCTTGCGCTCGTGCCGCGGAAGGCGGTCGAAGCGGGAGACCGGCACGGCCGGGGCCGCAAAAATCGCGTGGGCGTCGACGTCGGCAAGGGCCTCGGTCTTGATGCACGCGGCGCTGTGCGCCGTGCCGGACGCCACTTCCCGAAGGTCCGGTTCGCCGTCGAGGCAGGCCTCGCTGGCCAGCGGGCAACGCGGAGCAAAGGAGCAGCCGGTGGGCGGATGGGCGAGGTTCGGGGGGATGCCCTCGATCGGCACCAGCGAGGTCTTTTCCGCGATGTCCACGCGCGGGACCGCGCCGAGCAGGCCCATGGTGTAAGGCATCCGCGAGCTGTAGTAGATGTCGTCGACGCTGCCGGTCTCCACCGGCCTGCCGGCGTACATCACCATGATGTCGTCCGCCATGCCGGCGACGACGCCGAGGTCATGCGTGATCATGACGACGGCGGCGCCGGTCTCCTCCTGCGCGGCGTGGAGCACCTCGAGGACCTGCGCCTGGATGGTGACATCCAGCGCCGTCGTCGGCTCATCGGCGATCAGAACCCGTGGGTTGTTGGCGATCGCGATGGCGATCATGACGCGCTGGCGCATGCCGCCGGAGAACTCGTGCGGGAAGGCCTTGAGCCGGTCCTTCGGGCTGGGGATGCCGACCAACCCCAAGAGTTCGACGGCGCGGGCCTCCTTGGCCTGCTTGCTCATGGTCGGGTTGTGGACGGTCAGGGCCTCGACGATCTGGGTGCCGACCGTATAGACGGGGGTCAGGGAGGACAGCGGGTCCTGGAACACCATCGCAAGGTCGTTGCCGCGGTGCCGGCACATGGCCTTGTCGCTGAGACCCAACAGTTCCTTGCCCTTGAGCCGGACGGAACCGCTGATTTCCGCCGTCGGGGGCAGCAGGCCCATGATCGCCATGGACGTGACCGATTTGCCGGAGCCGGACTCGCCCACGATCCCCAGCGTCTTGCCGGGCAACACGTCGAAGTCGATGCCGCGCACCGCGTGCACCACGCCGTTTTCCGTGTTGAAGCGGACGTTGAGGTCGCGGACGGAGAGGACTGCGTCGGTGGGGGCGTGAAGCCCGGCGACGCGGAGACGCTCGGCGGTGCTTTGGGCGGTGTCCGGGGCGGTGGTATTGCTGGTCATTTGCTCGTCTTCTGTGTCTTGCCCGTCACGGCTCGGCCGATTCGGGCGCCGCCCCGCTTGGTGCGGCCAACGGAGCTGGAACTGGGGTCGAACGCGTCGCGGAGGCCATCGTTCATCATGGCCAGAGAGCCGGTCAGCAGGAACATCACGATCAGGGGAGCCCAGAACATCCACGGAAAGGTGGAGACCTGGGAGGTGGACTGGCCGATCAGCACGCCCAGGCTCACGTCCGGGACCTTGATGCCGATGCCAATAAAGGAAAACGCGACTTCGGCGAGGATGGCGCCGGTGACCCCGCGGGTGACTTCCAGGACCAGCAGGGAGCCGATGTTCGGCACGAGGTGGCGCCAGACGATCCGGCGCGGCGGGATGCCCATGTACTGGGCGGCTTTGACGAAGTCACGCTGCATGAGCGACAGCGACAGGGACCTGATCAGGCGCGCGGTGCCCATCCAGCTGAAGACCAGCAGCACGATGATGAGCAGCAGCCAGCTGGGTACGGTGTTCTTCAGGCCGTTGGCGCCGCCGCTCGTTGCCACCGCGACCACCAGCAGGGCCGGCATCATGATCAGGGCTTCGAGGATGAACAGCATGACCTTGTCCACCTTGCGGCCGAAGTACGCCATGGTGCAGCCGTAGACGGCGGCGATCAGCACCGAGACGAGGCCGACGACGACGCCGATCAGGATGGACACCCGGGTGCCTTCGACGGTCAGGGCGTAGAGGTCGATCCCGGCCTGGGAGGTGCCCAGCAGATGCTCCGCGGAGGGCGGCATGCCGATGTTGAACGGATCGATGGTCTCCTTGTCCCAGCTGCTGAAGAAGCCGCCGATGAAGGAGAAGAGGGTCAGGGTCAGGAAGATGACCAGGCCGGCGACGGCTGTCCGGTTGCGCAGGAAGCGCCGCAGGATGATCCGCGACTTGCCGATCACGACGTCGTCGTTTTCGATCTTTCCCTCGTCGAGAATGGCGGCCGGGTCAATTGTGTTGAGGTTGGTCATGATTACTGCACCCGCACTCTCGGGTCGACGAGCGTGGTGGCGAAGTCCGCGAGGATCGCCCCGACCGCGAAGATGACGGAGCCGTAGGCGAGGGTGGCGGTGGCCGCGTTGACGTCTTGCAGCGCGATCGAGTCAATGGACCAGGATCCGACGCCGTGCCAGGCGAAGATCTTCTCGGCGAAGAAGCCGCCGGCGAAGATGGCCGGGATGGTGAACGCGATGCTCTGCGCCACGGGGATGAAGGACACCCGCAGGGCGTGGCGGCTGATGGCCTGGTTGCGGGTCAGGCCCTTGGCCCGTGCCGTCCTTACGAAGTCGGCGTTGACGTTGTCCAGCAGGTACTGACGCTGGGCGATCTGGTACGCGCCCCAGCCAACAACCGTGATGGCGAAAGTGGGCACGGCGTAGTGGGCGAGCATGTCGACGAACTGGGCCCAGCCGCCGCCGTCGAGGCCCGGGGTGGAGATGCCGGTGACAAAGAAGACGCGCTCCCCGACTGACTCGTTGATGTTGATGGCGCCCAGCTGCACCAGGAAGTAGGCGATCGGGGCGGGGACGATGTACATGAGATAGCTGTACGAGGTGATGACCCTGTCCGAGGCCTTGTACTGGCGGGCGGCGGTGTAGACGCCGAGGGCGACGCCGATGACCAGGGTCAGGATGATCGAGGCCAGGAAGAGCCGGGTCGAGATCCAGACCCGGTCGCCGAACTCGGCGTTGATGAAGGCGCCGTTAGGGCTCCGCCCCCAGTCCCAGCGGGTGAGGATGCCCGTGAGCCAGTCGACGTAGCGCTCCCACGGGTTGAGCGTCGGATCGAGCCCCTTGAGCCGGAAGGAGTTGACCACCTGTTCGGGGGTGGGCCGCGGAATCCGCTCCTGCTCGAGCAGCGCCGGCTGCAGTGTGCTCACCGCCAGGAGGTAGCCGGCACTGGTGGTCAGGAAGATCATGAAGACATACGTGACGGCACGTTTGGCGAGGTATCGAAGCATGGAGCGGCTAGTTCTGGATCGCCGTTGTCTGAGCGGATCCGGGCGCCAAGGCGGCGGCTGGACGGGCCGGCCTGCCTGCCGGGGTGACAAGTCTATTCACAACTTCGGTCCTTCCGTCGTCCCCCATCCGGCAGCGGGTTCCGCCACCGGTTCGGGATCATGTGCCAGCTGGTTTCCGGCCGCCCGCAGGCCTCGCGGCTGAGTCCTTGTGGACTATGTTGCGGGTCACATTCCAGAGGAAGCTATCACATGTGCCGCGCCGCGCAGCGCTCCCGGCGGCCGCGACACGGCGGCTCGACTACAGATCGTTATGAATAAGTCCGTGGAGTGGATTTTGACTCGCGGAATCGTCAACACCGCGCTACTGTCCGGCCACTACGCGCGTGACAAGTTCCCGCCAGGTTTCCGCCAGCCGCTCGGGCGCAATCCCGTGCACGCTGACGGAATGGAGCAGCCGTTCCGGCTCCAGCGCCGCACCCAGGGCCGACGCCATGAGCCACGGGTCCGCCGTCACACCGGCTTCGCGCAGCAGCATCTCAAGGTGGCGGTGCCACAGGACGGCCGGCGGCACATCGAACCTGTTGTAGGCCGACGCGTCGGCGGCCCGGGCCAACTCCCCGAACTCCAAGGTCCAGGCAATCCGGGCGGCACCCACGGCGATCAACCGCTCCAGGGGCGGCGCGCCGGGACCCACCGGGGGCGGACCAAAGATGAACCGGCCCTGGAACTCAGCCTCGGCATCACTGAGCAGGGCCATCATCAGCCCGGCACGGCTGCCGAACCGACGGAAGACTGTCCCTTTTCCAACACCGGCGCGCTGCGCCAGCCGGTCCATGGTGAGGGCGTCGACGCTGGATTCCTCCACGATTTCACGGGCGGCGCAGAGAAGCAGCTCCCTGTTGCGCGCCGCGTCACGGCGCCCGGCTTCTGCGGCGGGCGCTGCGGGGCGCCCTCCCCCGGACTGGGCACCGGGACGGATCGGGATGAGGCTCACACCGCTGAGTCTAGCGCCCCGGAATATAACCGGACCGCAGTCCGTTTAGCATGGGTGAAGGCTTCCAAAGCCCTACGATCCACCAGCCGCCGGAACAATCCTGCGGCGTGATGCACAGGAGTACACATGTCCAAGCAGACCATCCTCGCCCTCGTCGGCAGCCTTCGCGCCGGCTCCACCAACCTGCAGCTGGCCGAGGCCATCGCGCTCAACGCCCCGGAACAGGTGGACGTGGTCATTCACGAGAACCTGGGCAACATCCCGTTCTACAACGAGGACATCGACATCGAAGGCCAGGTGCCCGTGGCCGCCGCAGCCCTGCGCGCCGCCGCCAACGACGCCGACACCATCTTGCTGGTTACACCGGAACACAACGGCACAGTCCCGGCCTCGCTGAAGAACGCCATCGACTGGCTGTCCCGCCCGTTCGGCGCCGGCGCCCTGTCCGGCAAGCCCACCGCCGTTGTCGGAACCGCCTTTGGCCAGTTCGGCGGCGTTTGGGCCCAGGACGAGGCCCGCAAGGCCGTCGGCATCGCCGGCGCCCAGGTCCTCGAGAACGTCAAGCTGGCAGTCCCCGGCTCGATGGTCCGCTTCGCCGAGGTCCACCCCAAGGATGACGCCGAAGTTGTCGAGCAGATCAAGGGCGTGTTCGACGCTCTGGCCGAAGCCCCCGCCGCGGCAGCCGCCTAGGCCCTCCGCAACTCGCAGACTCCGCTCTACACATCCCCGAGGCCCCCGGCAGCATGCAGCTGCCGGGGGCCTCGGGGATTCCGGACCACCCGCGGCCGGCGCCGCGGATGGCGGCTTGACGACGAACCTTTGAAAACAATCGTTTCCTCCCGTGCAACATGGGTAGTATCCTTGGGTCTGTGACCCACGAAACACTTGATGCCGCCGCAGCAGTACTTCCGGCCGAGGCCATTGACGCAATCGAACGTGCGGCTACGTCCGCCCACCGCCACGAGATCCTGTTCTCGGAGCGCGCAGCAAATATCAAACAGTCGGCAGTCCGGGACGTCTTCGACATCTCGATGCGCCCCGGCCTCGTTTCACTCGCCGGCGGAAGCCCCTACCTGCAGTCCCTGCCGCTGGAACGCCTCGGCCAGACCGCCGCGAAGATCATCGCCGAGCAGGGCATGACCGCCCTGCAGTACGGCACCGGCCAGGGCACCGAGGAACTCCGCGCCCAGATTTGCGAGGTTATGGCAGCAGAGGGGATCCTCGACGCCGATCCCGCGAACATCGTGATTACGGCCGGTTCGCAGTCCGCCCAGGATGTGGCCGCCAAGGTCTTCTGCAATCCAGGAGATGTGGTGCTCGTCGAGGATCCCACCTATGTGGGCGCCCTCAACACGTTCGAGGCCTACCAGGTGGGAGTCGAGGCCGTGCCGATGGACGGCGACGGCATCGTCCCGGACCTGCTGGAAGCGAAAATCGCCGCCCTCCAGACCGCAGGCAGAAACGTCAAGTTCCTCTACACCATCCCCAGCTTCAACAACCCGTCCGGCATCACCCTGTCGGCAGAACGCCGGCAGGCAGTGGTGGATATATGCCGAAACGCGAATATCTTGGTGCTGGAGGACAACCCCTACGGCCTGCTCCGCTTCGACGGCAAGCCGCTGACCCCTTTGCGGGCAGCCAACCCGGACGACGTCATCTACATGGGGTCCTTTTCCAAGATCTTCGCCCCGGGCCTGCGGATCGGCTGGGCCCTCGTCCCGGCCCACCTGCAACGCCGGTATTACCTGGCATCAGAGGCCGTTACCCTGTGCCCGCCGACCCTGAACCAGATGCTGGTATCGGCCTATCTGCGCGAGTACGACTGGCGCGGCCAGATCGAGACATACCGCGGGCTGTACAAGGAACGCTGCGACGCAATGCTTGCTGCCCTGGCCGAATACATGCCGGACGGACTGAGCTGGACCCAACCCGACGGCGGTTTCTTCGTGTGGGTCACGCTGCCCGAAGGCGTGGACACCTACCCGCTGCTGAAGAAGGCCATCGACGCCGGCGTCGTCTTCATCCCGGGAGCGGCCTTCACGCCGTCGGATGACAACTCGAACAAGATCAGGCTGGCGTTCAGCGCGGTGCCGCCCGAGGCGATCCGTGAGGGCGTGCGGCGGCTCGCGCCGGTCCTGCGGGAAGCGTTGGCCGCACTGTAGTTTGAAGAACTGTAGCGTGAACACCGGCAGGTTTCGCTGGGCTTGTTGAGCAGCACTAGTTCCTGAACAGCACTAGTCGTTGAACAGCAGGGCCCATCGAACAGGCACACTAAGCAGCATTACTCGTTCAAAGGGGAGCAGTCCATGACCGGAATTATCGTTGTCGGCGTCGATGGCAGTGAAACTGCCCTGCGGGCTGCGCAGACCGCGCGCGACCTCGCAGTTTCCATGGGGGCGACACTTCATGTGGTCAGCGCCTTTGACAGCGACAGGACCCAGGTCTTCGGCAGCGGCAGTGACGAGTGGATCGTTTCCGACGCCGGCAACGCGGAGAAGGTGGCGCGGACGGTGGCCGACGGCCTGCGCCGCCCGGACACGACCGTCACCCATGCCGCCGCCCGGGGCAAGCCCGCCGAGGCCTTGATCCGGGAAGCCGAACGGACCGGTGCCCGGATGATCGTGGTCGGCAACCGCCGCATGAGCGGGATCGGCCGGGTCCTGGGGAGCGTTGCGAACAGCGTGGCCCACAACGCCCCCTGCGACGTCTACATCGCCAAGACCGACGCCGACTAAGGCATTACTGTTTCTCTGACGCCGCGGCCGGCACTGGAGCTTGCTCTGCCGGCTTGAGCATACGGCGCAGGATTTTTCCTGAGGCCGACTTTGGCACGGCCTCGATGAACTCCACGCGGCGGATCTTCTTGAACGGCGCCACCTTGGCCGCCACGAAGTCCATGACGCCCGCCACGTCGAGGGCATCGCCGTCCGCGCCGGGCTGGCGGACCACGAACGCCTTGGGCACTTCCTGGCCGTCGGCGTCGAGGGTTCCGATCACCGCGGAGTCGGCGATGCCGGGGTGCGTGAGGAGCAGGGCCTCCAGCTCCGCCGGGGCGATCTGGTAGCCGTTGTATTTGATGAGTTCCTTGAGCCGGTCCACGATCGTCACCACCCCGTCCGCCCGCACCGTGGCGATGTCTCCGGTACGCAGGAAACCGTCCGCGTCCAGGGTGTCCGCGGTTTCCTGCGGCCGGTTGAGATAGCCGAGCATCACGTTCGGCCCGCGGCACAACAGGTGTCCGGGCGCGCTGGTTCCTTCCGCGGGAACCGGGATGTCCTCCCCCGTGGCCGGGTCCACGAGCCGGCACTGCATGTTCGGCACCGTGTGGCCCACAGAGCTGACGGGGACGTCGCGGCTGTCATGCGGGATGAGGTGCGATACCGGGCTCATCTCGGTCATGCCGTAGCCCTGCAGGACCCGGCAGCCGAGCCGTTCGGCCAGCCGGGCGCCGAGCTCACCGTCCAGCGGCGCCGCGCCGGAGAGGGTGGTGTGCACCGAGCCGAGGTCGTACTCGGCAACCAGCGGGTGCTTGGACAGCGCCACGGCCACGGGAGGTGCGATGAACAGGTAGCTGCACCGGTGCTCCTGGATGATCCGCAGGAACTCGGGCAGATCGAACCTGGGCATCGTGACGAGCCTGGCCCGCTGGCGCAGGGCGAGGTTCAGCAGCACGGTCAGCCCGTAGATGTGGAAAAACGGGAGCAGCGCCAGGAGCCGGTCCTCGGGGCCGACGCCGAGCAGCCCCCTGGCCTGTTCCACGTTCGCGATCAGATTTCGGTGGCTGAGCATGACCCCCTTCGGCCGGCCCGTGGTTCCGGACGAATAGGGCAGCACGGCCACATGCGTGGCCGGATCGAAGGAGACGCGTGGCGCCGGCGCGCTCAGGGCCAGCAAGTCACCCAGCGACGGGTGGCCGTCGGCGCCGTCGAGCACCACGAGCCGCGCGGCCGGAATCCCGGTCCGTTGGGCGGCCTCCCGTGCGGCCGGCAGCAGCGCCGAGACGGTAAAAAGCCAGCCGGCACCGGCGTCGGTGAGCTGAATGGCGATCTCGTCCGCCGTGTACAGCGAGTTGACGGTGGTGACCGTGGCGCCGGCCCGGAGCAGGCCGTGGAAGACGGCCGCAAAGGCCGGGACGTTGGGACACAGAATGGCTGCCACGCCGTTGACGCCGAGGCCCTGGGCGGCAACAGCGCCGGCGAGGGCATCTATCTGCCCACGCAGCGCCCGGTAAGTCGTTTCCGCACCGGTGGTGCCGTCGACGACGGCGACCCGGTCCAGGTCCTCCTCTGCCAGAGCGCCGAAGAGGTAGTCGTAAATGCCGAGATTGGGAACTTCGACGTCGGGGTACGGGCTTGAAAACACGCAACATCTCCTTTGATCCGCGTCCGCCCGGGCTGTCGGCGGCTGGTGTCACTCTAATGCCGGCGTGTATCTCCGGGACAGGACGGCACGGACTTGACTGTGATGGGACTTGACGAGGATCACCCCCTCCCGTGGGCAGCCTCACCGCCCATTGGGCCGTCCGGAACGGACCCGCTCGATAAAATGGGAAGTGCCCTGCGATGGTGCGGACATCCGAGAACCCACCTACCCAAGGGAACCCCATGATCACTCTTCAGCGCCGCCAACTGGTTGGCCACGACATCCTCCTGGCCCGGCACGGCAACCACATCAGCGCCATGCGCGTGGACCGCAGCGCCGGCCGCGTTGTGGCGTTCCTGGACGACGGATCAACCGACAGCGCCCCCAACGTGATTGCCCCGGGCCTGCGCATGCCCGACACCCTGCGCAGCGTGCTCCGTGAGGACTGGAAGTTCCTCACCGCGATCAGTGCGTGCGGTGCGGGGCTCGCGGGCCTGATGTTTGCCGCCTCTGCCGCCGTCGCAGGCATGAGCGGCGATCCCGCGATGGTTCAGATGCTGACCGCGTACTCGGGATACTGAGCCGCCCGGGCCAAGCGGTCCGATACTGACGGAACCCCGCCACTGAATGGTTCAGCGGCGGGGTTCCGTCGTTTCGCTCTTGGCCGCGGCCCGGGTGCAACGCTCCGTCCCAGTTGCCGGCCGCGGGACGTCGCGGCGGCCGGGGAACCCGCGGTATCCCGCCGGTGCAGGCTGCGGGAGCCGAAGTAACTGGGAAGGAACGCTGCGGGCTGGGGTCCGCGGCCCGTGTCAGTCCAGCAGCAGTGCGGGCTCCTCCAGGATGGCGGCGACGTCGGCCATGAAACGGGCAGACAGGTCACCGTCCACCACCCGGTGGTCGAAGGAGCCGCCGAGGGTGGTGATCCACCGCGGAATGACTTCGCCGTCCAGGACCCAAGGCTTTTGCTTGATAGTGCCGAACGCCACGATCGCGACCTCGCCCGGGTTGATGATCGGCGTGCCGGTGTCGATCCCGAGGGCGCCGATGTTGGTCACGGTGAGCGTGCCGCCCCGCATCTGGGCGGGCTGGGTCTTGCCGGCCCGAGCCGTGGTTGCGAGCTCGTTAAGAGCCAAGGCCAACTGCTTGAGCGAAAGGTCCTGGGCGTTCTTGATGTTCGGCACCATCAGTCCGCGGGGCGTGGCGGCCGCGATGCCCAGGTTCATGAAGTGCTTGACGTGGATCTCCGCGGAATCGCTGCCGTCCGGATTGTCCACCCAGGTGGCGTTGACACTCGGGTTTCGCGCCGCGGCCCAAATGACCGCCTTGGCAAGGATCAGCAGCGGGGAGACCTTGATGCCTTCGAAGTCGCGGGAGGCCTTCAGGCGCTTGACGAATTCCATGGTGCGGCTGGCGTCGACGTCGACAAAGATGCTGACGTGCGGCGCCGCAAAAGCCGATTCGACCATGGCTTTCGCGGTGGCCTTGCGGACGCCCTTGACCGGGATCCGCTCGATCCGCTGGTCCTGCGGGCGGCCGGACTTGCCCCAAAACGAGTCCGCCTTGTCCACCTCGGCGTCACGCTGGGCCTGATAGCTCACCAGGTCCTCACGGGTCACTTCACCGCGGGCGCCGGTGGGCACGACGTCGGCCAGGTTGATCCCGAGGTCCCGGGCGATCTTGCGGACCGGCGGCTTGGCCAGCACCTTGCCGACCAGGCCGCTGATGGCACCGCCCAGCGTGGGGCGCAGGTCAACGGAATCGGCCGGACTGGCGGCCTCCGCAGCCGGGTTGCCGACGGCGGCCGGGCTGATCCAGATGTCGTGGGCCTCTCTCCCCACCCGCTCCCTAACCTCGCTAGCTCGGCCAGGGAACCCGGCGGGCGTGGCCCCAGGCTCTACCACGTGGGTTTCGTTGCGGGCGGCCGAAGTGGCCGCCGGGGCCGATATCCGCCTCCGGCGCTTGACGGCGTCGGCCTTGGGACCGGAGCCCACAAGCGGGCCGCCGGCCGGGCGTCCGGCTGCTTCGCCGGCGTCGGGCGTGTCAGCCGGCAGCGTGCCGTACATGGGCGCCGCGGCGGCAGGTGCCGGGGCAGCAGGTGCCGGCGTGGTCGGCTCGGGGGCGGCGACGGCGTCGCTCACGCTGATGATCGGCGTGCCGACATCCACCGTGACTCCCTCGGGAACCAGCAGTTCCGTGACCGTCCCCGCGAAGGGCGAGGGCAGTTCCACCAGGGACTTGGCCGTCTCGATCTCGCACAGGACGTCGTTGATGGCCACGGTATCGCCGGGCTTGACCTTCCAGGCGACGATTTCGGCCTCGGTCAGCCCTTCGCCGACGTCGGGAAGATTGAACTTGTTGAGCGTCATGGGTCCTCGTCAGTACGCCAGGGCGCGGTCCAGCGCCTCAAGGATGCGGTCGATGTCCGGCAGGTAGTCTTCTTCGACCTTGGCCACGGGATAGGGCATGTGGAATCCTCCGACGCGGATGACGGGAGCCTCCAGCGAATGGAACGCCCGTTCGCTGATCCGGGCGGCAATTTCGCCGCCAATGCCGCCGAACGTGGGGGCCTCGTGGGCCACGATCAGCCGGCCGGTCTTCTGGACCGATGCCGTGACGGTGTCGAAGTCGATCGGCGAGATGGAGCGGAGGTCGATTACCTCGACGCTGTGGCCGTCCTCGGCGGCGGCCTCCGCCGCCGCCAGGGCCACGGGCACCAGCGGCCCGTAGACGACGACGGTGGCGTCGGTTCCTTCACGGAGCACATGGGCCTTGAAGGGGTCCGCGGACGCGCCGGGGGTCTCGGTGTCGACCTCGCCCTTGAGCCAGTAGCGGCGTTTGGGTTCGAAAACGATGACGGGATCCTGGCAGTCGACGGCCTGCTGGATCATCCAGTAGGCATCGTGCGGATTGGACGGCGTGATGATGCGCAGGCCGGCCGTGTGGGCGAACAGCGCCTCCGGCGATTCGGAGTGGTGCTCGATCGAGCCGATGCCGCCGCCGTACGGGATCCGGATGACAACAGGAACGGTAAGGTTGCCGTTGCTGCGCGAGTGCATCTTGGCCAGCTGGGTGGTGATCTGGTTGAACCCGGGGAACACGAAGCCGTCGAACTGGATCTCGCAGACAGGCTGGTAACCGCGCAGGGAGAGTCCGATCGCGGTGCCGATAATGCCGGATTCGGCCAGCGGCGTATCCACGACACGGTCGGCGCCGAACTCGGCGATCAGACCGTCGGTGACCCGGTAGACGCCGCCGAGGGCCCCGATGTCCTCGCCCATCAGCAGCGAGCGGGGGTTGTTGTTCAGCGTGGCCCGCAGGCCCTCGTTGATGGCTTTCGCGATGGTCATAGTGGTCATTACTGGGCCGCCCTGTCTCTCTGCTCAGCCTGTGCCGGATCTGATTTTGCCTGTCCGGTTTCGGTGTCGGCGAACCCTGCGCTGTATTCCTCGAACCAGGCCAGTTCCTCGGCCACCAGCGGATGGGCCTCCACATAGGTATTGGCGAAGGCAGTCCGGATGTCCGGGGTTTCGAGGTCGTAGGTGGTCTTGCGGACGTAGGCCGCGAGCTCGTCGCCGTCGGCCTTGACCTGGTTGAAGAAGGCGTCGTCCGCGAGGCCCTCGGCGCGGAGATACTTCTCCAGCCGTTCTAGCGGATCTTTGGCCCGCCACAAGCTTTCCTCGGCGGATTCGCGGTACTTGGTGGGGTCATCGGCCGTGGTGTGCGCCCCGACCCGGTAGGTGAACGCCTCGATCAGGACCGGACCGTTGCCTTCGCGGGCCTGCTCCAGCGCCCACTCGGTGACGGCGTGGACGGCGATCACGTCATTGCCGTCCACCCGGATGCCGGGGAAACCGTAGCCCTTGGCGCGGTTGGCGAGAGGGATGCGGGTCTGCACGGAGCTGGGCACCGAGATCGCCCAGTGGTTGTTCTGGCAGAAGAAGACCACGGGCGCCTGGTAGGAGGAAGCGAACACCATGGATTCATGGACGTCCCCTTCGGAGCTGGCGCCGTCGCCGAAGTAGACCATGACGGCGGCGTTCGGCTCCACGGCCTGTCCTGCTTCCCCGCCGGCCACGGCGTTGGCGGCCGCCAGCTTCTGGTCCCGCTGGATGCCCATGGCGTAACCGACTGCGTGCGGGGTCTGGGCGGCCAGGACCAGCGTGTAGAGGTGGAAGTTCGTGTCCTTCGGGTTCCAGCCGCCGTTGGAGACGCCGCGGAACTGACGCAGGAGCTCGGCCAGGTCCACGTTTCGCGTCAGGGCCACGCCGTGCTCGCGGTAGGTCGGGAAGATGTAGTCCTGCGGCTGGCTGGCCCGGCCTGAGCCGATCTGGGCGGCTTCCTGTCCCGTGAGCGGAACCCACAGGGCCAGCTGGCCCTGCCGCTGCAGGGCGGTGGCTTCCACGTCGAAACGGCGGATCTTAGCCATGTCCGCGTAGAACCCGCGCAGCGTGGCTGGATCCAGCTTCTCGGCATACTTCGAGAAAACCGGGTCCGAGCCCAGGGTGCCGTCAGGGGCCAGCAACTGCACCATCGGTTCGGCCGGGGCGCCCAATTGGGCCTCCGCCTCCGCCTCGAGCTGGTCATCCATCCCGGTTCCGTCGAACTCGGTAGAGGGCAGATGTGTGGCGCCCATACCGTCTCCTTGCTTGCCGCATCCGAATGCGCCGCGATCGCTGGGATATATGCCGGACTGGGAATACATTCCCAGTCCGGCATATATTTTGGCTTACTGGTCCTTACTTTATCCGCACGGGGCGGACTGAACGTGCCGTGTTAAGCGCTAGGAACGCTGTGGCGGTTTTGTATAGATTGCACAGAGCTCCAGGAACCGGGTGTTGGCTTCCGCTTCGCCGATGCTGACCCGGACGCCCTCGTTGCCGAAGGCGCGCACGGACAAGGCTCGCTCGGCCGCCAGGGCGGCGAATTCCGCACTGTTTGCGCCCAGATTGAGCCAGACAAAGTTGCCCTGGGCCTCCGGAACGAACCATCCGAGCTCCCGCAGTCCGGCCGTGACCCGGTCCCGTTCGTCCACCAGGCTTTGTACCCTTTCTACAACGTCAGCGAAGTGCTCGATCGACGTGACGGCAGCAGTTTCCGCGATTTGGGAGACCGCGAAGGGTGTTGCGGCGACCCGCAGGTGCTGCGTTAGGTCGGGCCGGGAGACGCTGTAGCCCACGCGGAGTCCGGCGAGGCCGTGCGCCTTCGAGAACGTCCGCAGGACGACGACGTTGGGGTACTTGCGGTACATCGCGATGCCGTCCACAGCGTCGCCGGCCCGGACGAATTCCTGGTAGGCCTCGTCGATGACCACCACGACGTCGGCCGGAACGGCGTTGATGAAGCGCTCCGTTTCTTCCGTGGTCAGGATGGGTCCGGTCGGGTTGTTGGGCGTGCACAGCAGGATCATCCGGGTCCGGGCGGTCACTGCGGCGGCCATGGCGTCCAGGTCATGCCGCCCCTCGGCCGTCAGCGGGATCCGGACGCTCTCGGCGCCCGCCAGCCCAACGCAGATCGGGTAGGCCTCGAAGGAGCGCCAGGCGTAGATGACTTCGTCGGTCTTGCCGTCGTCGTTCTGGCCGGCGAAGGTGGCCAGCAGCTGGTTGAGGGCGCCCAGGCTGCCGGCGCCCGTGACGATGTCCTCGGCGGGAACATCCAGGAAGCGGGCGAGCGATTCGCGCAGCTTGCTGCTGAGCGGATCGGGGTAGCGGTTGAAGTCGGTCTGCGCCGCGATGGCCTGCTGCACTGCAGGGATCGGGGGCAACGGGTTTTCGTTGGAGGACAGTTTGTAGCTGACCAGGCCTTCCACGGGGGCGGGCGGTTTTCCGGCCGCGTAGCGGGGGAGGAGGTCTACCACCGGACGGGGCCTGATGCCCCCGGCCGGGTTCTCTGATGAAGTCATGCCAACTAGCCTACTTCGGGTCGCTAGTGCTGTTGGGGGATGGCCGCTGCCGCAAGGGGGAAGATGGTCCCTGCCGCCGTCGCTGGGCGTATGACAGCATGGGGCCATGCGCTCATTCATCGTACGAGTCATCATCAACGGGCTGGCCCTGTCAATCGCCTGCTGGATCCTCACCGGGCTGGATATTTCCACCCAGAGCGACGGCACCATCAGCCTCATCCTGGGCTACCTGTTCATCGGCCTGATCTTTGGCCTGGTCAATGCCTTCGTCAAGCCAATCGTCAGCATCCTGTCGCTGCCGATCACCATCCTGACCCTGGGCCTGTTCACGGTGGTCATCAACGCGGCGATGCTCTACCTGACGTCCTGGATCAGCGGTTACACCACCGTGCACTTCACCATCGACTCGTTCTTCTGGACGGCCGTGTTCGCCGCCATCATCATCAGCGCGGTGTCCCTCGTGGCCAGCTTCCTTCCCGCCCTCGACCGCTAGAGGCTCCCGGGCCGTGCCGCGGTCCCGGAGCCGCGGGCGGTCCGGGGGCTGCGGATGTTCCCGACTCTCCGGATGTTCCCAGCGGTGCCGGCATTCCTTGTGATGCCGGCCGGGCCTCGCGCCGGAGCGAGAACCGGGTCACCGTGGCCGCCCCGCCGGTTCCCACCACTGCGGCCAGCGCAGCTGTGGAATCCTGCAGCGTGTTGTCCCGACTTGCCGAGACGAGCGCGGCACCGTCCGCGTAATTCTCCAGCCGGTGCCCGGGACCCAGGCCGAAGTCCTGCAGCGGCGGCATTGCCAGCGGGTTGGTGAGGGTCACGGTCACCCGGTCCCTGGTGTCCGGGTTGGCCAGTCCGTCCGCTCCCGGCACCCAGTCCTGCTCGTGTTCCAGGTGCAGGCTGCGGATCCCCGGCCCCGGGCTGATACCGCCCACCGGCGAGCCCGCCGTCAGCACGAACTTGAGATCGTACTCGGCCAGGACCGCCCGGTCCTGGCCGAGGTTCATCGCGTGGATCCCGCCCTGGCTGTAGCCGACAGCCACTAGCTGATCGCCGGCCTCGGCTCCGGCCTGCTCCAAAGCCTGCCGGATTGCGGCTGCCGTCCATGCCGAGTCGTAGCCCAGGGCCTCGGCGATTCCGGCGGGATCAAAGGGGTTGGTGCCTTCCGGCAGGCCGCCCTGCTGGGTTCCGGGGATGATGACCACCCACGCGGGCCGCGTGGCGCCGTCGACCTCGATGACTTCGATCCGGCCACCCTGCTCCCCCACCGCTCCGGCGCGCCGCAACAGCCCGGCGGGTGAGAGGTCGACGTCGGCCGAAAACGTCTCGCGGCCCGCGATGCTGACCGGCCGGGGCTTGAGGAACATGAGCCCCGGCGCGTCCGAGGCGTCCCGGACCAGGCGGCGGACGTCAGTGGGCCCGCTCAGGGCTCCGGCGACTGCGGCCAGGGGTCCGGGCAGGCCAAGCAGCACGGCGAGATTCCGGGGCGCCCTGGCGATCCAGTCTTCAACTATGCCGCGTACCCCCGGCAGGGCGAAGGGCTCCGGCGCTGCGCCGAATTCGGAGCCGTACTCGGAGCCGTGAAGCCCCATCCGCAGCAGCAGGGCATTCCGGGCTTCGGCGTATTCGTACTCGCGGTGGCTGGCGCGGACGTCGTCGCCGATGCGCTGGAGTTGTGACCGGACGCGGCCGACGTTCCGGCCGGCTTCCCCCACGGCAATGATGGCGTTGCTGCCGCTGGTGTAGGAATCGGACTGATAGGGGAAAAGTGCGCGCCGGGCGGCGTCGGCCTCCACTTCCACCGACTGCAGCTGCCGGACCAGCCCGTCCAGTGCCGCAGCACCTGCCAGCAGCTCCTCAAACTGGTAGCTCACCCCGCCGACTCCGCCCCGGATCCGCAGGCTGCCGTCAGCTGGCGGCGCCGAAACCCCCGGCGTGCCGCCGGAACCTGCCGGAGTCACGTCGGCCATCAGGGGCCCATCCGGTCCGCAGGCTGCGCCACGTTCCGGGCGTGCCGGAGCACCACGGCAACAGCATCGAGGAGCGAGTCCCGGCTTCGACGCAGCGCCGCCGCGTGCAGGGACAGGGCCAGCCGGTAGGCGCGGCCGGCCGGCGACTGCCACGTGTGCAGCTCAAGGCGGGCGAGGGCGGCGAGCACCGCGTCCGCCTCATCGGCGCACCTCGCAATGCGCGCAGCGAGCTGCTGGACTTCATAACTGCGTGACGCGCACTGGAGCGCATCGGCGGCCGTCACGCCAAGAACGGCCACGCTGCCTGCCGGTCCGTGCGTCATCCCGCTACTCATGGACCGACGCTAACGGGCCGCCAGGGCTGGCTGAAGAGCGCCGACCGGCTATGTGGACAACGCCCCGGACAGCCATCCCGTACCGGTCGGCAAAGTCACACTGCAATGTCATGGGACAGGCGCGCTTAAGGCCCGGCGGCACTTCGTGAAAGAATCGGCACATGCCTGAAACTGCCTCCACAGCTGATACCCGCACGCCGTCCGGACGCCTGGCCCTCGCCGCGTCCGACCACCAGATCGCGCTCGGCCCGCTGGATGGCCGCTACCAGTCCGCCGTCGCGCCGCTGGTGGACTACCTTTCCGAAGCGGCCCTGAACCGCGACCGCGTGGCCGTGGAGGTCGAGTGGCTGATCCACCTGACCGGCAACAGCGTCCTGCCCGGGGCCGGCCCGCTCACGGCGGAACAGCAGCAGCAGCTGCGCGCGATCGTCACGGAGTTCGACGCTGGCTCGGTCACCGAACTGGCCGAGATCGAGGCGGTGACGGTGCACGACGTCAAGGCCGTCGAGTACTACATCGGCCGCCGCCTGCCCGGCATCGGGATCGATCACCTGACCGCCATGGTGCACTTCGGCTGCACCTCGGAAGACATCAACAACCTCTCCTACGCCCTGGGCGTCAAAGGGGCAGTGGAGGACGTCTGGCTGCCCGCGGCCCGCGCCCTGGTTGCCCAGATCAGCGCCATGGCCGAGGACAACCGCGCGGTGCCGATGCTCTCCCGTACCCACGGCCAGCCCGCCACGCCCACCACGCTGGGCAAGGAAATGGCCGTCATTGCGCACCGGCTTGGCCGGCAGCTGGACCGGATTGCCCGGACCGAATACCTCGGCAAGATCAATGGCGCCACCGGCACCTACGCCGCCCACGTTGCCTCCGTCCCGGGCGCCGACTGGGAGCACGTCGCCAAGGGCTTCGTCGAAGGCCTTGGCCTGACCTGGAACCCGCTGACCACCCAGATCGAAAGCCACGACTGGCAGGCCGAACTCTATGCCGACGTCGCGCGTTTCAACCGCATCCTGCACAACGTCTGCACCGACATCTGGAGCTACATCTCGATCGGCTACTTCGTGCAGATTCCGGTGGCAGGCGCGACCGGTTCCTCGACCATGCCGCACAAGGTGAACCCAATCCGGTTCGAAAACGCCGAGGCCAACCTCGAGATCTCCTCGGGCTTGCTGGACGTGCTGGGCTCCACCTTGGTCACCTCCCGCTGGCAGCGCGACCTCACGGATTCCTCCTCGCAGCGCAACATCGGCGTGGCGTTCGGCCACTCGCTGCTCGCCATCTCCAACGTCGCCAAGGGTCTGGACCGGCTCAAGGTGGCCGAGGACGCGCTGGCCGCTGACCTGGACACCAACTGGGAAGTTCTCGGCGAGGCGATCCAGATGGTCATGCGCGCCGAGGCAATCGCCGGCGTCGAAGGCATGGAGAACCCGTACGAGCGGCTCAAGGACCTGACCCGAGGACAGCGAGTGGACGCTGCCCGGATGCAGGAATTCGTCCAGGGGCTCGGCCTGTCCCCCGACGCCGAAGCCCGGCTGCTGGCCCTGACCCCGGGCAAGTACACGGGCATCGCGGACCAGCTGGTGGACCACCTCAAGTGAGGCTCCTGCTCATTCGGCACGGGCAGACGCCCGGGAACGTCCTCGGCCAGCTGGACACCGCCCACCCGGGGCCCGGGCTCACAGAGCTCGGCGAACGGCAGGCTGAGGCCTTGTCCCGCGCCCTGGCGAACGAGCGGATCCATGCCCTCTACGCTTCCACCCTGATCCGGACGCAGATCACGGCCGCGCCCCTCGCCCGGGTGCATGGGCTGGAAACCGCGGTGCTGCAGGGCATTCACGAGATCGAAGCCGGGGCGCTGGAGAAGCTGACGGACCACGAATCGCACAAGCGGTACCTGGGCACCATTTTTTCCTGGGCGGACGGCGACCTGGGCCGCCGGATGCCTGCCGGTCCCAGCGGGCGGGACTTCTTCGACCGGTACGACGCCGCGATCGCCACAATAGCGGCCCGGGGCAACGGAGCGGGAGACTCAGAATCCGTGGCCGTGGTCAGCCACGGTGCCGCCATCCGGGTGTGGGCCGGCCTGCGGGCGGGCAACATCGAACCGGACTTTGCCATGAGGCATGTGCTGGACAACACCGGAATCGTGGCGCTGGACGGCGATCCCGACAACGGCTGGGAGCTCATCCACTGGGACGACAGCCCCGTGGGCGGCCTGGCCCTGGCGGACCCGACGGCGGAGGATCCCACCGGCCGTCCGGCGTAGCGGGCCGGTCCCCGGCGGGGCGGAACTTGCCTGCCGGGACTGGACTGCCCACCGGAACGCGGCGATGATGAAAACAGGCGTGGGGACAGGATGGTCGGCCGCGGCAAGCGGTTGAGCCCGCGCTGTGGAGGCGCAGGTGCATGTCACGCAAATCGGTACACCCGGGGCATGCTCGCGCCAGCGTCTTCCACGGCTTCGATGAACAGTTCCTGGCGGCCTACTACGAGCACGCTGCGCCGGAGGACCTCCAAGGCTACAGTCCCGAAAACCTCGAGCAGCGGTCCAGGCACCATGCCAAACTGGCCGACCGCCGCCCGGCAGGCACTGCGGCCGTCGACATCCTGAACGAAAGCGACGCCAGCGTCCTGCTGGTGGTTGCAGACGCCACACCGCAACTGATCCATTCGCTCACCGCGGAACTGGGCCGCCAAAACGAGTCCATTCGGTTACTGGTGCATCCCAATTTTCTGGTGCGGCGGGATACGCGGACTGATCAGTTACTGGAAGTACGGCATGGGTCTTCGCAGTCCGGACCGACGGGCCGAATTGCCGGCATCCCGGGCGCCGCGGCGACTGGCACCGTCCAGGACCCGCCGGGGTGGAGATCCGAAACGTGGGTGGCGGCAGAGATCGGCCGCCTGCCGGGCTCACGGGCCATCGCTGAGCTCACCGCGAACGTGCGGCGTGTCCTGGCGGACGTCCAGTTGGTCGCTGATGACACCCCCGCCATCCACGCCCGGCTCGCCCGCACCATCAACTCCCTGGACCTGCTGCCCGCCGGCACGGTTCCGACTCCGGAGCAGCTCGGTGAGCTCTTGGACTGGCTGGATCGCGGCAACTTCACGTTTTTGGGATACAGCGAATATGAATATTCGACGGCGGAGGGCACGGACCTGGCGTTGCGGCCCGGCACGGGGCTGGGCTTGCTCAGGGACGGGCGGCCGGAGGCCCGCCAGCCCGTCACCGGGCTACCCCATTCACAGGTTCTCACGCTCTCCATTTCGGATCTGAGGTCGTCCGTTCCCCGCCCGGCCTACCTGGATGAAATCCTCGTCCGGACCTTCGGCAGCGCAGGGACGGCCACAGGAGAAGTACGGTTCGTGGGCCTCTTCACCCCGGGCGCCACGGGCCGGTCCGTGCGGCGCATCCCGGTCATCCGGGACAAGGTACGCGCCGTCCAGGAACGCTTCGGCTTCACCGAGGCCTCCCACCAGGGCAAACAGCTTCTCACCGTCCTCGAGTCCTTCCCCTTGGACGAGCTGTTCCACCGGGACCTGGATGAACTTTCCGGGCTGGCCCGTGAGATCCTGCTCCTG
Source organism: Arthrobacter sp. ES3-54 (assembly GCF_029504395.1). Taxonomy (GTDB): domain Bacteria; phylum Actinomycetota; class Actinomycetes; order Actinomycetales; family Micrococcaceae; genus Arthrobacter. The sequence goes on from NZ_JAQFIF010000003.1 coordinate 33,878, forward strand.
CAGGCCCAACACCAAACACGGGTGTTCCTGCGCTCTGACAGCTACGGCCGCTTCATGACCGCCCTGATGTTCCTCCCCCGGCACAGGTACAGCACAACCGTCCGCCTCCGGATCGAACACGAACTCAAACAGGCTTTCAAGTCCTCCTCGCTCGAATTTGAAGTCCGGCTCAGTGAATCCCCTATGGCCCGCGTGTTCTTCCGGATACTGCTGCCTGCCGGGAGGATGCCGGACGTCGATCCCGCTGCGGTGGAGCGGAGACTTATCAGTGCGACGCGGAGCTGGGCCGAGGGCCTGGACGAGGCGCTCCGTGACAGGTTGCCGTCCGCGGAAGCCAGCCGGTTGTCGGCGCTGTGGTCCGCCGCCTTCCCAGCCAGCTACCGGGCTGATTTCGAAGTCGAGGACGCAGTTGAGGACATCAGGCGGTTCGAGCAGTTCGATCTCGACGGCATGGGCGGACGGCCGCTGAATGATCCGCACCTGTCTGTATATGTCCGCGCCGATGCCTCCCCGACGCTGGCCGAAGACGCACGGATCCGGCTTTACCTGACTGCGGCCCATAGCCTGACGCGGATCCTGCCGTTCTTCCACAACCTCGGGCTGGAGGTGCTGAACCAACGGCCCTTCGATGTGGTGCGCGGGAGCGACAGGCCTCTGTTCCTCTATGACCTTGGCGTCCGGTACCCAGCCGGCGTGGATCCGGCCCGGACCAGCGGGCTGCTGGGGGATGCCTTCGGAGCTGCCATGCGTGGGGACTCCGAATCGGATCGCTTTGACGGCCTCGTCCTCCGGGAGGGCATCGAATGGCGCCAGGCGGCAATCCTGCGCGGCTATGCCAAGTACCTGCAGCAATTGGGCACGACGACCTCATACGGCTTTATGGCCGATACCCTGCTGGGCAATGTCCGGGCAACCCACGCGCTCCTAGCGCTATTCAGGGCCAAGTTCGATCCCGATCTGGAGGCGTCACGCCGGTTCGGAGACACCGACACGGCTCGGAGGGATCTGCTTGGTGCGATCGACGACATTCCCGTCCTCGACGCCGACCGGCTGCTGCGCACCTTCATGAACCTGGTGGAATCCACGCTCCGCACTAACTACTTCCAGGCCAGGCCCCACCTGAGTTTCAAGCTGAACCCTTCCGCCATCGCGGGTGCGCCGTTTCCCCGTCCCAAATACGAAATCTGGGTGTACTCGCCCCGCGTCGAAGGCGTCCACCTGCGCTTCGGGGCACTGGCCAGGGGTGGGCTGCGTTGGTCCGACCGAAGCGAGGATTTCCGCACCGAGGTTCTTGGCCTGGTCAAGGCGCAGAACGTAAAGAACTCGGTGATCGTGCCCACCGGCGCCAAGGGCGGTTTTTATCCCAAACAGTTGCCGGACCCGTCCTTGGACCGCGACGCTTGGCTGACGGAGGGCTTGGAATGCTACCGGATCTTCGTCCGCGGGCTGCTGGACGTCACCGACAACCTGGTCACCACCGTGCACGGCGAAACAGTGGTGACTCCGGCCGGCGTGGTGCGGCAGGACGTCGACGACTATTACCTCGTGGTGGCGGCGGACAAGGGAACAGCGTCATTTTCCGACGCTGCGAACGCGGTGGCCGAGGAGTACGGCTTCTGGCTGGGCGATGCCTTCGCATCCGGCGGGACCGTGGGCTATGACCATAAGCAGATGGGCATCACGGCACGCGGGGCCTGGGAATCGGTGAAACACCATTTCCGCGAACTCGGGATGGACAGCCAGGAAGAGGACTTCACAGTTGCCGGCATCGGCGATATGGGCGGCGACGTCTTTGGGAACGGGATGCTTCTCTCCCGCCACATCCGACTGGTGGCGGCTTTCGATCACCGGCACATCTTCCTTGACCCGGCGCCGGAGGCGGGGGCCTCCTTTGAGGAACGGCAGCGGCTCTTTACGCTCCCCCGCTCATCCTGGGCGGACTACGATCCAGCGCTGATCAGCAAGGGCGGTGGTGTCCACTCCCGCCGGGCCAAGTCCATCAGCATCACGGAACAGGTCAGGAGCTCTCTCGGCCTGGAACCGGGCACGGTGTCGCTGCCACCCCACGCATTGCTTCAGGCCATCCTCCGGGCGCCCGTGGACCTTCTGTACAACGGCGGCATCGGAACGTACGTCAAGGCCTCGTCGGAGGCCAACGCGGAGGTTAGCGACAAGGCCAACGACCCTGTCAGGGTCAACGGCAATGAGGTGCGGGCGAAGATCATCGCCGAGGGCGGGAACCTGGGAATCACTCAGCTCGGGCGGATTGAGGCTGCCCTGTCCGGCGTCCTGCTCAATACCGATGCGATCGACAACTCAGCGGGCGTGGACTGCTCGGACCATGAGGTAAACATCAAGATCTTCGTGGACCGGATGATCGCGGCGGGAAAGATGCCGTCGCCGGAACGCACGGGCTTCCTGCATTCACTCACGGACGAGGTGGCCCGTCTTGTCCTGGCCAATAACGCGGACCAGAATGTCCTGCTCTTAAACGACCGGCACCTCGTGCGGGAGTGGAGCCCGGGCTTCGAACGAACCATGGACTGGCTCGAGAACGCCACCGACCTTGACCGCAGGCTGGAGGGCCTGCCAAGCAACGAACAACTCCGGGAACGGCTGCGGTCCGGTGAGGGCCTGACCGCGCCGGAACTGTCGGTGCTTGCCGCCTACGCCAAGATCGAACTTGCAGAGGAGCTCAACTCCAGCGACCTTGCCGACGACCCGTGGTTCCGGCGCGTCCTCCGCGGCTATTTCCCGCGCCAGCTGTCCGAGCGCTTTGAAGCAGAGCTGGAGGCCCATCCGCTGCGCCGCCAGATTGTGTGCACAGTGGTGGCCAACGACATGATCAACCTCGGGGGAATCACGTTCGCTTTCCGCGCCATAGAGGAAACCGCTGCAACGGCCGCCGGCTTAGCCAGGGCCTTTGTCGTGGCGCGGGAAGCCTACGACCTGCCGTGGATCGTCAACCGGCTGGCCGCACTCCCCGCCGGATATCCCAACGAACACGTTGCCGAAGCGACCCTGCACATGCGCAGGGTCCTCGACCGAGCCACGCGATGGTACGTGACGCACGACCATCGCGACCAGCCGGTGGACGCGGCCTTGGGCAGGATCCAGCCCACAATGGAATTGCTGAGGACCCACACAGTGGACTACCTCCGCGGCTCCGACCTGGACCGCGTGCAAGAGAGGCTAGCGCACTGGGACGCCGTGGGGATGCCCCGTGAAGTGGGCCTGCGCGCCTCGGATCTGTTGGAGAGTTTCGGGCTGCTGGACATCTCCGTGATCTCCGAACAGGTGCGCGAACCGATCGCCACCATCGCCGACGTGTACTACGCGGTGTTTCAGCGAATCGGCGCCGCGAACCTGTTGCTCAGCATCACCGACCTGCCGCGGCGCAGCCGCTGGGACGCCCTCGCGCGGGCCGCCCTGCGCGATGATGTGTATTCCGCCGTAGCGGACATGACTGTCTCCGTGATGGAGACCACCGCGGGCCCTACTGCCGCAGACGCCGGCACGTCCGATGCCGTGGAGCGCATAGTGGCGTGGGAACGCGGGCACCAGGAGCAGCTGGGTCGGATCAAGGACACCTTCGCGGAAGCGACCAAACCGGGGCAAGTGGATATCGCCTCGATCTCCGTGTCGTTGAAACTCCTGCGGACACTGGTGCGCCGCTAGGCTGTGGCCTTCGCCAGGTCCATCCGGAAGCCGAGCCGAAAGCCGGAACTGCACTGCCACCGATCAATCCACAGTTCTCCCGACGCTTACCGGCAGGAAACACGGCCGAAATGGCTGGCGCCTAGCCTTAGATTGCATAACACTTCGGCGAATCGAGGCAGTCATGCAGACCAACCCGCGGCTCAACATCCGTCAGGTCACCTGGGCGAACCCCGTCGGCGCGGACCTGAGGGCCGCCCAGCAGGCAGAACTCGAGGCCCGCTTCGGACGGCCCGACCACGAACCCGGGCCGCCGCCGTCGGAAGCGGACACGGCAGTGTTCCTGGTGGCGCACGACAAAGCCTCAGGCCAGCCGGTCGGCTGCGGAGGCCTTCGCATGTTGGACGCCCAGACCGCCGAAATCAAGCGCCTCTATGTGCTGCCCTACACCCGCGGCTCAGGGGTGGCGAGCTCCATCCTTGCGGCCCTCGAAGCCCACGCCCACGCACTGGGGATCACCACCCTGACGGCGGAGGCCGGCTCGGTGCAGACCGACGGCCGGCAGTTCTACGAGAACTCCGGCTTTGTGTCCGTGCCGAACTTTGGGCCGTATGTCGGCGTGGTCCACTCGTACTGCTACGCGAAGCCGATCGATTCGCACAGCGCCGCGCACACCGCCATGGCCTGAGGCGGTGCGGCGCTGCGCCTGCCGCCGGCGGGTGCCGGTGCCAGGACGCTGCGTCACACAACGCCGCCCGTCACGCAGTCGGCTAACCTCGCACTATGGAATCGGCCGACATCACTTTCCGTACCCGCAAATGGGTGCGGCCCGAGGACCTCAACGCCAACGGCACCCTTTTCGGCGGGAGCCTGCTGAAGTGGATCGACGAAGAGGCGGCCATTTACGCCATCCTGCAGCTGGGTAACGGCCGGGCCGTCACCAAGTACATCTCCGAAATCAACTTCGTCAGCTCCGCGGTCCAGGGCGACCTGATCGAAATGGGCCTGACCGCGACCCGCTTCGGCCGGACATCGCTGACCATGCGAGCCGAAGTCCGGAACATGATCACGCGCCGGAGCATCCTCACCATTGATGAGATCGTCTTCGTTAACCTGAGCCCGTCCGGGAAGCCCGAGCCGCACGGCTACACCGAAATCACCTATGACCGGGACCGGATTCCCACGCACCACCTGACCGAGACCCTGGACCAGGACTAGCCAAGCCCAGCAGCGCGTCCCTTGCAGGCTGGCCGCGTTCGGCCAGGGCCAGCCGCATCACGGCCGACGACGCCGCCCGCAGCGCCTGCGTGCGCAGGTGGCGCGCCCGGTTATAGGCCGTCAGCGCCTCGTCCACGGGCCGGGTATTGAGAAGCTCCGCAAGGGTGACGGCATCGACCAGCGCTTCACAGGCCCCTCGGCCAAGATTCGGGGTCATCGCATGGGCGGCATCGCCGACAAGGGCTACCCGGCGGCGGACGTAGCTGCCAAGCGGCGGCGTCGTCCAGACCCGCTGCACCAGGGATGTCTGCGGCACTGCCGCGGCCAGGACGTCGAGGATCCCCGGTGAGTAGCCTGCGTAGCGGGCGCGTGTTTCTGCCAGGGCGGCGGCGACATCCAGGCTCCCGGGTCCTACCCCGGAGCGGAACGCCGCGTACCAGTTGGTCCCGGCGGCCGCGGGACCAATCCCGAAGAGCTGCCCCCGGCCCCAGTATTCGCCCGTGTGCCCGCGCCACAGCCGTCCGGGAACCACGCCACGGACCGCGAGATACGGTGTGGGCCGCGCCCCGGACCGGGCGCCCCAGCAGGTGCGGCGGACCGAGCTGTGGACGCCGTCGGCGCCCACCACAAGGCCGGCGGGGCCCGGCCGGACGACGTCGATGCGGCCGGATGCCCGGCCCACGCTGACCGGGACGGCGGCGTCGAGCAGCCGGATGAGGTCAATCCGGGAAACGCCGATCAGTCCAGTCGCCTGTGCCGCTGTCCATGGCTTGCCGGAAGCCGCGCGGACACTCATGCCCTCGATCACCGGGCTTGCCTCCCGGACCGCGTCCAGGATTCCCAGGCGGCCGAGGGCCCGCTGGGCCGCGGGCCACACTGCAAGTGATGTTCCGACGGCCGGGAGTCCGTCGCGTTGCTCGTGGACGGTGACGTCGAACCGTGCGGGGTCAAGGCGGGCCGCCAGGGCCAGTCCAGCGATACCGCCGCCGATGATGGAAACCGTCTGCCGGCCGGGAACAGGCGGCGCCTGTTCGGTCACTCCCAGAAATCGTCCGCCTTGGCCGTGTCCTCGAAGAATTCCCGCCCTTCGGCGATCTTGCCGCCGCGGACCACAAACGTGATGACGGTGGCCAGGTCAATGGTCTTGCCGTTTCCCTGGGCCTGGGTTTGTTGGATCCCCACGGTGTATTTTTCCCCGCCGACGACGTCCTGGAGGTTCGCTTGGAAGGAACCCTGGGAACGGGCACCGAGCTCGCCGAAATAGCTCATGATTGCGTCCCGGCCCTGCTTGGTCCCGGACAGCACGCCGCTTCCGGCCGCGTACCAGACTGCGTCCTCCGCGAACAGGTCGCTGAGTGTCGCCATATCCCCTGAGTTGAAGGCCTCGTACCCCTTCCGGACCAGTTCAACATTTTCTGCGGTTCCCATGATCGTGCACCTCTCCGTCATCTGTGTCGGGCCATGCTGGGACGGTTAAAGGCTAGTCCTGGTCCCGCTGCGCGTCGACGGAAATATGTACACAGGCCGGGGCCCCGCCGGAGCCTTAGCTGGCGCCGGGCCAGCCGGTGTAGGCCTCCGCGAGGTAGGCGCGGCCGTGGCGGGAGGACACCACGGAATGAAGCTCGCCGAGCTGGCGGGCTCGGGAGAAGTCGTCGGCGTCGGCGGGGGTGTGCAGCATGGAGGTCATCCAGTAGGAGAACTGCTGGGCCTTCCACACCCTGTCCAGGGCACGACCGCTGTAGGCGTCCAGGAGCGCGGTGGAGCCGGTGGCGTAGAAGCTGTCGAAGCCCTCAAACAGGACCTTGACGTCGTTCAGCGCCAGGTTCAGGCCCTTGGCCCCGGTGGGCGGCACGGTGTGCGCGGCGTCTCCTGCGAGGAACAGGTTGCCGTGCCGCATGGGGGCGTGGACAAAGCTGCGGAATTTCAAGACCGTCTTGTCGATCACCGGCCCCTCCTTGACCTCGAAGCCGTTGCCGTTGACCCGGCTGCGGAAGGCGTCCCAGATGCGGTCCTCGTCCCAGTTGTTGACGTCCTCGTTGGGGTCGCACTGGAAGTACATCCGCTGGACCGTCTCGGTGCGCTGGCTGATCAGGGCGAAACCGTTCTCCGAGTTGGCGTAGATCAGCTCGTCGGAGCTGCGCGGCGCCTCGGCCAGGATGCCGAACCACGCGAAGGGGTATTCGTGGAAGTACCATTTGCGCTGCGCCTCGGGAATCTGGAGGCGGCAGTGGCTGCGCGAACCGTCCGCGCCGGCGATGAAGTCGGCCTGGAGTTCGAACTCGACGCCGTCCGCATCCGTGAACCAGACCTTGGGCTTGGCTTCGAGGTCATGGATGGTGGTATCCGTGACGGTGTACCGGACGTCCCCGCCGTCGGCCATCCGGCGTGCGGAGAGGTCCAGGAACACGTCCGTCTGCGGGTAGAGCCACACCGATTCCCCGACGAGGTCCTGGAAGTCGATCCGGTGGCTTTCGCCGTTGAAGCGCAGTTCGATCCCGTCATGGCGGTCGCCGTCGCGCAGCACGCGGTCGGAGACACCGCTGTCGACGAGCATGTTGACCGAGCCGTGCTCCAGGATGCCGGCGCGGACCGTCTCGGAAATCTCCTGGTGGCTGCGGAGCTCGAGGACGGTGGATTCGATGCCGGCCTTGGCCAGCAGGTGGGACAGCATGAGCCCGGCCGGGCCGGCACCCATGATGGCTACCTGCGTGTTGATGATTTTTCGCTGTGCCATGTGCGTCTCGCTTCGTTGCGGGGTCCGGGTCAGGGACCCGGGGCCGTTTTCGTCTTCCGACTAACAGCGTGCTCCCAGGGGCGTGATGTGCGTTACATCAATTCCGCTGAATGGAATGAGGGGTTCGGGCGGGACTCACCAAGCCGCCGCCCGATCCCGCGGGCCGCCGTCTGGAGGGCCGGAACGAGCGCCTGGAGGCGCACTTCGCGAAGGGGAACGACGACGCCGAGGGCCGCCACCGCGCGCTTCTTGCGGTCGAGCACGGGCACGGCGATCCCCCAAGTATCCGGGTCTACGACGCCGGCGAGCTGCGCGTAGCCCTGGTGGGCGGCCTCGCCGAGGAGGGCACGGAGCTCCTCGGGGACCAGCCGTCCGGTCGGATCGGTGAATCCTTCGAGGTACTCGGCCTGGACGGCGCACGGCTGGTGGGCCATGAGCACCAGCCCGGCGGACGACACGTGCACGGGCATCCGGCCGGCCACCTGCGCGCGGTTGGCAACCGAACCGCGGCGGGACAGCCGCTCCACAAAGAGGGCTTCCCGGCCGTCCAGCACGGCGAGGTTCACGTTTTGGTGGAGCACCTGCTGGATGTCCTCCATAAACGGCAGGGCGGCCTGGCGGAGCTCAAGCGTGGGGGAACTGCGGTTGGCGAGCTCCCAGAGTCGCAGGCCCAGGCTGACGGAGCCGCCGGGACCGACCTCAAGCAGGCCGTGCCCGGCCAGCTGCCGGACCAGCCTGTGCGCGGTGGTCAGCGGCAGCTCCGCCCGCGCCGCCAGCTCCGAGAGCTGCAGTACCGTGACACCCTCCGGGAAGGCGGCAATCAGACGCAGGATCCGGTCCACCACCGAATCGCCGGAGTTCGAATTGGCCACATTCCACCTTCCATTGAATGGTTTTTAGTGTCTCACGCAACACCCTCGAGTGATAGAACTCTCACAATAGGAAGAGTCCGGCCACCACGGCCGGGCGCACGGAATCACGTAGATACTAGCGCTGAGGTAACAATGTCAATGTCGTCATTGGGTAACAAATCACGGTGGCCCGTGTGGCTCTGCTGGCTGGCCATGGTGCTGGACGGCTTTGACCTGGTGGTGCTCGGCACGGTCATTCCCACCCTCATCAAGTCGCAGGAACTTGGCTTCGACGCAGTCGGGGCGACGTTCGCGGCGACCATCTCCCTGGTGGGCGTGGGACTCGGCGCTCTCTTCATCGCCCCGCTCTCGGACCGCCTCGGCCGGCGGAACCTGCTGGTGGCCTGCGTGACGTGGTTCTCCATCTTTACGATCGCCGTCGTCTTCGCACCCAACGTGGCCTGGTTCAGCACGTTCCGCCTGCTCGCCGGCCTCGGCCTGGGCGCCTGCCTGCCCGCCGCGCTGGCCTACATGAACGACTACGCGCCGGCCGGGACGGCCGGAAAGTCCACCACCCGGACCATGACCGGTTACCACGTCGGCGCCGTGGCCACGGCGTTCCTGGCCCTCATGGTGATTCCCAGCTGGCGGACCATGTTCGTGGTGGGCGGCCTGGCCGGGCTTGTCCTGGTCCCTTTCCTGTGGTTCAAGCTCCCGGAAACCCTCCCGCCGGTCATCCACATCCACGCAACCGCAAAGTCCCCGGCGGGCATCTCTCCGGCCGCCGCCTCCCCGGCCGGCAGTCCAGTCCGCGCGGAGACGGCGCCGGCCGCAGCCCCGGCTCCGGCAGCGGAGGAACGCGCCAGCTTCCGGGATCTGGGCCGGAAGCCCTACCCGCTGATCGCAGCCGGCATTGCCGTGGCGTCCTTCATGGGGCTGCTGCTGGTTTACGGCCTGAACACCTGGCTGCCGCAGCTCATGGCCTCCGCCGGCTACAGCCTGAACGCCGGCCTCGCCCTTCTCCTGGTCCTGAACGTGGGCGCTGTTGTGGGTCTCCTGATCGCCGGGGTCCTGGCGGACCGGCACGGCACCAAGAGGATCGTCCTTCTCTGGTTCGGCCTCTCCGCCGTGTTCCTCGCCGCACTCAGCATCCAGATCCAGAACGAAGTCGTGCTCTACGCCGCCGTCTTTGTCACCGGCGTGTTCGTCTTCAGCTCCCAGGTCCTGGTCTACGCCTGGGTCAGCCAGCTCTTTCCGGTCCGGCTCCGCGGCACCGCCCTGGGCTTCGCCGCCGGTGTGGGCCGGCTAGGAGCCATTTTGGGCCCGGCCGTCACCGGCGCCCTGGTCGCGGCCGGCATTGCCTATCCGTGGGGCTTCTACGTTTTCGCCGCCGCCGCAGTCCTGGCGGTCCTCGCCCTCGCCTTCGTCCCGCAGACCGTCGCGGCGACGTCCCGCACCGGCGCCAGCGTCGGGCACTCCTAGGAGAGGCGCCCGGGGGTCCTCGCGCCGCGGCGGCCCCTGAGGCGGCGCCACGCGCCGGGCGCCAGCACAACGGCTATGCCGACGGCGGCACCGATGATCGTCTCCACGATTCTGTCGCGGAGCAAGAGGGCGGGCGGCACGGGTGCCACGAGGAGTGTGGACGTCAGGGCCAGCGGCGTGACGAAAACCTGCGCCAGCATGTACTGCCGCGCAATGAACATCTCGGCGCCGAACTGGCACGCGGCAATCACCAGTACTGTCTGCCAGGGCGTCGGCTGCAGGAGCAGGATTCCGGCGAGCAGCACCAGCCCCAGGGCGGTGCCCGCGATTCGTTGCAGGCCGCGGCTGACGCGGTGCCGGGTGGTGTGACCCACGAGCGGTACGACGGCGGCCACCATCGCCCAGTAATTGTGGCCAATGCCCAGCCATTCCCCGGCCAGGGTCCCCAGCGTTCCCGCCACGCCTGCCGCCACGAGGTAGCCCCAGCTTTCGTGCCACGCGGTGCGCTTCTCCTCCGGACTGAGGGCCGCCGGCTTCGGATTCACCCACGGGGTCCGGCGGTTCCGGGCCACCCGCGAGGACTGGCCGAGCAGCAGGGAGAACGCGACCGTGAACACCGCGACCAGCATGCACTGCCACAGCGGCGGCTGGTTGGGGATCGACGCGATAGCCGCGAACGCAAAGATATGGAACAGCGAACCCGCGGGGCGCAGGCGCCACCACGCGACAATCAGGGAGCAGGCCCACGCGATCACCGTGGTGGCCACCACCAGGACCCAGGTGGTGGCTGCCGCAGAAAGCCCGGCAAGAGCGTCCACGCGCGCAGTGAGGGCGGCCAGGAACATCACCAGGAGCATCAGCCCACCGCCCCGCACCTGGAGGGTCAGCCGCCTGGCGTGCGGCTCATTGCGGCCGTAAATCCCGGTGAAGGCGCCGAAGGAAGCGAAGATTGCCAGATCCAGCCGGTCCAGCAGCACCAGTGTGATCAGCGGAACAAAGACCCCCACTGCGCAGCGGAAGGCGACCTGGTGGTCCTTGTTGCCCGGGGCGATGGTGAACATCTCGGAGAACAGCTTCACAGCGCCGACTCCGCGGGGCCAACTTCACGGCGCCCGCTCCGCGGCGGTACGACTTCACGGCGTGGCTTCACGGGCGTGTCTTCACGGATAGGGGCCCCTTTTCGCAACGGTCGGAGTGGTACGACGGCGGCGCTGGCATCCACGACCGAGTTTACGCCGGAACGCCGCGGCGGCGGCATCGGAATCCGTTGATCGGGATCGGCCGGACACCGGTCGAAGTGGTAGCGTCTATCGGTTGAAGCAAGCCAGCAACGCATACCGGAGGTTCCCCATGCTCAAAGGATTCAAGGATTTCATCCTGCGCGGCAACGTGATCGAACTGTCCATCGCCGTCGTGGTGGGCACCGCGTTCACGGCCCTGGTCAGTGCCTTCACCTCGAACGTCGTCAACCCGATCCTCGCTGCTGCCGGCGGAGTCGAGACCCACGGCCTGGGCTTCTACGTCTGGCCGGGCAACGACAAGACCTTCGTCAACATCGGCGCCGTGGTGACGGCCTTCCTGACCTTCCTCATCACCGCGGCGGTGGTGTATTTCATCTTCGTGGCCCCCATGAACCGGATCAACCGGATGGTCAAGAACCGGCTCAACGCCGCCGAGCCCGAGGAGAAACCGATCCCGGCCGACACCGCGCTGCTGGCCGAGATCCGCGACCTGCTGGCCACCCTGGCCGGTCCGGCGTCCGATGGCGGCCGCGCCGGCGCCGGGGAGCGCCCGGACGGGAACGCGCCGTCGGCCGTCCCTGCCGGAGTCGCTAGCCGCCGCCAGGCTTAAGACTCTGCGACGTCCTGTTCCTCGGGCGGGGTAAAGATGGACTCAATGGGTTGGCCGAAGAGCCGGGCAATACGGAAGGCCAGGGGCAAAGCTGGGTCGTAGCGGCCTGTTTCCAGGGCGTTTACGGTCTGCCGTGAGACACCGAGCCGGTCAGCGAGTGCGCCCTGGGTCCAGCCGCGGTCCTCCCGCAGGGTCTTGAGCTGGTTTTTCATCGTCGTCCAACGACCGCTCCGGAGACAATCCACCCGAGCATGCCCGCGCCGTAGATGATCCACCCGACGCCGGGAACGCTGAGCCCGGCAATCTCCAGGAAGGCCAGCGTCACAGAAGCAATCATGGCGACGGCGAAACCTCCCCCGAGCGCCTGCAGCAGGAGCAGCCGCTGGTAGTCGTCAATCCGGCGCACATGGCGCAGCACGGCGCGCACGATCCACAACGCCGGAATCACCGGCAGGACCGCCCAGAGGAATCGCCACGGGCTATTGCCGTCCAGGTCCCCCCACACCAGCACGCCGATGAGCACCACCGTGTAGGCGAGTATGCCCGGCCAAAATTCACGTTGATATGCGCGGGACTTCTCGCGGTCGCCCTCGCTACGATCCTTGCTGTCAAGTTTGTTTGTCATGGCTCCATCTTGGAACCCGGCCCTTGCGCCTGTCAAGGGTGCTTGTCACTGATTCTTGCGTGCCCTATGGCGGGCGGAAGGTGCGGAGTACTTTGATGGAGACACCCCCGCCGCTCGAGCCTGGATGCCAAGGAGGAACGCCATGCCGGATGTTAATTGGAACCACGAGCTGGTGGATCAATTGGAATGGCATTTTGTCCATCAGGCCCGCCCGAGGCTGGACGGGTTAACTGATGACGAATATTTTTGGGAGCCCGTTCCGGGCTGGAGTCTCCGGCGCAAGGACGCCTCAACGCCCCCGACCGCGCCAGGTGCCGGTGATTTCACCATCGATTTCAGCTATCCGGAGCCCGTTCCGGCTCCGGTGACGACCATTGCTTGGCGCCTGTGCCACATATTGGTCGGCGTGCTGGGCGCGCGCACGGCGTCGCACTTTGGCGGTCCAGCCGTGGATTACCAGAACTTCGCCTACCCGGGCACGGCGGCCCTGGCCCTGGGGCAGCTGGACGAGTATTACGCCCGGTGGATCCAGGGCGTGAAAAGCCTCGACGAGGCGGGTTTGGGGGCGCCCTGCGGCCCGGCCGAAGGTCCGTATGCCGATGCCCCCCTGGCGGCCCTGGTCCTGCACATCAACCGCGAGATGATCCATCACTTGGCCGAGGTCGCCCTGCTCCGAGACCTCTACGCGCACCGCCACTTGCTGCAACGCGGCTCGGAGGGTGGACCAGGCCTGTAGCGAGCCTGCCTCCCGCCCCATCCGGTCCGAAACTGTCACCCGGCGGCAACCCGGCCGAAACAGCTGACCGGAATCATGGGAATATGACGCGCAAAGCCCAAGGCAAAGCCCAGTCCCCTGCCGCCTCCGAGTTGAGCTGCGAAGTGTGTGGCCAGATGCCCGAACCGACCAAGGCGCGGCTGACCTTGGCCAATGTCGCCGTGATGCTTCCGATCGAACTGCTGGTGCACGCAGCGGTGGTGGAAACCCACCTGCCATACGTTGCCAAGGTCCTGGTTCTGACCATGACCGCGACCATTCTGGTGATCTGGGTGGCCGAACCCTCGGCGGCCCGGATGCTCAAGGGCTGGCTGCATGCTCCGGCCCTCCGCCACCGCAAACGGCTGGTCGCCGCGCCTGCCCTGTGGCGGGCGCGGACCGTACTCAAAGACAAGCCCGGGTCGCTGCAGAAACTGACGCAGGCCCTGGCCGGGCTGAACACGAACATCCTCAGCATTCATGTTCACCCCGTGGCCGGCGGCGTGCTGGACGAGTTCGTGCTCTCGGCACCGGGTGAAGTGCGCGAAGCCGAGCTGCTCCGGGCGTTGCGGGCAGGCGGCGGAGCGGATCCGCACGTCTGGCCGACCACCGCCCTGGCCATGGCCGACGGACAAACCGGCGCACTGAGCTTGGCCGCGCGGATCGCCGCCAGTCCGGAAGAGCTGCCGCTGGCCGTCGCGGAACTGCTGCGGGCACGGATCATCCCCGGACCGGCCGCCGGCAACGCCGACGTGCCACCCCGGACGGGCGGGGACGGGACGGTCCTGAAAATCCCTACGGCGTGGCACGGGCCCATTGCGTTTTCCCGGCCCGGCGAGCCGTTCACGCCGGCCGAATCGGCCCGCGCGCACCGGCTTGCCGAACTCGCGGAGATCCTGGCTCACCGGACCGCGGCACGCTAGCCCCGGCCGGTCCGCCAAGCGGAGTCCGCCTAGACGGCGGCCATTCTGATCTTGAGCGCGTCCGGTTCCAGGGTCACGGCCAGGTGCTTCCCGGTGCCGAGATGGTCGCCGTCCAGTTGAAACTCCTGCTCGCGCTCCAGGGTAATTTCGGCCGTTTTCCCTTGGAAGTAATCCACGGACTCGGTCTCGTTCTTGTTCTTGTTCCGGCCAAAGATGCCGGCAATCACGCCGAGCCAGCCGAGCCGGCCACGGGGGGACAGGATCAACAGGTCAAGGACGCCGTCGTCAGGTTTCGCCTCTGGGAAGATCTCGATGCCGCCCATAATCCGGCCGCAGTTGCCCACCATGACGCTGCGGATCCGGCGGCGGACGGGTTCCCCGCCGTCGACGCTGATCCTGGCCTTCACCGGCTTGCCGGGGAGTTTGCGGATGCCCGCCTCAACGTAGGCAAGCCAGCCCATCCGGTCCTTGAGCACGTCCACAGTGTCTGCCATGATGGCGGCGTCATACCCCAGTCCGGCCATCACCAGGAACACCTGCTCGACATCCGACCGATCAAGGGTCGCCTTGACGACGTCGACAGATCTGTCGCTGCCGTTCAGGACGTCGAAGCAGGCGGATAACGGATCGGTGATGTCCGCTCCGAGGTTGCGGGCCAGGAGGTTTCCGGTTCCCAGCGGCACCAGCCCCATGGGCGTTCCGGTGCCCGCGAGCACCTCTGCCACGCAACGGACGGTGCCGTCGCCGCCGGCGGCAATGACCACGTCGACCCCGGCTTCGAGGGCCTCGCGTGCCTGGCCGACTCCCGGGTCTTCGACCGTGGTTTCGAGCCAGAGCGGCTCTGCCCACCCCTGCGTCTCACACAGCCGGAAGATTGCGCCCTTGAGCGCGGGACCAACTGATTTGGCGGGGTTGATAACTACGGCGGCGCGCCGGGACGCTGCGTTGTCCTGGGTCTTCGGGGTTCCCGGAGTCGCGGTGTTGTTCTCTGTCATGGCGTCCTTAGGGGGCAATTGGGCGAAATAGTACCCGAACTGAAAGCCTAGCCGCAGTGCCCGCGTAACCTCCGCAGGGCCAGCGCAAATCGTGGACGTGCGCTCCGCCTCCTCACTAGACTGGGCTTCGTGATGTTCCGGGGGCTGCACTCCGGACGCCGAAAGCGGGGGCAGATGACTGAACCAGAGAAGTATTCAGCAACGGCTGAATCATCCAGCATGGATCCCCACGACTGGGGCCGGGCGATGGCACTCGCCCTCACGCGGCTGGCCGAGCAGATCGCACCCGATGGCAGCGAGGACATTCATGCCCTGGTGGTGGGCAGGAACTTGCACCTGAAAATCAGTGACGAGCCCGGGGGCGTCACGATCACAGTTTCCACAGATCCCATCCCAGACCCGGCTCCCTGACGGCTCTCTTCCCAGACGGCCCGTCAGGGCGGTGTTTCACCGTCCCGAGGTCAGGTCCTCGGAGATGACTTCCGCCGTGGCCACCGTGGCCTCACTCACGGCCTTGAGGTAGGCCTCGGGGTCGGCCTGCGCGGACACTGTCTGGGCCTGCAGCGAGACGTTGATCGCCGCCACCACCTTGGGCCCGTCGTGGACGGGCGCCGCAATGGACATCAGTCCCAGCTCCAGTTCCTGATCCAGCAGGCACCAGCCCTGGGCGCGGACCGTGTCCAGCTCCGCCAGAAGGGCCGCCCTCGTGCCGATGGCTCCCGGAGTCAGGGGCCGGATCTCTGCGGCCGCGAGGTAGTCCTCCAGCTTCGCCGGCGGGAGGGCCGCGAGCAGCACCCTGCCCATGGACGTCGCGTAGGCGGGGAAACGGGTGCCCACCGTGATGCCGACTGTCATGATCCGCCGGGTGGACACCCGGGCGATGTAGGCGATGTCTGTGCCCTCGAGCACCGCGGCCGACGTCGACTCCCCCAGTTCGAGCGAGAGCTCTTCCAGGTGCGGCTGGGCCAGCTGCGGGAGGGACAGCCCGGACAGGTAGGCGTAGCCGAGCTGCAGCACTTTGGCGGTGAGGGCGAAGATCTTGCCGTCGGTACGGACATAGCCCAACTCCGCGAGTGTGTGCAGGAACCGCCGGGCCGTGGCCCGGGTCAGCTCGGTCCGCGCCGCCACCTCGGTCAGCGTCATCTTTGGGTGATCCGTGTCGAACGCACGGATTACGGCGAGCCCGCGCGCCAGCGACTGCACGTACTGGTCGCTGGCCGCGGGCGCGCCGCCGCTCTTGGCTGGCTCAATCATTTCTCGCCTCTCGGTCCCGCATCACTTTAGCGGGGCGCACGTCATCCGGCCGCAGGACTGTCAGCTTGGGTCCGCGGCCCGGAGCGGCACCGGGACCATGGCCTGGAGTTCCTCAAGCGTGCAGCCGAACGTCTCCCGCACCTGGACGCCGTCGGGTCCGGTCAGGAAGACGGCCTTGTCGGTGTAGACGCGGGTCACGCAGCCGATTCCGGTGAGCGGGTAGGTGCACGCCTCCACGAGCTTGGACACGCCGTCGCGGGTCAGGAGCGTCATCATGACGAAGACGTCCTTGGCGCCGGTGGCGAGGTCCATGGCGCCGCCGACGGCGGGGATCGCGTCCGGCGCGCCGGTGTGCCAGTTGGCGAGATCCCCCGTGGCCGAGACCTGGAAGGCGCCGAGCACGCAGATGTCCAGGTGGCCGCCGCGCATGATCGCGAAGGAGTCCGCGTGGTGGAAGTAGGACGCCCCGGGAAGCTCGGTCACGGGGATCTTGCCGGCGTTGATGAGGTCGCCGTCGATCTGTTCTCCGGCGGCTTCCGGGCCCATGCCCAGCATGCCGTTCTCGGTGTGGAGCGTGATGTTCTGCTCCGGCTCGAGGTAATTGGAGACCAGGGTGGGCTGGCCGATGCCGAGATTCACGAAGGATCCGGGGGCGATGTCGCGGGCCACGAGGCGGGCGAGATCGTCACGGCCCAGCGGCTTGTCGGAAGCCTGGATATCGGCCTGGCTGCCGGTCTGGACACTGGCCTGGTCGTTGGTTGGGATGCTCATCTCAGGCCACGCTTTCTGTCTTGCCTGCGGCTGCGGCCACGCGGACGATGCTGTTGACGTAGATTCCGGGGGTCACGATGACTTCCGGGTCCAGGCCGCCGGTGGGGACGATCCCGGACACCTGGACGATGGTGTGTTTCGCGGCGGCGGCCATGATGGGACCGAAGTTCCGTGCGGTCTTGCGGTAGACGAGATTGCCCCTGCCATCAGCCGTCAGCGCCTTGATCAGGGCGACGTCGGCGTGGATAGGGGTCTCGAAGACCTGGCCGCGGCCGTCGAGGATGCGGGTTTCCTTGCCCTCGGCGAGCATGGTGCCGTAGCCGGTGGGCGTGAAGAAGCCGCCGATTCCGGCGCCGGCGGCGCGGATCCGCTCGGCGAGGTTGCCCTGCGGGACGAGTTCGAGTTCGATCTGGCCGGTGCGGTACTTTTCGTCGAAGTGCCAGGAGTCGGACTGCCGCGGGAAGGAGCAGATCATTTTCTTGACCCGGCCTTCCTTGATGAGCAGGGCCAGGCCCTGGTCGCCCTGGCCGGCGTTGTTGTTCACCACGGTCAGGTCGGTGGCGCCGCCGTCGAGCAGCGCGTCGATCAGTTCGAAGGGTTGCCCGGCGTTGCCGAAGCCGCCGATCATCACGGTGGAGCCGTCTTTGATGCCGGCCACGGCCTCGCCGACGGTGTCAATGAAATTCAGCATGGCCTAGCCCTTCACTGGTTGTGCCGACGGGTTATGCCCCCGGGCGGAGGTGACGTTCTCGAGCACGACGGCCAGGCCCTGGCCGACGCCGATGCAGATCGCGGCGACGCCCCAGCGCTGCCCGGAGGCCTGCAGGCTGCGGGCCAGGGTGCCGAGGATCCGCCCGCCGGAGGCGCCGAGAGGGTGGCCCATGGCGATCGCGCCGCCGTGCCGGTTCACGATGGACGGGTCGATGTCCCAGGCGTTGATGCAGGCCACGGACTGCGCGGCGAACGCCTCGTTCAGTTCGACGGCGCCCACCTGGTCCCAGCCGATGCCGGCCTTCGCGAGGGCCTTGTTCGCGGCCTCGACCGGGGCGTAGCCGAAGTACTGGGGGTCGTTGGCGTGCGCGCCGCGGCCGGCGATGCGGGCCAGCGGTTCCAGGCCGAGGATCCCGGCGGCGGCATCGGAACCGAGCCAGGCCGCGGAGGCGCCGTCGGAGAGCGGGGAGGCGTTCCCGGCGGTGACGGTGCCGTTCTCTGTCCGGAACACGGTTTTCAGCCCGGCGAGTTTCTGGGCCGAGGAGCCGGCCCGGATGCCCTCGTCGCGGACCAGGTCCGTGCCGGGGACCGGGGCGACGAGGTTGTCGTAGAACCCCTCGTCCCAAGCCGCGGCAGCGAGGTTGTGCGAGTTCGCGGAGAACTCGTCCTGCGCCTCCCGGCTCACGCCGTACTTCTCGGCCAGCCGTTCGGTGGCCTCGCCCAGGGAGATGGTCCAGTCCGTGAGCATGGCCTGGTTCACCAGCCGCCAGCCCAGCGTGGTGGAGGCCAGGGTCAGGTCCCCGGCCGGGTAGGGCTTCTCGGTCTTCGGCAGCACCCAGGGGGCGCGGGACATAGACTCGGCGCCGCCGATCAGCATGAGTTCGGCGTCGCCGGTGTTGATCTGGCGGGAGGCGATGATCGCCGCGTCCAGGGAGGAGCCGCAGAGCCGGTTGACCGTGGTGCCGGGAACCGAGACCGGCAGCCCGGCCAGCAGGGTGCCCATCCGGGCGATGTTGCGGTTTTCCTCGCCGGCGCCGTTGGCGTTGCCGAAGACCACCTCGTCGATCCGTTCGACGTCGAGGGCCGGGGCGCGCTTGACGATCTCACCGATTACGTGGGCGGCGAGGTCGTCCGGGCGGACGGCCGCGAGGCCGGATCCGAACTTGCCGAACGGGGTCCGGACAGCATCGTAGATGAAAGCCTGGTTCATGAGTTTTTATCCATTTCAGTGCTGTCCATTTCTGCCTGGTCCATGGAATGGAACACTTGCTGGGCGGTCTTGAAGGCGGTGTTGGCGGAGGGGACCCCGCAGTAGATGGCGGTCTGGAGCAGGATTTCCTTGATCTCGTCCCGGCTCAGGCCGTTGGTGATGGCGGCGCTGACGTGCATGGCCAGTTCTTCCCAGTGCCCGTGGGCCACCATGGCCGTAAGCGTGACGGCGGAGCGCATCTGCCGGCTGATCCCGGGCCGGGTCCAGATGCCGCCCCAGGCGATCCGGGTGATCATGTCCTGGAAGTCCTCGGTGAAGGAATCCTTGTTGGCGTTGGCGCGGTCCACGTGCGCGGCGCCGAGGACTTCGCGGCGGACCTTCATGCCGCCGTCGTAGATTTCCTGGCTGGTCGCGCCTGGCTGGACCACACCATTGCGTTCGGGGCCCGTCATGCGCCCGCTCCCTGGGTCTCGGTCCAAGTGATGAGGCCCTTCAGGAGCTCGGCCATGTGGCCCGGCGCCTCGAACGGAGCCAGGTGTGCCACGCCCTCCAGGCTGACGGCCGTGGCCGTGCCGCCGCCGGAGGCGATGCCCCCGGCGACTTCCTCTGCCATCGACGGCGGAGCAACGGCGTCCAGGGCTCCGGCAACAACCTGGGTGGGGACGCGGATGGTGCCCAGCTGGTCCCGCACGTCGAAGCCGGCCAGGGCCTCGCAGCAGAAGGCGTAGCTGAGGCGGTCGGCGTCCCGGAGGGTGTGCAGGAGCCGGCTGCTGAGTTCCGGCTGGCTCTCCATGAACCCGGGCGCGAACCAGCGCTGCGCCGAGCCCTGGATCATCACCGGGGTTCCCTGGGTGCGCACGGTTTCGGCGCGCTCCAGCCAGCCCTCGGGAGTGCCTATCTTCGCGCCGGAGCACTGCACGGAGAGGCTCTTGAGCCGGTCGCCGTGCTTGATAGCGAGCTGCAGGCCGGTGGCCCCGCCGAGGGACACCCCGGCGTAGTGGAAGCGCGCACCCGGGGCGATCGAATCGACCAGGCCGATCACGGCGTCTGCGAGGTCAGCGACCGTGAAGGTCTCCTGGGCCGCCGGCGAGACGCCGTGCCCGGGCAGGTCCCAGGCGACGACGTCGACGTCGACGCCTAGCAGGGCGCCGGCCTGGCTCCACACCAAGGAGGATGTTCCGAGCGAGGGCCCGACGATGAGGAGGGGTTTCTCGCCCAGCGCACGCTGGGGCGAGAGCAGGACTGCTTTGACGGTGGGTCTAGCCACGGGAGGCTCCATTCTGGAGGTGGGGGGCGGTGGCACGGTCATATTCAGGTGAGGCCGGGCTGGCGGCGTATTCCGGGTAGGCCGCGAGAATGCGTCGGGAGATGTCGACGGCCTGGCCGA
Organism: Arthrobacter sp. ES3-54; assembly: GCF_029504395.1. Taxonomy (GTDB): domain Bacteria; phylum Actinomycetota; class Actinomycetes; order Actinomycetales; family Micrococcaceae; genus Arthrobacter. Next base: position 54,301 of record NZ_JAQFIF010000003.1, read on the forward strand.
GGAAGTTGGCCGGGTTCAAAAGCTCCTCAAGCCGGGCGTCGGTGAGCAGCTCGTCCGGGACAGCCGCGCGGAGCAATGCCCGGTAGGTGGCCGCCTGCTCCGCGGCCGGGGCCCGGAGTGTTGTGTCGACGACGGCCTGCAACCGCTGTTTCCCGGTCCGGCCCGATCCCGTCCCGGCGCTGCGCCCGTCCAAAAGCGGCGCGACGGCGGCGTTGACGGCTTCGGAGAGCAGCAGCGGTCCGGCGAGGTCCAGGTTGCGGCGCATCGCCACCGGGAAGACCTCCAGCCCTTCGGCCAGTTGGCGCAGCTGCGCCGCGGCGCCGAGCGCCAGGCGCAGCAGCTGGCGCAGGGCCGCCCATTCGCTGTGCCAGGCGCCGTCGGGGCGCTCGTCGTTGAAATTGGCGGCGGCGAGATGCAGCTGTGCGGCCAGGGCCGGGGACTGCAGGGCGGCGCTGCGGATCAGCACGGACAGCACGGGGTTCTGCTTCTGCGGCATGGCCGAGGACACGCCCCGCCCCGCGGCGCGTGGTTCGGCGAGCTCGGCCACTTCCGGCCGGCTCAGGAACAGGACGTCGGCGGCCACCTTGCCGGCCGCATCCGTTACGGCCGCCAGCGCGTCGCCGAGCGAGGTCACGGCCAGCCGGTTGGTGTGCCAGGGGGCGGGCACGGTGGCGAGACCCAGGCGGGCGGCGAGCCGGTCGGCGAGGTCCAAGGGAGACAACTCAGCGCCGGCAGTGAGCACCGTGCCTGCGGCGAGGGTCCCGGCGGCACCGCCGGTCTGTACCGGCAGTTCGAGGGCCTCGAGCCGGCTTGCCGCGGCGGCGAGCCCGTTGAACCACTGCGCGGCCCGCAGCCCGAAGCTGTAGGGCAGCGAGTGCTGGGTCAGGCTGCGGGCAACACAAAGCGTGGCCCCATGGGCCTCGGCGAGGCCGGCGAGGGCGGACGTTGCCCCCTTGAGCTCGGTCAGCAGTTCGCGCACGGCCCCGGCAGCAAGCACCATCAGGGCCGAGTCGAGCACGTCCTGGCTGGTCAGCGACGTGTGAACGGCCTGTACAGCGCCAAGTCCGGCAGCGTCCAGGTTCCTGACCTGTTCCCGGAGGTCGGCCAGCAGCGGGATGACGGGGTTGCCGCCGCCCTGGGCGCGGACGGCGATGGCCGCGACGTCGTACCGCTGCACGTCCGCGGCGGCGGCCACCACCGCGGCGGACCCGGCCGGGGCGAGACCAGCTTCGTCCAGGACCGCCGCCCAGGCAGCCTCCACCTTGAGGATGGCGGCGAGCACCGCACGGTCCCCGGTCAGCGCCGCCACCAGCGGCGACGCCGACACTGGACTCAGCAGGCCAAAGTCACCGTCCAGGCCAGAGTCGCCGGCCAGGCCGGCGCCGCCGTCGGTTTCTAAGGACGTCACGTCGAGGGACCCTCGGCGTCCCTGAAATCCAGGAACACGGTCTCGCCGTCGCCCTGCAGGCGGATGTCCCAGCTCAGGCCGCCGTCGGGGTCCCGGCGGGCGATCAGGGTCCGGCGCCGTTCCGGGTCCAGCGAGCTGAGCAGCCGGTCCCGGGACAGGGCCGCCTCGTCCTCCGGCAGGTAGACCCGGGTGAACAGGCGGTTCATGAGGCCGCGGGCGAACACGGCCACCGCGATGAACGGCGCAGCCCCGGCTTCGGTGGGTCCCGGATTCACGGTGGTGAACGTGAACGTGCCGGTGTTCCCCACGGCTGTGCGGCCGAATCCCGTGAAGGTGTAACCGTCACGGACCAGGGAGCCCGTGTGATGCGGAACCTTGCCGTCCGCGTCTGCCTGCCAGATTTCCAGGATCGCGTCCGGGATCGGGTGGCCCGCGCCGTCATACACGGTGCCCTGGAGCCGGATGGATCCCGGAGAACCGGGGGGCAGGAGCTCGCGGTCCTTGGCGTAGGGCAGGGCGTAGCCGAAGAATGGTCCGACTGTCTGCGCCGGTGTCGGCGCCAGTTGGGTGGGCTTATTCATGGTCGCCTTCCGCTCCGAGGGCCTCGTTTTCGGTCCAGGTCCGCTTGGACCCGGTGAGGACGATGTCCCAGTTGTAGGCCATGGCCCATTCGGGTTTGGTCTGCTCGTGGTTGTAGGTGGCCACGAGCCGGTCGCGGGCGTCCTGGTCCACGATCGACTGGTAGATCGGGTCCAGCGGGAACAGCTGGTCGCCCGGGAAGTACATCTGGGTGATGATCCGCTGGGTGAATTCGGAGCCAAACAGGGAGAAATGGATGTGGGCCGGCCGCCAGGCGTTGAGGTGGTTCTTCCACGGGTACGCGCCGGGTTTGATGGTGGTGAAGCTGTAGGTGCCGTCCGGGCCCGTGATGCAGCGGCCGACGCCGGTGAAGTTGGGGTCGATCGGCGCCGGGTGCTGGTCCCGCTTGTGGATGTAGCGGCCGGCGGAGTTGGCCTGCCAGATTTCGACGAGCTGTCCGGCGACGGGGCGTCCGTCGCCGTCGAGCACGCGGCCCGAGACGATGATGCGTTCGCCCAGCGGCTCGCCGTTGTGCGCGATGGTGAGGTCCGACTCGAGCGCGTGGACGTCCATGTGCCCGAACGCCGGCGAGTACAGTTCAATGGTTTCCGGGTCCGCGTGGTGCAGGCTCTTCGTGGGGTGGCGCAGGACGCTGCTGCGGTACGGCGCGTAGTCCAGCCGCGGCTGGATCTCGGCCGGGGCTCCGTCCTTGAGGGCCCGGCCGTAGGCCTCCCCGATCGCCTTCATCTCGGCGCTGAGGTCTGCCTGGGACTCAAGGGCGGCATCCCCGGCAGGGACAGCACTGGCGTACGTCTTTGGTGCGGCCTCCGTGGTCTGGTTGGCCAAGTCCTCGGTGATCGGGTCGGCGTTGAATATCTCGAGATTGATTTCTTCAGGCACAGCAGCCTCCTTTCGATGGTGTGATTGTTGTTCGGGCAAGTGATCAGGGACGGCGGGCCAGCTGGTGCAGGTGGTCGTACTGGACGGCGTGCCGCACGGGCGCGTTTGGAGCGCCGTAGCCGTCGTAGGCGCCGCGGCGTTCCACCATTTCGAAAAACACGCTGCCCACCGTGGCCGTGTAGAAATGCAGGAATTCGCCGTCGGCATCACGGTCGTAGAGCAGGTTGAGGTCGCGGAGCGTGGCCAGGAAATCCGGCTCCAGCGCGAACCGGGCATCGAGGTCCTCGTAGTAGTTCGCCGGGATCTGCAGGAAGTCCAGGCCGCGGTCCCGTGCGGCCCGGGCCGTTGCGACCAGGTCATCCACCGCGAACGCGATGTGTTCCTGGTAGCCGGGGCGGGGGCCGGGTGTCCCTACGATGCCAGCGGCGGTGCCTGGTGTGGTTCCTTCCTGCTGGATCAGCGGGGCCAGGTTCAGCACCAGGCGGACGCCGCGGTCCTGCGTGAGCATCACTTGGGACCGGACCAGTCCGGTGGGGCTGGCTACCTCGGCGAACGGCTGCGGTTCCAGCGCGAGGGCGCTGGTGTAGAAGAGCACGGCCTCATCGAAGTGCTGCCACGGCTGGGCGAGGTTGACGTGGTCGATCACGGCGCCCGGGTTCGCGGCCCGGTCCGCCGCGGGTTGGTCCAGACCGTCGCCGAATTCCCGGGTCCACGCGGCGGTGCCGTCCGGGTTTCCCTGGCACAGGAAGATTTCGGTGGAGTCCGGGGCGGCGAAGCCCTGGAAGATCTCCTCGTTGGCCTGGCTCTTGCGCGGCACGGCCGGGGCCTTGAGCTGCTGGGCGCGGGCGGCGGCGATCACCGGGGAGTCGACGTCGAAGCCAACGGCAGAAATGGCAGCGGGAATAGCAGGCGCCGACGTCGGCTGGCCGCCGGCGGGTGGCTCTTCGTTGATGATCACGCGGGCATGGCCCATGGTCCACAATTGCACGTCCTTGGTCCGATGCCGCCCGTTGAATGCAAACCCCAGCTGGCCGAGCAGGGTTTCCAGGCCTGCGGTGTCCCCTGTGCGGACCTCGGCGAAGTTGAAGCCGGCGGGCTCGGCCACCCGGGGAAGGGTGGCGAGCTCCATGGGGTAGCGGCGCCGGGCGGGAGCGCCGGGCGCCTGACCTGTCACACCGCTGGCCACCTCGCCTTCGGCGAGGGCCTGGCTTGCCTCAAGCCAGGCGGCGCTTTGCTCTTCGAGCCAGATCAGCGACCGCATGGCGTCGACGGCGGTGCGTTCGACGTCGGACTGGCGGAAGACGTCGTTGAACACCTCCAGCGACACCGGTCCGGTGTAGCCGGCCCGGACCACGTGGCCCATGAACTTGGCGAGCTCGAACTGGCCCTCGCCCGGGAACACCCGGTAGTGCCGGCTCCAGGACAGCACGTCCATGGAGAGCTTGGGGGCATCGGCGACCTGCACGAAGAAGATCTTCTCCGGGTTGAAAACCTCGATCGGCGCGGTGTCCCAGTCCCGGGAAAGGATGTGGAACGAGTCCAGGCAGGTGCCCAGGTTGGGGTGGTCCACGATGCCGACCAGCCGGTGGGCGTGCTCGTAGTCGTTGACGTACTTGCCCCAGGCCAGGGCCTCATAGGCGATCCTGACGCCGTGTTCACCCGCGAGGTCCGCGAGCCGGGCGAGCTGGGTGGCGCGGAGCTCGTCATCGTCGATCGTGGCCGTGCCGACGTTGGAGCAGAGCAGCATGGTGTCCATGCCCAGGCGGGACATGAGCCGGAACTTGGCGTCCGCGCGGCGCAGGTTGGCTGCGAGCAAGTCCTCCGGGACGCTGTCGAAGTCGCGGAACGGCTGGTAGAGGTCCAGGGTGAGGCCGAGGTCGGCGGCCAGTTTCCGGACATCCTCCGGGCTAAGCGGGGAGGTCACGAGGTCCTGTTCGAAGATCTCGATCCCGTCGAAGCCGGCCACGGCGCAGGCCTGCATTTTTTCGCGCAGAGTGCCGGCGAGGCAGACGGTGGCGATTCCGGTGCGCATCAGGCGGCCACTTCTTCGGCGGCGACAAGTTCCAGGAAGTGGGAGCGCATGCGGTCGGCGTCGGCCGGGCGCCCGGTGAAGATCCGGAAGGCGTCCGCCGCCTGGCCCACGGCCATCCGGCCGCCGTCGAGCACCTTGCAGCCCTTGGCGCGCGCCTCGCGGACAAGCTCGGTTTCGATCGGCCGGTACACGATGTCGGCCACCCAGTGCCGGGACTCCACGAGGGATATGTCCAGCGGAACGCCCGGGTGGGCGGCCATGCCCACGGGGGTGCAGTGCACCAGACCGTCGGCCTGTGGCATGAGCTGCGGGAGCTCCGCCGTCGTCCGGGCAGTGACGGTCCGGTCCGGGAAGAATCCGGCGAGTTCTGCCGCCCGGGCGGCGCACCGGGCCAGGTCGGTGTCCACGAGGTCCAGCTCGCGGACCCCCGCGGTGAGCAAGGCGTAGGCGACGGCGGAACCGGCGCCACCGGCACCAAGCTGCACCACGCGGTCCAGGGTGGCGCCGGGGAGCCCGGAGGCCAGCGCCGCCGCGAAGCCGGAAAAGTCGGTGTTGTAGCCGATGAAGCGGCCCTCGCGGATGACCACGGTGTTGACGGCGCCCAGGCGCCGGGCATCGGCCGAGACCTCGTCGAGGTAGGCGAGCACGAGCTGCTTGCAGGGGTGCGTGATGTTCAATCCGTTGAACCCCAGGCTCCGGGCGCCGGCGAGCAGCTCCCCCACGGCTTCGCCGGGCAGGCCCAGTTCGGTGAGGTCGATGGGGCGGTAGAGGTATCGGAGGCCCTGCACGTCGCCCTCGCGTTCATGCATGTAGGGCGTGAGGGAGGGCATGACGCCGTCTCCCACGAGGCCCACGAGGAAGGACTCTGCTCGATTGCTCATCCGGTTAGCTCCTTTGACAACTGCACTCGGCGGGCGCTGACGCTTGCGGCGTCCGCGGCGGGCCGGGTGATGGGGATTACATTACAGAGTTTGTTCACATGTTGCACTATTGTTCGAATGACGAACTTTTTATTACGGAAATTCTTGTTACGCCAGCGGCGCCTGCGGGCTCGCCGCCACCGCTGAAGCGGACCGTCGTTACCGCTGGGGCAGCCTGGCCGATAGCTCCGCGGCCGCCGCCTGCAGCAACGGCACAAGGGCCACCAGGGATTCCATGCTCAGGCGGAACACCGGGACTGCCGTGGCCAGCGAGGCGAAGACGTGGCCCTGGGCGTTGAAGACCGGGACCGCGACGGCCCGCATGCCGAGCTCGTTTTCCTCGTCCATGGTGGCGTAGCCCTGGCGCCGGACCTGTTCGATTTCCGCCCGGAACGCCTCGCGGTCCGTGATGGAGAGCGCCGTCAGCGGCTCCAGGGGCAGCTCGTCGACGAGCTGGGCGCGGGTAGCGTCATCGGCGAACGCCACCAGCGCCTTGCCCACGGAGGTGGTGTGCAGTGCCCCGAGATGACCGGGATCGCTGGTAACCCGGAAGGTCTGCGGACCGTCCACCTTGTTCACCGTCAGGTGGTGGATGCCGTCCCGCACGGAGAGGATGGTCGCCTCGCCCGTTTCCTCGGTGACTCGCCGCAGGATGGGCAGGGCCGTACCTGCAAACCCGTGGTGGTTTGAGACGCGCTGGCCGAGCTGGAAGACCCGCAGCCCCAGGTGGTAGCGGCGGCCGTCCGGCTCGTAGTCGACGAATCCGTCGCGCGTCAGGGAGCCGAGCAGGCGGTAGGTGGTGCTGAACGGCAGCTCGGCCCGCCGGGAGATTTCCGCGGCGCTGGCTCCGCGCGGCTCATCCCCCAGGAGGACCAGCAGGCCCAGGGCCTTGCCCACCATGTCCGTCCGCGAGTCCTCCTTGGCAGCCTTAACGGGCTTCGAGGGAGCTTCTAACGGAGGGCCGGAAACGGCGGGTACATCTGTGTCTTGATTCACACTCATGCATTCATGTTGCCACATGGTGAGAGCTATTTCTAGATGGTGATTATTTTTCTTGACAAGTGACTGCGCTCACAGTCATGCTTGCTACATCGCACAAGTAGCTTCCACCATGTGGCTACTAGTCCGGGTCTTTCCACGGACTTCCGGTTGCACCACACTTGAACAAACGGCAGCCGAGACCTTCCTGATCCATCCGCGACAACGTCGTCACACCAAAGGAACACCATGAGCCACACTGTCCCGTCCACGACGCCGGGTATCACCACAGGAGGGACGCCGAAGAAGGCTGCCCTCGCCAGCTTCCTGGGCAGCGCCGTCGAATACTACGACTTCTTCATCTTCGGTTCCGCAGCGGCACTGATCTTCCCGCACGTCTTCTTCCCCGATGCGGACACCAACGCGGCCATCATGTCCTTCGCTACCTTCGGCTTCGCCTACGTGGCCCGTCCGGTCGGCGCCGTCATCCTCGGCCACTTCGGCGACAGGGTGGGCCGCCGGAAGGTCCTCATGTTCACGCTGCTGCTGATGGGTGCCTCCACCTTCGTCATCGGTTGCCTTCCGGACTTCAATACGGTCGGCTGGTGGGCTCCGGCCCTGCTGGTGCTGGCACGGCTCTGCCAGGGCCTGTCCGCAGCCGGCGAGCAGGCGGGCGCGTCCTCGATGACGCTTGAGCACGCCCCCGATGGCCGCCGCTCCTTCTTCACCTCCTGGACCCTGACCGGCACGCAGGGCGGCCAGATCCTCGCGGCCCTCGTCTTCATCCCCGTCCTGGCCCTGCCCGACGAGATCAAGTACACCATCGGCTGGCGCATCCCGTTCTGGCTCAGCGCCGTGGTTGTGCTGGTGGCGTTCTTCATCCGGCGCACCCTGCACGAGCCGCCGGCCTTCGAGGAAGCCCAGAAGACCAAGCAGATCTCCAAGCTCCCGGTTGCCGACCTCCTCAAGAGCCACTGGCGCGATGTCCTCCGCGTCATCGCCTGCGCCTTCATCGCCGCCGTGTCCACCGTCTTCGGCACCCTGGCCATCAGCTACGCCAAGAACGTCGCCGGCGTGGACGGCACCACCACCCTCTGGCTCGTAGTCGGCGCCAACTTCCTGGCCCTGGGCACCCAGCCGCTGTTCGGCATGCTCGCGGACCGGATCGGCCGCAAGCCGGTCTTCATCTACGGCGCACTGTCCAGCGCGGTCCTGACCCCGGTCTTCCTGCTGAGCCTCGAATCCGGCAGCGTCCCGCTGATGTTCCTGGCAGCCATCGCCTTCTTCTCCTTCGGCTACGCGGCAGCAAACGCGGTCTGGCCCTCCTTCTACGCCGAGATGTTCAGCACCAACGTCCGCTTCTCCGGCCTCGCAATCGGCACCCAGCTGGGCTTCCTGATGGCCGGCTTCGCCCCGGCGATCGTCGCGGCCATGGGCGGCATCCAGTCCGGCGGCTGGGTCCAGATCTCCATCTTCACGGCCATCATCTGCCTGATCGCCACCATCGCGGCATTGACGGCCAAGGAAACCTTCCGCGTCCCCACCCGGGAGCTCGGCCAGCGCTAGGTTCCCGCCCGGCTGTGGCTCACCGCAGGACGGCGGCACGTCCCTTCTGGGGCGGGCCGCCGTCGTCGTTAAGGCGTTAAGACGTTTACGCGCCGCCTTTGTTGGGGCGCTAAGGCGTGGCGCCGAGCACCGCGGCGAGATCGAACTTCACCGGCTCCTCCAGCTGGTCATAGGTGCAGGAGCGCGGATCCCGGTCCGGACGCCAGCGCACGAACTGGGTGGTGTGGCGGAACCGTGCGCCCTCCATGTGGTCGTACTTCACTTCCACCACGCGCTCGGGCCGCAGCGGGGTGAAGGACAGGTCCTTGCCGCCGCTCCACCGGCTTCCCTCGGCCTTCCGCGGCGTCCGCGCCCCCTCCTCCTGCCGGGCCCAGGCCCAGGGGTGGTCCTCGAAACCGGTGACCAGCTCCTGCAGCTCGGCAAACAGCTCCGTGCGCCGTGCCATCGGGAAGGCGCCCACCACGCCGACATTCGCCAGCACCCCGGCGTCGTCGTAGAGTCCCAGGAGCAGCGAGCCGATCCGGTCCGGACCGGAGGTGTGCACGCGGTATCCGGCAAGCACACAGTCCGCCGTCCGTTCGTGCTTGACCTTGACCATCGCGCGCTTGTCCGGCTGGTAGGTGCCCTCCAGCGTCTTGGCCACGATGCCGTCCAGTCCGGCGCCTTCGAACTGCCGGAACCAGCGCTGCGCGGTGTCCCGGTCGGAGGTCGCGGCGGTCAGGTGGACCGGAGCCGCACTGGCTGCGAGTGCGCGTTCGAGCTCCCGCCGGCGCTCGGCGAAGGGTTGGCCGGTGAGGTCCTCGTCGCCCAGGGCCAGCAGGTCGAACGCCACGAAGCGCGCCGGGGTCTGTTCGGCGAGCAGCTTCACCCGGCTGGCGGCCGGATGGATGCGCTGCTGGAGCGCATCGAAGTCGAGCCGGTCCCCGGAGGCCGCCACCAGGATGATCTCGCCGTCCACCACGCAGCGTTCCGGCAGCTCGGTCTTCAGCGCCTCGACGAGCTCGGGGAAGTAGCGCGTCATCGGCTTGCCGTTCCGGCTGCCGATCTCCACCTCGTCGCCGTCGCGGAAGATGATGGAGCGGAATCCGTCCCACTTCGGTTCAAAGAGCCAGCCCTTTCCGGTGTCCGGCACTGGCAGGGCGGGGAGGGATTTGGCCAGCATGGGCGCAATGGGAGGCATCAACGGCAGTCGCATAGCGCCCATTCTTGCGCCGCTGACCGGGCACCGCCAGCCCCCACGCAGTGGTTCCTCGACGAGGGTTTCCTCAACAGGGGTCTCCTCAACGAGGGGTCCCTCGACACGGCCCCGCCCCCACGGTAGACATGGGTGATGGTTACCATCGGGTTCCACGCCTCGCATGAACAGATCAGCCCCGGCCGCCTCCTCAAGGACGTGCAGTTGGCCGAGCAGGCCGGCTTCGATGCCGCCATGTGCTCGGACCATATTGAGCCGTGGTCCGCCCGGCAGGGCCACTCCGGGTTCGCCTGGTCCTGGCTCGGGGCCGCGCTGGCCACCACCGGCCTGCGCTTCGGGGTGGTGACGGCGCCCGGGCAGCGCTACCACCCGGCGATCATCGCGCACGCCTCGGCCACCCTGGCGGACATGTTCCCTGGCCGCTTCTGGATGGCCCCGGGCAGCGGCGAGTACATGAACGAGCACGTCACCGGCGGGGCCTGGCCGCCGAAGGAGACGCGGCAGCGCCGGCTGGAAGAGTGCGTTGACATCATCCGCCGGCTCCACGCCGGTGACGTTGTCACACACCACGGGCTGGTCACAGTGGAGCAAGCCCGGATCTGGGACGTTCCGGAGACCAAGCCTCCGCTCATTGCCCCGGCCGTGAGCGTGCAAACAGCGCGCCGGGCGGCGGCCTGGGCGGACGGACTGGTCACCGTGAACCAGCCGCCCGAAAAGCTGAAGGACATGCTGGCGGCCTACCGGGACGCCGGTGGCCGCGGGATCGCTGCCCTCCAGGTCCACCTGTCCTGGGCGCCGACAGAGGCCGAGGCCGTCGCGATCGCCGTGGACCAGTGGCGCACCAACGTCTTTGCACCGCCGATTCCCTGGGACCTGCCCACGGCGGCCCATTTCGACGGCGTCAGCGCCGGTGTCCAGGAGGATCAGGTCCGGGCGGCCGTCAACATCTCCTCCGATCCCGGTCAGCACGCCCAGTGGCTCGCCTCCTACCTGGACCTTGGATTCGATGAGCTGTACCTGCACTTCGTCGGCCAGGAGCAGGCGCCGTATATCGACTTCTTCGCCGAACACGTCCTCCCCCAGCTCCGGCCCGCTGGACCAACGCTGACCGGAACGGACGGTGCGCTGTGAGAATCGCCGAAACCTCTGACCTCTGGTGGAAAAACGCGGTGATCTACTGCCTGGACCCGGAGACATTCTTCGACGGCGACGGCGACGGCACCGGGGACTTCGGCGGCCTGATCCAGCGCGTGGACTATCTTGCCGCGCTCGGAATCACCTGCATCTGGCTCATGCCCTTCTACCCCTCCCCGGACCGCGACGACGGCTACGATGTCACCGACATGTACGGCGTGGACCCCCGGCTAGGGAGCCCGGGGGACCTGGTCGAGTTCATCCGCACCGCCAACGACCGCGGCATCCGGGTGATCGCTGACTTTGTCATCAACCACACCTCCGACCGGCACCCGTGGTTCGTCCAGGCCCGCAAGTCCGTGGACAACCCCTACCGCGACTACTACGTCTGGCGGAAGGACACGCCGCCGGACACCTCGGACCAGGTGGTGTTTCCGGGCGAGGAAACGTCCATCTGGACCCAGGACAAAGCCACCGGTGAGTGGTATCTGCACATGTTCGCCAAACACCAGCCGGACCTGAACGTGATGAATTCCAAGGTGCGGGACGAGATCGCGAAGTCGATGGGGTTCTGGCTCCAACTGGGCCTGGACGGCTTCCGGCTGGACGCGGTGCCGTTCTTCCTGGAGCTGCTCGGCGAGCCCAAGGACGAAGCCGCGAAAATCGACCCGCACCAGTACCTGAGCGCCCTGCGCAGCTTCCTCAACCGCCGCCAGGGCAGTGCCGTGCTGCTGGGCGAGGTCAACCTCCCGTACAAAGAGCAACTGAAGTACTTCGGCGGCCCCGCCGGCAACGAGCTGAACATGCAGTTTGATTTCCTCTCGATGCAGAACATGTACCTGTCGCTTGCCCGGCAGGACGCCCGGCCGCTGGCCCGGACGCTCAGCAGCCGTCCGAAAATCAACCCTGACAACCAATGGGCCATGTTCGTCCGGAACCACGATGAGCTCACGCTGGACAAACTCAGCGATGACGAACGCGCGGAAGTCTTCGCAGCCTTCGGCCCCGATCCCGACATGCAGATGTACGGCCGGGGACTGCGACGGCGGCTGCCCACCATGCTCGGCGGCGACCCGGCCAGGATTCGCATGGTCTACTCCCTGATGTTCTCGCTGCCGGGCACCCCGGTGCTTTTCTACGGCGAAGAGATCGGGATGGGCGAGGATCTGCGGGCGAAGGGCCGCTCGGCCGTCCGCTCCCCCATGCAGTGGGACGACACCGGGAACGGCGGCTTCTCGACCGCCCCGGCCGGGGACCTCGTCGCTCAGCCCGTGGATGGACCCTTCGGCCCGGCGCACATCAACGCCACGGCCGCGAAACGCGATCCGGACTCGCTGTGGAACTTCGTCGCGACGCTGATCCAGCGCTACCGGGAATGCCCCGAACTCGGCTGGGGCAGGTTCGAACTCATCAAACAGGCCTCACCGGCAGTGCTGCTGCACCGCTGCACCTGGGACGGCTCCATGGTGATTGTCGCCCACAACTTCGGCGCCGAGCCGGCGTCCGTGACGGCCGCGGTGGCGGCATCGCCGGAGGAGAGCGTGGAAGGCGAGGAAGGCGGGCCGGAGGCTCCGGACGGAACGGGCGTTGCGGGGCCTTCGTACGCCGGGGCCGTGCTCCGGGACCTGCTCGGCCGCGAGGACATCCCGCTCTCCGACGACGGCTCTTTCGAACTCCCGCTGGACCGCTACGGGTACCGGTGGTTCCGGGTCCAGCACCCGGGGGAACGCCAACTCCCCTGAGGCGGCCGCCGGCATGAAGGGGACGGCATGAAGGAGGCCGGTAACCGCGGCGCCGTCGAAAACTAACCGGCCCCTTACCGTGCTGAAACGCGGACGCAACATTGGCGCAGGACACTGGAACTGCCGGCAAGAGCAGGCACCAACTCCAGTCCAGGAGGCCCCGCCATGTTGAAGGAAGCGAAAACCCATGTAACCCGTATCCGCGCCCTCGACCAGCTGCACCGCGGCGACGAGATCGAGGCCCGCCTGCGGGTGGGCCCGAACTACGACGACGTCGTGGTCCGCCGCGGCAGCGTCCAGGAAACGGCCCCCGGAATCGGCGTCGTCTGGATCATGGACCGCCACACCGGCATGCGCAAAGCCATTAATGCCGACGAATGCTCCGTCTGGCGGGTCGCTTGAGGCGTCAGCCTCCCGCCACTGACTGGATGATGAGGACTTCCTGGCCTGGTGCCACGGCAGTCACCAGGCCCTGCAGCCGCCGGATCTCATTCCCGTTGACGTATATATTCACGTAACGGCGAACAGCTCCGGTCTCGTCCCGCAACCGCCGCGACAACGCCGGATAGTCCCCGGTCACCGCATCCAGCAGCCACTCCACCGTTACCGCTGCCTCCGCGGGCGCAGTCAGGATGGACTGCCCGCCGGCCAGCGGTTGAAGGACGCTCGGCAGGACCACACTGATCGCCGAATCCGCCGGCATGGACTCGCCGCTGATCATGGCGCTGTTCATGCGATTGTTCATCCCTTCACAGCTGCGCCGGAAGCAGGGCGGCGGAAACCACCGCTGCCCGCACGCACAGCACGTCCGGCAGGTGCGAGGCCACTTCGGTGAAGTGTTCCCCTTCGTCAACGCTGGCGTAGACGCTGCCGCCCCGCGTTCCGAAGTAGACGCCCGCTGGCTCCGCGCCGTCGACGCTGGCGGCATCGCGCAGCACGGCGTTGTACTCGGCTTCCGGGAGCCCGGCGTCGAGCCGCTTCCAGCTGGCACCGGCGTTATCGGTCCGGTGCACGGCCAACTTCCCGTCCGGCGGAATTCGTTCACCGTCAGCCTTCAGTGGGATCACCCAGGCCGTACCGGCCCGGCGCGGATGCGTCAGCATCACAAAGCCGAAGTCCGCCGGCAAACCCTCGGCGATCGACTCCCACGATTCGGCGTCGTCGTCGCTGCGGTACACGCCGTGGTGGTTTTGGGCGTAGAGGCGGCCGTCGACGGCGGCGTCGGCCGCGATCTTGTGGACACACTGGCCGAATTCCGGGTTGGGGTCCGGCATAAAGTAAGCAGAAATCCCCTTGTTGCGCGGCTCCCAGGACGTGCCGCCGTCGAGCGAGCGGTAGACCCCTCCCGTGCTCATGGCAACGTGGACTTTCTCGCCCGTGGGGTCAACGACGATCGAGTGTGCCGCGGCGCCGCCATAGCCTGCGCCCCATTCGCTGCGGTGCGGATGGTCCCACAGGCCGCGGTTGAGCTCGAAGTGCTCGCCACCGTCGGTCGATTTCCAGACGGAGATCGGTTCGCAGCCCGCCCACACGACGCCGGGGCGGGAGTCGGCGTCGGGGTGGATCTGCCAGATCCGTTCCAAGGCGGCGTCGGTGCCGTCAGGGAACGTGATGGCACCGTTTTCGGGTTCGTTCCAGGTTTCGCCCAGGTCATCGGAGTGGAAAACCGTGGGACCCCAGTGCTCGGAGCGGACGCCTACCAGGATCCGGGTCCGGCCATCGCGGGTATCGATGCCGATGCTGGGCACCTCACTCATCAGAAAATGCGGCCCGGACAGGGACCAGTCCCTTCGGTCCCGGCTGGTCGCCAGCCAAAGGCCCTTCTTGGTCCCGATCGCCAGGACATAACTCTCTGCAGTAGCCATGCGTCCCATGCAACCATCCCCGCCGGAAGGCCGCAATGGTTTTCTACCCGCGCCGCAGGTATGCGCTACCGCGCCGGTGGCATCCGTATCAATCGACGAACTCCGACTGAGTCTCGATGAAGTCCCAGTCCGCAGAAGTCAATACCGCGGCGCCGCCGGCGGATGATTCAGCGGGACGGGGGCCACCTGCGGCGGCGATCCCCTGCTGTACGGCCTCGGGCAGTTCGACGGTCCGGAGGTTTTCCCGGAGCCATTCCTTGCTCGCCAAATCCAGATCCAACCACCACATGTAAATCTCCACGGCGGCCACCTCCTCCTGTGTTCTTCAACCGTAGGCCCCGTCCCCGGGCTGTTCAAGGGACTACGCGGCAAACAGCGTCAGCACCGTCCCGAGCTGCGGGAACGGGAAGTAAGCCCCTGTTCAGGGCAGCACACCGGAGCCAGAATTAAGTATGTCTGACAACCCCGCCAACAGCACGGCGCCCCTCGTGGTGGGCGTGATTCCGGGGCAGCATCCCGAAGTGCTGCAGATGGCGGCATCCCTTGCGAAGAGCCTCGCCGCGCCAATGATCTGCGCCTACGTGGACGAGGCAAGCTACCTCGTGGAGTGGGATCCGGCGCGGTCCGCGCACCGCCTGTCGCTGCACCCGGACGCGGACGACGCCCGGACCAGGGAGACCACCCAGGAGTTGCGTTCCGGCATTGAGGCACGCTGCGCCAGCCTGGGGATCGACTGGACGCTGCGCACCCTTGCCGGAGACCCCGCCCGGGCTATCGGCAGGCTGGCCGCGGACGCCAACGCGTGCATGATCGTGGTGGGAACCCCCGAGCGCGGCATCGGCCACCGCATTTCCGCGGCGCTCAACGGCTCTGTGGCGGCGTGGTTGAGCCACCATCAGGACCGTCCGATCCTGATTGTGCCGGCGCCCGCTCCGGAAGGTAGAAAATAAAGCGAAAGTACTTATTCGGGGTTCTGGTGTTATCCCACGTCCGCCGAGTAAGCTCGATGTGTAGGCCGGAAGAACCGCCTACCCCAAAGTTGCTCCGGAGTGCGTATCCCCCAATAACGCACTCCGGAGCTCTTTAATTTGCGCAACGTCCCAGTTACAGCACCGGCCCGCACGGAGGGTTGAAAGATACCCCTAGGGGGTATATGTTGGGGGTATGAGCGAGTCAGAAGTCCCCGTCACGGCGCGCCTGGACCCGTCACCCCTCGACCTATCACCCCACGAGCAGCACGGCTACACGGCCAACAAGGATGCCTACCTCCGCCGGCTCAAGCGGATCGAAGGGCAGGTCCGCGGCATCGCCCGGATGGTTGACGAGGACAAGTACTGCATCGACATCCTCACCCAGGTCGCCGCCGTCACCAAGGCCCTGCATGCCGTGAGCCTGGGCCTCGTCGAAGAGCACATCGGCCACTGCGTAGTCGGCGCCGCCGCCGAGCCGGATCCCGAGCTTCGGGCCGAGGCCATCGATTTCAAAGTCAAGGAAGCCACCGATGCCATCGGACGCCTCCTGCGCTAGGACCTGCACCACCCACCACACCACCGGGCCGGGGAACCATCACCTGCCCAGCGACAAGGAGCACGCCATGGCCACCGTTTCCACCACCGTCAACGTATCCGGCATGACCTGCGGCCATTGCGTGTCCTCCGTCAGTGAAGAACTTGAGGCGCTCTCCGGCGTCGAAAAGGTCGACGTCGACCTCAAGGCCGGCGGCATCTCCGCCGTCACGATCACGTCCAGCGAAACACTCTCCTCCTCCGAGATCGGCGAGGCAGTCGCCGAGGCCGGCTACCTCGTGGTCGCCAGCGAAGCCTGAGTGACGTTCGCGCCGGCCGGCGGCACACCCGCCGGCGAGCGGGGCCGCCGTCGGACGGCACAAAACGAATCGACAGGGAAAGACACAGTGAGCAGCGAGCAGTTGTTGGACCGGGCCGGAAGCCGGGTCATTGACCTCGATATCGAGGGCATGACCTGCGCCTCCTGCGTCAACCGGGTCGAGCGCAAGCTCGGAAAGCTCGACGGCGTCGAAGCCAGCGTCAACCTGCCCCTCGAATCGGCCCGAGTCAGCGTCCCGGCGGACATTACCGACGACCAAATCACCGCCACGGTCGCGGCCGCTGGGTACAAGGCCACGGTCCGGGCCCCCCGGTACCCGGGCACCCCGGCTGAACCCGCTGGCCATCCGGCCAAGGGCCCGACCGGCCCAGCCGCACCCTCGCTCCGCCCGCGGCTCGTCGTGGCAGCCGCACTCACCGTCCCGGTGCTCGCGATCTCGATGATCCCGGCGCTGCAGTTCCCGAACTGGGGCTGGGCGGCCGCCGTCCTGGCCCTGCCGGTGGTCACGTGGGCGGCGTGGCCGTTTCACCGCGTCGCGGCCGCCAACGCCCGGCACCTGGCCTCGACCATGGACACCCTGGTATCAATCGGCGTCATTGCTGCCTACGCGTTCTCGGCCGGCCAACTCCTTGCCGACCCGCGCATGACCGCACACCCGGCAGCGGAGGGCATGGGCCCCGGCGGCCTGTATTTCGAGGTCGCATCCGTGGTCACCACGTTCCTGCTGCTAGGCCGCTACCTCGAGGCCAATGCCAAACGGAAGGCAGGCGACGCCCTCAGGGCCCTGCTGGACCTGGGCGCAAAAGACGCAACCGTCCTGCGCGGCGGCACCGAGCACAAGATCCCGGCCGACCAGCTGGCCGTCGGAGACGTGATGGTGGTCCGCCCCGGCGAGAAGATCGCCACCGACGGCGTGGTCCTCGACGGCGCCTCGGCCGTGGATGCCTCCCTCGTGACCGGCGAATCCGTGCCGGTGGAAGTTGGCCCGGACAGCCAGGTCACCGGGGCCACCATCAACACCTCCGGCCGGCTCCTGGTCCGCGCCACCCGGGTCGGATCCGAAACCACCCTGGCCCAGATGGGCCGCCTCGTCTCCGCCGCGCAGACCGGGAAAGCACCCATCGCCCGGCTCGCAGACCGCATCAGCGCCACCTTCGTACCGGTCGTCCTGGCCATCGCCGCCCTCACCTTCGGGGCCTGGCTGATGGCGGCCGGACCGGCCGCGGGCCCCGACGACGTCCGGGCAGCCTTCACCGCCGCCGTCGCCGTGCTGGTCATCGCCTGCCCCTGCGCCCTGGGGCTGGCCACGCCGGTGGGGCTGCTCACCGGAACCGGCCGCGGCGCCCAGCTCGGCATCCTGATCAAGGGGCCTCAGGTCCTCGAGGACACCCGGACGGTGGACACGATCCTGCTGGACAAGACCGGGACCGTCACCACCGGCCGGCTTGCCGTGGACGGCATCCAGAGCTTTGGACCGCACAGCGAAGCCGAGGTCCTGCGCCTCGCGGGGGCCGTGGAAAACGCCTCCGAGCACCCGATCGCCCGGGCCATCGCCACTGCGGCGTTCGCCGCAGAGCGCTTGAACAACGACGGCGCCGCCCACCCCACCGTCGCCGGCTTCCGTTCCGCGCCCGGCGGCGGCGTCCAGGGCACCGTGGACGGCCGGCTGGTAACCGCGGGGCGCACCGGCTGGCTGCTGGAGCTCGGCATTGCCACGGCCCCCGCCCAGCGGGAAGCGCTGGCCGCTGCCGAGGACTCGGGCGCCACGGCCATCTGGGTGGCCGTTGACGGCGAAGCCGCCGGCATCATCCGCCTGCGGGACACCGTCAAGCCCGGCTCCGCAGCCGCGGTCACCCGGCTCCGGGAACTCGGGCTCCGGCCGATCCTGCTGACCGGTGACAATGCCGCCGTGGCCGCGCAGGTGGCGGCCGCCGTCGGGATCAGTCCGGACGACGTCTTCGCGGGGGTGCTGCCGGAGGGCAAGGTCGAGGCCGTGCGGAAGCTGCAAGCGGCGGGCGCCACTGTGGCGATGGCCGGGGACGGGGTCAACGACGCCGCGGCGCTGGCGCAGGCGGACCTGGGCATCGCGATGGGCTCCGGCACCGACGTCGCAATCGAGGCCGCGGATCTGACGGTGATGGGCAACGACCTCGGGCAGGTGGCGCAGGCGATCGAGCTTTCCCGCCGGACGCTCGGCACCATCAGGACGAACCTTTTCTGGGCGTTCTTCTACAACGCCGTGGGCATCCCAGTGGCAGCCCTGGGCCTGCTCAACCCGATGATCGCCGGCGCCGCGATGGCCGCCAGCTCGGTGCTGGTGGTGGCCAACTCGCTGCGGCTGCGCAGCTTCGGCAGCTAAGCCGGCCCTCGCCCGGGCGGCGCCCCTGGCTCAGGCCGCACCATAGCGGACGGCAGCCCGGGCTTTGGCCTTGGCGGCTTCCTCCCCGCGGTCCTTGGCCGGGGCGTGGGTCACCAGGGAGTCGAGCAGGTGCTGCGTTGCGTGGGCAATTTCGTGCACAGCCCGGATGAAGGCCTCTTCGTTGGCCTTGGACGGCTTGGTGCTGCCACTGATCTTGCGCACGTATTGCAGCGCCGCGGCCTCCACCTCGGCGGTGGTGGCGTGGGGCTCGAAATTGTGGAGGGTCCGGATGTTTCGGCACATATCTCCATGCTAGGTGCCTTCGGGCCAGGGAACGAGGGCCCGAGGCGAGAATGCTGGCACCCGGCAGGCAGGCCTGCGCGGGCCAAGGCGGGTGCTTACGGCACCGGCTCGCAGTCGTTCGCGTGGTCCAGCGCTGCCGCACCTGTGCCGGCCGGGGCCCGGAGCTCGTCCAGCCGGACCAGCACCACGCCCCCGACGATCAGCAGCCCGCCCAGGAGCTGGATGGGTCCGGGCAGTTCGCCGAGCAGCAGCCACGCCCAGATAACGGCGAACAGCACCTCGGTGAGCGAGACAAAGGAGGCGACTTTCGAGCCGAGCGCCCGCGCGGCGACAATGCCGGAGACGTACGCCACTACCGTGGCCAAGACCACGAGGCCGCCCAGCGCCACCCACCACGGGGTGACCCAAGGCCCCAGGCGGGTGTCGGCGGTGCTGAAGGCCATGGGCAGCAGCCCGGTAGCGGCGGTCAGCCACATGACGATCGCGCCCACCATGAGCCCGCCGGAGGCCAGGACGATGGGCGGGAGGGTGTCGTTTTCTTTGGCAGTGATGAAGAAGTAGATGGCGAGGCAGACGGCGGCCGCGATCCCCCACAGCACGCCGATGAGGTCGACCTTAACCGCTCCCGTGAGGTCCAGGACCAGGACCAGCCCGCCGAGGGACAGGAGCGTGCCGGCAATGGTCAGCGGCCGGGGCCGTTTCCGGCTGGCGGCCCAGAGCCAGAGCACGATAAGGACCGGCGCGAGGTACTCCAGCAGCAGGGCGACGCCGACCGAGAGCCGGGACACGGCGTTGAAATAGAACAGCTGGCAGGCGGCGACCCCGATGAATCCGAACAGCATGACGGTCAGCCAGTTGTCCCGGAGCTGGTGCCAGCGCCCGCGCAGGGCGGCAATGGCCGGGATGGCCAGAATCAGGGCCGCGCCCGTGAGCCGGGCCGTGACGGCCGCGCCGGGTGTCCAGCCCGTCTCAAGGAGCGCTTTGGCGAATGATCCGGAGAGCCCGAACACCGCGGACGAAAACAGGGCGACCCCCAGGCCCGAGGCCATGAAGCCGGACGCCGCGCCGGTCCGCTTGGCCCCCTGCCCGGCACCCGGCCCCGCGCCCTGCTTGGCGCTGGCCGGTTCGGAGGCAGGCCGCAGGGCGGCGAGGTCTCGGACCGGGGCGGCGACGGGGCGTTGGGGGGCAGACACGGCAATCTCCTGTCAGGAGTAAAGTAGGGTTATGGTCATGACATTACGCCCGAACGAGGTAAGGAGTCAAGATGGTTTTTGCCCCTGACACGGAAGTTGCCCTGCGTTCTGTGGTCAACCTCATCAACACCGCGGCCAACGGTGAGGAACACTTGGCCACCGCCAAGGATCTGGATGACTTCCTGGGGGCCGAGGGCTTCACCGGCTCCCGCACCCGGGACGAGGCCGAGCTGGCCAGCGTGCGGCGCCTGCGCAGTGAGCTCGCCGAGCTCTGGCTGGCGGAGGAGGCCACTGCCGCGGAGACCGTGAACCGGCTGCTCCGGGAGGCCCGGGCACTGCCTCAGCTGGTCAAGCATGATCCGTGGGACTGGCACCTGCACGCCACCACCCCTGAGGCGCCGCTGGCCGACCGGATGAGCACAGAGGCGGCCATGGCGATCGTTGACGTGATCCGCAGCAAGGAAATGGACCGCCTGCTGGTGTGCGCCGCGGACGACTGCGACGCCGTCGTGCTGGATCTGAGCCGCAACCGCTCGAAGCGCTACTGCGACACGGGCAACTGCGCCAACCGCGCACACGTGGCCGCATACCGGGCCCGGAAAGCCGCGTCCTGACGGCGACGGCCCGGGCTGCGGCCTTCGCTGCTGAGACTCCGCCGCTAGGCCTGCGGTGTTAGGCGTAATTTGTCAGGCCCGTGGTGTTAGGGCTGGGCCGTCAGGCCTGCGGGCCGCCGTCACGGGAATCGCCGGAGCCGGCCTCGGGGCGGCGCTGCGCCGAAGGGCCGCCGTGGCCGGAGGACGGGCGCTTGGAACTGAGGTTGACGCCGGAGCCCTTGCCCAGGTCCTCGGGGTTGTCCTTGTGGCTCATTGCGAGCATGGCGGCCACCACCAGAATCACAATGAAGGCGATCCCGGCGCCGATGAGCGCGAGGTCGAACCGGGGTGAGCGGGCGCTGCCGCCCGAGGCGAAGATCAGGACGCCGAAGAACACCACCACGGCCCAGAACGCGGAGAACATGAGCGGTCCCTTGACCGATGTCCGCAGGCTGCGGGACGCTCCGGGTTTCTGCTGTGCCAAGGTGCTTTCCTCCTGCAGCCCGCGCGGGGAAGCGTGGCTGTCTTGTTACCGCAATTGTTCTACGCCGGGTAGAACCTGTCCGTACTAGTTTACGGCCTCCGCGGAATCGCCCGGAGCATCATGCCGCAGGGTCAGGCCGGACAGCATCCACAGGACGCCGCTGATGATGGCCCCGCCGCCCGCAACGCCGAGGAGTGCGTGCGGGCCGAGGCCGATGAAGAACGGCAGCGCGATTGCAGTGCCCAGCCCGATCACGCCGGAGGCGATCCAGTCACGGGCCAGCACGGACCGGCCGCGGGCGGAAATGCCCGCGAAGAGCTCTGCGGCGCCGGCAACGCCCAGGCCCAAGGCCGCGATCGTTCCAAAGACGAGTGGGGCGGGGATCAGTGCCACGGCCGCACCGGCCCCGGCCAGGGCTGCTCCGCCGGCGGAGAGGATCTTGCCGGCGCCTTCCCGGGGGCGGAATCCGGTCTTGGGCACGGTCCAGAGCATCACCACACCGGTGGCCAGCAGGTAGAGGCCGCCGGCCCAGCCCATGCCGGCCTCGGACGGCGCGGCCCAGAACACGGTTACCGCACCAAACACGAGCGCAACGGCCGCCCTGACCAGCACGGGCTTCCAGAGGTCGGCCGCGGCGCGGATGGCAGGGGTCGCGTCAGGCGCTGCGGGAAGAGTCACCCGTCCAGTTTAGTGCGAAGCCGCCACTGCGCGCGCCCGGCCATTCCGGCTCAACGCACCTAGCGCGCGCCGAGGACCATCCACTTCTCCGTCTGGGCCCGGAGGCCCAGCGTCAGCGCACGCGCCGCCATGTAGCCCAGGGAGAAGGCGGCCCACAGCCAGAGCAGTCCCGCGCCGCCGTTGGTGCCCGAATACCCCACGGCCAGCAGCAGCGGCAGGTAGGCCGCGAGATTGACGACGCCGGCGATCGCCAGGTAGCGGGCGTCGCCCGCGCCGATCAGGACGCCGTCGAGGACGAAGACGTAACCGGCCAGCGGCTGCCCGGCGGCGAGCACCCAAAGGGCGAGCGTCAGCGCCCCCCGGACTTCGGCGTCGGACGTGAAGAGGGCGCCTGCCCACGGCGCCGCCGCAGCCAGGACGATCCCGGCCAGGACGCCGAAGCCGAGCCCCCACCGCGTCATGGTGCGCGTCAGCGCGCGTGCCGCCACCGGCCGGGCCGCGCCGAGTTCCTTGCCGATCAGGGCCTGGGCCGCGATCGCAAGGGCGTCCAGCGCGAAGGCGAAGAACGTGAAGATGGTCATGGCCAGCTGGTGTGCGGCGAGGTTGACGGGACCTTGGGCGGTGGCCACCACCACCGTGGCGAGAATTGCGATGCGAAGGCTGAGCGTGCGCAGCATCAGCCAGGAGCCCACCCTGGTCAGTGCCCGGATGCCGCGCCAGTCCGGCCGCAGGGGAACCCCGTTGTTGCGGGCGTTGCGCCGGACGATCAGCACATACACGGCCGCCATGGCCCACTGCGCGATGCTCGTGCCCACGGCCGAGCCCGTCACGGACCAGCCCAGCCCGTAGACCAGGACCAGGTTCAGCGCGATGTTCAGCGTGAAACCCGCGGCGGCGACGATCAGCGGGGTCCGCGTGTCCTGGAGTCCGCGCAACACCCCGGTGCCCGCGAAGATGAGCAGCATCGCCACGAGGCCGGGCATGGACCCGCGCAGGTAGTCCACGGCAAACCCGTGCACCTCACCGCGGGCGCCCATCAGTTCCAGAAGCGGCCCGGCCGCCAGGAACCCGGCGGCCGCCAGGACGAGTCCCAGCAGGAGCGCCAGCCAGACGCCGTCGCGTCCGGCGGCGAGGGCTTTCGCCAGCTGGCCGTTGCCGATGGCCCGCGCCACGGCGGGCGTCGTGGAGTAGGCGAGGAACACCATGAGTCCGACCGCCGTGTGAAGTACCGCCGATGCCAGCCCCACGCCGGCGAGCTCGGCCACGCCAAGATGGCCCACAATGGCCGAATCCGCGAGCAGGAACAGCGGCTCGGCGATCAACGCGCCGAAGGCCGGCACGGCCAGGCGCAGGATCTCCCGGCGGTGCCCTGTAGACGGCGGCAGGGTCGTGGACAGCGGCGGGGAAGGATGCACGGCTTAACCCTAGCCGGGCCCACGAATCGACACCGCGCGTCTTTTAGTTGACATTTCAAGTAAAAATCGGGAAGACTTGATCTGGAACGCAACCGAAGCCGCGGCGGCAACCAGCCGCGACGCCTCCTATTTACGAAACGGTATTTCCCATGAACCAGCCCGCCCTGACCACCTCCGCCCGAACCGTCCTGCGCGTCATCGCGGGCTTCCTGTTTGCCGCCCACGGCTGGCAGAAGTTCTCCGAGTTCACCATCCCCGGCACCCAGGCCGCCTTCACCCAGATGGGCGTCCCGGCGGCGCAAGTTGCTGCCCCGGTGATCGCGACCCTGGAACTGGTCGGCGGTATCGCCCTGATCCTTGGCGTCCTGACGCGCGTGTTCGCCGCCCTCCTCGCCGTGGACATGCTCGGTGCCCTGTTCCTGGTCCACGCCTCCGCTGGAGTGTTTGCCGCTACCGGCGGTTACGAACTCGTCCTGATCCTTGCTGCCGCCGCCCTGGCCGTGGCCCTGGTCGGCGCGGGCAAAGTCTCGGTGGACAAGGTGCTGTTCGGCCGCGCCAACTCGAAGCTCAGCATCCTGGCCTAAGGCATTCACGGCATAGCTCTAAGCCCATAGCGCGCGACGGCGGGCGGTCACCTCCTGGTGGCCGCCCGCGGTCGCGCGTCTCCGGGTTATGGCGTCCCGGACAGCGAATGTGTCGCCGGCGCGCGGCGCCTGCCGGGCCTTTCAGTAAACTCGCAGCATGAGCGAGAACGCGCCCAATTCCGTGACCCTGCGCTTCCTGGCGGCCCCCACCGATGTCGGCCACAGCGGCTCGGTCGACGCCGGCACCGTGCTCGAGTGGGTGGACAAGGCGGCCTATGCCGCCGCCGTCGGCTGGGCAAAGTCCTACTGTGTGACGGCCTACGTGGGGAACATCCACTTCGCGGACCCGGTCAACAGCGGCGACATGGTGGAGGTCGAGGCCACGATCGTGTACACCGGGCGGTCCTCGATGCATATCCGCACCGTGGTGTCCTCAGGCGACCCCAAGGGCGGACCGGCCACCATGCGCAGCCAGTGCATCGTGATCTTCGTGGCCGTGGGCGCAGACGGCAAGCCCATCCCGGTGCCGCAGTTTGAACCGGTGACACCGGAAGAAATCGAACAGCGGGACAACGCGCTGGCCCGGATCAAGGTCCGCGAGGACATCGTCCAGGCCATGAGCGGACAGGAATATACCGACGCCGGCACGGCAGAGCGTGTGGTGCTGCGGTTCATGGCGGCGCCCACGGACGTGAACTGGGGCGGCAAGGTCCACGGCGGCATCGTCATGAAGTGGATCGACGAGGCGGCCTACGTCTGCGCCTCCCGCTACTGCGGGAAGGACACCGTGGCTGTGTTCTCCGGCGGCGTGCGGTTCTACCGGCCGCTGCTGATCGGCCACGTTGTGGAGGTGGAGGCCCGGCTGGTCTACACCGGGACCAAGGGCATGCACATCGCCGTCCATGTCCGGTCCGGGGATCCGAAGGGGCGCGAGCTGAACCTCACCACGTACTGCCTGACGGTCATGGTCGCCCGCGACGAGACCGGCACCTCGGTCCCGATTCCGCAGTGGCTGCCGGTGTCCGAAGAAGACGTCCGGCTCCACGCCCACGCCCGCGAACTGCTGGAAATCCGCGGCCGGGCACCGGGGAACCGGCTGCCCAACCACCTGCTCGGGGCGGGCGAGGGCTAGGGCCGGCTAGAAGCCGCCGCCACCACCGCCGGCGTCGGCCGCCATGTTGGCAAACCGCGAGTAGTGGCCCTGGAAGGCCACCACAATGTCCTTTGTGGGGCCGTTACGGTGCTTGGCGATCAGGATGTCCGCTTCGCCTGCGCGCGGGGACTCCTTGTCATAGACGTCTTCGCGGTGCAGCAGGATCACCATGTCGGCGTCCTGCTCGATGGAGCCGGACTCGCGCAGGTCAGAGACCATGGGGCGCTTGTCCTGGCGCTGCTCGGAGCCACGGTTCAGCTGCGACAGCGCGATCACGGGCACCTGGAGTTCCTTGGCCAGGAGCTTCAGGGCGCGGGAGAACTCGGAGACTTCCTGCTGGCGGGATTCCACCTTTTTACCCGAGCTCATGAGCTGCAGGTAGTCCAGGATCACCAGCTTGAGGTCATGCTGCTGCTTCAGGCGCCGGCATTTGGCCCGGATTTCCATCAGCGACATGTTGGGGCTGTCATCGATGAACAGCGGGGCATCGTTCATGCGACCCATCGTGGTGGCGATCTTGGACCACTGCTCGTCTTTGATGGTGCCCTTGCGGAGGTCCTGAAGACCGATGGTGGCCTCGGCGGACAGCAGGCGCATGGCGATCTCGTTGCGGCCCATTTCGAGGGAAAACATAACGGTCGCGAGGTTGTTCTTGATGGCGGCCGAGCGGGCGAAGTCCAGCGCGAACGTGGACTTGCCGACGGCGGGCCTGGCGGCGATGACGATCATCTGGCCCGGGTGCAGGCCGTGGGTCAGTTCGTCGAGCTCGTAGAAGCCGGTGGGCACGCCGGTCATTCCCTCGCCGCGGTGGCCCGACGCCTCGATCTCGTCAACGGTGGATTCCATGACGTCCTTGAGGACCACATAGTCCTCGGCGGTCCGGCGTTCGGCGACGGCGTAGACCTCGGCCTGGGCCTGGTTGACGAGGTCTTCGACCTCGCCGTCCTGTCCGTAGCCGAGCTGGACAATCTTGGTGCCGGCGTTGACCAGGCGGCGCAGGACCGCGCGTTCGCCGACAATTTCGGCGTAGTAACCGGCGTTGGCGGCTGTGGGGACGGTCTGGATGAGTTCGTGCAGGTAGGCGGGTCCGCCGATCCTGTTGATCTCGCCGCGCTTGGTCAGTTCGTCCGAGACCGTCACGGCGTCAGCGGGTTCGCCCCGGCCGTAGAGGTCGATGATGGCCTCGTAGATGGTCTCGTGCGCCGGGCGGTAGAAGTCCTGGCCACGCAGGATCTCGACGACGTCGGCGATGGCGTCCTTGGACAGCATCATGCCGCCCAGGACTGACTGCTCCGCGGGGATGTCCTGCGGGGGCTTGCGGCTACCCTCGCCTCCCCGCGTACCCTCGACCGAGTCCAGATGCGTAACTGACAAAACTGCCGTCCTTCATTGTGTGCCGTGGCGGATGTCTGTTCGCCGCGGCGCGTGTGCCCAGTGCCTTAATGCGCTGCGCCTTGATACCCAGCGCCTTTAGTACCCAGCGCCTTAGTACGCGACGCCTGCGTGCCCAGTGCCTTGATGCTCAACTGCTGTGGTGCCCGGCTGCCGCAGTGCCCAACGGCCGTGCTGCCCAACTGCCGCAGTGCCCAACGGCCGCGCAGCCCAACTACTATGCTGCCCAACTACTGTGCTGCCCAGCGGCAAAACCTGGCACATGCCGGTCGCCCAATTCTTATCAGTGAGCTCCGACAGTCCGCGCCGGTCCGGCCCGCCGCCGTTATCCACAGCGTTGGTGCGGCCGGATGCCACCGGGATCCGGGGGCGGGGCCCTGGTTGGCACCACCTGGCGACCGCAGGTTTTCCGCTTCCCAGGCCCGATATCCTGCAACGTTATCCGCCGATCGGTCAGGCACCAACCCGGCCAGCCCCTGGCCCTGTGGATAACCTGTGCACTAGTGCCAGATGCTTGTGCACAGTCTGTGGGTAGAGCTGTGGATAGAAAAAAAGTTGGACCCGTAATCCGTACTTGACCTGCGGAAACATTGGATTCATCTTGTGGACACAAAACATTTTCCGCCAAGCTTCATCCACAGCCTGCACCTTGCGGCTGGGGATACACTGCGGCGCCCGAGGCCACATTTGCCGCCCGATGTGCACATTTTGTGACCGGACTCACGCCTCCGCGCCGAATTGACGCCGGCCACGGCGCACTGTACGCGAGGTGCGGAACATGCTGTGGATAACGGCAATCTGGCATAAGCTCTAAACATGGGCGATGTACTGCTAGTCATGTTGCCTGCCCTCATTCTGGCGGCAGTGCTCTGGGCGGTGACCACGGCCCTGAAGCCGCGGAATTTCGGCATCTCCGACGCCGAGCGCTACCAGCGGGAACTGGCCGTGAAGTCCCTTGCCCACTACTCGGCACAGGTCCAGGCTGCCGAGGCCGCCCGCGCCCGGGTTGAAGCGACCACGCGCCCCAGCCAAAATTCCCAGCAGCAGTCGCAACAGGCCGACAACGCCCGTTCCGCCCTGCTGGCCCGGATCGGTTCCGCCCCCACACGGACGCGCCACGGCCGCGAGGACGCCCTGCTCGCCGTCGGGCACCTGAGTCCCCAACTCCTCCTGCAACTCCAGTCACTGGCCCGCGACGGCCAGAAGACGAAGGCCGCCCGGCTGCTGCGGCAGTCGACCCACACGGACTTCAAGACCGCAAAGAATTACGTAGATCGGCTGTAGCACATGGACTCCATGCTCATTCCCGTATTGATCCTGGTGCTCGTGGCCGCCGGCGTGCTGATGGTGGTCCGCGCCTGGAGCCGGCGCGGCGATCGACCCAGGCCGGCACCCATGCCGCAGCCGGGCCCTGACTCGGCGGAGCTGGCGCGTGCGGCGGCGGCAAGGCTCACCCAGGAGCAGCACAGGCAGCTGTACGCCCTGATCGCGCAGGGGCAGGCGATGGCCGCCATCAAGGTGTACCTCGAGGCCACGGGCGAGGGCCTCCGGGCGTCCCGCGACGCCGTCGCGGCACTGGCGGAGCACCCCCAGCCGTTCCGCGCCCCGGAGGCAGCGCCGGAGCCCGTTCCGGACGAGGACGACGTGCCACAGCGGTTCGCATACCGCTACCGGGCGATCGCCAGCAAGGGTGATGTCACTCGCGAGGTGAGCAGCAACATGCTCAATGATGAGATCTACGGGAGGATCCGCACCCTGGCCAAGAGCGGCGACACCGAGGCGGCAGCGACGGCCCTGACCCGCCACTCGGATATTTCCATGAAGCAGGCCAGGGAATTCATCGCACTGCTCGGCGACTGAGCACAGGGCGGCCCGGGCGCCGTTCGGACTTATCGGGGGCCTGCCCGGCGCACTCCGCACGGCAAGCTGGAATCGGCAGTGCTAGAAGTCGAACAGGTCTCCCAGCCAGCCTTCCTTCTTCTTGGGACGGCGGCGGTCATCGTAACGCGGCTGCTGATACCCCGACTGTTCAGGGCGGGACTGTTCAGAGCGCGGACGGTCGCGGCGATCATCGTACCTGCGGTCGTCATAGCGGCGGTCGTCGGGGCGCCGGTCATCCCGGCGCGGGTCGAGGTTGTACAGCGGCGGCGGAATGTGCGCCGCAGGCGGGAACGCGGTCGGCGGCTGCGGGGCGGCGGGGACGGCTGCTGCCGGGCCCAGGGACTCCGCCGCACGGTCGATGATCTTGTCCAGCTCCCCCCGGTCCAGCCACACTCCACGGCATTGGGGGCAGTAGTCGATCTCCACACCGCTGCGTTCACTCATAATCAGGTCAATAGAATCCACGGGACACTTCATGTCCCGGACAACGAGCGGGCCGCCGAAAAGGTTCGGACGGCCCTGCAGGTTCGGCGGGCCCGGCAGCCTCTACCGCTGGCCGGTGATCCCGGCGAGCAGCTGCTCAAACGGTAGGGATTCCAGCGCGGCAGGCTTCTGCTGCGGCCCTGAGTCCTGCAGCAGGCCTACGAACTCCCCCGCTGCCCGGTCCACGCGCACTGAGAGCGGCGAGCCGCCGTCGTCGTCGCTGTTTCCCCAGTCCTGCGGTCCGGCGAAGACCGCGGTGGCGGCGATCCGGGTGCGCAGGTAGGTGAAGAGCGGCCGCATCGCGAAGTCCAGCACCATCTGGTGCCGGTCCGTGCCGGCGGTGGCCCCGAGCAGAACGGCCTTGCCTTCCAGCGCCTTGGGATCGAGCACGTCGATGAAGGATTTGAAAAGCCCGCTGTAGGAGGCGCTGAACACGGGGCTGACGGCGATCAGGCCGTCAGAGGCCTCGACGCCGGCGATCACTTCGGCCAGCCGGGGAGCCGCATAGCCGGTCACGAAGTTGTTGGCGATGTCCACGGCGAGGTCCCGCAGCTCCACAACCTCGATGTCCACGGCGTAGCCGGCCGCGGCAAGCTGCCGTTCGGCCGAGGCCGCCAGCTGGTCCGCCAGCAGGCGGCTCGACGAGGGGACGCCGAGTCCGGCGGAGATAACGGTGATACGGCGGGTTTCCACGGAGTGCTCCTAAGTTGAATCCTGGTCAGCAACGCCTTTACATGCGTTTGCATCTACCTCTAGAAGCGGCGGGTGCATGGATTTATTCCCTGGCCCTCGCCTTGCCTGACAGGAGTGCCGCGCTCTGCCAGACTGCCCTCATGGCTGAAAACAAAACGCAGGCAACCGGCGCGTCGGTGGAGGAGTTCCTGGCCGAGCATCCGGTCCGGCGCGGCGACGGGTTCCGTCTGCTGGCGCTGATGTCCGGAATCACGGGGGAACCGGCACAAATGTGGGGTCCGACGATTGTGGGCTTCGGCCGCTACCACTACAAGTACGCGAGCGGCAGGGAGGGCGACGCCGCGGCGGTCGGATTCTCCCCCAGGAAATCCAGCCTGTCGCTCTATGGCCTCACGTACGGGCCGGAGGCCGCAGATCTGCTCGGCAGGCTGGGCAAGCACAAGGTCGGCGCCGGGTGCCTGTACGTCAACAAGCTCGACGACGTCGACGAGGCCGTGCTGGCGGAACTGATCCGGCTCGGCTACCGGCATGTCACCACGGCGCTGCACCACGGCTGAGTGCAGTCCATCCCGCGCAGGGTCTCATGGGTCGGATTGGCCGGTTTGAATTGGCCCGGTTAAAGCAGAAGGCCCCCGCCTTCGGTCCCTCAGAGGGTCCGAAGGCGGGGGCCTTCCAGCAGTTCAGGACTGCAGCCGGTGAGGGCTACTTGCCTGCGACTACGTCGAGTTCGATCACAGCGGAAACGTCGTCATGCAGACGGACGTTTGCCTGGTAGGAACCGGTCGACTTGATGTGTGCCGGCAGTTCAACCTTGCGCTTGTCGATGCGGCCTAGGCCAGCGGCCTCAACAGCGTCGGCGACGTCGCCCTGCTTGACGGTGCCGAACAGGCGACCGGTTGCGCCAGCCTTGACGATCAGCTTGACCGGCTTGGCGGAGAGTGCAGCGGCCTGCTTCTGAGCATCTTCCAGGGAAGCGTGCTCGCGGGCAACGCGAGCAGCCTTGATGGACTCAACCTGCTTCTCGCCACCCTTGGACCAGGTCAGGGCGAAGTTGCGGGGCAGCAGGTAGTTACGCGCGTAACCGTCCTTGACCTCGACAACATCGCCAGCAGCACCGAGACCGGTTACTTCGTGGGTCAGAATGAGCTTTGCCATGTTAGTTAATCCCTTCCTTAGCCGCGGCCAGCGCCGGAGTAAGGCAGCAGAGCAACTTCGCGGGCGTTCTTAATTGCCTGGGCGATCTTGCGCTGTTCCTGCACCGTGACGCCAGTGACGCGACGGGCGCGGATCTTTCCGCGGTCGGAGATGAACTTGCGCAGCAATGCTACGTCCTTGTAGTCGATGACAGTGATGTCAGCGGCCTTCAAGGGGTTGGACTTTGGTTTGGGCTTACGGAGTTCAGCCTTAGCCATCGTGGAGCTCCTATTCGATGGAGCCCGTGGATATTGATCCACGGGATGGTGGTGATCCGGCGCGGTCTGCACCCGGCCGCCTTGCGGCGTCCGGGCGGTTTTCGTCGCCGGACCTTAGATGTTGTTTAGAAGGGAGGTTCGGAATCCGGGCCGTTGCCCCAGCCGCCGCCCGCATTGCTGACCCCGGGCGTGGCCCACGGGTCTTCCTGCGCGGCGGGCTGGTTGCCGCCCCATGTTCCACCGGTGTTGCCGCCCTGGCTTGCACCCTGGCCGCCACCGAAGCCACCGCCGCTGTTGCCGCCGCCGAAGCCACCCTGTCCACCCTGACCGCCGGAGCGCTGGGTGCGGTTGACCTTGGCATTGGCGTAGCGCAGGCTCGGGCCGATTTCATCGACCTCGAGCTCGATAACGGTGCGCTTCTCGCCTTCTTTTGTTTCGTAGGAACGGCTCTTCAAGCGGCCGGAGACGATCAC
Organism: Arthrobacter sp. ES3-54; assembly: GCF_029504395.1. Lineage (GTDB taxonomy): Bacteria > Actinomycetota > Actinomycetes > Actinomycetales > Micrococcaceae > Arthrobacter. The sequence continues at coordinate 85,561 of NZ_JAQFIF010000003.1, forward strand.
GCGCATGCCCTTGGTCAGGGATTCGGCGACGTTTTCGGCTGCTTCGCGCCAGACCGACGCGCGGAGGAACAGGGTTTCCCCGTCCTTCCACTCATTGGACTGCCGGTCGAAGGTGCGGGGAGTAGACGCGATGGTGAAATTCGCTACAGCCGAACCGGACGGTGTGAACCTGAGTTCGGGGTCATTGGTGAGGTTACCGACAACCGTGATGGTGGTTTCGCCTGCCATCTACTGCCTCCTTGTGCGTTCCTGCGGGGATGAAGATTGAAGGTTGGTTGCTGAATTACTCAGCAACAACTTTCTGCTCTTCGGGGCGGGTGATCTTGGTGCGCATGATGGTCTCGTTGAGACTCAGCTGGCGGTCAAGTTCTTTGGCGGTAGCCGGCTCAGAGGTGAAGTTCACCACGGCGTAGATACCTTCGGACTTCTTCTGGATTTCGTAAGCCAGGCGACGGCGGCCCCAGATGTCAACCTTTTCGATGGTTCCACCATCGTTGGTGATGACGTTCAGGAACTTCTGAAGCGACGGCTCAACGGCACGCTCTTCGACCTCGGGGTCGATGATTACCATCAATTCGTAAGGACGCATATGTGAACCCACCTCCTTTGGGCTAAGCGGTTACGGCATTTCCGTAACAGGAGGTTCATTTGCGGTGTCATGCAATGCCCGGCCGCCGGAACGGAGGCAGGGCGCAGCACAGACTTCAATAGCTTAGTGCATCCGGACCGGTTTCCGCGATTCCGTGCCCCCACCGTACGGCCCTGCGACCGGGCCCGGAAGAGTGCCGGCGGGCATGTGGATAACTGTTGCGGCGGGGCGGCCTACGTTGGCATGCCATGATCAGGGCATGAACACCGGATCCCCGCACCGACGTGCCGTTCGCACCAGAAAGAGCCGCCTGCGTTTCGCTGTCATGCTGCTGGCGGGATTGCTTGCCGCAACGGCAGCCGGCCTCGCCGGGCACTGGGTGCAGGCTCCCACAATTGGCTGGTGCGGGGCCGCCCTGACCTACATCGTTTGGGTCTGGCTGGTCATCGGGCGCCTCGATCCGGCGGACACACGGCTGCACGCCACAGCGGAAGATCCGTCCCGGAGCACCACGGACCTGCTCATCCTGGGGGCAAATGTGGCCAGCCTGGCGGCGGCGGCGGCGGTCATCGTGGATTCCCACAACAACACCGACATCGTGTCCCGGATCGGGGGCGGGCTGCTCGCGGTGGTCTCGGTGGCGCTGTCCTGGACGCTGGTGCAGACGCTCTTCACACTGCGCTACGCGGAGCTGTACTACGGCACGGGCCGGAAGGCAGGCTCCAAGGTGGGCGGCATCGACTTCAACCAGAGCCGGCCGCCGCAGTACACCGACTTCGCCTACCTGGCCACAAGCCTTGGCATGACGTACCAGGTTTCGGATACCGCCTTGCAGAACCATGGCATCCGGGCAGAGGCGCTCAAGCACAGCCTGCTGTCCTACCTCTTTGGGACAATCATCCTGGCTACCACCATCAACCTCGTAGTCGGGGTCGCAGCGTAGTTGTCGGGGTCCTTTACGCCGCCGTCCGGAAAAACGTCCGGGTGACCGTGGCCAGCCGGTGCGGGTCCTGGACTCCGCAGAGCTCGCGCGCCGAGTGCATCGAGAGCAGGGGCACGCCGACGTCGACCGTCCGGATTCCCAGCCGGGTGGCGGTCAGCGGGCCGATCGTCGAGCCGCACGGCATCACGTTGTTGGAGACGAATTCCTGGTACGGAATCCCGGCGTCGGTGCACAGCCGCGCCCAGAGGGCGGCCCCGGCGGCGTCGGTCGCGTAGCGCTGGTTGGCATTGATCTTCAGCAGTGGCCCGCCGTTGAGGACCGGCCGGTTGGCGGGATCATGCCGCTCCGGATAGTTCGGGTGCACGGCATGACCCGCGTCCGCCGAGACGCAGAACGACGCCGCGAAGGCCTGCCGCCGCTGGCTTGCCGAGGCTCCGAGCCCGTCGGAGATCCGCACGAGGACGTCTTCGAGGATGGGCCCGCACGCTCCGGAACGGGACGCTGAGCCGATTTCCTCGTGGTCGAAGGCTGCCAGCACGGCGATCGGCGCACCGTCCGGCAGCGGCGCGGCGGCGTGGGCGATCAGCGCGGTGAGCCCGGCGTGTGTCGCGGAGAGGTTGTCGAGCCGGCCGGAGGCGAAGAATTCGCCCCGCGCGCCGAACACCGCGGGGGCCTGGGTGTCCGCGATCACGACGTCGTACCCGCCGATCTGCGCCGGATCCGCCGCGGCGCCGGTAACCCTGTCCGCGAGGAGTCCGAGCAGGTCCTCGCCGGCGGGATCGCCCAGGCCATAGACCGGATTCATGTGCTGTTGTTTGTCCAGGGCCAGGCCTTCATTGACGGCCCGGTCCAGGTGGATGGCGAGCTGCGGGAAGCGCAGCAGCGGGCCCGTGGCCGTGAGGTGCTGTGTGCCGTCGCGCATGACGAGCCGGCCGGCGAGCTGGAGTTCGCGGTCCAGCCAGGAGTTCAGAAGGGGCCCGCCGTAGACCTCGACGCCGGCCTGCAGCCAGCCAAATTTGCCTGTTGTGGGCTTCGGCTTGAGTTTGAAGGACGGCGAATCCGTGTGGGAGCCGAGGATGTTGAAGCCCGTGGTCGGTCCGGTACCTGTTGGCACCACCCAGGCGATGAGGGCGCCGTCGCGGATCACGTAGAACTTGCCTGCAGCGGCGGCCTGCGGCTCCGGCCAGGCCTGCAGTTCATCCAGGCCCGTGAAGCCCGCCGCGTCCAGCCGGCGCGCGGCTTCGTAGACGGCGTGGAAGCTCGACGGCGACGCGCTGACGTACGCGCCCAGGTCCTGGATGTGCTCTTCGGCAGTGCTCGGTGTTGGCATGGCTCCGAGTCTAGCCCGGCACGCACGGGGCCCCGGGCATGGTGCCTGGCGACCGGGTTGGGCCTGGCGACCGGGTTGGGCCTGGCGACCGAGTTGCCAAGTCGCGCGGAGGGCGGGGGCCGGGTTGGGCCTGGCGACCGGGTTGGGCCTGGCGACCGGGTGCGGAGGGCGGTGTCGGGGTCGCGCCTGGCGCCGGGGCGCCAGGCCGCGGGACGCGGGGTACTGGTGCCGGTTTCCTTCTGGGCTAAACGGTGACGTTGAGACCGGCGGCGTAGCCCGCGGCTACTGAGCCGCTCATCGTGGCCAGCTGGTAGATCCCGCCGTCGTCGCCGAACACGTTGTCGGATTTCAGCGTGGTGCGGGGAAAATTCTGCGCACTGGATTCGTAGCCGGCCGACGCGTAGACCTCTTTGCAGGCCGCCTCGGTCAGCGCAATCTGGGAAACCGCCAGGACCTGGCCGGCCGCCGTCGCATTGCTCATGGACTCGAACACTTCGAAGTGGATGTGGGGCCAGCGGCCGCTGTAGGCGCCGGGGTAGATGGTCTTGAACGTGACCTGCCCGTTGGCGTCGGCCTCCTGGACGCCGCGCAGGTAGTTCTCGTTCTGGAGCCCGGAATCGTACATGGAGTACCTGCCCTCGCGGTCACAGTGCCAGGCGTAGACGGCGGCGCCGGCCAGCGGGGTGCAGCCGTTGGCGTTGTCGAGCAGTGTCAGCGTGACGGTCAGCGGCACGCCCTCGGCCGTGCTGGTGGAGGTCCCGAAGCTGGACGTGATGTCCTGGCGGACCACGCCGGACGCCTCGAGGACGTTGGGCCCGTTGGAACCGTCACCAGGGAAGGGGCCGGCGGTTTCCTGCGGTATTTCGACGCTGCACTCGGCGATCGCACGGGTCAGCGTCGGAGTGGCGGACGACGTTGTTGTTGCTGCCGCGGCCGACGTCCTGGGCGGCGGGGAGGCCGCCGACGTCCCTGCGGCCGGATCGGAGGTCGCACTGCCGCTGGTGCCGCCAGGGGTGCAGGCGGCCAGGGCGGCGGCCAGGGCGGCGGCCGTTCCGGCGCCGAGGAACATGCCCAGCGAGCGGCGGCTCATGAGCGTGGAGAGATCGAATTCCAGGCCGCGGTCATGGTTGGGGTGCGGCTCGTGCGGGGGCTGGGGCCTTTTTGTCATGATCCCATCGAACCCGGCAGCGCTATGGGCTGGCTAGTCCCTTCCTGTGAAGCGGCTGTGTCTCGGCTGGACATGCCCTCCCCTCGGTCCCGGCAATGGACATGTCCCCCGTGCCCCACGGGCATGCCCAGCCCTCGCACCCAAGGATGGACATAATGCCACTATGTCCACTGGTGGGCACCGGGACTGGACATGTCCCGTCTTCCCCGCGGACCGGCACTTCCATCCGCACCCGCGAATGGGCATGTCCCGCGTGCTTCAAGGACCGGCACTCCATCCGCGTCCGGGAACGGACATGTCCCTCGATCCCCATGGGCCGGCACTCCATCCGCACCCGGGAATGGACATGTTCCGCGTTTACCCCGGACATGCCCACGTTCATCCCGGACATGCCCACCCATCCGCACCCGGGAGTGGACATGCCCCTCGATCCCCATGGACATGCCCACCCCTCGGGCCAAAGGATGGACATAATGCCACTATGTTCACTGGTGGGCGCCGGGGGAGGGCATGTCCGGTGGTGTGGGGCCGGCCCGGGCGACCTGCGCCCCCGGCGTACCAGTGGCCCGAACCTGGGCTGGCTCCGGCCCTCGCCCTAAAACAGACCCGGACCTAGCCGCCCGGACCTACGACCCCGCGCGGGCGCCCACCGCGGTGCCCTCGGCAGCAGCGCCGGCAGGAGCTTCGGCAGGAGCGTCGGCGTCAACCACCGTTGCGTCCCCGGCAGGAGTCTCGGCGGCATATGCTGCGGCAACGGCGGTCTTGGAGCCGTTGCTGCGGTATCGGAACACGCCGATCCCCACCACGACAGCGGCCAGAGCCAGCGAGAGCAGGAGCGATTCCCGCGTGGATTCCAGGATCACCATGCCGATCAGCAGGGCCACGATGCTGACGATTGACAGCCAGGTCAGGTACGGGAAGAGCCACATTTTCAGCTGGAGGTCCTTGGCGGCGGCGCCCATGCGACGGCGCAGGATCAGCTGGGAGGAGGCAATCACGAGCCACACGAACAGCGCGATGGCGCCGGAGGTGTTGACCAGGAACAGGAAGACCGTGTCCGGGGCGATGTAGTTCAGGCCGACGGTGACGAAGCCGACCACCGTGGAGGCCAGCACGGCCGCCGCGGGCACGCCGCGCTTGGAAATCCGCATCCATGACTTGGGGGCGTCGCCGCGGCGGGACAGCGAGAACAGCATGCGGCTCGCGGTGTAGAGGCCCGAATTCAGGCAGGAGAGCACCGAGGTCAGCACCACAATGTCCATGATGGTTCCGGCGCCGGGGATGCCGAAGAGTTCGATGACCGCAACGTAGGGGCTCTTGGCGACGGAGGCGGAGTTCCAAGGCAGCAGGGTGACCACGATGGCGATGGAGCCGATGTAGAAGACGAGGATGCGCCAGACCGTGGACTTCACGGCCTTCTTGACGGCGTCGACCGGGTTCTCGGATTCACCGGCGGCGATGGTGGCAATTTCCGCCCCGAAGAAGGAGAAGACGACCACGAGGATGCCGGCCAAGACGGCGCCGGGGCCGTTGGGCATGAACCCGCCGTTGCCGATGAGGTTGTCCAGACCGGGCGCCGGAACGCCGGGGACGAGGCCGAGGATCGCGGCAGCGCCGAAGAGCAGGAAGAGCACGATTGCCGCGACCTTGATGGAAGCGAACCAGAACTCGAACTCGCCGTACGACTTCACGGACCCGAGGTTGGTCAGCGTCAGCAGCACCATGAGGATAAGCGCCCACACCCACTGGTCAATGCCGGGGACCCAGCGGTGCATGATCGCGGCCCCGGCCGTGGCCTCGATGCCGAGGACAATGATCCAGAACCATGCGTACAGCCAGCCGATGCTGAACCCGGCCCAGCGGCCCAGGGCCTTGTCCGCATAGGTGGAAAACGAGCCGGTTTCCGGGTTGGCCGCAGCCATCTCACCCAGCATCCGCATGACGAGGATGACGACGAGTCCCGCCGCGGCGTAGGCAACCAGGATGCCCGGGCCGGCCTGCTGGATCGCCGCACCCGAACCGACAAACAGTCCGGCGCCGATCACGCCGGCGATGGCGATCATGGACAGATGCCTGGGTTTCAGGGATTTTGAGAGCTGCTGGTCAGCGGGCATGGAAGCGCCGTCCTTCGTGGGGGGTTTAGGCCCGCTCTTTGCCGGCACGGAATCGAATCCATGCTGTGCGGCGGACCACAGTGTCGTTTCACACTAGACCGCCCGGCGCACGCTCCGTCTTGTGCAATCCCACAAATGACGACCGGCAAGACCGGGCCATCCCCCAACGCGGAGGCGCTGGGCACAACAAAAGTTGCCTGATGGGCAATTCGGCAATGTGCCTGAAACCACTGCTTCAGCCACTACCCACCGGTAGCCGGCCCGCACCGCCGGCAGGCCGCTCCCGTCAGTAGTCCGCGTTGCTCGGCACCACCAGGCCCGTCTCGTAGGCGTACACGACGGCCTGGACCCGGTCGCGGAGGTGGAGCTTGGTCAGGATCCGGCGCACGTGCGTCTTGACTGTGGCCTCCGACAGGAAGTACCTGTGCGCGATTTCGGCGTTGGAGAGCCCCTCCGCCATCGCCCCGAGCATCTCGTTTTCGCGGGGCGTCAGGTCCTCCAGCAACGGATCCCTCGCCGGGCGTGCCGCGCTGCCGGCCGGCTGGCCGCCGCCGTCCGCCCCGGCGCGCTGGCCGCCGCCGTCGCGGTCCGTTCCGGCAGGATCCATGCCGGCACCGGCGCCGCGGACATAGGTCTCCAGCAGCCGCTGCGTAACCCGCGGGGCCACGACGGCGTCGCCGCTGGCCACCACCCGCACCGCGCTGATCAGGTCCACCGGCGCTACGTCCTTGAGCAGAAACGCCGATGCCCCGGCACGCAGCCCGGCAAAGGCGTATTCATCGAGATCAAAGGTGGTCAGGATGATGATCTTGGCCTCCGAACCCGAGGCCGCGATGGCCCGGGTGGCCTCGATCCCGTCCAGCACCGGCATCCGCACATCCATCAGGACGACGTCGGGCGCGAGCTCCCGGACGTGGCGTACCGCCTCGGCACCATTGGACGCCTCGCCCACGATGCACAAATCGTCTTCACCCTCCAGAATCAGCCGGAAGCCCATCCGAAGCAGCGGCTGGTCATCCACCAGCAGAACGCGTACCGGTCCTTTGTCGAGCATTGTTCCCCCCTGTATCCGTGGCATTCTCGTCATTGCAATTCAGTTCCGCGTGCACGCGCCAGCCGCGCCCACCCGCGCGCCCGGCGTGCACGGTGCCTGCGTAGATCCTGGCCCGCTCCCGCATCCCGGCAATTCCGTGCCCGCTGCCGAAGGTATCCAGTGAATCGGGCTTTGCCTGTGCGGCGGCCCCGGCGCTGCCGGAGTCAACGGTGCCCCTGCCGTCGTCGACCACTTCAATGGTGACCCTGGAACCGTTGCGGACAATGCTGACATCCACGCGGCTGAGCGCACGGCCGTAGCGCAGCACATTGGTCAGCGACTCCTGCACGATCCTGTAAACGGTCAGCTGGAACGCCGCATCGCCGGGCAGCGATGGGCCGGTGTGCGTGTAATGCAGCGGCAGTCCCGCGGTGCGGAAACCCTCCAGCAGTGTGGCCAGGCTGCCTGCGGCCACCAGCGGCTCGCGCGGGGCGTGTCCCGTGGCGGCGTCCTCGCGCAGCACGCCAAGGACCCGCCGCATGTCGGCCAGCGCGGTGCGTCCTGTCCGGGAGAGTTCGGCCAGGACGCCGGCGGCGCGCGCCGGGTCCTTCTTGACCACGACGGCGGCGCCGTCCGACAGGCTGATCATGACCGTCAGCGAGTGCGCCACGACGTCGTGCATTTCCCGCGCGATCCGGTTCCGTTCCGTGACCGAACCGAGCTGCTGGGCCCGGGCGGCCCAGGCGGCGATCTCGTGCTCGTGCTCGCGACGCTGCCGCATCGAGATCCCGATCCCCGTGGCGATCACGTTGGAGAGCGTGATGCCGATGCCGGCCGCGATGCTTGTGAGCAGCTGGAAATTCTCCGGCGTGCCGACCGCCATGTCCGGCAGCCGCCCGTCCAGCGGGCCGACGGCCAACAGGAAGTACAGGAGCAGAAGCGGGGCGGTGGTCAGGGCCAGGGCAGCCAGGGCGAACCGCCGCGAGCGGACCACCGCGACGGCGTACAGCGAAAACCAAAGCCCGGCGGACACGTTGGATCCCCAAGGATGCAGGAAGGTGACGGCCAGTTCCAGTGCCCCGACGGCCGCCGCCACCTGCACGGGATAGGCCCGCCGGAAGAGCAGGACCGGCGCAGCCGCGGCGAGCAGTACGGCCACCGGCCAGTCGCCGTGCAGGATTGACTCGACCGCCGTGGGCGTGACCAGGACAAGGTAGCAGAGCACCACCAGGACATCCATGACCCGCGGATTGGCCAGCAGGTAGCGCCGGAGCCGGCCGCGGCGGCGGGCGGTGAGTTCGGCGAGGGACGCGTCGGCCGGACCGGCCGACGCGTCCCTTACAGGTACTGCATCGATCATGCTTTGAGCCTAGACGCTGGGCCCGTGGGCCCGGCTTAGACGTCCCGCTTCTTGAGCAGGATGCCGGCCAGGAGCACCGGGACCACAACCCAGGCGCCCAGCACCAGGCCGGCTTGCCAGGCTTCGAGGGTGTCCGGGAGATGCTCGACGGCGGTCAGCGGTTCCACGGTGTTGCCGGGCAGGTACTTGCGGGCCTCCACGAAGAAGTCGCCCGGAATCAGCTGGAACGCAATGGGCGCCACGAAGAACAGGCCAACCAGGCTCATGATCCCGCCTGCCGAGTTGCGGATCAGCGTGCCCAGGGCCATGCCGATGGCCGCGACTGCTGCCACATAGATGCTGTTGACTACAAGCAGCTTGACCGACTGTGAGCTGCCCAGGTCCAGGCCGAGGCCGTAGTTATCCAGGATCGGCACCGACACGAACCCGGCCACCAGGGTGGAGGCGGCGGTGATGACGAAGGAGGTCAGCACCACCACCACAAGCTTGGCCGCGAACGCCGGGGTGCGCTTGGGCACCGCCGCGAACGTGGACCGGGCCATGCCGGTGGTGAACTCGGAGCTCATCAGCAGCACGCCGAGGGAGCCCAGGATCAGCTGGGCAAAAGCGATGCCGGAGGTGGGTACGCTGACGGCGAGGTCACCGCCCTGCGCCGCGAACCTGGCGCCCGCTTCCGGGTCCTGGGCCGCGGCCTGGGAGAACTGACCCGTCCCCCAGGCGGACAGCGCCCCGAACCCCACCATGACCACCACGGTGGAGCCGAGCAGGATCAGCGTGGACAGCAGCGTGCGGAACTTGATGAATTCGGAGTTGAGGACCCGCAGGAAGCTGGGGCCGGGGCCGGAACTGCTGCCGTCTCCGGACCGCTGCGCGGGGGTTTCGGCGCCGCGGGGCGAGGGCGTGGATTCAACGGTTGTGGAACTCATGGCTTAGTTGCCTCCGGCTTCGACGGGCACGGCGCCCGTGGTGATCAACGAGTGGTATTCGACCTCATCCTTGGTCAATTCCATGTAGGCCTCCTCAAGGCTGGCCTGCAGCGGGGTGAGTTCGTAGATCATGACGTGGTTCTCCAGCGCTGCGGTGGCGATCTGCCGCGGGTCCAGGCCCGTGACCTCGAGGAGCTCGCGCTCCCGGGCCTCCACCGAGACGCCGGTTCCGGCCAGCAGCTGCATGAGCCGGTCCGGCTGGTCGGTGCGGACCCGAGTGCGGCCCTGGCCCTGGCCGGTGATGATTTCCTGGATCGGGGCGTCCGCAATGATCTTCCCGCGGCCGATCACGATCAGATGGTCCGCCGTGACGGCCATTTCGCTCATGAGGTGGCTGGAGAGGAAGACCGTGCGGCCCTCGGAGGCCAGATACTTCACCAGGTTGCGGACCCACACCACGCCTTCCGGGTCAAGACCGTTGACGGGCTCGTCCAGGATCACGGTCTGCGGGTTGCCCAGAAGGGCGGCGGCGATGCCCAGCCGCTGGCCCATACCCAGCGAGAAGCCGCCGACCTTTTTCTTGGCCACCTCGGCCAGCCCGGTCATCTCGATGACTTCGTGGACCCGTTTCTTGGGGATGCTGTGGGTCGCGGCCATGGCCAGCAGGTGGTTGTAGGCGGAGCGGCTCGTGTGGACGGCCTTGGCGTCGAGCAGTGCGCCGACGTCGCGCAGCGGGGCGGCGTGCCCGGCCAGCGGCGACCCGTTGACGGTCACTGAGCCCGACGTCGGCCGGTCCAGCCCCATGATCATGCGCATGGTGGTGGATTTTCCGGCCCCGTTCGGACCCAGGAAGCCGGTGACCCGGCCGGCTTCGACGGTGAAGTTGACGCCGGCGACGGCGGTCTTGTCGCCGTAAACCTTGGTCAGGCCTCGTGCTTCGATCATGGAAGCGTTCCTTTGCGTAGCGGGAGATGGTCCGGGGCACCGCAGTCACGGGCCCGTCTGCACACCACGCTACCGAGGCCGGCGGCGTATTTCGCCGGTCTCAGGGATGATTCAGGGGCGAATCAGGGTAGTCCGGGAGGATGACACACCCGCCCGCCCGGGATCTGGCCGCGGATCTGTGTGGGCGGGAGTGTCGGCCGGCGCGGGCGGGCGCCCGCTCAGCCGAGCGGCGAGTAGTAGGTCAGCGCGTCGCGGCGGACCGTGAATTCCACGCTCCGCACCCCGGGCATGACCTCTCCGTCGACAGCCAGGACCATGGGCCCGTTCCCGGGTTCCACCGTGATCCGGTCCGTTTCGCTCAGATGGGTGATCCCGGACGTGCCCACGGTGCCCGTGAGCACCGCCCAGAGCAGCCGCAGCCGGGCGAACGGCTCATCGGCAGTGATCATCCGCAGGTCCAGGACCCCGTCCGCCAGCACAGGGCGCACCAGCGGCGCGTGGTCGCGGGGGTAGTAGCGCCCGCGCCCGATGTACAGGATCCACAGCCGGTGCCGCACCCCGTTGACGATCAGGGTGGTGGGGGTGCCGGCCGCGAAGGTCCGGAACATGGCCACCACTCCGGCCAGGGGTTTCCCCAGCGCCGGCTGGAGCTGTTCGCGCCGGCGGACCAGGTTCGGGTACAGACCGATGCTGGCCGTGTTGAGCATGATCAGTTCGAGGTGCTCCGGGCTGTCGGGGAGCCCGCGTTCGACGCTCACGTGACCGACGTCGGCCACGGCGGCCTCGCCGTGCGAGCCCGCCTGGACCGCCGCCGCCAGGGTGGGCGTCCCGGCGTCGCGGGCGAAGTGGTTGAGCGTTCCGCCGGGGAGCACCAGCAGCGGAAGGGAACGTTCGACGGCGGCGGCGGCCGCGGCGCCCACGGTTCCGTCCCCGCCCCAGACGCCCAGGGCCGCAATGCCCGGCCGTGTTGCGAGCTGGGCGATGCCAGCGTCGACGGCCTCGTCGGGCGCGATTTTCTTTATATACGCTTTGGGGAATGTTTTTTGCAGGGCGTCAACTGTCTCGTCAGCATAGGACCCGCCGAGGGTGTTGACCGCGATGCAGAGCCCCTGTCCCTCCGGGAGTTCCGCGGCGCGGGCGGCGGCGCGGCGGGTTTCGGGGAACGGCGGCCGGACGGGCCACCACTTCCGCGTCACCATGGCCGCGCCGGCGCCGATCGCGGAACCGAACAGCACGTCCGAGGGCCAATGGGCCCCGGTGTGGATCCGGGAGTAGGCCACCCCGGCCGCGACAGGGGCCACCGCCGCACCCAGCGCCGGGCGGACCATGCCGACTCCGAGCGCGAAGGCCACCGCGGAGGCCGAATGGCCCGACGGCATGGACGAACTCGTCGGCTGTGGGTGGACGAAGCGGAAGACCGGAAGGTGTTCGGGCAGGGGGCGGGTCCGCGGCAGGAGGGTCTTGAACACGAGGTTCGTGACTGCCGACGCCACGCCTTGGGCGATGAGCCCATGTACCGCTGCCCGGCGCGTCTTTCCGGGCACCAGGGCCATGGCCCCGGCAACGCCGAACCAGAGTTTGCCTTTGTTGGCGGAAGCGGACAGGCGGCGGAAGAAGTCGTCGTGGCCTCCGCCCGGCAGATTAGAGACGGCGCGGACGAGTTTGCGGTCGAATTTCGACAGGCGGCCTGGGGCCTTCCTCAGCATGGATCGCATTTGACCACCATACTGCCGGAGAGCCAGGCCGCAGGCGGAGTTCGGCGGGCGCGGCGGGGCACCCGCCTCGCGGGTATCTACCTCGCGCGCAAGGGCTTCGCGGCTCCAGCGAGCACCAGGGCCACCAGAATCGGAATCCCGATCGCCAGCAGGGCGGCCCTGATACCGGTGACATCCCCCAGGAAGCCCAGCAGCGGCGGCCCGGCCAGGAAGGCAATGTAGCCCAGCGTGGACACGACGGACACCCGGGCGGCCGCTCTCCGGGGGTCATCCGCCGCGGCGGACATCCCGATCGGAAATGCGAGGGCGGCACCCACGCCCCACAGCACGGCACCGGCAGCGGCCAGCCAGATGGTTCCTGCGAAGACGAAGAGGCAGAGGCCCGCAGCTGCCGCGGCCATGCTGGCGCGGAGCACGGCCACGCGGCCGTAGGCATCGATCGCGCGGCCGCCGAAGAAGCGCATGGCGGTCATCGCCAGCACAAAGGCGGCGAAGAGCAGCGCCCCCGTGGATTGTTCGGCGCCCAGGCCGTCCACCGCGGCCTTGGCAATCCAGTCGTTGCCGGCGCCTTCAGTCAGGGTGGCGCCGAGAACGACGACGCCGATCAGCAGCGTGCGGCCATCCCGCCAGGCCAAACCGCCCTTTGCGTGGTCCGTGTCCCCGGCGGCGGGCACCGCGGCGGGCAGATGCGGCAGGAAGTACCGCGGGGCCACCGTGGTCAGGACGGCCACGACTGCGGCTATGACCAGCAGGTGCTCCGGGAGCCCGACCCCCAGGGTGGACAGTCCGGCGCCGATCAGGGCGCCGACGAACGCGCCGCCGCTGAAGGCCGCGTGGAACTGCGGCATGATGGTCCGGCCGAGCCGGTGCTCGACGTCGGCACCTTCGATGTTTTGCGAAACGTCCCAGAGCCCGACGCCGATGCCGAAGAAGAACAGGGCAATCGCCGTCCCCGGGACGGAGGCCGCCATCAGGGACAGCGCGACGCCGACGCCGGCCGCCGCGGCCACAAGGCCCGCACCCCGGACGGTGTTGGCCGTGCCGATCCGGCCGACGACGAACCCGGCCGTGGGCAGGGCGATCAGCGAGCCGACCGCCAGGCACAGCAGGAGGGTTCCCATCTGGCCCGCGGTGATCTGCAGGATCTCCGTCACCGCCGGGATGCGGGCTGCCCAACTGGCGAACACTAATCCGTTGATCCCGAAGACAAGGAAAGTCGCCCCGGTGGCAGCTCTAAGTTGCGGGACGGTTGCGGTACTGGTCATACGATCACTGCTTCCACCGAGTGTTGCGCGAGTTGGTCAAGTTCTTCAGGGCCGAGCTGCCGGTCGGTCACGATGGCGTCGACGGCGTCCAGGGATGCGACAAGGGCGACGGCGCTGGCGTTCCATTTGGATCCGGCGCACGCGACGATCACCCGGGCCGCGGATTCCAGGCCGGCACGCTTGACTGCGGCGTCGTCGAGGTCGTGGGCCAACAGCCCGTCCTTGAGGTTCAGGGCGCAGGGCGTGACGACGGCGGTGTCGAAGCGCAGAGAGCGGATGTTGGATTCCGTCATGGGCCCGCGGAAGGACAGTTCACCGGGCACGAGGCTGCCGCCCGGCATCAGGAGTTCGGGGCGGCGGCCGGCAGGCACATCGTCCAGGGACAGCGCGGTGACGGCTCGCAACGACATCGGCATGATCGTCATCTCGCGTTGGCGCAACTGGCGGGCGACCTCCGTGGCTGTGGTGCCGCTGTCCAGCCAGACGTGGCCCCGGTCCTGGAGCATGGCCGCCACACCGGCGGCGATCCGCATCTTGGCGGTGTGGTCCTCCAGCTCGCGCTGGCCGTATTGCGGGTTTTCACCGCCGAAAACCAGGCTCTTGGCCCCACCGTGGATCCTCCGCAGCACGCCGTGCAGGGCCAGGGTGTCGAGGTCGCGGCGGATGGTGGCACCGGACGCGCCGCAGGCGGCCATGAGGTCGTCCACCGTCACCTGTTCCCGGTTGCGAAGCAGTTCGCCGATCAGGCGGTGCCGCTCATCAGTATTCATGCTCAAATGCTAACGGTTTATGATCACTTAATCATTTTGTTGCGGGTCTCATGCGCGGCTCAGTGGCAGTACGGTGTCACTCAGGACCCATGAATTCCGTCGGAACCGGTGCTGAGCGACCCGTATTGGCTTTAGCGGGCGCGTTCGACGCGTTTTTCGTCCCAGACCGGTTCGGCGGACTCGTAGACCCTGCCGTCGGAGCCGAAGACCAGGAAGCGGTCGAAGGTGCGGGCGAACCAGCGGTCGTGGGTGACCGCCAGGACGGTGCCTTCGAAGTGGTCGATCGCCCGTTCCAGGGCCTCGGCCGAGTGCAGGTCCAGGTTGTCGGTGGGCTCATCGAGCAGCAGCAGCGTAGCGCCGGAGAGCTGCAGCAGCAGGATCTGGAACCGCGCCTGCTGGCCGCCGGAGAGGGAGTCGTACTTCTGCTCGGACTGTGCCGCCAGCCCGTAGCCGTCCAGCGCCCCGGCGGCGGCTTCCCGGCCCATCCCGGAGCGGTGCTCGTCGCCCCGGTGCAGGATTTCGAGCAGGGTCTTTCCCAGCAGGTCGGGCCGGACGTGGGTCTGGGCGAAGAAGCCGGGCCGGATCCGGGCGCCGAGTTTCACGGTGCCCTCATGCGGCACTTCCGCGATTTCGACGTCGGACACCGGCAGGTGCTCCCGCTCCGGATCGGTGCCGCCGGTCGCGAGCAGGCGCAGGAAGTGGCTCTTGCCCGAACCGTTGGAGCCAAGGACGCCCACCCGGTCGCCGAACCAGATCTCGGTGGAGAACGGCTTCATCAGGCCCGTCAGTTCCAGCTTCTCCGCCACGACGGCGCGTTTGGCCGTGCGCCCGCCCTTGAGCCGCATCTGCACGTTCTGCTCGATCGGCAGGGCTTCTGGCGGACCGGCCTCGAGGAATTTCGCGAGCCGGGTCTGCGCGGCGTGGTAGCGGTTGGCCATGTCGGAACGGAACGCGGCCTTGTTCTTGTACATGTTGACGAGTTCCTTGAGCTTTACGTGCTCCTCGTCCCAGCGCTTGCGCAGCTCCTCGAAGCGCGCGTTCCGGTCCGCCCGGGCCTCCACGTAGGAGCCGAAACCGCCGCCGTGGATCCAGGCGCCGGCGCCGTTGATGCCCGGTTCCAGCGTGACGATGCGGCCGGCGGCGTTATTGAGCAGTTCACGGTCGTGGCTGATGAAGAACACGGTCTTCTTCGACTCGTTCAGCTTGGCCTCGAGCCAGCGCTTGCCCGGGACGTCGAGGTAGTTGTCCGGCTCGTCCAGCAACAGCAGTTCGTCGGGGCCGGCGAAGAGGGCCTCGAGGACCAGCCGCTTCTGTTCGCCGCCGGAGAGGCTCGACGCCGGGCGGTGCTGCGCACGGTCGAACGGCAGGCCAAGGGCGGCCATGCAGACCTCGTCCCAGACCGTTTCGACGTCATATCCGCCGGCGTCTCCCCAGTCCACGATGGCCTGGGCATAGGCCATCTGGGTGGGTTCGTCATCGTGCTCCAGCATGGCGAGTTCTGCCTCGTCGACGGTGCGCGCGGCAGCGGCCAGCGCCGGCGGCGCAGCGGAGACCAGCAGGTCGCGGACCGTGGAGTCATCCCGGACCTGGCCCACGAACTGGCGCATGATCCCCATGTTGCCGGAGCGGCCGATCACGCCTTCATCCGACACGAGATCGCCGGAAATGATCCGGAACAACGTGGTCTTGCCGGTTCCGTTCGGCCCGATCAGCGCCGTCTTGGTGCCGTCCGGGACCTTGAACGTCACCCCGTTGAGCAGCTGGGTGCCGTCGGAGAGGAAGTAGTCGATGCCGGAAACGTCAATATGAGCCACGCGTTCAATCTTCCCACGGTCTTCCCGCAGCCGGGCGGCGCGGACTTTTCCTGCTCAGCTGGCTCGGGTGAGGAACTCCTTGAGCAGCGGTCCGGACGTGGTGGCTCCAAGGCCGCCGTCCTCGACGAAGACGGCGACGGCCAGGTCACCATGCACAGCCACGATCCAGGCGTGGGTCTTGGGCGGGGTGTCCTTGCCGAACTCAGCCGTTCCGGTCTTCGCGCCGACGGGCTCGCCCGGGACGGAGGCCAGGAACCCGGCATGCCCGCTGGTCACGACGGCGCGCATCATGTCAGCCAACGCCGCGGCTTCCGCTGCCGTTACGGGTGTTTCGGCGGCCTTGGCCGGTGGCGCGGCCGACGCCGTCGCATCACCGGAGGACGGGGCGGCCGGCTCCGTGCCGGTTCCGGCAGTGGCGGTGCTCCCGGCACCCGGGGAAGTGACACCCTCATTCGGGTTCAGTACAAGCTGGGGGGCCACCGGGGCCCCCTTGGCTACCGAGCCGGCCATGATGGCGGCGGCCAGCGGGGACAGGAGCACTTTGCCCTGGCCGATCATGGAGGCGGCGTGTTCGGTTCCTTCGGCGTCTCCGGGGACCGAGCCGAGGAACGCGGCGGCTCCGAGCGCCGGCGCTTCGACTGCCACGCCCAGCGAGGTCGCGGCGGATTCGAGCTGCGCCTGGCTGACGGTGTCGCGGGCGTTGATGAACGCGGTGTTGCAGGAGTGTGCAAAGGCATCGCGCAGTGTCACGGAGCCCAGTGAGGATGCGGGGTATCCCTCGGCGTTCTTGAAGGTGCGGCCGTCCACCGTGAGGGTCGCCGGGCAGTCCACCTTGGAATCGGGGGTCATTCCCTTGCGGAACATGGCCAGGGAATCGACCATCTTGAAGATCGATCCGGGGGCGTACTGTCCCAGCATCGCGGTGTCGTAGCCGTTGCTGCCTGGCCCGGACGCGGCCGCCAGGACGGCGCCGCTGGAGGGCCGGAGCGCCACGATGGCCGATGCGGGGCCGACCTTGCCGAGCACGTCTTCGGCGAGCTGCTGCAGCTTCGGGTCCAGGGTGGTTTTCAGCGGGGTTCCGGGTTTGATGCCGGTCTCGAACAGCACCCGCCTCGGATCGGGGGAGGCCGCCTGGATTTCCGCGGCGGTGAGTCCGGCTTTCTGTGCCCGGATCACGATGCCGTCGGTTCCGCGCAGCTGCGTGTCATACTGCTGCTGCAGGCCCCCGGCTCCGGTGGTGTCACCGGGCTTGAGCGCGCCGCCGGACTTCTCGATTTGCTCCGCGTTCGCCTCGGAGACTGTACCCAGGAGTGCCCGCGCAAATGTGCGGGTGGGTGCCAGCGGCAGGCTGTCCGGGATGGCGCGGCCGCCGGGGATTGCGGAGATCTGCTGGTCCGTGATGGTCCGGGCACCGTCCTCGCGGAAGGTGATGGCCGGAACAAAGGCGTCCGGACCGGCCGCCGCGACCTGCTGGGCGTAGGCTGCCGGATCCACGCCGACCAGTTGGGCGAGCTTGGTGGCGGAGTCTGCGGGGTCAGCGCCGCCGAGCGCCGGCTTGTCGATGCCAACGTTGACCACTGGCCGGTACGCGACCAGCGGGGCGCCGCCGGCGCCCAGGATGGAGGCCCGCTGCGGCGTCTGGGTGGCACGGGTGATGATCTCCCCGTCAGCGAGGTCCGGCACCAGGATGGCCGGCGTCCACACCGGAAGCCACTTGTCGCCGGATTTCGTCAGCTGCGCGGAAACGGTGTACTTCCACTCCTCCGCGCCGACTTTCCAGGTGTAGTTCAGCGGAAACGTGGCCGTGTCCGACTCGAAGGTCAGCTCGCCGGCCTGCACGGCCGGTTTGTCCGGGTCCAGCCCCTGGAATATTTCCTTGAGCTGGTCGTTGGCGGCGCCCGATTCCTTCCCCTCGAAGGCGACCGAGCCGACGTCGAGAGCGGACACCGCGGTGGCGAGCTGCTGGGCGGCGCCTTCTGCGCCGTCCCGGCCGTCCCCGCAGGCTACCAGCGAGGCGCCGAGAACAAGACCCACAAGGGCCAGTGAAAGTTTGGATGTGTTCCCCATGCCGCCATTATGCCCCGGACCACTGACAACTCCCCTGTCACATGGGACTGTCACAAAGCACCGGCACACAACACCGTCGCATAACATCGTCACGAAACTCAGGCACAGGGCACGCCTCAGGCTGCCTAGGGCCGCCGGATGATCCTGCGCTGGGCGGCCACGGCGATCGCGGCAGTGCGGTTGTCGACGCCGAGCTTGCCGTAGATGTGCACCAGGTGGGTCTTGACCGTGGCCTCGGAAATGAACAGCTGCTTCGCGATCGCCCGGTTTCCCATCCCGGTGGCCAGCAGTTCGAGCAGTTGGATCTCGCGGGCGGACAGGGCCGGCTCCGGATTCCTGATCCGGCCCATCAGCCTCAGCCTGGCCGCGACCTCGGGTGCCAGCGCCGTCCCGCCGGCTGCGGCGGCGAGCACCGCCTGGCGGATCTGCTCCGGCGGGGCATCCTTGAGCATGTAGCCGCTGGCGCCGGCCTCGACGGCGGCGAGGATGTCGGCGTCGGAGTCATAGGTGGTGAGGATGAGCACCGGAGGCGCCGGCTGCCCTGCCTCTCCGGCTTTGATCTTGCCGGTGGCGGTGACGCCGTCCATGCCCGCGCCCATCTGCAAGTCCATGAGCACCACGTCCGCGGGCTTGCCCAGGGTGTGGAGCTTGGCCAGTCCGGCCAGGGCGGCGCCGCCGTCGGCGGCCTCGGCCACCACGGTGATGCCCTGCAGATCACCCAGCATCGCCCGCAGCCCGGCCCGGACCACCGGGTGGTCGTCCACCAGGAACACCCGGATGTTGCTCATGGCCGGCCCCCGCTGGCTTGCCCCGATGTGGCGTTGGAACCGGACGATGTGGCCGGCGCGGAATCAGGCGCTTGCCCCAGTGGCAGCCGGATGGCCACCACGGTTCCCTCGCCCGGGGCAGACTCGATGTCCAGCTGGCCATGGAGGGCGGCCACGCGTTCCCGCAGCGACGTCAGCCCGTAGCCGGAACCGTCGGGACGGGCCGGCAAGGCCGCGGGCTCGAACCCGGTGCCGTCGTCGTAGATGTCCATGGCCACTTCCGGGCCCAGGAAGGAAAGGGTGACGACGGCGGTGCGCGCCTGCGCATGAACGCGGACGTTGGCCAGGCTCGCCTGGGCGGCCCGGAGCAGGGCGGTTTGGTGGGCGCCCGGGAGTTCCACCGGCACACCTTCGACGTCGAGGCGGCAGCGCAGCGCGGCACCTCGCGCGGCGGTCTCCGCCTCGGTCGTCTCACACAGCCGGAGAAGGCCCGCCACCAGTGAGCCGTCCTCGAGATCGGGGGACTGGAGCGCCCGGACGAAGTTGCGGGCCTCCGCCAGGTTGGCGGCGGCCGTGTCCCGGACAATGCGGAGCCTTTCCCGTGCCACGGCGGGTTCGCCGTCGTCCAGGGCCTTCTCGGCCGCGCGACCCATGAGCACAATGCTGGACAGGCCCTGGGCCAGGGTGTCGTGGATTTCGCGGGCCAGCCGGGTGCGCTCGGCCAGGGTGCCCGCATTGTGCTGGGTTCGCGCGAGTTGGGCACGGGTGCGGCGGAGCTCCTCGGCCGCCAGCCGCTGGTTTTCGGCCTCCAGGAACAGTGCCCGGTAGGCCAGCCCTGTGACCACGGCGAAGGCTGCGCCGAACGCGGGCCCGAGCACCATGGGCAGCTGCGGCGATGCGGCACCGCCGTTGTGGAACCAGAGCGCCCCAATGACAAAGAGGGTGCTGAATGCGATCGCGGGCAGCGCCAGCCGGCGCCGGAGCACGTGTCCTGAGCAAGTCCGCCCTGAGGCAGCCCGCTCTTAACCTGGTCAACGTCACTCTGGAGTACCCGGACGGAGACGGCACCCTTAAGGCCCTGGACGACGTGAGCTTCAAGGTTCACGCAGGGGAGTTTGTGTCCTTGATCGGCCCCTCGGGGTCCGGAAAGTCGTCCCTGCTGGCCGTCGCCGCCACCCTCGTCCGGCCTTCCGCCGGCCTGGTGTTGATCGACGGCCAGGACGCCGGCGGACTGCCCGACGCCGGGTGCACCGCACTGCGCCGGAACAAGCTCGGCATCATCTTCCAGCAGCCCAACCTCCTGCCCTCCCTCACGGCGATGGAACAGCTGGTGATCACCCAGCGCCTGCGCGGAGGAGCCGCCCGGGCGGCCGCCGAACGCGCCGCAGGTCTGCTGGATCTTGTGGGTCTCGGGCACGCCCTCGCGAAGCGGCCCCACCAGCTCTCCGGCGGGCAGCGCCAGCGCGTCAACATTGCCCGGGCACTCATGGGAAATCCAGCCGTGCTGCTCGTGGACGAGCCCACAGCGGCCCTTGACCACCCCCGCAGCGAGGCGATCGTCCGGTTGCTGCGGCAGGTCACGGACGAGTTCAGCGTGGCGACCGTCATGGTCACCCACGACACCGATTTCGTCCCGCTCACGGACGCCGTGGCGAGTATGCGGGACGGACGGCTGTCCTCCATGGCGGCGACGCCGGCGGCTGCGGACACGCGGTTAGGGGCCCCGAGGTTGGGTTAGGGGACGCGGTAGCCGAGGCCAGGAACGCCGAGCCCGAACATGTCCTTGAGGGCATACCTGGCGGCGTGGAAGCCGGGCATCCCGGTGACGCCGGGACCCGGCGGGGTGGACGACGAGCACAAATACACGCCGGGCAGCGGCGTCCGCCATGGAACGGGGCTCAGCACCGGCCGCCGCAGCACTCCCCAAAGGTCCATGCGGCCGGCGCCGAAGTCCCCGCCGACGAAGTTCTCGTCGTACGCAGCCAAACCTGCCGCCGTCGTCACTTTGAACTCGACCACCAGGTCCCGGAAGCCGGGTGCGAAGCGCTCCATTTGCGCCATGACCGCGTCGCTCATATCTACCGCGGAGCCGGCCGGAACATGGCAATAGGTCCACAGAATGTGCCGGCCGGCCGGGGCGCGGCCGGAATCGAAACGCGAGGGCTGGGAGACCAGCACGTAGGGCCGGTCCGGATGGCGTCCCGCGGCAACCAGGCGTTCCGCTTCGGCGGTTTCTGCCCTGGTGCCACCCACGTGCACGGTCCCGGCATCGGCGAGGCCCTGCGCCGCCCACGGCACCGGTCCGGAGAGGATGAAGTCGACCTTGCAGGCCGCGTTCCCGAAGCGGAAGGACTCCAGGGAGCTCCGGTAGCGTGCCGGGAGCCTGCCCTCCGCCAGGTGCAGCAGCGCGGGCGCCGCCACATCCAGCAGGGTGGCCCGGGCCGGCGGCAGCTCCGCGAGTGAAGTAATCTGCCTCCCGGTCTCGATCACCCCGCCATGGGCTTTGATGTCAGCGGTCAGCGCCCGGGCAATCGCGGCCGATCCGCCGTGCGGAATAGGCCAGCCGCCGGCATGCCCCAGGGCGGCCAGCATGAGGCCCGCGCCGGCAGCGGCCACCGAAGGCAGCGGCGCCACGGCGTGGGCGGCGACCCCGCTCAGCAGTGCGGGAGCCAGGTCCTGGCTGAACCTCGCGTTCCACAGCGGCGAGCCTTGCTCGAGCGCCCGGAGGCCGAATGCGGCGGCTGCCACGGGGTCTCCCGGAATCCGCAGCAGCTGGTTCAGGGTCAGGTCTGCGACTCCCTCCACCCGCCGCACGAGAGGCTCCATGAGCCGGCGGTACGCGGCGCCGTCGCGCCCGAGTTCCGCAACAGTACGGTCCAGGGAGCGGTAGGCCAGCGCCGCACGGCCGCCGTCGAGCGGGGATCCGTACGAGAGTTCCGGCACCTCCAGGGGCACGCGCCGGGACAGCTCGAACCGGCGGAAGAATGGTGAGGCCAGAACCATGGGGTGCACAGCCGAACAGACGTCGTGGAAATGGCCCGGTTCCATCAGTTCGGCGGTGCGGAGCCCGCCGCCGGGGGTGGCGGCCGCCTCGAACACGTGGACCTTGAGTCCGGCCCGCGCCATGGTCACCGCCGCGGCCAGCCCGTTGGGGCCGGAACCGACGACGGCGACGTCAGTCATTTGCGGGGGCCTTCCGCCACGGCACCCTTCCGCCACGGCACTACGGACGTCGCAGGCCGGCGGAGATTGATCCGCAGCCAGTCCGGGGCGCCGTCGAAGGGTCCGCCATGCGGATCATCGATCCGGTGGCGGCGGATCACGTCGTAGGACGGATCCCAGATGTCCCAAGCAACGCGGGCCATCAGGTAGGCGGTGGCGAGCATGTGGGCAACCACTGCCAGGACGTAGTAGGGCATGTCGATGTTGTGCTGGGTCGAACCGCCGCTGGTCGCCTGCCCGAGGTACATCCAGACGGCGCCCCAGTGCAGTGCTTCGATGGTCTGCCAGATGAGGAAGTCGCGCCAACGGGGCCGGGCGAGGGCGATGAGGGGGATCAGCCACAGTACGAATTGGGGCGAGTACACCTTGTTGGTCAGGATGAATGCGGCCACGATCAGGAACGCCAACTGCGCGATCCTCGGCCGCCGGGGTGCTGTCAGTGCGAGGACGCCAATCAGGATGCAGGCCAGGAGGAACAGGTCCAGGGCCAGGGAGTTGATGGCTTCGGCCTCAAGCGGGTTCCAGCCCAGCCGGCCGGCCACCAGGTTGTAGGCGAACCAGGGGGAGCTGTAGCCCGCAGGCCGTTCTTGCGTGAACTGGTAGAAGTACTTCCAGCCGTCCGGATTTGCCGCGGCCACCGGGACGTTGACCGCCAGCCAGGCCGCGGTTGCAGCGCCGGCAGTGATAACGAGCGCCCGGATGCGCCCGCTCCGGAGCGCCAGCAGCAGGACGGCACCGAGGATCAAAAGGGGGTAGAGCTTGGTGGCAGTGCCCAAGCCGATGAAGATTCCGGCGAGGACAAGCTTGTTTCGCGAAAAGAAATACATGCCAAGGGCCAGCATGCACACGGCCCACATGTCCCAGTTAATGACACCGGCCAGGACAATGCCGGGGGCAAGGGCAACCATCGCCGCGTCCCAGGACCGCGGCCGGTACGTCCGTGCCGTGGCCAGCACGGTGACGATCCAGACGGCGGCGATCAGGGTGGCGTTGACGTCAAAGTAGCCGAGGACGCGGGGGTCCCCGGTGCCGGCGCCGGGCACTAGAAGCGCCGTGGCGCCCGCAATGAACCCCATCAGCACGGGGTACTCAAAGAGACTTCCCTGTGTAATGAAGGGGAAGGCGCCATCGCCGAGGCCGCGGTTGCGGAACAGTTCCGGAAAGTCCGAGTAGCAGGTGGCGTAGAACTGTCCGGGTGTTTCCCAGCCGTGGGTGCGGCAGAAGTTCTTGAGTAGAATCCCGGCCAGGGCCGCGAGGACTGTGAGGAGCACCAAAACACGCTCCACCGTGAAGAATCCTGGCGAAACGATCCCGGGCGCCGAGCGTTGGCCCAAAGGACCGCCTACCAGTTCCGTGAAGTTTCGGAGAAAAGGGTCGCTGCGGCTCGGGATGACCAATCGGATCCGTTTGCGCTCCGGCGGCTTTGTCTCCTGCATGTCCTTGAGCTTACCGGGGGCGGTTGCCCCATGCGGCGCTGTGGCGTTCCTGGCACGTCGGATCGCCTCCCGCGCGCAACAGGGGAGATGAAGGTGACTTAAAGGGGGGAGCCCGCGCGTCGCCGCACGGGCTCCCTGGGATCGGTTCCGATGTCAGTCATCAGGTTCTCCTTCGCTGCGGACAGTCCTTCCGGTAACGGGTTTCGTCCCTGCACGGGGTTGGTCCGTGCACCAGTGGCGGAAGTGTCCTGTAGTCAGCAGATCAGGGGTTCAGCGAATCAGGCCGGCCTGATGCATGGCGAGGAAGGTGTCGTCTCGCCTTTGGTCCAGGAGTTGGCCGTTGAAGCGGGTCGACTCCCGGTATGCCAGCTTTCGGAACAGGACCGTATAGAGCTTGTTCATCATGGCTCTTACCTCCCCTCGGGGGCTTGATCGGTGCGTCTTGGCGGCGGGTACGGCGGATAGGGCGGTGTGGTCGTGGGTTGGAGCGGTGGTTGGGGTAGCCACAGGGACCTTTCATTAGTGGGGGTTGCTGCCTGGCCGACAACAAACAGGCGGCAGACAGGAATGGTCGGGCGAATCGGGCGGGGATATTTTGGGCACGGCAAATAGAGCCATAAGTACTTGAATTCGAATAGCCGATTCCGGGCGCGACAATTAGACGCCAAATTCCAGGGCTTTAACTAAGCCGGAATTCCGGATACGGAGAAGTTATTCGATGGAGAATGGCCTTGGAAGCGGTAGCGCCGAGACCCCAACAAGAAGCTGGGTTCCGAACTATGGGGAGGCTGCGCAACCACGTGGTTCCGCCTGTTCAGGCTGCCGTTACCAGGCGTTCCGTTGAGGAAGCCAGCTGCCGCCGGCCCCAGGTTGTATTACCTGGGACGGGAAGCGGTCAGGAAACAGTCAGTCCGACATTTGGGCGCGGCACAGCGAACGAGGCCGGGGTGGCGGTGGCGGTGTACATCCATCCGCTAGTCAAAGTAATCATCATTTTCCCAACCTCCTTTTCTGTTCTGCCGTGGCTCCGGCTGACTGGCCGGGCGACGCGCGCCGTGACCCCGGCAAGTCGCTCTGGGGTCAGAAATAAAAATACACTACGAATGCGGCAGTTGCCTACCGAATTCATAAACTTTCTTTGACTTTGTTTTAAAAACCGGTTTTAGAGTCCCCAGCGCACGATTGCCGGGGTCTTCTTATCCCATCCCAGAGTGCAGACTTTGGCAGTTCCCAACACGAAGTGCCGGCCCTCGCGGGGGTCGAGTCCGAGCCACCGGGCCGTCAGGATGCGGGAGAAATGTCCGTGGGCGACGATCAGCACATTGTCCAGGCCCGATTCCAGTACCCGGGCCACGATCTTGTCCGCCCGGGCGGCGACGTCGTCGAGCGCTTCACCGTTGGGCACGCCGTGCGTCCAGATCAGGTATTCGGGGTTGTCCTTGCGGATGAGGTCTGAGCTGATGCCCTCATAGTCGCCGTAGTCCCATTCCACCGCCAGCGGCTCCAGCTGGGCGTCAGGGTAGCCGGCGAGTTCGGCGGTCCGGCGGGCACGGCGCAGGGGCGAGGTCAGCACGAGGTCGAAGTCGACGGTCTCGAGCACCCTGCGCGCTTCCACGGCCTGCTGCTCACCTTCCACCGTGAGGGGCATGTCGGTGAGCCCGGTGTACTGCCCGCTCTTGGACCACTCTGTTTCGCCGTGCCGCAGGATCCACAGTTGGGGGCGGGGGCCGTTAGATGGTGCAGTCACTTAGGACTCCTCTGTGGTGGAAAGTTCGGCGCCGGCGGGCGCCGCCTCGGGCTGGCCCGCCCACCAGTCCCGCAAGCGGGATTCGGCGACGGCTGGATCGAGCGGTCCGTGCTCCATGCGTTCTTCGAGCAGGAATTTGTAGGCGCGGCCCACCACGGGGCCGGGCTTGAGGCCGAGCAGGGCCATGATCTGGCCACCGTCAAGGTCCGGGCGGACGGCGTCGAGGGATTCCTGTTCCCGCAGCGCCGCAATCCTGGTCTCGAGGTCGTCATAGGCGAAGGATAGCCGGTCCGCCTTGCGCTGGTTCCGGGTGGTGACGTCGGAGCGGGTGAGCCGGTGCAGACGCTCCAGGAGGGGCCCGGCGTCGGTGATGTAGCGGCGGACCGCGGAATCGCTCCAGCCGGCCTCGCCGTAACCGTAGAAGCGCATGTGAAGCTCCACAAGCCTGGCTACGGCCTTGATGGTGTCGTTGTCGAAGCGGAGCGCCTTCATCCGCTTAGCGGTCAGCTTGGCGCCCACCATGTCGTGGTGGCGGAAGCTCACCGCACCGCCCGGTTCAAAGCGGCGCGTGGCCGGCTTGCCGACGTCGTGCATCAGCGCCGCGAACCGCAACACAAAGTCCGGGCCGGGAACCGGGCCGTCCGCCTTCGATTCCAGGGCGGCGGCCTGTTCCAGGACCTGGAGCGAGTGCTGGTAGACGTCCTTGTGGCGGTGGTGTTCATCGGATTCGAGTCGCAGGGCCGAGACTTCAGGCAGCACCAGGTCCGCGAGTCCGGTATCGACCAGCAGGTCTACGCCGGCCCGCGGTTGTGCGGCGCAGATGAGCTTGATCAGTTCATCGCGCACGCGTTCGGCCGAGATGATGCTGATCCGTTCCGCCATCCGGACCATCGCCTCGCGCACTTCGGGGTGCACCGACACCCCCAGTTGGGCCGCGAACCTCGCTGCGCGCATCATGCGCAGGGGGTCGTCGGAGAAGGACGTTTCCGGCGGTCCGGGGGTGTTGAGGATCGAGGCGTGCAGGTCGCGGACGCCGCCGAAAGGATCGACGAGCTCCAGCATGGGCAGCCGCAGTGCCATGGCGTTGATGGTGAAGTCCCGCCGCAGGAGGTCATCCGTGAGGGATGTTCCGAAGGCCACTAGCGGCTTGCGGGACTCCGGATCGTAGGCGTCGGCCCGGTACGTGGTGATTTCGATCTGGAAGTCGCCCTTGCGCATCCCGATGGTGCCGAAGGCGCGCCCGATCTCCCAGTAGTTGTCCGCCCATTTCTTGATCAGGGCAACGGTCTGGTCCGGGGTGGCGTCGGTGGTGAAATCGAGGTCGGGCGAGATCCGGCCCAGAAACAGGTCACGGACGGGCCCGCCAACGAGGGACAGCTCGTGGCCGGCGTCGACGAACCGCTGCCCGAGCTCCAGAACCACCGGATCCACCTGGAAAGAAACGGTGTGGGAGTCAGTCTTGTGATGTGCGTGCGCCATAGTTACTTAAGCTTGTCAGAAAACCGCGCCAGCACCCACACCGGAACCCTCAAGGATCTGGCCGGTTCGTCACGATTGCGGACGAACCGGCGCGGGCCGACTTTCCCGGCCGTCCACTTTCCGGCCATGTTTAGGTCATCAACAGCGGGCAAGAGTCGTTAGAGTGGACCTCATGGCCCATCCCGTACCGAGCGCTCCCGGCAGGAGGACAAACGCACCGTTGCCGTCGGCAATAGGTGCCAATGTCGCGCCTGTCCAGCACACGGGCCACGCTTCCCTGCCCACCGTCGAGGAAATCTCCGCCGGTGGCGTCGTGGTGGACATGTCCGACGCCGACCTGCGGGTAGCGATCATCGCGCGCCTCAACCGCGGCGGCCGTCTTGAGTGGTGCCTGCCGAAGGGGCACCCGGAGGGCAAGGAAAGCAACGAGGAAGCTGCCGTCCGCGAGATCGCCGAGGAAACCGGCATCGAAGGCAGGATCCTGGCACCGCTGGGAAGCATCGACTACTGGTTCACCGTGAGCGGGCACCGCGTCCATAAGACCGTGCACCACTACCTGTTGCGGGCCACGGGCGGGGAACTCACCATCGAAAACGATCCGGACAAGGAAGCAGTCGACGTCGCGTGGGTTCCTATCCAGGAGCTGGCCCGCAAGTTGTCCTTCCCGAATGAGCGCCGCATCGCGGATCTGGCCAAAGAAGTCCTCCCGGAAGACCGCCGACGCCCTTAGAAGCGGCCGGTCACGGCCCCGGATAGCGACTAATGCCCCGCGCGGGTGAGACGATGAAGACGATGTCATCTGCCAAACCCGCCCCCGTACCCTCCGGCCCCGCCGATTCCAAAGCTGTCCAGTCCGGAGAGACCCGTTCCGGCGCCATCATGGCCGCCGGAACCCTCGTTTCGCGGTTCCTGGGCTTCGCCAAGACTTGGATGCTGGCCGCCGCCCTGGGCCTGGGCTCGACGGTCAACGACACTTTCATCAACGCCAACAACCTCCCCAACCTGATCTTCCTGCTGGTCGCGGGCGGGGTGTTCAATGCCGTTCTGGTGCCTCAGATCATCAAGGCCAGCAAGGCGCCGGACAAGGGAGCGGACTACATCAGCCGGCTGCTGACGCTCGCGGTGCTGGTGCTGCTGGTGCTCACGCTGCTGGTCACACTGCTGGCGCCGTCGGTCATTCAACTGACCACCCAGGGCTACTCGCCGCAGCAGAAGGCCCTCGCGGTCTCGTTCGCGTTCTGGTGCCTTCCGCAGATTTTCTTCTACGGCCTGTACGCCCTGCTGACCCAGGTACTCAACGCCCACGGAGCCTTCGGGCCCGCGATGTGGGCGCCGATCATCAACAACATCGTGGCGATCGCCGGCCTGGGCATGTTCATCGGCATCATGGGGGCCAATGCCGCCAATCCGCACACGATCGACAACTGGGGGTCGTTCCAAACCATCCTCGTGGCCGGATTCTCCACGATCGGCGTCGTCGCCCAGACCGCCATCCTGCTCATTCCCGTGTTCAGGCTCCGGTTGGGGCTGCGGCCGCGCTTCGGCTGGCGCGGGGTGGGGCTGGGCCATGCGGCGAAGCTGAGCGTCTGGACTCTGGCGACGGCCGCCGTGGGGCAGCTGGCGTTCCTCTACGTCATGCGCATCGCCACGATCCCCGGCGCCGAGCGGCTCCGCCTTCAACAAGCAGGGGACCCCGCGGCGGCCAGCATTCCGGGTAATGCCGTGCTGGAGGTTGCCAGCCAGCTGTATCTGCTTCCGCACTCCATCATTGCCCTGTCCCTGGCGACAGTACTGTTCAACCGGATGACCCGCGCATCGCAGGACGGAGACCGGGTTGCGCTGCGCAACGCCCTCTCCCACGGGCTGAGGACCATGGCCGTGGCAACCGTCTTCGGTGCGCTGGCGCTCTTCGCGCTGGCCGGACCACTGGGCATGTTCTTCTCCGGCGGGCAGCGCCAGGACGGCGTCATGCTGGCCCAAACCCTCACCATCCTGGCCCTCAGCACCCCCTTCATGAGCGCCAACTTCATGATGTCGCGGGTGTTCTACGCCAATGAGGACGCCCGGACACCGTTCTTTATCCAGCTGGTACTGGCGCTGGTCAATCTGGCGGCCGCGTTCGCGATCCAGTTCCTGCCGTTCGATCAGATCATCTTCGCCATCGCCATCCTCTATACCGGTGGCAATATCCTCTCCGTGATCGTCAGCGCGACGTTCCTGCGCCGGCTCCTGGGCCACCTGGACGGACCCAGGATCGCCAGCTCCTACATCCGCATGGGCTACGCGGCCCTGGGTTCCGCGCTGGCCGGAGCCGTGGCCCTGTGGATGCTGGGCAGCTACAACCCGGACGGCTACGCCTGGAGCGACCGGATCGCCGCCCTGGTGACGATCGTCGTCGTCGGTCCCGTCATGCTGGCCGCCTACTTCCTGCTGCTGAAGCTCTTCCGGGTGACCGAGCTGCAGGACCTCCTGCAGCCGCTGCTTGGGCGGCTCCGGCGCCGTGCCGCCGGGCCGGCCACGGAGGCGGGCGCTGAGCCGCAGGCAGGCGGCGTACCGGAGGTGCGAAGGGCACCGGAGCGGGCCACCGTCTCGGTGGACACAGGCCTGATTCCGCGAATCTCCGGCGAGTTCGACGCCGAGTCGTTCCGCGTCGGCCCCGACATCCGGGAAGAGGACTCGTTCCCTTACGGGCGTCGATCCGGTCCGGAGGGCGGATATCTGCCGGCCGAGGACCTCCCCAGCACCGCTCAGGGCGGTTTGGGCCGGGGCGATGCTCCCTTGCCGGGCCGCCGGACCTACCAGGGCCCGGCCGGCCACAACCCCTATTTCCCGTTTAGCCGGAAAAAGAAAAAATGAGCCCGGCTCCGTTTCGAACCGCCGTGCTCACGCGGCCTGGACAGAGCATCGGCTAGGATCGAAGACTAACAAGGGAAGTTGCGGACCAGCGGTCAACCGGCTTACCGGAGGGCACACGGTTGCTCTCAGAGTGACCACGTCGGCAGGTCCCGGACAGTCTAGGAGGAGCCCGTGTCCCACCCGATCGATGTCGGATCAGTACTCGGTGGCCGCTACAAGGTCACTGCCACCGTACTGACCTCACATGACCAGGATCTGGTGCTGGACGGTGTGGACCAGGTGCTGAACCGTCCCGTGAGCATCCTCGTCGCCGGCCCGGGCAACGCCGATCAGGTGGCCCAGAGCGCCCGTGAAGTGGCAACGGGCGAACGTCCCGGCAGCGTGCAGATCCTTGACCTTGGAGTCAGCGATTCCACCACGTACCTGATCACCAACCACACCTCGGCGGCGGACCTCCTGGATCTTGTGGTGTCATCCAGCCCGCCGTACGTCGAGCCTTTCTTCACGGACACCCTGGGCAGCGAAATCTTTGGGCAGGCCCGCTCCCACGAACCCGAAACCTACGACGGACTCTACGACGACGAGGAAGTCGACGCCGGGTACATCGACTACGGGCAGACCCAGGCCGCAGCCGGGCAACCGCCGGTTTCCCCCGCGGCGCCCCCCGCCGGAGTACCGTCCCGCCCCGCGTCGGCGCCCGCCGCCGCGGCTGGCGTGGCGGCCGGAGCAGCAGCAGCGGCCGCCAGGGCCCCCAAAGCCCCCACCACCGCGCCGCAAGAGACCGCGGCACACACGACGGCGCCGCAGCCCGTCCAGGGCGGCAAGGCCTCCCGCCAGGCCGAGCCGGCAACGCAGCAGCCGGCAACCGCCGCGGCACCTAAAGTTTCCCTGTGGTCCGACGGCGACTACACCGGCGACGACCAGCGTGGTGCCGAGCACCACGGCGGCGCAGCAGCGGCCGCCGGAGCGGCCGGGGCCGGCTTCGACACCGCGGATCGGGCTCCGGGCAACTTCCCCGCCTCGGCGCGTGCCGCCGTCGACGAGGAGGATGTGGACGAGTACGAAGACGAAGACGAAGACGAGCCCAACCGGGAGCAGCGCTCCATGCGCTGGCTGGTGGGCGGCCTCCTGGCTGCCGTGCTGGTAGTGGGCCTCATCTTCGCGGTCACCAACCTCGGCAGCCTCTTCAAGAGCAGCCCGCAGACCACCGCCGCCTCCTCCGCGCAGTCCAGCGCGCCGGAACAGTCCACCGCGCAACCGACGTCGACCGCCACCGAGGCACCGGCCGCCGGGCCGCCCGTCATCGAGGGCGTGACGCGACTCGGCAACTTCGATTTCGCCGGAAACTACGATTCCGACCTCGTCAAGACGTTTGACGGGAACGGCGCGAGCTTCTGGTCCGACATGGAATTCGCCACGGAAGACTGGGGCGGACTGGCCTCCGAGGTCCCGCTCGTCGTCAAGCTGAAGGACCCTTCCAAGGTCTCCTCCGTCACCCTGAGCCAACTCGGCGCCTCCGGCGGCAGCATCAGCGTCTTCACCAATGACAGCCCGTCCCTGGACGGCGCGAAGCAGATTGGCAGCAACAGCTTCACGTCTCCGGACCTGACGATGCCGCTGGCTGAACCGGTGACGGCGCAATACGTGATCGTGTCTATCAAGACACTTCCCAAGCTCGCCGCTCCCAAGACCCGCTACGGGTACGGCCTGCGCCTGGCCGAGATCAAGGTTCAGTAGCAGACGCTGTTCAGTAGCAGACGCTGTTCAGTAGCGGCCCTGAAACCCGGAGCCGTCTGCGCGGTCGCGCCCTGTAATCCGGGGCCCTCTCCGGCCCCGGCCGCGGCAAACCGGTACCCTGAGTAGTGGTGTTGCTCCGTGACGCCCATTTCGGCCGGAATATTCAATGCCCGGCAATAGTTGTGCCATGTGGCCGGCCATCGAGGCGGGCGCATCGACAAAGGAAGAGGTTCACCGTTCAGTGAGCAACGCAGAAAACACTGCCGCCGAAGTACGTGATGTCATCATCGTCGGCTCCGGCCCGGCGGGCTACACCGCAGCGGTGTACACGGCGCGCGCGAACCTGAAGCCGCTGCTCCTGGCAGGCTCGGTAACGGCCGGCGGCGAACTGATGAACACCACGGACGTGGAGAACTACCCGGGGTTCCCGGACGGCATCATGGGGCCGGACCTCATGGAGAACTTCGAGAAGCAGGCAGCGCGTTTCGGCACGGAGATCCAGTTCGAGGACGTCACCGAGCTGGACCTCGACGGCGACGTCAAGACCGTCACCATCGGCACGGGGGAGACCTTCAAGGCCCGCTCCATCATTCTCTCCACCGGCTCGGCCTACCGTGAGCTCGGACTGCCGAACGAGAAGCGGCTTTCAGGCCACGGCGTCAGCTGGTGTGCAACCTGCGACGGTTTCTTCTTCAAGGATCAGGACATCGCGGTAATCGGTGGCGGCGACTCCGCCATGGAAGAGGCCCTGTTCCTCACCAAGTTCGCCAAGTCCGTCACCGTTGTACACCGCCGCGACACCCTCCGAGCTTCAAAGATCATGGCTGACCGCGCCTTGGCCCACGAGAAGATCAGCTTCGTGTGGAACACCGGTGTGGAGGACGTCTTGGGTCAGGACAAAGTCACCGGATTGCGGTTGAAGAATCTCCTGGATGGCGCGGAAACCGAGCTGGCTGTAACCGGCGTGTTCGTTGCAATCGGCAATGACCCCCGTACCGATCTGGTCAAGGGCAAGCTCGAACTGACGGCAGAGGGAACCATTGCGGTCGACGGCCGCACGTCCAAGACCAGCGTCCAGGGTGTTTTCGCCGCCGGTGACGTGATCGATCCGACGTACCGCCAGGCCATCACCGCGTCCGGATCCGGTTGCGTGGCGGCCCTCGACGTCGAACACTACCTCGCAGATTTCCACGCCTAAGCGCGGCGTGCAGCAGCAACCAACGGAAGAGAGACAAAGGGTATGAGCAACGCAAAAGATGTAACTGACGCCAGCTTCAGCACTGATGTGCTGGCCTCCGAGAAGCCGGTCATCGTCGATTTCTGGGCCGAATGGTGCGGGCCCTGCCGCAAGCTGGGGCCGATTCTCGACGAGATTTCGGTCGAGTACAGCGAGAAGGTTGATGTGGTCAAGGTGAACGTTGACGACAACCCTGCCATCGCCGCCGAGTACGGCATCACCTCCATCCCGGCCGTTTACCTGTTCCAGGGCGGCGAGGTCAAGAGCACGGTCATCGGTGCCAGGCCCAAGCAGTTCTTTGAGAAGGAATTCGCGGACGTCCTGTCCTAGGCTGACTGAGAATGGCCCCCGCCTCTGGCGGGGGCCATTTTTCGTTGTGATCCTTGCTCACCGGGGGGGAGCGGGTCTGCCCGGATCGCGAGGGCGTCCGTTCCGAATCGAGAACACAAGTTTCCTTGGGTTGCCTATCGATATAGTTTTCCGCCCGCTGGACATTCTCGCCGAAATGTTGGAGGCTGGCCGCTGAGGGAATGCCGACGTGCGTCGTCGGGAGTGTCGCAATGCTGGAATTGCACTGTTTGGCCCGGAGGTCGATTGCCGGTTGCCGAGTTTCACCTGAACTCCTGTTTCACGTGAAACAGGGGATCGGGGACTCGCGCGCGTTTCTGCACTCGATGGCACCCACGGAGCCGCACACCATGATGCAGGATGCGGGCGCAGTCCTGGTCCTGGATCGGTCTTGGTCCCAGCCACAGCCACAGCCACAGCCACAGCCACAGCCACAGCCACAGCCACAGCCACAGCCACAGCCACAGCCACAGCCACGAGTGTACGGCCGCCCGGCGCTGGAGGGCGTACAGCGGCTGGGCGGTTTCACGTGAAACATCGAATCCAGGTGCAAAGTTCTAACGGGCGGGAAGCGGCGGAGTTGGGAACCGCAAGG
Organism: Arthrobacter sp. ES3-54; assembly: GCF_029504395.1. Classification (GTDB taxonomy): domain Bacteria; phylum Actinomycetota; class Actinomycetes; order Actinomycetales; family Micrococcaceae; genus Arthrobacter. The sequence continues at coordinate 119,024 of NZ_JAQFIF010000003.1, forward strand.
ACCCGATGGATTTAAGATCAGTGCGGAGACTGTCGAGATCCTAGATAGCAACTGGTGCCATCATCAAGGAGTTATGACTGTATGCCGCCAGACGTTGTTGGCTGGATCGTGCCTTGCGCGGGAACGAGACGATACTCTGGGGCTGGCATTGCACTGCGACGCCTCCGGGATGCACGGCTTCAGCGGCGGTCCATCCTCGGAAGCCGGGCCAGGCTAGGGGTGGAGGGATGGACGCGAATTTCGGCGGCAATCACCTAGCGAATTTCGAAGTCCGGACTAGCCGATCAAGTCCTTGGCTGCACCCAGGCGTACCGGTGCTCCCTTCTTCGTTGCCGCCGGTCGCCGGCCACGCGCGCGGCTCGGTAGCTCCCAGAACCGATGTTTCACGTGAAACATCCGCCTGATGCCAGGTTCGGGGTTTAGTCGAGCAAGGGGCCGGCATGCTGATTCACGTGAAACATGCTGCTGTCCATAGGAAGGTCAGCAGAGCCAACACGATGTTTCACGTGAAACCAAGACCTGATACGACGATCTTCAACGCCAAGCATGCTGAACTGACAGTTGACTCTTAGATACCCATTCATTACACCCCTGCCCCCATATCTTGTTCAGTAGGCAGATCAGAATAGGGGCGTCTATCCCCGTCCCTGCTGCAGTCTGGGCCGTCTCTTCTGTAGCGGCTCAGAGCGACTTCCTCGGCGGTGCTGCTACTACTGTCCACAGAACTCCTCATAGTTGGAGGGCGCAGCCGCACAGGGCCTTGTCTTTCATTTCAAGCGGGACCGATCGACTATCTGCGGGCTCAATTCCCTCCATTTCTTAGACTCGATCTTCCGGTGCGGTCACCACGAGATGAGTGCCAGCTGCAGCACCTTCTGGTTTCACGTGCAACATGCCCCCGTATTTGAATCACTCTGAGGGGACGCAGTCACCAGAAGACCAAAGCCCGCATGGCTCCTGGTGCGGGATGGGCGCCCTATTCCGCGCACCATCAGCACCGCGATGACTGGACGACTGGGAATAGCCGATGGACAAGTGTAAATACAAGGGCCTGACCTGGAAGATCCCCGCCTTCTGGCGCCTGATCCACTTCACCAGGTGGCAGTCCATAGGCAAGCGTCCGAATGCGTAGCGCCCTGCACAGTTAGGGGAGAGGGTGTGCTGCTGGACCAAGCACCGCACAATCCATCGGCGTTCGGCTGTACCCAGTCCTGCGGGGACGAACCACCACGAACCCCCGGGCGCACTGATCGCTCGACTGCTGATGTTGTCTGATTTGAGGATCAAACCGGACACCGACGGTCGAATCCTGGAGTGAGTCGGCAGCAGGCAACGGCAAGAAGCCTCCCTATTCAGTTCACGGCCGGTTCAGTCCACAGCCGGTTCAGTCCACGGCCGGTTCAGTCCACAGCCGGTTCAGTCCACAGCCGGCGCGTAGCTGGAACTCTACGGCAGGTCGGATGACGGGGGCGGAGCTACTTTCCCACCGAGCGTTCGCCCGACACACAGAGCTCCGGCAACGACAGGTCTCGCCGCGCTAGTCCTCAACTGACTCCAACAGCGGGCTGAACCGGGAGCGGGCCTGACGCACCCATCAGTTCTTTCGGTTCCATCTTGCCCCAATCAACGCTCTATTCGTCCCGGGCTCGTTCAGCAAGGACCAGGTTCAGAGTCCGGCCCGTTCGTTGCCGGCTCATCGACTCTCATCTCGATTCAGACTCCGGCCCGTTCGCCGCCAGCGCGTCGACTCCGGCGGCGGTTCAGACTCCGGTCCGTCCGTCGCACTTCGTCTATCGATTTCGGCTCGGGCCTGCTGAACCGGACGGCTAAAATCCGGCCGCGTTCAGTCTCGAGCTCGCCCTCAGGCCCACTGGCGATGCTCCAACTACCCATACCCTCGGCAGCCGTACCCACCTTGCCGGCTGAAGGGCGGACTAGTTATGCGGCGGTTCTGATCCGCGTTGAGCGCCCGCGGTTCTTCGTTCCTTGGAGTAGGAGGCATCCACATTCTCCTCAACCCCGGCCTCGTGTCAGAGCGCTACTAGTCGAACTGCAGTGGGGTGCTGCAGCAGCCCGGACTTCTTCATCCCTGCCGGTTCTCGTGGAACCACCTGATGTACTCCGTGCCGGCTCCCTCGGAAGGCGATCCCTAATCGCCCGAGCCCCAGGGCAAATCACCACTGCATCTAGGACATTGTCTGGAGGACCAAGCCGTCAACATTTGTGCCATCACTGCAGCTGCTCGGTTAGCCGAATTGAGGTCTACAACAGACACCATACCCGCACGTCCAGCACGTCCAGGAGCCCGCGGGAACCATCACTTCAAAGATATCCACCACGTTCTCCACAGAACTTATTCACATGGTTATCCACAGGCCGTGAGAGATTATTCACACCCCTGCCCTGGCGACCGGCGAAGCGTCGTCGGGCCCTCCGGCGGTGACCAATTGACCGGCTGCCTGCGGTGCCTTTGCCCTGCCGCGTAGAACAAATCCGCGCACCGGTGAGTCGGGACGAAAAGCAGCCAAGTAGACCGAAAAATTAACCCCAGAACGGCGATTTAATACGTCCCCACCAATCCTTTCGACCTCATCCCTGCATCGGAGGATCATGTTTCACGTGAAACAGAACACGGCCGTCCATCTGAACATCGAGGCGGGCCGCACGACCATGGCCGGTGTCCCTTTCAGCCTGATCCACCGAGCTCGAGTCCGAAACTAATCCACAAAGTTATCCACAGCGATATCCACCGCACTATCCACTGCTCTATCCACCGGAGGTCGGAAAGAGCAGGAGCGGTGGATAGCTCCGGAGCATCCTCGCGACGCCGTTCAGCAGCCACATCTCAGCCCCTGAAACGCGGTGTGCCTCAGCTTGCAAGGGCCCCGACCCGTTGGCCAGAATCACTTCACCTGGAACAACGAGACCATTCACCACTCGAACCACCTGCCAGCCAAAGCGGAGCGCGCAACGCGTGCCCGAAGTTCTCGAGGCACCGGGGGAGCGGAGTTGCTCCCTCTTGCGCTCTCAAAGCCTCGACAATCCGGGTGGGGTCACGTCGCCGTCTCATGGTGAACAGACCGCCCGCCGCGTGGGTGTACCGCGGCACCGGAGCATCACTGACCGGCGTCGGCACATTGTTGACACGCGGGTACTTTAAAACCAAGAGGCACGCCGGTCTCAGTCGAGCTGGCTCGTCTACGCGCTTCGCACCCAGAGGACTTCGTGTCCACACAAGGCCCGTTGGACGGCTCATCGTAGATGCGTGATTGTCAGCCACCTGGTTGCCGGCCTGCCCGGTCGCCCATATCGCTGAGGTGCCGGACGGTCCGGCGGACCTCATGCCGGTGGTTGAGGAGCTTCCGGCACGAAGGAGCCCCCCGGTCCTACGGACTGCTCGAGCCGGTGCAGACCGAACACCCACCGACCCGAGCGCCGAACGTGAGGACCGTCCAAAACGCCGACGGTTATTTCGCCCGTGCCACCTGCGGGTTGCAGCCCTCGCCGAGGTTTCGGCGGAGAGTGGGTCGACCCTCGAGTGGCACCGGGTCCCGCCACACGCGTGCGCTCATCTGACTGGGTTTACGATCAGTTCCGCCCGGACCACGGCTACCGGTACGGACGCGCACGGCCAGGGGAATCTCGTCCATATGGACGTGATGAAGACGCCGGGGCCACAGCTCCATCTGTGGCGGCTGACGGCAGACCCCAAGGCATCAGACGATCCCGGCTGCAGTGCCCGCCGACCAGCAATTCGAATCGACACAAAGCACGGACGCGGCCTCCGCCCACGATTCGTAGGCCACCGTGTTGTGAGCCTTACGCACCATTGCTGCTGATAGGCAGGGCCTCCCGAGATTCCCTTGGAATTGGGGGGTGGTTGGCGTTCAGTGGGTGAATCAACGTCGCGGCACCCTCGGGGAGCTCAGCGGAGGCTGACGGGCACGGCTCAGTTGGCGAGCTGGGTGGGGGAAACGAGTTGCCAGCGTGCCGCTGTGCCGCTGTGCTGCTTATGGCTGTGCCGGAGTGCCGGAGCGCCGAGGCGCCGAGATACCGAGATACCGAGATGCCGAGGTGCCAACGTGCTGCCGTGCCGCGTGCTGCCGTGCCGGTGCGCGGCAGCAATCTGACTTACACGGCCTGACAAACAGACCCGGACCGCAACTGGCGAGAGACATGACATAGCGGGTGGCACCCTGGCGAATTCGGTACCAGCGAGCCGTCGGGGGAGGTGGGGGTTGAACGGCTTCCCATGAGGAAACTCCGCCGCATCACTACGAGGATTGGGTACTCGTACTGCGTCGGCGCCACATCAATAGCCATATCGAGTTCACATTGCAGCCCACAGTCCGACAACGACACCGACAACCAACGGCCAAACTCGCGCCGCCTGGCCCATCGATGCAGCGTCACTCAGTCCTCGGATCGTGGACCGTTGGCGGAAAACCGAGTGTGTCGAGGACTGGTGCTAGGCCACATCGCCGGGGCGCCCACGTCCGGAGAATCTGTGGCCCCATCATCGCCTCGTCAGAATCATGGCATTCGAATCTCCGCGGTTGCCTTCCGGAGAGCGCTTCAACGACTACCCACTGAATGCAGAGGGTGCCAGCACTCTGGCAAAGCTTCGCACTGGACGGAAGCCCCCTCCGCGTTACATTCCGCCGCACCGGACCTCTGCGGCTCGGCCTACTTGGCGTTCATTAAATCAAGGAGGAGTCCATGCAGCGCTTTTGGGGCATCCGGCGACGTCCTTGATGTGTCACAGGCGGCTGCGACTGCCCACAGATCTTGTCCTGCGGGAGGTTGCAGCCGCCATCGAAAGTCCTCAACTCCTACCGAGGACCTAAGGCGATCCCAGAACCCGCCATGCATCGTGGGCTGCTTCTGCCTACTTCTGGTTGCGGGAATGGAGCGATCTGATCGAATGGGGTACCAGTCGACGGACCGGACGTGGGGCAGGCGGCACTAGATCGGGCTGGACAGTTCCCCAGGGCGGCCAACCCCTTCGGACGGATCCCGTGATCATCTGATCGATCATCTGCAATCGGTCGACCCCCAGCCCAGCGCGATGCCTGTTCTCAGCTGCATTGCCAGGTCAACGCTCCACAGCAATTGCCAGTAGGAGTGCCGAGTCCGGCGGGCGCCGACGGCTGGGGACGACGGCGGGGGACCACAGCGGGGACGACGGACTGCCACGGCCCACCCTCGAGGGGATACTTGCGCCCTCATCAACTTTGTCCGTCGACCGCCCTTGGCCTCCGGGACAAATGAGTGTCGTGGCGTCAACTGGCGGTCCTGTTTCACGTGAAACAGTAGCGTGACCAGTCGTGTTTCACGTGAAACATGGATCGGCGGCACCGGCGTAGACGTTCGATGAGCACTGGATAGCACGAAAATGGCTGCCTCGTTGAGAAGCGATCGTGGTGGCGCAGACTCTCCAGCACTGCTCCCGGCCACACAGCACCGTCTATCGAATCCATAAGCCAGAACGACCAGAACCCGGAGGGCCCACGCGGACAGCGCGGAGACTGCAGACAGGAAAGCCTGGGCCATCTACGTGTTCAGGCATAAGACCCCAAGGTAGCCCAGAGCTTTTCCATCGGTCCCGTTCTCATCTGCGAGAAGAGTCAGGCCGTACACAGGGCATTCCACGGACTCTTACGCTGAGAACCATCAGTTCACTGTGGCAGTAGAGGCAAACGCCACGCTCCCTGCGCCGAACACACGCCTAAAGCTCCCGCCCGGTAAAACTGCAAAGTGTCTGCCCCACGAAGTGAATCCTCAATGCGGGTGGCTCCGGGTCGGACGAACTAGAGTGGGATCCCGCCCCACGGAAATTGCTGGGCTTGGCAGTATCGGAGATAAACAAGAAAGGAGGGTCCGTTTCACGTGAAACAGACCCTCCCGAAAACCTCAGCGATTGGAGACCTAGCTGGGCGCCCCGGGTGTCAGGACGTCCATGATGCGATTCAGGTCCTCGACGCTGGCGAACTCAATACTGACACGACCCTTACGAGCTCCGAGCGAGATCTTGACGTTGGTATCAAGGCGATCAGACAGCGACGACGCCAGGTAGTCCAGCCGTTCGTGGCGGGCTCCCGGGCGCGGGATGTTGTTCTTGGCCGGCGAGGCGGGGCTCTGGTAGAGGGTGACAGCTTCTTCGGTCGCCCGAACCGACATGCCCTCCGCCACAATTTTCTGCGCCAGCCGTTCCATGGCCGCGGCGTCCGGAAGTGCTAGCAAAGCGCGGGCGTGACCTGCCGAGATGACGCTTGCGGCAACCCGGCGCTGGACCAGCGGGGGGAGCTTCAGCAGCCGCAGGGTGTTGGACACCTGGGGCCTCGAACGGCCGATCCGGTCCGCCAGCTGCTCGTGGGTGGTTCCGAAGTCTTCGAGGAGTTGCTGGTAGGCCGCGGCCTCTTCGAGCGGATTCAGCTGGCTGCGGTGCAGGTTCTCCAGCAGCGCATCGCGAAGAAGGTCGTCATCCGTGGTGTCACGGACAATTGCGGGGATCGTTTCCAGGCCCGCGGCCTGTACCGCACGCCACCGCCGCTCGCCCATGACGAGCTCGTAGGGTTCGCCGCCCTCTTCGGTTGAGGTACGGACCACAATTGGCTGGAGGACGCCGATTTCCCGCACGGAGTGCACCAGCTCCGCCATGTCGTCCTCATCGAAGACCGAGCGGGGCTGTTTGCGGTTGGGATGAATATCAGTGACCGGAATTTCGGCAAACCTCACACCGGGCACTTCTACGAGTTCAACAGATCGCTCGTCGCCTTGCTCCGAAGTGGGGTCGAACGCCAACTGTTCGCCGGCGGCGGCCGCGGACGGCTTGACAGCAGTAGGCGACGACTTCGGGGCAGCCGTCTTCCGGGCGGGAGTCTTCTTGGACCCCGCACCGGCAGCGCCGGCAGCTACATCGGCTTCGGCAGCAGAACCGCCGGCTTCAGCGGCGTCAACAGTGACATCAGAAGGATCGGCCTTGACGGCGGCGGACTCCGGCGACTTGGACTGCGCGGCACTGACGTCCGGGAGCGCCTCGGCGTCGGAAGTCTTTTTTCGGGCTTCGGGAAAGAAGAGGTCCACGGGCCGGGATGGGGCAGCACCGTTTCCGGAAGCAGCCGCGGCGGAACTTGGAATGAGTGCGCCAAGTCCGCGGCCGAGGCCGCGTCGCTTATCGCTCATGGATAAATCCCTCCAGTGGAAGAGCCGGGATTCACCTGGCTCTGGCTAGTGCAATTCTTGAAAAGATTCTAACGTTCCGCGATTTCCGCTGCGGCTTCCAGATAGGACAGGGCGCCGCTGGAAGAAGGATCATACGTCATGACAGTTTGCTGGTAGCTCGGTGCTTCGGAAATACGCACCGATCTCGGCACCACCGCACCGAGCACCTGCTTCGGGAAGTGCTCCCGGACCTCGGCTGCCACCTGCGCGGCGAGGTTGGTGCGGCCGTCATACATGGTCAGCAGAATCGTGGAGACAACCAGATCGGCATTCAGGTGCTTCTGGATCATCTCGATGTTCTTCAGGAGCTGGCTGAGGCCCTCAAGGGCGTAGTACTCGCACTGGATCGGAATGAGGACTTCGCCGGCCGCGCAGAAGGCATTAACCGTCAGCAGCCCGAGGCTGGGCGGGCAGTCAATGAAGATGTAGTCCAGCCGCTCCTCGCCATTTTTGGCGCGCTCCTTGGAGTACACATCGATTGCGCGGCGCAGCCGCTGCTCGCGGGCCACCAAGCTGACGAGTTCGATCTCGGCGCCGGCAAGGTGGATGGTGGCGGGCGCACAAATCAGGTTGTCGATGTCGGGGCACGGGGCCACAACATCCTTCAGCGGGACATCGTTGATCAGGACATCGTAGATGCTGTCGACGTCGGCGTGGTGCTCGATTCCCAGGGCCGTGGAGGCGTTGCCCTGCGGATCGATGTCGATCACGAGCACGTTCAGGCCAGCGGCCGCCAGCGCGGCGGCGATGTTTACGGTCGTCGTCGTCTTGCCGACGCCGCCCTTCTGGTTGGAAACGGTGAAGACCCGGGTCTTTTCCGGTTTGGGCAGTTGCCGGCCGAACAATCGCTCACGGCGCTTGTTTTCATGCGCGAGTTCCCGGGCGATGGGGCTGGAATCGTCAATGGAGTCCAGCACGTTCCCGGAATGCGTAAGAGAGGTTTCACGTGAAACACCGGCCATCCCGGTCGCCTTTGCAACCGAAGCCGTGTGATTTCCGGAGAAGTCAAAAGCTAGTGCAGGAGCCGTAAACGCCCGTGCGGACCCCAGGGACACAAACGGCGGGATCCGTTGTGTGGAGGCTTCGCTACTGCTCACTATGACACGCTCACTCTCATTCGGCTTTTACTGCCGGTTACTAGCCTAACCTCTTCCCCTCGGACTCCCCGGGCACCGGGCCCGGTGCTAGGTAATCTTTTGAGGCTTGTTCACTACGATTCGCACAACGGTGGTGGGTTCCTCGAGCAGGTCCTCACCCACCACCACCACGGACGTCTTAGTGCCGCCCAGTTTGCGGATAATCTTGGCGGCCTTTTCGATTTCCTCGCCGGCGCTTCGTCCCTTGATGGCAACGACTTCACCCTTGCCGGCCAGGAGCGGAATGGTCAGTCCGGCGAGATTGGCCAGTGCGGATACCGCGCGGGCCGTAACGACGTCGGCGTTCACGAGTCCCACCGCGAGTTCCGCGCGGGTGCGCATGATCGTGACGTTCTCGAGGCCAAGATCATCCACCACCTCCTGGAGCCAGATGACGCGGCGCTCCAGCGGTTCGATCAGGGTCAGTTCCAGGTCCGGCCGGGCGATGGCCAGGCACAGTCCGGGCAGGCCGGCACCACTGCCGACGTCGGCCACATGGCTTCCGTGGGCAATCTGGCTCTCGATGACGGCGCAGTTAAGCACGTGCCGGCTCCACAGTCGGGGCACTTCGCGGGGGCCGATCAGGCCCCGTTCTGTCCCGGACGTCGCCAGGTGCTCGACGTAGCGGGTTGCCAGTTCCAGGCGGTCACCAAAGATGGACTCTGCTGCTTTGAGTTCGGTGGCGGTAATTTCAACCATCAAGCTAGTCAACGGTTCAGTCTGCGGAGACAACGATGTGCCGATCGGCGCCTTCGCCTTCGGACTCGCTGACGAGTCCCAAATCTGCGACGGCGTCGTGCACGATCTTGCGCTCGTAGGCGCTCATCGGGGCCAGGGCAACGGCCTCGCCGGAATCCTTGACCGCGGCGACGGCGTCTTCAGCAATCTTCTGCAGGTCGCCGGCACGCTCCGCACGGTACCCGTTGATATCCAGGACCAGGCGGGACCGGTTCTCCGTTGCGGACAGCACGGCGAGCCGCGTCAGCTCCTGGAGTGCCTCTAGCACTTCGCCGTCGCTGCCCACCAGGCTTTCCAGCCCGGCCGATTCTTCTTCGGCAACGATCGAGATATACGTGCGACCGTTGCGGACCTCGATGTCGATGTCGCCATCGATGTCCGCGATGTCCAGCAACTCCTCGAGGTAGTCCGCAGCGACGTCGCCTTCTTCTTCGAGGCGGCTTGCGGAAACACTCTTGCCGGTGCCGGCTTCCGCGCCCTGGGCTGCGTCCTCGGACGAGTCCTGGACCGCGTCCTGGTCGTCCTCAAACTCAGCGGAAATAGCGTGTTCGGTGCTCTCGGCAGACATTACTTCCTCTTCCTGTTCTTACGCTGCGGCTGGACGCGCTGGCTCTTGGCTTCCACGACGGCCGCGGCGGAGGCCGCGGCTGCCTCGGCGTCGGCCTTTTTGCCGCCCAAGAGGGGCAGTGCGGGCAGGCCCTTGGCTGCCCGGCGCTCCGCGAGAGCCTTGGCGGCCGGCGATCCCGGCGTAGGCATCCGGCGGATCACGAAGAACTGCTGTCCCATGGTCCAGAGGTTGGTGGTGGTCCAGTAGATCAAAACGCCGATGGGGAAGTTGATGCCACCCACACCGAAGACGATCGGCAGGATGTACAGCATCATTTTCTGCTGGCGCATGAACGGGCTGGCCAGGGCCTCTTCGGACATGTTCTTGGCCATGATCTGCTTCTGCGTGATGAACTGCGAGGCCGTCATGGCCAGGATCATCACGATAGACAGGATCCACACGGCCACTTCGTTGCCGCCCGCGCCGCCGTGCAGCAGGGATGCCGAGAGCGGGGCGCCGAAAATGCTGGATTCATCGAACTGCTTGACCTGTTCGGCGCTCATGGCACCGATGCCCTGGCCGCCGGCCTTGGCCGTGCTGATACCCGAGAGAACCTGGAAGAGCGCGAAGAAGAAGGGCATCTGGATCAGCATGGGCAGGCAGGCCGAGAACGGGTTGGTGCCGTGCTTCTTGTACAGCGCCATCTGTTCCTGCGCCATGGCCTGGCGGGACAGCTGGTCGGTCTTGCCCTTGTACTTGTCCTGCATCTTCTTCAGGTCAGGCTGCAGGAGCTGCATGCCGCGCTGGGCCTTGATCTGCTTGACGAAGACGGGAATGAGGGCGGCGCGGATGACCAGCACCAGCCCGATGATGGACAAGGTCCACGTCCAGCCGTTGGCCGCCGGCATGCCGATGGCGCTGAGTCCGTCATGGAAGCCCACCATGATGGCTGAGACCAGCCATTTGAATGGGGCCATGATTGTTCCAAAGAAGTCCATACGATATCCCTATTCGTCAGGCCGCAGAGCGGCCTTCTCCATCAGTCTGAGCAGCCAGGTACTTGTCCGGATTGTTCAACACAACAATTGTGGGGGTGCGGTCTGCGGGCCACTCGCATTTGCCGGCGGGGACATGGTCCACACCGCCGGCATTCCATGGGTGGCAGCGCAACAGGCGCTTGGCGGCCAGCCAGCTTCCTTTCACAGCACCGTGTACTGTGATCGCCTCAAGGGCGTAGGCCGAACAGCTAGGGAAGAATCGGCACACCTGGCCGTACAGCGGCGAGACCATCTTGCGGTAGGCCATCAGCAGCAGAATGAGGATGTTGCGGGGCAGGTTCCAGACGGCGGTGGCTAACCGGCTCAGTGCCGATCCGGGCGCCGCAATGAATAGGCTGGGGACGACGGCGGCAGTTGAGTTACGCACGCGGGGTCCCTTCCTGTTTTGTCTCATAAGAACCTGGTGAAGCAGCCTGTGGAAGGCGGTTGCCCAGCCGTTTCATGGTCGTTTCCAAAGCGGCGTCATAGTCGGCGAGCAGCTGGTCCCAGCTGGCCCCCGCCGCGGCGGGCAGTGCCCGGACCACGATGGCGAACCCGCTGCCGTATTTCTGCAACGACAATGCACCGGCTTCCCTCAGTCTCCTCTTAACGAGGTTCCTGACAACAGCGTTCCCGACACTCTTGGAAACGATGAATCCGATCCGGCTTGGTTCATCGGCAGCGAGAGCTGCCGCATATAACACTACGTTCCGGCGTCCATTGCGGACACCGGAACGTACAGTTGTTGAAAAATCGGTTGATGTCCGCAGACGGTTCCTGGTGGCTAGCACCGTTCAACTCGCACAGGGATATGGACCGACGAGTCAGTTATTTAGGCCGACAGTTCGGTGCGGCCCTTGCCACGACGGGCTGCCAGGATGGCACGGCCGGCACGGGTACGCATACGAAGGCGGAAGCCGTGCTTCTTGGCTCGACGGCGGTTATTCGGCTGAAAAGTCCGCTTGCTCACGTTAGTTACTCCAGTGGATCAAAGGTGCGCCCACCCGATCAAGGGGAAGAACTGGCCGACGCTAAGTTTTGGTATGTGCCGCTTTCCTCAGACTCGCACGACGCGGGGCGTCAGGAGAGATTCAGATGAGGCGAAAAGCGTACACATGGGACTTCACAACGTTAGGGCTTGCCGACCTCCCGAGTCAAACCGGGGATGGTTCCGCAAGCTATCCCCAGCTGTGGCTAACTGCTCCCGCAGCCTGTGGATGAAGTGCGTCACGCGGCCCTTTTGAGAACCACAACGGTGTAATTATCCACAGGACTGAACCCAGCTATCTTCTAGCGTTTTCATCCCCTACAGTGTCTCAGTAACCCCTTATCCACGGACTGTGCATAACCCTGTGGATTGAGCCGGGCCGGTGTACCGCTCCGGACCGCGTGGATGCACGTAATGCAGGCCAGCAAGTTTGAGGAACTGATTGATGACAGTAGACGAAGCCAACCAAGCCAACACTGTCGGAAGTTCCTGGCGGCGGGTTGTGAGCCTTCTGGAGAACGACCACCGTGTCTCTCCCCGGCAGCGCGGCTTCGTCATCCTGGCCCAGGCCCAGGGCCTGATCGGCTCCACCCTTCTGGTGGCCGTCCCCAACGAGCTCACGCGCGAAGTGCTGCAGACGCAGGTCAAGGAAGCCCTCGACGACGCCCTCCGCAGCGTGTTTTCCGACGAAATCCGCTGCGCGATCGACGTCGACACCGATCTGGTGCCCCTACACACAGAACCCGAACCCGACGTCGAACTTTCACTGGCCGCCGACCCGACCGTGGAGTTGAAGCCGCAGCCGATGCTGCCGAGCACCTCGCACGAATTCGGCCGCCTCAACCCGAAGTACGTCTTCGACACGTTTGTGATTGGTTCCTCCAACCGGTTCGCCCACGCAGCCGCCGTGGCTGTGGCCGAGGCACCGGCTAAGGCCTACAACCCGCTGTTCATCTACGGCGACTCCGGACTCGGCAAAACCCACCTGCTTCACGCGATCGGCCACTATGCGCGCCGGCTCTACAGCGGGATCCGGGTCCGCTACGTCAATTCCGAGGAATTCACCAACGACTTCATCAACTCCATCCGAGACGACGAAGGCACCAGCTTCAAGACCACGTACCGCAACGTGGACGTGCTGCTGATCGACGACATCCAGTTCCTGGCCGGCAAGGACCGGACGCTGGAGGAGTTCTTCCACACGTTCAACGCCCTGCACAACAACAACAAGCAGGTGGTCATCACCTCGGACCAGCCGCCGAAGCTGCTCGCCGGCTTCGAAGACCGCATGAAGTCGCGCTTCGAGTGGGGCCTGCTGACCGACATCCAGCCGCCCGAGCTGGAGACCCGCATCGCGATCCTGCGGAAGAAGGCCCTCAGCGAGGGCCTCTCCGCCCCGGATGATGCCCTTGAATACATCGCCTCGAAGATTTCCAGCAACATCCGCGAGCTTGAGGGTGCCCTCATCCGCGTCACAGCGTTCGCCAGCCTGAACCGGCAGCCGGTGGATGTGGCCCTGGCCGAGATGGTGCTCAAGGACCTCATCACCGACGACGGCGCCCAGGAAATCACCTCGGCCCAGATCCTCACGCAGACGGCCGACTACTTCAAGCTCAGCATGGAAGAACTCTGCAGCAAGTCGCGCACCCGCACGCTGGTGACCGCACGGCAGATCGCAATGTACCTGTGCCGGGAGCTCACGGACATGTCCCTGCCCAAGATCGGGCAGGAGCTGGGCGGCCGCGACCACACCACCGTGATCCACGCAGACCGCAAGATCCGCGAACTCATGGCCGAGCGCCGGGTCATCTACAACCAGGTGACCGAGCTGACCAACCGGATCAAGCAGCAGCAACGTAATTCCTGAGCCGTCCGTCGGCGCACTCTTACCTTATTAACAGGGCCCTGTGGACAACCCTGTGGATACTTAAGGGGACAACCGCGGTTAATGGGCTTAAAACCCTTAAGGCGCCTGTGGATCAGCGAACCGGCCAAAAAACTTGTCCCCATCCACACCCTGTTTAAAACCTGCTCCGCCCACAGTCCATGAACAGGGCTTAACCCCGGATTCGCACGGCAGGATCGAGTTATCCACAGTTTCCACAGCAGTTATTAACACTACTAATCCCAAGAAAATGAAATTCCCTCAAACAACAATCTCCTTCCCACCTCCGGGCAGTGCCTAGGCCCGTTCCGGACCGGCACCGCAGACCGGCCCCGCGAACAACACTCATGTAACCCGGGGATGGGAGAAACGCTCACCTTGGGGCTAAGCTGTCTGCAGTGCGTCCGTCCCGGACATCTTTTGTGGTTCCCAACGGGCCATGAGGCCAGGGGAGGGCGGACGATTCCCTTGTTGACGGAGTTCGGCGTCCCCGCCGAAGTCCGCGGCAGCTTGAGCAGTCTTAGCGATTTTCAGCACTAACAGCAGCAATGAAAGGCGGCACCCTTCCGTGAAGTTCAGAGTCGAACGGGACGTCCTGGCAGAAGCCGTGACATGGACCGCCCGGTCGTTGTCTCCGCGGCCGCCCGTTCCCGTACTTTCAGGCCTGCTCCTGAAGGCTGAAGCCGGTACCGTCAGCCTCTCGAGCTTCGATTACGAGACCTCCGCAAGGCTCGAAATCCCTGCTGACATCAGCACCGAAGGCACCATCCTGGTTTCGGGCCGCCTGCTCGCGGACATCTGCCGCAGCCTGCCGTCCGCACCCGTCGAGGTCGAAACCGACGGCAACAAGGTGACACTCACATGCCGCCGAAGCAGCTTCCACCTGGCCACGATGCCCGAGGCCGAATACCCGCCGCTGCCAGCCCTGCCCACCATCAGCGGCACCGTTCCCGGCGATTCGTTCGCCCAGGCGGTGTCCCAGGTGATCATCGCGGCCAGCAAGGACGACACCCTGCCGATCCTGACCGGCGTGCGGATGGAAATCGAGGACGACCTCATCACCCTCCTGGCCACCGACCGCTACCGCCTGGCCATGCGGGAAGTCCCGTGGAAGCCTGTGACTCCCGGCATCTCCACGAGCGCTCTGGTCAAGGCCAAGACCCTCAACGAAGTGGCAAAAACACTGGGCAGCAGCGGCGACATCAACATCGCCCTCGCCGACGACGACAGCCGGCTGATCGGCTTCGAGAGCGGCGGCAGGACCACCACCTCGCTCCTGGTGGACGGCGACTACCCGAAGATCCGTTCGCTCTTCCCGGACTCCACCCCCATCCACGCCACCGTGCAGACCCAAGAGCTGGTCGAAGCCGTCCGCCGTGTCTCGCTCGTGGCCGAACGCAACACTCCTGTCCGGCTCGCCTTCACCCAGGGCCAGCTGCACCTAGACGCGGGCACCGGCGAGGACGCGCAGGCCTCCGAAGAACTCGAAGCCCAGTTGTCCGGTGAGGACATCACTGTGGCCTTCAACCCGCACTACCTGATCGAGGGCCTGAGCGTCATCGAAACCAAGTTCGTGCGTTTCTCCTTCACCACCGCGCCCAAACCGGCCATGATTACAGCGCAGCAGGACGCCGAGGGCGAGGACCAGGGCGACTACCGCTACCTCGTCATGCCCGTCCGGCTGCCCAACTAGCGCTGCTGCTGCTCCGGACCGCCGGGACAGCAGCAGCCCGCTGGCCGGCACGGCCGTCCCCCAACGAAGCACCCCAGCGCAGAAAAGAGTTCATCCCGTGCACATCGGACTAATCGGCCTTGGCAAAATGGGCTTCAACATGCGCGAACGCCTGCGCATCGGCGGGATCGAGGTCACCGGCCTTGACCGCAACCCGGACATCACCGACGTCGCCTCCGTGGACGAACTCATCGCCGCCGTCCCGGCGCCGCGGCTCATCTGGGTCATGGTCCCCTCGGGTGACATCACCGACGCCGTCATCACCGAACTCGGCGCCAAGCTCGACGCCGGCGACCTCGTGATCGACGGCGGCAACTCCCGGTTCACGGAAGACCAGAAGCACGGCGCGGCGCTGGCCGAAAAGGGAATCAGCTTTGCGGACTGTGGAGTCTCCGGCGGAGTCTGGGGTCTCCAGAACGGCTATGGCCTCATGGCGGGCGGCGACGCCGCGGACATCGAACGGGCGCTGCCCGTCTTCGACGCGCTCCGTCCCGCCGGCGACCGCGCCGACAGCTTCGTGCACGTCGGCGGCATCGGTGCCGGCCACTACGCCAAGATGGTCCACAACGGGATTGAATACGGCCTGATGCAGGCCTACGCGGAAGGCTACGAGCTCCTGGCCGCGAAGGACATCGTCGCCGATCTGCCCGGGACGTTCCGGGCGTGGCAAAAGGGCACCGTTGTGCGCTCCTGGCTCCTGGACCTCATGGTCAAGGCCCTGGACGAGGATCCCGGACTGGAGTCGATTTCGGACTACGTCGAGGATTCGGGCGAGGGCCGCTGGACCGTCGAGGAGGCGATCGCCAATGCCGTGCCGGCACCGGCAATCACGGCTGCGCTGTTCGCCAGGTTCTCCTCCCGCGAGGACAACTCGCCGGCCATGAAGATGGTGTCCGCGCTGCGCCACCAGTTCGGCGGCCACGCGACCCGGCCGGCCAAGTAATCCTGCCCGGCCAATTAATCTTGCCTGCGAAGTCCTGAATCCCGCGTGTACCTAGAAAAACTCTCGCTCACAGATTTCCGCAGCTACGCCCAGGTCGATCTCAGCCTTGAGCCCGGAGTCACCGTCCTGGTGGGTTCCAACGGCATCGGCAAGACCAACCTGATGGAAGCGATCGGGTATCTGGCCACGCTCAACTCGCACCGCGTCAGCACGGACGCGCCGCTGCTGCGCTTTGGCACCGAGCGGGCGATGATCCGGGCCAAGCTGGTCCGCGGCGAGCAGGCCACCGTGCTGGAACTGGAAATCAACGCGTCCCGGGCCAACCGTGGACGCATCAACCGGAGCAACCCGGTCCGTGCCCGGGACCTGCTTGGCATCTGCCAGATGGTGCTCTTCGCGCCGGAGGACCTGGCGCTGGTTAAGGGCGATCCGTCCAACCGCCGCCGGTTCCTGGATGAACTGCTGGTCAGCCTCATGCCGCGCCACGCCGCGACCAGGAGTGACTATGACCGGGTGCTGAAGCAACGGAACGCGCTGCTCAAATCGGGGCGGACCGGAAAATTCACCGCCGGCCATGAGGCAACGCTCGATGTCTGGGACCAGCACATGGCTCGGGCCGGGGCCGAACTGCTGCACGCGCGCCTCGAGCTTGTGGACCGCCTGCAACCACACCTGAAAAACGCCTACGCGCAGCTGACCGACGGCTCCAAGGAGGCCGCTGCGGTGTACCGTTCCACGCTGCAGGACATTATGGACGACGACGGCGCTGGGGCCAGTTCTGGGGCCAGACCTGCGGATGGCGCCGCCACGGAGACCGGTGCCGGCACCGATGCGGCTGCCGCGCCGGCGGAGGACCTGCGCCTGCTCTCCGTCGAGCAGCTCACGGACCGCTACATCCAGGCCTTTGCCGCATCCCGCCGCAAGGAACTGGAACGGGGCATCTCCCTGGTCGGGCCGCACCGCGACGAGCTTGAGCTGGTGCTGGGATCCGCCCCGGCCAAGGGCTATGCCTCGCACGGGGAAACCTGGTCCATGTGCCTGTCCCTGCGCCTGGCCTCCTACTACGTCATGCTCGACGACGCCCGCACCGGAGGGTCGCCCCCGATCCTGATCCTGGACGACGTTTTTGCCGAACTTGACGTCCAGCGGCGGCGTAAACTGGCGGCAATAGTATCCGGCGCCGAGCAGGTGCTGGTCACTGCCGCCGTCGAGGCCGATATCCCGGCGGAACTGACCGGCCGGCGGGTGAAGGTCATCCCGGGAGGAATCGATGAGCAGGAAAATCGATGAATAAGGATACCGACGGCGGCCTGCAACCGGGCCGCGACCCCGACGACATCGATGCCGCGCAGGCCGCACTGAACAGGATGCGCGACGCCGCCGCGGCCCGCGGCGAAATCCGGCGCAAAGCTCCGCCGCGCCCCGGCGCCGCCGCCCAGAAACCCGGCCGCACGGCGCGGGGAACCCGGGGGTTCTCCCAGTTCCATGGCACCGGCCGGGATCCGCTGGGCCTGGGAAAGGTTGTGGGACGCCTCGTGGCCGAACGCGGCTGGAGCTCGCCGGTGGCCGTCGGCTCCGTCATGGCGCAGTGGGCCGTGCTGGTGGGCCCGGAGATCTCCGCGCACTGCACCCCTGAGAGTTTCACGGACACCACCTTGCATGTGCGCACCGATTCCACGGCGTGGGCGACCCAGCTGCGGCTGCTCAGCAGCAGCCTGCTGGAGAAATTCCGCACCGACCTGGGTGATGGTGTTGTCACCAGCATCCAGGTGCTCGGACCGGCCGCGCCGAGCTGGCGCAAGGGCCTCCGGACGGTCAACGGTCGCGGGCCCCGCGACACGTACGGCTAGCCCCGGCGGCCCGGCGCGCACTGGATCTGAAGCACTTCTTGCAAAAAACCTTGAAAAATCCTCAAGCGGCGGGTAGGGCGCTCGAACGCCCCGGAGTCGTATAGGCACCCTAGGGCTGGACCCCGAAAGCCTTGCAGGGGGAGCCAGCGGCCTCTCAGCGGCACTTTCCCGCCCGTTTGGCGCCCTGGAATGCGGGTTTGGCTCCTATAACACGATAGAATCGGTCTAGATAACTGGGCGCCGGTGAAGCGTTGACTGAGTCCGTTTCCGACGCAATTTCAGCGTGCGGCGGACGGGATCCCAAGTCAGCGGAATACCCGGCGTCGTCAGTGACGTGCCTGTTGGCAGGAGCCTTTTCCACGGAAGAGGCAACGGCCGGCCTTCAACGAACATAGAGGAGTCGAAAGCGCCTGTGGCTAACGACAATGCAGAGATCCCGGCAGTGGAAGACGTAGCGGAAGCGGTAGTGCAAGTGGCGGCGGCAGCGCCGTCGTCGGGGACCGCGACATCGCGCGAATACGGCGCCAGCGACATCACCGTACTTGAAGGCCTGGAAGCTGTCCGGAAACGTCCCGGCATGTACATCGGCTCCACCGGACCCCGCGGTTTGCACCACCTGGTCTACGAGGTGGTGGATAACTCGGTGGACGAGGCCCTGGCCGGTTACTGCACGCACATCGAAATCGTGCTGCAGGCCGACGGCGGCGTCAAGGTGGTCGACAACGGCCGCGGCATCCCCGTGGACATGCACCCCACCGAGCACAAGCCCACCGTGGAAGTCGTCATGACGATCCTGCACGCCGGCGGCAAGTTCGGCGGCGGCGGCTATGCCGTCTCCGGCGGCCTCCACGGCGTCGGCATTTCGGTGGTCAACGCCCTGTCCAGCCGCGTCGACACCGAGGTCCGCCGCCAGGGACACGTCTGGCGGATGTCCTTCGCCGACGGTGGCAAGCCTCAAGGCGGCCTGGTCCAGGGCGAGGAAGCCGCCGAGACCGGCACCACGCAGACGTTCTATCCCGATGCCACCATCTTCGAGAGCACCTACTTCGACTTCGAAACCCTGCGTGCCCGCTTCCAGCAGATGGCCTTCCTCAACAAGGGACTGCGCATCACGCTGACCGACGAGCGCCGCGCTCCGGAGGAACCGTCCGACGACGACGACCTGGACCTGGACACCGTCCCCACCGAAGGCGAAATCCCCGCGGAATTCCACACTGTGGTCTACCAGTACGACGACGGGCTGCTGGACTACGTCAAGCACCTGAACTCCGGCAAGAAGGTTGATGTGGTCCACGAGGACGTCATCGCGTTCGAGACCGAGGACACGGAACGGCACA
Source organism: Arthrobacter sp. ES3-54 (assembly GCF_029504395.1). Classification (GTDB taxonomy): domain Bacteria; phylum Actinomycetota; class Actinomycetes; order Actinomycetales; family Micrococcaceae; genus Arthrobacter. The sequence continues at coordinate 138,441 of NZ_JAQFIF010000003.1, forward strand.
TCGCCCTGGAAATGGCGATGCAATGGACCAACGCATACTCCGAGAGCGTCCACACCTACGCCAACACGATCAACACGCACGAAGGCGGCACTCACGAAGAGGGCTTCCGCGCCGCGATGACTTCGCTCATCAACCGCTATGCGCGGGAGAAGAACATCATCAAGGAAAAGGAAGACAACCTCACCGGGGACGACATCCGCGAGGGCCTGACGGCAGTCATTTCCGTGAAGCTCTCCGAGCCGCAGTTCGAGGGCCAGACTAAGACCAAGCTCGGCAACTCCGAGGTCAAGGGCTTTGTCCAGCGCGTTGTCACCGACGGGCTGGGCGACTGGCTCGAGCGCAACCCCGGCCCCGCCCGGGACGTGATCCGCAAGGCCATCTCGGCCGCGCAGGCGCGGATGGCCGCGCGGAAGGCCCGGGACAACGCCCGCCGCAAGAGCCCGCTGGAATCTTTCGGCATGCCCGGCAAGCTGTCCGACTGCTCCTCGAAGAACCCGGAGAGGTGCGAGGTCTACATCGTGGAGGGTGACTCCGCCGGCGGCTCCGCCAAGCGCGGCCGCAACCCGGAGACCCAGGCCATCCTGCCGCTGCGCGGCAAGATCCTGAACGTCGAGCGGGCCCGGCTGGACAAGGCGCTCGGCAATGCCGAGGTCCAGTCCATGATCACGGCCTTCGGCACCGGCATTGGCGAGGACTTCGACATCGCCAAGCTGCGGTACCACAAGATCGTGCTCATGGCCGATGCCGACGTGGACGGCCAGCACATCACGACGCTGCTGATGACGCTGCTGTTCCGCTACATGCGCCCGCTGATCGAAAACGGCTACGTCTACCTCGCGCAGCCGCCGCTGTACCGGATCAAGTGGTCCAATGCGCCGCACGATTACGTCTACAGCGACCGTGAACGCGACGCGAAGCTGCTCTCGGGCGCGGCCGCCGGCCGCCGCATCCCCAAGGACAACGGCATCCAGCGCTACAAGGGCCTCGGCGAGATGGACTACACGGAACTGTGGGACACCACCATGGACCCTGACCACCGGACCCTGCTGCAGGTGACGATGGACGACGCCCTGGCGGCGGACCAGATCTTCTCGGTCCTGATGGGCGAGGACGTTGAATCGCGCCGAAACTTCATTCAGCAGAACGCCAAGGACGTTCGGTTCCTGGACATCTAGGGGCGCAAGCCCCCTAATATTCCAGAGCCGATATATACCTGAAACGGAAAATATAGACTATGAGTGACGAAACACCCGAGGTACCGGCCGGCTCCGAGCCCGTCCTTGAAGGCGCCATCCTCGACGGCGACGTACTGACCGACCGCGTCGAGCAAGTGGACCTGCAGACCGAAATGCAGCGCTCCTACCTCGACTACGCCATGGCCGTGATCGTGGGCCGCGCCCTGCCCGATGTCCGCGACGGCCTCAAGCCCGTCCACCGCCGCGTGCTCTACGCGATGTTCGACGGCGGCTACCGCCCGGACCGCTCCTTCAACAAATGCGCCCGTGTGGTGGGCGAGGTCATGGGCCAGTACCACCCGCACGGCGACACCGCGATCTACGATGCCCTGGTTCGCCTGATCCAGGACTGGACCATGCGCTACCCGCTGGCGCTCGGGCAGGGAAACTTCGGCTCGCCCGGCAACGACGGCGCAGCCGCCCCGCGGTACACCGAGACCAAGATGGCGCCGCTCGCCATGGAGATGGTCCGGGACATCGACGAGGAAACAGTCGACTTCCAGGATAACTACGACGGCAAGAACCAGGAGCCGACCATCCTGCCGGCCCGGTTCCCCAACCTGCTGGTCAACGGCTCCTCCGGCATCGCCGTCGGCATGGCCACCAACATCCCGCCGCACAACCTCCGCGAAGTCGCCGACGGCGTCCAGTGGTACCTCGCGAACCCGACCGCCAGCCGGGAGGAACTGCTCGAAGAGCTCCTCCTGCGCATCAAGGGACCGGACTTCCCGACCGGCGCCACCATCCTCGGCCACAAGGGCATCGAGGATGCCTACCGGACCGGCCGCGGCTCCATCACCATGCGCGCGGTGGTCAGCGTCGAGGAGCTCCAGGGCCGCACGTGCCTGGTGGTCACCGAACTGCCGTACCAGGCCAACCCGGACAACCTGGCCATCAAGATCGCCGAGCTGGTCAGGGACGGCAAGATCTCCGGCATCGCCGACCTCCGCGATGAGACCTCGGGCCGCACGGGCCAGCGCCTGGTGATTGTGCTCAAGCGCGACGCCGTGGCCAAGGTGGTGCTGAACAACCTCTACAAGCACACCCAGCTGCAGGACAACTTCGCCGCCAACATGCTCGCCATCGTTGACGGGGTGCCGCGCACGCTCAGCCTCGACGCGTTCATCCGCCACTGGGTCACCCACCAGATGGACGTCATTGCCCGGCGGACCCGCTACCGCCTGCGCAAGGCCGAGGAGGAAGCACACATCCTCCGCGCCCTGCTCAAGGCCCTGGACATGCTCGACGAGGTCATCGCCCTCATCCGAGCCTCCAACACCACCGAGGCCGCCCGCGACGGGCTCATGCAACTGCTCGACATCGATGAGCTGCAGTCCCGGGCCATCCTGGACATGCAGCTGCGCCGGCTCGCCGCCCTGGAGCGCCAGAAGATCCAGGACCGCCATGCCGAGCTTGAAGCCCTGATCGCCGAGTACAACTCGATCCTGGCCTCCGAAGAGCGCCAGCGCGAGATCATCAGCACGGAACTGGCTGAAATCGTGGCCAAGCACGGCGACGACCGCCGCACCAAGGTGCTCATGGGCTTCGACGGCGACATGTCGATGGAGGACCTGATCCCCGAAGAGGAAATGGTGGTCACCATTACCCGCGGCGGCTACGTCAAGCGCACCCGCAGCGACAACTACCGCTCCCAGCAGCGCGGCGGCAAGGGCATCAAGGGCGCCCAGCTGCGCGGGGACGACGTCGTGGAGCACTTCTTCGTCACCACCACGCACCACTGGCTGCTGTTCTTCACCAACCTCGGACGCGTCTACCGGGCCAAGGCCTATGAGCTCGCCGAAGCCGGACGCGACGCCAAGGGCCAGCACGTGGCCAACCTGCTGGCCTTCCAGCCCGATGAGCACATCGCCCAGGTGTTGGACCTTCGCGACTACCAGCACGCCCCGTACCTGGTGCTTGCCACCAAGCGCGGCCTGGTCAAGAAGACCCGGCTCGAGGACTACGACACCAACCGGTCCGCCGGCGTGATCGCCATCAACCTGCGTGACGGCGATGAACTCGTCTCGGCCCAGCTGGTCTCCGAAACCGACGACCTCATGCTGGTCTCCCGCAAGGGACAGTCCGTCCGCTTCACCGCGACGGATGATGCGCTGCGCCCGATGGGCCGCGCCACCTCCGGCGTGACGGGCATGAAGTTCCGCGAGGACGACGAACTGCTCGCGGCCGACGTCGTCAAGGACGGCTCATACGTCTTCATCGTCACCGAGGGCGGCTTCGCCAAGCGGACGGCTGTGGAGGAATACCGGCTCCAGGGCCGCGGCGGGCTCGGCATCAAGGTCGGCAAGTACCAGGAGGAGCGCGGGCACCTTGTCGGCGCCCTGATCGTCCAGGAAGAGGATGAGGTCCTGGTGGTCATGGAGGGCGGCAAGGTGGTCCGCTCCTCGGTCACCGGTGTGCCGGCCAAGGGCCGCGACACCATGGGTGTGATCTTTGCCAAGCCGGACAAGAACGACCGCATCATCGCCGTGGCACGCAACAGCGAACGCGGGCTGGAAAGCGACGAGCCGACCGAAGGTGAAGATACAGGCGAGGGTGCAGTTGACGACGCCGAAAATCGGGCTTCCGCGCCGGATGACGTAACGTTGGCTGAAAATGGCGGATTGCATGACAACTCCGCAGCGGCAGAATCAGTACCGGCCCCGGAGTCAGATGAGTCATCAGGCAATGCCGAGCTGGACGAAGACAACACCGGAGGTAACGAGTGAGTAATTCCGACTCATATCCCAAGCCCAGCAGCGGCGTGCCGGGCGGAGTGCGGCAACCCGCCGCCGCACCGCGCGTAGGCGGCGCCCCCTCGCGTCCGCAGCAGCGCCCTGGCGTGTCCGGCGCGGCCGCAGGAACGGGACAGCGTCCCCCCGCGCCCGGCCAGCGCCCGACGGTCCCCGGACAGCGCCCCGCTGTCCCGGCCCAGCGCCCCGCCCAGTCCGGCGGGCAGGGCACAACCGGGCTGATCAAGCCGGCTCCCAAGGCCAAAGTGCGCCGTGCCAGGCTGCTGGTCAGCAAGGTGGACCCCTGGTCCGTGCTGAAGATGGCCTTCCTGCTCTCCGTGGCGCTGGGAATCGTCACGGTCGTGGCGGCTATCGTGCTCTGGACCGTTTTGGACCTGACCGGGATCTTTGACCAGGTGGACAGCCTGCTAGGGACCCTCGCGGGCTCCGAAGGCGGCGGCTTTGAATTGAAGAAGGTGGCGTCCCTCGGGCAGGTGGCCTCGTTCGCGACCATCATCGCCGTGATCAACGTGGTGCTGCTGACGGCCCTGTCGATGCTTTCGGCGGTGCTGTACAACATTGCGGCAACGCTCGTGGGCGGTATCGGCGTGACCCTCACGGACGACTAATTCCCGCACTTTTCCGCGGAATGCCGCGGGAAAAAGCCTCGATTTGAGATCGGGCCGGGATGTGCTGTACAGTCATATCTCGGCCCGATGAGGCATCGGGGCGTATAGCTCAGGCGGTTAGAGCGCTTCGCTGATAACGAAGAGGTCCCAGGTTCAAGTCCTGGTACGCCCACGGAACCAGTACTGGTTCTGATAGAGGTTAGTGAAGGTTCGTCGATGACTGAACCGGAACGGAGTGCATGTGAAGAAGTTGCTGGTTATCGCAGCCACGGTCGCAGGCGTTCTCCTCTACAGGAAAGTGCAGGAATCCGAAGCCCGGAAAGTGATCTGGAGCAATTCGACCGATACGGTTGACTAGCCCGGAAACTGGGGATGGAAGCTGGAAATCAGCTCGCCGGACCTAGGGTATGATTGTCGGGTTGCTTCTTATGGGGGCATGGCGCAATTGGTAGCGCACCTGCTTTGCAAGCAGGGGGTTCGGGGTTCGAGTCCCCGTGCCTCCACCATAGGAAAAGCCCCGGACCGCGGAAACGCGGTCCGGGGCTTTTTTCATGCCCTTTTCGCAATCATTCCTTCGGTTTGGCGTAATCTGCCATGCCTTGCCAGTCGATGAACACATACGGCTCGTCGCCGAGTACCCAGGCATCATGCCCCGGCGGGATGATGCCGAAGTCGCCGGGCCCGAATTCGAGTTCTTCGCCGTCATCCATGACGACTTTGATGCGTCCGGAAATCGTGTAGCCGGTATGGCTGGCCATGCAGCTGTCAGTTTTGGCGATCGGCTTGACATGGTCTGACCATTTCCAGCCCGGGAGGAACGTGGCCCGTCCGACCGGGCCGGAGTCCAGGTTGACGAGGTCCACCCGGCCCATGCCCTGGGCAACAGGACGTGATTCTTCGGGATTATCCAGGCTCTTGCGGATCATTGACGCCATGATGGTCTCCTTCTTCGATGATGGCGAGATCGGGATGTGAGACCGCGACTTAAGGGTGGCACTGGGGTATGTACCGGTCAAGGCGTAGCGGCTGTAAGGGACCCGAGGTCCGTCCCATTAGGGTTGGAACGTGAACTTCTTACTTGCAGCTGTGGGGGTGCTCGGTGTGGCTTCGTCCGGGCCGCTCATTGCCGCCACGTTGGGCGCCACGTCGGTCAGTGCCCTGGCCATCGCTTTCTGGCGCAACGCCATTGGAGCAGTGGTGATGGCCGGTCCGGTGGTGGTCCGCAACCCCCGTCAGTTCGCGAGGGTGACCGGAGCAGAGTTCCGCTGGTCGCTCGCGGCTGCGGTGGCGCTGGCCCTGCACTTCGCGTGCTTCATTACCTCCCTGCAGCTGACCTCGGTCGCGGCGGCGACGGCGCTGGTGTGCCTTCAGTCAGGCTGGATCGCGATCTTCCAACTCTTCCGGGGAGTCCGGCACCGCTGGCCGGTCTTGGTAGGGCTGGGGCTCGCCTTCGGCGGTGTCGTGGCGATTACCGGTTTTGATATGGGCACCTCGCCCGAGGCTCTCGTGGGCGATCTCCTGGCCGTGGCCGGCGGCGCCCTCGCGGGCATCTACACGCTCGCCGGAGGCAAGGCGCGGCAGAGCCTGGGCACGGGGGTCTATACGACCCTGTGCTATGGCATGTGCGCCGCGATTGTGGCGGGGATGGCCCTGTTGGCCGGACAGCCGCTGGCGGGGTTCGAAGCCACCGGCTGGTTGGGGGTCCTCGCAATCACCGTGTGCGCACAGCTGGTGGGGCACACCGCGTTCAACTATCTGCTGGCAACCATGAGCCCGCTGCTGGTGTCCATGATCATCCTGCTGGAAATCCCCGGAGCGGCGCTTTTGGCAGCGGCCTTCCTGGGCGAGACGCTCCCGGCCGGGACCTATGCCGGACTGGCCATGATCCTGGTGGGGCTCGCCGTTGTGGTCCTTGGGCAGCGCGGCTCACGCTCCGTCCGGGGCACGGCCGAGGGGCGCACTGCGGAGGGCCCCGGTGCAGAGCGGCTGGCGGAGCTCGGCACGGACTAGGCGCCTGCTGGGCCGCGCTTGTTGGCCGGGCCTAGTGGCCGTGTTGGTGGGCGGGCCTACTGACCGCCGCGGCGGGCTGGCTGCGGCACGTTGACCGTGTGAATGGCGCGGAGCAATTTTGCCGGGAAGTAGACCGAGAAGAAGACCACCATGGGTGCCTTCAGTGCCATCTTCTTGACATTGTGGGCCTTGTAGGTGCGGTCAAAGCGCGTCACGTAGTAGCGGTAATCCCGCGGCGAGTCCTCGAGCCGCCGGGCCGACATGCCCGAGATCATCTGCGGCCAGTACTGGATCCGGAGCTCGTGGTCGGCCAGGTGCAGCGAAAGATCGATGTCCTCGTGCATCTCGTCCCGCTCGTCCCGGCAGGCTTCTGTACGGATGGTTTCCCAAGCCGAGCGGCGAAGTGCCATGTTGGAACCGAAGAGGAAGTGATACTGGTGCTTGGCAAGCCTGAGCATCAGCTGACGCATTTTGTCGTCCGCCTTGAGCCCAAAGCGGCGCATGGGCATGTCGTAGTAGACCACCGGCCCGGTCGCGGCGTGCACAGACTCGTCAGCGAAGGCGTTCTGCACCTGCTCCACCCAATCCGGTTCCAGGACGGAATCGGCGTCGATCCGGCCGAGGATGTCGCCCGTGGCGTGGTCTAGACCGAAATTGCGGGTGGGGATGAGCCCCTGATCGCGGTCCTGGCTGAGCAGGATGATGGGACTCTCCGGATACTCCAGCTGCATCTGCCGCACGATCTCCGCCGTGCGGTCCTTGGACAGGTTGTCCACCACAATGATTTCGTGGGCAGGCACCGACTGATATACCGCGGCGATCAGACACTGCCGGATGACACTTTCCTCGTTGTACGCCGGGATCACAATAGATACAGCCGGCGGCGGAGCAATGAGCAAGGCATCCTGGGGTGATCTATGGGGTGACATCACCACAAATTTAGCATCTAGCCTGCCCTTTAAAGGGAGACCGCGACGCGCCTCCGCAGTCCGTGCAAAACCCGCCGCGTGAAACCTGCCGTATGAAACAAAAGGAGGGATCCCGCCGAAGCGGAATCCCTCCCTGGGAAAAGGCAGGACACCTGCCGGCAGCCGGACCGCCCTTGGCAGGGTCGCGGCTCAGCCGGCCTGTGCCGGCCGGAGCTACTGGCCCGGCTTGTTTGCCCCGTTGTTCAGGTTGGCCGCAATGTTGCGGACGGCTGTCTTGGCATCGGTGGCAACCTTGGCGGCAGTCTTCGCGGTGTCGTCGGCAGCGTCCTTGGCCGCTTCCGACGCCTTGTCCGCCGCGGCAGCTACGGAATCGGATGCCTCGGCCGATGCCTCGACCGCAGTGTCCGCAGCCGCAACAGCCGCGGAGCCGGCCTTGTCGGCGGCGTCCTTAAGCGTTTCGCTGGCAGGGGCGGCGGGGGCAGGCGTTACCGGCGTCGGTACCTTCCAAGGGTCCTCCACGGGCCGGGAAGCCCTCCAGGCTGCGACACCGGCGGCAGCTGCGGCAGCGATGATGCCGAAGATCAGCAGGCCGCGATGCTTGGGTTTCTGCTGCTTGGCGAGCTTGGCATTGGCCGTCTTGCTGACCTCGCGGGCGGCCGCCTTGATGTTCTTTTCTGCAATCTTCGCATGTTTCTTCGCATGTCCCTTGGCGGTCTGGGCCTGCGCCTGGACGCCGTGTACCACACCGGAATCAATAAGCTTCTGCGCGACGGCGTCCACGTGGGCCGGAGCGTTTTCCAGCGTGCGGTGGACGGCCACGGAAGCTTGCCCGATCTGGTCGGAAAGCCTGGGCAGGTACTCGACAACCACCCGGTCGCGTGCGTTGAGGATCACCGGTGCCGCCTTGTCTACCGCCTCGTGCAGTCGCGGAGTCGCGCTTTCGGCGGCGTCGTGGATCTTCGGCGCAAGCTGGGCCAGACTGTCCTGGAGGCGGGGGGTGACGGTGGCGACGCCGCCCGCCAAGCTGTAGGCGGCCGTCTTCAGCCCTTCCTGGATCTTGGGAGAAGCGGTATCCAATCCCTGCTGCAAACGGGGAACGGCCCAGTTCACAGCCGCTTCAACCCGGGGGGCCGCCCATTCCTTGGCGTTTTCTACTCCCGCACTGACTGACTGCTCCAGGTCACGGGCATTTCGATCCGTTTTCTTCACAACTACCTCCCGATTAATGTGACGGTTCTGTTGTTAGCCTACGTGTCTAGGAACGCACCGGCTATTCTTCAGACCGATTTCCAGTGGATTTCACCCAGCGCGGAACTGACTGTGCGGCCCTATGTGGGCGGAGCCGTCATGGAAGAATAGGCCCTATGACTGCCAACGCAACCGCAAAAGCCACTATCCACACGAGCCTCGGCGACATCGTCGTCAACCTCTATGGCAACCACGCGCCGAAGACCGTCGACAACTTCGTCGGGCTGGCCACCGGGGAGAAGGCCTGGACCCACCCTGAAACGGGCGAGGACAAGACCGGCACGCCGCTCTACAACGGCACCATCTTCCACCGCATTATCAAAGACTTCATGATCCAGGCAGGCGATCCCCTGGGCCGCGGCACCGGTGGACCGGGTTTCAAGTTCGACGATGAGATCCACCCGGACCTGACTTTCAACGAGCCTTACAAACTGGCCATGGCCAACGCCGGTGTCCAGATGGGGCGCGGCACCAACGGTTCGCAGTTCTTCATCACCACCATCCCCACCGGCTGGCTGCAGGGCAAGCACAGCATCTTCGGTGAGGTCGCCGATGAGGATTCCAAGAAGGTCGTGGACGCGATCGAAGGCGTCCGCACCGGCATGGGCGACCGCCCCGTCGAGGATGTCACCATCAACAGCATTGACATCGAAAAGCTCTAACCCCACACCATGAGCTACGGAGTTCCGGCGGCAGAGCCGTCCGCAGAGGTCCCGGTATGCCCCAGGCACCCGGACCGGCCCGCCTATGTGCGCTGCCAGCGGTGCGGGCGCCCTGCGTGCCCCGACTGCCAGCGGGCGGCCGCCGTCGGATTCCAATGCGTTGACTGTGTCAACGAAACCAAACGCACAACGCCGACAGTCCGAACCGTCTACGGCGGCGCCGTGACCGCCGGCAAGCCTGTGGTTACTTACGTGATCATCGGGCTGTGCGCCCTTGTCTATGCACTGCAGTGGATAGTTCCCAACGACGGGATCTACCAGCAACTGGCTTACGCTCCCGCCTTGACTGACGTTGAACCGTGGCGGCTGCTCACCTCAGCGTTCCTGCACTCGCAGGGATTCCTGCTCCACATCGTCCTGAACATGTATACGTTGTGGATTTTCGGCCAGATCCTTGAGCCGCTCCTTGGCCACGCCCGCTTCCTGGCCATCTACCTGCTCTCGGCCGTCGGCGGCTCGGTCGGGTTCCTCCTGCTGACCCCGGTGTATCCCGTGAACGGCCCCGTGGGTCTCGTGGGCGCCTCCGGCGCCATTTTCGGTTTGTTTGGCGCGTTGCTGGTGGTCCAGCGTCAGCGCGGCGGAGAAGTCCGCCAACTCCTGGTCCTGATCGCCATTAACGGCGTCATCGGTTTCATGGTGCCCCAGATCGCCTGGCAGGCCCATCTCGGCGGCCTCGTCACCGGTGCCCTGAGCGCCGCTGTCATTGCATATACCCCCCGCGGCCCCCGGCAGACCCTGCTGCAGGCCATCGGCTTGGCCGGGGTCCTTGCCCTCGTGATCGTCGTGTCCGTCGTCCGGATGGCCGGCGCCAGCGTTTAGCCCGTTCCTTTAGCCCGCGCGTGCCGATGTCCCGGCCGCATTCAGCGGCCTGGTTTTGCTGTCCGCACCACCCATCACTCTCCCCGTGGGTCCCCTCCTCGCTTCCCAGAGGAGGGGACCTTTGCGCGTGCCATCTTGGGCCGAAGCCGCAACGCCTAAATTCATTCACATCGCCTAAATTCACAGGTGCCGCCCGAAAAGTTTTCCACAACGGTTATCCACATTGTTAATAACTTACAACCGTGTAGTTCACGGTGGCTGCCCGGATCTGACCGCCCGAGCTGGCGATTTTGCCGTGGCCAAGTGATGCGGCCAGCCTGATCTCCACACCTGTGGATAACTTCTGTGGGCTGCCCTGTGAGTAAGTGGACAACTTTGATCCGCGGGCCCGCACCTTCCGCCGGCCGGAACCACGCCTTTCGCCGTCCCTGTTGCGCGGCAACTGCCGCGCAACAGTCGCGTCGTCTACGTCGCACTGCCCCTACCCCTAGTGTTGCCGCTGCTGGCGGATGCGGGGCGCCACAGAGTCCGCCTGTAGGAAAGCACGGTCCCTGGGATAGCCGCTGTGTGTTTCAACAGGTTATTCACAGTGTTAATAACTTGTTGGTCGGACTCTCCGGGGGAACTAACCCGGCTCATGGCCCCACAGCGGGGGTCGCGGCTCCCAACCTCCCGTTGTTATCCCCAGCTGTGGATAACTTGTGGGTAGCGGCGTGTTATTAAGTGGATAACTTGCCCGGTGCCTTGCTGGCCGGCCGAGCGGCTTCATTCGGGGACCGGGCCTGCCAAAGGAGGACGCCGCGGCGCCACGCGAGGTCTGATTGGGCCCGATGGATGGCCTGCCGGACTTCTCCACAGGCAATCCACACTGTTAATAACTTACAACTCTGTAATTCAAAGCCAACCGGGGATCTCATCATCCGCGCTGGACCCGGCTGTGGCCCTTAAACCGAGCCGAAACGCACGAGGAGCCGGAAACTTATAAACAGTGTGGATAAGTTTCCCCAGACTTGTGCACAGCTGTGGATAAGGTCGGGTCACCCCCGACCCGACTGTCAGTGCGGCCAGACGCCTGAGGTTCCGCGCCGGTGGCTGTCCAGCAGATGGGTGTCCACCATTCCGATAGCCTCCATGAGCGCGAACATCGTGGTGGGCCCGACGAAGGCGAAGCCCTTCTTGCGCAGCGCCTTCGAGAGCGCGATGGACTCGGCCGAGGTGGTGGGGACCTGGTCGAGGGAGCCGGGCCGGGGGGTGGCCGTAGGCTGGAATCCCCACACGAAGTCAACCAGGCCGCCGTCGTCCCTCAACGCCAAAGTAGCCCGGGCATTGGTGACGGTTGCCTGGATCTTCAGCCGGTTCCGGACGATCCCGGCATCGAGCATGAGCCGCTCCACATCGGCGTCTGTGAAGAGGGCCACGAGTTCCGGGTCGAAGTCCTTGAATGCCGCGCGGAAAGCGGGCCGCTTGCGCAGAATGGTGGCCCAGGACAGGCCCGCCTGGAACCCCTCGAGGCTGATCCGTTCGTAGAGGCCCTGCTCATCCCGGACGGGCATGCCCCACTCGTTGTCGTAGTACTCGCGGAGCATGGGATCAACGGCCGCCCACGCCGGCCGCGCCAGTCCGTCGTCGCCAATGGTTGAGCCGCTTACTGCCGGGGTCATCTGGATTCCTTCGCTGGGGCCGGATTGGTGTCGGGGTTTAACGACGGCGGGCCGGCACACTGTGTGTACCGGCCCGTCAGGGAATTGCGCCACGGGGGCCTGGTTCAGGAACGCCAGCGCGTGGTCATCAGGAAGCCGATGATCGCGATGCCGAATCCGGCGACGATGTTCCACGAGCCCCATGACTGAACCGGGAAGGCGCCCTCGGTGATGTAGAACGTGATGATCCACAGCAGGCCAATGATCATCAGGCCAAACATGACGGGCTTGAACCAGACCGGATTGGGCTTGTAGGACTCCGCAGCAGAAGTCGGCGGGGCCACACGGGCAGTTTTACGCGGCTTCGAGACGGGCACTGATCCTCCTTGGCGGGCTGGAACAAAAGCGGCAACGTGGCTTGATATCCTGCAGGAAGTGAGCCCCGCCGGCCAACGCGCTCTTGGTCAGGTTTGAATTCTTTTATCGGAGCCAATTCTAGCTGTAGTTCCGGACACAACGTGGACCCCGCAATCACCCAGGAGGAGAACCCGCAGTGCTGCAGTTGGAGCAGGGATCGGGCCCGGCGGTCCGCAGCCGCCGCGGTCCGCTCCTGCGCGGCGTCCAGATCGCGGGCGAGCTGCTCATGAGCGCGGGCGTTATTCTCCTGCTCTTTGTGGCGTGGCAGTTGTGGTGGACGAATGTCGCCTCCGATGCCCGGCAGCGCGACGTCGTGAAGGACTTTGCCCGCGGGACGGCAGACGGCAACGGCCCGACTGCCGCTGCCCCCGAGCCCGCCGTTGTGCCCAAGCCTGCCGTTGCCCCCGAACCGGCAGAGGGCGCGACAATCGGCATTCTGTATGTCCCCCGGTTCGGCGCCGGCTACACGCGTCCCATCGTTCAGGGAACCACGCCGGCGGTGTTGGACACCCTGGGCATCGGGCACTACCAGGGCACGGCAATGCTGGGGGCCGCGGGAAACTTCGCCGTGGCCGGCCACCGGCAGACTCACGGTGCAGTCTTGGACCATATAGACGCCTTGGTGCCCGGGGACCGGATCTACGTGCAGACCCGCGAGGGCTACTATGTCTACGTGTTCCGGAACAGCCAGACAGTCCTCCCCTCGCGGACCGATGTACTGTTGCCGGTGCCGACGCAGCCGGGCGCCGCGCCGACGGAGAGCTACCTGACCATGACAAGCTGCAACCCGCGGTTCGGCTCCCAGGAACGCTTTGTGGCCTACGCCTTGCTGGAGCGGTGGCAACCTGTTTCCGCAGGCCCGCCGGCTGAAATTGCGCAGGCGGCCCGCGCGGCCAGGGAAGGCTGACGGATGTATGGCTGGCTTTTCCGCCACCTTCCCGGTCCCTTGTGGCTCAGGATTGCGACTGCGCTGGTGCTGGCGGCCGGAGCACTGGTATTGATGGTTCAGTTCCTTTTTCCCTGGCTGGCGCAATTTACCCAGTTAACAGATTCAACGATTGGTTCAGCAAAGCACCCATGAGTACAACCAAGATCCTGGTCGTAGACAACTACGACAGCTTTGTCTACACCCTGGTCGGCTATCTCCAGGAACTCGGTGCCGAGACCACCGTGGTCCGCAACGACGACGTCACGCTCGCCGAGGCGATCGAAATGGCCGAGGCACGGGACGGTGTCCTCATCTCTCCCGGGCCGGGAAATCCCGCCGGGGCCGGCGTCTGCATTGAGCTGATCAAATGGTGCGGCAGCCATGACAAGCCCATGCTGGGTGTGTGCCTGGGCCACCAGGCGCTGGCGGAGGCCTACGGCGGAACGGTGACGCACGCTCCCGAACTGATGCACGGCAAGACCTCCCTCGTCGAACACCACGGAACCAGCGTGTTTGCCGGGCTGCCGTCTCCGCTCACGGCCACCCGCTACCATTCGCTGGCCGCCGTCCGCGAGAGCATCCCGGAGGTCCTGGAGATCACCGCGGAAACGGGCACAGGGGTTGTGATGGGCCTACAGCACCGCACCGCCCCGCTGTGCGGGGTCCAGTTCCACCCGGAATCTGTCCTGACCGAAGGCGGCTACCAAATGCTGGGCAACTGGCTTGAGTCACTGGGCATGGCCGGCGCCGCTGAACGGGCAGCGGACCTGAGCCCGCTAATCAAACACTGACCCGACCGGCCTAGGGGAACAGGCCTTCCAAGACCGCGTCCTCCTTGGACGTGGTCTTGGTGGGCGTCGGCGTCGGCGTGGGCGTGGGCGCCGGCGACGGGGGCGGCGCTGGTGCCTTCGCCACGGTCACGGTGATGGTCTTGCCCTGTTCCACGAGCGAATCCGCGGCATCGGACTGGCCTGTCACCTTTCCCGGCGCCACTTGGGAATTCTCCACTTCGGTGGCGTTGAGCTTCAGGCCCTGCGCCGTCAGTTTCGCCTCCGCCTCCGCCCTCGGGAGCCCGATCAGCTGCGGCACAGCCACCTTCCCGGTGGAGACGACGATTTCGACGGCGTCCGCGACGGCCACGATCTGGCCCGGGGCCGGGTTCGTGGTGATGACGATGCCGACCGGGACCGTGGGATTGTTGGACATCTTGGTGGTGAGGGAGCCCGTCAGTCCCGTCTGGTGCAGGAGATCGCGCGCCGCCGCCTCCGTCCGGCCGGGCAGGTCCGTGGGGATGGTGATCGCGCTGGGGCCTTCGGAAATGTTGAGGATGATGTCCGAGTTGGCGTCCATGGAACTTCCCGATGCCGGCACGGTGCCAATGGCGGTGCCCTTGGGGATGCTCTCGTGCTGCAGCCGTTGGAGCTGTGGCTTGAAGCCGGCGTTGTACAGCCTTTGCAGGGCTTCTGATTCCGTCAGGGACGTCACCGTGGGAACCAGGACCTTGGTCGCCTGCGGCGGGGCCTGATTCATGATGTTGTACAGCCACAGTCCGCCCCCGGCCAGTACCAGCAGCGTGAGGACCACCAGCGTGGCGATCCAGGTGCGGCGGCGCGACTTCTGGCGCGGAGAGTGCTCGCGTTCGACCGGCAGCGCCAGGGGCAGGCTGCCGGTGTCCGCCGTGCCATAGAGTTCGGTGCCTGCGGGCGGCTGCTCGTCGTCGGGCGATTCCTCGGCGGGCCGGAGCCGGCCGCCGGGGGAATCGTCGAGGAACTTGGCCCCGGTCAGCGAGAACGCTGCCGTGGGCGCCAAGGGATCATGCCGGGGAACGGCGTTGGTGGGGTCGGTGGGGGCCTCACTGGCGGCCGGTGCCGTCACCGGAACGCCGCTGCGCGCGGCCCGCAGGGCGCGGCGGAAGGCGGCCGCGTCCTGGAAACGGTCCGCGCGGTTCTTTTGCAGGGCCTTCATCAACACGCTGTCCAGCGCGGCGGAGACGTCGGGGTTGAGGCTGCTGGCGGGCTCGGGGATCTCCCGAACGTGCTGGTAGGCCACAGAGACGGGGCTGTCGCCAATGAACGGCGGCCGGCCGGCCAGCATTTCATAGAGAAGGCAACCTGCGGAGTAGAGATCGCTCCGCGCGTCGACGGTTTCGCCCCGTGCCTGTTCGGGGGACAGGTACTGGGCTGTGCCCACGACGGCCTGCGTCTGCGTCATGGTGGCCGACGAGTCCGCCATGGCGCGGGCGATCCCGAAGTCCATGACCTTGACGCTGTTCGAATCCGGGCAAAACATCACGTTGGCGGGCTTGATATCGCGGTGTACGATTCCGGCCTTGTGACTGTAGTCGAGCGCAGACAGCACGCCGAGCGTGAAGTCGATCGCCTGATCGATGGTGACATCCTTGGCCCGCACCATGTCGCGGATCGTCTTGCCGGAAACCAATTCCATCACGATGTAGGGCACCCGGACGCTGTCATTGTGGTCACCGGGGACCGCGTGGTCCCCGGTGTCGAAAACAGCCACGATCGAAGGGTGGTTGAGTGCCGCGACAGCCTGGGCCTCGCGCTTGAACCGCGCCTGGAACTGTGGATCCCTGGCTAGGTCGGGGCGGAGCAGCTTGACGGCCACGGTGCGTCCCAGCCGGGTATCGACGCCGCGGAATACGTCCGCCATGCCGCCTCGGCCGATCAGCTCACCCAGCTCATAGCGCCCGCTGAGGACGCGCTGCGTGTTCGCCGGGCGTTCCTCCCTGTGCGACGGAGTGCGGGGTGTATTGCTCATGATTGTTTAGGGTCCGGACTTGGTAGGTGAAGGTGTTGAGGCAGTGGCTTCGGCGAGGTGGTAGGTCACGACGCTGCCGGCGGTCACCTTGGACCCGGAAGGAGGCGACGAGCTCACGAAAGTGCCCGGATCTTCCTTCTTGTTCGTGGGACCGACGTCGGCTCCCTTGGCCCAGCGGAGCCCGGCATCCTGGATGGCCTGCTGGACCTCAGCCTCGCTTGCGCCTGCCTTGATGGACGGGACGGAAACCATTTCCGGTCCCTTGGAGTAGCTGACGGTGATGGTGTCCCCGGGCTGGACCGCACCGGAGGGATCAATGTTCGTGACCGTGCCCGGCGTCGCGTCGTTGACAACCTCGGAGCCGGTGACTTGCAGCCCCTTGCCAATCAGTTCGTTGCGGACGTCGTTGTACGGCCGCCCCAGATAGGCATCCGGAATCAGGTTGATGGCTGCCGGAGTGGACTGCGTGGGCGTCGCTGAGCTGGGGGTGGGGGTGGGGGTCTCGGAGGGGGACGCGGACGACGCCGAGGGGGTGGCACTGCTGGGCTTAGCGATGCTGGACGTGGCACCGGTGGTGGCCGGCGCCTGCGAGGGGAAGAGATTGCCGGCCTGGCTCAGGACCACGCCGGCCAGGACGAACACCACCAGCAGGATCAGCGCAATGAGCGGCCAGGTCCACGGGCTGCGGCCGCGGCGCTTCGGTTCCTCCTCCGGTTCGTCGTAGTCTTCGTCCTCCTCTTCCTGCACCCAGCTCCGCTCGGCCGCCAGGGCATCGGCGCGGTTGAGCGCGTTGCGGGCACCGTAGCCGCTGGCGGCGGCAGCACCGGCGGCCAGGCCGGCCGCCGCGCCAGCACCGACCGCGCCAACGACGGGCAGCGCGGAAGTTGCGGACGTCGATTTGTCCTCCGCGGCGCTGGAGCCAATGACGCTGGTGGCCGCCGTGGGGACGTCGACGGGGGCCGTGATGGGTCCGGTGGCTGCCTCGAAAAGCAGCATGCCCGGCACAGCCGCGTGTGCGGCGGCGATATCACCGTTGCGGATGGCCTCGGCTGCCTCGGACAGCTTGATGGCGTCGGCCGGGCGGTTCTTCGGATCCTTTGCCAGCATGGACATCAGCAGGGCGCGGACCGGCCGGGGCAGCGTGTCCGGCAGCGGCGGCGGCGCGTCGTTGACCTGGGCCAGCGCGATGGCAATCTGGGATTCCCCTGAGAACGGCCGGTGGCCCGTGAGGCACTCGTAGCCGATCACACCAAGGGAGTAGATGTCCGAGGCTCCGGTGGCTGTCTGCCCCGTGGCCTGTTCCGGTGCCAAGTACTGGGCGGTGCCCATCACCTGGCCGGTCTGGGTCAGCGGAACCTGGTCGGCCAGGCGTGCGATGCCGAAGTCGGTGACCTTGACGCGGCCGTCCGGGGTGATGAGCAGGTTCCCCGGCTTGATGTCGCGGTGCACCAGGCCCTGCGCGTGGGCGACGGCCAGGGCACGAGCCGTCTGCGCCATCATCGAAAGGGTGCGGTCCGGGGAAAGCACCTGTTCGTGCTCGATGATGCTGCTCAGCGGCTGGCCAGGGACCAGTTCCATGACCAGGTAGGCCGAGCCTTCCTCCTCGCCGTAATCGAAGACGTTGGCGATGCCCACGTGGTTCAGGAGGGCGGTATGGCGTGCCTCGGCGCGGAAGCGCTGCAGAAATCCGGGATCACCCGTGTATTCCTCCTTGAGCACCTTGATGGCGACAATGCGGCCAAGGATCAGGTCTTTGGCTTTCCAGACTTCTCCCATGCCGCCGATCGCAATGCGCGTGGTCAGCTGGAATCTGCCGCCGAGGGTGATTCCCGAAGTAGGCCTCACTTATTCAACACCGCCTCAAAAATCTTCTTCGCGTTCGGACTGGTTAGGTTTGCGCCAGTGGTGATGTCTACGCCTTCCATGACGATGGTGACAGCCACTTGCGGGTCATTTGCCGGGGCAAACCCGGTAAACCATGAGTTGTTCAGGCCGTTGCCGAGTTCCGCGGTACCGGTCTTGCCGGCCACCGGGACTCCGGGCACGGCCGCCCTGCTGGCGATGCCGTCGTCGACGACGCTGACCATCCACTCGTTGATCTGCCGCGCGATCTCCGGAGTTGTGGCGGTGCGCAGAGCCTGGGGTTTCGGTTCGTTGATCGCCCGCAGGTCAGGGGCGCGTACGGCCTTGATCAGGTTCGGCTGCATCTGCACTCCGTCGTTGGCGATCGCCGCCGTCATCGTGTTGATCTGGAGCGGAGTGGCCCGGACGTCGCGCTGGCCGATCGAGGACTGCGCCAGCCCGGCGTCGTCCAGCGGTTCGCTCGGGAAGAAGCTTGGCGCGTGGTCCAGCTTCAGCTGGTCGCCGAAGTCCTGTCCGAAGCCGAACTTCTCCGCCTGGTCCCCGATGGCCTTCTGCCCCAGATCCGTGGCGATGCTGGCGAAGGGCGTGTTGCAGGACTGCTGCAGGGAAAACGCGAACGACGCCGTGGAGCGGGTATAGCAGTTGCCGCCCGCGTAGTTGGGGAGCTTGTAGTCGATGCCGGGGAATGACATCTCCGCCGGGTTGGGCAGAACGCTGTCCTTGTTGTACTTGCCCGAGTTCAGCGCCGCGGCCGTGTCAATGAGTTTGAAGACCGAACCGGGTGCCAGCAGCGCCCCGGTGGGGCCGCTGACGTTCTGGTTCAGGTTGATTCCGGGAACCTTGTTCAGTTCGGTGTAATTTGCCGCTTCGGCTGCCGGATCCTGGGTGGCAATCAGGTTGGGGTCATAGGACGGTTTGGAGACCATGGCCAGGATCGCGCCGGTCTTCGGGTTGGTGACCACGATCGAACCGCGCTGGCCGTCAGGGATGAGGTCGTAGGCCAGCTTCTGGATCTTGGGGTCCAGGGTCAGCTCCACGGACGCGCCCTTGGGCTGGTTGCCGAGGAACAATTGGCCCACCCGGTCCAGGAACTGCTGGTCCGAGCTGCCTGCCAGCTCGTCGTTCATCGACTTCTCAAGCCCGGTGAGGCCGTAGTTCTTGGAGAAGTATCCGGTGATGCCCGCATAGAGCTCGGGCTGGGAGTAGGTCCGCTGGAATTTGCAGCTCTCCGTGGCAGGAACAGACTCTGCCACCGGGGTGCCGCCGACAATGATTGCGCCGCGGTCGTTGCAGTAATTCTGCAAGATGGCGCGCCTGTTCCAAGCATTGGCTTTGAGCTCGTCTGCGCCGACCACCTGCACGTAGCTGAGCGCGCCGAAGACCAGCACGAACATCGCGATGGCGGCGATCCATGAATTGCGGATGGCCTGGTTCACAGCTGTTTCACCGCCTCGGTGGGTGCGTCGGGACTGGTTCGGGGATCCGGTGCCGGTTTGGAGGGCAGCACGGGAAAGTTTTTGCGGATGCCCGGTTCCTGGCCGGGCGGCAGCGGTGTTGTATCCACCGGACCGCGCGCGGTGTGGGAAATCATGAGCAGCAAGCCCACAATGATCCAGTTCGCCAGGAGTGAGGACCCGCCGGCGGCGAGGAACGGCGTCGTGAGTCCGGTCAGCGGGATGAGGCGCGTGACGCCGCCGATCACCACAAAGCACTGCAGCGCGATCGCGAAGGAGAGCCCGGTGGCGAGCAGCTTGCCGAACGCGTCGCGGGTGCCCAGTGCGGCGCGGAAGCCCCGCGTGAACAGCAGCAGGTACATCAGGACGATAGCGAAGACGCCGATCAGCCCGAGCTCCTCGCCGAATGAGGCGATGATCATGTCACTGTTGGCAAACGGGACCAGGTTGGGCCGGCCCTGGCCGAGACCGGTGCCCACCAGGCCGCCGTTGGCCATGCCAAACAGGCCTTCGACGATTTGGAGGCTGCCGCCGAACTGCCGGCCGTAGACCTCATCGGTGAAGGCGTTGAGCCAGCCGTCGATCCGCAGTGCGACGTGTGAGAAGACCCGGGCTGCCACGAAGCCGCCCACCACAATCAGGACCAGACCGATGATCACCCAGCTGATGCGGCTCGTGGCGACGTAGATCATCACCAGGAACAGGCCGAAGAACAGGATCGAGGAGCCGAGGTCGCGCTGGAAGACCAGTACGCCGATGCTCACGAGCCAGGCGGTGATCATGGGGCCCATGTCCTTGAACCGCGGGAACTGCACGGGGCCGATCTTCCGGCCAGCCAGCAGGATCAGGTCCCGGTTCGAGGACAGGTACCCGGCAAAGAAGATGGCGAGCGTGATCTTGGCAATTTCACCGGGCTGGAAGGTCATGGAACCGATCTTGATCCAGACGCTGGCACCGAGGACCTCCCCGGCCGAGACGCCGGGAACCAGCGGCAGGATCAGGAGCACAGCGCTGATGGCCAGCGAAATGTAGGTGAAGCGTCGCAGGATCCGGTGGTCCTTGAGGAACCAGATGACCGCAATCGCGACCGCCATAGCAACCAGTGTCCAGCGCAGCTGGTTGTTGCCGGTGTCTTCGCCCACCCTGTCCAGCCGGTGGATCATGGCCAGGCCCAGCCCGTTGAGGGCCACCACAAGCGGAAGTATTACCGGGTCGGCATATTTTGCGCGGATCCGCAGGACCACGTGGAATGCCAGGGCGGCTGCTGCCAGCAGGCTGGATTGGAACCAGAAATCGGTATCGAACGCTTTTTGCCGGTCTACGCCCACGAGGGCCTGGGCGCCAATACCGACAGCGAGGGCAAGGACCAGGAGAACCAGCTCCACGTTACGTCGTGGCCTGGGCACGGGGTCGATGGGTGTCATTTGGCCACCTCGCAATTCGTAGTCGGGGTGGCGGAGGGTGAGGGTTTGGCCGTCCCCGCGGAGGCCGTGGCGCTTGGCGTCGCCGTGGCGCCTGGCTTCGCCGCCCCTGCGGAGGCCGTGGCACTTGGCTTGGCCGTCCCTGCGGAGGCCGTGGCGCTTGGCTTGGCCGCTGCACCGGGGGTGGCGCCGGCTGCCGTCGCTGTGGGGGACGGGGTGAGGCATTCATCGGCCGGGGCGGTGGTGCCGGTGCGTTCCAGATTTTTGACGATCCGCTGCGCGTCGTAGAGATCGCGCGCGGGCACTGTCTGCCGCACCCGCTGCTGCGAAAATTCGGGAAGGTCGGACATCTTGATATCGGTCACCGCTTCGAGGGTGGAAAGCTGGATGGGCCCGAGGCGCTGGGAGACGCCGTTGAAGATGGCTACGTGCTGATCGTGCTCGCCGATGTAGTAGCGCGTCTGCGTCCAGGCGTAGCCAAGCCACAGTCCGACGGCCAGCAGCGCGACGATCGCGGCGGCAATGGACACCGTGAGCCACCGGCGCGGCCGGCCGGTGGCCCTGAAGTCGTCGGCGTCCTCCCGGTCCTGCTCCGACTTGTGCGTGAGGACCGTGGCCGCGCGTCGGGCCACGGTGCGTCCGGCGATTGACGGAATGGACCCCGATTCCGCTGCTGCGGCGGCGGCCCCGACGAGTTCGTGGGGGCGCATGGAAAGCTCTTCACGAAGGACTTCAGCCGAGAGGTGTTCGCCCAGGTGCGGGTCGGTGCTGGTCTCTGGTTCCTTGCTCCCGGCATCCTCCTGCGCGGCAGCGGCCGGTGTGCCGTCAGCCGAGGCCCCAGCAGGGGCAGGGTCGGTGGCCGGCCGGCCCGATGCACGCCCGTCCGCGGCCTGGGCAGCGGACCCGGCATCGTCCTTTTTCCCGGACTCGCCGGCGGACTTCGCGGCACCAAACGTGCTGCCGGTCAGCGCTCCGGCTGCCGCGGCGGCCGTCGAGGTCCCGGCGGCCGGCGCGGGCACGACGTCGACGGCGGCGGTCCGGACGTCATCGCGAGTCGGCTCGGCGATGTCGAGCACCACCACCGTCACGTTGTCCGGGGCGCCCGCCTCCAGCGTCAGTTCAACCAGCAGATCGGCGCATTCGTCCAGATCCTTCGTCTCCCGGATCGTGCGCTCCACGACGTGGCCGGCCACATAGTTCAGGCCGTCCGAGCACAGCAGCCAGCGTTCTCCGGCCTGGACAGCCAAGGTGTCGAGGTCCAGCTCCGGGCTGGCATCGACGTCCCCCAGCACACGCATCAGGACGTTTTTGTGCGGATGCGTCTCGGCCTCTTCCGGGCGCAGACGGCCCTCGTCGATGAGCCGCTGGACAAAGGTGTGGTCAATGCTGACCTGTTCGAACTCGCCGTCGCGCAGGCGGTAGGCCCGTGAGTCGCCAATGTGGGCGAAGTGAAGCTTGCCCTCCGCCAGGAGGAGGGCCGTGACCGTGGTGCCCATTCCGGCGAGCTTGGGATTGATGTGCACCAGCTCGGACAGCAGGGAGTTGGCCGTCTGGATTTCGTCGGCGAGGACGGTGCCGGCGTCGCCGTCGTAGTCATCATGATCTAGGTGGATCATGTCCAGGACGGTCGCGGCGGAGGCGACGTCGCCGCCTGCATGGCCACCCATGCCGTCGGCAACCACGGCGAGGTGCCGGCCCACGTAAGCGGAGTCGTCGTTCTTGGCGCGGATGCGGCCGACGTCTGAACGCGCGGCGTAGCGCATGATGAGCGGCCGCTTCAGGGGCGTTGTTTTACCTTCGGCCCTGTCTGCGGGGCGATCCGGGGCAGCCATGGCTACGGCCTCAATTCAATGACCGTCTTGCCGATTCTCACGGGGACGCCCAGCTCCACCGGGAGGGCCCGGGTCAGCTGCTGGTCTGCCAGATACGTGCCATTGGTGGAGCCGAGGTCCTCGATGAACCAGCGGCTGCCTTGCGGGAACAGGCGGGCGTGGCGGCCCGAGGCGTAGTCGTCCTCCAGAACGAGGGTCGCTTCCTGCGCCCGGCCAAGGAGGATTGGGCTGGCCGCTAGGGGGATAGTGGTGCCCTTGAGCGGTCCCTCGGTCACCACCAGCTGGCGGGCCTGCTGTTTGACGGGGGCGGGCGCGGGCTCGGCGAGGGCCGGATTCTTGCGCACCTGGCGTGCCGTTGGGGCCCCGGCGGCCGCCTTGCGACCGATCATCAGGTCGCGCCGCATGGCAGAAACAATGCTGAAGATCAGCACCCAGAGGAGGATAAGGAACCCGAAACGCAGGGCCGTGATGGTCAGTTCGCTCATGCGCGGCCGCCTGTGTTGGCGGGCAGAAGGCGGAAGATGATTTTGGTCCGTCCCATCATGATCGTGGCGCCGTCAGCAAGTTCGGCACTGCCGCCGATCTTTTGGCCGTTGACGTAGCTGCCGTTCGTGGAGCCGAGATCGATCGCCTGGGCCGTACCAGACCCCGTCCGGATTTCCAGGTGGCGGCGCGAAACGCCGGTGTCGTCAATGAGGATGTCTGCTTCCGAGGACCGTCCGAGGACAATCGCCGGCGCGTTCAACGAGTAGCGCTGACCGTCGATGTCCAGTACGGGTTGAAGCTGTGCCGGCTGGCGTGTCGGGGCCGCCGGTACGTTGCCGTGAGCTCCCGGCTGGGCAGGGGCCGAAGGGGCGGAGCTTTTCTCGGTCCGCGAGGTGATGTCGAAATCCCCGGCGCGGTGCTCTTCATCGCGGCGGAAACTGATCCGGACCGGTCCCTGGAGGGTGTAGCCCTGGCTGCGGACATGGTTGATGACGACGTCGCACAGTTCTTCCGCGAGCGGTGTTCCCCATTCCTGGGCGCGCTGGAAGTCGTCGCTACTAAGGAGCACGTCAAAAACGTTAGGGGCCAGGGTGCGTCCCGCGGCGATCGTGATGGCCTTATTGTCCACCTCGGTGCGGAGCCGGCTCGCGATCTCGACAGGCTCAACCTGGGCGCGAGAACCGGTGGAGAAGACTCCGCGGACGGCCTTTTCGATGCCGCGCTCGACTTTGTCCAGCAATCCCATGGTCCTTCTCCTTTCCTGTTGGCTGCAATGCAGCGCTCGTTCCGGAACTCGGTTTCCAACTTTTGCGAGCCCGCGCTCAGCGGACACTCCTACATCAGATACTACTGGGCGTGTCTGGGAATGGCCTCAACGGACGCCGCCGGGCCGCCGCCGAAATGAGCGCCGGCTGCGCCCTGACGTGCGCGAACATCGCCGGCGGGGCCACCCCGGCGGGGCCCAGCGTGACGTTCGACTACAGGGCTTGCCTGGCGGGGACTACACCGGGATCCGGGACCTGGCCGGCTCGATTGGTGTTTTCCCGCGATTGTCCGTTATGCTTGATCTCGCTGCTTTTACGAGGTTGGCGGTCCGGGAAACCGGCCCTATCCGAGTGGAAGAAGTTGCGCGCGAGTGGCGGAACGGCAGACGCGCTGGCTTCAGGTGCCAGTGTCCGAAAGGGCGTGGGGGTTCAAATCCCCCCTCGCGCACGCAATCGAAAGAACCCCGGTCTTCGGACCGGGGTTCTTTTGTTTAACCCACTGATTTCACCCGGGCTGGTCTCGCCCGGCGGATGCGGGCCGGGGGCACTTTGACACGAACACGCCGCGGACACCGGACCCGAAGACCGGAATTGTGTCCAAAGGCGCCCCGGACGGTGAACGGCGGCGATGTCTATGGCTCGATCCTTGAGCCCGCCCTCTAGGCCGCCCGCAGCGCCCCGAGCCCGGCGAGGAGCGCCTCGAGTCCCAGGCTGAAGGCGACGTCGGCCGGTTTTTCATGGCTGTCCTCGGCCAGGCGCTGGACGGCGGAGGTGAAATGCGGTGTCGAGGCGGCCATGGTCCCGGAATCGAAGATATCCGCCGGTGCCGTGACGTCGTAGGCGGAGCCAAAGATGAACGATTCGAACGCCACGATCGCCGGGATGATGCGCTCCTGGGGAAAGCCCGCCCGGCTGAAACCGGCGCTGACGGCCTCGTACATGGCCAGCGTCTTGGGTGCGTCCGTCACAGGCAGCACGGCGATCACCGGGATCAGCGGCGTGTGCTTGGAGAATACATCACGGTAGCTCCAGGCCCAGTCCCTCACCGCTTGCTCCCACGGCTCGGTCTCAAACGCGGCGACGTCCACGAACGACGTCAAGTGGTCCTGGACGAGGACCAGAACGTCCCGTTTGGAGGAGACGTGGTTGTACAGCGCCGAAGGAGCCACATTGAGGGTGCTCGCCAGCGCGGCCATAGTGAAGCCGTCGTATCCGCTCTTGCCGATCAGCTGCAGGGCGGCCGCAGTGATGCCGCCCTGATCCAGAACGGCCGCGGCGGGCCGGCCCACGCGGCGGCGGGGGTTGGCGGCGGGGCTGTGTTGATCTGCGGGGCTGTGCGGATCGGCGGGGACGCTGGTTGCTGCCGTCATTCCGGGCCTTTCTTTTTCTAGCTCTGCTGTCAGTTGCGGGACTTAGCCCATTCTGCCCCCAACTTTACGGGCGAAATTCACTTGGCAGGGGGTCTTCCCTGAAGCGCAGGGAAGGTCTATCATCTAAATGAACGGCATTCATTTAGTGGTCCGCATCACTCTAGCGGCCACGGAGAGGACATCATGCTGGAACTTGACCGCGACGTCGTCGTCGTAGGGGCCGGACCTTCGGGACTGACTGCAGCCCG
Source organism: Arthrobacter sp. ES3-54 (assembly GCF_029504395.1). Classification (GTDB taxonomy): domain Bacteria; phylum Actinomycetota; class Actinomycetes; order Actinomycetales; family Micrococcaceae; genus Arthrobacter. The sequence continues at coordinate 163,963 of NZ_JAQFIF010000003.1, forward strand.
CGAACTGAAGAAGGCCGGACTCAGTGTGGCGGTGCTCGAGGCACGGGACCGCGTGGGCGGCCGGACCTGGACCGACACGATTGACGGGGCCATGCTCGAAATCGGCGGCCAGTGGGTCTCGCCGGACCAGACTGCACTCCTGGGGCTCCTGGATGAGCTCGGATTGCAGACCTATTCCCGCTACCGCGACGGCGAATCCGTCTATATCGGCGCGGACGGCAAACGCACCTTGTATAGCGGTGACACCTTCCCCGTCGGCGAAACCACCGCCGCCGAAATGGACAAGCTCACGGCCCTGCTGGATTCCCTCGCCGCGGAGATCGGTGCCGAGGAGCCGTGGGCACACCCCAAGGCCCGCGAACTGGACACGATTTCCTTCCACCACTGGCTGCGGCAGAACTCACCGGATGAGGAGGCCTGCAACAACATCGGCCTGTTCATCGCCGGCGGCATGCTGACCAAGCCCGCCCATGCCTTCTCCGCCCTCCAGGCCGTCCTGATGGCCGCCTCCGCCGGGTCCTTCAGCAACCTCACCGACGAGGACTTCATCCTGGACAAGCGGGTTGTCGGCGGGATGCAGCAGGTATCGCTGCTCCAGGCCGCGGAACTGGGCGGGGACGTGGTCCTCGACAGCCCGGTCCGCACCATCAACTGGGCCGAGGACCCGAGCGGGGGATACCGCGTCAACGCCGTCTCGGAACGGGCCACCGTGAATGCCCGCTTCGTCATCATGGCCGTGCCGCCGAACCTCTACTCCAGGGTGTCCTTCAACCCTCCGCTGCCCCGCCGCCAGCACCAGATGCACCAGCACCAGTCCCTTGGCCTGGTCATCAAGGTTCACGCCGTCTACAGCTCGCCGTTCTGGCGGGAGGAGGGCCTCTCCGGGACCGCCTTCGGCGCCGGCGCGGTTGTGCAGGAGGTTTACGACAACACGAACCACGAGGACCCCCGCGGCACGCTGGTGGGCTTCGTCTCGGACGAGAAGGCCGACGCGATGTTCGAGCTCAGTGCCGAGGACCGCCGTCGCGCCATCCTCGAATCTATTGCGTCCTTCCTCGGCGAAAAAGCCCTGGGTCCCGAGGTCTACTACGAGTCCGACTGGGGCTCCGAGGAATGGACCCGCGGAGCCTACGCCGCCAGCTACGACCTCGGCGGCCTGCACCGGTACGGGAAGGACCAGCTGAAGCCGGTCGGCCCCATCTACTGGTCTTGCTCCGACCTCGCGGCCGAGGGCTACCAGCATGTCGACGGCGCCGTCCGGATGGGGCAGATCACGGCCGCCCGGATCGTCGCAGCAGCGGACCGCGCGTCCGTCGCGTCGTAGAAACCCCTAACAGTTCAATTGAGTAAGGAGAGCGGCCAGATGCGTTACGTAGTGGGGTACTCAGCCAATGCCAGAGGCCATGATGCGGTCAATCTGGCCGTCTCCCTGGCCCTCGGGCGTGGAGCAAGCCTGGACCTTGTGCTGGTGGTGCCGGAAGTGCAACAGTTCGGGCACGCCCACGCACCGAACGCCGGCTTCGAAAATCTGCTGAACGAGCAGGCCCAGGAGTGGCTCGACCAGGCGCTGGCGCTGGTTCCATCCAGTGTCCCGGCGCAGGCCCACATCCGCAGCGGCGACTCGGACGCTCACGCGCTGATCCAGGCGGCCGAGGAACTGGGCGCGGACATGCTCATCATCGGCGCAACCAGCAACGGGATCTTCAAACGGTTCACCATCGGGTCGGTGGCCAGCGCCCTGCTCCACGCCTCGACGGTTCCGGTGGCCCTGGCACCGCACGGCTACCACCGCAAGGAGGCCTTGACCCGGATCAGCTGCGGGCTCGGCACCCGGGCCGGTGCCGAGAAGCTGCTCGATTTTGCCCTCGGCATGGCTGTGAACCGGGAGGTTCCGCTGCGCGTGGTCTCGCTGCTGGCGCTCGACGGCGGCGATGCGGCTGGCGCCGCGGAGGCGGCGCGGGAGCTCGCGGCCAAGCACCTGGCCGCCGCCCTGCCAGGCGGCGAGCAGGAGGTCCGGGAGGAGGCGAAGACGGAAGTCGTCGTTGCCCAGGGCCGCAGCATCGAGGAAGCCGTGGATCGCCTGGGCTGGGAAGACGGCGAGGTCCTGCTGATCGGATCCAGCAGGCTGGCCACGAGCCGGTCCATCTTCCTTGGCAGCACGGCCAACCGCATTCTGCGCGCCCTGCCGGTGCCGATGATCGTGGTCCCGAGTGACTATGAACTCAAGCACCCCAACCAGTCGGCATCCAATGACGTTCCCCGAGAGGCAGAAAAATGAGCACTGAACACGCGATGTCCCAAGCGTCGCACCCCGGACAGCAGCCCGGCCAGCGCGACCAGCACGGCCTCAGTGAGAAGGGCCTCAAGGCAGGATCGGTGGGCCTGATTGGCGCCGTCGTCATCGGTATTTCCTGTATCGCCCCGGCGTATACCCTTACGGCGGCACTGGGCCCCACCGTGGCCGAGGTCGGCGTGCACCTGCCCGCGATCTTCCTGGTGGGCTTTATCCCCATGCTGTTGGTGGCGCTCGGCTACCGCGAGTTGAACAACGCCATGCCCGACGCCGGCACGTCCTTCACCTGGGCCTCGCGGGCCTTTGGCCCCTGGATTGGCTGGATGGGCGGGTGGGGGCTGATTGCTGCGACCATCATCGTGCTCTCGAACCTGGCCGCAGTCGCGGTGGACTTCTTCTACCTCATGCTGGCGCAGCTCACCGGCAACGCGGAGCTGGCCGACCTCACCACGAACCTGCCTCTGAACATCGCGACCACGCTGGTGTTCATTGCCCTCGCCTGCTGGATCTCCTACCGCGGCATGGAAACCACCAAGACCGTCCAGTACGTTCTCGTGGGATTCCAGCTGCTGGTCCTTGGCTGGTTCTCCGTGGCTGCGTTCAGCCACGTCGCCAACGGGACTGCCTTTGACGCCACTGCCATTGCCCCGGACTGGTTCAATCCGTTCGCGGTGGGATCCTTCTCCGCTTTTGCCGCCGGCGTTTCGCTGTCCATCTTTATCTACTGGGGCTGGGACGTCACGCTGACCATGAATGAAGAGACCAAGAACCCGGAGAAGACCCCGGGCCGTGCCGCCACGGTCACCGTACTGGTCATCGTGATCATCTACATGACCGTTGCCTTGGCAACGCTGTCCTTCGCCGGCGTCGGCGACACCGGCCTCGGTGCCGGCAACCCGGAGAACCAGGGCAGCATCTTCGCGGTCCTCGCGGGGCCGGTGATGGGCCCGTTCGCCATCCTGATGTCGCTGGCCATCCTGAGCAGCTCCGCAGCGTCGCTGCAGTCCACGTTCGTCTCGCCCGCGCGCACCCTGCTGTCCATGGGCCACTACAAGGCGCTGCCGCAAAAGTTCGGCAGGATCAGCCCCACGTACAAGTCGCCGAGCTATGCCACGATCGCCTCGGCTGTGGCTGCCGCGGCCTTCTATGTCATTACCCGCACGACGTCGGAGAATGCGCTGTGGGACACCATCACGGCTCTGGGCATGATGATCTGCTTCTACTACGGCATCACCGCGTTGGCCTGTGTCTGGTTCTTCCGCGCCGAGGCGTTCAGCGGGACGAAGGCGTTTTTCTTCAAGTTCCTGGCCCCCCTCCTGGGCGGCGTCACCCTGCTGGTCATGTTCGTCAAGACGGCCTATGACTCCATGGATCCCGCGTACGGTTCCGGCTCGTCAATCGGTGGGGTCGGCCTGGTCTTCATCCTGGGCATGGGCGTCATCCTGCTGGGCGTGGTGCTCATGCTGGTGATGGCCAAGCTCCGCCCCGAGTTCTTCAGGGGCAAGGTCCTGTCCCGCGGGCACTGAGTCCGCGGCCGGTTTCAGGAGGGTCTCCGTCCGGCAGCCATTGGAAAGTAAGCACACTTATCAATAGGCTGTCCGGAGGGGGACGTTCCCCCGTTGGAACGAGAACGAGGTGAGAGCATGTCGGATGCCGAAAGCATCAGCAAAGTCACGGACATCATCAACGATTCGCACATCGGAATGTTCACCACCATCAACGAAGCCGGCGCGCTCGTCAGCCGGCCGCTGGCCGTCCAGGAGGTCAAGGACGACGGCGACATGTGGTTCTTCACCTCGGCGAACACCTCGCAGGTGGCCCACATCCGCGCCAACCCGGCGGTGAACGTGTCCTTCGGCAAGCGCACCGAGTGGGTCTCGGTGGCCGGGACTGCCGAAGTGGTGACCGACCGGCAGCTGATCCACGATATGTGGAACCAGGTGGTGGAGGCCTGGTTCCCGGACGGACCTGACACCCCCGAGGTGGTCCTGCTCCACGTCAACTCGGACTCCGCCGAGTACTGGGCCAGCCCGGGCGGCACGGCGGCCACAGTGCTGCAGTGGATCAAGTCCAAGGTCACCAAGAGCCGGATGAGCGTCGGCGAAAGCGGAACGGTCGAGCTCTAGGCCCGCGGAACCGGGCACAGCCGTTTTGGCCGACAGTGTCCTGGCCGCTGACCTCCTAGTCGACGATTTTCAGGCCGGTGCCCCAGTTGAAGGTTGGATACGCGGGGTTGGCCTGCAGCGCCATCACCAGCAGCTGGAAGCCCTCCAGTTCGCGGGCGTGGCGTAGCCCGCCCACTTGGAGCGGACGGAGTCCGGCGGCTTCGGCGAAGGCCGCGACCTCGTTGCGGGCCTCTTCGGAGTCCGAGGCAATGAACACATCCATCGGCGGGCCGCCAGCCGTCACGGAGCCGAGCGGGCCGGCGAAGGTGGTGTTGAAGGCCTTCACCACCCGTGCGCCCGGCAGCAGCGCGGCGATTTCCTCGGCCGCCGACGTCCCCGGGGCGACAACCAGCGAATCGAAGGTCTCGGTGTCGATCGGATTGCTGATCTCCACCACGGTCTTGCCACTGAGGGTATCGCCGAAGTGCGTGGCAACTTCCTTGGCCGGACCGAAGTACAGCGCGAGGACGACGATGTCGCCTTCGGGAACCTCGCTCAGGCCGCCGGGGCTGGTGTCGCCGCCAAGTTCAGCAGCGAGCTTGGCGGCATTCTCCGGCGTCCGGTCCAGAACCTGGACGGAACGACCGGCAGCGACGGCGCGGGTGCCGATCGCCCGTGCCATGTTGCCGCTGCCGATGATCGTGATGTCAGTCATGATGGAACCTTTCCGAGGTTGCCGGATACTGCTGGGATCAGCAATTCCGCGAATCAGCTGTGCGCGTGGTCCGGACCGGGCAGCCCGGCTCGGCTGACGCCGGCCGCGCGTTCAGCGGCAGCCAGGGCATCCTCCAGCCGCTCCACAGCCGGGGCGTAGGCGGCATCGGTAGAGGGACGATCCGCGTTGCCGCCGAGGCGCTCGGCGGCCTTGATCGCCCGGATCAGGGCCGCCGTTTCCGGCTGCCGGGGGTCGCTCATTGCGGGATAGTCAATCGAATACCCCGGATCCAGTTCGTACTGCTGCCACCGGGCCAGGGCGCGGCGGTGCCGTGCGGCCGCCGCCGCGTTCTTGAGCTGGGTTTCCCGGCCGGCGCGGCGGGCATCCTGCCTGGCCAGCAGCCGGGGAGCCGCTGCCAGTGCCGCCACGCCCGCCCCTGCGGCCAGAATCCCGAGGGCCAGGCCGGCCCAGGGCCAGGCGGAGGAGGCAAGGATGATGGCCGGCACAACGACGGCGAGTCCGGCGAAAACGTCCCAAAACGCGCCGTCGGCGCCTTCTGAGAGACCGTCTTTAAGGGCCAGGTGCTTGCGGGCGAAGTAGACCGAGGCGAAAGCCGCTCCGGCAACCAGGATGGCGAGGGCGAGAAACTGCCAGGCCGCGAGGGCACCGGATAGTGAAAGCGTCATTGCACACCTCCCCGGAACGGTCCCGGGCGGGCGCTGTTCCGCTAGTTCCATTGGAATCCCTGGCGGCGGGGCCGTCAATGCCCCGCAGGCCGAGCTGATGCCGGCCGCCAGGCCGGGCGCGAAGGCCGCGCCGCGGTTCCGTCACGGTTCCTCCCGGCGTAGCCTAGGGGCCATGCGACTGAAAATGTGCAGTATCCACGTCAAGGATCCAGCCTCGGCCCATGAGTTTTACACCGGCACGCTGGGGTTCGAAACCCTGATGGCCATGCCGGAGCACAACCTGTTCATCGTCAAGGATCCGGACGGTGCCGGGGGCGCCGGACTGCTGCTGGAGCCCAGTGACAACCCGATCGGCGCGGCCTACATGAACGGCCTGCACGACGCCGGAATTCCGGCGATCGTCTTTGGCGTGCCAGATGTGCGCGCCGAATACGACCGGCTGGCAGCCAAGGGCGTGATGTTCCAGGCGGAGCCGTCCGAGGGGCCCGCAGGGACCAGTGTGGTGATGGATGACGGCTGCGGGAACTTCGTGCAGCTGCACCAGGACTAGTTACCGGACCAAGGGGACCCCGGGCAGGTCCTAGCGGCTGGCTTTGTCCTTGTCCGGGTGTTCGTCGCCGATGTGGCCGGGCGCGTTGGCGGCCAGCACCCTCGCCACAAAGGAGCCGTATTCCTCCATGTAGTGGCGTAGCAACCCGGCCGTGGCTTCGTCCTTGACCTCGCCATCCTCGCCGTAAATCTCCGGAACAAAGCGAATGTACGCTTCCGGCGCATTCAGCTGCGGCGCGTCGAGGAAGCTCAGCACGCTGCGGAACGAGGACTGCATCACGGCCGTGCCGATGCCGCCGGGGGAGGCGCCGATGATTCCGGTGGGTTTGCGGGCGAAGGAGTTGGTGCCCCAGGGCCGGGATCCCTAGTCGATGGCGTTCTTCAGCGCTCCGGGGATGGACCGGTTGAATTCGGGCGAGACGAACAGGATGCCGTCGGACGCGGCGATGGCGTCCTTCAGGGCCTGCCCTTCGGGCGGATACGCGGCATCATAGTCCTGGCTGTACAGCGGCAGGTCCTTGATGGAAATTTCCGTGAACTCCAGTTCCGCGGGTGCAAGCCGGATCAGAGCCTTGGACAGGGTGCGGTTGATGGACGTGCTCGAAAGGCTTCCGACAAAATACCCGATCTTGAAGGCCCTGGCCTGTTCCTTCCCGATGCTCCGCCGGAGGCTGGTGGATGGGGATACGGAGGGCGATCGGGCCGGCGGCCCCGACTCATCCCGCGAGCATAGTCCTGCGTCCGCGGAATGAAAACAGGGTCCGGAAGGCAGCGCGCGCCGCTATTCGGCCTTGGCGCGGGCTTTCTTGGCGTCCTTCTTGGCGGCCTCATCCTTGACCCGCTGCGCCTCGGCGCGGACGGCGGCGTGGGTGGCGCGCTCGGCGACCAGCCATGCCGGGGGAGCCTGGAGCAGCGCGGTGATTTCCGCCGTCGTCAGCGCTTCCTCAACACCACCGCGGGACAGGCCGCTGATGGAGACGTTGAGCTTCTGCGCCACCACGGGACGCGGGTGGGGGCCGTTGCGGCGCAGTTCCGCGAGCCACTCCGGCGGGTTGGCCTGAAGCTCGGCGAAATCGGCGCGCGTGATGACCGAATCCTGGAACTCCTGGGGTGTCGCCGGCAGGTAGATGCCAAGCTTCTTGGCAACGGTGGCCGGCTTCATGGACTGGGAGTTTGCAGAGGTCATAGTTCAAGGGTATCCGGCGGACCAGCCGCAAGGCACCAAGACAGCACCAAACCAGCACCAAGACAGCATCTAACCAGCACGGTGCAGCCGTCGGGGCGGACCCCCGCGCCACTCCGGGCGGTACTGTGAACATGTGTCCGCAGCAGAAGAAGCACCCCAGACCCCCGACGAAACCGCCGTCGTCCCAGCCGTTGCAGTTGGGCGCGAGCTGCGCTTCGCGTACGTCGCCGGTGTGACACCCGGAAAATGGATCCGGCGCTGGGAGGAGCGGATGCCGGATGTGCCGCTGCACTCCTTTATGTCGGACGACGGCGCGCAGCTCGCCGTGCTCCGCGACGGTTCCGCAGACCTGAGCTTCGTCCGGCTCCCGGTGGAACGCGAGGGCCTCAGCGTGATCCCGCTCTACGAGGAACAGCCGGTGGTGGTGGCGCCCAAGGGGCACGAGATTTCTTTGTTTGAGGAAGTGGGGCTGGCGGACCTGTCTGCCGAGACCTTCCTCGACGTGCAGGAACTCGGCGGCCCCGAGATGGCCCTGCAGGTGGTCGCATCCGGTGCAGGGCTGGTGATCCTGCCGATGTCCGTGGCCCGGCATTTCAACGTCAAGGACACCGTGGCGCGGAAACTCACGGGTGCGCCCGGAACGGAGATCGCCCTGGCCTGGCCCAGCGACGCCACGGACGAGGTCATCGAGGAGTTCATCGGGATTGTCCGCGGACGCACCGCGGCGAGCTCCCGCCAGCCCTCGGCGCAGCAGGAGAAACCCAAACGCGAGCCCAAGCCGGACCGGCGCGGCACCGGAGCCGCCAAGAAGCCCAAGGTGGCGCAGCGTTACGCGCCCAACCCGGACAAGGGCCGCGGCAAGGGCTCCAGGAAAAAGGGGAAACGCTAAGGCGCTGCCCGCTCCCGGCACGGGTTACTTGGCGCAGGCATCCTGAAGAGCCTTGACGGATTCGGCCGGAACCTGGTCGCCGGAGTCAGCGATCTGGCGCAGCGGCGTGGTGATCTCAGCGGGTGCCCCCGCGGTTTCCGCGCCGGCGACAAGGCCGCCCAGCAGTTCCTTGTCCTTGACGCTGACCAGGCCGTCCTCCACGAGGGCGCAGGCCTGCTTCCTCACTTCACCGCCGGTCGCTGTAGCAACCTGGGATGCCCCGTTGTTGACGGCCTTTTCGGCAGCGTCCTGCACCTGGCCACAGCCGGTAAGGGCGATCAAGAAGGCGGCAGCGGCAAGGGCGGCGAGACGTCGTTTCATTCGTCCACCCTAACAAGCGCGGCTTGTGCCGATCGGAGGGAAAAGGGGGAAACGCTAGGCCGTAGCCGTGTGAGCACCGGCGCGCATAGGCTCGGTTAGTGGACATCGTCGAGTTCTTGACCGCACGCATTACAGAAGACGAAGCTGCCGCCCTGAAACTGCTCGGCGACCCCACGCTTGCCGTATCCGGCGAGTGGTATGAACGCCGCCTGCTCCGCGAGTGCGAGGCCAAGCGCCAACTCATCGGCATCATTGAATCCGCCCGCCAGTCCGTGCTGGCCACCTTGGTCAGCGAGGAACCCGCCGACGCCGGATGGGTGCCGGACGTTATTGAATGGACCACGCTCTCCCTGCACACCCTGGCCCTGCCGTACGCGGACCACCCCGAATTCCAGGCCCGCTGGCGGATCACCGGGTAGCGTTTAGCTCGGGAGCCGCCGCCCACGGGCGCCGGCAGCGACAAGGTACCGAAAACTGTGACTCCGGAAACCTGTAGGAAATCTCCGGGGCCTACGCTGGTCACACCGCGGCATCTGCGGTCCGCCAGCCGGCCGGTTCTTGAAGGGATTCCGTCATGCACCTCTTGCCCCGTGAGCAGGAAAAGCTCATGATCGTGGTCGCGGCGGACCTCGCCCGCCGCCGCCAGGCCCGCGGGCTGAAGCTGAACTTCCCCGAGGCCGTCGCCGTCATCAGCTACGAACTGATGGAGGGCGCCCGGGACGGCCGGACCGTGGCGGAGCTCATGAGTTACGGAACCACCCTCCTTAACCGCGATGACGTGATGGAGGGCGTGCCGGAAATGATCCACGACGTCCAGGTCGAGGCCACCTTCCCGGACGGCACCAAGCTCGTCACCGTTCACGATCCCATCCGCTAGGGGGCCTCCATGATTCCGGGAGAATACGTTCTCAGCGCCACGCCGCTGGTGATCAACGCGGGCCGCGAGGCGGTGACCGTCGCGGTGACCAACACCGGTGACCGCCCCGTCCAGGTGGGCTCGCACTATCACTTTGCCGAAGCGAATCCGGCGCTGCAGTTCGACCGGCGGGCCGCCTACGGCCGGCGCCTGGACATTCCGGCAGGCACCGCCGCGCGGTTTGAACCGGGGGACAGCAGGACTGTCCGGCTGATTGAACTCGCGGGCAGCCGTGAAGTGTACGGCCTTAGCAACGCCGTCAACGGACCACTCGGCCAGACCGGACTCCGCGAGACCGAACTCCACGAGACCGAACTCCACGTTTCCGAGCGGAAGGGCGACGCACAGTGAGTTTTGAATTGTCCCGCAGGCAATACGCGGACCTCTACGGCCCGACGACCGGCGACGCGATCCGCCTGGCCGACACCGATCTGTTCCTTGAGATCGAGAAGGACCTCACCGTCTACGGCGAGGAAGTGGTGTTCGGCGGCGGCAAGGTGATCCGCGACGGCATGGGCCAGAACGGCCAGCTGACCAGGGACGGGGACGTCCAGGGGGGAGCCATCCCGGACACCGTGATCACCAACGTAGTGGTGCTGGACTACACCGGCATCTACAAGGCCGACGTCGCGCTCCGGGACGGCCACATCTTCCGGATCGGCAAGGCCGGCAACCCGCAGATCAGTGACGGCGTGGACATCGTGATCGGGGCGAGCACCGAGATCATTGCCGGTGATCGGAAAATCCTGACGGCCGGCGGGGTGGACTCCCACATCCATTTCATCTCGCCGGAGCAGGTCCCGGCTGCCCTGTGCAGCGGCGTGACCACCATGGTGGGCGGCGGCACCGGCCCCGCCGAAGGCACAAAGGCCACCACCGTCACGCCCGGCAAATGGCACATCCACCGGATGCTGCAGGCCGCAGAAGGGCTCCCCATCAACATCGGGCTGTTCGGCAAGGGGCACGCCTCCGCCGTCGAGCCGCTCGCTGAACAGATCCGCGCCGGCGCGATCGGACTGAAAGTCCACGAGGACTGGGGATCCACCACGTCCTCGATCGACACCTCGCTGAAGGTCGCGGACGAATACGACGTGCAGGTGGCCCTTCACACCGACACCCTGAACGAGTGCGGCTTCGTGGAGGACACCATCCGCGCGATCGACGGCCGTGTGATCCACACCTTCCACACGGAAGGCGCCGGCGGCGGCCACGCACCGGACATCATCAAGATCGCCGGGCTGCCCAACGTCCTGCCGGCGTCGACGAACCCCACCCTGCCTTACACGCGCAACACCATCGAAGAGCACCTGGACATGCTCATGGTGTGCCACCACCTGAACCCGGACATCCCGGAGGATGTGGCGTTCGCGGATTCCCGGATCCGGGCCGAGACCATCGCGGCCGAGGACGTCCTGCAGGATCTGGGCATCTTCGCGATCACGTCTTCGGACTCCCAGGCCATGGGCCGCGTGGGCGAAGTGATCATCCGCACCTGGCAGGTGGCGGACAAGATGAAGAAGCAGCGCGGCGTGCTCAAGGACCCTGATGGCGGCAGCCACGGCGCTGCTGCCGGTCTGGGGGCGGAGAGCGATAACTTCCGGCTCAAGCGCTACGTGGCGAAATACACCATCAACCCGGCCATCGCGCAGGGCATGGCCGACTCGATCGGCTCGGTGGAGGTGGGAAAGTTTGCGGACCTGGTTCTCTGGGACCCGGCGTTCTTCGGAGTGAAGCCGGAGCTGGTCCTCAAGGGCGGCCAGATCGCCTACGCCCTCATGGGCGACGCCAACGCCTCCATTCCCACCCCGCAGCCGCGCACCATGCGGCCGATGTTCGCCGCCTACGGCAAGGCGCTGCAGCAGTCCTCCATCACCTTCCTCTCCCAGGCCGCCATCGACGCCGGGGTCCCGGCGGAGCTCGGACTGGAGAAGGTCATCCGGCCGGTGTCCGGCATCCGCAGCCTCACGAAGGCGGACCTCAAGTACAACGGCGCCACCCCTGATATCGACGTGGACCCGGAGACGTATCAGGTGAGGGTCGACGGCGAGGACGTCACGTGCGAACCGTCGGACGTCCTGCCCATGGCGCAGCGCTACTTCCTTTTCTAGGCTTCCAGAGGAGACCAGCATGATCATCGAAAAGGTCCTCGGCAACACCCACGACCTCCCTCCCGGTCCGGACCCTTACTTGGGGCTGCACCGGGAAAAGGTGGTGCTGCCCAGCGCCCAGCTGGTCAAACGCATCCAGCGCGTCACCACCGACCACGGGAAGGAGCTCGGCATCCGCCTCCGCGCCGGTTCCGGGGACCTGCGCGACGGCGACATCCTGCACCTGGCCGGGACCAACATGATCGTGGTGTCGGTGCTGCCCACAGATGTCCTGGTGATTGCCCCGCGCTCCGTCCACGAGATGGGCGTCGTGGCGCACTCCCTGGGCAACCGGCACCTGCAGGCCCAGTTCTTCGATGCGTCCTCGGAGTATGGGGCAGAGGTGATGGTCTGCCAGTACGACCACACCGTGGAGGACTATCTCAAACACGTCGGAGCGCCCTACGACCGCCAGGAGCGCGTGATGCCCGTCCCCTTCCGCCATGCCGAACACTCGCACTAGTCCCGAGTCCTACCAGCTCGCGTTGCAGCAGCTGACGGATTCTGCGCTGCCCACCGGGGCTTTTGCTCACTCGCTGGGGTTTGAGACGTACATCGAGCGCGGGCTGGTGCGAGATGAAGCGAGCTTTGGGGTGTGGCTGGCGGCGTTTATTTCACAGCAGCTGACGTACTCGGACGCCCTGGCCATCCGGTTCCTTTATGAAGGTGTTCCCGTTGCTGAACTGGATGCCTTGCTGACCGCTCAGCTCCTGCCCCGGCAGGTGCGCGAGGCCAGCATCAAGATGGGCACCCGGCTGCTGGAGATCGGGGCCGAGATTTTTCCCTCCCCCGGGCTGGCGGAGTACCAAGAGCTCGTGACGTCCGGCCGTGCTGCCGGGCACCAGCCGCTGGCATTCGCCGTGATCGCCCGTTCCCTGGCTGTCCCGCCGGGCGAGGCCCTGACCGCCTACCTGTTCGCCACGGTCACGTCGCTGACGCAGAACGCGGTCCGGGCGATCCCGCTGGGGCAGAACGCCGGCCAGCGGCTCCTACGAAAGGCAGCCGACGACGTCGCTGCAGCGGCTGAGCGGGCCGGCCACCTCACGCCTGACGACTTTGGCGCCGTCAGCCCCGGACTCGAAATTTCGCAGATGCGGCACGAACGCCAGCGCGCCCGCATGTTCATGAGCTAGCCGTACGAGAAATATGTCTGGAGAAGAATATGTCTGAGCCCATCAAGATCGGCATCGGCGGCCCGGTGGGTGCCGGAAAGACCCAGCTCGTGGAGCGCCTCACCCGCCACATGAGCCGGGATATCTCCATGGCGGCCATCACCAACGACATCTACACGATCGAGGACGCCAAGATCCTCGCCGCCAACGGCATCCTCCCCTTGGACCGGATCATCGGCGTCGAAACCGGCGGCTGCCCGCATACCGCCATCCGCGAGGACACCTCCATGAACACGGCGGCCATCGAGGAGCTGAAGAAGCGGCACCCGGATCTGCAGGTGATCTTTGTGGAGTCCGGCGGCGACAACCTCTCCGCCACTTTCAGCCCCGAACTGGTGGACTTCTCCATCTACATCATCGACGTGGCCCAGGGCGAGAAGATCCCGCGCAAGGCCGGCCAGGGCATGATCAAGGCCGACCTTTTCATCATCAACAAAACCGACCTCGCGCCGCACGTCGGCGCGGACCTCTCCGTCATGGAACGGGACTCACGCGAATTCAGGGGCGAGAAGCCGTTCTGCTTCACGAATCTCAAGACCGACGAAGGGCTGGAGCGCGTCATCGAATGGGTGCGGCGTGACGTCCTGATGCTCGACCTGGCGTCGTGAGCGCTCTCAGGCTGAGTCCTGGCGACTTAACCGCTGAGGCGGGGAGGCCGGATTTTGGGGCCGCGGCGTGGCGGGCACCGCGGGGGGCCCACCGCCGCGAGGGCCCCGACTCGAGCTTGCGAGAGTTGGGAGCGGCTGGGGACGGGCACGGCCCCAAATCCGGCGAAGCCGCCGGAACCAACCAGAGCGTGCGGGAACCGATGGGGGAGCTCGAACTCGTCGTCGAAGATCGGGGCGGAAGGTCGGTGACGACGCACCAGTTCCATCGCGGGGCTTTGAGGGTTTTGCGGCCGCACTACTTGGATGCGAGCGGGCAGGTTTGTTATGTGCTGGTGAACCCGGGCGGGGCATATTTGGGGGCCGACCTCTATGTGATTGACGTGGAGGTCGCGGACGGGGCGAAGCTGCTGCTCGCGACGCAGTCGGCCACCAAGATCTACCGGACTCCGGGATCCTTTGCCGAGCAGCGGATGAGGCTGCGGCTTGGGGAGGGGGCCCGCGTGGAGCTCGCCCCGGACCAGGTGATCGCCTACCGGGAGGCCAGCTACCGGCAGAATACCCACGTTACAGTGCGGCCGTCGTCGAGCCTGATCATGGCCGAAATCATCACGCCGGGGTGGTCGCCGGACGGGGCCTCGTTCCGGTACGAGGAGCTGCGGCTGCGGACCGAGATCCGGGTCGAGTCCGGGGGAGCGGGCGCGGGAGCGGGCGGGCTGCTGGCCTTGGACAACGTGCTCATACGCCCGCCGCTGGGCGATGTCACGGGCCTGGCGTTCATGGAGGGCTTCAGCCACCTGGGGTCGCTGATCGTGGTGGACCCGCGGGTGGACCAGGCTCTTGCCGACGAACTCCACGAGATCACGGCCGGGTTCGGCGCCCATACCGGCATTTCGCTCACCGCCGCCGTGCTGGGAACGGCCGGGCTGGTGCTGAGGTCGCTCTCGAACAGCACGGAGGAACTGCAGCGCGTTGCTGGGGCCGCCACCGCCCTGCTGCGCAAACGCTGGTACGGACAGGATCCGCTGGATCTGAGGAAGTACTGATGGCCACGATCGAGCAGGTGGCCGCACTGCACCGGCTCTACCGCCGGCGGGCGCACCTGCCGCTGAGGACCCGGCTGCTGGTGACCTTCGGCGCGGTGGCCGCACTGCACGCCGCCGCCGTCGTGCTCCTTGTGGCCGGTGCGGCCGGGGGCGGACAGCGGTTGGGGATCGGACTGGTACTGACGGCCTACCTGGCGGGGGTGAAACACAGCTACGACTGGGACCACCTCGCGGCGATCGATAACTCCACCCGGAAGTTCGCGGCCGAGCACCGCGATCCGGTCAGCGTGGGCTTCGCGTTCAGTCTGGGCCACAGCTCCGTGGTGGTCCTCGCCGGGGTGCTCGTGGTGGCGGGAGCCTCGCTGGTGGGGAGCGTCATGGTAGAGGGGACCCCCGGGAACCTGCTGCTGGGGCTCATCGGCAGCGGGGTGTCGGGGCTGTTCCTGCTGGCCATGGGTGCCTTCAACGGCTCCGCCTTCCTCCAAACACTGAAGGTTTACCGCGGTGCGCGCACCGGTGCCGCGATCTCCCAGGAGAACCTTGCCGCGAGGGGCTTCGTGGCCCGGCTGCTCGCGCGTCCGCTGGCCCGGGTCCAACATCCCCGGAACGTCTACGTGATTGGATTCCTCTTCGGGCTGGGTTTCGATACCGCCACCACGATCGGTCTGCTGGTCATGGCGACGGCGGCATCCCTGGCCGGCGTCTCCCCGTTCGCCCTGCTGGGGCTTCCCCTGGCCTTCACGGCGGCCATGACGCTGTGCGACACCATCAACGGCGTGGCCATGATGCGGATGTACCGCTCCGCCCTGACGGACCCGCGGCGCAAACTCGGCTTCAATGCCGTCATCACGGGCATCTCGGCGGTGTCCGCCCTCTTCATAGCCGTCATCACCCTGGGCGGGGCCCTTCACGAAATATTCGGGCTTGGGGACCCGCTGACCAGCTGGCTCGGGTCAGTGGACCTGAGCGACGCCGGCCTGCTGCTGGTGGCGCTGCTGATGTCCGCCTGGGCCGCGGCCTGGCTGCACGGGCGGACATCCTCCCGCGCCGGCTACGGACGTTGACCATCCGGCCGCCGAGCTGATCACAGCCGCCGCGCCCCCTCTGCCGGCAGGACCGCGAAGACGTCCGGCGCCGGCAGCCCGCGGGCGTCGAAGCCCGCAAGGACCGCGGACCGGGCCCGATCGGCGTCGTCCACCGGAACCAGGGCGATGGCCGAGCCGCCGAACCCGCCACCGGTCATCCGGGCACCGATCGCCCCGTTGGCGCGGGCGGTGTCAACGGCCAGATTCAGCTCCGGGCAGGAGATCTCGAAGTCGTCCCGCATGGAGCGGTGGCTGGCGTCCAGCAGTTCCCCGATGGCCAGCGGCCCGTGCGTCCCGAGCAGTTCCGCGGTCCGGGCCACCCGTCCGTTCTCGGTGACGATGTGCCGGACCCGTCGGAACGTCTCCCAGTCGAGGATCCGCTCGGCCCCGGGCAAGTCGGCGGCACCGAGGTCGCGAAGCGCGCCCACACCCAGGGCCCGGGCGCCCCGGACGCAGGAGGCCCGGCGCGCGGCATACCCGCCGCTGGCATGGGCGTGCGAGACCTTGGTGTCAATGACCAGGCAGACCAACCCGGCTTCCGCCAGGCCGAGCGGTACCGGGCGGGAGCTAAGGTCGCGGCAGTCCAGGTAGACGGCGCAATCCTTGGTGCCGAGCATTGAGGCGGACTGATCCATGATGCCGGTGGGGGCGCCGACCACGTTGTTTTCGGCACGCCGCCCGATGTCCGCCAGGTCAGCGCGGCCCAGGCCGGCCCCGGTGAGATCGGACAGGCCCAGGGCGACGGCGCACTCCAGGGCCGCGGAGGAGGACAGGCCGGCGCCGACCGGCACATCGGAGGACACGAACAGGTCAAAACCCGGCACTGTGATGCCCGCGCGTTCCAGCTCCCAGGCCACGCCCGCCGGATAGGCGGACCAGCCCGCCGCCTGGTCCGGGGTGAACGTGTCGAGATCGAATTCGACCGGTTCCGCGCCCGGGAACCCGGAGGCCAGGCGCACGGTGCGGTCCGCCCGGGCTGCCACGGCCACGGTGGTGCTGCGGTTGATGGCGAAGGGCAGGACGAGACCTTCGTTGTAGTCCGTGTGCTCGCCGATCAGGTTGACCCGTCCCGGTGCCTGCCACACGCCGTCGGGGTGCCGGCCGAAGTGGCCGGCGAAGGCGCCGGTGAGCGCGTCGGCCAGGGCCGTTCCTGTGCTGGTCATGTTGGTCATGGGGTTCCTGTCCTGGCATCCCGGAGCCGGGCGGCGACCTCTTCGGGCGTGGTGTCGTTGATGAAGGCGCCCATGGCGGCCTCGGAGCCGGCCAGGAACTTGAGTTTGTCGGCGGCCCGCCGGGGCGAGGTGAGCTGCAGGTGCAGGTAGCCGGACCGGCGCAGCACCGGGTCAACGGGGGCCTGGTGCCAGGCGCTGATGTACGGCGTCGGGCTGCCATAGAGAGCGTCCAGCCGGCCCAGCAGGTCCGGATACAGGACAGCGAGCTCGTCGCGCTCGGCGCCGGTCAGCGCCGCCAGGTCCGGAACCTGGCGGTGCGGGACGAGGTGGACTTCCAGCGGCCAGCGGGCCGCGAACGGCACGTAGGCGCTGAAGAACTCTCCCTCGAGCACCATCCGGGCGCCATCGGCGCGTTCGCCCGCCAAAATGCTCCCGGTCAGGGTGGCCGCCCCGCCCGCCGCCTCATGGAACTGCCGGGCGGCCGCGGCCATCACCGCGGCCCGCGGCGTGACAAAGGGATAGGCGTAGATCTGGCCGTGCGGGTGGTGCAGTGTCACGCCGATGTCCTGGCCGCGGTTCTCGAAGCAGAACACCTGTGCCACGCCGGGCAGGGCGCTCAGTGCCTCGGTCCGGTGGGCCCAGGCGTCGATCACGGTGCGCACGCGCCGGCTGCTGAGCGCGGCGAACGTCCCGGTGTGCTCGGGGGTGAAGGCGACCACCTCGCACCGGCCGCCGGCGATCCCGCGGGTTCCCCAGCCCGGCGCCGCCGGAGCGGGTGCGAAATCCGGGCCCAGCGACGGGAAGCGGTTTTCAAACACGGCGACGTCGTAATCCGCCGCCGGGATCTCCGAGGGCCGCGCATCGGTGCTCGGGCACAGCGGACACTCGTCCGCCGGCGGCAGGTGCGTCCGGTGTTGCCGGTGCGCGGCGACGGCGACCCAGTCCCCGGTAAGCGCGTCGTACCTGATCTCCCCGGATGGTCCGCGTTCGGGAAGTTCGCGGCGGTCCCTGGACGGGCGCTGCCGGGGACGGTCGGTATCGTCGAAATACAGGAGTTCGCGCCCGTCGGCGAGGCGTGTGCTGGTGACCGCGGACACCGACGCCGGGGCGTCGCTGCGGCTGATGATGGTCATGGGGTTCCTTCAGGGGGTGGGGACCGGGCGGTCAGAGGGCCTGGACGTGCAGGAGCAGGGCGTGCTCCGGGTTCAGGACCGGCAGGGGCAGGCCGACGTGCTGGAGGAAGGCGCCGGAGGCAACGGCCCCGTCTTCCAGCCAGGCGGGCGGCTGGATCTGGGTGAAGGTGTGCGCGTAGTCGCCGTCGAGGGGCGTGGGCAGTTCGGCCCGGACGCGGTAGCTCCGCGTCGGGTCAAGGCCCGGCAGCGAGGCCAGTCCGGGGACCTCAGCCGGCGCGGACGCCAGGGACACGGCAGCGAACAGGGCCTCGCCGGCGTCGTGTGCAACCACACCGTGGACACTCAAGGTGGGCTCGGCGGTGTCCGCGTTCACCCGCTTGCCGGAGTGGATCAGTGCGCGGTGGCGCTTGTACAGCGCAATCACGCGGCGCAGCGTGGCCCGCTCCTGGTCCGTGGCCGCGCGGATGTCCCACTCCATGCCGAAGTGGCCGAACAGTGCGGTGATGGCGCGGAAGGAGATGTCGTGGGTGCGGGCCGTGGTGTGCGAGGTGGTGGGTCCGATATGGGCGCCGACGAGCTCCGGCGGCAGGATGGCCTGGGTCCAGCGCTGGATGGTCTGGCGTTCCAGGGCGTCGTTGCAGTCCGAGGCCCACACGCGGTCCGTGCGCTGCAGGATGCCGAGATCCACGCGTGCCCCGCCGGAAGAGCAGCTTTCGATCTCCACGTCCGGGTGTGCTGCCTTGAGCGCGTCGAAGAGCCGGTAGGCCGCAAGCGTCTGCTCGTGGACGGAGGGGCGGCCGCCGCGGCCGTGCTCGGTGAGGTCCCGGTTCTGGTCCCACTTGAGGTAGGCGATGTTGTTTTCGCGCAGCAGGGCGTCGAGGCGGCCGTAGATGTACTCCCAGGCCTCCGGGTTGGCGAGGTCCAGGACGTGCTGGTGGCGCCAGGTGTGCGGGAGCCGGCCGCCGTCCTTGTAGGAAAGCGCCGACGGGCCCACGATCCACTCCGGGTGCTCGCGGGCGACGTCGGAGTCCAGGTTGACCATTTCCGGCTCCACCCACAGGCCAAACTCCATGCCGTGCCCGGTGACGGCGTCGATCAGCGGCGTGAGGCCCTCGGGCCACAGGCCCTCGTCGACGAACCAGTCGCCCAGGCCCGCGTGATCGTCGCGGCGGCCGCGGAACCAGCCGTCGTCCAGGACGAAGCGTTCCACGCCGAGCCCGGCCGCCGATTCGGCGAGTTCCAGCAGGGGTTCGAGGCTGTGGTCAAAGTAGACCGCCTCCCAGGTGTTGAGCACCACGGGGCGTACCCGCCCGGACGTGGTGTCCACGTGCTGCGGCCGGGCACGGAACCAGTCGTAGAAGGTCTCGGTGATGCCGTCCAGGCCGTGGCCGGAGTAGGCGGCAAAGAGCGACGGCGTCCGGTAACTGCCGCCGGGGTGGAGCACCACTTCGCCGGAGCCGAGCAGCTCCGCGGCGCCGAGCATGCGGCGGCCGTCGGTGAGGCTGTCGAGGTACTGCTCGTGGTTGCCGCTCCAGCCGAAATGCGTGGCCCACACCTGGCCCCGGCGGTTGGAGAAGCCGGCTGTCCCGGCGGCCACGAGCAGCGAGGAATCGTGGCCGGTCCGGCCGTGCCGGCCGGTGCGGACCCAGGTTCCCTGCTGGACGGCGTGCCGCTGCGGATGGTTTTCGCGGCACCAGCGTCCGGTGAGATCGAGCAGTTCCGTGGCGTCCCGCGGCACCGGCAGCACGGTGGCCAGTTCCTCGAGCTGGTACGCGGCCGCGCCGCTGTTGGTCAGCGTGTGCGCCAGCTCCAGGAGGCCGCCGGGGTGGAGGGTGAGCTCGGAGCTGACGTCCAGTCCGGCCTCGGAATCACGGTGGATGATCAGTACGCTGCGGCCGCCGTCCTGCACCTGGGCGGAAACCACCCGCAGGGCCGGCGAGAAGTCCTGGCCGGGTCCGCCGTCGGCATTCCGGTGCCCGCGGAGGCCCGGCCGTCCGGCCCAGCCGGAGGAGGCCTGCGGGAGCAGCCCGGCGGTGACGGGGATGTCGAGGGCGGAGTGGGGGACGGGCCCGCGGAGGGTCGCCAGATCGGGGAGGTGTTCGCCGAGGTCGGCGCCCCAGTGGACGATTTCGGCCTCGCCGGAGTCGAAGGCCAGCAGGAGGCTGGTGCCGGCAGAACGCAGGTGCACGGGGTGCATGGGATTCGCTTTCAGTTGTGCGGAAGTCAGGTGCTGGTGCGCGGGATCCCGGCTGGGGATCCCGCGCACCGGTCGCCGCCGTCGCTGGCGGCTATGGCTTCAGAGGCTTACTTGAACAGGGCGTTGACCTGGTCGTTGGCTTCGGTGAGGGAGCTGGCAGGCTTCTTGCCGGAGAGGACGGCGTCCATGGCCGGCTTCATGATGCCGTCCACCTTGGCTGCCTTATCCGCGATCGGGAACAGGAACGTGGTTCCTTCCTTGACGTGGGTGGTGAAGGCGGAGACGTCGGTGCCCTTGGCCTTGAACGCTTCAGCTGCCTTCTCGGAGGAGCTGGTGAGAGCCGGGAACACGACGGCCTTGGAGGCTACGACGTCCTGGCAGGCGGTGGAGGCGAGGTATTCGACCCACTTGACCGAGGCCGCCGGGTTCTTGGTGCCGGCCCAGACGGAGTCGGCCAGGCCGTTGAACATGCTGGCGCGCTTGCCTTCGGGGCCCTTCGGGGTGGGGGCGAACGCGGTCTTCACGCCCTTGTAGCTCTTGTACTGGCCGATCAGCCAGTCACCGGTGGTGTTGATGGCAGCCTTGCCGGCGCCGAAGTTGTCCGCCAGGCTGGCGCCGACGGTGGTTTCGAGCTTGGGCATGTAGCCCTTCTCGGTCAGTCCGGCCCACCAGGCGATGGTCTCCTGGAACTTGGGGTCGTCGTAGTTGAACTTGGTGCCCCAGGGGTTCTTGTCCGTGGCGCTCCAGCCGGTGGTGGCGCTGAGGAAGCTCCACTCGGTCTGGCCCTGCCCGGAGCCGCTGCCGGCCAGGCCGAGTCCGTAGACGGCCACGTTGTTCTTGTCGAAACCTGCCTCGTCGCCGCGCACGCCGTTCTTGTCCACGGTCAGGTGCGCGATTGCCTTCTCGTAGCTGCCGCCGTCCTGCGGGTTCCAGTCTAGGTTGGCCATCTGCTCCGCGGTCAGGCCCGCGGAGTCCGTCATGGCCTTGTTGTAGAAGAGGCCCACGGTGTCCCAGTCCTTGGGCAGTCCGTAGCGCTTGCCGTCTGAACCCACCCAGAGCTCGGGGAGCCCCTTGGTGTAGCTCTCCAGCTTGATGCCGTCCTTGGCCACTGCCTCGTCGAGGGAGAGCAGCTGCTTCTTCGCGGCGTACTCGGGGTACTTGGAGAGGTGGTTGGTGAAGACGTCGGGGGCGGTGCCGGCGACGAAGCCGTTGGTCAGGGTGGTCCAGTAATCGTCCCAGCCGCGCTGGGTGATCTTGACCTTGATGTCCGGGTTGGCCTTGGTGAAATCGTTCGCGCACTGCTGGTAGGCCGGGAGCTGGTTGGCGTCCCACAGCCAGTAGTTGATTTCGCCCTTGGCCTCGGTGGAGGCCGGGGCCGACCCGCCGCAAGCGGAGAGGGAGATGGCGATGGCTGCGGCGGCAGCGACGGCGCCGAGGGTCTTCTTCATGGTGGACCTTTCATGGAAGTGCTTCTTTGAGGGAACGCTTGTTGACGGGGGAGTGCGTGTTGGGTCGGGGTTACTTGATGCCGGAGAAGCCGATGGAGTTGACCACCCGCTTGCCGAAGGCGATGAAGAGCAGGAGGACGGGCAGGGCCGCGATCAGTGTTGCGGCCATCAGGCCGGACCAGTCGGGGGCGCCCTGCGGGGACTGGGACTTGAAGACGCCCAGACCCACGGTGAGGACGCGGACGCTCTCGTCCTGGCCCACCAGCAGCGGCCAGAAGTACTCGTTCCACTGGCCGATGAAGGTCAGCAGCGCCAAGGTGGCCAGCGGGGCCGCGGCGTTCGGGAGCACGATCTGGAAGAAGATCCGCACGTGTTTGGCGCCGTCGAGCATGGCGGCCTCCTCCACCTCGCGGGACATGGAGAGGAAAAACTGGCGCAGGAAGAAGATGGCGAAGGGGGTCATGAACAGGAATGGCAGGGCCAGGCCGGCGAAGGTGTTCAGCAGGCCCAGGTTCTTGATCATCAGGAAGTTCGGCAGGGCGGTGAAGATCGGCGGGACCATCATGGTGGCCAGGAACAGGCCGAACACCACGTTCCGGCCCGGCCAGCGGAGCCGGGAGAAGGCGTATGCGGCCATCGCGCTGAAGAAGACCTGCCCCGCGGTGGTGACGGTGGCGAAGATGACGGAGTTCCGCAGGTACAGCCAGAAGTTGATGGCGGCGCCGGAGCCGCCCTCGGCGATGGCTTCCTCGGGGCTCTGCAGCCCCAGGACCCGCTTGAAGGCGCCGAGGCTAAAGTCGGCCGGCAGCAGGTTGCTGGCGTTCGAGGCCAGGGAGGCGTTGCTGGACAGGGCGGTGCGGAGCATCCAGAGGAACGGCGCGATCGTCACGACGACGGCGACGGCGACGAGGGCCCAGGCGCCGACGCGGCGCCAGTTCACCGGCTTCCTGGGAGCGGGAGCGTGGTCGACGGGCTTCTTGCGGGAAAGGGCGGAGGTAGTCATGGCTGGGGTTCCTTAGTCCAGATCCGATTCGTTGCCCTTGAGGAACTTCATCTGGACGAAGGCCACAAGAGCGAGAATGACGAAGAGAATGACGGACAGGGCCGAGGCGTAGCCGAAGTCGGATTCACCGAAGGCCTTCTGGTAGATGTACATCTGGATGACGCGGGAGGCATTGATCGGACCGCCGCCCGTGGTCACTGCCACGGTGTCAAAGACCTGGAAGGAACCGATCACGGTGACCACCAGGACCAGCACCAGCACAGGGCGCAGGAGCGGCATCGTGATGCTCCAGAAGGTCCGGGTCGGGGAGGCGCCGTCGAGCGAGGCGACCTCATACACGTGGTTGGGGATGGACTGCAGGCCGGCGAAGATCAGCAGGGCCGTGTATCCCATGTGACGCCAGACGTTGACGCCGGCGATGGTGGGGATGGCCCATTGCTCGCTGCCGAAGAAGGCGATGCGCGGCAGGCCCATCCAGTTGATGATTTCGTTGACGATGCCGAGCTGGTAGTCGAGCATCCAGAACCACAGCAGCGCGACGATCACGTTCGCCACCAGGAAGGGCAGCAGCAGGGCGCCGCGGATGAAGGTGGACTTGGCGACGTTGTGCATCAGGAGCGCCAGGCCGAGGGCGATCACGGTCTGGAAGCCGATGTTCAGTGCCACGTACTGGACCGTCACGGCCATGGCGTTCCAGAACAGATCGTCCGCGAAGATCGCGGTGTAGTTCTTAGTGCCGATCCAGGTGGGATCCCCCAGAACGCTGTACTCGGTGAAGCTGAGGTAGACGCCGCGGATGCTCGGCACAAGGTAGAAGGCAACGAAGCCGAGCAGGGCCGGGGCGATGAAGAAGAGTGCGACCTTCAGGTCGCTCCGGGGTCGGCGCCGGCGGCGGGGGGCAGCATTGCCCGTTCCCGTTCCGGTGCCGGTCGCCTTGCGGGCCGGGACGGCTCCGCGGGCAGTTGTGGTGGTCATTGGTGGTTCCTCCGCTGTGACATGAATGCTGTGACGTGGATTACAACTGGAAGACGAATCTACACGAGTAACTTTCCCATGCGCAACCGTTTCTTTTACGTTTCCGGGTAGAAAACTTCCGCTCATGGTCAGCTATTGACTCGAGTAGAAACTGGTGTGAGACTTGCGTGCATGACGTTCTCACTAGGCATCGTTGGCGCCGGACAGTTCGCAGGCGCCTTCGCCAAGCTCTTCGACGCCCACACCGAAATTTCAGAAGTCCATATCACCGATGTCCTGCCGGAACGGGCCGAGGCCCTCCGGGAGCGGCTCGGCCTGGCCGGGACATATCAAAGCTTCGAGGCCATGCTCGACGGCGGCCTGGACGCCGTGGCGATCTTCACCCAGCGCTGGACGCACGGGCCGCTAGTGCTGCAGGCGCTCCGCGCGGGCAAGCACGTCTACTCGGCGGTGCCGATGGCCATCAGTGAGGACGAGATCGCCCGGATCATCGACGCCGTCCGCGAGACGGGCCTGACCTACATGATGGGCGAGACCAGCTACTACAACCCCGCCACCGTGTATGCCCGCAAGCGCAGGGCCGAAGGTGCCTTCGGCCGCATTTTCTATGCCGAGGGCGACTATGTGCACGACATGGACCTTGGCTTCTACGAGGCCTACCAGTACAGCGGCGGGGATGACTGGAAGCGCACCGCCAGCTACCCGCCCATGCTGTACCCGACCCACTCCACGGGCGGGGTACTGGGCGCGATCGGCGGCCATGCCGTCAGCGTCAGCTGCATCGGCGTCCCCGACGAGAGCGGCGACGGCGTGTTCGACAAGGACGTCAGCATGTTCGGCAACGACTTCTCCAACGCCACCGCGCTGTTCGAACTCTCAACCGGCGGGTCCATGCGCATCAACGAGATGCGCCGCGTCGGCTACCCCTCCCACCTGCGCGAAAG
Source organism: Arthrobacter sp. ES3-54 (assembly GCF_029504395.1). GTDB lineage: Bacteria > Actinomycetota > Actinomycetes > Actinomycetales > Micrococcaceae > Arthrobacter. Next base: position 188,589 of record NZ_JAQFIF010000003.1, read on the forward strand.
CCGCTTCCGGTACTTCGGCACCGAAGCCAGCTTCGAGCAGCTGGCCACGGTCAGTGTGTGGCAGGACAAAGAATCCGTGACCGATGTCAGCGCCGAACTGGCCACCGGGGCCACGCTCGCTGCCGATGATCCGGCGCTGGCCGACGTCGCACCGGCCCTGCGGGACGCCTTCAGCTCCGGGCTGGCCGCCGTGCACGACGCCAGCCGGCTCCCCGCCGAGTTCCGCGGACTTCACAACGGGCACGAGGGCAGCCACCACTTTCTGGTGGACGATTTCGCCACCGCCGTCGCCACCGGAACGCTGCCTCCGGTCAACGCCTGGGAAGCCGCCCGCTACACGCTCCCTGGCATCGTGGCGCACGAGTCCGCCCTCCGCGGCGGGGAGCGATTGCCCGTGCCGGACCACGGCGACGCCCCCGCCCGGCTGCCCGCGCAAGTCTCCAGTGAGGAAGGCTTTGCTGGCGAACTCCGGCGGTAGCATGGTCCCTGTGCCACATTCGCCAGCCCCCGCCAGGCCCACGATCACCCGCAAAGACGTGGCCCGGCTGGCCGGTGTCAGCACCGCCGTCGTCAGCTATGTGGTGAACGGCGGCCCCAAGCGGGTCTCCCCGGTGACGGCCGCGAAAGTGCGCGAGGCCATCAGCGCCCTCGGGTACCGGCCGAATGCCGCGGCGAGGGCCCTGAAGCTGGGCTCCAGCGAGATGCTGGGCATGGTGGTCCCGGACACCACCAACCCCTTCTTCGCCACCCTGGCCCGCGCCGTGGAGGAAGCCGCCGCGGCGCGCGGCTACGCGCTGCTGCTGGCCAACTCGGGCGGATCGGCGGCCAGCGAACGCCGCCAGGTCAGGAACCTCGCGAGCCGCCGCGTGGACGGCGTCTTCCTCTCCAGCGTCCTGTTCGAACCGGACCTGACCGAGCTTGAGCACTCGGAGATCCCCGCCGTGCTGCTCAACCACAGCAGCGAGGTACCGGGCTTCAACTCGGTCGGCGTGGAGCTGCTCGAAGGCTCCCGGCGTGCCGTTGAGCACCTGGTCGGCCACGGCCACCGCAACATCGCGCTGGTCATGGGCATGAACGCCGGCAATGACCTCGACGCGCGCGAGATCGGGTGGCAGCGGGGCCTGGCGGAGGCCGGACTCCCGGAAGGGCCCATTGTGCGTTGCGACTTCGACCGCCAGGGAGGCTACCGGGCCGGGCAGCGGCTGCTCGCTGCCGCGGACCGGCCCACCGCCGTGTTTGTCAGCTCCGATCTGCAGGCCGTCGGCCTGCTGCGCGCCGTGTATGAGGCCGGCCTGCGGGTCCCCGAGGACCTCGCTGTCTTCTCCTTCGATGGCTCGGCCGAGGCGGAGTACAGCTGGCCGCCGCTGAGCACGGTCGCGCAGCCCATTCAGGCCATGGCCGAGGCCGCCGTCGAGGCACTCATCGACTCCGAAGGCGGCTCACCCACCAGGAACAGGACCTTCCCCGTGGACCTGGTCCTCCGGGCGTCCTGCGGCTGCGTGCCGGTGCCCGCTGCGCCGCCCGTGCCGGCGCAGTAAGGTCCCCGCCCCGCACGCCGTTGCTGTTCCCGGCGCCGTTCCCTGCGGGCGGCAATGGCCAAATGGTCTATCGTTAGCGCTAACAGGAGCCAGCGGCAGGCCACCAGCACGTGTCCGGTGCCCTCTCATAGGTTGATTTCACAGTTTGATTTCACGGTTTTTCCACACAGGTGGACTGCATCGGAGCGATAGGGGCCTCGCATGGCGAACAGCAATGACCGGCGGCAGCCGCGACTCGAAGATGTCGCAGCGCTGGCCAAGGTTTCCCATCAGACTGTGTCGCGGGTGATCAACAACCACCCGAACGTCAGCACGGCAACAAGGGGGCGGGTAGAGGCGGCGATTGCCGAACTCGGCTACCGGCGCAACACGGCCGCCCGGAGCCTGGTGACCCGGCGCACCCAAACCATCGGCGTCCTCGCCTCCGAGCTCGGGCAATACGGCCCGGCGAATACCCTGCTGGGGGTCCAGCAAGCCGCCCGCGAAGCAGGGTATTTCGTGAGCATTGCCGCGATCAAGGGGGCCGGGGCGAAGGCCATTTCCGATGCGGTGCGCCACCTGACGGACCAGGGCGCGGACGGAATGATTGTGATCGTGCCGCACGACGGGACACTTCAGGTGCTCGAGGACCTGAACCTGGACCTCCCCGTGATCGTCGTCGGCGGTGCCGGGGAAGGGCGGTTGAGCGGCGCGATGGTCGACCAGAAGCTCGGGGCGCGGCTGGCCGTGGCCCATCTGATCAGCCTTGGCCACCAGAGGATCGGCCATGTCTCCGGACCGCTGGACTGGGTGGACGGCAAGGCCCGGGTTGACGGGTGGCGCGAGGAACTGGCGGAAGCCGGCCTCTCCGACGAACTTCTGGTCGAGGGGGATTGGAGTGCGGGCAGCGGGTACCGGATCGGGCAGCAGCTGGCAGAGCAGCGCAGCGCCACCGCGGTGTTCGTCAGCAACGACCAGATGGCGCTCGGACTGCTGCGGGCGTTCGGTGAAAAAGGCATCCGCGTGCCGGAAGACATCTCCCTGGTCGGCTTCGACGACCAGCCCGAATCCGCCTACTTCATGCCGCCGCTGACCACCGTGCGCCAGGACTTCGAGGAGCTCGGAAAGCGCTGCATGGACCTGATGCGCGCCCAGATCGAGGACGAAGCCGGCAGCGGCGCCCTGGTGGTCAAGCCTGAGCTCGTGGTGCGCGCCAGCACCGCGCCCCGCCCCCTGCTCTCCTAGAGCCGAAGCCTTCCTTTTCCGGCATAGCGTGACCGGGCTTCTTGACAGGGTGTTTGTTAGCGCTAACAATAGGGGGGTTCGCAATGTTGCGGAACCTATTGGAGGATTTGATGGACGTCTCACTGGACGGAACCGAAAAATTTGTCATTGGCGTGGACTACGGCACGCTTTCCGGGCGGGCCGTCGTCGTCCGGGTCCGGGACGGCAAGGAACTGGGCAGTGGAGTCTGCGACTACGCGCATGCCGTGGTCACCGGCGAGCTCCCCGAGGACACGGCGGGCGTCGCCGGCATCCGGCTGCCGGGCGAATGGGCACTCCAGGTGCCCGACGACTACCGGGAGGTCCTGCGCCAAGCGGTGCCCGCGGCGATCGCCGACTCCGGAATCGATCCGGCCGCCGTCGTGGGGATCGCCACGGACTTCACGGCCTGCACCATGCTCCCGGTCAAGGCCGACGGCACCCCGCTGAGTGAGCTGCCGGACTTTGCGGACAGGCCGCACGCCTATGTGAAGCTCTGGCGCCACCACGCCGCGCAGCCGCAGGCGGACCGGATTAACGCGCTGGCCGCCGAACGGGGCGAAAGCTGGCTCCCGCGCTACGGCGGGCTGGTCTCCTCCGAATGGGAATTCGCCAAAGGACTGCAGCTGCTTGAGGAGGACCCGGAAGGCTACGCCGCCATGGACCGCTGGGTGGAAGCCGCCGACTGGATCGTCTGGCAGCTCTGCGGCAACTACGTCCGCAACGCCTGCACGGCCGGCTACAAGGGGATCTACCAGGACGGCCGCTACCCGTCCGAGGACTTCCTGGCCGCCCTGAATCCGCAGTTCAAGAACTTCGTCTCCGCCAAGCTGGAACACACCATCGGCCGGCTCGGCGATGCCGCGGGCCGCCTCACCGCCGAGGCCGCCGCCTGGACGGGACTGCCCGAGGGGATCGCCGTCGCGGTGGGCAACGTGGACGCGCACGTCACCGCCCCGGCGGCGCGCGCCGTAGAACCGGGCCAGCTCGTGGCGATCATGGGAACCTCCACTTGCCACGTTCTGAACGGCGACGAACTTCGGGAAGTGCCAGGCATGTGCGGCGTCGTCGACGGCGGCATCGTGGACGGGCTATGGGGTTACGAGGCCGGGCAGAGCGGGGTGGGCGATATCTTCGGCTGGTTCACCAAGTACTGCGTCCCGCCGGAATACCACCAGGCCGCGGCCGCCGCCGGTCTGGGCATCCACGAATATCTCACCGAACTCGCGTCCAACCAGGCGATCGGCCAGCATGGCCTGATCGCGCTCGACTGGCACTCCGGCAACCGCTCCGTGCTGGTGGACCACGAACTCTCCGGCATCATCGTTGGCCAGACCCTCGCCACGAAACCCGAGGACACTTACCGGGCGCTCCTGGAGGCCACGGCCTTCGGAACGCGGACCATCGTGGACGCCTTCCGCGACTCTGGCGTCCCGGTCACGGAGTTCATCGTTGCCGGCGGGCTCTTGAAGAACAAGCTGCTCATGCAGATCTACGCCGACATCACAGGACTGCAGCTCTCCACCATCGGCTCCACCCAGGGTCCGGCGCTTGGTTCGGCCATCCACGCCGCCGTCGCGGCCGGAAAGTACCCGGACATCCGGGTGGCCGCGGCCGCCATGGGCGCTGCGCCGGGCGCGGTCTACACGCCGATCCCGGAGAACGTCGCGGCCTACGAGGAACTGTTCCGCGAATACCGGACACTCCACGACTACTTCGGCAGGGGAACCAACGAGGTCATGCACCGGCTCAAAGCCATCCAGCGCAACGCCGTCCGTCCTCTCTTCACCGCCGGAGTGTCCGCATGAGCACCCTACTGGATTCCATCGCCCGGCTCCGCAGCGAGGTCTGCTCGCTGCACGCCGAACTCACGCGATACCAGCTCGTAGTCTGGACGGCGGGAAACGTCTCCGCCCGCGTCCCCGGCTACGACCTCATGGTCATCAAACCCTCCGGCGTCTCCTATGACGAGCTGACGCCGGAACTCATGGTGGTCACCGATCTCTTCGGCGCCCCGGTGAGCTCGCTCAGCTCCGGAGCCGACGGCGCGACGGTCGAGTGGGCCAACCCGGACCTCACGCCGTCCTCGGACACCGCGGCGCACGCCTACGTCTACCGCCACATGCCCGACGTCGGGGGAGTGGTGCACACCCATTCGACCTACGCCACGGCCTGGGCTGCCCGGGGGGAGCCGATCCCCTGCGTGCTGACCATGATGGGTGACGAGTTCGGCGGGACGATCCCGGTAGGCCCGTTCGCGCTGATCGGGGACGACTCGATCGGCCGCGGCATCGTGGACACCCTGGCCCAGTCCACCTCACCGGCCGTACTCATGCAGAACCACGGGCCCTTCACCGTGGGCAAGGACGCCCGCTCGGCGGTCAAAGCCGCAGTCATGTGCGAGGAAGTGGCGCGGACAGTCCATATTTCCCGCCAGCTCGGCGAGCCCCTGCCGATCGACGCGGCCCAGATCGACTCGCTCTACGCCCGCTACCAGAACGTCTACGGCCGCTAGGCCCAATAACCAGGCCGCTAAGCCCAACAACCAGGCCGCCAGGCCGCGAAACCGCCGTCGCTCACTACCTTCCCCAGGAGAAAACATGTCCAACGCCAACAACACGTCCCTCGAGCAGTACGAGGTCTGGTTCCTCACCGGCAGCCAGCACCTCTACGGCGAGGACGTGCTCAAGCAGGTCGCCGCCCAGTCGCAGGAGATCGCCGACGCGCTGAACGCATCCGCCGACGTCCCGGTGAAAGTCGTCTGGAAGCCCGTGCTCACCGACTCGGAAGCCATCCGCCGAACCGCCCTGGAAGCCAACTCGGATGACGCCGTGATCGGCGTGACCGCCTGGATGCACACCTTCTCACCGGCCAAGATGTGGATCCAGGGCCTGGACCTGCTCCGCAAACCGCTCCTGCACCTGCACACCCAGGCCAACGTCGAACTGCCCTGGGCGGACATCGACTTCGACTTCATGAACCTGAACCAGGCCGCGCACGGCGACCGTGAGTTCGGCTACATCCAGTCCCGCCTCGGCATCCCGCGCAAAACCGTCGTCGGCCACGTGTCCCACCCGGAGGTGTCCCGCCAGGTGGGATCCTGGCAGCGTGCCTCCGCGGGCTGGGCTGCCGTGCGAACCCTGAAGCTCACCCGTTTCGGCGACAATATGCGCAACGTCGCCGTCACCGAAGGGGACAAGACCGAGGCCGAGCTGCGCTTCGGCGTCTCGGTCAACACGTGGTCCGTCAACGAACTTGCCGACGCCGTGCACGGCGCGTCAGAGTCGGGCGTCGATGCCCTGGTGGCCGAATATGAGCGGCTCTACGACGTGGCCCCCGAGCTTCGGGCCGGCGGAGCCCGCCACGAGTCGCTGCGCTACAGCGCCCAGATCGAACTGGGACTGCGCAGCGTCCTCGAAGCCAACGGCTCCGCCGCCTTCACCACGTCTTTCGAGGACCTCGGCGCACTGCGCCAGCTGCCGGGCATGGCCGTGCAGCGGCTCATGGCCGACGGCTACGGCTTCGGCGCAGAGGGCGACTGGAAAACCGCCATCCTGGTCCGGGCCGCCAAGGTCATGGGCGCTGGACTGCCCGGCGGCGCCTCGCTCATGGAGGACTACACTTACCACCTCGCCCCGGGCCAGGAGAAGATCCTGGGCGCGCATATGCTCGAGGTCTGCCCCTCCCTGACCGCCACCAAGCCCCGCGTGGAGATCCACCCGCTTGGCATCGGCGGCAGGGAAGACCCGGTCCGCATGGTCTTCGACACCGACGCCGGCCCCGGGGTCGTGGTGGCGCTGTCCGACATGCGCGACCGCTTCCGCCTCGTGGCCAACGCCGTCGACGTCGTGGACCTCGACGAGCCGCTGCCCAACCTGCCGGTTGCCCGCGCCCTCTGGGCGCCGCGGCCGGACTTCGCCACCTCAGCGGCCGCGTGGCTGACCGCCGGGGCCGCCCACCACACTGTCCTGAGCACAGCCGTCGGCATGGACGTCTTCGAGGACTTCGCCGAGATCGCCCAAACCGAGCTGCTGACCATCGACGACGGCACCACCATCCGGGGGTTCAAGAAGGAACTGGCCTGGAACGCCGCCTACTACAAGCTGGCCGGCGGTCTGTGACCGGGCACGAATACGGTCTCCGGCACGGGGGCTACACCGCCGTCATCACCGCCCGCGGTGCGGCGGTGCGGCAGTTCCAGTTCCGGGGGCGGGACCTGGTTGTCCCGTTCCCGGCCGGCGGGCCCAACCCGGACTATCGCGGCGTCATCATCGCACCCTGGCCGAACCGGATTCCCGACGGAAAGTACACCTTTGACGGCGAGGACTACCAGCTCCCGGTGAACGAGGCAGGCCGCCGGTGCTCGCTCCACGGCTTCACCCCGGAGCTGGACTGGAGGCTGGAATCCTGGACGGAATCCGCCCTGGAGCTCTCCTGCGCCATCGGGCCGGCGCCGGGCTACCCCTTCGCCTTATCGATCACCGCGCGCTACCGGCTGGACGGCGACGGCCTGAACACGACCGTCACGGCGGCCAACATGGGGGAGCGGACCGCGCCCTACGGGGTCTGTCCGCACCCCTACCTGCTGGCAGGACCGGCGCCGCTGGATCAATGGAGTCTGCAGGTCCCCGCGCGCACGTTCCTTGAGGTGACGCCGGACCGGCTGCTGCCCCTCGCCACCCGGCCCGTTGACGGACACGGCCACGACTTCGGCGACCCACGCGTGATCGGTTCCACCGAGATCGACCATCCCTTCACCGACATTGTGTTCGACGGCGACGGGCAGGCACACGTCGTGGTCCGGGACCCGGGCGGCACCGGCGTCGGTCTGGCCTGGGACCACAGCTGCACCTGGCTGCAGCTCTACACCGGGGACGCGGAACCGCCGCTGCCCAGCCGGCTCGGACTCGCCGTGGAACCCATGACGTGCCCGCCGGATGCCTTCAACACGGGCACGGACCTCGTGCGGCTCGAACCCGGAGCCTCGCACCGGGTGACCTGGCGCATCTTCGCCGCCTGACGGCCCGCCGTCGGTCCGAAGGAGATAAACGCCGAATGTGCGTTGACTCACATGTTTCAAGAAGCTATCTTTGACCATATTGTTAGCGATAACAATCAGCCGCAGTTCCCTTGCAGGCTGAATCCCCGTTCCATTCAGACCTCCGCAATCCTCCCGCTGTTACCGCCCCGCAGGGGCACGATGACGTGCAGGACTGCGATCAGGAGCAACTTCGCGGACTATGGGTCCGCGGAAGGAGAAAATTGTGAAGATCAGGAAACTCCTGGGCGCCGTTGCGGTTGTCCTCGCTGTGACCGTAGGGGCCACAGGCTGCGGCAGCCGGCCCGGCACGGCCGCGCCGGCCGCCAGCGCCGACGCTGCCGGCTCCCTCGTCGGGATCTCAATGCCGACGCAGACTTCGGAACGGTGGATCGCCGACGGCAAGAACGTCTCGGACTCCTTGACGAAGCTCGGGTACAAAGCCGACCTGCAGTACGCCAATGATGACATCCCCACGCAGGTGTCCCAGATCGAGAACATGCTCACCAAGGGTGCCAAAGCCCTCATCGTCGCGGCCATCGACGGCACCACGCTGACCGACGTCCTCGCCAAGGCGAAGGAACAGAACGTCAAGGTCATCGCCTACGACCGGCTCATCAACGGCACGCCGAACGTCGACTTCTACACCACCTTCGACAACTACACGGTGGGCGTGCAGCAGGCCACATCGCTGCTGACCGGCCTGGGCCTGGTTGACGCCAGCGGCAACAAGGTCGAAGGCAAGGGCCCGTTCAATGTGGAGCTCTTTGCCGGCAGCCCGGATGACAACAACGCCAACTTCTTCTGGACCGGCGCCATGGACACCCTCAAGCCGTACCTGGACGCCGGAACCTTGAAGGTGCCCAGCGGCCAGACCAAGTTTGAGCAGGCTGCCATCCTGCGCTGGCAGGCCCCCGTGGCCCAGAAGCGCATGGAGGACATCCTCACGGCCGCCTACAGCTCCGGCACCAAGCTCGACGGCGTCCTCTCCCCGTATGACGGCCTCTCCATCGGCATCATCTCGGCCCTGACCAGCACCGGCGGCTACGCCAAGGGAAGCCTGCCCGTCGTCACCGGCCAGGACGCCGAAAAGGGTTCAGTGAAGTCCATCACCGCCGGCGAGCAGTACTCCACGATCTTCAAGGACACCCGCCAGCTGGGAGCCCAGGCCGTGAAGATGGTCGACGCCCTCCTGAAGGGCCAGGAACCCGAGGTCAACGACACCAAGACCTACAACAACAAGGTCAAAGTAGTTCCTGCGTACCTGCTCAAGTCCGTCATCATCACGAATGAGAACTACAAGAAGGAACTCATCGACTCCGGTTACTACACCGCGGCCGACGTCAAGTAGCCACGTCGAAGGGTGGCGGGCCGTCGTCGAGTCCGGCCGCCACCCTTCCCGTAGACCCCTGCAGCCGCAGGACGTCTCAGGTACTACCAGTCAGTGAGAATTGGCGATGAACACACCCATTCTTCAAATGCGAGGAATCACCAAGACCTTCCCGGGCGTGAAGGCCCTCCAGGACGTCACCCTGCAGGTGAACGGCGGCGAAGTCCACGCCATCTGCGGTGAAAACGGCGCTGGGAAATCCACCCTGATGAAGGTGCTGTCCGGCGTCTACCCGCACAGCTCCTTCGACGGCGACATCCTCTTCGAAAACGAACCCTGTAACTTCTCCAGCATCAGCGACAGCGAGAAGCGCGGAATCGTGATCATCCACCAGGAGCTGGCACTGAGCCCTTACCTGTCCATCGCCGAGAACATCTATCTCGGCAACGAACAGGCCAAGCGCGGCTGGGTGAACTGGCGCAAGACCAACCTGGAGGCCGCGAAACTCCTGGCCCGGGTGGGCCTGAGCGAAAACCCGGTCACCCCCGTCCAGCACATCAGCGTGGGCAAGCAGCAGCTCGTGGAAATCGCCAAGGCACTCTCGAAGGAGGTCAAGCTCCTTATCCTCGACGAACCGACGGCGGCCCTCAACGACGAGGACTCGAGCCACCTGTTGGACCTGATCCTGCACCTCAAGGGCCAGGGCGTCACCAGCATCATCATCAGCCACAAGCTCAACGAAATCCGCAAGATTGCGGACGCCGTCACAATCATCCGCGACGGCAAAACGATCGAAACCCTCCGACTGGGCGACGGCGAGATCACCCAGGAACGCATCATCCGCGGAATGGTGGGCCGGGACCTGGAAAGCCTGTATCCGGACCGGGAACCACGGATTGGCGAGGAAGTCCTGCGGATCGAGGACTGGTCCGTTCGGCACCCGCAGGACTACAGCCGGATGGTGGTCAACAACGCCAGCTTCAACGTCCGCAAGGGGGAAGTGGTGGGGCTGGCCGGACTGATGGGTGCTGGCAGGACGGAGCTGGCCATGAGCGTCTTCGGTCGCAGCTACGGCACCGCAACCTCGGGGAAGGTGTTCAAGCACGGCACGGAAATCAACACCTCCACCGTCTCTGACGCAATCAAGCACGGAATCGCCTACGCCACCGAGGACCGCAAGCTCTACGGCCTGAACCTCATCGAGGACATCAAGCGCAACGTGTCCATGGCGGCGCTGCGCAAGCTGGTCAAGGGCGGCTGGGTGGACAAGAACCAGGAAACGGTGGTGGCCAACGACTACCGGAAGAGCATGAATATCAAGGCCCCCTCGGTCGCCGCCATCACGGGCAAGTTGTCCGGCGGCAACCAGCAGAAAGTGGTGCTGAGCAAGTGGATGTTCTCCGATCCGGACGTGCTGATCCTCGACGAACCCACCCGCGGGATCGACGTCGGCGCGAAGTTTGAGATCTATACGATCATCGCGAAGCTGGCTGCGGAAGGAAAGGCGGTCATTGTGATCTCCTCCGAACTGCCCGAGCTGCTGGGCATCTGCGACAGGATCTACACCCTGTCCGCCGGGCACATCACCGGCGAGGTCCCGATCGCCGAAGCATCGCAGGAAACCCTCATGCAATACATGACCAAAGAGAAGGAATAGCGAACATGTCCGCCCTCCGAGAATCCCTGGGCTTCCTGACAAGCCGCCTCCGCCAGGTTGGCATCTTTGTCGCCCTGATCCTGATCGTCCTGCTGTTCCAGATTCTGACGGACGGGATCCTGCTGGAGCCGCAAAACGTCACCAACCTGGTGGTCCAGAACAGCTACATCCTGATCCTGGCGATCGGCATGGTGATGGTAATCATCGCCGGCCACATCGACCTGTCCGTCGGTTCGGTCGCCGGCTTCATCGGCGCCTGTGCCGGTGTCATGATCGTGCACTGGGGCTGGGAATGGTGGCTCGCCATTCCGGCATGCTTGCTGGTCGGCGCGCTGGTGGGTGCCTGGCAGGGCTACTGGATCGCGTACGTCGGCATTCCCGCCTTCATCGTCACCCTCGCCGGGATGCTGATTTTCCGTGGCCTGACACTGATCGTTCTCAAGAACCAGCAGATCACGCCGTTCCCGGGCGAGCTGCGGGCGCTGGGCGGCGGCTTCCTGCCGGACATTTCCGGCGGCACGTCGGTTCTGGAGTGGCTGACGGTCATCCTTGGCGTTGGCGCCACCCTGGCACTGGTGATCCAGGCAGTCAAGGAACGCCGGATCCGCAAGAAATTTGAACTCGAGAACGAGCCGATGGCGTGGTTCGTCACCAAGACCGCGTTCATCGCCCTGCTCATGCTGACCATCACCTTCCTGCTCGCCAGCTACCGGGGCACCCCCATCGTCCTGATTGTTCTTGCGGTCCTGGTGATCGTCTATACGGCCCTGATGAACAACAGCGTCTTCGGCCGGCACACCTATGCACTCGGCGGTAACCTGCACGCTGCCGAGCTGTCCGGCATCAAGACCAAGGCGGTCACGTTCAGGCTGTTCGTGAACATGGGCGTCCTTGCCGCACTGGCCGGCCTCGTGTTCACGGCCCGGCTCAATTCCGCTCAGCCGGCCGGCGGCACCGGCTTCGAACTCGATGCCATCGCAGCGGCGTTCATCGGCGGAGCCGCAGTTACAGGTGGCATCGGAACCGTGGCCGGGGCCATGATCGGCGGCCTCATCATGGGTGTGCTGAACAACGGCATGTCGATCCTGGGCCTCGGCACCGACTACCAGCAGCTCATCAAGGGCCTGGTGCTGCTCCTCGCCGTCGGGTTCGATATCTTCAACAAGAACCGCAGCGGCAAGGGCGGCGGGGCCGCGATCTTCAAGAGCCTCAAACTGAAAGCCCCGCCCGCGGCGGATGCCCACCCCGGGAAACCGGCGGATGAGCGTCCCGTGCCGGTAGCGGCCGGACAGTAGCGCGGGACACGGCAGACTGCTGCGACCCGGGTTGGCCTCCAGAGGCCAACCCGGGTCGCTCTTTCTTGCGGGGGTATTCACTGTGCCGCTAGCGGGCGGCCGACGCCGCCGGCTGGTCCTCCGCTGCAGCTGCCGGTTCGCCGGCGATGATGGCGTCGACTTCAGCCTTCTCCTTGGCGCCCCAGGTTTCGCGGGTGTTCAGCACGCCGATCAGGCCAATGACACCCACCAGGACGTACAGCGAGGCACCCCCGGCCCACCCGAAGACGGAGGCCAGGAGCACGGCCAGGAAGGGCGCGAATCCGGAAATGGAGGCGGCAACCTGGTACCCGATGGAGGCGCCGGACGTCCTGGTGTTGGTCCGGAACAGCTCCGCGAACCAGGCGCCCTGCGTGCCGGTAAACGTCGCGTGGATGATGCCGATGCCGATCACGAACGCCAGGACGATCAGGAACGGGTTGCCGGTATTGCTGAGCAGGAACATCGGGAAGCCGAAGACAATGACGGCGATGGTTCCGCCGAGGTAGAGCTTGCGGCGGCCGATGCGGTCGGTGAGCGCGCCGGCGACCAGCGTGACCGGGATGGCAAGAAGGCTGGCGATCACAATGCCGGTAAGCCCGATGGCCCGGTCGTCTGGGTTGTTCTTCGTGATGTAGGAGAGCAGGTAGGTGGCCGTGACGTAGTACGCGCAGCTCTCCACGATCCGCAGGGAGATCACCCGCAGGATGTTCCGCCAGTCGTTCTTGACCACGGTGGCAAGCGGGTTCTTGACGATCGCGCCCATGGCCTTGGTGTGTTCGAACTCGGGGGATTCCTCAAGCTTCATACGGACAACCAGGCCGACGACGATCAGGACGGAGCTGGCGAGGAACGGCAGCCGCCAGGCCCAGTCGGTCTGCAGGGAGGCGGAGAGCAGGAACGCAGCGTTGGCCAGGGTGATGCCCAGCGGGTTGCCCGCCTGCGGGATGGCCGCGAAACGGCCGCGCTTCTTCCATGGTGCGTGCTCGAACGTCATCATGACGGCGCCGCCCCATTCAGCACCGAAGGCCAGGCCCTGGATCATCCGGATGATGACCAGCAGGATGGGTGCGAGGATGCCGACCTGGCCGTACGTGGGGAGGCAGCCGATCAGGACGGTGGCGATGCCCATGGTCAACAGCGCGCCGACCAGCACGGGCTTGCGGCCGTACTTGTCGCCGAGGTAGCCGCCGACGGCTCCGCCGATGGGCCGCATCAGGAAGCCCACCGCCAGGGTGGCGAAGGCCAGAAGTGTTCCGACCACGGGGTCCGTGTTGGGGAAGAAGACCTTGCCGAAGTACAGGGCCGCGGCCGTGCCGTAGGCGACAAAGTCGTAGTTTTCCACGCACGTGCCGGCGGCCGAAGCCATGGCGGTCTTGATCTTTCCGGGTGAACCGTGGGCGGCCTGGCGCGGCCGGTCCGTGATTGCTGCCGTCATGTTCTATATCTCCTTTGATATTGCTGGACAGCCTTGGGCGGCATGCCGAAGGCCAGGTAAACGATTAGTGGTGCGGTGCCGTCCGGGTCAGATTTCGGCGGCCAGTTCCCGTGCTCCCTCGAGCTCCATTTCGCGCAGCTTTTGGACGCGCCGGATGGTGTCCTCGTCGTTGTCGAATTTCGCGTCGAGGAAGGACTGGAGGACTTCCTTGGCGGCGGCCCTGCCGATTAGCCAGGCGCCCATGGCGATGGCGTTCGCGTCGTCGTGCTCCACACTCTGGTGGGCGGAATAGACGTCGTGTCCCAGGGCGCAGCGGATGCCCGGGATCTTGTTGGCCGCCATCACCGCCCCGACTCCGGTGCCGCAGACCAGTACGGCGCGCTCGGCCTCGCCGGAGCGGACCAGATCGCAGGTGGCTCGGGTGATGTCCGGGAAATCGACCGGCGCCTCGCTGGGCGCGCCGCGGTCGATGACCTCATGGCCGAGGTCCTCCAGGACCGACTGGACAAACGATTTAAGGGGGAAGCCGGCGTGGTCGTTGCCGAGTGCGATTTTCATGGGTCTCCTTAGTTCGGAACGACAGGGCTGGGATTGGTGGGGTTCGGATTGGCTGGGTTCGGCGTGGGGTTCGGCGCGAACGCCGGTAGTTCATTGGCCCATGGAATCGATTCCATGGCGCCGGTGCGCGTGACTGCGAGAGCCGAAGAGCGGGTGGCGTGGACCATTGCGGCAGACAGGTCGCGGTGGCTGCCGGCCAGGGACGCGGCGAGGTAGCCCACGAACGTGTCGCCGGCTCCCGTGGTGTCCCTGGCGTCTACCTTGGCCGCCGGCACGTGCGCCAGACTGCCGTCGAGGACTGTGAAAGACCCTTCCGCGCCGGCGGTGCAGACGATGGCCGGACCCAGGACAGGCGGAAGAGTCTGGACCAGGTTCCGGTGGTTGCCGGGCATCCCGGCGAGGCCCGCGAGGTCGGCTAGAACCTGGATTTCCTGTTCGTTCACCACGAGGAGGTCGACGTCGTCGAGCAGGCCGTCGATCTGCCGGGGAGCGGGGGCCGCGTTGAGGATGACGAAAGCGCCGCGGCTCTTCGCGGTCCGCGCGGCCTGCCGGACCAGCTCCGTCGGGATCTCCAACTGCAGAACCAGGACGTCGCCCGCCTGGACGGCGGCGAGTCCCGCATCGACGTCGGCGGCGGTGAGCCCGGAGTTCGCGCCCGGACTGACGATGATCTGGTTTTCGCCTTGGTCGTCGACGGCGATGATCGCCGTTCCTGTGGCGGCGGTGCCGCTGACCCGCACGTGGCTGGCGTCGATGCTGGCCTCGGACAGAACCTCAAGGATCCGCCGGCCATGCGCGTCGTCGCCGACGGCGCCCGCGAATTTCACTGTGCCGCCGGCCCGGGCCGCCGCGACGGCCTGGTTGCCGCCCTTGCCCCCGGGGCTAAAAGTTGCGTCCGAGCCCCGGACGGTCTCACCCGCCCGCGGGAGGGAACGGACGCGGATGTTCTGGTCGATATTGAGGCTTCCGACCACAAAAACCGTGCTCATTGGACCTGCTCCTTCGGTGGTGTCGGACGGTGCCCCAAGCCGCAAATCAGAGGGGTCGGACGGGAGGGCTGCGCTGTTGTCACGGCCGCCCCAGGCTGGGATCTGCAGTGCCCGAGGAGGCGCGGACAATGAGTTCGCTCGGGAGGACGACCGATTCCGGCTTGTGCCCGTCGATTACCTCGAGCAGGAGCCTGACCGCGGTGCGGCCCATCGCCTCCACGTCGTGGGAGATGACAGTCAGCGGCGGATCGAGCAGGGAAAACCATTCGATGTCGTCGAAGGCTATGAGGGCCATGTCCCGGCCGATGCGAAGGCCCTTCCGGTTCAAGGTGGCCAGCGCTCCGACGGCCATGGGGCTGTCGGCGGCTAGGAGTGCAGTTGGCGGCTGCGCGAGGCCCAGCAGGTGGTGCGCGCCGGTCGAGCCGCTGGCTGACTGGAAGTCGCCGAAGTACGTCAGGGCGGGATCGGCGCTGAGCCCGAACTCGCGGGCCGCGCGGGAGAAGGACTTGAGCCGGTCCCGGCCGGTGGACGTGGTCTGGGGCCCGGCGATGTAGCCGACCCGCTCGTGGCCCTGCCGGGCCAGGTGCTCCACGGCCTGGCGGATGCCGGAATCACTGTCGGTGGTCACACTCGGCACGTCGATGCCATCGACGGTCCGATCAACGAACACCGTGGGGATGCCCCGTTCCAGCACGGCGCGCAGGCTGGAGCTCCCTTCGCCCTGCGGTGCGGCGATCACGCCGTCCACGCGCTGCGAAATAAAGGTGTCCAGGTACCTGTCCTGCTGCGGAATGCTCTCGTTGGCGTTCCCCAATAGGGTTACGAGCCCCTCCGCGAGGGCCGCCTGCTCGGCAGCGTGGGCCAGATCGGCGAAGAACGGGTTACGGATATCTGAGAGGAGCAGCCCGATGACGTTGGTCCTGGTGGAACGGAGCGCGCGTGCCTGGGCGTTGGGGTGAAAATCCAGCTCGGCGACGGCGGCGGCCACCTTCTGGCGCGACTCCGCGGACGTTGCCGGGTTTCCGGACAGCACCCTGGACGCCGTCGCGGACGAGACGCCGGCCAGTGCTGCCACGTCCTTGATGGTGATGGAAGGTCCCGTCACTGCTGCGCCTTTCGCCTTTGAACTGCTCTGAAAAGTCTTGTGGAATCGATTCCATGGAATCGGTTCCACAAGTATGTGGCGCTGGCTACAACCTGTCAATGGGTGATGCTGGCCAGGATGCGGAGCCGAGCCGACCGCGACGGGGGGCCAATGCGACCGGCTGCGATGCACCGAATGTCCGGCGACGGTGAATGCGCTCAGCGACGCGCAGTATGTCCTGCGATGCTGGATATGCCTGGCGACGCGGGATGTGTTCGCCGACGCGCAAAATTCCCCTCGATGCGGGAATACAGGTGTCGGCAGGAATTCTGCGCGTCGCAGAGCTGGATGCGCGTCGCCAGGCCCGATGCGCGTCGCAGAGCTGGATGCGCGTCGTAGGGCTGAGTGCGCGACGCCAGGCCGAATGTGGGTCGCCAGGGCTAACGCGGGTCGCAGGGCTGGATGCGGGTCGCCAGGGCTAACGCGGGTCGCAGATAGCCGGGCCTGATGCGCGTCGCCAGGCTGAAAGCGGGTCGCGGGGCTGGATGCGGTGGCCAAGCCGGATGCGGGTGGCCAGGCCTGATGCGCGTTGCCGGGCTGGATGCGGGTCGCAGGACCGGGCCCAGTCCGGCTGCAGCTCACTCGCCGTGGACGGCGGTCTGGCGTTCCTCTGACCGGTTCAAATACGCCAGCAGCAGCTCACCGGCGCGGTCCAGCTCCCCGGCTTCCAGGGCTTTGCAAATTTCCTCGTTGTCCGGCAGGTAGCCCCGGTAGAAGTGCGCGTCCACGGTGGCCTTGTGAAAGAACAGCCGCATCTCGGCCAGGACCTGGGACATGATCGTGTCCAGCCGCCGGCTGCCTGCCAGGGCCACGATCGCGCCGTGGAAATGCTGGTTGGCGCTGCCCAGGCCCTCTTCGTCGTTGGCGGCGGCGGCGGCTTTGCCCTCCTCCACGGCCGCGCGGACCGCCGCCACCCGCTCCGGGCTGCCGCCGCCGCGGATCGCACTGACTTCAATGGCGCGGCGCACCGTGTAGACGTCGTGGATATCGCCAGCCTCCAGGCTGGCCACGAAGACGCCCCGGTTCGGGTGCCGGACCACCAGGCGCTCGGCCGCTAGTTCGGCGAAGGCCTCGCGGACCGTGTTGCGGGAAACGCCCAGGTCGTCGGCGATGGTCGATTCCGTGAGCCTGGCTCCTGGCAGGAGCAGGCCTTCCGCCAGTTGCAGGCGCAGTTCGGCTGCCACCCGGTCCGCCACGGACGGAACGGCCACGCGCAGCCGCGCCGCGGCTGCGCCCAAAGTGGAGCCGGCAGCAGCATCGGAAGTCGTCATGGAGCCGAATCTACACGATTGTCCAAAAATTGAATCGTCGGATTGTTGAACAATCGGCCAAAGTGATGCATCCTTAGTAGGGGGCTATCATGAGACGAGGATCACAAATGGCAACCATTGACCTGAACAGCGACGTTGGCGAGTCTTTCGGACGCTGGACCCTGGGCGACGACACGGCGATGTTCCGCTCTGTCTCCAGTGCCAACGTGGCTTGCGGATTCCACGCGGGTGACCCCAGCGTCATCCGCCGGACCTGCCGCGAGGCGGTTGCGGCCGGCGTCGTGATCGGCGCTCACGTCGGCTACCGCGATCTGGCCGGGTTCGGCCGCCGCTTCCTGGACATCGATCCCCTCGAACTGGCGGACGACGTCGTCTACCAGATCGGTGCGCTGCAGGCGCTGGCCGCCGTCGAGGGCGGCACGGTCAGGTACGTGAAGCCGCACGGCGGGCTCTACAACGCCATCGTCTCGCACACCGCCCAAGCGAAGGCCGTCGTCGACGCCGTGAAGTCCGTTGACCCGAACCTGCCGATCCTGGGCTTGCCGGGCTCGGAAGTGCTGCGCCTCGCCGAGGCCGCCGGCCTCCGCGCGGTCACCGAAGCTTTTGCCGACCGCGCCTACAACCCGGACGGCACCCTGGTGTCACGTACGCTCCCCGGAGCCGTGCTGGAGGACCCCGCCCTCGTCACTGAGCATGTCCTCCGAATGGCCACCGACTCCGCCGTCCGCACCATCGACGGCTCCATCCTGAAGATCCATGCAGAGAGCATCTGTGTCCACGGCGACTCCCCGGGAGCCGTCACCATGGCCGCCGCTGTCCGCGAAGCGCTCAACGCCGCGGGCATCACCACCGCCGCGTTCGTCTAAGCAGACGTTTCACCTGCTTCATTCCCGGTCCGCCGGGATCACCCGTACCTTAATCCAAGCAACGGGCAGCACCCGCACACCTGGAGGAAAACCATGACTGCAGCACCGCATCAGGCCACCCCGGCCGCCGGCAAGAGGAGGATCCCGCCAGGTGCCCTCAAGGCCTACGTCGCGAGCCTCACCGGCACTTCGCTGGAGTACTACGACTTCGCGATCTATTCCGTGGCCTCGGCCTTGGTGTTCCCCAAGGTCTTCTTCCCGGGCAACGACGAATACGTCGGGCTGCTGCTGTCCTTCTCGACCTTTGCGGTGGGCTACCTCGCCCGTCCCATCGGCGGCGTGATCTTCGGCCGGCTCGGCGACAAGATCGGCCGCAAGCACGTCCTCGTGACCACCCTGCTGCTGATCGGCATCGCAACGGTGGTGATCGGCGCGCTCCCGGGCTACGCCACCATCGGTATAGCCGCTCCCATCATCCTCGTGTTGCTGCGCCTGGCGCAGGGCATCGGCGTCGGCGGCGAGTGGGGCGGTGCCGTCCTGCTCTCGAGCGAATTCGGCGACGCCAAGCGGCGCGGCTTCTGGTCTTCCGCCGCGCAGATCGGCCCGCCCGCCGGCAACCTGATGGCCAACGGCGTCCTGGCCGTGCTCGCCGCGACCCTCAGCAACGAAGACTTCCTCTCCTGGGGCTGGCGTGTGGCCTTCCTCGCCTCGGCCGTGTTGGTGGGCTTCGGCCTGCTGATCCGGTTGAAGCTCGAGGAAACCCCCGTCTTCAAGGCCATCCAGGCCCACGGCGAACAGCCCAAGGCCCCCATCAAGGAGGTCTTCACCAAGGAGCCGCGCGCCCTCGTGTCCGCCGCCCTGTCCCGCATCAGCCCGGACGTGCTGTACTCCCTGCTCACCGTCTTCATGGCCGTCTACGCCACCAAGGAACTGGGCATGAGCACCAGCAACGTACTGACCGCCATCCTGATCGGCTCAGCCTTCCAGCTGGTCCTGATCCCCGCGGCGGGCGCCCTCACGGACCGCATCAACCGCCGCCTCGTATACGGCATCGCCGCCGTCGGAACCGCCGTTTACATCCCGCTGTTCTTCGTCATGATCCAGGACAAGTCGGTCCTCACGCTGACCATCGGCATCGTGATCGGGCTGGCCTTCCACGCCTTCATGTACGGCCCGCAGGCCGCTTACATCACCGAACAGTTCCCGGCCCGGCTGCGCTACGCCGGCAGCTCGCTGGCCTACACCCTGGCCGGCGTGGTCGGCGGCGCCATCGCGCCGTTGGTCTTCACCGCTCTCTTCGCCGCCAGCGGCAACTGGTTCCTGATCGCCGGCTACCTCGCGGTCGCCTCGATCGTGACGGTGATCGGGCTCGCCATCGGGCGCAACCCGCATACCGACGAAGAAGAGCGGCTCCTGCAGGAAGCCCGCGCCTGAGTCCTTCGGATCCGGTTCAGCGGATCCTGTCCACCGGCACAATTTCACCGGCACACAATGAGTGAGGCACCTCGTGATTGAGACAGCAGGGGAACCCCCGAAGGTAGAGAACGCAACAGTTCACAAGGTCCGCTCCGTGCGGGCCGTGGGAACGCGCGCGGTCCTGGCCGAGCTCTCCGGCACCCAGGACGTGCTTGCCTTGCAGGCACTGCTGCTGGAGAGGCCGCTGCCTGGCCAGCAGGACGTGCTGGCCGCGGCCGAGACCGTCCTGGTCAAGGCCGATTCCCCGGCCTCGGCCCGGCGCATCGCCGCACGGCTGCTTCAGCTCGACCTCACCGCACCCGTGCAGCTCGACGGCGGGCTGATTGTCATCGACACCGTGTACGACGGCGAAGACCTCGCCGAGGTCGGGCGGCTCACCGGCCTCGGCAAGGAGGGCGTGATCGCCGCCCATTCCGGCCAGGTCTGGACCGTGGCCTTCGCCGGCTTCGCGCCCGGCTTCGGGTACATGGTGGGGGAAAACCAGCAGCTGGAAGTGCCCCGGCGCAGCTCGCCGCGCACCGCCGTGCCCGCAGGTTCCGTGGCGCTGGCCGGCAACTATTCGGCCGTGTACCCGCGCCGTTCCCCGGGCGGCTGGCAGCTGATCGGGCACACCAGCGCCCGGATGTGGGACCTGGGCCGGGACCAGCCCGCCCTGGCGGCGCCCGGCCACCGGGTGCAGTTCCGGCAGGTCCGGGACGCAGTCACGCTCGGCACCGAGCCAGTCGCGGAGAAAGCCGCGGCGCCTGCGGCCGAGAACGCCGGCACCGCGCCGCAGCCGGCTGGCGGGGACGTCGCCCGCGGACTCCGGATCGTTTCGCCCGGGATACAGAGCCTGATCCAGGATCTGGGTCGGCATGGCCACTCCGGCCTGGGCGTCTCCGCCGCCGGCGCACTGGACCGGGCCTCCCTGCGCCGGGCCAACCGCCTTGTCGGCAACGCCCCCGGCGCAGCCGGCATTGAGACCGTCGCCATCGAGACCGTCGCCGGCGGGCTCAAGATCCAGGCCGTGGCGGACCAGGTCCTGGCGGTCACCGGCGCACCGTCGGCACTGAGTATCGAGTCGGCGCCGGACAGCGCCGGCGAAACGTGGCACCGCGCGGTGCTGATGGCCACCCCGTTCGCGCTGCTCGACGGCGAAACGCTCAGCCTTGGCGCCCCGCAGAGCGGCTTCCGCAGCTATCTCGCGGTCCGCGGCGGCGTGGATGCAGCCCTGGTGCTGGGCAGCCGCTCCACGGACACGATGTCCGGGATCGGCCCGGCGCCCCTGGCCGCCGGCGAGGTGCTGGCCGCCGGCGGGGAGGCCGAATCCGGCGTCGTCGGGGCTCCGGAACTGCAGCCGGACTACCCGGGCGCCGGGGTGACCGTCCTCGACGTCGTCCCCGGCCCCCGCGCCGACTGGTTCGATCAGGCGGCGCTGGACTCTTTCACCGCCCAGGACTGGTCCGTGCTGCCGCAGTCCAACCGGGTGGGCATGCGGCTTGACGGGACCCCGCTGCAGCGCAGCCGCCAGGGCGAACTGCCCAGCGAAGGCACCGTGGCGGGCGCCCTGCAGGTCCCGCCGGAGGGCCTGCCCGTGCTCTTCCTGGCCGACCATCCCATCACCGGGGGTTACCCGGTGATCGCCGTGGTGGTCGACTCCCAGCTGGACCTCGCCGCGCAGGTACCCATCGGCGGCAAGATCCGCTTCCGCTGGGCCGAATCCGCCGCGGCCGAGCCCGAAGCCACCGAACACCGCACCACCGAACACGCCACCACCGAAGAAGAAGCGAGTAACTGATGCGCAAGGTCCTGATCGCCAACCGTGGAGAAATCGCGGTCCGCATAGCCCGGGCCTGCGACGACGCGCAGCTGGCGTCCGTCGCTGTCTACGCCGACATCGACGCCGACGCCCTGCACGTCTCCGCCGCCGATGAAGCCTTCAGCCTGGACGGCAACTCGCCCGCGGACACCTACCTGAACATCCCCAAACTCCTCGCCGCGGCGGCCGAGTCCGGAGCGGACGCCGTCCACCCCGGCTACGGCTTCCTCTCCGAGAACGCCGACTTTGCCCAGGCGGTCCTGGACGCCGGACTGACCTGGATCGGTCCGACGCCGGACGCGATCCGGCTGCTCGGCAACAAGATCACGGCCCGCGACGCGGCCGTGCGGGCCGGCGCACCCTTGGTGGCCGGCAGCGACGGTCCCGTCGACACTGCTGCCGAGGCCCGGGCCTTCGCCGAACAGCACGGCCTGCCGATCGCCATCAAGGCCGCATTCGGCGGCGGCGGCCGCGGCATGAAGGTGGTCCGGGTCATTGACGAGGTGGAGGAAGCCTTCGACTCCGCCATCCGTGAAGCAGTGGCCGCCTTCGGCCGCGGCGAGTGCTTCGTGGAGCGCTACCTGGACCGTCCGCGCCACGTCGAAGCGCAGGTCCTGGCGGACGCGCACGGCAATGTCGTCGTCGTCGGAACCCGCGACTGCTCCCTGCAGCGCCGGCACCAGAAGCTCCTGGAGGAGGCACCAGCGCCGTTCCTCAGCGAAGAGCAGACCAAGCTGATTTACGACGCTGCCAAGGCCGTCTGCCGGGAAGCCGGCTACTCCGGCGCCGGCACGGTGGAATTCCTGGTCGCCGCGGACGGCACCGTGGCATTCCTCGAGGTCAACACCCGGCTCCAGGTGGAGCACCCCATCACCGAGGAAACCACGGGGATCGACCTCGTCCAGGAACAGTTCCGGATCGCCGCGGGGGAGCCGCTGAGCCTGTCCGAGGACCCTGCGCCGCGCGGACACGCCTTCGAATTCCGGCTCAACGCCGAGGACGTGGGCCGCGGCTTCCTACCCTCACCCGGGACCATCGGCGAGTTCGCCGGCCCCACTGGCCCGG
The DNA here is from genome assembly GCF_029504395.1 of Arthrobacter sp. ES3-54. GTDB lineage: Bacteria > Actinomycetota > Actinomycetes > Actinomycetales > Micrococcaceae > Arthrobacter. The sequence continues at coordinate 211,312 of NZ_JAQFIF010000003.1, forward strand.
GCATCCGCCTCGACACCGGCGTCCGCTCCGGGTCCTTCGTCGCCCCGCAGTTCGATTCCCTGCTCGCGAAGCTGATCGTGACCGGCGCGGACCGCCAGCAGGCCCTGCGCCGCGCCCGCCGGGCCCTCGCCGAAATGCGCATCACCGGGGTCGCCACCGTGCTGCCGTTCCACCGGGCCGTGCTGGAGTCCCCGGACTTCACGTCCGAGGACGGGCTGGGCATCCACACCCGCTGGATCGAAACCGACTTCGCGGACAGCGTCTCCATCTCCGCCGATCCCGATTACAGCACCACCGCGCCCGACGGCGAACGCCGCACCATCACCGTCGACGTGGACGGACGGCGCCTCGCCGTCGGCCTGCCGGCCGACTTGCTGGACGGCTGGGCACGCTCGGGCGGTCCCTTGCCCGCCGGCGTGTCCCTGGACGGAGCGTCCGACGACGGCGCTGGCGGTGCTGCAGCCGGAGACCCGGGCGAGCTGCGCGCCGACATGTCCGGGACCGTGGTGAAGTGGCTCGTCGAGCCCGGCGCCGAGGTCTCGGCCGGGGACCCGGTGGTGGTCCTTGAAGCTATGAAGATGGAAACCCAGATCTCCGCGCACCGGGACGGTACCGTCACTGACGTCCGCACCGAAGCCGGCGGAGTGGTTGCGGCCGGAGCGGTGCTGGCGCTGATCGGCTAGCAGCGGTCGGTCATGTGCCGGGCGCCGTTCCGGAGAGACCAAGAACGCCCGCCCGGGTATACCCGGGCGGGCGTTTCGGCGTGGCGCCGCACTGAAGACTAGAGCAGGCTCGTGCCGATGTCCTTGCCGATCCGGCGGAGCAGCGCGGCGGATAGTTCGGGGTCTTTGGATGAGTCCTGGTCCGTGTACTCGGCCAAGGTATAGACCCGGGCGAGGTCCATTTCGGCCCACCGTTCCCGGGGCAGGAGGGAGCGGCCGGCGACGGCGATGATCGGACGGGATCCGGACCGCCGGGCGACGGCGGCGGGCAGCTTCCCGGCCAGGGTTTGCTCGTCGAGGCTGCCTTCACCGGTAATGACGACGTCGCAGGTGTCCTTGCGGGCATTGAAGTCCAACAGGTCCAAGAAGTAGTCGGCGCCCGAGACCTGCTTTGCCCCAAGCAGCAGGCAGGCGTAGCCGATTCCGCCGGCGCTGCCGGCGCCTGGACGCCCAGCCAACCGGGCCGCATCGGCGAATCCCGCCGCCGCCAGCTGGGCGACGAAATGTCCGAGGCCTCTGTCGAGGGCCGCGATCTTTTCCGGGCCGGCGCCCTTTTGGGGACCGAAGACCGCCGGCGCGCCCTGGGCGCCGAGCAACGGGTTGTGGACATCACTGGCGACGACCAGCTCGGTGTCCGCCAGTTCGGCGAGGGCGGTCCGGTGGATGCTGTGGATGTGTGCCAGCGCACCGCCGCTGCCGTGGAGCTGGCGGCCGTCGGCGTCGCGGAAGCTGTACCCGAGGGCTGTGAGCATTCCCATCCCGCCGTCGGTGCTGGCGCTGCCGCCCAGGGCCAGCACGATCCTGGCCGGTTTCAGGCTGAGGGCGAACAGGACCGCTTCGCCGAAGCCGCGGCTGGAGGCACCCAGCGGATCAAGGATTCCGCCCGGCAGGAGTCCTAGGCCGCAGGTGTTGGCCACCTCGACGACGGCGGTGGCGCCGTCGAACGCGATGCTGGCCTGGACGGGCTGGCCGGTGGGTCCTGAGACGGTGTAGCTGTGCCGGGTGAAGCCGGAGGCGACGGCGGCGTCGACGCTGCCGTCGCCTCCGTCCGCCAAGGGAAGCAGTTCGCAGTGGATCGTCCAGGCCCTGCCGGTGACACCAGATGCGGAGCGGAGCCCTGCAGCCAGGGCATCGGCCACTTCGCCGGCTGTGAGGCTGCCTTTGAACTTGTCGGGTGCGATCAGGGCCCGCACGCTTTTCGGGGCAGAGGCGGTGACCATGTCAGATGGTTTTCGAGTAGGCAGGGTGGCGGTCCTCGCTGGACGCCAGGTCGACGGCGGCCGGTTCTGCGTGGGTGGCGTCGGTGGCCCCGGGTGTGTGGTGGTGCTCGGTCAGGTCGGCAGCGATGTCCGTGAACTCGTCGAGCGGTGTTGGATCCTCGCTGGGCAGCGGTTCCACCGCTTCGCCGTTGAAGACGCGGCGGACACGGTCCGCGTCCAGCGTCCGGTCCCACCAGGCGATGAACAGCGTGGCGACGGCGTTGCCGGTGAAGTTCACCAGGGCCCGGCATTCGGACATGAACTTGTCGATACCGAAGATGAGCATGATGCCGGCAGCCGGGATGGTTCCGATGGTGGCCAGGGTGGCGGTCAGGGCGATGAAGCCGCCGCCAGCGACGCCGGCCGCGCCCTTGGAGGTGAGCAGCATGACCGCGATCAGGCCCAACTGCTGGCCGATGGACAGCTCGGTGTTGGTGGCCTGGGCGATGTACACGGCAGCCAGCGACAGGTAGATGGCGGCGCCGTCGAGGTTGAAGCTGTACCCGGTGGGGACAACGAGCCCGACCGTTTCCTTCTTGACCCCGGCGTGCTCCAGCTTGCGCATCAGGCCCGGCAGCGCCGGTTCGGCGGTGGAGGTGCCCAGGATGAGCAGGTACTCCTCTCTGAGGTGGCGGATCATCTTGAAGATGTTCAGCTTCAGGAAGGCCATGACCGATCCGAGGACCACGACGACGAACAGGATCGAGGTGGCGTAGAAGAGGGCGATCAGCCCGCCCATGCTGGAGAGGGACGAGACACCGTACTTGCCGACGGCGAAGGCCATCGCGCCGAACGCACCCAGCGGGGCGGCCTTCATGATGAAGCCCAGGATCTTGAACATGACCCCGGTGAGGCGCTGGACCCCGTCCAGGACGGGCGCCCCGACTTTGCCCATGGCGTTCAGGGCGATGCCGAAGATCACGGCGATGAAGATGATCTGGAGGATGTCGCCTTCCACGAAGGGAGCGGCGATGCTGGTGGGGATGATGTGGGTCAGGAACTGCCACCACTCCTGGTGGGCGCCGGTTTCGATGAGCTTGGCCGCGGAGTCCGTGGTCTTGATGGTGCTGGCATCGGCGTTGACGCCCTCGCCGAGGCGGAAGATGTTGATGGCGACCAGGCCGAAGAGCAGGGCGAAGATCGTGCCGATCTGGAAGTACGTCAGGGCCTTCAGGCCGGTCATGCCGACCTTTTTCAGGTCCGCGACGCTGGCGATGCCGCCGACGATGGTCAGGAACACGATCGGACCGATCAGCATTCTCATGGCGTTGACGAAGGTGGTGCCGATCGGTTCCAGAGCGATGCCGGCCGCCGGCGCAAGCCAGCCCACGAGAATGCCGAGGACGATGCCGGTCAATACCCAGAAGTACAGCTGCCGGTACCAGCGTGTCTTGGGGGCCGGCGTTACCGCGCCCGGGGTGGTGATGGGTCCCATGATTCCTACCTCATTGTGGAATGTGAATGGCAGTGGTGCTTGAAGAATGAAGAGCTGCGTCGGGCGGGCGGCGGCGACGGTGCGCGGCGCCGCCCGCCCCGAACAGGGTCTGGCTAGACGGTGGCCAGGGTGTGGGCGAGAGCCTTGATGATGGCGTCGGTGACGTCATCGGTGTTGGCCTCGCCGCCGACGTCGCGCGTCAGGTAGCCGGCGGCCGTGGTCTGCTCGATGGCGGCCTCGATGCGCCGGGCTTCCTCGTGCAGGCCGAAGTGGTCCAGCATCAGCGCGGCGCTGGCGATCGCGCCGATCGGGTTGCTGATGCCCTTGCCGGCGATGTCCGGCGCGGAGCCGTGGACCGGTTCGAACATGGACGGGAAGCGGCGTTCCGGGTTCAGGTTCGCGCTGGCCGCCAGGCCGAGGCTTCCGGCCAGGGCCGAGCCGAGGTCCGAGAGGATGTCCGCGTTCAGGTTCGAGGCGACGACGACGGAGAGGTCTTCGGGATGCAGGATGAACTTGGCGCTCATGGCGTCGACCAGGACGCTTTCGGTGGCCACGTCCGGGTAGTCCAGGGCCACGCGCTGGAAGGTTTCGTCCCAAAGGACCATGCCGTACTGCTGGGCGTTGGACTTGGTGACGGAGGAGACCTTCTTCACGGTGCGGGTCCGGGCGAGGTCGAAGGCGAAGCGCATGATCCGCTCGCAGCCCTTTTCGGTGAACAGGGCCGTCTGGAGGGCCACCTCGTTGCCGGGGCCGCGGCCGCTGAGGTTCCGTCCGCCCAGGCCGGCGTACTCGCCTTCGCTGTTTTCGCGGACCACGATCCAGTCGAGCTCGGTGTGATCGGCCTTTCGCAGCGGGGACTGGATGCCGGGCAGGAACTTTACCGGGCGGATGTTGGCCCACTGGTCGAAGTTCTGCGTGATGTTCAGGCGCAGGCCCCAGAGGCTGATGTGGTCCGGGACGTTCTCCCAGCCGACGGCGCCGAAGTAGATGGCGTCAAAGTCCTTGAGGACTTCCAGGCCGTTCGGGTCCATCATCTGGCCGGTCTTTTCGTAGTAGCCGCAGCCCCACGGGAACTCGGTCCATTCGAAGGCGAACTTGCCGCCGGAATTCTCTGCAAGGGCGTCCAGGACGCGGCGGCCGGCGGAGACAACTTCCTTGCCGACGCCGTCGGCGGGGATGGAAGCGATGCTGAATTTCTGGGTGGCGCTCATGTGCCTACCTCCTCGTTGAGTGTGTTAGCAGCGTCACACTGCTTGTCCTCTTCAAGTAGACGGCCCGGCACCAGCCGCCGTCCAAGACCAAGATTCGATACGCTAAATAGGCTCAACCTATTGGTCGACGGCCTCCGCGCCCCTAGCCGCCGCATGCAGTTCTGCCACGGCCAGGAAGGCTTTGGCAGCGGGCGTCAGGTCGTCCTTCCGGCTCAGGATGGCGACGTCGAGATGGGACACCGGTTCGATCAGGAGGGTCCGCAGCCCTGACTTGTGCGCCAGCGGCGCCCAGGATGAGGGCATCACAGCGTGGCCCACCCCAGCCAGGACCAGCGGCAGGATGGAGGTCCGGTGCGCGACCTCCACCACGATTTCCGTGTTGACGCCTCGGGCCAGGGCATCGTCGACCAGCCAGCGCATCAGGGATCCGCGCTGGCTTGCGATCAGCCGGTGCCCGCCAAGATCCTCGCGCTGAATGGCCGTCCCGGGACCGAACGTGTCCGCCTGCGGGTTGACGATGAGGATCAACGGCTGGCGCTCGAGCTCCAGGACCTGGACGCCCTGGACCCGCATGGGGTTCGGGGATCCGGCCAAGCCGATTTCGGTGCTGCCGCTGCGGACGGATTCAACGACCTCCTCGGGCGTGAACGCGGCACTGACGTTCAGCCGCACCGACGGATGGGCCCGGGTGTATTCGGCGATCATGGACGTGAGCGGCTCAATGCCGGGGGAGGGCATAGTGATAATGTCCAGCCGCCCGCTCCGCACGCCCCGCAGCGCCTGCACCGCGGACTGCGCGGCATCCAGGTCCCGCATGACCAGCCGGGCCGGCCCGACGAGTTCTTTACCTGCTTCGCTGAGTACCGCGCGGCGGCCGATGCGGTGAAAGAGCGGCACCCCGAGGTCCTTTTCCAGGCCCGCGATTGTCTGTGAAAGAGACGGCTGGGCGATGAGCAGGTGCTCTGCGGCGCGGCTGAAGCCGTCGTGGTCAACGACGGCCAGAAAATACTTCAGCTTCCGTGTGTCCACGCCAGCTCCTTTACCGGTCCGGTCCTGGGACTTCCGGCGCCTTGGAACGCACGCCCGGGGGCGGCACAGCGTGCGGCGCGGACGCATAGATAGCCTACGCCTATCAGGACCGGGCTGCCCAGCGTTGCTGGGCGCCGCGGAGGTCTGGTCGGGCTGTTCCCGCAGGCCTAGAATCGGGCTGGGCGGAACTGGCCAAGGCGCCGGCCTGACACGCCCGCCGAAGATCAAGTCCGTGTTCCAGCGGTGCCAGTAGGGGGAGCCCGCCATGGGGACCACGGGAAAACTTGAGACGGAACAAAAGTTCGACGCCGAGACCTCCTCAGCGCTTCCGGACCTGCTGGAAATAGAGGGTGTGGACGACGTTTCGGAGCCGGTGACGGATCACCTTGAGGCTGTGTACTTCGACACCCCGTCCCTGGCACTTGCCGCACGGCGCCTGACCCTGCGGCGGCGCACGGGCGGAGCGGACGCCGGGTGGCACCTCAAGCTTCCCGCCGGAACCGACCAGCGGGAGGAAATCCATGCCCCGCTGGGCCAGCCGGAGACCGTTCCGGACGAACTATCCGCTCATGTGCAGGTATTGACGCGGGGCGAGGAACTGGTGCCTGTCGCCCGGCTGAGTACGCGGCGCACCACCTACCGGCTCTACGGGCCTCTCGGTGAGCACCTGGCCGACTTCGCCGACGACCATGTCCACGCCGAGGCCCTGCAGCCGCCAAGGCCGGCCCTCGACTGGCGTGAATGGGAGCTCGAACTCGTCCACGGACCCCGGGAGTTCCTCGACGCCGCCGCCGGAACCCTGACGTCCACGGGCGCGGCCCAGGCCTCCTATCCGTCCAAACTGGCCCGTACTTTTGGGGATGCCTGGCCGGCCGAACTCAGTCCCCGGACCCGAAAACCCCGGAAGAAACTCCGCAAGAAGGGACCGGCAGCCGACGTCGTGACGGCCTATATGGACGCACGGATCGAGGACTACATCGCCCATGATCCGGGCGTGCGGCTGGGGACACCGGATTCTGTCCACAAGATGCGGTCAGCGACCCGCCGGGCGCGCTCCGCCCTGGCCACCTATCGCAAACTCTTCAAGCGCTCCGCGGCCCGGGAACTCCAGGCTGAACTGAAGTGGCTGGGCCAGATCCTGGGTCCGGCTCGCGACGCCGAGGTGATGCTGGAGCGGCTTCGCCAGCACATCCTGGAACTCCCCGAAGAACAGCACTCCGGCTCTTTGAACCAGATGATCGAGCTGGAGCTGGTCGCAGCCCACGACGCAGGTTACAGAAACGTCCTGGAGACCCTCGGGACCGACCGCTATTTCCGTCTCCTTGGCTCCCTGGAGGACTTCCGGGACCACCCGCCGGCCAAGCCTCGCGCCTTCCGCCCCGCCCGCAAAGTGACGGCCAAGCTGGTGAACAAGGCAGCAAAACGGGTGGAGCGCTCCCGGAAGGCCGTCAAACGCTCAGCCGGCCGGACCGCCCGCGACACGGCGCTGCACGAGGTCCGAAAAGACGCCAAACGGCTGCGGCACGCGGGCGAATCGGTCATGGAGATCCACGGCAAACGCGCCGCCAAGCTCACAAAATCCGCTGGACGGCTCCAGACAGTACTCGGCGACCATCAGGACAGCGTCATGGCGACCGCCCTGCTGCAGAGACTGGCGGCCACCCCGGACCGGCCCGCCGATACCGACCTCGGCATCGAGAGCTTGCTGGCGATGGAAGAACGCATTGCCCGGAAAACGGAGAAAAAAGGCCGCAAGGCAGGGAAAAAGCTTCGCGGCCTGCGGCTCCGCTCCTGACCCGCGGGGGCATCCGTGTCAGGATCAGTTATGACCGACCGCCTGATGCTGCTCGATACCGCGTCGCTGTACTTTCGCGCGTTCTACGGCGTGCCCGACACGATCCGCCGCGCCGACGGCACCCCGGTGAACGCCGTTCGCGGGCTGCTCGACATGATCGCGCGGCTCACCACCGACTACGGCGCGACGCATCTCATTGCGTGCTGGGACGACGATTGGCGTCCGCAGTGGCGGGTGGACCTCATCCCAAGCTACAAGTCGCATCGAGTTGCCGAGATCGTGGCCGGCGCCCCCGATGCGGAGGTGGTGCCGGACGCGCTCGAGGCGCAGATTCCAATGATCCGCCGGGTGCTCGAGCTCGCCGGCATCGCCGTCGTCGGGGCTGCCGAACACGAGGCCGACGACGTGATCGGCACCTACGCCAGCTACGCCGAGCTTCCGGTCGACGTGGTGACGGGCGACCGCGACCTCTTCCAGGTCGTCGACGACGCCCGTCAGGTGCGGGTGATCTACACCGCGCGCGGGATGCGGAACCTCGAAGTCCTGACCGACGCCGTCGTCGTCGGTAAATACCGCGTGCTGCCCGGGCAGTATGCCGACTACGCGACCCTGCGCGGCGACAGCTCTGACGGGCTGCCGGGCGTCGCCGGCATCGGCGAGAAAACCGCCGCGACGCTGCTTGGGGAGTACGGCACGCTCGACGGGCTGCTCGCGGCTGCCGCGGACGCAGGAAGCGGGATGTCCGCCTCCGTGCGGTCGAAACTCGCCGCGGCTGCGGACTACCTCACGGTCGCGCCCGCCGTCGTGAAGATTGTGCGGGACCTGGAGCTGCCGACGCTCGAGGAGGCGGGCGCGCAACTGCACCCTGTCCTCGGTGGTTCGCGGGCCGAACTTGAACGCCTCGCCACAGAGTGGAACCTCGGCGGATCTGTCAAGCGGCTCCTTGAGGCGCTCGACCTACGTCGTTAGGGGAAAGCCCCCGGATGGTGTGGGCAAAAAGCCGGGGCGGAAATGCGATCCGGACCGCACCTCTGCCCCGGCCTCTGGCGGCCTGTTTTCAGTGTTTCTTGAAGGCGTCCTTGACTTTTTCGCCAGCCTGCTTCAGGTCTGCTTTGACTTGGTGGCTTTTGCCTTCGGCCTTCATCTTGTCGTCGCCGGTGGCTTTGCCAGCTGTCTCTTTGCCTTTGCCGTGGAGCTTCTCGGCGGCATTGTGGATCTTGTCACCCAGGCCCATGATGATCCTCCTTATTTGGTCGCCTCCGCGACGTGAATGCCGTGGAAGCCACAGTTAATTGTAGGGACAGAAGTGCCGAAAGTGGGGGAGAGGTTTAATCACCATTTGCGGTGGCCGGGCCACCATGCGGCCTTTGGGACAACAATCCAAATCAGGCGATCAAGGTATGCAGATTGACTCCGAAGATGGCCACGAGCGGCCAGAGGATAATTGCCGCCAGGCCTTCCAGAATGTTGCCGGGAATGTTCCATGCCACGAGATAGCCGTGGGTGGCGGCGACCACTACGCCGATGGCCAGATACACGGTCCCGATCAGACCTATTCCGCGCCCGCCAGATTGGCGCCTGCCCATTCCGCGCATCATCGCTCTTTTCCCGCTGCGGGGTGTGGCTATAACTATAGAGTTGCCGGGGTCATTTCCGGGAGGGACCATTGGCAGGGGTCAGGGCCAGAAAAGGGGGCTGCCGTAAACGGCGGTGTCAGTCGGCGAGGATGCGGTAGAGGGCGCGGCGGGTGTCATCGATTACTTCCATCGCGGCATTGCGTTGTTCCTCGGTTGCCGAGAAGCGGAACTGGTGGATGACTCCCATGAGCTTTCCCACGCTCTGGTGAAACGCCGGCCCGGATCCCTGAGGATCGGTGTTCCACGCGTTCCCCAGCTCCTCGGCGTGATCGGCCACATAGGCCTTGCCCGCGTCCGTGAGTGTGAACTCGGTGCGCCGGCCGTCACCCACGGGCGCGATCAGCTCTTCATCAACGAGCTGCTGGAGCGTCGGGTAGACGGACCCCGGGCTCGGACGCCAGGCTCCCGCCGTCTTATCGGCAATTGTCTTGATCAGGCCGTAGCCGTTGGACGGTGATTCGGCCAGGAGGGAGAGAATCGCCGAACGAACATCGCCCCTGTTGGCCCGCCGCGAACCGCCGGGACCGAAACCGGGACCAAATCCGGGTCCGAAACCCGGTCCGAATCCTGGCCCAAACCCGCGGCCCGGCCCGAAACCGCCGTGTCCGTGGGGTCCGCGACGGCTCCTGCCGCGCCCGAAGCGTCCCAGCGCGGGTCCGCCGTCCGTGAATTTGTCGTCGTGAATGCCTTTCATAGCGGCATCGCCCTTCCATGTCAGTTGAGTTTCCCTGGTTGTCGCCGATCAATCGGCGATAATTAACGATATATCGGTAAGTATCGCCGGTCAATGGTCAATCCAACTGGATATTCGTTGCCACGGGCAGGGGGCCAGCCGCCGTCGGACACGTCAGGGAGACCGCAGGTTTTCGAGCAGCCGTTGCACCTGCTGCGGCCGCTCGAGGTTCGCGAAGTGGCCGCAACGCGGGATCGTCACCGTCTGGACGTGCGGGATGATGCTGGCCAGCCGGACCAGGTCGGACTGAGGCGTGAATACATCGCGGTCCCCGCGGATCGCCAGGGCGGGGGAGCGGATGCCGCGCCACTGGCCAAAATCGTAGTGCGCCGCGGCCCGGGCTGCCGCGGCGAAGCTTGCCGGCCGGGCGTCGTCGCCGAGCCCGCGGAGCACCCCGGCGGGGATGGCTGCGGGTTCTGCGAAGAATGGCGACATCAGCGGTCGCATCACAGGGGTGGCCCCGATTGCACGGACCAGTGCCGACCCTGCCGGACCCAGGACCGCCATGGAGCGCATGGCCAGCAGCATGCCAACAAACGCCGGGAACGTGAACAGGCTGCGCAGTGGCCTGCGGGCCGCCCCGGAAACGCCGAATGTGGTGGCCGAAATGGTGGCCACGCTGGCGGTCCGTTCGGGCTGCACCGCGGCAATGTGCAATGCCAGGAAGCCTCCCATGGAGTGGCCCACCAGGTTCCAGCGCCGGTAGCCGAGTGAGGTCAGCACCTCGGTGACAGCCCGTGCCATCGCCTCGATGCCGAAATCTTCCAGCCGGGCACCCGTGGTGGATTCACCCCAGCCCGGAAGATCGATCAGCACCCGGTCGTGTGCCGAGGCCGCGGGAAGCAGTGCCCGGAAGGTAGTCCAGGATCCCGCGGCGCCATGAAGGTAGACATCCGCTGTGCCGGACGCCGGACGCCGGCCACCGGTACCCTGCTGGAGCCGCACCGTGCAGGGACCCAGCTCCGTGGGAACCACCTCCCGCCGCAGCGGGGCCTTTCCCGTGGCGGCGGTTGCCTGCTGAACCCTCATGGTCACCTTCCGGTCGTGGTCTCTGAAAGTGATTCGGAGCGGCAGGGGTAACGGACCGGACGTGCAGGCTTAAGACCGGAATGCCGGTGCATCCACCGTGGATGTAGCAACCGTTACAATTAAGCATGTGACTCAAAATGCTGAAGTTTCCTGGCTTGTCCTGCTGGTGCAGGTGCCGTCGGATCCGTCCCGATACCGCGTGGCGGTCTGGCGGGAACTGCGTCGATTCGGTGCCGTCCCCATCGGCCAGGGCGCCTGGACTGCGCCTGATGTTCCTGCCTGCCGGGCGGGTGCAGAAAAGGCCCGCGAACTGGCCCGTGCAGGCAACGGCGACCTGATCCTGCTGACGACCGGTTCCGCCGATGCTGATGCCGCCAAACTGCGTGCCCTGTTTGATGCGGCCCGGGGCGATGAGTGGGCCGAGTTCGTCGCGGACTGCGGGAAATTTCGGGCGGAGATTGCCCGCGAAATTGCGAAGCAGAAGTTCACGCTTGCCGAGCTCGAGGAGGAAGAGCAAAGCCTGGATCGGCTGCGGCGGTGGTTCCGCTCAATCCGGGGCAGGGACGTCTTCGGCAGTCCGTCGGCTTCCGGCGCCGAAGGGAGCCTGGCGGACTGCGTTGTTGCGCTGGAGGAATTTGCTGGACTGGTTTACCAGGAGCTGCACTCGTGAGCCAGTCTCCGCCGGTGCTCGCCGCCCGGTCCTCCTCTGTCCCGTTGTACGCCGCAGGGTTTGTGACGGCCTTCGGCGCGCACAGTATTGCCGCTGGCATGGGTGCCCAGAGCGAAAACATCGGGCTGACACTGCTCAACCTGGGCATTCTGCTCGCCTTGTACGACATCTCTGAGGTCTTCCTCAAGCCGGTCTTCGGTGCTCTCAGTGACCGCATCGGCACCAAGCCTGTCATCGTTGGAGGCCTTTTGGCCTTTGCCATGCTGTCCCTCATAGGCCTATGGGGAGAGGATCCGCTCATGCTGGGACTGGCCCGGCTCGGGCAGGGCGCCGCGGCTTCTGCCTTCTCCCCGGCGTCCTCGGCCATGGTGGCGCGCCTTGCTGCGGGAAGGAACGCCGGCGCCTACTTCGGGCGGTACGGCTCCTGGAAGAGTCTCGGATACGTCATCGGGCCGATGCTCGGCGCCGGCCTGATTTTCGCGGGCGGTTTTCCGCTGCTGTTCGCCGCCCTCTCGGCGCTGGCGGCAGCCGCCGCGGTATGGGTGATTGTTTCCGTGCCGCATCTGGAACCCCTGCCGCGCCAGCGCTACACCGTTCTGGACCTGGCTCGGCAGATCACGGAACGGCGGTTCTGGATCCCCACACTGGTCTTGGCAGCCTCGACCGCCGCACTCGGCGCGGCGATCGGGTTTCTTCCCGCCCTGGCCACGAGGCACGGCCTCGACGCTCTCGCCGGAACGGCGGCAGTCAGCATCCTGGCAATCGCCTCGCTGCTTACCCAGCCCCGGATAGGCAAGATGCGTGACAACGGCAGCATCAGCGACGCACGGGGCATGACATCAGGCCTCCTGCTGACCGCGAGCGGCATCGCACTCCTGGCCCTGGCGCCCGGGCCGGTCACCATTTACCTGGCTGCCGCGGCGATCGGCATCGGCGTCGGCGTGGCCACTCCACTCGGCTTTGCCCACCTGGCGGATACCACTCCGCCTGAACGCATGGGCCGCACCATGGGCTCCGCCGAACTCGGACGCGAACTGGGGGACGCTGGCGGCCCGCTGCTGGTGGGAGGCATCGCCACACTCATCGGCCTGCCCGCCGGCCTCGGAGCCCTTGCAGTCCTGGTTGCAGCGGCCAGTGTTCCCCGACTCGCCCGCAGAGGGCCCGGGACGCCGGTGGGTGCCCCCCGCCGGAACTGATTGTTCGCCCCGACAGCCCGTGGCGGCAGCGTTATCCGTGGCTCGGCGGGTGGTGTCCTCCGGCCGGCCCTGCCTGGGCGAACGTGGGTACGGTCGTCACGGATCCCACGTTCGGGAGTGCGTGGCGGGTGGCATGGTCGATTTCGTCCTGGATGCTGGCAAGTTCCCCTAAAGCGGTAATCGCTGTCAGCGGGATGGAGACCTCGACGTGAAGCCGGTGGCCGGACCAGCGCAACCGGGACGTTGCGCCCTCGGGGGCGTGGGCGGTGACAACTGCTGCCAGGCGCTCCGTCAGGTTCGGGTCGACGCCGTCCATGAGCCGGCGCCCGATGTCGCGAATGGTTCCCCACAGCAGCACTGCGATTGCTGCCGAGATGAACAGCCCCACGATCGGGTCCGCGAGGGGGAATCCGAGCCAGATGCCGACGACTCCGGCGACGACGGCCAGTGAGGTGAAGCCGTCGGTGCGGGCGTGAATGCCATCGGCGACGAGCGCGGCGGAGCCGATCCGTCGTCCCACGCGGATCCTGTAAATCGCGACGAGTTCGTTGCCGGCAAAGCCAACGAGCCCGGCGGCGAGCACCCAGCCCAGATTCTGGACCGGCTGGGGTTCAAAGAAGCGGCGGATGGATTCGACGGCGGCCACGACGGCCGAGAGTGCGATCATCGCCACGATGAACAGCCCGGCGAGGTCCTCGGCCCGGCCGAAACCGTAGGTAAACGTCCGGGTCGCGGGGCGGCGTCCGAGCAGGAACGCGATCCACAGCGGCACGGCGGTCAGGGCATCGGAAAAATTGTGGATCGTGTCCGCCAGCAACGCCACAGAGTCGCTGATGAGGACGATGGCCAGCTGGAACAGTGAGGTGGCCCCCAGCCCGAGCAGGGAGACCTTGACGGCGCGAATGCCCTGGGAGCTTGTCTCCAGGACTGAGTCGATCGAGTCGGCCGCGTCATGGGAGTGGGGCACGAAGAGCTCCTGCAGCCACCCCTTGAACCCGGTCGCGTGAACGTGCCCGTGCGGGCCGTGGTGATGGTCGTCGTCGTGAGGCTGAAGGCCGCCCTTGTCTGCGCCATGTCCAGAGTGACTGTGCGGGTGCGGGTGGATATCGTGGCCGGGATGCGTCGGCCGGTTCATGCGCCGGCCTCCGTCTTCAGACTGTGTGGAGCGGTGGTGTGATGCGGAGCTGTGCCAAGGGTGTGTTCGGCCTGGTGAATGGCGTCGGCCACGAGCTGCCAGGCGTGCCCGTCCTGCAGGCGGTAGTAGACCTTGGTGCCTTCCTGCCGGGTGGCGACCATGCGCGCCAGCCGCATCTTGGCCAGATGCTGGGAAACCGCAGCCGCCGATTTCCCGGCTTTTTCAGCGAGCACATTGACGGGCAGTTCGCCGTGGCGCAGGGCCAAGATCAGCCTGACCCGGGTGGCATCGGCCAGCATGGCGAAAACCTCAACCGCCAGCTCGACGTACTGGCTGTCCTCGGTCAGCGTGCAAGCATTGCTATCTGCATTCATACGCAGATACTTACATATAGCGGCGGCGCTAACAAGACGGCTGTCAGTCGTCGTCCCTTTGATGCCGAAGGCTCAGCTGCTTGGCGTGGAAGTCGAAATGACGTGTCGGGTAGGCGTACACATCGTTGAGTGTCATCAGCGGTGTGAAGAAGGGGTCCCACCTGTCGGGGAACGGCATCGACCTGGCGAGCGACTGGGAGCTCTCGTGGCCGAGCCGGCGGGAGAGTGCAGCGATGGTCTTGTCCAGTTTCCGGCCCATCCTGCGTCTGTTGTAGACGAGGGCGGCGGCCCGGGAACCCCAGTAATTCACCGCGTCAAACGGACGAGTGCCTGCGTTGAGGGCGGCTGCAAATGCTCTGCCAGCCGGGCGGGGGAGCCGGCAGACTACGTTGACGAGCGGAACCAGGGCGCGGACCACCATGTAGCCGAAGACCATGTGGAAGAGCAGCTCCTCGTTGGTCCAGCGTGTCCCGTCGGTTTTGCGGTGGAGTTCTGCGGGCGCTGCGCCCTGCAGCAAGGCGTCGAGGTCGTGGAGGGCGCGGCTGTACCCGGCCAGGATCTCGTTCGTCGTCGGGTTCACGATGGGCGCTCCGGCGTCGCGGGTACGGTCAGTTTCCAGTGAGTTCCGCGTACAGTTTCTGGACTCGGGCCTTGATGTCGTCCCGGACCAGGCTCATGCGTTCCATGCCTTCGATGCCGCGTTCGGAGGGCTCGTCCGTATTCCAGAACTCGAGCCGGTTGCCCTCGCGGGGCTCGACTTTAGCTTCGGTGCCCAGGACGATGACGACGTCGGCCGCGTCCAGGACGTCGTCAGTGACGGGTTTGGGGTGTTCGCCGCTGATGTCGATGCCGAGCTCTGCCAGGGAGTCCACGGACTGGGGGTTCAGCGATTCGGCGGGCTTGGTCCCGGCGGAGTGCACCGTAACGGTTCCGTTGGCGAGCTGTTTCATGAGTCCGGCGGCGAGCTGGGATTTTCCGCCGTTCTTGCTGCAGACGAACAGGACGCTGGGTGTTTTCGTGATCTCGGTCATGCGTTCGATTCTTCCTTATCGGAGCTGGGGCTGCTGAGCAGTGATGCGGCCAGTTGGCTTTCGCCGGAGCGTCCGTGGGACAGACCGGTGGGGAAGCCGACGAGCACCGGCTCCGTTGTCGCGCAGCACGAGGACTCTGATATGACAGCGGCGGCTGCCGGGACTTCGCAGCTGGTGCCGGCGTCGGAAGAGCAGACCCCAGTTTCGGGGAGTTCGAGCTCAAGGGTGTCCGCGGCTACGCGGTCACCGGCCAGGGCCGCGGCGACGGAACGGACCTGTTCGTAGCCGGTGGCCAGCAGGAAGGTCGGCGCCCTGCCGTAAGACTTCATGCCGACGATGTAGAAGTCCTTGTCCGGGTGGGCCAGCAGTGCTGCGCCGTGCGGGGGGACGGTGCCGCAGGAATGGAATTCCGGGTCGATGAGCGGGCCGAGTTCCGTGGGTGCTTCGACGGCCGCGTCCAGGTTCAGCCGGAGTTCACGCAGGATGTCCAGGTCGGGGCGGAAGCCGGTGCAGGGAACCACGATGTCGGCCTCGAGGGTCCGCCCGTCCACGGATTCGACGCTCACGTGCGAGACGAGGGATTTCAGCGAGCCGATGCCGAAGCCGGTGTGCAGTTCGATGGTTCCGGCCTCGACGAGGCGGCGCAGGCGGGCACCGAGCTGGCCGCGGGCGGGCAGCCCGTCGGCATCGCCGCCGCCGTAGACCTTTTCTGCAGACGCGCCGCGGACCGCCCAGAGGATCCGGGTGTCCGGTTCGTCCTTGGCAAGGTCGGCGAGGCTGATCAGGGTGTTGGCGGCGGAGTGCCCGGCGCCGACGACCAGGACACGGCGTCCGGCGAACGAGGCGCGCTGCCGGCCGGTGACGTCCGGCAGTGGCGAGGAGATCCGGTGCGCGGCGGTGTCTTCTCCGATGGCGGGAAGCCCGGAGGTACCCAGCGGGTTGCGGGTGGACCAGGTGCCGGAGGCGTCAAAGACCCCGGCCACGGTGTAGTCGCGGGTTTCTCCGTCCACGTGCTCGACCCGGACGACGAACGGTGTGCTCTCGCGGTTGCGGGTGTGGGTCTTGTCCATGCCGGCGCGGGTCACGGCGATGACCCTGGCACCGGTTTGCAGCTTCGAGCTGATGGCCGGGAGCGCGGCCAGCGGGGCGAGGTAGTTGTCGATGAGTTCCCCGCCATAGGGCAGGGCCGTGGGCCGGGGCGATTCCCAGCCGTCGGCCTCGAGGAGGCGGACGGCGGCGGCATCGATGTTGAACCGCCACGGGGAGAACAGCCGGATGTGGCGCCACTGCTCGATGGCGGCACCCGCAGAGGGGCCCGCTTCGAAGATCAGCGGCTCAAGGCCGCGTTCGAGCAGGTGGGCCGCGGCGGCCAAGCCCACGGGGCCGGCACCGATCACTGCAACGGGAAGGTTCTTCGCTGAATCCATTGGTGTCCTCTTTCATCCGTAGTGGTGTTGCGGTTCTGTCGGGAGGTGCCTGCCGGTCCCTTGTGGGGCGCCGGCAGGCTGCGGACGTACTGCTCAGCAGCAGTCCGGGTCGTTGTCGCAGCAGTCCTGGCTGGTGTCGGCGCAGGTCGAATCGGTGCAGCAGTCGGTATCCATTCAGCTCACCCCCTCTCTGTTCGACGTCAGGCAGGTCTCCTGGTGCTCGATACGGGTTACTTGGCGACGGGCGTGAGGGAGGCGATCAGGTCCTCGATGCGGGTCTTGATCTCGTCGCGGATCGGGCGGACGGAGTCCACGCCCTGCCCAGCCGGGTCCTCCAGAACCCAGTCCTCGTAACGCTTGCCAGGGAAGTAGGGGCATTCATCGCCGCAACCCATCGTGATCACGACGTCGGAGTCCTTCACGGCCTCTGTGGTGAGGACCTTGGGGATCTCGGCGGACATGTCGATGCCGAGCTCGGCCATGGCCTCAACGGCGGCCGGGTTGACCTTGTCGGCAGGCTGGGACCCGGCCGAACGGACCTCGATCCGTCCCTCACCGAGGGCGGTCAGGAAAGCAGCGGCCATCTGGGAACGGCCGGCGTTGTGGACGCAGACGAACAGAACGGACGGCTTCTTGGTGATTTCGATGCTCACGGGGCTTCTCCTGGAATCGGTTCGGTGACGGGTTAAGCGGTCTGGTTGAGGTCTTTTCACTCGCTCCTGCAGCGCCCATCCAAATATTGATAATGATCGATACAGTGAGTATCAGGCCATAGATTGATGATTGTCAATCTTTACGAGGGGACTGCGGAAGGGCCAATTGTTCTTGGCGGAAAGTGAGTTCGTTAATCGGCGGCCCCGGGACTAGGCGGCCAGCACTCTCGGCGCGAAGTCGTTGATGCGGTGGGCGATGTCAGTGAACGCTTGTTCGAAGGCCTCGTCGGTGCCCAGGCGCAATGGATCTGGGACCGACCAGTGCACGCCACCAAGGCCGGTCAGCTCCTCATGGGCGTTATCGCACACGGTCACGATGAAGTCCCCCTCGCCCGCCACCTGATCCAGCTTGCGTGGGCGGAGGTCTGCGAGGTCCACGCCGTGGCGCCGTGCGACGTCAATGGCGCCTTGGGCGATGCGTTCCGCGGGATGCGTTCCCGCCGACGTCGAGGGGATTTCGCTGACCTGCTGCCAGAGTGCGGCGGCCAGCTGGGACCGTGCACTGTTTCGCGTGCAGACGAACAAGACGCGACGGGCCCCGTGTTCGGCCCCCGGGACCAGGCCCTCCAGGGCATCGGCGGCAAGCCGGATATAGCTGCGCCGCCGGTCGGCTTCGGAGCGGTGACGGTTTGCCAGCCCGGCCTCTTCCAGCGCGCGCAGATGGTGGGAGAGCAGATTTGATGGCATTCCCAGCTCTGCCTGCAGCTCCGTCGGGGAGAAGTCGCCCAGGGTCAGCAGGTCAACGATGCGTAGCCGCGCAGGATCGGCGAGGGCCGCGTGCTTGGCTACCCGCGCCCGGAAACCGTCTGCTGCCTCAATATTCATTGGTTCAATTTTGACTGAGTTAATTCTTTCGGTCAAGCTGTTTGCCATGACTTCCAACCAGCCGCCGCTGTGGCGCCGTGCCGTCACCGAACTGCTCGGCACCAGCCTGCTCGTGACAATCGTCGTCGGCTCCGGGATCGCCGCACAGCAGCTCTCCCCCAATGACGTTGGCCTGCAGCTGCTCCAGAACAGCACCGCCACGGTGCTGGGCCTGACGGTGCTGATTCTGGTGCTCGGGCCCGTGAGCGGCGCACATTTCAACCCCGTCGTCTCCCTCGCCGACTGGTTCCTGGGCCGACGCGGCGGTACCGGATTGACCCTGCCGGGGCTTTGCACCTACATCGTTGCCCAGACCGTGGGGGCAGTCAGCGGCAGCGTGGTCGCGAACGCCATGTTTGAGGTGGGCACCTCCATTTCCGTCAAGGAGCGCGCAACCCCGGGACATCTACTGGGTGAGGTTGTCGCGACCGCGGGGCTTATCCTGCTAATTTTCGCCCTGGCTTCCACCCGGCGTGGCGTACTCGCCGCCCCGGCGGTGGGTGCCTACATCGGCGCTGCATACTGGTTCACGTCCTCGACGTCGTTCGCGAACCCGGCCGTGACGGTGGGCCGCATCTTCAGTGACACCTTCGCCGGCATCGCACCGGCCTCCGTTCCGGGATTCGTCGTGGCGCAGCTGGTCGGGGCGACAGTAGGCCTTGGCCTCCTCCTCATCCTCTTCCCCTCCGCGGCCCGCACCGCGGACGACGTCGTTCTGGCGCACAGTGCGGAAACTGCCCGCCCGTCGTCGATACATTGATGATTATCAATATCAGGGCATAATGGGTACATGACATCGCTGCCTATCCTCGATCCGGCCACGGATGAATCTTGCTGCGCCCCGGCAGGAATGCCTGCCCTGAGCGCCGAGGACGCCCAGCAGAGGGCTCTGGTTTTCAAGGCGCTGGCCGATCCGAACCGGCTCCGGCTGCTCTCCATCGTCAAGGCCGGCGATTCCGGCGAGGCATGCGTCTGCGACCTCACCGAACCCCTGGACCTGGGCCAGCCGACGGTCTCCCACCACCTGAAAATCCTGGTCGAGGCCGGGCTGCTGCACCGCGAAAAGCGCGGCACCTGGGCCTACTACTCCCTGGTGCCCGGGGCGCTCGAGCAGGCCGCCGGACTCCTGGCAACCCTGTGACGGCGCCAGAACAGTCTGCGGTCAAGATCCGCTCTATGCGCGAGGGCGACTGGCCAGCCGTCCAGGGGATTTACCGCGAAGGAATCGCCACCGGCCACGCCACTTTTGAAGCAGACGTGCCGGACTGGGAACGCTTCACCAGTTCCCGGCTCCCCGGCCACCGTCTGGTCGCCGAGGCGCCCGGGGGCGCGATCCTTGGCTGGGCAGCCGTCTCCGCCGTGTCCGCGCGGCCCGCGTATGCCGGCGTGGTGGAACACTCCGTCTACGTCGCCGAAGAAACCCGCGGCAGGGGAATCGGAGCCGCACTGCTTCAGGCCCTGGCGGCATCGACCGAGCAATGCGGGATCTGGACCATCCAGGCCAGTGTCTTCCCCGAAAACGAAGCAAGCTTGAAGCTCCACCTCGCGAACGGATTCGCCGTCGTCGGCCGGCGGGATCGCATCGCCCGCATGAGCTACGGCCCCAGCGCGGGGCAATGGCGGGATACGGTGCTGATCGAGCGGCGCTCCCCGGTCATCTAGTACGCCAGGCAGCGCACGCCGGATGGCGGCGATGAATCCGCGGAGAAGTTAGGCGTCCTCAGCCTGCCTGCCAGCGGGGTTCGTCCCCGGAAGCTATTGCGCGCCGGACTGCCGGGGGGACTCCGTGCCGCCGAGCAGCTGGAAGGATGCGCTTTGCTGGGCAAGCCGGCGCATGGCCAGGAGTACCGGTTCCATCAGGAGCGTCCCGAGAATCACGTGCTGCATCGCGGCCTCGGCCGAATCCGTGGGAACACTTTCGACGTCGGCCTCCGCGATGTCCTGCATTGCCGCGGCATAGCGGTCCAAGAGCGCCGCCGGCGCATCGAATCCCGCCTCCGAGAGCCCGTGCAGGGCCCTTACCAGGGCGGCCTGGGTATCGCGGTCGCATGTCTCTGCGCCCCAGCCCCAACGGTCCAGGAGCGTTTGTGCCGAGGAGAGGTCGACGTCGTCCGGCGCGGTCCGGGTGACCGCATGGTGCGCGATGCCGAGCAGATCGTGGCCGGACTCCGGCGGGTTTTCCAGGCCAAGCAGTACCTCGCGGGTGGCGCTGACGCTGAGCCCGGCGGTGCCAATGAGTGCCCGGATCAGCTTCAGCCGCCGCACATGCGAGTCGTCGTAGCGGGCCTGGGTCGCGGAAGTCAGCACGCCGTCGTGAAGCAGTTTCTCCCGGAGGTAGTACTTGATGGTGGCCACCGGAACATCCGTAGCCGCCGCCAGTTGTGAGATGCGCAAGGTTTCTCCTTGACTTAGATAGTGGCACTCGCCAATATTGGGGAGTAACGGTATCTAGTTAGGAGAAAAGTATGGCACGCATCAATGCTGGACGTTTCACCCACCGCCATTCCGGTGATTTGGTGGTCTTCCTCATCGGCATGCGCATCAACAGTCCCTGGCGTCCGGATCTGTGGCTGCCGGTGTTTTTTGCTATGCCCCGGATGCTGACCGAACTCTTCAAGGAGCCGGGTTCCGGCCTTCTTGGTTTTCGATTTGCCCTCGGAGCCGGCGGGCCGGTCATCGTGCAGTACTGGGACTCGCTGGACAAGCTGTATGCGTACGCGAGTGCGCCCGAATCCGAGCACAGGCCGGCGTGGACTGCCTTCAACCGCCAGGCAAGAAAGGCCCCCAAAGCCGTCGGCATCTGGCACGAGACATTCCAGGTGAGCCGGGCCGAGAGCATGTACGTCTCGATGCCTACCGAGGGTCTCGCGCAGGCCACAGAGCTAGTGCCCGTCGGGCCCGGAAGCCATCGCGCGAAGGACCGGCTGTCTAAGCCCCGCTGATGATGCCGCGCCGGCCCTTCCTAGCCTAGGAGCATGTTTTTCTGCCGCGGCTTCACAATCGAGTTCTGTCCGCAGTTGGAGCAGGTGATGTTGAAGGCTTTGGAGGTCGTGAAGACGGGGATGAAAAACAGGGTGAATTTGGTGGCGCGTTCTTGCAGTCGATGCTGGACGAATTGGTGGCAGTACTGGCACGTTGCCATCCGTTCGGGAAGGCCGCGCAGCGCCGTCTTGAGGCCGAGGAGGAGAAACATGGCGGATCCTTTCAAGGGAATTTCCGGATCAAGGTTTGGCCGAGGCTCCCGGTAGCGGGAGGTGGGCTGCCAGGCCCGAAAGCAGGATGTTGATTCCTTCATCCAGTTCGGCCATCCCGTCGTAGTCGGCAAGGACAGGGGCGAGCGCGCGGAGGCGGGGGAAATCCTTCGGTGGCAATCGGTGCAGACCCAGGCGGAGAAGGGCCTCGTTTTCGTCGGGGTCGACGACGAATTCCTGCAGTTCGTTGAGGATGTGCCCGTAGAGGTATCCGTAGTAGGCGCGGTAGACGTGCAGGGCGTCAACAGGTGCGAACCCGGCGTCGATCAGCAGGGACAGGATCTGCTCCAGCGGCCGCAGCGTTCCCAGCGGCCGCAGGCCCAGCGGTGTTGAAAGGGGGCGGGTCACGAGGAGGGGCACGACGTTGGGGTGCCGGAGCGCCAGGAGCCGCAGATCGTGGGCAATGCGCCGGAGCTGCGCCTGCCAGTCGGGGTCATCGGGAATGATGGCCAGTTCATTCAGGACGAGTTCTGAGACTCCGTCCAGAAGTGCCGCACGGTTGTCGGCGTAGCGGTACAGGCTCATGGGATCCCGCCCGAGTTGCTGCCCGAGCCGGCGCATGGTGAGGGCGTCGAGCCCTTCGGAGTCCACCAGTGCCAGCGCCGCGGACAGCACAAGCTCCCGGCTGAGCCGGGTCTTCTTGGCGGGCGTCGGTGGGGGCACCGGATGCTCTTCGGGCGACATGGCGTTCCGTTCGGCTCGGTGTGGACTAGTCACATTTCAAGGTAATTAGCTGGTTGCTTAATGTGTAGTCTACGCCTACAGTCTACATTGTAGAGAAGTTGTTTTGACTGGTTCCGCAACACGTGGACTCCCAGCTCAACAGCGCTTTATCCCCGGATCTGCGGTGACGCAGCAGTCCGGGGTTATGCTTCAGGGCCCCGTGCACGGCCTGGATGCTTAGCTGCTGTAGCCACATGGCGGCACAAAATGCACCGCGAGGAAGCGAGCCAATCATGGCAACTTCTCAATACGACCAATTCCTGCAGGAAGCCACCACCCAAGACCCCGCATCCGACCACGCCCTGGGCAGGGACTGCCTCTACGGCCTGTACACCAGCTGGTGCTTCCTTAGCCAGGCCACGCCCCGACCCGAAGATGCCTTCTGGGCGGCCATGAAAGAGATGCAGATCCATCCCAAGCGCAACGGCCTCCGCATGAAAGGACCGGCCGCTGCGGACTACATCCTGGCCAGCTACCCGGGCTTGGTCTGACCCGGATGACAATCACGTCAAGCACGTACCTGCCCCGGGACGCCCACCAGCCCCGAGGCCGCCGGCCATGGTGCGCGACATGCGACACAGACCGCCACCTCCTCCTTGACTCCGTCACCACGA
Source organism: Arthrobacter sp. ES3-54 (assembly GCF_029504395.1). Lineage (GTDB taxonomy): Bacteria > Actinomycetota > Actinomycetes > Actinomycetales > Micrococcaceae > Arthrobacter. The sequence goes on from NZ_JAQFIF010000003.1 coordinate 234,160, forward strand.
TGAATCCGCAGCGGGAAACCCTCGCGGCCGCCATCAGCTGCACAAACTGCGGCAGCTCGCACGTGATGGCTACCACAGCGGCATTTCTCGCAGCCATCCCGGGTCTGTATCCAACTAGATATTAGGGGCACGCCGTGACCAACCACAGCACACCCACCGCCGCGCACTCCGCGGCCCACAATCACCAACCCGGGCTTATGGACATGGATCTGTCCCCGCAGGGACTTGCGGACGCCCCGGCGAACGAAATCGACGCCGACAGCCTCGTCTACACCGGCAACAGCTAAACGAGTCAGTTGTTGCGTTACGCGGCGGGAATCCGGACGGCCGTGCCGCTGACCACTATTCCGCCGGCAGCGGGAATGTCCACTGTCAGTAGGCCCGGGCGGCCGACGTGCCGTCCCTGGTGGATCAAAACCCTCGCCGGGGGCTCGACCAGGCCCAGGATTCGCAGGTAGGCGCCCACCGCCGCCGCGGCGGCCCCTGTTGCGGGGTCCTCGGTGATGGCTCCCACGGGGAACAGATTCCGGGCTTCGAATTCACCATCTGCCATCCGGTGCAGGACGGCTACCGTTGCGGCCCAGCCCTGAGCGTCCATGAGCTGGCGCACCGCCTCCGGCTCAAAGCCAAAGGAATCGAAAAGGTTGCGGTCGGCAAGGACCAGCACCGGATGCCAGTTCCCCGAATACGCGATCCGCGGCGGATAGGCGGGGTCGAGATCCGCCAACGCGACGCCGATCAAGCCGAGCAGTTCAGCCAGGACGTCGTCGTCGAATGCGGCCAGCTGTGGCTCCACGGCGGTGAACGACGCGGTGATGTCGGCGCCGTCGCCCGCTGTTGCGATGACGACGGGGCCGACAGGGGTGTCGAAGGTGAAGGATCCTGCCCCGTCGCGTGCGCTCAGCGCAACGGCCAGCGCAATCGTCGCATGGCCACAGAATGGCACCTCCGCGATCGGCGAGAAGTACCGAACCCGGCTCCGGCGCGGATCCCCGTCGACGCCGGGCTCCGTCACAAAGGCGGTTTCGGCGTACCCGACGGCGGCCGCCACGGCCAGCATTCCGGCATCGTCCATGTGGCTGGCATCCAGGACCAGGCCGGCAGGATTGCCGCCGTAAGGCGTCGTGGCAAAGGCCGCATAACGGAGGACTTCGGGGGAGTTTTCCATACCCCGATCCTCCCATGTCCAGCCGCCGCGGCAGCGGTGATCCCGTAACGCTGGGACGGGAAATGCGGTCACGGTTGGTTTCGCCCGGCCGCGCGTTCCTCACCGTTCGAAACGGCTCAGGCGAGGTTTTCCTTGAGCAGGGCGCGGTGTTCGATCGCGGCTTCCCGGTGGAGTGCCCGGCCGGCGTCAGTGAGTTCCAGAAAGAGTGAGCGCCGGTCATCTTCGCAGGAGTGGCGGGAAACGAGTCCGGCCTTGTCGAGCCGATCCACCACCTTGGACATGGCGCTCTGGGTCATGGGGGTGCGCTCACCGAGCTGCTTCATCCGGCACGCTGCGTCTTCGCTTTCGGCCACGAGATCCAGGATTTCAAACTCGGTCAGGCCGATGTTGAAGCGCGACTCCAGGGCGCGGTCGATCGCCCCGGCGGTGCGGAAGTACGTGGTCTGGATGCTGCGCCATTGCTCAACCAGCTGGCGGTCCTGCGGTGTTGCCATGCCCAAATTCTAGTTCATGACGAATTAAAAGTCCACGTCATAATATTCCTTGTCATTCAATGACGTGTCATATAAGTTGGTGTCATGACCTCAACTTCCACTCTTGAAAGACCTGCCGGCGAACGGCTTACTCCCGTCCGCTGGACGCGTGCGCAGTGGATGCTTCTCCTGGTCCTGTGCACCGTTCTGGCGCTCGACGCGCTGGACGTATCCATGGTCGGCGTGGCCCTGCCCTCGATCGGCACCGAACTCCGTCTGGGAACGGAGTCGCTCCAGTGGATCGTCTCCGCCTACGTGCTCGGTTACGGAAGTCTGCTCCTGTTGGGCGGCCGGATGGCGGACCTCCTCGGCCGGCGGCGCATCTTCCTGATCGCGCTCAGCGTCTTCGCCGCAGCTTCCTTGCTCGGCGGTCTGGTGGATGACCCCGCCCTGCTGATCGGCACCCGCTTCCTCAAGGGCCTGGCTGCCGCGTTCACCGCTCCCGCCGGTTTCTCCATCATCACCACCAACTTCGCGGAAGGCCGCGAACGCAACCGCGCGGTGTCCATCTTCACCACGTTCGGCGCCAGCGGTTTCTCGCTCGGGCTGGTGGTCGGAGGCCTGATGACGGCCATGAGTTGGCGCTGGACCTTCCTGGTCTCGGTACCGGTGGCGGTCGCCGTCGTGCTTCTTGGCCTGAAATACATCCCCCGGGACAACGCCGCCAGCAGGGCCGAAGGCAGCAATCAGGACAGCGGGCATGACCTCTGGGGCGCCGTCACCCTCGCCGCCGGCATGCTGGGCCTGGTGTACACGCTCGTTGCGGCGCCCGGGAACGGCTGGGGATCTGTGGCAACTATCGCCGGATTCGTGGCCTCCGCAGCGGTGCTGGCAGCCTTCGCGGTGATCGAGAACCACGTCAGGCACCCCTTGATCAGGTTCAGCATCCTCAGGGAAGGTTGGGTGGCGCGGGCGAACCTCAGCGCCGTGGGGTTGTTCGGCTCATATTTGAGTTTCCAGTTCATCCTCACGCTCTACCTGCAGTCGGTGCTGGGATGGAGCCCCCTCGGCATGGCCCTGGCGCTTCTTCCCACGGGCCTGCTGGTGGCCTCGAGCGCACCTTTCGCGGACCGGCTCATCGACAAATTTGGCGCCCCGCTGCTGATCCGGACCGGTTTGGCCTCGCTGGCACTCGGCTATCTCCTGTTCCTGCGGGTAGGCACCTCGCCGAACTACGTGACGGACATCCTACCCTCAGTTCTGCTGCTGGGCGTCGGCTTCGCCCTGGCCTTCCCGTCAATCAACGTCCAGGCCACCGCGGGCATCCGGAATGCTGAACAGGGTCTGGCGGCCGGCCTGATCCAGACCAGCACCCAGGTGGGCGCCGCACTGGTTCTCGCCGTCACCACCGCCATGGTCAGCGGTCACGGGAACTCGTCCGGCGGGGGCGCCAGCGTGGATGCGGGGGCAATGCTGGAGCAGTATCGCCCGGGCCTGATCCTGAGCGCGGCGGTGGCACTAGCAGCCCTGCTCATCGCCGCGGCGCCCACACGGAGCCGGAAACGGGTGGCAGCAGCTCACTGAACCGCCTGGTCGTGACTTCCAACCAGAGCCCTTGGCCTAGGCCGAGGGCTCTGGTGCGCCGTGCCCGAGCCGCCGTGCTGGGCTAAACGGCGAGCGTCTACGGAGCGACAAGCCGGTGAACGGCCGGCAACTCAAAAAATAAAGCATATTTTTTTGAAACATTTGACTCAAAATCTGAGTCATGGCACGCGCGCGCAAAATGTTGTGCAAGCGCTTACATGGCTCACGTTTTGGGCCTCTTTCGTGTCGGAAATGTGGTTTTGAATCCTCGCCAGCACTGTCTACGGTGATGAACGTCCGGGAAATCAGAACCCTCCCGGGCCACCAGGCGGGGCCCTACCGAGGTCCCGCCCCTCGACACGATGGCGTCCTCGATGACGCCTGCGGTGTCAGCGGGGCTGCCGGAGTTTCGGGGAATGAGGGCATACGCCCGTCTTCCACGAATGGTCTCACTCCGCGAGAAGAGCAAAAATGCACGAGCACCCCAATACACACCGGAAGCTGCGGTGGCGTTCTGTCGCCGCAGCACTGGCGGCGGCCGTGGCGGCCTCCGTCTTCCTTTCCGTTCCGTCGGCGCAGGCAAACACGCCCTCGGATCCGCCGAGCAGCGGGGAGATGCCGGCTCCGACGCCCGGCTTCCCCCTGCCCACGAAGCACACCCAGCAGTCGTTCGATCCCGCCGCGGCCTTCACCTCCAAGTGGACGCGTGCGGATGCCAAGCAGATCATGGCCCAAAGCAGCACCGCCGTGTCCCCGGGCCAGAACTCCATGAGCCCTAACGTCACCATGCCGGAAATCCCGCAGGACTTCCCGGCCATGAACGACGATGTGTGGGTTTGGGACACCTGGTCCCTGACCGACGAGAACGCAAACCAGATCAGCTACAAGGGCTGGGACGTCATCTTCTCACTCGTTGCTGATCGCCACGCCGGATATGGCTTCGACCAGCGGCACTGGAACGCACGGATCGGCTATTTCTTCCGCAAGACCAATGCCGACCCGGCCAAGGATAAGTGGAACTACGGCGGGCACCTGTTCCTGGACAACACCTCCATCGGCAACACCGAATGGTCCGGTTCCACCCGTCTCATGCAGGGCAACCACGTCAACGTCTTCTACACGGCAACCACGTTCTACGACGTTGCCGAGCGCAACGCCGGCGGCGGCGGCATCGCCCCGGATGCCGTGATTGCCAAGGCGCTGGGCAACATCCACGCGGACCAGAACGGCGTGAGCTTCGACGGCTTCGAGCACACCAAGCTCCTCGAGCCCGACGGTGTCATGTACCAGAACAAGGCGCAGAACCCGGGCTTTGCCTTCCGGGACCCGTACACGTTTGCGGACCCGGCCCAGCCCGGCAAGACCTTCATGGTCTTCGAAGGCAACACCGGCGGCAAGCGCGGCGACTACAAGTGCAAGGACGAAGACCTGGGCTACCAGCCCGGCGATCCGCATGCCGAATCCACGAACACTGTGAACACCACCACCGGTTCATGGTTCCAGACCGCCAATGTCGGCCTGGCCGTCGCGGACAACAAGGACCTGACCAAGTGGCACTTCCTGCCGCCGATCCTGTCCGCCAACTGCGTCAACGACCAGACCGAGCGCCCGCAGATCTTTATCCAGAACGAGGGCGGCAAGAACAAGTACTACTTGTTCACCATCAGCCACCAGTTCACCTACGCTGACGGAATGCGTGGCCCCGACGGCGTCTACGGCTTCGTGGGCAACGGTGTCCGTTCCGACTACCAGCCGATGAACAACAGCGGCCTGGCTCTGGCTTCCCCCACGGACCTGAACATGCCGGCCAACGCGCCCGAAGGACCGAATCCCCTCCAGAACGGCCGCCAGTTCCAGGCCTACTCGCACTACGTGCAGCCCGGCGGTCTGGTGCAGTCCTTCATCGACAACGTGAACGGTGTTCGTGGCGGTTCCCTCTCGCCCACCGTGAAGATCAACTTCCGCAACGGAGTTTCGGCAGTTGACCGCACCTTCGGCCAGAACGGCCTGGGCCCGTTCGGGTACCTGCCCACGAACCTCAACGTCGGCGGTGCCGGCCTTTACAAGTAGTCAGTAGGCAGTCATGAGGCGGAAGCGCCCGGAATTCCGGGCGCTTCCGTCCTTCGCATATACAGGCCATAGATGGGGCGGGATGGCTTCCGCCAGAACCAGGAATGTTGAATCATGAAAAACCTCGTACGCCGGCTGAGGCTGAAAAATTGAATCCATTTCGACGGCGGCGACCGCCTCAGTGGCGGCCTGCCGTTTCTCTCGCCAAGCGGGTCGGCAGACGTGTCGCAGAGTTGCTCTCTCCCGGATTGCTGAGCCGCCGGACGATCTGGATTGTGGTGGCAGCAGCGGCCGCGGCTGTTCTTGTCGCGGTGGCGCTGATCCCTGCGGCGGGGCCCCGTCCGGGCGCCCAGAGCCAGGGCGCCCAAGGGCAGGCGGAGCAGGCGCATTCAGCTTTCGACCGGCCCGAGGGTGCATCCGAGTTCCGGCCGAGCTATCACATCACGCCCGGGAAGAACTGGATGAATGATCCGCAGCGTCCCATCCTGCTGGACGGCGTGTGGCACTACTACTACCTCTACAACGCCGGGTACCCGACGGAGAACGGCACCGAGTGGTACCACCTGACAAGCACAGACCTCGTGCACTGGAAGGACGAGGGGGTGGCGATCGCCAAGTACAAAAACGGGCTGGGCGACATCGAGACCGGAAGCGCCGTGGTGGACCACGATAACTCGGCCGGCTTTGGCAAAGGAGCCGTCATCGCGGTCATGACTCAACAGGACCAGGGCATCCAGCGGCAATCCCTGTTCTATTCCACCGACAACGGGCACTCCTTCACCGCGTATGCGCAGAATCCGGTCATGGAAAATCCCGGCGAGCCGAACTGGCGGGACCCGAAGATCATCCGCGATGACGCCCACGGCCAATGGGTGATGGCCCTGGCCGAAGGCGAGAAAATCGGCATGTATACCTCGCAGGACCTGAAGAACTGGCGCTATGCTTCGGGCGTCGAACGCACCGGCCTGGGCGCTCTCGAATGCCCGGATCTCTTCCAGTTGGATTTGGACGGTGATCCGTCCAAACGGACCTGGGTCCTGGCCGCCAGCGCGAATGGGAGTGAAGAGGGATTTACCACGGGCGTTGCCTACTGGACTGGCGAGTGGGACGGAACCCGATTCACCCCGTCCGGTGAGCCGCATCAGTGGCTCGACGCCGGCTCCGACTTCTACGCAGCCGTGACGTGGGATGATCCGAGACTTACCGAAGGCCAGCGGATGGCCTCCCGGCACGCCATCGGGTGGATGAACAACTGGGCATACGCCCGGCAGCTGCCCACCCGGGACTGGCACGGCGGCGCCGACTCCATGGTGCGCGACATACGGCTGCAAACAATCGCGGGAAAGCCGACCCTTGTGTCCAACCCCTCCGCCGCGATGAAGTCCCTTGAAGGCACGGTGGCAACAACCGGGCAACGCCGAGTGACCCAAGACGGCGCAGGACAGTTGCCGGTGCCGGAGGGCGGGGCGTACCGGCTCGATGTGACTCTTGAGCGGACGGCGGACGACGACGGATCCGAAGCGAGGATCGAGCTCGGAAGCGGCGGGGGAACGTTCGCGACGGTGGGATATGACTTTGCCGACGAATCGGCATTTATCACTCGAGATGCCGACGCTGCCGCCACCGGCAAGGCCGAACTCAGTCCGGAATATGGGGCATCGCGACGGGCAGTCAGCCCAGCGCGCGACGGGAAAGTGGAGCTGTCGATTTTCGTCGACTACAGCTCGGTGGAGGTCTTCATCAACGGCGGGGAAAAGACCATGACCTCACTCGTTTTCCCCACCCCGGGGACGCCGAGCATCAAGGCCGTCACGGCCGGGGGCACGCTGACGCTGAAGTCCTTCAGCTACAGGCGGTTGGCCTCCACACAATGACCGGTGGAGCAACACTTCTCTTGGGCGGATTCCACCGGAACGGGGCTAAGACTTATTAGGTTTTGTCATGTTGACGGACGGTTCATTCGACCCCGGAACACGTAGGGTTGTCAGCATCGACGGTCCGTATCCGGTCAGCCCGATAGCATCGCACGCATTCCCCTGTCAGCAAGAGCCCGACAGGTTTTTCGTTGAACCGATGCCTGAGAGGCAGCAGTGACTAATATCCACATCAAAGAACAATGGAACCGGCTCGATCCGACCACCCAGCAGTGGCTGATGGATAACCCAGGATGCGTGGTCCTGCCCCGCACCCTGACGGCAATTTTCAACAAGGAAACGAGCGAAAACGCCGACGTCGACATGCATGGCGAAGCCGTGCTCACCGACGAGGACAGGGAGTTCATCCTGGTCAAGGCGCGCGAAGCCGAAGCAACAGGAGGTCGTGCGGACTACCGCTTCTTTGATTCCGCCCAGCCCTAACCCCATCCCCGGAATGTCCCTATCCAGGGGGAGGCCGCGGGCGTATCGTCGGCAACATGACGGATAAACCATCAGCACCAGAGACGGAAGTCCTCGAATCCCACCAGTGCTGGGACCTGCTGCGTCGCGTATCGGTGGGCCATCTCGCCGTCTGGATGGGAGACCATCCCGACATCTTTCCCATCAACTACAAGGTCGATCACGGAACCTTGGTCTTCCGAACAGGAGAAGGAACCAAACTTCAGGCCGCATTGGGAGAAACCCCCGTTGCGCTGGAAGCTGACGGTGTCGATGCGGAGTCCGGCGTCGCGTGGAGTGTGGTGGTGAAAGGACAAGCCACCGCCATAAGTTTGGTCGAAGATGTCCTCGACACCGTTGGGCTGTTCCTCTTTCCGTGGGAAGCCGGCCGCAAAGACCACTTCGTCCGAATCGTTCCGACGTCCGTCACCGGCCGCCGCTTCACCGTCACACCCCCGCTGACCTGGTGGAGCCCCCTGGACGACGCGACCCGTGCTGGGTTCGAATGACCTCCCACTGGTGTCTCCCAGGGGACCCGTGTTCCGGGAGCTTGTCGATTTGCTCTGAAGTCAGGGTCGCGGGTTCACTAGGCCTGCCGCTCAATCGACCGCACGACGGGGAATCCATTACTGGAGATAGTCCGGGGCCGCTTCCAGGCCGAAGTACTTCTCAAGGGTGGTAATCCCCGTGCTTTTCATATCCTCGGCGATAGGCCGTCCCACATAGCGCAGGTGCCATGGCTCGTAGGTGTAGCCGGTAGTGGCCTGGGCCCCGGCCGGATATCGGATGATGAATCCGTACTCCCAGCCGTGCGCAGCCGCCCACTGCCCTGCCGGGGTGTTGGCGAAGCAGGCTTGCAGGGCGCAGATTCCGCTGGCATTGCCGATGTCCATCGCCAGGCCAGTCTGGTGTTCACTGTAGCCGGGCCTGGCGGCAAGGGTGTCCGCCGTCGCCTGTCCGTACTGGCGCACGTAGCTGTCATAGAGGCTGGCCTGCTCGCTGAACGAACGGTAGCCGCTGATCGGCATGACGTTCACGCCGGCCACCTTGGCGGCTTTGGCAAACTGCTTGTAGGCGTCCGCGGCCTGCGCCCGCAACCGTTCCCCCTGGACCCGGACCAGCTGCCCCGGCACGTACGCCGCCGGGCTCAGCTGCCGGTGCTTGTTGACCACCACCTGCAGGCTGGCGGCAGAATTGAAGTCGTAGCCCGCCGCGGCCACTGCCGTCACCGATGGTGCGATCATGCCGAGCGAAAGCACCAGCCCCGCCACGGCACCTGTCATCCTGCTGATTCCTCTAAGCACGGTGGCCTCCAAGAAGTGTCCGGAACGGATTCGGGAACTGTACCGGCCGGCAGGGGCCGCAGTCGAGGGCGTTCCGAACTACTGCGCGCCCGTACCGGGTCAACCGACGACGGCGAGACTCATCAGGGTGCCGCCGTCGCCTTCGGCCAGCAGCCCGACGGCGCTGGCGGAGCGTGCCGGAAAGACCAGATCGGTGATGGTTGCCAGGCCGTCCTGCGCGAAGACCTCAACGGAGCAGCGGTCCAGAAAGATCCGGAGCCGCAGCCGGCCGTTCTCCAGGGGCACGGCAACGCGCTCCACCGACGGGAATGCCTCGTGGAACCCCACGTTGCCGGATTCGGTCCTGTCCAGGCTGAGTTCCGCCGTGAGGCAGTCGTAGGCCAGGACAGTGCGTTCTCCTGATCCGTTGGCGGGTGCACCGCTGGCTCCGCTGCCGGCCCGCAGCACGAGACCTACCCTGCTGGCAGCGCCCGGCTCGAATTCGGCATCGATCCGCAGCACATCACCGCAGGCCTCGGCTGGAAGCCAGGTCACCCCTTCCGCCATCGGCTGCTGATCCAGGGCGAACAGCTCCGTACCGTTGTTGTCGAACGGGTCCACCGCCGCCTGCACCAGCACAGGGCGCCCGCCGCGCGACACCAGTTTGATTTCGCGGACAAGTGACATCGCGCTGCGCCAGCCATCTGAGGGTGTTGCGGCGGCGTACTGCCAGTTGTTCATCCAGCCGATCATGAGCCGCCGGCCGTCCGGGACGTTGCTGAAGGACACGGCCGCGTAGTAGTCCCGCCCCCAATCCAGCCATCCGTAGTCGGCCATTGGGCTGTCATCGGTCTGCGGGCCTTCGGTGACAGTGGTTTCGGAACGGAACGTCACGCCATCGAACGTTCCGATGAAGTACTGGCCGCCGGAACCGCCGGCGATACCGCCGGGGCTCAGATTTACCACCATGACCCACCGGGTGTTTGAGGCATCGCCGTCCACCGGCAGTTCAAACAGGTCCGGGCACTCCCACACCCCTCCCGTGGCGTTCGCTGGGCCGAACGTGCTCAGGTACTCCCAGGACAATAGATCCGCCGACTTGTAGAGAACCACCTCGTGGTTGAGTGCCTCGACTGCGACCATCACCCAGTAGCTGCCGGCGTCACCGTCGTGCCAAAACACCTTGGGGTCACGGAAGTCCGCGGAGGCCCGGTCAAGCACTGGGTTCCCGGCGTACTTGGTCCAGGTGGCGCCGTCGTCCGTGCTGTAGGCAAGGGACTGTGCCTGCCGTCCGGCGAGCGGCGACGTGAGCGAATACGCGCTGGTGTAGATGGCCACAAGCGGAGGTACTCCGCCGAGGCCGAAACCGCTGGTGTTTTGGACATCGACCACTGCGGAGCCGGAAAAGATGGCCTCCTGGTCATCGCACGGGATGGCAACGGGTTGCTCTTCCCAGTGCTGCAGGTCTGTGGAGGTGGCGTGGCCCCAGGACATGTTGCCCCACTCGGCGCCGTGCGGGTTGTGCTGATAGAAGAGGTGGTAGGTGCCGTTGGAGTAGACCAGTCCGTTGGGGTCGTTGAGCCAGTTGCGCTCCGCTGAGTAGTGCCACTTTGGCCGGTACTGGCAGTCGAGCTCGGTGATTGATTTCATGAGGGTATTTGTGGGCTTTCGAGTGAGGAGGCCGGTCAGCCCTTGACGCCGCTGGAGGCGATGCTGTTGATGAAGGAACGCTGGAACGCGATGAACAGGACCACCACGGGAATGGTGATGAGGGACGCGTAAGCCATCACCTCGCCCCAGGAGACGTTGAGCTGGAAGAAGTACTGAATGCCGATCATCACCGGCCGGAGCTCCTCGGACTGGACCACCATGAGCGGCCACAGGTAGGAGTTCCAGGCGGGGAGGAAGGTCAGAATGGCAACGGTGGCGGTGGCCGGTCCCGCAAGGGGCATGACCACTCGGCGGTAGATGGTGAACCAGCCGGCGCCGTCTATCCGGGCGGCCTCGTCCAGTTCCTTCGGGATGGACTCAAAGTACTGGTGGAACAGGTAGATAGAGAACGCGTTGGCGATGAACGGGATGATCTGGACCTGATAAGTGTCCAGCCAGCCCTTCGAGATCTCGAGGCTGAATCCGTTGAGCTCAAAGTACGGCAGCTGGTTGACCCACCACACCAGCGGCAGCGCCAGCGTCTGAAAAGGCACGATGAGGGTGGCGAGGATCGCGGTGAACACCACACGCTTGCCGCGAACCTCCATGCGGGACAAGGCAAACGCGCAGAGGCTGTTGATGAAGATGCCGAGCACCACCGTTACCGCGGAAATGCCGATGGAGTTGATCAGGAAGCGGGCAGCCGGGACCCGGTCGAACACGGCTGCGTAGTTGTCCAGAGAAATGTTTCCGATTGGCAGGAACGCTGCCACTGAGGACATGTCGCCGAAGATCTGCTGGTCCGGCTTGAGGGAGGACACCATCATGAACACGATGGGGAAGGCGGCAACGGCAGCGAACAGGATGCGGACCGCCATGGTCGCTGCACTGCTGAAACCCCTGGTATTGAGTGTCTGTTTCACGTCAGTCCTTCTCTCGGGACAGGTAGCGCTGCACTGCGGAGATCAGCAGCACGAGGACGAAGAATACGAGCGAGATGGCCGAGGCGTAGGAGGTTTCCTGCTGCTTGAAGCCGGAGCGGACCGCCTCGTAGATGATGGTGGTGGTGGAATCGAGGGGCCCGCCCTGGGTCATCACGCTGACCTGGTCAAAGAGCCCGAGCGCCTGGATGGTGATGGTCACCAGGACCAGGGTGCGGGTGTGTTTGAGGCCGGGCCAGGTCACGTAGCGGAACTGGTGCCAGCGGCTGGCCCCGTCGAGTTGGGCGGCCTCGTACAATTCGCCGGAGATGCTTTGCAGGCCTGCGAGCCAGATGATCATGTGGAAACCTGCGGCCTGCCAGATGGACAGGGCGATGATGGCCGGCATGGCAGTGGCGGGATCGTTGAGCCAGTCCGGGCCGTTGATCAGGCCGAAGCTGGCCGCCGACAGCATCTCATTGATGAGGCCGTCCTTGCGGTACATGAACATCCACAGCAGGGACACCACCACCATGGACGTCACCACGGGAAGGAAGTAGATGGTGCGGAAGAAGTTCACGCCGCGGAACTTCTTGTTGATCAGAAGGGCCATCGCCAGGGCGATGCCGGACTGGACGGGCACCACCACGACGGCAAAATAGCTGACGTTCAGCAGCGACCGCCAAAACGTGGGATCCGCGAAGAGCCGCGCGAAGTTGTCCGTGCCGACGAACTCAACGGGCCGCGGGGAAACAAGCCGGGCGTTGGTAAACGCCAGGCCGAAGCCCAGGATCGCCGGGAGGAAGACGAAGGCGAGCAGGAGGACCGCGGCCGGGGCGATCATTCCCCACCCGCTGATCTGTTCGCGCAGGTTGCGTCGCCGGCGGCGCGGTTTGCGGGGCGGGAGGGCTGGGGTCGGATCCGCCAGACGGCGGCCGGTGGGGGGAAGCTGGGTGGTTGTCATGGGATTCTCCGTCGACAGTCAGGGCCGGAGGTACGACGACGGCGGCGGTTGCGCACCGCCGTCGTCGTACCGTAGGCAGCTGGCTAGTTCTTGTAGCCGCCGTTGGACTTGATGTTGGCGTCGATGGCCTTGACCGACTTGTCCAGTGCCGTCTTGGGGTCGGCGCCGGCGAGGATGTCCTGAACAGCCTTGCCGTATTCGGTGGCGATAAAGGGGTAGGCGGGGGTTTCAGGACGCATCACCGCGTAGTTGCGGGAAAGTTCCATGAAGATCCGGTTTGTGCCGCCCTTGGCATATTCGGGGAGGAGCGCGGCGGCTTCGTCGGTGGCCGGGATGGTGCCGGTTGCCTTCGCTATTGCGGCCAGGTTTTCCGACTTGAGTGAGTAGGAGAGGTAGTCCATGGCTGCCGCGGAGTTGCCGCAGCCGCTGGTCACGCCCCACTGCCAGGAGGCGCCGCCGATCTTGGGGCCGTTCCCGAGGTCCACGGACGGCATAACCACGAGGTCCGCACCCACCGCAGCGCGTGCCTTGTCTGCAGCCCAGGAGCCGGTGTAAAGAATGCCGCTCTTGCTGTTCAGGAAGTCCTGGGTGGAGTCCTTGCCGCTCTTCTTAGCCATGAATCCCTGGTCGGCAAGGCCGCGGAACCACTGGGCCCATTCGATGGCCTTGTCGCCGTTGAGGGCGCCGTCTGCCGACTGGAACCCGTCGCGGTTGATCAGGTCCCCGCCGAAGGACTGCAGGAACGGTGAGTAGGCGTAGGGCAGCCACTCGCCGGTTCCTGCGGTACCCATGTCCAGCGGGTAGTCCCACTTGCCCAGGGCCTTGAGTTTGGTCAGCGCGTCTTGGAACTCGTCCTTGGTCCACGGCTTCTCGACGGTGGCGACGCGGATACCCGCCGCCTTGAGGTCGGAAGCGCGTGCGAGCATCGCCAGTGCGACATCATAGGTGCCCACGGCGTAGGTCTCACCCTCCCACTTGGCCACCGTACTCGGCAGATTCTTGGAAACATCGGCCTCGAGCTTCAGCGGAGTCAGATACTTCGCCCAGGCCCAGTTGGGAACATTGGGGCCATCGATGTCAACGATGCAGGGGAGCTTCCCGGAGGCCGCGGCCGAGACCACGGAGTCGTTGTAGGAGTCCTGCGGGAACGCCTGGACCTTGATCTTGGCCTTGGCGCCCGGGCTCTTGTTGTAGGAGTCCACGATGTTTTCAATTGCCGCAAGTTCTTCGGGGTTGCCCGCGTTGTGGGTCCACATGGTGATCTCGTTGGAGCCCTCGGACGAGGCGGAGGCACTGCCTTTTCCGCAGGCGCCAAGGGTGCCGATGAGTGCCGCCGCGGCTACACTGGTGGCCAGGATCCGGGTGAATCGCTTGTTCATGGTGGTCAATCTTTCTGCTGAAATTTTGCATGGGGGATTGTCCCGGGTCCGGCGGGACGCGGCCGGTGCAACGGCTGCGTCCCTTTTTGTGCGGTCCCCGGGAAGTGGAACGGTTTGGTGATGGCGGTTGCTTGCCGGCAATTTGCTGCCGGCAGTCTGCTAACTTGGCGGCGGGCCGAGGGACCCCCGCTCAATCAGGGGGCAATCCAGTTGCGTCTGGGCTGCCGGTACGCCGGGATTTTCAATGTCGTCCAGGATACGGTTGACCGCCCACCTGCCCATTTCGTAGTGCGGAAGGGCGACGGTAGTAAGTCCCGGCCACAGGGCGTCTGCAATGATTTCGAGATTGTCGATCCCCACGATGGAAACGTCCTCCGGAATGCGCAGTCCCAGTGCAGTGGCCGCTTGGTAGACGCCCATGGCAACCCTGTCACTGAAGCAGAACAGGGCCGTGGGACGGTCGGGCTGGCAGAGAAGGCCCAGCCCTGCCTCACGGCCTCCCGGGGTTCCGGCCTGACCGATCACGAAATGGCGGGGGTCATGCTTCAGGCCGTGCCGCCGAAGAGCGTTCAGGAAACCCTCCCTGCGGCCGTGCGTAGCAGGGATGTCGTCCATGTTGTTGATCATCCCGATCCGGGAGTGGCCCGCCTGGATGATTGCTTCAACAGCCGTTTCGGCAGCGCCCACCTCGTCGGGAATAACCGAGGAAATCGACCTGTCATTGGTGACGGCATCCAACAGCACGGTGGGAAGGCCCTCCAGTTCCGCGGGGACCTGCACACTTTGGTGGTACATCCTGGCGTAGACCACCCCGTCCACCTGATGCTGCCGGAGCATGTTGATTTCACGGTTTTCAAGCTCGCTGTCCAGGCCCGAATTGACCACCATCACCACATAGCCGCGATCATAGGCAGCGTCCTGCGCCCCGCGGATCATGGCTCCTGCAAAGGGAGTGGTGGTGATTTCGTCACTCACCAGGCCAAGGATTTGGGAGCGCTGGTTGCGCAGTCCGCTGGCCATCTTGTTCGGGGCATACCCGAGATCCCTGGCCACGTCCCGGACGAGTTGCTGCGTTGCTGCCTTCACCCGGAAACTCGTGGCGTCGTTGAGGGCATGCGACACCGTGGTGACGGAGACCCCGGCAGCCTTGGCCACCTCACGTATTCCCACTCTTGTCGTCATTGACTTCCCTTTGCAAAACGTTTTGTTTCTGGTATGAGCTACGCTACACAAAACGTTTTGCACTTGTCAATGAAAGGCACGATGCACACCCCGGCCAAATGAGTCGGGTCGGCATCCGGCGCCGCGTCAGGCGAGCGAGGTTTCGAGCGGTGTGGGGGTGTCTGATAGACACTGCCACCGGCCGCCCGGCCTGCGTAGCGTGGTGGATGTGGACAGAAAAGAGGAAATCCGTGAGTTCCTGATCTCGCGGCGCGCAAAGATCAGCCCGGAGCAGGCCGGCATCCCCAGGTATGGGGAACTGCGCCGCGTGCCGGGCCTGCGCCGTGAGGAAGTGGCGCAGCTCGCCGGGGTGAGCACTGACTACTACACGCGGCTGGAACGGGGCAGCCTGCGGGGCGTCTCGGACGCCGTGCTCGAGGCTGTCGCCTCTGCACTTCAGCTTGACGACGCAGAGCGGGCGCACCTGATGGACCTGGCGCGGACGGCCACCACGCCGTCGCGCCGGGCGCCCCGCCAGCCACCGCAGCAGCGGGTCCGTCCCGGCGTGCTGCGTCTCCTGGACGGCATGACCGGGGCGGTCGCCCTGGTGCAGAACGGCCGCTCGGACGTGCTGGCAGCCAACCTGCTGGGCCGCGCGCTGTACGCGGAGGTATTCAACTCCGCCGCGCAGCCGGGGCCGGACAGCCCGGGCCGGCTGCCGAACCAGGCGCGCTACCTCTTCCTCGATCCGCACGCAGCTGACTTCTACCCGGATTGGCGCGCGATCGCGGCCACCACCGTGGCCATGCTGCGCCTGGAAGCGGGAAGGAACCCGCACGACCGGGCGCTGAACGAGCTCGTCGGGGAACTGACCACGCGCAGCGGGCTGTTCGCCGCGCTGTGGGCCGGGCACGACGTACGCATCCACACCACGGGGACCAAGCGGTTCCACCACCCGGTCGCCGGGGACTTATCCCTGCAGTACGAGACGCTGGCCCTCCCCGGCGATGAGGGACAGACCCTGTTCACCTTTACCGCGGAGCCCGGCTCCGCGTCCGAAAACGCGCTGACATTCCTCGCCAGCTGGGCGGCATCGCCTCTCGAAACAACCACCACCGGCGGTCCTGCCGGTGGATCCACCGTGCCTGAGATGCGCTCCCACGCGCAACCGGGACCACCTAACCCAAGAAAGACAGAACCATCACATGACTGAGCAGGAATACACGACAGTGCAGAAGGACGAGATGGCCGCCAAGCAGGTCTGGTTCATCACCGGCGCCGGCCGCGGAATGGGGACTGACATCGCGAAGGCGGCCCTGGCCGCCGGACACGCGGTTGTTGCCACCGGCCGCAGCCCGGAAAAGGTCGTCCAGGCTGTGGGCGAGAGCGAGAACCTGTTGGCTGTGAAGCTCGACGTCACCGACGCTTCAGCGGCGGAAGCGGCCGTGCAGGCCGCCGTCGAACGGTTCGGCCGGATTGATGTTCTGGTCAACAATGCCGGCAACTTCTACGCCGGGTTCTTCGAGGAAATCACCCCGGAGGACTTCCGGGCGCAGATCGAGACCACCATGTTCGGGCCGATGAACGTCACCCGCGCGGCCCTGCCGGTGATGCGGGCCCAACGCTCGGGGCTTGTGGTCACGATCTCCTCGACCGCCGGGATCGTAGGCGGGGAGTTCCTGTCTGCCTACGCCGCATCGAAGTTCGGCGTCGAGGGCTGGGCCGAGTCCCTGGCCCCCGAAGTCGCCCCGTTCGGCATCCGCACCATGATCGTGGAGCCGGGGTTCTTCCGTACCGAACTGCTCACCCCGGAATCCACACGCTACGCGGAACCCACCATTTACGACTACGCCGAGCGCACGCGCCAGACCGTCGCCGCCTGGCAAAGCATGGACGGACAGCAGGGCGGGGATCCGGCCAAGCTCGCCGACGCCCTGATCAAACTGGCCGAACTGGACGAGCCGCCGCTGCGCTTTGCTGCCGGCGCAGACGCCGTCGGTGTCTTCGCGACCCGGGCCAAGGCGCTCCAGGGCCAGGCCGACGCGCACCGCGGGCTCTCCAGCAGCCTCGCCCACGACGACGCCTGACAGAACCCAGCGGACGACGGCGGGAGGTCCCGCCGTCGTCCACCAAGCCCAATCACCACAGATCAGCCGAACGCCAAGGGCTGGGCTTCGACGGCGAAGTTGAGTTCTTCCAAGGTCGGGGGGTTCGCTCCCGGGCGCTGAACGGTAATGGCCGCGGCTGCAGCTGCGGTGTGTCCAAGCTGCTCCAAGACAGCTGGGGCGAACCCTTCGGTTCCTCGGGTGAGAAAGCCCAGAATCAGGGCGGACATGAAGGAGTCCCCGGCGCCGATGGTGTCGGCAACGTTGGACTTCACGGCAGGAATGCTGATGTTAACGGCGAGGGTGGTGAATTGTGAGCCTTCGGCGCCCTTGGTGGTGACGGTAAGTCCGGTGCCCAACCCGAGGATGTGGGCTGCGGTTTCGTCCAGGCTTTTTTGGGGGTACAGCCATTGGGCGTCTTCGTCGCTGAGTTTGACGACGTCGGTTAATGGCACGAGCTCTTCGAAGGTGGCTTTCGCTTCTGCATGGCTGCCGAGCAGGGCTGGCCTGATGTTGGGATCGTAGGTGATCATGCAGTCTCTGTGTGCCTGTTCGAGCAGTGATCTCACCGCGCCGGCGCCGGGTTTGAGGAAAGTGGCGATGGAACCGGTGTGCAGTATTTTGGGGACATAGGCGGGGGCTGCTGGGGCAAGGTCCCAGGTAATGTCGAAGTCGTACCTGGCGGAGCCGTCCGGTTCAAGGGTTGCTGTTGCCGATGCTGTCCGGGTGAGGGATTTTGATCCGGGCAGAAGTATGACTCCTGCGCTGCGGAGATGATTTTCGATAAAGTCTCCCCGCGCGTCCGGGGCAATGGCCGTGAGCAGACCTGTTTTTACGCCGAGGCGGCCGAGTCCGTAGGCGACGTTGGCCGGTGAGCCGCCGGGGTGTTCCACTCTGTCGTGTGACGTTGTGACCACGTCGATCAGCGCTTCGCCTACGACCATGACGTCGAGGGGATGGTGAGCGCCGGGCCGGGCTGTTTTGAGGTAATCCATGGTGTGTCTCTCGTGGGAAGCTGATGGCGGGGCTTGTTCAGAACCGCTTCAGTCCGCGGACCGGCAGCCGGGTCCGCGGACTGAAAATAGGGGCACCAGGTGGTCAGGCGGTGGCTGCACCGGTCATGATCGCAACCGCGTCGGTCATGGTGTGGGATTGCGGTGTGATGGTGGCCGCGCATTTGCCGAGGCGCTGGATGTGGATCCTGTCCGCCACGTCAAATACGTGGGGCATGTTGTGGCTGATCAGGATGACGGGCAGGCCGCGGTCCCGGAGGTCCCGGACCAGCTGCAGGACCTGGTTCGATTCCCGGACGCCGAGTGCCGCCGTCGGTTCGTCCAGCACGACCACCTTGGAACCGAACGCCGCGGCGCGAGCCACGGCAACAGCCTGGCGCTGGCCGCCGGACAGGTTCTCCACCGGTACGGTGACGTCCTGGAGGGTGGAGATTCCCAGCCGCGTCAGCTCATCCTTGGCCTTCGTGCGCATGCCCTTGGTGTCAAGCATCCGGAACACACTCCCGAGGAGTCCTGCACGCCGTTCCTCCCGGCCAAGGAACAGGTTGGAGGCGACGTCCAGGGCGGGGGAGACGGCAAGGTTCTGGTACACCGTTTCGATGCCGTGGGCGCGGGCGTCCTGAGGGCGTTTGAAGTGGACCGGCTGCCCGGACACCATCAGCTCGCCCGTATCCGGAATCTCGGCACCGGTGAGGCACTTGATCAGTGTGGACTTGCCTGCACCGTTGTCGCCGATGATCGCCAGGACTTCGCCGGGGTACAGGTCAAGGCTGACGCCGTCCAGGCCTACGACGCGGCCGAAGGTCTTGACGAGGTTCCGGGCCTGCAGGATGGGCTCGCGGGTGGCGACGTGGGGGGCTGAAAATTCTGTCGTGGTCATGACTTGACCTTTCGGATCCACTGGTCGATGGAGACAGCGAGGATGATCAGGACGCCCACTGCCAGGGTCTGGTACAACACGTCCAGCCCGGCGAGGGAGAGGCCGTTGCGGAAGACGCCAACGATCAGGGCGCCGAGAAGGGTTCCCCAGACGGAGCCGCGGCCGCCGAAGAGGCTGGTTCCGCCGATGACGACGGCGGTGATGGAGTCCAGGTTCAGGTCTACGCCGGCGTTGGGGCTGGCTGCGTTGGTCCGGCCGATCTGGATCCAGGCGCCGACGGCCAGGACGGCACCGGCGGCAAGGTAGACGCTCATGAGGACCTTGTTCACGGCGATGCCGGCCAGGCGGGCAGCTTCCTTGTCATCGCCCACGGCGTAGACGTGCCGGCCCCAGGCGGTTTTGCCGAGGATGAACGCGATCGCGATGTAGAGCAGGAGCATCACGACGACGCCGGTGGAGATCCTGACCGGGCCCACCGGGAAGGTGGTTCCGGTCCAGGTCAGAAGGGGCGGCATGGCCGAGCCGCGCACTGTCGCTCCGTTGGAATAGAGCAGCGTCAGGGCGATGAAGATGTTCAGTGTGCCCAGGGTGACGATGAACGGCGGGAGCCGGAACCTGGTGACCAGGAACCCGTTCAGGGCTCCGGCGGCGAGTCCTACGACCAAGCCCGCGAGCAGCGCGAGGGGCGCGGGCACTCCGTTGTTGACAGCGAGTTGGGCCATGACCATGGACGAAAGGATCATGACGGCCCCGACGGAAAGGTCGATGCCTGCGGTGAGGATGATGAGGGTCTGGGCGATGGCCAGGGTGCCGACGACGGAGACCTGCTGGGTAATCAGGGAGAGGTTTTCAACCCGCAGGAACCTCTCATTGAGGAGGCCGAACACCACCACCGCGATGAGCAGTACGAGGGCGGGGCTGACCGCCGGGTAGCGGTGGAGGATATTGCGGATCCGGCTGAGCGGTGTCTGGCGGTCAAGGAATTCCTCCGCCAGGTCGGCATGCCCGGCGCTGGGCGGGCCGGCGGTCTGTTGCTGGGTCACGATTGGTCCTGATCTTCCGTGATGGGTGCTAGGGCGGAGCTAGCTCGGTAGATGCAGTGCGGGGAGGCCGATAGCAGGCTCCGTCCTCCCCGCCCCGCAGTGAAGCTGGGTGCTTACTTTCCCCAGCAGATGTCGGAGGCCTCGGTGGTGGTGATGCTCTTAACGCCGTCGGCCGGCTTGTCCGTGACGAGCTCGACGCCGGTGTTGTAGAAGTCCAGCCCCGGGGAGTTGGCCGGCTTCTGGCCGGTCTTGGCGAGGTCAACGATGGCCTTCACTCCCAGTTCGGCCATCTTGACCGGGTACTGCTGGGCCGTGGCACCGATGACGCCGGCCTTGACGTTGTTCACGCCCGTGCAGCCGCCGTCCACCGAAACCACCAGCACGTCCTTTTCCTTGCCGGCGGCCTTCAGTGCCTCGAAAGCACCCGCTGCTGCAGGTTCGTTGATGGTGTAGACGACGTTGATGTTCGGGTTCTTGGCGAGGAGGGTTTCCATGGCGGTGCGTCCGCCGTCCTCGGCGCCCTGGGAGGCCTGGCTGCCGACGATCTCGTAGTCGCCGCCCTTGCCGCCGGTGTACTTGCCGGTCTTGGCTTCGTCGCCGTTCTTCTTCTTGTCCGCGGTGTCGATACCCAGGCCGGTCAGGAAGCCCTGGTCCCGGTTGTAGTCAACCGAGACGACCTTGTCGTCAAAGAGATCGACGAGGGCAATGGTCGCTTTTTTCCCATCCAGCTGGGCTGCGGTCCATTTGCCGATCAGCTCGCCGGCGGCAAAGTTGTCGGTGGCGAACGTGATGTCGGCGGCGTCGGCCGGGTCCGGCGGGGTGTCCAGGGCGATGACGAAGAGCCCGGCGTCCTTGGCCTTCTTCAGGGCGTCCACTACGGACGGACCGTTGGGGGTGATCAGGATGCCCTTGTCGCCCTTGGAGATGGCGTTCTCGATGGCCTGGATCTGGGTGTCCTCGTCGCCGTCAGCCTTGCCGGCTGCGAGCTTAAGGTCCACGCCGCCGGCCTCGGCCGCCTTCTTTGCCCCGTCCTGCATGGAGACGAAGAACGGGTTGGTCGTGGTCTTAACGATCAGCGAGACGCCCACCTTTTCGGCGGATGAGCTTCCGGCTGATGTGGTGGACGTGGAACTTCCGCCGCAGGCTGAAAGACTGAGCGCTCCCAGGGTCAGCACTGCTCCCGCAGCGAACAGGCGGGTGGCCGTTGAACGGGGTGCTTTGGAACTCAACATTGAATCTCCTGGTGTTTGAGGCCTCACTGGCCTCGACAACGATGTCATGTACGATGTAATCAGCATCACACCGGAGAGTCAATAGATGCAACTTAGAAGGAGCGATTTATTTGACAACGATGTCCGATCGTAGCCAGCCGGCCCTTTCCGCCAGTCGTCCGACAATGCGCCACGTGGCTGCCCTTGCCGGCGTCGGAATTAAGACCGTGTCCCGGGTGATCAACGACGAACCTGGGGTGTCGGACGCCACCCGGGAAAAGGTGCTCAGCGCTTCACGACAACTCAACTACCAGCTGGACATGGCCGCCGGCAGCCTGCGCCGCGCGGGCAGGCGAACGCTCTCCGTCGGGCTCCTGCTGCCGAGTGTCTCCAACCCCTTCAGCGGCGAGATCAACCGGGCAATAGAAGATGCGCTGGGGGCCCGGGGGATCGCGGTTTTTGCCGCCAGCCTCGATGATGACCCCCGGCGGGAGCAGGCCATCGTTACGGCATTTCTTGGCCGGCGCGTGGACGGGCTCATCCTCACGCCGATCGCCCGAAGCCAAGCGTATGTAATCCCGGAGCATTCCCGTGACCTGCCCTTGGTCTTCATCGACCGTGAGCCGGTAGGAATGGAAGCAGACGCCGTGGTGACCGACAACGCCGTAGGCGCCGCGAGTGCCGCCGCTCACCTGATCAGCCGGGGCCACACCAGGCTCGCCTATTTGGGGGACCGCACCGACATCCAGACCGCGCGGGAACGCCGTCGGGGGTTCATGGAAGAGATCGGCCGGCAGGGCATTCCCACCTCAACGGTTCCTGTCCGTGAAAACCTTCACGACGAGGAATCGGCGAGGTTGGCCGCGTTGGAGCTTCTCACTGCCGGCGAACCGCCGACTGCGATCTTCTCCAGTCAGAACCTCATCACTTTCGGCGCCATGCGTGCTCTGAGAGAGCTCGGGCTAAGCAAACGCGTGGCGTTGATAGGGTTCGATGACTTCACGCTTGCCGACATGATGGATCCCGGCGTGACAGTCGTCGCCCAGCACCCCGAGCGGATCGGGAAGCTGGCAGCGGAGCGGCTGCTGGCCAGGATTGACGGCGACCAGCAGCCTCCGCATACCTATGTTGTTCCGTCTGAGCTGGTGCAAAGGGGCTCCGGGGAACTCCGCCCTCCGGCCTGACGCCGGGGAACTTCCTGAACAGTCCGCCGAACATATTGACCTGAAAGGGATCATGATGACCAAAACCCTGTACGCCGAGTTCACCGTCAAGCCCGGCAGCGAAGCCCGCGTCGCGGAGATGATGCTCGAACTGACCCGGCACGTCCGCCAGGAACAGGGCAACGAACTGTTCCTTCCCTATACACGGGAAGAGAATCCCCGGGAGTACTTTGTCTTCGAGGTCTACAGCGACGAAGCGGCATTCCAGAAACACATCGACGCCGACTACGGCGCCAAATTCAATGAGGAACTGGCCCGCCACATCGAGGGCGACGGGTCGGCGCTGACCTGGCTCCTGCCAGTGGAATAGCCTTCAGCCAAGGCGCGCCAAGGCCCCGTTGACGGGACCCGCCTGGGCTCCCTTGAAGGGGGTGAACGGGACCCCCTACCGGAAAAGACCCTTCCAGGCAGTCCGTTGGTGGGGAACTTTGTGCTGCCCGTCCATGTCGCTTCGCCTGCGTCGACAGAGGGACGGCTCTCTCATGCTTGAGCCGATAGGAACCGTTGACTTGTCTGATGGACATAACTTAGCGTCCTTCGCACTGACAACGTTGTCTATTTGGCGACGCGCGCGATGAAGGGCGAAACAAGCAGATGAAGAGAACGACCACCCGCAGGACGCATGCCGTTTCTGCACTGACCCTCGCGGGACTGACTCTGGCCGCGGCACTGGCAGGATCCCTGCCGGCGTCGGCCTCCACAGGCCTCGGGGACGAACCCTACCGGCCGGCCTTCCACTACACGCCCGAAAAAAACTGGATGAATGACCCCAACGGAATGGTCTTCCACAGGGGCGTCTACCACCTGTACTACCAGCACAACCCCTCCGGAAACACCTGGGGGAACATGTCCTGGGGCCACGCCACCTCCACGGACCTGACCCATTGGAAGGAGCAGCCGCTGGCCATCTCCACCGATGACCAGGAAGATGTCTTCTCCGGGAGCGTCGTGGTGGACAAGGACAACACCTCCGGTTTCGGCACGAAAAAGAACCCGCCCCTGGTGGCCGTCTACACCAGCGCGTACAAGGACGCCTCTCCGCACCGAGGCCTGCAGGCGCAGTCCCTGGCGTATAGCCTGGACGACGGCCAGACCTGGACCAAGTACTCCGGCAATCCCGTGCTGAGCCGGAACTCGGCCAACTTCCGCGACCCTAAGGTGAACTGGTACGGCACACCAGGCGGCGGAGGCTACTGGGTGATGACCGCGGTCGAAGCGCAGGAGCACAAGGTGGTCCTCTACAAGTCCGCCAACCTCAAGGATTGGACGGCGCTGAGCGAGTTCGGGTCAGCCAACGCCACCGGGGGACAGTGGGAATGCCCGGACCTGTTCCCGCTTGCAGTGGACGGCGATAAGAAAAACATCAAATGGGTCATGGTCGTCAACATCAATCCCGGCGGCGTGGCCGGCGGATCCGCGGGCCAGTACTTCGTCGGAAACTTCGATGGCACCACCTTTACGTCCGAAACCACCAAACCGGCCGCGGCGCTTCCTCCCGGCACGGTCCTGGCCGGGTTCAACGACGGAACCCACAACGGCTGGACTGTGAACAACGAGCCCGGCAACTGGAAGAACGGCCCCTTTACTGACGCCCCCGCCTCCGGGGCGATCGGTGGGCAACAAACTGTCTCCGGCTTCACCGGAGCAGGACTCGTCAACTCCTTCAACGACGGCGACTGGCCGCTTGGGTCCATGCAGTCACCAACGTTTACGGTGTCCGATGACTATTTGAACTTCCTCGTGGGCGGCGGCAAGCACCCGAGGGTCTCCGACAAGCTGGACAACGCCCCGCCCGAGGGGGATCTCAAGTTCGACGGCTTCGAGGTTTCCCCGGGGACAACACTGGCCGACGCCGGCTGGACCGGAACCGGCGACCTCACCCCCAATTTCCAGCCCTCCGCCAGTGGCGGGGACTTCGTCATCGGGGCCAAGCGGATCAACACCTTCGAGACCGGCGCCGCACCGGGCGATGACCGGCAGGGCACCCTGACATCACCGGAATTCCCCATCACCAAGAATTTCATGAGCATGCTGGTCGGCGGCGGCAACCGCCCCGCGGACTCCGGACAGATCCTGGCCGTCCAGTTGCTCATCAACGGCAGCGTGGTCCGCTCCCTGGCAGGAGATAATTCCGGAATCCTGAACTGGAAGGGTTGGGACGTCTCCGAATTCGCGGGACAGAATGCACAGCTCCGGGTCGTTGACGAGGCAACCGGTGGGTGGGGACACCTGACCCTTGACCACGTCATGCTCACCGACACCGCCGCTGTCCCCAGGTCCGATGAAGAAACCGTGAACCTGGTAGTCAACGGACAGGTTGTCCGCACGGCCACCGGAAACGACAGTGAAACACTCGACTGGGCCTCATGGAATGTCAAAGAATTCGTCGGCCAACAGGCACAAATCAAAGTCGTCGACAACAACCGATTCGGCTGGGGACATATCCTCGCTGACGAGTTCATCGCGAGCCCCGCGGCAGCGACAACCCGACTGCAGTCCTATGACTGGCTGGACTACGGCCGTGACTACTACGCCTCCGTGTCCTTCGCCAACATGTCCGAAAGCAAGCGGGTCATGCTGGGCTGGATGAACAACTGGGACTACGCCAACGACATCCCCACCAACCCGTGGCGCAGCGCCATGGCCCTGCCGCGTGAAGTGGAACTGACGCAGACCCCGGAAGGTCCCCGGCTCACTCAAAGCGCCGTAAAGCAGGTCGACAAGCTGGCCCAAAAGCCAAGCTACTCGACCAAGAAGGGCATCCCGATCGCGGAGGGGACAACCCCGCTGCCCGCGGCCGCCTCCGGTCAGGTCCAACGAGTCGATGTCACCTTCGCTCCGGGCGCGGCCAAGAAATCCGGCATCACCGTGCTGGGCGATGGAGCCTCATCCACCGTCATCGGCTACGACGCCACGACCGGGAAGCTCTTCGTTGACCGTACCAACTCCGGCAACACCGCGTTCCACCCGGCCTTCGCTTCCATCGAGGACGCCCCCGTCACCCTGGACAAGAAGGGCTACGTCACCCTGCGGATCTATCTCGACCGCTCATCAGTAGAGGTGTTCGCCCAGGACGGTCTGCGGACCATCACCGACCAGGTCTTCCCCAACGCCGGAGCCGACAAGTTGGCTCTCTTCGCAGAAGGCGGGATTGCCCAGCTCAAGTCACTCACCGTGACACCGCTGGAAAAGGCAATGTTCCTCCCGGAAAAGAAGTGACCCAGCCCATCGCCTGACCTGCTCCCCATGGAGTCTGAGCTGAAGGGACTGCGCACGGTATCGCACCGGGCGCAATCCCTTCAGCTCGTCCTTACCGAGGTCGTCGTACCGGCGACTGTAACTCGAACTTCGTCACAGGCATGGCAGCTAGCACTTGACCTCCGTCCTGAGGTCGCGGACCGCGGCCTCGACATTGGAGGCTTCGTCCCGGAGGGAATCAGCTGCCTGCTTCAATGTGGCGTTGTCAGGGACCGCGGCGACTGCGGCGTTGAACTTGGCTTCGGCGGCCTTAACGGCCTCCGCCCGTTGTTGGGCGAGGTTCTCGCTTGCCTTGGCAAGCTCTTCATAGGTCTTGGAGACTTGTTCTTGGGCCGCGCGGACCTGCTCGATCGTGGCGTCCGGCGTCAGCGTGTCCTTGAAATTTTTCAGCGCCGCGGCATGGGCATCGGCAGCAGCGCAGACCGGCAACATGCTCGCGGGCGGGCTCGAGATGGCCGCGGTAGGGCTTGAAGTGGCCGCCGGAGGGCTGCTTGGGCTGCATCCGGTGAGCAGAGCGACGGCGGCCCCGAGCGCGATGGATCCCACGAGGATAGCGTGCGGTCTCGACATTGGAAGCTCCTCTCCCAGCTGGGCTGGCCCCCGGGCATCGGGCATCGTAGGGCATCTCCATCGTCTGCCCGAACGAGGGTGCGGACCTCATCCGCCGGGGGTGAAATGGGTGGAAATCCAAGGCCAGCCCGGATAGGCCAAATGGCTCTTTTGGGACCGGGCGAACGCGGGTATATATGGTTGTGCCACGGCGGACGGGTCCTCCGCGACTGGTGTTGAAGCCGGGGCGGGCGGTCCAGGGAGGGACGTTGGAACCTCCCTGGACCGCCGCGGGGCTGGCGCGGTTTGCCGCTGTGACCGGAACGGCTCACCGGAACAAGCTCGCCGGACAGCCTGACGGGAACAGCCCACCGGAACGGGCCGGGACCTCGCGTTAATCGGCGGCATCTCCGGCAATGACAGATGGGTGGCGCGGCGGTGTCCGCCCGGACGTATGCTGTTTTCATCGGTTCAGCAGTGAGCTGCGTGCTTTGATCTCGAGCGTGAAACATGACCCAAGGAACTGCAAGAGACGGCCGGCAGGATCGTCATGCCTCCTTCTGGGAGCTGCACTTCAACGACCCGGATGTCGGTGCCTTCCTCAGCGAGGCCATGAGCGAGTTTGTCGACGACATCGGTGGTCCCGGCCGCGGGATCAGCTGGGCAATCACCCTGCTTGGGTCCGCAGAGGCCCTCACCCTGACCGCGGGCAGCGCACCGGCGCGGGCCGCGGATGAGGCGCAGCGATCCTTCGACGACGGACCGGCCCGCACGGCCGTCCGTAGCGGTGAATTTGTGTTTGTGGGCGACACTTCCCTGGAGCGCCGCTGGCCCGGGTACGCCGCCGCCGCCGCAGCCTTCGGAGTCCGGTCCCTCGTGTCCGTTCCGCTGATCCCACAATCGGTATTTCATGCCGCGGTGAACTTGTACGCGCCCTGGCCGCACGTCTTCACCAGCGCAGACATCACCGCAGCGTCTCGGCTGGCCCGCCACCTGTCCCGGGCACTGCGTTTGGTCCAGCAGCTGTCGCTGAGGTCCGGGAGCAGCGCCGATCTCTCCTCGGCGCAGCTCTCCCGGGCGCTGGCCGGCTTGGCATTGCGGACGCTGGTGCGGGAGTACGGACTCAGTGAAGAGGGAGCGCTTGACTATCTTCGGAGCGTCGCGGGCGGAGCTACGCGGGAATCCGCCGGCGGCACGGTCCATGTCCTCGTGCCCGATTCCGTTCAGGTCCAGAAAGAACCCCAGCCCAGTCCCTATGCCGCGGCAACGCACGGCGCGGACAAACCTCCCGTCCGTCGGCGGCGGCGCAGGACGGAGACCCCGGCCTAGGCGGACTTCGCCCCGGCAAACCGCGTTCCGCCTGGGCAGCAGTTAGGCGGCGCTGGCGTCTTCTTTCCCGTGGGCGTGGTCCGGGCGGAGGATCTTCAGCGCGCCGGCCCAGGCGATCACTTGGTCAAACACGGTCTGCAGACTAGTCTCCGCGGCCGCCGTCGGGATGAAGGTGCGGTAATTCGCGAACTCCGTGGCCAATGGCAGCGCAACCTGGGCCCGGACGTCCGCCATCTGCAGCTCTGCGGCAACTCCGCGGAAGTGTTCCACGGCGCGGATGCCGCCGCTGCTTCCGTAGCTGACAAACCCGGCCGCCTTGTTGTTCCACTCCTTGTAGAGGTAGTCCACGGCGTTTTTCAGCGCCCCGGGAATCGAGTGGTTGTACTCGCCCGTGACGAAGATGTAGCCGTCGAATCCGTCGACAGCTTCGGACCAGGCCTTGGTGTGCCCGAGGCTGTACCGGCCCAGGGATGGCGGCAGTGGCTCGTCGAGAAGCGGCAGATCGAAATCGGCGACGTCGAGGACGTCAAAGGTGGCATCGCCGCGCTCTGATGCCCGGGAACCTACCCAGTCGGCGACCGCCTTTCCGAGGCGTCCGGGCCGGGTGCTCCCGAGCACGATAGCGATGCGGATCATGGCGGGCTCCTTTCCGGAAATTATTTGTGCCCACAATCAGAACAACAAACCGGACGGCTCGAAACTTCCGCAAGCGCCGCCGGCGCCACCGGATCTAGGTGCTAAAGCGCGACGCGCCGGCGTTCCGGCAGGATCCGTCCGCCGCGCAAGACGGTCACGAGTTCGAAGCCCGGGTCAACGGCGATGACATCGGCGCGCATTCCGGCCCGGAGGCCGCCGATCTCGGTTTCCAGGCCCAAGACACGGGCCGGGACCAGGGTCGCCGCCATGACGGCATCGGCAGGGCTCACGCCCGCCGCGATGCTGGCGCGGACAACCTCCAGCAGGGTCGCCGTGCCCCCGGCAAGGGCGCCGTTGCTCCTCAGGGTAGCCACGCCGTCGTGCACCACAACCTCCGAGCTGCCGAGTTCATAGTCGCCGTCGGCCAGCCCCGTTGCCGCCATGGAGTCCGTCACCAGCGCGATGCCCTCGGCTCCGACCAGGTCAAACACCATCCGGACCGTCTCCGGGTCGAGGTGGACGCCGTCGCCGACGAGTTCGACCACAACCGTGCCGGCCGCCGCCAGCCGCAGGCACGCGGCGACGGGTCCGGGACGCCGGTGGTGCAGGGGAGGCATGCCGTTGAACAGATGGGTCACTGTGGGCCGGGCCTGTGGCCCGAAGGCCCCACCCGCCGCGGCCCTGCCGATGAGCTCCGCGGCCTCCGCCAGCGAGGCGGCCGCCACGCGGGCATCGGCATCGGTATGCCCCAGCGAGGGGATGACGCCGTGGTCCGTGAGAATCCGGAGCAGTTCACTGGCGCCGGGCAGTTCGGGGGCATAAGTCATAGTCTGCAGGGCTCCGCCGGCGGCCGCCAGCAGGTGCCGGAGCAGTTCAGGATCGGGATCCCGGAGCCAGCGGGGGTTCTGCGCGCCGCAGCGGGCAGAGGAGAGGAAGGGCCCCTCGGAATGGACGCCTGCGATCAGTCCCTCAGCCGCCAGGATCTTGAGCACGCCGAGCGATCGCACCAGCTCATCGCCCGGGGCCGTGACCAGGCTGGCCAGCAGGGTGGTGGTCCCGTTGCGGTGCAGGAAGTCCACTGCCTCCCGGCAGGCCCGGTCATCGCCGGTTGGGAATCCGCCGCCCGCGGCGCCATGGCAGTGGAGGTCAACAAGCCCGGGAAGCAGGGAACTGCCATGCGGCAGTGGGAGCTCCTCCGCCCCCGGGAAGTGCCCGGCGTCAAAGCCGCCGCCGGGTCCCGCGTAGGCGATCCGGCCGTCTTTCACCGCCACCACGGAGTCCGGCGTGACGGCACCGTCGCTCAGGAGGGTGCCCCGCAGGAGGTAGGCAGGAGCGGCAGCGGCTTCGCGGTCCTCGAGGGTAAGGATCATGGTGCCTGGTTTCTGTGTGGCCGGGCGCTAGCGGACAGGTACAGCTAGTTGAAGACTAGCGTGGCAGGTCCTCACGCGGGCAGCCGGCCGCGGCGGCCCGGCACCGGGCCGGCCGCGTGCCGGAGCCGACGCCGTGCCGAACCTAACGCAGCACTACGGTCCTGTTGCCTTGGAGGATGACGCGTCCCTCGCAGTGCCAGCGGACGGCGTTGGAGAGTGCCTTGCATTCGGTATCGCGTCCGGCGGCCACGAGATCGTCCGGGCCGAAGGTATGGTCCACCTCCACCACCTGCTGGGAGATGATCGGCCCTTCGTCCAGCTCCGCGTTGACATAGTGGGCGGTGGCACCGACTGTCTTCACGCCCCGGGCGTGCGCCTGGTGGTACGGCTTCGCGCCCTTGAAACTGGGCAGGAAGGAGTGGTGGATGTTGATGGCGCGGCCATCCAGCTGGCGGGTGAGGTTGTCGCTGAGGACCTGCATGTAACGGGCCAGGACCACCAGTTCCACGTCCATCCGCTCAATCAGTTCCAGGAGCCGCTGTTCGGCCGCAGGCTTGGAGTCCGGGGTGACGGGCACGTGGAAGAAGGGGATTCCGTGCCATTCGACGGTCCGCCGGTGATCGGGATGGTTCGAGACGACGCCGACGATCTCGATGGGCAGTTCACCGGTGCGTGCCCGGTACAGCAGGTCGTTGAGGCAGTGCTCGAATTTCGAGACCATGATCAAGACCCGCCGTTTGGTCGCGTGCCGCCGCAGATCCCAGCGCATGCCGAATTTTTCGGCGACTGGCACAAACGCGTCCCTGAGCACATCCAGGGTGGTTTGGTCTCCGGCCGATTCGAAATGGAGCCGCATGAAGAAGTGGCCGTCCAGCTGTGAATCGAACTGTTTGCTTTCCAGGATGTCGCAGCCCTGGTCCAGCAGGAATCCCGAAACGGCGTGGACGATCCCGCGCGTTTCCGGGCAGTCCAGGGTCAGGACGTGCTCCACGGTGGCCGGTGTCTTGTCCTCGGCCATGGTCAGCACTCCACGACGTTCACGGCGAGGCCCCCGCGGGAGGTTTCCTTGTACTTGGTTTTCATGTCGGCTCCTGTTTCACGCATGGTCTTGATGGCCTTGTCTAGCGAGACTTTGTGGCTGCCGTCGCCGTGGAGGCACAGGCGGGCGGCGTTGATGGCTTTGACGCTGGCGATGGCGTTGCGTTCGATGCAGGGGATCTGCACGAGCCCGCCGACTGGGTCGCAGGTCAGCCCAAGGTTGTGTTCGATGCCGACTTCGGCGGCGTTTTCCACCTGTTCCGGGGTGCCGCCCAGCACTTCGCAGAGTCCCGCCGCCGCCATGGAACAGGCCGATCCGACTTCGCCCTGGCAGCCCACCTCTGCCCCGGAGATGGAGGCATTGATCTTGAAGAGGATCCCGACGGCAGCCGCTGTAAGAAGGAAGCGGATGACGCCGTCGTCGTTGGCTCCGGGGACAAACTTGACGTAATAGTGCAGCACGGCCGGCACAATGCCTGCAGCGCCGTTAGTGGGAGCAGTGACAATCCGGCCCCCCGCGGCGTTTTCCTCGTTGACGGCCAGCGCGAAGAGGTTCACCCATTCCATGGCGAGCAGTGGATCAGCGGGCACTCGGACAAGCGAAGGGTTCCGGGCATCCGCCTCGGCGCTGACGGCGGATGCTGCCAGCGTCCGGAACAGGGACGGGGCGCGGCGTTTGACGTTCAGCCCGCCGGGCAGGATGCCCTCGGCAGCGCAGCCGTTGTCCACGCATTGGCGCATGACCGCCCACAGTCCCAGGAGTTTTTCCCGGAGTTCGGCCTCGCTGCGCCAGACGAGTTCGTTGGCCAGCATGACGTCGGATATGGACATCTGCTCGCGGCGGCAAATTTCCAGGAGCTCGTTGGCCGTGGTGAAGGGGTAGAGCAGCACGGTGTCGTCTGCCACCACCTGGTCCACGCCCTGGGCACTGCCGTCCACAACAAAGCCGCCGCCAATGGAATAGAAGCTCCGTTCGCTGAGGACGTCGCCGGTGTGGTCCAGTGCCCGGAAGGTCATGCCGTTGGGGTGGGCCGGCAGCGACCTGCGGCGGTGCAGGACGACGTCCTCGTCCCAGTTGAAGGCCACCCGGTGGTGGCCGGCGAGCTGCAGCTCCGCATCCAGGGCCGCAGCCGCCACCTGGTCATCCGCCGTGCCTGTGTCCACGGTCTCGGGGTCCTGGCCCTGAAGGCCCAGGACCACAGCCTTGTCCGAACCGTGTCCCCGTCCGGTCGCACCCAGCGACCCGAACAGTTCGGCCTGCACTCTGGTAGTCGAGCTGAGTTGGCCGTCACTCTTGAGCCCGTCGGCGAAGAGCTTGGCCGCCCGCATCGGGCCGACCGTGTGGGAGGAGGACGGCCCGATGCCAACAGAGAACAAGTCCAGGACGCTAAGTGCCATCAGGGGACCTCGGTGGACGCAAATTCGCGCATGGCATCAAGGAGCCAGCGGCCCAGGAACTCCGCAAAGGATGCCCGCGGGAAGATCCGGTAGGTCTCCTCCGCGGTCTTCCACAGGATCGCCGGGATGCCGCCGATTTCCGTGGACAGGGCCGTGCCGGCCGTGAAGACGCGGGGATGCAGGTCCAGGGCGCAGCCCTTCTCCAGAACGGCCCGCGCCCGGGGACCGGAGAGTTCTAGCGTGGTGCGGTTGGCGGAGAGGTCCACCACCTGGCCCTCGGCGTCGCCGAGTGCGTCGGTGAGCGCCCGGGGAATCTCGCCGCCGAGGCTGTCATGGGATTCTGCCGGTGCCACCAGCAGGAATTCTGCCGGGCCCAGCCACAGCGCCGCGGTGTCGCCGATGCTGCGGACCTCCCCGGAAGCGGCGGGAAGGCCTCCCGTGCGTTTGCCCAGCCGCTTCCCGGCATCGCCGCCGGGATCGACCCGAATCCCGGCCATGGTCAGGAACGGCACCTCGCGCAGCTCCACCGCGCCCGCGACGGACCCGGCTTCAAAAGCTGCCCACAGGAGCGACGCCGGACTGGTCCGGAGGGTCTGGATCTTCTTGGAATTTTCGAGTGCTGCAGTGTCAGCCATCTTTGCGGGTCCCTTCAGAGTCAAAAAGTACGGTTTCTGCGACGACGACGTCCACCAGCAGGTCGCCGGCGGCGGCTACCAGGGTTTCGCCGATGCGGTTGCGGCCGTTCTTGATCAGGGCCAGGGCGAAAGACCTGCCCAGCGCCGCACTGTGGTAGCTCGAGGTCACGAACCCCTGCATGGGCACGGGGCCGTAGGCGGGGTTGACGGTGATGCCCTGCTCCACCAACTGGGTGCCTTCGGGGAGCCGGATGCTGCCGTCCACGGGGAGGACACTGACCAGGTGTTTCCGGTCGGTGCGGCCGGCGTCCTTGCGGGTGTAGGAGCGTTTGCCGATGAAGTCCTTGACCTTGGACACCACCCATTCCATGCCGGCGTCCTGCGGGGTGACGGTCCCGTCGGTGTCCTGGCCGACGATCGGGTACCCCTTCTCCGCACGCAGCACGTGCATGGTCTCGGTGCCGTACGGGGTGATGCTGAACTCCGCGCCTGCCGCCTCCACGGCTTCCCAGGTGCTCAGCCCGTACCAGGACGGCACGTTGATTTCGTAGGCCAGCTCACCGGAGAACGAGATCCGGCAGACCCGGGCCTGGACACCGGAGGCCAGGGTGGTCTCCCGGAACGTCATGAACGGGAAAGCCTCGGCCTCCAGGCCGCCGTCGGCTGCCAGTTCCGGAGCCACTTTGGCTAGAACGGCGCGGGATTTCGGTCCGACGACGGCGATGGTGGACCACTGCTCCGTGACGGAGGTGCAGTGCACGTCCAAGTCGGGCCACTCGGTCTGCAGCCATTCCTCCAGCCAGTCCAGGACCTTCGCTGCACCGCCGGTGGTGGTGGTCATGAAGAACCGGTCCTCGTCCAGTCGGAGCGTGACGCCGTCGTCGAAGATCATCCCGTCCGGGGTGCACATGACGCCGTAGCGGGCCGAGCCCGGGGCCAGTTTCTTGAACGCGTTGGTGTAGATGCGGTTCAGGAACTCGCCCGCGTCCTTGCCGCGGATCTCGATCTTGCCCAGGGTGGTGGCGTCCATGAAGCCCACGGACTCCCGGACGGCGGCGCATTCGCGCAGGACCGCGGTGTCCATGTCCTCGCCGTCCTGCGGGTAGTACCAGGGCCGCTTCCATTGGCCGACGTCTTCGAAGAGGGCGCCTTGGGCGACGTGCCACGGGTGGATCGACGTGAGCCGGGCAGGGTCGAAGAGTTCGCCGCGCTGGCGTCCGGCCAGCGCTGCGAATGCCACGGGGGTGAAGGGGGCGCGGTACGCGGTGGTCCCGATTTCCCCTACTCCAACCGTTTCTCCGCCGCCGTGCTTGAGGGCTGCCGCGATGACGCCGATCGCGTTCACCCCGGAGGTCTTGCCCTGGTCGTTCGCGGTGCTGATCGAGGTGTAGCGCTTGACGTGTTCCACCGAGCGCATGCCGGCCCCGGTGGAGCGGAGGACGTCGGCCACTGACTGGTCGCGCTGGAAGTCCACGAAGTGGTGGTGCCAGTCCTCCGGGCCGCCCTGTTCACCGGGGACCAGCCAGAGCTGGCGGGTGGGGGAGGAGGCGCGCGGCGGCGTCGGCGCAACCGGCTTTACATCGGAGACCGCGTCGGAGTCGAAGCCCGCGGCGATGACTGCCGCGGCCCCGGCGGAGATGCCTTCGGCCACGCAGTCGCCGAGGGCGAAACTGCCGCGGCCGGAGCCTGCCACCTGCTGGTTGGGAACCACGCTGTTGGGGACGAAGGCGGCGAGGTCGTCGTCCCAGCGGAGCCTGCCCTGGCGCTGGGAGTGCAGGTGTACCACCGGTGACCAGCCACCGGAAACGGCGAGCAGGTCGCAGGCGATCTGTTCGATGCCCGAGGTGAGTTCGCCGGCGTCGTTGATGCTCCGGACGGTGACGCCGAGGAGCCTGCCGTCGCCGGACAGAGCAGCGGTGGTGTTTGCGACGGCGCTGCCGATCAGCACGCGCGTTCCGGCCGCGGCGGCTGCCGAGGCCGTTTCGCTCAACTGCGGACGGGCGTCCACGACGGCTTCGACGGCGATGCCGGCGGCGCGGAGGTCGGCGGCCAGGGCGTAGGCGCTGTCGTTGGTGGTGCTGATGACCACCCGGGAGCCGGCGGCCACGGCGTAGCGGTTGAGGTAGGTGCGGACCGCGGAGGCGAGCATGATGCCGGGGCGGTCGTTGTTTTCGAAGACCAGCGGGCGTTCGTGGGCGCCCGGGGCCAGGATGACCTGGGCGGCCCGGATGTGCCAGATCCGCTGGCGGGAAACGCCGGGCGCGGCCGGGGTCAGGAGGTGGTCGGTCCGGTTCTGGGCCGCAATGACGTAGTTGGAATCGTAGGAGCCGAAGGCGGTGGTGCGGTTCAGCACCGTGCACTCGGCCGCGGAGATCAGTTCGGCTTCAACATTGGCCACCCAGTCCAAGGCGGGCTGGCCTTCGATGCTCTCCGCGAGGGCCGGATCGGTGGATCCGGACAGCAGCGAGCCGCCGAGCTCGGGCTGGTCGTCAATGAGGATGACCCGGGCGCCGGCGCGGACGGCCTGCCGCGCTGCGGCCAGGCCTGCGGGCCCGCCGCCCACCACGAGGACGTCGGTGTGGACGTACTTCTTGTCGTATTCGGCGCGGTCCTCGTCCGGGTCCAGCTTTCCCAGTCCGCTGAGGTATTCGGCGCTGAGGCCGTCCACGAGGGACACCGTGGTTGCGGGGAGCATGGATTCGGCCACGTGGCCCGGGAACCGGGCGGCGATCTTGACGAGGGCGTTGGATTCCTCCACGCCAGCGGACATGATGCCGCGGGGCCGGTCCTCGTAGAGGGAGTTGCCTGCCTGCAGCCGGCCGTTCGCCAGCAGCGCGGAGGCGAGGGTGTCGCCGGGGTGGCCCGTGTACTCACGGCCGTCCAGGGTGAAGCGCCAAGTGACGCTGCGGTCGATGCGTCCGCCGGTGCTAAGACGCGTGGGCTGCGGCTGAGCGGTCATTTGACTGCTCCTTCCGGGGAAACGGGGCTGGTGACGGTGGGGGCTGTGGTTCCCGTGGCGGGGCGGAGTTGGCCCATCGGGTAGACGGCCTGGATGTCGTAGGTGACGGTGTCGCGGAGCATGTTGAACCATTGCCGGCACCCGGTGCTGTGCTGCCAGCGTTCCGCGAAGGCGCCCTTGGTGTTGTCGCGGTAGAACAGGTACTCGGCCCATTCGCGGTCCGTGAGATCTGCCGGGTTTTCGGGGTAGGGCACGTGGGCCTGGCCGCCGTAGTGGAATTCGGTCTCGTCGCGGGGACCGCAGTTGGGGCAGGGAATCAGGAGCATGTCCGTACCTCTTTCTAGTGGGCCACGGCGGCGGCGCCGTGTTCATCGATCAGGGCGCCGGTTTCGAAGCGCTCGAGGGCGAAGGGCTGGTTGAGTTTGTGCGGTGTTCCGGTGGCGATCGTGTGCGCGAACGTCAGTCCGGCCGCCGGTGTGCCCTTGAATCCGCCGGTTCCCCAGCCGCAGTTGACGAACATGTTTTCCACCGGGGTGGTGCCCACGATCGGGGAGGCATCCAAGGTGGTGTCCACGATTCCGCCCCACGTCCGGAGCACGTGGGCCCGGGCGAAGATCGGGAAGAGTTCGACGGCGGCGGCCATCTGGTGCTCGATCACATGGAACGATCCGCGCTGGCCGTAGCCGTTGTACGAGTCCACGCCGGCGCCCATGACCAGTTCACCCTTGTGCGCCTGGGAGACGTAGACGTGGACGTGGTTGGACATGACCACGGTGGGGTGGACAGGCTCGTGGAGCTCGGACACCAGTGCCTGGAGGGGGTGGGACTGGATGGGGAGCCGAAACCCGGCCATTTCCGCCAGCACCGAGCTGTGCCCGGCGGCGCAGAGGCCGACTTTTTCGGTGTTGATGGTGCCGCGGTTGGTCTTGACGCCCACCACCTTGTTTCCGTCCTTCACGAAGCCGGTGACTTCGCAGTTCTGGATGATGTCCACGCCGAGCTCATCGCATTTGCGGGCGAACGCCCAGGCGACGTGGTCGTGCTTGGCGATGCCGGCGCGCGGCTGGTAGGTGGCCCCCATCACCGGGTAGCGGATGTTGTCGTTGATGTTCAGGATGGGGCAGAGTTCCTTGACCTGCTGCGGGTCCAGCCACTCGGCGTCGACGCCGTTGAGCTTGTTGGCGCCGACGCGGCGGACGCTTTCGCGGACGTCGCCCAGGGTGTGGGCCAGGTTCATGACCCCGCGCTGGCTGAACAGGAAGTCGTATTCGAGTTCTTCCGGCAGGATCTCCCACAGCTTCAGGGCGTGCTCGTAGATCGCCGCGCTCTCGTCCCAGAGGTAGTTGGAGCGGATGATGGTGGTGTTCCGGGCCATGTTGCCGCCGGCCAGCCAGCCTTTTTCCAGGATGGCGATGTTGGTCATCCCGTGGTTCTTTGCCAGGTAATACGCCGTCGCCAGTCCATGTCCGCCGCCGCCCACAATCACGGCGTCGTAGGAGGACTTGGGGTCCGGATTGCGCCAGAGGAAGTCCGGGTGCTCGGGCAGGTGTTCGGTGGTCATCGTGCTGCTCCAATCAGTTCTGCCTCAAGCTCGGTTGCCGCTGTGCTGGTGCCGAGATGCGGGTAAAGCGGGAATTGGTCCGCAAGGGCGCTGACGCGTCCGCGCAGTTCAGCGGCGGTTTGCTCGCTGAGTTCGTCCCCGGGCGCCTGTGAGATGAGGGCGGTGGCGATGATGTCCGCCACTTCAGTGAACTCCGCGGCACCGAAGCCGCGGGTGGCCAGGGCGGGCGTGCCGATCCGCAGGCCGGAGGACACCATGGGCGGGCGGGGATCGAACGGGACGGCGTTGCGGTTGACGGTGATGCCGATCCGGTGGAGCCTGTCTTCGGCCTGCTGCCCGTCCAGTTCCGAGTCCCGCAGGTCCACCAGCACCAGGTGCACATCCGTGCCTCCGTTGACCACGGAGATCCCGGCCGCTGCGACGTCGTCCTTCAGGAGCCGGGACGCGAGAATCCCGGCGCCTTCGAGCGTGCGTTCCTGGCGTTCCTTGAACTCGGGGGACGCCGCAATCTTGAAGGCCACGGCCTTGGCCGCGATCACGTGCTCCAGCGGACCGCCCTGCTGGCCGGGGAACACGGCGCTGTTGATCTTGCGCGCGTACTCCGCCTTGCCCAGGATCACGCCGCCGCGCGGGCCGCCAAGGGTCTTGTGCGTGGTGGTGGTGACGACGTCGGCGTAGGGGACAGGGTTCGGGTGCAGCCCCGCGGCGACCAGACCGGCGAAGTGCGCCATGTCCACCATGAGGTAAGCGCCCACGAGGTCGGCGATCCGGCGGAACTCGGCGAAGTTCAGCTGCCGGGAGTAGGCGGACCATCCGGCCACGATCATCTTGGGCCTGTGCTCAAGGGCCAGGGCCTCGACCTCGGCCATGTCCACCAGGTGGTTGTGCTCGCTCACGTGGTACGGGACCACGTTGTAGAGCTTGCCGGAGAAATTGATCTTCATCCCGTGGGTGAGGTGGCCGCCGTGCGCCAGGGCCAGGCCCATGATGGTGTCGCCCGGTTCCAGGAGGGCGAACATGGCGGCGGCGTTGGCCTGCGCGCCGGAGTGGGGCTGCACGTTGGCGTATTCGGCGCCGAACAGGGCCTTGACCCGGTCGATGGCGAGCTGTTCGATCACATCGACGTGCTCGCAGCCGCCGTAGTAGCGCTTGCCCGGGTAGCCCTCGGCGTATTTGTTGGTCAGCACCGAACCCTGTGCCTCCATGACCCCGGCGGGGGCGAAGTTCTCGGACGCAATCATTTCGAGAGTGGACTGCTGGCGCTTCAGTTCGCGCGCCACGGCCTGTTCCACCTCGGGATCGACTCCGGAAAGTCGCTCGTTCAACTGCTCAACCACGGTTGCTCCTTTGAAATACCACTATTGCTATGACTGATATATCAGTGTGTGAACAATGGTATGATTGAGATCACACCAGAGTCAATAGCCGGAGCCAAGTGGAACCAAGCTTCCGGTTGAAATCCCAGAAACGGAGCCGAGCTGTGAATGCACTCACTGTCCTGCCGCCCGCAGAGAACGAAGCCCTCTCCCAGGCGGAGGCCGCGTACAGGCAGTTGCGCGACAAACTGATCATGCTCGAAATCCGGCCGGGCGAACCCATCAATGACGGGCAGCTGGCCGCGGAGCTCGGCTTCGGTCGCACTCCCGTGCGCGAGGCGATCAAGCGGCTGGAAGTGGACCATCTGGTGGTTTCCTATCCGCGCCGGGGAACCTTTGCCACCACTGTGGACTTCACGGAACTAGCCGATGTCTCGGAAATCCGGGAACTGCTGGAACCGCTGGCGGCGCGGCGGGCGGCAACGCGGGCTAACGCCGCCATGCGCCGCGAACTGCTGGATGTCGCCAAGACCATCGCGGAACTGGCGCCGAATCCCGCCGAGTCCCGGGAGCTGATGCGCTACGACCTGACGGTGCACCGTCTGATCTACCGGGCCGCGGCCAACCCGCACCTGGAGGACACGCTGATCCGCTACGACAACCTGGCCACGCGCATCTGGTGCCTGGTCCTGGACAAGGTCCCCTCGGTCAGCGGCCACATCACCGAGCACGTGGACCTGCTCAAGGCGGTGGCCGAGGGCGACGCGGACAGGGCCGGCGAGCTCGCCCTGCACCACGTCACCAGCTTCGAGGAGACCATCCGCAAGGTCCTCTAGCCGCGTTGGCCCTGCTACCGGACGCGCTTCGTGTCTGGCGATACGCAAAATACCCACCGCGCCCGTATATCGGTCGCGTCAGGTATTTCCCGCGTCACCGGACGGAATGAGCGTCTACTTCCAGCGCTTTGGCCACTTCACGTTCATCAGGAGCAATCCCAGCAGGAACGAGTCGACGGTCATGATTCCGCCCATGAGATAGGCCCACCCGGCCATCATGGCTCGCCGGCCGTCCGGCCGAAAGTGCGCGCGCGTACAAAAATGCCCATGACGATCTCCTGACGTGGATCCCCCAGCCACTCGATAGTCCACCAAGTGTGCCACCGCGTCGGCATGGGCGGAACCGCAGCACCTCCCGGCTCAAGCTTTTCACAAGCTGACGCGCGCACGGCGTAACTTGTGCAACTACGTCTCGTTGAGTGCAACTACTTTTCTGCGGCCTGGCGGGTGTCCACTGCGCGGTTTGGGCGGTTTCCTTCGAAATATTCAAAGGACGGAAACAAAAAAGCATTGACTGTGTCCTGCGTCACGCCCTAGTCTGATGCAACAGCGTTGCACTGATTGCAACCCCAAAACAATTTGGTGGACACATGAGTAACGAAAATTCCTCCCCGGCCCCACTTGCGGGGCCGATCAGCCCGGAGTCGAATAGCGGGCATGGCAGTACTTCCTCCGGACAGGCCACGTTGAGCGGCCGTGGGGCCCCGGGCGGGCAAGATCCCGTGGTCAGCAGGGAGACCCGACGGCGGGTGGTCGCCGCAAGTTTCATCGGGAACTTCGTCGAATGGTTCGACTACGCCGTCTACGGCTACCTGGCCGCAACAATCGCCGCGGTTTTCTTCCCCGAATCCAATCCCCAGACCGCGCTTCTGCTGACCTTCGCCCTGTTCGCCATCTCGTTCCTGGTGCGGCCGCTTGGCGGCTTCGTCTGGGGCCACATTGGCGATCGGGTGGGGCGCCGGACTGCGCTTTCCCTGTCAATCCTGATCATGTCCGGGGCGACCTTCTGCATCGCCCTAATCCCGGGGTACAACTCCATCGGCATCTGGGCCCCGATCCTTCTCCTGCTGGTGCGCGTTGTCCAGGGCTTCTCCGCCTCGGGCGAATACGCCGGCGCATCCGCCTTCCTGGTGGAGTACGCCCCGGCCAACAAACGCGGACTCTACGCGGCGGTGGTTCCGGCCAGCACGGCCGCGGGCCTGCTGCTCGGCTCCCTGCTCGCGGGTCTGCTGACCATCATGCTCAGCGCCGAGGCGATGCAGAGCTGGGGGTGGCGCCTGCCGTTCCTGCTCGCCGCCCCGATGGGCCTGATCGGACGCTACATCCGCACCAAGCTGGAAGACACCCCGGTGTTCCGCGAACTGGCAGAGGAGGACCAGGCCATCAAGGCCCCGGTATCCAGCCTCTTCCGGAACCACTGGCGGTTGCTGCTGAAGGCCGTCGGAGCCGTGCTGCTCAACGCCGTCGGGTTCTACGTGATCCTCAGCTACATGCCCACGTACCTGTCCTCGGAACTCGGTCTCGGCGCGGCCGAATCCTTCCTGGCCACCACCATCGCCCTGGTGACGTACATCGGGTTCATCTTCCTGACCGGAATGCTCTCGGACCGCTACGGCCGTAAAAAGGTACTCATCGCCGCATCCCTGAGCTTCATCCTGCTGACCGTGCCAGCCTTCGCCCTGCTGGGCACCGGGAACTTCCTGGTGATCGTCCTGGTCCAGATCCTGCTGGGCGGCATGCTCACGCTCAATGACGGCACGCTCCCGAGCTTCCTCGCGGAAATGTTCCCCACCCGTGTCCGCTACAGCGGCTTCGCCGTCAGCTTCAATCTCTCCAACGCGCTGTTCGGCGGCACTGCGCCGTTCATGGCGACCCTCCTGATCGCCGCAACGGCCAATGACCTGGCCCCGGCTTGGTACCTCGCCGGCGCCGCGGCCATCTCCCTGATCGCCGTCGTGCTCTCCCGTGAAACCAGCAAAGAACCGCTGCGCCACGACTAGCCCCGGCCGGCGCCCCAATTTTCCCCTCCAGAGAACAGCACTGCAGAAAGGCACCACCACCATGACCATCGCAACCTTCAACAACGCTTCGTCCATCGCCGAACTGGAGCGACTGAAAGTCCTGCACAACGGGCAGAAGGAAAAGCTGACCTTTTCCAACGCCGAATTTGAGCGCCGGCTCGGCGGACTGCGCCTCATCATGGCCGAGAAGGACCTGGACGCCGTCGTCCTGACCAGCTACCACTCCATCAAGTACTACTCCGACTTCCTCTTCACGTACTTCGGCCGGTCCTACGCCATGGTGGTCACCAAGGACGACA
This sequence comes from Arthrobacter sp. ES3-54, assembly GCF_029504395.1. Lineage (GTDB taxonomy): Bacteria > Actinomycetota > Actinomycetes > Actinomycetales > Micrococcaceae > Arthrobacter. Next base: position 275,867 of record NZ_JAQFIF010000003.1, read on the forward strand.
CTGTGACGGTCACGGCCAACATCGACGCCGGCATGCCGTGGCGGCGCAGCTACGGCGACAACGTGGTGTACACGGACTGGCGCCGCGACAACTACATCTTCGCCATCCAGGAGGCGCTGCGCACCCGCGGCGTTAACCCCCGGCGGCTCGGCGTCGAAGACGATTCGCTCCCGCTGGACAACCGGAACAAGATCCAGGCGGCGTTTGCAGGGGCCGCCCTGGTGGACGTGGCCCAGGCCGCGATGCGCCAGCGGATGATCAAATCGACCGAAGAGATCGAGGTGATCAAGCACGGAGCCCGCATCGGCGACCTCGGCGGCGAAGCCATCCGCAACGCCATCACCGCCGGCATCACCGAATATGAGGTCGCCCTGATCGGCACCGAAGCCATGGTCCACGAAATCGCCCGCACGTTCCCGGATTCGGAAATCCGTGACACCTGGGTGTGGTTCCAGTCCGGCATCAACACCGATGGCGCCCACAACTGGGCCACCACGCGCAAGATCCAGGAGCACGACATCCTGTCCCTGAACTGCTTCCCTATGACCTCCGGCTACTACACCGCACTGGAGCGCACCCTGTTCTACGGCGAACCGGACGCCCGCTCCCTTGAGCTGTGGAACGTCAACGTGGAAGTCCATAAGCGCGGCCTCGAGCTCATCAAGCCCGGAGCCGTCTGCAAGGACATCGCCGCCGAGCTGAACGAGATCTACGTGGGCCACGGACTGCTGGCCAACCGGACATTCGGCTACGGACACTCGTTCGGCGTCTTGAGCCACTACTACGGCCGCGAAGCCGGACTGGAGCTCCGCGAGGACATCGACACCGTGCTGGAACCGGGCATGGTGGTCTCCATGGAACCCATGATCACGGTCATGGACGGCCAGCCCGGCGCCGGCGGCTACCGGGAGCACGACATCCTGGTGGTCGGTGAGGACGGAGCCCAAAACATCACGAAGTTCCCGTTCGGCCCGGAATACAACATCGTGGGCGCCTGACCGGCCCGCACCCGGACAGCAGGGCGGCGCCACGTCGACCGTGGCGCCGCTTTCGGGCCCCCATACGGAATGATGGTAGACACCATGACCCCAGCAGAATCTCCCGAGACCACCGGAAACGGCGACACCAAGGGCACCTCCGTCATCGTCAACGCCATCGCCGTGTTGCGAACATTCACCGCCGACCAACCGTTGCTCGGTGTCACCGAGATCGCCAACCGGGTGGGCCTGCACAAGAGCACCGTTTCCCGGATCCTGGCCACGTTCGAACAGGAACACCTGGTGGAACGGGACCCGGAAACCCGCCGCTTCCGGCTGGGGCTGGGACTGATCGCCGTCGCCGGACCGTTGCTGGCAGAACTGGAAGAACGGCGCGTGGCGTACCCGGTCCTGCGTGAACTCACCGAACAGACCGGCGAAACCAGCGCCCTCATGGTGTGGAGCGGCGCCGAGTCGATGTGCGTGGAGCAGATCGCCAGCCGCCATCAGATCAAGCACACCACCCCGCTGGGCGCGCGGTATAACGACGCCATGAGCGCCTCCGTGCAGGTTTTCCTCTCCGCTGAGCCCACCGAAAGGGTCCGTGCACTGCTGCGCAGCGGAGAGATCAGCTATCCGGGACTCGACGACGCCGGCCTGGATGGTTACCAGATCAAGCTCAAAGATGTGACAGGCCGCGGTTGGGCCATCAACTACGGCGAATCCTCCATCGACGAAGTCGGCGTGGCTGCCCCCGTCTACGACCACCGCGGCGACATTGTGGCGGCCGTCCTGATCCCGGCGCCCCGGTTCCGGGTCTCCCGGGAGCGACTGCAGAGCCTGGGCGAAGCATGCGTAGCCGCGGCCAACAAGATCAGCACGCGCCTGGGCGGACGCGCGCTCGGCCGCAACGACTGACGCGGCGCACGCACCTCAGCTGAGCCGGGCCAGCCGCGCGGCCAAATACGCCGCGAGCCGGCCCGTTCGCCGGGGGTCGCCGCCGCACAGCTCGGCCCCTCACCAGAAGGTGGCCGCGCTGGGGACCTTTTGCACTTAGCCGGTCTTGGCCATCGCATAGGCCACGGTGGCGTAGGCCAGGGCGCCCGACATTTCCTGGAGCAGTTCCGGGTTGGTGTTGGCGATGGTGTCGCAGGCCTCGTGGTAGCAGGGATCGAGAACCTTGCCGGCCACGCCGCCAAAGGACCGCGCCTGGGCCTGGGACTTCCTCTTCTCATCGCCGGTGAACAGCCCGCCGCCGGGAATGCCGGCCGAGAGAAACGCGTCGTAGTCGGAGCCGCCGTCAAAGGGCGTGGTCTCGGCGGGCAGCGCGTTCTCCTGGAAGTAGCGGAACAGGATGTCCTCGATCGCCTTGGACCCGGCCGGGCCGGCGTGGCCGAAATCCGTGCCGTCCCCGTCATGCACGGACCGCACGCCGTTGGGCGAGGCCGCCATGTCCACGTTCAGGTTCGCCGCGGTCTGGCCGATCTCGGCCTGGCTGAGTTCGTCGACGTAGTGCTGGGACCCGTACAGCCCGTCCTCCTCGCCGCCCCAGAACGCGAACCGGACCCGGTTGGCCGGCTTGATCCCGGCCTCCTTCATCCACCGCGCTGTCTCAAGGACCGCCGCCACCCCGCTGCCGTTGTCATTGATGCCCGGGCCCTCCTGCACGGAGTCCAGGTGCGCTCCCACCACCACGGTGTGCCCGGCATCGCCGCCGGTGTCGGCGAGGATGTTGAAGGACTCCACCCGCGCCTTGCCCCGGCCATCCCCCCTGAACGTGAAGGTCTGCCGCACCGGGGCATATCCGGCCGCGCGCAGCTGCTCCTCGACGTAGCGGGCCGACTCCTCATATCCGGAGGTGCCCGAAGCGCGGTTTCCGCCATTGGCATCGGCAACGCGCTGCAGCGCCTGCATGTGCCCCACCATGTTCCGGGACTTGAAAGCCGCCAGCACGGTCCGCGCATCCACCGCGCTGACGGGCTCCACCTGGGGCACCGAAGCACTGGGAATGGCGGACTTGGTGGGCTTGGCAGTGCTCGCCGCGGCACTGGAGGGCGAATCGGACGGGGAGTCGGATTGGGAACCGGACGGGGTCCCGGGCGTACAGGCCGAGGTAGAGAGCAGAACGAGGGCGAGGACCGAGGGAAGTAGGTGTTTTCGGAGGGTGATCATGTCGGGCAACCCATCAGTAGTCGGAACCAGTTCGCTTGCTTCCGGCTCGATTGGTCAAGACGCTTGCCACTGACGCTCCAGTAAGTCGCGGCCGCCATCGCCCGGCAAATACTCCTATCAGATCGCTCCCATTGTCAGTCCTTCGGCGGCATCTGCCATAGCCTCCGAAGCTGTGAATATCCTGAGGAAATTGCCGCTGGGCCCGGGCCGACGCCCCCAGGGATGACAGACGACCAATTGCCAAGCGGTTGATCAGGAGGGGCGGATTCAGAGAGCGGGTGGTCGGGATTGTCCGGGCGGAAAGTCGTTGTTTCTTAAAGCAATACAACTGTTGACTAGTGAGCAACTTCACAGTTAGAGTTGCGAAACCGAAAAGCCGCCGGAGGGCGGACCCGAGATCTCAAGCGGAAGGGATGGCGTGCGCGAACCGCCGCCGTCACTTCCTCTTTCTTCACTGCGCTGAATCTTCACTGCGCCAAATCTTCACGGCGCCATACGCAACCACACGCACCGCACCCCACCACGCCCGCAATCCGGCGCGCCTTCTTTCGGCGTGCCCGCGTACATGAGAGGCACTGTCCCCCATGACAGATTTCCGTTCTACTCCCTTTGACCGCAGGCAGCTCCTCAAGGCGGCAGCACTGACGCCGTTCGCGGGTCTGGCGCTCTCCGGCTGCGCGGCCAAGCCCGCCGAAAGTGCCGCCGCGAACAAGACGGTGACGGTCACCTCCTACGGCGGCTCCTACAACGACCAGCTGACCCAGACCATCCTGGACCCGTTCTCCAAGCAGTCCGGGATCCAGACAACGCTGCTGGCCAACACGAGCCTGGCCGCGCTCAAGGCCCAGGTCCAGTCCGGCGACGTGCAGTGGGACCTCGTGGAAATCACGGCGCCGGAGTACGAAGTAGCCGTGGCAGAGGGGCTGCTGGAGAAGTTCGACTACGACATCATCAGCGACAAGGGCCTGCCGGGATACGCGAAGGCCGAATACGGCATCAAGTACCTGAGCTTCCTGTTCGTCATGGCGTGGGACCAGAAGGTCATTTCTGACGCGCAGGCCCCGAAGGACTGGGCGCAGTTCTTCGATCAGGGCAAATACAACACCAAGCGCTCGGTCTACAACCAGCTGTCCGACAGTTCCGTTCTGGAAGCCGCCCTGCTGGCCGACGGTGTCCCGTTCGACAAGATCTACCCCCTCGACGTCGACCGGGCACTGCGGGTCCTGGGCCAGCACCCGGGCAAGGACCGGCTGCTCTATCACGCCGCCAACCAGGAGCCCATCCAGCAGCTCACCTCCGGCGAGGTCTCCCTCTCCACCAGCTTCAACAACCGGATCAACGCAGCCCGCAACGACGGCGCCAAGCTGAACTTCTCCGCCGAAAACGCCGTACTCGCCGGCGACTACTTCGTGGTGCCGAAGGGGGCCAAGAACAAGGAAGCGGCCTTCAAGTTGATGAACTTCATGTCCAACGACGCCGAGGCCGGCGCAGCGTTCGACAAGGTCACCAACCTGACTCTGGCCAACACCCCGGCGCTGTCCAAGCTGCCGAAGGAAATCGCGGACACCCTTCCCACCAGCCCCCGGCTGGCGGACAAGATCCTGGTCCGGGACGACAAGTGGTGGTCGCAGAACCTGAAGAAGACCGAGCAGCAGTTCAAGCTCTGGCAGGCCAGCTGAGATGAGCAACGCAACTCTGGAACGGACGCGGCCGCGCGGCCGCGGTGCGCCTCCCGGCGCTGAAACAGCACCACGACGGCGGCGCAACGGCTGGTGGCTGCTACTGGCTCCGATCCTTGCCTTCGACGTCGTGCTGTTCCTGACACCGCTCGGCAAACTGGTCGGCGCAAGCTTCGCCGACAACGCCTACCAGCGGGTCCTCGAGGACCCTCTCGTGGTGCGCGCACTGGTCAACACCCTGACCATCAGCCTGGCGAGCACCATTGTCACTGTGGTGCTCGGCTACATCATCGCCATGGTCCTGTGGCGGGCCGGAACCGTCACCCGGGTGATCCTGTTCGCCGTCGTACTCCTGCCGTTCTGGACCGGCATCCTGGTGAAGAACTTCGCCTGGGCGGTCCTGCTCCAGGACAACGGCATAGTGAACGCCTTCCTGCAGGGAATCGGGCTTACCGGTGCGCCGATCCCGTTGCTGCACAACCGTTTCGCTGTGATCGTGGGCATGGTGCACTGCCTGCTGCCGTACGCGGTATTCCCGATCTTCTCCTCGCTGGCATCGATTGATGACCGGCTGGGGCTGGCGGCCCGCTCGCTGGGCGCGCGGGAGGGATCCGTGTTCCGCAGGATCACGCTGCCGCTGAGCATGCCCGGCATTTCCGCCGCCGGGCTGCTGGTCTTCATCATCAGCACGGGCTTCTTCATCACGCCCGTGGTGATGGGCGGACCCGGCGACATGATGATCGCCAACCAGATCGACTACTACGCCCGACAGCTCACCGACTTCTCCGGGGCCGCTGCGCTGGCCGTCATCCTGACGGTCATGGTCAGCATCCTCGTGGCCGTCTACCAGCGCGTCCTCAAGGCAGGAGGCCAACATGAAGACAACTAATCCGCAGCACCGCCTGCTGGCGCTGCTTTCCATCCCGGCCTTCCTTTTCCTCGTCATTCCGACGGCGATTGTGGTGCCGGTCGCGCTGAACGACAGCCGCTACATCACCTTCCCGCCGGAGGGGATCTCCTTCGCCGCCGTGGCCGGGTTCTTCGCCGACCGGGCCTGGACCTCCGCCCTGACGGCCAGCCTGCAGTCGGCGGCGATCGCCGTCGTGATCGGTGTGCTGCTCGGGGCCACCGCGGCGATCGGCCTGCACGGGCGCAAGTTTCCCGGACAGCCCGCAGTAGTGGGTCTGATCCTCGCGCCGATGATCGTGCCGACCGTGGTGCTCGCGCTGGCGTTCTACCAGTTCTTCATCTCGATCGGCATGGTGGGCAGCATCGTGCCCATTGGCCTGGCGCACGCAGTGATCGCGACCCCCTATGTGTACCTGACCACCCGTGCCAGCCTCGCCGGGCTCAACCCGGCCCTGGTCCGGTCGGCGCAGAGCCTGGGGGCGGGTCCGCTCTCCGTCCTGCGGCACGTCTATCTGCCCATCATCCTGCCCGGCCTGATCTCCGGGGCGCTGTTCGCGTTCTCGGTCTCCATCGATGAGACGGTGATGTCCCTGTTCATGCAGTCACCGGGGGCCACCACCTTGCCGGTCAAGATGTTCACGGATATCCAGTTCAACCTGACCCCGAAGATCGCCGTGTCGTCGGCCCTGCTGGTCAGCGTCGCCACAATCGGGCTGCTGCTCCAGGTCATATTTGTCCTCAAGCGCCGTTCTTCAACCCGGATGCTGCCGCTGGCCGTGTCCGCACAAACGTAAGGAAAGTCGATGACCGCATCAGTGATTTCCGCGGAGTCAATTCCCGGCACGGGCAGGGCCGCCCAGGGCGCCATTGAGCTCCGCCAGGTCAGCAAGCACTACGGCGACGTCGTTGCCGTGGACGAGCTGGACCTGACGGTTCAGCCCGGAGAGTTCGTGACCCTGCTGGGCCCCAGCGGCTCCGGCAAGACCACCACCATGATGATGGTTGCGGGGTTTGAAGAACACACCGCCGGAACCGTCCTCATTGACGGCAGGCCCGTGGACTCGCTGCCGCCCCGGGACCGCAACCTCGGTGTGGTGTTCCAGAACTATGCCCTGTTCCCGCACATGAGCGCGCTGGAAAACGTGGAGTTTGCGCTCCGCATGAGGAAGGTGCCGCGCCCGGAACGGCGCCAGCGCGCGGAGGAAGCCCTCGACCGGGTGGGACTGGGCAAGATGGGCGGCCGGAAGCCGCGCCAGCTCTCCGGCGGGCAACAGCAGCGGGTGGCGCTGGCCCGGGCACTGGTTTTCAATCCGGCGGCCCTGCTGCTGGATGAGCCGATGGCAGCCCTGGACAAGCGCCTCCGCGAGCAGATGCAGGAGGAGATCAAGACCCTGCAGAAGGGCCTGGGCATCTCGGTGCTGTTCGTGACGCACGACCAGGACGAGGCCATGGCCATGTCGGACCGGATCGTGGTGATGAAGGACGGGAAGATCGTGCAGTCTGGCCCGCCGGAGGAGGTGTACAACCACCCCCTCACCGACTGGGTGGCCAGCTTCCTCGGCGACACCAACCTCATCCCGTGCACCATCGTGGAGCGAAACGGCGAGGAGGCAGTTGTGGACCTCGGCGGACTTGGTTTGGCAAAGGTCCGGGACCGCGGGGCAAGCGGCGAGAACTACGCAGTCTCCATCCGCCCGGAGCACCTCAAGTTCAGGACGCGGGCTGCGGCGGGCAACGGATGCGCCGCGACCCTGGTGTCGTCCACGAACCTGGGCGCCACGGTCCGACACCGCCTCACGGCCGGCGGTCACGAACTCCAACTCCGCGAGCTGAGCTCCGACCGGGGCACCCGGATCCTGCCGGATGAGGAGCTGTGGGTGGGCTGGGACGCGGACAAGGCCCAGCTGCTGGTCCTGGAGTCCTGATCCCGGGAGGCCGGTCAGGGGTGGGCCGGTCAGGGGTGGGGCGGGTTCCGGCATCTCTCCTCGCGGGGACATGCCCTCCTCTGGCACCCAGGGATGGACATAGGCCCACTATGTCCATCCCTGGTCTGCGCCGAGGCGCATGTCCAATCCGGGAGGGGGGACATGTCCACTCGGGCAGGCGCGACCAGCCACGGTTGGCGGTCCGCCACGCGCACCGAGCCCCAAAGCCCTGGCTTGGCGGGGCCGGACCTACAATGGTTTCGATGATGCCAGGACAGATTGCAGCTGCTGATGGAAAGAACGTGCTGAGCGTCAGCGCGGGCATCATCACATCGGTCTGGCAACCCGGCTCGTTTGTTGATGTCCACGACGCCAGGGACGCCATGCGGGCCGTAGCGCAGGTCAGCGGCGGAATCCCGATGCCGATGCTCTCCGAAATGACGGACGTGGAGATCAGCGCGGCCGCCAGGTACGAGTTCGCGCAGACAACAGGGGTGCTGGCGATCGCCGTGCTTGGATCCAGCACTGTGGATCGTGTGATTGCGGCGGCAATGAGCCGGCACACCCGGTACCCCCACGAGTTCTTCACTTCCAGGGACGACGCCATGGCCTGGCTGAACAACTTCATCTCCGACGGCGGCCAGCCCGATGGACACGCGGACGGCATTTCCGCCCTGGCGTGAGAGTTCCGGCCTGCGGCGTGCGGTTAGGCCTGGTCCACCGTAGTAGCTGCCTCGGTCTCCTTGACCTGCCGGTTGGTCGCGGCCCAGCTGGCCAGCAGCCGCAGTGCGTCCTCCGACGCGGAGCCGGGCTCGGCGTTGTAAACCAGCAGGGACAGCCCGGCGTCGGCCGAGACATCCAAGGCCTCGAACATCAGGTGGAGTTCCCCGACCACCGGGTGGTGGAAATGCTTGAGCCCGGTATAGTGCTGGCGCACGTTGTGCGCGGCCCACAGGGTGCGGAATTCCTCGCTCCGGGTCGATAGCTCGCCCACAAGGTCGGTCAAGCCGCGGTCGAAGGGGTCCCGGCCGGCCTCGGTGCGCAGGATCGCGACGGTGTCGTTCGCCGCACGCTCCCAGTCCGGATAGAAACTGCGCGAGCGGCCGTCCAGGAAGATGAAGCGGGCATGATTGGCCGGACGGGCCGGGCCCACATACATGTCCGAATACAGGGCGTAACCCAGCGGGTTGGCCGCGATGATGTCCATGCGTCCGTTCCGCACAAAGGCGGGCGCGTTGGTGATGGCGTTCAGCGTCAGCTGAACGCTGCGTCGGACGGACTCCGTGGGACGGGGACGACGGCGGGTCCGGCTGCCGGGGGCCGCCGCCCGGGCCAGGTCGAAGAGGTGGGCCCGTTCAGCGTCGTCGAGCTGCAGAGCCCTCGCCACCGCATCCAGCACACCCTCCGACACGCCAGACAGGTTTCCCCGCTCCAGCCGGGTGTAATACTCGACGCTGACGCCGGCCAGCATCGCGACCTCCCCGCGGCGCAGCCCCGGCACCCGGCGCTTGGCGCCGTAGACCGGCAGCCCCGACTGCTCGGGGGTGATCTTCGCCCGGCGCGAGGCAAGGAATTCGCGGGTCGCGTCTCGATTGTCCATGCCATCAACGTTAGGTCTTACCGCCCCCTGAGGGAGGCCCTGCCAGTACCCCTATCAGCAGGGACTCCCTCAGCGCTGCGAAGACGGGTTTGATGGATGGTGTTCCGTTGAACAACCCCCAACGATCAACAAGCAGGAGATTCATTGCTTACCGTCAACGCTTACGCATCACCTTCCGCGACAGAGCCGCTCGCCCTCACCACCATCGAGCGCCGCGACGTGGGCCCGCACGATGTCCTGATCGAGATCAAGTTCGCCGGGATCTGCCATTCGGACATCCACACCGTCCGCGGCGACTGGGGCCCGCAGACCTACCCGCTGGTCCCCGGCCATGAAATCGCCGGGATCGTCACCGAGATCGGTTCCGCCGTGACCAAGCACACCGTCGGCGACCGCGTCGGCGTCGGTTGCATGGTCAACTCCTGCGGCGAGTGCGTCAACTGCCAGGCCGGCGAGGAACAGTACTGCCTCGCCGGAAACACCGGCACCTACGGCGCCGTCGACCGTGACGGCACCATCACCCAGGGCGGCTATTCCACGCACGTGGTGGTGGCCGAAGACTTCGTGGTCACCATTCCCGAGGGCATCGAGCTCGACGTCGCCGCGCCGCTGCTGTGCGCCGGCATCACCACCTACTCGCCGCTGAACCACTGGGGCGCAGGCCCCGGCAAAAAGGTCGCGATCGTCGGCCTGGGCGGCCTGGGCCACATGGCAGTCAAGATCGCCCACGCCATGGGCGCCGACGTCACCGTCCTGTCCCAGTCGCTGAAGAAGCAGGAAGATGGGCTCCGCCTGGGCGCGGACCACTACTACGCCACGAGCGACGAAAACACCTTCACGGAACTCGCCGGCACGTTCGATCTGATCATCAACACGGTCAGTGCCGCGATCGACATCAGCGCGTACCTGCAGCTGCTGTCCCTCGACGGTGCCCTGGTCAACGTCGGCGCGCCCGCGGAACCGCTCCCGGTGAACGTGTTCTCCCTGATCATGGGGCGCCGCTCCTTCGCCGGCTCGGCCATCGGCGGCATCCGCGAAACCCAGGAAATGCTCAACTTTTGCGCTGAGCACGGCCTGGGCGCCGAGATCGAGGTCATCCCGGCCGCGAAGATCAACGACGCCTACGAGCGCATCCTGGCCTCCGACGTTCGCTACCGCTTCGTGATTGACACCGCGACCCTGAACTAGGACGCCGAGCCAGGGACCTGAGCCACGGCAGACGTGGCCTCCGGTCGCGCCAAGCAGTCAACACCCAGCAAACACCCTGTGAGGAAATGACAGTGGAAATCCCAGCCAAGAAGCCAAGCGTCAAGGGACCGGCGCAGATGTTCACCGGCGATGTCTGGTTTGACGTCATCGCGGCCCCACAGCCCGAACCGTCCCGCATGCGCGTCAACGCGGTGCACTTTGCCCCGTGCGCCCGCACGGCCTGGCATTCGCACGCCGTCGGGCAGACCCTGCACGTCACCGAAGGCGTCGGCCTGATCCAGGCCCGCGGCGGCGAGGTGACGGAGATCCACCCGGGCGACACGATCTACACGCCGCCGGGGGAATGGCACTGGCACGGCGCCGCGCCGGACCACTTCATGACCCACCTTGCGATGTGGGAAGCCCCGGCCGAGGGTGCGGAGTCCGAGTGGGGTGACCTCGTGAGCGACGAGGAATACAACGGCACCACATAACACGACTGCGCTAAATCCTCCGGCGCTGCCGGTGCGGGGTCCCGCTGCCCAAGAGGGGAAGGGCCCCGCCCGGCATGCCAGGTGCCGGTGGCTTTCTGGCGTTGGCCCCGAAGCCGGTGCCCGGCTAGGACCCCGGCGCGGCCGGAACCATCCAGAAACCCGCGACTTCGCCGGCGGCGGGGTCGGTGCCGGGACGGAATCCCTGAACCTGGACTGGTCCGGCCCTCAGCTCGACCCGCGTTGTCTCAGCTGCTCCGCAGTCGAGGTTCATCTCCGCTCTGCCCCCGCCCCGGAGGCCGTCCTGGGACACCGTCAAAAGCGCGTTCGGTGCGCCGACGCAGGCGGCGGTGAGCATGTAGGTTCCCTTCGGCACCGCTGCGGCCGAGTTGCGGAATCCGCTGCCGCCAATCCCGCCCGTTCCGCCGAGGACGAGCCCGCCCGGCCGGGTGCCGAGGACTGCTTCCAACTCGCCCAGGTTGCGCTGCTCGGCCTCGGCGAGACCCGAAACAACCGGCGGGGGAGGCGGCAGCGAACGTGCCGGCCGACCGGCCCTGGTGGGTGCCGCCGTCGGATCTGTTACGTCATCGGGGTATTCGCACCCGGCCAGGCCTGCTGCCATGCCGGCCACAGCCAACAGCAGCGCGGCGCCGCGCATCCAGTGTCTTTCCCCGCCGAGTGACTTGCGCTGTGACTTCCCCAGTGACATGCCCCGAGCCTACTGGCAACCGTGGCTATTGCTGCTGAAAAGAGCAGGCTGTATTTGACCTATTGCCCCGGGGCCCGGTACGACGGCGTCTTCGTGGTTGCCTCGTCGAGATCCTCCGCGGTCATGAGCGGTTTCAGGTGCAGGTTCACGGCACCGCTGGAATTGATCATCAGTGACAGCGCGACGGCGTTGGCCTGGTCGGGGATATCGAAGATCCCCACGACGTCGGTCTCCCCGAAGGCGTAGTAGAAGCTATCGAGTGTGCCGCCCACCGATTTGAGGGCTTCGACCACCGCGTCACGCCGCTTGGTGCCACCCTCACGCATGAGGCCCTTGATTCCGTCGCCGAGGTAGTTCGCTTCGAACAGATATTTGCTCATCGTTTTTCCTATCCTGTGACGCCCAGGACATCGGCCTCCGAAGCGTGCCCGCTCCCAATAGTGGAAGGTCCGGGGCTGGTCCCAGAGTGGGGCCTGCGTACATGCTAGGCCTTCCACTTCACCCGTACAACGGTCTTTTGGCGGCCACGAGCGGGCCCGCCGGGCAGTCCGGCCCTACCGCCGGCCGCAGGACTGGAACATAATCGCCGTATCAACCCCGTACGGACAATGGAGGCGATCGACGTGTCTGTCTACACGCTCGGAATCTGGCTGGTGCATCCCGGCCGCGAGAACGATTTTGTGCAGGCCTGGCGGGACCTGGCCAGGAAAACGAAGGAGGATTTTCCCAACGCCAAAGGGGTGTTGATGCACGACCGCGACGTCAAGAACCGGTTCATCAGCACCGGTCCCTGGGAGTCCCTGGAACAGATTGAGCAGTGGCGGGACTCAGCCCTGTTCAAGCAGAGCGTCGAGGCTATGAAGGACATCCTGGAACATTTCGAGTCGCGCACCCTGGACGAGGCCGCCAGCATCGGCTGGGACGCGACCGATATGTGAGTTTCCCGGGATTCGGGAATCGGGAATCGGGCGCCAAGCAGCCGCCGGCTGCGCGGCGGCGCACGTTCCCGCAGGCTATTCGGCCTGCAGCGCCTCAAACACGGAAGTCAGCAAGAGATCGTTCCGGCCCCAGACGGGATCGAAGATTTCCACATACCAGGCATCCGCAAGCACCAGGGCCAGCGTCTCGTTGGTCTCGGCCGCCCAGTCCCTGAACTGGTCTTCCCCAACCGGCCCCTCGCTGCTTCCGAGCACGGTCACCACGTCGCCGTCCTGGACGGTCACCGGAATGGAGGCGCTGCTGGTCTCACCGGGGGCGTGCGCAACCGTCACGAGTCCGGTCCGGGTGGACAAGGCCAGGAGGGCCGACGCCGTCTCCGCGCTGCAGAAGGCCGTCACATAGGCGCGCTGCGCGACGCCAACGGCCTGAACGCCCGGCTGCGATTCTTTGGTGAAGAGCCCGTTGCGGTTGAGCCGGGCAAGCTCTGCGGCAATGACGGTGGTCTCGTCGTCGAACCCGGGTGAGAAGACCCCGGGCTGGTATTCGCTGGTGCCCTCGAGCCAGCGGGCGGTCAGCTCGCCGGCCGCCGCGATGGTGGCGGCCTGCCGCCAGACTTCGCGGTCCGCGAGAAGCCGGCCGAAGCTGTCCCGTTCGGTTGTGAACCTGACCTCGGACATGCTCAGGCCTCCTTTGCTGTGGGGTGCGGCGGGGGATGCGGGGTGGGGTGCGTCTGCGGGGCGTGGTGCTGCAGGAGGACGGACAACCGTTCGCAGCTGACCCGGAGCGCTTCCAGTTCACGCCGGCTGTAGTCCTCGATAATCGCATTGATGCGCTCGGCGAGGTGCTCATCGTCGACCTCGAACTCGTGGTTCAAGGTGACCACGGAGAGCCCGTCCGCCGGCCGGATCTCCCAGTCGCCGCAGAGCTCCCGGAGCGGGGATTCGAGGTCCAACTGGTGGAACTCGGCGCGGTGGCTGGCGGCATCAAAGACGCGCCAGCAGTGGCTTGAACTGAGCGAGCCGTTGGACACCAAGGACGTGCGGAGCTCATGCGCGGCGTCGTCGCCGCTGACCCGCTCCGAGTACACCGTGAAGCCGTCGAGGTAGGGCCAGTGTGAGGCGTCCCGCAGCATGCTGAAGACGAGGTCCGCCGGGGCGTTGATGCCGAGCCGGTGCGTGGTCCGGTGCGTCCTCTGGTGCGTGCTCACTGACAAGTTCACCCCTCCTGTGTCGTGCTGTCACCCTGCAGGTCTTCTATGCAGGCTAGGCCAGTTGCGGCCCGCCGTGAACAATTCCTTCCCGCCACGTCACGCAGGGCAATCTTCGGTAACACTGGGCGTCCGCAGGCCGCGTCCGCAGACGCCGGATGAACGGGTATTACCGCCTGTATCCCTTGGTTTCATCTGGTTTCACGGCGCTTTGACCGGCATTCGCGCGCCCCGGATAGTTGCTGGCACCAGCACCACAGACCACCTCTTTCAAGGAGAAACCATGTCGAGTCTTTCGTTCAAGTCCGGCGCCGCCGTCGCATTGGCGGCCACCGCCGTCCTGGGTCTCGCGGCCTGCTCCGATCCCGGCGCCGCAGCTGCCGGCGGCACGTCCGCGGCGCCGTCGTCCTCCTCCGGCATCAAGCAGTTCAACCTCTCTCCGCAGCAGGATCGCATCAAGGCCACGGTGGATGCCGCGGCCGCCGCGCTGGTCCCGGAGGCCATCAAGAAGGACGGGAAACTGACCGTGGCGGTGAGCCCGTTCGCGGCGCCGCTGGCCGTTTATGCCACGGATAACAAGACCCCGGTGGGCAATGAGGTGGATCTCGCCGTCGCGCTGGCCGAGTCGCTGGGCCTGGAGGCGGATATTGTCCCGACCGCGTGGGCCGACTGGCCGCTCGGCGTCGATTCGGGCAAGTACGAGGCAGTGCTGTCCAACGTCACCGTCACGGAGGAGCGCAAGCTCAAGTTCGACTTCGCCAGCTACCGCGAGGACAAGCTCGGCTTCTACGCCAAGGCGGACAGCAGCGTCACCAAGGTCGAGTCGGCCCCCGACATCGCCGGCAAGCGCGTGATCGTCGGCTCCGGCACCAACCAGGAGGCGATCCTGCTGCGCTGGGACGAGGAAAACAAGAAGAACGGCCTCAAGCCCGTGGAGTTCCAGTATTACGACGACGACTCCGCCTCCCAGCTTGCCGTCCAGTCCGGCCGGGCGGACCTTACCTTCGGCCCCAACGCCACGGCAGCTTACAAAGCGGCGTCCGACGCCAAGACCAAGCTGGTGGGCCTGGTGGACGGCGGCTGGCCGCTGAAGGCCAGCATCGCGGTCACCACGAAGAAGGACAACGGGTTTGCCGCCGCGGCCCAGGCCGGACTGAACCACCTGATCGAGGACGGCAGCTACGCCAAGATCCTGGACCGCTGGGGGCTGTCCGAGGAGGCCGTAGCGAAGTCGGAGCTGAACCCGGCGGGCCTGCCGAAGAGCTAGGCCGCCGCCTGAGGGTGCCGATTGCCTGGTAGATCGATTGCTCCGTAACTGCCCTTCTGGGCCTCGAATAGGGCGGCTACGGAGCAACCGATGGTGCCGGACACAGACAATCCCCGCCGGGAACGTCTCCGGCGGGGATTATTTGTGTCTTGATCGCGGATCCTCGTCTAGACCCGTGCCGTGACTGAATCGGTCTCGACGCCGGCACCAGCGCGCACCGGGGTGGCCAGGCCGAGGTTCTCCCGCAATGTGCTGCCCGCGTACTCCGTGGGGTACACACCGCGCTCTTGGAGTTCCGGCACGAGGTGGTTGACGATGTCATCGAGCCCGGAGGGGATGAGCCACGGCGAGATGTTGAAGCCGTCGACGGCGCCGGTCCGGGCATACTCGGTGAGCCGGTCCGCGACCTCGGTGTAGGAGCCGGTGAAGGTGGAGTCGCCCCGGCTGGTCTTGGCCGAGACGAATTGCCGGATGGACAGGCCCTTTTCCTTGGCCTCGGCTCGCCACTGGTCGGCCAATTGGCGGGCCTTGGCGCCGTGGAAGCCGCTGCCGCGGGTTTCGGAGGTCTCTTCCACCACGGGGTCGATGTCCGGCAGCGGGCCGTCGGGGTCGTAGCCCTGCAGCTCCCGGCCCCAGAACTGCTCGAGGTACGCGATGGCCTGCTGCGGGCCAATCTGCAGGCTCCGGACCCAGGCCTTCTTTTCGAGAGCCTCCCGCGGTGTGGCGGCGAGGATGAACTCGCTGGCGGGCATAATCTTCACGTCCTGGGCGCCCCGACCGGCCCGGAGGGTGCGCTCCACTATGTCGCGGCGGAAGTCCAGGGCGTCGTCGAGCTGCGGGTGCGCGGAAAAGATGACGTCCGCCTGCCGGGCGGCGAAGTCCCGGCCCTCGGGCGAATCCCCGGCCTGGAACAGCACCGGCCGGTACTGGGCGCTGCGCGGCAGCCGGGGTGTGACGTCCACGGAGTAGTGCTGGCCGCTGTGCCGCACCCGGCGGACTGCCCCCTCCGCCGACCACCGGGCGGAGGAAGCCGAGGCCGCGATGGCGCCGTCGTCCCACGCGTCCCAGATGCGCTTGGCGGTTTCCACGAAGGCCTCGGCATGGGTGTACCTGTCCGCGTGGTCCAGGTAGCCGCCGCGGCGGAAGTTGGCGCCGGTCCAGGCGTTGTCCGTGGTGACGATGTTCCAGGCCGCGCGGCCGCCGGAGAGCAGGTCCAGCGTGGAGAGCCGGTGCGCCAGGTCAGCGGGGTCGTTGTACGTGGTGTTCTGGGTGGCGACCAGGCCGATGTTGGTGGTCACCGCCGCGAGGGCGGCCAGCGCGGTCTGCGCGTCGGGACGGCCGGCGACGTCGAGCGCGTGCGGGCGGCCGAGGTGCTCACGCAGCCGCAGTCCTTCGCCGAGGAAGAACGCCGCGAACAGGCCGCGTTCGGCGGTTTGGGCGATGCGCCGGAACGATTCAAAATCGGTCTGCGAGCCGGACTCGGCGCTCTTCCAGACTGTTCCGGAGTTGACGCCCTGGAAGAACACGCCCAGCTGGAGCTGGCCTGACGGCGTGAATTCGGCGGCGGGGTGGGTGCTGTGGCTCATGGTGGACTCCTTAGTTTTCCGTGCCAGGGGCAGTGGTCGTGGCGGTCGCCCCGGCGGCGTAACGACTGGCTGGCCGCGCCAGCCCCAGCTGCTCGCGGAACGTGGCGTCCGGGATTGTGGGGGCAAGGAGCCCGCGCCGGCGCAGCTCTGGCAGTACCAGCCGCGACAGTTCCTCAAGATCCGTCTCCAGCATCGCGGGGTGCAGGCGGACGCCGTCGGCCCAAGCCAGCACGTCGGTGAGCAGTTCGGTCAGTTCAGCACCCGTCCCGACGAACCGGGCGCGCGGGCTCTGCCACACTGTGTGGCGGTTCAGTTCGGCCAGCCGCTCCGCGGCGGTCTGGCCGCGGGACTCCAGTACGACGTCGAGCTCGGCGATCAGCGCAGGCCCACTGCCGCCGGCGGCGAGTCCTGCCCGCGTCGCCGCGAGCTCGGCGGCCAGGAGCTCGGGCGTCGGGGCCGAGACCAGGAGCGCGTCGGCTGCCCCGGCTGCGACAGCCTCCGGCGTGAGGAGCCCGGCCGGGGCCAGCACAGGGAGCTGGCCCTGCGGCGGCCGCGGAATGATCGACGGACCCTTGACGGAATAGCTGCCGTTCTCGACGTCGATGTAGTGCAGCTTGTCGACGTCGAGGTAGCGCCCGGTGGGGACGTCGCGGATCACGGCGTCGTCCTCCCAGGAGTCCCAGAGCCTGCGGCTGACCTCGATGGAATCGGCGGCCTCCCCGGAGAGCCGCTCCCCGCGCACAGTGTCCCGTCCGACGGCGGCGGCATCGGCGGCGCTTGATGAGGCGGCCACCAGCCAGCCGGCCCGTCCGCCGGAGACGTAGTCGAGGCTGGCCAGCTGGGTTGAGAGGTGGAATGGCTCGGTGTAGACGGTGTCCACTTCCGGGATCAGGGCGAGGGTACGCGTCAGGGGAGACGCGAACGCGGCGCGCTGCAGGGCGTTGAGCCGGGCAGCGGCGTCCCGGTCCGGGTGATCGTGATCTGACAATGCGGGATCTGACAGTGCGGGGTCCGGCAGTGCGGGATCCGGCAGGCCGGGGTCGGAAAACGTCGCTGCGTGGAACCCGGCAGACTCGGCGGCGAGCACGGCGCCGCGCAGGTGTTCAGGGTCCAGCACGGACGCGGGGCCTGTGCGGGAAACCCGCCACGCGGCCGGGTGGCTGCCGGCGCCGTCGAGCTCCAGGAGCAGCAGGCCGTGTCCTCGCGGCGCGTTCTGGGCGGGAGGGGTGCTCATGATGCGTCCTGTCGTTCGAAGGGGATCTGTTCGCCGGCTTCGATGGCCACCGGCAGGCGGTTCTCGGCCGGCGGCAACGGGCACGTGGCGAGATCCGTGTAGGCGCACGGCAGGTTCACCGCCCGGTTGAAGTCGAGCGAGACGGTCCCGTCGGCGCCCGGAGCTGGCACGGTGAGCGAGCGGTTGGCCGCGTAGGTGCTTTTGCCCGACGTCGCGTCCGTGAAGAGCACGGACAATGTGCCCGGAGTGTGGCCGTTGAAGACGGTGAGGCTCAGATCCTGACCGTGAAGCCGGAAGCGGATTTCCCCCGGGGCCTCGTAGACATGGTGGATTCCTTCGACCGCTGCGCCTACTGTGGTGGGCCGCGGTTCTGCGAACGGAACGAATATTCCTGAAATGGCATATTCAGGGTTGGGCGCGTAGGCGGGTGTGCCACGGTAGCCGGTGAGCAGCGGATTCAGGGGATGCCGCGGCCGCACGACATAGCGGCCGCCGCGTTTGGCGAGCTCGATCACGGTATGACCGGCGCCGGCATCTTCCACGCGCAGATTCAGGCCTTCGCGCTCGGGAATCGGGCCAAGGACCACTGTGGCTCCGGTGCCGTCGGCGTTCAGTTCCTGCCCGTCGCGAAGGACGCGCTCACCTGCCCGCAAAACCAGGCGGACAGCGTCGTCTTCCACGCTCCACGTACCCGGCGCGCCGTCGAGGCGGGCGGGAGAGGAATCGAGCCAGTGCAGGTGGGTGACGGCGAGGAAGCCGTGGGGGTCTGCGCGGTGGCGTTCGTGCGCGGCATGCCAGTCCGCCCATTCGGCCAGGAATTCCCGGCCGGGACGGCCGTCGGGGCGGCCATCCGGAGTGTCGTCGGGGCGGTCGTCGGGACCGGTCCGGTGGGCCGGGGTGGCGGCCGGGGAGCGGCCGTCGGTGTCAGTGGGTGTAGACATGGGAGCTCCTGTGGTTGTCGTGGTCGGCTGTGACGCGGGCGGCGTCGTCGGGTTCGGTGGCGCCTCCTGTGTTGCCGGCGAGGCTGGCCTCCGGGCGGCCGGCGTACGGGTCGCCCTCGGCCCAAAGTGTGGTGGGCGCGGCGGCGCGGACGGCCGGAATGACCTCGAGGGCGAAGCGCTCCAGGATTTCCAGTTGCTGGGCGAAGGGCAGCGTGGTGGGCAGCGAGATGGACTGCAGGTCGTGGCCGTACAGCGCGTGGTAGCTGAGGATCTTGTCGATCACCTGCTCCGGGCTGCCCACCAGGGCGGGGCCTTCGGCGACGGCGTGGTCGATGTCCCGGTAGGGGGAGTTGTTCCCCGGAACATTCCTGCCCGTCGTGAGGGCCTCGTAGACCGGGCCGAACTGCCGCTTGGCCTCCTGCGTGGTGTCCGCGATGAACACCCCGCCGGCGCCCGATCCGGAGCCCAGGTACTGGTGCCGGGGATCGTGCCCGTGCCGTTCGTATTCGTCGCGGTAGTGGTCGATGAGCATCTTGTAGTTTTCCCGCGGCTGGATCGCATTGGCCGTGAACAGCGGATCGCCCCACTGCGCGGCCAGGGCCGCCGAGGCCAGGCTCGTGGCGGAACCGTGCCAGACGCGCGGCGCGCCGGCGAAGGGCCGGGGCGTGGTGGTGGTGGGCTCTGTGAGCGCCGTGCGGAACGTCCCGGACCAGGTGACGTTCTCCTCGGTCCAGAGCCGGCGGAGCAGGCCGTATTTTTCCGCGAGCAGCTCCCACTGATCCGCGAGGTCCAGGCCGAACAGCGGGTACTGCAGCACCTCGTTGCCCTTGCCGATCACCAGTTCCAGCCGGCCGCGGCTCAGCTGGTCGATCGTGGCGTAGTCCTCCGCGACCCGCACCGGGTCCAGCACGGACAGTACCGTCACGCCGCTTTGCAGCCGGATCCTGGTGGTCACGGCGGCGATGGCGGCGAGCACGGTGGTGGGGGAGGAGGAGATGAACTCGCCCGCGTGGCGTTCCCCGACCGAGAAGCTGTCATAGCCGAGGTCCTCCGCCCGCCGCGCGGTCTCCACCACCTGGTTGAGCCGGTCCGCGGTGGAGACGATCGCCCCGGTGACGGGGTTTTTCAGGTGCGGGATGATGTCGAGGATCTGGAACTTCACTGTGTTTTCCCTGCAGAGGCGGTTCCGAAGTTGGCCTCGGTGACGGTCGTGGACTCGGGAAGGGCTTCCTCGGAGAGTCCCCAGCGGTCCAGGACCTTGGCGTAGGAGCCGTCCTTGATCGCGGAGTTAAGTGCGTCCGTGATGGCCGGGGCCAGGCCGTTGCCCTTGAGCGTGGTGGCCGCGACCAGGGTCTCGGATGGCCAGCCGGCATTGACCTTACCCACCACCTTGAGGTCGTCCCGGGTGTTTTCCCGGTACGTGACGGACGGGTAGGGCGCGAGGTTCAGGTCCGTGCGTCCGGAGGACAGGGCCAGGATGGTGTCGGCGTCGGAGGAGTAGTACTGCAGCTCCGCCGGCGCCTTGCCCTTGGCCTCCAGCTCCTTGTTCCAGGCGATCAGGATCTTCTCCTGGTTGGTGCCCGAGCCCACGGAAATCTTCAGGCCGGAGATGTCATCGGAGCCCTTGATGTTGTAGCTGGAGCTCTTCTTCGCTTCGAAGCCCATGTACGCGGCGCGGTAGCTGGAGAAGTCGAAGAGTTTCACGCGGGCGGCGTTGATGCCGACGTTGGAGAACACGGCCTCGAAGTCGCCGGACTGGGTCTTCAGCGGCCAGTTCTCCCAGGAGGTCACCTGGACATCCAGTGCCAGGCCCAGCTTGTCCGCGACCAGCTGGGCCAGGTCCACCTCGACGCCGATCGGGGTCTTGTCGTCGGTGGCATGGAAGGACAGCGGAATCGCGCCCGCTGTCGTGGCCAGGGTCAGCTTGCCGTCCTTGCCGATCAGCGTGGGGACCTTCGCGGCCAGGGCCGCGTCCTTCTCGGCCCTGATGCGCTGCTGGTCCGGCGAGGTGTTGTACACGACGCCGTTGCGCGCCGCCGTCGTCGCCGGCTGCCCGCCGGCGGCCGCGGAGGCGCCGGGATCAGCGCAGGCACTCAGTGCCAGCGTGCCGGACAGAGTGCCGATGAGGACGACGGCGGGAAGCGCCGCACGTTTCCGCCGGAGACTAGTACTGGGAAGGGCGGTGCGGAGGGCGGAGCTGATTGCCATGGGTGTTCCTTAGATGTTGAAAGCGGGTTCGATCACCTTGGAGAAAAAGCTCCGGGTGCGTTCTTCGTGCGGGTTGGTGAAAATCTCCTGGGGTGTGCCTTGCTCGACGATCTGGCCCTGGTCCATGAACACCACCGTGTCGGCGACATCGCGGGCGAAGCCCATCTCATGCGTGACGATGATCAGCGTGGTGCCGGACTTGGCGAGCTCGCGGATGACGTCCAGGACCTCGTTGACCAGTTCCGGGTCCAGGGCCGAGGTGGGCTCGTCGAAGAGCAGGATCTTGGGGTCCAGGGCCAAGGCCCGGGCGATCGCGACGCGCTGTTGCTGGCCGCCAGAAAGCTGGCGCGGGTAGGCGCCGGCGCGGTCCTTCAAGCCCACCCGGTCCAGCAGCTCCAGGCCGCGTTCGCGGGCCTCGGCCTTGGACGACCGGGGTTTTCCGGCCCGCGGCGCGACGACCGGGGCCGCGGTGACGTTTTCCAGCGCGGTCAGGTGCGGGAAGAGGTTGAAGTTCTGGAACACCATGCCGATCTCGGTGCGCTGCTTCAGGATTTCCTTCTCGCGCAGCTCATGGAGCCGGCGCCCCCGGACCTCGTAGCCCACCAGCGTGCCGTCGATCGCGATGAACCCGGCGTCGACCTTTTCCAAGTGGTTTATGGTGCGCAGAAGGGTGGATTTGCCGGACCCGGACGGGCCGACAATCACGGCCACGCCGCCGGGCTCGACCGTCAGCGTGATGCCTTTGAGCACCTCCGTGGCCCCGAAGGACTTGCGGACCTTGGTGATCTCGACGAGGCCGCGGGTGGTTTCGGCGTCAGTGGCGGCGGGCGCCGGCAGGGTGTTGGTGGCAACGGTGCTCATCGGGTGCCCCTTTCCTGGGTGGTTTCCCTTGTTGCGGGCGCATGCGTGGCGAGGAACTTGCGGGCCTTCTGCAGCGGGGTCAGGGGCAGCGTGCGGACGGCGCCCTTGGAGTAGTGCCGCTCGATGTAGTACTGGAAGACGCTCAGCACCGAGGTGATCACGACGTACCAGAGGGTGGCCACGAGCAGCAGCGGCAGGACCTGCTGGGTCCGGTTGTAGATGACCTGGACGGTGTAGAACAGCTCGGAGTAGGCCAGGACGTAGACAATCGAGGTGCCCTTGACCAGGCCGATCACCTCGTTGAAGGCGGTGGGCAGGATGGCCCGCATGGCCTGGGGCAGGACGATCCTGGTGGAGCGCCGCCACGCCGGAATGCCAAGGGCGGTTGCGGCCTCCAGCTGGCCCTGGTCCACGGAGAGGATGCCGCCGCGGATGATCTCGGCGGAGTAGGCGGCCTGGTTCAGCGTCAGGCCGAGGACCGCCGCGGCGAACTGGCTGATCAGGGTGGTGGTCTGCGCCTCGAAGAAGCGCACGTCCGTGAACGGGAGCCCTAAGCTGATTTTCTCGTAGAGGTAGCCCAGGTTGTACCAAAGCAGCATCTGCACCAGCAGCGGCGTGGAGCGGAAGATCCAGGAGAAGGTCCAGGAGACGGAGACCAGCAGGGGGGACGCGGAGAGCCGCATCAGGGCCAGAATGAACCCCAGGATGAACCCGAGGGCTCCGGAGATCGCCGTCAGCTTCAGGGTCTCCAGCAGGCCGTTCACAATCGACTGCGCGGTGAACCATGGCGCCACCACGCCCCACTCCCAGCGCGGGTTGGTGGCCAGGGACCAGGCAATGCCCGCCACGCCCAGGGCGACGACGGCGGTGCCCACCCAGCGCCACGGGTGGCGGGCCGGGACCAGCCGGTAGTCGGCATAGTCTGCTGCCTTGCGGCCGGCTGAACCGGGGCCGGCCGTTTCGGGCGGTGTGGTTGCGGGGCCGGCCACTTCGGCCGGTGCGGTTTCGGGTGCGGATTCGACGCCGGCGGACGCCGGCACCGGGGCGGACTGCGCCACCGGGGTTGCTGTTGAACTCATGCGCCACCTCGCTTCTTCCAGTTGCTGTGGGGGTACGGTTGGCTGCCAATCTAGGGGCCGCCGAAAACGTGCGGCAAGGCGGTAAGTTGCATACGTTCACGCAGGTTCGCACGGCGTCACACGACGAATTTTTGCCTCGATTTACGCCGCGTTACGTGGAGTGAACGGCCGTGACCGGCGCCTCGACCGGCCCCGTTTCGGGTGCCTAGCATGAGGGCTCCGCACCAGAGCGAGGAGACCGTCATGCCAGTGAACGCCCCATCCGTGGTCCTCATCGGCGGCGGCCCGCGCACGGCCGGGCTGCTGGAACGCCTTGCCGCCAACCGGCCGGAGCTGCTTGCCGGCCCGCTTCAGATCCACGTCGTGGAGCCGCATACCCCGGGCGCCGGCAGGATCTGGCGCTACGAACAGCACTCCGGGCTGATGCTCAACTCCGCCGCGGCGGACGTCACGATGTTCACCGATGCCTCGGTCCAGTGCGAGGGGCCGGCCGTCGAAGGTCCCGGACTGGCGGACTGGGCCGCCGGGGTCATGGACGGATCCATTGCGGACGTTCCGGAGTTGGCGCCGGAACTCCGGCGCCAGCTGGCCGCCCTCACCGGTTCCACCTTTCCCACCCGGCAGTTGCAGAGTGTCTACCTGGAATGGTTCTTCCGCCGCTCCGTCGCCGCCCTCGGGCCGGACGTCACCGTCACGGTGCACCGGAACACGGCGTCCGCCGTCGAACGTGTGCAGGACGAGCCGGAACACAGTGGACTGGAACAGGGCAGGCAACAGGGCGCACCGGAACAGGGCCCGGAACGCTACCGCGTCCGGCTGGCCGGCGGCGCGGTGCTGCACGCCGACGTCGTGATCGCCTCCCTGGGGCACACCGATTCGCTGCCGGATGCGGAGTCCGCCGCGTGGGCCGGTTTTGCCGCCCGGCACGGTGCGTTCCACGCGGCGCCCAGCTACACCACCGACGTCGACTACGCACCGCTCGCCGCCGGCCAGGACGTGATTGTCTCCGGCATGGGCCTGGCATTCGTGGACCTGCTGGTCCTACTCATGGAGGGCCGCGGCGGCAGATTCGAGGAGCTGCCCGACGGCGGCCTGCGCTACCTGCCCTCCGGTGCCGAGCCACGGTTGTGGGCCGGGTCCCGCCGCGGCGTGCCCTACCACTCCAAGATCACGTCCACCCTGCGCGGCGACGCAGCGGCAGAACCCGCGTTCTTCACCGCAGACGCCGTCGCTGCATTGCTGGACGCGCCCGGCGAGCTGGACTTCCGCGACCAGCTTTGGCCCCTGATCGCGAAGGATGCCGGCTACGCGTACTACCGCGAGCTGTTCACCGGCTACCCGGGGCGGGTCCGGATTGGCTGGCAGGAATTCGCCGAGCGGTTCTCCGCCGCGCAGTGGTACAGCCAGGACCGCCAGCGCCTGGTCACCGAGTCCGTCCCGGACGCAGAGCTCCACCTGGACCTCGAACGGCTGGACCATCCCTTCGCGGGCCGGGTTTTCGCCGGCCACGCGGATGTCCAGGCCGCCGTGGCGGCGTACATCGGCCGCGACCTTGAGTTACGCACCGGGCCGGACCATTCGGAGACGCTGGCCCTGTTCATTTCCCTGCTCAAGTCCTACATGGACCTGGGCCGGCTGGTCCCGTCAGAGCGGCTGAACGCGCGGTCGCAGCGGGACGTCCAGGGCTGGTGGCACGGCTTCTTTAGCTTCGTCGACTCCGGGCCGCCGCCGCGCAGGCTGCGGGAGATGCTGGCGATCCACCAGGCCGGGCTGCTGCAGTTCATCGGCCCGGGCCTGGAGATCGAGGCCGCGGAGTACTCGGGCCGGTTCGTCGCCCGCTCGGCCCAGTCCGGGCTCACCGTGTCAGCGCCGGCGCTGATCGAGGCCCGGCTCCCGGCGCCGTCGGTGGCCCGCTCCGCGAACCCGCTGCTGCGCCAGCTGCACACCTCCGGGCTCGGCACCGAACAGCAGCTCCTGACCGCGGACGGCACGCATGCGACCGGGCGGCTCCTGGTGTCCGCCCACAACGAGCTGATCAGTCCGGTGGGGGAGTGGCGCGAGCGGCTGTTCGGCGTCGGGCCCGGCACCTCCGGTTGGGGCGCGGGCGCCTTCGCCCGGCCCGGAAGCAACGCCGCACCGTTCCGTGAAAACGACGCCCTGGCCCGGCGCATCCTGAACCTGCTGTCCGGCTCCAACAACGGCCAGGACAGCAACGAGCAAGCGGACAGCGAGCCAGCCAACATCGGCCAGGCGGTGCCGCAGGCCGCCGCCGGCGGAAAGGACCCGTCATGACCCCGTCACCACTACACACCCCGCCCGCGGAGACCCGGCCCATCGAAATCAGGCCCGTGGACAACTCCACGCTGACGGTCCTCAACCTCCCCATGAGCGATCCCAGGGTCTGTCCGCTCCTGGATGAGCTCGCGCTCGAATATGACACCCGCTACGGCAACCTCTTCGGCCGGGGAGCCGCCGCGGAGGAACTCAACCGCTACCCGGCGGAGGAATTCGCGGCGCCTGGCGGGGCCCTGTTGATTGTGCGCGAGAACGGTGAATCCGTGGCGGGTGGCGCCTTCCGCCGGCACGGCCCGCAGACCGCCGAGTTCAAGCGGATCTGGACGCATTCGGCCCATCGCCGCCGCGGACTGGCCCGGTTTGTCCTCGCCGAGCTGGAGGCGCTGGCCGCCCGCCGCGGCTACCGGAAGGTCTACCTGACCACCGGCCCCCGCCAGCCGGAGGCGAAGCACCTCTACCTGAACACCGGCTACGAGGCTCAGTTCGATCTCTCCGCCGACCCTGAATCCATCGGACCGCTGGCCTTCACCAAGGACCTGCCCGCCGGGTCACGCCGGGGGCCGTCCCGGCGATAGAGTGCAGAACAGGCCGGCGCGACTTCCGCGCCGTGCCAGTATCGCCTCAGCCGCCGCGCTTTGCGGCGCCGAAGTACCCGGGGAGCAACTCGTGCGGCATGGATCCAAGCCCACCATCCGCGACGTCGCGGAGACGGCCGGTGTGTCCCTGACCACCGTGTCCTACGTGCTCTCCGGCCGCTCCGGCGGCACCACCCGGATCAGCCAGGCCACCCAGGATCGGGTGCACTCCGCGGTCCGCGACCTTGGCTACGTGGCCAACCGTGCCGCCCGGGGGATGCGGCGGGGCCGGACGGAGCTGGTGGCCGTGGCGGTCGCGGATCTCGAACAGCCGCGGGACAGGGCCATCGCCACGGCGCTGGCCGGGATCCTCCCGGAGCGCGGCTACCAGGCCGTCATCCTGCTGGGCGGAGGCTGGCGGCAGTTCATGCTCTCCGGCGGCGCCGACGGCGTGATCCACACCTGCGCGCTGGAGACTGGCGACGATTCCGGGACCATGGCTGAACTCGCCGTCCGCGGCGTGGCTCAGGTGCTCATTGCGGACGACGCCGGGGCCGGCAGCCCAGGTGTTCAGGGCGGATACGATGTGGTCCCCGGAACGGACAGCCCCGAGGTTCTGGCCGAGCGCGCCGTCACGGCGCTGCTCGCCAGGCTCCGGAGCTAGGCCCCCGCCTTAGGCTTTCAGCGCAGCGGCCTCCGGTGCTGTGTCCTGCGTTGCGGTTTCCTGGAGGGGGCGCCGGGCCAGCCACGCGGCCACGATCGCGCCGGAGACGTTGTGCCACAGGGAGAAGACGGCGGACGGCAGCGCGGCCAGCGCGCCGAAGTGCGCTGTCGCGAGGGTGGCGGCCAGGCCGGAGTTCTGCATCCCGACTTCAAAGGCGAGGGCCCTGCGCGCCTTGTCATCCAGGCGCCCCAGCTTGCCGGCCAGATAGCCCAGGCCCAGTCCGAAGCCGTTGTGCAGCACCACGGCCAGGAACACGATGCCGCCCGCGGCGACGATCTTGCTGGCGCTGCCGGCCACCACAATCGCCACGATCAGGGAAATCACGACCGCGGAGGCCCACGGCAGCGCCGGAAGGACCCTGGCCACGAGCTTGCGGAGGAAGAGGCGTGCTAGCAGGCCGGCAATGACGGGCAGGAGGACGGTCTTGACGATGTCCTGGACCATGCCGCCGGCGTCGATGCTCAGGTACGAGCCGGCCAGGAACAGCACCAGCAGCGGCGTCACGATCGGAGCGATCAGGGTGGACACGGAAGCGACGGCCACGGACAGGGCGACGTCGCCCTTGGCCAAGAACGCCATCACGTTGGAGGCGGTGCCCGACGGCGCGCAGCCCACCAGGATCAGGCCCACCGCAAGCTCCGGCTCGAGGTGCAGGCCGACGGCGATCAGCCAGCCGGCGCCCGGCATGATGACGTAGTGCGCCACGATTCCCAGGGCCACGGCCCAGGGACGCTTGGCCACCGAGGCGAAATCGGGCGGGGTCAGCGTCAGGCCCATGCAGAACATGATGATGCCCAGCAGGAAGGGCACGCTGGGCGCGAGGGGTTTGAACGCCCCGGGGAGCAGGAAGCCGGCGAGCCCGGCCGCCACGACGAGGAGCGGGAAGATGGTCACCGCAATCCGGGCGATCTTGGCCTCGGCGGCGAGGGCGGGATTGGCCGGGACGTCGGCGGCAGCGCCCGCGTCCCGGGCGGTATTTGGATTTTTGGTTGCCTCAAGCATCCAAGAATGGTGCCACCGGCATCCACGGACTGACCACTTCGTGACCACCTGTCGGACAAATATGTCAGATTTTTGGGGGACTGTCCGGGGACGGCCCGACAGGTGTCCGGCGAGGGCCCGACAGGTAAGGTTCATTGGGTGGGTGAGCCCAAAACGGCGAACTCCCCACCCCTCCGGCGTGATGCAGCGCCCCACATTCTCTGAATTCTGCACCTTCTTTTGAAAAGTGGAGGCCGTTGCGCCTTCTTGACCACGAACGGAGCCAGCATTGGCCACCAGAACCGAAGCGAAGGCCCCGGCCTGTACGCCCGAGCAACTGCAGTCGGTCGGAGGTGCCTTGAGGTCCCCGCGCCGGCTCAAGACCGAGGTCCTGGGCGGACTCGTCGTGGCCCTGGCCCTGATCCCAGAGGCGATCGCCTTCTCGATCATCGCCGGCGTCGACCCGAGGATCGGGCTCTTCGCGTCCTTCACGATGGCCGTGACCATCGCCTTCGTCGGCGGCCGTCCGGCGATGATCTCGGCGGCCACCGGCGCCGTCGCCCTGGTGATCGCCCCACTGGTGAAGTCCCACGGACTGGATTACCTTGTTGCGGCGGTGATTCTGGCCGGCATGTTCCAGATCGTCCTGGGCCTCTCCGGCGTGGCCAAACTGATGCGCTTCATCCCTCGCCCGGTCATGGTGGGCTTTGTGAACGCCCTGGCTATCCTGATCTTCATGTCGCAGGTGCCCGAGCTGATCGGCGTGCCCTGGCTCGTGTACCCGCTCACCGCGCTGGGCCTGCTGATCGTCTTCGGTCTGCCCAGGCTCACCAAAGCCGTCCCCGCACCCCTCGTGGCCATTCTGGCCCTGACGCTCATCACGGTGACGGCCGCCGTCGGCGTTCCCACTGTGGGTGACAAGGGTGCGCTGCCGGACTCGCTGCCCTCCCTGTCGCTTCCCAACGTGCCGTTCACGCCGGAAACGCTGCAGGTCATCTTCCCGTTCGCGCTGGCCATGGCCTTTGTCGGTCTGCTCGAATCCCTCATGACCGCGAAGCTCGTGGATGACATCACGGACACGCGCTCACCCAAGACCCGCGAGGCCTGGGGGCAGGGTGTCGCGAACATTGTCACCGGCTTCTTCGGCGGCATGGGTGGCTGCGCCATGATCGGCCAGACCATGATCAACGTCAAAGCCTCCGGCGCCCGCACCCGGATCTCCACCTTCCTGGCCGGCGTCTTCCTGCTCATTCTCGTGGTGGCCCTCGGAGATATCGTGTCCCTGATCCCCATGGCCGCGCTCGTGGCCGTCATGATCTTCGTTTCCGTCGCCACCTTTGACTGGCACAGCATCCGGCCCGCCACGCTCAAGGCGCTGCCCAAGAGCGAAACCACGGTCATGGCGGCCACGGTGGCGGTCACCGTTGCCACGCACAACCTGGCAATCGGCGTCGGCGTCGGCGTAATCGTCGGGACGGTCCTGTTCGCCAGGCGGGTGGCGCACTTCGTCACGGTGGAGCGCTCCGTGACGGAGGACGACGGCGGCCGGCGGGCTACGTATCGGGTGGACGGCGAGCTGTTCTTCGCCTCATCGAATGACCTCTACACCCAGTTCGAGTACGCCCTGGACCCGAAGCACGTGGTCATTGATATGCACGACTCCCACCTGTGGGACGCCTCCACGATCGCCGCTTTGGATGCCATCACCGAGAAGTACCGGCGGCACGGCAAGAGCGTGGACGTCGTGGGCCTGAACGAGGCCAGCGCCCTGATGCGCGAACGCCTGGCCGGCAAGCTCGGCGCCGGAAACTAGCCGGCACGGCGCCCGCCCAGGCCGGCATTAGGTCACACGTTTGGGTCTTTTTGTTTGCCCTGGTGCGGCCTAGCGTGGATTTACGGCGCCGCCCGTCCGGGGTGGCCGGAGCATGGAGGAAAATCCAATGACGACGCACGTAGCCGACTGCAGCGTGAGCAATTGCTCGTTCAACGACCACTCCCACTGCAACGCGGCCGCCATTACCGTCGGCGGCGTTGAAGATCATGCCTCCTGCGCGACCTTCATCGACATCGGTGTGCACGGTGGTCTTCCCAAAGTGCTGGCCGACGTCGGCGCCTGCCAGCGTACTGAATGCACCCACAACGACCACCTGATGTGTAAGGCGTCCGAAGTTCACGTGGGCCCGGGAGTCGACAACGCTGATTGCCTCACCTACGCCCACAAATAAGCCGCACGCGGCGTCCGCGCCCGTAGAGCAGGGGTCCTAGAGCAACGGATTGCCACGCACCTCCAAGGGAATTAAGGGCATCCGCCGACGATGCCCGCGCTAGCCCTGGGTGAGCCGGTACCGCTCGATCTGCTTGAGCCGCCGCAGGAGGCTGTCCCGGCGGGGGTGCGGGACGGCGTCGGCCGGCTCGGCGGTGAGCTCGATGTGTTCGGTGCCGTACTGCCACAGCAGCAGGTCATCGAGGAGCCGGTCCGGGCCGGGGGAGTAGCGGTGGTCCAGGGCCTTGCGGACCTCGGTGATGCGGTTGGCGCTGAGCAGCCCGGCGAGCTGCATCGTTTGGTTGAGGCCGTGGGCGGCCATGAGCTCCGCCGCCCAGCCCCAGTCGTCGTCGACCTTCCGGTCTACGTGCGGCAGAAGGGTCCGCCAGACGTCGCGGATCCGGTTGGGCGTCAGCTGCGCGGCACCCTCGCCGTCCATATCCCAGTAACCGCGGACCTCCTCGTAGCGCTCATGCAGGTCAGAGAACGCGCTCTCCACGGTCTCCAGCATGGCGGCCGTGGCGGTGAACTGGCGGTCGAAGTGCGGGGTCCAGGCCCGCGGGTCCTCGGCCTTGAAGCGGATGTCGTGCTCGATCTCGCTCCAGGCGTGCGCGAACACGGTGCGGATCTGGCACTCGAAGAAGTAGCTGCCGTTCGGCGGGACGTCAGGGTTGAAGGCCAGCTGGTAGTCCTTGACGGCCTCGTTCTGGATTGTCCGCAGGATCAAGTGCCGGCTGGAGTAGCCGTAGGTGCCGGACTCGATCGAGCCGATGTCCTTTTCGCGGTCCCCCCGGCAGTCAAAGAGCTGGCGCTGGCGCTTGATCAGGTTGGCCACCACCGCGTTCTCCGCCGGCAGCTTGGTGATCACACGGATGCCCACCATGTCGTTCAGGGTCCGGAACGGGTCCGGGAACTTCAGCACAGGCGGCCCGCCCGGCTCCAGCGGTTCTTCCGTGCGGGAAATCTTCTCGCGGAAGGATTCAACGGTCTTGGTGCGGCCGGTGACGAACAACGGCGTGACCTCGGTATCCTTGAGCATGGTCCGCAGCGTGAGCAGGACCTCCCGGGTGACCAGCTTCAGGGCAGGCCG
This sequence comes from Arthrobacter sp. ES3-54, assembly GCF_029504395.1. Lineage (GTDB taxonomy): Bacteria > Actinomycetota > Actinomycetes > Actinomycetales > Micrococcaceae > Arthrobacter. The sequence continues at coordinate 306,767 of NZ_JAQFIF010000003.1, forward strand.
GACCCGCTCGTACAGTTCCACGTTCTCCTGCACGGAATCGCGCAGGCTCAAGTCCAAACGGTCCCAGTTGCTCGCCATGGATCCAGCTTACGGCGCACCGCCGACACCGGCCCGCAGGCTCTCCCGCGGGCACTCCCGCAGCCGCCGCCGTCGGGCCGCGTTCAAGGGAGGTGTGCAAGGGCGGCGTGCGGGGCCCGGCCTGCGTGGGGCCGCTTGGCGCCCAAGGTAGGCTCAGCACATGGCTGAAATGCGGCGGCGGGCTATGATCGCTGCCGCAGCGGTGGTGACTCTGGGGGCAGTCTCCGTCGCCTGTTCACCGGGCCCCAAGGAGGACGCAGTGAAGAGGCAGAAGTACCAATATGGCGAGGACCCCAGCCAGTGGGGTGAGCTCTTCCTTCCGGAGGTGGCCGCGCCCAAGGGTGTGGTGGTGGTGATCCATGGCGGGTACTGGCGTTCGCAGTACGGCGCAGAACTGGGAGAACCCCTTGCCAAGGACCTCGCCGCGCACGGCATGGCAGCCTGGAACCTGGAGTACCGGCGCGCCGGCAACGGCGGAGGCTGGCCCAACACCTTTGCCGACGTCCTGGCCGGAATCGACAAGCTCGGGGAGCTCGCAGACGAGCACGGCCTCGGGCTGGATCGGGTGGTGGCCCTGGGCCACTCAGCTGGCGGCCACTTGGCGGTCTGGGCGGCGGGACGCAGCCGGCTCGCCGGGCTCGGAGCCCCGGACGCGGACCGTCAGCTCACGCGCCGTGGCGACGACGACGGCGCGGTGCAGCTTACCGGCGTCGTCAGTCAGTCGGGGGTGCTCAACCTCGGGGCCGCCGAGCGGCTCAACCTAAGCAACGGCGCCGTCAGCAACTTCCTGGGCGGCTCGTCAGAGAAATATCCCAAACGGCACAAATTTGCAGACCCTATGAGCGCGGTGCCACTCGGCGTGCCCGTATATGCCGTTCACGGCACAGAGGACGACACCGTGCCGGTCAGCCAGTCCGAGACCTACGCCGGAGCAGCCAAGGCAGCCGGTGCGCCTGTCCAGTTGCTGAAGGTCCCGGGCGACCACTTTGCGCTCATTGATCCAAAGGCTCCCGCCTACCGGAAATGCCGTGAACTCGTGCAGCAGCTGCTGGTCTGAAATCCGGCCGGCCCGGCACCTGCCGGGCTGGAACCCGCCGGCCCCGGACAGGCACCCGGCCGGCGTCCTGCCAGGCGTCCCTAGGCGGGCGAATGCGAATAGACTGGACCAAGGTGCGCCGGGAAGTCTGGTCGGCATGATTCCGTCGACCCCACTTTGAGGACTCCATGAGCGCCCTGCCACCCACTCCCACACCCCCTCGCCTCACCGTTTTCGGCCGCGGCAGCTACGCCGAGGCCCTGCGAATCGGCGAAATCCTCCGCAAGGAAACCGTCGGCGGCGCGCTGCTGGTCGCTGCGGCGGCGGTCGCCCTGATCTGGGCCAATTCCCCGGCCTCGGAGAGTTACTTCGCGCTGCGCGACTTCACCATCGGCTACGAGCCTTGGCATCTGGACCTGAGCCTGGGCGCATGGGCCGCCGACGGCCTGCTGGCCATCTTCTTCTTCCTGGTCGGGCTCGAACTCAAGCGCGAGTTCGTCGCCGGCGACCTGCGCCAATTCAACAAATCCGTGGTCCCGGTGGCCGCCGCCGTGGGCGGCGTGGCCGTACCCGCGCTCATCTATGCGGCAGTCAACCTCGCCGGCCCCGAGGCGCTGCACGGCTGGGCGATCCCCACCGCCACTGACATCGCCTTCGCACTCGCCGTGCTGGCGATCATCGGTTCCCACCTTCCCAGTGCGCTGAGGATCTTCCTGCTCACCCTCGCCGTCGTGGACGACCTTCTGGCCATCACCATCATCGCGATCTTCTACACGAGCGAACTCCATCCCATGCCGCTCATGCTGGCCCTGCTCCCGCTGGGACTGTACACGCTCCTGGTACAGAAATACCGCCGGTTCTTCGGCCTGCACGCGCTGGCCGCGTGGGTGATCCTGCTGCCGCTCGGCGCCGCCACGTGGGCGCTCGTCCACGCCTCAGGCATCCACGCCACCGTGGCCGGGGTCCTGCTGGGCTTTGCGGTCCCCGTGAGGCGTTCCCAGGCCAGCGGCGGCCCCGAGGCCGGACCGGGCCTCGCGGAGATCTTTGAACACCGGTTCCGCCCGATCTCGGCTGGATTCGCGGTCCCGGTCTTCGCGTTCTTTTCCGCCGGGGTGGCCGTCGGCGGCTGGCAGGGCCTCGGTGCCGCCCTGACGGACCCCGTTGCCGTGGGTATTGTCCTGGCCCTCGTGCTCGGAAAACCGGCCGGGATCCTCGGCACCACCTGGCTCATCACCAAGGCCACGCGGGCCAGGCTGGACCGTTCCTTCAAGTGGATCGACGTCTTCGGGCTGTCCATCCTTGCCGGTATCGGTTTTACGGTGTCGCTGCTCGTGGCCGAACTGAGCTTCGGCCAGGGCACTGTCCACGACGACCACGCTAAGGTCGGGATCCTCGCGGCCTCCGTGATCGCGGCTCTCCTCGCCGCCGCGGTGCTCCGTGCCCGCAACAAGCAGTACCGCCAGGCGGAGGAGGAAGAAAGGATCGACTCGGACCACGACGGCATCCCGGATGTCTACGAGCAAGACCGTCCCGCAGGCTAGCTGGAGTCCGGCAGTCTGGGTGGACAGGCCAAGCTGACGGACTACATTTGGGGGTGCGGCAGGGACGTGCCGTCCAGAGCAAGCGTGATACCCCAAGGGGTATCATTGTCTAGCTGGAATACGCGCGCCGGGCCGTCCGGTGCCCGCGAAAGGAACAGGCATGAAGAGCATTTCCGTCAAGGACCTGGTCGCCCTGGGCGACGCCACCGAAATCGTCGATGTCCGCGAGGAAGACGAATACGCCGCTGTCCGCGTTCCTGGCGCCAGGAGCATTCCGCTCTCACGGTTTGTCCAGTCCCTCGACGAGGTTCCGGCCAGCGGAACCGTCTACGTCATGTGCGCCGCTGGGGGCCGCAGCGCCCAGGCCACCACCTACCTGGAGGACCAGGGGTACGACGCCGTGAACGTCACCGGCGGGATCATGCAGTGGCAGGACGAGGGGCACCCCGTCAACCGGGGCTGACCGCTGACCTTTCCGGAGGGACCATGGAAGTCATCGTCATCGAGACCCCGCAGCTCGGGGACCGCAGTTACCTGGTCCACGACGGCTCCGTGGCGCTGGCGATCGACCCGCAGCGTGACACCGACCGCATCGAGGCGGCCGCCCGCGACGCCGGCGTGGCTATCACGCACGTGGCCGAGACACACTTGCACAATGACTACATCACCGGCGGACTGATCCTGGCCCGCGCCCACGGCGCCAGCTACCTCGTGAACGCCGCCGATCCCGTCGCCTTCGAGCGCACGCCGGTCACGGACGGCCAAACCGTCCGGGTGGGCTCGCTCACCGTCAAGGCAATCGCCACGCCGGGCCACACGCACACCCACCTCTCGTTCATCGTGGACGACGGCGGGAAGCAGGCCGTCTTCTCCGGCGGCAGCCTGCTGTATGGCTCGGTGGGCCGCACCGACCTTGTTGCCGAGGCGGACACGGTCGGCTTGACCCGCGACCAGTACGCCTCGGTCCGGCGCCTGGCCGCCGAGGCCGTCCATGACGCCGCGCTGTTCCCGACCCACGGATTCGGCTCGTTCTGCTCCTCCGGACCCGCCACCGGCGCCCGGTCCTCCACCATCGGCGAGCAGCTCGCCGCCAACCACGCCCTGACGGATCCCGACGAGGACCACTTCGTCCGCCAGCTCATCGCCAACCTCACGGACCACCCGTCGTACTACGCCCACATGAGTCCGGCCAACCTGAGCGGCCCAAGGCCAGCGGAGCTGGCCGTTCCCGAATCGCTCGATGCCGCAGAGCTCACCCGAAGATTGGACGACGGCGAGTGGGTGGTGGACCTGAGGCGGCGCGTGGCGTTCGCCAACAGCCACCTCAAGGGCAGCGTCAGTTTCGAGTACGGCTCCGGCTCCAGTTTCACGACGTATCTCGGCTGGGTGCTGCCGTGGGGCGAGCCGCTGACCCTGGTGGGCTCGCGGGAAGATATTGAGCGCGCCATCCGGGACCTCTCCCGGATCGGCATCGAATCCCCGGACGCCGCCGTCGGAACCGAGCCGCACGCCCTGGCGCCGCAGGCCGGCCTGGCCTCGTACCCCCGCGTGGGCTGGGACGGCGTGCTCACCGGCCGGGCGCCCGGGGACACCGTCCTGGACGTGCGCCGGGCCGACGAATTCGCCGCCGCCCGCGTGCCGGGCGCGGTCAGCGTGCCGCTGCACGAGCTATTGCTGCGCCTCGGCGACATCCCTGCCGGGAAGCTCTGGGTGCACTGCGGTTCCGGATACCGTGCCGGGATCGCCGCCAGCCTCCTGGCGCGGGCAGGCCGGGATGTGGTCCACATCGATGCCAGGTTCGCCGAGGCCGCGTCCGCCGGGATCGCCCTGGACACCGCCGCGGCCTGATCGCGGGCGGCGAGGCGGATGCGGGCGGCAGCGCGCAACACACGGCGCCGGAGCGGATTCTCTGGCAGAGTATGGTCATGCTCACAGTTATTGGCGAGGGGCTGGTTGATGTAGTCCAGCGGTCCTCCGGCGTCCAGACCCATGTCGGCGGCAGCCCCCTCAACGTGGCGGTAGGGCTGGCGCGGCTGGACCATCCCGTCCAGTTCATTGGCCGGTACGGCCGCGATGCCTATGGCGAGGCCCTTGCCGCACACCTGAAGTCGAGCTCCGTGCTGCTCCCGCTGGGACCCGACGAGCTGCCCACCAGCGTGGCCGCCGCCCTGATCGACGACGCCGGCGCCGCCACCTACACCTTCGACCTCGCCTGGGAGCTCCCCGGCGTCGCGGCGCGCCTGCCGTTCCTGCTCCAGGGAACCACGCTGCTGCACACCGGGTCCATCGCCACCATGCTGGCGCCCGGCGCGGCCGAGGTGCTGGCCGCCGTCGAGCGCGCCCACCCGTCCGCCACCATCAGCTTCGACCCCAATTGCCGCCCCAGCATCATCCCGGACGTGGACTACGCCCGCGGGCAGGCCGAAAAGTTCGTGACCCTGGCTGACGTTGTGAAAGCCTCCGACGAGGACCTCGAATGGCTCTACCCGGGTGACGACCCGCTGGACTCGGCCCGCCGTTGGCTGGCGCTGGGCGGCTCCGAAGGGCCCGCAATGGTGGTGGTGACCCGCGGCGGCAAGGGCCCCTGGGGCATCAACGCCGCCGGTGCGGCGCAGTTCCCCGCCCCCGAGATCAGCGTCGCGGACACAGTCGGGGCGGGGGATTCGTTCATGGCCGCGCTGCTGTCCGGTGTGGTGGACCTGGGCCTGGACGGGGCACAAAACCGCAAGACCCTGCGCGAACTCTCCCCCGAAAGTCTCCGCGATCTCCTCGCCCATGCCTCCCGGGCAGCGGCGGTCACCGTGTCCCGCGCCGGCGCCAACCCGCCCACGCGCGCGGAGCTGGCACGGATGGAAATGGGGGCCCATCCCCTGCAGTAAGTGAAAGGCAGCCATGACACGCCACGAATTTCCGGAGTTCCCTGTCCGTAGTGAATCCTTCGCGGAGGGCCAGACGCTCCCGCCTGCCCAGCGGAGCGGCAAGATGCGCGCCGGCGGACAGGACGAATCCCCACAGCTGAGCTGGAGCGGCGCCCCGGCCGGCACCAAGGGCTATGCAGTCACCATGTTCGACCCCGACGCCCCGGGCCGCGGCGGCTTCTGGCACTGGGCCGTGCTGGACGTCCCCGCCGACGTCACGTCGCTGCCGGCGGGGGCGGGCGCCGAGGGCGGCAAGCATCTTCCCGCGGGCGCCATCCAGTTAAGGAACGACGGCGGGTTCCACGGCTACCTGGGCGCCGCGCCGCCTCCCGGGCACGGGCCGCACCGGTACGTCATCACCGTCCACGCGCTCGACATCGCACCGTCCGGGCTGAACGAGCACACCGCACCGGGAAGCCTGGAAGCGAAGCTGTCGCGGCACACCCTGGGCCGGGGAACGCTCACCGGCATCTTCGAACGCCACTGAGCCGCCAGCCGCCAGCCTCCGTCGAGCAGCCCGCCGCTGCCTCCGCCGCCGCCGTCGAGGTCGCCGGAAACTCTCGAGATCGCCGGAAATTTCCGGCGATTCCGACGCGCTCCGGCGATCTCGGCGCACACCTCCGCGCGTACAGCCGCGAAGGCCGACCGTCCCGGCGCACGTAGACTGGCACTATGCGGCTGGTAGCAAGTGACATCGACGGAACGATCCTCGGCCATGACGGCAAAATCAGCGGCCGGACTGTCCGCGCATTCCACGCCTGCCGCGACGCCGGGCTGGAACTGGTGTTCGTCACGGGGCGCCCGCCGCGCTGGCTCCACCCCCTGCAGGACCAGTTGGGGCACACCGGAACGGTCATCTGCTCCAACGGTGCCGTCGTCTGGGACCTCGAGGCAGACCGCATGCTCTCGGCGCGGACCCTGGACCTCAAAGCCATGTTCGAGGTGCGCCGCATCATCAAACGGTTGCGTCCGTCCGCGCTGTTTGCCGCTGAAACGCTGACCGGCTTCCACCTGGAACCGGGCTTTATCGAGAACGGCTCGAGCGAACTGCTGGCGGAATTCACCCCGGCCCCGCTGCACACCACCCTCACGGAGGGGGACTCCATCGCCAAGTTCCTGGCCATTGTCCGGGAAGGCACCGCCGACGAGTTCCTGGCCGAGGTGACGCCTGCCGTCGCCCATCTGGCCGCCGCGACGCACTCGGCGCCGAACATGGCCTTGCTGGAGCTGTCCCTGCCCGGCGTGAACAAGGCCGTGACCCTGGCCGAATATGCGGCCTCCCTCGGCATCGGGGCCGCGGACGTCGTGGCATTTGGGGACATGCCCAACGACATCGAGATGCTTCGCTGGGCCGGGCACGGCTACGCCATGGCCAGCGGCCATCCCGAAGCGATCCGGGCCGCCGGCCAGCAGGCCCCGCACTTTGACGACGACGGCGTCGCCCAGATCCTCGAGGCCAAGCTCACCGAACTCGGCGTCCGGCTGCCCTAAATCCGCCCGGAGCCCGGCCACGTCCACGCGGACACCGCCGGCGCCCTTGCACCTCTGCGCCCCGGCGCACCCTGGCACTCCGCCGCAAATCGGCTGTCCACGTGGACACCAGATTCCCAGCGGACGGCCAACTGGCGTTCACCTTGGCCTCCTAGGCTGGGAGCTCGCGACAGATCGTTTGACCGATAGTGGGGACATCATGGCCAGATACCGCATCAACAACACGGACGAACAACCCATGCACAAGGTGGAGCCGGACCGGCACTGGAGGCAGTTGCGCCAGGGCGACCGCGTCAGCGTCCGGCTGGGCCCGGGCTTCGAGACCGACGGCCTCGTGGATGCCGTCACGGCGGATCACAGCATGGTCTGGGTGGACCTCGACGGCGGCCGCGGCCGCACGCTGCTGCACTGCAGCGACGACGTCGAAATCCGCCAGTATGACTCCTGACGCGCGATCCCGCTAAACCCGGTCCCGCTGCGGCCCCGGACAGCCCGGTCCTGCTCAGCCCCATCGGCCCCGTCCTCGGCGGAGCCGGCAGGTCGAGCCTCGGGTACGCTTCAGGAGTGACTGACCCGCACCCCTACTTTGCCCCTCGCGGCAATCGCGACGGCGGTCCGGAGGACCCAGCCGCCCGGGACCCAGCCGCCCGGGCCCCCGGGACCGCCGGCGGACCCCGGGCGCCCCTGGCGATGGCCCACCGGGGCTTCTCGCTGGACGGGCTGGAGAACTCGATGGCCGCGTTCCGCGCCGCCGTCGACCTCGGGTTCCGGCACCTGGAGACGGAAGTGCACACAACGGCCGACGGCGTGTTGGTGGTCTTCCACGACAAAGCCCTCGACCGGATCACGGCCGGGCGCGGCCGGATCGCGGACCTTCCTGCCTCGACAGTGGACCTGGCCAGGATCGGCGGATCCGAACCGATCCCGCGGTTCGAAGAGCTGATCGCGGCCTTTCCGGACGTCCGGCTCAATGTCGACGTCAAGGACTGGAATTCCGTGGCCACCCTGGCCTCGGCGATCGAACGCCACGGACTGCACGACCGTGTGCTGGTGGCCAGTTTCTCGGACCGGCGCCGCCGCGCAGTGCTGAAACGGTTGAGCCGTCCCGCCGCGAGTTCGGCCGGCATCGTGTCCAATGCCGTGTTCGTCCTGCTGGGTCCCGTGCTGCCGGCGCGTCTGATGTCGCTCGTGGCGCGCCGGGCACTGCGCGGAGTCCACGCCCTGCAGGTCCCGATCCGCTACGGTGCTGTGCCAGTGGTGACGCCCGGCTTCATCCGGCGGGCACACCGGCACGGCCTGCAGGTACACGTGTGGACGGTCAACGAGCCCTCCGAAATGCACCGGCTGCTGGATCTCGGCGTCGACGGGATCGTCACGGACCGCGCGGACCTGCTCAAGGCGGTCCTCCAGGAGCGCGGGGCCTGGACTTAAGCGGGGCCTGGTCTTAAAGGGAGTGTCCCCCGCGCTCAGGCGGAAAGTTCCATCATGAGTGGCGGCAGTTCCTCGTTGAGCTCCCGGGCGAGGTAGCCCAAGCCGCCCAGCCGGCTGGCAAGCCGGTCTCCGGCCGCAGCATGCAGATGCGTTCCCCAGCAGGCAGCCTGCGCGTTGCCAGTTCCCCTGGCACGGAGGCCGGTGATGGCGCCGGAGAGGACATCTCCGCTGCCCGAGGTGCCCAGTCCGCTGTGCCCGGTGGTGATCTCCCAGAGGCCGGTCCCCGACGCGGCAGCCCTGCCGCTGCTGCGGGGTTCTGCGATCACCCCCTGGCAGGAGACCACGGCCTGATATTTGTCGGCTACGTCAGGGAGCTGGCGGTGCAGGTCCTCGATGTCCCGCCCGATCAGGATGCCCGCCTCCGTGATGTTCGGGGTCAGGATCAGCCGGCCGGCCCACGGAGACAATTCGTCTTCGAGCTCCGGCAGGCTGGCAAGGGCAAAGGCATCCAGGACAAAGCACGGCTGGTTGGCCGGCGTGGCTTTGAGGAGTTCACGCAGCAGCGCCGTGGTTTGGTCCTTGTCGTCCAGGCCGGGCCCCACCAGGACGGCGTCTGCGGTTTCCAGCTCGGCGGCCAGGGATCCGGCGGCGGAACCGACCACGGTCCCGGCCGTCGTTTCCGGCAGTCCAAGGACGCCAGCTTCGGGCAGGGCAATGGCGAGCGATACCGCCACGGAATCCGCCACGGCCAGGGTCAGCCGGCCCGCACCCGCGCGGAGGGCAGCGACGCCGGCGAGCAACGCCGCCCCGGGCGTCTTGCGCGCGCCGCCTATGACCAGCACGGAGCCGCGGTCATCCTTCCCAGAGCCGCCGGCAGGAAGCGGCCAGGCACGCAGCAACGTCGGGGTGACGGCCTCGGCCTGAGGCGGCTTGGCCTGCCGGGACTTAGCGGGGGTGGACATCCGCGTCCCCCGAGTGCTGGGTTACCGGGACACCTTCGCTCAGGAGGTGGTCGGCCATATTGAAAGTCTCCAATAGCCATTCACCCCTGCCGTCGGGCCGGACGAAGCGGCTGACGGAGGCATTGAGAATGGTGGACGTGGCCGCGATGTCCAGCAGTTGCTGCTCCGAGAGCCCTTCCAGGATGTAGCGGATGAGCAGGATCACGGCGTCGTGGCAGACCAGCAGGACGCCCTCGCCGGGATGCCTGTTGTCAAGGTCGGCGAGCAGCGACCGGAGCCGCAGCACCACATCCGCCCAAGACTCACCGCCCGGGGGTCGGTAGTAGAACTTGCCGAGCCACCGCCGTCGGCTGGCCTCCTCGGGGAGCCGGGCTTCCACCCCGGCCGTGGTGAGCATGTCCAGGATTCCTAGCTCGCGATCGCGCAGCCGCTCGTCGATCAGGACTGCCGTTTGCCAGCCGCCGGTCTGGACGGCGAGTTCTGCGGTCTGCCGGGCACGCAGGTAGGGCGAGGACCACACTGGAGTGCGCCGGCCGTCTGGGTACCCCGCGAGCAGCCTGCCCAAAGCCAGCGCCTGCTCCCGCCCAGTGACCGACAGCCCGACATCCGCATCCCTGGCGGGGACATCGATGACGTGCGCGCCGGCCTGCTGAGCCAGCGTGGCGGCAACGTTGCCTTCGCTTTCACCGTGGCGTACCAGCAGCAGCTCAGTCACGCCCGGGACGCTGCGGATGTGTCCGTTCTCGCTCACCGTTCCCCCTGTGCGTTGGTTTCCGGCGCCGTCATCGGCCGGCCCGGCCCCGGCCGGAATGTGTGTGGCAGCCACGTTACTCCCGGTGGCGCGGATTTGTCGCTGCACCGGCCGAGCGAGCAACCTCCGGGACCGCCGGGCTGGCAGGATAGAGCCATGCGCATCCTTATCGCCCCGGACAAGTTCAAGGGCTCCCTGACCGCCGTCGAAGCCGCCGCCGCCATTGCCGAAGGCGCCCTGCGCGTCTACCCCGACGCCGAGACCACCCAGTTTCCGGTGGCCGACGGCGGCGAAGGGACCCTCGAGGCGGCCGTCGCGGCCGGCTACGAGGAACGGCTCAACGCAGTTGTGGGGCCCATCCTGGCCCCGATCGGTGCCGCGTGGGCCATCCGCGCGGACGCCTTCGGCGGGGCCACCGCGGTGATTGAAACGGCGCAGGCCTCCGGGCTCGCGCACATGGAGCCCACTCCGGCCAACTCGCTGCGCGCCCACAGTTATGGCTGCGGCCAGCTGATCGCCGCCGCGCTGGACGCCGGCGCCACGGAAATCGTGCTGGGCGTGGGCGGTTCGGCCATGAGCGACGGCGGCAGCGGCGCCCTCCGGGCCCTCGGACTCAAACCGTTGGACGCCGCCGGCAACGTTGTGCCCCTTGGCGGCGGATCGCTCGCCGAGGTCGCGTCCGTGGATACCAGCGGCCTCGATCCGCGGCTGGCCGGGGTGAAGTTCAGGATCGCCGTCGACGTCCAAAACCCGCTGTACGGCAGCGACGGGGCCGCGTACGTGTTCGGTCCACAAAAAGGTGCCGACGCCGATGCCATGGAGCTGCTCGACGCCGGCCTGCGCAACTGGGCCTCGGTCCTGCGCGAGGCAACCGGCCGGGACGTCAATGTGCCCGGCGCCGGGGCGGCCGGCGGCTTCCCGGCGTCGTTCCTGGCCTTCAGCACAGCCGCCCTGGAAGGCGGCTTCGAACTGGTGGCCGGGCTCACCGGGCTCGCCGCGAAACTCGCGGTGGCTGATTTGGTCATCACCGGAGAAGGCTCCATGGACAGCCAATCGCTGACGGGCAAAGCGCCGATCGCCCTCGCCGACGCCGCCCAGGCTCTCGGGATTCCGGTGATCGTGGTGGCCGGCCGGATCCTCGTCACCCCGGCGGATCTTGCCCCGCACGGCGTAGTCGCGGCGGCGCAGCTGCTGGACGTCGCGGGCAGCCCGGAGGACGCCATCGCCAACGCCGCAAAGTACCTCGCCTGGGTCACCAGCCAGGTCCTCGAAGGCGCCTAGCGCACCTGCTGGCAGGCTGCGGTGCCCGCCCGCCGCGCCGGTCACCTCGTCGTTTAGGCGCCGGTCTCGTAATGCGGTTCGGCAACGGGTTTGGACTCGGGGGAGCCCTTCTCGCGCAGGTAGACCGAGGCGCCCACCAGGACCGCCACCGCGAGGAACTCGCTCTGCCAGTTCTGGAAGGACTCGAACCAGAAGCGGCTCGTGGCCAGATAGCCCAGCACCGTCACGGTGGGCTGTCCGTGCGCCTCCTGGTCACTGTTGTAGTCGTCCGTGCCTCCAACCGCGTGCAGGATGAAGGACGCCACGAACAGCAGCAGGAACATGATCGAGAGCGAGTGCTCGTAGAGCTTGAGCACCCAGCCGCCGCGCCGCACCGGCCACGGCGTGGACGCCTTGAGCTTTGCCTGCCGGGGGTCTTCGTCCTGCGGGGCGGGGCTGCCCATGGGCTTGGACTCAGAGGACCCCTTCTGGAACAGGAAGACGGTCAAAAGGACATACATGCCCATCTGCAGGAATTCCGACTCCCAGTTCTCGAAAGTCGCCTCCAGGAAAGACCCGGTGCCGAGGTACTGCAGGACGGTCACGGCGGGTTCGCCGTGGGCCATCTGCTCGTCGCTGTAGGTGCTGGCTCCGCTGAGGATCATGCCGCCGAAAAAGGTGACGAACAGCGCGATATTGGCCAGCAGCAGTCCGTGTTCCTTGGCCCACTTGCCCATGGTTCCTCCCGTATCCGCGCCGCGCCGCTCATGCGAAACGCCTGTCATAGTGAATCCTCCTTGCGGGCCTGCCGGCGGATCCGGGCAGGGACGACCACCAGCAGCAGCACCAGCACGGCCAGCAGGCCGACGCCGGATATCACGCCCGCCGTCCGGCCTACCGTGACGTCGAAAATGAGGGACGTCGTACCCACGCTCAGGAGACCGACGCCGGCCAGTGAAAACTTGGCGATGGTGTCGGCGCTGGCCACGAGAGTGCCTTTCAGCCCTTGCCGGAAGAGCCGGCGGTGCACGCTGACGGGCAGCAGGATGGTGGCGGTGGTCAGGGCGGCCAGGACAACGTTGGCGAGGTACAGGCGGGTCTGGTAGTCATCGAGCGTCTCGAAGCGCGCCTGGAACGGCAGGGTCAGGAGGAAGCCGGCGAGGAGTTGGACCCCGGTCTGGAGAACCCGCAGTTCCTGCAGCAGTTCGGCCCAGTTGCGGTCCATCCGTTCAAGACGCGATTCGTCCCTGCCGTCATCTTTCGGCGCCATTGGGCCTATCATTGGTGCTCCTCCGCGCAATCCTGAAATCAATCGTGAACCTGCCGCAGCGTGCGGCCTACCCTCAACCTAGGCTTGAGAGTTGCCAAAAGACAAGTCGGTAGTAAGTTTGCTGAGCACTTTGCGGTTAGGGTAGAAACTGTTTACTTCACGGGGATGATTTTCGGGAGGCCCGGCCAGCGCCGGCCCGAGAACATCCTTGGAAACCGACGCATTGGTTAGGTGGACAATGAGTGACGCAAGCAGCACGACAGCCGGCGCCTCCAGCGGCGGCGGCAATCAGCAAGACCAGCGCAAACAGCAGGACCAGCCGCGCGATCCGCGCGCCGGCTACCACTCGGGCCCGTTCCCGGAACAGGTCCAGAAACAGCCCGGTCTCACCTCGCCCATGGAGCCCCAACCGGACCATGGCGAGGAAAGCTACCGGGGCAGCGGCGCCCTGAGCGGCAAAGCCGCCCTTATCACCGGCGGTGACTCCGGAATCGGCAGGGCGGTGGCGATCGCCTTCGCCCGCGAGGGAGCCGACGTCGCGATCTCCTATCTGCCGGAGGAAGAGGAAGACGCGCAGGACACCGGCGAGTGGATCCGGAAGGCCGGCCGCAAGGCCCTGCTGCTTTCCGGCGACGGCCGCAGTGAGGACTTCGCGGCCCACATCGTCGAGGCGACGCTGGCCGAATTCGGGGGCCTCGATGTCCTGGTGCTGAATGCGGCCTACCAGAAGAACCGTGACAGCCTGGAAACGCTGCCCACCGAAGAGTTCGACCGCGTCTTCAAAACCAATCTGTACTCCCTGCTCTGGACCGCCCGGGCCGCAGTCCCGCACCTGAAGGCCGGCGCCTCCATCATCACCACCGCCTCGATCCAGGCCTTCAACCCGTCCCCGGGGCTTATCGACTACGCCATGACCAAGGCAGCCCAAGTGGCCTTCACCAAGGCACTGGCCCAGGAGCTCGGACCCAAGGGAATCAGGGTCAACGCCGTGGCCCCGGGTCCCATCTGGACGCCGCTGATTCCGGCCACCGAGTGGCCGGAGAAACTGCCCTCCTTCGGCCAGGACACGCCGCTGCAGCGGGCGGGCCAACCGGCGGAGCTCGCGGCCGCCTACGTGCTTCTCGCCTCGGACCACGGTTCCTACATTTCCGGAGCGGTGCTTCCGGTCACCGGAGGCAAAGGCCTCTGAGTTCGCTTTGATCCCCGCCCAATCCAGCTAGTCCCATTTCCAGCAACAGGAGGAATGACATGACTGAAAACCAGCAGGATCCCAAGAGCGTCACCGAAGAAGCCGGCGGCTACGGCACGCCGACCGCCGAGCAGGAAATGCCCGGCGGCGACGCGAAGAACGGCGACGCGAAGAACTTCGCCCAGCCCCGCGAGGAGGAGGCCTTCGACGCCGCTGGGCTGAACCAGGACAGCCCCGACGGCGAGACGTATCCGGCCGGCGCGCCGGACCTGAGCCAGTTCGGTGCCGAAGACCAAGACAGTGCAGGAGAACCCGGAGCAGGACGCTTCGGAGGAACGGAGGAACAAATGAGTTCAGAAAACGCCAGCGCAACCGCCGGCTTCGACCCCGACACCCAGGAGGATACCGAGGCCGCAGTGCCGTCCTCGGAGGCGGAGATGGACGAGGCCAACACGGAAGAGCCCGACGCCGGACGCCCCTTCTCCTCCGAGCCAGGACAGGACGCTGCGGGCCTGCCGGACGGCTCCGGGACGGACCTGCCGGAGAGCAAGTCGCCGAAGGACCGCGACGATGACAAGGACTCCTTCGACGCCGGCTAGTCCCGGCGCCGTGCCCCGCCGCTGCGGGCGCTGCAGCCCCAAGGGCGGGCCCTGACAGCGAAGGAGGCCGGACTCCAGCCTGCGGGCGGAGTCCGGCCTCCTTCGTCTGCGGTACGTTGCCCGCTCCCGGTGTTTTTTAGCGGCGTTCTCTACCGTTTATTCTTTAGCGGCGCTTCTTGGGGGCGCGCTTGGCGGCTGCCCTGACCGCGGCCGTCGAGGCCGCCGCCGGCGAGGGGTCTTCAGTTTCCGGCTCCGTCACCGTTCCGCGGACCTTCGCGATCGCCTTCATGCCGTGGTAGATCACCAGGGCCGCGGCCGAGCCCAGCGCGATCCCGGTGAACTTCAGGTCACCGATGGTCCAGGTGTAGTCGGCAATCCCGACAATCAGGGCGACGGCGGCTGTGGTCAGGTTGATCGAGTTGGAGAAGTTCACCTTGTTCTGGACCCAGATCTTCACACCCAGCACACCGATCATGCCGTAGAGCATCGTGGCCGCGCCGCCGAGGACGCCGGCAGGGACTGTGGCGATCAGTTCTCCAAACTTCGGCGAGAAGCTCAGGATCACTGCGAAGACGCCAGCCACCCAGTACGCCGCCGTCGAATACACCTTGGTGGCAGCCATGACGCCGATGTTCTCGGCATACGTGGTGGTCCCGGAGCCGCCGCCCAGCCCGGCAAGTACAGTGGCGGCGCCGTCGGCCAAGAGCGCCCGGCCGGACACGCCGTCGAGGTTCTGTCCTGTCATGGCTGACACGGATTTCACATGGCCGATGTTCTCTGCCACGAGCACCAGCACCACGGGCACGAAGAGGCCCACGACGCCGAGGTGGAACTCGGGGGTCTGGAAGTGCGGCAGGCCGACCCACGCAGCACCCTCCATCTTGGAGAAGTCCACCTCGCCCCGGATCATCGCAACAAGGTAGCCCACCAGAACGCCCACCAGGATGCTCAGCCGGCCCAGCATGCCGCGGAACAGCACGCTGACCACGATGATGACGGCCAGCGTGATGAAGGCGGTCACCGGGGCCTGGTCGAAGTTGCTCTTCGCCGCGGGCGCCAGGTTCAGGCCGATCAAAGCTACGATCGCACCGGTGACGATCGGCGGCATGACCCGGTTGATCCAGCCGGCGCCGAACTTCTGCACCACGGCACCGACGACGGCGAGGGTCGCTCCGGCCAGCACCACTCCGCCCAGAGCCCCGGGGATGCCGAACTGCTGTTGGGAAGCCATGATCGGCGCGATGAAAGCGAAGCTCGAACCGAGGTAGCTGGGCACGCGCCCCTGCGTGATGACCAGGAACAGCAGGGTGCCGATGCCGGAGAAAAACAGGGTGGTGGCTGGCGGCATGCCTGTGATGATCGGGACCAGGAAGGTGGCACCGAACATGGCAACAACGTGCTGCATTCCGATCCCTACCGTCAGGGGCCAGGTGAGCCGCTCATCCGGCCTGACGACCTCACCGGGGCGGACGGACTTGCCGTTGCCGTGGAGCTTCCATTTGGTGCCGAGCATGCTCATGCCGGGGCCTTTCAGAGAATGTGGGGCGGGCGGGAAGGAATCTTCCGGAGCAACTTTACCGCGCGGGGTTTTGCCGGCCGTCCCTCCGGCAATTGCCTCCCCGCCTGGCGTCGTGTGCCGGACGTCACAGGACGCAGTGGGAAGCAGACCCCGGCCGTTGAAGTTGCAACTATGGACAGCAGGAGAAGCCGGCCACACAAGAGTGCGCCGGGCCAGCGAAAGGGATGCCAATGACAATCGCCCACGAAGAAGCAGTAATCGAGGCAGCTGCCGTCGACGCCATCTTTGCCGAAGCCCGCACGGCCAACGTCTTCACCGGCGACGTTACGGACGAGCAGGCCCGCGCCATCTACGAACTGACCAAGTTCGGCCCCACGGCTTTCAACTCCCAGCCGCTGCGCGTCACCTACGTCCGCTCCGACGAAGCCCGGGCCACACTCGTGGACGCACTTTCCGCCGGCAACCGCGCCAAGACGGCCTCGGCACCGCTCGTCGCGGTCCTGAGCTACGACACCGCCTGGCCGGAACAGTGGGACGCGTTCCTTCCCGGCTACAACGCCCCCAAAGCCATGTACGACGCCGCGCCGGACCTTGCTGCGGCCACGGGCAACAACAACGCCCACCTGCAGGCCGGCTACTTCATCCTCGCGGTCCGCTCCCTGGGCCTCGCTGCCGGCCCCATGACCGGTGCCGACTTCGCCAAAATCGACACCGCTTTCTTCCCCGACGGAAGCCAGAAGAGCTTCCTGGTGGTCAACATCGGCCAGCCCGGGGAAGACGCGTGGGGCGCAGCCAAGCCGAAATTCGCATACGAGGACGTTGTCCGTACCGTCTAAGGGCCCCGGCACCGCTCTCCGGCGCTGTCAACCCGCGGAGGTGCCTCCGGCGCTGTCCACCCGCGGAGGTGCCTCCGGCGCTGTCAACCCGCGGAGGTGCCTCCGGCACCATGGGGGACAGGCCGGAGGCACGCGGGATGCGATTCTGCGGTTCAGCGCATGGCCCACATCCAAGGCCACTTCCCATTTTAGTCCGTGCCTTCGCTGCCGGCACTGTGGGTTTGCGGCGGCCCGCCCGGCCCGTGGGCGCCGCGGCGTGGCAAACTTTTCCCATGCGGAACCTGATCGCGGTGGCCTTCGTGGAACCGGTAGCCGAGGGGCTCGAGTTTCCCCGTGATGACTGGCCGCTGCACCTCACACTGGTTAAGTTCGACGTCGTCACGTCCGACGTCGTTAAGTCCGGCGCCTTGAAGTTCGACGTCGTCGATCCCCGCCAGGATGCTGGCACCGAACGCGAACCAGGCGCGCCACCGGCCTCAGGCGATCCGCTCACCGAACAGATCGCCACCCTCATGACCGACCCGGTGGCCGCCGCCTTGGGCTGCCGGCTCAGCGTGGACGGCGAAGCCGGGTTCGGGCGCGCGGGATCGATCCCGGTCAACCTGATTGAACCCAGCGAACAGCTGCAGGTTCTCCACAACGAGCTGGTCCGGATCGTGGAGCAGCTGCCCGGCAGGATCTCCACGCCCGCCTACACCCTGGAAGGGTACCGGCCGCACGTCTCGCACCACGGCGACAAACGGCTCCGGCAGGGCGAGACGTTCGCGCTTGACCGGATAGCGCTGGTGGACATGGCGCCCGACGGCGGGCACGCCACCCGCCGGATCCTGAAGTTGTGGACCGTCGGCGCTGCGTAAGCCTGAAGGGCCTTAGCTGCGTATGCCGGAACGGCCTCAAAAAGAGGGCCTGAGCGTCATATCCGGGACTCCGGCGGTCGATTCCTGCGAACCGGGTGCCATACTTGGGTCAACTTCGACGGTTATTCGACGGCTTATGTCGACGGAGTGACGTATTTCGGGCAAATCACGGCGGACCGGGGGGACCACTAAATGATGCTTGACACCGCGACGCTGCGGGTTGCCTTGGCGCTGGTCGATCTCACACTGCTCATGCTTTTCTACTTCATCACCTTCCGGCGCACCCGGTCGCCCTACAGCGGCTGGTGGTGCATGGCCCTCTCGCTGTTCCTGGCCGGCAATGCCGCGTACCTGATGGACGGTACGGTGCACCAGGTCTGGACCAACCCTGCCGGCAGCGTCCTCCTGGTGGCCGGTGCGGCCAGCATCTGGGCTGGCGGAAGGTCGTTGCGGGCCCCCTCACCCCGGCCCTGGCTCCTCGCGGCCGGCCCTGCTGCCACCGCCGTCGCTTCAGTTCTTGACCACCCGGCCACCAACGTCTGGGCGGGAGGCCCGGTGTACCTGGGATTCATGGCCCTGCTGATCGGCATGGGAGCCCGGGAGCTGTTCTTGCTCGACCGCGACTACTCCCGCGTCCACCGTCCCCTCGCCGTGGGCGCCGGGATCCTGGCCGTTTTCTACCTGGGCCGCCTGTTCGCCTATCTGATTAAGGGACCGGACGGTGCGGTTTTCACGTCAGTTTTTGGTTCTGTCCCCATGACGGTCTTGTCGATGGTCACGCTCGTGGTGGCGTCCTTCACCATGGCCGAGCTGAGCTACGAACAACAGACCCGGGACCTGCGGGCACGGGCCACTGTGGACGGACTCACGGGCCTGCTCAACCGCTCGGCGTTCCTGGATCTCGCGGAAAACGAACTGCGCCGCCTGCGCCGGACCGGGACCACAGCGTCGCTCATCCTGGCGGACCTGGACCACTTCAAGACGATCAACGACCAGTTCGGCCACTCGGCCGGTGACTCCGCCCTGCAGGCATTTGCCCGGGCGTGCTCCGGTACCGTGCGCTCCACCGACCTCGTGGGCCGCTACGGGGGCGAGGAATTCATTCTCCTGCTGCCCGGCGTCACGCCGGACCGGGCGCAGGAAATCGCGGCCGACATCAGCGTCCGGCTCCATCGAACCGGCTCGGCAATCATTCCCCGGCTGCCCACCGTGAGCTACGGCATCGCGTGCACCGGCTCCGGGCCGGGCGGCCTCGACGCTGCGGTGGTTTCGGCCGACGCGGCCCTCTACCAGGCAAAGACGCTTGGCAGGGACCGCGCCGAGTTGGCCACCGGCAACGGAACTACGAAATAACCCCGTCCACCAGCGCTTTCGCCTCGGCCTGGACCTGCTTGAGGTGCTCGGCACCCTTGAAGGACTCGGCGTAGATCTTGTAGACGTCCTCCGTGCCGGAGGGCCGGGCCGCGAACCAGGCGTTTTCGGTGACAACCTTGAGGCCGCCAATCGCAGCGCCGTTGCCCGGCGCCTCGGTCAGCTTGGCCGTAATCGTCTCGCCGGCCAGCTCTGTCGCGGTGACGTCCGACGGCGAGAGCTTGCCGAGGGCCGCCTTCTGCTCTCGGGTGGCCGCGGCGTCGATCCGGGCGTAGACCGGGTCGCCGAACTGGTCGGTGAGGCCCTTGTACAGCTGCGACGGTGACTTGCCCGTTACCGCGGTGATCTCCGAGGCCAGCAGGGCCAGCAGGATGCCGTCCTTGTCGGTGGTCCAGACGCTCCCGTCCATCTTGTTGAAGGACGCACCGGCGGATTCCTCGCCGCCGAAGGCGCCTTCTCCGGACAGCAGCCCGGGGACGAACCATTTGAAGCCCACGGGAACCTCCACGAGCTTGCGGCCCAGGCTTTCAGCCACGCGGTCAATGATCGAGGAAGAGACCAGGGTCTTGCCGATCACGGACTGCGGGTTCCAGCCGGTCCGGTGCCGGTACAGGTAATCGATCGCGACGGCGAGGTAATGGTTCGGGTTCATCAGCCCGCCGTCCGGAGTCACGATCCCGTGGCGGTCGGCGTCGGCGTCGTTGCCGGTGGCGACGTCGAACTTGGCGCCGTCGGACATGCGGTTAATCAGGGAGGCCATCGCCGACGGCGAGGAGCAATCCATCCGGATCTTCTCGTCCCAGTCGAGGGTCATGAAGGCCCACTGGGGGTCGACGGTCGGGTTCACGACCGTGAGGTTCAGGTGGTGGCGTTCGCCGATCTCGCCCCAGTAGTCCACCGACGCGCCGCCCATGGGGTCGGCGCCAATCCGGACGCCGGCCTCGCGGATCGCATTCAGGTCCAGGACCGAGGGAAGGTCGTCCACGTAGCTGCTGAGGAAATCGAACTTGCCGGTGGTCCCGGCGGCGAGGGCGTCGGCCACCGGGATCCGCTTGACGCCGCGCAGCCCGTTTTCGAGGAGCTCGTTGGCGCGGTTCGCGATCCAGCCGGTGGCGTCGGTGTCCGCGGGGCCGCCGTGCGGGGGGTTGTACTTGAATCCGCCGTCTCCCGGCGGGTTGTGGCTCGGGGTCACCACGATGCCGTCGGCCTGCGGCATGCCCGGAGCGGCGTTCCGGTTGTGCGTCAGGATGGCGTGGCTCAGGGCAGGGGTGGGCGTGTAGCCGTGGCGGGCGTCGATGAGGACGTGCACGCCGTTGGCCGCCAGCACCTCAAGGGCGGAGTTTTGTGCGGGCTCGCTCAGGCCATGGGTGTCCTTCGCCATGTAGAGGGGGCCGGTGATGCCCTGGCCCGCCCGGTATTCCACGATCGCCTGCGTGATGGCGAGGATGTGGGGTTCGTTGAAGGACGCCTTCAGGCTCGATCCGCGGTGCCCGGAGGTGCCGAAGGCCACCCGCTGGCCAGGGTCCGAGAGGTCCGGCGAAACGTCGTAGTACGCATCCAAAAGCGCAGTGAGGTCAACAAGGTCTTGGGGTTGGGCAACTGTGCCCGCGCGGCTAGCCATGGCACCAGCATGCCAGACGAGGGCGGAGCGCAACACGGTTTCGCGTCAAACCCGTTCCTATGACGAAAGAAAACCCGCCGATCGGCCCGGTCCCAAGCCAACCCTGCGGCGGTACTCTGGATCCAGAGACTTCTTGAGGGGACAAACCATGACTGAACAGCCAAAACAAGGCAAAGACGAGACCCCGGAGGGTTACCAGCCGACCCTGCGCCTCCCGGACCACCAACCGGACGTTCCGCCAGAGCAGGCACCGCCCGCCAGCCAGGACCAAGGACAATCGGCGACGCAGCAGTTCGCGCAGCCTGAGTCCCAGCAGCAGCCCTCGGGCCAGCGGCCAGACACGGGCCAGCAGCCCTACGTCGGCCAGCAGCGGCCCGGCCAGACGGCACCAGACCATGGCCAGTTCTCAAGCCCGTACCCTCCGATCTACGGCGAGAACGACCGGACGCCATACTCGTCGGGCCAGCCGGCCTACGGTCAGCCCGCGTCGCCTTATGGCCAACCGTCGCCGTACGCTCAGCCGGGCAACCCCAACGCCTACGGCCAGCCCGCGTACTACGGGGCGCCGGCGGCGCCCAAGAGCCTGAGCATCGCCAGCATGTGCTGCGGCATCGCCGCGCTGGTGGGATTCGGATTCTTCCTGCTCCCGCAGCTGGCCGCCGTCATCCTGGGACACCTGGCCCTGCGGCGCGAACCGGCCGGCCGGGGCATGGCGATCGCCGGCCTCGTGATGGGGTACGTGGGCATCGCCGTCACCATCCTGGTGCTGGTCATTTTCGGGCTGGTCATCGGCACCGCCCGCAACAGCGGATACGGCGTCTAGCCTTGCCCTGCGGCTGAGGGCTGCGCCGGCTCAGCGTGCCAGCGCGTCAGCGCAGCCACCAGCGGTCCGGCATTGGCCTCAAGCCAGGCACGCCGGCGGTGGATTTGGCCGCCCACGCCGTCCTGCCACATCCGGGCCCAGCCGCCGCCCAGAGCCGCGGCGTTGTGCCGCATCCGCTCGTAGCTGAGCGCGGCGGCGTCGATCCCGGCGCCGGGTACCCGGCGTCGTTCCTCTTCGGTCCAGCCGTAGGCGTCGGCGAAGATGCGCAGCCGGTGGAACGGGTCCTGGTGTTCCCAGCCCGGCCATGCGTCTGAGGGGTCGCGGAGCGGGACCCAGTGCATGGCGGTATTGAGCGAATCGTGGAATGCCGTGGCGGGTCCCGCGAGGTCGAAATCCACCAACCCCGCGGCCAGGCCGTCCCGGACCACGACGTTCTGCGGTGTGATGTCCAGATGGCAAATAAGCCCGGCGGCTTCGGTGGGGTTCGGCCTGACCGGCCGCGGCGGAAACGGGTGGGCCTGTGGCACGAAGCCCGTTGACGCGGTGTGCAGGCGCCGTACCAGGCGGCCCACGGAGACCAGCAGGTCCCCGGACTGTGCCCAGGCTTCGGGACAGGCCCCCGCGCATTGTCCCGGCACGAAGGTCAGGACATCCCGGCCCTGTGCGTCGCGGCCAAGGAACCGCGGGGAGCCCTCAAAGCCGGCGTCGTCCAGCCAGTCGAGGTACTCGCCCACGGCGAAGGATTGCGGCTGGTGCGGGCGGCGGATGGTTCCGCCGACCCGCACCACACCGTCGGTGACATCGCCCGCCGGCATATGTTCGACGTCGGACGCCTCGCCGGGGGCGGGGGTGTAGACGCGCGAAGCAACCGGGACGCGATGTGCGGGATTCATCGGGTCAGCGTACGCCGCCCATGAGCTTCTTGATCGCCGGCGAGGCGACCGCCAGGCCCACAGCCAGCAGCATTGCGGTTCCGCCGATGCCGATGAAGTAGGGCAACTCGTCCTGGGGGTTGTACAGGCCGGACAGGATGCCGGCCAGGGTAGTGCCCAGCGACACGGAGAGGAAGAACAGTGCCACCATCTGGGTGTGGAAGGCCTTGGGCGCCAGCTTGGTGGTCACAGACAGGCCGATGGGGGAGAGGAACAGCTCTGCGAGAGTGAACAGAAGCAGGATTCCAACCAGAGCCAGCAGTGGTGTCTTGCCGCCGCCGGCCAGCGGGATGAAGGCCAGGAAAGCAAGGCCCATCACGAAGAGGCCGATCGAGAACTTCAGGGCCGAACCGGGCTGCTTGCGGCCGAGCCGGGTCCACAGGGCGGCCATGATGCCGGCAAAGATGATGATGAATACCGGGTTAATGGACTGGACCCAGGCGGCAGGCATTTCCCAGCCGAAGAGATTCCGGTCCAGCTTCTCCTCGGAGTACACGGCGATGAACGTGAACTGCTGCTGGAACAGGGCCCAGAACGCGGCAGAGGCGATGTACAGCGGGATAAACGCCGCCACCCGTCCGCGCTCGGTGGGGGTGACCTTCTTGCTGCTGAAGATCAGCGCGAAGTACAGCACCGACGCGCCGATTGCGGCGTAGGCCATGGACATGGCCAGGTTTTCGGCGTTCACGGTGCCGGTCACGAGCAGCGCAGCGATGATCACGGCGATGCCGGCGAAGACCAGACCGTAGCGGGTGCGCTGGGCGGCCGGGAGCGGGTTCGGTACCCGGTGTGCTTCTTCGGGCAGCTTCTTGCGGCCCAGCGAGTAAATGACCAGGCCAACGGCCATGCCGACGGCGGCGGCGCCGAAGCCCCAGTGGAAGCCCTGGCTTTCCTGCAGCCAGCCGGTGACCAGCGGGCCGATCAGCGCACCGGCGTTGATGCCCATGTAGAAGATGGAGAACCCGGCGTCGCGGCGTTCGTCTTTCTCGCCGTACAGGCTGCCCACGAGGGCGGTGGCATTGGCCTTCAGGCCGCCGGAGCCGACGCCCACCAGCACGAGTCCGGCGATCAGGCCGGGTACGCCGGGCACGAGTGCCAGCGCGATGTGGCCGGCCATGATCAGGACGGCCGCGCCGAACAGCACCCGCTCGGACCCGAAGAGCCGGTCCGCGAGCCAGGCGCCGAGGATTGTGGAGAGGTAGACGCCGCCACCGTAGGCGCCGACGAGGCCGGCCGCCAAGGCCTGGGGAATCTCAAGGCCACCCTGGGCGGCCGTGAAGTACATGTAGTAGAGGAGGATCCCCTGCATTCCGTAGAAGGAGAAGCGCTCCCACATCTCTACGGAGAAAAGGCTGGCCAGCATCTTTGGGTGGCCAAAAAACGAGGTGTCGCCCGGCGTTTTAGTGGGGGGACGTAACGAGGGATCGCCCGGCGTTATAGCGGGGGGATTGGATAAATGAGTTGTGCTCATTTACTTAATGGTGACATTGTGACGCGCGATTGTCACATTCGAGCACGCCCGAGGCAAGCACCCGGGCCGTGTTTTGCCTCTCTTTCGGCGGATTCCGCGGGGCGTTCCGGGCTGGGCGGCCGTGTCCTAGGCGGGCTCGCCGGCGGGCTCCTGGGCGGTCTCGCCGGCGTCGAACATGATGATCTGCCGGATGGCGTGGCCGTCTGCCAGCTGGTCCATGGCCCGGTTGATGTCGGCCAGGGCGATGCGGTCCGAGATCAGCTCCTCGACGGGCAGTTTCCCGTCCCGCCACAGCTGGGCGTATTTCGGGATGTCCCGCGCCGGAACGGCGGAGCCAAGGTAGCTGCCCACGATCGTCCTGGCCTCGGCGGTGACGGTGAGCGGCGCCAGCTGGGCGCGGGCCTCGGGGGAGGGCAGCCCGGCGGTGACGGTGGTGCCGCCTGGGGAGGTGGCTGCGAACGCGGTTTCGAAGGCTCGCGGATTCCCGGCGCATTCGATCACGAACCTGGCCTTGACTCCGGCGTCGAGGACCTGCTGCGGGGTGTATGTTTCGTGCGCGCCGAGGCGGCGGGCGTGTTCGAGTTTCTGTTCCAGCGTGTCCACGGCGATGATCCGCGAGATTCCTTGCGAGACGGCTGTGATGAGCGCCGCCATTCCCACCCCGCCGAGGCCGACGATCATGATGCTGTCCTGCGGGCGGGGCCGGGCCGCGTTGAGCACCGCGCCGCCGCCGGTCAGCACGGCGCAGCCCAGGACCGCCGCAATGTCCGCGGGGATGTCGTCGTCCACCGGCACCGCGGAAGCGCGGTCCACCACGGCGTGGGTGGCGAAGCCTGAGACCCCCAGATGGTGGTGGACGGGCTCGCCGTCGCGGCTCAGGTGCCTGGATCCGTGCAGCAGGGTTCCGTCGTTGTTGCTCTGCGAGCCGGCCGTGCAGGGCAGCCGGCCGTCCTCGGCGCAGTTCGCGCAGCTCTCGCACCGGGGCAGGAAGGACATGACCACGCGCTGTCCGGGCTGCAGGTCCGTGACGCCTGAACCGACAGTCACGATGCGGCCCGCGGCTTCGTGGCCCAGCAGCATGGGGACTGGCCGGACCCGGTTGCCGTCGACGACGCTCAGGTCCGAGTGGCAGATCCCGGCGGCCTCCATCCGGACGAGGATCTCGGTGGGGCCCGGAGCCGTGAGTTCCAGCTCGGAGATGCTGATGGGCCTGGATTCCGCGAAGGGGCGCGGGCGGCCGATTTCCTCAAGTACTGCACCGGTGATCTTCAATGATCCTCTTTTCGCGACCTGGTCGGGTTTGAGTGAACGATAGCCGCCGACGCAGCCAGCGTCCATTTGGGACTGCCCGACGGCGGCCGCGCTGACGCTGCGCGGAGGGGCCGGGTCGGCTGGTCTTTTTGGCCCAAACCGGGGGACATGCTCATTCTTGGCGCCCGCGGGTGGACACGATGGCATTGTGTCCAGCGGTCGCGGCCTGGGGTGGGCATGTCCCGGCGAGCACTGGACATGTCCCGGGTGCGGAGTGAGAAATGGGCATGTCCTCGGCGGCGCAGGATGGGCATGTCCCGTACCGGTTGGTTTTCTCGGCCCAGCCCGGGGGACATGCTCATTCTTGGCGCCCGCGGGTGGACAGGATGGCATTGTGTCCAGCGGTCGCGGCATGGGGTGGGCATGTCCCGGCGAGCACTGGACATGTCCCGGGTGCGGAGTGAGAAATGGGCATGTCCCCGGTTGAGCGGCGGATCCTTGGCTAGAACCCCAGCTGGGCGGCCACCTGCAGCAGCAGCCCCTCGGAGCCCATTGGCCCGATCAGCTGGATGCCCATCGGCAGGCCGGAGGCGGGGGCGCCACCGGCCCAATGCACCGGGATACTGATTGCCGGCAGCCCGCAGACGTTCACCATGGACGACCACGGCGCATACTCGCACTGTTTGCGGTAGTCGTCGTCGGCGTCGCCCGCCCATTCTGTGGCCGGCCAATAGCCCCCGCCGTGGGTCGCGCCCGTGAACCAGCCCAGCGGGCGGGGCGTTTGCGCCAGGGCCGGCGTCAGTATGAGGTCCCATTGGGCGTACTGGGCGATCGTGTCCTGCTGGAACTGCCGGAGGAACCCGACGGATTCGTTCAGTTTGGCTGCGCTGCGCTGCTGCGCTCGCTTGCGGAAAGTCCTGGTGAGCGGGGTGAGGAGCGCCTCGCGCTGGGGTGAGATTCGGGCGCTGCCAATCCCGGCGGTCCAGGCTGTGGTGAAGGCGTCCGGGTAGCGGTTGTCGTAGCGAATCGCGGCCGCCGAGGTCTGGTGGCCCACCGCCTCCAGCCGGGCGACGCCGTCGGTCAGAGCGTCGAGCGCCTCCCGGTCCGGGATGACCGGGAAAGTCGATTGCCAGGGGCTGTCGAGGCTTATCCCGATCCGCAGCCGGCCCGGCTCCCTGGCGGTTAGTTCGAGATAGCTGGCGTGCGCCCGGCCAGTCGCGGCCCGCCCGTCCGCACTTTGTTGGCACGGACCTTGCGGGGCCGCGCCGGGCATCAGGGCATCGAGCAGCAGGGCGGCATCGGCGGCGGAGCGGGCGAGCGGTCCGGCAACCACGAGCCGGGCGGGATCGCCGGTGCTTTCCCCGGCCGGCACGAGGCCACGTCCGGGCTTCAGCCCCACCAGCCCGCACGCCGCTGCCGGGATGCGCACGGAACCGCCGCCGTCGGACCCGGGGGCGAACGGCAACATCCCCGCCGCCACGGCGGCAGCGCTGCCGCCGGAGGAGCCGCCCGAACTGCGGCTGAGTGCATGCGGATTTCGCGACGGCGGCGCGATCCGATTCTCGCTGTAGGCCGTCAGACCGAACTCCGGGACCTGTGTCTTGCCCAGCGAGATGACCCCGGCAGTCTTGAGCGCGACGGGGAGCGCGCCGTCGGCCAGCGCCGGTTTGCGTTCCAGGGCGGCACTTCCATGCGTGGTGACGACCCCTGCCACATCCGTCAGGTCCTTGAAGGCGACCGGTATTCCATGCAGCGCGGGCAAAGCGCCGCCGTTCCGGCCCCGGAGGGCGTGGAGCTGGTCCGCGGCCGCGGCGTCCTTCCGCGCCTGTTCCGCGGTGACCGTGATGAAGGCCCCGAGGTGCGGATTTTGGGCTTCGATGCGGTCCAGGAAGTGATCGGTGGCCTGCCTGGCGGACAGCTCTCCGGACCTGAGCGCATAGCGGAGCTGGACTGCGGAGAGTTCGTGGATCTCAGCCAAGGAGGCGGGGTTCCAGCCGTTCCCCGGGCTGCGGGATCCCCGGGGGACATGCCCATTGTTGGGTGCCGCGGAAGGACACAATGGCATCATGCCCAGCGCTCGCGGCCGGGGGAGGGCATGCCCCGTGGCGGGGGCCGCGGACGGACCGCACCGCGGGGTGTTCGGCGGGGTGTTCGGCAGCCATGAGGCCTCCTTTGGGTCCCCAGAAGCGTAACCTGCCGCCCGCGTGGGCGTGCCGGAAGCGGCGGGGGATACGCTGGGATCGGAGCTTGAATTCTGCGGAAAGGGTGAACATGAGCGACTTCCAGACCGTTAGCGTGTCTGGCATCCCCGATGGTGCCAAGATCGTGGACGTCCGCGAGGACTATGAATGGGTTGCGGGCCACGCCGAGGGCGCCCTGCACATACCCATGGACCAGCTGCCGGCCCGGATCGAGGAGCTTGACCCGGACGAGGATCTCTATGTCATTTGCCGCACCGGCGGCCGCTCCTTCCGTGCCACGCAGTGGCTCGTCGGAATGGGATATTCCGCGGTGAATGTGGCCGGCGGCATGGACCAGTGGGTCGAGACCGGCATGCCGCTGGTCTCCGACAACGGCCTCAAACCGGTCGTTTTGTAGCTGAAGAAGGAAGAACCGATGCCCGCACCAACCGTCACCTACACATTCCTCGGACCCGAGGGCACCTTCACAGAGGCTGCCCTGATGCAGGTCCCGGACGCGGCGGAGGCCATCCGCATCCCGTCCTCGAATGTGAACACGGCGCTGGACAAGGTGCGGGACGGTTCCGCCAATGCGGCCATGGTGCCGATCGAAAACTCGGTGGAGGGCGGCGTCACGGCCACTCTCGACGCCATCGCCACCGGCCAGGAACTCCGGATCCTCCGGGAGGCCCTGGTGCCCATCAGCTTCGTCCTTGTGACCAGGCCCGGCGTGGCCATCGGGGACATCCGGCGCGTCTCCACCCACGGCCATGCCTGGGCCCAGTGCAGGCTCTGGGTGGATGCCAACATTCCCAATGTGGAATATATCCCCGGGTCATCCACAGCCGCTGCCGCCATGGGTCTTTTGGACGGCGACAGCGCCCACTACGACGCCGCGATCTGCGCCCCGATAGTGGCCGCGGAGCAGCCCGGCCTGAAGGTGCTTGCCGAAAACATCGGTGACAACCCCGGCGCGGTCACCCGGTTCGTGCTCGTGGGCCGTCCGGGCGAACTGCCGGCCCCCACCGGCGCGGACAAGACCACCGTGGTGGTGCCGCTGCCCGAGGACCGTCCGGGTGCGCTGATGGAGATCCTGGACCAGTTCGCCACCCGCGGCGTGAACCTGAGCCGGATCGAATCCCGGCCGACCGGGCAGTACCTGGGCCATTACTTTTTCAGCATTGATGCCGACGGCCACGTGGCCGACGCCCGGGTGGCCGACGCGCTCGCGGGTCTGCACCGGATCAGCCCGGCCACCCGCTTTCTCGGTTCCTATCAGCGTGCCGACGGCCACCGGACCAAAGTTGCGCCGCATACCTCGGACCAGGCATTCCGCGCCGCACATGCTTGGGTGAAAGACATACTGGGCGGCGCATCTGCTGAGGCGAAATATACCCCAGGGGCTTCGCCCACAGCGTAGGCAAATGCCATATGGCGCACTTCCACCCCCTCCGAACTGTGCGTATGCTTACCTGATCCACATTGGGGTAGTCCCCTACGGGAGGAGCGGGTCATGTCAGGCACCAGCACAGAAAATGACGGCCAGGGAATGATTGTCAATCCCAAGCCGACTGCTGAGAACCAGGACTGGGACGGCGACGACGCCGACCGCGCGGACCGCCTGCGCTTCGAAGAGGAGCAGGCAATGATCCGGGAGCAGTCCGAAGCCCGGGCCGCCAAGGCTGCAGCAGAGGCGAAAAAGGCGGCAGAGGCGAAGAAGGCCGCCAGCGCCTAGTCCTCGCTCCGGCCGCCGCCGGCCTAACCGGCTTCGGTGCCGTCCTTGACCCGGACCAGCAGGGATCCCGGGGCCACCTCAACGATGACCTTCGTGGCCTCGCCGGAAGGATCGCCGTCGACCTGGGTGGGCATAGGCTCGGGGCACCGGATGGTGATCTTGCCGGAGCGGTAATACGTCATGACCGGCAGGTCCTTCTTGTGCTTCAGCACGATCTTTGTGGACATGGCCAGCCAGCCGATTGCACTGCGCGGGCTCATCACCACGATGTCCAGCATCCCGTCATCGATCATGGCCTGCGGGATGAAGTCGATGCCCCCGGGGATCAGGCCGCAATTCGCGAACAAGACGCTGCGGATCTTCCGGGCCTGCTCAGGCTGGTCATCCAGCGCTATCGAGACCTTCTTGCGGCGCCCCGCAAGGTGCCGGACCCAGGCTTCCGTATACGCCAGCCAGCCCACCGCCTTCTTCAGGCCATCAAGGGTGTCAGTGACCACCTCCGCGTCCATGCCCATACCCGCGATCACGAGGAACGTGTGCTGCGCGGATTCCCCGGTGCGTGAATTCTCCAGAGTGAGCCGCGCCGTGTCGATGAACCGCTGGTGCCCGAACAAGGCCGCCTGCACGTTGCCGGAGAGGTCGTTCATCTCCAGATGCACATTGCGGGCCAGGAGGTTCCCGGTGCCCAGCGGGATCAGGCCCATAGCGATGTCCGTCCCGGCGAGGACCTCGGCCACCACACGCACGGTACCGTCGCCGCCGCCGGCCAGGACGACGTCGGCCCCGTAGGCCACCGCCGCCCGCGCCTGCGAGAAGCCGGGGTCCTCCGCGGTGGTTTCAAAGACGCGAGGCGCCGGCCAACCCGCCTCCGCGCACGCGGCTTCAATCATGCCCCGGGCCTCGGCCGACCTCGCCTTGGTGGGGTTCAGGACCACGGCAACCTTCTGGCGGCCCGCCCCAGGGCTGTGGGTTTCCTCCCACACGGCAGGGCGAGTGTGCTTGGCCTTCAGCCGGCGCACCCCCCACCAACTGGAGGCGGCAAAGACCAGGACCCCAGCGATGACGAGGTAGAGCAGCCAGTCGCGCATTGTGCTCCAACAGTATCCCGCCAGCGCCCCCGACCGGCTTGCCCGGCAACGGTGGCCGGATTGGATACTCTTGTCTGGTGATCGACGTAAAAGACCTCAGCGAATATCCGGACAAGTTCCGTGCCAGCCAGCGCGCCCGCGGCGCCGACGAATCCGTGGTGGACGCGATCATCGCTGCGGACTCGGCCAGGCGTGCGGCGCTGATCCGGTTCGAGAATCTCCGGGCCGAACAGAATGCCTACGGCAAGAAAGTCGCCCAGGCCAAGGGCGAGGAAAAGCAGGCCCTCCTCGCCGAGCTGAAGGTTCTGGCTGCCTCCGTCAAGAGCGCATCGGCCGAGGCAGATCTCGCCCAGACTGCCCAGGAGGAACTGCTCCGCGCCATCCCCAACCTGATCGAGGACGGCGTCCCTGCCGGCGGCGAGGACGACTACATCGTTCTCAAGTCGGTGGGCACGCCGCGTGAATTCCCTGACTTCGAGCCGAAGGACCACCTCGAGATCGGTGAGCTGATCGGGGCCATCGACATGGAACGCGGCGCGAAAGTATCCGGTTCCCGCTTCTACTTCCTGCGCGGCGTCGGCGCCCGGCTGGAAATGGCGCTGCTCCAGATGGCGATGGAACAGGCGATCGAGGCCGGGTTCGTCCCCATGATCACCCCCACCCTGGTCCGCCCGGAAACCATGCAGGGCACCGGCTTCGATGTCAAGCACGACGCCGAGATCTACCGTCTCGCCGAAGACGACCTGTACCTGGTGGGCACCTCGGAAGTAGCCCTCGCCGGCTACCACGCCGACGAGATCCTGGACCTTTCGGCCGGCCCCGTCCGCTACGCGGGCCAGAGCTCGTGCTACCGCCGCGAGGCAGGCTCACACGGCAAGGACACCCGCGGCATCATCCGCGTCCACCAGTTCAACAAGGTGGAGATGTTCATCTACACCACGGTCGAGGAGGCAGCCGCCGAGCACGCCCGCCTCCTGGCGTGGGAAGAGGAGATGCTGGCCAAGTGCGAGCTCCCGTACCGCGTCATTGACACCGCGGCCGGGGATCTGGGCAATTCGGCTGCCCGGAAGTTCGACTGTGAGGCCTGGGTCCCCACCCAGGGCGCGTACCGGGAGCTGACCTCGACCTCGAACTGCACGACGTTCCAGGCGCGCCGGCTGAACATCCGGGAACGCGTTGTCAACGAGGACGGTGCGGCCAAGGGCACGCGGGCCGTGGCCACGCTCAACGGCACCCTGGCCACCACCCGCTGGATCGTCGCGATCCTGGAGCACCACCAGAACCCCGACGGCTCCGTCAACGTCCCCGCGGCACTGCAGAAGTACCTCGGCGGCCTGACGGTCTTCCCCGTTCTCTAAATGCCCGTTCCCTAACCACCAGCCAGGCCTTCGGCGGCCGCCGGGTAAACAACCACACTGGGGACAACGTGCGGGTGTTTACCGCAAGTTCACGCCCTCCTGTGGCGTGTGTCCTAGCGGCTGTCGGGGGTGTCTGCTCTACTTGTGAGATGACAACCATGACTGAATCCTCAGTCGCCGGCAACGATGACCGGCGCAAGACACACCAGAACACGACAGATAACACGACGACAGAGAACAACACGGCAGACCGGAACACGGCAGCCCCGACCAAGGCTGCCGCCCCGATCAAGTCAGCCCCGATCAAGTCAGCCCCGATCAAGTCAGCCAAGAACAGAAGCGCCCTGAACGGCGCCGGCGACAAGATGCTGATCGCCCTGGACGTCGATGGCACCCTCGTGGACCACGACGGGCACATGTCGGTTCCTGTCCGCGAGGCCGCCCAGGCCGTCGTGGCCGCGGGCCACCACGTCATGATCGCCACCGGCCGCTCCCTCAACGCCACGTTGCCCGTGATCGAACACATCGGGATCGACAACGGCTACGCCGTGTGCTCCAACGGCGGGGTGATCCTGCGCGTCGACTCCGGACTTCCGGACGGCTACGAAATCCTCCACAAGGCGACGTTTGACCCCGGGCCGGTGCTTCGCGCCCTGCGCAAGCGGCTCCCCACGGCCAAGTACGCGCTCGAGGACGAGGACGGCAACTTCCTGTCCACCGAACGCTTCCAGGACGCCAGCTTCGGCGTCGAGGCGGTCGGCGTCGACTTCCAGACCATGCTTGAGGCAACCGCCGTGCGCGTGGTGGTCTTCAGCTCCGAGAACACGCCCGAAGAGTTCAACACCGCGATCCGCCACATCGGGCTCGCCGGCGTGACGTATTCGGTGGGCTGGACGGCGTGGCTGGACATTGCCGCAGCCGGTGTCACAAAGGCCAGCGCGCTGGAGCAGCTCCGGGACCGGCTCAGCATTGAAGCCGACCGCACTGTGGCCGTCGGGGATGGCCGCAACGACATCGAGATGCTGACCTGGGCGCGCCGGGGCGTGGCCATGGGCCAAGCCCCCATTGAAGTGATTGCCGCCGCCGATGAAGTGACGAAATCGGTCTACGACGACGGCGCCGCGCACGTGCTTCGCAGCCTCCTCTAGGCGCCGCGCTCTAAGCGCCGCGGGGGACGGCCCGGTTCCAGGGGGACCGCCCGGGCTAGCGGACTTCCAGGATGAGGCTCAGGAGCCGTGCCGCAGCGGGCCGGGCCGCGTGCTCTTCGTTCCACTGGGAGCGGGCCACGGCTTTGCTCACGGCCTGCGTGGTGATCCCGAGTTCCTCGGCAACTGCCTTCTGCTGGCCCCGCACCCCCGGAGTGAGCAGGTCCAGCACCCGCCATTCCGCATGGCTCCGGTCGTGCACAATGTGGCCCAGGAGGCGCAGGACAGCCTCGGCCTCTGCCGCAATATCGGCCAGCGGTCCCTCCACGGCCACCCGAACGCGGTCCTTGTGGTTCCGGAGACGGTCCACGGCGCGCCGGGCATAGATCAGCCCGTGTCCGGAGGCGTCCTTGATCTGGTTCGGCAGGGGTTCATTGACCGGCCCCACGCCAATGCCGACGTACCAACTGCCGCTGCGCAGGGCGATCATGGCCGCTTCCACCGCCTGGTGCGGACAATCCAGGATCCCTTGGACCTCGTCCTCGACGGAACGGTCGAAATCGAGGCGCGCCGGAATGTGCCGCAGGTCCTTGAGGAGCTGCGGCACGCGGTCGCCGTCGCGCCGGCTGTCGGTTTGGTTGATGGTCAGCGTGAACATTCTGGATGACACACTACCTGCTGGCACTTGGGGGGCAAGTGGCCGGCGGCGCCGGTGGACCGGAGTTGTGTCCCGTCCGCCGGACGTGTTGCGATGGACGAAATATGCCGAGGCAGGACCAAGCGAAGCGAGGACCCCCAGTGAGCAGTGACATGAGCAGCGACATGAGCAGTGACCTCAATGGAACCACCCGCACTCAGACGCCGGCCGACGGGCCGATCCTGGACAGCCCGGGCCTGGACAAAACAGCCATGGACCTGGTGGACCGCTGGTGGCGCGCGGCGAACTATGTCTCAGTGGGGCAAATCTACCTCCGGTCCAATCCGCTGCTGCGTGAACCCCTTACCGCGGAACACACAAAGTCCCGGCTCCTTGGCCACTGGGGGACCACTCCCGGTCTGAATTTTGTCTACGCCCACCTGAACCGGGCCATCCGCCGGGACAACCAGCAGATGCTCTTCGTCGCGGGTCCCGGCCATGGCGGCCCCGCACTGGTCGCCAACGCCTGGCTGGAGGGCACCTATTCGGAGATTTACGGCCACGTCGGCGACGACGAAGCCGGCCTGGCCGAGCTGTTCCGGCAGTTCTCCTACCCGGGAGGCATCCCAAGCCACGCCGCCCCTGAGACCCCCGGCTCGATCAGCGAAGGCGGCGAGCTCGGCTATTCCCTCGCGCACGCGTACGGGTCCGTCTTCGACAACCCGGAGCTGATCACCGCCGTCGTCATCGGTGACGGCGAGGCCGAGACCGGGCCGCTGGCCGCCAGCTGGCATTCGCACAACTTCCTGGATCCGGCGGCCGACGGCGCGGTGCTGCCCATCCTGCACCTGAATGGCTACAAGATCGCCAACCCCACGATTTTGGCCCGCATGCCCGAATCCCAGCTGGAACAGCTGCTGCGCGGCTACGGGCACGTCCCCCATTTCGTCACGGTGGCCGACCCGGCGGACACCGCCGCGGCGCACCGGGATTTCGCGGCTGCACTGGACACCTGCCTCGCCCAGATCCGGACCATCCAGCAGCACCACCGCAACGGCGGGACGGCGCAGGACGGCGCTCAACAGGACGGCGCTCCGCAGTGGCCGATGATCGTGCTGCGGTCGCCCAAGGGCTGGACTGGGCCCAAAAAAGTGGACGGGAAGCAGGTGGAGGGAACCTGGCGCAGCCATCAGGTCCCGCTGGACGAGGTCCGCACCAACCCCGAGCACCTGAGCCAGCTGCAGCAGTGGCTCGAGTCCTACCGGCCCGAGGAGCTCTTCGACGGCCGCGGGCGCCTGTTGCCGGAGACGGCCAGGAACGCCCCGGCCGGTCCGCTGCGGATGAGCGCAACCCCTCATGCCAACGGCGGGCTCCTGCTGCGTCCTCTCACCCTGCCGGACTACCGCCGGCACGCCGTCGACGTCGCCGAACCCGGCGTCGAACGGATCAGTCCCATGACCACGCTCGGACCCTGGCTGCGGGACGTTATTGCCCTGAACCCGGACACCTTCCGGCTCTTCGGCCCCGACGAGACCGCGTCGAACCGGCTGCAGGACGTCTACGAGGCCACCGACAAGGTCTGGCAGTACAGGATTGATGCGCTGGACGAGCACATTGCCCGGGCAGGGCGGGTGATGGAGGTCCTCAGTGAACACCTCTGCCAGGGCTGGCTGGAGGGGTACCTGCTGACCGGACGGCACGGGGTGTTCAACTGCTATGAGGCGTTCATCCACATCGTCGACTCGATGTTCAACCAGCACGCCAAATGGCTCAAGGTCCACCGGCAGCTGCCGTGGCGCCAGCCGGTGGCCTCACTGAACTACCTGCTGTCCTCCCATGTGTGGCAGCAGGACCACAACGGTTTTTCACACCAGGACCCCGGCTTCATCGACCACGCCGTCAACAAGAAGGCCGAGATCATCCGGGTCTACCTGCCGCCGGACGCCAACACACTGCTGGCCGTGATGGGGCACTGCCTGGACTCCCGCGACTACGTCAACATCGTGGTCAGCGGAAAGCAGCCCTCGCCAACCTGGCTCGGTCCGGACGAAGCCTCGCACCATTGCCGCCGCGGCCTGGGCATCTGGGAGTTCGCCGGCTCCGAAGTCAGCGGTGAGGAACCCGACGTCGTCCTGGCGTGTGCCGGCGATGTCCCTACGGTCGAAACCGTTGCCGCGGCCGAGCTCCTGAAGCAGGGGGTGCCCGGGCTGAAAGTGCGGGTGGTCAACGTGGTGGACCTCATGCGGCTCCAGGACGTCAGCGAGCACCCGCACGGGCTGACGTCCCGTGACTTCGACGGCATTTTCACGGCGGACAAACCGGTGATCTTCGCCTACCACGGCTATCCCGCGCTGATCCACCGGCTCACGTACCGGCGCACCAACCGGGAGGGCCTGCATGTGCGCGGCTACAAGGAGGAAGGAACTACTACCACCCCCTTCGACATGGCCATGCTGAACGGGATCGACCGGTTCCAGCTGGCAATAGATGCGATCGACCGGGTCCCCGGGCTGTCCGAGAAGCACTCGCTGCTGCGCCAGTCCCTCCAGGACAGCCGCGTGCGCGCCCGGGACCACACCCGGGAGCACGGTGAGGACCCGGCCGAGATCCGCGAGTGGTCGCTGTGAATTGAGTAGCCCCAACGCCCCGGCCGAGCACAGCTAGCCAGCGAGCTCTTCCAGCCCGCCCCGGGGGAGGTGGATCCAGCCCTCGGTCAGGGCGGCCGCGGGATGATCGCCATCAGGGCGCAGCGTCCTGCCCAGGGCCACTGCCCGCCCGGTCAGGGAGGCGATGAGGGCGTCGAACATGTCATCGGAGGCGGCCAGCCGGTCATCGTGTCCGGCCAGGTCCAGCCACGGTGCGGCGGCCGACAGCGCGTCCAGGGCCACGGCCAGCCGCTCCGTTTCCGTTGCGCCCCGCCCCTTGTAGCCGCGGGTCGGCAGGCCCCACAATTTCAGCGAAGCGGCCGGGTACACCTCGGCCAGCCGGCCGCTGCCGTCCCTGGCCTGTGGCCCGTACTCCCGGGCGATCTTTGCCTGGATGACGGCACAACGCATCGCCGGGTGGGCCAGCCGGTCCGCGGAGACGCTGAGCGGGATCAGGCCCGTTTGACCTGTGACGAATCTGTCTGTGTCCCGGTAGGCCAGCAGCCGGCGGCCTTCGATCCCGTCATGGTCCAGCACCGGATGGGCGTCGAAGTTCAGGTGCCCGGCGATAAAGGGAAGAAACGCGTCCGGCCAGCCCAAGGGGCAGTCGATCCCCGTCATGTCGCTGGTGCCGAAGAGGCGCAGGATCTCCTCATCGCCCACGTCCAGGGACAGCTGCACCAGGCCTGCCGCGCCGTCAGCCCAATCGATGACGGCCACCGCCGTCTTCTTCGCGGCGGCGGCGAGGTCGACGCCGAGGGTCCTCATCGTCGGGCTCCCGCCAGTCGAAAAAACGCCAAACGAAAAAACGCCAAACGAAAAAACGCGGGGTCGCCTACCGCCCGTTCCGGAGGTCCGGATGGGCGGTAAGCGACCCCGCGTTGGAGTGCAGGAACGGTCAGTGACCGGCTGCCGGCACGTAGCGCTTGATGGAAGCAGCCAGTTCGGCTTCGGCGGCGGCGCGGTCGCCCCAACCCTCGGCCTTGACCCACTTGCCCGGCTCCAGGTCCTTATAACGGGTAAAGAAGTGCTCGATTTCCTTGATCAGGAACTCGCTGACATCGCTGATCTCTTTGATGTGGTCGAACCGGGCATCGGTCGGGACGCACAGGACCTTGGCGTCTCCGCCGCCGTCGTCGGTCATGTTGAAAACGCCGATCGGGCGGGACTCGACGATCACGCCGGGGTAGAGGTCGAAGTCCTGCAGGAGCACCAGCGCGTCCAGCGGATCCCCATCCTCACCCAGGGTGTTCTCGAAGAAACCGTAGTGGGTGGGGTACTGCATCGACGTGAACAGGACGCGGTCCAGGCGGACGCGGCCGGTCTCGTGGTCGACTTCGTACTTGACGCGCGATCCCTTGGGGATCTCGATGGTCACGTCATGCTTCATGGAATGCTCCTTGACGAATTCAGGGGGTGCGCGGCACGTGCATAAGGGCTGTCGGTGCCGCCGACTACTATTGAGGATATAGCGAGAGGCGCTGGTTTCAGGAACTAGTGGGGACATTTCAGGACTAAGGACCAGCACCAGCATGAAACCGAGAACCAGCCAAGAGGGCCCCGAACAGGCGCCCGGCAGGCTTCGCGGGATCCCCGCACTGCTGCTCCAGACCCTCCTGGTGGTGGCCGTGGCACTGCCAGCCGGCATCGCCGTCGCCCCGGCATTCCTCGGCCCGGACCGGCCCTCCGAAGCCTCGCAGACAGCACTGCCGTGGCAGCAGATCCCCGCCACGCTGAGCGGCCCCGGCGGCAGCGGCGGTGGAATCGGGCCCCTCAGCGGCACCGCGCCACTCCCAGCCGGCGCCGCCCTCGCGGCGCAGCTCAATGGAACCCTTAAGCCCGACGGCGCCGGCACCTTCACCGGGATCGTCCAGGACGCCACCACGGGGAAGGTGCTCTTTGACCGCGGGGCCGACAAGGCCCGCATTCCGGCGTCGAACATGAAGCTCCTCACAGCCGGCGCGGCCCTGCGCGTCCTGGGCCCGGACCGCCGCTTCAGCACCCGAGTGGTGGCAGGGCCCACCCCCGGCTCGGTGGTCCTCACAGGCGGGGGGGACGTCCTCCTGGGCGCCGGAGAATCCGCCCCCGGAGCCGTTCTAGGCCGCGCCGGGCTCGCCACGCTCGCCGAGGCCACGGCCGATGCCCTCAAGGCCGGCGGCGTGACCGGCGCCGTGAGCGTCCTGCTGGATGACTCCCTCTTCAGCGGCCCGTCGCTCAGCCAGGCGTGGAGCCCCGAGGACGTCGCCGCCGGGGAGATGGCCCCGCTGTACCCGCTGGCACTGAACTCCGCCAGGTTCGATCCCGCCAAGACCACCGGACCTCGCCCCCAGGACGCCGCCATGACCGCCGCCAGGGCCTTCGCCGCCCGGCTCACGGCGGCCGCGGCGGACAAGGGACTGTCCGTGGCCCCCGGGGTCGCCCGGATCAAACCCAGCGAAGCGCTGGACAGCGCACCGGACAGCGCACACCCCAAGGTCCTGGCCGAGGTCCAGTCCGCCACGGTGGGGCAGCAGGTGGACTTCATGCTGCAGACCTCGGACAACTATCTCGCCGAGGTGATGGGACGGATGACAGCCCTCGGCGCCGGCCGGCCCGGCAGCAGCGACGACGCCATTGCCGCCGTGCAGGCGCAGGTCAAGGACATGGGCGTTCCCACTGACGGGCTCCGGGCCGCGGATGTCTCCGGCCTGGCTCTGGCCAACCGGGTCTCGGCCCGGCAGCTCACGGACGTGGTCCGGGCCATGACCTCGGGAACGGACGCCCGGCTGCGCGCCGCCCTGACCGGGTTCCCGGTCGCCGGGCTCACCGGCACCCTGGGGGACCGGTACACGGACGCGGGTTCGGCCGCGGGCGCCGGGCTGGTCCGCGCCAAGACGGGCACGCTGAACACGGTTATTGCGCTCAGCGGTTACGTCGTCGACGCGGACGGCCGGCTCCTGGTCTTTTCCTTCGTCGGCAACGGCCTGACCCCCGGCGCCGCGAACAAGGCCGCGCTGGACCGCTCCGCCGCCGTCCTCGCCGGCTGCGGCTGCCGGTGACCGGTCGGCGGCCCGCTGGACCCGGTGCCCCGGCTGGGACGTGGGCCCGGCCGGTTCGCCGGTCAGCGAAAATTAAGGCGGATGGTCGGGCCCCTGTGTTCTGATGGATCCCATGGAGCCTTCTGCAAGCGAGACATCAAGCAAGCCATTGCCAAAGACGCCGAGTGGGACAACAAGTGAGGCATCGGTCCAGGCCCAAGACCTCATCAATTGGGAGCTCGCCGCGTCCACGGCCGCCCGCCTGACACCGGCCGGCCCTGTCCTGAGCGCTGCCGAGATCGGGGCCGCCGTCGAAAACCTGCGGCTCATGGCGGACATTTCCGTGCCGCACGTCCACCACATCACCGGCCTTGACGCCGCCCGGGACCTGCGAGACTCCGAGGTCCTCGTGGTGGACAGGGCCTCATGGGCCAAGGCCAACACGCAGAGCTTCGCCGTCATGCTCAAGCCCGCCATGGAAAAGCTGCTGGAGGGCCGCGGATCCCTCAGCCCCGGAGCTGCCGGCATCAGCGCGGCAATCACCGGCAGCCAGCTCGGCGCCATCCTGGCCTTCCTTTCCAGCAAGGTCCTGGGCCAGTACGATCCCTTCTCCGCGTTGGCCGAGAACTCCACCGCCCCCGCGTCCGGCCGCCTGCTGCTCGTAGCGCCGAACATCATCTCCGTGGAACGCGAATTGAACGTCGAGCCCGCGGACTTCCGGCTCTGGGTCTGCCTCCACGAACAGACCCACCGGGTGCAGTTCGCCGCCGCCCCGTGGCTGCGGCACCACATGCTCCAGGAGATCGAAAACCTCAGCGGGCTGCTGCTGGGCAACGTCGATTCCCTGATGGAACGGGCCTCCGCGGCCGCGAAGTCGCTGAAGGACCGCACGGCACCCGGTGCCGCGCCCGGACGCGGCGCCATCCTGGACCTGCTTCAGAACCCGGAGGAAAAAGCGGCCCTGTCCCGCCTGACGGCCCTGATGAGCCTGCTCGAGGGGCACGCCAATGTGGTCATGGACGCCGTGGACGCCAGCATCGTCCCGTCGGTGAAGACCATCCGGCAGCGTTTCAACGCCCGCGGGCAGGACCGCGGCGTGATTGAGAAATTCATCCGCAACCTGCTTGGCCTCGACGCCAAGATGCGCCAGTACAGCGACGGCGCCAAGTTCGTCCGGGAAGTGGTGGACGCAGCCGGCATGGCAGGCTTCAACAGGGTCTGGGAGTCCGCCGAGAATCTCCCCAGCGAACCCGAGATCCACGACTCCAAGCTCTGGCTCGACCGAATGGGTCTCTAGCCGCCATGACTGCCCGCAACGCCGGTTCCACCTCGGTTTCCAGCGGACGACGCCGGCCCGGCCGCCTCGCGCCTGTGGTCGGCACGGCGCGAAAAATGCTGCAGGACGCCCTGGCCGGGGCCGGCTACCCGGACCGCGTCCTGGTCGCCTGCAGCGGCGGGCCGGACTCGCTGGCCCTCGCCGCCGTCGCCGCCTACTTCGCCCGCCGCGGTCACGTGGACGGCCACCCAGTGTCCATTGGCGCCGTCGTCGTGGACCACCAGCTGCAGCCGGGCTCGGCCGGGGTCGCCGCAACCACTGCCCGGACCCTCGAGGACCTCGGGCTCTCGCCCGTGCAGATCAGGACTGTCGACGTCGCCTCCACCGGCGTGGGCCCGGAGGCGGCTGCCCGGGACGCCCGCCATGCGGCCCTGGAGGCCGCCGCGGACGAGGCAGGTGCGGGCGCGATCCTGCTGGGCCACACCCTCGATGACCAGGCCGAGCAAGTGCTACTGGGCCTGGCGCGGGGGTCGGGCACCCGGTCTCTTGCCGGGATGCGGCCCTCCCGGGGCCGGCTGATGCGCCCGTTCCTGGGCCTGCGGCGCGCGGACACCCTGGAGATCTGCCGGGTGGAGGGCCTGGAACCTTGGCACGACCCATCCAACACGGACCCTGTGTACGCGCGCTCCCGGACGCGGGTTGAAGTGCTGCCCCTGCTTGAGGACAAGCTCGGCCCCGGCGTGGCCGAGTCCCTCGCCCGCACGGCCGCGATCCTGCAGCTGGACGCCGACTACCTGGAGGACGTGGCGAATGACACCTTCGACCGGCTGCGTCAGCAGACCGGGGACGAGATCAGCCTCCCGGAGACCGAGCTGCGCGACCTTGCCCCGGCCGTGAGATTCCGGGTGATCGCCAAGGCCGCCGCCGCCGTCGGAGGTCAGCAGCCCAGCTACCAGCGACTGCTCGCGGCCGAAGCACTGCTGCGCCGGCAGGGATCGGCGGGCCCGGTGGAGCTTCCCGGCGCGGTCAGTGTCTACCGGCTCTCGCTCGCGCAGCTCCTTGCTGTGGAGCCGACCGCCGCCGGTGTTCCCCGCGAAGCCGCCCGCTGTGGGAAGCTTGTATTCCGGCCTCAACAGCCGCCCCGAAATTAGTCGCACCCCGCATCTACACAGGAGCCATTGGTGGATTCAAACGACGTCCAGGCAGACCTCAAACACGTTCTCTACACCAAGGAACAGATCCAGCAACGGATCACCGAACTCGCGGCGCAGATCGACGAGGACTACGCGGGCCGCGACCTCTTGATCGTCGGCGTGCTCAAGGGCGCCGTCATGGTCATGGCGGACTTGGCCCGTGCACTGCACAGCCACGTCTCCATGGACTGGATGGCGGTCTCCTCGTACGGCTCCGGCACGCAGTCCTCAGGCGTGGTCCGCATCCTGAAGGACCTCGACACCGACCTCATGGGCAAGGATGTCCTGATCGTCGAGGACATCATCGATTCCGGCCTCACGCTGTCCTGGCTCAAAACGAACCTGGAATCCCGCGGCACGGCGTCGGTGGAAATCTGCACCGCGTTCCGCAAGCCGACGGCCGCCAAGGTCAAGATCGACGTCAAGTACGTCGGCTACGACATTCCCAACGAATTCGTCGTCGGTTACGGCCTGGACTACGCCGAGAAGTACCGCAACCTGGACTTCGTCGGCACCCTGGCCCCCCACGTCTACGAGTAAATCGTTCACGCAGAGGCACCCCCGCCCGGGACCCGGGCGCCGGGGCGGCCCGGCCGCGCTACGCCCACAGGGAACTTTTGCCCTCCGCCGTGCGTGAGTTAGTGCGACGGTGTATAGCTAGAACCTGACGCAGCACCACACGCGCGCAGAACGGTCGCCGTGCAGCACTACCAGGAGGGACGGGGCCAGCCCCCGAACAGATGAAAGCTAAGAGTTTCTTCAAGGGCCCCGGCATCTGGATTGTCGTCGTGGTGGCCATGCTGCTGCTGGCATTTGCCACTCTGGCGCCGGGCGGCGCGAGTCGGATCGACACCGACAAGGGCCTTGAACTGCTGAGCGCCGGCGGCAAGGTTGAACAGGCCAAGATTTTCGACGCCGAGAACCGTGTGGACCTGGTCCTGAAGGACAACCTGCAGGTCGACGGGCAGGACAAGGGCAAGAACGTCCAGTTCTACTTCGTCAACGCCCGCGCCCAGGACGTCGTCAAGGCGGTCACGGACTCCAAACCGTCGGGCGGCTTCACCGACCAGCCGATCGAAAACAACTGGTTCTCCGGACTCTTCTCCCTGCTGGTGCCTGTGCTGTTGCTCGGCGTCCTGTTCTGGTTCCTGCTCTCCCGGATGCAGGGCGGCGGGTCCAAGGTCATGCAGTTCGGCAAGTCCAAGGCCAAGCTCGTCAACAAGGACATGCCCCAGGTGACCTTCAGCGATGTCGCCGGCGCCGATGAGGCCGTCGAGGAACTCGAGGAGATCAAGGAATTCCTGCAGGAACCGGCCAAGTTCCAGGCCGTCGGCGCCAAGATCCCCAAGGGCGTGCTGCTCTACGGCCCTCCGGGCACCGGCAAGACCCTCCTGGCCCGCGCGGTTGCCGGCGAGGCCGGCGTTCCCTTCTTCTCCATCTCCGGTT
This sequence comes from Arthrobacter sp. ES3-54, assembly GCF_029504395.1. GTDB lineage: Bacteria > Actinomycetota > Actinomycetes > Actinomycetales > Micrococcaceae > Arthrobacter. Next base: position 349,694 of record NZ_JAQFIF010000003.1, read on the forward strand.
CCGACTTCGTGGAAATGTTCGTCGGCGTGGGCGCCTCCCGCGTCCGCGACCTCTTCGAGCAGGCCAAGTCCAACGCGCCGGCAATCATCTTCGTCGATGAGATCGACGCCGTCGGCCGGCACCGCGGCGCCGGCATCGGCGGCGGCAACGACGAGCGCGAGCAGACCCTGAACCAGTTGCTGGTGGAAATGGACGGCTTTGACGTCAAGACCAACGTCATCCTGATTGCCGCCACCAACCGCCCCGACGTCCTGGACCCCGCACTGCTGCGTCCGGGCCGCTTCGACCGGCAGATCTCGGTCGAGGCCCCCGACTTGATCGGCCGCGACCAGATCCTGCAGGTGCACGCCAAGGGCAAGCCGATGGCTGCCGGCGTCGACCTCAAGGCTGTTGCCAAAAAGACCCCCGGCTACACGGGCGCGGACCTGGCCAACGTCTTGAACGAGGCCGCCCTGCTGACGGCCCGTTCCAACGCGAACCTGATCGATGACCGCGCCCTGGACGAGGCGATCGACCGCGTCATGGCCGGCCCGCAGAAGCGCAGCCGGGTCATGAAGGAACACGAGCGCAAGGTCACCGCGTATCACGAAGGCGGCCACGCCCTCGTCGCGGCCGCCCTGCGGAACTCCGCCCCGGTCACCAAGATCACCATCCTGCCCCGCGGCCGCGCCCTCGGCTACACCATGGTGGTCCCGGAAAACGACAAGTACTCCATCACCCGCAACGAGCTGCTCGATCAGATGGCGTACGCCATGGGCGGCCGCGTCGCCGAGGAACTCGTCTTCCACGATCCGTCCACGGGCGCGTCCAACGACATCGAGAAGGCCACGGGGATCGCCCGGAAGATGGTCACCGAATTCGGCATGAGCGAAAGGGTCGGGTCGGTGCGCCTCGGCCAGGGCGGCGGCGAGCCGTTCCTGGGCCGCGACGCCGGCCACGAGCGAAACTACTCGGACCAGATCGCCTACATCGTCGACGAGGAGGTGCGCCGCCTGATCGACGGCGCGCATGATGAGGCCTACGCCATCCTGACCGAGAACCGCGACGTCCTGGACGAGCTCGCGCTGGAACTGCTCGAACGCGAGACGCTGAACCAAGCCGAAATCGCGCAGGTCTTCACCAACATCCGCAAGCGCGACTTCCGCGACGTCTGGCTCTCCAAGGAGACCCGAACGCTCCAGTCCGCCGGCCCGGTGGAGTCACGCCGCGAAAAGGCGGAGCGGGAAGCGCAGGAGGAGGCCACCCAGGCCCGGCTCGAAGAGCCCCTGGATGCCCAGCCCCCGCATGCCCAGGGCGTCGGCGGACAGGAGTCCTTCCAGGGCGGTGCTACGGATATCGGGACTGATGGTCATCCCGGCTAGGCTTCTTCTGTGACTTCTAACTTCGACGACGACGTTCCCGCCCCCGCTGCTTCGGCGGGGGACGGGGAAGCCCCGCATTCAAAGACCAAGGTGGACCGCCCCAGGATCGAAGCCGCCGTGCGGGAGATCCTGCTGGCCATCGGCGAGGACCCGGATCGCGGCGGGCTCCTGGACACCCCGAAGCGGGTGGCCAAGGCCTACACGGAAATGTTCGCCGGCCTGCACCACGACCCCGCCGAGATCCTGGCCACCACCTTCGACCTGGACCACGAGGAACTCGTGCTGGTCAAGGACATCCCGTTCTACTCCACTTGCGAGCACCACCTGGTGCCGTTCCACGGGGTGGCGCATGTGGGCTACATCCCGTCCCACGACGGCAAGGTCACGGGCCTGAGCAAGCTGGCCCGGCTGGTGGACATGTTCGCCAAGCGCCCGCAGGTCCAAGAACGCCTGACCACCCAGATCGTCGAGGCCCTCGTCACCCACCTCAAACCGCGCGGCGCGATCGTCGTCGTCGAATGTGAACACCTGTGCATGTCCATGCGGGGAATCCGCAAGCCCGGCGCCAAGACCGTCACCAGCGCAGTGCGCGGGCAACTGCATGACCCGGCCACCCGTGCCGAAGCCATGAGCCTCATACTCGGAAGGTAAGAACACAGACTATGGACTCCCTAGCTGCAGCCCCGGGGACCGGCCCCGCCACCTCGCCCCTGCCAATCCTGCGCAAACCGCGCCCGGCGGCGAAGTTCCAGGACCTGCCCACGGACCGGACACTCGTAATGGGAATCCTCAACGTCACCCCAGACTCCTTCAGCGACGGCGGGGCGCACCCGACCCCGGACACGGCGATCGCGGCGGGGCTGCGGATGTTCTACGCCGGGGCGGACATCATCGACGTCGGCGGCGAATCCACCCGCCCGGGCGCCACGGCGGTCGGCGTTGACGAGGAACAGCGCCGGGTCCTGCCGGTCATCGAGGCCCTGGTCAAGGCCGGCGCCCTCGTCAGCATCGACACCACCCACGCCGTGACGGCGGCTGCGGCACTGAAGGCCGGCGCCGCAATCATTAACGACGTTTCGGGCCTGACCATGGAGCCGGAAATGGCGGAACTGGCCGCCCGGACCAAGGTCCCCTACATCCTGACGCACCGCCGCGGCGACGCCAGCACCATGAATTCCCTGACGGACTACCGCGACGTGGCCGGGGAAGTCGTGACGGAACTCGCCGGCGTCCGCGACAAGCTGTACTCCGCCGGTGTCGCCCCGGAGCAGATCATTGTGGACCCGGGACTGGGCTTCGCCAAGAACGACGTCCAGAACTGGGAGCTCCTGCAGCACCTGGATGTGCTGCAGGCCATGGGCCACAAGGTCCTCGTCGCCGGCTCACGCAAGCGCTTCCTCGGCAGCCTCCTGACCGTGGCGGGCAAGGCCGCCCAGCCGGTGGAACGCGATGCCGCCACCGCCGCCGTGACCGCCATCAGCGCGTTCCGCGGCGCCTGGGCTGTGCGCGTGCACGACGTCGGCGCGAGCCTCGACGCCGTCAAGGTCGCCGCCCGCATGGTACCCCCGACGAGCCCGGCAACGGCTGCTGCCGCCGGCGCCGGCACCAACTGATCCGGCGGACGCCATGGACCAGATCACGCTGAGCGGCGTCACCGCCGTCGGCCATCACGGTGTGTTCGATTTCGAGCGCCGCGACGGCCAGCCGTTCGTTGTTGACGCTGTGCTGCACCTGGATTTCAGCAAGGCCGCGGCGTCCGACGACGTCCTGGACACCGCGCACTACGGCGAAGTGGCCAACTGCATCCGCGACTGGATCACCGGGGGACCGCTGAACCTGATCGAGGCCCTCGCCGTGCGGATTGCCGAGGACGTGCTGGAGAAATTCCCGGTGGCCGCCGTGGACATCACCGTGCACAAGCCCAAGGCCCCGATTGAAGTCGACTTCGGCGATGTCTCCGTCAGCGTGCACCGGAGCCGGCCGTGAGCCCGCTCTACACCCGCGCCGTGATCGCGCTCGGCAGCAACCTGGGGGAGCGCAGCGACACGCTGTCCGCCGCCGTCGCGGACCTCGTCGACCCGCCGGAGGTGCGCCTGCTGGCCATCTCGCCGATCGTCCAGACGAAGGCCGTGGGCGGCCCGCCGGGCCAGCCTGACTTCCTGAACATGGTGATTGCCCTCGAGACGTCCCTGCCGCCGCGCGAACTGCTGGAGCACTGCCACGCCGTCGAGCAGAAGCATTTACGCGTGCGCGAGGTCCGGTGGGGGCCGCGGACCCTGGATGTGGACATCATCACCTACGGGGACGTGGTGAGCTCCGACCCCGAGCTCACCCTGCCCCACCCCCGGGCCGCGGAACGGGCCTTCGTGCTCTATCCGTGGTCGCTGATCGATCCCGCGGCGGAGCTCAACGGCGAACGCGTAGGCGACCTCGCCGCGAAGGCCGCCGATTTTGGCGACCTCGCGCCATTTGACGGCTTCCAGACCCACACAACCACAGAGCGCACAGGCGTGTCCGGCGCGGCGGAGCGGCCGTGAAGCTGACCAGCCCCCTGCTCCTGCTGGCCATTTGCGTGGTCATGGCCGTGGCCGGCTGGTCCGCCACCATGCTCTCGGGCCGCTACAGCCTGGCCACCCCGGTGCTGCCGCTGACGGGGCTGCTGACCATGGGTGTGATCGTGGCACTCACCCTGGTGCTGGGCATCCGCGTGCTGCGGTGGCGCAACGGCAAGAAGAAGAAAATCCTCAACCCCATCCTGGCGGCCTGGACGCTGGTCCTCGCCCAGGCCTGCGCCTACACCGGCGCGGTCCTGCTGGGCTGGCACGCGGGGGTCGTGGTGGAGCAACTGCGGCTGTGGAACCTGCGCAGCAACCAGGACCTCACCTGGCAGGCGCTGGCGATGGCCGGCGGCGGGCTGATCATGGTGATCGTGGGGCTCGTCGTCGAGCGGTTCTGCCGGATTCCGCCCGAGGACGGCGACGCCGAATCCCGGCCCGGCGTGCAGGGAAAGCGCAGCAAGCCCTCGTCGGAAGGCGAATATGCGTACCGAAGCGATTGATCCTCCGGGCATCGACTGGCTCAGGGTGTCACCGAAGTACGTCAAGGTGCGCCTCGCGGGGTGGGCCTTGGGCAACCTGATTGCGGTGTCCCTGCTGTTGCTTCCCCTGGTCCTGGTGCTGACCGGCGTGTGGACCTGGCCGCCGGTCTGGCTGGGCGTCGCCATTCCCGCCGTCTGGCTGCTTCTGGCGTTGTGGCGGCTCCTGCTGATTCCCCGTCAGGTGCGCTCGATCGGCTATGCCGAGCGGGAGGACGACCTCCTGATCCGGCGCGGCATCTTCTTCCAGCGCACCCTCGTGGTCCCGTACGGTCGGATGCAGTACGTGGACATCGGGGTGGGCCCGGTCGAGCGTCCGCTGGGCCTGTGCACGCTCAAGCTTCACACCGCCGCCGCCGCGACCAGCGCCGAGATTCCCGGCCTGCCCGCCAGCGAAGGGGCCCGGCTCCGCGAACAGCTGTCCGCCCGCGGCGAAGCCCGGCTGGCCGGGCTGTGACGGGAAGAGCGTGACACGATGGCGCTGACACCGGAGGGTGCCGGACCCTCCGGTGCCGACGCGGCTGGCAACGCAGGAAATGTCGACGCCGGCTGGTTGCGCGTGCACCCGGCCTCGCCCTTTGTCCGTGGCTGGGTGGCCCTGGCCGCACTGTTGTTCTTTTTTGGACGCGACAGTTTCGAACGCCTGCTCCAGGGCGGCCCGCTCTTTGACGAGCGGCTGGCCGGACGGGCGCCGTGGCTGCTGCTCGGCGGCGGCACCCTGCTGCTGCTGACCGTCCTCGGCTACGTCCTGAGCTGGTACTTCACCCGCTACCAGGTGGCGGGCGGCTACGTACGCGTCAACACCGGTTTCCTCTTCAAACAGCAGCGGCAGGCCCGGCTGGACCGGGTGCAGGCAATCGACGTCGTGCAGCCCCTGCTGGCGCGGATCTTCGGACTTGCTGAACTTAGGTTCGAAGTCGCCGACGCCGGCGAATCCGCGGTTCGCTTGGCGTACCTGCGCGCGGACGAGGCCCAGCAGCTCCGCGCGACAATCCTGGCCCGCGCCTCCGGTGCCTCCGGCGGGACGTTGTCGCCGTCGCCGGAGCCGGGACAACCGGAGACCGCCGCCGTGGAGGCCCCGGAACAGGTGGTGCTCACCGTGCCGCCGCCGCGCCTGGTGGGCTCGCTGCTCCTGAGCGAACAAAGCGTCGTGATCCTGGCTGGCGGCATCGCTTCCGTGCTGCTGTCCGCCGTCACTGAAAACCGGAGCTTCGCGGTCTTCCTGATCCCTGCCGCGATCGGACTCGTCGCCTCCTATTGGTCCTCGTTCAACAAGGGTTACAACTTCACGGCCGCCATTTCCCCGGACGGCATCCGGCTGCGCTACGGCCTGCTGGACACGCAGGCGCAGACCGTGCCGCCGGGTAGGATCCAGGCGCTGAAGATCAGCCAGCCGCCGCTGTGGCGGATTTTCGGCTGGTACCGCATTCAGGTCAACGTGGCCGGCTACGGTCTGGCCGCCAGCGCCGGCGAGGGAACGGCCCGGACCACGCTGCTTCCGGTGGGATCCATTGCGGACGTCCTGGAAATCCTCTCCCTGGTGCTCCCGGATCCCGGAACCCCGGATCCGCTGGGTGTCTTCACCGCAGGGATCACCGGTCTCGCGGACGCCGCCGGGACTCCAGGCAGCGGAGGCGGGCAGGACACCGACGGCGGCTTCGTCACCAGCCCGCGCCGGGCCCGGTTCCTGGCGCCGCTGGGCTGGCGGCGCAACGGCTTCACGGCAACCGAGACCGCCCTGCTCCTGAGATCGGGCCGGTGGTGGCGGAGCCTGGTGGTGGTGCCGCACCAGCGGACCCAGTCCATGGCGCTGCAACAGGGCCCGCTCGCCCGCAGATTCCGGGTGGCGGACCTGGTCCTGCACACCACGGCAGGTCCGGTGGCACCGCGGCTCATCCAGGCCGGCCTCGACGAAGCCCGGGCCCTGTTCGATGCGCAGTCCGCCCGTGCCCGCGCCGCACGCAAGCGCCAGAAGAGCGAGCACTGGATGGAGCCGGTGGCCCAGCCGGCCGCACCACCCGCAGACCACCCTCAGGAAGGCCCGCATCATGGCTAAACCAGGACGCCTCGGCGTCGGAATCATTGGCGCAGGGAAGGTCGGTGCCGTCCTGGGGGCGGCGCTGCGCGGAGCCGAGCACGCCGTCATCGGGGCGTCGGCCGTTTCGGACGCCAGCCGGGACCGCGTCGAAACACTCCTGCCCGGTGTCCCGATCCTGGAGGTGCAGGACATCGTGGAGCGCGCCGAGCTGGTCCTGCTCGCCGTCCCGGACGATGCCCTAGGCCCGCTCGTGAACGGTCTGGCCAAGCTCGGCGCCTGGCAGCCCGGCCAGCTCGTGGCGCACACCTCCGGGCGCTTCGGCGTCGGGATCCTGCACCCGGTCCGTGCCGCCGGCGCCGTGCCCCTCGCGCTGCACCCGGCCATGACGTTCACGGGCATGAGCCTGGACCTCACGAGGCTCCTGGACTGCACCTTTGGCGTCACGGCCGACGCCGCGATGCTGCCGATCGCCCAGGCACTCGTCGTCGAAATGGGCGCCGAGCCCGTCGCGATCGCCGAGGCGGACCGCGTCCTGTACCACGCTGCCCTCGCGCACGGCTCCAACCACCTGGTCACGCTCGTGGCGCAGGCCTCGCAGCTGCTCCGGGACGTCGGCGTCGACGCCCCGGACCGGATGCTGGGCCCGCTGCTGCGCGCCACCCTCGAGAACGCCCTCGCCTCCGGCGAATCCGCCCTGACTGGGCCTGTTGCCCGCGGCGACACGGGCACAGTTGCCGCCCACGCGGGCGCCCTCCGCGAGTACGACGACGGCGCCGCCGGCGATATTCTTGAGGCGTACCTGGCCATGGCCCGGGCGACAGCCCGCCGGGCAGGAAGCCGCGGGCTCCTGAAGCCGGAACAAGTCGACGGCATCGAACAGGCGCTCGGCGGCCCCGGCCAGAACGGGACGCCCGCCCCGGAAGGACCCTGACATGGCAATCCAACTCGTCACCACGGCTGCCCAGCTCCGCGCCGCAAGCGCCCGGCTGCTGGCGCAGAAAGGCGGCACGTCCCAGGGGCTCGTGCCCACCATGGGCGCCCTGCACGAGGGGCATGCCCAACTGGCCGGGACGGCCGTCGCCCAGAACGACGTCGTGGTGGCCAGCATCTTCGTGAACCCGCTGCAGTTTGGCGAGGCCGCGGATCTGGACCGCTACCCCCGGACGCTCGAAGCGGACCTCGCGCTGCTCGACGCCGAGGGCGTGGACCTGGCGTTCGCGCCGAGCGTTGAGGAGGTCTACCCCGGCGGGGCACCCCTGGTGCGGATCACGGCGGGACCCCTGGGCGAAAAGTGGGAGGGCGCGTCCCGGCCCGGACACTTCGACGGCGCCCTGACCGTCGTCGCGAAACTGCTGCACTACGGCATCCCGGGGACAGGGCTGCCGGGCGGAGCCCAGCCGGCCTACCGTGCCTATTTTGGCCAGAAGGACGCGCAGCAGCTGGCACTGGTCCAGCGCATGGTGGCGGACCTGAATTTCCCCGTGGAGATCGTGCCCGTGCCCATAGTCCGAGCGGCCGACGGCCTGGCACTGTCCAGCCGCAACCGCTTCCTCTCCGAGGACCAGCGCGAGGCTGCCCTGGTGCTCTCCCGAGCGCTGCGGCTCATCGAGGAGCGTGCCAACGCGCATGAGCCGCTGGACGTTGAATCCGCGCAGGCCCTGGTCCGGTCCCAGCCGCTCGTGGAACTGGACTATTTCGAGGTGGTGGATCCGCGCACCCTCGAGCCCCTCGCGGAGAACTGCCGGGACACCCCGTTCCGCGGCGAGGGGCTGGCGATCATCGCCGCCAAAGTGGGCCCCGTCCGCCTCATCGACAACGCGCCCCTGAACTCCTGAAACCGGCACGGGGTCTACGGCCTAAACGGCGGACCTCCACGGGCAGTAGCTGACCCCGCATCGGTTTCCGGTGGCGGGAATGCCCCCGGGCCTTAGACTGTTGGAACCTGCAGCAGCGCTGAAGCTCGCCGGACCCACACCAAACTCCCTGAGGGAATTCCCATGTCAACAGACGTCTCGTCCAACGCCTCTGGCGATCCCGCACCGGGCGCTGCCCCCACCATCCCCGCGCAGAACGTGCCGTCCGCGCCAACCGCGCCGGCGAAGATGTCCCGGGAGTCCGTGACCATCATCGTCACGCTGCTGGTGGCCACGTTCGTGGTGATCCTCAACGAGACCATCATGAACGTTGCCCTGCAGCGGCTGATGGTGGACCTGAACATCGATGCGCCCACCGTGCAGTGGCTCTCCACCGGCTTCATGCTCACCATGGCTGTGGTGATCCCCACCACCGGGTTCATCCTGCAGCGGCTGTCCACCCGTGCTGTGTTCATGCTGGCCATGGGGCTGTTCTCCGGCGGCACGCTGCTGGCCGCCCTCGCGCCGGGCTTCGAAGTCCTGCTGCTGGCCCGCATCGTCCAGGCCGCCGGCACAGCCATCATGCTGCCGCTCCTGATGACCACCATCCTCACGCTCGTGCCGCTGGAACGCCGCGGCGCCGTCATGGGCAACGTCAGCATCGCCATTTCGGTTGCGCCGGCAATGGGCCCCACAGTTTCCGGCCTGATCCTCGAGCACTTTTCCTGGCGCTTCATGTTCGTCTTCGTGCTGCCCATCGCCCTCGCCGCGCTGGCCATCGGGGCCAAATATCTGACCAACATCGGCACCTCCGAGAAGACCCGGCTTGATGCCCTCTCAGTGGTGCTCACGGTCCCCGCATTCGGCGGCCTGGTGTACGGCCTGAGCCAGATCGGCGGCGGCCAGGCCGGCTCCCGCACCCCTGCCGTGGTGGCCCTGGCCGTCGGAGTGGTTGCCCTGGCCGCGTTCGTCCTGCGCCAGCTGAAGCTGCAGAAGAGCGACGGCCCCCTGCTGGATCTGCGCGCCTTCACGTTCCGGATGTTCACGGTGTCCGTGCTGCTGCTGGTCGTGGCCATGATCGCCTTGTTCGGCGCGGTGATCCTGCTGCCGTTGTACTTGCAGGAGATCCGCGGTCTGAAGTCACTCGAAACCGGCCTGGTGCTGCTTCCGGGCGGCCTCGCCATGGGCCTGCTGGGGCCATTCATCGGCCGCGTGTTCGACAGGGTCGGGCCGCTGCCGCTTACAGTGACCGGCTCGGTGATGATGGTGCTGTCCCTCTGGCAGTTCTCCATGCTGGACGCCGGCTCACCCGTGGGATGGATCATTGCCCTGCACGTGGCACTGAGCCTGGGCCTGGCACTGCTGTTCACCCCCGCCTTCACGACAGGCCTGAACCCGTTGCCGCCGCACCTGTACTCCCACGGCTCGGCCATCATGAGCACGCTGCAGCAGGTGGCCGGCGCCGCCGGCACGGCGCTGCTGGTCTCTATCTACGCTTTCGTGGCAGAGTCCTCGGGAATGGTTGCCGGCATGCACGCCGCATTCCTGACGGCGGCCGTCATAGCCCTCGCCGCCGTCGTGCTGTCCACCATGATGCGCAAGACCGCAGGCGCGGCACAGCCCGCACACTAAAAGCAACGCCACTCCAGAAAAAGCGGGTCACGTCGCGCCCATGTCCTCAGCCGGATGGGAGCGACGTGACGCCGCGTTTGTTTCGCGTTGCCGATTTCGCGTTGCTTTGTTGCGGGTCAGCCCGCGTAAAACGCGCTGAGCTCGGCGATCAGCTTGTCCGGCGCCTTGTTGACACCGTCGTGGCCCATGCCGGGCAGGATCGTGTAGCTGGAACCGGAGAGGACATCGTGGATCTGGGCACAGGCCACGCCGAAGTATGCCGGGCTCTTCTCGCCCACAATGATCAGCGTCTCCAGCGGAAGTTCCAGGAACGGTTCGGCCGGCATGTCCGCGGCGATGATCGCCTTAATCTCGCGGACACCGGTCTGCATGAGGTCGCGCAGCTGCTTGCCCATCGGCGTGCCCGCCGAAAGCTTGTTCGCCAGCGTCAGCATTGACAGCGGCATCCGGGACAGGGCGCTGCCGGTCTCCAGGCCTCTGAGCAGGACGGCGAGGGCGCGGTCGTCGTCGCCGGCCGCGGTCGCCCGCTCGTATTCGGGCGTCCAGTCCGCCGTCACGCTGTGGTTGACGGACACGGCGGGGTCGTACACAGCCAGCCGTTCCACCGGCAGGGTGCGGGCCGCGTGGAGGGCCACCGCCCCGCCGAAGCTGTGGCCGAAGACGTCCGTGCTGGACGTTTGCTTCATGACGGCGTCGAGATCGTGGATGTCCACGTCAAGGGTGTAGCCCTCCGGCTGCGGGGAGGACGAGCCGCGGCCGCGACGGTTGAAGGTGTGCACCGGCCGGCCCAGTGAAGCGCTGAGTTTCTGCGCGAAACGCGTGTAATCGGCGGCCGTCACCATCGAGGCCGGCACGACGACGATTCCCGAACCCGCCGAGGTGAGCTCGGCGCCCGTGCTGAAAAGCTCGATCGTTCCGCCGTCGGGGGTTCTGATGTTCTCGCGGGTCATGCTCCGAGCCTAGCCGAGGCCGCGCCCCACTGCAGTAAGCCACAACTCAGTAGGGTGCCGTTCAATGGGCCGCAGTTCAGTTGGGCACTGCCCGGCGCAGTGGAGCTAGTTGCCCAGCCGGCCGCCGGAGACCTCGAGGTAGCAGGCGCCGCAGAGCGACTCGTACCAGACGTCCTGGCCGTCGATCGCAACCTGGTTCCCGTCGAAGACCACCTGGTCCCCGATCCGGCGGGTGTTGAAGATAGCCTTCCGTCCGCAGCGGCAGATGGTCTTGAGTTCTTCGACGGTGTGCGCAATCTCCAGGAGCCGAAGGGAACCGGGGAAGGCGCGGGTCCGGAAATCGGTGCGGATGCCGTAGGCGAGTACGGGGACGTTGTCCAGGACCGCGATGCGGAAGAGATCGTCCACCTGCTCCGGTTCCAGGAACTGGGCCTCGTCAACCAGCAGGCAGGCCACCGGCGCGGTGTCCACGTGCTGCAGAAGGGCGTCGGGATCGTCTCCGTGGGCCTGGGCGGTGAAAAGCTCGCGGGCCGATGCGCCGGCGGGGATCAGGAAGTCCACGGAACGGGTCATGCCCAGGCGGGACACGACGTCGGAGTCGCCTTTGGTGTCCACGTCCGGTTTGGCCAGCAGAACCCGCTGCCCGCGTTCCTCATAGTTGAACGCAGCCTGCAGCAGCCCCGTAGATTTGCCGGAGTTCATGGCGCCGAAGCGGAAGTAGAGCTTGGCCAAGGGGGTCCTTTCGAAAGGGTCGCCCCCGATTCTAGCGGTCGGCCGCCGCGGTGCCGTCAGCCGCCGGACCCAATCCGCCGCCACCGGGCCGGCACCCCGGCGATGCCGGCCATGCCCCCGGCCGTCAGGCTGCCAACCAGGTTGCCAGAGGGCGGAGTCACAGCGCCGGCCCCGCCGAGCAGGAACCGTGCCGCGCGGAGGGCCAGCCGGTTCCCCGGCCGGATGGGGCCTTCGTGGAGTTGCCCGGGAACCACGGCGAAGCTGAGCGCCGGGACGGCGTCGGCGAGCTGGCGGCCTGTCTCGGCGAAGTAGGGAGGGCTCCAGCCGCCGCTGAGCATGAGCGTGGGCGTGGTGATGGCGGCAAACTCACCGAGTTCGGCGTCGGCGGCCAGCACGGCCCGCATCTCCGCAACAGCCGTGGGCAGCAGTTCCCGCATTTCCGCCCCCAGGTTGGTCCGGGCGGAGAGGATGCTCAGCATGCGCAGCGCGCCCAGCGGCAGCCGGGACACCGGCCCCGCCGTCTCCAGGCCCTGCACCAAATGCGCCCAGGCGTCGTCAAGCTGGCCGGAGGCCACGGAACGTTCAAGCTCCGGCCGCCAGCGCTGGCTGAGGTTCCCGGAGAGGCTGACGGCCGCGTCGTAGGTCACCATCCGGCGGATCGGCAGACTACGGGCCGCCTGCAGGGCCACAAACCCGCCATAACTGTGGGCCACGATGTCGCTGGCGCCGGTCTCGCGGAGCACGGTGGCCAGGTCGGCCACCTCCGTGGCGGCAGAATAGTCGGCGGGCTGGGGCGAGGAACCGGCGCGCCCGCGCCGGTTGTAGCAGTGCACCGGCCTGCCAAGCAGCCGGACGAGCTTCCTCGCAAACGGCCGGTAGAGCTGATCGGTGATCAGCGTCCCGTGCACGATGACGACGCCGGATCCTTCACCGCGCGGTTTCTGAGATTGGGCGGCGCCGGATGCGCCCGGCCCGCCCGGCGCCCGCGCCGCCGGACGGATTGTGTGCAGCTCGAGGTGCCCCTCGCCGTCGTCGGTCCTCACAGTCCATGTCTCCACAGCTCCGAGTCTATTCCCGCGCCCTGTCTGCCCGGCTGCGCCCGGCAGAACCGGCCCGGGACCTGCCCGGGCGCAAATCGACGGTAAACTTGGGGATTGTGACTTCCCAAAACACCCCCGCCCCGAACACCGCCGCCGAGACGCACGATGCCAGCGAGCAGACCCGCATCCGCATGGAGAAGCGCGCCAAGCTGATTGAACGCGGCGTCGAGGCATATCCGGTGGGTGTCGAACGCACACACTCGCTCACGGAAATCCGCGAGAAATACGCCTACCTGCAGGCCGACGAAACCACCGGCGACGTCGTCGGCGTGACCGGCCGCATTGTCTTCATCCGCAATACGGGCAAGCTTTGCTTCGCCACGCTCCAGGAGGGCGGCGTGGACGGCAAGGCCGTGCGGCTGCAGGTCATGCTGAGCTTGGCGAACATCGGTGAGGAGGCGCTCGCGGAGTGGAAGTCCCTCGTGGACCTCGGCGACCACGTCTTCGTCAAGGGCGAGGTCATCTCCTCGCGCCGCGGCGAGCTGTCCGTCATGGCGGATTCCTGGACCATGGCCTCGAAGGCGCTGCGCCCGCTGCCCGTGCTGCACGCCGGGCTGAATGAAGAAACGCGCGTCCGCCAGCGCTACGTGGATCTCATTGTCCGCGACGAAGCCCGCGAGATGGTTTACACCCGCGCCGCGATCACCCGCTCCATCCGCGAAACCCTGCACCGCCAGGGCTACGTCGAGGTGGAAACCCCCATGCTGCAGTTGGTTCACGGCGGCGCCACGGCCCGTCCCTTCGAGACGCACATGAACGCCTTCGACCAGAAAATGACGCTGCGCATCGCCACCGAGCTCTACCTCAAGCGCACGGTGGTCGGCGGGATCGACCGCGTCTACGACATGGGCCGGGTCTTCCGCAACGAAGGGGTGGACTCCACGCACAGCCCCGAGTTCACCACCTTGGAGTCCTACGAGGCGTGGGCGGACCAGTTCGTCATGGCGGACCGGATCAAGGAGATCATCCTGGACGCCGCCGGCGCCGCCGGTGTGGGCCGCGTGCTGCAGACCGAAGCCGGAGAGATCAACCTCGACGGCGACTGGACCTGGCTGGCGGTCTACCCGGGATTGTCCGAATTCGTGGGCCAGGAAGTGACCCCGGACACCCCTGTTGCCGAACTGCTGGAACTGGCCGCCAAGCACGAGGTCAAGGTCGACGCCGGCTGGGACGCCGAGAAGCTCGTCGTCGAACTCTTCGGCGAACTGGTGGAGCCTACCTTGCTCAACCCCACGTTCGTCTACAACTATCCGCCGTCCGCCCAGCCGCTGGCCCGCCAGCACCGCGAAGACGGCCGCCTGATCGAGGCCTGGGACCTCATCATCGGCGGCATGGAGCGGGGCACGGCGTTCTCCGAACTGATTGACCCGGTGATCCAGCGCGAACGCCTCACCGAACAGTCCCGTCGGTCCGCCGCGGGCGACGTGGAGGCTATGCAGTTGGACGAAGACTTCCTCCGTGCGCTCGAGTACGGCGCGCCGCCCATGGGCGGAATCGGCCTGGGCATCGACCGCCTCGTGATGCTCTTTACCGGCGCCGGCATCCGCGAAACGATCCTCTTCCCCCTGTTGAAGCCCGAAGGACACTGAGCATGGACTATATCGCCGTATTGCTGCCCCCCATCGTGGTGGGCCTGCTTTTCTGGTTTGCCATGAAATCCATATTCAATGCCGACAAATCGGAGCGGCAGGCAGAAGCCCGCGCCCATGCCGAAGCGGAAGCCCGAGCGGAAGCTCAAAACCGGGAGCAGGATTCCGGAGCCCTCGGGGGCTAATTACCCGGAACGAAGTAATAGTTCCCTATTGCCGCCTGTGGTTTTCCTTTGAACAGAAGTTTTGCGCTTTGACTCCCTGCTGTAACGCGGAGGATACTTATTCCAGATACATCCTGCTTTTTTAACGCTCGATCTTTGGAAAGAGAGTCCTTTATGGCACAGAAAGTAAAAATCATCCTCGTTGATGATCTGGATGGGGGATCCGCGGACGAAACTGTCCGGTTTGGCCTTGACGGCGTCAGCTACGAAATTGACCTGTCGTCAAGCAATGCTTCAGAACTGCGCTCCGCAGTGGAGCGATTTATGTCGCACGCACGCAAGACATCAAGCGGACGCGCCACGCGCACGAAAGTTTCCAGCGGACGGAATCAGGACTCTGCCCAGATCCGTCAGTGGGCACGGGACAACGGCTACGCGGTAAACAGCCGCGGACGTATCCAGGCCGAAATTCAGGAAGCCTACCAAAAGGCGAATTCCTAGCCAGGGACTCGCATCAGGGCGGCGCAGTATCACGGCCCGGTATCAAGAGACAATCAAGTCTCATCAAGTCCTCAGGTCGCAATCAAGTCGCAATGAAGTCCCTGTGAACTCGCAGTGAAGTCCCAATGAGGCGCAGTCAAATGCCAATGCCCCCGTTATCCGGCGGGGGCATTGCCATGCCGACGGCGGCACGCCTTTCGGGCGGGCCCCGCACCCGCTCCGCCAGCAAGGGCCGGACGGCGCCGCCCGGCCCGGCCGGTTGCACCGCCGGTAAGCGCGGGAAGGCGCCGCCCGGCCCGGCCGGCTCCCCGCCAGCAAGCGCCGGACGGCGCCGCCCGGCCCGGCCGGTTGCACCCGCCCGGGAAGGGTTCCGGCCCATCCCGCCCCTGCCGGGAGGGGTGTCCGGGCAGCGATGCGCAACCCTCCGGTTTCCCCTGTGGCGAACAAGCCCCAAATCTGGAACCCGGCCACGTAGCATCAAAGTACGTCGTAGCTAGGAGTGTGGCGAAATGTTTGAGCGATTTACGGACCGTGCCCGTCGCGTAGTTGTGCTTGCCCAAGAAGAGGCACGCATGCTGAACCACAATTACATTGGTACCGAACACATCCTCTTGGGTCTGATCCATGAGGGTGAAGGTGTTGCCGCCAAAGCCCTTGAATCCTTGAGCATTTCGCTCGACGGTGTCCGCGAGCAGGTCCAGGAGATCATCGGCCAGGGCCAGCAGGCGCCTTCCGGCCACATCCCCTTTACCCCTCGTGCCAAGAAGGTCCTGGAGCTCTCGCTCCGCGAGGCCCTGCAGCTGGGCCACAACTACATCGGTACCGAGCACATCCTCCTCGGCCTCATCCGGGAGGGCGAGGGCGTTGCCGCCCAGGTGCTCGTCAAGCTCGGCGCCGACCTGAACCGGGTCCGCCAGCAGGTCATCCAGCTGCTCTCGGGCTACCAGGGCAAGGAAACCACGGGCGCCGGCGTCGGCCCCGGGCAGGCCGAGGGTACCCCCGCGGGTTCCGTCGTCCTGGACCAGTTCGGCCGCAACCTGACCCAGGCGGCGCGCGAGAACAAACTGGACCCCGTGATCGGCCGCGAGCAGGAAATGGAACGCGTCATGCAGGTCCTTTCCCGGCGCACCAAGAACAACCCCGTGCTGATCGGCGAACCGGGCGTCGGCAAGACCGCCGTCGTCGAGGGCCTTGCCCAGGCGATCGTGCGTGGGGATGTCCCGGAAACCATCAAGGACAAGCAGCTGTACACCCTGGACCTGGGGTCCCTCGTGGCAGGCTCCCGCTACCGCGGTGACTTTGAAGAGCGCCTGAAGAAGGTCCTCAAGGAGATCCGCACCCGCGGCGACATCATCTTGTTCATCGATGAGATCCACACCCTGGTGGGTGCCGGAGCCGCCGAAGGCGCCATCGATGCGGCCTCGATCCTGAAGCCCATGCTGGCCCGCGGCGAACTCCAGACCATCGGTGCCACCACGCTGGACGAATACCGGAAGCACATCGAGAAGGATGCCGCGCTGGAGCGCCGCTTCCAGCCGATCCAGGTCAAGGAACCCTCCGTGGCGCACGCGATCGAGATCCTCAAGGGCCTTCGCGACCGGTATGAGGCACACCACCGCGTCACCATCACCGACGGCGCCCTCGCCTCGGCGGCGAGCCTTTCCGAGCGCTACATCTCGGACCGGTTCCTGCCGGACAAGGCGATCGACCTGATCGACGAGGCCGGCGCGCGGCTGCGCATCCGGCGCATGACCGCCCCGCCCGAGCTCAAGATCATGGACGAGAAAATCGCCGCCATGAAGCTGGAGAAGGAATCCGCGATCGACGCGCAGGACTTCGAAGGCGCCGCGTCGCTGCGCGACAAGGAGCAGAAGCTCATTGCCGAGCGCGCCGAGAAGGAACGCCAGTGGAAGACCGGCGGCATGGACGACATCTCCGAAGTTGATGAGGACCTCATCGCCGAAGTGCTGGCGAACTCCACCGGCATCCCGGTCTTCAAGCTGACCGAGGAAGAGTCCTCGCGCCTGCTGAAGATGGAAGACGAACTGCACAAGCGCGTGGTCGGCCAGGACGAGGCCATCAGGGCCCTGTCCCAGGCGATCCGGCGCACCCGTGCAGGCCTCAAGGACCCCAAGCGTCCGGGCGGCTCGTTCATCTTCGCCGGCCCCACCGGCGTCGGCAAGACCGAACTGGCCAAGGCCCTCGCCGAGTTCCTGTTCGGCGAAGAGGACGCGCTGATCACGCTGGACATGTCCGAGTACTCGGAGAAGCACACGGTCTCGCGGCTCTTCGGTGCCCCTCCGGGCTACGTGGGCTACGAGGAAGGCGGCCAGCTGACCGAGAAGGTCCGCCGTCGTCCGTTCTCCGTGGTCCTGTTCGATGAAGTGGAGAAGGCGCACGCCGATCTCTTCAACTCGCTGCTGCAGATCCTGGAAGACGGCCGCCTGACCGACTCCCAGGGCCGCGTGGTGGACTTCAAGAACACCGTGATCATCATGACCACGAACCTCGGCACCCGGGACATCTCCAAGAGCGTTGCCACCGGATTCCAGTCCGGCACGGACACGCAGACCGGCTACAACCGGATGCGCGCCAGGGTCACCGAGGAGCTCAAGCAGCACTTCCGCCCCGAGTTCCTGAACCGTGTTGACGATGTTGTGGTCTTCCCGCAGCTGACCCAGGACGAGATCATCGAGATCGTGGACATGTTCGTCGGCCGGCTCGAGAAGCGCCTCAAGGACAAGGACATGGGCATCGAGCTCACGTCCGCGGCCAAGGTGCTCCTGGCGACCCGCGGCTACGACCCCGCCATGGGTGCCCGGCCGCTGCGCCGCACCATCCAGCGCGAGATCGAGGACCAGCTCTCGGAGAAGATCCTCTTCGGCGAACTGCACTCCGGCGACATCGTGGTGGTGGATGTGGAAGGCGAAGGCGACGACGCGAAGTTCACCTTCGCCGGCAACGCCAAGCCGCGCATCCCGGAGATCGCTCCCAGCGTCTAGCATCAAGACAAAAGGCCCCGCTGTCCCGAAACGGACGGCGGGGCCTTGCGTTTGCGCCCGGCAGCCGGTTCGACGGCCCTCCGTATCTGAAAGCAGTGTTTCACTCTCAGTGAACTTTCTGTGATCGATGCCACATACGGTGTTGAATCGGTGCATGGCTGCCAAGGACTCAGAGACCCTGAGCGAACAACCCGAGACCCCCTTCCACGATCTGGACCACTACCTCGCCATCCCCAAGGTGAGTGGTTTGACGCTGAGCCCGGACGGGGCACGGCTGGTCACCACTGTGGCGACACTCGGCGCGAAGGGCACCGAATACTGCACCGCGCTGTGGGAAGTTGACCCGGGCGGGGTCAAACAGGCCCGCCGGATCACGCGCAGCGCCAAGGGGGAGGCGGGTGCGGTGTTTGCCGCCAACGGCGACCTCTACTTCACCTCTGCCCGTCCCGATCCGGAGAGCCCCGAGGCTGACCCCGTCAGCGCCCTCTGGATACTCCCGTCCGACGGCGGCGAAGCCCGGGTGGCTCTGTCCCGCGCCGGCGGAATCGGCGGAGTCCACGCCGCCAAGGACGCCGACACCGTGGTGGTGGCGGCCTCGGTGCTGGCTGGCTCCACGGATGAGGAAAATGACGAAGAACGCCGCAAGGCGCGCAAGGACAACAAGGTCGCGGCCATCCTGCACAGCGGCTACCCCGTCCGCTACTGGGACGCGGACCTGGGGCCGGGGCAGCCGCGGTTGTTCGCCGTCGAATCCGGAGGGCAGCTGGAGGCCGGCAAGCCGACCACCGTCGACGCCGCGCCGCCGCTGAAGCTCCGCAACCTGACGCCCGACGCCGGAACCCGGCTCAGGGACGCCGAATCGGTGGTCAGCCCGGACGGCACGATGATCTACAGCAGCTTCGCCAAGCCGCTTGCTAATGCCGATTCACGTTCCGTGCTGGTCGCCATCGACGTCGCCACCGGCACCCGGACGGTTCTGCTGGACACGGAAGGCCTGAGCTACTTCCCGGGCCCGGTCAGTCCGGACGGCCGGAGCCTGGTGGTGCTCAGTGAAAGCGACACCACTCCGCTGGAGGCCCCGCAGGTCAAGCTGCACCTCCTCGACGTCGCCGGCCCGGCGGCAGGCGAGGGTGCCCTGACGCCGCTCGCCCATGATTGGGACCGCTGGGCCCACCCCGCAGCGTGGCTGCCGGACGGATCGGCGCTGCTGGTCACCGCCGACGAGGACGGCGCCTCGCCGGTGTTCCGGATCGGTGCAGCCGGGAGCCAAGCTGGCCAGGTGCTTCGCCTGACGGACGACGCCGCCGCGTATACCGACGTCGTCGTCGCGCCCGACGGACGCAGCGCCTATGCCCTGCGCAGCTCCTACGAATTCCCCGCCGAACCTGTGCGGATCGACCTCGCCGGCGGCGGCGTCGTGCGCCTGCCCTCGCCCGCGGAGCGCCCGCACTTCAAAGGGACCCTTGAGCGCGTGGAGACGACGGCGGCCGACGGCGCCCGTGTGCCCGCGTACCTGGCGCTGCCCGAGGGCGCGTCCGCCGCGAGCCCGGCCCCGCTGCTGCTCTGGATCCACGGCGGCCCGCTGGGATCCTGGAACGCCTGGACCTGGCGCT
This sequence comes from Arthrobacter sp. ES3-54, assembly GCF_029504395.1. Taxonomy (GTDB): domain Bacteria; phylum Actinomycetota; class Actinomycetes; order Actinomycetales; family Micrococcaceae; genus Arthrobacter. The sequence goes on from NZ_JAQFIF010000003.1 coordinate 369,323, forward strand.
GGAACCCGTGGCTGCTGGTGGCCCGCGGTTACGCGGTGCTGCTCCCGGACCCTGCCCTCTCCACCGGCTACGGCCAGGAGCACATCCAGCGCGGCTGGGGGGAGTGGGGCAAGGCTCCGTTCACTGACCTGATGGCCATCACCGACACTGTTGTGCAGCGCCCGGACATCGACGAGACGCGTACGGCCGCCATGGGCGGTTCCTTCGGCGGGTACATGGCCAACTGGGTGGCCGGACATACGGACCGCTTCAAGGCAATCGTCACGCACGCCAGCCTCTGGGCCCTCGACCAGTTCGGTCCCACCACGGACGCCGCGCAGTACTGGCTCAAGGAGATGACGGCCGAGATGGCGCTGGAGAACTCCCCGCATCTGCACGTGAAAAACATCAGCACTCCGATGCTCGTCATCCACGGCGACAAGGACTACCGCGTGCCGATCGGCGAGGGGCTCCGGCTCTGGTACGAACTGCTCGCCAAGTCACAGCTGGCGGCCGACGACAACGGCGAAACGGACCACCGCTTCCTCTACTTCCCGGACGAGAACCACTGGATCCTGCAGCCGCAGCACGCCAAGGTCTGGTACGGGGTAGTCGAGCACTTCCTCGCCAGGAACCTGCTGGACAAGGACATTCCCGTCCCCGACGAACTGGGTCTCTGACACCCCGGCCCCGGGCCCGGCCGCGAGCCGGCTGGCCCGGAGCCCCCGTAGGATTGGGCTGTGACTGACTCGATCCGCATCCGCCCTGCCCGTACCAGCGACGTTGGCGCCATCAAGACGCTCGTGGCGCCGTTGGCCGACCAGCGGATCCTCATGGCCAAAGAAACCGTGGCCTACTACGAGAGCCTGCAGGAATTCCGGATCGCCGAATCGGAAGACGGCGAGGTGATCGGCTGCGGAGCGCTGCACGTCATGTGGGAGGACCTGGCCGAGGTGCGCACACTCGCGGCCTCGGATGCCTGGCGCGGCAGGGGCGTGGGCCACGCCCTGGTAGAGCGTCTGCTGGAGGATGCCCGCGCGCTGGGCGTCTCGCGCGTCTTCTGCCTGACGTTCGAAGTGGATTTCTTCAAGAAGCACGGCTTTGAAGTCATGGCTGACCAGACCGCCGTCGACCCCGTGGTGTATTCCGAGCTCCTGCGCTCGCATGACGAAGGCGTTGCCGAGTTCCTGGACCTGGCGCGGGTCAAGCCGAACACGCTGGGCAACACCAGGATGATCAAGGAGCTGTAGCGCCCGCCGGTTGTGCCCAGTCCGGGTGAGCGTCCGGCGGGTTCCGGCCAGCACCGGCAGCCGCCAGGAACCCGGCGCCCGCCCGGGGCTTCCCTTCAATAAAATTGGTGGATAAACTGATCCCGGCCCAGGGGGTGGGCCGCCATACTTTCGGAGGCAGAAGATTGCATAAAGCCGTGATTTTTCCCGATTTCTCCGCTTTCCAAATGACAATCGCCAACGCTCCGGCAGCGCCGCCGGTCCAGCCGCTGAAAGCGCCACCGGCAGAATTCACCAACCGCTCGTCGCCGGGCACGGGTGTCCCCGTGACGGGACAAACCGCTGGTCCCGCGCCTGCCGCGGCAGGGCCGCCGGCCACACCCCGCGCCCGGATGGGCCGGCTCGCCGCGCCGCCGTTCTCCTGGTTGGGCGTCGACGCCTGGCCGCACTTCCCGGCGTGAGCCGACAAACAAGCCTGAATCATCCGTAGGACCAGGGAACGCGCCGCAACAACCCGCCGGCCCGGGATTCGCAGCCCCGCCAGGGAGCCCCGGGCCGAGGGAATCGGGAGCCTACCGCCGGCCGTGCCCCGGTAGTAGGGTCTAAGCAAGCAGCCAGGACACCATCCAGGGAGCACCGCCATGAAGAAACTCATCAATGATCCCAAAGCCGTGGTCGACGAGTCAGTGGAGGGGTTCGGGCTTGCACACGCCGACCTCGTGACCGTTTTTCCGGACCCGAAATACATTGTGCGCAAGGACGCTCCCGTGGCGGGGAAAGTCGGACTCGTCTCCGGCGGCGGCAGCGGACATGAGCCGTTGCACGGCGGGTACGTGGGCCTGGGCATGCTCGACGCCGCCGTTCCGGGCGCCGTGTTCACCTCGCCCACCCCGGACCAGATCCTGCCGGCCACACTGGCCGTGAACTCGGGCGCCGGCGTCGTGCACATCGTGAAGAACTACACCGGCGACGTCCTGAACTTCGAGACCGCCGCCGAACTCGCGCAGGCCGAAGGCGTAGAGATCCGCACTGTTCTGGTCAACGACGACGTCGCCGTGCAGGATTCGCTGTACACGGCCGGCCGCCGGGGCGTCGGCGGAACAGTCCTGGTCGAGAAGATCGCTGGTGCGGCCGCCGAACGCGGCGACAACCTGGACGCAGTCGCCGCGATCGGTGACCGGGTCAACCAGAACGTGCGCAGCATGGGCGTGGCATTGTCCGCCTGCACCGTTCCGCACGCAGGAGTCCCCAGCTTTGAGCTCGAGGAAAACGAGATCGAGATCGGGATCGGCATCCACGGCGAGCCGGGCCGGCACAAAATTCCCATGGAAAACGCCGACGGCATCACCGACCGCCTCCTGGACCCGGTGGTCAGCGACCTCGGCCTCAGTTCCGGGGACCAGGTTCTCCTGTTCGTCAACGGCATGGGCGGCACCCCGGCCAGCGAGCTGTACATCGTGTACCGCCGGGCCGCGCAGAAACTGGCCGAGCAGGGCGTCACCGTGGCACGGTCCCTGGTGGGCAACTACATCACCTCCCTGGAGATGCAGGGCTGCTCCATCACTGTCCTGCGCCTCGATGATGAAATGGCGACGCTCTGGGACGCTCCCGTGCACACTTCGGCCCTCCGCTGGGGCGTCTGACCGTGGGGCTGGACGTCGGCTGGGCCGTGCGCTGGCTGACCCTTTCAGCGCAGGCCATGGCGGAACACCGGGTGGAGCTAATCGAGCTGGACCGGCCCATCGGGGACTCGGACCACGGCGAGAACATGGACCGCGGCTTCAAGGCCGTGATGGACAAGCTTTCCGAGGCGCCGCCGGAAACCCCGGGCGCGGCCCTGAAACTGACGGCCATGACGCTGATGTCCAAGGTCGGCGGCGCGGCAGGCCCACTGTACGGCACCGCGTTCCTGCGGGCCGCCACGGCACTCGGTGACACTTCCGACGTCGACGCCGCCACCCTGGCGGCCGCGCTGCAGGCCGCCCGCGACGGGATCGTCGTCCGCGGAAAGGCCGAGCCGGGGGACAAAACGATGGTGGACGCCTGGACGCCCGCGATCGAGGCAGCCGCAGCCGCTGCCGCGGCTGGCGACGGCGACGTCCGGAAGGTGCTGCTCGCCGCGGCGGAGGCCGCCGAAGCCGGCGCAGTGTCCACGGATCCGATGCTCGCCCGCAAGGGCCGCGCCAGCTATCTGGGGGAGCGCAGCATCGGCCACCGCGACCCCGGAGCGGTCTCCAGTGCACTGATCCTGCGCGCCGCGGCCGGAGCGACCGAATGACAGTCCGGCTGGTGGTGGTCTCGCACAGCGCCAAGATCGCGGACGGCGCCGCCGAGCTCGCCGCCCAGATGGCCCCCGACGTCCTAATCCTCCCCGCCGGTGGCACCGACGACGGCCGCATCGGCACGAGCTTGGAGAAGGTCATGGCGGCGCTGGAGCAGGCCGCCGGTGACGGGGTGGTGGTGCTCGCCGACCTCGGATCCGCGGTGATGACGGCGGAGTCCGCAGCGGAGTTCGCAGCGGATCCGGGATCGGTGCTGCTCGCGGACGCGCCCCTGGTGGAAGGACTGGTGGCGGCCGCGGTGGCTGCCCAGGCCGGAGCCGAAGCGGCGGCGGTGAAGGACGCGGCCGAGGCCGTCTACCGGCCCCCAGCCCACCCCGCGGAGGCCGAACATGTGCACCAGCAGCCGCCTGACGCCACGGGGGACTTCGAGCTCGTCAACCAGGCCGGCATGCACGCCCGGCCGGCGGCGAAGATAGCCGGCGGCCTGTCCGCCATGGACGCCGACGTGACCGTCAACGGCGCCGATGGCGCCTCCATGACGGAGCTCATGATGCTTGCCGCCGGCAAGGGAACCATCCTGCATGTGGAGGCCAGCGGCCCGGACGCCGCCAAAGCGGTCGGCTACCTGGAGCGCCTGGTCGGCTCGGGGTTCGGCGAACCATAGGCGCGGGTCTGGCAGGCCGGGCGGCCCGGGCTAGGGTGCCTGCCTAAGGCCGGCCGCGTCCAGCACCACGCCGGCCGTGATGAAGGTTCCGCACTGCTCGCCAAACGGCTGCGCCGCCCGGGGTGTGAAGGCCGCGGTCCGTGACGGCAGCGGGTTCCCGGCGCTATCTGTGCCCGTGGCCGTCACCTCGATGCGGCTGGCCGTCAGCGTCTCCATCATCAGCATGCCGGTCAGGGTGCCGTCGGGCGACGAAGTGGCCGAGCAGACGCCGTCGCCGCCGTAGCGAACCGGTTCACAGCCCTGGTCCACGGCCGTGCTCCCGGGCACCAGTTCCAGGTCCGCTTCCTTGCAGCGCCCGTCCTGACAGGCCCGAAGGTGGATGGCCCGCACTGACGGGGCATACTCCCGGGCGACGGTGAAGGTCACGACAGTCGCCTGGCCGATCGCCGGGCAGGCGGCCTCCGCCCGGCACGAGGCTACCAGGAAGGCGGTGAGGGCCAGAGCGGCCGCGGCCGCCAGCTTGCGCATGCTCCAGCGTAGATCTTCAGCCCGGGAGCCGGAAGCCGCCCCGGTACAGTTCCGCGAGGCCATCGCCCAGCAGGCCGGCCAGCGCCCGCTCCAGCTGCTCGGGAGCGGCATTGAGCCGGTGCAGGGCCGCGAGCGGGATCCCGATTCCCTGCGGTTCGAAGCCCAGGTCCGCGGGAGCCTGATGGAACAGCACCGGCGCCACGGGGTCCTCGGCCACCCGCAGGACAGCCATCACGGCGCCGCGAACCTGCCGATCCGTGCCGTGCCAGGCCTGTCCCTTGGGCGTGTACGTTGGCGCTGGCTCCCCGGCCGCCAGCCAGGCGCAGGACTCCCGGACAGGGCATTGGCCGCACCCGGGGGCCCGCGCCGTGCAGACCAGGGCGCCGAGTTCCATGACGGAGGCGTTCCAGCGCACCGAGGCGCCGGCGTCGTCGGGGAGCAGGGACGCCGCCAGCCGCATTTCGGCAGCGGTCAGGGCCTGCGCCGGCAGGGCAGAACCGGAGACCAACCGCGCGTGGACCCGGCGGATATTGGTGTCGACCACCGTTTCCCGGCGTCCATAGGCGAACGCCGCGACGGCCGCGGCCGTGTAGCTGCCCACACCGGGGAGATCCAGGAGTTCGGTGTAGGCGCCGGGGACGGCCCCGCCGTAGCTGTCCCTGATGGCCACGGCAGCCGCGTGCAGGCGCAGTGCGCGCCGGGGATACCCCAGCCGGCCCCAGGACCGGACGGCTTCCCCGGCGGGTTCGCTGGCCAGAGCGGACGGTTCCGGCCAGCGGCGCAGCCACTCCTCCCAGACCGGCAGGACCCGGACCACCGGCGTCTGCTGGAGCATGACCTCGCTGACCAGCACGCCCCAGGGGGTGCACTCCGCGGCCCGCCACGGCAGTTCCCGCGCATTAAGTGCGAACCAGTCGTCCAGGGCGGCATGGAGCGCGGGGAGATCCGCGGCGCGGGCGCGCGGCCCGGCGGGCAGGGGCTCCCGCTGCGCCGCGGCGGATACTGGGGGCGTTGGGGTTAAAGTTTCGATCCATTCAGCGTAATAGATCGGGGTAACGGATCGGGACGGCGGTAGGTCCCGCGGCGTGGTCGGGCGCCATAGCCCGCGCGGTTCTCTAGGCTAGAAGAATGGTCAGGCAAGGCAGTTCAGGAACGGGTGGCTCGCGGCCGAAAGGTTCTCCCCCAGGACGATCCGGGCGGAAATCCGGACGGCCCCCGCTCCGCCCGGTGTACCGCCGCCGCCGGCTGATTGCCGGCGTGGTCCTGCTGCTCGTTCTCGCCGTGGCTTTCGGCGGCTTCGTCGCCCTCTCGAGCGCCATGAGTGGGGGCCAGGGCGGCGGCCCCTCATCCGGTGGCCAGCCTTCAGGGGCCGCAGCGCCGGCGAGCCAGCCGACTGCGTCCGCGTCGGGGAGCCCTACGGCGTCCGGGGATCCTTCGGCCTCACCCACGGCCGCCTCGGGCGACGGCTGCGAGCAGAATCTGGTGGTCGTCACGGCTGCCACCGACAAACAGATCTATGCCTCCGGTGAGAAGCCGCTGCTAAGCCTCACGGTGACCAACAACAACAAGGTGCCCTGCGACGTCAATATCGGGACATCGCAGATGGAGTACATGATCACCAGCGGCTCGGACCGGATCTTCTCCTCCAAGGACTGCCAGGCGGAGAGCACGGACCTGATGAAGACCATTGCTCCGGGCAAGAGCGAGTCCGCGAACTTCCCGTGGCAGCGCAACCGCACGGTGCAGGGCTGCGAACCCGTCGACGCCAAGCCCGGAGCCGGCGGCGCCTACTATGTCTTCACCGCCCGGCTGGCGAACAAAACCAGCCCCAAGGCCGTGTTCCAACTCAACTAATCCCGTTAACCCCCGTCGACTGCTCCGTAGGTGCCCTTTTGGGCGCTCAAAAGGGCACCTGGGCCCACGCCGGCAGGGTTCCCTGGCCGAGCTTGCGAGGCGAGGGGGCCGGTGGGGAGCACTCGAGGGGTGTTGGAGGGGGCTAGAGGAACCGGTCCAGCAGGCTGGCCTCGGCCATGCGGCTCAGGCCTTCCCTGACGGTCCTGGCGCGCTGGTCACCGATCCCGTCCACTGTCATGAGGTCATCGATCGTTGCCGCCATCAGGAACTGCAGGCCGCCAAAGTGGTCCACGAGCCGGTCGGCGACGGCCTTGGGTACGGCCTTGAGGCCGGAGAGCAGGCGGTAGCCGCGCGGCTGCACGACGGCGTCGAGGTTGGCCTCGCCGCCGGCGAAGCCAACGATTCCGGCGATCTTGCCCAGATCGATCAGCTCGGTTGGGCCCAGGCTGACGAGGGCCTTGACCGCTTTGTCGATGTCCTCCGCGGTTGCGGCCGGGCCGGAGTAGTCGCGGATGATGACGTCGCTGCCCGGGCCGCGGCCCACGGTGAGCTCGTCCAGCTGCAGTGAAAGCAGGCGGCCGTCTTCACCTAGTTCCAGGACGTACTGGGAGATTTCCTCGGAGATCCTGCGCACCATTTCCTGGCGCTGAAGCGTGACCGCGACGTCGCGGACTGTCACCATGGCCTCGATTTCGAGGGCGGAGAGTGAGCTGGTCACCTGGTCCAGGCGCGAGCGGTAGCGTTCCAGGGTTGCCAGGGCCTGGTTGGCGCGGGCCAGGACCTTCTCCGAGCCCTCCAGGACGTGGCGCAGCCCGTGCACGTACAGCGCGATGATCTGCATTGACTGGCTGACCGAAATGACCGGGACGCCCGTCTGGATGGCCACGCGTTCCGCGGTCCGGTGCCGGGTTCCCGATTCCTGCGTTTCGATGCTCGAGTCCGGGACGAGCTGGACCGCCGCGCGCAGGATGTTGCTGGCATCCTTATCGCAGACGATGGCACCGTCCATCTTCGCCAGTTCCCTCAGCCGGGTGGGGGAGAAGTCGATTCCGATTTCGAAGCCGCCCGAACAGATGGACTCGATGGTCCTGTCGATTCCCAGCACGATCAGCGCGCCGGTCCGTCCTCGGAGGATGCGTTCCAGGCCGTCGCGGAGGGCGGTGCCCGGTGCCACCCTGGCCAGGGTGGCCTTCAGCGCATCTTCAGGGCTCCGAGCCATAGATTTCCCTTCAAAGGTGCAGGCGAGAGCCTGCAAGTGCGCCGGTTTCCAGGGTCCCCCGGCAGGATCAAAAGTACTCAGTTCCCCGCTCTCCCCATGATAGGGGTAAAGTACGGCCACTTCCGCACGGGCAAGCCTTAAAGTGGTCCATTGCGACGTGCCGCCAAGAGCCTCCGGAACGGCTGTTCCGGGTCCCGCCCTCGACGGCATTTTGGCGCTGAATGGCCGCCGCTTCGTGCGCGGTGCGCGGCCTGCGATAAACTTGGATCCTTGGGTGTACCGCGGGCTCTCCGCGCCGTGACCCGTCCACAGCCGCAGCGAAAGTAGCATCGTGTCTCAAGAAGTCCTCAGCCCCGCCCGAGTCCAGGAGATTCACAAGCAGGCGGCCCGGCGCCGGACTTTCGCGGTCATTTCGCACCCCGACGCCGGCAAATCCACCCTGACGGAGGCCCTCGCGCTGCACGCAAAGGTGATCGGCACTGCCGGGGCCTCCAGCGGCAAGGCCAACCGCAAGGAGACGGTCTCGGACTGGATGCAGATGGAAAAGGACCGCGGCATCTCCATCAGCTCCGCAGCGCTGCAGTTCGGCTACCGGGACACCGTCATCAACCTCCTGGACACTCCGGGCCACGCGGACTTCTCCGAGGACACCTACCGCGTGCTCGCAGCCGTGGACTGCGCCGTCATGCTGGTCGACGCCGCGAAGGGCCTGGAAACCCAGACCATGAAACTCTTCGAGGTCTGCAAGCAGCGCAACCTGCCCATCATCACGGTCATCAACAAGTGGGACCGGCCCGGCCTGGACGCCTTGGCCCTCATGGACGAGATCACCGAGCGCACCGGCCTGCAGCCCATGCCGCTGACCTGGGCCGTGGGCATCTCCGGCGACTTCCGCGGCGTCTGGGACCTGCGCAATGACCGCTTCGCGCAGTTCAAGCGCAACAACTCCGGCGCCAACATCGCCCTCACCGAGTACTTCACCCCGGATGAGGCCGCGGCCAGCCAGGGCGAGGACTGGTCGAATGCCGTGGACGAGGCCGGGCTGGTCATTGAATCCAACCTGGCGTTCGACGTCGAGGCCTTCCACGCCGGAAAGGCGACGCCGATCCTCTTCAGTTCGGCCGCGCTGAACTTCGGTGTGAAGGAAATCCTCGACGCCCTCGTCGACTTTGCCCCGCCGGCTGCCCCGCGGCCCGACGTCGAAGGTGAGCCCCGCCCAGTCGATGCACCGTTCGCCGGATTCGTCTTCAAGGTCCAGGCCGGCATGAACAAGGCCCACCGCGACCACGTTGCCTTCATCAGGGTCTGCTCCGGCATGTTCGAGCGCGGCATGGTGGTCACCCAGACCCGGACAGGGAAATCCTTCGCCACCAAGTACGCCCAGCAGGTCTTCGGCCGCGAACGCGAGGTGATCGACGAGGCCTTCCCGGGCGACGTGGTTGGCCTCGTGAACGCCTCCTCCCTTCGCGTGGGGGACAGCCTGTTCCTGGACCAGCCGGTGGAGTTCCCCGCGATCCCGCTGTTCGCCCCGGAACACTTCCAGGTGGCGCGCTCCAAGGACCCGAGCCGGTTCAAGCAGTTCCGCCGCGGCATCGAACAACTCGAGCACGAGGGCGTCATCCAGGTGCTCCGCTCCGACATCCGCGGTGACCAGGCGCCAGTCCTTGCCGCCGTCGGCCCCATGCAGTTCGAAGTGGTCGAAGACCGCATGGCGCACGACTTCAGTGCCCCGATGCGGCTGGAACGCCTCCCGTACTCGATGGCCCGGATCTCGACCGTCGACGCCATGCCGGCGCTGGCCAACGTCCCCGGCGCCGAAGTCCTGTTGCGTTCCGACGGGGAATATCTGGCACTGTTCAACGACGTCTGGGCCCTGCGCCGGATCGAAAAGAACCACCCTGACCTCACCCTGGTGCCGATCGGGACCCACAACCCCGCAAAATAGCGGCAAGGCGCCGGACCGAAAGGCCCGCCATGTCTTCCGAAATCCGGTTTCCGCGTTATCATAAGTAAGCTTGCTTATGATGCGGGTGCCGGGATCGGTTTTCCGGCTTTGGACTGATCCGCCCCGATTCCAGCGGCGGCCCCATTAGAGGGACCACGTAAACCTTTTGACAACCATGAACCCCGGGTTCCTGCTCAGCGGGCGCTACCGGATCGAAGAACTCATTGGCCGGGGCAGCCAATCGAGCGTGTACCGTGCCACGGACGAGGTCCTGGGACGCGAAGTGGCAGTCAAACTTTTCCGCGACGGGACTGTGGACGAAGAGCGGACCCGCAGGCAAAGCGAAGAAGTGCGGATCCTGGCAGGGATGGCCCACCACGCCCTCGTGACACTGTTCGACGCCGGGACAGACCTGAGCGACCCGGCCCGCCGGCTCAGCTACCTGGTAATGGAACTCGTCCGCGGCCCCGACCTCCGCCGCCGCTCGGCCGAGGGCCCGCTTTCGGCAGCCCACATGGCGGTGATCGGACACGATCTCGCCGACGGACTGGCGCACATCCACCACCACGGCATCATCCACCGGGACGTCAAGCCGGCCAACATCCTGCTTGTGGACTACAGCGTCGAGGACCGGCGCCCGCGCGCCAAACTCAGCGACTTCGGCGTGGCCATCACAATCCGCGAAGACCACTGCGGCGACCCTGACGACAGCTCCGGAACCCCGGCCTACCTCAGCCCCGAACAGGCCGCCGGCGAACCGGCCGGCCCCGCCAGCGACGTCTATTCGCTGGGGCTGGTCCTCCTGGAAGGCCTGACCGGAAAGATGGCGTACCCCGGCGCGCCGGTCCAGTCCGCCCTGGCCCGGCTGCTCCAGGACCCGCACATCCCCGAAGAGCTCGCACCCCTGTGGGTGGCCCTGCTGACCTCCATGCTTGACCGGGATCCGGCGGCCCGCCCGCCGGCCCGGGAAGTGTCCCTGGCCCTGCGCCAGGAAGTCATCAATGGCACGGGACGCCACCGCCGCGACCAGGCCGCGCTGCTGACCGACGAAGACGGGCGCATGCAGGCTGTCGAGCGGTACCAGATCCTCGACACCCCCGCGGACGGCGCCTTCGACCGGATCGCGACGCTGGCCGCACGCATGTTCTCGGTGCCCGTGGCGATTGTCAGCGTAGTGGACCATGACCGCATCTGGTTCAAGTCCCACCACGGCACGGACGTCACGGAGATCGGCCGGGACCCCGGGTTGTGCGCCTCCGCCATCCTGCAGGGCGATGCCTGGATTGTCCGGGACGCCATCAATGATCCCCGGACGCTGGCCAACCCTCTCGTAGCCGGCGAGTTCGGCCTGCAGTTCTATGCCGGAGTGCCGCTGCGCACTCCGGACGGCTACAACCTGGGCACCTTGTGCATCCTGGACCGTGAGCCCCGCGAGTTCAGCGAGGAGGACACTTCTGCGCTGGAAGACCTGGCGGCGCTCGTGATGCACGACCTGGAGCTGCGGCTCCACAGCCGGCGGGCGCTCGCCGGGTAATCTGCGGTCCGCCGCCGGCCCACCGGTCGCCTACCGCCGCCCGGCGTGCAGGGCCAGTTCGAGTTCGAAGCGCGCCGTTGGATCCTCGAGGGCGTCGCCGAATAGCTCGCGCAGCTGTGCCGCTCGGTAGCCCACGGTCTGCGGGTGGATCCCGAGCTCGGCGGCCACGGGTGCCCGCTGGCCCCAGTGGCGCAGCCAGGAGAGCAGGGTTTCGGCGAGCCGCTCGCGCTGCGCGGGCCGGAGCCCTTCCAGCGGCGCGAGCCGCCGGGTGGCCAGTTCGGTGATTGCCGAGGGTTCCGCACCAAGAATCACCTGCGCCAGGTGCTCGTCCGCCCAAATCGGGGGATCGTCCGGCCCTTCGCGCGGAGGCAGCGCCGCGGCCGCCAGCACGGCCAGCCGCAGTGAATCCGGAACCCGCTCCCAGCCGCCGGACGGCCCCACGGCAGCGCCGCGCCCCTTCAGGGCACGGTCCAGATCCTCCCGGGCGGACCGCGAATTCCGCGCCGGCACCAGCGCGACGACGTCGGTCTCGCGCTCAATCACAAGAGTTCCCGGACCGAGGCGCAGACGCAGCCCGGCCGCCCGGTCCAGCGGAAGCGTCACTACCGCCATGCGCGGCGGCAGGGACCAGTCCGCCATCGCCGCAGTCTGGCGCAGGGCTGCCTCGTCTGCCTGGCCGAGCAGGAGCAGGTCCAGCAGTCCGGTGCGGCGCCGGTCCACCGCTCCGGCGCGTTCGGATTGTTCAAAAGCGTAGGCCTCGGCACTGACCGCGGACAGCTCATCGATGTACGCGAGGATCGATTCGCCCAGATCCACCACGACGCCCTGGCCGAGGTGGTGTTCCACTGAGACCTTGGACATTTCCCGGAAGGTCACGCGGGCACCCATCCGGTAGGCGCTCAGGAGCGCGTCCATGCTCCGCCCCTGGCGGAACTCGCCGCTGCCCAGGCCGGCCACCAGCTCCCGGCTTTCCTCGGACAGCGCCGGCAGCCGGGTCCCGGGCAGCTGCAGGAACCGGTCAAGCGCCGCTGCCACGCCCCGCCTCAGGCCCCGGCCGAACCGCCCCTCAATCGGTCTGGCGTAGGCGGGAACGAGCTGCGGGACGGCCTCGATGATGGCCTCGACGATGCCGGGCATCCTGGGACGCAGCATGTCGCTGACCTCCCCGGGCAGTGCCAGCCATGGAGGTTCGTGGGCGGGGGCGGGGCCAGAAGGCTCCGGGACAGGGGCTGCGTTCATGGTTAATCCGATGAGTTGTTGCGGTGGGATAGTTTTCTTGTGTCGATCGTATGCCTTGGGTGAAGATGTATTACGCAAACTGACATAAGCTTGATAGATGATCCGGCTCCGTAAGCTGGCGCGCGCCGCATCTCTACTGACCACCCCCCTAGCTCCAGAAGACATTCTGTCGCTGTTCAATCCTGTTTTCTCCGCTCGCCAACTGCGCGGCGTGGTCACGAGGGTGGTTCCAGAAACGGCCGATTCCGCCACTATTTTCTTCCGTCCCGGCCGCGGCTGGCAAGCGCACCTTGCTGGCCAATGGGCCCGTATTGGCGTCGAGCTCGACGGCGTCCGCCACTGGCGGTCCTATTCGCTCAGCGCCCCCGCCGGGCAGGACCCGGCAATTACTGTTACCGATATGGGCGCTGTCTCCGGCGCCCTCGTGCGCGGCACGAAACCCGGCGACGTCCTGTTCCTGGCGCCTCCGCAAGGCGACTTCGTCCTGCCCGAACACCCCCGCCCGCTGCTCATGCTCACAGCCGGCAGCGGAATCACGCCCGTGATGTCGATGATCCGCACGCTGGTGCCGCACCGTCCCGACTCCGACGTCGTCCTGATCCACACCGCCCGCACCGCCGCGGACACCATCTTCCGTGAAGAGCTCGCGGAGCTCGCCGACCAGTTCCCGAACTTCCGGGTCACACACTGGTTCACCGGCGAGCAAGGCCGGCTGGACTTCACCTCCGCCGCCGACCTGGACCGGCTGTGCCCTGACTGGCGGCAGCGTGCCGCGTACGCTTGCGGCCCGGAAGGCTTCCTCGACGATGCCGAGACGCTTTGGGAAGCCGAAGCCGCCGAGGCCACTGAAGCCCCGTCGGCCGTGGAAGGCTCACTGACGATCGAGCGCTTCAGCACGAAGCTCGCCGGCGGGGAAGGGCACGACGGCGGCCTGGTCACGTTCGAGGCGTCGGACCGCGAAGTCGAAGCCGACGGCGATACGCCGCTGCTCGATGTCGGCGAGGACGCCGGCATCCTGATGCCCAGCGGCTGCCGCATGGGCATCTGCCACAGCTGCCTCATCCCACTCCGGGCCGGCCACGTTCGTGACCTGCGCACGGACGAAGTCCATGGCGAGCCCGGCCAATTAATTCAGACGTGTGTTTCGGCAGCCGCCGGACCCGTTAACCTCGATCTCTAAGGAGTACCACCGCATGACGATTGTTTCCGACAAACCCGACGTTTCCGAGGAAGCTCCCAAGGGCGGCCCTTCCCAAAGCAAGGCGTCCGCTGCCGTAAAGCCGCGGCCCGGTGCCCTGGCGGAGTCCGGCAGCCCGCTGGTCCGTCCGGACGCGGCGGCGCACCTCTCTGACGAGCAGGTCGCCGAGCTCGGCCGCGAACTCGACGCCATCAAGGACGAGGTCCTCGCCAAGCGCGGCGCCAGCGACGCGGCTTACATCCGCCGGGTGATCAAGGTCCAGCGCGGGCTTGAGATCACCGGCCGCGCCACCCTTCTGGTGAGCAAGCACAAAGCAGCCTGGGTCGCCGGCACGGCGATGCTTAGCTTCGCCAAGATCCTGGAAAACATGGAACTGGGCCACAACATCCTGCACGGCCAGTGGGACTGGATGCGGGACCCGGACATCCACTCCACCACCTGGGACTGGGACTTCGTCACCCCGACGCGATCCTGGCAGCACACCCACAACGACCTGCACCACCGGTGGACGAATGTCGTGGGCAAGGACAATGACATCGGGTACAACCTGCTGCGGATGGATCCGTCCCAGGAATGGAAGCCCTTCAATCTGGGCAATCCGCTGTATAACGCGATCCTGGCGCCAGTCTTCGAATGGGGCATCGCACTCTACGATCTTGAATTGCCTGACTACAAGGAGGGCAAGAAGAGCAAGGAGGCCATGACCCGGGACCTCAAGGCGCTGGGGCTCAAGGCCCTGAAGCAATTCACCAAGGACTATGCCGCCACACCGGCCGTCGCCATGTTGACCGGCTCGGGCAAGCAGGCGCTGTATGGCACCTTGACCGCCAACGCGGTCCGGAACGTCTGGGCGCACGCGATTATTTTCTGCGGGCATTTCCCCGACGGCACCGACACCTTCACCGAAGAGATGGTCGAAGGCGAAACCCGCGGCGACTGGTATGTTCGGCAGATGATCGGATCGGCCAACATCTCCGGGTCCAAGTTCATGCACCTGATGAGCGGCAACCTCTCGCACCAGATCGAGCACCACCTCTTCCCGGACCTGCCCTCGAACCGCTACGCCGAAGTGGCACCTAAGGTGCAGGAGATCTGCCAGCGGTACGGGCTGCCGTATACAACCGGGCCGTTGCTGAAGCAGGTCGGCTCCACCTGGGCCAAGGTCTTCAAGTTGGCCCTGCCTCCGAAGAAGGCCTAGCACCGGGGCCCATCGCCCGGTTCGAATCATTGAAGGAGGGGCGCCTGCCATTGCGGCGGGCGCCCCTTCTGCGTGTGGCGGAGCGAGTGGCGACCCGTGCTGGTTTCGGGCCGACGCTTCCTCCCAGTTGCCTGCGCTGGTTCGGCCCGGCCGGAACGGGAAGCCCCGGAATTCCGGGCAGCCCAAGCCCCGGTGCGGAAGCAATCGGGCGGGAACGCCACACCGGGGGTAGGCTCAGGGCTTGCTCGCCGCGCCAAGGACGTGGGCCAGCCGCGGGTTGCCGGGAAGGACCGAAAAGCCGAAGCGCTCGAGGCGCTGCATGGTGAGGCCGGCAGCCGCGATCATGGCGGCGGTGTCGCGGTTCGGGTGGCATCCGCCTGCCACGCGGCTCCACAGCGGGGTGGCCAAGTCTTCGGCGGCCGCCAGCACGCGGTGGGCGGAGCGAACGTGTTCGTAGAACAGCAGCACGCCGCCGTGGCGCAGGACCCGGACCACCTCCGCCAGGGCGACGGACTGGTCCGCCACACTGCACAGCACCAAACTGGAGACGACGACGTCCGCCGAGGCGTCCGCCGCCGGCAGCGCTTCCGCCACGCCGTCTTTCACGCTGACAGGCACCGGTGCCGTGCTGGCGGCGGCGAGGGCCAGCCCCCGGAGCGTGGGGTCCGGTTCGAGGGCCAGCACCCTGGACACCGCGGAAGGGTAGAACGGGAAGGTGGCCCCGTAGCCCGCCCCGATTTCGATGACGACGCCGTGCGCCGCTTCCACGAGCCGCCGGCGGTGCTCCGTTGCCCCGCGGGCATCCATCCGCGGACCCACGCGGGCATAGGATGCCCCGAATGATGATTCGCGGCGGTTGGTTTCCGGCATGGGACTCCTTCCGGTCAGCCGAGATCGGCCGGGTTGAGCTTGAGCCTGCGCAGCAACTGCGCGTTCAGGGCAACCACAATGGTCGACGCCGACATCATCACGGCGCCCGCGGCGGGGGAGAGGACGATCCCCGCGAAGGCCAGGACCCCGGCAGCCAGCGGCACCGAGATGATGTTGTATCCGGTGGCCCACACGAGGTTTTGCCACATCTTCCGGTAGCTCGCCTCGGAAAGATCGAGCATCGACAGCACAGCCCGCGGATCGTTGCCGGCCAGGACCACACCGGCGGATTCCACTGCCACGTCGGTGCCGCCGCCAATCGCGATCCCCACCTCCGCCCGTGCCAGCGCGGGGGAGTCGTTGACGCCGTCGCCCACCATGGCCACTTTCAGTCCGCGGCCCTGCAGTTCCGCCACCTTCTTGTCCTTGTCGGCGGGGAGGACCTCGGCGAACACTTCATCGATGCCGAGCCCGGCGGCGACGGCGTGCGCCACCTGCAGGGCGTCGCCGGTGACCATGGCCACCTTGATGCCGCGTGCCTGGAGGGCCCGGACAGCTTGGTAGGACTCGGGCCGCACGGCATCCTCGAGGCTGACAGCGCCCAGAACTGTGCCGCCGTCCACGACGTGGAGCACCGCGGCGCCACGCTCCAGCCAGGCGCCCGTAGAGGCGGCCAAAGCCCGCGGTTCCTGCAAACCCAGCTCCCGGAGCAGCGCCGGGCCGCCCACCTGGACCATGCGGCCATCAATCGTGGCGCGGACTCCGCGGCCGGTCAGCGAGGTGAACCCGTCCGCCGCCGGTATCTTCAGTCCCCGTTCCCGGGCGGCGGCAACGATCGAACGGGCCAGGGGATGTTCGCTGTCCGCCTCCACGGCGGCCGCGAGTCCCAGCACTGTATTCTGCGCGGCGTCCTGGCCGGCCGCTGTTCCCGTGCCTGCGGCGGCGACCTCCTTGAGCTCCGGCTCGCCCCGGGTCAGGGTTCCGGTCTTGTCGAACAGCACGACGTCGACGGTCCGCATGCGCTCCAGCGCCATCCGGTTCTTGATCAGCACGCCCGCCCGGGCGGCCCGCTCGGTGGAGATGGCGATGACGAGCGGGATGGCCAGGCCGAGCGCATGGGGGCAGGCGATGACGAGGACCGTCACGGTGCGCGTGACGGCATCACCTACGCTGCCCATCAGGGTCCAGAAGATGAAGGTCAGGACGCCGGTGCCGGCTGCAAAATAGAAGAGGAACGCCGCGGCCCGGTCTGCCAGGGCCTGGGCGCGGGAGGAGGACGCCTGCGCTTCGGCCACAAGGCGGCGGATCCCGGCGAGGGCGGTGTCCTCGCCGATGGCTGACACCCGGACCCGCACGGAGTTGTCCGTGGCGATGGTGCCGGCCACCACGGGATCGCCCGGGACCCGCAGGACAGTTTTCGATTCGCCCGTGATCATGGATTCGTCGAATTCGGCCTGGCCGCCGCTGACAGTGCCGTCGGCCGGCATCCGGCCGCCGGGGCGGACCAGGATGGTGTCTCCGGCGCGGAGCTCGGCGAGGCTGACAGTCTCCGTGCCGGCGGCTGTGACGCGTTCCGCCTCGTCGGGCAGCAGCGCCGCCAGCGCGTCCAGGGCGCCCTGGGCCGAGCCGAGGGCGCGCATCTCGATCCAGTGGCCCAGCAGCATGATGGGGACCAGCAGCGCCAGCTCCCACCAGAAGTCGAGATCGAAACCGCCGATGCCGAGGCTCGTCACCCAGGAGGCGATGAAGGCGACGCTGATGGCCATGGCAATCAGCAGCATCATCCCTGGTTGGCGCGCCCTCAGTTCGCTGAGGCCGCCCTTGAGGAACGGCCGGCCGCCGTAAAGGAAGATCACCGTGCCGAACACCGGCGGGATCCAGGCCGAGCCGGGAAAGGCGGGAGGCTCGTAGCCCAGGAGCTCCGCGAACATGGGGCTGAAGAAGACCACCGGCACGGCCAGGATTAGTGTCAGCCAGAACCTGTCCCGGAACATCGCGACGCTGTGCCCGGCGTGCTGGCCGTGGCCGTGCACCGAGTGGTCGCCGTCCGGCGGATGGCCCGCATCCGGGCTGGGCGTCCCCTTGGATGTGTGCCCGCTGCCGGCGGCCTCGTGCCTGTGCTGTCCGGCGTCGACGGCCTGGTTGGCCGGGCGGACAGCGGGTCCGATGTGCTGGTGATCCATGATGACGCCCTCCTCGGGATTAGGGGCCAGTCTTTTCCCAACATACCCCCAGGGGGTATTCTTGGCAAGGCATTTCCTTCGGACGTCGATCTCACCGCACCCCGGCAGACGCTCCTTCCCGGTTGCCCGCGCGTCGAGGGCAGTGCGGTCCCGGCCAGTCCCGGAAACCCGGGTCGACCGGGGGCGGGGGCCGCAGCAACTGGGAGGGAGCGCACCACTGTCCATGGCCCTCTATTGCCCGGCGGCGTCAGCTGATCAGCAGTCCCAACGCTTCGGCCAGGTGGCCGACCTCGCGGACCGAGAAGCCCGCGGGAACCGGCCCGTGCCCGTTGGGGCTGGCCGGGACCACGGCATGGGTGAAGCCAAGCCGGTGTGCCTCCTGGATGCGCTGGTTGATGCCGGGCACTGGACGGACTTCGCCCGCCAGGCCCACCTCGCCGAAGGCGATCAGGCGCTGGGGAAGCGGCTTTTTGGCCTTGGCGGAAGCCACCGCCAGGGCCACGGCGAGGTCCGTGGCGGGTTCGCTGAGCTTGACCCCGCCAACCGTTGCCACATAGGAGTCGTCCTTGTTGAGCAGGCAGCCGGCGCGTTGCTGCAGGACGGCCAGCAGCATCGCCACGCGCGAGCTGTCCAGTCCGCTGGTGGCGCGGCGGGGCTGGGAGCTGGCGCTCTCGGCCAGCAGGGCCTGGACCTCGGCCAGCAGCGGCCGACGGCCCTCCAGCGTGACCGTGATGCACGTTCCCGAAACGGGCTCCTTGGTCCGGGAGACAAACAGTCCACTGGGATCGGCGAGGCCCTCGATGCCGTCCTCGTTCAAGTCAAAGCAGCCGACGTCGTCGGTGGGTCCGTAGCGGTTCTTGACGGCGCGCAGCAGCCGCAGCCGCGAGTGCCGTTCGCCCTCGAACTGGCAAACGACGTCCACAAGGTGTTCCAGCAGCCGGGGCCCGGCGATGGAGCCGTCCTTGGTCACGTGTCCGACCAGCAGCGTGGTCATGTTGCGGCGCTTGGCCGCGGCGATCAGGGACGCCGCAACCTCGCGCACCTGGGACACCCCGCCGGCGCTGCCCTCGACATCGGCGCTGCTGAGGGTCTGCACGGAGTCCACCACCAGCAGCCGCGGTTCCAGCTTCTCCACCTGCCCCAGGGCCTGCCCGAGGTCCGTTTCGGCGGACAGATACAAAGATTCGGCCACGGCGTCGATCCGGTCCGCGCGGAGCTTGACCTGGGCAGCGGATTCCTCGCCGGTGATGTAAAGAACATCCTGCGCGGTGCGGGCGAACTTGGCCGCGACATCCAGCAACAGCGTGGACTTGCCCACCCCGGGTTCGCCCGCTAGGAGGATGACGGCGCCGGGCACCAGCCCGCCGCCGAGCACGCGGTCCAGTTCGTCCACACCGGTGGGCAGGAAAGCGGCAGTGGTGGCGTCGACGTCGGCGATCCGGCGGGCCGGTTCAAGGACCGTCGTGGCCGCCGTCGTCCGGGCGACGGCGTTGCCGGTTTCCTCCACGCTGCCCCACGCCTGGCACTCGCCGCAGCGGCCCACCCACTTGGCAGTCGTCCAGCCGCATTCGGCGCATTTGTAGCCCGGTGCCTTCGGCCCCCGGGAAGTCTTCGTAGCCATTGGTCCACACTATCCGGGGCCAGCGACAACCAAGGGCGCCAGCGGGGTCAGCGGCGCTCCGGCGGCAACTACAGCAGCAACTACAGCGGCTACAGCGGGGGAAGGATGTCCCGGGCTTCCTTGGAATCCACGCCGGCGGCCTCGAGCAGGTCCACCATGAGCGGGCGGAACAGCATGACCACGGTTTCGCCCTCGAGCAGCTGGACGTCCAGCATCCGCGGATGCAGGCGGACGGCGATCTCCCGCAGCTCGGACCGGGCGGTGCGCAGGTGGGCGCGGCGGGCGCCGTCGTGGACTTCCGCCAGGCCCAGCGAGAGCTCGTCGATGGCGGCCGCCGTCTCCTGCAGGACCTCGGCGATGTTCTGGGTGGCCTCGTCCGAGAGCGCCGCATGGTTGATGGCGCTGGTCAGGCGGCGCGCAAAGACCCGGCTGTTGCGCAGCGCGAGGTCGATGTAGTCCAGCGACTGCTCCATCTGGTCCAGTTCCTCCCGGTGCCGCCGGTAGGCGGGGGCCAGGGTGGCCACTTCGGCGGAGGCGCGCAGCGACTGGCGCATGGCGTCGACCAGGGGCTGGCAGTTCCGCCCCCGGATGAGGGCGTGCCACGCCTGCGTGGAGTCGCTGTAGCTCAGCGCCGACGCGCATTCCCGCAGCACCTCGGCGAGCTCGTGCAGGAGCTTCTTGACATCACTGCGGGGTTCACGCCGGGGGTCCTTGGGAACGAGGACGGTCATCAAGAGCGCGAAAACCCCGCCCACCACGGCGTCGATGCTGCGGGTGAACGGCCCCCCGGCCGGCGCGGGCAGGAGCACCACGAGCACTGACTGCAGGCCCAGCTGGGTGGTGAAGATCGTCCCGCTGTCCAGGAACCTGGCCAGCAGGATGGAGAACAGGAGAACGACGGCGGCCTGCCAGATTCCGGAGCCCAGCCAGTGCAGCAGCAGGTCCCCGACCACGATTCCGATCGTGCAGCCCAGGCCCACCTCGATGACGCGGCGCAGCCTGGGGTCGCGGGAAAAACCGAGGGCAATAAGGGATGACGTGGCCGCAAACAACGGTCCGGAATGGCCCAGGACGTATTCGGCGAAGGCGTAGGCGCTGACGGCACAGGTGGTCATCTGGATGGCCGGGCCCAGAGAGTTGCGGCTCCGGACAAAGCCGGTGCGGACCCGGACGCGCAGGAATCGTGCGCTTGCGGAGAGTCCAGTCGCGGAGGCCATGCCCTCCAGTCTATTTGCTGCCCGGGGGCGGCCGTTCACGGCCGCCCCCGGGTCAGACAGGCCGGGCCGGCAAACCCATCACACTGAGGGCGATACGACTGTGACGCACAGAACACAATGGCTGCCCGACAGATGTAAGCCAATAGCCCGGCGTCGTTAACCGGCCGTTCACTTTGGTCCGCAATTCTCTTCATCTGGGCCACCTACGGTCGGTAAAGGTACAAACCCGTACGCATCCCTGCTGGCCATCTCCGGCCCGGCACGCAAAGCCCTGAAAGGGGTATATCAAGTGAAGGCACTCCGCTTCGGCCGCAACGCGGCCATCGCTGTTATCGCCGCCGGCGCACTCGCGCTGACTGCTTGCGGTTCGGACAACGCAACCAACACGGCCCAGACCGCTCCGTCCGCCTCCGGCCCCAAGGTCACCGGCACCCTGACCGGTATCGGTTCTTCCGCCCAGGGCGCGGCCATGGATGTCTGGAAGACCAACTTCGCTTCCGCGAACCCGGGTGCCACTGTGCAGTACTCCCCGGACGGTTCCGGCGCCGGGCGCAAGGCGATCCTCGACGGCTCGGCCCAGTTCGCCGGCTCCGATGCCTACCTCAAGGATGAAGAACTCGCCAGCTCCAAGGAGAAGTGCGGTCCCGACGGCGCCCTGGACATCCCAGTCTACATTTCCCCGATCGCCGTGGCCTTCAACCTGCCCGGCATCACGGACTTGAAGCTCGACGCTCCCACCGTGGCCAAGATCTTCCGCGGCGAGGTCGCCAACTGGAACGACCCCGCCATCGCGGCCCTGAACCCGGACGCCAAGCTTCCGGACCTCAAGGTCACCCCGGTGAACCGCTCCGATGACTCCGGCACCACCTCGAACTTCACGGACTACCTGTCCGCCGTCGCTCCCACGGTTTGGACCGACAAGGCAGCCGGCATCTGGCCCGCGAGCCTGAAGGGCGAGAACGCCAAGGGCACCTCCGGCGTCGTCAAGACCGTCACCGACACCCCCGGTGCGGTCACCTACGCCGACGACTCCGCTGTCAGCGGCAAGCTCGGCACAGCACAGATCAAGGTCGGAGACTCCTTCACTAAGATCTCCCCGGAGGCGGCTGCCAAGGCAGTGGACGCAGGCAATCCGGTTGAAGGCCGCAACGCCAACGACCTCGCCATCAAGCTGGACCGCACCACCACGGTCGCAGGCGCCTACCCGATCGTCCTGGTGTCCTACCACATCGTCTGCACCACCTACGACACGCAGGCCACTGCTGACCTGGTCAAGGCGTTCGTCAAGTACGCAGCCTCCGACGAGGGCCAGAAGGCCGCCGCCGACGCCGCGAAGTCGGCGCCGCTGTCCAAGACCCTCCAGGACAAGGCAATCGCTGCTGTCGAAACCGTCAAGGCCAAGGCCTAGGGATACGCTCGCACCGCGAGGCATAGTGGAAACACGAGCCTGACCCAGGTTCCCTGCACCATGGCGGCCGTCACCGCGGCCGCCATGGAGCAGGGAACCGACGCGTTTGTTCCAAACTTCAAGATTTGCCGGACGCCGGCCGCGGAGGCCTCCGCAGCCGGCACCCGGATCCCCATCCAAACCGAAGGACCGTGAAGTGACCACCACCTCCCTGACCAAGTCCCGGGGCGCAGGCCACACCGGTGACAAAGTCTTTTCCGCAGCCGCCTTGGCGGCAGGGTGTCTGATCCTCGTCGTGCTCTTCGGCGTGGCACTGTTTCTGGTCATCCAGGCGTTCCCGGCCCTCGTGGCCTCGCCGGACAAGATCCAGGGCGGTGAAGGATTCCTCACCTACATCTGGCCACTCGTTATCGGCACTCTCATCGCCGCCGTGATCGCACTCGTGATCGCTACGCCGATCGCCATCGGTGTGGCGCTGTTCATTTCGCACTTCGCACCGCGCAAGCTCGCCTCCGGCCTGGGCTACGTGATTGACCTGCTCGCCGCCATCCCGTCCGTGGTCTACGGCGCCTGGGGCGTTGCGTTCCTGGCCAAGGAAATCTCCCCGGCCTACAACTGGCTGGCCAACAACATGGGCTGGCTGCCGATCTTCCAGGGTCCTGCCTCCGCCACCGGAAAGACCATCCTCACGGCCGGGATCGTGCTGGCCGTCATGGTCCTGCCGATCATCACCTCCCTGACCCGCGAAATCTTCCTGCAGACCCCCAAGCTGCACGAAGAGGCCGCGCTGGCGCTCGGTGCCACCCGCTGGGAGATGATCCGGATGACCGTGCTGCCGTTCGGCCGGCCCGGAATCATCAGTGCCGTGATGCTGGGACTCGGCCGTGCCCTCGGCGAGACCATGGCGGTGGCGCTGGTCCTTTCCTCCGGAGCCCTCACAGCCAGCCTGATCCAGTCCGGCAACCAGACCATCGCCGCAGAAATCGCCCTGAACTTCCCCGAGGCCAGCGGACTCAAGGTCAGCACGCTGATCGCCGCCGGCCTGGTGCTGTTCGTCATCACCCTCGGCGTGAACATGATCGCCCGCGGGATCATCACCCGGCACAAAGAATTCTCGGGAGCCAACTAAATGACCTCCACCCTGACCCCGGTACGCAAGCGCTCGGCACTGACCAAGGGCCAACTGCCCAAGGCCGCGCCGTACATCGTCGTGGCCGTTGCCCTGGTCCTCGGCGCCGCGATCCTGGCCCTGATCGGATTCAACGCCTTCGGCTGGGGGATCGTCTCCGGCATCCTCTTCGCCGCCGGCCTGGTGGGCTGGAGCCTGATTGTGGAAGGCGCCCGAAAGGCCAAGGACAAGTTGGCCACCTGCCTGGTGGTGGGAGCCTTCTTGGTTGCCCTGCTGCCCCTGTTCTCGGTGATCTGGACCGTGCTGGTCAACGGGCTTCCCGGGCTCCTGGACCCCGGATTCCTCAACACCTCCATGAATGGTGTCACAGGCGCCTTCGATAACAAGACCGTCGAGGAAGGCGCCCCCTTGCTGGGCGGCATCTACCATGCCCTCATGGGCACCCTGCTGATTACGGTGCTTGCCACCCTCATCTCGGTCCCCGTGGGCCTGCTGACCGCGATTTACCTCGTGGAGTACGGCGAGGACCGCGCACTGGCCCGGGCCATCACCTTCTTCGTGGACGTCATGACCGGCATTCCCTCGATTGTCGCGGGCCTCTTCGCCGCCGCCGCCTTCTTCGCGTTGGTCGGTCCGGGCACCAAGACAGGCGCCGTTGCCGCCGTCGCACTCTCGGTGCTGATGATCCCGGTGGTGGTCCGCTCCAGCGAGGAAATGCTCAAAATCGTGCCAAACGAACTCCGCGAGGCCGCCTACGCCCTTGGCGTCCGCAAGTGGCGGACCATCCTCAAAGTGGTCCTCCCGACGGCGATCTCCGGCATCGCGTCCGGGATCACCCTGGCGATCGCCCGCGTGATCGGCGAAACCGCGCCGATTCTGGTCACCGCCGGATTCGCGACCACCATCAACACCAACGTGTTCAGCGGCTGGATGGCCTCTTTGCCGACGTTCATCTATACCCAGATCCTGAACCCGACCTCGCCGTCCAACCCGGATCCGTCCTCCCAGCGGGCCTGGGGCGCGGCCCTGGTGCTCATCATCCTGGTGATGCTGCTCAATCTTGGCGCCCGCCTGATTGCCCGCATGTTCGCCCCCAAGACAGGCCGCTAGGCCACCGCCGCGCCCGCCGCCCTTACCTCCAGCAAGTGAAGGAATACCATGTCTAAGCGCATCGACGTCAAGGACCTGAACGTCTACTACAGCAAATTCCTGGCCGTCGAAGACGTCAACATCAACATCGAGGCCAAGTCCGTCACGGCCTTCATCGGCCCCTCAGGCTGCGGCAAGTCCACCTTCCTGCGCACCCTGAACCGCATGCACGAGGTCATCCCCGGTGCGCGGGTTGAAGGCGAGGTGCTGCTGGACGGTGACAACCTCTACGGCCCCGGCGTTGACCCGGTGACGGTCCGTTCCCAAATCGGCATGGTGTTCCAGCGCCCCAACCCGTTCCCCACCATGTCCATCAGGGACAATGTGCTGGCCGGCGTGAAGCTGAACAACACGAAGATCTCCAAGGGCGAGGCCGATGTCCTGGTGGAGCGTTCCCTGCAAGGGGCGAACCTGTGGAACGAGGTCAAGGACCGTCTGGGCAAGCCCGGTTCCGGACTGTCCGGTGGCCAGCAGCAGCGCCTGTGCATTGCCCGCGCGATAGCCGTGGAGCCCCAGGTGATCCTCATGGACGAGCCCTGCTCCGCCTTGGACCCGATCTCGACGCTGGCCATTGAGGACCTCATCAACGAGCTCAAGGACCAGTACACGGTGGTGATCGTGACCCACAACATGCAGCAGGCGGCCCGCGTGTCGGACAAGACGGCCTTCTTCAACATTGCCGGTACCGGCAAGCCGGGCAAGCTGATCGAGTTCGGCGACACCCCGACGATCTTCAGCAACCCGACAGAGAAGGCCACCGAGGACTACGTCTCCGGCCGCTTCGGATAACCCGCAACGTTTCCTTGCGACCGGGCCTCGCCCGTGTCCTTGACACACCCCGCAAGCGGGCGAATAGTTCGGCGTAGGGATTCGTTGAAGGGCGCGTAGGTGAAAGATCTGTCCAAGCCCTCGCTGGCGGCTGTTCTAGGCGTGGCTTTAAGTCTGGCTGCCTGCGGTATTCCAGGAGCCGATGCCCAACCGGGACTGCAATCTCCGAAGGAAACGACCCAGGCGCAGAAGCCGGTCCGCGTCGTCACGGATCCTGTTTATACCGGATCGGCCAGTGGCGAGCTGAGCAGTATGGCGCACAAGATCAACCTCTACGTCACCGCGCACCGGGACACCTTTTCAGGTGCCTACTTCGCTTCGGACTCCTCCAAGCTGTTCGTGGGGGTTGCCAGGCCTTCCGACGCCGCCGCCAAACGGCTCGAGGAGCTGGCCAAGAAATTGGATCCGGGCCACAAACAGATCGTCCTGGTGGACGCCCAGTGGTCCTGGTCCGAACTCGATTCGGTTAAGGAAATCCTCGTAAAGAAGTACATGGGGAAGGGCCAAGAGGCCATCCAGTCGGTAGGTCTAAACACAGCTCTGGACGCAGTCGTAGTAGGAGTCCTTGGACGACCGGATATTCCGATAAGGGACAATCCGGCCGTGATCGAAATAGCCCACCACTACGGGGACGTAGTCGTATTCAGGGAAACATCCCGGATAGGCGACGCGATTGGGGGCTGAGCGGCTCTATAGGAGCCGGTCCTACAGACCGGCCACCGGCGAGAGCGCCAGCTGAAGGACGAACGCGGCGGCGGCGGTGGCGACCGGGGTCAGGACCCAGAACGCCAGGATGCGGATCACCAGCCGTCGGTTGGTGTCCGGGAAACTCTGGTTGGCGCCGGCGCCAAGGGTTGCCGCCGTCACCGTGTTGGTGGTGGAGACGGGCCAGTGCAGCCCGATCGCGCCCACGAGCAGCATCACCGCAGTGTACATCTGCGCGACGAATCCGCGCAGGGGGTCGATCCGGGTCAGCCGGTAGCCGATGGTGTAGGAAATCCGCCAGCCGCCGGCCAGGGTTCCCGCCGACAGCATGATGGCCGTCAGCAGGGCCACCCACATGGGCATGGATCCGCCGTCGGTGAGCCCGGCGGCCAGCAGCGCCAGGATCACCACCGCGCTGGTGCGCTGGCCGTCCTGCAGCCCGTGGCCGAAGGCGACGGCGCCGGCGGCAATGGCCTGGGCCCGCCGGGAGCGGGTGTTGACGACGTTGGGCGGCGTATAGCGGGCCGCCCAGCTGGCAGGCCAGACCAGCAGGTACGACCCGACATAGGCGATCACCGGTGAGACCAGCAGCGGGAGCACCACCTGGGACAGGAGCGAGGCGTCAACGCCGGTGACGGGGTTGCCGCCGACGGCCACGCTCGCGACTCCCGCCCCGGCGAGCCCGCCGACCAGGGAGTGCGTGGAGGAAGCCGGGATCCCGCGCCACCACATGTACAGGCCCCACAGGATGGCGCTGAGCAGTCCGGCCAGGAGGATCGTCAGGCCGTTCGTGCCCTGGGGCAGCGACAGCCACGCCTGGCTCACGGCCAGCGTCAGCGCGGCGCTGAGCCCGGCGCCGATGAAGTTGAAAAGGCTTGCCAGCAGCACCGCCACTGTTGGGGTCAACGCCCGCGTCCTCACGGCCAGTGCCACCGACGCGGACGCGTCCCTGAAGCCGTTGAGAAATGCGTAGGCCCCGGCGCAGAGCAGCACCAGGGCCAGGAAGAAGATCATCACGTCAGGATTCCTTGACGATGATGCTGCCCACCTGTGTGGCGATCCGGCGCATGTCCTTCGTGACTTCCACGAGCTGGTTCGCGACGTCGCGGTTGCGCGCGTACTGCATCGCCTTCATCTCGTGGAGCATGTCCGCGACCCAAACCCGGTGCGTGCGTTCGGCGCGTTTGGCCAGCCGCAAGATCTCGATCCAGTAGTCCTCGAGGTCGTCCAGGTTGTTCAGCTTCCGCATGGCATCGACCGTGAGTTCGGCCTGGCGGCTGATGATTTCCAGCTGGTCCGCGGCGCGTTTGGGCAGCCGTTCGAGCTTGTAGAGGGACACGAGCTCGGCGGCGGCGTCGAGCTTCTCCATTGCCTCGTTGAGGAAGCGGGACAGCGTGTACATGTCCTCACGGGGGAGCGGGTTTATGAAGCTGGTCCGCATGTGGGTCAGGAGGGCAAAGTGCAGTTCCGCTGATTTGGCCTCGTGGTTGTGCATGTCTTCCACGAGCCGGGCATGCTCACTGGCCGGGGCGCCGAGGATCTCCGAGAGGGTTCCAGTCGCCAGCACGATCTGGCGCGCCATTTGGGAGAGCAGGTTCAGTCCGGCGGACTCCTGCGGGAACAGGCGCAGCTTCACTGGGTGTCACCGGTCTTCCGAAGAGGGGCTCGCGGGTGGAGTCCGCCGGCCGTGTGACTTGACGGTGACCAGCGCATACGCATTACTTTACCGTCCGAGTCCGGCCCGGACCGGCCAGACGCGGCGTGTGACGGTGCATGCAGGGGCGCAGCTAAAAAGGCAGCTAAAGCCGGAGGCAAAGAAGGCATGAAAATGGTGCCGAACCGGATACGCCTCTCGGCGGTAGGCCGCTCTAGGCGGCTAAATGTTGAAGCCCGGGGGTTTCGCGGTTCGGCACCGCTTTCAGTTTTCTACGTAGGTTCTTGCAAGTCAACATTGACAGCCTGCCCCTGCCGTGCGTGTCGGGGGTGGTTTCAGCCCCTCATCCGGGCGTCCGCCGCGCCGGCCGGCCGGGGATTTAGTCCAGTTCGCCCAGCCGCCATGCATTGGCAGCGTGCTCGAGGTCCTCCGCCGTCTTGACCAGAAGATGCGAGTTGCGGGTGAGCTTGCTGGCGTGGTTCTCGTTGCTGTGCTCGGCGTTGTCGGCAAGCGTCGCCTGCCCCAGGGCCACCACGCGGCAGAATGCGGCAGAACGTTCCAGCGCGACGTCGAATTCGCCGTCGAACGCCCCGGAGAGAATGGCGTCCGCCATGGACTTCATCTCATCCGCGCCGGGCGGTTCGGCGGCGCCGGCCACCACATGCGAAACCTGGGCCGTGTCCTTGCCCGCCTTGAAGTAGACGGAGATCCGCTCGGGATCCTGGATGGTGGCGGCCCGCAGGGCGTAAAGGCGCCACAGGGCGCCGGGGAGGGACCGGGCGGGGCTTTCGGCCCACATTTCAGCGATCGCTTCCAGGCCCTGCTCATCGGCCAGTTTCACGAGCCGCTTGGTGACTTTGGGGTCGTCGCTGTCGCGGCCGCGGCGCACCAGCGCCTGCGCGGCCAGATGGGCCGCTTCCGAGACGCGGGCGGGATCGGCCCCGCCGGCGAAGGGCTCAAAGTCGATCGGCGCGAAGGGTTTCGGCTTGTGGTGCCGCGGGCCGGTGGCGCTTGATCCTGCTTGCTCGCTCATGCCCCCACGCTACTCCAGTGCCGCAAGGGAATCGAGGATCGGCCGGCGCTGCTGCCGGTGACGCCGGTGACCGACGACGCCGGTCCGGGGGAATGTGGAAAATGCCGGCCCGGGTCTGGGGTACAGTATTAACGTCCAGAAATGGACTGGGCTGAAACGCACCGCAGCAGCGGATTTATCCGCTGGTTTGGAGCAAATCGGCTGGGGCCTTTAGCTCAGTTGGTAGAGCATCGGACTTTTAATCCGTGGGTCGTGGGTTCGATCCCCACAGGGCCCACTCTTTTAGCGAAGAGTGGAAAATCCCCGGTTTCCTGGCAACAGGAGGCCGGGGTTTTTTCGTGCCTGCCCTCTGTCCTTTCCCGTTTCGCGTGGCCCGGAGCACCGGGCCCCGGAGCTCCGGGACCTGTAACTGCGGGCGCCTGGATTGTAAGGCTGGCTAGTTACCAGTTCGGCTAGGCTTGGCGGATGGACTCCCACGGCGCCTCCGGATATTGGTATGGCCCCGAAGGCAGCCTGGACACCCCTGCGGCCCTCCTGCAGGCCCTCCGCGACTACCGGATCTCGGAGGTGGCGACCAGGCGGTCCACCCGCGATTCGATGGGGATGGGCGAGACGGACCTGCTGGCCCTGCGCTACCTGCTGCGGGCCACGGCGACCGGCCAGCGGGTGGGGCCGAAGGATCTCAGCCGGGTCCTGGGCATCACCACAGCCTCCACCACATCGCTGATCGACCGGCTGGTGGCGAGCGGGCACGTCCGGCGCGAGCCGCACCCTACCGACCGGCGCTCGCTCGTGATCGTGCCGACGGTGGCGACGGATTCCGAGGTCCGCGCCACGCTCGGCCATATGCACCGGCGGATGATGGAGGTGGCCGAGTCCATGAGCGCCGAGGACGCCCGGGTGGTCATTACGTTTCTGCGCCGGATGAGCGCGGCCCTTGGCGACGAGCCGCGCAACTAGCTCGTTTAACTACTTATATGTATGCTTACTAGTTGTTTTTGACATCAAACGAGAGTAGGCGCTGTGGCTGAATCTGCAACCCTTGCCGGGCACTTGGTGACGGTTCTGACGGTTCCCTCTCCCTGGGCCCCGCTGCACTGCGGTGCACCCATGGAGTGGCGCTCGCCGGAGCCGGACACCATGTCCTCATACTCATTCGGGCCCGCCGACCCATCCTTGGCCCTCCCTGCCGTGTGGCGCTGCGACTGCGGTTTCCAGCTGGACGGTCTCGAACGGGGCCACGCGGGCGTCAGTCCCTCAATCTCGCGCTGAGGTTCCGGGCCGGGCCGGCACCAGCGCTGTGGGTGAGGCCACGTGCAGCCGGTCCGCGGGGACTCCCGGCAGCCCTGATTCCGCGTCCAGGGGAAATGTGACGACGTCGCCGGAGCGTTCGTGGGCGACGTGCAACGAGCCGCCGCGGACCAGGTGGTGGCGGGGCCAGTTGCCGCCGCTGGGTACATCGGCCACCGGGCGCAGCGCCGCGCCTCCGGCCTCCACCTCCAGCACGCTGAGCCGGTTCGAGCCGCGGACACCGACGTAGGCGTGCCTGCCGCCGGCCGCCAACGCGATCTCAGCTGCCGAGTCTCCCGGCAGCGCCCCGCCGGCGGTGGCCGGCCCGACGAAACCGAGCCGGAAGTCCCCGGAGTCCGGCGACAGCACGGCCACGGCCACCTCAATTGAATACTCGGTCACCACAAAGACGTTGCCGCCCGGGTGCTGGACCAGGTGCCTGGGGCCGCTGCCCCGCGGCAGGACCACCTCATCCTCCAGAACCGGCCCCAGACCCGTCCCCGAAGCCCGCCCCGGTCCGGAGCGGACATTCCAGATCCGCAGGAGATCGTGGCCGAGATCGGTGGTCATCACCCGGCCATCGGCCAGCGTGAGAGCGGCATGCGCACGGCTGGGCCGCTCCTGTCGTTCGGGGGCGCCGCCGTCGGGAACGTCACCGTAGGGGTCGAGCGACTCGACGGCGGCGGTCCGGTCCATGATGCCGCCGTCGGCGTCGAGCTCATAGAACTGCACCTGGCCGTCGCCCCAACAGCAGACTACGAGAAAGCGGCCGGAGGGCTCGACGGCGACATGGCAGGCCGCGTCACCAGCCGGCCATGCGGGGCCCGCGGGCTCCAGGCCAAACGCGCCGGCCCGGCGGTAGGCCCGGACAGTCCTGGCCTGCTCTGCCACGGCGTAGACCACGGGAAGGGTGGGATGGACCGCCAGGAAAGACGGTGAGTCGGCCGCGGCCGCGATTCCGAGCCAGCGCAGGGTGCCGTCGGCCGCCGCGGCAACCGCGCCGATCCCCGCGCCGCTGCCGCCAGAGTCTGCCGTGTAGGAGCCGGTCCAGATGAGGTCGTTTGCAGGGATGGAGTCCATGCTGACATCCTGCCAGCCGGCCCTGCCACGGCGCGGCAGCACCCCAGCAAACAACCGTCGCAAACAACCGGCGATTACAACCGTCGCGAACCGCCGGAACGTCCCCGTGGGCCCTATCACCTGGGGATCCTGCGCCTTCGGTAGCATGGGGGAGTCCGAGCAACTGCAGCAAAAGGAGGTGGGTCCCGTTCACGCAAGCCCAGAAAGGGCGCCCTCCCAGCAGTGCCGGCCGCGGCCAGCTCACGGTGAGGGCGTCTGACACCAGACCGAAAGGCGCTCCCATGCCAGTAATCCGCCATCATTCCCCGCACGAGACCCTCACGGCCACGCTCCGTGCAGCCGGCTGCGTGTTTGCCGAAGACGAAGCTCGCCTGATGATCGACGCAGCCCCGACGCCGGCGGCACTCGAGGCGATGGCCGCCCGGAGGGTTGCCGGCCTTCCCCTTGAACACATACTCGGCTGGGCGGAATTCTGCGGACTCCGCATCGCGGTGGCCACCGGGGTGTTTGTGCCGCGGCGGCGGACGGAATTCCTCGTCCGGCAGGCCGCTGCGCTGCTGGACGCGTGGCGCAGGGTGCCGGGCGCTGACCGCCCGGCACCCGTCGTCGTCGATCTCTGCTGCGGGTCCGGGGCTGTCGGCGCGGCGCTGGCCGCGCTCGCCGGCCCCGCCGAACTCCACTGCGCGGATATCGATCCCATGGCCGTGGCGTGCGCGCGCACCAACGTCCTGCCACTGGGCGGGGAGGTCCACGAAGGCGATCTCTATGCTCCGCTCCCGCCGGGGCTCCGCGGCCGCGTCCGTTTGTTGGCCGCCAACGCCCCCTACGTGCCCTCGGCGGACATTGAAACCATGCCGCAGGAGGCGCGCGTGCATGAGCCGCGGGCCTGCCTGGACGGCGGCGCCGACGGGCTGGAGGTGCAGCGCCGGGTCGCCGCCGGCGCGCGGGAGTGGCTGATGCCCGGCGGCCAAGTGCTGATAGAGACCAGCCGCCGGCAGGCCGCCCAGACGGCCGGAATTTTTCGCAGCCACGGACTGGCGGCCCGCGTGCTGCGCTCGGAGGAGCTGGGGGCTACGGTGGTGGCCGGCGCGCTGGCGCCTGCCGGCGGACGGTAGCTGCCCGGGGGCGAGCTGCCCGGGGGCGGCTACCGCGGTCCCTGCAAACACCGCCTAGGGCAGCTAGGGCAGTTTGTCCCCGTCCACGTTGGTAGCAGGACCGGCCGGGGTGGCGCCGCCCTCGTCGGACCAGTCCTGGCCGTCCTGGTCGGTGAGGGCCGGGTCGGAGTCGACATCGCGGGCCGCGGACAGGGGTGTTCCGGGCGTGGCTGTTCCGGGCGTGGCCGCGGAGGTGCCCCCGTGTCCTGCATCGCGGTGAACGGCGGAGCTGATGACAGTACCCGCGCGGCGGGCGGCTTCGCCGAGCTGCTCGGAGACCTCCGGGGCTTTGTCTTTGATTGTTTCGGCCGCCGCAGCCACCTTGTCCTGGACCGGCTTGCTGTGCCACAGTTCTTCGCTGCGGGCTTTGAGCTTGTCATAGGCGGCCCGGCCGGACCTTGATCCCAGGACATATCCTGCTGCCACTCCGATGCCGAAAAGAAGTTTGCCTTTCATGCTGTGCTCCTGCTCCCTGACGTAGGTGGAAAAGTAGACGTTTCTGAACAGTTCCTAAACAGTGGGTGGCGGGGCTGACTCTTGAAGCCCGCGGGCCACCCTTGCCTGTCAAAGTAATGCAAAAAACCGGCCCCGGGAATATCCCGGGGCCGGTTTCCGGTCAGTCTCCGTGTTAGCGGGCTGAGCGCTTGCTGATCATGCCGTAAACGAGCAGGACGATGATCGCACCGCCGATGGCCAGCAGCCAGGTGGACAGCGAGAAGAACTCGTTGATGCCCACGCCGAACAGTGCGCTGCCGATGAATCCACCCAAGAGGGCGCCGACGACGCCGAGGATCAGAGTGATGATGATGCCACCGCCCTGACGTCCCGGGAGGATGGCCTTAGCGATTGCTCCGGCGATGAGGCCCAGAATCAGAAATGCGAGAAAACCCATTTTTTCGTTCCTTCTTCTTTCATTGAGGAGGCACCCGGATCGCCGGGTGCGCTTCATCCTTCTGCCCCAATACTAATCATGCTTAGTATCAAAGAGCCACCCGGCTCCCTGGGCGCTTGTCTGGCGGGGTGCCAAAACAGCCAAAATGTGGCGGGATGATTCACGGGAGTTCACGCCGTGTACGGGCGTTGTTTCGTTGTCATTGGTTCAGTTGTTCACCGTTGGAATGCTCACTGTTCGAATGGTCACTGTTCGAATATTCACGGTTCAAATGTTCGTGTTCAATTGTGCGTTTGGCATGCCCGGCGCCGGCCGGGGCCTACCATGCGTAGTCTTCCGGTGCCGTGCGATGGCCAGGGAAAATCTCGTCCAGGCGCTTGAGCGCGTCGGCGTCGAGCTTCAACTTGTGCGCCCTGATGGAGGCCTCGAGTTGCTCGGGGGTCCGCGGGCCGATAATCGGAGCGGTGACGGCCGGCTGGTGGAGCAGCCACGCGAGCGCCACGTCCGCAGGTTCCTGACCCAGTTCGGCGGCGAAGTCCTCGTATCGCCGGATCTGTTTCTGGTGCGATTTGAGCGCCTCGAGGGCACGGCCGGCGACGCGGCGGACGCCGTCGCCGTCCTTCTTCAGCACGCCGCCCAGCAGGCCGCCGTGCAGCGGCGACCATGGCAGGATCCCCAGGCCGTACTGCTGGGCGGCAGGGATGACTTCCAGTTCCGCGTCCCGGGTCAGCAGGTTGTAGATCGACTGTTCGCTGACCAGCCCGTTGTAGTTGCGGCGGGTGGCGATTTCCTGGGCGCGGGCGATGTGCCACCCGGCGAAGTTACTGCTGCCGGAGTACAGGATCTTGCCTTGCCGGACGGCGACCTCGATAGCCTGCCAGATCTCCTCCCAGGGCGTGTTCCGGTCCACATGATGGAACTGGTAGAGATCGATGTAGTCCGTCTGCAGCCGCTTCAGGCTGGCATCGAGCGCCCGGCGGATGTGCAAGGCCGAGAGCTTGGACTCATTGGGCCGGTCGGTCATGGTGCCGAACAGTTTGGTGGCGAGCACCGTGCGCTCACGGCGCTCGCCTCCTTGGGCAAACCAGCGGCCGAGTATTTCCTCCGTCCAGCCGCGGTGGCTCGAGCCGCCGTACACGTTGGCGGTATCGACGAAATTGATGCCGGCGGCCTGCGCGGTGTCCAGGATGGCGAAGGCCTGCTTCTCCTCTGTCTGCGGGCCAAAGTTCATGGTCCCCAGGCACAGGCGCGAGACTGTCAGACCGGAGCGGCCAAGGTGCGTGTAGCGCATAACGCGTTCCTCTCCGTCCTGACCTCCTCCGCCCTGACGTATCGCGGGTTTCCTCCGAAGGCGGGCCGGTGCGTGCCGCCGTCGCTCCGGAGGCTGGCGTCAGCGCTCCAGGCGGAACCCGAGCTTGATGGTGACCTGCCAGTCGGCCACCTGCCCGTTTTCAAGGTGGCCGCGGACCTCCTTGACTTCGAACCAATCAAGGTTCCGGAGGGTCTTGGCGGCCTCGGCGATGCCGTTCCGGACGGCTGCATCGACGCCCTCGTTCGAGGTTCCGACAATTTCAGAAATGCTGTAAGTGTGATTAGACAACTTCGCTCCTCGTGATCGCCATCGATGCCCGGCAGTGGGCCGTTCCTGCAGACTAGCCGACTGAACCCGGCCGGACTAGGGGTTTGGGACCGGAGCCGGGGACCCCTGGAGGGGGTCCCGGCAGCGGGCGTTTGGCCTGCCGGGGCAGGGTGTCTGCCCGCGGCCTGATCCGGCTCACCATCCAGGGCAGCATGTAGTGCGCCACCCAGGCGAGGTCGCCGGCGCGGGCCTCCCGCCAGTTGCCCGGCGGCATGGGCTTGGGCTCCAGCGGCCGCAGGCGGTGTGGCACGTTGAGCGTGTCCAGGACCATGGTTGCAATGGTGTGGTGTCCCAGCGGCGAAAAGTGCAGGCGGTCCGGATCCCACATCCGCGGATCGCTCAGTTGCCGCAGTGCCCACAGATCGGCGATAAGGACATCGTGACGGGCGGCGATGACACGGACATGTTCGTTGAATACCGCGACCTTCCCCCGGATGTGTCCGAACACGGCGGTCTCGCCCCAGTCCGGCCCGGTGAACAGGACCACCGTGGCCCCGGTGGCCGAGAGCGCTGCCACGGCGTCGTCGAGGGCGACCGCCATCCGGTCCGGATCGCCGCGATGGAACACGAGATCGTTCCCGCCTGCCGAGAGGGTGACGAGGTCGGGCTTCAGGCTCAGGGCCGGTCCGAGTTGCTGGTCGAGGATTTCGCGCAGAACCAGGCCACTGATGGCAAGGTTGGCGTACCCGAACTCGCCGCGGCCCTCACCGAGTTCCTCGGCAATGCGGTCCGCCCATCCCCGCATGCCGCCGGGGCTCAACGGTTCCGGGTCGCCGACGCCTGCCGTGAACGAATCGCCCAAAGCGACGTACCGGCTCCAGGGCCGGGAACGCCGGGCTCCGGGATGCCCTCGTGCGGAGCTCCGATCCCCTGAAGGCCACGGCCCCGCGGCGGGGATATTGGCGCCGGTATGGCCGGCGTCCGGCTCGAGGAACCTGGCGGCGTTCACATCACCAGCAATACGCCGATATTCTATGCCGCGCTAGGTACTTATGCCCCTAGCGAGGCACCGTGGACGCTTTCGCGACCGGCCCCAGGGGGTCCTTCGCGAGGGGGCCAAAATACTCAGGGGGGTATAATGGGACCCCGACGCATCGAACCGGAGGAAGCAATGGAACTCGATCCCACCGACATGAAGCCTGTTATCAATAGGCTTCGCCGCGCCCAGGGGCAGCTCGCGGCAGTCACCAGGATGATCGAGGAGGGCCGTGACTGCAAGAGCGTCGTGACCCAGCTGGCTGCCGTCTCAAGCGCCCTGGACAAAGCGGGATTTTCCATCATCGCCACGGGCCTGCAGCACTGCATGCAGCAGGAAGACCCCAGCGTGGACCGGGCCGAACTCGAGAAGCTCTTCCTCTCGCTCGCCTGAGCCGCGCATCCGGCGCAGCGCGGCCGGCACGGCCTGCCCGCTTGAGCGCGCCCAGGCGCACCAAGCCTGGCGGTTTCGCGTCAGGCGGGCCCTTCGGCCAGCACAAACGTCTTCAGGTCGTCGAGGGTCTGCTGCATGTGGGCGTCCATGGCGTCGCGGGCGCGGTGCGGGTCGCGTGAGGCCAGGGCATCCGCAATGCTCTGGTGGTGCCCGATGGCGTGCTCCTGGATCTCCGGCACCTTGGACGTTTCCGTCCGCCGCTTTTCCAGCACGCGGTGCAGGGGCTCGAACAATACGGCGACGAACACGTTTTCCGACGCCTGCAGGATGAGGTCGTGAAAGGCGAGGTCCGCCTCGACGAACGCAGCCAGATCGTTGTTCTCGTGCGCCAGCCGCATCTTTTCGACCTGCGCGCGGAGAGCCTGGATGTCGGAATCCGCCATCCGCCCGGCGGCAAGTTCGCAGGCGCCCGTTTCCAGCATCCGGCGCAGCTCAATGAGCTGGATGGCGGCCGACGCGTCGTTTTTGCCCTCCGAGGCCGCCCGTAGCACGGCATCCAGGGAGCCCCAGCGGTTGAGCGGGTTGACGAACGTGCCGCGGCCTCGCTCCACGCGGAGAATCCGCTGGGCTTCAAGCGTCTTCATGGCCTCGCGCACGGTCATTCGGCTGACTTCGTGCCGGGAGCTGAGCTCAAGTTCGCCGGGGACGCTCGCGCCGGGCGGAAATTCGCCGGCAATGATCCGGTCCAGCAGTTCGTCGGCCACTACGCCGACCAGCGATTTCCTAGCCAATTCTCCCCGTCCAGCGACATGCTATGCCTAATGGCGTGCTCCTGATGGCCAAGTCTACTTGCGCGCCGTTGTGCCATATGCCACACTAGCAGCCATATATAAGATGTCTGACATCTTACATTTAGCCCCTTCTGCGGCTCCCCTGGAGCCGCAGGTTTCCACCGAATGATCCCCACACAATGGAGTGCATAGTGCCCCTCGAAGCAGACGTGCTGGCCGCTTTCCCCGCGGAAGTACAGATCCCGGCCCGGCTAGTGGCAGACAGCGTGGCCGCCTCGTCCGAGGCATCCCCGCGTGTCCTGGTAGTGCTCGACGACGACCCCACCGGCACGCAGTCAGTGGCGAACCTGCCGGTCCTCACCCGCTGGGACGTGGCGGACTTCGCCTGGGCGTTCGGCTACGAAGTAAACGGCCAGCGCCAGCGCGCGGTCTACGTGCTGACCAACACCCGCAGCCTCGACCCTGCCGAGGCGGCTGTCCGCAACGAGGAAGTCGTCCGGAACGCCCTCGCGGCCGCAGCATCCGCTGACCCCGCCCTGCGGCTCAGCTTCGTCAGCCGCAGCGATTCCACCCTCCGCGGCCACTACCCGCTCGAACCGGATGTCATCGCCGCCACCGTTACCGCCGTCAACGGCGAGACGACCGACGGCGTCGTGATCGTCCCCGCGTTCCCCGACGCCGGCCGCGTAACGATCGCCGGCGTGCACTACATGCGCGGCACCGGCGACGACGCCGGCACGCTCACCCCCGTGGCTGAGACCGAATTCGCCAAGGACGCCAGCTTCGGCTTCGCCAATTCCGAGATGGCCAAGTACGTCGAGGAGAAATCGAACGGCCGGTTCGCCGCAGACTCGGTGATCGTGCTGGACCTGAACATCATCCGGGCCTCCACCGATCCGAACATTTCCGCCAAGGCCATCGCCGACGCCGTCGACACCGCCACGGATTCCACCCCGATCGTTGCGGACATCGTCACAGAAAACGATCTGCGCGCCCTGTCCCTGGGCCTGGAAGAAGCGGAACGCCGCGGCAAGAAGCTCCTCTACCGCGTGGGCCCGCCGTTCGTCCGGGCACGGATCGGCCAGGAAATCCGGGCCGAACTCAGCGGCGAGGAAGCCTATGCGGGCAACACCCCCTCGGAAGCCGGCGGCCTGATCGTGGTTGGCTCGCATGTGGGCGTCACGACGCGTCAGCTCAAGGTCCTCACTGAGCAGCACAGCGCCGCCCGCATCGTGGAAATCGACGTCGAGAAACTGCTCGGCGACAACGCGGACAGCCACCTGGACCAGACCGTTGACACGGTGGTCGATGCCCTGCGCGGCGGCGACGTGATCGTCCACACCAGCCGCCTGCTGATCAAGACCGACGACGCCGCCGCAAGCCTGCGGATCGCGCGCACCGTCTCGGCCGCCGTCGTCGCCGTCGTCAACCGCACGCTCAAGACGTTCCCGCCGCGGTTTGTCATCGCCAAGGGTGGCATCACGTCCTCGGACGTGGCCGCACACGGCCTGGAAATCCGGCACGGGATTGTCCGCGGGCCCATGCTGCCGGGCATTGTCAGCCTGTGGGAGCCGGTGGACGGCCCGGCCAAGGGCATTCCGTACATCGTCTTCGCCGGCAACGTGGGAGATGACCAGTCCCTCGCCGATGTCACGCGCAAGCTCAGCAACACCTTCTGACCGACACTGCCCGCCACAACACGTCATTCGATGGAGAACACCATGACCAGCAACTACACCATCACCGTCCTGGGCCTTGGGGCCATGGGCCTGCCCATGGCCACACGCCTGGCAAGCCAGCTCACCGTCCACGGCTTCGACATCGCCGAGCCGCGCCTGAAGCTGGCTGAAGAGGCCGGCATCCGCACGTTCGCCTCCGCCCGGGAAGCCTCGAAGGGCGCCGACGCGCTGCTGCTGGCAGTGCGCAACGGCGAGCAGCTCAACGATGTCCTCTTCGGCGAGAACGGCGTGGCCTCCGTGCTCAAGCCGGGCTCCGTCGTGATCCTGGGCAGCACCGTGGGCACCGAGGCCATCCCGGCCACCGTGGACCGCCTGGCCGCCTACGGCGTCGAGCTGGTTGATGCCCCGCTTTCCGGCGGCCCCAAGCGTGCCGGCGAAGGCGACCTGCTGATCGTGGTGGGCGCATCGCCCGAGGCCCAGGAAAAGGCCCGCCCGGCCCTGGAACTTCTGGCCTCCACCCTGACAGTGGTCGGCGACAGGCCCGGCGACGGCCAGGCCCTCAAGACCGTCAACCAGCTGCTCTGCGGCATCCACATCGCCGCCGCCGCCGAGGCAATGGCCCTGGCCGACGCCCTCGGCCTGGACCAGGCCAAGACCCTCGCCGCCCTCGAAGCCGGTGCGGCGGGCTCCTTCATGCTTTCCAACCGCGGCCCGCGGATCCTGGAGGCCTACACGGAAAACGGCGCTGAGGTCCTCAGCCGCCTGGACATCTTCGTCAAGGACATGGGGATCGTCGGCAAGGCCACCCGCGCCGCCGGCCTCGCCGCCCCGGTGGCTGCCGCCGCGGAGCAGCTCTACCTCCTGGGCCAGGCCCAGGGCCTCGCCGCCGCGGATGATTCCGCCGTCATCAAGGTCATCGCGCCCACCAAGCGCACCGCCTGACCAGCCACCACGCCCCCGACGACGGCGGTCCCCCCTCCGCCGTCGCCGGGCCCCTACCGCCCCTGATCCCGACGACTGACTCGTCGGACGACTTTCCTGTCAAAGGAGACACCCCTTCATGACCCCCCTGCTCAATTCCCTGATGGTGCGCGCGGCCGACGCGCCCGTCATCAAGCCTGCCGTGGAGCTGGGAACTCCGCTGCTGCTGACCATCGCCGCCGCCGGCGTAGCCCTGCTTCTACTCATGATCATCCGCTTCAAGATCCAGGCCTTCGTGGCGCTGCTGACCGTGAGCATCCTGGTGGCCGTGGCCGCCCAGATCCCGCTCAAGGACGTCTTCACCGTGGTGGCCAACGGGGTCGGGGGCACCATGGGCAAGGTGGCCCTCCTGATCGCCCTCGGCGCCATACTGGGCCGGATGATCGAGGTCTCCGGCGGTGTGCAGTCCCTCGCGGCGCACTTCACCGCCAAGCTCGGCGCCCGGCGGGTGGCCGTGGCCCTCACCGCGGTGGGCTTCCTCGTGGCCATCCCGGTGTTCTTCGAGGTGGGCATCATCGTGCTCGTGCCGATCGTCTACGCCTTCGCCAAGATCGCCAACGTGCACCCGGTCAAGTTCGGCCTGCCCATGGCCGGCATCATGCTGTCCATTCACGTGGCTGTCCCTCCGCACCCGGGCATCGTGGCCGGCGCCGGGGTGTTCGGCGCCGACATCGGACTGATCACCCTCATCTCGCTGCTCATCTGCATCCCGCTCGGCTTCCTGTCCTATTGGGTTGCCAGCATCATGAACAGCAGGGACTACGAGCTGCTGCCGGCAGTCAAAGCCCAGGTGGACGAGTACGGTTCAGGCTCCCTGGTGCGCGTCGGCCACGAAGGCCCAGGTGCCCTCGCCGTTGCCCCGCCGCGCCCGGCCCTGATCATCTTCCTCATCGCTGCCCCGATCGCGCAGATCCTGGTCGGCACCCTGGGCACTCTCACCATTCCCAAGGACAACGGCTGGTACGGCCTTGCCGCCTTCATCGGCAACCCGTTCTTCGCCCTGCTGGTGGCCGTGGCACTGTCCTTCTTCCTGTTGGCCGTCCGCCGCAACTGGTCACTGAAGGAAACCGGCGAGATTTTCGAAGGAGCGCTGCCTCCCATCGCGTCCATCCTCATGGTCGTCGCGGCCGGCGGTGTGTTCGGCGAGGTCCTGCGGACCTCCGGTATCGGTGCGGCCCTGTCCCAGACGCTGGACCAACTGGGCCTGCCGGTCATCGTTCTTGGCTTCATCATTTCCCTTGCCCTCCGCGCCGCCCAGGGCTCAGCCACTGTCGCGATCGTCACCACCACCGGTCTGCTGACCTCCGCCGTTGCCGGCGGCGGCTACTCGCCGGCCCAGATCGCCGTGATCGTGATCGCCATCGGCTTCGGTGCCCTCGGCCTGTCCCACGTGACCGACGCCGGATTCTGGACCGTCGTGCGCTACTACGGCCTGACCGTCTCCGACGGTCTCCGGACCTGGACGGTGCTGACGACCATTCTCGGGCTCGCCGGCTTCGCCCTGACGTTTGTCGCCTGGATCCTGGTAGGAGGCTTGAGCGCCTGATGCGTACCCAACTCGACACCTTGGTCACCGGCGCCCTGCAGCACGGCTCGGCCGTACCGGCGTTCACCTGCTACGACTTCACCACCGCGCTCGCCGTGGTGGCGGCGGCCGAGGAATCCGGACGGGGCGCCATCCTGCTGGTCGCGCCGAAGACCGCGGCCACCCCCAACGGGCTGCGACTGATCACCGCCCTCCGCGGACTCGCCGACGCCGCCGGCGTTCCGATTGCCGTGCAGCTCGATCACGCCGCCGACCCGCAGGTGATCACCGACGCCGTCAGCGCCGGAGCCGACTCGGTGCTGGTCGACGGGTCCTCGCTGCCCTACGAGGACAACATCGCCCTGGTCCAGGGCGTCCGGGCAGCCCTGGCGGCGCAGGGGCGAGCCGACGTCGTGATTGAAGCCGAACTCGGCGGACTCGCCGGCGACGAGGACCGGGCCTTCGGGACCGACGTGGCCGAGGAACCCGCCGGCCTCACCGACTCCGCCCAGGTGGAGGACTTCGTGTCCCGCACCGGGGCACAGCTGCTCGCAGTGGCCGTGGGCAATGTCCATGGCAAGTACAAGGGGGAGCCCCGGCTGCGCTGGGAGGTGCTGCAGGACATCGCCGTGCGGACCCGGATTCCGCTGGTCCTGCACGGGGCCTCGGGCATTCCGGCCGAGGAACTGGTCAAGGCCGCGGCCATGAACGTGGGCAAGGTCAACTTCAACACCGAGCTGCGCACCGGCGTCCTGGCATTGCTTGAGGAGCAGACCACCGCCCACCGGGCAGACGGCGAGAACCTCCAGGCACTGCTGGGCCACTGGGATGCATCTGCCCGGACGTTCGCCGCTACCGCTCTGGCCACGCTCTCCCGCTGACGGCTCCGGCGGAACAGGAGGCCGGGATCGAACCATGATCCTGGCCTCCCCGTCTTTGCCCTTGTGACGCCGTTGCTCCACCGCCGTGCCCTGCATGCTGGGGCTGCTCATCGCCTCACTACCGGCGCGGATCTGGGCCAAACTGCTCTGGCCGCCGGGGCCCCCAAGGCTGACAATGGACGCTACACAGCCAGCCTTCCCAGGGGGCGCCATGGTTCCACGGCAGCGGTCAGCCGGCGGCCCGGCCCCGATGCCGGACCGCGACCCGGTGATCGACCTTGTCCGGTTCTTCTGCCTGGCCTTGGTGGTGGTCGCGCACACGATGATGGTCAGCCCCGTGCTGCACCCGGACGGCACCGTGACCACCGACAACATCCTGGGCAACCAGCACTGGTTTGAGCCTGTGGTGTGGGTCCTCCAGATCATGCCGCTGTTCTTCGTGGCCGGCGGGATCACCGGCCTGCAGTCCTGGCGGCGGCTCCGCGC
Source organism: Arthrobacter sp. ES3-54 (assembly GCF_029504395.1). Taxonomy (GTDB): domain Bacteria; phylum Actinomycetota; class Actinomycetes; order Actinomycetales; family Micrococcaceae; genus Arthrobacter. The sequence goes on from NZ_JAQFIF010000003.1 coordinate 411,756, forward strand.
CAGGGGCGGCAGCGCCTTCGATTTCATGCAGGGCCGGCTGCTGCGCCTTATCCGTCCGGCCGCCGTTCTGCTGGCCATCATGTTCATCGCCCTGTCGGCGGCCCGCCTGGCCGGGGTGGCCCCGCAGGTCATCGAGCTGCTCACCAGCGGGGCCGGAATGCCGCTGTGGTTCCTGGCCGCGTACCTCGCCGCGCAACTCAACCTTCCCTGGCTGGCCGCCCTCCACACCCGCGCCCCGTGGCTGACACTCGCCGGGCTCACCTCCCTGGTGGTAACAGTCGATTGCCTGCGGGGAGTGCTGCCGCCGCTGGCCTACCTGAACATGGTGTTCCTGTGGTGCGCCGTGCAGCAGCTCGGATTCATCCTGGCAGACGGCCCGCGGCTGCTGCCGGGCCGGCCGGCGCACGTTGGCATCATGGTCGCCAGCAACATGCTGCTGGGGCTGATGGTCCTGCTGGGGCTGTACTCCGGGAACATGCTGGTGAACCTCAATCCGCCCAACGTGACGCTGCTGCTCCTGGGTATCTCACAGGCCGCCGCCCTCCAGCTCTTCCGGCCCGGGCTGTCCCGGATGGCGTCCCTGGCCGGGGTGCGGCGGACGATGAGCGTGGCCGGCCGGCGGTCCATGACGGTCTATTTGTGGCACTTGCCCCTGCTGGCGGCGATGTCCGGGCTGCTGCTGCTGACGAATTTTCCCCAGCCGGCCGGGGGAAGCACAGCCTGGTGGTGGGGGCGGCCCCTGGTGCTGTTGGGCGTCGTTGCGCTGTTGCTGCCGGTGCTGGCGCTGTTTGGCTGGCTGGAGGAGCGGCCGACGGCGTCCGGCCCGTCGCAGAGCCGACCGGCGGCCGCCGTGCTGCTGGCCGCCGTCGCCGTTTTTGTCCCGGCGGTCGACGCGGCGCTCAACGGGCTCACGCTGGGGCTAATCGGAGGGGGTGCCGCATGCTTCGCGCTCGCCGTCGTGCTCCTGGGACGGATTCCCGTTCGGCTCACAACGACGCCTGACCGGCAGGGCGGATCTGAACCGCCATTGCCACACCCGCCATTAAGTGCCAATGTCGAACCATGACGGAGAACTCGGCAACCACGGAAGACACCTTCACCCCGGACGTCTCCACAATCAGGAACGACGAGCTGCACCGGTACGAACTCCGTGTCGGCGGCAAGCTGGCCGTCCAGGTGCGCTTCATCGACAGGCCGGGCCATATCGACTTCATCCACACGGATACGGCAGAGCAGTTCCAGGGCCAGGGGCTCGCCAAGGTGCTGGCGCACTTCGCCCTTGATGACGTGGTGGCATCCGGTAAGCGGATCATCCCGAATTGCCCGTTCATGTACCGCTACCTGCGCAAACATGAGTCATACCACCAGTACGTGGACTGGCCGGAACGGGTGCCTGAGGGGGCCTGAGCGCCTGACCCGGCAGGCTGGATAGGCGCGGGCGCCGGGTCCGCTTGTGAGCCGGAGAACAACCTCGTAAAGTTTGAGCTGAGTTATGCAGTTGGCTCTTGGACAGGTCCCTTTTTGGAGAACCCCATGAACCATAAACTGCGTGTGTTCGTTCGTATGGACGTCGATCCCGCCAATGTCACACTCGAAATTACCGGCTGCATCACCCCGTCGGATTCGGATGCCCTCATGCACATCGTGCGTCGGGCCTCCCGCCTCGCCGTGGGGGCCGACGTGATCATCGACCTGCGTGGCACATCCCACGTGGACCCGGAACTGCTGCTGGAACTTCGTCGGCTCGCAGAGGCCGGACACTTGCCGACCCCGGCGCTATCCCCGGACGCCGGGCACTCCGGAGCGGCTGTGCCGTTCCGCCTGATCCTCGACGAGCCGGCCGAGCTGCCTATCTGCCTCCTGCACGTCGGCTCCGACGCCGTGGTCCTCGCCGGACTCGACACCGGCCTCGAGACAAGGGCTGACGCCGGATTCGAGACCGTGCTGGACGCCGGAATCGGCCCCGGACTCGGGCTGGACCCCGAGCTGGGGGCAGCCAACATCCCGCTGGCCGCGGAAACCGGCAGCGTCACTGACTTTGGCACCATGGACGGGCTGGCGCTTTCGGAGTACTTCGAGGACACCCTCGATCCTGTGGCCACGGTCCGGGCCCTGTCCGACACCGCGTTGTGCCGGCTCGCAGACGCCCTGTACCGCCACCTCGACACCAGCACCCCTTTGTACGGAGCCCACACCTGGTACGAGCTCGCGGCCGAAGAGCTTCAGAACCGCCACTTGGCGGACGGGGACGAACTGGCGGACGGGGACGAACTGGCGGACGGCGACGGCCCGGCGGGTGAAGAACTGGCGCCGGACACGGCCTTGGCCTGAGTCGCTTCACCGTTAGGCTGTCGCTATGAACCCACAAACAGCGTCCACGCCGGGCACCACCGCTCTCATTACGGGCGCGACGGCAGGCCTCGGCGCCGAGTTCGCGCGCCAACTCGCCGAACAGGGCCACCGCGTGGTGCTCGTGGCCCGCGACGCCGGCCGCCTGGCGGCCACGGCGGCGGAGTTGGAGAACAGCTACGGGAACGCGACGGAGACGATCGCCGCGGACCTGACCGACGACGCCGGGATTGCCGCCGTCGTCGCGCGCCTCACCGATCCCGCACGGCCGGTGGAGATCCTGATCAACAATGCAGGAATCGGCTTGCTGCGCTGCTTCGAGGACAACGACATCGCCGAGGAGAAGAAGCACCTGAAACTCCATGTCGAAACCGCCATGGAGCTGAGCCATGCCGCACTGCAGGGCATGCTCGCGCGCCAGTCCGGCAGGATCATCAATGTCGCCAGCGTGGCCGCCTTCCTGCCCCGCGGAACGTACTCCGCAGCGAAGGCCTGGCTGCTGAGCTTCTCGCGCTCGGCCAACATGGCCTACGCGGCGCGCGGGGTGAAGGTCACCGCCGTGTGCCCCGGCTTCACCCATACCGAGTTCCACGACCGGATGGGGATGGACAAGACGGTGACGCCGCGCTGGATGTGGCTCGAAGCGCGGCAGGTGGTCAGCGAGGGTCTGGCGGACAACGCCAAAGGCAAGGCCGTCTCGATCCCCAGCAAGCGCTATAAGGTCCTGACTTCGGTTTCGCGGGTGCTGCCGCCGAGGCTCGTTGCCGGGCCGCCGCGGCGGGCGAAGTAGGCGGCGGGTACATCAGGAAACGGCCACGCGCCGGCGCCGGATCAGCACAACCACCAGGATCCCGACGGCGGCGCCCACCCCGGTCTCGACGGCCCGTTCGGCGATGAGGACGCCGGGATCGGCCGGCGCCGCAAGCTGTCCGATCAACAGGATTACCGGCGTGAAGGAAACCATGGCGAGGCCGTAATGCCGGGCCATGAACAGCTCGGTGCTGAACTGCAGGATGATCACCAGGCACGCCAGGACCCCGGCCTCGTGGCCGGGAAAGGCCAGCAGCGGCGACCCCGGCCACGGGAACAGGATGGCCGCAACCACCACCAGGCCCAGGAGCGTGCCGACAATCCGGTGGACGCCGCGGTACACGCTGCTGGGCAGATCCGCGCCGGCAAGCGGCACCGCCGCCGCGGCCATGGCCCAATGCGGGTGGCCGCTGCCACTGAGGACTCCGAGGGTGCCGGCGGCGCCGACGGCGGTCACGTAGCGGGCGGCATGCAGCCACGCCGCCCGGCGGCCTGCCCCGCGCAGCGCCGCGACGTCCCGCCGCCGACCTCGGTGCCAGGTGCGTCCCCGGAACCAACCGCCAAAGCCGATCACGATCGAGAACCCGGCCGATCCCGCGGCGATGAGGACGGCGGTGTGCCAGGGCACTGCGGCGGGAACAGACGCGCACGCGCCCAGGGCCAGGATCCCGAAGAACGGGCCTGCGGGTTTCAGGGCCGTCCTGTCCGTGAACAGCGACGCCACGCCGGCAAACGCGGCCTCCGCGACCACCAGGGCCCACGAATGAATGTGATGGACAGAGAGGAAGACGCCGACTCCCACGCCGGTGAGCAAGAGGACGGCCGCCTGGCCTTGATGCCGGAGCCGGAGTTGATGAGGCTCGGTGCGGCCGTACATCCCCGTCAGCGCGCCGAAAACAGCGTAGCCGATCAGCTCGGGTCGCCCGGCCGCCAACAGCGCCAGGGACGGAACGGCCACGCTGATCGCCACCCGCCAGGCCGACACTTGGTCCTTGTTGGCCGGGGCCAGGCTGTGCAGCGAACGGATGTGGTGCAGCAGGGACATCACAACTGCCTCTCTCCGGTTTCGCTGGTTTGGCTGTTTCCCGGGGTTCCCTGGGTATTCCGGGACTGAAAAGTGGTGCGGACACGCCTAAGGCCTGTTCCGGATGCTTCCCAACGGGTAAACATACGGAACAGGCCTCAAAGGGCGGGGCTGTCAGCTACGTAGCCTGGGCTACGGCTGCCGGGTCCGGTCGGACCGGCAGGCTCAGACTGTGGCCGGGACTTTCTCGGCTTCCCCGCGCCCTGCGGTGGAATCTACGGCCGGTGCGACCATGGGCATGTCCATGTGCTCAAGGTCGATCAGCGGGTTCTCGTCCTGCGTGGCGACCAGTTCGCGGGCCTCAGCCTGGGTGTCCACGCTCGGCATGGAGCCGGGCAGCGGCATCTGGGCCGATTCCTTGAGGAAGTAGATCGCTACCGCGCCGATCGCCGAGGTGGCCATCAGGTAGTAGGCCGGCATCATGTCGTTGCCGGTGGCGGTGATCAGGGCGGCAACGATGAACGGCGTGGTGCCGCCGAAAATGGCCACCGAGAAGTTGTACGCGATGCCCATTGCGCCGTAGCGGCTGGCCGTCGGGAACTGGGCCGGCAGGGCCGAAGCCAGGTTGGCCACGTAGAACGTCACCGGGAAAGCAATCAGGGAAAGGCCGGCCAACGTGGACCAGACTTCGCCGATACCGATCAGCAGGAACGCCGGGGTGGCGAGGACCACCGTGCTGATGGCGCCGATCCACAGCACGGGGCGGCGGCCGATCCGGTCAGAGAGCTTGCCGGTCAGCGGGATGCAGAGGCTCATGATGACCAGCACGGGGATGGTCAGCAGCGTGCCGTGGAGCTCGTCGTAGCCCTTGGACTCGGTCAGGTACGTCGGCATGTAGGAGGTCAGCGCGTAGCCGGCGGTGTTTGCTGCCGCTACCAGGATCATCGCGACGATGAGCGAGCGCCAGTAGGCCTTCACGATGCCCACTGGGCCCTTGGAGGCTGCGGCGTCAGAGGCGGTTGCGTCCTTGGCGAGGTTCTCCTGGGCATCCAGGGTTGCCTGGAACTGCGGCGATTCCTCGATCTTGCTCCGGAAGTACACGGCGATCAGGCCGAGCGGGCCGGCAAGGAGGAACGGGATGCGCCAGCCCCACTGCTCCATGGTGTCCTGGCCGAGGGTCAGCTGCAGCACCGAAACGAGGGCTGCACCAAGGGCGAAGCCGAGGTAGCTGCCCATATCCAGGAAGCTGGCGAAGAATCCGCGGCGCTTGTCAGGGGCGTACTCGCTCACAAAGGTCGTGGCGCCGGCGTATTCACCACCGGTGGAGAAGCCCTGGATAACCTTGAACAGGACCAGCAGGACCGCGGCCCATATGCCAATCTGTGCGTAGCCCGGCAGGAGCCCGACGGCGAAGGTGCTGGCGGCCATGATCATCAGGGTCGCGGCAAGGACCTTCTGGCGGCCGATCTTGTCGCCAAGCCAGCCGAACACGACTCCGCCGAGGGGGCGGGCGATGAAGGTGGCGGCGAAGGTTCCCAGCAGGAACAGGGTCTGGACGGACTTGTCCGCCTCCGGCAGGAACACCGGTCCCATGGTGGTGATCAGGTAGCCGAACACGCCGACGTCGTACCACTCCATGGTGTTACCCACGATGGTGCCGCCGAGCGCCTTCTTGAGCATCGGCTGGTCGACTACGTTGACGTCGGACTCGCGGAGTCGACGGCGGCGTAGCTTCGGTTTCTTCACACCCTTGGGCGCGCCTTGGTTGGTTCCGCTGGCGTTAATGACGCCTGCTGAAGAGTCGGTCATGCTTCGGTCTGTGGGCATTTGGGAAGCTCCTAGGGAGATCATTTGCTTGCGACTGGTAGCTGCCCCGCTCTGGGCAGGCTTTCAATTTTACAGATTTCTCTGGAGTTTCCGAGTTCCGTGCCGTATGATCCCGCATTTCGGGCGGTATTTGGGGCCGATCCGCGAATTTCTTTTGCCCTGTTTCACCGCCCGGTTACTGGGAACCGGCGAGCCCGACGGCGCCGCGGCCAAAATTTTCCCCACCGGCCCGCACAAACGCGGGTTATCGGGCGGGAACCGGGCCAAAAGGAGAGGCCCGCCACAGCCACTACAGACATCTCATCGGTGCGGTTCTACGATTGATGAACACTTCATTTCACAGCGGTTATTACAGCGGAAAGGAAGATCAATGGCGGATCATCAATTCGGAGAAGAAATCGAGCCGGAGGTCGCGAGCCATCTGGCGCAGTCCATGGCTGAAGCCCCCGGACCGGAGACCCTGCACCATGCGCCCCCCTCGGCGGCGAAGGGCCAGCAATGGCCGGACGGCAGCGGCAAGCAGCGTCACCCCAAGGACCGCGATACCGCCCGCGGGCGGCAAGGCCAGCAGGTGGCTGCCGGAGCCATGCACCGGCAGAGCCGTCCGCAGATGCCCCACCACGACTAGCCCCACCACGTACTAGGGGCCCGCGGCAGGGTCGACCACGACGTCGGCTGGCGTCTTATCCAGGCGCCAGCCGCGCCACACCGGGTGCCGGAGCTTCCCGCTGCCGGTCCATTCCCCGAAAGTGACCTCGCCGACCAGTTTTGCGCTCACCCAGTTGGCGTCTGCGGCGTCAGCGTGCGGCACGTCCCGGAACGGGGACGTCTTCCGTGGCAGGGCGTCCAGTTGTTGCCTGAGTTCCGTGAGTTCACGGGTGCTGAAGCCGCTGCCCACCCGGCCGACGTAACGTAGCTTGGCGCCGTCCGGAATCCCCAGCAGCAGCGAGCCCACAGATTCACGGCGCCCGCCCTTTCCGGGCCGCCAGCCGCCCACCACCACTTCCTGGGTCCGTTCAACCTTGAGCTTGAGCCAGGACCGGCTGCGCTGGCCGACGTAGCGCCCGTCCGTGCGCTTGGCCATGACACCCTCCAGCCCCAACTCGGCGACGCTCTCGAGGATGTGCTCGGCGTCGCCGTCGATCACGCCCGAGAGTTCTACCGGGGCGGCGGAGGGGCGGAAGAACTGCGCCAGCCGGCGGCGACGCTCACTCAGCGGCAGGCGCCGCAGGTCCTGGCCGGCGTCGAAGAGCAGATCAAACAGCATCAGCCGCACGGGCGTCGACGCCTGCGCTTTGCTGACGTCCGCGGCCTTGGTGAGTTTCATGCGGCCCTGCAGCAGGCCGAAGTCGGGCCGGCCGGAGCGCCCGACGGCGATGATCTCGCCGTCGGCGACGAAGCCCTGTTCTGGCCAGTGGGACCGGTCCGTGAGTTCGGGGTAGCTCAGGGACATGTCGATGCCGTTGCGGCTGATGAGCCGGATCTTGGTGGCATCGCCGATGACCAGGGCCCGCACCCCGTCCCACTTGAGCTCGATCTGCCAGTCCAGGTCCTGAAGATCCGCCAGGGTCCCGGACGTGGCCAGCATCGGGCTGAACCCGGAGGCGTCGGGCGCCGAATCGGGGCCTCTGCCGGTTTCCGCTCCGCCGTCGGCCTGGCTCTCGCTTTCGCTTTCGATTTGGCCGCCGCCGCCGCCGCCGCTGCCGCTGCCGCCGTCGTCCTCGCCGTCCGCTGTGCCCGACGGGCGCCGCACGCCAGGGTGGTCTTTCGAACCGGCCGGGTCCATCAGGTGGATGAGCCATTGGTCGTTGGCCTGGCCGGTGTGGATCAGGGCGAACCTGCGGGTCCCGCCGAGGCCGCCGCCCTCGGCTCCGGTCAGGGTGGCAATGACTTCCTTCCCGGCGATCCACTTTTCGCATTCGTAGTATCCGCGGTCCCAGATGCTGACGGTCCCCGCTCCGTACTGGCCTTGGGGAATGTCACCCTCGAAGTCCACGTAGTCCATCGGGTGGTCCTCGGTCTGGACCGCGAGGTGGTTTTTTGCCTTGCTGGTCGGGACGCCCTTGGGCAGTGCCCAGGACACGAGCACGCCGTCGCGTTCGAGCCGGAAGTCGTGGTGCAGCCGCCTGGCGTGGTGCTCCTGGATGACGAACTTCTCCTGCCGTGTCCCGCCGTCGTCTTCGGCGTGGTGCCGTTCCGCGGTGAAGGGCTCTGGCGTGCCTGCCCTGTCCCGTTTGGTACGGTACTTTTCCAGCCGCGGGTCGGTGTCGCCGCCGTCGCCGGCCTGCTCGGGCATTTCAGCCCGTCCGCTGGGACTGTTGCCTGCCGCGTGGGCAGCCGCGGGGGCTGCCTCGGCTCCGGCGTCGTGCCGGCCGCCGGACACCGGAGCGAACGGATCCTTGCCGGCTGCGACGCGCTTCATCACCTCCTGGAAGTCCAAGTGGTGCAGTGAAGGGGCGCTGAGTTCGCGCCACGTACGCGGTGCGGCCACTGTGGGCCGGAGCCGGCCGCGCAGCGAGTACGGCACGATAGTGGTCTTGGCGGCGTTGTTCTGGCTCCAGTCCACCAGCACCTTGCCGGTGCGCAGGGTCTTTTTCATGTCGCTGACGGCCAGATCCGGGTGGTCTGCTTCGAGCGAGCGGGCCAGTTCGCGGGCAAAGTCGGAAATCTGGTCCGAGCTCTGGGCCCCGTCCAAGGGCGCGTAGAGGTGGATGCCCTTGCTGCCGCTCGTCACGGGCACGGGGTCCAGGCCCACGTCCTGCAGGATGGTGCGGGCCAGCCTGGCCACCTCCACGCACTCCGCCAGTCCCGCGCCCTCGCCGGGGTCCAGGTCCAGCACCAGCCGGTCGGGCGGCAGCGCGTTGCCGTGGGAGTCCACCCGCCACTGCGGCACGTGGATCTCCAGGGCTGCGATCTGGGCCAGCCAGGTGAGCGTGGCGGGATCATTGACCAGGGGATATTGGATGGTCCGGTCCTTGTGCGTGATGGCGGCCCGGGGCACCCAGCCGGGTGTTGAATGGTCCAGGTTCTTCTGGAAAAACATTTCGCCGGGGGCGTCGGCGGTCCCGACGCCGTGGACCCAGCGCTTCCGCGTGGCCGGCCGGTTGCGGGAAGCGGGGATCAGCACCGGCGCGACGGCGGCGTAGTAGGCCAGGACGTCGGCCTTGGTGGTTCCCGTCTCCGGGTACATGATTTTTTCCAGGTTGGTGAGCACCAGTTCGCGTCCGTCCACCCGGACGCGTTCCTTACCGTTGGGCAAAACCCTTCACCTCCGCGCAACTGTGATGTTCACTTGATCCATGAGAGCCATCTGGAAAGGCGCAATAGCGTTCGGGCTGGTCAACGTGCCGGTCAAGGTCTACAGCGCCACTGAGGACCACGACATCAGCCTCCACCAAGTCCACAACGCCGACGGCGGCAGGATCCGCTACCAGCGCCGTTGCGAGGTCTGCAGCAAGATCGTCGACTACGAGGACATCGACAAGGCGTATGAGGACGATGGCCGCACGGTGGTCCTGACCCGCGACGAGCTGAAGTCCATCCCGGCGGAAAACAGCCACGAAATCGAAGTGGTCCAGTTCGTTCCGGTCGATCAGCTCGATCCCATGATGTTTGAAAAAAGCTACTACCTTGAACCCGACTCGAAGTCGCCCAAGGCCTATGTGCTGCTGCGGCGCGCCCTGGAGGACACGGACCGTGTGGCAATTGTGCAGTTCGCGCTCCGGGACAAGACCCGGCTTGGCGCGCTGAGGATTCGCGACGAGGTCCTGGTGTTGCAGTCGCTGTTGTGGGCCGACGAAGTCCGCGAGGCCAGCTTTCCCGCACTCGAGACCTCCATCCGGATCTCCGCGCAGGAACGCGAAATGTCCGCCGCCCTGGTTGATTCGATGGCCTCCGATTTTGAGCCGGACCAGTTCACGGATGAGTACCAGGAGCAGCTGCGCCAGCTGATCGAGGCCAAGCTGGACAAGGGCGAGTCGCTGGACACGGAGGAGACCTTCGGTGCCCCGGCCGAGGCGGGCGAGGGCGAAGTCATCGACCTGATGGAAGCCCTCAAGCGCAGCATCGAGAAAAAGCGCGGCGGCGGGGGAGGGGCCGCGGAGACTCCGGCCGAGGCCTCCGGATCTGCGGCCAAGGCTGCCCCGAAGACGGCTGCCAAGACGACGGCGTCCAAGTCCACCGCCAGCAAGACGGCGTCCACAAAGTCGGCGTCCACCAAAACTGCGGCGGCTTCCAAGACTGGGGCCGCCAAGACCGCGGCGGCTCCCAAGGCGACGGCCGCGAAGACGGCGGCCCGCAAGGGTGCATGAGCCCGGCTGTCGCCTGGCGCCGTCGCCCACCCTGATCAGGAGTTCCGCAGGGCGGAAATGAGCTCGCTCTTCTTCTTGGCCGAGTAGCCCTTGAGGCCGATCTCCTTGGCGCGTTCCTTCAGCTGCGGCACCGTCCAGTCCTCGTAGTCACCGGCCTTGCCACCCTTGCGGCCGACTGAGGAACGGCCCCGCTTGGCGGCGGCGTTGGAGATCCTGGCGGCTTTATGCTTGGAGGCGCCGTCCTCAACCAGCTTCTCGTAGAGCTCGGGGTCCTTGATGCTGGGGCTTTCTGAGCCGCGGGGCTCGCCCTTCTTCGTTGGCATGGCTGCGAGATCATCTCCTCTTCGGCCGGGAACCACTTGGGCGGCGGCGCGCGGACGGTGCCGCCGGGGATTCCAAACTAGCCGCGCCGCAGGGTTGTGACAAGCATTTACTAAGTTCACTGACAAAAAGCCTGGTTTCCGCACATCCTGGCCGTTATCGCGAAGGCCAGCCCGGCAACGCGAAGGCCCGGCCGGCCCCTTATCGGGGGCGGCCGGGCCAACTGACGCTGCCGGTGTTCCGGCGCGGGGCCGGAAGGTGAGGCTATTCGGCGTCGTGATCCGTCTCAAGGATCTGCACGAGGCGGTCCAGTGCCGCGTCGGCGCCTTCACCCTCGGCACGCAACACCACAACCTCGCCGTGGGAGGCGCCCAGGCTCATCAGCGACAGGATGCTGGCGGCGTCCATGGCCTCGTCCTCCGGCTCGCCCAGGCGGGCGATCGTGATCTCGAGGGTGTCGAACTCGCCTGCAGCCTCGGCGAAGATGGCTGCCGGACGGGCATGCAGCCCAACGCGGCTGGCAATGGTGGCGTTACGTTCGGTCATTTCTGCTCCTTGAAGTCAGCTTGTGTGTTTATCAGCTGTGGGTATCTGCTTGGAAAATCGTGCACTGGTTCAGGCGGCTACGGGAACCGTTTCCACCGTACCAACCGGCTTCTTGACTGCCCAGCGCTTGAGCGCAATCACTGCCAAGGCACTTACGACCGTACCGGCCGCAATGGCGACGACGAACATCAGGAAGGGATCGATCGCGAAGAAGACGAAGATTCCGCCGTGCGGGGCCTTCGACCCCACGCCTGCCGCCATCGAGATGGCGCCGGTTACGGCGCCGCCGAGCATGCTGGCGGGGATGACGCGCAGCGGGTCGGCGGCGGCGAAGGGGATGGCGCCTTCGGTGATGAAGGAGGCTCCCAGCAGCCATGCGGCCTTGCCGTTTTCCTGTTCCGCCAGGCTGAAGAGCTTCTTGTTCAGCACAGTCGCAGCCAGTGCCATGGCCAGCGGCGGGACCATGCCGGCGGCCATGACGGCTGCCATGATCTGCCACGGTGCCTGGTTGGTGATGGAGGCGGCACTCAGGCCGGCGACGGCGAAGGAGTAGGCGACCTTGTTGACCGGACCGCCGAGGTCGAAGCACATCATCAGGCCCAGGATGATGCCAAGTGCGACGGCGCTGGCACCGGTAAGGCCGGACAGGAATTCGTTGAGCCCGACGGTGACCCGGGCGATGTAGGCGCCCAGGAACACGAACAGCAGGCCCGACGCCACGAGCGACGCCACGAGCGGGATGATGACCACCGGCATCAGGCCGCGCAGCCAGCGGGCCACGTGGAGCCTGCCGATCGAATGTGCCACGTAGCCGGCGATCAGCCCGCCCACGATGCCTCCGAGGAAGCCCGCGCCCATGAAGACGGCGGTGGCGCCGGCAACGAAGCCCGGGGCAATGCCTGGCCGGTCCGCGATGGCGTAGGCGATGTAGCCGGCCAGTGCGGGTACCAGGAAGCCCAGGGACAGGGCGCCAATCTTGAAGAGCACGGCACCCAGGTACGCGCCCAGCGGGCCCCACGCCAGTTCCGGGTACACGGTGGGCAAGTTGAAGAGGCTGTTTTCCGCCAGGATCTTATCCGCGAAGGCCGTGATGTCGTAGCCGCCCAACAGGAAGCCGAGGGCGATCAGCAGACCGCCGCCAGCCACGAACGGGATCATGTAGCTGACACCGGTCAGGAGGGCTTTCTTCAGCTTCGTGCCAATGTGCTCGCCCTTTTCCTCGGCATCGAGTTCGGCCTGTTCCTCAGCACCGAAGTGGGGCACGCGGCGGGCGTGCGGGTTGTCCGCGGCGGCGAGCGCTTCCGCGACCATCTTGTCCGGCTCGTCGATGCCCCGCTTGACCGGCGCGTTGATGACCGGCATGCCGGCGAAGCGCTCCTTGCCACGCACGTCGACGTCCACGGCGAAGATCACGGCATCGGCGGCGGCGATCACGGCGGGGTCAAGTGCTTTGGCGCCGGAGGAACCCTGGGTTTCCACCTGCAGGTCCACGCCGACCTCCTTGGCCGCGGCAACGAGCGAGTCGGCAGCCATGTAGGTGTGGGCGATGCCGGTGGGACAGGCCGTAACGGCGACGAGGCGCTTGGGCCCCTTGGCCTTCGCTGCGCCGGCACCTTCACTGGCGGCACCCGCCGCGGCCGAGACGGCGGCCGCCGAAGCGGCGCCGGTCGCTTCGGCCGGGGTGTGGGCGGCCGGCTTGTCCGCCAGGGCGCCATCGACAAGCTCGACGATCTCCGCCTGGGAGGTCGCGGCGCGCAGGCTGGCCGTGAAGTCCTTCTTGATCAGCGACCGCGCCAGCTTCGAAAGCAGCTTCAAGTGGTCCTGGTCCGCGCCCTCAGGAGCGGCGATGAAGAAGATGATGTCCGCGGGTCCGTCCTTGGCGCCGAAGTCCACCGGATGGGACAGCCGCGCCATCGCCAGGGTGGGCTCGGTGACCGCCGTCGAGCGGCAGTGCGGGATCGCGATGCCGCCCGGGACGCCCGTGGCGGTCTTGGATTCCCGGGCAAAGGCGTCGGCAAAAAGGCCCTCGGCCTCGGTGGCGCGTCCGGTGTCGGCGACTCTGCCTGCCAGATGCCGGATCACGTCCTCGGGCGAGTTGCCCAGATTCTGGTCGAGCTCGACCAGTTCGGTAGTAATGAGCTGTGTCACTGTCAATCCTTCCGGAGGGCCGTGATGGTTACGGCATCAGGGGTGGTTTGGTTGACTGCCGGGACAGTGGAGCCAGGCAGGGAAGCGGCGGCGGCACCATGGGCCACCGCCTGACGGAGGCAATCGACCGGGGCGGCGCCCTGGCTGGATGCGAGCAGGTATCCGGCCAGCGAGGAATCGCCGGCGCCGACAGTGCTGACCGCGGTGACCGGCGGATGCGTGGCCAGCCACGCGCCGTCGGCCGTCACAAGAACGGCACCCTTGGAGCCGAGGGTGGCCAGTACGGCACCCACTCCGGAGCGCACGACGGCGGAGGCGGCCGCTGCTGCAGCCTCCGGGTCCGCTTCGAGCTCCTCGGCGGACTTGTTCGTGGCGAAACCGGCTGCGGCAGCCAGTTCCACCAGTTCCTCGGCGTTGGGTTTTAAGAGGTCCGGTTTTCCCGAGGTGTCGCCGGAGACCGCTGCGGCGAGGGGCTCGCCGGACGAGTCGACGGCGACCCGAGGTGCGGCCTCGCCGTCGAACAGGGAACGCAGCCGCCGGGTGACGGTCGCGTAGAAGTCGGCTGGAACCCCTGGTGGGAGCGAGCCGGCCAGGACTACCCAGGCGGCGCCGCGGGCGTGGTCCAGCAGCAGGCTGATCAGGGCCTCCTGCTGATCCGCGCTGAGGACCGGTCCGGGTTCATTGATCTTTGTGGTGACGCCGCCGGGCTCGGTGAGGGCCACGTTGCTGCGCAGCGGCTCGCCAATCGGGAGGGCCGCGAACGGAACGTCGGTCTCCCGCAGGCCGGTGAGGACAGGGTCGGCCTCGGCGCCGGGAAGGACGGCGATTGTCTTGAGCCCCGAGGCGACGAGGGCGCGGGAGACGTTGACCCCCTTGCCCCCCGATTCCTGGCGGACGGAGATGGCCCGCTGGACTTCCCCGCGGAGGAGGGGGCCGGGCAGTGCCACGGTGCGGTCCAGGCTGGGGTTGGCGGTGAGAGTGACAATCACGCGACCACCACCTCCACTCCGGCTTCCGCAAGGGCGTCCGCGAGTTCCCGGCTGGGTTGGGTGTCTGTGATCACGGTGTCCAGATCTTTCAACGAGGCGAACTGGACCAGCGTCTCTGCGTCCAGCTTGGAGGAATCAGCCAGCACCACAATGCGGCGCGCTGATTGGACGAAGGCAGCCTTGACCGCGGCTTCTTCAGGATCGGGTGTGCTCAGCCCGAAGGCTGCATGGATGCCGTTGGTGCCGATGAAGGCGATGTCCGGGCGGATCCGGCGGGCGGCCTCCACAGTGGATTGGCCCACGGCGGCCTGAGTCAGGCCGCGGACTTTGCCGCCGAGCAGGTGCAGTGCGATGCCGGGTTCGCCGGACAGCCTGGACGCGATGGGCAGGGAGTGCGTGATGACGACCAGTTCGGCGTCGGACCCGGGTTCGGGCAGGTTGCCGGCTGCGGCGGCTCCGGCGGCCCGGGCGGACAGGAGCTCGGCGAGGGCTTCTGTAGTGGAGCCGGCGTCGATCAGGATGCTGCCGGTGAGGCCCGGGGGCATGAGGGCAAGGGCGGCCTCCGCGATCCTGATCTTCTCGGGCTGCCGCTGGACAGTCCGCTCGAGGACGCTTTCCTCCGTGGTGCTGAAGCGGTCCGGGGAAACAGCGCCGCCGTGCACCCGGCGGACGCTGCCGGAGGCTTCCAGTGCGGCGAGGTCCCGGCGGACGGTTTCGGTAGTGATGCTGAAGCGCTCGGCCAGGTCCGTGACGCTGGCCCGGCCGCTGGCGTAGATGAGCCCCACGATCAGCTGCTGGCGTTCTTCTGCGAACACTTACCCTCCATTGCGTACTGCGCCTGTCTTGGCTGCTGCTCTTGTCGGGCTTTGGACTCCGAACCCGATCCCGCCGCTTCGGTGACTCCCGTCACATGAAGTGGAATTGTTTGACTTTATCTTCGTTCATGTGGGTTTGTCAATGAAAAACCACATGAACGCAGAAAATGGGCCCCCCCGGGGGCCCGCCCTTTGGTGGGGATGGCTGCGGGCGGGTGCCGGGAGGACATGTCCCGTGGTGGGGCCGGGGGATGGGCAGGTTGGGGTTATGTCCATGGTTCGCTCCCGGGGCTGGGCATGTGCTCCGCGCGGGGGTGGCTGCGGGCGGGTGCCGGGAGGACATGTCCAGTGGTGCGCCCCGGGAATGGGCAGTTTGGGGTTATGTCCATGGTGCGCTCCCGGGGCTGGGCATGTGCTCCGCGTGGGGGCGTGCGGGTTAAGTGGCAGAAGCCGGGCCTGACCTCAAGGCCCGGCCCGGCTTCCGGGTCGTTGGATTCCGCGTTGCGAAGGGAGCGCGGGTGGAACTTAGAGGCTCGCGTCGCGGCTCTCATTGCGGGTGATGGTCTCGCCGGTGTTGGGGTCCACAACCGTGCGGCTTTCGCTGACCCGGCGCGTGCGGCCGCGTCCGGGGGAGGCCAGTACCAGGGAGGCGATGAGTCCCACAACGCCGACCGCCATCAGGATGTAACCGATCATGGCCTGGTTCACGTTGGGGATCAGCCCCGGGGCAACGGCCCAGGCAAGGATGGCGCCGATGGCAATGAGGAAGATTGCGGAACCGATTCTCATGACGTGCTCCTTGGTGTCCCGGGGGGACGGATTGGTGATGCTAAGCATGCTGTCCAGCGTCACGCTACAACCCCGACCCTGCTGTTTCAATGAAATCGCCCTCGGTCCGGCCGGGATATTTCCGCACCGGTTCCGGGCATCCGGCCCGTGCTCGGACATCCGCCCCGGGTTTTGGACGGGTGCGCCAAGGGTCCTCGGGGCAGAAGTCCGCTTCTGCGGTGGAATCGGAGGCCGGCCCAGGAGGCTGGCCAAGGATGCAGCGCCCCGGACGCAGTGCCACGGATGCTGGGCCGAGGACGCGGCCGCTCTGGATAGGCTGAGCCCATGGAGACTGTCGTCTGGTCACGACCCGAACGTGAACGCGCCGGCACGCCGCTGCTGGTGATGCTGCACGGCTACGGCACGGACGAGTCCCGGATGTCCAAGCTGTTCAGTTCCCTGCCGTCGGAGATCACTTGCGCCGCCCTGCGCGGGCCCAAGGACATCGGTGACCACCACGGCTGGTTCCTGCTGGACTACTTCCTGACCCACGACTTTGCCGACGTCGTCGCCTCAACGAACGCAGTCTTCGCCTGGATCGAGTCCGTCAAGTCCCGGCACAGCAGCGTCAGCCTGTTCGGATTTTCGCAGGGGATGGCCATGGCCAGCACGCTTCTGCGGCTCCGGCCGGACCAGTTCCGCGCGGTGGTCGGGCTCTCGGGCTTTGTCCTGGACAACGAACTCCTGGCCATGAGCGAATCCTTCACCTCCCGGCCGCCATTCTTTTGGGGCAGGGACAGGGCCGACGTCGTGATTAACGACGCCGCCGCCGAACACACCGAGGAGTGGCTGCACCGGAACACCCAGCTCACGGCCCGGACCTACCCCGGCATGGGACATTCAATTTCGAAGGCCGAACTCGTGGACGTCAGCGCCTTCCTGCGGCACTACGTCCTGCGCTGACCAGACGCCGAGCGGCAGCCTAACCAGCCACTGATCAGCCCACTGACCAGCCACTGACCGGTTGCCGTCCAGCCGCGCGCCCAAACACTGGCCCGACATGGGACCATCCACTTGCATGCCAAATTTGTAAGCGCTTACAATCGACCTCGGCCATGAACACCGGGCCCACTACTTCGGGGGGAGAAAGGGCTGAGCCCGTGCCGCAGGCCAAGACCTCGCGCGTGAGAATCCAGGACGTCGCCGCGCTCTCGGGGCTCTCCATCTGCACTGTCTCCCGTGCGCTCAGGCAGCTTCCCAATGTCTCCGCACAAGCCAAGGCAAGGGTGGGCGACGCGGCGGCCCAGCTGGGCTACAAAGCCTCGTCGGCAGCATCCAGGCTGGCCGGCGGCAACACCGGTTCCGTGGCCATCATCGCCCCGACTGCCACAGCATGGTTCTTTGCCCGCGCGGTGGAAGCGGCCGAGGAAGTTTTCGCGGACAGGGGCTATGACACCGTCCTGATCAGCCTCCGGAACCGGCCCAGCGTGCAGCAGAAGCTCTTCGGCGACCTCGCGGGCCTGGCGCAGCGCGTGGACGGCGTGCTGCTGCTCAACATCGGCCTCAGTAAGGCCGAAATGGCCGCGCTCGCCGGGTCGGGCCTCGCCGTGGCCAGCGTCGGGATGCACGCCGTGCCCTGGGACAACGTGGGCATTGACAACGCGGAGGCCGCCCGCGCCGCCACGAACCACCTGCTGGAACTGGGCCACCGGGACGTCGCGATCCTCGCCGGCAGCGAAACCGGTGCACCCTCCCTCGTGACCGCCAGCGAGCGGCGGCGGGGCTTCGAAGAGGCCCTGGCCGGCCACGGCCTCGAGGTCGACCCGGACCTCGTGCTCGACGCAGGTTCGAGCATCGAAGGCGGCCGGCTGGCCATGGCAGAGCTGTTGGAAAACGGCAAAATGCCGGACGCGATCTTCGCCGGTTGCGACGAGACAGCCTTCGGCGCGCTCATGGCAATACGGGAGCTCGGTTTGTCAGCGCCGGAAAACGTGTCCATCATAGGAATAGACGATCATCAGATGAGTTGGTTCCTGGGCCTGACCACCATGGCCCAGCCTGTGGCCGACCAAGGCGCTTTCGCGGCCAACCTGCTGATTGAAAGACTTCATCGCTCGGGACTTCCCAATCCGCCGCTTGCCAGTCCGCCGTCGAACCATCTGCTGGACACCAAATTGGTAGAGCGCACGAGCACGCGCCGCCGCTGATCCGGGCGGCGACCCCACCGGAACGTCCCCAAACAGAGCAGCAAGGCAGAGCCGCCGTCGCACCGGAACTGCCCTGAACTGACTGCCCTAAACCATCGCTTTGATCAAACCGTCTTGCTTGCCCGTTGTCTGAAAGGACCCTGACTCATGACTGTAGTTCCCGACACCTCCGGCCTCGCCGGTGCCCTCTCCGGCGCATCCGCCATCCTTTTTGACCTCGACGGCGTCCTGACGCCCACCGCGGTGGTGCACGAGCAGGCCTGGAAGCAGCTCTTCGACGGATTCCTGGCCTCGGTCCCTGATGCTGCGCCGTACCGTGAGAGCGACTACTTCGACCACATCGACGGCAAGCCGCGCTTCGACGGCGTCCGGGACTTCCTGACCTCCCGCGGGATTGTGCTGCCCGAGGGCCCGGCGGACGACGAGCCCGCACATGACACCGTCCATGGGCTGGGCAACCGCAAGAACAAGGTCTTCAATGACATCGTCGAGGCCGGCGGAGTCCAGCCCTACGAGGGCTCCGTCCGGCTTGTCGACGCCGCGCTGGCCCGCGGACTCAAGCTCGCCGTCGTCTCCTCCTCCCGCAACGCCCCCGCCGTGCTCAAGGCCGCCGGGCTCTCCGATTACTTCCCCGTGGTGGTCGACGGTGTCGTCGCCGTCGCCCAGGGGCTGCCCGGCAAGCCCAGCCCGGCCACGTACGAATACGCCGCCCGCCTCCTGGATCTGCCGAGCCAGGACTGCGTTGTAGTGGAGGACGCCGTCTCCGGCGTCCAGGCCGGCAGCGCGGGAGACTTCCGCTCGGTGATCGGCGTCGACCGCGGGGCGGGCCGGCAGACCCTGCTCGACGCCGGGGCCACGGTAGTGGTCAACGACCTCGCCGAACTGCTCTAGCCCCGCGCCGGCTTCCGCCGCCACTAACCTCAGCACCTCCTGCTGCCACCTCCTGCCGCCTAGCTCACAGCCCACTCCCGCCGAAGGACCCCCTAACCATGGCTCTCATCACCTCGGACCGCGCCCGGTTCCCCAACGATCCCTGGCAGTTGGTCGAGACCGTCCATCTCCCCGGCAACGCCGGCACCTTGGAGACCCTGTTCAGCCTCGGCAACGGGCACCTGGGCATCCGCGGCGCGCACTGGGGCGCCGCTGACGCCGAACTTCCCGGCAGCTTCATCAACGGCTTCCACGAGACCTGGGACATCAAGCACGCGGAAAACGCCTACGGCTTCGCCCGTACCGGGCAGCGGATCCTCTACGTCCCGGACGCCAACAACTTCACTGTCATCATCGACGGCGAGCTGTTGAGCCTGGACGAGTCCACGGTGCTGGACTACCGCCGCTCGGTGGATTTCGCCACCGGTATCTACGAGTGCCGGATCACCTGGCAGTGCCGCTCCGGCGCGACCGTGACCACCACCGAACGCCGCGCCGTCGGCTACGAATCCCGCGGCGCGTTGGGCATCAGCCTCGAAGTGGCAGCGGACCGGGATATCTCCGCTGACGTCACGTCCTCGGTCATCAACCGCCAGGACCAGCCGGTGGAGGACCACTCAGCCCACGATCCACGCCGCGCCGGCCGCCACGCCGGGCGCGTGCTGCTGCCCCTGCGGCTCGACGGCGGGGACGGCTCCCTGCGCCTGTCCTGGGAGGCCTCGGAATCCAAGCAGCGGCTCGGGATGGCCGTGGACCACTGGACCTCGGCCGGGGTGCAGCCCTTCGACACCCTGGTGGACCAGGACGACAGCAGCGTCCGCTACGTGCTCGCCGTCAGCGCGGACGAACCGTTCGTGCTGGAGAAGAGCGTCAGCTACGCCGTGGGCCAGGCCGCCGAGGACCTCGCGGACAACGCCGAAGCGGCCCTGTTGCCGGTCAGCGAGATCTTCACCCAGAGCGAGAACTACTACCGCGGCTACTGGAGC
Source organism: Arthrobacter sp. ES3-54 (assembly GCF_029504395.1). Taxonomy (GTDB): domain Bacteria; phylum Actinomycetota; class Actinomycetes; order Actinomycetales; family Micrococcaceae; genus Arthrobacter. The sequence continues at coordinate 431,786 of NZ_JAQFIF010000003.1, forward strand.
ACCAGCGACATCGTGGTGGCGGGCCAGACCGAGCTCCAGCAGGGCGTCCGCTGGAACCTCTTCCAGCTCGCGCAGGCCACCGCCTGCGCCGATGTGGCCGGCATCCCGGCCAAGGGCGTGTCCGGCTCCGGCTACGACGGCCACTACTTCTGGGACCAGGAAGTCTACCTGCTGCCCTACCTGACCTACACAAACCCGGGCAACGCCCGCCAGGTGCTGGAATTCCGCCACGACCTCCTGCCCGAGGCGAAGATCCGCGCCAAGGAACTCAGCGTGGACGGCGCCCTCTTCCCCTGGCGCACTATCAACGGACTCGAGGCCAGCGCCTACTACGCGGCCGGCACCGCGCAGTTCCACATCGCCGCCGCGATCGCGTTCGCGACCAACCGGTACATCTGGGCCAGCGGGGACACCGACTTCCAGGACACCCTGGGCTCAGAGCTGCTGATCGAGACCGCCCGGATGTGGGTCTCGCTGGGCTTCTTCGGCAAGGACGGGCTCTTCCACATCCACGGCGTCACCGGCCCCGACGAGTACACCGCCGTCGTCAACGACAACCTGTACACGAACGTCATGGCGCGCTTCAACCTGCGCACCGCGGCGGCACTGGACCACCCGGAGATCGACGACGCCGAACGCCAGCTCTGGGAGCAGGCCGCCAACCGCATGCAGCTGCCCTACGACGAAGACCTCCAGGTCCACTCCCAGGACAACGACTTCATGGCCCTGGAACCGTGGGACTGGACCACCCCCCGGTCCAAGTACCCGCTGCTGCTGCACTTCCACCCGCTGGTGATCTACCGGCACCAGGTCCTGAAGCAGGCCGACACAGTGCTGGCCATGTTCCTGCAGTGGCAGGACTTCACCGCCGAGGAAAAGCGCCGCGCGTTCGACTTCTACGATCCCATCACCACCGGCGACTCCACGCTCTCCGCCTGCGTCCAGGGCATCATGGCGGCCGAGGTCGGCTACGGCAAGGCCGCGCTGGACCACTTCACCCACGCCCTGTTCATCGACCTCGATGACACCCACGGCAACACGATCGACGGCGTCCACATCGCTTCCACCGGCGGGGTGTGGAGCTCGCTGGTCAGCGGCTTCGCCGGTCTGCGGGACCAGGGCGCGGTGCCGTATTTCGATCCGCGGCTGCCTGCCGAATGGGACGGACTCGAGTTCCACCTGAAGATCCAGGGCAGGCTCCTGCACGTCGTGCTGGAACAGGATTCGATCAGCCTGACGGTCAGTGAAGGCGCCCCGCTGGAGATCGACGTGCGCGGGGAACTGCTCACCGTCGACGGCGGCCCGGTCCGGGTCCCGCTGGCGCCCGTCACGGCCCCTGAGCCGACCATCTTCCCCAGCGGCCTTCCGACGTCGTCGATCCCGGTGGTGCGCGCCGCAGTCTGAGGCGCGGGTTACCCGGGCGGCGCCGGCGGGCGGTTCGCGGCGGTTACCGCGGGGGCAGTTGAGGGCGGATCGGCGGCGTCGATCCGCCCTCAACCGCCCGCCAGGCCGTCCCCGGCCGGCTCTTCCGCGCCGCTGGCGTGTTCTGCTCCGCCGGCCTCCGCGCCGGACTGTTCGGCTTCACTGGCCTCTTCTGCGCCGCGGGCGAGCGGATGGGCCAGCTCATCGGACGGCATCCGCGCCACCGCCATCGCGACGACGGCCATCACCGGACACACGGTCCCGGCGACGAGGAAGATCAGCCACAGCGGTAGCACCTCGGCGGCCGGCCCGGCCAGTGCCATGGAGACCGGCATGAGCGCCAGCGACACGAAGAAGTCCAGGCTGGAGACGCGGCCCAGCAGATGCGGCGGCACCCGGCGCTGGAGCAGGGTTCCCCAGATCACCATGCCCACGCTGCCGGTGGCGCCGAAGATGAACAGTGCTGCTGCCAGGGCCCAGAAACTGTCCATGATGCCGATGGCGGCAATCGGCAGGCTGCCCGCTCCCCAGGACACCATCATTACGGTGAGGTAGCGGCGCGGAAGGGGAAAAGAGGCCGTGGCCAGCGAGGCTGCGGCGCCGCCGACGCCCATGATGGCGAGCAGGAAGCCGAACATGCGCGCGTCCCCACCGAGCTGGTCCCGGACCACGAACGGGACCAGGACCTCGATGGGGCCGATCAGGAACAGCACGGAAATGCAGGCCCAGAGCAGGGTCCACAGCAGCCAGGGCGTGCGGACGGTATAGCTGACGCCCTCGCGGAGGTCATGGCGCAAGGACGTCTTCGCCCGCCTCTGGCCAGAGATGTGGGCCTCGCCGCCGGCCCTGCCCTCGCCGCCCGCGGCAGCGCCCGGCGCCCCTGCCGCGGGTTGGCCTTGGAGGAAGTTCAGGATGGAGAAAGCCTGCAGGTGGCAGACCGCCACGCCGGTGACGGCGTACGAGGGGGACATGGCCGCCACCAGGACGCCCGCAACGGCCGGCCCGGCCGCCTGCTGCAGGATCGGCCGCATGGTCCCCTCCAGGCCGTTGGCCGCCAGCAGGTCCTCGGGCGGCAGGATCCGCGGCAGGATGGCGGAATAGGCGGGGAAGAAGAACGCAGCCCCGACGCCGAGCACGAAGGCCCCCAGCGCCAGATGCCAGAGCTGAAGCAAGCCGGCCAGGGCCAGTGCGCTGATGCTGGCGATGACGGCGAGGTTGGCGCCCTCGACCGCGATGATCAGCAGCCGCTGGGGAACGCGGTCCGCGGCGATGCCGCCAGCCAGCAGAAACGCCACGAGCCCAACGCTGCCCGCCGCCGCCACCAGCGAGAGCTCCAGCGGACCGCCGCCCAGGTAGATCACCTCGTAGACCATCGCAACGGCCCACATCCCGGATCCGAAGATGGAAATGGCCAGCGCCGTGATCAGCACGCGGTACTCCCGGTGCGCGAAGGGGCGGAGGGCTCGCGGGGCGGGCATGGGCACAGTCTAGTAGCCGGCCACGCGGCCGGCTGGCGCCCGCCGCGGTCCAGCCGGAACCCGGTGTGCCGGGCCGTGCCCTAATGTTAAGTGAACTTACTTTTCTGGTTCCGATGAGAGGCGATCATGGCCAAGCGCAGCAACCCGGCAATGAAGGTTGCCCAGCAAACAGCCCACAGTGCGATGTTCGACGCCGCCGGCAACCCCCGGCCCGGCCTCCACAAGGTGCTCCTGCGGGCAGTTGAAGTCCAGCGGCCGCTGGTGCTGGCCAATATCCGCAGGCTCCAGCGCAAGCACCCGCATGCCACGGCGGCCCAGCTCGCCGCCATCCTGGAGCGCGACTACCTGCTGGCCGTCACCGGCGGCGGGGCGCTGGTCGGCGGGGCAGCCGTGATTCCGGGTGTCGGAACAGCGGCAGCCCTCGGTCTTTCGGCCGCCGCCGCCGTCGGGTTCCTCGAAGCCACCGCATTGTTCTCCACCGCGCTGGCTGAGCTGCACGGCGTGCGGATGGTGGATCCGGACAGGGCCAGCACCCTGGTCATGGCGATCATGCTGGGCGAGGAGGGCACCCAGCTGCTGAGCTCGCTGAGTGGACAGGCGGCAGGGCGGGGAAAGGGGCCCACCCAGGCCTGGACCACGGCCTTCACCCGCCGCGTCCCCCTCGCCGGCTTCGGCACAGTGCGGGCCAAGATCCAGACGATGTTCCTGCGCTCCCTGCTCAAGACCCAGGGCACGGCCCTGCTGGGCCGTGCCCTGCCCTTCGGCATCGGCGCGGTCGTCGGCGGAGTGGGCAACCGGATGATGGGCCGCGCCGTCGTCGCGAACGCCAAGGAAGCGTTCGGGCCCATCCCGGACACGATTCCGGGCGAACTGCAGGCCCTGGCGGAAACCACCGGGCCGGCGGCGCTCTACGATGCTGCGCCGGAGTCGGCCCTGGACGCGCCACCGGATGCGCCACTAAACAGCGGCGCCCCGAAGACGACGAAGGACGGCGGCACGTTTTGGATCTGAACGCTGACCTGGGGGAGGCCTTCGGGACCTGGACCAGGGGCGACGATGCCGCAATGTTTCCGCTCATCACCAGCGCCAGCGTGGCCTGCGGGATGCACGCCGGCGACCCTGTGACGATGCTGGACACCTGCCGGGCGGCCTACGAGCTCGACGTCAACGTCGGCGCCCACCTTGGCTACCCGGATCTGGCCGGCTTCGGCCTGCGCTCGCTGGACATGACCTTTGATGACCTGTTCGGCGCGGTGCTGTACCAGCTCGGCGCGCTCGACGGCGTTGCCCATGCCGTGGGCGCCTCGGTGAACTACATCAAGCTGCACGGGGCGCTCTACGACCGCACGGTGCGCGACGCCGAGCAGGCCTCCGCCGTCATTGCCGCCATCCAGGCCTACGATCCGGGACTGCCCGTCCTGGGCCTCCCCGGCTCAGCCTTGCTGGAAATCGCCCGGGACGCCGGGCACCCCGTCGTCGCCGAAGCCTTCCCGGACCGCGCCTACTTTCCGGACGGCACCCTGGTGCAGCGCACGCAGGAAGGGGCCGTGCTGCTCGACGCCGGACAGGTGGCCGAGCGGGCGGTCAGGCTCGCCACGAAGGGCGAGGTCGAGGCGGTGGACGGCACAGTGCTCCGGATCGAACCGCAGTCGCTCTGCCTGCACGGTGACACCCCCGGCTCTGTCAGTGTTGCCGCCGCCGTGCGGGCCGGGCTGGAGGCCGCCGGCGTGGAGCTGGAGAGTTTCGCCTGAGCCGGCCCTGATTACGGCGGCCCTGACGGAGCTGCGGACCGGTAGGTAACTAGCCGAACAGCATGGTGGCCACCGTGAAGATGGCCAGCCCGGCGAGGGCGCCCACCACCGTGCCGTTGATCCGGATGAATTGCAGGTCCCTGCCCACCTGCAGCTCGATCTTCTGGGACGTTTCCTCGGCATCCCAGCGGGCCACGGTGTCCGTGATGACGCCCGCGATGTCGGAGCGGTAGGTCTTCACGAGGTAGCCCGCCGCGTCGCCGATCCAGGCGTTCACTTTGCCGGCGAGCTCGGGATCGACCAGCAGCCGGGTGCCGAAGTCATGCACGGCGGCCTTGAATTTGACGGTCAGTTCGCTGTGCGGGTCATCGACGGCGGTGAGCAGGGCCGTCTTGATGGTGTCCCATGTGCGGGAGGCGAGCTCGCGGACCTCGGGGTCGCCGAGCACCTGCGCTTTGATGCCCTCGGCACGGGCGATCATGACAGGGTCATGCTGCAGGTCCTGCGCGAGTTCCTTGAGGTACTTGTCGATCGACTGGCGGACCTGGTGCTGCGGATTGGACTGCACGGCGCGGGTGAACTTCAGGATCTCCACATACACCTTGTCGCCCACGAGCCCGTCCACGAACGACGGCACCCACGTCGGGGAACGGTCGGTGACCAGTCTGTTGACCGTCTCCTGGTTGTCCCGCACCCAGTCCACGGTGCGGTCCACCAGCAGGTCCACCAGGGCGTGGTGGTGGCCGTCGTCGAAGATCCGCTCGGCGAGCCGGCCCACCGGCGGTCCCCACGGCGGTGTGAGCAGGTGCTTGCGGACCATGGACTCGATCACGGCCTGGACGTCGTCGTCGTTGAGGACCTTGAACGCGCCGCGGATGACGGCGGCACCCTCCTTGGCGACGCGGTCCGGGCCGCCGGGGCTGGAGAGCCAGGCGCCGGCCTTGCGCGCAATGTCAGCGGACGCCAGCTTTTCCTGGACCACCTGTTCGGAGAGGAAATTGGTCTCCACGAATTCGCCCAGCGAGGCGCCGATCTGGTCTTTGCGGCGGGGGATGATCGCCGTATGCGGGATCTTGATTCCCATCGGGTACTTGAACAGGGCCGTAACGGCGAACCAGTCCGCGAGTGCCCCCACCATGCCGCCCTCGGCCGCCGCGCGGACGTATTCGAGCCCCGGGTACTGCTTCTGCAGGGCGAACGCGACGACGAAGATCACGGCCATGACGATCAGGAGCGCGAGGGCCAGGAGCTTCATCCGGCGCAGCGCCGCGGCCTTCTCGGCGTCGCTGGTCGCAGCGGAACGCTGCCCGGGAGGGCCGTCGGGCCGAACGCCGCCCGGAGGGGCACCTGTCAGGGAAGTTGGCTCAGTATTGACCTGCATGAGCCCAGCCTAGTCCCGCCAAGGAACGGGCCGTCCGCTAACGTGGCACCATGACGACAGACGAGTCCGCCGCCGCCCGTCCTCTGGTCTATGCCCACCGGGGCGCTAGTGGTGCCTTCGCCGAGCACACGAGGGCCGCGTACCTGCAGGCAATTGCCGACGGCGCCGACGGTGTGGAATGCGATGTCCGCCTGACCCGGGACCGGCAAGTGGTGCTCCTGCACGATTCCACCCTGGACCGCACCTCGGACGGCACCGGGCAGGTCGCGGACCGGATGTTGGAAGAGCTCCGTCGCCTGGACTTCTCCTCCTGGAAGGGCGCCCGGATCCCGGAAGCCTACGGCGCCAAGTCTGAGCAGTTCCTGACCCTGCCGGAACTGCTCGACATCCTGCGCGCGGCGGGCCGCCCAATAGGCCTGGCGATTGAATTCAAACATCCCAGCTCGTTCCATCTCGGACTGGAGGACCGGGCCCTCGACGTCCTAAGGGACAGGGGGTGGAATCCAGCCACGTCAATGCTGGAGAACATCATGGTTTCCTTCATGAGCTTTAGCCCCGATGCCGTTAAGCACCTTCTCGAGTCCGTGCCGGCAGGGGCCGTCTGCCAACTCGTTGACGACGTCAATGTGGCGGAAATCCGAGAAGAGCTGCGCCTCGGTGCCCTGACCGGCGGGGCGCTGGCCAATGTGATGAAGGCCGCCCAGGCGGAGGGCGAACGGATCCTGGCCGCCGGCGAGGCAGGCATGGCCGGCCCCGGCATCGGGTACGTCCGCGCGTTCCCCGGGACCGTTGAGCGCTGGATCGGCTCGGGCCGACGCATCCGGGTGTGGACGGTCGATGCCGAGGACGACGTCGAGCGGTGCAGGGAACTGGGGGTCCACGAGATCACCACGAACTGGCCCGCCCAGGTCCTGACCCAGCTAATGACGGACCGCCAGCCCCTCCGCTAACAGCCCGGCCGCGCTGCGGAACTGGGCGGATCCGATCGGAATTCGTTGTGGCGCCGGGGCTCCCCGGCGGATTACGGCCGGCGTGTCCCCTGTGGTTGAGTGGTTGCATGCCAATTCGCTGGTCCGGCCGGGACCTCCAGACGCTGTCCGCGGCAGCGATGAGCGCGCTGCTGCTCACCAGCGCCGCCAAGCACTTCCGCGAGCCCGAATTTTTCCACCCGGTGGTTCCCGACATCCTGTGCCGGGACGACTCCGGCGAGCAGCCGAACGGCCCGCTGGCCGTCCTGTCCCGTGAGGAATGGGTGGCAGCCAGCGGGCTGCTGGAAGCCGCCGCCGCCGTCGGCCTCCTGATCCCGGCCACCCGCAGGGCCGCCGCCGGTAGCGTCACGGCACTGTTCACCGCGTTTCTTTCCGGCCATGTCGATGCCCTGCGCAAGGCCTGCGGGCCGGAGGGCACGCCGCGGCGGCGACGCGTGCATACCTTGCGGCTCCCACTCCAGGCGCCCCTCATCGCGTGGGCCTGGACTCTGACGCGACGGAACCGGCGCCCGTGAAAATCCTGCAGTCGCCGGCAGTGCGGATCGGGTTGTCGATCAGCATCGCCACCGGTCTTTACGGCGTGTCGTTCGGCGCGCTGTCCGTCACCTCGGGCCTGGATTTCTGGCAGACCATGGCCCTGAGCCTGCTGCTCTTCAGCGGTGGCTCGCAGTTCGCCTTCATCGGCGTGGTGGCCGGCGGCGGGTCCGGCGTCGCCGCGATGGGCGCCGCGACGCTGCTGGGCATGCGCAACGGAATCTACGGCATGCAAATCAACGCCCTGTTGCAGCCGCGCGGGTGGCGCAGGTTTGCCGCTGCCCAGCTGACCATCGACGAGTCCACCGCCACCAGCACGGGGCAGACGGACCCGGACGAGCAGAAGCGCGGCTTCTGGACCGCCGGAATCGGTGTCTTCGTCCTCTGGAACCTGTTCACGGCTCTCGGCGCGATGGCCGGCGGGGCACTCGGGGATCCCAAACAGTGGGGGCTCGACGGCGCCGCAGTGGCGGCCTTCCTGGGCCTGCTCTGGCCGCGGCTGAAAGGCAAGGAACCTGTGGCGATCGCGGTTGTCTGTGCGCTTGCCACCGTGCTGGCCGTGCCGTTCGTGCCCCCGGGAGTGCCGATTCTGGTCGCCGCCCTGGTCGCCGCCGGAATCGGCTGGTTTAGCCACGGCCGCAGCGACGAGGGCCTGGAGCCGGACGTCGATCCCTACGCTGAGCAGCACGCGCAACACCACCACGACCCTGCCGGCGACCACCGCGGCGACCGCCGCGGCGACCGCACTGGAGACGACGCATGAACCTCTGGATCTGGCTGCTGCTCTCCTGCCTGCTCGCCTACGCCTGGAAGCTGCTCGGCTACTTGGTGCCGGCCAGCCTGCTCCGCAACCCGCGAATGTCCAGGATTGCCGGGACCATGACGATCGGGCTGCTGGCGTCCCTGACGGTGGTCAACGCCGTCGCCTCCGGTCAGTCGCTCGTCCTGGACGCACGGCTGGGCGCATTGGCGGCCGCGGGCATCGCATTGTGGTTCCGGGCGCCGTTCCTGGTGGTGGTGATCGCCGGCGCGGCCGCCGCCGCCGGGCTCCGGCTGCTGGGCTGGGATTGACCCCCTGCGGAACCCTGCCAGCGCTGCTCCGAGCACCGCCTGTGGGCGTGGCGGGAACGGTCTTTAGTCCCTACTTGACGTCGGGATCGCGTGGGAGCATTCGAACATGAGCGAACAGGACGGCGACCAGCCTGCTGCGGGGCAGGAGGCCGCGGAGCCAGAAGTCGCGGAACCAGAGGCCGCGGAGCCACGCAAGGAGCAGCGCTCTAAGCAGCAGGAGCCGTTTGATTCTGGAGGGGCCGAGTCCACCCGGGAAATGCGCGAAGTGTCGCGCCGTCGCCGGGACGCCGAAGAGAAGCTGCAGCAACACCTGCTCGAAGCCAAAGACAAGCCGGCCGAGGACTAGCGCCTGCTGGCACGCACCGGCCGGCCGAGAGCGCAGGCTAGCCGAGAAGGGCGTCGAAGGCGGTGCCCGCCAGCGGGGCTTGCGGCGGCAATGCCCGGTCCGGCCGCTCCGTCCGGATGGCATCCTCCACCAGCGCCACGGGCCGCCGCCACGCGTCGGAGCCCGGTTCCATCGTGTCCACTACGCCGATCAGCATGGCCAGCAGGCGGATCATGTCCGTCATGGAAATATCGCTGCGCAGGCTGCCCTGGCCCTGCCCCCGGCCCAGCAGCACGGCGATGGATTCAATCAGGCCGCCCGTAATGCCCGCCAGCAGCCCGCGCCGGCCGGCGACAGCACCCAGGAGGTTGGCCTCTTCGCTGGCAACCTGCATCGTGGCATCGATGACCCGGAAGAGTCCGGCAGCGGCGTCCGGATCGGCCAGGGCCTCATCGATGGCCGGATCCACCTGCAGCCGCAGCTGCCGGTTCAGGGCAGCGAGCACCAATTCTTCTTTGTCTGAGAAATTCCGGAAGAGGGTGGCAGGGCCCACCCCGGCGGTGACGGCAATGGTCTGCAGCGGCACCTCGGGTCCGTGCTCGCGGAAGCACTGCCGGGCAGCGGCGATGATTTTGTCCACGTTTCGCGCGGCATCTGCGCGGAGCGGCCTGCGGTCTACTGCCCGGTTCATTTGCCTAGGTTAGCAACGCGAGGGGTGCACGAACCTGTTACCGGCGGGTAGTGATTTATGTGACGGTTTCGAAGGCACACCCGGACGCCGTCGTGGCGGAATCGCGTGAAAGACTAGTGCCGGACGGCCTGGATTTTGCCCGCTGTCCGGACTGAGTGAAGGGAACCACCACATGCTGGTCGCATTCTCCGTAGCACCCTCCGGTGACCCCGCCAACGGGCAGGCGTCCGGCGACGCGTCGGTCCACGACGCCGTCGCGGCCGCGGTGCGGATCGTCCGGGAGTCCGGCCTGCCCAACCGGACAAGTTCCATGTTCACCGAGATCGAGGGGGAGTGGGACGAGGTCATGGACGTCGTCAAACGGGCCACTGACGCGGCGGGCGCCTACGGTTCCCGCGTATCGCTGGTGCTCAAGGCGGACATCCGGCCCGGCTACAGCGGCGAGCTGACCGGCAAGGTGGAGCGGCTGGAAAATGCCATCGACGGGCAGGGCGCCGGCGGTACCGGACCGCAAATTCCAATCCGGCCGGGCACTTAAGGCCGGGCGCAGACCGAACTCCGGACGGAAACCGAACCCGGAGGCTACCGCCGGGCGCGGGCGGCTGGAACACTGGGGACATGATCGAGCATCAGTCCACCCCCGGCTGGGTCGCCGTCGAGGACTTCCTCTCCGACGCAGTGGTCCGCCCGGACAGTTCACTCAAGCGCGCCGTAACCAGTGCTCTTGAGGCCGGCATGCCGCCCATCGAAGTGGCCCCCAACGCCGGCAAACTCCTGAAATTGCTGGTCCAGCTCTCCGGTGCCCGCCGCGTCCTGGAGATCGGCACGCTGGCCGGCTTCAGCACCATCTGGATGGCCCAGGGGCTGCCCGACGACGGCCGGTTGGTCACCTGCGAGTACCTCCCGCTGCACGCCAGCGTTGCGCGCGCGAACGTTGACGACGCCGGCGTGGGCCACAAGGTGGACATCCGGGTCGGCGCGGCGCTGGACACACTGCAGGAGCTGGAAGGCGAGGCGGGGCCGCCCTTCGACTTCGTGTTCATCGATGCCGACAAGGAAAACAACCCCCACTACCTGGACTGGGCCATCCGGCTTGGCCGGCCCGGGACCACCATCGTGGTGGACAACGTCGTGTGGGAAGGCGCGGTGCTGGACGCATCGATGGACCCGGTGAACGCCCCCGGAATCATCAGCACGCTCCAGATGCTGGGCGATGACCCGCGGCTGGACGGCACCGTCATACAGACCGTGGGTTCGAAAGGCTGGGACGGCTTCGCCCTCGCGATCGTCCGCTAGGCGCAATAGATTGGTCCGCTGGGGCACAAGAGATTGTCCGCTCGGGCGCACGAGTGCCGGGGCCTGCTGCCTGAGTGGGTGCGGCCGGCCAGCATCAAGTGCTAAGTATGCTTAGATTGCTTGTCGACGGCGCCAGCGATGGCGGCGCGGCCGCGGACGCGCAGGACTCCAGCCACATGGCCAGCCCACACGCCCGATCCGCACAGCCAGAATCCGCCCAGCCCGAAGGAACACAGGCAGTCGAAATGAACGGGATCCCCACCTCCCACCACCCCCTACCTGTCAGGATCAGCTCCAAGGCCGCAGACTTGGACGCGATCAGCCCCCTGCTGTCGGATGTGCATGCCGCCGTCGGCGATGTCCCGGCGCTGCTGGATCTGGCCAAGGCGGCAGCGGCGACGGCGCCAAAACCCGGGGACGGCCGGACCGCGTTCCTGTGGGAGATCCTTGCCTCCGTGACCGCCGTCGACGTCGCTGCCGGTCGCGTGCTGGAACCGCACCTGGACGCCGTGGCGATCCTCGGCCAGGCCGCAGAGAAGGCGGCGCAGGATGGCGGGGACTTCCCGGATCCCGACGGCGCCGACTTCGAGGGGACCTGGGGGGTTTTTGCCGCCGAGGCGCCCGGCCTGCGGCTTGAGGCCAGGGAATCCGCTGGTGGCTGGATCCTCCAGGGGTCCAAGCCCTGGTGTTCGCTCGCCGCGCAGCTGGACCATGCCGTGCTGACGGCCCATCTGGAGACCGGAGGCCGGGCGGCTTTCGCCGTCGACCTCCACGCCCACGGTGTGGGCTTCGCGAATCCGGAGTGGACCAGCCGGGGGCTGCGCGAGATTCCCAGCGGCACCGTCCACTTCGAGGCCGTCCCCGCCGTGCCCCTCGGCGGCCCTGGCTGGTACTACCAGCGCCCGGGCTTCGCCTGGGGCGGCATGGGCGTGGCCGCCTGCTGGCTGGGCGGCGCCGTCGCCGTGGCGCGCAGCTTCACCGCCTCCCTGCGGCAGGCCGCCGATGGCGGACGCGAGCCGGACCAGATAGCCCTGGCCCATCTCGGCGAGATTGACCGAACGCTGGCCGCCCTGACCGCCTACCTGGCCGGGACGGCCGCGAGGATCGACGCCGGGGAGCTCTCGGACGGCGGTGCGTGGCCGGAAGCCCTGCGAGTGCGGGGAAGCGTTGCCGCAGCCGTCGAACGCGTCCAGACGCTCGTGAGCCAAAATCTGGGGCCGGCCCCGCTCGCCTTCGACGAGCGCTACGGAAAACGGATGGCCGATCTCGCCCTGTACATCCGCCAGCACCACGCCATGCGCGACGACGCGCAGCTGGGCACCCTGACGCTGACAGGAAGCAACCCATGGTGACTTTCACCCACAACGACGCCGGGACCAGCGAGGCCGCGTGGGCCGGCAGCCGTGCCGCCGGGCTGCCGGAACTGCCGCTGGATGACGCGGCGCTCGCCGGCCGGGCCTTCATTGTCCTGGCCGCGCACCCGGACGACGAATCGCTCGGCGCCGGCGGACTGCTGGCCCGGCTGCACGCCGTCGGCGCCACGGTCCGAGTGCTGCTGTGCACGGCTGGGGAAGGATCGCACCCCGGCTCGCCAACCACGACGCCGGAACAGCTCGCCGCGGTCCGCTTGCAAGAGTTCGGCGACGCACTCGAACACCTTTCCGGGGGCGGGGACCTGCCCGGGGACCTGGAGTGGCAGTGCCTTGGCCTGCCCGACGGACAACTCGCCGGGCACCTGGAGCTGATCCGTGCCGCGGTCCGCGAGGCGGCCGGTGAGTGCGGGCACGCCGCCGACGAGATCGTTCTCGTGGCGCCCTACAGGTCGGATGGGCACACCGACCACGACGTCCTCGGGTCCGTTGCCGCAGAGCTAAGCGCCGCGGCGGGCTACGCGCTGCTCGAATACCCCATCTGGTACTGGTTGTGGGCGGCGCCAGAGGGACCGGATAACGCGGCTGGGTCGGACGATGCTGCTGGGCCGGATGACCCGGCCGGCGGGGCATGGCGCGGCTGGTTCCGGCTGCCGCTGCGCCCGGCAGAGCTGGCCGCCAAGGCTGCCGCCATGGCGGCTCATACATCCCAGGTGCTGCCGCTCTCCGGGCTGCCGGGTGACGAGGTGCTTCTGCCCCCGGCCTTCCTGGCGCACTTTGAGCGGAGCTGGGAGACGTTTGCCTGGCACCCGGCGGACGCCCCGGCCGACGCCGGATCCGGCGTTGGATCCGCCGCTCCGGCGAAAGATGCCCCGGCCGACGCCGGGTCCCCACGCCCCTACGCCGCGGGCGACGCGGAGCGCCTCTTCGATGCGGTCCATGCCCGGGACGAGGATCCCTGGCGATACACCTCGAGCTGGTACGAGCAGCGCAAGCGTTCCCTCACGCTCGCCGCGCTGCCCGGCGGCAGCTACACGGCCGGGCTGGAGATCGGCTGCTCGATCGGGACCCTGAGCGCGGAGCTCGCGCCGCGGTGCGGAAGCTTCCTCGCTGTTGACGCCAGCGGCACGGCCCTGGACCGCGCCGCCCGGCGGCTCGCCCACCTTCCCGCGGCAACAACGCACCACCTGACAGTCCCGAACGAGTGGCCGGACGGATCATTCGACCTGATCGTGGTCTCAGAGGTGGGTTACTACCTCTCGCCGGCAGAGCTCGCCGGACTGTTCGACCGGATTGAGGGCTCGCTCATGCCGGGCGGGACGCTCGCGCTGTGCCACTGGCGGCACCCCGTTTCCGGCTGGGAACTCGACGGCGACTCGGTCCACGCCGCGGCCCGGCGGCGCCTAGGCTGGACCGGCGGCGGGATCTACCAGGAGCGCGACTTCATCCTCGAAATGTTCCTTGCGCCGGACGCCGCACCGGACTCCGCACCTCAAACCGCGTCTCTCACCGCGCCGGACAACGCACCTCACACCGCGCCGGACCGCGGCGCTCCCGGACGGAGGCGGTGACCCGGATGGCGGCGTTGCCGTTGCCGCGCGGGCAGCGGATCGAACGGGTGGCCGTCGTCATGCCCGCGCACGACGAGGAAGACCACCTTGGGCAGGCGCTGCTGGCCGTTCAGCGGTCCGCGGACGCCCTGCACCGGGTCCGGCCCGACGTCGACACCCGCGTGACGGTGGTGCTGGATAGCTGCACGGACGGCTCCGCCGCCATCACGGCTGGCTACGCCGCCACGGACCCGCGTATCAGCGCGCTGGAGGTCAGCTACCGCAGCGCCGGCGCCAGCCGGGCCGCGGGCATCCGGGCCTCGGGCATCGGCGTGCCTCGGCAGCGGCCGCCCGGCCAGCGTTGGACGCCGCCGCCCTGGGCCCGCCAAACCTGGCTGGCCAACACCGACGCCGATTCCCGGGTGCCGGAGAACTGGCTGGTGCGCCAGCTTGAGTTCGCCGAAGCCGGGGCTGACGCTGTGCTTGGATCCGTGGAGCCTGACCCCGCCGGGATGGACCCTGAACTGCTCAGGCGCTGGCGCGAACGCCACCCCTTCACCGAGGACCATCCCCACATCTACGGCGCGAATTTCGGGGTCCGGGCTTCGGCCTATCTGACGGCCGGCGGGTTCGCACGGATCACGTCCGAAGAGGACCGGACCCTGGTGCACAGCCTCCGCAGCCGCGCCTTTACGGTCACCGCGACGGACAGCACCCGGGTCATGACTTCCGGCCGGACCCACGCCCGGGCACCGCACGGCTTCGGCACATACCTGCGGAGCCTGGGCCACTTGCTGCCGCCTGCCGGCTGAGGATTCATTGACGCCGGAACCGGCCCGCTCCACACTGAAGGAGTGACGGACGATGCGAAAGAATCCAGCATTGATCAGGTTGTGGACCGCTTGGCTGCCCGGTTTCCGCACGTTCCGAGGATCCACATCGCCGGGATCGTCGGCGAGGAATTCGACGCCCTGAACGCAGGCCGGATCAAGACATACATACCCACCCTGGTGGAGCGCGGCGCCCGCGTGCGGCTGAAGAGCGAGTTCGGGATCAGCGCCGCCGGCGACTAGCTCATGTGCCGCACAGGTGCCCCGCCAGCCGCCCCGCCGACGCGAGGCCGCCCCGCCGACGCGAATTCGCCGGATACCTGCCACATCGCCGTAACGTTCCGGCGAATCCGCACCATTCCGGCGATTTCGACGACGACGGCGGCGGGGCCGGGCGACAGCGCGGCCCCGGATCGCCGGGGCCTTAGACCTACTCCATGTGCAGCACGGCCGCACCGGTGATCCGGTCCTCCGCCAGGTCCCGTAAGGCCTGGTCCGCGGCCGAGAACGGATACGCCACCGTGGTGGGATGGAGCGGGATCTCGACGGCGATCCGGAAAAACTCCTCGCCGTCGGCCCTGGTGTTGGCCGTGACGCTGCGCAGCTGGCGCTCCTGGAAGAGCTCGTCGGTGTAGTGCAGGGGCGGAATGTCGCTCAGGTGGATGCCCGCGACGGCGAGCGTCCCGCCGCGGTCCAGGGCGCGGAGCGCAAACGGCACTAGCCCGCCCGCGGGGGCAAAGAGAATCGCGGCATCCAGGGGATCCGGCGGCTGCTCCTCGGCCCCGCCGGCGAACGTCGCACCCAGGTCCAGGGCCAGCTTGCGCGCCTCCGCGGACCGGGTCATGACGTACACGCAGGCACCCCGGTACAGGGCGATCTGGGCGGCCAAATGCGCGGAACCGCCGAAGCCATAAATGCCCAGCCGGCCGCCGATCGGCAGCTCCGCCCGGCTCAGGGCACGGTAGCCGATGATGCCTGCGCACAGCAGCGGCGCGGCCTCCTCGTCGCTGAACGTGTCCGGGATCCGGTAGGCGAAGTTCTCCGCCACCGTGATGAGCTCGGCGTACCCGCCGTCGCGGTCCCAGCCGGTAAACGTTGGGGTAAGGCATAGGTTTTCCTGGCCGCGCACGCAGAACCGGCAGGCGCCGCAGGTGCCGCCCAGCCAGGGAACCCCCACCCGTTCGCCGAGGCCGAACCTGGCCGCCCCGGGGCCTTGCCCGATCACCTCACCCACCACCTCGTGGCCCGGGATGACCCCGGGGCGCTGCGGCGCGAGGTCGCCCTCGGCCAGGTGCAAGTCCGTGCGGCACACACCGCAGACCCGCACTTTCAGCAGGACCTCTCCGCGTCCCGGCACAGGATCCGGGCAGTCGGCGGCGACGAGGGGCCTGCTGGACATGGGCCCCGGACGTCCAACTTGCCAGGCTCGCACCGCGGCCTCCTTTTCTGCAGCACCTGCGGGTCCGAATCGGTTACGTTCGCGGCGGCTAGCGGGTGACCAGCACGTTGCAGCGCGCCTTGTGCAGCACTGCGGAGACCGTGTTGCCGGGTCCGCCCGAGGGGTTGTGGGTCCCGAGCACCAGGACGTCGGCGTCGTCCGCGGCGTCCAGCAGTCCCCGGGCGGCATGCCCCTCGCGCAGGGACCCGGAGACCTCCAGACCGGATGCCAGCTGGCGGGCCTCAGCGACTGCGTGATCCAGCAGCTCCTGGCCGTGGAGCCTGGCATGGCGGCCGTGCTCCTCCCGCGCCCCGGCCCGGAGCGGATCCACGTGGACGAGCTGCAGCGGGGCGCCGAGGACTTCGGCAAGCCCGATGGCCTCGGCCACTGTGGTTGGGCTGCGGGGCGAGGCATCAACTCCCACCACGACCGGGTGAGCCCGGCGGCGCGGGCGCCGGATCACCATCACCGGGCAGGGTGCCGAGCCGGCCAGATCGATGCAGACCGAGCCGGCCACCTGGCCCAGGACGGCGCCAAGGCCCCGGCTGCCGACCACCAGCAGCCGGGCGTCCCGGGCGGCGTCGCGCAGAACGGGTGCCGGGAGCCCGGCCTCCATCAGGCCGTCGACGGCGGGGCCCGGGCGTTCCGGCGCGTTTTCGGGAACGGCAGCATCGGGAACGGCACGCTGGACGCCGGAGGGCGCGGCTCCGGCCGCTTCGAGGGCGGCCTTGCGGGCCAGCTCGACGCCCTCGGCGAGGATGGCTTCCGCGGAGTGCCGCAGCCCGCTGCCGGCCACGCCCCTGACGGGGCCCAGGTTCTTGGTGAAGACCGGCCACACCCAGGCATGGACCACGCGCAGGTTCAGCCCCGCGGCGGCCGCGTAGCCGGCGGCCCAGCGAACGGCGAGTTGGGCGGCCTCGGACCCGCCGTAGCCGACTGCCACGATGCCGCCCTGCTGCCCTGCGGGTGCCGACATTGTTCCTCCCGGCTCGGCGGACGCACCCCTTCGCCCGGCAGTATGTGCAGCCCCAGTAAAAACCCTGCGGCCCGAAAATGGCTAGGGGCTTTGGTCCCACGGACGGCCGGCGTCCGGCCTGCGGCCGGCCGTGCGGGGCAATTCCAGCCGGGAACCCGGTCCGGGGGCACCTCTGCCGGTGAACTAGGGTTGAAAGATGCACAATGCGTGGGATAGCTGATGGCCAAGCGGGGCAGGGGGCGGGGCGCCGGAACCGCCGAGCCCGGAGTGGTGGAAGTGCCCAAGGGTTCCCGGCCGGCCGGTCCTGTGGCCGGGGTGTATTACATCGACACCGGAGACTGCGAGCTGATCCCGGACCAGGACAATTCCACCGGCTGGCTCCTGCGCATCAACGGGGTCATGAGCTCGCACATTGACCTCGCGGACCCGTTGTTCCTGGACTTCGAGTACATGCGCTGGATCGCCGCCCTTGTGGAGTCGCGCTGGCCGCGCGATTCAAAGCCCAAGCTGCGCGCCCTGCACCTCGGCGGGGGAGCTTGCTCACTGGCCCGCTATTTCCACGCCGCCTATCCGGACGCCCGCCAGGTGGTGGTCGAGCTGGACGGCAAGCTCGCCGACTATGTCCGGGGCTGGTTTGACCTGCCCAAGGCCCCGCTGCTGCGCCTGCGCGTGGGGGAGGCCCGGGAAGTCACCGAAGGCCTAACCCCGCAGACCCGGGACCTGATCATCCGCGACGTCTTCGCCGGCTCGCTGACCCCGCGGCCGCTTACCACCCGGGAATTCACCGAGCACGCCAAGCGCGTCCTGGCACCCGGCGGGATCTATGTGGTGAACTCCGGGGACGCCCCGGACCTCAGGAATGCGCGCGAAGACGCCGCCACCATCGCCGACGCCTTTGCCCACACCGTGATCATCGCGGATCCGGCCATGCTCAAGGGCCGGCGCTTCGGCAACATGATCATGGCCGGCAGCGATCTCCCGTTCGACGACGATCCCGGCCTCGCGCGCCGCCTGCTCGGCGGTGCGGTGCCGGCCCACATCTGGAACGACGCGAAGGTGCGGGCGTTCGCGGCCGGCGCCGCCGTCCGCCACGACCCGGCAGGTTCCGCCCCGGCTGCGTCGCCGACTGACACCCCGGCTTAGGCCCCGGCTGATTCGCCGACTGCTCCGTAACGGCCCTTTTGCGGCGCCATAACGGCGCCTACGGAGCAATCGATGTGGTTGCTCCCCGCCCCAGCAGGGCATTGCGGTGCGCGGCGGTCTGCTCCCGTAAAGCCTGCACGAGGGCCGCCACCGCCGGCCGGCGCATCGAATCGGGCCGGAGCACCATCCAGTAGGGGAGCAGTTCCGCGAATTCCTCGGGCAGGAGCCGGACGAGGTCCGGATGCAGGTCGGCCGCGAAGCAGGGCAGGAACCCGATCCCGGCGCCGGCGCGGGTGGCCTCCACGTGGACAAAGACGTTGGTGGAGCTCAGCCCGTCCCGCATGGTGGGCACCAGCCGACGCGGGGCGTCCAGATCGTCCACCTGCAGCATCGAATCGACGAAATAGACCAGCGAGTGGGCCGTCAGTTCCTCCACGGTGGCCGGGGTGCCATACTCGGCCAGGTAGCCGCGGGAGGCATACATTCCCAGCATGTACTCGCCGAGCCGCGCGGCCTCTGCCCGGTGCACCTGCGGCTCGCCGACCACCACCTCGATGTCCAGGCCGGAACGCTGCTGGAGCGCCCGGCGCGTCACGGTGATGATCTCGACGCTGAGGCCGGGATGGTGGCGGCGGAGCCGGGCCACGGCCGGGGCCGCGATGTAGGCGCTGAAGCCGTCCGTCGCGGTCATCCGGACGACGCCGGTGATGGGATCCGGGGTGTGCCCGGGCTGCTCCAGGGTGCGCACGGCACTCTCGACCTGCTCGGCCACCCGCACGGCCTCGGCACCGAGCTCGGTGAGCTCCCAACCGCCGGACGCGCGCGAGAGCACGCGGCCGCCCAGCGCCTTCTCCAGCGCGGCGATCCGGCGGGAGACGGTGGTGTGGTTCAGCCCGAGAGTCTGGGCCGCCGTCGTGAATTTCGCCGAACGGGACACCGCGAGCAGGACCAGCAGGTCATCGGGATTGGCGTTCATATCTGCAATTCTGCACATACTCGGTGCCGCTTTGGCCATTGAATCGCCGAGAATGTGCGGCAATACTCAATGGAGCCATTTCAGTGCTGTGCGTCACAGCGCGTGTCACCGTGGACACTAAGGAGAACGAGAATGAGCGTAAACGAACGCTCTGCAACAACCCCCGCAGCACCCGCATCCCAGGGTTCCGGGCTCAAGAAAATCGTCGCAGCATCGATGGTGGGAACCGTCGTCGAGTGGTACGAATTCTTCCTCTATGCCACCGCCGCCACCCTGGTGTTCGGCAAGTACTTCTTCCCCGCCACCGGCAACGAACTGGACGGCATCATCCAGGCGTTCCTGACTTACGCCGTCGGGTTCGTGGCCCGCCCGCTGGGTGGCATTGTCTTCGGTCAGATCGGCGACAAGCTCGGCCGCAAGCCCACCCTGCAGCTCACCATCGTCATTATCGGTGTCTCCACCTTCCTGATGGGCTGCCTCCCGGGCTTCGCCACCCTCGGCTACCTGGCGCCGGCGCTGCTGGTTTTCCTGCGCTTCATCCAGGGCTTCGCCCTCGGCGGCGAATGGGGCGGCGCTGTCCTGCTCGTCGCCGAGCACAGCCCCAACAAGTCCCGCGGCTTCTGGTCCAGCTGGCCCCAGGCCGCCGTTCCTGTGGGCAACCTGCTGGCCACCCTGGTCTTGTTCATCATGTCCAACGTGCTCAGCGCCGCCGACTTCCTCAGCTGGGGCTGGCGTGTGGCGTTCTGGCTCTCCGCCGTGATCGTGTTCGTCGGTTACTACATCCGCACGCACGTCTCCGAATCGCCCATCTTCCTCGAGGCCAAGGCCCAGCTGGAAGAGGAGCAGTCTGCCAGCTACGGCGTCCGCGAAGTCATCCGCAAATACCCCAAGGGCATTCTGCAGGCCATGGGCCTCCGGTTTGCGGAAAACATCATGTACTACCTCGTGGTCAGCTTCGCGATCGTCTACCTGAAGTCCGTCCACAAGTACGACACCTCCTCGCTGCTGCTGGCCCTGCTGATCGCCCACGTCATCCACTTCCTGGTCATCCCGCAGGTCGGGCGCCTCGTGGACAGCTGGGGCCGGAAGCCGGTCTACCTCGTCGGTGCCATCACCGGTGCCAGTTGGCCGTTCTTCGCCTTCCCGATGTTCGATACCCGCAATCCGGTGATCATCGTCCTGGCCGTCACGATCGGCCTGTGCCTGCACGCCTTCATGTATGCCGGCCAGCCGGCCCTCATGTCGGAGCTGTTCCCGACCCGGATGCGCTACGCCGGCGTCTCCCTGGGCTCGCAGGTCACCTCGATCTTCGCCGGTTCGCTGGCGCCGCTCCTGGCCACCCAGTGGCTCAAGGACACCGGCTCCTGGCTGCCCACCGCGATCTACCTGGTGGTCGCCTGCGCCATCACCACCGTGGCAGTGCTGAGCCTGAAGGAAACCAAGGGGATTGCACTGGAGGACGTGGACCGGGCCGACGCCGAACGCGAAGGCCTGCCCGTAGCAGCCATGCGCTGAGCTGCTTGCGTCACTGGGCAGCTTGAATAACCGGGCTGCTTGAGTTTCGGGCCGGCTCCAGCCACGCTGGAGCCGGCCGCATCATCGAATTTTTTGACATGGAAGGCTGAGTTATGGAAAACACGCTGAACGGACGCAAGGCCCTGGTCACCGGCGGCGCCGGCGGGATCGGCGCAGCCAGCGTCCGCGCCCTGGCGGCACGAGGGGCCAAAGTGGTGATCGCGGACGTGGACGAGTCCGGCGCCGCAGCGCTCGCCGACGAGGTCGGCGGCACCACGTGGGCCGTCAACCTCCTTGACGTTGAATCCCTCCAGACGCTCAGCCTGGACTGCGACATCCTGGTCAACAACGCCGGAATCCAGCGCATCAGCCCCATTGAGGAGTTCGATCCGGCCGACTTCCGCCGGATCATCACCCTCATGCTCGAGGCGCCGTTCCTGCTGATCCGGGCCGCGTTGCCACACATGTACGCCAACAACTTCGGCCGGATCATCAACCTGTCCTCCGTGCACGGACTGCGGGCCTCGCCGTTCAAGAGCGCCTACGTCTCGGCCAAGCATGGGCTGGAAGGCCTGAGCAAGGTGACGGCACTCGAAGGCGGGGCACACGGAGTCACGTCCAACTGCATCAACCCCGGCTACGTCCGGACACCCCTGGTGGAGGCGCAGATCGCGGACCAGGCCAAGGTGCATGGCATCCCGGAGTCCGAGGTGCTCGCCAAGATCATGCTGACCGAATCGGCGGTCAAGCGGCTCGTGGAGCCCGAGGAAGTGGCGTCCCTGGTGGCGTGGCTGGCATCCGACGACGCCGGCATGGTCACCGGCGCCAGCTACACGATGGACGGCGGCTGGTCCGCGCGTTAGCCGGCCGCCGGCCCGAACTCGCCCGGTTAGTGGCAGGGTAGCGGCCTGCTGGTTGCCGGCCCGCTTGCCCGCTTCGGCTTCCCGGACTAGTTGCCCGGCTGGAATTCCGCGGAGTTGCCCACAAGGGCCAAGGTGCCGCCCAGCCCGATCATCATCACGCCGCCGGTGGTGCTGAGGGCGGCGATCCGCCGGGGGGAGCGGGCAAACCAGTGCCGGGCCGTTCCGGCCGCGAGGGACCAGGTACTGTCTGAGACAAGGGCAATCAGCAGGAAGATGGCCCCCAGGGTTCCGAGCTGCACCGGAATCGCGCCCCCGGAATAGTCCACGAACTGCGGAAGCACGGCCACGAAGAACACAATCGACTTGGGGTTGGTCGCGCCCACGATGAAGCCCTCCCGGAGCACGCGGGCGGTCGAGGACGGGTTCGAGGAGGACGCCGTCGCCGGGCCGCCGCCACGGTGCCTGATGGCCTGGATCCCGAGGTAAACAAGGTAGGCGGCGCCCGCGAATTTCACCACGCTGAACAGCAGCAGGGACTGGGCCAGCACCACGCCGACGCCCAGGGCCACGGCGGCGATCTGCACCACCTCCCCGGCCGCGTTCCCCAGGACGCTCAACAGCCCGCCCCGGCGACCCAGGGCCAGGGTCCGTCCGATCACGAACAGCACGCTGGGCCCCGGGACGGCGATGAGCACGAGGGAGGCGAGGGCAAAGGCCAAGAGGTTGGTAGTGGGGACCATGCCTGATCCTAACCCCGCGGCGGCGCTCCCGGGAGTCGCCCCACGGGAGGGTGAGGCACCGTTACGGCCCGGCGGGAACCTGCGGGAGCTGGGCCGTCTCGTCCACGAGTTCCGCCCGTGCCCGGCCGTGGCCGCGGACCCAGAGCCGGTAGGCGAGTACCAGGACGCCGAGCCAGACCGCGCCCACGTACAGCGCAACGCGGGTGTCCTCGAAGACGCCCAGAATCACGATCACGAGGGCCATGAACACGATGGTCAGCACGGAAGCGGCGGGCCACCACGGTGAGGGGAACTCCGATGCCGGCAGGGACTTGCGGGCGATCTCGCGTTTCATGGCGACATGGGAGGCCAGGATCATGGCCCAGACCCACACGGTGGCGAAGGTGGCGATCGAGGCGATCAGCAGGAAGACATCCTCCGGGATCACGGCGTTCAGGACCACTCCCACCAGCAGGATGACCGTCATCATCACTACGGTCATCCACGGCACCCCGTGACGGGAAACCTTACCGAAGCTTGCCGGGGCGTGGCCCTGCCGGGCAAGACCGAAGAGGATCCGGCCGGCGCCGAAGATGTCGCTATTGACGGCCGAGAGTGCCGCCGTGATCACCACGGCGTTGAGGATGTGGGGCGCGGCCGGGATGCCCAGGCCGCTGAAGATCTGCACGAAGGGGCTGCCGTTACTGCCAATTTCGTCCCACGGGAACAGGCTCATCAGCACGCCGAGGGTCAGCACATAGAACAGCAGGACCCGGACGGGAACGGTGTTGACCGCCTTGGGGATGACCTTTTTCGGATCGGCGGCCTCACCGGCGGTGATGCCGAGGGTCTCAATGCCGCCAAACGCGAACATCACGACGGCGAAGGAGGCCAGGAGCCCTTCGAACCCGTTGGGGAACAGGCCCCCGTGGTCCACGAGGTTGCCGAGCCCGGGCGCCACTGTGGCGCCGCCGGCCTGGAAGCCGAAGACGATGATCGCCGCCCCACCCGCGATCATGGCGATGATGGCCGCCACCTTGATCAGGGAGAACCAGAATTCCAGCTCACCGAACACCTTGACGCTGAGCAGGTTCAGGGCCGCCAGGAAAAAGATGATGGCCAGGATCCAGACCCAGCGCTCCACGCCGGGGAACCAGAATCCCATATAGATGCTGAAGGCCGTGACATCCGCGATGGCCACGATCGCCATCTCGAAGACATAGGTCCAGCCGGTCACGAAACCGGCCAGCGGGCCCAGGTAGCGGCTCGCGTACTGGCCGAAGGATCCGGACACCGGGTGCCGCACCGCCATTTCGCCCAGGGCACGCATCACCATGAAAACTGCGGCGCCGCCAATCATGTAGGCGAGCAAGACGGCGGGCCCGGCCTTTTGGATGGCGGAGGCCGAGCCGTAGAACAGCCCCGTGCCGATCGCCGACCCCAGCGCCATGAAGCGGATGTGGCGGACGTTGAGTCCCCGGCTGAGTACTGAGTCGACGGCTGCGCCGACGGCCGTGACGGCACGGCCGGTGCCTGCTTCGTCAGGTGCCGGCTTCGTGGCGGTTTGGGCTTGTTGCATGCGAATACCTTCTCGTCATTGGGAGGGGGATCGCTATCCAGCAGACCATGTCCGGCCTTGCTGTGATGAGCCTCACGGGAACTTCGTGTCTTTGATTTCAGACTGTGCGGCCACCGCGGCGCGGGCGGATCCGGCCGCAGTCGCCGTCGAACCCAAGCCAAAGGAAAGTCGAAAACTCTTGACATCATGTTAGGTTTTCTTTACTTTGAGGATGTCAGGTTTGTTTTACATAGCCTTGGATGTCCGGGAGCGGCAGATGTCATTTGAAGAGAAGAGCGCCTGGATCATGGGGGTGCTTGCGGCCGCAACCTACGCCGTGTACCTCGCCGTCGTTTTTGGCCAGGCCGGCACCATGCCGCTCGCGGAAGTGCCGTATGTGGCGCCGCTGCTGTGGACGGTCGGTGCCTCGATCGGCCTTTCGATCGTGCTCCACTTGGTGATCCGCGCCCTGTCCGCCAAGGACACGGGCATGAAAGACCAGCGGGACAAGGAGATCTACCGCTTTGGCGAGTACATCGGCCAGTCCTTCCTTGTGGCCGGGGCCGTGGCGGCGCTCCTCCTGGCCATGGCCAGGCTCGACCACTTCTGGATCGCCAACGTCATCTACCTGGCCTTCGTCCTTTCGGCGATCCTGGGATCCGTGGCCAAGGTGGTCGCCTACCGCAAGGGCTTCCAGCCGTGGTGAAGCCGACCCGGGTCACCAACTCCATCCGGCGCCTGCGCTTCGAAATCGGCGAGCTGACCCAGGCGGAGCTCGCCGAACGTATCGGCGTGACCCGCCAGACGGTCATCGCGATCGAACAAGGCCGCTACTCGCCGTCGCTTGAGCTGGCGTTCCAGATTGCCCACGTTCTTAAAGTGCCGCTCGATGACGTCTTCCAGTACCCCGATCTTGAAGGAGAAGCACCATGAAAGCGATCGTTCAGGATGTTTATGGTTCCATTGAAGTGCTGGAACTGCGCGACGTCGAAGCCCCGGTCCCCGGCGATGACGACGTGTTGATCCGGGTCCGGGCCGCCGGCGTCGATCAGGGCGTCTGGCACCTCATGACGGGCCTTCCGTACCTGACCCGCGCCGTTGGCTACGGGCTCAGGAAACCCAAGACCCGCATCCGGGGCCGGGCCGTGGCGGGCCGGGTGGAGGCCGTCGGCCGGAACGTCGTCGGCTTTCGGACTGGGGATGAGGTGTACGGCACCTGCGAGGGATCCTTCGCCGAATACGCGTGCGCCAAGGAAGGCCGGCTCGCGCTGAAGCCGAAGAACCTCAGCTTCGAGCAGGCCGCTGCCGTCCCGATCTCCGCCGTCACGGCCCTCCAGGCCCTCCGGGACGCCGGCAGGGTCCAGTCCGGGCAGGAGGTCCTCGTCATCGGCGCGGCCGGCGGTGTCGGCGCGTACGCGGTGCAGCTCGCCAAGGCGTTCGGGGCGCAGGTGACGGGAGTGTGCAGTACCGCGAAAACCGATCTGGTCCGCTCGATCGGCGCGGACCACGTCATTGACTACAAGCATGACGACTTCGCGGACGGGGCCAGGCAGTTCGACCTCATTGTCGACACCGCCGGCAACCGACCGGTCTCCGTTCTCCGTCGGGCGCTCAAGCCGAAGGGAACGCTCGCCATCGTCGGCGGGGAAGGCGGAGGGCGGCTGGCCGGCGGCATTGGACGCTCACTCGGCGCGGCACTGCTCTCCGTGTTTGTCGGCCAGCGGCTCACGGGCGTCATGTCCGCAGAGCGCGCGGAGGACCTCCGGTTCCTGACCGGGCTCCTCGAGGCCGGCGAAGTGACCCCGGTCATCGGCAAATGCTATGCCCTGGCGGATGCGCCGGCGGCAATCCGGGACCTGCGCGACGGCCACCTCCTCGGCAAGGCCATCGTCACCGTTTGAGGTTGCCGCTTAACCTCTGCCTAGGGCGTTTCCGTGTGAAAGCGGGCGACGTACCGCCGCTGCCCCGGAGTCTCGACCGTCCGCCACCGGTACTTGCGGCGGACGTAGGACACCGCCTGGGCGGGCGGGACTCCATCCAGGATGGCAATGCAGGCCAGCGCGGTTCCGGTCCTGCCGATGCCGCGCCAGCAGGCCACTTCAACCCGTTCCGTCGCGGCCCGGCGCCAGGCCTCCCGGAAGGCGTCGAGGGCCTCCTTCTCGTCGGCAGGCAGCCGCAGGTCGGGCCAGAGCAGCCACCTGGATTCCCATTCCACCCGGGGCGGCTGTTTGCCCAGCAGGTAAAGACCGAATTCGGGCAGTGGACCCTCCGGCAGCGCATAGTGCAGCCCGCGGCCGCGGACGCTCCGGCCGGACGGAAGAACCAGGACGCCGTCCTGGGATGGCTCCCACGTCTGCTTCATGCTCCAGATCGTAGTCCTTCCGCCCTGGCTGGGCCTTGTGCCGCCGCACTCAGCGGTAGCCGGCGGCATCGGCGTCGAGCCCGGCCTCCTGGACTTCCACCAGGTATCTCCAGCAGTCCGGCTGCGAGCCGTCGGTGTCGGTGAAACCGTACTCGCGCGCCAGCGCGCCGGAGGAATATGAGCCGCCCGTGCGGCTGAGCACGTTGGGGTCCGCCGCCAGGGCCGCGACCGCACGCCCAACGAACAGCGGGCTTTCCGAGATCGCGGCAAAGTGCGGTTGCGTGGCGGCGGCGTCCCGCCAGTTCGCCTCAGTGACGCCGAAATGTTCGAGCATCATCTCGGAGCGCATCCAGCCGGGCGTCAGTGCCAGGGCCGTGCACCCGGAGGGCTTCAGCTCCTCGGCCTGGCTGAACGCCAGGCGGAGCACCGCGGTCTTGACGAGGTCGTAAAACACGGACACCCGGTAGCGCTGGGCGTTGTACTCGCGGGTGCCATCGGTCATTTCCACCACCAGGCCGCCGGGGCGGCGGGTGAGCAGCGGGAGCGCGAAATGGCTCGTTATGAGGTGGGTGTCGACGCCAACGTGGAGCATCTGCAACCCGGCATTGAGATCGTGGGCCCAGAGGGGAGTGTTCCATTCAATGAGGTCTTCTCCGCCCCAGATGTCGTTCACAAGGATGTCCAGCCGGCCCTGCTCGGCGTCGATCCGCCGCACGAGGGCTTCCACTTCGGCAGCCTGGCGGTGATCGACTGCGACGGCGATCCCGGTGCCGCCCGCGGCGCTGACCAGATCGGAGGTCTCTTCGATCGTCTCGGGCCGGTTGTAGTCGGAGCGGTGGCGGGAGGTGGTGCGGCCGGTGCAGTACACCACAGCTCCAGCCTCGCCAAGGGCGACGGCGGTGCCGCGGCCCGCGCCGCGTGTGGCCCCGGCGACGAGGGCGACTCTGCCCGACAGCGCTGCATCCATGTCCTTGCCTTCCGCCTTTGCCGTCCCTCCATTGCCGTCCCTCGGGATCCTCCGGAACCGTACGGCGATGGGCTGGTCCGGTGATCGGCTGGGGTGCCACGTGGAAGCCAGCGCCCCCGGTTCATCGGAACACCGGTCGCCGGGCCGCGCTAGGGGCGGAAGGCCCGTACGCTGGCAGCAACGCGTGTCCGGAATCCCAGACACTGCTTCCTGTGCGGGGCTGTCAGTTGTCCGGCGCCGGGCGCATGCTTAAGTATGGGATACCGGACACCACCCGACCCTGAAGAGGATCCATGCCACCCACCAGCACCGCCCTGAGCCCCGCTGCCGCGACTTCGCCAGCAGAGCCGGACGCACCTGAAGCACCCGACGCGTCTGCGGCGCCTGACGTGCCCACAGTGCCTGACGCGCCCGCGGCACAGTCCACCACCGGCAGGCCTGCGCCCAAAACCGTCCACCGGACCGCGGGCACCAAGGTGGCGTCGAAGGTGCCCGCGGCTGAGAACACCCTGCGCATCCTCAAGCTGCTGGCCTCCCGGCGTGGACCGATGGCGGCGTCGAACATTGCCACTGCATTGGGACTGCCGCGCTCCAGCGTCTACCACCTGCTCGGCGTGATGGAAGCGAACGGCTTCGTGCTCCATCTGCATGAGGAGCAGCGCTACGGCCTGGGCATCAGCGCCTTCGAACTCAGCTCGGCTTATTCCCGGCAGGAGCCGCTGTCCCGGCTGGGCCGGCCGATGCTCGCCTCGCTGGTGGACGTGATCGGCGAAAGCGCGCATCTGGCCGTGCTGCACGGCCGCGACGTGCTCTACATCGTGGAGGAGCGGGCCAAGAACCGGCCGTCCCTGGTGACCGACGTCGGCGTCCGGCTGCCGAGCCATCTGACCGCCAGCGGGCGGGCCATCCTCGCCGCGCTGCCGAAGTCCCAGGTGCGGGCGCTGTACCCGAACGCTGCCGCCTTCACCGCCCGGCACGAAACCGAATCGCCCATCATGAAGTACTCCGCGCTGTCGTCCCATCTGGACCAGGTCCGGCAGCGCGGCTACGCCACCGAACACGGCGAGGTGACCCCAGGCTTCGGCTCGATCGCCGCCGCCGTGACCGACCACGTGGGCTGGCCCACGGCCGCCGTCGCCGTGACTTTCCTCGAGGACAAGCTGCCCGCGGACCAGTGGCCGGTCCTGGCCGCCCGGGTCCAGAAGGTCGCCGACGAGCTCTCGGTCCGGATCCACGGCCGCCCCGCCTAACCCCGCTGCCCCCGCCTCCCGCCCCCACTCCCTTTTGCGCTATCACTCTGGGCTGCCATTCGCCCGTTTTAGCCACTGGAAGCGATAGCGCAACGGGGGTGGGGGAGGGTCTGGAATCCCGGACAGCACCCCCGCGATGGGCCTGTTTCCAAGGCCGCGAAGGGGCTTTAGTTGATACAGAACCTCATTCCTCCCGATTTTGCCCCAACACAGACAACACCCAGCACAGACACCATCCAGCTACACATCCAGCCACATAAGGAGATCCTCATGGCACCCGCCGATTTCACCACCGGTGCCCGCCCGGTCAAAGCAGCCCGCGGCACCGAGCTCACCGCCAAGAGCTGGCAGACGGAAGCCCCGCTGCGCATGCTCATGAACAACCTGGACCCCGAGGTCGCCGAGCGCCCCGACGACCTGGTGGTTTACGGCGGCACCGGCCGCGCCGTCCGGTCCTGGGCCGCGTTCGACGCGATCACCCGCACCCTGGAAACCATGGAAATGGACGAGACCCTGCTGGTCCAGTCCGGCAAGCCGGTCGGCGTCTTCCGCACCAACGAATGGGCGCCGCGCGTGCTGCTGGCCAACTCCAACCTCGTCGGCGACTGGGCCAACTGGCCCGAGTTCCGCCGGCTCGAGGCCGAGGGCCTGATGATGTACGGCCAGATGACCGCCGGGTCCTGGATCTACATCGGCACCCAGGGCATCCTGCAGGGCACCTTCGAGACCTTCGCGGCTATCGCCCGCAAGCTCACCGGGGACGAGAACGGCACGCTCGCCGGCACCCTGACCCTGACGGGCGGCTGCGGCGGCATGGGCGGCGCCCAGCCGCTCGCCGTCACCCTGAACGACGGCGCCTGCCTGATTGTCGACGTCGACGAAAGCCACCTCCGCCGCCGGGCCGGCAAGCGCTACCTCGACGAGGTCGAAACGGACCTCGACACCGCGATCGCCAAGGTCCTCAAAGCCAAGGAAGAGCGCCGCGGCTGGTCCGTGGGCTATGTCGGCAACGCCGCCGAGGTCTTCCCCGAGATCCTGCGCCGCCACAACGCCGGCGAGCTCACCGTCGACATCGTCACGGACCAGACCTCCGCACACGACCCACTGAGCTACCTGCCCGAGGGCATCACGGTCGAGGAATGGCACCGCGAGGCCGCCGCCGATCCCGAGGGCTTCACCAAGAAGGCCCAGGCCTCGATGGCCAAGCACGTCCAGGCCATGGTCGAGTTCCAGGACGCCGGCGCCGAGGTCTTCGACTACGGCAACTCCATCCGTGACGAGGCCCGCAAGGGCGGCTACAACCGCGCCTTCGAATTTCCCGGCTTCGTCCCGGCCTACATCCGTCCGCTGTTCTGCGAGGGCCTGGGCCCGTTCCGCTGGGTGGCCCTTTCCGGCGACCCCGAGGACATCGCGGTCACGGACAAGGCCATCAAGGAGCTCTTCCCCGAGAACAAGCACCTGCACCGCTGGATCGACGCCGCCGCCGAGCGCGTCGAGTTCGAGGGCCTGCCGGCCCGCATCTGCTGGCTTGGCTACGGCGAACGCGCCAAGGCTGGTCTGCTGTTCAACCAGCTCGTCAAGGAGGGCAAGGTAAAGGCGCCCATCGTGATCGGCCGCGACCACCTCGACTCCGGCTCCGTCGCCTCCCCGTACCGCGAAACCGAGGCAATGGCCGACGGCTCCGACGCGATCGCCGACTGGCCGCTGCTCAACGCCCTGCTCAACACCGCCTCCGGCGCCACCTGGGTTTCCCTGCACCACGGCGGCGGCGTCGGGATCGGCCGCTCCATCCACGCCGGCCAGGTCTCGGTGGCCGACGGCACCGATCTCGCGGCGCAGAAACTCGAACGCCTCCTCACCAACGACCCCGGCATGGGCGTCATCCGCCACGCCGACGCCGGCTACGACCGCGCCGTCGAGGTCGCCAAGGAACGCGGCGTCCGCATCCCGATGTCAGAAACCCGCTGACCATCCCATCCCACATCGATTGCTCCGCAACTGCCGTTTTGAGCCACCAAAAGGGCACTTGCGGAGCAATCGATCCCCACGAGCCCCCTAACCTCGCAAAAGCTCGGCCAGGGAACCCTGCTCGCGTGGCCCCAAACGAAGTAGGAATATCATGACCATCACCACCCACTCACCGCTCACCGTCACTCTCGGCTCCAGCGGCGTGACCCCCGAGGACGTCGTCGCCGTCGCCCGCCACGACGCCCACGTGACCATCGCCCAGGACGCCCTCGACGCCGTCGCCAAGGTCCGCGCCCACATCGACGACCTCGCGCACAGCGAGGTTCCCGCCTACGGCATCTCGACCGGCTTCGGGGCACTGGCCAACCGGCACATCCCCAACGAGCTGCGCACCCAGCTGCAGAAATCCCTGATCCGCAGCCACGCCGCCGGCATGGGCCCGGCCGTGGAACGCGAAGTGGTCCGCGGCATCATGTTCCTGCGCGCCAAGACCCTGGCCTCCGGCCGGACCGGCGTCCGACCCGTGGTGCTGCAGACCATGGTGGACGTGCTCAACGCCGGCATCACCCCGGTGGTCCGCGAATTCGGCTCGCTCGGCTGCTCGGGCGACCTCGCGCCGCTCTCGCACTGTGCCCTGGTCCTGATGGGCGAAGGTGAAGCGACCGGCCCGGATGGGGAACTGTACGGGGGCAAGGGCGGCCGCAGCGTCGCCGAGCTCCTCGCCGCACACGGGATCGAACCCGTCACCCTGGCCGAAAAGGAGGGTCTGGCCCTCGTCAACGGCACCGAGGGCATGCTCGGCATGCTGCTGATGGCCATCGCGGACATCCGCCAGCTGCTCACGACGGCGGACATCACCGCCGCGCTGAGCGTGGAGGCGCTGCTCGGCACCGACCAGGTGTTCCTGCCCGAGCTGCACGCAGCGCTGCGCCCGCACCCGGGCCAGGCCGCCTCCGCCGACAACATGCTCCGCGTGCTGTCCAACTCGCCGATCGTGGCCTCGCACCGGATCAACGACACCAAGGTCCAGGACGCCTACTCGCTGCGCTGCGCACCCCAGGTGGCCGGCGCCGTCCGCGACACCGTGGACCACGCGGCCCTGGTCGCCTCCCGCGAACTGGCCGCCGCGATCGACAACCCGGTGGTCCTGCCCGACGGCCGCGTCAGCTCCAACGGCAACTTCCACGGCGCCCCGGTGGCCTACGTGCTGGACTTCCTGGCGATCGCAGTCGCGGACCTGAGCTCGATCTCCGAGCGCCGGAGCGACCGGATGCTGGACCCGGCCCGCTCGCACGGGCTGCCGGCCTTCCTGGCCGCGGACCCTGGCGTCGACTCGGGCCTCATGATCGCCCAGTACACGCAGGCCGGTCTGGTTTCGGACAACAAGCGCCTGGCCGTCCCGGCGTCTGTGGACTCGATCCCGAGTTCGGCGATGCAGGAGGACCACGTCTCCATGGGCTGGCACGCGGCCCGCAAGCTCCGCCGCGCTGTCGAGAACCTGCGCCGCGTCCTGGCGATCGAACTGGTGACCTCGGCCCGGGCACTGGACATCCGCACCCAGCTCTCCGGCGGCGAACTCAGTCCGGGTCCTGCAGGCGCGGCCGTGATCGCTGCGCTGCGCGACGTCGTCGACGGTCCGGGCACGGACAGGTTCCTGTCGCCGGAGCTGGAAGCGGCGGACGCCCTGGTGGCGTCGGGCAAGGTCCGGGCGGCGGCCGAATCCGCAGTCGGAAATCTCGCCTGAGAAGAAACTAAGTGCACGGCAGCGGAACAATTCCCGGCGTCCCCGAAATCTTTGGCGACACGGAAGGCGGGGGCCCGGGAACTGTAGTACAAATGGAGAGTCACACCAATGAAGTTGTGGCAAAGAACACATACAAAGGGGTAAAAGTTCTATGAAAGCACGCGGCACGGTACTGTCCAGGCGCCTTGCATCCGCAGCTACGGTTTCCGACTGGAGCGGCCTCCGGGTCGGCGAACGCGTCGAAATCGTCAAGCACGCACAGGTCATTGCAGCCGGTGAGGTCGAAGAAGTCTCACTGAGCGGAAATGTGCTCTGGTTGGTCCCCGCCGGGCCGTCCGAGACGGAGCTTTTCCTGCAGTCCGACGGCGTGCAGGTGCGCCGGGCGTAGCTTCAACACTTCAACAAGAAACCGGGGTTCGTTCGTCGATCCGCACCATGGTGGTGCGGTTTCGCGGATGGGCCCCGGTTTTTGTGTGTGACGGACGGACTTCGGGAGGCCGGAAACTGAGCCGTGCTACCTAGCGGCTGACCACGGCCCGCAACAGCTTGACAGCAACGGACAATGCTGCAATGTCCACCGGGCCTGGCTTGATGGCCTCCTTGATGGTTTCCTGGATCCTGCCGAGTTGCTCGATGTTTTCGCGTTCCCAGGCGCCGATGCGCTCCACTGGATCGCCTCCGGGGGCGGAGGGACGCGGAGTATTCCGCACAACAGCCTTCGTCATGCCGGCAAGGACCAGATACAGGTCGTCCCGAAGTGCCGCCCGCGCGAGGGCCTCCCAGTGCGTTTCCCGCGGCAACGCCGTGATGTGTTCAAGAATGGGGACCGCCGAGATCCGCTCGAAGACGGCAAAGTACACTTCGGCCACGGTGTCCACAGGCTCCTGGAGTTCTTCCGAGATGGCGGAGATGTCCAGAAGGCCGTAGCTGACCAGGATCTCGGAGGCGCGCACGCCCAATTCATGGGGCAGGCCGACGGCGTCGGTGTGGGCCAGGCGGATCAGCGCATGCTGCAGGTTCACGCCGTGAAGGAAGCTGTTGAACTTGGGGCGCAGAAGCGACATGGGGGGCTCGAGCCGGGCCATTGCATCGGCGATTGGCTTGTCCCGGAAATCGTGGGTGACATACCACCGTGTGGAGCGGTCCAGCGTGCGGCGCATGTCCAGCGCCACGGCACACCCGTGCTCGCTGGGGATGCTTGCCGGCAGCTGTGCGAGGGCTTCGGTGATTGAGTCAAAGTCCCATATCTTGCGCATGACGACGAACCCGCGGGCCACGGCGGCCGCCGATACTGTGGTCTCCTCCATTGCCCTGAAGGCGAAGGCAATGCCCCCCAGATTGATCATGTCGTTGGCAATGACAGTGGCTACGATCTGCCGCCGCAGCGGATGCGTGGATAGTTCCTCCCCGAACCGCTCCGATAGCTGGCGCGGAAAGTAGTCGTGCAGCGTCTGGGAGAACCAGGGGTCGTCGGCCAGTCCGCTGACTGTGAGTTCCCTGGCCAGCGCGATCTTGGCATACGCGGCCAGCACGGAGAGCTCCGGAGCTGTCAGGCCTGCGCCGGTTTGCAGACGGGTGTGCAGTTGCTCGGTGCTGGGCAGGCATTCAAGGTTCCTGTCCAGGTCCGTCACGGCCTCCAGCCAGTCCATGGTCCGCTCAAAGCTCGGGCTCCATTGCAGCACCAGCTGGCGGTCGTTGAGGAGGAGCACGTTCTGGTCCACATTGGTTTTCAGGACCAAGCGTCCGACTTCCTCCTGAAGGGAGTGCAGGAAGCCTGTCCTTTCGTCCGAGGACATCCTTCCCGCGGCGATCATCCGGTCGAGGAAGATCTTGATGTTCACTTCGTGGTCCGAACAGTCCACGCCGGCGGAGTTGTCGATCGCATCGGTGTTCAGCAGGACCCCACTCAGTGCGGCCTCTATCCTGCCCCGCTGGGTGATGCCAAGGTTGCCGCCCTCGGCGATGATCCTGGTCCTCAGCTGATTGGCGTTGACACGGATGGGATCGTTCGCCTTGTCTCCCACGTCCGCGTGGGTCTCGATGGAGGCCTTGACGTACGTGCCGATGCCGCCGTTGTAGAGCAGGTCCACAGGGGCCAGAAGGACGGCCTTGAGCAGCTCCGGCGGGCTCATCGCCGTCGTTCCCGGCTCCAGCCCCAGTGCAAGGCGCACCGCTTCGGTGATCTCGATCGACTTCTCCAGCCGGGAGAACACGCCGCCGCCCGCGCTGATTTTCGAGACGTCGTAGTCGGCCCAGGAGGAACGGGGAAGCCCGAACAGCCGCTGCCGCTCCGCATAGGAGGCGGCCGGATCGGGGGTTGGATCGAGGAAGATGTGCCGGTGGTCGAACGCCGCCACCAGCAGGATGTGGCGGGACAGCAGCATGCCGTTGCCGAATACGTCACCACTCATGTCGCCAATGCCCACTACCGTGAAGTCCTCGGCCGTGGAGTCGATGAGCAGGTCGCGGAAATGGTGCCGGACCGACTCCCAGGCCCCGCGTGCCGTGATGCCCATTTGCTTGTGGTCATAGCCCACCGAGCCGCCCGAGGCGAAGGCATCGCCGAGCCAGAATCCGTACTCCACGGCCAAGGCATTGGCGATGTCCGAGAACGCGGCCGTCCCCTTGTCGGCGGCAACAACCAGGTAGTAGTCATCGCCATCGTGCCGGACCACCCGCTCGGGAGGAACAACCAGCTCGGTGGACCGGTGGGCGCCGTCGGGGGATGTGTGCAGATTGTCGGTGATGTCCAGCATGCCGCGGATGAAGATCCGGTAGCTCTCCTGACCCTCCGCCAGCCAGGCCGCCCGGTCTGTGCCGGCGTTGGGCAGCCGCTTCGGGTAGAAACCACCCTTGGCACCCGTTGGCACAATCACAGCGTTCTTGACGGTCTGCGCTTTGACGAGTCCCAGGATCTCCGTCCGGAAGTCCTCCCGGCGGTCGGACCAGCGAAGCCCGCCGCGGGCAAGGGCGCCAAAGCGCAGATGCACCCCTTCAACCCGGGGCGAATAGACCCAGATTTCGTATTTTGGCCGCGGGGCAGGTGCGACAGGAACGCCGGAGAGGTTGAGCTTGAAGCTGAGGTAGGGCTTGTCCAGGAAGTAGTTGGTGCGCAGGGTGGCCTCGACAAGACTCGCGAAGGAGCGCAGCAGGCGGTCGGCGTCCAGGACCGGCACGGCGTCGATAGCAGCCGTTAGCTCACTTCTGGCCGCATCCATGTCACTGAGGCGGGTTGGCTGGTCGAGATCCGGATCGAACTTTGCCTCGAACAGTGCAAGAAGTGCGCGCGTGGCCCGGACATTCGCCCGCAGCGTGGCCGCCATGAAGCCGTAGGAGTTGGTGGTTCCGAGCTGCTGCAGGTATTTCGCATAGGCGCGCAGGACGGCTGTCTGGCGCCATCCGATTCCCTCCCTGATGACCAGTGCGTCAAAGGTGTCAGACTCGATGTCTCCTCTCATGGCGGCGCAAAACGAGTCGGCAAGCAGCTCGCTGGTGCCCAGGGGGTCAACGCCGGAGGGATATTTCAGCCCGAGGTCGTACAGGAAGAACGTGTGGCCATCGGCACGCCGGACGTCGAAGGGCCGCTGGTCGAGCACCTCGAGCCCCAGGTTGTGGAACAACGGCAGAATCTGGGTCAGGCTCATCGGCCGTGTCAGATAGAGGCGGATCCGGGCGTCCTCGGCCAGCACCGGAGTCCCCGGACGTGCGTAGACAGAAAGCAGCGGGTCAGCGCGGTTCCTGCCGTCCGGCCCGTCCAGGCTCTCGAATTTGAAAATGTCCTCGACGGCATCCTCCACCTCGTAGTCAGCCTTGTAGCTGGCCGGAAACGCCTGGGCCCATTGCATGGACAGCCGGGCGGCGTCGCCAGCGGGGAATCTGTGCTGCAGAGCCTCGTCCAAGCCCTCGGCCCATGACCTTGTGGCAGCAATGATCCGCAGCTCCAGTGCTGAGGCGTCGACGGCGGGCCGTTCTCCGCCCGGAAGCAGGATCCGGAAAAACACGCGGGCCATGGCCGACTCGCTGAGACGAAGTTCGAACTCGACGGCTTTGGAGTTGAAGCTCTCCCGCAGTTCCCGCTCGATGTTGAGCCTGACCGCCGTGCTGTAGCGGCGGCGGGGAAGGAATACCAAGGCGGACATGAAGCGGCCATAGGAATCGGGCCGGAGGAACAGCCGGGTGCTGTGGCGTTCCTGGAGACGCAGGATTTCGCGCGCATGGCTGGCCAGATCGTTTGCATCGATGTGGAAGAGCTCGTCACGCGGATAGGCCTCGATGGCGGCCAGCAGTTCCTTGCCGGCATGGGACCCGGGCGGGAATCCGGAGCGGTCCAGTACCGAGGCCACCTTGTCCCGGATGACCGGGATCTGAAGCACGGACCGGCCTGCAATGCTAGGGGCGAAAAGACCAACAAAGCACACTTCCCCGGCAGGTTTGCCGGCCATGTCAAACGTCAGGAGGCTGACTTCGTCCAAGTAGGCGTCCCGGAGGACTGTGGAACGGATGCCGGCTTTCGCGAGGGCCAGGGCCGGACCCCGCGCCCCCTCCATGGCGGAACCTCGCAGCGGCCGGCTCTGCTCCCGGTGCCGGAGGAGCCCGAGCCCGGACCCCGGCTGTGCCGCGAGGACCGGCACTCCGTCCTCGTCGGCCATGTCGTACCCGCGGTACCCGAGAAACACGAAGTTGCCGTCGTCCAGCCAGAGCAGCAAGTCCCTGGCCGCCTGCGCTGTCACATCCACTGCATTCGCATCAGTGGCCGCCGCGGTATTGGCATCCAGGGCGGCAACTTCCGCGGCCACGTGCCGATGGATGGCTGCGGAATCCTCGGCGGCCGCACGAACATCGGCCAGGACCGCTT
The DNA here is from genome assembly GCF_029504395.1 of Arthrobacter sp. ES3-54. Taxonomy (GTDB): domain Bacteria; phylum Actinomycetota; class Actinomycetes; order Actinomycetales; family Micrococcaceae; genus Arthrobacter. Next base: position 468,808 of record NZ_JAQFIF010000003.1, read on the forward strand.
GGAGATTATGAATGAGCCGATCGGCGCTGGCTTGATCCGGCAGTCTGGCGGTTTCGACGGCGATCCAGGCCTCCGTGCAGGTCAAATCTCCGTTGGCTTCAGGCGGCGACGGCATCGCGGGAGGTTCGTTGCCCACCGGCAAAGCAGTGCGCAGGGGTACCGGCTGGATGTCCACGAGCTTGTTCGTCCCGGGGGTCCTGCCCACGGTGAAGGTGGGGTGGACCAGCAAGCGTATGGCGGCAAGGTCGCGGGCGAGTGCCGCCGTGAAGGAGGGCAGTAGATACGGCATGTCCTCAGCGACGATTGCCACGACGCTGGCGTCGGTCTCACTCAGCACTCCGACGACGGCGTGGCCCGGGCCCCGGGTTGCGGCCAGCGAACGATGGTATTCCGCACGGTTCCGGAGCGATTCGGCGGTGTAGTTCCGTATGTCGTCGTCGGCCACATGCTCGTAGTAGTCCGTCAGGAACGTGTCCGCGGCATCGGCGGAAGCGTCCGGCGGGGCATGATCTGCAGGGCCGTTTTTTGGGGACATTGCGCTGCGCCTCCATCGCGCAAGGAGAAGCCGTGTTGCTGCGGTCGCCGAAACCTCGCGCCTGCTTTCATGATCGCTGGCGCGGGGCAGGCAGTCCATCCCCGCGCGCCACTACCCCAGCAGCGTATTGACCAGCCGTGCGGCCACCTTGGCGGTGCGGGCGTCGATATCAAACTCCGGGTTCAGCTCGGCGATGTCCAGATGCAGGAGCTTCCCGCTCGCGGCCACCTGCCGGCACACGGCGCTGATCACCGGCAGCGGCACACCATACGCGGCCGGAGCGCTCACACCCGGAGCCACCGAGGCCGGCAGCACGTCCAGGTCGATGGTCAGGTACAGCGCGTCCACCTGCGCCAGGAACGCCGCCACAAAGGTGTGCGCGGCCTCCGCCGAGCAGTCCTCGTCCAGCAGGTAGTCCACGCCGAGCTCCTCTGCCGTCCGGAACAGCGCCCGGGTGTTGTTCGGCTCGGAAATCCCGACGACGGCGTAGCGCAGTTCGCGGCCGGCGGCGGCTTCCGCGCGGGCCATCTGCAGGAACGGGGTGCCGGAGCTGGGCACCGGCTCGTCGCGGAGGTCGAAGTGCGCGTCGAGGTTCAGCACGCCGACCGTCAGACCCTCGCGCACGGCCGCGGACCCAGCCACACCGAGATAGCTGGCAAAAGCGGTCTCGTGCCCGCCGCCCAACACCACGGGAAGCTGGCCGGCGTCCAGCAGCCTGGTGATGGCGAGCCCGGCACGTGCCTGCCCTGCCTCCAGCGCGTCCCCGGCCACGGTGACGTCACCGGCGTCGTGCACGCCCCGCGACAGGTGGAAGGCGAGTGGGCCGAGCGCGGCCCGGATGGCGGCGGGGGCGGCCGCGGCGCCGGTCCGGCCCTTGTTGCGCCGCACTCCGGCGTCGCTGCCGAAGCCGAGGATGACGGCCGGACGCGGACCGGGGGAAGCCGCCGGAACCGTGCGCGGACTGTAGGAGGTCACGGACTGCCACCAGCGCCGGTGCTCGGCACCGTCGCCGTCGAACCGGCCGGTCCAGGGCTGCGGCGGGACATCAACGGGGAGCGTGGGAGAAACCATGCCCCTAGCTCACCGCAGCCCGGGCCGGAAAACCAGCAGCGCCGCGGTCGGACTGTCCGGAATCCCGGAAACCCCGCTTAAACACCGCCGAGACGGCATTTCACGGCAATGTTTTCGGGAAACACTGCCGCGAAGTGCCGTCTCGGCGGGCGGGAAGGGCCGGAGCAGGACTTAGTGAATCCCGAGGGCGGCCTCGATCGGACCGATCGCGAAGAACAGCAGGAACGCGGCTGCCACAGCCCACATGAGCGGGTGCACCTCGCGGGCCCGGCCCTGGAACAGGCGGATCAGCACGAAGGTGATGAAGCCCGCGCCCAGGCCGTTGGCGATCGAGTAGGTGAATGGCATGAGGGTGAACGTCAGGAAGGCCGGGATCGCAATGCCCCAGTCCTGCCAGTCGATCTTGCCCACCTGGGAGACCATCATGAAGCCGACGATCACGAGTGCGGGGGCCACGGCCTCGAACGGCACAAGGTTGATCAGCGGGGTGAAGAACATGGCCACGAGGAACAGCAGGCCGGTGACGACGGAAGCCAGGCCGGTGCGTGCTCCTTCGCCGATGCCGGCACCGGATTCGACGTAGATCTGGTTCGACGAAACTGAGGCGCCGCCGCCGATGATCGCGCCCAGGGCGTCCACCTGCAGCACGCGGTCGACGTTGGGGATGTTGCCCTCTTTGTCGATGGTGCCGGCCTCGGTGGCCAGGCCCACCATCGTGCCCATGGCATCGAAGAAGATGCTGAGCAGGATCACGAACGCCAGCAAGCTCGCCGCGACGAAGCCGAGGTGCTCAAAGGCGCCGAATGGGTTGGCCTGGCCGATCAGGGACAGGTCCGGGGCAGCCCATTCGGAGAACGTCGGGGCCACGAGGGACCAGCCCTGCGGGTTGTGGTTCGTGCCGTCAAAGCTGGGCCCGATGTGAAGGATGGATTCCAGGATCACGGACAGGATGGTGGAGGCGACGATGCCGATCAGGATGGCGCCCTTGACCTTGCGGACCACGAGCGCGATGGTCAGGACCAGGCCGAAGACAAACACGAACGTGGGCCAGCCCAGGAGCTTGCCGTCGAAGCCCAGACCGACCGGAACGGTGGTGCCGGCGACATCCGGGATGCGGCGCACGAAACCCGCGTTGACGAGCCCGATCAGGGCGATGAACAGGCCGATGCCCACCACGATCGCGGTCTTCAGCCCCTCGGGAACGGCCTTGAACACAGCCGTCCGGAAACCGGTGAGGACCAGGATCAGCATGGTGATGCCCGAAAGCATCACCAGGCCCATCATGTCCGGCCAGGACAGTCCGGGGTTCGTGGCCACGGTGACGGCGACGAACGCGTTGACGCCGAGCCCGGTGGCCAGGGCGAAGGGATGCTTGGCCCAGGCGCCCATCAAGATGGTGAGGATGCCGGCCACGAAGGCGGTGACGGCTGCGACGGCGGGGAAGCCGAGGGTCGCGCCCGTGGAGTCCGGCCCGGAGAGGATCAGCGGATTCAGCACCACGATGTAGCTCATGGCGAAGAACGTGGCGAACCCTCCGCGGATCTCGCGCGAGAAGTTCGACCCCCGCTCGGATACCTTGAAATACCGGTCGAGTGCGGAGCCTTGCTTGAGCATTAGGTCTTGCATTAGTCCTCCGGGAGTGATGGGTTCTGCCTATATCCTATTTGGAGCCCAACGGCCATCCCTGCGTTTTCGCCTAGTCTGTAAGGAAGCCAACACTAGGAGTAGCCCGCCCATGCGCCGTATCCGCCAGCTTCGCACTGCCCTGCTGGGCGCCGTCGTCCTCGTGGCCATCCTGCTGGGAGCCGTGAGCCCGGCGTCGGCGCACGACACAGCGGAGTCCACCAGCCCGGCTTCCGGAGCAACCGTCGCGGCACCGCCGGAGCAGGTTTCGGTCACTTTCAACCACAATCCGCTCGCCCTGGGATCGCAGATCCTGGTCAACGACGCCACGGGCGCCAACTGGGCGGACGGCCCCGTGGCGATCGTGGACAATGTCGCTGCGCAGAAGCTGAAGTCCGGCGCCCCTGCCGGGAAGTACACCGTGCACTGGCGGGTGGCCAGCTCCGACGGCCACCCGATCGAGGGCAGCTTCACCTTCACCGCGACGGCGGCTGCAGCAGGCCCGACGTCGGCTCCCGCAGTCCCCACGATGGGCACCGCCCAGCCGGGCACTACCCCGGCGCCGGCCCCTGCGCCGGCTGGGTCGGAGCAGTTCCCCTGGAGCGTCATGATTTTCGTCGCCGTGGGGGTCGGCATCCTGGTGGCCCTGGGCGTGATGGCCAAACGCCGCCTCACGCCGGACGACGGCAGCGATACAGAAAGCTGACCCAACTCCTGACCCAGAGCAGCATCTGGAAAACCGCGGAACCGGCGGGCAGGCCGGCTCCGGCTAAGCGGGAGCAGCCAGGGCAAAGCCGGCCGGCAGCAGCGTGGGGAAGCCATGGGGGTGGACCTTGGCGGAGATCGCCTGCCCCACCACTTTGGCCTGACGCAGGACTTCCTTGGGCGTCGGCGTAATCAGCTCGCCTACCCCCACGAGGTACATCCCGAGGGCATGCATCGCCGCCATGAGGTTCTGTCCGGCTGCCATGCCAAGGTCCGAGAGCATGCGGCGCAGTTGGCTGTGGGCGCAGCGGGTCAGGACAAGATGGTCGGCCAGAAGGACGCCGCCCGGGGTCTGGACGGCCCACTTCCCAGTGGGGGAGCCGTCCGTGCCGGTTTCAAGGAGGTCCAGCTGCTGTGCGCGGATGTTGTTCCGTACATCAAGCTTGTGGTTTGCGGCGTAGTTGCGCAGGTGCCGCAGGATTTCGTTGCGCTCCCTCAGGCTGGCGGCGTCCGCCGCGTCGCAGCGCTGGAGCGAGGACGTGTTGGCCGGATGGCCGGCACCCAAGAGGTCGAGCCCGTCCACAATGATGGACGCAACACCGCGGCGTTGGAGCTCGCTGGCGACAGCCAGGCCGGAGAGCCCCGTTCCGATGACTACGGCGGTGGTCCGCTCAATCCCGCCGTACAAAGGCATGCTCGACACTGCAGGGTACCTCCTTGAAATGGTGCCAGTCGCGGGGAAATACCCCGGACGCTGACCTAGGCCTGGTTCGGCAACCCCAGCGGTTGCGTTCTGAAATACCAGTCTCGGTTCAGCAGTGCCTCGAAGGATACCTAAGATTCCCGTCCATGGATAGGGGAGGTAGGACATTGGGTGTGGTCCCGGATTTCCGGAGTTTCCCGGCCCCGTACCCCTCGGAAACCGGCCCGGAAGCCCGGGAATCCGCGCCGCGAAACGGCGTGTTAACTCTGCGTAAATCCTTCGGCCGCGGCCCGCCAGGGCCGCCCGGCCGCCGTCTTGAATGTTCGCAATTAACCGAGAATAGTGAGGAAAATCAGGGGTTCCTGCACGCAGATTCCGGGTCGCCTCGCCGGTGGACGCCGGGCGGCGGTACTTCTGGCAGAATAGCCGCAACATCAGGCAAGAATCGCGAGGAGGCGGACCCAATGGGCCGTGAACAGGTGCATCCGGACCCGGCATGGGAGGCCGGCGGCGAACCGGCGCCTCCCCGGGGAATCGTTGTGGGAGTGGATGGCTCGGACCACAGCCATTGCGCGCTGGTGTGGGCAGCCCGCGAGGCAGAGCGCCGCCGCCGCCCGCTGCACATCGTGACCGCCTATTCGGTGCCGATCTTCGCCGCTTCCGGGCTCGACGGCGGCTACGCCACGGTGGACGACTCCGTGATCCGGGAGGGCGCCGAGGCCATTCTCAAGCACGCCCTCGACAAGATCGCGGGTTACAACATCGATGTCGACGCCTCCGTCGAAAACGGCGACGCGTCCGGTGTGCTGCTGGAAATCAGCGAAACCGCGGAGCTTCTGGTGTTCGGGACCCGCGGCCGCGGCGGCTTCGTGGGCCGGCTGCTCGGCTCCGTCAGCAGCGCGCTGCCCGCCCACGCGAAGTGCCCCACCGTGACCGTGCCGCTGATCTGCGCGGACCGGCTGGGCGAAACCACGGACGACAAGCATGTCCTGGCCGAACGGGCGAAACTGGGCCGCCAGCCGATTGAAAACGTCGTGGTGGTCGGCGTCGACGGCTCGGAGCAGGCCCGCGTCGCGGTGCTGGAGGCGGCAGCCCAGACCGAACGGCTCTCCGCCCGGCTGCGGGTGGTGTGCGCCGTGCCGCAGTACACCGGCTCGCTGGCATGGGTGCCCACCCCGATGGACCGCGATGCCTTGTTCGCCGACATTAAGGTCCAGCTCGACGCCGGCGTGGCCTGGCTGCGGAGCCACTTCCCCGCGCTCCAAGTGGAGACACAGCTCGTAGACGGCTCTCCCGTCGACATCCTCGTCGACGCCAGCCGGCACGTGGAACTCGTGGTGGTCGGCACGCGCGGGCGCGGCGGCTTCGCCGGAATGCTGCTGGGCTCCACGTCCGACGGCGTCCTCCACCACGCCAAGGGGCCGGTCATGGTGGTGCCGGACCGCGACGACCCGCGGCTGGCGGACAGGGCCAGCTTCGGCCCGATGCTCGGCGACTCCTAAAGTCCCGAGGCCACAGGTCCGGCGTCGGAAGGACGGTTTGCGGATGGAGCACCCCGGGGAGTCGGACCCTGCCGAGGACTGGCCGGTCCTGGCCTTGGAACGCCTTGGCCAGGACATGCTGGCCAAGGTCGGCGGCAAGGCGGCCAACCTGGGCGAGCTGGCACGTGCCGGCCTTCCGGTTCCGGCCGGCTTCTGCCTGACCACCAGGGCCTACCTGGACGCCACAGCATCCCTGGAGCTGGCGGACGTACACTGGGCCCTCGCCGCGACCGCCCCCGATGATCTGGCAGGGCTGGCTTCCCTTGCCGAGAAGGCCCGCGCGCTGGTGCTCGACGCCGATGTCCCCGCCGGCATCGACGCCGCCGTGCGCGCCGCGTATGCGGCGCTGGGCGCGGACACCCCGGTAGCGGTGCGGTCCTCCGCGACGGCCGAAGACCTGCCGTTCGCCAGTTTCGCCGGCCAGCAGGACACGTTCCTGAACGTGGTCGGCGCAGATGCCGTGCTGGCTGCCGTCCGCCAATGCTGGGCCTCGCTGTGGACAGACCGTGCGGTGACGTATCGGGCGGTGCAGGGGATCGAGCCCTCGGCGGTGTCCCTCGCGGTGGTCGTCCAGCGCATGGTGGACGCGGCCGTGGCCGGGGTGCTGTTCACGGCCAACCCTGTGACCGGCCGGCGGCACGAGGCCGTCATCGACGCCAGCCCGGGGCTGGGCGAGGCCGTGGTGTCCGGGGCCGTCAACCCGGACCACTTCGTGCTCGACGGCGCCACAGGACGGATCCTCGAGCGGCGACTTGGGGATAAGGGCATGCTCATCCGGCCACTACCCGGCGGCGGAACCGAGCGGGTGGCGCAACCCAGCGCAGGGTTGGCGCCCAGCCTGGACGATACCCAACTGGCCGCGCTCGAGCTCCTGGGCCGCCGCGCGGAAGTGCACTTCGGTTCGCCGCAGGACCTCGAATGGGCCATCGGCCAGGACGGCGCCGTGTGGCTGACCCAGTCCAGGCCCATCACCACGCTGTATCCGATGCCGGACAGGCCGCCGTCCGGGCCCGTGCCGCGCGTTTACCTGTGCTTCAGCCTGGCCCAGGGGCTGACCCGGCCCCTGACGCCTATGGGCCTCGCCGGGATCCGGCTGATTGCGTCCTCGGTCGCGGGGGCGGCGCATTTCCCGGTGCCGGTGCCCCGTGACGGACCCGCGCCGTACGCGGAGGCCGGTCAGCGCATTTTCTTCGATCTCACGCCCGTCGTCCGAAGCAAGGCCGGGCGTGCGATCGTCCCCCGGGTATTCGACGTCATGGAGGCGCGCTCCGCGGCCGTGCTGCGCAACCTTTTCGCCGATTCCAGGTTCTCCGTCACCATCAGATCGCCGTGGCCGCTCCTGCGCCACGTCGTTCCGGTGGCGGCGCGGGCCAGAGTCCCGGAGACCCTGATCCGCGGCCTCATCCGGCCCGAGCAGGCGCTGCGCCGGGCCGACCGTGTGGGCGAACAGCTCAGGGCCGCAATCGCGGTGCCTGCCGGCGCCACCGCCGCGCAGCGCCTGGACCACGTTGAGCGGATCCTTGGCCAGCGCGTCTTTGCCGTGGTTCCCGCCATCCTGCCGCTGCCCGCATTGGGGTTCGCCTTGCTCGCCCTCGCCGGAAAACTCGCAGGGGATCCCGGGAACGGGGCGCTGCAGGAAGTCCTGCGGGGCCTGCCCAACAACGTGACTACCGAGATGGACCTGGACCTCTGGGCGCTGGCTACCGCGATCCGCGACGACCCGGCGTCAGTGGCCGTGTTCAAGGAAGCCGCATTGCCTGAGATAGCCCGGCGTTACCGGGCAGCGGATCTTCCCGGCGTCGTGCAATCCGGGCTTTCGGACTTCTTGGGCCGGTACGGCCACCGCGCCGTGGCGGAGATCGACGTCGGAATGCCCCGCTGGTCTGACGACCCGACCCACATCCTCGGGGTCCTGGCCAACTATCTGCGCGTGGATGACCCGGCCCTGGCACCCGACCGGCAGTTCGGCAAGGCGGCGCGCGAGGCTGAGGCGCAGGTAGGGCGGCTTGTGGCTGCGGCCGGGCAGCGCAGCCGCCTGCGGGGTGCCCTGGTACGGGCAGCGCTGCGCCGGACCCGAATGTTCGCGGGCCTGCGTGAACTGCCCAAGTACCATCTCGTTGAAGCGCTCAGTGCCGTCCGCCAGCAGCTTGCGGCCGTGGGCGCGGAACTCGCCGCGGCCGGGGCTATCGATGCGGCGGACGATATCTTCTTTGTTGACCTGACCGAGGCGCACCGGGGGCTGGGCGGCGACGCGCTGCAGGGTGTGGTGGCGCAGCGCCGGGAGGCTTACGCGGCTGAACTGGGCCGCCGGCACATTCCCCGCGTGCTGCTCTCGGACGGCACTGAGCCCGAGGCAGTGCAGACCAACGTAGTGCAGACCAACGCTGTGCGGACCGGCGCTCCTCGGTCTGGCGCCGACGGCCGGGGCCCGGCGGGCGCTGACGGCGGCGCGGGGCAGCTCTCCGGCACGCCGGCGTCGGCCGGGACCGTCACGGCCCGGGCCCGCGTGATCCTGGACCCCCAGGGCGCGCGCCTGGAACCGGGCGAGATCCTCGTGGCGCCCTCCACGGATCCCGGCTGGACGCCGCTGTTCCTGACCGCCGGCGGCCTCGTGATGGAAATGGGCGGGCCCAACTCCCACGGCGCCGTCGTGGCAAGGGAATACGGGATCCCCGCGGTGGTGGGGGTCCCCGACGCGACCACGAGGGTCGCCACAGGCGACAACCTTACGCTCGACGGCGCCGCCGGCACGGTGACGCCGGCAGGGTGACGCTGGCCATGAGCGAAGTTCGCGGTTCCGAGGGCCAGGAACCCGGGACCACCGAAATTCCCGCCGCGGGCACCCCGGTACCTGACACCCGGCCGCCCGAAAACCCCCGCTCCGAGAACCCCGGCTCCGGAGCCCCCCGCTCCGAAAGTCCCGCGGCCGGAACTCCCGTGCCCGCAAACCCGGAGGCGGACCCGGACGCGCGGCTGCCGGCGTGGCTCGTGGAGCGGCCGCTCACGGCCGGCTGGGCGTGGGCCGGGTTCTGGGCAGCGCTGATCGTGGCCGATGAATTCCTGGATCTGGCCGGCTGGTCCTGGTATGTGCTGGTCGGCATGGCCGCCCTGCCGACGCTGCTGGCAACCATCGCCCTTCTGCACGCCACCCCGCGCCGCTACCTGAAGCCCCGCCGGGACACGGTCCTGGGCCACTTTTTCGTCCGCTTCCTTGCCTTGGTTGCCGCCTTCCTCGTGTGGGGCGTGTCCGTGGTCATGAGCGCCTCGATCTCGACCACCCTTCAGTCGCTCGTCGGGGCGTCCGAGCGCGAGGTCACCGCGGTGGGCTTCAACCTCCTGCTCGCCGCGATCCCGCTGGTGGTCTCCGTGCTGTGGCTGGCCTTCATCATCCGCTGCGCCTGGTTCCTGCGCCGGCTCCGGGGCTGGAAACAAGCGCCGGAACCGGGCACCGTGCCCAAGAAGTTCCTGCGGGGCAGGCCGCGGCTGAGGCGGGTGGTGGTGGGTCTCGCCCATCCCGGTCTGCTGCTCGTGGCGGGCCTGGGCACCTCCGTGCTCGCGCTCCTGCTGGGCGCTGTGGAACTGACCATCAATGTGTTGAAGTAGGGCAACCGGGCTGCCGGGGCCAGGCGTACTGTTGACCTATGAGCTGCACTGAAGCGCGCATACCTCAGACGCGGATATTTGGATCATCTCTTCCCGGGGCGCGGTCACGATGACGCGCAAATGGCTGCGCTGGCTGCCCGCCGTCGCCGTTCCTGCCGTCATTGCCGCCGGCGCGCTGGCCGGATCCCTGCCCGCCAGCGCCGGGGATCCCCTGCCGACCAAGACGCCGGAGCAGGTCCTGCAGTTGATCGCCCAGCACCGCACGCCTGCCCTCTCCGGAACCCTGGAACAGTCCTCCGAGCTCGGTCTTCCCGAGCTCCCCAAGACCGGTACCGGCCCGGACTCGTCCAGCACCGCCTGGCTCGAACTGCTGACAGGTCCGCACACCGCTCGGGTCTATCGCGACGGCCCGGACAACGCCCGTATCCAAGTGATGGACCGGCTGGCTGAACGCAACGCCGTCCGCCACGGCAACGAGGTTTGGTTCTACAACTCCAAGGACAACACGGCCTCCCATCTCCAGCTCCCGGCCAACCCGGCGGGCGCCGCCAACCATCGCGGCGACGGCAGGGACGCTACGGCCACCCCGGACCAGCTCGCCACGATGCTCCTGGCCAAGATCGAACCGGGCACCGACGTGACGGTGGGCGCCGACGTCCAGGTCGCCGGCCGGGCCGCCTACAACCTGGTGCTGACGCCGAAATCCGATGCGACGCTGGTCGGGTCCATCGCCGTAGCCGTCGACGGCCAGACCGGGCTGCCACTGGGCGTCGAGATCAAGGCCCGCGGACAGGCGGATCCCGCCTTCCGCGTAACCTACACGAGCCTGACGCTCGGGGCCCCCGACGCGTCGGTCTTCACGTTCAGCCCACCGCCGGGCGCCACCGTCCAGGAAATCCCAGTGCCGGAGCACAAGCGCGGGAACGATGCCGGGAACGCTGCGGCGCCGGCAGCCAAGGACAGCGCCCGCAAGCCTGCCGTCACCGGCTCCGGCTGGGACTCGGTGGTTGAGTTCCCGGCGGGAACGGCCGGTCCCGCCTCGGACGCCAAGGCCCCGGCCCTGCTTGAACAGGCCACCGTTCCGGTCCAGGGCGGCCGGCTCCTGTCCACGGCGCTGGTGAACGTTTTGGTGCTCGACGACGGCCGGGTCGTCGCCGGCTCCGTGCCACTGGAGCGGCTCCAGGCCGCTGCCGCGCAGAAGTGATGATGGGCGCGGTATCCGGCGACGGTCGGGTGACCCTCCGGTGACGGCCGCGTGAGCGTCGCCGGGCCGGGGGCCGAGCCGAGCATCGAGAACAGCAGCGAGCTGAGCATTGAGACCAAGGGCCTGACCAAACGGTTCGGCCAGCAGTTGGCTGTCAACGGCGTCGATCTGGCCGTGCCGAAAGGCGCGGTCTTCGGCTTTCTGGGCCCGAACGGCTCGGGGAAGACCACCACCATCAGGCTCCTGCTCGGCCTGGCCACGGCCAGCGGCGGCTCCATGCGCGTCCTGGGCGAGGAGATGCCCCGGAAACTGGCTGGCGTGCTTCCCCGGGTCGGGGCGCTGGTCGAGGGACCGGCGTTCTACCCGTTCCTCTCCGGCGCGGCCAACCTGCGCCGCATGGACGCCGCGGACCCCCACGGTTCGGCGGCAACGCGGCGCGCCCGGGTCCAGTCAGCCCTGGAACGGGTCGGTTTGACGCACGCCGCGGACAAGCTGGTCCGGGCCTATTCGCTGGGCATGAAGCAGCGGCTGGGGATCGCCAACGCCCTGCTCGTTCCGCGGGAGCTCCTGGTGCTGGACGAGCCCACCAATGGGCTGGATCCCCAGGGCACCCGTGAAGTGCGGAGCCTGGTGCGATCGCTCGCCGCGGACGGCGCTACGGTGTTCGTCTCCAGCCACTTGCTGGCCGAGGTCGAGCAGATCTGCACGCATGCGGCCATTATGAGCGCGGGCCGGCTTGTGGCGCAGGGAACCCTGGCGGAACTGCGTGGGGCGGGCCAGGCCAGGATCCGCGTGCTGACCCCGGATCCGGGCACCGCGGCGCAGGTGCTGACGGGCCTGGGCCTGACCTTGAGTGCCGACGGCCGCACTTCCGCAGGCACGGGTTCCGGTGCCGCTGGCTCCGGAACGGACGCGGCCCTGTTCGCGGCACTGCCTGCGGCTCCGCCAGGTGCGGCAGCCCGGGAAGACCAGGGATCGGCTCTGGCCGTGGAGCCGGAAGCTGTGGTGGCGGCCCTCGTGGCGGCCGGGGTCCGTGTCCGCGGCTTCGCGACCGAACAGGCCAGCCTCGAGGACCGGTTTGTGGCATTGACGGGGGAGGGGTTCGACGTTGTCCAATAACAGCCCATCTTTGGGCGATCCACCAGCCGACCCATCAGCCGGCCCATCAGTCGCCCCGGCGGGCGGCCGCAGTGGAGCGGCCGCAGGCGCAGGCGGCGACGTCGGGGCAGGCGGCCCGCCGGTCCGGCGCGGATCCCTGACCCGCGGACTGCTGGCCTCCGAGCTCGGCGTGCTGTTCCGCCGCCGTAGGACGTGGGCCATGTTGTGCGCGCTGGCGGCCATCCCGGTCCTGATCGCCGTGGCGGTGCGGGTCTCCTCGGCCGTGCCGCCGGGCCGCGGGCCCGCCTTCCTGGACCGGATCGCCCAGAACGGCCTGTTCGTGGGCGTCACGGCCATGGTGGTCTCCGTGCCGCTGTTCCTGCCGCTCACCGTCGGCGTCGTGGCCGGAGACACGATCGCCGGCGAGGCCGGGCTGGGAACCCTGCGCTACCTGCTCGTGGCCCCGGCCGGGCGGATCCGTCTATTGATCGTCAAATATGCCGGGACGGCTCTGTTCGTGCTCGTTGCCCCGCTCGTGGTGGCCCTGACCGGGGCCGGAATCGGCGCAGCGCTCTTCCCTGTGGGCCCGGTGACCCTGCTTTCCGGCGACACGATCGAGCCCGGCGAGGCAGTGGTCCGGCTCCTGCTGATCGCCGCCTACCTGGCGGTTTCACTGCTGGGGTTGTCGGCGATCGGCCTGTTCATCTCGACCCTGACGGACGTTCCGGTCGGGGCCATGGCGGCCACCGTGGTGCTCTCGGTCGTGGCCCAGGTCCTGGACGCGCTGCCGCAGCTTGGGTCGCTGCATCCCTGGCTGTTCAGCCACTACTGGCTGGACTTCGGCGATCTGCTCCGCCAGCCGGTTTCCTGGGACGCCTTTGCCGGCAACGCCGTCTTGCAGGGCGGCTACATCGCCGTCTTCGGCGCACTGGCCTACTGCAGGTTCATCACCAAGGACGTGCTCTCCTAGCCGCCGGCCAGGCCGGACCAGGACCGCGTCCTAGGACCGGGTCCCAGGACAGGGTCTCAGTAGCGGGCCACGTAGCCGTAGAGCTGCATCCCGGACATGGCCGCAACATCGGTCACGGTGATGCCGGCGTCGGGATTGAGAGCCTGAACCACGCGGCCGCCACCGACGTAGATGGCCACGTGGTAGAAACCCGGGGCCGAGCCCCAGACGAGCAAATCGCCAGGCCGGGCCTGGGAGAGCGGGACGTGGACGGGGGCCTGCGCGAACTGCTGGGAGGCAGTGCGGGGCAGGTATTTGCCGGCAGCGGCGAACGCATTCTGCACCAGGCCCGAGCAGTCAAACCCACGGGCCCCGGTTCCGCCGTACTGGTAGTAGAAGGGCGATCCTGTCTTGCCCAGCGCAACTGAAATCGCGGTCTGGTTCGAGCCGCCGGAAATCGGCGCCGGCACGGGCGCAGGTACTGGGACAGGCGCCGGAACCGGAACGTGAATCGGCGCCGGAGCAGGCGCGGGTTCGGGGGCCGGCGCGGACGCGTGTACCGGTGCGGGTGCGGGTGCTGGGGCTGGCGCGGGTGCTGGAGCCGGTGCCGGAACGGGAGCCGCCGGCACTTGGGCCGGAGCCGGAGCTGCCGGCTGCTGTGCGGCCGAATCGTCCCCTCGCGGTGATGCCGGGGCAGGCTGGGAGTCCGTGGCCGGCTGCGGCGTCGCCGCGGCCGCCGCGGTCAGTGCCGCCAGCCGCTCCTGCTGGCGCTGGCGGTCGAGGGCGTCCACCCGGGCCGATTCCAGTGCCGCGGTGGTGTTCTTAAGGTTTGCCAGCTGGTCTACCAGCGCGCTGCGCTGTGCTTTGGCTTCCGTCACGGCCTGGCGCTGGGCCGCGGTGGCGCGGTCGGCGTCGACCTTGCGGTCTTCCGCGGTCGCGGCGGCCTCGTCCGCGGCGCGGTTGGCGTCCGCTGCGGCTTCCGTCAGTGACTTTGCTGCGGCGGCCGCGGTTTCCGCGGACTGAAACGCCCGCGCGCGTCCGGCCGTTACAGCCTCCAGCGTGGCTGCATCTTCGAGGGCCTGTCCGCTGCCGCTGACAAAGCTGCTGAGCGCAGGATTCAGTCCGCCGTTGCGGTACAGATCCCCGGCCAGCTGGCCGATCTGCTTGCGGGACTTGGCCTGTTCCGCTTCGGCGGCGGCAGCCCTGGCGGCCGCCACAGCCGCCGTGTCACGGCGCGTAGCCAGCTCCACGAGGGCCTCGCCGTAGGCATTGTTTGCTTGCAGGGACGCGGCGAGGCTGGCTTCCTGGCCGGCCGAGGCGTCGGCCAGGAGCCCGTCGATCCTGGTGACCTCCGCCGCCGTCGCGCTTTCGCTGGACTTGGCGGCCGCGATCTCTTCCGGTGAGGGGATCTCCGGCGACGCCGGAACCTGGCCGGCCGCTGGCAGCTGTACGCGCCCGAATGCGGAAGTCAGTGGTGTGGCCTGTGCCGGGAGCGCGAGCGTTCCAAGGAGGACGACGGCGGTGCAGAGCACAGCCGTCTTGCGACCGGATCCGGTCCAACTCATGGGCAAACCTCGCGAAGTGTCAGGCTGGAATGAGCGAGGTCGGATTTTGGCGCGTTCAAGCCCCTCTGCGGATCACCCAGCAGGCATGAGGCTACGTGCCAAAGGTCACTTTGGCAACACGAGTCACATGAATAACATAAACAACACTGGTGTCATTTGGCCACGCATGCGAGGGGTGTGTCGTGCTGGCAGCCAGCCGCGGCGGCATCCCGGACGCGGGGATACCCGCACGGCGCTGACGCACCCGGCCGGACCCGGCCGATCGCCGCACGGCGCTGCCGGGGCTCCCGCACGCTGGTGCCCGGGTCAGGCGTGCTGGTGCGACTCGTGCTCCGAATGCGTGACGGGCTCGAGCTGGAATGTGCAGTGTTCGGTGTCGAAATGGGAGCCCAGGCAGCTGGTGAGTTTGTCGAGGACCCGGTCGGCGCCCCGGGCACTGAGCGCCGCGTCCTCCACCACCACGTGGGCGGAGAAGACGGGGACGCCGGAGGTGATGGTCCAGATGTGGATGTCGTGGACGGATACCACTCCGTCCACGGAGAGGATGTGCTCGCGGATCATCTGAACGTCCACGCCCTTGGGGGTGGCCTCGAGGAGCACGTCCACGACGTCGCGCAGCAGGTGCCAGGCCCGGGGCAGGATCATGAGGGCGATGAGGATCGACGCAATGGTGTCTGCAGCCTGGAACCCGGTGACCATGATGACCAGCGCCGCCGCAATGACGGCAAAGGACCCCAGCAGATCCCCCAGGACCTCCAGGTAGGCGCCGCGGACATTCAGGCTCTCCTTCTGGGCGCCGCGCAGGATCAGCAGCGATACCAGGTTGGCGACGGCGCCGAGGATGGCCGCTGCGAGCATGATGTCGGTGTGGACCTCGGGGGTTGAGCCGAGCCGGCGGATGGCCTCGGTGAAGATCACCACCGAGATGACGATCAGGACCAGGGCGTTTGCCAGCGCCGCCAGGACCTCGGCGCGCTGGTAACCGTAGGTGCGCAGATCGCTGGCGGGCCGGGTGGCGATCCACGCGGCCAGCAGGGCGATGAAGACGCCGGCGGCGTCGGAGAGCATGTGCCCGGCGTCGGCGAGCAGGGCCAGGGACCCGGAGACCACGGCGCCAATCGTCTGGAGGAGCACCACGGCGAGCGTGATCGCCAGGACGGCGACCAGGCGCTTGCGGTGCTTCGCTGTGCCAGTGGCAGTGATGCCGTGCGAGTGGCTGTGGTCGTGTCCCATGCCTACAAGGCTATCCCCAGCCAAGCTCGTGCAGGCGCGCGTCGCTGATGCCGAAGTGGTGGGCGATCTCATGCACCACGGTGACGGTGACTTCCTCGATCACGTCCTCCCGGGAGGCGCAGATGTCCAGGATGGGCTGGCGAAAGATCGTGATCCGGTCCGGCAGTGAGCCGGCGTCCCACCAGGAGTCCCGCTCGGTCAGGGGAACACCCTCATAGAGCCCCAGCAACACGGTGTCCGGATCCTCGCCGGGCTGCGGGGTGTAGTCGTCCTCGATGAAGATCGCGACATTGCTCATTGTCTTCGCCAGCTCCGGCGGGATCCGGCCCAGGGCGTCACTCACCGCAGCCTCGAAATCGGCCTCGGACATCGGGAAGGGCCCGTCAGCCGGGCTGTCACCACCGTCCCCGCCGTCACTGCCGTCCCCGCCGTTCGGAACGATCGGCAGGCCGGGCGGGAGGGATGAGCGCATAGGGAAACTCTAGCGGGACCGGCGCCGGGTCAGCCCCACGCCCACGAGGCAGATCACGCCGCCCACCAGGCCCCAGATGGTCGGAATCTCGCCCAAAACCAGCCAAGAGATCAGGATTGTGGTGCCAGGGACCAGGTAGGTGGTGGCGGCGAGGCGCCCCGCGTCAATGAGGGAGAGCGCGTAGGCCCACGTGGTGAACGCGATCGCAGTCGGGAAGATGCCCAGATAGACCAGACCCAGCGTGGCCGGCAGGGGAGCGGCCTGCACTTCGGTGATCAACTGGCCGCTGAAGGGCAGGCAGCAGACGGCGCCCACCATGATGCCGAACCACGTGGCCTGGGCGGCCGGAAACTTGCGGAGCACCGGCTTTTGGACGATCACGCTCACGGCGGCCAGCGCGGCCGCGAGCAGGCACAGCAACACACCGGCCACGTCCGCCGTCGACCGCTGGCCGGAACCAAGCGCAATCAGGGCCACGCCGCCAAAGGCGATCAGGCTGCCGATGATCAGCCAGCGCGGGAAGCCCTCTTTCAGGATCACGCCGGCCATCACGGCGACCAGGATGGGGTTGACGTTGATCAGCAGGGCGGCCGTGCCGGCGTCGAGCATGTGCTCGGCGGCGTTCAGGGCCACGTTGTAGCCGCCGAACCACATGACGCCGTAAGCCAAAATGGGCCACCATTCGCGGCCCCGGGGCAGCCCCCTGAGCTTCGGCACCACCAGCAGGCCCAGCACGACGGCGGCAACCGCCAGGCGGCCGAGCGTCAGGGAGCCGGGGGAGAAGCTCGGGCCCACGGCCCGGATGCCCACGAATGCCGAGGCCCACAGGACCACGGTGACCACGACGGCGGCGATGCCGAGCCGGCTGATCGGGGCCGGCTGTCGGGGAGAGGCGGGCGCGGGTTGCGGGGCGGGTGCGTGTGCGGCGAGCGGAGACCCTTCGTGGGGGCCTGCGGACGGAGTGGGGCCGGATGCTGCGGTTGTTGCCATGCTGCCAATCTAGCCGTTCCCGCGCGGTCAGTACTGGCGGAGATCGGTCGCGTCTAGTCGAGATCCTGCCAACATGCCGGACGGCCTCAGCGGAGGACCCGCGCCGCCGCCCGGACAGCGTTCGCGACGTCGGTCAGCGCCGCCGAGCCGCGTCGCCACTGCTGCCAGTAGAGGGCGACGTCCACGTGCGCGCGGGCAGAGAGCGTCTCGAGCCTGCCGGTCTCCAGATCTTCGCCGACTTCGAGCTCGGGCATCATGCCCCAGCCCATGCCCCAGCGGATGGCATCGCCAAACTCCTGGGCGGCCGGCACATAGTGGCGCGGCGGCTGCAGGGCTGCGCGGCTGAACCGGCGCAGCCAGCGGTCCTGCAGATCGTCCTTGCGGTCAAAGACCACAACGGGAGCCGCGGCCAGCGTCGCGGCGCTCACCCCGGGCCCAAACCAGCGGCGGGTGAAGTCCGGAGCGCACACCGGAAAATAGCGCATGATGCCCAGCTTGCTGGACGAGCAGCCGGGCACTGGCTTGGCTGTCTCGGTGATGGCGGCAGCGGCGGCGCCGGCGCGCAGCAGGTCCAGCGAGTGCTCCTGGTCCTCGCGCAGGATCTCCAGCTGGACGTTTTCACTGGCCGCGGCGAGCCCGGCCAACGCCCAGGTGTGCAGTGAATCGCTGTTGATCACCAGGGTCAGGCGAGTTCCCCCGCGGCGTTGCTCCGGCTGCAGTTCCTCGGCCAGGTCCGCGGAGAGCAACTCCAGCTGCCGGGCGAACCGCACCACGGCCTCGCCGGACTCCGTGAGCCCGGGCGGCCGCGCGCGGGTCAGGACGGGCCGGCCGACGGCGGCCTCGAGGGCCCGGACACGCTGGCTGATGGCCGAGGGCGTCACGGACAGGTGGGCTGCTGCGGCGTCGAAGCTCCCGTGCGTGAGAATTGCTGCCAGCGTCCGGGCCTGCTCGGGGGAAATTTCCATCATTAGTTCATCTTATGTATCAGCAGAAACTTTAACTGGCTTCATCTTCGGTGGGCCCCTACCGTGGAGTGGTGATCCTCCCCCTGTTTTCCGGCCTCTCCGCCGGACTGTCCCTCATCGTTGCCATCGGCGCGCAGAACGCCTTTGTCCTCCGCCAGGGCATCCAGCGCTCCCACGTCGTCATGGTGGTGGCAGTCTGCGCGGTTTCGGACCTCGTGCTGATTCTGCTGGGCGTCGCGGGCGTCGGTGTCCTCCTGGACCGGGCGCCCGCTGCCCTCGTGGTGATCCGGTGGATCGGGGCCGCGTTCCTCCTCGTCTACGGAGCGCTCGCGGCCTGGCGTGCGGTCCGGGGGGAACAGCTGGAGAATCCTGGCGAGAAGCCGGCCGGCGGCCGGGCCGCCGTGCTGGGCACCTGCCTGGCCTTCACATGGCTGAACCCGCACGTCTATTTGGACACGGTGTTGCTGCTCGGGTCCCTCGCCGCGGCCCAGGGCGATGCCGGCCGCTGGTGGTTCGCCGCAGGGGCCGGCCTGGGAAGCATTGCCTGGTTCACCGCCCTCGGTGCGGGGGCGCGTTTCCTGACGTCCCTGTTCCGGCGCCGGGCGGCTTGGCGGGTGCTGGACGCCGGAATCGCCGTCGTGATGGTCACTCTTGCCGTGCTGCTGCTTGCCTGAGCGACTGCCCGCCGTTTCGCCGACGCTCGAGGCCGGAAGCGCAAGCTGCTTCCGGAGCCGGCACTCAGCCACGGGCCGGTAGGCCCTTGTCCGCTGAATGTGGCGGGGTAACGATTGCCGGTATGACTCCATCACCGGCTTCAGCCCGCGAAAGAAAGCGTGCAGCCATCGGTACAGCTGCCTTCGCTGTTGCCCCCGCAACGGCCGCCGGCGTAGTGCCGTGGCTTCTGACCCGCTGGGAAGTGGCCTCCCCGGTCCCCGGCGGGGTGCCCGCGCAGATCACCGGCGCCCTGCTGATCGGCGCGGGCGCGGCGGTGATCGCGAACTCCTTTGTGCATTTCGCCGTGGAGGGCATCGGGACCCCCGCGCCATTCGCCCCGCCCAAGAAGCTGGTGGTTGGCGGGCTCTACCGGTACGTGCGGAACCCGATGTACGTGTCCGTTGCGGCGGCCATCGCCGGGCAGGGACTCCTGCTTGGCCAGCCGAAGCTCTTTGTGGCCCTGGGCATCGGCGCCGTCCAGGTGGTCGCGTTCGTCCGGCTGTACGAGGAGCCGGCTCTGACCCGGAAGTTCGGCCCGGCCTACGAGGAGTACCGCCGTAACGTCCCGCGCTGGCTGCCCAGGCTCAGGCCGTGGCGGCCCGAGGGTCCGGAACCGTCCCGGGGCGAAGGCTAGGGCGCGGGCCCGGCCGGCGCCGCTACTTTCCCCGTCGGGCCCACTCCAGCAGCCGATCCAGTGGCCAGGTGGTGACGATCCGCTCGGCGGGCACGCCGTTCGCGGCCGCGCGCTCAGCGCCGTATTGCAGGAAATCCAGCTGGCCCGGCGCATGGGCGTCACTGTCGATGCTGAAGAGGCAGCCGGCGTCGAGGGCCAGCCGGATCAAGTCGTCCGGCGGATCCTGCCGTTCGGGGCGGGAATTGATCTCGACGGCCACGTTCTTCTCGGCGCACGCGGCGAACACGCGCTCTGCGTCGAACTCGGACTGCGGCCGGGTTCCCCTCGAGCCCTGCAGCAGCCGGCCGGTGCAGTGGCCGAGGACGTTCATATGAGGATCGTTGATGGCGCCCAGCATCCTGTCGGTCATGGTGCGCCGGTCAGAACGGAGCTTCGAGTGGACGCTCGCCACCACGATGTCCAGCTGCTCCAGCATGTCCGGGGACTGGTCCAGGCTGCCGCCCTCCAGGATGTCCACCTCGATTCCGGTCAGGAGGCGGAAGTCCCCGTTGTCCCCGTTGATCTCCGCAACAACGGCCAGCTGTTCCCGAAGGCGCTCGGCGCTCAGGCCGTTGGCGATCTTGAGGTTAGGGGAGTGGTCTGTCAGGGCGAGGTAGTCCCGGCCCAGGGTCCTAGCGGCGTCAGCCATGAGTGCGATCGGGGACCCGCCGTCGGACCAATCGCTGTGACTGTGCAGGTCCCCGCGGAGGGCGGAGCGCAGTTCGGCGCCGCCGGTCGCGAGGGGCTGCTGCCCGCGTTGCCGCAGGCCCTCAAGATAGTCGGGCACGCCGCCGTCGACCGCCTGCCTGATGACTTCGAAAGTTCTGTCCCCGATCCCCTTCATGCTTTTCAGCCTGCCGTTGCGTGCCCGCGCCGCGACCTCGTCCGGGTCCAGGGCGCCGATAATCCCGGCTGCCTTGCGGAATGCTTGGATCTTGAAGGTGGGGGCGAGCTCGCGTTCCAGCCAGAACGCAATCTCATTGAGGGCATCAACGGCATCCATCCGTCCATCTTGCACCCACCCTGCACCCGTCTTGCACCGGCGGGGGCCAGATTTTGGATAATCCGGGGGTCTGCCCTTATAGTTTTATAGTCCAGTTCGGAGGAACCCGAAAGGACAAAAACGACAGGCTTCGGCCCTTAATTTTTGCCCTGAGATGTTCAACCGGATGGCGTCCTGGCCCCCATCGTCTAGCGGCCTAGGACACCGCCCTTTCACGGCGGCGGCACG
Source organism: Arthrobacter sp. ES3-54 (assembly GCF_029504395.1). Taxonomy (GTDB): domain Bacteria; phylum Actinomycetota; class Actinomycetes; order Actinomycetales; family Micrococcaceae; genus Arthrobacter. The sequence goes on from NZ_JAQFIF010000003.1 coordinate 489,683, forward strand.
GGTTCGAATCCCGTTGGGGGTACGCAAGGAACTGGTCAAACCGGATGGAAAAGTCTGGTAGGCTAAAGGCCTTGAAAATTTGCGGTAGCGATACCGCAGACAGCAAGAAACACGCAATACAAGCAGTAAAAAGCAAGGCCCTGTAGCGCAGTTGGTTAGCGCGCCGCCCTGTCACGGCGGAGGTCGCGGGTTCAAGTCCCGTCAGGGTCGCTCTGATTGCCGGAAGAAATTCCGGCCATCAAGGTGACATGTCACCTAGGCTCTGTAGCTCAGTTGGTAGAGCGTTCGACTGAAAATCGAAAGGTCACCGGATCGACGCCGGTCGGAGCCACCACTGGGAAGCATCAGTTCATTGAGAACTGGTGCTTTTCTTCTTTAACACCGTCAATTGCTCCGTAACTGCCATTCTGAGGGGTCAAAAGGGCAGTTGCGGAGCAAACGACGGGTAGGCCGGGCTGCATCGACGGGTAGGCCGGGGCTGCGTCGACGGGCGGGCGACTGCGGCGACCGATTGGGGCCACCGACGGCGGCGACCGATTGGGGCCACCGACGGCGCGGACCGGTTGGGGGCCCGACCGCTGGCCGGGCTAGACTCGCACGCTGGGGAAAGAACACCAAGGCCGCCGGCAGCCCGGTCCGGGCGGGCGGCGCAATCTCAACCGAAAAGTGATTCTGCAACGTGATTTCGAAGAATATTGCCCGTCCTCTCACCGCCGCCGCGTTTCTCGCCGCCCTCGTCCTCACCGGTTGCTCGGCCCCCCAGGCCGGCAGTGCGCCGTCGTCCGCCGCGGCTTCATCAACTGCTTCCGCCTCTGCCACGCCGAGCCCCAGCGCAACGTCCGGCCCCTTTGGCAGCTTCTCCAGCGCCGCCGAGGCGTGCACCAAGATCTCAGAGCAGGCCACCGGCGCCACGCTCCTTCCGCTGTCGGCCGCCCAGGGCAAGACCGCGGAGCTGGAACAGTTCAAAGCGGACCTGGCCGAGACGGCCGGGCGCGTCCCGGACAGCCTCAAGACCGACTTCGCCAACCTCAAAGAGGTGGCCGTCGCGGGCGTCACCGACCAGACTGTCTTCTCCAGCGGCAAGCTCCAGGCCGCCATGGCGCCCGTAACAACCTGGATCGCCACCAACTGCAATTAGGAAGTTTGACCGGGCCATCGCCCGCACTGGCTCCCGGCTGATGTCGCGCCGCTGACCGGCGGACGCCAGTCCTGCTCCGGATGCCTGCTCCCTGATGCACAGGCCCGTTCCCATGGCCCTCACCTGCGGCGGCCCTGGGAACGGGCGCCGCAAGATTCCCCCGCGCGGCCCGAGGCAGGGACTAGGGTGGTGTCAAAGAGAAGGGGGAGTGCGTTATGGAATACCAGAATTCTCAGCCCGTTGCCGGTCCGGCAGCCGGTCCTGCGGCCGGTCTGCCCGTCGCCGGTCCGGCAGCCGGTCTGCCCGTCGCCCGCCAGCACGTTGCCAATCATGCGGCCGGTCTGCCCGGTGACGGCCTGTCCGTGCCGGCCGGCACCGGCCGCACGATCATATCGGAAGCCGCCGTCGCCAAGGTCGCGGGCATCGCCGCCCGGTCCGTACCCGGCGTCTACTCGTTGGGATCAGCGCCGTCACGCGCCCTCGGGGCCATCCGCGACGCCGTCGGCAGCGCCGATCACGCAGCGGGCGTCCGCGTGGAAGTCGGCGAAACTCAGGTCGCCGTGGACATCGACCTTGTCGCGGTGTACGGCACCCCCCTGCATGCCCTCGCGGACCAGATCCGCGCCGCCGTCTACTCCGCCGTCGAGGAACTGGTGGGGCTCGAGGTGATCGAAGTAAATATCGAGATCAATGACGTTTATGTGCCCGGCCCGGTCAAACCCGCCGTGTCCGCCGAGGCCCGGCCGGCCAGGGAGGCAATCCAATGAGTCTGACGGTAGTGGGAATCGCCATGGGGGCCTTCGCGGCTTTCATGTCCTTCCAGTTCGGCGTCTGGGGCTTCCTCGGTGCCCTGTTGTTCATGGGCATCGGCGCCCTCTTGGGCCGCGCCGCAGAGGGGAAGCTGGACCTGCGCAGCGTGTTTGACGCCCTCACGGGCCGGCGTTCCTCCTCATGAACATGACGGCTGAAACGCCGATCCGCGGCACCGCGATGGCCGGGCACAACCGCATCAGCACCCAGGCCCTGACGAGCGTGGCCCGGGCGGCCGCGGGTGAGGCCCTCGGGGTGCCGGCGCACGACGTGCGCGCCGAGTGGTCAGACGATGACGGGCTGCTCGCGCTTTCGCTGGTCATGCCCGTCGCGGTCCCGAACCTCACGATGGTCCTGCGGGATCCCGGCCGCGTCGCTGGCTTTGGCGGTTCCATCTGGGACCGTGCTGTCGCCGCCAAAGCCCAGATCCTGGGCCGCGTGACCGAGCTGACCGGAGCGCAGCTGAGCCGGGTGGACATCCGCATCAGCGGGGCCAGCGTGCGCGGGGGAGGTCGGGTGCATTGAGCCAGGACACCCAGAACGCCGGTCTCGGTTCCGGCGCGCACGACGCCGACGCGGTGCCCGGGAGCGCGCCGCTAGGTTCCGGTGCCGCGGGTATGGACCGTATTTTGAAACGAGAGACGCACTCATCGCGGGCTGTCGTCTCCGTGATCGCGGCCGCCCTGGTGATGGCGGTGTGCGGTTATGCGCTGCTCGAGACCGCTGTCCAGGCGATCGGGCAGCCGCCGTGGCTCGTGGATCCGCAGACCGCGGCCGAGCGGGTGGTCGCGCTCCCGGCCGGAATCGGGCCGCTACTACTCGTCGTCACCGGCGCCGTGATCGCCATGGTCGGATTGTTTTTCTTCCTCAACGCCGTGCTGCCGGGGCGGCGGGCGCGCCACCTGCTCCCGGACCGCCGGGCCGCCGTCGTGGTGGACGATGAGGTGATTGCCGCGGCCCTGGCGCGCCGGGCCCGGCTGGCCGCCAACGTGAGTCAGGAGCAGGTGATGGTGGTCGTGTCGCGGAACCGGGTCATGGTCAACGTCCGGCCGACCTCCGGCGTGCCGCTGCGCCCGGACGCCGTCCTTGACGCCGTGCGGCATGAGCTGCAGGAAATGGGCCCGTGGCCGATGCCGGAAGTGCGGATCCAGGTGTCCACGGCGGGGGTGGTGGGGGCATGAACAACACTCCCCGGGTCCTGAACCGCATCCTGATCGGCATCCTTGGCGTCACGCTTCTCGCCTTTGGCGTCCTCTTGGTGCTGCTGGCGACCGTTCCCGCCGTCGGCGTGTGGTGGCATGAGTGGGCGGGCAGCGTCCTGAACTTCTGGCTCGATTTGTTCGAACGGACGCAGTTCCCCCGCCGCCAAGGTAGCTGGCTGTGGCTTGTCATCTGCTTTGTCCTGGTGGTGGTGCTTGGCCTGATGGTGGCCTGGATTGCCCAGCAGGGCAAGGGCCGGACCAGCCTGCTCGTGGCCGAGGAGGACCCGGGCGACGCGCCGGGCAATGTCGGAATCGGCCACGGCGTGGCGGAGCAGGCGCTCCGTGCGGCCCTCGCGGATCGCCCCGACCTCGCCGGCGTCACGGTGGCCGCCTACGAGATCAAGGGGGAGCCGTCCCTCAGGATTTGGGTGGAGCCCCGCCAGGGCGTCGCCCCGCACGCGCTGGCCGCCGAGGTCTCTTCCCTGGTAGAGGCGCTCGACGCGGTGATCGGCAAGCGCACCCCCGTCCTGATCCACATCGGATCCGGGGCGCGGTCGCGGTTTGGCCGGGCCGAGCGGGTCCGCTGAGGCGGCTCCCCGCCGGGGCCGCGGAATCTCCTTTGCATAAAGGTTTGATGTAAACGCTTGCATCAGCAGGGTCTGTTGATTACTGTGATGGTCGGCACACCAACAGTACGGCCGTTTTTCACCGGTACTCAGCGAGGAGCACTCCAGTATGAAAACCCGCAATTTCCTTCTTCCCGTCGCCACGGCAGGCATTTTGGCTATCACCCTTTCGGCGTGTGGCGGCGGAGGTGGCGGCACTACCAGCGGCAGCGACGCCGCCTCGCAGGGCCTGGACGGGCGCGGCCCCATCACTTACGTTCAGGGCAAGGACAACAGCAACGTGGTCCGCCCGCTGATCGACAAGTGGAACGCGGCCCACCCGAACGAGAAGGTCACCTTCAAGGAGCAGACCGACCAGGCCGACCAGCAGCACGACGACCTCGTCCAGCACTTCCAGGCCAAGGACCCCGGCTACGATGTTGCGAGCGTCGACGTCGTCTGGACCGCGGAATTCGCTGCGAAGGGCTGGCTGCAGCCGCTCAAGGACAAGATGGCGCTGGATACCTCCGCCATGCTGAAGCCGACCGTCGAGGCCGCATCCTACAAGGGCACGCTTTACGCGGCGCCGGAATCATCCGACGGCGGCATCCTGTACTACCGCAAGGATCTGGTCCCCACGCCCCCGAAGACCTGGGCCGAGATGATGAGCATGTGCTCCATCGCCAAGACCAACAACATCGGCTGCTACTCCGGCCAGTTCAAGAAATACGAGGGACTGACCGTCAACGCCTCCGAGGCGATCAACTCGGCCGGCGGATCCGTGCTGGACCAGGACGGCAAGCCCAGCCTGAACACCCCTGAGGCGAAGGCAGGCCTCGAAAACCTGACCAAGGCCTACGCGGCCGGCGAGATCCCGAAGGAAGCCATCACCTTCCAGGAAGAGGAAAGCCGCCAGGCGTTCCAGGACGGCAAGCTGCTGTTCCTGCGCAACTGGCCATACGTCTACAACCTGGCCACCACCGAAGGTTCCTCGAAGGTCAAGGATGTTCTCGGCATGACGGCCCTCCCGGGCACGGACGGTCCGGGCGCTTCGTCCCTCGGCGGCCACAGCGCCGCGGTCAGCGTCTACTCGAAGAACAAGGCCACGGCACTGGACTTCCTGAAGTTCCTCACCACGGAAGAGACCCAGAAGTTCTTCGCCACCCAGGGTTCGCTCGCTCCGGTGATCGGCACGCTCTACGACGACAAGGAGCTCGTCGCCAAGCTGCCGTACCTGCCGGTCCTGAAGACCTCGATCGAGAACGCTGTGCCGCGCCCGGTTACCCCGTTCTACCCGGCCGTCACCAAGGCCATCCAGGAAAACGCGTACGCGGCCATCAAGGGCGAGAAGACCGTGGACGCGGCACTGTCTGACATGCAGAAGTCCATCGAGTCCGCTAGCGCGGGACAGTAGGTCCATCATGGCAACTGAAGTAGGCCCGACGTCGGTCAAGGCACCGGCGTCGGGCGGGGCACCGATCCACCACGCACCCAAGGGTGTCGGGGAGGACAACCGCATCGCGACGCAGGGGCGCTGGGCAGCATGGCTGCTGGCGCCGACTATCCTCGCATTGTCAGTGGTGATCGTTTACCCGATCATCACCGCCATTGTGATGTCATTCCAGAAGGATGCCGGTCTGGACCCCGCCACGGGTCTCTTCACTGAAGGTGGCCCGGCAGGGCTCTCGAACTACTACAACTGGATCTTCCAGCAATGCCCGGCTCCGGGCGGCGGAACCGTAGAGTGCCCTCCCGGCACACTCGGGGCGCAGTTCTGGTCCGCCACCGGCACCACCTTCTTCTTCACCATCGTCACAGTGACACTGGAGACGGTGCTCGGCTTCTGGATGGCCGTCATCATGGCACGTGCCTTCAAGGGCCGCAGCCTGGTCCGCGCAGCTGTCCTGGTGCCGTGGGCCATCCCCACCGCCGTTACGGCCAAGCTGTGGCTGTTCATCTTCGCCTTCGAGGGCATCGGCAACAAACTCTTCAACACCACCGTCCTGTGGACAGGCAGCGAATGGCCGGCCAGATGGGCCGTGATCATCGCGGACGTCTGGAAGACCACACCGTTCATGGCGCTGTTGATTCTTGCCGGCCTGCAGATGATTCCCGCGGAAGTTTACGAGGCGGCCAAGGTCGACGGCGCCTCAGCCTGGCAGCGGTTCCGGATGATCACCCTGCCGCTGGTGAAGCCGGCGCTCATGGTGGCCATTCTGTTCCGCACCCTGGACGCACTGCGCATGTTCGACCTCCCGTACATCCTGACGGGCGGAGCGAACAACACCACAACGCTCTCCATCCTGGTGATCAACCAGATCAGGCAGGGCTTCAACGCGGCGGCGGCTTTGTCCACCATCACGTTCATCATCATCTTTCTGGTGGCTTTCATCTTCGTACGCTTCCTCGGAGCGAACGTGGTGGAGCAGCAGACCGGCGCAGGTAAGGGGAAGAAATGACCGCCGCGACCGAACTACGCGCAGAGCAGGACCGGGGGCGGAAGGTCGCGCAGAACCGCGAGAAGTGGGCCCAGAGTCGCACCTACATCAGTGCGGTCGTGATCCTCTTCTGGTGCCTGGCGCCGGCTTACTGGATGGTGGTGACGGCGTTCCGCGACGTCGGCTACACCTACGACACCTCGATCCTGCCGACCCACGTGACGCTGGACAACTTCAAGACGGCGTTCGACACGTCCTTCGGCAACCACTTCGGCCAGGCACTGCTCAACAGCTTGTTCATCGGTGCCGTCGTCACCATTGTTTCGCTGGTGATCGGCGTGTTTGCCGCCTACGCCCTGGCCCGCTTGAACTTCAAGTTCAAGTACCTCGTGCTGGGCTTCATCCTGGGGGCTTCCATGTTCCCGGGCGTCGCCCTCATCACTCCACTGTTCCAGCTCTTCACGAACATCGGCTGGATGGGTACCTACCAGGCCCTGATCATCCCGAACATCTCGTTCGTGCTGCCGCTGACGGTCTACACCATGACCTCCTTCTTCCGGGAGATGCCGTGGGAGCTCGAGGAATCGGCGCGGGTGGACGGCTGTACGCAGGGACAGGCCTTCCGGAAGGTCATCATGCCGCTGGCCGCACCGGCCATCTTCACGACGGCCATCCTGGCGTTCATTTCCTCGTGGAATGAATTCCTGATCGCCAGCCAGCTCTCGTCCGACGCAACGCAGCCGGTCACCGTGGCCATTGCCAGCTTCGCCGGTGCGCAGCCCAACCAGATCCCGTACACCGCGATTATGGCGGCGGGCACCATCGTGACCATTCCCTTGGTCATCCTGGTGCTGGTATTCCAGCGTAAGATCGTCGCGGGCCTCACCGCCGGCGCGGTCAAGTGAGGATGGCATCAAGTGATGGATCCGTCATGACTGACGATCAGAACCTGGGCCACGTGCCGGCAACGCGTCGAAAGGTGCGCTCCGGCGAGGACTTCGACATCATCATCGGGTTCCTCGGCTTCTGGACCGTCGTGCTGCTGGTGGTCACCGTCTGGATGGAGGTGACCGCCCAGCCGGCCCTCTTCTGGGCACTGGGACTGCTGGCCATGCTGCTGGCCCTCTACGGGATGATCCGGCTGCGCCGGCGTTTGCCCGGACGGACGGCCAGCCGGCGCCGCTAGCCAGCCAGGGGCCAGGACTATTCATCTGCCGCGGGGGAGGCGGGCGCAGCACGTCTGCGGGCAGCCGACAGGCTTCCGCGGACCGTCAACAAGGGGACAAAAGGTGGCACGGACAGAAAGGGCGCAGCGCGGCGGCCACTCCGGCGTCAGCATTGAGGATGTTGCCGCCGCTGCCGGCGTATCCACGGCCACCGTATCCCGGGCCGTCCGTGGACTGCCCCGCGTTTCCCCGGCGACGCGGGAGAAGATCCTGGGTATTGCCGAATCCTTGGGCTACGTCGCCTCGTCCTCGGCGTCCGGCCTGGCGACGGGCCGGACCAAAACCATCGGCGTGCTGGCCCCGTTCGTCAGCCGCTGGTTCTTCTCCAAGGCCATCGAGGGCGCGGACCGGGAACTGCACTCCCGCCAGTACAACCTTTCCCTCTTCAATCTCGGCGGCCACGGCAGCAACCGTGAGCGGCTTTTCAGCAAGACCATGGTCTACAAGCAGATAGACGCCCTGCTGGTCCTCTGTATGGCGCTCACTCACGAGGAAATCGAGCATCTCCAGAAGATCGATATCCCGCTGGTGGTGGTGGGCGGCCATGTTGAGGAATGCCCCTATATTGGCATTGACGACTACGCCGCGGCCGCCACCGCGGTCCGCCACCTGATCGGGTTGGGCCACACCGACATCGCGCTCCTGCACGGCGATGATGAAACCGACCTCAACTTCGACGTACCCAGGGTCCGGATCCAGGCCTTCCACGACATCATGCGCGAGGCCCGGTTGCCCGCCCGGGCCGAATGGGACGTGTGGGGGGACTTCACCGTTCGCAGCGGTCAGGAGGCGTTCCGGCGTCTCTGGGCAATCGACTTGCCCAAGCCGACAGCAATCTTCTGCGCCTCGGATGAGATGGCCATGGGCGTCATCTTCGAGGCCAACAAGGCCGGTGTGCGCGTCCCGGAGGATTTGTCGGTCATCGGCATCGACGACCACGACTTCGCCGAAGCCATGGGGCTCACCACGGTCGGGCAGCGGCCGGACCTCCAAGCCGAACTCGGCACCAAGATGCTGCTGGACGAGCTCGACGGAATTGCCGGGGCTGTGCAGTCCGCCGTGGCGCCGCACCGGCTAATTGTGCGGACGACGACGGCGCCGCCGGTACGGGCATCCGCGCGGCTCCGCTAGCGGCGTTCGGCCGCATCGGCGGTCCCGCATGGGCTGCAGGGGTTGCGGTCCGGCCTGGCTCAGGAAGCGCGGGCCAGTTGGCGGATCGGCACCCAGCGCGAGGCCAGCCGGCGGTAGGCCGCGGCGGCGCCGGTCATGTCGCCATCCGCCAGGCACTCGATGCCGAGGCGCACGTCCAGCGGCGAGTCGTCCGGATAGACCTTGTCTGCCACGCCGCCGTAATCGAGTTCCACTGCCGAATCCGCGTGGAACAGCTCAAGCCATTCCGTGAGCTGGGTCAGGTCCTCGAGCATGTCGAGATCGGGCGCGGCGAGGGCCAGGTGCGCCACCGCGTAGCTCACGCGCTCCAGTGCCTTGCCGATGCCGGCACGGATGCGGACCGTCACGATGTGCCCCTCGGATTCGACGACGTCGGTGGGATCCGATTCCTGGAAGAGGCAGAACCAGCTGAAGGGGATGCCCCACGTGGACGCCCGGGTGTGGACCCGGCTCAGGCCATCGTGGGCCCGCACCTCATCAATGCGTTCCTGGTGCTTGTCCCGCTGTTCTTCCGGGATCAGGAGCTGGGCCAGGGGCCCGTGGATGCCTTCCATCAGGGCATTGGCGGCCAGCCCGGCGCGGAGGACCATCTGGCTGGGGCAGTACAGCAGCCGTTCGGCCTGCGCTGCGGCGGCCCCGGTGCCGGACTCGGCGCCGTCGTGCGCTGAGCCGGAGGGCGCCCGCCGTGCCGGGGCCGGGACAACGCGCACAAGGTCCGTCCGGCCGGTGGGAAACGGGTCCCCGTCGGACCGGGTGATGCGGCCTAGGGACGCCAGGAGCTCGGCGTTCTCCACGGCAGCGCGGGACGCCAGGCCGGCGCCGGCGGCCCGCAGGGTTTCCTGCTGCTTCTCAGGGAACGCCTCGAGGGGCTCGTAGATCCGGAGCGCGGAAGAGAACGGCAGCCCGGCCTGTCCGTGGTAAATGTTCCCCGTCATGGGATCACGACGCTTCCTGGGCGGCAGCCATTAGTCCGCCAGTTCCGCAAGCACCGGGGCGTGGTCCGAGGCGCCCTTGCCCTTGCGCTCCTCGCGGTCGATCATCGCACCGGTGACCCGTGCCGCCAGGGCCGGGGAGGCAAGAATGAAGTCGATCCGCATTCCCTCTTTTTTCGGGAAGCGGAGCTGCGTGTAGTCCCAGTAGGTGTAGACGCCAGGTCCCGGGGTGTGCGGGCGGACCACATCCTGGAACCCGGCCTCCTCAAAGGCGTGGAAGGCAGCCCGCTCGGGCTCGCTGACGTGGGTCATGGCGTTGGCGCGGAAGAAGTCGATGTCCCAGACGTCGCCGTCCTGCGGTGCGATATTGAAATCGCCCATCAGCGCGATCTGCGCCTGGGGGTCCTCCTTGACCCAGGTGCCGGCGTGGGTTTTCAGGATGTCCAGCCAGTTGAGCTTGTAGGGCATGTGCTCGTCGTCGAGGGCGCGGCCGTTGGGGACGTAGAGGCTCCAGACCCGGATGCCGCCGCACGTGGCGCCGATGGCGCGGGCCTCCTGCACGGCGTCCTTGCCGCTCTTGCCGAATACCGGCTGGTCCAGGAAGGTGCGTTCGACGTTGTCGATTCCCACGCGGGAGGCGATCGCGACGCCGTTCCACTGGCTCAGGCCGAAGTGTGCCACCTCGTAGCCCATGCTCTCGAAGAGCTCCCAAGGGAAGTTCTCGTCCTTGCATTTGGTTTCCTGGATGGCCAGGACGTCACAGTCCGTGCGCTGGAGCCAAGCCTCCACACGGTCGGCGCGGGCGCGGAGCGAGTTCACATTCCAGGTAGCTATCTTCACAGTCCCTAACTTACCGAACTTGGCCCCCGGACGAAGCAGCCGGCGGCTTCCGCCCTCTGGAAATTAGTAGGAAGTCCGAGTATATTCGGCTGCAGAGATGATCTAGGTCACATGCAAAGGAGCATTCGGTCATGGTTCGAGAACTATCCCATTACGTTGACGGGCAGCGGGTGGACGGCACCTCCGGCCGGTTCAGCGATGTGTTTGATCCCTGCACCGGCGAGGTCCAGGCCCGTTTGCCGCTGGCCAGCGCAGAGGAAGTGCGCAATGTTATTGCCAGCGCGGAAAAGGGGCAGGTGGAATGGGCCGCGATGAATCCGCAGCGTCGCGGCCGGATCCTGCTCAAGTTCGTGGACCTGGTCAACGAGCACATGGACGAGCTCGCCACCCTGCTCTCCTCCGAGCACGGCAAGACCTTCCTCGATGCCAAGGGTGACATCCAGCGCGGCATCGAAGTGGTCGAGTTTTCCGCGGGTGCCCCGCATCTGCTCAAGGGTGAGTTCTCGGACAACGCCGGCACCGGCGTCGACGTGCACTCGATGCGGCAGCCCCTCGGCGTCGTTGCCGGCATCACGCCGTTCAACTTCCCGGCCATGATCCCGCTCTGGAAGTCCGGGCCGGCGCTCGCCGCAGGCAACGCCTTCATCCTCAAGCCCTCCGAACGGGACCCCTCCGTACCGCTGCGCCTGGCCGAGCTCTTCACCGAGGCGGGCCTCCCCGACGGCGTCTTCAACGTGGTCAACGGGGACAAGGAGGCCGTGGACGCGCTGCTGGAGGATCCCCGGGTCCAGGCCATCGGGTTCGTCGGCTCCACGCCCATTGCCCAGTACATCTACGCCACAGCCGCAGCGAACGGCAAGCGCGCCCAGTGCTTCGGCGGCGCCAAGAACCACATGGTGATCATGCCCGACGCGGACCTCGACATGGCCGCGGACGCCCTCATCGGGGCAGGCTTCGGCTCCGCGGGAGAGCGCTGCATGGCGATCTCGGTGGCCGTTCCGGTCGGCGGGAAGACCGCGGATGTGCTCGTGGAGAAGCTGCAGGCGCGGATCGCCGGTCTCAAGGTGGGCCACAGCCTTGCCAAGGATTCCGACTTTGGCCCGGTGGTGGCGGCCTCCGCGAAGGAGCGGATCGAAGGCTACATCGCCTCCGGCGTCGAAGAAGGCGCCAGCCTCGTTACCGACGGCCGCGGGCTGACGGTGGAAGGCTACGACGGCGGCTTCTGGGTCGGTCCCACGCTGTTCGACAACGTCACCAAGGACATGAAGATCTACAAAGAGGAGATCTTCGGCCCGGTCCTGAGCGTGCTCCGCGCCGAGGACTACGACGAGGCCCTCCGGCTCTGCAGCGAACACGAGTTCGGCAACGGCGTGGCCATCTTCACCCGCGACGGCGACGCCGCCCGCGACTTCGCCAGCCGGGTCCAGGTGGGCATGGTGGGGATCAACGTCCCCATCCCCGTGCCGATCGCGTACTACACCTTCGGCGGCTGGAAGGCCTCCGGGTTCGGCGACCTCAACCAGCACGGGGCCGACGCCTTCCGCTTCTACACGAAGACCAAGACGGTCACGAGCCGCTGGCCTTCCGGCATCCGTTCCGGCAGCAGCTTCGTCATGCCGGAAGGCAGCTGATGGGGACGGAGGCTGCGCAGGAAGGGGCCGGCGAAGCCTTGAATGGGGAAGTCCTGTTTGAACGGCGCGGCAGCCTCGGCGTGGTGACCCTCAACCGGCCCACGGCCGTCAACGCCCTGACCGCCGGGATGGCCGCCGCGATGCTCGAACAGCTCACGCTCTGGGCCGAGGACGGCGCCGTCGCCACGGTGCTGGTCCGCGGCGCCGGCGACCGCGGCCTCTGCGCCGGCGGCGACATCGTCGCCATCTACCGGGACATTTTCGACGGTGGGGACGCCACCGCGGACTTCTGGGCGGACGAGTACCGGCTGAACCTGCTCATCTCTGAATACCCCAAGCCGTACGTGGCGTTCATGGACGGGCTGGTCCTGGGCGGCGGCGTGGGGATCTCGGCCCACGGCTCCGTGCGGATCGTCACCGAACGCACCCGCACGGGCATGCCCGAAACGACCATCGGGTTCGTGCCCGACGTCGGCGGCACCCTGCTGCTCTCCGGCTCGCCGGGGGAGACCGGCACCCATGCGGCCCTGACCGGCGCCCACCTGAGCGGCGCGGACGCGCTGTTCCTGGGCCTCGCCGACCACTTCGTGCCCTCCGCCAGCCTTGCTGAACTGGCCGCGGCGCTCGAGACCGAGGCAGCGGAAGCCGCCGTCGCCCGTTTCGCCGAACCGGCTCCGCAGTCAGTCCTCGCCGCACAGCAGGAATGGATCGACGCCTGCTACTCCAGCGACGACGCCGAGGAGATCCTGCTCCGGCTGCGCACGGTGGGCGGGGAGGCTGCCGGCGCCGCGGACACCATCGAGGCCAAGTCGCCGACGGCGGTGAAGGTGGCCTTGGAGTCCCTGCGCCGCGTCCGCGGACTGAGCCTGGAGCGGGCACTCGAGCAGGAATACCGGGTGGGCCTGCGCTTCCTCGCCGGACCGGACTTCCGCGAAGGGATCCGCGCCCAGGTGGTGGACAAGGACCGCAATCCCCGCTGGAAGCCCGCCACCCTCGCGGAGGTCACCCCAGAGGACGTCGCGGCCTACTTCGCCCCGCTGGGCGGGCGCGAACTGAAGCTCTCTCCGGCGGAGAAGAACAAGGAGAAGAACCATGTCTGAAGCAGGAGCGCCCGAAACCGGCACCATCGCCTTCCTCGGCCTGGGGCACATGGGCGGCCCGATGGCCGTCAACCTGGTCAAGGCCGGCTACCGGGTGACCGGCTTCGACGTCGTGCCGACGGCCCTGGACGCCGCCCGGGAGCACGGCATTCCAACCGCCGGGACGGCAGCCGAAGCGGCGGCGGGCGCCGCCGTCGTGCTGACCATGCTGCCCAGCGGCAAGCACCTCCTCGACGCCTACCGGGGCACGGGCGGTGAGCCCGGCCTGCTTGAACTGGCCGCCCCGGGCACCATGTTCCTGGACTGTTCCACGATCAACGTGGACGAGGCCCGCGAGGCCGCAGAACTCGCGGTGGCGGCCGGCCACCGTGCTGTCGACGCCCCCGTGTCCGGAGGGGTGGTGGGGGCCGAGGCCGGCACGCTCACCTTCATGGTCGGTGCCCTCCCGGAGGACTTCGAGGCGGTCAAACCGCTGCTGGAAGTCATGGGCAAGCGGGTGGTCCACACCGGCGCCCACGGCGCGGGCCAGGCCGCCAAGATCTGCAACAACATGATCCTGGGCGTCTCGATGATCGCCGTCAGTGAGGCCTTTGTGCTGGGCGAGAAGCTCGGACTGACCCACCAGGCACTGTTCGACGTCGCCTCCGCCGCCTCGGGACAGTGCTGGGCGCTGACCACCAATTGCCCTGTGCCCGGGCCGGTCCCGACCAGCCCCGCCAACAGGGACTACCAGCCCGGCTTCGCCGGGGCGCTCATGGCCAAGGACCTCAAGCTGGCCCTCAACGCGCTCCAGAGTGCCGGCGTCGCGGCCCGCCTCGGCCCCCTCGCATCCGAAATTTACGATACCTTTGCCGCGGAAGGCGGTGCCGGCCGGGACTTCTCCGGCATCATCACCGACATCCGTGAAAAGTCGGAAGCAGGCAAATCAGAATCCGGTGCGGCCGGACACTAGTCCCGGAAGCTATACGCAGAACCATAAGCAGAACCAGACGAGCACCACCTAAGGGGACCACTCATGACGGAACAGTACGCGAACATTCTGGTGGAGCGCCGCGGCCGCGTGGGCCTCGTGACGCTCAACCGGCCCGAAGCCCTCAATGCCCTGAACAAGGCCACGATGGAGGAGCTGGTGAAGGCCGTCACCGGGATGGATGCGGACCCGGAGGTCGGTGCCGTGGTGGTGACCGGTTCCGCGAAGGCCTTCGCCGCCGGCGCGGACATCAAGGAAATGCAGTCCAAGGGCTACATGGACATGTACGCGGCGGACTGGTTCCGCGGCTGGGAGGACTTCACCAGGCTCCGCATCCCCGTGGTGGCGGCCGTGTCCGGCTTCGCGCTGGGCGGCGGCTGCGAGCTGGCGATGATGTGCGATTTCATCATCGCCGGGGACAACGCCAAGTTCGGCCAGCCGGAGATCAACCTCGGTGTGCTCCCGGGCATGGGCGGCTCACAGCGGCTGACCCGCGCCGTGGGCAAGTCCAAGGCGATGGACATGATCCTGACCGGCCGGTTCATGGACGCCGAGGAGGCCGAACGGGCGGGGCTGGTGTCCCGTGTGGTCCCGGCCGCGGACGTCGTCGAGGAGGCGCTGAAGGCTGCCGAGGTGATCGCCTCCAAATCCAAGCCGGTGGCGATGGTGGCCAAGGAAGCGGTGAACGCGGCGTTTGAGACCGGACTTGCCCAGGGCGTGCTGTTTGAACGGCGCGTGTTCCACTCTCTGTTCGCCACCGAGGACCAGAAGGAAGGCATGGCCGCCTTCACCGAGAAGCGGCAGCCGGAGTTCAACCACCGCTAGACGGAACCGGACACGGCGCGGCGGCGTCAAATGCCGGGGCGCCGGGCTTACGTGAAGATGTCGGCCACGTACCTGCCGTGCGTGCGTTCCACCTCATCCATCCACGCCTCGGCATCCTCCTTGGAGGCGCCGGTCGCTTCCTGGTAAATGAGGGCGCACGTGTCGCGAACCTGCGGCGCCATGTGCTTGCCGTCGCCGCAGACATAGACCGTGGCGCCCTGCCGGACCAGCTCGACGACGTCGGCGCGGTCGGCCCAAAGCCGATCCTGGACATATTTCAGGCCGTCTTCGGGAGCAGTGGAAAAGACCGGGCGCAGATCCAGGTTGGCCTGCTCCGCCCACGACGCGAGTTCGGCGCGGTAGAGGAAGTCGGTGTCCGGTGCCCGGCAGCCGAAGAACAGCAGGGCAGGGGCCGGCGTCGTATCCTCGGCCTCGGCCCGCAGCGCCCGGTCCTGGACGAAGCCGCGGAAGGGTGCCAGCCCGGTCCCTGCACAGACCATGATGACCGGGACGTTAAGGGACGACGGCGGGTGGAAAGCCGCGTTCGAGGGCCGGACAGTGACCGCGACCCTTGACCCGGGCCTGGCCTGGGCGAGGTACGTGGACGAGGCGCCTTCGAAGACGCCGCGGCCCGACCACGCCGGGGCCTCGATGACGGTGAAGGTCAGGGTGGCGTGGTCGGGGCTCCAGAGCGGGGACGAGGAAATGGAGTACCGCCGGGGGGTCAGCTGTGTCAGTAGTTGCAGGAACGAGGTGAACGACAGCTGGCATGACGGATATGTCTCCAGCAGGTCCAGGAGGGAGACCCGCTTGTCCAGGATCTCGGCCGCGTACCGCCCGCGGTCCTGGGCCAGGGCCTCAAGTTCGGCGCGCTGTGCGGGATCCGCCGCGACATCAGCCAGGTCCTCGAGCTGGATGCGGGTGGCGGGGACCGCGAGCTCCACGTAGCTGCTCAGCAGTTCGCCCACGGCCACGGGAGCACCCGTGGGCAGGAAAGTGTCCCCCCGCTCCATGCTCAGCTCGACATGCGAGTCGTAGTCAAGGTTGAAATGGACCAGGGCGCGCTGCACCAGTGCGCTCGGATTCAGCGGCAGCACGGCCAGATAGTCCCCGGTCCGGTAGCTCATCCCCTCGGGCAGGGCGATCTCGACATGCCGCTTGGACCGGGCGCCGGGCTTGGCCAGATCGACCAGTTCCCGGTTCGCGACAACAGTACCGAGTGCCAGCCCGTTCTGGCGCAGCAGCGGATCCCGGACGTTGCCGACGAACTGGAGTTCAAGCTGGGGCTGCGCAGTGGGCGGGCTGGTCCTCTGCCCGAGGGCGGCGTCCACGGCAGGCCAAAGTCCGGCGTACCACTCTTCAAAATCGCCGAAGAAGTCGCCGCGGGCGTTGGCTTCGCCCCGGGCATAGATTCGCGTGGCGCCCGCGGCCTCGAGCCGGGCGTCGATGGCCTTGGGCACCTCCTGGTACGTTCGCGCCCAGTCCTTGTTGCCGTTGCCGAAGACCATATACCGCACCCCGGCGAGGCTGCCCGGCTGCAGGCCTTCGGTCCAGGCCACGAATTTCCGGGCGTTATCCGGCGGCTGCCCCTCGTAGGAGGACGTCACGATTGCGACGAGTCCCTCCGATGGCAGTCCACCGGCCGCCTCGTCGAGCGGACCGATGGTGGGGCTGTAGCCGCGCCGGCCGGCGTCGTTGGCGATGCGCTGGGCGAAGTCCTTGGACGTGCCTGCATTGGAACCGTAGAGCACACGGATCGGGACGCCGTTGGGCGCGGCAGCCGCCGCTGCCGCTTCGGCCTGCCGGGCATGTTCGACGGCGGCCTGCGGACCGGCTGCGATCGTGACGTCCCGCCGGCGCACGTGGATGAACAGCCCCTCAGGCTTCATCGTCAGCGTGTGCTTGATCTGCAGTTCGTAGCCCGGGTCCGCCGCAGTGACCTCGAAGCGCTGCAGGAGCTTGGCCAGGAAGAGCATGGCCTCCTGCAGGGCAAATCCCCGGCCGATGCAGGAGCGCTGTCCGTTGCCGAAGGGCTTCCAGGCGTTGGCAGGGATTTCCGCGGCCCGAACAGGTGAGAACCGGTCCGGATCGAAGGTCGCGGCGTCCTCCCCCCAGGCCGCCGTGTCCCGGTGCAGCCGCGGGATCAGGACCATGATGGGCTGGCCTGCCGGGACGTCGAAACGGCCGCCAAGCGTCGTGTCCTCGTGCGGGGCGACGTTGAACGCCGGGGCGGTGGGCCACAGCCGGAGTGTCTCCTTGAGGATCTGGTCCAGGTACCCCAGCCGGGGCAGGTGCTCGAACCGGGCGCTCTCGGTGCCGAGGACCTCGTCCACCTGGGCGCGAGCCTTGGCCAGGACAGCCGGATGGCGCAGCAGTTCGTAGAGCGCAAACGACAGCAGGCCGCTGGTGGTCTCATGCCCGGCCACCAGGAAGGTGACCATCTGGTAGCGGACGTTTTCCTCGCTCAACCGCTCGCCGGTCACCGGGTCCGCGGCGTTGAGCATGGTGTCCAGGATGTCCTCGCTGCCGGCGGGGCTGGGGTTGCGCCGACGGTCGCTGATCATCTGGTCGGCGACCTCGAACATCAGGGCATGGTCTTCCTCGAGCTGGTGGCGTTTGCGCAGCATGATCTTGTTCTGGACCGGGAGCCTGCGAGCCCGATCCCCGGACTCGACCAGACCGCGGACCATGGCCCCGACGAAGGGATGCATCTCTTCCCGGTAGAGGCTGTTGAACCGGTAGCTGAACGAGCACAGGGCAATGGTGTCCAGGGTCAGCCGGGTGGTGTTGTCCGGTACGTCGATCCGGGCCGTCGGGCCGAGCCGCTCCCACTTCAGGAGCAGCTGCTCGGCGATGTCGTCCATGCCGCTGAACATCCGCGTCAGCGCCGCTGGCCCGAACGCCGGCATCAGGATCCGGTGCGCCTTCTGCCAGTTCAGTTCTTCTGTTCTTGCGGTGAACAATCCGTCGCCGATGAATTCCCGCACCTGCCGAAGGGAAACGCCCAGCACCTTGCCGAAACGGGACTCGTCGCACACTTCGTTGACGAGCTGCTGGGAGGAGATGGCGATGATGCTGCGGTTGAAGAACTGGATGCGGACAATGGGGCCGTACCGCTCGGCCACCTCGACTATCCCCAGGATTCCCTTGCTGGAGTCGATGTCCGGCAAGTTGCCGACCACCGGCTTCGTGGGAGGCTGCGGTATGGGGACGCTGGGCGAAGTCATGGCCCCTCCTAGGCGATCGCCAATCGACGCTCTGTGAGCACTAATTGCTGCCTGGCCGGACGGCACTGTCCGGCTCCGAACCACGATACTCCGGACGGTTCCCGGGCAAAACCGGTTTTCGTTTGAACGGCCGGGGCACTGCCGGCGGGCGCGCTGGAGGAGGCGCTGCCACGTGGTCCCTGGCTACCGGGACAATGACAACGATTTGTCTCAGACAGGGAAGAACAGGGGAGCTAAGATGCTCACCACATACGAGCCCAAGGCCACTAGGGCTCCGAGAATGACAACGGTAACAACCCAAAACAGGACGGAGGGGCTCCGCCTCGGGTTTGCATCCATAACAACCACCCCATGTTCAATCGGGATACCCTCGGACCCGTATCCTGCCTGAACCTCCTTGCATAAAGCTTGGAATTCAGACGAGAGCCCGCAGTTGAAAATCAAGGCTGTTCTTCACCGGGATCAAACCCTAGGCTGTGCCTCACACTTATCAACCTTTGGAGGCTGCTGTGCGTGTGTCCGAAAAAACTGACCGGGCGGCTCAAGCCCGTCATCTCGAAGAAAACCTTATCGCCCGTCTGGCAAAGGGCAGGGAATGGGCGACACCCGGTGTCGAAGCCGCCCTCCGCCGTGCGCTGGGACAAGTTGATGCCGGCATCGACGTAGCGTCGCCCCGACTCCAAGCCACGTTGAGGGCCGTTGCCGACGAACTGGCCGGGGGAGTGGAAGCGGTGACCCCGCGGGTCCACGAGCACATTGCGCGGATCCTTCCCGAGGTGGAGACGCCGGCAACTGGTCAAGCCCACGGACGCTGGCCAGGGAAACCTTGGCTAATCGTGGGCGCCGCCATTGCAGCCGTGCTCGCCGGGGTAACCGCGTGGCGTGTGCTTCACACGGCCGAGCCGGTGCCGGAACGTGGCGAAGCGGCGGCGCCGGAGACCCAGCCAGTCAAGGTCGACCCTCTCGCGGGCACCCCGCCAGGCCCGCCTTCCCCGCTCAGCTGAAATCCCCGGCGTTCCGGCGGAATGTGCCCAGGATCCGGATCAGCTGGTCCACGTCCTGGTCCCCGAAGCCCGACTGGCCGAAGACCTCGGAGTTCAGCACCGCCGTCGCCCGTTTGGCCAGGGCGCGCCCGTCGGTGGTGAGCTCGATCAAGGTGGTGCGGCCGTCCGTGGGGTGCGGTGAGCGGATCACCAGCCCGGCGCTCTGAAGCCGGTCCACGGCGTTGGTGACCGAGGTGGGATGGACCTGCAGCAGCGCGCTGGCCTTGTTCATCGGCAGCGCCCCGCTGCGGGCGAAGCTGAGCAACGCCAGCAGCTCGTACCGGGCAAACGTGAGTCCGAACGGCTTGAGGACGGCCTCGATCCGACCCAGCAGAATCTGCTGGGTCCGCATGATGGCGGTGATCGCGGCCATCGGGGCGGCCACGTCGGACCAGCCGTGGCGCTCCCAGTTCAGCCGGGCGTCGGCGATCGGGTCTCGCGGCAGCGGTGCCCCCATGCTCAGCCCTGACCCTTGAGCCCGGGGAAATCGGAGTCGGAGTACTCGACGCCGAAGCCTTCGGGAACGGGCCCGCCGCCGTGGCGCAGCTCCTCGCTGTGCCGCAGCTCCACCCGCCGGATCTTGCCGGAGATCGTCTTGGGGAGCTCGGCAAACTCCAGCCGGCGGATCCGCTTGAACGGGGCCAGGTGCTCCCGGCAGTACCGCAGGATGTCCTCGGCCAGCTCCGGACCAGGCTGGTGCCCGGCCGCGAGGACCACAAAGGCCTTCGGCACCGACAGCTTGAGCGGGTCGGGGGAGGGGACGACGGCGGCTTCCGCCACCGCCGGGTGCTCAATCAGCACGCTCTCCAGTTCGAACGGGGACAGCCGGTAGTCGGAGGACTTGAAGACGTCGTCGCCGCGGCCCACGTACGTGATGATGCCGCGCTCGTCCCGGCTCGCCATGTCCCCCGTGTGGTAGTAACCGTCGCGGAAAGCCTCCGCAGTCTTCTCCGGGTCGCCGTAGTACGCCTTCATGAGGCCCACGGGGCGGGGGTCGAGGCGTAGACAGAGTTCGCCGTCGTCGGCCTCTTCACCGGTGGCGGGATCCACGAGCACGACGTCGTAGCCAGGCAGCGGCTTGCCCATGGCGCCGATCTTGATCGGCTGGCCCGGGGTGTTCGCGATCTGCACGGTGGATTCGGTCTGGCCGAAGCCGTCCCGGATGGTCTGGCCCCAGGCACGGTGGACCTGGTCGATCACTTCGGCGTTGAGCGGTTCGCCCGCGGACACCACCTTGGTGGGCGGGTTCACCAGCTGCGTGAGGTCGGCCTGGATCAGCATCCGCCAGACCGTGGGCGGGGCGCAGAAGCTGGTCACGGATTCGCGGTCCATCTGTTCCATGAGCGCCTTGGCGTCGAAGCGTTCGTAGTTGTAGATGAACACGCACGCCTCGGCGATCCAGGGCGTGAAGACATTGGACCAGGCGTGCTTGGCCCAGCCCGGCGAGGCCACGTTGAGGTGCACGTCGCCCGGTTCCATCCCGATCCAGAACATCGTGGACAGGTGTCCCACCGGGTAGGAGGTGTGCGTGTGTTCCACGAGTTTGGCCTTGGACGTGGTGCCGGAGGTGAAATAGAGCAGGAGGGTTTCGTCGGCCAGGGTGGGGGCGTCCGGGATGAAATCCGCGCCGGCCGCGCCGGCCTCCGTGTACTGCCGGGCATTTTCCTGGCCTGCGGCGGCGGGATTGGTGGGATTCCCGCCGATTTCGATCAGTGTGTAGTCACCGGCGACGTCGGCGAACTTGGCGATGTTGGCACTGCCGACGGCGGCCCAGGACGCGCCGCCGCGCTCCACCCGATCCTGGAGGTCGGCGGGCCCCATGAGGGTGGTGGTGGGGATCATGACGATGCCCAGCTTGATGCCGGCCAGCATGAGTTCCCAGAGCTCCACCTGGTTGCCGAGCATGATGATCATCCGGTCCCCACGCCGCACGCCCTGTCCGCGCAGCCAGTTGGCCACCTGGGACGAGCGCCGGGAGAGGTCCGCGAAGCTGCGCCGGGTCGCGGACCCGTCCTGTTCGACGATCACCAGCGCCGGCTTGTCCGCCTTGGCCGGGTCTGCCGCGAGCTGGTCGAACCAGTCCAGAGCGAAGTTGAATTCCTCGAAGCGCGGCCACTGGAATTCGTTGCGGGCGCGGTCGTAGTCCCCGCGCAGGGCCAGCAGCCGGTCCCGCGCGGCCCGGAATTCCTCAGTCACGGTCATGGTGCACCTTTCGAAGTCCTCTGGCGCTGCCGTTCCGGGTCTGGCGCCGTTGCCTGGGGTCTGCCGGCCCGGCAGGGTGCCTGCCTAGTGATCCCCGTCACTGTGCAATATACTAGGACATCCAAGGGTTTGGAAGAGCGGCGCTGCTCTGCAGGCGGCGCATGACGAAGGGATACGTGCCCGTGCAGCCACAAGGACGTGCCAGCGGACAGCGAGCGGTAGCGGAATCAGACACAGCCGTAGAGATAGGCGAATCGAACACAGCCGAAACAAACACGGAAGCCGCAGTCGAAACAAACACAGCGCAGCCGCCCTTTCCCGACGCCGACCTGATGTACATCGTGGACCTGCTGCCGCCGGACGAACGGCTCCGCTACCAGGAGGTCCGGGAATTCCTGCAGTCCCGGATCCGGGCCGCGTCGATCGACTACTGGAACCGCGAGGAGTTTCCCTTCGGCCTGCTCGCGGAACTCGGCAAATACGGTCTGGGCGGGCTGCAAACGGACGGCACGTCCAAGCTCTTCAAGGGGCTCATGTACGTCGAGGTGGCCCGCGCCGACGTCTCCCTCTCTGCGCTCGTAGGCATCCACAATGAGCTGATCGTCGGCATGATCGATGAGCTGGGCTCGGAGGAACAGAAGGCGCGCTGGCTCCCCGGCCTCACAGCGTTCACGCAGCTTGGAGCGTTCGCCCTGACGGAGCCGGACCACGGCTCGGACATCGCCGGTGGCCTGGAAACCACCGCCCGGCTGGACGGCGGCGAGTGGGTCCTCAACGGCGCCAAGCGATGGATCGGCGCCGGCACCATCGCGGACTTCGCCCTCGTTTGGGCCCGGGACGTCGCTGACCAGCACATCAAGGGCTTCATCGTGGAGACGGACCGTGCCGGCTACACTGCCACGAAGATCGCCAACAAGATCGGCCTGCGCATCATGCAGAACGCCGACATTGTCCTCGACGAGGTCCGTATTCCGGCGGCCAACCTGCTGCCCGGCGCCACCGACTTCTCCAAGGCCAATGAGCTGCTGCGCGATTCACGGGCCTGGGTGGGCTGGCAGGGCGCCGGCATCCAGCTGGCCGCGTTCGACGTCGCCCGCGCCTATTCGCTGCGGCGCCGCCAGTTCGGCAAGGAACTGGCCCGCTTTCAGCTCATCCAGCAGCAGCTCGCCGAGATCCTGGGCAACGCGACAGCCTCCCTGGCCCTGATGGCCCAATTGGCGCGAATCCAGGAAGACGGCAAGCTCGAGATGGTCCAAGCCGCCATGGCCAAAGCGACCACCACGCGGCTGGCGCGTGCGTCGGTGGCGATGGGCCGGTCGCTCATGGGCGGCAACGGCATCAGCAGCGACTACGAGATGGGCAAGCTCTTCGGCGACGCAGAAATCCTCTACACCTACGAGGGCAGCTACGAAATCAATTCGCTGATCGTGGCCCGGGCCGTGACGGGGAAGTCAGCCTTCGTCTAGGCTCCGCGCGTGATCTAGGCTCCCCGTGAGCTAGTGCCAGTGCCAGTGCCGTCCCGCGTCTGGCCTGCCTGGCCAGACTGAACCGCCGGGCTGGGGTGGCCGTACCGGGACGTGCGGTTGCGGCCGCCGTTCTTGGCCTCGTACAGGGCCCGGTCCGCGCAGTCCAGGAGGGAACCGGCCGCGGCGTCGCCCTGCTCGCAGACTCCGGCGGAGATCGTCAGGAAACCGACTTCCCCGAACGGTTCGGATGCGATGGCCACGCGGGCCCGTTCGGCCGCGCGCAGGGCCTCGGCTCCGTCGGTCTCCGGGAGCAGCCACACGAACTCCTCGCCGCCGAATCGGGCCACGACCTCCTTGGCGCGGGCGACTTTCCGGAGCCTCGCCGCGACCTCCGCCAGGACGACGTCGCCCATCAAGTGACCATGGGTGTCGTTGACCCGCTTGAAGTGGTCGATATCCAGGACGATGGCACTCAGTCTCGTTCCGCGGCTCCCGGCCTGCGCAACGTGTTCGGCGAGGTGCCGTTCCAGGGCCCGCCGGTTGGGCAAGCCGCTCAGGGCATCGGTGGTGGCCTGCTGCTCCAGCTCGGTCCATGCCTCCGTGTTGCCGATGGCGATCTCGACGAGCTCCGCGAACTGGGCCAGCCGCTCCATCATCGCTTCCGTGACCCCGGTGTGCGATTTAGAGCTCAGGCTGAGCGCACCCCACAGGCTGCCACGGACCCGGATCGGCGCCGCAGCTGCGGACTGGAAGCCGCCGGCGCGCATCTGCTTTGCTGCCTGTCCGCCCTCCGGCCGGTAGAGAACGAGGGCCGGCTTGCCGGTCACTGCCACCCGGACGGTGGCGGACTCGTCGGTCGGGGCGAAGATCTGGCGCCGGCTCAGCGTCGGCGGGAGGGTCGGGGCCATGGCGACGATTTCCGCCGAGGACGCGCCCGTGAAACGGATGACGGCGGCGGAGTCCACGTTGAACAGATTGCGGACAATCGCGGCGACCCGTTCTGAAATGTCTGCGGGGGCCGCGTTGCGCGCGACTTCGGTCGCTATTTCGTGCAGGGCCTGCCAAACCTGCTGTTGCTGCAGGCGCTCGGTAATGTCCACCGCCACCACCATGCCGGCCGCGGCCTCGTCGTCGGAATGGACCGGCCGGGCGTTCAGCCGGTAGGTGCGGTGCCCGATCTGCCGGCTCCAGGAGACCTCGCGGCCGGCGAGGGCCGCACGGTAGCGCGGCTCCAGCTCTGTGGCCAGATCACCCTTGAGCACGTCCTGGATGCGCTGCCCTTCGAGCTCTTCCCTGCGGTAGCCGAAGGTCTCCAGCTCCTGGCCTTCGGCGATCAGATAGCGTAGCTCGGCGTCGAAGAGGAGCACGAAGACGCCGGGGACGCTTCGCGCCAGGGTACGGTACCGGTCCATGTCCCGTTGCCGGCGCCGGTCGGCCAGCACCCGCTCGGTGATGTCCGTGACCACGACGAAGAAGCCCTGCACCACGCCGTCGCGCTTATCGGGGGTGTAGGTCACCTCGGTGAAGCGGGACTCGCCCGCGGCGTCCACCAGCGTCCGGTCAAACTGCTGCTGCTCTCCGGCGAGCGCCCCCGCGATGTGCGGTCGGTTGGCCTCGAAGACGGCCTCGCCGAGCACGTCCCGGACATGCATGCCGTGCAGCTGCCGGGGCCCGAATCCGAACCACTCGCAGTAGGCATCGTTGGCCAGACGGTTACGCAGTCCCGTGTCCCAATAGCCCACGAGTGCCGGGATCCCGTTGAGGACGGCCCGCAGCTGTGCTGGGATCTCAGGCAGTGGCGACGGGCCGTCATCGTCCCTGTTGAGCGGGCTGCGATTAGTCATTGCCCCAGTATCCATGGCGCGCCGCGGCATCGGAAAACCATCAGGAAAAACTGTCAGGGCATGAACCGGTAGCCGATGCCTGCCTCGGTGAGCAGGTGGCGGGGGTTGGCGGTGTCCGGCTCCAGTTTGCGCCGCAGCTGGGCCATGTAGACCCGGAGATAGTTCGTCTCCTTGGCGTACGCCGGACCCCAGACTTCGGAGAGCAACTGCTGCTGCGTGATGAGCTTTTCCGGATTCCGGACCAGCACCTGAAGCATGTTCCACTCGGTGGGGGTCAGCCGGACGTCCTGCCCATCCCGGATGACCCTGCGCTTGCCCAAGTCCACGGTGAAGTTCTCCGTGCTGACCACTGCTTGGTGGTCCGGTTCGATGCTGCGGCGCAGCAGGGCGCGGAGCCGGGCCAGGAGCTCGTCCAGGCCGAACGGTTTGGTGATGTAGTCGTCCGCACCGGCGTCGAGCGCCTGGACTTTGTCCTCGGAGCCGTGGCGGGCGGACAGCACCAGGACCGGGACACTGCTCCAGCCGCGCAGCTCCCGGATCACCGCCGTGCCGTCCAGATCCGGCAGGCCGAGGTCCAGGATCACCACCGACGGCGGCCCCTGCCGGGCCTGCAGCAGCGCCGAGCGGCCGTCCTCCGCTGTGGAGACCTCATAACCGTGGGCCTGCAGCGTGATGCGCAGAGCCCGCAACAGGTACGGATCGTCGTCGACTACCAGAACCGCGCTCACAGCGCGTCCTGCCCGGCGTCCTGCCTGGAGTTCGACGGCGACGGCGACGGCGCGGTCAGGTGGCGGCGGCCGGTCGGCTTAGTTTGCGGCTGGAGCTGGGCGGATTGCGGTTGGAGCGGGGCCCCGCCCGGGTGGGCGTCGAAGGGCTCTCCGGTGGAGAGCGGGAGGGTGATCACCATGGTGAGCCCGCCGCCCGGCGTCGGCTCCGCCGCGAGCCGTCCGCCCATTGCCTCGGTGAATCCCTTCGCCACGGCCAGGCCCAGCCCAATGCCGGCGGCCTGGCTGGCGTCGTCGAGGCGCTGGAACGGGCGGAACATGTCCAGGACCCGTTCCGCCGGGATGCCGCGGCCGTGGTCGATGATGCGCAGCTCTCCCGCGGGCTGCCCTGCGAGCGCGGCCGGACTGAGCCCGCCGGCGGCGCCCGCCACCACTATGTCTGAATCCGGGGCGTACTTGACCGCGTTCTCGACGATGTTCGCAACGACGCGCTCCAGCATGCCCTGGTCGGCCTCAATCTCGGGCATGTTGGCCGGAAGCTCCACCCGCACCCGGCCCGGCGGGACACCGTGAAGTGCGCCGGGGATGACCTCGTACCAGCGGAGAGGATGGAGCCGGGGGCTGACCGAGTCGGACGTGAGGCGGGACATGTCCAGCAGGTTGCCGACCAGCACATCGAGCCGGTCGGAGCATTCCTCGATCGTGGCCAGCAGTTCCTGCTCTTCCTGCGGGGTATACGGGACACCGGTCTGGCGGAGACCGCCTACGGCGAGTTTGATCCCGGCCAGCGGCGTCCGGAGATCGTGCGAGACCGCGCGGAGGATGGAGGTGCGCATGGTGTTGCTCTCGGCCAGGTGCATCATTTCGCGCCGGCTGGCCACCAGTTGCTGGCGTTCCAGCTGGGCAGCCAGGTGCACGCCGAACGCAGCGAGGAGCCGCCGGTCGCTGGCCGGCAGGATGCGTCCGTAGAGGACCAGCCGGGTGGTGGAGTCGATCTCCTCGATATTCTCGCGGTCGGGGCTTTCGCCCATTGCCGCGCCCTGCTGGCCTGTGCCCTGCTGGAGTGTGCCCTGCTGGCCTGTGCCCTGCTGGAGTGTGCCCTGCTGGCCTGTGCCCTGCTGGACTGTGCCCTGCTGGACTGTGCCGGCCGGGACCTCGCCGGCGGACGCCAGGAGCCGCCAGGTTCCGTCGTCGAAGAGATCAGCCCCGCGGACCTGGCTGAGGAGGGCCGTCCCGCGGACCTGGAAGACGGTCCTGGCCTGCTCGAGCAGCGACTGGACGGTGTCCTCGGACCCGGCCGCCCCGCGCGTGAGGTCACTGAGGGTGGTGGCCTCGGCCCTGGCCCGGGCGGCCTCCTTCGAACGGCGGGCGGACAGGTCCACCACCACAGCTACGGCCGACGATACCCCCAGGAAAACGAAGAGGGCCAGGAAGTTCTGCGGATCGCTGATGATCAGGTTGCCGGTCGGTGGTGTGGAGAAGTAGTTCACCAGCAGGCTGCTCCACAGGGCCGCCAGGACTGCGGGCCACAGGCCGCCCACCAGGGCGACGGCCACGGAGCCGCTGAGCTGGATGAGCATGGCGGTGGCAACGCTGTGCTCCGGATTCACGAAGACCAGCAGCAGTTGCAGGAGCGCAGGCAGGAGCACCGCCAGGATCAGGCCCACCGCAACCCGGGTCCGGCCAAGGTCGCCGGGGCGCGGCCACCCGGTGCCCCTCGCCCCGAGAGGGTGCGGGACCATATGGACATCGATGTCCCCGGAGTCCCGGACCACCCGGGTTCCGACCCCGCCGCCCAGAAGACCGCCCAGCAGGCCCGCGAGGTTCTTGTGCCGCGAGATGCCGACCACGATTTGGGTGGCGTTGACGCTGCGGGCAAAGTCCAGCAGGGCGGCCGCCGGGTCTTCTCCGGCCACTATCTGGTAGCTGCCGCCCAGGTCCTGGACCAGCCGCCGCTGCTGTTCGAGGGCCTGCGGTGATTCCGAGGCGACTCGACCGGCGGCGCGGACGTGGACGGCCAGGAGATCTCCGCCGCTGACGCGGGTCAGGATGCGGGCCCCACGCCGGATGAGCGCCTCACCCTCGGGGCCCCCGGTCAGGCCCACGACGATGCGTTCGCGGGCAGGCCAGCTGTCCTGGATACCGTTCTCGGCCCGGTATTTCGCCAGCCCTTCGTCCACCCGGTCGGCCAGCCACAGCAGGGTGAGTTCGCGCAGCGCGCCGAGGTTGCCCAGCCGGAAATAGTTGGACAGGGCCGCATCGATCCTCTCCGCGGGATAGATCTTGCCTTCGCTCAAGCGCTGGCGCAGCAAATCAGGCGGAATATCGACCAGATCGATCTGGTCAGCGCGGCGCACGATGTCATCCGGCACCGTCTCTTCCTGCAGGACGGCGGTGACGGCGCTGACGACGTCGCCGAGGGATGCCAGATCCTGGATGTTGATCGTGGACAGGACATTGATCCCTGCGCTGAGGAGTTCGTCGACGTCCTGCCAGCGCTTCTGGTTGCGGCTGCCCGGGACGTTGGAGTGGGCGTATTCGTCCACCACCGCAGTCTCGGGGGCCCGTGCCAGGACCGCGTCCAGATCCATTTCCTCGTACGCGGCACCCCCGGACCTCAGGCGGCGGGCCGGGATGACCTCGAGGCCTGCCATGAGCGCCCGTGTTTCGGCGCGGCCGTGGTCCGTCGCGAGCGCCACGGCAACGTCCTCGCCGCGCTCGCCGAGGCGGTGGGCTTCCTGAAGCATTTCGTAGGTCTTGCCCACTCCGGGCGCGGCCCCCAGGAAGATCCGCAGCGTTCCACGTGCCATGCCGCCATTGTGTCACTTGGAGGCGACGCCGGCGACGCGACGGCAACCCGAACGGGCACCCGAAGGGCGGTGTTTGGGGGCGGCGTTAAGGAAGCATCAGGATTGCCCGCCGGACGGGTGCGGCGGCGGCGGGCGCTGGTACTGTCCCGGATGGAAGCGGTGCGGTGCGCCGCGTGGAAAGGACATCATGACCACCCTCAGCCGGCCTCCGGCAGACCCTTCGGCGCCCCGGCCCGGCGCAGGGGAGCACTTCAGGAACTGGCTGCTGTTCGGCCTCCAAGATGCCAAGGGAATCCATCAGGGGCCCGGGGCCGTGAGCGACAGCCACCTGAAAAAACACACGTGGTGGCAGGTCATGTGCCTGACCGGCGTGGACTACTTCTCCACGCTGGGCTACCAGCCCGCCATCGCCGCGCTCGCGGCAGGCGTGATTTCTCCGCTGGCTACCCTGGTCCTGGTCGCCGTGACCCTGTTGGGCGCGCTGCCGGTGTACCGCCGGGTGGCCGGCGAAAGCCCGCGCGGTGAAGGGTCCATCGCCATGCTGGAGCGGCTGTTGCCGCGCTGGGGCGGGAAACTGCTCGTTCTGGTGCTGCTCGGCTTCGCCGCCACCGACTTCATGATCACCATGACGCTCTCCGCTGCCGACGCAACGGCGCACGCGATCGAGAACCCCTTCGCCCCCGCCTGGATGCAGGGCCAGAACGTCGCGGTCACCCTGTTCCTGCTGGCCCTGCTCGCCGCGGTCTTCCTGCGCGGCTTCAAGGAGGCGATCGGCGTCGCCGTCGTCCTCGTGGGGCTCTACCTTGGGCTGAACGTCATCGTCGTCGTCACAACGATCGTCGAGGTCTTTGCCCACCCCGTGGCAGTGGACAACTGGTGGCTGGCCCTGACCACCCAGCACGGGAGCCCGCTGATGGTGGTGGGAATCGCACTGCTCGTCTTCCCGAAGCTGGCCCTGGGCCTCTCGGGCTTCGAGACCGGCGTCGCCGTCATGCCGCAGATCCGCGGCCACGCCACAGACACCGAGGATAACCCCGAGGGCCGGATAAAGGGCGCACGCCGCCTGCTGACCACGGCCGCCGTCATCATGAGCGCCTTCCTCATCACGACCAGCTTCACCACCGTGGTTCTGATCCCGGCGCAGGAGTTCCAGCCGGGCGGGCAGGCGAACGGGCGTGCCCTGGCGTACCTCGCGCACCAATACCTGGGAGACGGATTCGGCACCGTCTACGACCTGAGCACCATTGCTATCCTGTGGTTTGCCGGCGCCTCCGCCATGGCCGGGCTGCTGAACCTCGTACCGCGCTATCTTCCCCGGTACGGCATGGCCCCGTCGTGGGCCCGCGCCGTGCGGCCGCTGGTCCTGGTGTTCACACTTGTCGGGTTCCTGATCACCTGGCTCTTCGACGCCGACGTCGACGCCCAGGGCGGCGCCTACGCCACCGGCGTCCTGGTCCTGATGACGTCGGCGGCCGTCGCCGTGACCTTCTCCGCGCGCAGACGGCGGCAACGCAAGCGCACCGTCGGTTTCGGCGTCATCGCCGTCGTGTTCATCTACACCACGGTGGCCAACATCTTCGAGCGGCCCGAGGGCATCCGGATCGCGGCGCTCTTCATCCTCGGGATCATCGTGATCTCGCTGCTCTCGCGCCTCCGGCGCTCCTTCGAGCTCCACGCCACCCACGTGCGGATGGACACCCCGGCCCTGGAATTCCTCGCCGCCAACGAAACCGGCCCCATCGCGATCATTGCCCACGAGCCGCTGCGGCTGAGCGCCGAGGCGTACCAGGACAAGCTCACGTCCGCCATCGAGGTCAGCCACCTCCCGGTGGACTACCAGGCGCTGTTCCTCGAAGTCGTGGTGGACGACTCGTCGGACTTCGAGACCGCGCTTGAGGTCCGCGGGGTCATCCGGCACGGGTACCAGATCCTGGAGGTCCACGGGCCTGTTGTGCCGAACACGATCGCCTCCGTGCTGCTGCACATCCGCGACGTCACCGGGCTGATGCCGCACATCTACTTCCGCTGGACGGAGGGAAACCCGTTCACCAACCTCCTGCGGTTCCTGGCCTTCGGCGAAGGCGAGATCGCCCCGGTGACGCGTGAAGTGCTGCGCGAGGCCGAACCGGATGTCACGCGGCGCCCGTGGGTCCACGTCGGCTGACGGCCGGCGAACACAAACGCCCCTCCGGAGGAATCCTCCGGAGGGGCGTTGTGGTCTTCGGGGAAGGTGTCCCGGCCGGGCGGCCGGGACTTTTCCTGAGTACTTAGAGCGGGCGGATGTTCTCAGCCTGCGGGCCCTTCGGGCCCTGCGTGACGTCGAATTCAACCTTCTGGTTCTCGTCCAGCGAGCGGTAGCCGCTGGTGGCGATTGCCGAGTAGTGGGCGAAAACGTCGGCCGACCCGTCATCCGGGGCAATGAAGCCAAAACCCTTTTCGGCGTTGAACCATTTAACTGTGCCTGTAGCCATGCCTTTATCCTTCTGAAATGCTGCTGATCTCCGGCGGCCATAAGGCCAACGGCTGCGGAGACATTCGTCCGCTGTCCCCAACGTACGGTGCGACGGGCCGCGGTGCAAGGGTCTATAGGGGATCTTCGTCCCGGACCTTTGCCTCAGTCATGCCGAGACGGAGGCGTCGAAGAGCTCAATCAGGTCCCGGCTTATCTGGTACGGCGAGGTCTCGGACGGGCTGTGGCCGCCGCGGTAGACCGCAATCCGTGCCCCGATCGACTGCGCGAAGTGGCGGTGCAGCGCCAGCGGCCAGAGGTCGTGTTCGCCGACGGCGACAAGCTTCGGCAGTTCTGCGGCGGCCAGGACCCGCCGCAGATCTGGTGTGTGCTTCATGAGGCCGATGATGTCAATGACCGAGGCGCGGCGCGTGAACGCGAACCGGCTCCTCACGAACCGCAACCGTTTGGGCGCCACATGGGCAACATTCCTGCGGATACCCCAAATCATCAATGCGGTGCCCACCCTGTTGTTGACCCAGCGACTGAACCAGCCGGCCAGGCGCAGGTCGCGGAAACTCTGCCCCGGCTCGGGCGGGCAACTGATCAAGGTCAAGCTACGGAACTTCTCTGGCCGTTGGGCAAAGGCCAGTTGGGCGACAATCGCCGCGAAGGAGTATCCCACGACGTGCACGGCGCCTTCTTCGGCGTTCAGCATGGCGAGGAGGTCGTCGCGGAAGAGCTCGTAGTCGTAGCGGCACCGGGGCGGAACGAGGTTTTCAGGCCCGGCCTGGGCGGATTCATACTGCCCGGCGATGTCGCAGCTGAGGACAAAATAGCCGGCCGCGGCGAGCTCGGGCAGCATGAGGACGAAGTCTTCCTTGGAGCCGGTTGCGCCCGGGATGAGCACGACGCGCGGCTTCCCGGGATCTCCGGTGGAGATGGTCGCCAGGGTGCCGCTGGGCGCCGCGAACTCCCCGCGCACCACGCCTTCGGGAAGGACGGCCCAGTCGAAGTCGGGCAACGCGGCGTCCCGGCGGGCGGCATCGTCCACCAGCCCCGAACCGAAGCCCTCGGGCTCGGGAAACGGCGTGCCTTGTGTGTTGCGGCCGACAGACACCATAGACCTAACATTGCCCCTTCATCTGCTCAGCCGGCCAGGCTGCCGGCGGCCTTCGCGGGGGAGAACGGGGCATCCACCTGCCGCACTGTTCCGGCGGATCCGTCCACGGTCACCCTCTGGCCGGTCCGCAGGCGGGTGGTCGCGTCCGGCACGCCCACCACGGCCGGGATGCCGTATTCGCGGGCCACTACTGCACCGTGCGAGATCACCCCGCCCATCTCCATCACCAGGGCACCGGCGGTCATGAACAGGGGTGTCCAGCCGGGGTCGGTGGAAGGTGCCACGAGGATTTCCCCGGGCTCAAGGTGGGCGCCGACCGGATCCAGGATGACCCGAACCTTTCCGGTGGCGGTCCCGGCCGACGCCGGTGTTCCGGCGAGGCCGCCGGACGCGGGGGACTTGGCCATCACGGCGGCCTCCACGTCCGTGCCGTCGGAGAGCAGCAGCCGGGGAATCCGGCGTCGGCGTAGTTCAACGTCGTAGAGCCGGCGGCGGCCCGCGACGATGCCCTTGAGGTCGGCACCGCGCAAACCCACGCGGACCTCATCGAACTCCAAGAAATAGACATCGGCCGCCGCGGCGATCGCGCCGGCCCGGACCAGTTCGGTGCTGATCGCGTTCAACTGCCGGTGCATCTCTGCGAGCGCGAGGACGATGTAAAACTTGGGCAGTTCGCGCAGTCCCGACAACTGGCGGGTCCGGCGCAGGCAGAACTCGACCAGCCGGGCGCGGAGCCGGCTCCGGACCCTGGTCCGTTCCACCAGGCTGCGGATCCTGGCCTCGGCGTGTTCCTCGGCGCGGGCGAACTGCCGGTCGGGGGCCTGCTCGGGGTCCTCCACGTGAAGGTAGTTCGAGATCATGCCAAGGATATGGGCCGGCTTCTCCGACCACCGCGGCATGCCAAGGTCTATCTCTGCCACGGCGCGGTGGCCGTAGCGGTCCAGGAACACGCGCAGGCCGGTCTGCGCCACAGTGGGCAGCGATCCGGCCGCATACAGGGCGGCCAGTTCCTTCGGGCCGTGGGCCAGGAACACTTCACGGGAGGCGGCGTTCGCGCGAATCGTGACGGCGAGATGCCAGAGCTCAAGGTCCATTTCGGTGGTGACGTTGTTGGGCAGCCCCCGCAACACTGCCTCGAGTTCCCTCGGTTCCGCGATGCCGCGCAACAGCCTGCGGGCCCAAGCCAGCATGAGGTAACCAACGGACGGTCCGGGCAGCGTCGCCAGGATGAGCCCGTCCACGGTGCGGTCCAGGATGCGCTGGGCGTGATCGAGCCGGCCGAAGACGGTGGCCGGCTCGGACAGGACAAGCTCGGCTTCGAGGCGCCTTCCGTAATCGAAGGCGCGGCGCAGTTCGGCGGTCGGCCGCACCGCGGCCCGCAACAGGGACGGAACCAGCCGGAGCGTCAGGCCGAGGCCGGCCAGAGTGTTGGGACTGCGCGCTGCGGGGTCGTCTGCTGAGGGGCTGCCGGGCCCCGGTTTCCGCCGGACCCGGCGGATGGCTGCGCCGGGACGTGTCCGCCGGGGCGGCCGCTGGCGCACGCCGAACCGCGGATCAGCCAGTAGCGCCGGGAAAACCGCGCCGGACCTCCCGTCCGCCAGCGGGAGCATCCGCAGCAAGTAGCGGCGGCCGTACCTGTTGCGCACCATGGCCGTCACATCCACGTACATGCGCAGCCCCGGGTTGACGTACGCCCAAGGCCCGTTGCGGTTGCGCATTGAGCCCAGCACGGAGAGCCCCATGGGGGTCAGCGGCCTGGTCAGGCCCTGGAGCAAGGTGCCGCACAGGTACACGCGGGGGTCGGTGGTGGCCCCCGACTCTGCGCCCAGGGGTTCGGCGGCGGCCGGGTCCGGCAGCGGGTACAGCGTGGTGATGGGCCGTGACTGGGTCACCCAGATCTTGCCCCCGGCATCGATCACCCATTCCACATCCTGGGGTGCACCGAACAGCCGCTGGACCGTATCGCCCAGCGCCGTGAGTTCGCGGATCCGGGCGTCCGTCAGGCTCCGGTTCCGCCCTGCTGTGGTCGCCCCCGGAGAGCGCATCAGGATGCGTCCGGTGGCCGTATCCACGACGAAATGGTCCGGGTTTACACTGCCGGAGACCACCAAGTGGCCCGGACCGGCGCTCGCATTGATGACCGTTTCAGTGCGGGTGCCAGTCACGGGGTTAGCGGTGAACAGCACGCCGGCGCTGGTGGCGGTGATGACGTCCTGGACGACGACGGCGAGCCCCGCCTCGCGGTGGTTGATCCCGTTGGCGGCGCGGTAGGCCACGGCCCGTTCGGTCCATAGTGAGGCCCAGCAGCGCCGGACCGACTCGACCACGGCATCGGCTCCGGAGATGTTGAGGAAAGAATCCTGCTGCCCGGCGAAGCTCGCGAACGGCAGGTCCTCGGCGGTGGCGGAGGACCGGACGGCCACCACGGCCCCACGGCCTAGCGACGCATACGCGGTGCGGACGGCGGCATCGACGTCGGCGGGAATCGGCGCGGTCACGATCATTTCCCGCGCCTGCCTCGCCAGTTCGCGCAGGTCAGGTTCTGGGTGGTCCAACTCGGGGTGGCCTGGTTCGCCGTCGTCTGGTTCGCCGCCGTCAGGGGATGCGGGCTGCGCGGCGTCCAGGCGGGCCGCCAGTGCGTCCAGTTCGGCCGGGGCGGCCTTCCAGTAGGCGGCCGTGGTGAGGCAGAAGCCGCGCGGCACCGGGAACCCGGCCGCGGTGAGCTTGCCGAGGTTCACGGTCTTGCCGCCAACGAGTTGCAGGGGAGCGGAGCCCAGTGCACTGAGTCCCACGACGAAGCTTTCCGGCGCCCTGCCCTCTGCAGAACCCATTTCCCTGCTCCCACGTCCTGTCCGCGTATCCAAGTCGCGTATTCAGGCCATGGCTTGAAGCCATGGCCGGTTGCCGGTCCTGCGCCCGGTGCGATCCCTACGGCGATCTCCCTGATGCGGCTGCCGGCCTACTGGCCGGCGTCGGCCTCTCCGGTGTCCTCCCACATGAGATCCAGGTTGCGGAAGACCGGCGGACCGTCGCAGAGGGCGGCCATCTTCGCGGCGAACTCGGAGGTCTCGGGCCGGTTGGAGTTCTCCATGGCAGACTCGTAGGAGTCGAATTCAACGATCGTGAAGTAGGTGCCAGGGCGGTCGCGGTCTGCGGTGGCCATGATGCGGCGGAAGGTCGGGGCCGTGGACCCCTCGGTCCTTGACGGGCGGCCGAGTTGTTCGATCTCCTCGATGCGGGACGTCTGGAATTCGATGATCTGCACAAACCTGGCCATGACGGCTCCTCGACGGCGGCGGATGCTGATGCGCTTCACGCTAGACCCTCGCCCCTGCCCGTGCAAGGGCGGCGGCAAGCAGTTCCGCGGCATCCGGCGCCGCCGCCGTCGGGAGTTCGGCTACGGGGTCAGCAGGACCTTGATGGCGCGCCTTTCGTCCATGGCACGGTAGGCCTCGGGCGCCTCCTCAAGGGGCATGACCGAGTCGAATACCCGGCCCGGATTGATGGTGCCGTCCAGCACGTCGGCCAGTAGCTCCGGGATGTACGTCCGGGCCGGGGCCATGCCGCCGCCGATCGAGATGTTGGTGTCGAACAGGAAACGCAGCGGGGCTTCGGCCCCGCCGGTGGGGACGCCCACAAAGCCGAGGGCGCCGCCCGGGCGGACGCTGTGCAGCGCCTGCTCCATGGATTCCTTGGTCCCCACGCACTCCAGCACAGAGTCGGCCAGAACGCCGCCGAGCAGTTCGCGGACCTTGGCGACGCCGTCGTCCCCGCGTTCGGCGACGATGTCCGTGGCCCCGAATTCGCGGGCGATCGCCTGCCGGTCGGCGTGCCGTGACATGGCGATGATC
This sequence comes from Arthrobacter sp. ES3-54, assembly GCF_029504395.1. Taxonomy (GTDB): domain Bacteria; phylum Actinomycetota; class Actinomycetes; order Actinomycetales; family Micrococcaceae; genus Arthrobacter. The sequence goes on from NZ_JAQFIF010000003.1 coordinate 525,310, forward strand.
CGCTCCGCGCCGAGGCGCTTGGCGGCCAGCACGCCGCAGAGGCCGACGGCGCCGTCGCCGACCACGACCACCGTCCGGCCGGGGCCGGCCTTGGCGGCGAGGGCCGCGTGGTGGCCGGTGGCCATGACGTCGGAGAGCGTGAGCAGGCTGGCGCGCAGCGCGTCGTCGGGATCGGTAACGCCCGGAACCTTGACCAGCGTGGACTCGGCGAGCGGCACTCGGACAGCCTGGCCCTGGCCGCCGTCGATCCCGTGACCGGTGTCATCCTTGCCACCCCAGCCGGCGAGGTGGTCGCACGCGACTGTGACGCCGTTGAGGCACTGGGGGCACTTGCCGCAGCTGACCACGAAAGGCGCGATCACGAGGTCGCCCACGGCCAGGTCCTTGATGTCCCCGCCGATGCTTTCCACCGTTCCGATGAACTCGTGGCCGATCGCGGACGGCTTGTGGGTGGGCTTGACCCCGCGGTAGGGCCACAGATCCGAGCCGCAGACGCAGGAGGCGGTGACCTTCACGATGACGTCGGTGGGCAGCTGGAGGGTGGGGTAGTCGCGGTCTTCGACTCGGATGTCGCCGGGACCGTGGATGATGGTGGCGCGCATGGGGGGCTCCTCGCATGGTGGTGGGTGGGCTTGGACCGAGTTTAGTCTCCCCTGCGCGGTTGGCCGTTTCGAGCCAAGACCAGCGTCCCGGGCGGAGGGCAGCGGTCAGCGCATGCCCTCGCGGCGGATCGCGGTGGCGATCGCAGCGGCCCGGGTTTCCACGCCCAGCTTGGCGTAGATGTGCGCCAGGTGAGTCTTCACGGTGGCCTCGGAGATGAACAGCCGTTGGCCGAGCTCACGGTTGCTGAGGCCTTCGATCAGCAGGCTCAGAAGCTCCGCTTCGCGCGGCGTCAGGGTCTCATCCGGGGCCCGGAGCTGCTGGAAGAGCCGCGACGCCACCGGAGCGCTCATCACGCTCTTGCCTTGGACCGCCCCTCGGATCGCGGCGAAGATCTCCTCCGGCGCGGCATCCTTGAGCAGGTAGCCCATGGCGCCGGCGTCAACGGCGCGGACAATGTCAGCGTCCGAATCGTAGGTGGTGAACACCAGCACCGCCTGCCGGCTGTTGCGGCGGCGCAACTGTTTGATGGCCTCAATGCCGTCCATGCCCGGCCCCATGGCGAGGTCCATCACCACCACGGCCGGACCAAGCTGCTCCGTCTGGACCAGCGCCTCCTCGCCGGAGGCCGCCTCGGCCACGACCTGGATATCGGGCTGCGTTCCCAGCAGCGCCCTGAGTCCGCTGCGGACCACCAGATGGTCATCCACCAGCAGCACAGTAATCGGATTCACTGTTCCTCCGCAGTTGGCACTTGGGCGGCCACGATGGTTCCTTCGCCGGGGGTGCTTTCCACCGAGAATACGCCGCCCAGCCGTTCCACCCGCTGGCGCATGGCCCGGAGCCCGTAGCCTCCGGCGTCCGACGGCGGCGCCAGCGACTGCGGGTCGAAGCCGGCGCCGTCGTCGTACACATCCAGGGTGACGGCGCCGGGCAGGAAGCCCAGCGTCACCGTGGCGCTGGCGGCCGCTGCGTGGAGCTTGGTGTTGGCCGCAGCGCTCTGGACCACGCGGAGCAGTGCGTGCCGGACATCCGCGGGGACAGAGCGCGGCTCGCCCGTGACCAGCAGGCGCACGCCCGGGACATACTGGGACGCCGCCTGAAGCAGGGCATCCGGCAGCGGTGCCGTGTCCAGTCCGGGGGAGGCGAGCTCGTGGACCAGGCTGTGGGTGTCCGCCAGGTTCCGGCGCAGCATTCCGCTGGCGTTCAGGACGTCCTCGCGCGCTGCCGGGCTGGGCCATGACCTGTTCGCGGCTTCCAACAGGAGGAGGCTGCTTGCCAGGCCCTGCGTCACGGTGTCGTGGATTTCTCGCGACACCCGCTCGCGCTCCTCGACCGTGCCTGCCCTGCGCTCGCTGGCCGCCAGCCGGCCCTGGGCCAGCGACACCTCGGCATGCAGCCGGCGCTGCTCGGCGGCGTCCTGCTCGATGCGGTCGTAGATCAGCGTCAGCATGACGCCGACGGCCAGTGGCCCCAGGAGCATGGCAATATCGCTGCCGCCGCTGAGCCGGAACAGCCCGACGGCGGTGGCCGCTGCCGTCGCGCCACCCGCCAGGTACGCCACGCGGCCGCTGAAGGCGGTCCGGCACAGGAAAAACAGCGCGAACGAGCACCACGCGAAGCTTGGCGCAGCGATCACCAGCACCGCCCAAAGCGCCACCAGGGCAAACATCCACACCGCCCACGGCCGGCGCCGCTGCGAGAGCACGGCGATCACGGCATACAGCGAACACACCCCCGCGGCCAGGGCCAGCACCCACAGGTTGTCCGCGGGGCTGTGCCGCATCACGTAGCGGACTGCCGACGCCACCAGCAGGACGGCAAAACCAAGATGGACGACGGCGTCGATCCGGCCAAGGGTGCCGCTTCCGGCAGCGGCGTTGTGCGGGACAGGCGCGGGGACTGGCGGCGTGGGAAGGGCTGGTGGAGAGGAGGGCATGGGGTCCGGTTCCGCTGGAGGAGTGCTACCCACCATGCTATGACCCGCGCCGTTACTGGTCTCTCAGCCATTTGGCTGATACGCCCAGCCCGATGGGGGAGGCTTCGGCAGACTAACGCCCGATGCCCTGCCAGGTCCTGAGCGGAAGCATGGAGTCAAGGCCCGGGGGCACTAGCCGGGCGGTCCCAGAACCTGATTCCAAGGAGTACTCGTGAACATGTCCAAGAAAATCGCCGCTTCCGCTTTCGGTGGAGCGCTGCTCCTGACGGGCGGGCTGACGGCTGCGGCGAATGCCGGCACGTCGGCCGGCACGTCAGCGGTTTCTCCAGCGGCGGCGGACGTTCCCGCCGTCGCTGTTCCCGTTGTGGACGTCCAGCCGGTGCCCGAAACCGTGGTTGCCCAGAACTGGATCAGCGCCGGCGCTTCCGCGGACGCGGTCAAGGCCGCCCTAGCCAAGTGCCAGGCGGATAAGCTGCCGTTCGTCACGGTGGCCTTGGTGGACAGGTTCGGGACCGTGCAGGCCTTGCTCCGCGGCGACAATGCTGCAGAGCACACGATTGAAGCGGCGCGGCAGAAGGCCTATACGGCTGCCGCCTTCGGCACGCCCACCAGCGAACTTGCCAAGCGCATCAACGGCAACGGACCCAGCATCGCTGACCTCCCCGGCACGCTGTTCCTGGCCGGCGGAGTCCCGCTCAAGGTCAACGGGGTCTCCGTGGCCGGGATCGGCGTGGGCGGCGCCCCGGACGGCATGCTGGACGAAGCGTGCGCAAGTGCCGGCGCCGGGGCCATCGGTGCCGGGACCTCGAAGTAGGCTCTGGTCCATGAAGTGGCGCAACCATGGCGGCGGTCGGCAGGGATCCATGGCATTCCTCGCCACAGCATTCCTGGCTGCCTGCTTGGCCGCCTGCCTGGCTGTCTGCCAGCCGGCCGGGGATCCCGGCCCGCTGGAGACACCGCCGTCGTCCGGTCCGCCAACGGCGGCGGCAACGCAGGCTGCCAGTACCCGTCCCGCCTTGTCCCCTGAGGAGCAGTTGGACCTGGACCAGAGACTGATCCGGGCCGCGAAAGCCAACAATGCCGGCGCTGTGGCGGAGCTCATCCGGGCCGGGGGCAGCATCAACGCGAAGGACGCCCTCCAGGACTCGGCGTTCCTCTATGCAGGGGCAGAGGGGTTCAACGAGGTGCTCCAGCTGACCTTGGCCGCCGGTGCGGACGTGCGGAGCACCAACCGCTTCGGCGGAACGGCGCTGATTCCCGCCAGCGAACACGGGCACGTGGATACCGTGAAGATCCTGATCGCTGCGGGCGTGCCTGTGAACCACGTCAACAAGCTCGGCTGGACCGCGCTGCAGGAGGCCATCCTGCTCAACAACGGGGGTCCCGGGCAGCAGGAGGTGGTGCGCCAGCTCCTCGATGCCGGCGCGGACCCCAGCATCCGCGACCCCCGGGGACGCGCAGCCTTGGAGAACGCGGAACGGCTGGGCTTCGGCGCCATCGCGAAGCTGATCCGGGAGCGGGACCAGCCGCGGTGACGGTGCGGAAATTCCCCACCTATGCCGCCGGTGGCCGGGCGGTGGCCTGGAACACGCCGGTCAAGGCGGTCAAAGGTGGGGAGGTTCGGCGGCCCTTGGTGTCCGCCGCGGCTAGACGGCTTCGAGCACGCTGACGTAGTTCGCGATGCCCACACCGCCCATGTTCTGCACCGCGGCCCGGCGCGGGTTGGCCAGCTGCATGGCTCCGGCGGTGCCGGTGAGCTGCATGGCGGCGATGACGTGCTGGGACACGCCGGTGGCGCCCACGGGGTGGCCCTTGGCCTTGAGACCGCCGGAGACGTTGACCGGCAGCTTGCCGTCCTTGAAGACCCAGCCTTCCTCCAGCGCCCGGGCACCCTGGCCGCGTTCGGTCAGTCCCATGGCCTCGTACATCAGCAGTTCGGCGATGGTGAAGCAGTCGTGGACTTCGGCGAAATCGAGGTCCTCCAGCCCGACGCCGGCCATCGCCAGGGCGCGGTGCCAGGAAGCCCGCGTGGCGGCGAATTCGGTCGGGTCCCGGCGCTCGGCCGGGAAGAAGTCATTCGCCTGGCCGAATCCGGCGAGCCGTACCGGGGCTGTGGCACCCCCGGTGGGCGCAACGCTGAGGACGACGGCGGCGGCGCCGTCGGACACGGGGGAGCAGTCGGTGCGGCGCAGCGGATCCGCCACCATCGGGTTCTTGTCCGAGACGGTGCGGCAGAAGTCCTCGCCGAGGTCCTTGCGGAGCTGGGCGTAGGGGTTGTCGACGCCGTTGCGGTGGTTCTTCGCCGCGATGGTGCCCAGGACGTCGCCGAGCTTTCCGTTGCTGTCCCCGTAGCGCTTCCCGTAGTGCTTCGCGACCTCGGCAAAGAGCCCGGTGAACCCTGTGGTGGAGGCCTTGCCGGCCATGTCGTAGTCTGCGCCGAGCAGGGCCGCGCCCACGACGTCGGCCCCGGCGTGCGTCATCTTCTCGGCGCCGATTACCAGGACGGTCCTCGCGGTGCCGGCCAGCAGGGATTTGGTGCCCTGCTGGAACGCGGCCGAGCCGGAGGCGCACGCGTTCTCGACCCGGGTGGACGGCACGTTGGCCAGCTGGTCCGAGACCTGCAGCGCCAGGGAGGACGGGAAGGCCAGCGGCATCATCCCGGAGTTGAACTGGCCGAGGTAGATTTCATCGATCTGGCCGGCCTCGATCCCGGCGTTACCGATCGCCTCGGTGGCGACTTGCACGATTAGGGATTCCAGGGTCTCGTCCGCCAGCTTGCCGAAGCGGCTGTGGCCCCAGCCGGTGAGCAGGACGTCCTTGCCGAACTGTTCCTTCAGGCTCATGCTCCCGCCACCTCCACGACGGTTGCTTCGATCTGTTCGGTTGCTGCAAGTTCGAGGGCGACGTCGAACTCTGCCTCGGTCTTCTCACGGATCTCCTCCACGGTGATACCGGGGGCCAGACGGGTCAGCGTCAGCTGCCGGCCGGCGCCGTGGTCATGCTTGATCAGGTCGAAGACCGCGAGGTCGCTGATGATGCGGTCCACGCAGCTGAGCCCGGTGAGCGGCAGCGTGCATTCCTTGACGATCTTGGCGGTGCCGTCCTTGGCGTTGTGCTCCGTCAGGACCACGACGCGCGGGGTGCCGGCCACGAGATCCATGGCGCCGCCCATGCCCTTGACCATCTTGCCGGGGATGGTCCAGTTGGCGAGGTCGCCGGCGCCGGAGACCTGCATGGCGCCGAGGATCGCGACCTTGACGTGGCCGCCGCGGATCATGCCGAAGGAGGTCGCGGAGTCGAAGATGCTGCCGCCGGGCAGGACCGTGACGGTCTGCTTGCCGGCGTTGATGAGGTCGGCGTCTTCCTCGCCCTCGTAGGGGAACGGGCCCATGCCGAGCAGGCCGTTCTCGCTTTGCAGGACAACGCGGACGCCGTCGCGCAGGTTGTTGGCCACCAGCGTGGGGATGCCGATGCCAAGGTTGACGTAGTCGCCGTCGTTCAGTTCTTCGGCCGCGATTGCGGCCATTTCATCTCGGGTCCAAGCCATGGTGATTCTCCTGAAAACGTGTGGGTGGGGCGGCGCTCAGGCCGGATTAGACAGTGACGGCGGATGCGGCGTGGGCCGCTGCTGCTTCCACTTCTGGGCGCGGGCGGACGGTGCGCTGTTCGATGTCCTTGACACGGCCGCTGGCCTGGACCAGGCGCTGGACGAACACGCCGGGGGTGATGATGTGGTTCGGGTCCAGCTGGCCCGGCTCGACGATCACCTCGGCTTCGGCGACCGTCACGGCGCCAGCCGTAGCCACCACCGGATTGAAGTTCTGGGCGGTGTGCCGGTAGATCAGATTGCCGTCGGTGTCGGCGGTGTGAGCGTGGACCAGTGCGACGTCGGCCTTGATGGCGCGTTCCTGTACGTACGTTTCGCCGTCGAACTCCGCCAGCGGCTTGCCTTCGGCGACGAGGGTGCCCACTCCGGTCTTCGTGTAGAAGGCCGGGATGCCGGCGCCGCCGGCGCGCAGCCGCTCGGCAAGGGTGCCCTGCGGGGTGAACTCCACCTCGAGCTGGCCGGCGAGGTACTGCTCGGCGAAGAGCTTGTTTTCCCCGACGTAGGAGGCGATGACCTTGCGGACCTGGCCGCCTTCGATCAGTATGCCGAGGCCTTTGCCGTCCACGCCCATGTTGTTGGAGACCACCGTCAGGTCCTTCACCCCGGAGTCCCGCACCGCCTCGATCAGGTCGGCGGGGATCCCGCTGAGGCCGAAACCGCCGACGGCGAGCGTCATGCCGTCCCGCAATACATCCTGCAGGGCGGCCGCTGCCCCGGATTTCACCTTTGACATTGCATCTCCTCATTGAGCTATTGAGTCACCGGCGGCCGGGGGCCGATGCCCGCCGCTGTGATCCACTTTGTGGACTGTTCACCTGAAGAAGGAGCCTATGGTGTGGCGTGGAGCACTGTCAACGCCGGATTTCCACCAACACTGGTGCATTTTTACAGTGTGGACGGTAGGGTTATGAGTGTCCACAATGTGGATATTCATGGTGGATAGACACGAGGAGGCGCGAGGAAAATGATGAACTCCGTCCCAGTGCAGGGCGCCCAGGTGGTGAGCCGGGTGGCGGGCCTGCTCCGGATCGTGGGCCAGAAGCCGGAAGGCTCCCCGCTGGTGGAGCTGGTGCGCGAATCGGGCCTGACGCGCCCCACGGTGCACCGGTTGCTCAGCTCCCTGGCGGCCGAGGGGTTGCTGGACCAGGACCCGGGCAGCGGCAACTGGGTCCTGGGCCCGGAGATCCTGCTGTTGGGGTCCGTGGCCTCGGCGCGTTTCCCGCTGGAGGACATCGCGAGGCCGAGCCTCCGGCGCCTCGCCGAAGAGACTGGCGAGAGCGCGTTCTTCTCCATCCGCCGCGGCAACGAAACGGTGTGCCTGCTCCGGGAGGAGGGCAGCTTCCCGGTCCGTTCCTTCGTGCTGCATGAGGGCGTGCGGTTTCCGCTCGGCGTGGCCTCCGCCGGCACCGCTATCATGGCGTTCCTGCCGGCAGAGGAGCAGGAGGAGATGCTCGCAAACTGGGCAGCGCACGCCGGCGCCTTTGCGGTTGGACACACAGAAGCGCGTGTCCGGGAGAACCTCGAAGCGACGCGGCAGGCCGGCTATTCGGTCAACCCGGGGCTGGTCCTGGAAGGCAGCTGGGGGATGGGCGCGGCGGTCTTCGACCAGCGGGGCCGCCCCGCCTGGGCACTTTCCCTGACCGGCATCGAACCACGCTTCCGGGAAGACCGGCGCCCGCAGCTGGGGAGGCTGCTCATGGATGAGGCCCACCGCATCTCGCTGCTGCTGCAGGGCTAGGGTTAAGGCTGGGGTTCAGCGGGGTCCCGGCCCCACCGTGTCGTGGGCCTCAATGAGCTCGCACTGCCCAGCGGCCAGCATCAGCCCCCGGAAAACGTGGAAAAGCTCGACGGCGGGCGCGGGCTTCCCCGCGACGTACGTCCCGACGTCGTGATTCACGTCGGCTCAGAGACCGGCCCGGGGCTCCTCGGGGCCCTGGCCCCTCCACCAGCTATCGAAAATCGTCACCGGGACCGTGCGCTTGTGGCGGGTCCGCAGGTACATCGCCTCGATCCGTTCGGCAGCGGCATCCGGTACGTCGCGGCCCTCGAGGTAGTCATCGATCACGTCGTAGCCCAGGCCTAGTTCGTCCTCGTCGGTGCGGCCGGGCTGGCCGTCGAGGAGGTCTGCTGTGGGCACTTTTTCCCAGATCCGGGCCGGTGCGCCGAGTTCGGCGAGCAGTGCCCGGTTCTGGCGCTTGTTGAGTCCGAACAGCGGCAGAATGTCCGCGCCGCCGTCGCCGTATTTGGTGAAGAAGCCCGTGACTGATTCGGCGCCGTGGTCCGTCCCGATCACCAGGTAGTTGTGCTCGCCGGCCAGGGCGTACTGCGCGATCATGCGCGTGCGGGCCTTGGTGTTGCCCTTGTGGAAGTCGGAGATCCCGTTGCCTACGGTCTTTTCGAATTCGTCCTCGAAGCCGTCCACTGCCGCCGAGATGTTGAACGTCCACTCGGTCTTCGCCTGGATGAAGTCCAGGGCTGCCTGGGCGTCGTCCTCGTCGTGCTGCACGCCGTAGGGAAGGCGGACCGCCACGAAATTGGCGTCCGTGCCTTCGGCCGTGAGCTCCTCGACGGCAAGCTGGGCCAGCCGCCCGGCCAGGGAGGAGTCAAGGCCTCCGGAGATGCCCAGGACGAAGCCCTTGGTGTGCGTTGCCTTGAGGTATTCCTTCAGGAACGTGACGCGTTTGCGCACCTCCCCGGCGGGGTCGATCCGGGGCTGGACGCCCATTTCTTCAATGATCGAGGCCTGGAGTTCGCGCATGTGATCCAGCCTAGTCAGCAGTGTCAACCATCCTCAACTGTGTCCGTCAGCTTGGCGCTGCGCAAAACCGTTGGCGCCGCGCACTACCACTGGCGTTGCGGACAACCACTGGCGCTGCGCAAAATACCCCGCGCTGCGCGGATACCCCTAGCGCAAGGTATTTTGCGCAGCGCTCGGCGGGTTGCGCAGCGCAAACCACGCCCGCCATCACGATCCCTGCCGGGCCGGTCCGGTGGAGCCGCGGACCGTGAGGTGGGTGGGCATCACGGACCGGCTTCGGCCGCCGCCGCCGGCGAGCGGGTTCAGCTGGGCCAGCAGCATGGAGACCGCCACGCGGCCGGCCTGTTCGATCGGGGAGGCCATCGTGGTCAAGGGCGGGTTGCAGAAGTCGGCGCCGAAGATGTCGTCGCAGCCCACAATGCTCATGTCGTCCGGGACGCGGATGCCGCGTTCGCGAAGGCGCTGGAGCATGCCGATGGCGATAAGGTCGTTGAACGCGATGCAGGCGGTGACTCCACTATGTACGGCGGCGTCCGCGGCGGCCGCGCCGGACTGCGTCTTGGGGGCGAAGGGGCCCAGCCGGCGCACTTCCACGCCGCGCTCCTCGGCTGCCGCGGACAATGCAGTCCACCGCCGTTCGCTGGACTGCGACGTCGGCGGGCCGGCCACGTAGGCCACGCGCGTGTGTCCCAGCGAGATCAGGTGGTCCAGCGCCTGGCTGGTGGCGGACGGTGTGTCGATCAGGACCGCCGGAACGCCTGGCACGTCACGGTTAATGGTGACCAAGGGCATCTTCGCCGCCGCGTCCAGCAGGCTTTCGTCGCTGAGCCGGGATGCGGCAACGATGATGCCGTCGGCGCTCTTGCGCAACTGCTCCACGGTGCTGGCCTCCACCTCGTCGGATTCTTCCGTGTCCACGAGCAGCTGGGTGTACCCGGCCGCCTTGAGCTGCAGCTGGGTGCCCCTGATGAGGTCGAAGTAGAACGGGTTGGTGATATCCGGAACCAGGACTCCCACGGCGCCCGTGCGGCCGGAACTCAGGGCCTTCGCCTGGCTGTTGGGGGTGTAGTGCAGCTGGACCGCGGCCGCCTCGATCCGCTGCCGCGTCCTGATGTTGACTCGGTCCGGCGTGGAGAGCGCCCGGGAAACGGTGGAGGCTGCCACGCCGCAGAGCGCGGCGATGTCGTGGATGGTGGCAGGGCGGTCCACTGCTGCTGGTTGCGTCGTCGCCACGGCGCTCCTCTCTGAACGTGGTGGCCGGATCGTGACGGCCGGGTCGGATGGCGGCCCTGTGATTGCCGCCACAGAACCAGTCAGCAAAGAATGCCACAGATTGTCAAAGTTTGGCAATCGGTTGTCATTGGCCGCGACACTCGCTAAGCTGGGCCGTAGACCAATTGTGAACTGCGTCACCGCGCTGGAGCCGGAAGCTGCCCGCGGCGGCCGCGTAACCCAGGAGATCCGCGTGAGCAAAACACCAACAGCAGTCTGGTCGCTTTCAGGCTTCGGCGACGAAATAGATCCGGACCCGGCAGTCCAGGCCGCCGTGCTGCTGGCACTGGGCGCAAGCCATATCGAGGTGCGCAGCGCTTGGGGCACCAATGTCTCCGAGTTGGAGCCCGAACAGGTGGCCCGGCTCAAGGAAATCCTGGATGAGAAGGGCCTCAAGGTCTCGGCCGTGGCCAGCCCCATCGGCAAGGTGGACGTGAGCCTGCCGGTGGAGCATGAACTGGCAAGGCTCCGCCAGATCATCTCAGTGGCCAAGGGGCTGGAGGCAAAGTACGTCCGGATCTTCTCCTTTTACCGGCCCGAAGGCCGCAGCGCGGGCGACATCCGCGAGGACGTCCTGGTCCGCATGGGCGCCCTTGCGGCGCTCGCCGAGGAATCCGGCGTCGTGCTCCTGCATGAAAATGAAAAGGGCATCTACGGCGATACGCCGCAGCGCGTGCTGGACATCATGGAGTCCGTGAACTCGCCCGCGCTCCGCATCGCGTGGGACAACGCCAACTTCGTCCAGGTGGGCGTCAAGCCCTACACCGAGGGCTACGCCATGCTGCGCCCCTACTTGGCGTACTTCCAGGTCAAGGACGCGCTCGCCACCAGCGGGGAAGTGGTCCCCTCCGGCGAGGGCGATGGCGAGCTTGACGCCACCATCGCCGCCCTCAAGGCGGACGGGTACGCCGGCTTCGCCTCGCTGGAACCCCACCTGGCCAGCGCCCACGAACTCGGCGGCTTCTCGGGCCCGGTGGCCTTCGGCACCGCGGCCCGCGCCTTCGCCGCGCTGGCCGCGAAGAACCAGATCGAACTCGTCTAGTTGAGCTCATTTAGCAGGAATGCACCACCACTAAGAAGTAGGGAGCTCCGGATGCCAAAGGCGGCAATCATCGGCTGCGGCGACGTGTCGATCGTTCACTTTGAAGCACTTGCAGGGATGGACGACGCCGAATTGGTGGCCGTCTGTGACACGGATCCGGGGCGCAGGGCCGCGGCGCAGGAGGCTCACGGGGTCCCCGGCTTCGAGGACTTCCGCGACATGCTCGAGGCGGCCGCCCCGGACGTCGTGCACATCACCACCCCGCATCACGAGCATGCAGCAATCGCCATCGAATGCCTGCGCCGCGGCGTCCATGTGGTGCTGGAAAAGCCCCTGGCGCACACCCTGGCCGAGGGCGAAAGGCTGCTGGCCGCTGCTGCTGACAGCCCGGCGAAAATTGGCCTGTGCTTCCAAAACCGCTACAACGCCCCGGTGCAGGAAATGCGCCGGCTGCTGGACTCCGGGGAACTCGGCAGCGTGCTCGGGGCCTCTGCCACGGTCATGTGGCACCGGCAGCCCGACTACTATCTGAGCCGGCCCTGGCGCGGAAGCTGGGGCGAGGGCGGCGGCGGCCTGATGATGAACCAGGCCATCCACACCGTTGACCTGCTGCAATGGTTGGTAGGCGACGTCGTCGAGCTCGCCGGCAGCGCCTCGACCCATGCGCTGGCAGAGGCAATCGAGGTGGAGGACACGGCGGAGTTTGCCGCGCTCCACAGCAACGGCGCGCGCAGCGTCTTCTACGCCACGCTCGCCAACTCGCTCAACGCACCGGTCACCCTGGACATCAGCACCGAGACGGCAACACTGAGTCTGCGCGGGGACCTGACCGTCACTTACGAGGACGGACGCAGCGAGGTGGTACGGGAACGCGCCAGTGGCTCGGGCGGGCGTTCCTACTGGGGTGTTTCCCACGCCCTGCTGATCGCAGACTTCTATGCCGGACTCGCGCAGCCGGGCCCGTTCTGGATTGACGCCGCCGAAGGGGCGAAGTCGCTGCGGATCGTGAAGGACCTCTACCGGCAGTCCTACCCGGGCTCTGAGGAAAAAGTGTCCTAACCGGACGCGGCTACGCAGTGTGAGCAACGCCGCGTGCGGACTTCCTGTTGCACTGCACCACTGCCCGGTTGAACGGCTGCCCGACTGGATGGCTGCCCGACGGCGCTTCCCGGGGCGCCCTGCAGCACTGAGTGCGGGCTGCCGGCGCGCCCTCCAGCCGCCCAGCCACAGCCCCCTTGCCGCAATAATTCAAAAAGGTTATGACAACCGGTTGCCAGATATGGCAACCCAACGTACGCTGAACCCACAAGCGGCAATGTGGCCCAAGCCACATTGCCGCCGCCATGGTCCGAAGCAACGGACCCGTCAAGCGATCCAAAGGAGCCAACAATGAAGTTCGGTCGCCAGGCAGCAGCTGCTGCCCTCATCCTCAGCGCGTCCCTCGCGCTCACCGCCTGTGGCGGCGGCGCTACAGCAGGCGGCGCCGCCGCAGGCACCGCGGCCACGTCCCTGACGCTGGGCACCATCCAGGACGTGCGGTCCTGGGATCCGGCCCAGGCCCATGTGGGCCACGTCCTCCAGCCGTACCAGGCCGTCTACGACACCCTGATCCTGCGCGAGCCGGATGGAAAGCTCAGCCCCATGCTGGCGACGGCCTGGAAGTACAACGCAGCCAGCACCAAGCTGACGGTGGACCTGCGCACGGACGTCACGTTCAGCGACGGCGCCAAGTTCGACGCCGAGGCCGCCAAAGCCAACATGGACCACTTCAAGAAGGCCAACGGCCCACAGATGGCCCAGCTCAACGCGGTCAAAGACGTGGCCGTTGTGGACGCCGACACCATCGACATCAACCTCACCGCCCCGGACCCGGCCCTGGAATACTTCCTCAGCCAGGCGGCCGGCCTGATGGGCAGCCCCAAGGCGCTCGGAACCGACGCCATCAAGACCGAACCGGTGGGCTCCGGCCCGTACGTGATGGACAAGGCAGCGTCGGTCAAGGATTCCCAGACCGTATTCACGGCCCGCAAGGATTACTGGAACAAGGATCTGCAGAAGTACTCCAAGCTCACCTTCAAGATCCTGACCGATCTCACCGCCCGCACCAACGCCCTGGTCTCCGGCCAGGTGGATGCGACGATCCTGGATCCCAAGAACGGCAAGCAGGCCGAGGGCGCCAAGATGAAGCTGGCCGCCAACGAGGTCGACTGGCAGGGGCTGCTCCTCTTGGACCGGGACGGTGCCAAGAACCCGGCGCTGCAAAACCTCAAGGTCCGCCAGGCGATCAACTACGCCTTTGACCGCAAGACCATCCTGGACCAGGTCATGCTGGGCCAGGGCACCCCGACGTCGCAGCCGTTCGGCAAGGCCAGCGGGGCCTGGTCCGAAGGGCTGGAGAACTACTACAGCTACGATCCGGCCAAGGCCAAGCAGCTCCTCAAGGAAGCCGGCTTTGAAAGCGGCGTCACCCTGGAAATCCCGAGCGTCCCCGGTTTCGAAACCCAGATTTCGGTTGTCCAGCAGCAGCTGGCAGACGTGGGCATCACCCTGAAGGTGGGTGCCGCGCTGACAAACACCTTCACGTCCGATGTCGCGGCCCAGAAGTACACCACCATGTACTTCTCCCTCTTCCAGGGTGAGCCGACGGTTGCCATCAACCAGATCATCTCCACCAAGGCGCTCTACAACCCGTTCAAGAACGCGACGCCGGAGCTGGACGCCAAGATTGAGGCCGTGCGCGCTGGCGGCGCCGACGCCGGCAAGCTGGCCCAGGAGGTCAACAAGTACGTGGTGGAGCAGGCCTGGTTCGCGCCGCTGTTCCGGGTCAACCAGATGTATTACCACAACGCCAAGGTGAACGTGACGCCGCAGATCCAGCAGGCCGTTCCTTCCATCTACAACTACTCACCGGCCAAGTAGGACACCATGATCAGGTTCATTGCGAAACGGCTGGGCAGCGGGCTGGTGGTGCTGTTTGTTGTCTCGGCGCTCACCTTCTTCCTGCTGTATATCTCCAGCGGGAGCATCGCCAGGAATATCCTGGGCGACCAGGCCACCGCTGAACAGGTGGCGCTGAAGGAACAGGAGCTGGGTCTGGACCAGCCGCTGCTGACCCGCTACCTCGCCTGGGTGGCTGATGCCCTCAGCGGAAACCTTGGCGCTTCCTGGTTCACTTCGGAGCCGGTGGCCAACTCCCTGGCCAGCCGGATTCCGGTGACCATGACCATGGTTTTCACCGCAATGATCCTGATCGCAATTTGTGCCGCCCTCATTGGTGTTCTTGCCGCGGTCAAGCGTGGCTGGGTGGACAGGGTGGTCCAGGTTGGCGCCATCATCGGCGACTCCATTCCGGGATTCGTGATCGGCGTCATCCTGGTCACCATCCTGGCCATCCAGCTGGGTCTCTTCCCGGCCACCAGCACCATTTCCCCGGAAGCCGGGGCCGACGCGTGGGTCTATTCCATGTCGCTGCCGGTGATTGCCTTGTTGATCAACGGCGTCACCGGAGGCGCGCAGCAGATCCGCAGCGCCGTCATCAAACAACTCGAGCGGGACTATGTCCGCACCCTGCGCAGCCGCGGGATCGGCGAGCGCGAGATCCTGTTCAAGCATGTGCTCCGCAGCGCCGCTCCGGCCGGCCTGACCGTGCTGAGCCTGCAGTTGATCGGCATGCTCGGCGGTGTGGTGATCATCGAACAGATCTTCGCCCTCCCCGGCATGGGGCCGCTGGCGGTCGCCGCAACTGGCCAGTCGGATCTTCCGGTGGTGATGGGCGTCGTGATGTACACGGTGGTCGTCGTGATCGTGGTGAACCTGCTGGTGGACATTCTCAATGGCTGGCTCAACCCGAAGGTACGTGTGTCATGAGCGATTCCGTAGAAACGGCGGCAGCCGCCGCCTCCACGCCCGCCGTTCCAACGGGGCAGAGCGGAACGGTGGTCCGTTCCACCGTCATCCGCCGCCTGTTCAGGAACCCCCTGGGCCTCGTTGCCATGACGATCCTGCTGGCGATTTCGCTGCTGGCTATCCTGGCTCCGGTCCTGGCCCCCTTTGACCAGAACTACGCCAACATCGCCAAGACCCTCGCCGCTCCGGACTCCGTCAACATCCTGGGAACGGACAGTGCCGGGCGCGATGTCTGGAGCCGTTTGCTGTTCGGCGCGCAGCTGACCCTGCTTTCGGCCCTGCTCTGCGCCGGCGTGGCCATTGCCATCGGGCTGCCGGCGGGCCTGATCGCCGGCTACTACGCCGGCAAGTTCGAGGCGGTCTCCAACTGGGTGGTCAGCATCCTCATGAGCCTCCCCGGCCTGATCGTGCTGCTGACCATCCGGGCGGCATTCGGCCCTTCGGTCTGGATGTCCATGATCGCCTTCGGCATCCTGATCAGCCCGTCCTACTTCCGGCTGACCCGCACGGCCGTCCAGTCGGTGCGCAACGAGCTGTATGTGGACGCCGCACGGGTCTCCGGTTTGTCGGACCTCAGCATCATCGCCCGGCACATCTTCTCTGTGGTCCGGGCCCCCATCATCATCCAGACCGCGGCCATTGCCGGTGTGGCCATCGCCATCCAGTCCGGACTCGAGTTCCTCGGCCTGGGCGATCCCACCAAGGCGACCTGGGGCGTCATGCTCTCGGAGGGCTTCAAGAACGTCTACCTGACCCCGACGCTGCTGTTCTGGCCGGCGTTGGCCATGGCGCTGACCATTGGCGGCCTGGTCCTGCTGGGCAACGCCATCCGCGATGCCCTGGAAGACGGCGAAAAGATCAAGCACCGCAAACAGGCGGCAACCTCGGTTAAGGGCCCTCTTGCGGGCCCGACGCCGGCGCGCCTCCCCGCGCGCCCGTCGCGGAAGTCTGTGGCCGCCGTCGACCTCGGAACCGAACACCATCTGGTCAAGGTGACCAATCTCGGCGTCGGTTATCCCCAAGCGGACGGTTCCATCAAGAAGGTCGTTGACGATGTCTCCTTCCACGTGGACCGCGGCGAGTTCCTGGGCATCGTGGGCGAATCCGGCTCGGGCAAGTCCCAGACCGCTTTCTCCATCCTTGGGCTGCTGCCGGAGAACGCCCGCGTTGTGGGCGGGTCCATCCAGTTCGACGGCAACTACACCGTGGCCCCGGGCGAGGAACGCGTCAGCCAGGAGCGCCTGTCCAAACTCCGCGGCAAACGGATTTCCTACATTCCGCAGGAGCCCATGAGCAACCTGGATCCCGCCTTCACCATCGGCTACCAGCTGGTCACCCCCATGGTGCGCGTCCTCGGGATTTCCAAGGCCGAGGCCAGGCAGCGGGCGCTGAAGCTGCTTGCCGACGTCGGAATCGTCAGCCCGGACCGGACCTTCAACGCCTACCCGCACGAGGTCTCCGGCGGCATGGCCCAGCGGGTGCTGATCGCCGGAGCCATCAGCTGCGAGCCGGACCTGGTGATCGCCGACGAGCCCACCACGGCCCTGGATGTCACGGTGCAGGCGGACGTGCTGGACCTGCTCCGCGAGCTCCAGCGGCGCCTGAACATCGGCGTCATCCTGGTGACCCACAACTTCGGGGTGGTGGCGGACCTCTGTGACCGTGTGGCCGTCATGCAGAACGGCCGGCTCGTGGAGGAAGGACCCGTCCGCGACATCCTCCGCAATCCGCAGGAACCCTACACGCAGAGACTGTTGGCGTCGATGCTTGAAGGCAAGGAACCCATGTCCATGCTCGTTTCCCCCCGGCCGAAGGAGCCAGTCGCATGAGCACCACCGAAAGCGCACCGCTGCTCGCCGTGGACCAGTTGGTGGTGGAGTACCCCAGCAAGAAGTTCCGGGCAAAGCCCTTCCGCGCCCTGACGGACATCAACATCACCATCGGCCGGGGCGAGACCCTCGGCCTGGTGGGGGAGTCTGGGTCCGGCAAGACGACCCTGGGCCGCGCCATCCTGGGGCTGGCACCGGTGACCGGCGGGAAGATCAGCTTCGACGGCAAGGACATCAGCCACGCCAGCCGCAAGGACCGGCGGGTCCTGAGCCGGGACCTGCAGGTGGTTTTCCAGGATCCGTACACCTCGCTGAACCCCGCACTGGAGATCGGCGACATCCTCGCCGAGCCACTGGGGGTGCAGGGCATGGATGCCGCGGCGGCCAAAAAGCGCGTGAAGGAACTGCTGGACCAGGTGGGGCTGCCCTCCGACGCCATCAACCGGCTGCCGCGCGAGTTCAGTGGCGGGCAGCGCCAGCGCGTGGCGATCGCCCGCGCCCTGGCCCTCGCGCCCAAGCTGATTGTCTGCGATGAGCCGGTCAGCGCCCTGGACCTCTCCACCCAGGCCCGCGTGCTGGACCTGTTCCTGCAGATCCAGAAGGACACCGGCGTGTCCTACCTCTTCGTCTCGCACGACCTCGACGTCGTCCGGCACATCAGCCACCGCGTCGCCGTGATGTATCACGGGGAGATCGTCGAACAAGGCCCGGCCGGCGTGGTCACCACCGACCCCGACCACCCCTACACCCAGCGGCTGCTGCTCGCCTCCCCGGTCCCGGACCCGGACCGGCAGGAACAGCGCCGAGCGGACCGGCACCGCCTGCTCGAAACGCAGCGGATGCAGCACGAACAAGCGGGCGTCCTCGCCTGAGGACGCCCGCCCAAACCGAACACGACAGCAAGCGAACACAACGGCCGGCTTCCCCTGGGGAATCTGGCAGGCAACGGAGGAAAAGCGTGGCAACAACAGCCAAAATTGGCGTGCAGGCGATGATGCTGAAGGACAGCTTCGCCGAACTCGGGGCGTTCGAGACGCTCCGGAAGGTCAACGCGATCGGCTACAACGCCGTCGAAGTCTCCCAGATCCCCATGACAGCGGAGAACGTGGCGGAACTCGACCGCGCGCAGACCGAACTCGGCATGGACGTGGCCGCCCTCTCCGTCGCCATGGAAACCCCCAAGGGCATGCCCGGCGATTCCCTGAAGGACCACTTCGACAAGATCGTTGAGGACGCCAAGCGGCTGGACACGACGCTCCTGCGGATCGGCATGCTGCCGTTCCCCGCCATGAAATCGATCGACGCCATGGTGGACTTTGCCAAGCAGGCCAACGACTACGCCGGGCGCCTGGCCGAGCACGGGATCGGCCTGTACTACCACAACCACCACATCGAGTTCGCGAAGTTTGACGGCACCTACATGCTGGACATCATCGCCGCGAACTCCCCGGCCATGGGCCTGGAAATCGATGTCCACTGGGTGCAGCGCGGCGGCCTGGACCCGGTCCGGGCGCTGCAGAAGTACGCCGGCCGCACGGCCATGGTGCACCTGAAGGACTACCGGATCGGCCAGCTCCCCGAGCGCGCATTCGGGCTGCTGGAAACCGGGGACTTCAAGGGCTTCATGGCCGAGTTCAAGGACGTGGTCCAGTTCGCCGAGGTGGGCGAAGGCAACCTGGACTTCCCGTCCATCATCCCGGCCGCCCAGGCCGCCGGCGCCCGGTACCTGCTCGTGGAGCAGGACGAACTTTACGGTCGCACGGTGTGGGACGCACTGCAGACCTCCTACGACAACCTCGTGGCCATGGGCCACTCCAACCTCTTCTAGACAGGGAGAATCACCACATGAGTAAGAAAGTACGCCTTGGCATCATCGGCCTGGGCCAGCAGGGCGGCATGTACGCGAAGTTCATCGCTGACGGCGCGGTCCCGAACATGGTGATTGGCGCCATCTGCGACACCGACCCCGCCAAGAAGGAACTTGCCGCTTCCCAGTACCCGGACGCGCCGTTCTACGACGACTACATCGCCATGCTCGAAAGCGGCGACGTCGATGCGGTGGTCACGTGCGTGCCGCACTTCCTGCACCCCGAGATGGGCATCGAGGCCCTCAAACGCAACATCCACGCCCTCGTGGAGAAGCCGGCCGGCGTGTACACCAAACAGGTCAAGGAGCTCAACGACTTTGCCGCGGGCAAGCCCGAGCTGTCCTTCGCCATCATGTTCAACCAGCGCAACAATCCGCTGTACCAGAAGCTGAAAGAGATTGTCGATAACGGCGAGATCGGCAGCATCCGCCGCACCAACTGGATCATCACCAACTGGTGGCGCCCGCAGGGTTACTACAATTCCAGCGAATGGCGTGCCACCTGGGGCGGCGAGGGCGGCGGCGTGCTGGTCAACCAGGCTCCGCACCAGCTGGACCTGTGGCAGTGGATCTGCGGCGTGCCGAAGTCCGTCTACTCCAAGGTTGCCTACGGCTTCCGCCGCGACATCGCAGTGGAGGACGAAGTCACTGCCGTCGTGGACTACGGCAACGGCGCCACGGGCGTCTTCGTCACCGCGACGCACGACCTCGTGGGAACCGACCGCTTCGAGATCCTGGGCGACCAGGGCAAGATCGTGGTGGAAAACAGCAAGACCGCCACCGTGACCCGCCTGAAGAAGCCCGAGCGTGAACTCAGCGACGGCATGGACATGGACGATGTCCGCAAGCTCTTCATGGGCGAGCTGAACCCCGAGGAGTACTACACCACCGAGGTCATCGAGTTCGAGTCCGCCTGGGGCGCACAGCACTCCGGCGTCCTGGCGAACTTCGCCGCCAACATCCTGGACGGCACACCGCTGCTTGCCCCGGGATCGGACGGCATCAAGGGGGTCCGCCTGGCCAACGCCATCCACCTCTCCAGCTGGAGGGGCACGGAGGTGGGGCTGGACTTCGACGAGGACGAGTTCCTCGCCGAGCTGAACAAGCGCATCGCAGACGAAGGCAAGTTCCCCGAGCGCTCCTAGCCCCGCGCCGCAACCCCAGCCCAACTGGCTCGCAGTTGCCCCGTTTTGAGCGCTCAAAACGGCAACAACCGCGAGCTAGTTGGGTTGTTTCCTCGTTAGGATGGGCCGGTGACTGAACCCAAGACGCCGGACGCTGCCGCAACAACAGGCCCGGTCAAGAAGCATTCCCGGGCCGGAAAGTCCAGCGCCACCATCTACGACATTGCCAAGGTTGCCGGCGTCAACCCATCCACCGTCTCACGGGCGCTCAGCAAGCCGGGCCGCGTCAGCGCCAAAACGCAGAAACTGATCGAGGATGCCGCCGCCGAGCTGAACTACCAGGTCAACCCGTTCGCCCGCGCGCTGCCCACCGGCCGCACCAACACCTTCGGCCTGATCGTCGCGGACATCACCAACCCCACATTTTTCGACATCATCCGCGGGGCGGAAACGACGGCCACGCAACGGGACTACACCCTGGTCCTGGCCGAGTCCGCCGAGTCCGGTGTCACCGAGCTGACGGCAGCCCGCCGCATGATGGCCACGGTGGACGGCCTCATCCTGGCCAGCCCCCGCATGGACGACGACGACATCCGCACGATCGCCCGCGACAAGCCCGTGGTGGTGATCAACCGCGAGGTCGACGGCGTGCCGTGCGTTGTTCCCGACGTGAACAAGGGCATCAGCGAGGCAGTCCGGAGCCTTGCCGCCAACGGGCACCACAAGGTTGCCTTTGTTGCCGGTCCGCCGCAGTCCTGGATGTCCGCGCGCCGCTGGGAAGGCGTTCAGGCTGCCTGCGAATGGTCCCGGCTCGAAGCCGTGCGGCTGGAATCCACCAAGCCCACCGTCGACGGTGGCCGCCAGGTGGCGCGCGACGTCCGGGCCAGCGGTGCCACGGCGGTGCTGACCTACAACGACCTCCTGGCCATCGGGCTCATGCAGGAACTCCAGGCCGCCGGCATGGTCATCCCAGACCAGATCAGCATCGTGGGCTTCGACGACATCTTCGGGGCGGATTTCACCACACCACCGCTCACCACCGTGCGCTCGCCGCTGGGGGAGTGCGGCGCGGGCGCCGCCACACTGCTGCTTGATCTGCTGCACGGGGATCTCCTGAACAGGGATCTCCTGCACGGCGCGGGGGAGCCTGCCGTCACCCTGCGCGTCGAGACGGAGCTGGTGCTGCGGGGCTCGAGCGGACGGCTGCTGCCCGTGGGCTAGCCTTGCCGGTGAAGCCGGCCGCAACTTGTTGGCAATTATTGGCAACCGGTTGACAAATGCGCGAGGCAAGCCGGACCATTGACCTATGTCACAGTCGATTGCCGCCAACCCAGACCGGCTCCTGCCCGCGGATCCCGGAACGCGCAGCATTGCTCGCGAACTCCTGCAGCGCGTCCAGGACCTCCCCATCATTTCCCCGCACGGGCACGTTGACGCCGCAGTCATCGAGCACAACACCCCCTTCCCGGACCCGGCAGCGCTGCTGGTCAGCCCGGACCACTACGTCACCCGGCTGATCCACGCCAGCGGCGTGCCGCTGGAGCGGCTGCGCGGCCCCGCAGCCGGGGCAGCGGACTCCCGCGCGGTCTGGCACGAGTTCTGCAAGGCCTGGCCGCTGTTCGAAGGGACGGCCTCCGGCTACTGGCTCCGCACCCAGTTCGAGAGCGTCTTCGGCCTGCGGCAGGAGATCAGCGCCGCGAGCGCCGATGCCAGCTTTGACGCGATCTCGGCCAGACTGCTGGAGCCCGGCTTCCGGCCCCGCCAGCTTTTCAAGGACTTCAACATTGAGGTCCTGGCCACCACGGACGACCCCCTGGACAGCCTCGCCAGCCACAAGGCGATCGCCGAGGACCCCACGTTCCACGGCCGCGTCCTGCCCACCTTCCGCCCGGACGCCTACCTCAACATCGCGCACCCCACGTGGTCCGCGAACGTGGACCGGCTCATCGCGGCAGCGGGCGACGGCGCCACCGGCTATGCCGGCTACATCACCGCCCTGGAAAACCGGCGTCGTTACTTCGTGGACCACGGCGCCGTCTCGGCCGACCACGGCGTCCGCACACCGGCAACGCTCAAGCTCGACGCCGGCGACGCGGCCAGGCTGTTCGACCGCGCCCGGTCCGGCCAGGCCACGGCGCAGGACCGCGACGACTTCGAAGCGCACATGATGTACCAAATGGGGCGCATGTCCGTGGAAGACGGCTTGGTCATGACCATCCACCCGGGGTCCTACCGCAACCACCACGAACCAACCTTCAACGCCCACGGCGCCGACACCGGCCACGACATCCCGTTCGCCGTCAACTACACCGAGGCAATCCGCCCGCTGCTTCAAGACTTCGGCACCGCCAAGGACTTCCACCTGGTGCTCTTCACCCTCGACGAGACCGTGTTCTCCCGCGAACTCGCGCCGCTGGCAGGCTTCTACCCCTCCGTCTACCTCGGTGCCCCGTGGTGGTTCCTGGACGCACCGGACGCCATGCTGCGCTTCCGCTCGGCCGTGACCGAAACCGCAGGATTCTCCCGCTCATCCGGCTTCATCGACGACACCCGCGCGTTTTGCTCCATCCCCGCGCGCCACGATGCCTCCCGCCGGATCGAGGCCTCATTCCTGGCCCGGCTGGTGGCGGAGCACCGCGTCAGCGAAGACCGCGCCCATGAACTGATCGTCGACATCGTGGACGGCTCGCCCCGAAGGGTCTTCAAACTGTGAGCATCGACCAGCACTCCGAGGTGGCGCCCGCCGTGGATCTTCCCCAACTGAACCGCCGCCTGCACCCCGGCGCCAAGGCGCCCGTACGGATCATCCACCTGGGCCTGGGCGCCTTCCACCGCTCGCACCAGGCGTGGTACACCCACCAGGCATCCGACGCCGCGGACTGGGGCATCGCGGCCTTTACCGGCCGCCGCCCCGACGCCGCGCTGGCGCTGGCCGAACAGGACGGGCTCTACACGGTAGTGAACCGGGCCGACGACGGAGACTCCTTCGCCGTGGTCAGCAGCATCGTCGAAGCCGTGGACGGGGCTGACGTGCAGCGGCTGGCGGAGTTGGTTGCCGCTCCCGCCACCGCGGTGATCACCCTGACCGTCACCGAAGCGGCCTACCGGCTCCGGGCCGACGGGCAGCTTGACCGCACTGCGCCCGACGTCGCCGCCGACCTTGCGCTGCTGGCGTCCGGCAGCGTAAGCCCGACGACGCCGCTGGGCCGGCTGGTGCTGGCCCTCGCCGCCCGCCGGGCTGCCGGGGCGGGGCCGCTCGCCGTCGTCTGCTGCGACAACCTTTCCAACAACGGCGCCGTGGCGCACAACGCCGTGGCAGGCATGGCCGGGGCCTGGGACGCCGGGCTGGCCGGATGGATCGACGCCAACGTCAGCTTTGTCAGCACCTCGGTTGACCGCATCACTCCGCGCACCACTGCCGCGGACATTGCCGCCGTCCAGGCCGCCTGCGGATACCGCGACACGTCGCCCGTGGTGGCCGAGCCCTTCTCCAACTGGGTGCTCAGCGGAGACTTCCCCGCCGGCCGGCCGCGCTGGGAAGACGCCGGCGCCGTGTTCGTGGCTGAAATCGAGCCGTACGAGAACCGCAAACTGTGGCTCCTGAACGGCGCGCACTCCTTGCTGGCCTACGCCGGCAAGCTTCGCGGCCACACCACCGTGGCCCAGGCCCTGGCGGACCCGCTGTGCCTGCAGGCCGTTGAAAAGTTCTGGGACGAGGCGGAAGCGAGCCTGTCCGGGCCGGAGGGAACCGCCGCGGAACTGCAGATCCCGGCCTACCGCGCCGCCCTGCTGCAGCGATTCGGCAACGCCCGGATTGCCCACCACCTCGCACAGATCGCGATGGACGGCAGCACGAAGCTGCGGATGCGCGCCGTTCCGGTGCTGCGGGCGGAGCGCGCCGCGGGCAGGTCCGGCGCGGCCGCCGCGCTCATGATTGCCGCCTGGATGGACTACAGCGCCGCCTCCGCCGCGTTCCAGGACCCGCTGGCCGACGAGGTGGCCGCAGCCAACCGCCTGGCGGGCGCCGGGCGGATCCGCGCCTTGCTGGCCCTGGTGGATCCGGCCGTGGCCGCAGACGGTTCCGTCGTGGACCTGATTGAAAGCTTGAGCGGAACGTTCGGGGAGCGGGCTGTCTCCCCGTAGCGGCTTCCGTGCAAGCGCGGCTGCCCGGTTCCCGGATCACGGGGAGCCGGGCAGCCGTGTTTCAATGAACTTTCAACAAAATGATGGCAACCGCTTGCCATTTGATTGCCACGTGATTAGGATTACAACGAGAGCACAAGCCGGCCGCACCGCCGGCCCCCAAATTCCTCCCCCGGCACTGCACGCAAAGACGCGATAGGACCTCCAAAAATGCTCGAGCCCCAGGCCAGCGAAACCCGCGAGATGGTCAACCTCGACGGCCTGTACCGCTTCAAGGTGGACTTTGACCGCTCCGGCCACCGGGACGAATGGTTCAAGGCGCCCCTGGAAACCGGACTGGAAATGGGCGTCCCGGCCAGCTACAACGACGTCTTCCCGGACAAGGCCATCAGGGACCACGTGGGCTACGTCTGGTACCAGCGCGACGTCCGCGTCCCGCGCGGCTGGGCAGGGGAGCGCATCCACGTCCGCCTCGACTCCGCCACGCACGAGGGCATGGTGTGGGTCGACGACATCCTCGTGGCCCAGCACACCGGCGGCTACATGCCCTTCAGCGCGGACATCACGGACCACATGACGGCCGGGCAGGTTTTCCGCCTGACGGTCTCCGTCAACA
Source organism: Arthrobacter sp. ES3-54 (assembly GCF_029504395.1). GTDB lineage: Bacteria > Actinomycetota > Actinomycetes > Actinomycetales > Micrococcaceae > Arthrobacter. The sequence continues at coordinate 550,013 of NZ_JAQFIF010000003.1, forward strand.
ACGAGCTCACGCAGGCCACCATCCCGCCGGGAACCATCACCGTCACCGCGGACGGCCGCCGGCAGCAGAGCTACCTGCACGATTTCTACAACTACGCAGGCCTGCACCGCAGCCTCTGGCTGTTCAGCACCCCCGCGGTCACGGTCGACGACATCACCGTCGTCACCGGCTTCGAAGGAACAACCGGCAGCGTCGACTACACAATTGCCACCGACGGCGGCACCGGCAGCGAAACGGTCACAGTTTCCCTCCGCGACGCCGACGGCGTCGAGGCCGCCCGCGCCGACGGCGCCCGCGGCACCCTGACGGTCGCCGACGTCGTCCTGTGGAAGCCGGGTGCCGCCTACCTGTACAGCCTCACCGCGGAAATCCGCGACGCCGGCCGGCTACTGGACAGCTACACCCTGCCGGTGGGTATCCGCACCGTGGAAGTCCGCGGCAAGGAATTCCTCATCAACGGCGAACCGTTCTACTTCACCGGCTTCGGCATGCACGAGGACCACGTGGGCATCGGCAAGGGCCACAGCAACGCCCAGATGGTCAACGACTTCCAGCTCCTGGATTGGGTGGGCGCGAACTCGTTCCGGACCTCGCACTACCCCTACGCCGAGGAAGTCATGGAGTTCGCGGACCGGCACGGAATCGTGGTGATCGACGAAACCGCCGCCGTCGGGCTGCACCTGGGCTTCGGCGCCGTCTTCGGCGGCATCGCCAAGAAGACCTATGTCGACGGGGGAGTGGATGCCAACACCGCCGCGAACCACCGGCAGGCGATTTCCGAACTCGTCGCCCGCGACAAGAACCACCCCTCGGTCGTGATCTGGTCGATCGCCAACGAACCCAACGGTTCGGAGGAAGGCGCCCGCGAGTACTTCGCACCCCTCGTGGAACTGACCCGCCGCCTGGACCCCACACGGCCCGTCGGCTACGTCAACGTCCTGTTCGACACCCCGGACAAGGAACTGCTCGGGGACCTGTTCGACGTGATCATGCTCAACCGCTACTACGGCTGGTACGTCGATAACGGCGACCTCGAAACCGCCGAACAGCACCTCGAGAAGGAGCTGCGCGAGTGGGAAGCCAAGTACGGCAAGCCCATGATCATGACCGAGTACGGGCCGGACACCATGCCCGGCTTCCACTCCATCTATGAACAGCCCTGGAGCGAGGAATACCAGGCCGCGTTCCTGGCCATGTACCACCGGGTCTTCGACCGGGTCGACGCCATGGTGGGTGAACAGGTCTGGAACTTCGCGGACTTCCAGACCTCCAACGGCATCATGCGCGTGGACGGCAACAAGAAGGGCGTCTTCACCCGCGACAGGCGGCCCAAACCCGCCGCCTACGCCCTGCGCCAACGGTGGACGGCACTGGCCGGCACCAAGAACATCACTTCCGAGGCGTAGGCCTTAACGCACATTTTTCGCCGGGCCCTAGGTCCGGCAACGGGTAAAGGAGCCCATTCATGAAAAAGCTGACCAAGCTCAGCATCATCGGCTATGGCGCCGGCGATGCCGCCAACAATCTCGCCTTCACCACCGCCACCATGTTCCTGCTGGTGTACTACACGGACGTGGCCGGGATCTCCGCCGCGGCCGCCGGCACACTGCTGCTGGTGGTGCGGATCTTTGATGCCTTCGCCGACGTCTTCGCCGGCCGCGTGGTGGACCGGACCTTCAGCAAGCGGTTCGGCAAGTTCCGGCCGTTCATCATGTTCGGATCCATCCCGCTGCTGCTGCTGAGCGTGGCAACCTTCTCAGTCCCTGCGCTCGGCGAATCCGGCACCCTGCTGTATGCCTACGTCACGTACGCCGCGCTGGGCCTGGCCTACAGCCTGGTCAACATCCCCTACGGCTCCCTCGCCGGCGCCATGACCCAGGACCCGGCCGAACGCGCCAAGCTCGGCTCCGCCCGGATGATCGGCGGGATGCTGGTCGGCTCCGCCCTTGGCATTTTCGTGGCCCCGCTGATCAAGCCGGGCGCCAACCTGCAGGCCACCTTCACCACCATCACCCTGGTGTTCGTCGTCATCGGGGCGGCCCTGTACCTCTTCACCTTCCTGACCGCCAAGGAACGGGTCCACCGTGCCGTCCCGAACGTCACGTTCAAGCAGAGCATGGACACGCTCAAAGGCAACCGGCCGCTGCTGATGCTGTGCCTGAGCTCCTTCTTCTTCCTGACCGGATACCTGGCCCTCACCTCGGTCCAGCTGTATTACCTCCGCGACGTCCTGGGCCGGCTGGATCTGTACCCCGTGCTGTCCATCACCCAGCTCGTCCTGACCTTCGTGCTGGCCGGCTTCATGCCCAAGCTGGTCCGGAACCTCGGCAAGAAGCGCGTCTACATCTCCTCGTCGCTGCTCACGGTAATTGGCGGCGCCATCGTCTTCTTTACCCCGGCCAGTCAGGTCTGGATCGGTTTCACCGGCCTGGTCATCAGCCTGGTGGGTGTCCTCGCGGTCAACATCGTGGTGTGGGCGCTGGAAGCCGACACGGTCGAGTACGGCGAATGGAAGACCGGCGTCCGCACCGAGGGCATCACGTACGCCCTGTTCTCCTTCACCCGTAAGACCGGACAGGCAGTGGGCGGTGCGCTCGCGGCCTACGCCCTGGCCCTGGGCGGCTACAAGTCCGGCGCTGTCCAGACCCCCGACGCCGTCTTCGGCATCCAACTCGCCGCCGGCGCACTTCCGGCGGTCATGACCATCCTGGCCGTGCTCGTGATGGCCAAGTACACACTCACCGATGCCATGCATGCACGGATCCTCACCGAAATCCGTGCCCGGCGCACTGACGGCGACGGCGCCGGAAGTCCCGGCGCACCTGTTCCCGCCGAGGCCGCGCCGCTGGCGCCCCGCAACTAAGACACCCCGAAAGACCAGAAAAGGACCTGTTGTGAAAATCATTGCCGCTGAAGTCTTTGTGACCAGCCCCTCCCGGAACTTCGTGACCCTGCGGATCACCACCGAGGACGGGGTGACCGGGATCGGGGACGCGACCCTGAACGGGCGCGAGCTCGCGGTGGCCGCGTATCTGAAGGAGCATGTCGCGCAGCTGCTGATCGGCAAGGATCCGCACCGGATCGAGGACACCTGGCAGTTCCTGTACCGGTCCTCGTACTGGCGCCGCGGCCCGGTCACGATGGCCGCGATCGCCGCGGTGGACATGGCGCTGTGGGACATCAAGGGCAAGCTCGCCGGGATGCCGGTCTACCAGCTGCTCGGCGGGGCGTCCCGGAACGGGCTGCGCGCCTATGGCCACGCCTCCGGCGCGGACCTGCCCTCGCTCTTCGATTCGGTCCGGGAGCACCTGGAGCTCGGCTACAAGTCGATCCGGATCCAGACCGCGGTCCCCGGGATCAAGGCCGTCTACGGGGTCGCGGCGCAGGC
>NZ_JAQFIF010000004.1 GCF_029504395.1 Arthrobacter sp. ES3-54
ACGGCCCGAGTCTCGTCGTTCCTGAACTGGATGTACGTACTGCTGACTCCGGAGAGGTCGTCGGTGATCCTCGTTGAGTATTGCACTGAGGCTGCCGCCTCGCTGACGTCCACCACCGTGGGCGTGAATGAAAACCCATGTATTACCGGTGCTGTGGCATCAACGACCGCTGTAACGCTCAACTCGTCCGGTGTCCCCGCCGCACTGGCGATTGTTTGCCCCCCAACGAGCAACATGACAAGTGAGGCTGCCACAGCAGCCATGACAGAACGAATTCTTTTCAAGCTATCCCCCAACAAAATCCTCGGAGCTAATGTCTCTGCGCCCGAGTTGACGGTGACAATAACTAGTTGTCTTCTGACATGCTTTGGCTCGCATCATAATACGGTCCCTGAGACTAACTGTGGGCCACGAGCCCCCAAGCAGAAGTCGGGCAGACTCTTCGAAAGTTGGTTGTCCGCTAACTTGACTTGACTTTCGCATAGTCGCTCCGCGCAGCTCGCAGCGTCAGCTGGCCATGTCGACGTATAACTTGAATAGCGCGGCGAGACGGTCTTCCTCGGTGGCTAGCTTGCGGCGACCGGCTAGGGCCCCATCCATAACCTTGTCCAACGCCTCATGTGCCTTGAGCAGAGGAAGCGCCATAGCATTCGGTTCATACATGGCGGCCAGAGACCGGTTAGGGGTTAGCTCGCGGGCGTGATGCGTCGGCGGCAGCCGCCGACGCTTATTGGTGTGCGCCCGACAGCTGATCCGTGCTGATCGGTCAGGTTCTCGCCCGGGAAGGTCTGGGAGTGGCCCAGCGGGCATAAACACCAATGCGCACCGATAAATCGATTCTTGATCGGCGTTTATTCGCAGGACTACTCTCTGGGCATCACTTCGAGGAGCCGGGAGAGGGGACAATTCCGATGAACGCAATAGAGCCATCGGAGCAGGTGTCGAAAAGTGTTGCGCGGGAAAGCTGTCCTGTTGGCTGGCAGCCCTGCGCTTTACGTCCCGTCTTTTGGGCGTTCACTGACTACGGGCCAAGCGACGGCGTGCCCGTTCCAGTGCGGGTATTTTATCCCACCGTGGACGGCACCCCTCAGGATGCATCGATGGCGCGCGGCTGCGGTCGCTATCCGGTCGTGGTCTTTCTGCACGGCCATTGTCAGTCAGGCGAAGTGGATCATTACCTGCAGTGGGAGCATCTTGGGATCGTCCTGGCAAAGTCAGGATATCTTGCCGTCATGCCCCAGATCCCGGACATTGCGTCGGTTCTGGCGGGGCAGCCACCGCTCACCACGATCGATCAACTCCTAACGTGGATTCGGGGCAGATGGGAGCACCACGATGTACTGCTGCCTGCACCCTCTACAGCGGTGATCGGGCATTCTTATGGTGGACTCTTAGCCGGCCGGTACGCGTCAGAGGTGGGTAGTGTGGCAGCGCTGGCTACACTTCACAGCAGCTGGGAGCACGATGCGCCGCAGCTCGCTGGAATCTTGGAGACGCTCGCGATACCCAAGCTGTTGGTCTTGGGTAAGAAAGATGCCATGTCACTGGTTAGCGAGCGGTTATGGAACTCCATGCCTCTTCCCAGCCACCGGGCGACTTTCGAGAATGCTGGCCACTGGGACTATCTACCCAGGAGTTCCACGAACTGCGGTACCCGGTCTGCATGCTCCTTCTATCCGGCTGCAGCTTTCACCATTCTTGATATGTTCCTGAGCAGATACCTCCCGCCGGAGAAGGCCACTGACCTGTACGATCGTATTCCCGATGATCTCCGGCCGCCAACACTGCAGCTCACCCCTGAGCAGGAGTTTTTCGCTGGCGGGAACTGGCTGCGTGAAATCGACCTGATGGCAGGCGACGCAGAATGCGCCGTGCAGCTCGATCAGAGGGTGCGGGCAACCACGTTTGTTCCACCTGTCGTCGGACTAAACCCGCTGCAAGCGGCGCAACGGGTTTTGGACGCTCGCCTCAAGCCCGTCGTTAAAGGCAGCGGGAACAAGGTAGTGAAACAACGTCCGCGCGGCGGCCGGAGGGCGGAAGTGGAATCGGAAGTCGAGCTGGAACTTGGTCGGCAGCCGATCTCCTAGATCCCGACGTTTCCGAAGCAGTGCGGCCTAAGCGAAATTCCAGGCACGACGACTATTCGCCCACACGGGTCATCAAGTGGCGGACACGATTTTGAAAGCTGTGTCGTTCAGTTGAATGGCTTTAGCCAATGTGGTGCCGTCAAAGTCCACCATCGTGACGGCCTCACCCTCGAGGAGTGAGCGCGTCAAACCATTCTTCGTGGCTGCGGAGATTTCCTTAAAGTGGACGTCATCGAAATGTGCCAGTGGGTTCAGTGATGGGTTGCCGCCCATGTCGCGGCTTATGCCAGCATCGATGGTGAAAGCCCCCGGAAACCCTGAGTCAAAAGCGAAGTTCACGGTCTGCGAGGTGGTCTCGTTCGCCAGTACGTATGTGGCCCTGCCAGGAGGATTCTTACCCAAGCATATTCCCGCGGAAATTTCGTCGCCGGGCGCGACCGGGAGCCCTAACACGTCCATCCCGTTGGCACCGAGCACGCTCAGTTGTGAAGTGACGTTTTCCGTGGCGTCAACTGTCATGTCAACGTGAACGTCGAGGAACCCCAAGCCTACGAAAGTGCGGAAATGGTTAATGCCTTGTGGAGATGACGTGTAGCCCAGGTTTGGCACGGTCCACGTTACAAACAGGGATAAAAACGGGTCAGCGGGGCTGTAGAGCGAGTAACCACAGGTCAACGGAGGGTAGAGACGGAACGCCTTGGGGGGCAACGCGGATTCCGGTCTTGGAGTCCGGTTTATTTCAGCTTGCAGATGCTCGAACGTGCGATAGTGGCGAGCCTGCCGCTCCCATAGAGCCGACAGCCCGGGTTGACTCTGGGGATCGGGCCGCTGCGGGATGGCGTACCTGGCTAGATCCTTCGGATCGGCGGTCAGAGGGTCAAAATCCTTTGGCGGCGCGATGAATGCATTCCCCTCGCGGCCGACGCGTTCCTCGTTGGTCACGACGCGATCCCTTCCTTTCCAGCAAAGGAGACTGGAAAACAGTGCCTCTAACTACGGATGAGCGACATAAGCATGCATCTTCGCCTGCTCGGATGTCTACGGCATTAGGTCCTTCCACTGAGGTTTGTTCGCCCTGGAATAGGCCGACCCCGACACGGAACGTCCGGAAGGGCTCGTTCGAGCCAACGGACGGAATCGTCCTGATGCCCGGAAACGCATAGACCCAGTGCTGGTGCGCGGCCGTCTTGTTCTTGCTCGACGCGGCCATGAACAGCATGGCCGTACCGGTAATGGACGGGAGAGCGACAGGTTTGCTGTGCTGCCGTGGTGCACGCAACTGGGCCGTGCGGGACAGTTCAGCAGCGGTGGCCGCCAACGGCCCCGGGTCGGTTCAAGCCGGTACGACCATGCCGCGAACGCCCCGGAGACGTCCCGTGCAACCTTCGCCCAGGTCGCGTGATCATCACGCGGAATGGTGCGCAGCTGCTCAACCAGTGCGGTCGCGTTCCGGGTGTACTCGACCCACATCTCCGCCGGGGGTGTTCCGTTTTCGGGGCCGGCCCTAGATACGGTGCGCCTGTTGCGGGCGGCTGCGTTCCATTCCGTTGCGGCTTCGGTTGCTACGTGCGGTGAGTCCATCCATTCTTCACGCAAAGCACCGAGCTTCAGGTCGGAGGCGAGGGTGCCGCCGCCGAACCAGATAGGACGTTCGCCCTGCTTCGGGCGTTCGGCTACGGAGTACCCGACGATGACGTCGGTGGTGTTCTTCGCGTAGCGCGGACGAACCAGCATGCCGGTGTCGCGGGCGCGCCGGACGAACTCACTTTCGGTGGCCGAGGCGCTGGCGCTGGCGCGGACTTTCCGGACCAATGATGCGCGGTGCATTTCCCGCTCGTCCCGGACAGCGGAGGCTTTCTCTGCCCGGTCGTAGCCGCGGGTGGAGTGCACGGTGGAGAGTTGCTCCAGCCCGTACTTAACTTCGAGCTCCCGGCACGACTCTTGCGCCCTCTTGTAATCGCCGTGGGTGGATGCCTTGGTGCCGTCTCACGGACAAGGGATACGGCCAGGTGGATGTGGTGGTTGCCGTTCTCACTCGTGCCGTGGTTGACCGCGACCCACCGGCAGCGGGCCTTTCCGCTGGTTTCGGTAAAGCCCATGGAGTCCACGAAATCATCGGCGATATCGCCCCATTGCTGGTCCGTGAGGGCGCCCGCTTCGGCGCGCAGGCTCAGCGAGCAGTGCCACACGCTGGCGTCCTTGTAGCCGACGTGGACGCGCTCTTTCTTGGCCGCGTCCCACTGCATGTCTTTGATCTGAACCGATACGTCATAGGCCCTGCGCGGCTGGTCAAGATGCTTGGCGATTGCCAGGGCATCGTCACGGTCCAAGACACCGTCGTCGTACCACGCCATGATCGCTGCGTCGCCTGCTACCGGATGCGGATCGGAGTGTGCGTTCTTGGTCTTGTTGGCATCGGTAAACCATGAGTCCGCCCATGCGTGAACCGCGGGTGATGTTTGGGATCATCCCTACATCAACCCCTCAATGGTGCGGTCGATCCGCATGGCAACGGAGCGTATGTGCGTTAGTGCTTCGTGGGCTTCGGCGGGGAACTCGCTCGTGGCGTTGGCCTGGCGTGCGAGTTGGTTGATGTTGTTGGAGGAACGGGCCAGCAGATTGTGCAGAGACATCAATTCCGCGAATTGACACAGCCCGCGATCTGAATTTCAACGCCGTCAGAGCGGCCGCCGCCAGCGGGGTGGAACTCACTGAAGCAGTCCAGCTGCTGGCCGCCGCCGAACAAAAATACGCCAAGGACTCGCAGCCGCGCTGCGGGCGGACTGGACTGAGGCCGACCTTAGAGGGTTCGGCCTGGACGCTACCACGAAGCGGGCCAGTGGCAGGCCGCGCGGCAGGAAGCCGGTCCGTGAGACGGCCCATGCAGTGGCTGGTTCAGAGCAGTAGCCCCTCGCCCACATGTGCACGGCAAAAGTTATTTCCTTACGGGCTTTTCCCGCACACATGTGGACGACCGGACCCAATGGACGCCTGCACACAACCACCAGGGCACGGCACCACCGGGCCGATCGTAACCTTAGATGAGCGGTGGCTGTGCACAGCCTCTCAAGATGTGCTGGGAACGGAACATTTCCCCATACTTCAAGACGCGAGCATCTCATGTTTAGGGCTCCGTACCGACGGGCGCGGAGCCCTTGTTGGGGCAGCTTAAGTAGGCCCGAACATGAAGCCGAGTGATTGATTCACTCAACGCCTCCTTGCTGCACGGCAAAACACTTTCCTGCCCGCTCTTCGAGTATGAACTTCCAGATATTCAACCCATCTCGTTTCGTGAAACGGGGGTGTCGCGGCCCGTTGAAAAACAGTGATCCTGCCGCATTCAAGATGTCAAAGGGACCTGTGCCTTCCGCCGTGAACATGATCTCTGAGAACCTTAGGTGGCCTTTATGACATAGGCCTAGCCAGTGGCCTATCTCGTGGGCGAGGATAAACTCGTTCGACAATCGGGCACCCGCGTTGCGGGGCCACATATAGGACACTGACGTTCCAGAGTTCGGCAACCCCGTCTCTATACTTGTGCAGCAGTCGTCGTCTCTGCCGCAGCCACCCGTTGCATTGAACCCGCTCATTCCCAAAGTAATACCCCTCGCCACTTTTTTCCGAAGGTGATCAAAGGGGAACAGAACTCCGAAGGCTTCGATAGTGCATTCCGTGGCGATCGTTCCATCCCGGAATACATTGTCTCGAAGGAGTTGAGCGTGGTCAGCAAGGAACCGGTCTGGCCAGCGGATGGGGAATCGATTCGGGGTGGTGCCCTCAACGAAAAACGGGTTGTCGTCCCACGAGAGCCGTATGCCGACATCCGGGGTGACCCTAGAGGCGTAGCGCTTCGACCTGTTGCAATGCTTTGGATGCATGGCCGCCATCTTCAATCCTGGGTTGCCGCTCTGGAGATAGTCGTCAATTTCATCCCTGCTCGCTAGCCCCACGGTCGGGGATTCGGTGTAAACGACTGCGGTCGGATAAGTAAGCGTCTTCCAGCCGGGGTGGTCGTGCCCAGACAGCTCGTAGAGATTAATGATTCCGTTGTCGTGCAGTTTTTTTAGATTTACATGCTTATCGCCCTCGGTATGGAAGGTCAGCAGACGGTGTGTAGCCTTGACGTTCATACCCCAATCCGTCTTGTCCAAGCCGGCTGCCTGCCTGACATCGCTCCGCAACTGGGCGTCGTGGGCGAACTTGTCATTGATGAGATCGCTTACCAGGTAGCGGAGCTGATTTCGGTCCCAGTGTCGCCATGCCTCATCCACGATCGTCCCCACGATGCTGATCCCTGAGAGAGTGACACTAATGGAACCACCGACGGCCGCAGCAGCATCGTGAGCGGCGTCCTGGAACCGTCCCTGGAGCAAGTTCCCAACGGCCGACAAACCGCCCTCAAAAAATTCTCCCGTGCCTCGAACCATTCCGCCGAGTGAATTGAACGCTCCTGACCAGATCCCTCCGAGCACAGAGCCCCCTCCGCATAGGGCCTTGCCGTCCACAGAGCAGGCCCGATTCGCGATCCACCCGCCCGCGTCGCCGACCCTCTCTGCCACGTCAGCTGCTTCGCCAACAGCATCCCCGAGGGCCTCTGCACCATCCTTAATAGCACCGCCAACAGCACCAGCGACCTTACCAAACAAGCCCATTGTTGCCTCCATGAGGCTCGACCATTGATAACTTGTAGTTGCCGGATGCCCGGCAACAGAAGCGGCATGTCACATACATCAAGCACATGCGCCGCGGAAACAGGAAACATGGAACCGGTGACATGTCTTGTGTGTCAGTGCCGCCAATACGGCGGCGTAAATGCTCCCGGAGCCAGGGATTCCTCGATACGTGAAGAGCCGATTACTCTCCTGATTCAGCCCTCTCAAAGGCAAGCTCACCTGAGTTGGGGTCCACCCTGACCGTCGTACTGGCATCCATTCGTTGCAGGTCCTCTGCACTAACCTCAACTGATTTCAGTACCTGGTCGTGACTCCTCGCCAGCATTTCTTCAAACGCGGATGTCTCCTCCTCGATGCGTTTGGTATCTACAGACATCCCTGCCGGCGCAAGGAGTCTATGCAAATGGACCACTTCCCCTGTCTGCGGGTCAAAATAAGCCCGCGTCCGCAGTAGCAGGAGTTCTCCAGGAGTGCCGTGGATCGCATTTTTACTCATCAGGCGACCCAAGTAGAGAGCTTGCAGGTTGCGTAGGCGGACAGGCTCCACACTGAGAGCGAGAAGGTCACGGAGAGGCAGTCCGGAACCCAACGCGCGCTGTCGTATGGGCCGCCGGGTGTTTCGTCGATGCCAACTAGTACTTGGTCGAGGCTCGGCCGTCGCCGGGTCGCTGAAATCCAAGCATTAGCGATCCCGGAACCGTTGATACCGGCGATGCTGGTCTCGGCGAAGGCCCAGCCGGGACCCTCGGGGTTGAGGATAGTGACTGAAGACTTTTTCGGCAGCAAGCCGGCACTCTGGTTCAAATAGTGCGGATAGATGCTTGAAAGCGTCATGGTGGGGGCCGTCCTGTCTGATGGAGGGTTTGAAATGATCAGTCTGGACCTATTCCCTTACACCATCAATAGTTATAGCTGGAGGATGTGGGTATGGAATGCATTGCTGCCCGGCTGGCGTCTCGACCGGTTGGACCGGGGTCCGTTGTTTCTGCGGCTTGCCCCGCCTCGGATCCGCGGCGCGGGGTTTGCCGGCGGGGTAGGTGGCCCGCGAGTTTTTCAGCAGAGGGGCGCTGATGAGCGACCACTTCTCCGTGCGGATACACGAGACGAACATCTGGCCCATGAGGGCTTCGCACCGTGGACAGACGAAGGCGCTGTACTCGGTGCCTTTCATTTTGCTGCGCCGCATTTTGAGGTCGGCCTTTCTGACATCGGCGCGGGTTTTCCCGATCCACCTGTTGAGCGCCTTGTGCACGTCCGGGTGGTTCTCGTACCGCTTGGACCGTATGTCGCTCTTGACCTCCAACGGGGGAGTAACGCTGTACTGCACACTGTCTCGGCCCTCGTTCGCCTCCCACAGCATCATCGGGGGTTCACAGAACCAGCATTGGGTCAGCGTTGCCCACACGAATGGCCCGCCGTCGGTGTGGACGGTGTGGGCTCCGTACGCTGTTTCCGGAGCGGCGCTGTTTTGGTTCATCTCGGCGATGCGTTCTTCGAGCTGCCGTCGCTTGAGCTCGGCCTCCTGGCGTTCCCGATGCGCCCGTTCCTCTGCCTTCCGGAGCCTGGCGAGCTGGTCCTCCGGGCTACCCTTTGGCCAGTGCGGCGGGTAAGTGAGGATGCTGTCAACGAAATCGCCCAGGAACTTCGCGTCGGAGAAGGAACAACGTGCCCCCAGCTGCAGCAGCTCTGCGGGGTTTGCGGGAACATCCGAGCTCTTACCGAATCCCGTCACGACTACCGGAACCTCAATCGGGTCGTACTCAAGCTGGCGGGGGACGACCCAGACGGGAAAGACCTGGTCGTTGAAGTAGCGCTGGCTCCTGATCTGATACTTCGCCGGTATCTGTGAGGAGAGCTGGACCTCGAAAGCAATACGACGGTCCTTGGCGTCCGACTCCGCCAAAACGTCGATGATCCAGTCACGGGACGGATGAGGGTATTCCAGATAGGCGCGCCAGCCGGGGATAGCATCGATACGGTCGCGCAACGCAGTCTTCATGGCCTGGTGCTGCGGTGTTTCGCCACCGTGCTCGACGTTGCAGCCACCAGCAGGTTACGGGTGTTGCGACCCAGCCGGTGGTTCCCGTCCGGACCGCAGCGTCATTAGGACGGCATACAGGGCCGTCAGGCCACGTGGCGCCATGTTACGTTATCGCGGATGCACCTGATGGTGTAGCGTTCCACGCCGTACTCCCGGGCGAGGCGGCTGACCTCGCCTTGCGTGCCCGTAAGTTTGGCCCGAATGGTTCTGACATCGTTCTCAGTGAGCTTGGAACCACCGACCCTTTCGCCCCGGGCTACCGTTCCAAGCCGGATCCTATCTTGGGCGTTCTCCAGAGGCGTGGCCCAGCGAAGATTCTCCGGCCGGTTATCCACAGGGTCTCCATTGCCATGGGCGGCGTGCATCCCTGGGGCGGGACAGGGACCATGCCATGCCTCGCACACCAGCATGTGCACCCTCCTGGGGTTCCTGGATCCGAAATGCACCACGGCATAACCACTGGGGTTTATGAACTGCTTGAGAATCCTCATCGTCCTCCCCCTGACCCGGCCAAGGGAGCTTACCCAGTAGCCCTCAAACCGCGTCTCGCGCCATACCTCCCCGTCAATCTCATCATCCGGGTGGACGACCGAAGCAATCTCCGCAATTCTCAGCCGATTGGCCCGCGCTCTTGCATCGGCCGCTCGCTTGGCCATCAGCCCTTGGGAAGGCTCCGGCCGGGGACCGGAGACGCCGGCCTTTCCACGCTTGACATTTGAAATGTATGACTGCGTGCATCCGAAGAACTGCGCGATCGTGCGCTGAAGGACGCCCGCAGCGAGCATTTCCCGCATGCGTTCGAAGTCCGCTTCCGTGAATCTGCTCGGGGGGGCCGTGTTTCCATAGCGGCCCCGGGCGGCGCGATCGGCCATATTTTCGGCATGCGTTCCGACCCGCAGGTGGGCGACCTCCACGCAAGCGGGTGTGTCGCATGCATGTAGTAAGAATTGCTCGGTGAGGAGAATTTCGCCGTACTCGATGAGCCACGCCGCCCGGTGGGCCAGGATCGTTTTGCCACGCAGCACAAACCTCCCATGTCCGAAGTCGTTCTTGCCCGCAGTCCATAACAGGCAGCCGTTGTCCGCCCGGACGGTTTTTGCATAGAACCGCTCGTAGTCCGTGAGCTTCGACCTGTTTGCCATACAACGCAGCAAAGCAGACGGCTGTGACAATCACTCATTACGCCACGGCTTACAACAGAGAGCTCCCTTTCGGAAGGCTTGCTGTGGTGTGGCTATATCGGGAGGTTCTGGATGGCGAAGTTAGCTTCCTCAGGGGGTGAACTGCGCGCCGTACTCGTGGACCCGCTGGTCGTAGATGCGATCCGAGTAATATGCACGTTTTCTGGTAGCCCCTGGCCTTTTTCAGCGCCCCTTTGCGACCAGCTTTACATAAGATCCGCTATCGGACTGCAGGCAGCGACTGGCAGACTCCCGTAACAGACTTCCGAGTTTCAAGCTTAATCGGTCAACCCAAGGGCTAATCAACGACCGCCACAGATTCGAATACGAGGCCGCCCGAGTGCCATTTGATGGCCTGGGCCACGCCGTCGGCAGTCCGGTGGAGGGACGCAGCGATGCTGGAGGGGAGACCCGATAGGGCGCTTTTCTGTCGCATGACAATGGTGTGGATCTCAGACCAGGTTATCCATGCGACACAGGACGGAATGGAGGCCAGCAAAGCCTCATAGTCTTCAGCAGTCATTCCCGAGCGGGCGCACAGGGACTCAAGACCCACGGCAACACCAGCGTCGACCTCGTGGCGGCCGCTGCCGGCGAGCCTGATGGGTGGGGGAGTGGTCAGGACCAGCAGGAGCAAGGGTGTGCGGTTTCCGCTGTGAGCCTGCAGGCAGAGCAGCTCCCGAGGAAGCTGCTCGACATTGAACACGGCGCCTTTCCTGAAGCCTTTGGCTTCAACTAAAAGTTGGACCGACGGGCCGGTCACCCACGCGTCCGGCTGGACATCAATTTTGAGGGCAGGCAGCAGGAGATTGCCCGGCAGCACGTCGAGGTCAGCACGTTCAGCCTCATTGGCGGCCGCAAGCCGGGTTTGGTCGGCGCCATGGGCGCCACGCAGGACTTCCCCGAGGAACAGGTCTCGCGGGAGGTTGGACAGGCCCTGAAAAACCTCTGCGGTCAGCGGGTTTTCCATGCCGCGACCGCCGTCGCGGTAACGCTTCACGTTCCTGCCTTCCCAGGACACCTCGTCCAGTAGCCGGCTGATAACTGAGGGCTTGTGATCGTTCGCGAAAAGCGTCTTCATGTTGGTCCAGTCATCGATCGATGCGTTGAGACGGGATCCACTGTTTCAGTCGATCTGACCCTCTCGTGTCCGGCTCCGCCGGGGGGCCTACCCGTGAGTGTCACCTCGAGCCACCCCAACCGGATTGCCAATGCAACCTTTACTGTGGATGAGGGCTCTGCATCTGCGACAATTGACTTGTTTTCGGGAATGCAGTGCGGGCGGGCTGGCCTGACGTTTCAGGCACCAGGCCATGCCCCAACAGAGACTTTTTTCCTGGTGGCCGCCGCGCCGCACATCACCGCTATCAGCCCCAACTCTGGCACCACCTGCAACGGGATAAACCTGGTCCTAACCGGGGACTGCCTCGGAGATTCCGACACGAATCCGCAAGCGACCCTGATGGGCCCCGACGGTGAATATCACGCCACGACGACCATCCGTACTCCTCAGACAGAGGTAGTCCTCACCCACGGGCCGCTGCCGGCAGGAATCTACGACATCGCGTTGTCGAACTGTGGGCGAATCGATTACGGGCCTGTTCCCTTGACGATCATGCACAGCCCGCCGATAATCGCCAAGCCGCTGACCGCGAATGTAACCAGTGTCCTATTGTGCAGCACGCCGGCGATTACACTGACGTGGCAGGTCCGAGCTGCATCCATGATCCGGCTGTTCCGGGGAAACGTCCTTGTCACCGAAAGAAATTACGACCCCTGTCAACAGGTAACGGACAGCGTGACGGACACTGTGCCTCTTATCACGGCCGCCGGCGTGAGCTATACCTTGGGCGCTTTCAACCCCCTCGGCGACGTCGTCACCAGTGGTCCTCTGAACATTCCAGCCGGGTCGCCGGCGCCGTCAGCAACGAGTTTCTTTATCATCAACAATTCAACCGAAGCAGTAAACGCCTTTCTGATTAATGGAGAGGACCTAGGTGGGGCCTTCCTCGGCACTTTTGCCGTTGGTCAGAGTACGGTCGTCACCCTTCCCGTCTGCCTGATCCGAGGAATCGCCTCACTGAGTCCGCGACTAGTGGCCGAGCACAATCAAAACTTCCCGAACCGCCAAGTCGATGCCAAAGCTGTAGCCACGGTCAGGACATCCGGGACCTGGAGCCGTAATTTCAGCGGATACCGTCTGGGCCAAGCATCGTCCGGTACCCAAGGCTTCTCAATTTAATGTCGCGTGACCGCATTACAGCTAGGGACCTGGTCGCGCTCTCGGGTGTGGAGCATCGAGCCTGAGCAGGGCATCGCCACAGCCTGCCTTGAACGACTATAGTGGTTGCCTCAGGCAACCAGCTTTACATAATATCTGGTATAGGTGAATGCGACGTACAGGCATGAGGAGGGGGAGCGGTCGTCCCATCCATGTTGAGCTCGACTTTCACGGCTGACACGCCAGCGCCGCGAACCTGTTGTCAGGGAAGCCGAACCAGAACGATCCGACGGCCGGTTTCGCGGCCGGCATGCGGTGTCGCATGCGACTCCGCTATTTGTGGGAGGTTCCTAGACCTCGACGTACACCGTTGACGAGTGTTGGAACAAGCGCATCAGGCAGAATTGAGCCGAGAACAATCGCCCGGTGGTTTCCGTTCTGAAAGGAATTGTCTTGAGTGGACGTTGATATGTGAATGGGCTCGATGATTAAACTTATTGCAGCCCTCTCCGTTTTGGGTGGTGATGAGTACGACCGAACCTCTGTTTCGACTTCCTGTTGCGTCCAGTCTTCTGGGAAGCGTTTGTAGCCTCGCTGCTTCGCACGCTCAATGACTTCGGTTGAGATTACAAGGGCAACGCTCCAGTCGGTATCGGCCACATACTGACACCTCGAGCGATGCTCGTCGTAATATGGATCTTCGGCCCAAACTGGATAGCGCTCCCCAGCAGTGATGAAGGGCTGTTCCAGCGCCATGCCCTTCAAATGAGATGCCGACAACAGTTCGAAGTCATCGATTGAGTGCCTCATAGCCATGGTCGGTTTCATCGGATTGTCGCAGCAAAAACAGTTCACGCTTGAGCCCCCAAGGGTTTCCTAAATCAAGTTTGTCAATCGGTGCATTATTGCACCTGGCTTGTTGATTCAGAGCGCTTGTGCCGCAATATCGACGGAGTCCGCAGGACGGCCACGACTACTACTTCTGTTCACTTTCGCTAAACGCCGATAACGGACGTTATGAAATGTAGACGTGATCTACTTCGTCTCAGAGCCTGGTGGGGATTGCCTGCAAGGTGGAACTGCGGGACCAGGGTTCAACCCAGCTGGAGGCTGGCCCTAGGCCCGATTGATGGATTGGTTACTCTTCATATGCTCACGGTGATCCCTGTTTCCCTTCAGATGAATGCGGACAAAGCACATGATCTTGGACGATGCGCGCACCTGAGACTGCCATCGAACCCCGCATCTATCCCGCAGATTCGCTGACAACGGACGAAAGCGGATGACAGCAGAAAACAGCCCTGACCTGCGGCGATCGAAGATGCTGATAGCCCGCAGAAACCCCCGAAAGAGCAGTACTCTTACTCGACTCATTTGCGTATTCGAGGGGTTGCTCTCGCGGATCGGAGGCCTTCGCCGCAGTCCCGTTGATCATCCCGGTGCGACGGAAGGCCGTCACGGCTTGTCCGACGCTGCAGGCCGGACATGGAGGTTTGTCGTCGGGGCGGGAGCGCAAAGTTGTTGGCTCTCTGGAGGCGCCATAGTTAAGTTTGCCAATTTTTTGCCAATGAGCCACCCATGGGCAAAGCGAAGGCCCCTGGTTCCCTTGTCAACAAAGGGAACCAGGGGCCTCGCTATTTGGCGGTGACGGTGGGATTTGAACCCACGTAAGGAGATGGACGTCCTCTTGGAGCCTTTGAGGATCATCGCTTTGCTTTCATGAATGTCGATGACGCTCCATTGTTGACAACCTGTCCACCGAGAAAGATGGAGATGGAGAAATCAACGCCACTTGATCTGCACAGTCTCGGGGTTGAATGCCTTGACGCCATGAGGTTGGGGGTACAACCTCACCTCGAATAGAACGTCGATTACCGCGCGCTGAGCTCCAAAGTCGAGGTTATCGAACGCGGACACCACGTTCTCCGCGCCATGCACCGGACCCACGTTTGAGCCGGCGGTCTGGCGCATGCTTTCGGCCCCCAAAACTGTGATGGCTGCCTCCTCGTGCTCGCGTATGCGCTTCAGTTCGCGGCCATCTGTGATTTCGGCGTCGTTGTCGCGCTGCAGTCGTTCTACCTCGGCGCGGTGCTGGCCGACTTCATTCTTAATGGTGCGGATCCGAGGCTCGTCCTGGCTGGGGAGCAGGTCGTGGGCGTCTGCCATGCCGAGCCTGGCCCGCACGACGTCAAGAACGAATTGATCGACGTGTTCGCGACTGCGCATGATGTGCCCTGCGCAGCTGTATCGCGCCGATTGTGTCTCGACACGCCTGTCGCAAAGGCCGCAGAGGTACAGTCCGGTTCCCAGATGGCCGCTCATGGTATCGGGGCGCTTGGGGTCGCCCGGCCCCGCCGGGGCTGTCCACCGGGCTTCGTCACCGACGGGCGGTCTACTCCTTCCCTCATGGTTGCACGCAACCGTTGAAGATCGCGGAGAGGCGGGCAATCTGCGCGGGCGTAAACTTCGGAGCGCGGGAAACGACCTCGGCAATAGCGGCCTCAAGGTCATCATCCAAGTGACCCGTCGGTGCGCCAGGCGCAGGGGCAAAAACGCGGTCCAGTTCGGAGACAGCGATGAAATGCTTGTTTCCGTCCTTGACGGAAGGGAGGCTGCCATCGTAAATCCGGCGCCGGATGGTGCCTATACTGCGGCGGCTGTGCTTAGCGGCGGACTGCAGGTCCAGACGGGGGGATTCGAGAAGATTGGTAGACATGTTCGCTCCGGGAGAGATGAACACAACCGAGTAGTCTGCACGATTTGTCAGCTCACACACTTGCCAGCATGCGGGCCCATCCCCGATAAGTAGGGGCCGTATGACGTTCCCTCATGTTGCCTACCGGCCTACATAAGGTGACGCTGTCCCGAGACAGGATGGGCAGCGTCTGCACTATTTTTCAATTCACGTGCTTGCCAGCGTGTGAACCTCGCCCCAAAAGGCTGCACTGTTATTTCAGCGAAGACGCCTGCCGACGTATTGGCCTAGCCCCGGAAGGCCGCATGAAATTCTCGCAACTCCGTCTGCCGACGGGGATGGGTGACGTTAGTCGTGACCCGAGTTTGTCCCGGGTAGAGAAAAAATAGCACCCTGTTGAGAGGTGCGCAAATTTTCCGCACTACAGCCAGGTAATTGCCACTGTCGAGGGCCGGAAATTTCTTGTACCTCGTCCAGGTGGGTGAAGCTTGATATGCAGCAGTTCACGAATGACGGCGCGCTGCCGTTCGCCAGGCATCTTGTGCCAAGCGTCCCGGACCGCGGCTTCGCGTTCTTGCGTCGTGCTGCCGCCGAGATTCACGAGGCCGCCCAGCAAATCGATTCGGCCGGCATCGGCAAGCTCGGCCTGTATCGCGGTCAACCTCTCATTGATGCGCTTCGTCGCTGTCTTTAGCTGCGACACTGCGAGCGGGGCATCGTCGTCATCCGAGTCGGCAAACTCCACGGCAAGCGCTTCCAGTCGTTCACGAAGCCGACCTTGCTCCCCGCGTAGCTGCCGGGCGCCGGTGCTTGTGGAGGGCTGCAGCAACGTCTTTGCGTCCCGGTCGGCCAGCCGGCTGACCATGATCCCGTGTACATACTCCTCTACTGGTTCAGCGAGGCGCGCAAAATGGCCGGTCGAGCCTGAACAGCGGTACCCTCTGTATCCGGAGCGTGCGCTACCGCCAGCGTGGACCGTGCCCTCACAAACACCGCAGAGGGCAATGCCGGTAAGAAGTCCGACGGGATTCCGACCAGGTTTTTGACGCTCAGGGTTGAGGAGTATCGAACGCACAGTTTCAAAAAGGTCGTCATCGACGACGGGCCTCCACTCGGCGGCCACGGCCTGAACTTCCCCGAGGTAAACCATCCGGCCCACGTTTCGCTCGTTCAGCAGGACATCGCGGACAGCGCTCCGCGTCCACTGCGACGGCGTCGGCTTCTTGCCAGCAATCTTGTCTTCCTTGCTCAGGCGCCTGTTTTGTCCAGTGGTGAAGCCCAATCCGTTCCAGTACCTGGCAACGGCCGATACCGATTCCTGGCCTGCCACCATCCCGTAGCCTTTTCGCAGTGCTTCCGCTTCCGGCTCCCGAACGGTCACGCCGTCCGGCTCATACCCGAACGCGCGGCGTCCGCCGACACGCTTGCCGCGTTTCGCGCGGGCTTCATTGGCTCGCTTCTGCCGTTCGCTCTTCCGGCGTACCTCGAACCGGGCGATGGCGGCCAGCATCGAAGCACGGAACTCGCCATCGGCGGTAGTCAGGTCGATTTCTCCGTCTACGGTGAGGACCTTCACGCCGGTCTTTATCAGTTCGGAAAGATCGGTAATTGAGCGCAACAATCGATCCACATCTACTGCGATGACTATCTCGAACTCCTTGTTCGACGCATCTGCAAGCAGTTGCCCCCATTGGGAGGCCACCCGTGACCTAGTGGCGCTCGAGGCGTTGTCTTCGTACGTCTTGACGATCTGGTATCCGCGGGCCGTGGCGATTGACGACGTTCGTTGGCGCTGGCGATCAATCCCCTCTTGGGCGTCGAGTGACTGTCTCAGATATATCGCGGCTCTCATGAGCACTAATGCTAATACGCTGTCCTGTTGCTCGCCTGGACCCTTGCGGACCTCTCCCGGCGCGACGTGCCGGACGGGGACGACGTCGGCCAGGCGCTGGGCCTCCGCCAGGCCGCCGCGGCCTCCCCTTGAGTCCGCCCGCACACACCGCGTCGCCCTAGTCTCCGCGAAAGGAACCACCATGATCGATGACGAACGAACAGCCCGGGCCGCCCTGTCCCGGCTGTTCGAACCGCAGGACGCGGCGGCGCTGGCACTGGTGCAGGCCGCGGGAGCGCAGGACGCCCTGCGGATTGCCAGCGGCGGGCTCGCGGCCGGTCCCGAGCTCGAGCAGGAGATCACCGGAATCCTGGCGGACAGCGGCTCCGGCAGCGGCTGGTCAGGACTCCCCGAGGCACTGAAGCGTTGGGCCCCGCGCGTGCCCGACCTCGCACCGGAGCGGGACCTGGCCACCATGCAGCGGCTCGGCGGACGGATCATCATTCCCACGGATGAGTTGTGGCCGCGGCAGCTGGCGGACCTCGGCCTGCAGGAGCCCCTCTGCCTGTGGTGGCGCGGCGTCGAGCAGGAGCTGCCCCCGGCGGCCAGGGCCATAGCCCTGGTGGGCTCCCGGGACAGCACCAGCTACGGGGCTTCGGTGACGGGTGACCTCGCTTACTCGCTGGCCCAGCGAGGCTTCACGATCGTCTCCGGCGGTGCCTACGGGATTGACGCCCACGCCCACAGGGCCGCTCTGGCCGGCAGCACGGGCGGCATGCCCACCATTGCCGTCATGGCCGGGGGAGTGGACCGCTTCTACCCCTCCGGCAACGAGGCCCTGCTCCGGGCGGTGGCGGACCACGGCGCAGTCCTGGCCGAGGTCCCGCCGGGATCCGCGCCCACCCGCTACCGGTTCCTGCAGCGGAACCGCCTCATTGCGGCGCTGGCCTCCGTCACGGTGGTCGTCGAGGCCCGGTGGCGCTCCGGAGCCCTCAACACGGCCCACCATGCCGAAACGCTCGGCAGGGCCGTGGGCGCCGTGCCCGGATCCATCCACAGCGCCAACTCCGCCGGCTGCCACCGGCTCCTGCGCGAAGGCGGCGCCGTGTGCGTCACGGATGCCGGGGAAATCGCCGAGCTCGCCTCCCCGAGCGGCGAGGCGATGCCCCCGGACAAGGCCGGCCGGGCGGAGGTCCACGACGGCCTGACCCTGGAGGACCTGATCCTGCTCGATGCCCTGCCGCTGCGCACCACCACCTCGGTCGAGAAGCTGGCCACGGTGGCCGGACTGAGCCCCGACTCGGTCCGCGCCGGGCTTGGCCGGCTGGGGCTGCTGGGCCTGGCCGAATCCCGGCACGGCGGCTGGAAACGCTCCGGAAAAGCAGACTGACCTGATGAGCGCCGCCGGGAAGACGCGGCTCGCCGACCGGCTCCTTGAAAGCCCCGGGAATACTGCCACAGTAGGAGGGTGTCTACACAGGATCCCCCCGCCGCGCTGCCTGCCGCCATGCAGCTTGCCGCCGCACGCTTCGGCCGCTACCTGGAAGCGGAGCGGGGCCGGTCCGCCCATACCGTGCGGGCCTATCTCTCCGATGTCGAAAGCCTGCTGGCGCACGCCGCAAGCGAGGGGGTCCAGGACCTATCCGGGCTGGAGCTCGGGACCCTGCGGCGCTGGCTTGGCGCCCAGAGCGAGTCCGGCAAGTCCCGAGCCACCTTGGCCCGCCACGCCGCGACCGCCCGGGCCTTCACCGCCTGGGCTGTCCGCGAGGAGCTGATCGAAGCCGACCCCGCCCTGCGGCTCAAGGCGCCGAAGCGGGAGAAGTCCCTGCCCGGCGTCCTGCATCAGCAACAGGTCCGGCGGCTCGTGGACGACGCCGAATCAGCCTCGGCCGAGGGGGAACCGCTTGCCCTGCGCAACCGCGCCATCGTGGAGCTGCTCTACGCCACCGGTGTCCGGGTTGGCGAGCTGGCCGGCATGGACGTCGACGACCTCGAGCAGGACCGCAGGACCCTCCGGGTGCTCGGCAAGGGCAACAAGGAACGCACGGTGCCCTACGGGCTGCCGGCGGCGCTCGCCGTGGACGACTGGCTCCGCCGCGGCCGGCCGGCCCTCGCCACCGGGACCAGCGGTCCCGCGCTCTTCCTGGGCGCCCGCGGCGGACGGGTGGACCAGCGCCAGGTCCGCAGCGTGGTCAAGGGGATGCTGGAACGGCTGGGGGACACCGCCGCCACCGGACCGCACGCCTTGCGGCACTCCGCCGCGACCCACCTGCTCGACGGCGGGGCGGACCTGCGTGCGGTGCAGGAAATCCTCGGGCACAGCAGCCTGGCCACCACCCAGATCTACACCCACGTGTCCGTCGAGAGACTCCGGCAGAGCTATCAGCAGGCGCACCCCCGGGCCTGAGAATCGCCCGGCATAGCGGTGTGCGGCCCGGCCGGACACCGGTCCGCGGAGAAGGGCGCGGCGCGCCGGAAAAGACGCGCCGAATCGCACTGGCGTAATTAGGAGGGGTAGGGCAGAATAAAACTCACGCCCGGGAAGTTTCAAGTTGAACTTGAAGCTGGAATGCACCACGTCCCAGCTTCGAACCCGGTTGTATATTAGTAGTCTGGCAGGGACCGCCGGCATAATTTCGGATCCGCGCAACAGACAGACATCCAGGCACAGGTCGTTGGGGAAGACGTACCTACAGCTATGGAGGATGGAATGTCTGTTGCACTGACCCGAGGTGTGTTGTTCGTTCACTCAGCCCCGACTGCCTTGTGCCCCCACGTTGAGTGGGCCATAGGGTCTGTCGTGGACAAGCGGACGGACTTGGAGTGGACCGCTCAGCCTGCCGCGCCCGGAATGTTCCGGGCCGAGCTGTCGTGGACCGGAGCGCCGGGCACGGGGGCTCAATTGGCGTCCGCTTTGCGCGGCTGGGCGCATCTGCGCTACGAAGTCACCGAAGAACCCAGCCAGGGAGTCGACGGCGGCCGCTGGTCGCACACCCCGGAGCTGGGGATCTTCCACGCCACCACCGACGTCCACGGCAACATCATGGTGTCCGAGGACCGCATCCGCTACGCCTACGAATCCGGCGCCGGAGACCCTTCGGCCGTCTACCACGAACTCTCGCTCGCCCTCGGTGAGGCCTGGGACGAGGAACTCGAGCCCTTCCGGCACGCCGCCGAGGGCGCCCCCGTGCGCTGGCTCCACCAGGTCGGCTAGGGCCTCACCCGGCGTTACACCGCAGCAATTCCATAGCTAGGCGCCAAAAGGCAGATGGCGGCAATGTTCACGAAGAACATTGCCGCCATCTGCCGTCTCGGCGTGCTGCGGGGAGGTGGAGCTACACGCTGCGTACCGCGATCACGGCGTTGTGGCCGCCGAAACCGAACGAGTTGCTCAGCGCGGCGATGCTGCCGGCGGGCAGGTCGCGGGCCGTCGTGACGATGTCGAGCGGGATTTCCGGGTCCTGGTTCTCAAGGTTGATGGTCACCGGCGCCTTGCGGTCGTAGATGGCCATGACGGTCAGCACGGCTTCCACGGCACCGGAGGCGCCCAGCAGGTGCCCCATCTGGGACTTGGTGGCCGAGACGGCGACGCTGTCCACGTGCTTGCCCAGGGCGGCCTTGAGGGCCGCGTACTCGGGCTTGTCGCCGACCGGGGTGGAGGTGGCGTGCGCGTTGACATGCACGATGTCTTCGGGCTGGATGCGGCCGTCGAACATGGCGGCCTTCAGCGCACGGGTCGCGCCGAGGCCCTCGGGATCCGGGGCGGTGATGTGGTAGGCGTCGGCGGTGACCGAGGTTCCGGCCAGTTCGGCGTAGATCCGGGCGCCGCGGGCCAGGGCATGTTCCTCGGCCTCGAGCACCAGGGCACCGGCGCCCTCGCCCATCACGAAGCCGTCGCGGTCACGGTCGTAGGGGCGTGAGGCGTGCTCGGGATCGTCGTTGCGGCGCGAGAGCGCCTGCATGGAGGCGAACGCGGCGATCGGCATCGGGTGGATGGCAGCTTCGGCGCCGCCGCAGACGACGACGTCCGCCTTGCCGGCGCGGATCAGGTCCAGGCCAACGTGCACGGCCTCGGTGCCGGATGCGCAGGCGGAAACGGGGGTGTGGGCGCCGGCGCGGGCTCCCAGGTCCAGGCTAACCGCCGCGGCCGGGCCGTTGGGCATCAGCATGGGCACGGTCATCGGCAGGACGCGGCGGGGTCCCTTTTCGCGCAGGGTGTCCCAGGCATCCAGGAGGGTCCAGACGCCGCCGATGCCGGTCGCGAAGGCAACCGCCAGACGGTCGTGGTCGATTTCGGTGATGCCGGAGTCGGCCCACGCCTCGCGGGCGGCGACGACGGCGAACTGGGTGGACGGGTCCATGCGCTTAGCCTCGACCCGGGTCAGGACATCGAGGGCGGGCGTGGAGGCGCGTGCGGCGAAGTGGACAGGCAGCTCGAACTTTGCCACCCAGTCGTCCTCAAGCGTGTGCGCGCCGGAGACGCCCTTAAGCGCGTTCTTCCACATCGTGGGGACATCGCCGCCGATGGGTGTGGTGGCACCCAAACCGGTAATGACTACTTTGCGTGCCATGGGATCACTCTCTGTCGGTGCGCCGGCCGTATCCGGAACCGCGAACGGGATGGCCGGGGCCTGCGAGGGGAAAACTTTGGGGTCATGCACTTGATGGTGGTCCGGTCCGGGCACTGCTGGAGCGCCCGGACCGGGCACCGGGGTCCGCCGTTGCCGGCGGAAGCCAGACTAGGCCTGGGCGTTGGAGATGAAGCTGACGGCGTCGCCGACGGTCTTGAGGTTCTTGACCTCTTCGTCCGGGATGCGGACGCCGAACTTCTCTTCGGCGTTGACCACGATGGTCATCATCGAGATGGAGTCGATGTCCAGGTCCTCGGTGAAGGACTTGTCCATTTCGACAGCCTCCGTGGCCAGGCCGGTCTCTTCGTTGACGATTTCAGCCAGGCCGGCCAGGATTTCTTCGTTGCTAGCCATTGATGGCTCCTTTTCTGGTTGTTGCCCGCGGCCGCCGGTGGAATACCGGCAGCCGCGGGCGGAAATGATTCAAACCGAGGGTTCGGCTTGGTGCGGGAATGCTTGCTGAGCACAGCATTGGGGGCGAGCCCTAAAAGTGAAGGACATGCGGTGCAAAGGTAAAACGGGCGGAACGTATTTAGTTCGGAAAAGCGGTGGCTGCCTAAGGAAGCACGACCACCTGGGCGCCGAAGACCAGTCCGGCTCCGAAGCCGATCTGCAGCGCCAGCCCGCCGCTGAGCTCGGGGTTTTCCTCAAGCAGGCGGTGGGTGGCCAGGGGGATGGACGCCGCGGAGGTGTTGCCGGCGTCGGCGATGTCACGGGCGATCTTGACGGTCTCGGGCAGCTGCAGTTTCTTGGCCATCTCGTCGATGATGCGCATGTTGGCCTGGTGCGGGATGAACGCGGCAAGGTCCTCGGACCGGATGCCGGCGGCGTCCAGGGCCTGCTGGGCCACCTTGGCCATCTCCCATACGGCCCAGCGGAAGACGGTCTGGCCGTCCTGGCGCAGGGTCGGCCACAGGGACGCGTCGGTCAGGGCCGCTTCCTCATCGCTGACGGCGGCGCCGCGCTTGCCGGTCAGGGCGAGCTCGCGGATGTCCAGCATGGAGTGGGTCATGCCGATGGCATCCCACTTGCTGCCGTCCGATCCCCACACCGATGGGCCGATGCCCGGCGTGTCAGAGGGGCCGATCACGACGGCGCCCGCGCCGTCGCCGAGCAGGAAGGAGATGGTCCGTTCCGTGTTGTCGATGACGTCGGAGAGCTTCTCGGCACCGACCACCAGGACGTAGGCGGCCGCGCCGGAGCGCACCAGGGCGTCACCCTGGGCGATGCCGTAACAGTAGCCGGCGCACGCCGCGGAAATGTCGAAGGCCGGCGCCGGCGTCGCGCCGAGGCGGTCGGCGAGGCTCGCGGCAGCAGAGGGGGTCGCGTACGGGTGGGTGACCGTGGAAACGATCACGGCGCCGAGCTGGGAGGCCTCGATGCCGGCCTTTTGCAGCGCCTCACGTGCGGCGCCCTCGGCCATGTCAATCACGCTGACGTCGGCGGGCGCGCGGTGCCGGGTGACGATGCCCGTACGCTGGCGGATCCACTCGTCCGAGGAATCGATCCACTGGCACACGTCATCGTTGGTCACGATCACGCTGGGTCGGTAGGCGCCGACACCCATGATGCGGGTGTTCTCCTGCACGGGCGCCTGCTTCAAAGTGGGAACGCTCATGCCCCTCCCTCCAGTTCTGCAAATAGGGCCAGGGCCGCGGAAAGGTCGTCCGGGGTCTTGACGGTGACGGTCTTGACGCCGGGCATGCCGCGCTTAGCCAGGCCGGCTAGTGTTCCGGCGGGAGCCAGTTCGATCACGCCGGTTACCCCGCGCTGCACCATCGTCTCCATGCAGAGGTCCCAGCGGACCGGACGGGAGACCTGGGCGATCAGGCTGTCGACGGCGGCAGCGCCGTCGGTGACTTCCGCGCCGTCGAAGTTGGACAGCAGCGGAACCAGCGGGTTCTGCGGGTGCAGCGACGGGCGCAGGGCCTGCAGGGCCGCGCCGGCGGGGGCCATGTGCGAGGTGTGGAACGCGCCCGCGACCTTCAGCGGAATGACCCGGGCCTTGGCCGGCGGGTTCTCGGCCAGGGCCTTGAGCTGCTCCATGGTGCCGGCGGCGACGGTCTGGCCGGCCCCGTTGACGTTGGCGGCGGTGGCTCCGGCAGCGCCAATGGCTGCCAGGACGTCCGCGGGGTCGCCGCCCACTACGGCGCTCATGCCGGTGGGGGTGGCGGCAGCAGCGGCGGCCATGCTGTTGGCGCGTTCGCGGACAAACGTCATGGCCTCGGTTTCCGTCAGCACACCGGCGAGCGAGGCGGCGGTGATTTCGCCGACGGAATGGCCGGCGAGGATGACCGGCAGCGTGCCGAGCTCGACGTCGAAGAGTGACTTTGCGGTCACCAGGCCTGCGGCCACGATCAGGGGCTGCGCTACCGCAGTGTCCTTGATGGTCTCCTCATCGGAGGTGGTGCCGTGGGCGGTGAGATCGATGCCTGCTATTTCGCTGAGGGAGGCCAGGAGGCCTGCGACGGGTGGCAGTTCCAGCCAGGGGGCCAGAAAACCAGGGGTCTGGGAGCCCTGTCCAGGGCAGACGATTGCAAGCACGTAACCAGCTTTCCAAATTACCGCGTGAACATTCGTGTTTTCATGCACCAAGCTCACTGGGTCAGTTTGTAGGAAGTCTACAACGGTTCAGGAGCCGTTGCGGGGAGGCTGCCGCTCGGTGGGGGCCTTCGGCGGGGTCGAAAGCCGGCCCACCACGAGGGCGGTCTGGAGCACGAACGCCTCCCGCGGCAGCAGCGGATCCCAGCCTGTGACGTCGCACACGCGCTTGAGCCGGTAGCGCACCGTGTTGGCGTGGACGAAGAGTTCGCGGGCCGTCGCCTCGAGCGAATGACCCAGCTCGAGGTATGTGCCCAGGGTCTCCACCAGCCCGTTGGAGGCGGCCAGCAGCGGGCGGTAGATGTTCTTGACCAGCGAGCGGCGGGCGGCGTCGTCGCCGGAGATCACGCGCTCGGGGAGCAGGTCATCGGCCGCCACTGGGCGCGGCGCGGAAGGCCACGCACGGGCTGCGGTGAGGCCGGCAAAGGCTGACTGGGCGGAGCCGCTGGCTTCGAGGAGGGAGCCGGCCTCCGGGCCGTAGACCACCGGGCCGGGGGCAAAGAGCTCGCTGAGCTTCAGGTACGCGGTCTCCCGGTCGTGGACGCCGCCGAGGATCAGGATGAGCCGGTCGCCCTGGATCCCCACGAGGGCGTCCTCGGCGAAGCGCCCCGCCGTGCGCCGCAGTTCGCTGACGTAGCTGGCGCTGGGTTCGGACGGGGAATTGCCGACCATGACGGTGAAGCGTTCCTGCGCCTTCCAGCCCAGGGCCGCGATCCTGGACCGCAGAGCGTCCGTGTTTTCTCCGCGGAGGATGGCATCGACAATCAGGGCCTCCAGGCGGGTGTCCCAGGAGCCGCGGGATTCCGCGGCGCGGGCGTAGACGTCGGCGGCCGCGAACGCGACCTCCCGCGAGTAGCGCAGCACGGCTTCCCGGAGGGCCCCCTGGTCCGCCTCCGGGGCGATCACCGGGACCTGGTCCTCCACGACTTCCACGACGATCCGGATCAGCTGGAGCGCCTTCTGGAGGCTGATCGAGCGGGTCAGCTCGGTGGGCGCGGTGCCGAAGACGTCGGAGAGGATCCACGACGGCGAGCTCGGCCGCTCATACCAGGTGACGAAGGCTGCGATGCCGTTCTGGGCCACCATGCCCAGGGCGGAACGTTCATCCGAGTTCAGCCGGCCGTACCACGGTAGGGACTTCTCCAGCTGGCGCAGCGTCGTCGTCGACAACTGGCCCACGCTGGCCCGGAGCTTCTTGAGGGTCTCGGCTTTCTCCGGAGTCATCGCCCTCGAGGCCGGCTTGCGTTTTTCGGGAGTGGTGATCGGCTCTGCCATGCATTGAGCATACGGGGCGCGCCGTCCAAGCTCCATTTGTGCGAAGGCTACAACTCGCTTTGCCTTAGGTCACAGCGTCCCCGGCCCGGTTCCCGGTCCGGCTCCCTGCCCACCCCCGGTGGGAGGCAGCGGACGGAGACAGAGGGAGGCCGGGGGACTCCGAGCGGTTAAACGCCCGACGGCGGCCCCCACCAACAGGTGTGAACCGCCGTCGAACGTTCGCTCTTGCGCTGGAGCGCGGTTAGGAGTCGCCGCCCGCGTTGCCGGTGGTGCCGGCGTTGACATTGTGCAGGCGGTACTTCTCGATGGCCTGGGCAGGCGCCTGGGCATCCACTTCGCCCCGGCGGGCCAGCATCTCCAGGGAACGGACCACAACTGAGTGGATGTCGTTCTTGAAGAAGCGGCGTGCCGCGGCGCGGGTGTCCGAGAAGCCGAAGCCGTCCGCGCCGAGCGAGGCAAACTCGTTCGGCAGGAACTGGCGGATCTGGTCCGGCACGGCCTTCATGTAGTCCGTGACTGCCACGATCGGACCGGTGGCGCCGGCGAGCTGCTGGGTCACGAACGGAACGCGGGCGGGCTGGCCGGGGTTGAGGAAGGCGTCTTCCTCGGCGGCCATGGCGTCGCGGCGCAGTTCGGTCCAAGAGGTCACGGACCAGACATCGGCTGAGACGCCCCAGTCCTCGGCGAGGACCCGCTGGGCTTCGAGGGCCCACGGGACAGACACGCCCGAGGCCAGGATCTGCGTGCGCGGGCCGTCAATCTTGGCCGGCGCCAGCAGGTAGATGCCCTTGATGATGCCCTCGACATCGAGTTCCGCCGGTGCCGGCGGCTGCACGATCGGCTCGTTGTAGACAGTGATGTAGTACATCACGTTCCTCGACGGGTCGTTGTCGGCCGGGCCGGGGCCGTACATCCGGTTGAGGCCGTCGCGCACGATGACGCCCATCTCGTAGCCGTATGCCGGGTCGTAGGTGATGACCGCCGGGTTGGTTGCCGCAAGCATGGGGGAGTGCCCGTCCGCGTGCTGCAGGCCTTCGCCGGTCAGCGTGGTGCGGCCGGCCGTGGCGCCGATGATGAACCCGCGGGTCATCTGGTCGGCAGCTGCCCAGAAGGAGTCGCCCGTGCGCTGGAACCCGAACATCGAGTAGAAAACGTAGACCGGGATGAGCGGTTCGCCGTGGGTGGCGTAGGACGTTCCGGCGGCGGTGAAGGCTGCCACGGAACCGGCCTCGTTGATGCCGGCGTGCACGATCTGGCCGGAGATGGACTCCTTGTACGCCAGGACGAGCTCGCGGTCCACGGAGAGGTAGTTCTGGCCGTTCGGGTTGTAGATCTTCGCCGTAGGGAAGAACGCGTCCATGCCGAAGGTGCGGGCCTCATCCGGGATGATCGGCACAATCCGCTTGCCGAACTCCTTGTCCCGCATGAGGTCCTTGAGCAGGCGGACAAACGCCATGGTGGTGGCGGCGTGCTGCTTGCCGGAGCCGCGGTTGGCGACTTCGTAGACTTTCTCATCCGGGAGGGTGACGTCGACGTGCATGGAGCGCCGCTCGGGGACGAATCCGCCCAGTTCCTTGCGGCGGCCCATCAGGTACTGGATCTCCGGGGAGTCCATGCCGGGGTGGTAGTACGGCGGCCGGTAGAGGTCCGCGTCCAGCTGCTCGTCCGTGATCGGGATGCGCAGGTGGTCGCGGAAGGCCTTGAGGTCGGCCATCGTGAGCTTCTTCATCTGGTGGGTCGCGTTGCGGCCCTCGAAGTGGGTGCCCAGACCGTAACCCTTGACCGTGTGGGCCAGGATGACCGTGGGCTTGCCCTTGAACTCGGTGGCGGCCTTGTAAGCGGCGTAGACCTTGTTGTAGTCGTGGCCGCCGCGCTTGAGGTTCCAGATCTGGTCGTCGGACAGGTCCTGGACCATTTCCTTGGTCTGCGGGGTCTTGCCGAAGAAGTGCTCGCGGACGAACGCGCCGGACTCGGCCTTGTACGTCTGGTAATCGCCGTCGACGGTCTCGTTCATGATCTTGACGAGCGAGCCGTCCTCATCCTTGGCCAGGAGGTCATCCCACTCGCGGCCCCAGACCACCTTGATGACGTTCCAGCCGGCGCCGCGGAAGAAGGCCTCAAGCTCCTGCATGATCTTGCCGTTGCCGCGGACGGGTCCGTCGAGGCGCTGGAGGTTGCAGTTGATGACGAAGTTAAGGTTGTCGAGCTTGTCGTTCGCCGCGAGCTGGAGCAGGCCGCGGGACTCGGGCTCGTCCATTTCGCCGTCGCCCAGGAACGCCCAGACCTGCTGGTCCGAGGTGTCCTTGATGCCGCGGTTGTGCAGGTACCGGTTGGACTGCGCCTGGTAGATCGCGTTCATCGGGCCTATGCCCATGGAAACCGTGGGGAATTCCCAGAACTCCGGCATGAGGCGCGGGTGCGGGTAGGAGGAAAGGGCATGGCCTTCCTTGGACTTCTCCTGGCGGAAGCCGTCCATGTCCTCTTCGCTCAGCCGGCCTTCCATGAAGGCGCGGGCGTACATGCCGGGGGAGGCGTGGCCCTGGAAGAAGATCTGGTCGCCGCCGCCGGGGTGGTCCTTGCCGCGGAAGAAGTGGTTGAACCCGACCTCGTAGAGCGTTGCGGCACCGGCGTAGGTGGAGATGTGCCCGCCGACGCCGATGTCCGACCGCTGCGCCCGGTGCACCATGACGGCGGCATTCCAGCGCAGCCAGGCCCGATACTTGCGTTCAATCTCCTCATCGCCCGGGAACTCCGCTTCCTGGTCCACCGGGATGGTGTTGACGTAGTCCGTGGTGGTGACCATCGGAACACCCACGCTCTGCGCCCCGGCCCGCTGGAGCAGACTGCGCATGATGTACTGGGCACGTTCCGTGCCCTGTTCCTGAATCAGGGTATCCAGGGACTCCAGCCATTCGGCGGTCTCTTCCGGATCACGATCAGGCAGCTGGTTTGTCAACCCGCTGAGGATATGGGAGGTATCTTCTCCTGCAGCCACGTCCAACCTCTCTTTGAGCGCATCCATCGGCACCCTCAGCTCCGGGCAGGGTGACTGCCAGGCGTGAACGCGACGTGTGCGACATATCGGTTACAACAGCCCGGTCGTATGCGCCGGGCAAAGGTCCAATCACGGTACGCCTGCCTGTAAATAGCCGGGCGGTTGCCCGGGCAGGCGTAGTCGTCATCAGCCACTCTAGTCGTGCTGGCAGATGGATGCGTAGCCGCCGCATGGACCCGCCGCCGTATTTCACGGGCATACTGGTTGTGTGACGAAGCGCTGCCCGGCAGCCTTCGGATCGCCCTGTGTGACGCAGAATATGGCGGATCGCGGTGCCAACAGCTTGAAGCGAGAGCCCAAAGGGTGTTGGCTTGGAGTAATGGAAATCACTAGTGCCATTGAAAACATGAAGCAATTCACAAAGCATAGGAGCAACACGTGAGCGAGGCCGACGCCGCCACTTCGGTAAATGTGGCGGAGAAACTGGGTTTCAAAGACGGGGACCTGATTCAGGAATTCGGTTATGACGACGACGTCGACTTCGACTTGCGAGACGATATCGAAGATCTCACGGGCTCTGAGCTTCTCGACGAGGACGACCACGAGGTGGTCGATGCCGCCATTCTCTGGTGGCGGGCAGGTGACGGAGACCTTGTTGACACGCTGGTCGATTCGCTGACCACTCTCACCGAGGGCGGCGTTGTCTGGGTCCTGACTCCCAAGTCCGGCCGGGACGGCTATGTGTCGCCGGCGGACATCCAGGATGCCGCCCCCACAGCAGGGCTCCACTACACCACTTCCGCCGGCGTCTCGAAGGACTGGAGCGCCACCCGGCTGGTTACGCGGAAGAACAAGTGACCCAAGCGGTCCAGCACGAGGCCACTGCCGTGTCTGCCGCTGCGCTGCCCGCCGCCGCTGCGCCCGTTCCCGGCGTCGGCGATTCCGCCCCGGATTTCGAGCTTGCCAATCAATTCGGCGAACCGGTGCGCCTTTCAGACTTCCGCGGCCGCAATGTAGTCATTGTCTTTTATCCCTTCGCTTTCTCCGGCATCTGCACCGGGGAACTCTGCGAAATCCGGGACAACCTGGCTCTGTTCGAAGATGCCGATGCCGCCGTGCTGGCTGTCTCGGTGGACAGCAAGTTCGCCCAACGGGCCTACGCCGAGAAGGAAGGCTACGGTTTCGACCTGCTCGCCGACTTTTGGCCGCACGGCGCCGTGGCCTCGGCCTACGGGGTGTTCGACTCTGAAAGCGGCATGGCACTGCGCGGCACCTTTATCATTGATGCGGCAGGAATCGTCCGCTACGTGGTGGTGAATCCCCGCGGCCAGGCCCGGGACCTTGCCGAATACCGGACAGCCCTCGCGGGACTCGGCGGGAACTGAGCCGGTGAGGCAGCGGCGGCCAGGAATCGGAATGACCGGGTTTGCCAGCCTCCCGCCGGCCACGGCAGCCGAGAGTGCCGCCCAGACCGCCGCGGAGCTCCAACACAGCGAAACCGGGATTCTGCAGGACATCCACGCCCTGCTGTCCGGGCGGCAGTTTGCCGTGCTGACCGGTGCTGGTCTGAGCACGGATTCGGGCATCCCGGATTACCGCGGACCAGGCGCCGCTCCGCGGACCCCCATGACCTACCAGGAATTCATCGGCGAACCCGGAAACCGGCAACGCTACTGGGCCCGCAATCACATCGGCTGGTCGCATCTGCGCCGGGCGGATCCCAATGACGGCCATGCCGCGGTAGCCCGGCTGGAACAGCGGGGACTGCTCACCGGACTCATTACCCAGAACGTGGACCGTCTCCACGAGGACGCCGGCAGCGTCAATGTCGTGGACCTGCACGGCCGGTTCGACCAGGTTGTGTGCCTGGACTGCCGCCGGCTGTTCAGCCGCCGGATGCTGGCCAGTGTCCTGGAGGAACTCAACCCCGGATTCCTGGAACGGGCGCAGGCCGCCGGGGTGGTTGAGATGGCCCCCGACGCCGATGCCACAGTCGAGGACGCTGGACTGATCGAATCGTTCGTCGTCGCCCGCTGCCCCGCCTGCGCGGGAACTTTGAAACCGGACTTCGTCTACTTCGGGGAAAATGTACCCAAGGACCGCGTGGAGCGCTCCTACGCCATGGTTGACGCGGCCCGGGCGCTCCTTGTGGCTGGCTCGTCGCTCACCGTGATGAGCGGCCTGCGTTTTGCCCGTCACGCGGCGAAACAGGGCAAAGCCGTGGTCATCATCAACAGGGGACCGACGCGCGGGGACAACCTCGCCACCATCAAGTTGGACGCAGGGGTCAGCGGGGCCTTGACCTGGCTCGCCGCCGAGCTGCCGGCACTGTAGGGATGGCCTGGCCGATTGGCGCTTGGCCGGTGATATCCGGTACAGTAGCTGTTCGTTGGTTGAAGCGCTGAGGCGCGGATACCGCGGTTTGGGTCTTTAGCTCAGCTGGTAGAGCGCCACGTTTACACCGTGGATGTCATCGGTTCGATCCCGGTAGGACCCACCACAAGAAACCCCGTCATGTCGGACCATCTGGCCCGCAAGGCGGGGTTTTGTGCGTCCGGTGATCCGTTCGGGCGCTTTTCGGCCGTCGGTTCAGTGAGATGTCTGTGTCCTCTAAATGTACGTTCTCCGAATTTGCCCGTGCCCTAATTTGTCCGTGCCTCTAAAATGTCCGAGCCCCACCCTAGCGTGTGGGGCATGGAGCACGTGATGGTGAAGATGGGTCCGGACGGGCGGCCGCTGGCCGTGGTCCGCGGGGGCAGGGAGTGGCTGGTCGGGGCCGAGCCGGTGCGCTGGTTCGAGCGGGTCAGCTGGTGGGAGGCCGAGCGCCGGATGCCCAAGGGCCTGAGCCGCGTGGACGTCGAGGTCTGGCAGATCCAGGCAAGGCTTGGCCGTAACCGTGGATCGGCCCTGACCACCATGGAATTGATCCGGGACGGCCTCGGCGGCGGCTGGCGGCTGCGGGGGGCGGTTGCGGACGCCGCATAGAGTGCCGGGCCTGGGGTGTCGGGCCGACGTCGATGGGCGGCCCCGCCGGCTCTTGTTGGTGGTCCGGATACCGGCGTCACCCGGGCATTGGAAAAGCCTTCCACCGCGACTATTGGGGGATGCCGCGGTGGAAGGCTTGTTACGAATATACCGTGAACGATTGGAAATGTGAAACACCGACGGCGTTTCGACGCGCCAGGAATTAGGCTATTCGATGGCCTAATTCCGGGCCGCAGGACCCTGCCGCCTAGGATGTTTTCATGACCGCCACGACTGCCCGCCGAATCGCCAGAGTCCGCCCCCTTTCCCGGGCGGCCGAGGACGAACACTTCTTCGTCACCAACGACGCACCGGACTTTGGCAGTGCGGCCGGCAGAGTGTGGACGGTTACCACCTCCCCCTTCCCCGGTTCTGCGGCTAATGCCGGCAGCCCGCCCCGCGGCGGCTGGGAAATCGGCGCGACCGTGGATGAGACATCATTTACGTTCCTCGCCCCCAGCGCCCCCGCCAACGTCCTGGGCATGGCGCACAATACCGGCCGGGCGGGCCGCGAGCTTCCGCCGCAGGCCTTCCACAAGGCGGCCACCAGCGTGGTCGGCCCGGGCGACGCAATTGAACTCCGGCCGGGGGTGGGCCGCGTCGAGCCGGAGGCCGAACTGACAATCGTCGTCGGGAGCAAGGTCCGCGGATTGACGCCCGGCAACGCCAGGAGCGCAGTCCTGGGCTACACCATCGGAAACGACGTCTCCGCCAGGGACCTGCAGGAATCCGACGTCCTGTGGATCAGTGCCAAGAGCCAGGACACGTTCACGCCTGTGGGGCCGTGGATTGTCACGGACCTGACGGGGGACGACTTGGCGATCGGCATCAACCACAACGGGGTGGATCTCAAGGCGGCCAGCTCCGCCGATCTCGGCTGGAGGGTGGAGGAAATACTCGCCTATCTGACCTCCTTCATGACGCTTCACCCGGGCGACCTGGTGCTGACGGGATTCCCTGCCGAGTGTGCGCCAATCGTTCCCGGCGACACTGTCACCTGCCACATTGCAGGCATCGGCCAGCTGACCAATCCCGTTGTGTCCGCCGCCTGACAGACCGGCGGTCCACAAAGAGGAGCGCTGACAGAGGAGCGCCGGGTAGACGAGGGCCAGCAAGGTCCCGCATCGCGGCGCCAGACATTATGATGGTTAGTGTTCAGCTGACTGGACGGCATTTGAATGAGTGGCGCGGCGACTTGCGCGCGATACCTGAAGGAGAATCATGGCCGATTCCCGAGTTTCCCGAACCTCCGACGGATTGGGGAGCGCGTCACCCGCACCGGCCGTCACCCGCGCCGCCGCTGTGCTGGACGCCCTGGCCGCATCTGCGACCGGACGCCTGACGCTCAGTGATCTGGCCAGGGAGCTAGGAATTCCGAAGTCCTCAACCTCCAACCTCCTGCTCGCACTCGAGGAGGCCAGGCTGATCAACCGCCAGGGCGCGGAGTTCACGCTCGGCCGCAAATTGGTTGAGCTGGGTGCGGCGTACCTCAGCCGCCTCGACGAGGTCCAGGAGTTCTACCGTTTCTGTGAACAGGCTCCTACGCTTTCGGGAGAAACGGTCCGGATCGCCATGCTGGATGGAACAAACGTCATCTATCTCGCCCGCTACGAAGGACACCCGGCGGTGCGCCTGACGTCCAACATCGGCGACAAGATGCCGGTTTCCCTCTGCGCCGTGGGCAAGGCGCTGATAGCGCGACTGCATGACCACGACGTCGACGAGATGTTCGCCGACGAGGCCGAACTGCCGGTCCTGACGCCTAAGTCGCTGCGCACCGGAGCTGAGCTCAAGGCGCAACTCGCCGTCATCCGGGAGCAGGGCTACGCGTTCGAGGATGAGGAATCCACCACCGGTGTCGTGTGCCTGGCCGTGGCCGTCCCGACGCGGGGTGCACACGGCCCCAGCCTCGGCCTCTCGGTCACAGCACTGAAGGCGACGTACTCGCAGGAGCAAGGCGCCATGATGGTCAAGGAACTCCAGGACCTCGCCCGGTCCCTGGGCAATCCCATGGGCTAGTGCCCGTAACGCCGGGCCGTCCCGGGTCGCCACGATAAATCTGATTATTCATTGGCTAGGCGACCATCATGCTGTACGCTGTTCAGCATGATGATCGACTCCTTTGAGGGGTTGCTCACATCCCACCAGGCCAACGGGGTTCTGGAGTGTTCTTGAGGGAGTGCTTGTGACAACTCGTACTAATACACCGCTCGCTGAAGCGGACGGCGCCGTCGTCGATCCGGAACAGCTGCGACGGGCAACGCTTGCCAGCTCTGTAGGCTCCGCTCTGGAGTACTACGACTTTTACATCTATGGCCTGGCTTCGGCCCTGATCTTCGGCCCGCTGTTCTTCGCGCCGCTCGGCGAGGACGGAGCCCTGATCGCTTCCTTCGCCACGTACGGCGTAGGTTTCGCGGCCCGGCCCTTTGGCGGAATGGTCTTCGGCTACATCGGCGACCGGTTCGGCCGCAAAATGGTCCTCATCCTCACCATCGGCCTGATGGGGACCGCCAGCTTTGCCATCGGCCTGCTGCCGACTTACGAACAGGCAGGCATGGTGGGCGCCGTGCTCCTGGTCTTCCTGCGCATTTGCCAGGGGCTGGGTGCCGGTGCGGAACAGGCGGGCGCCACCACGTTGATCTCCGAAGTCGCGCCGCGTCGCCGTCGTGGTTTCTTCGCCTCTCTCCCGTTCGTCGGCATCCAGCTGGGTACCCTGCTCGGCGCCGGCACGTTTGCCCTCATTGCCATGGCCGACAAGGCCACCCTGCAAGGCTGGCTGTGGCGGGTGCCCTTCCTGGCCAGTGTGCTCCTGGTTGTTGTGGCCCTGTTCATTCGGCTTCGGCTGAAGGAAACGCCGGTGTTCCAGGAGCTGGAGAAGCACAAGAATGTGGTCAAGAACCCCATCGGCCAGCTGTGGAAGCACTCCAAGAAGAACGTGCTAATCGGCATCGGCCTGCGGATGGGTGAGAACGGCAATTCCTCGATCTACTCCGCCCTGCTGATCGCGTTCCTGGCGTCAAAGGACGGCGTTTTTCCCGGCGACAAGTTCATCGGTCCGGTTGGCCTGCTCATTGCAGCAGGGTTCGCCGCCGTCATGGTGATCACGTTCGGCGCGCTCTCGGACAGGTTCGGCCGCGTGCCGGTCTACCGCTACGGTGCCCTCTTCCAGGCGCTCATCGCGCTGCCGGCGTTCTACCTGGTCACCCTGGGCAACGTCACACTCGTCTGGGTTGTCATGGTAGTGGGCATCGCCCTCGGCGTTCAGTCTATGCTCGGCCCCCAGTGCCCGCTGCTGCCTGAACTCTTCGGCTCGCAGTACCGCTTCACCGGCGTGGCCATGAGCCGCGAGTTCTCGGCCGTCCTGGCCGGCGGACTGGTACCGCTGGTAGGCGCCGCGCTTCTGGCCGCCACGGACCATTCCTGGCTGGTGCTTGCCATCTACTCGCTGGTGCTTGCACTGATCTCGTTCGTCACCACCTTCTTCACTCCCGAGACGGTGGGACGCGACCTCCTCCTCATTGAGGACGCGAGCTAGGCGCACCCGCCCTTCTCCGCCCGCCCCCTGCGGGACACTTCAGGCCGCGGCCCCTTCCGCTCAGGAAGGGGCCACGGCCTTTTGCGACACGGCAAGCGCCTGGCGACGCGCACAATACCCGGCGCTACCGGAATACCGGCGTCGAGGGACAATATGCGCGTCGCTGAGCGGGACCCGCGTCGCTGAGCCGAGTGCGCCTCGCCGGCAGGGATGCGCATCGCGGGACCCGGAGGTGCGGCGTCAGGGTGAATGCGCGTCGCCAGCCGGATATGCGGCCCCACGCGGCCCAGCGCGGCGCCGGACAGCAAAGGGCGGCCCAACCGTTTCCGGTGGGGCCGCCCTGGGTGCTTGGTGCGGAAGCGGGGCTTAGTAGAAGTGGACCGTGTCCACGAGGTGGGGGAGTTCGCCGCCGTCGAGGTAGGTCCGCAGGTTGCTGCAGAAGCGCTCGGCGATCAGCCGGTTTTCGGCTGCGCTGAGGGCCGAGGTGTGCGGGGACACCATCACCCTGGGGTGGGTCCATAGCGGGCTGTCCTGCGGGAGCGGCTCCACGGCAAACACATCCAGGCAGGCATAGGAGACCTGGCCATTCTCGAGCGCCTCCAGGAGCGCCTCCTCATCCACCACCGTGCCGCGGCCCACGTTGACGAAGACCGTTCCGGGCTTCATGGCAGCGAAGACCTCCCGGCCGAAGAGTTTCTCGGTGTACGGCGTGCCGGGAAGAGTGTTGACGACGGCGTCTGCGGCGCCGAGCAGGCCGGCGAGGCCGTCGTTGTCCGTGACCACGTCGATCCCGTCGATGGGCTCCACGGTCCGCTTGGTGCCGCTGACAATCATGCCCAGGGCGCGGGCAATCCGTGCGGTCTCGAGCCCGATCTCGCCCAGCCCGGTGACCACCAGGCGGGAGCCGTTGACCAAGCGGGTGGGGGTGCGGAGCTCGGGCCAGACCTTGGCGGCCTGGTCCTGTGCCAGTTCCGCGCTGCGCTTGAAGCCGTTGAGGATGCCGAGGGCGGCGAATTCGGCCAGCGGCAGGGCGTGCACCCCGGCGGAGGTGGTGACCTTGAACTTCTGCAGCGTCGCGGCGTCCAGTCCTGCGGCCTTCACGGCACCGCCGGCACCTGCCGCCATGGCATGGATCCACTCAAGGCGGGGGTTGCTGCCGGCGATCCTGGCGAGGCCCGCCGGGTTTTCGTTGGGGAGCCCGTACAGGACCTGGGCCTTGTTGAGCATGTCCCAGTAGCGCTCTTCCTGCTCCGGCGTCCGGCGGAAGTCCGGATCGCCCGCATGGTCGGCGGGAAAACGTTCCGGCGGCAAGAGCTCGGGCTCGTAGAGGACGGTCACGGACGGGTCTACGGCGCGGATGCGTTCCACCAGCTCTGCTTCGAGCGGGACGGCGATCGCGACGGTGGTTTGGGTCGTCATAGTGTTCATCATACTGAATGGAGGCTAGAATGCTGAACAGTTTCAAATATTTACCACTGTAAAGATAAGCCACAACGATGTGAGGCAGCATGGAGATGGACCGCAAGGAGGCCGGCTTTGTCGGCCTCGGACTGATGGGTGCGCCGATGGCCGCCAACCTCCTCGCGGCGGGGTGGGCCGTCAGCGCCTGGAACCGGTCGCCGGCGGCCCTGGATGCCTTCGAGGCCAGGGGCGGATCCAGCGTGGCCGCGGTCGAGGCTCTCCGCGACCTGCCCGTCATTGTCTTCATGCTCCCGGATCTGTCCGACATTGAAGATGCCAGCGCCGCGCTCTTGGCCGGCTGGGCCGCCAGGCCACCCGCCCCCGGAACCGCCGTGGTGGTCATGAGCAGCGTCTCGCCCTCTGCGGTGCAGGCATTCGGGGCGCGCGTCGCGGAGGCGAGCGGCGGCTACGCCGTCGTCGTCGATGCGCCCGTCAGCGGCGGCACGAAAGGTGCGGTGGACGGAACCCTCGCCATCATGGCCGGCGCCAGCGAAGAGGACTTCCGCCGGCTCCTGCCGCTCTTCAGCGCGATGGGCAGCACCGTGCGGCGGCTCGGACCATTGGGTGCGGGGTCGCTCGCCAAGGCGTGCAACCAGCTGATCGTGGGAACCACGACGGCGGCGCTCGCCGAGGCCGCGGAGCTCGCCGAACGCTCCGGCATGGACGTGGCCGCCCTTTACGAAGTGCTCGCGGGCGGACTGGCCGGCAGCCGGGTCCTGGACATCGTGGGGCCACGGCTCG
Organism: Arthrobacter sp. ES3-54; assembly: GCF_029504395.1. Lineage (GTDB taxonomy): Bacteria > Actinomycetota > Actinomycetes > Actinomycetales > Micrococcaceae > Arthrobacter. Next base: position 36,993 of record NZ_JAQFIF010000004.1, read on the forward strand.
CCGCCAAAAACTACGAGCCCACCGGACCCGCCAGGTTCATGCACAAGGACCTGTCCTTCGTGCTCGAAAGCGCCGCGGCGGCCGGTGCCGCCGTACCGATGGCGGCCGCCGGCGTCGAGCTCTACGCGGAACTCAAACGCCAAGGGCTGGGGGACCGGGACCTCGCAGTCGTGCGGCAAACCATCTCCAACCTCAGTGACAACACAACAGTCAACACAACAGTCAAGACCAAATGAGGATCAGCAAACCATGAATGGACTATTTGACCTGACAGGGCGCGTAGCCCTGGTGACCGGTTCCAGCCGGGGGATCGGCAACGCCCTGGCCCGGGCCCTGGCCGACGCCGGCGCCACCGTGGTGCTCAACGGCATCAACCCGGAGCGGCTCAAGGCCGCCGAGGCCGCGATGGCCGCCGACTACCCGCCGGGGCGGGTGCACAGCTGCGCCTTCGACGTCACCAGCGACGCCGAGGCGGCCCGGGGCGTCGCCTGGGTGGAGGAAAACGTGGGGCCGCTGGAGATCCTGGTGAACAACGCCGGCATCCAGCACCGGGTCCCCATGCTCGAGCTCGACGTCGCGGACTGGGACCGGGTGATCGCCACCGACCTGACCAGCGCCTTCCTGGTGGGCCGGGCGGCGGCCCGGCACATGATCCCCCGCGGCCGGGGCAAGATCATCAACATCTGCTCGGTCCAGACCGACCTCGCCCGGCCCACCATCGCCCCCTACGTGGCGGCCAAGGGCGGGCTGCGGAACTTGACCCGGGCCATGACCGCGGAATGGGCCGGTTCCGGGCTACAGATCAACGGCATCGCGCCAGGCTACATCCACACCGAGATGACGCAGAACCTCGTCGATGACGAGGCGTTCAACGCCTGGATCCTGGGCCGGACCCCCGCGCACCGGTGGGGGACCGTGCAGGACCTGGCCGGCCCCGCGGTGTGGCTGGCCTCTGCCGGCTCGGACTTCGTCAACGGCCAGACCATCTTCATCGACGGCGGCATGACGGTGGTGGTCTGATGGGCGCCCTGGCAACACTCCCGGCCACGGCCCCGGCGGTGGTGGCCCACGCGGCGGGAGACCTGCGGATCGAGGACATTCCCGTGCCCGCACCGGCACCCGATGAAGCCGTCATCGAAGTGGCCTTCGGCGGGATCTGCGGCTCCGACCTGCACTACTGGCTGCACGGCGCCGCAGGCGAATCCGTTCTGAGGGCACCCCTGGTCCTGGGCCACGAGATCGTGGGAACCGTGGTCCGGGCCGCCGCGGACGGCTCGGGGCCCGCGCCCGGCACGCCCGTCGCGGTGCATCCCGCCACGCCCGGTCCGGGCAGCGCCCGGTACCCCGAAGACCGGCCCAACCTGTCACCGGGGTGCACCTACCTGGGCAGCGCCGCACGCTTTCCGCACACGGACGGGGCTTTCAGCCGCTACGCCACGCTGCCTGCCAGGATGCTCCGGCCGCTGCCGGCGGGGCTGGAACTGCGGACCGCGGCCCTGGCGGAACCGGCCAGCGTCGCCTGGCACGCCGTGTTGCGGGCCGGGGACGTGGCGGGAAAGACGGTGCTGGTGATCGGCAGCGGCCCCATCGGCGCCCTGGCGGTGGCGGTCCTCAAGCGCGCCGGCGCAGGCCGGATCGTTGCGGTGGACATGCACGACAGGCCGCTGGAAATCGCCCGTGCCGTGGGAGCCGACGCTGTCCTCAAGGGGGACGATGGCGAGGCGATCGCGGCGGTGGAGGCGGACGTCGTCATCGAGTCCTCAGGCAGCCACCAGGGCCTGGCCTCGGCGATCAAGGGTGCGGTCCGCGGCGGCAGGGTGGTGATGGTGGGACTCCTGCCCTCGGGCCCGCAGCCCGTGCTGATCTCCTTGGCCATCACGCGCGAGCTGGAGCTCGTGGGCTCGTTCCGCTTCAACGACGAAATCGACGAGGTTCTCGGTGCACTGGCCGACGGATCGCTGCTGGTGGATCCCGTGGTCACCCACGCCTTTACGCTGGACCGCGGACTGGAAGCGTTCGACGTCGCCAGGAACGCGGCTGTTTCCGGGAAGGTCCTGCTGGACTTCCGGCCGGCCACGGAGTGAGCGCCGCCGTCGCCGGGATCCGATCCGCCGTCGTCGGGATCCGGTCCGCCCAGGGGGCGACCAGCGGGCTAGTGCCGCTCGACCGGGACAAACACCCGCGGCTGGTTCTTCCAGCTCGGCTCCATCTCCGAGATGGTCTCCCGCATGATCCGGTTGGAGGACTCGCGCGCGGCGGCGGCATCCCCGGCGGCGATGGCCTCGGCGACCTCCACGTGCCACTGCAGCGCCGTCTCCCGCGGGTGGTCCGGCATCAGGCCGTGGAGGGTGCGGCCGGTCAGGGTCTCGGTCACTTGGCCCACCATGTTGGCGAACATCTCGTTGCCGGAGCCGGTCAGCAACAGGGAATGGAACAGGATGTCCAGCTCAAGGAACCGGGGCACGTCCCCGGCCTGCCCGGCGTCGCGCATGGCGTGCGAGATCTCCACGAGCTCCCGGCGGAGTGCCTGGGGGGCGTTGGCCGCTGCAAGTTCGGCGGCCACCGGCTCGACGGCGGTGCGGAGTTCGGCCAGGGAGCGCAGCTGGGCGCCGCGGCCCTCGCCGGCCAGGCGCCAGCGGATTACGAGCGGATCGAACGGGTTCCACCGGTTCGAGGGCAGCACCCGGATGCCGACGCGCTTGATGGTCTCCACCAGGCCCAGGGACTGGAGGACCCGGACCGCCTCCCGCACCACCGAGCGGGAGACCTTGAGTTCGTCCTCAAGGTGCTCGGCAAGCATGACGTGCCCGGGCGGCAGCTCGCCGGCCACGATCCGGGTCCCGAGGTGCTCAATGGCACGATGATGGAGGCTGGTTGACATAGTCGTAAGCATAATGCTGCGGGGCTGCTCCGGGCCGACCGGCGTGGCGGGCGCCGGTGATCATAGACTGTTTATGACGCGCAGTATTCCGCTACGTGGGCGCTGCTTTCCCGCAGCCCGCGGAAATACATATGGTTTATGGACAGCCACAAATCCTCAAGAGCGGGTTCTGCCCTTTGCGGCGCAACCTGCCGAGTCCTAGATGAACGTCTTAGATGAACCCCCGTGCATCCATGGTCTACAAATCATGGTGTACAGAAATGAATTGGAGTTTTGATGTCAGCACACATCGGTGTTACCGGCCTCGCCGTGATGGGGGCCAACCTCGCACGCAACCTGGCCCGGAACGGCTTCACCGTTGCCCTGCACAACCGGTCGGTGGAAAAGACAGACACCCTGCTCGCCAAGTACGGCGATGAGGGCGACTTCGTCCGCACGGAGACCCTCCAGGAACTCGTTGATTCGCTGGAGAAGCCGCGCCGCGTGCTGATCATGGTCAAGGCCGGCAAGCCGGTCGATTCCGTGATCGAGCAGCTCGAGCCGCTCCTGGAGGCGGGCGACATCATCATCGACGCCGGCAACTCGCACTACGAGGACACCCGCCGCCGCGAGGCCGCGCTCGCCAAGAAGGACCTGCATTTCGTCGGGATCGGCGTCTCCGGTGGCGAGGAGGGTGCCCTCAACGGCCCCTCGATCATGCCGGGCGGTTCCAAGGAGTCCTACGACGCCCTCGGCCCGCTGCTGGAAAAGATCGCCGCCCACGTCGACGGCCAGCCCTGCTGCGCCTGGATCGGCACCGACGGCGCCGGCCACTTCGTCAAGATGGTCCACAACGGCATCGAATACGCCGACATGCAGGTCATCGGCGAGGCCTTCGACCTCCTGCGCTCCGGCGCCGGGATCGAACCGGCCGAGCAGGCCAAGATCTTCGAAGAGTGGAACAAGGGCGACCTCGCCTCCTTCCTGATCGAAATCTCCGCCGAGGTCCTCGGCCACGTCGATGCGAAGACCGGCAAGCCGTTCGTCGACGTCGTGGTGGATGCTGCCGGCCAGAAGGGCACCGGCCGCTGGACGGTCATCTCCGCGCTCGAGCTCGGTTCCCCGACGTCGGGCATCGCTGAGTCCGTCTTCGCCCGGGCCCTGTCCTCCCAGGCGGAGCAGCGTGTGCTGGCCCAGGAACTGCTGGCCGGCGGCGAGGCCGCCGTCGAGGTCCCCGAGAGCTTCGTCGAAGACGTCCGCCAGGCGCTCTACGCCTCGAAGCTGGTCTCCTACGCCCAGGGACTCGACATGCTCACCTCCGCGGCCAAGGAATACGGCTGGGACCTGAAGCTGGATGAGATCGCCTCGCTGTGGCGCGGCGGCTGCATCATCCGCGCCGAACTGCTCAAGGAGATCACCAAGGCTTACGCCGCGGCGGAGAAGCCGGCCAACCTGCTCTTCGCGCCGGCGTTCACCAAGGCGATCGCCGAGGTCCTCCCGGCCTGGCGCCGGGTAGTGTCCACCGCGGTTCAGCTCGGCATCCCGGTGCCGGTGTTCTCCTCCTCACTGGCCTACTACGACGGCCTGCGCCGCAAGCGCCTGCCGGCCGCCGTCATCCAGGGCCAGCGCGACCTCTTCGGTGCGCACACCTACGGCCGCGTCGATGCCGAGGGCACGTTCCACACCCTCTGGGGCGAGGACAAGTCCGAGATCGAGGCAGTCGACACCCACTAGCAGCACCACGGACGGCCGGCCCTTTCCAGATACTCTGGGAGGCGCCGGCCGTCCGTGTCTCCGGCCGCTCCTGCCCAAGGAGTTCAGCGCCCAAGGAGTTTTGCTCATGCCCCAGCCAGTAGCGTTCGTCACCGGTGCGTCCACCGGGATCGGCTTTGAAACCGCGAAAAAGCTTGCCTCGGCCGGCTTCACGGTCTATGCCGGGGCCCGGCGGGTGGAAAAAATGGAGCCGTTGAAAGCCTCCGGCGTCAAGGTGATGGCATTGGACGTGACGGACGAGGCCTCGATGAGCGCCGCCGTCGGGGAAGTGCTGGCCGCGCACGGCCGGATCGACGTCCTGGTCAACAACGCCGGCTACGGGACGTACGGTTCGCTCGAGGAGGTGGAGCTGGCCGAGGGGCGGCGGCAGTTCGACGTGAACGTCTTCGGCCTGGCGCGGATGACGCAGCTAGTGATCCCCGCCATGCGGGCCGCGCGGGCGGGCCGGATCATCAACATCTCATCGATCGGCGGCAAGATGTACGAGCCGCTGGGCGCCTGGTACCACGCGACGAAGTTTGCGGTGGAGGGCCTGAGCGATTCGCTGCGGCTCGAGCTCAAGCCGCACGGCATTGACGTGGCCATCATCGAGCCCGCCGGCACGCAGTCCGAGTGGGGCGCCATTGCGGCGCAGGGGCTGTTGGCCAGCTCCGGGAGTGGCCCGTACGGGGCCCAGGCCAAGGTGGTGGCGGCCGCGCTGGCCACCACGGACAACGCTGCCACCTCGGCGCGGCCGGAGCTCGCCGCCGAGGCCATCCTGCACGCGGCGACCGCGAGGCGGCCCAAGACACGGTACCCGGTGGGTGCCAGCGCCCGGGGGATCCTGCTGCTGCGCCACCTGCTGCCGGACCGGGCGTTCGACGCCGTCCTCTGGAACATCTACAAGCGGTTCCCCGGCTAAGACGCCCTAGATGTGGTAATCGATCAGGTATTCGGCCGGGTCGACGGCGGGCTTGGTCTCGCGCTGCGCGTCGCGGTGCCGCCAGGTGGCCGGCACGCCGGTGACGATTGATTCAGCCGGGGCATCCTTGACCACCACGGCGTTGGCGCCGACGGCGCTGTCCCGGCCGATGGTGATGGGACCCAGAACCTTGGCCCCGGCACCGATCACCACCCGGTCCTCGATGGTGGGGTGGCGTTTGATCTTGGCAAGCGAGCGGCCGCCGAGGGTCACGCCGTGGTAGATCATGACGTCCTCGCCGATCTCGGCGGTCTCGCCGATGACCACGCCCATGCCGTGATCGATGAAGAAGCGCCGGCCGATGGTCGCGCCGGGGTGGATCTCGATGCCGGTGAGGAACCGGGCGAGCTGGGAGATGAGCCGCGCCGGGAACCGCAGGGCCGGGTTTTGCCACAGCCGGTGCGTCAGGCGGTGGAACCAGATCGCGTGCAGGCCGGAATAGGCAAAGAAGTTCTCAAAAGAACCTCGAGCCGCCGGGTCGTGGGACCGGGCGGCGTCGAGGTCTTCCTTCAGTCTTGCGAAGAAGCTCACAAAGACCTTTCTGGGGAATCGTGGGACAGCGGCAGGGACTTAACCGCGGATGTCGTCGTACAGCACGGTGGAGATGTAACGCTCACCAAAGTCGCAAACCACAGCAACAATGAGTTTACCGGCGTTCTCCGGGCGCTTGGCGAGCTCCAGGGCCGCCCAGACGATGGCGCCGGAGGATATGCCGCCCAGGATGCCTTCCTTGATGCCGAGCTCGCGCGCGACGCGGACGGAGTCTTCCAGCGTGGCGTCGATGACCTCGTCATAGACATTGGTGTCCAGGATTTCCGGGACGAAGTTCGCGCCGAGGCCCTGGATCTTGTGCGGGCCCGGGGCGCCGCCGTTGAGGATGGCGGAGTCCTTCGGCTCGACGGCGACGATCTGCACGTCCGGGCGGCGTTCCTTCAGGACCTGGCCGACGCCGGTAACGGTGCCGCCGGTGCCGACGCCGGCGACGAAGATGTCCACCTTGCCGTCGGTGTCGACCCAGATTTCCTCGGCCGTGGTGCGGCGGTGGACCTCCGGGTTGGCCTCGTTGGCGAACTGCTGGGCCCAGATGGAGTTCTCCGTGTTGGCCACGATCTCCTGGGCCTTCTCCACGGCACCGCGCATACCCTCGGAGCCGGGGGTCAGGACAATCTCGGCGCCGTACGCGCGCAGCATGACCCGGCGCTCGGTGGACATGGTTTCCGGCATAGTCAGGATGACCCGGTAGCCGCGGGCCGCGCCCACCATGGCCAGGGCGATTCCGGTGTTGCCGGACGTGCCTTCGACAATGGTGCCGCCGGGCTTGAGGGCACCCGACTTCTCGGCAGCATCAATGATGGCGACGCCGATCCGGTCCTTGACGCTGTTGGCCGGGTTGTAGAACTCCAGCTTGACCGCCACAGTGGCGTCCAGGCCTTCGGTCAGCCGGTTCAGCCGGACCAGCGGAGTTCCGCCCACCAGCTGGGTTACATCGTCATAGATCGGTGCCATGTATGTATGCCTGTCTTTGAAGAGGGTTGACTGAGGTCAGCCTAACGAGCGGTCACAGGCCCTAGCTAAGCATTAAGCCATGCAGAGTAATATTTCCTCGCCTTAGCCAGCTTCGGGTTGATGATGACCTGGCAGTAGCCCTCCTCGGGGTACTTGGCGAAGAAGTCCTGGTGGATTTCCTCGGCCACATGGAACTTCGGCAGCCGGCTGACCTCGGTGACGATCGGGTGCCTCCACAGGGCCTGGTTCCGTTCGATCGCCTCCTCGAACAGGATCTTTTCCTCGGTGGTCTCGTAGAACATTGAGGACCGGTACTGGGTCCCGACGTCGTAGCCCTGCCGGTTCAGCGTGGTGGGGTCGTGCAGGGCGAAGAACATGTCCAGGATGACTTCGGCGGGAATGATGTCCTCGTCGAACGTCACCGCCACCACCTCGGCGTGGCCTGTGGTCCCGGAGCACACAGAGTAGTAGTCGGGGCTGTGGTCATGGCCGCCGGTGTAGCCCGAGACGACCGAGCTGACGCCCTTGGTTTTCTGGTAGACAGCGTCGAGGCACCAAAAGCAGCCTCCGCCGAGCACAAAAGTTCTCATGCACTGTTCAATGGTTCGAGGGCCCCGATGATTCCCCACCCACCTTACGAGAGTGTTACGAGTGACCGGGCCGCCCGCGGATAGGGTAAAAATGGGGGTATGGAACCTGTGAACACCGATGTTTCAGCGGAATCCGACGGCCCTGCTGCCGCCGTCGACGGCGATACGGGCGCCGGTGAGGCCTCCGGCGCCGCGACGCTGGGCATGATCCAGCTGGCCGTGGAGGAGCTCTGGCCCGAGTCGTTGGCCGAGGACTGGGACGAGGTGGGCCTCGTGGCGGGCCACCCGGGCGCCGAGGTGCACCGGGTCATGTTCGCAGTCGATCCGACCATCGATGTGATCGAGGAAGCCATCGACTTCGGTGCCGAGCTGCTCATCACGCACCATCCGCTGCTGCTCAAGGGCGTGACGTCCGTCGCCGCGAACACGGCCAAGGGCAAGGCCGTGCACCGGCTCATCGAGTCCGGGACCGCGCTGATGACCGTGCACACCAACGGTGACTCCGCCGTCGGGGGCGTCTCCGACGTCCTGGCTGACGCTCTGGGCCTGCAGAACGTGGCCCCGCTGACCCCCGCGGCAAACGGGCTCCCGGAGGAAGGCATCGGCCGCGTCGGCGACCTCGAAGAGGTCCTGACACTGGGTGATTTCGCTGCCCGCGTGTTTGGCATCCTGCCCTCGGTGGCCGGCGGCGTCCGGGTATCGGGCGACCGGGACGGGCTGATCCGGCGGGTGGCTGTCTGCGGCGGCGCCGGCGATTCCCTCTTCGGCGAGGTCCGGGCAAGCAACGCGGACGTCTACGTGACGGCGGACCTGCGGCACCACCCGGCATCGGAAGCCCGGGAGGCGGCAGTCAACGACCGGCCCTACCTCATCGATGTGTCCCACTTCGCCAGCGAATGGCTGTGGCTGCCTGCGGCCGCCGAAGCGCTGGGCAATGTGCTCACCGACCAGGGCCACGACGTCGAGATCCGGGTCAGTAACACCAACAGCGACCCGTGGGACTTCATTCTGACTCCGGGCGGGGACTAGAGTCTAGGGAGCGCCGATACGGTGCCCGGCTTCGGCCGGATTGGATTTAGCGGAGGTAAATAGTGGCCAAGGCAGCACCGGCGGAACAGTTGAAGTTGCTCGAATTGCAGGGACTCGATGCCAAGCTCAAGTCCTTGTCCAACCGCCGACGAAGCCTTGAAAGCGACTCCCGGATCACCGACCTGGAAGCCGCCCTCAGCGTGGCCAACGGCGAACTTGGCGCCGCGAAGGTGGCCGTCCACGACGCCGAGCTCGAGCTCAAGCGCTCAGAGGCTGACGTCGAGCAGGTTGCCTCGCGGATCGAACGCGACGAGGCGCGGCTCAACAGCGGTACGGGCCTGTCCAAGGACCTCGTGGCCCTGCAGCGGGACCTCGTCTCGCTGAACAAGCGCCGCTCGGACCTCGAGGACGTTGAGCTCGAAGTCCTCGAACGGCTCGACTCGCTCCGCGCCCGCCAAGCGGCGCAGCAGCAGATCGTGGACGACATCCAGGGCTCCTTCGGCTCCATCCGTGCGGAACTGGACGAGCAGCTGGCCGAGATCGCCGCCGAGGCCACCGTGGTGCGCGGGCAGCGTGCCGAGTTTGCTGCCGGACTCGACGCAGGAATGCTCGCCGTCTACGAGAAGACCCTGGCCAAGCGCGGCGTCGGCGCTGCCCGGCTCTTCCACGGCACCTCGGAGGGCTCCGGCATGCACCTCAGCCCCGGCGACCTGGCCGAGATCCAGGCCGCGGCCGAGGACGAGATCGTGTTCTGCCCGGACTCCGGCTGCATCCTGGTCCGCTCGGCCGAGTGGGCCGGACCGGCTCCTAGCCCGGCAGGATGATGTTCAGGGTGTGCGGCTTCCGGGCCGTGCCCTCAACGAGTTCGGCAGCCCACTTCTCCGCCGCTGCCCGCTGCAGCTGCGCCGGGGTTTGGGGCGCCTTGCCCCTGCGGCTGAGCAAATGCCGGGCGAGCTCGCCGCGGGTGTGCTTGGCAAAGTGGCTGACCACCTTGCGCACGCCGGCGGTCTCGGTGAAGACATTCACGGCCACCGTCTGTTCCGGCGGGGGAGTCCAGGCCGCGGCGTAGGTGCTGGACCGGCAGTCCACCAGTAGCTCACCTGTGGTGGCTGCCGCCAGGGCGTCGCCCAGTTGCGGCTTCCAGAACGAGGCGAGCCGTCCGACGTCGGGCAGCGAGATCCCCATCGACAGCCGGTAGGCGGGCACGCGGTCGGCGAAGCGGATGGCACCCCACAGGGCGGAGACCACCAGCACCGAAGCGTCGGCCTTCTTCCGCTGCGCCGGGGTCAGGGAGTCGTAGCCGAGGGCGTCGAAGAGCACCCCGGAATACACCTGGTGGGCCGGGGCGGCAGGTTCCGCGTGCAGCCGGGTGTTGCGTTCGACGTCGGCACTCAGCGAGGCGCCGACGCCCAGCAGCGCCAGGGCGTCCTCGTGGGCACTGACGGTGCCGAGCGCCTCCAGGACCCTGGCCCGGGAGCTGTTGAGGGCGGGAAAGCTTAAAGCGCTCCAGTCGGCGGCGTCCGCACCGACAGCGGGAGTCTTGCCCTCGGAGGGCGGCAACAGAATTAGCACCGTACGATCCTACCGGCGGCGGGTGCCGCGGGCGCCGGGGTGTGGTGCTGCAGTCCGGCTTACCGGCGACCGGTTCAGGCGAGGTTGTAACCCAAAAATGACAACACCTCGGGCAGGACGGACCGCCAATAGCTGTAATCGTGGCCGCCGGGCCGGAACCCACCTTCGACCTCGCCCGGCAGTCCTGCGCGGTAGGCACGAACCGTGGCGGCAAGGTCGTCCCCGGTGCCGCAGTCGATCCGCTTGGGCACCGCCGCGAGCCGGGGCCGGAGCGCGAACACGTCATGGGCCGCGAAGTCGGCCGGGCCGTCGAAGGCGGAGTCCTGGCGTGGGTCGTAGTGGTTCCAGACCGCCGGACTCATGGCCGCGACGGCGCGGACTCCGGGCAGCCGGCCCTGCGAGGCGAGCAGGAGGGAACCGAAGCCGCCCATGGAGATGCCGAACAGGCCGATCCTGCCAAGGTCGTAGCCCTGGCTGCCCAGGAACGGAACAAACTCCTTCACCAGCATCGACTGGGCGTCGCTGCCGTCGGCGCGTGGGTGCCACCACGTGTTTCCGCCATCCACTGCAGCGATCGCGAAGGGTGTGCCGCCGGCGTCCAAGTGCCGTTGGAGAGGCTCATGGGCCGCCAAGTCCTCGAGCAGGACGGCGTGGCTGCCGTTGAGCCCGTGGAGGAAGACAGCCACGGGCAATTCGGGCTGCGCGCCGCCGGGCGGCAGTTCGGGTGCAGCCAGCGACCAGTGGCTGGCGATCCCGGGGCGGAAAGCCGAGACGAATGACCCTGAGCTGGTCCGGACCGTCAACGGGGCCGCGGGAGCCGGCAGTGCTGTCGCCGTCGGGCCAGGTGGCACGGGCCGAGGCGTCTCGGGAGGCGCTATGCCGTCAGTGCAGGCAGTGAGGGCGGACGCGCCAACGCCGATTCCTGCCAACTCGAGCAGCCGGCGCCGTCCCAGCAGCGGCCTCTCCATACCCTGAGCCTAGGCGCGGTGGCCGGGGCCTACGCGGCCTTGATCGGCGGGGCCGGGGACTCGGCCGGTGGCGCTGCCGGAGCAGGCGCCGACGTCGGCGTGCCGGCTCTGGCCACCTTGTCCTCGCGTGCCAGGAAGGCCGCGAGCTCCGCGATTGTGCTCATCAGGGGCGCCGGGAAGACGACGGTTGAGTTCTTGTCCACCCCGATTTCCACGAGAGACTGAAGATTCCGCAACTGCAGGGCGACTGGGTGGGCCATCATCGTGTCGGACGCCTGGCCGAGAGCCGTGGCGGCGATCGCCTCGCCTTCAGCGGCGATGATCTTGGCCCGCTTCTCCCGTTCGGCCTCCGCTTGCCGGGCCATCGCCCGCTTCATACTTTCCGGAAGCTGGATGTCCTTGAGTTCGACGAGCGTCACTTCGACACCCCATTCCAGGGTCAGGGCGTCCAGGATTTCCCGAATGTCGCTGTTGATGCGCTCGGTCTCGGACAGCGTCTGGTCCAGGCTGTGCCGGCCCACGACCTTCCGCAGGGTGGTCTGGGCGATCTGGTTGATGGCCGCCGCCACGTCTTCGATCGCCACGACTGACTTCACGGCGTCAATCACCCGGTAATAGGCCACTGCCGAGATGTCGACGCTGACGTTGTCCTGGGTAATGATGCCCTGCGACTGGATCGGCATCGTCACGATCCGCAGGCTCACCAGCTGAAGCCGGTCCACTACCGGGATGATGAACCGTAACCCGGGCATCCGGACTGCGACCACCCGACCCAGCCGGAACAGGACGCCCAGTTCGTACTGGCGCACAATCTTGATCGACATCTTGGCGATAACAGCCACCAGGATGATCGCGAGCAGCCAGATGATGATGGCGGTCCAGTTCATCGGGATCTCTTCCTTGACTAGTAGGAATCCTGCTCCAATTCTCCCACCGGCCGCCCCAAAAGAGCCGGTGCGGCTGCGCCGGCCGGGAGAACGTAGAATGAACAGCGGATGGGTTGACCAGGCGGCCGCGCGTCACGCAAGTGGCTCGAGGAACGTCCGGGCTCCGCAGAGCAGGGTGGTGGGTAACGCCCACTCGGGGTAACCCGCAGGCCAGTGCCACAGAGAACAGACCGCCTGCGTGCGGCGTGTGCTTGCACAGGGCCGCACGGCAGGTAAGGGTGAAACGGTGGTGTAAGAGACCACCAGCTTCCCGGGTGACCGGGAAGGCTAGGTAAACCCCACCCGGAGCAAGGCCAGACAGGACACGTTTGAGGGCTGCTCGCCCGAGTGTTCGGGTAGGCCGCTGGAGGGCGTCGGCAACGGCGTCCGTAGATGGATGGCCGCTACTCCCGCGCCGGCAACAGCGCGGGAACACAGAACCCGGCGTATCGGTCAACCCATCCACCCACAATCCAAGTAGTCCTGTCCTCCCTACCGCGTGCCTCCTACCTGCGCCGTTGCAGGTAAATCCAGATGCTTGACATCATCCCCGCGAAACTAGAGACTTCACTCAACGCTTTGGGGCGGCGGTTTCGGCGATGGTTGAGGAGTCATGGTGCCGGACGATGCAGAGTACGACTATGTGATCGCCGGGGGCGGCACGGGCGGCAGCGTCCTGGCCGGGAGATTAAGTGAAGACCCAGCAGTCCGTGTGCTGCTGCTCGAGGCAGGCCGATCCGACCGCCATCCGTTCATCCATATGCCCGCGGGCTTCCCAAGACTAAAGGGAGGCCCGTACCAATGGCAGTACCGGAGCGTCCCGCAAGAGCACAGTAAAGGCCGTCGCATCCCGCTCGCCCAAGGCCGCGGGCTCGGTGGCGGGGGCTCCATCAACTCCCAGGTCTTCACCCGCGGCGTGGCCCAGGACTACGACAGCTGGGCTAAAGAGTGCGGATGCGACGGCTGGTCCGCCGACGAGGTGCTCGAGTATTTCGTGCGCTCGGAGTCCAACTGCAGACTCTCGGGACCCCACCACGGAACCCTGGGGCCGCTCGGAGTCTCGGACCCCAAGCGTCCGCACAAGCTCTCGGCGGCCTTCGTGCGGGCCGGGCAGGAGTTCGGGCTGCCATACAACAGCGACTTCAATGGCGCCGAACAGCACGGCGTCGGCTTCTACCAGACCACCACCAAGAACGGACGCCGCTGCAGCGCGGCCGTGGCCTACCTCAAACCCGCGCGCAAGCGCCGCAATCTCACGGTCCGCGTCAACGTGACCGTTTCCAAGGTGATCATCAAGAATGGCCGGGCCGTCGGCATCCAGACGATTGAACGCGGAGTCGCGCGAACCTACAGTGCCAGGCGTGAGGTGCTCATCGCCAGCGGCGCGTTTGGATCGCCCAAGCTGCTGCAGCTTTCGGGCGTCGGCGACCCCGCGGACCTTGCCGCCGCCGGCATCGACACCGTCCACGCCCTGCCCGGCGTCGGTAAGAACCTGCAGGACCACTGCGACCTCGACATCATCTACGAACTCACGTATGGCCACAGCCTGGACCGTTTTAACCGCGTCCGCCCGGCAACGGCCCTTGCCGGGCTCGAATACCTCGCTTTCCGCACGGGACCGTTCGCTTCGAACCTGGTCGAGGCCGGTGGCTTCAGCTACGCAAACGCGGACGAGTCGACGCCGGACCTGCAGTTCCACTTCCTGCCCGCAGCCCGGGCGGAGGCGGCCATGACGTCCCTGCGGCCGGGATTCGGGGCGACGTTGAACTCGTACTTCCTGCGGCCGCGGAGCAGGGGAACCCTTCGGCTGGCGTCCTCGGACCCGACCAAGCCGCCCCTCATCGATCCGAACTACCTCGCCGACGACTACGACCTCGAGATGACCATCGTCGGCGTACAGCAGAGCCGACAGATCATGGAGCAGTCCTCGATGGCAGCGTTTATCAAGGCGGAGCACATCGGCGACGGCTCACGGGTGAAAACCCGTGACGAGTACGTGAATTTCGTGCGCTCCTACGGACGGACCTCCTACCATCCGGTCGGCACCTGTGCCATGGGAATCTCTGATGATTCGGTCGTCTCGCCGCGGCTGAAGGTCTACGGGCTTGAGGGACTGCGGGTGGTCGACTCCTCGATCATGCCCCGCCTGATCAGTGCCAACACCCAGGCGCCCACCATCATGATCGCGGAAAAGGCTGTTGACATGATCCTCGAGGACGCACGCTAGGCGACGTCCCGGCATCATTTGCTTCCCCGGTTTCCGCGGTTCCTCCGGGGCCCGGGGGCGTGTGTGAGTCATTTCACGCGCAGCAGGGCACCTGACCCTGCCGGGTCGCCCGTAGAATTGATGGTGAACGTAGAAGTTCTGCCGCCGGGTCTGCGTTCGCAGCCGGCGGATTTTCTTTGCGCTCGATGAGGCGCCCGGGGTGGACCGAATCCCTGCCGGTGCCCGGTACCGGACACCCTCCGGCGGCCGACTTCCCCCTACGAGGACGTAGGGGGTGGATTCTAGGAAGGTAGTTCTGTGAGCCAGACGTCAGATTCTTGTCTTGATACGTGGATGGGCCGTGAGGCGCTCGCCGAGGCCATGATCCCGGTGATCGGCCGGCTGTACCGCGAGAACAACGTGGTGACCTCCATCCACGGACGCAGCCTGATCAACAAGTCCACCATGAATATCCTCAAGGCCCACCGCTTCGCCCGCCGGATGAGCAAGGAAGAACTGCGCCTCGAGGAGACGGCGCCGCTGCTGGAGGCCCTGACCAAGCTGGACCTCGGCGCAGCGGCGATCGATATTGCCCGCCTCACCGAGAAGTACCGCGCCGAGGGCGACGGCGCCAGCCTCGATGCGTTCCTCCGCGAGGAACTCGCCGAGGTTGTCGGCAAGCGCGGCGGCGACGACCGCACCAGCACCGACGTCGTCCTCTACGGCTTCGGCCGGATTGGCCGGCTCCTGGCTCGGCTCCTGATCGAAAAGGCAGGCGGCGGCCACGGCCTGCGCCTGCGCGCCATCGTGGTCCGCCGCGGGTCCGACAACGACCTCAGCAAGCGCGCGAGCCTGCTGCGCCGCGACTCCGTCCACGGCTCCTTCGAAGGCACCATCAAGGTGGACCTCGAAAACGACACCATCACAGCCAACGGCGTCCAGATCCAGGTCATCTACTCGGACAACCCTTCCACGGTGGACTACACCTCCTACGGCATCCACGACGCACTCGTTGTGGACAACACGGGCCGCTGGCGCGACGCCGAGGGCCTGTCCCAGCACTTGAAGAGCAAGGGTGTTGCCCGCGTTCTCCTCACCGCCCCGGGCAAGGGTGAGCTGAAGAACATCGTGCACGGCATCAACCACGGCACCATCGCCGACTCGGACACGATCGTCTCGGCGGCCTCCTGCACCACCAACGCCATCACCCCCGTGCTCAAGGCGATCAACGACCGCTACGGCGTGGTGCACGGGCACGTGGAGACAGTCCACTCCTTCACCAATGACCAGAACCTGATCGACAACTTCCACAAGGGCGACCGCCGTGGACGCTCTGCCGCGCTGAACATGGTGATCACCGAGACTGGTGCCGCCAAGGCCGTCGCCAAGGCATTGCCGGAACTGCTCGGCAAGCTGACGGGCAGCTCCATCCGCGTCCCCACCCCCGACGTGTCGCTGGCCATCCTTAACCTGAACCTGGAGAACGGCACCACCAAGGACGAGGTCAACGACTACCTGCGGGAAATGTCGCTGCACTCCGAGCTGCGCAAGCAGATCGACTACATCGATTCGCCCGAGGTTGTCTCCACGGACTTCGTCGGCTCGCGCCGGGCAGGGATCGTCGACGGCCTGGCCACGATCTCCAACGACAAGAACCTCGTGCTGTACGTCTGGTACGACAACGAGTTCGGCTACAGCTGCCAGGTGGTCCGCGTCATGGAGGAAATGGCCGGGGTCAACCCGCCGTCCTTCCCCGCCAAGGACGCCGCCTCCATCCTCGAGGCCGCCGGGCTGCCCGTAGAGGTCTAGTCCGCGGGCGCAATGTCCCTGACCGGGACATGTTTCTCTTTTCCCGGCTGATTCCCGGCCGATGCACTGGAATCGGCCGGGAATGGGAACCACAATGTAGCCATGGAACAGAACCCGGCAATTGAACACGAGACCACCCTGGAACACGCGCTGGACGTTGCACGCAGCAACGCGAAGGAAGCGAAGCGGCTGCTGGACGACGCGATCGTTAAACGCGACGCCGGCGAAGTCAACAACGACCGGGTGACCCAGCTCCAGAACCTGCTGGAACTGGCCAACGAAGACCTGAAACGGGTCACGCGGGAACAATAGCCCCCGGCCTTCCGCCACCGGTCCCCAACACTGTGGACAACCTCCACGGTGTCGGAGCGCCCGCGTAGGCTCAGGGCGTGCAGCCAGAACGCCGCCAGCGGCCGCCCTCATGACCGTCACCTGGACGGAATTCCGCCGCGCCCGGCGCCGCTCCCGCCAGGCCTGGATTCTCCTGGCCGCAGCCGGCCTGGCCGTCCTCGTCGGCCTGGCCTGGTTCTTCACGGCCGGCCAGTTTGCCGCCGCGGAGCCGCGGACCACGGGTCCCAGCGAGGCCCCCGTGCTTGCCGGCAGATGGATGAACGCGGTGGACCCCGTCCGGGCCGTGCCGGAGGGAAGTGCCGCCGGCGTGCTCGACATCCTTGCGGTCAAGGGGCGGTCGGCCAAGGACAACTATGACCGGGGCGCATTCGGTCAGGCCTGGCTAGACGTCGACCGCAACGGCTGCGATACGCGCAACGACATCCTCCGCCGCGACCTGGCGGCCGCCGAATTTGTCAGCGGCTCCCGGTGCCAGGTGGCCGGCGGCACGTTCCAGGAACCCTACACCGGGCGCATGATCGCGTTCCGGCGCGGCGCCGAGACCAGCGCAGCGGTGCAGATCGACCATGTCGTGGCGCTGGGCGACGCGTGGCAAAAGGGCGCCCAGCAGCTCACCGCGCAACAGCGCGAACACCTGGCCAACGATCCCCTCAACCTGATCGCCGTCGACGGTCCCGCCAACCAGGACAAAAGCGCTTCCGACGCCGCCACCTGGCTGCCGCCCAACAAGGCGTTCCGCTGCCACTACGTGGCCCGGCAGATTTCCGTCAAGGCCGCCTACCGGCTGTGGGTCACGCCCGCGGAGAAGGAGGCGATGAAACGGATCCTCACGTCCTGCCCCGGGCAAGGGACGATCGTGCCGCGCCGGGCCCGCTGAGGGACCGGGAAGCGGGGTGACGGTGCTTCATTGGCGGTGCTTCATTGACGGTGCTTCTTTGACTTGCTCAGTAGACTGCAGCATGGACATTGTGCGATACATGACGCCGTTGCTTGGCACGTGGCAGGGACAGAACCGCTCCCGGATCATGCCCACGGACGACTACAGGGATTCGGCGGCCACCGCCGCAGTGCAGGTGACCGCGGCGTATTTCGCGAGCCTCGCCTACACCTGGTCGGACGGCGAAAGCCCGCAGGAAGGCCTGTTGCTCGTGGCCGGCGGAGCGTCCGATGCGGAGCCCGCCGCTGCGGTGTGGGTGGACTCCTGGCACACGGGCAAGGCACTGATGCAGTTCTCCGGGACCGTGGACGGGGACGGTGTCCTCCGGCTCAACGGCTCCTACGCGGCACCGACCGGCCCGGACTGGGGCTGGCAGATCCACATCCACCCGGGGGAGGGCCAGGGCGGCCGCATCACCATGCACAACGTCGTCCCAGCTGAGGACCCCTATCAGGTGGTGGAGCTGGTACTTGAACGGTAGGGTACCGGCATGGACATCATCCTCGTACCCGGATTCTGGTTGGACGCCTCATCGTGGGCGGTCGTCACCCCGCCGCTCGCCGCGGCCGGGCATAAGGTCTACCCGCTGACGCTGCCGGGCCTGGAGTCGGCCGACGCGCCGCGCGCCGGCATCGGCCTGCGCACCCACATCGACGCCGTCGTGGCCAAGATCGATTCCTTCGATGCGCCCGTGGTCCTTGTGGGCCACTCCGGCGGCGGAGCCATCATCCATGGCGCCGTCGATGCCCGCCCGGACCGGGTGGCCCGGGCAATCTACGTGGACAGCGGTCCGCTCGCCGACGGTGGCGTCATCAACGACGAACTCCCGGCCGACGGCGACGACGTGCCGCTGCCGCCGTGGGAGCTCTTCGAGGACGCGGACCTCACCGACTTGACCGACAGCCTGCGTGCCATGTTCCGCGCCCGTGCCGTCCCGCAGCCCCGCGGCGTGGCCCAGGACCGGCAGCAGCTCAAGGATGAACGCCGTTTCGACGTCCCGGCCACCGTCATTGCCTGCGAATTCCCGTCCTCGATGCTCAAGGAAATGATTGCCGGGGGCCACCCGTACGTGGCGGAACTCGCACGGATCCGCGACGTCGACTACGTGGACCTGCCCACCGGTCACTGGCCGCAGTTCACCAAGCCGGCCGAGCTCGGCGCCGCCATCCTGGCCGCCGTCGACCGCACCTCGGGCGGCTAGCCGACGGGCAGCTTCTGAACTGGGGAAATTCCGCCGAAATTCCCACCTTTGGGACCCGCCGCCGGCGCGTCCCGCCAAACCGCCGGCGATTTCCTGCGCATCGGCGTCAAAGGTGGGGAAAATCCGCGTACAGCCGCGCCTAACTGCCTGCCGTCAGTGGCCGAACGGGTCCGGATCCACGCCCGGCATCCAGGTCAGGCCGGAAACGCCCCAGCCGCTGCGCTTGGCCTGCTTCATGGCCTTGCGGGCATAACGGTCGATCAGCCGGTTCACGTAGAGCTTGCCATCGAGGTGGTCGTACTCGTGCTGGATGACCCGGGCGAACCAGCCGGTTGCCTCGAATTCCACCGGCTTCCCGTCACCGTCGAAACCTTGGACCCTGGCCCACTCCGCCCGCTTGAGCGGATACTGGCCGCCCGGGAAGGACAGGCACCCTTCCTCTTCCTCGTCGGGGTCCGGCAGCGCGCCGGAGATCTTGGAGAGCGTCAGGACAGGATTGACCACGACGCCGGTGGGCGGGGCGCCGTCGTCGTTGTCGTACTTGTACACGAAGAGCCGTTTGCCGACCCCTACCTGGGGGGCAGCCAGCCCGACGCCGTTGGCGGCGTCGTTGGTCTCGAACATGTCGGCGATCAGGGTGCGGAGCTCGTCGTCGAAGACTTCGACTTCCGCGGCCCGGCGGTGCAGCACGGGCTCGCCCCAGATCGTGATGGGCAGGACGGTCATGTCAGTAAAGTTCCTCAGGTGCTGTTGGGGGTGCGGCGGCTCAGCCGGCGATGGTGCGGCCGACGACGTCGCGCATGATTTCGTTGGTGCCGCCGAAGATCGTCAGCAGCCGGGCGGCGAGGTAGGCCTGGGCCACCGGGTATTCCATGATGTAGCCGTAGCCGCCGTGGAGCTGGAGGCAGCGGTCCGTGACGGACTTGGCCCGCTCGGACGCCCACAGCTTGGCGCGGGCAGCGCCGGCCGCGTCGAGCTCCCCGGCGTTGAACGCCAGCATGGCCTGGTCCACGTAGGTTTCGGTGACCTCGACCTCCGTGAGGATGTCGGCGAGTTCGAAGCGGCTGTTCTGGAAGTCGATGATCCGCTCGCCGAACGCGTTGCGGTCCTTCGTGTAGCGGACGGTCGCCTCGTAGGTGGCGCGCACGACGGCGGAGCTGGCCACGGCGATCGCTAGGCGGCCCTGGGGGAGCTGTTCGGCCGCGTACTGCAGGCCCTTGCCTTCCTCACCCACGAGATCCGCGTGCGGGACGCGGACGTTGTCGAAGAACAATTCGGCCGTGTCCGAAGCTTTGAGGCCCATCTTGTCCAGCTGCTTGCCGGTGTTGTAGCCCTCGCCCTTCTGGACCATGAAGAGCGAGAACGAGTCGTGGTTTCCGCGTCCGGTGCCGCCGTCGGTGCGGGCCAGGACCAGGGAGGCGTCGCCGGAGATGCCGTTGCCGATAAACGTCTTCTGGCCACTGATCAGCCAGTGGTCGCCGTCGCGCATGGCCTTGGTGCGGATGCCGCGCAGGTCGGAGCCGGCACCCGGTTCGGTCCAGGCAACCGAGGTGACCTTGTCGCCGGAGACCATGCCCGGCAGCCAGCGGGCCTTGAGGTCATCGGAACCGTACGCAAGCAGGTGGGGGAGGACCATGTCGTCGTGCAGGTGGAAGGCGAGGCCGACCGCGAGGTGGTTGCTCTTGGCGAATTCCTCGTCGAGCACTGCCCGGAAGCGGTAGTCGGACATTCCCATGCCGCCGAACTCTTCCGGCACGGCGAGACCAAGCAGGCCCTGTTCGCCGGCCGCCGACCACAGTTCCCGGGACATCATGTGCTCTTCGTCCCACTGGGCGTAGTGCGGGGCAATGGCGCGCACGTTGAACTCGGCCGCCATCTCACGGAACATCTCGTGGTCTTCTTCAAAGAGCGTGCGCTTCACTGCGTTTCCTTCCAATGACAGATCCCGGGACAACTGCGCCGTACTCCGAGCCATCCACGGCCGGCCCGTACAGCGGCGATCCAGCACCAGCACAGAAACGGACATGGAAACGGACACAGACACAGACAAAAAACTCGGTACAGACAACAAAGGCCGCACCGGATATCCGGTGCGGCCTTTGGAAAAGGTCGGACAATCACTGCCGTCCTTCATGAGGGTGAGCGACGGGGGTTGAACCCGCGACCTCCTGGACCACAACCAGGCGCTCTGCCAACTGAGCTACGCCCACCATGTGCCGTACCAGGTCCTCCGGCGAACCGGCTGGCTGGAAAGGCAACGACAAATAGCTTACCTGTTGTTTGGGGATGGTTTTGCCACTTTTGCGATTTTCACCAAAATTTCCGCAAAACGTGGCGCAGATTACTTTCTTGCGCCAGGTCCTTGCGGCGGGAGTCGCCGGCGGGTCCCTGCGGCGTGCCGCTACTCCGCCGGGGCGGGCGCGGCCGCTTCGCCGCCCATGACGCGCTTGGCGATCCGCTGCGCCGTGGCACTGTCCGGTCCGGGCGCGGGGACAAACACGGCCTCGCGGTAGTACCGGAGTTCGTCGATCGAGTCTTTGATGTCGCCGAGGGCGCGGTGTCCGCCCAGCTTGGCGGGGGACTGGAAGTAGGCCCGGGCAAACCAGCGGCGGGAGAGCTCCTTGATGGTGCTCACATCGATGACCCGGTAGTGCAGGTGCTCCACCACTTCGGGCATGTCGCGGACAAGGAACACGCGGTCGGTGCCCACGGAGTTTCCGCCGAGCGGGGCCTTCCTGGGGTCCGGCACCCATTTCTTGATGTAGTCGAGCACCGCTGTCTGCGCCTCGGCCATGGTCTTGCCGTGCGGGAGCTCTTCAAGGAGGCCGGACCGAGTGTGCATGTCGCGGACAAAGTCGCTCATCTGGGCCAGCGCGGCGTCGTCGGGTTTGATCACGACGTCGACGCCGTCACCGAGGATGTTGAGCTCCGAATCGGTCACCAGGGCGGCCACCTCGATGAGGGCGTCATTCTTGGTGTCCAGGCCGGTCATTTCGCAGTCGATCCAGACGATGCGTTCGTTAGTAATAGGCACCCGCCCAGCCTAACCGTTCCGACGCCACGGAGCCGTCCGGTGCTAGGATTTCGGATACGCGGCCGTCGAATTATTTCGTCAACTTATTTCGTCAACGCGGAGCCCCGGGCCGGACAATGCGGCCGGCTGTGGGCGGAATTATGGCCCCAACAGATAGGACGATCCTGACATGACGGCGCCTGTGCCTGCGGCGGGGGAAACGGCTGCCGGTACGTCCCGCACGTCCACCGCCCGCTCCTCTGCGTCCGGCCGGTCTGCGCTCAGCCCGGCTGAGCTCACCCCGTTGGGGGACGCTGCCGTTGGCGACGTCGACAACCCCCGGTCCCCGATCCTTGCCGGGTTCCTGGGATCGCTGTTCATGACGATCGGTTCGATGGGCGTCGGCTGGCTGGCCCCCGCGTCCGAGCTTCGCCGTGTTCCGCTGTTCATCTGGATGCGCACCGAGCCCTGGGGCGTCGCCCTGTCCATTGTCCTGCTGGCCTTCGGCGGCATGCTGCTGGTCCGCGCCTGGCTGCGGCTCGGCCAGCGCGTCAGGGTCTGGGGAGCAGGCGCCCGCAAGGCCACGCTCCAGGCGACGGCGGCCTGGGGCCTGCCGCTGATGTTTTCCGTGCCGCTGTTCAGCCGCGACGTCTACGCCTACATCGGCCAGGGCCGGCTCATGGTGGAGGGCTTCAACCCCTACGAAAACGGCATTTCGGCGTTGTCCAACTACTTCCAGCTGGGCGCCGACAGGATGTGGACCGAGGCGCCCGTCCCTTACGGCCAGCTGTTCCTGTGGATCGAACAGTTCGTGGTCTGGGCCACCAACGTGCACCCCGAAGGCAGCATCATGCTGTTCCGGGTGGCCGCACTGGTGGGCGTCGTCCTGTGCGTGATCTACGTGCCGAAACTGGCCGAGCTGCACGGCGTGAACCCGAACCGGGCCCTGTGGCTGACGGCAGCCAACCCGCTGTTCCTTACGAACTTCATCGCCAGCGTCCACAACGACTCCCTCATGATCGGCCTTGCCCTGGCCGGCCTTTATTACTGCGCCACCCGCCGGGTGATCCTCGGGATCGTGCTGGTCACGCTGTCCATCTCGGTCAAGCCGATCACGGTTGTCTTCCTGCCGTTCATCGGCCTGCTCTGGGCGGGCAAAGGCGCCAGCTGGCCGCGCAAGTTCGTCTTCTGGGCCCTCACGGCCGGCATCAGCCTGGCCCTGCTGTATCTCATGAGCCGGGTCAATGGCTTCGGCTTCGGCTGGATCAACGGGCTGTCCGCCCCGGGCAGCATCTGGATCTGGTACGCGCCCGTTGGCCTGATGGGCCTGATCGTGGCATCTATCGCCAACACCTTCGGGCTCGACGGCTGGGGACTGGCCAAGTGGGCGTTCGACGCCGGCAAGCTGCTCGCCGTCGGGATCGTCGCCTGGCAGATCTTCCGCGGTGACTACGACCGCCTGATGCGCCGGCTCACCCTGGCGTTCGCCGCCGTCGTGCTCCTGTCCCCGATGATCCAGTCCTGGTACATCGTCTGGCTCATCCCGCTCTTTGCCGTCACCGGCATCCGCGACGACTGGCAGGTCAAGGCGCTCTACTTCATCGTGTCCTTCTTCATGGTGTACGCGATCTCGGACCAGCTGGACGTCTTCCCGTACCTGCAGACCGCTGACCTGGGCCTGGCCCTGGCGCTGGCCCGCAACGCCGCGGCGATCATCGCCCTGCTGTTTGCCCTGTACCTGATCTTCCTGGACCCGAAGACCAAGCTGCTGTTCAGCAAGTCGGACGAGCCGGTCACCACGCGGCCGATCATCTAGGCCGGCAGGTTCCTGAGCGCCTCCTTGCGGGAGAGCGGGCTGAGTTCGTCCCAGTGCCGCTGCACGAACGCCTGCACCCAGGCCGGATCCGTCCTGGCGTATTGGCGCAGCGCCCACCCGATCGCCTTGCGGATGAAGAACTCCGGATTATTGAGGTTGGCCTCGATCACGGCGGCCAGGAGGGCCGTGTCAGTGGCGGCCTTCGCCCCCAGTTGCGCCGTGATGGCGGCCCGCCGGACCCAGAAGTCGTCGTCCCTGCTCCAGCGCCCCAGCACCGGCGTCAGTTCTGCCCGGTGTGCCCGCAAGAGGGTGCCCAGCCGGTGCGCCACCCCGTCCACCAGGTCCCACCAGGCTCCGGTGCGGATGATTTCCTCGTAGAGTGCCAGCATGCTGAGCTCCCCGGCGGCGAGCTTGAGCCCCGTCAGCTCGATCGCGGCATAGCGCTCCTCACGGCAACTGGCGCTCCGCCACAGCGCGAGCACCGTTGACTGCAGTTCCGCCAGGCTGCCCGGCGGGTGGGCCGCGGCCGCTGCCTTGACGATCCCGCGGACCTCGGGAACCCGCACGCCCAGGGAGGGCATCTGCGACTTCATATAGGCCTGCGCCCCCGCGGCGCGGCCTGGATCGGCTGCCGCCCGCAGCGGGCCGCGGATCGCGTCAATCAGTTCAGAGGTGACCATGAGGCCACTGTAGACATCCTGCGGCGGGCTTTAGAGTTGAACCCAGCAAGCCGCGGCTCCGCGTCGGAAGGAAACCCATGTCCATGATCAAGAGTCCTGAAGAGATCGCCCTGATGCGCGAGGCGGGCCGGGTGGTCGCCAACACGCTGGGGAGGGTCCGGGACGCCGCCGCCGTGGGCGTCTCGCTCAAGGAACTGGACGACGTCGCCGCAGCGTCCATCGCTGGCGCCGGCGCCACGCCGGCGTTCCTGAACTACCGGCCGCGGTGGGCGGCAGTGCCGTTTCCCGGGGTCATCTGCACGTCCGTCAACGACGCCGTCGTCCACGGCATCCCCAATGAGTACCGGCTGCAGGACGGGGACCTGCTGAGTGTGGACTGCGGCGCGTTCCTGGAGGGCTGGTGCGGCGATGCCGCCGTCAGCTTTATCGTGGGGACCCCGGACCCGGTGGACCAGGCCCTCATCGAGGCCACCGACGCCGCCCTGTTTCGGGGGATCGACGCGGCAAGGATCGGGAACAAGATGGGGGATCTCGCCTACGCGATCGGCGGGGCGGCGCGCCGGGCAGGGTACGGGCTGCTTGCCGACCACGGCGGCCACGGGATCGGCCGGACCATGCACGCCGAGCCGCCCGTGCCCAACGACGGACGCCCCGGCCGCGGCATCAAACTGACCGAGGGCCTGGTCATCGCCATCGAGCCGATGCTGATTCTCGGCCGCAAGGACGATTACTACCATGACGACGACGAATGGACCCTCCGTTCCGCGAACGGTCGCCGCGCCGCGCACAGCGAGCACACCGTGGCCATCACCGCGGACGGGCCCGTGATCCTGACGCTGCCTTAAGGCCCGCGGTGGGCGCCGGCCGGGGGCGCTGATGTCAGGCGGACGACGGCGCGCCCCGGCACCGCGTCGCTGACCACCGTGAAACCGGCGGCCAGGAAGAGCCCCACCGTGCCGTGATAGAGGTCTGCCGGGCCCGCCTTGGGCCGTTGGGCGGGATCGACCGGATAACCCTCCACCACCGTGGCGCCGTGGGCGAAGGCGTGCTCGACGGCGGCTGCAAGCAGCGCCCCCGCCACACCGGTCCGGCGCTGGCCGGCGGAGACGACAAAGCAACTCACCGACCACACCTGGTTCCCGCCGAGGTCCCGGACCACGTCAGGGGCGGACGCCAGAACCTTCGAGCGCAGGATCCTCGGATAACATCCGCGGGGCTCGACGGCGCACCAGCCCACTGGATTCCCGTCGCGGAAGGCCAGGACCCCGGGCGCCGGCTGGCCGGCGTCGAACTTGTCCCGCAACTGGCTCTTGCGCTCCTCCGGGGTCGACGCGGACCACTCGCTGCCGGTCAAGGCGAAGAACCGGCACCAGCACCGTGAGGGTTCGCCGCGGACGCCGAAGAGGCGCCCGACGTCGGCCCAGTCCGCCGCGGCGGTGGTAATGGCGGCCTGGCTCCGGGGTTCTGCTTCGCGCATGGAAAGAGGGTAGCGCCTGGTGCCTAGCGCGTGCGCGTGCCGCTGGCCTGTCGGCGGACACGATGCGCGGCGAGGCGCAGTTGGATGATGCGGGCGGCTCCGGCGATGGCGACAAGCACGCCGCCACCGACGGCCGCAATGAACAATGCCATGCCGAGCGGGACCGACCCTTCGAGGCCAAAGAACTTCACCTGCACATATTCCTGGTTCTGCAGGATGAAGGCGATGAGCACGATCAGCACCACCAGCGCGCAGGCAACCGCGGCCCAGACCATTCCCGCGCGGGTGACCTGGCGGGCTTCCGGGGCGCGGGCCGGCTCGGGCGCCGGCGCCGCGGGTGCCTCTGGGCGGGACGTTTCAACCTCGGAGGTCCCGGTCCCGGACCCGGCGTCGGCGGCGCCCGGGGGCTGGGTGGTCCGGACATCGTCGGGATGGTTGGGGTCGAAGCTGCGGGGTGTCTCGGTCATAGCGGCCGTGCCTTTCGATTGCGGGCAGGGCACACAGACTTTCTCTGGTGGCCTGCCGGTCCACTCAATACTAAGCGTGCTGATGGCTGGTGGGGTGTCCGGGCAGTTGGGCGCGCGGTTCGGGCGAACCGCCATGCCGGTGACGTTGCCTGCCGAGGCCCGGGAGAGCGTCGTCTGGGGGCCTTCTTCCCGGCAAACCCGCCGGCTGTCATGGGCCAGGACGGGCTGTTGGCACCGGCCCGGCCACGGTATAACGTCACAGCCAAGGGATTGCCTTGAAGAGGAGGCGCGGCCGTGACCATTATTGACAACGCCGTCTATGTGGACGGTCACCGGACCGCCGACCCGGAAGGCCTCGAGGAGACGTATTTTCTCCTGCGGCAGCGCGAGGGCATGGCCTGGATCGGGCTCTACCGGCCGGACCCTGAAGAGCTGCGCTCGGTGGCCGAGGAATTCGACCTCAGCCACCTGGCCGTGGAGGACGCGCTCGCCGGCCACCAGCGGGCCAAGCTGGAGCACTATGGCGAGACATTGTTCCTGGTGCTGCGGCCCGCCCGGTACCTGGACGAAGTGGAGAAGGTCGAGTTCGGCGAGATCCATGTGTTCGCCGGCCCGGATTTTGTGGTGACGGTCCGCCGGGCAGAGTCTCCCGATCTGGCCCGGGTGCGCCGGCGCATGGAGTCCGAGCCGGAGTTCCTGGCGCTCGGTCCGGATGCGGTGTTGTATGCGATTCTGGACCAGGTGGTGGACGAGTACGAGCCGGTGGCCGCGGGGCTGGAAAACGACATCGATGAAATCGAAGATGACCTGTTCGCCGCCGATCCCGGTGTATCGCGCAGGATCTATGAGCTGTCCCGCCAGGTCATCACGTTCCAGCGTGCCACGGCCCCGCTTGCCGGAATCCTGCAGAGCCTTATGGGCACCGGCCCGGACGGGGTGCCGGACCCCGAACTGCAGGACCATTTCCGCGACGTCCTGGACCACGCCATCCGGCTGGGGGAGCGGGTGTCTGGCTTCCGGGCGCTGCTGCAAAACGCGCTGGCCGTCAACGCAGCCCTCGTTGCCCAGCGGCAGAACGACGAAATGCGGCTCCTGACGGAGTCGAGCTTCGCCCAAAACGAGCAGGTCAAGCGGATCTCGTCGTGGGCTGCCATCCTGTTCGCGCCGACGTTGATCGCGTCGATCTACGGCATGAACTTCCGCGACATGCCCGAGCTCGACTGGATCTTCGGCTATCCGATGGCACTCGCGCTCATGATCGGCATGGGTGGGATCTTGTTCCTGACGTTCAAACACAACAAGTGGATCTGACGTTCTGGTTGAAATAGGAGATGAAATAGGAAGCGGCCCTGACCTTGCGTTGTCGCAGGTCAGGGCCGCTCTCTTGTGCCCCAGGAGGGAATCGAACCCCCGACCGGCGGATTAGAAGGCCGCTGCTCTATCCCCTGAGCTACTGGGGCACTGTGGTACCCACCGGCCGCTGCCGGGGGAAGCCTCAAAAAGTTTACAGTGTCGGACGGCCGGTGGGGGTCAACCCTGGACGGTGGCCGGCCCTGCGGCGGGGACCATCCCCGACACGGCCCCCATGGCCACTGCAGGAAGTTTTCCACATGGCACAGCCGGCCCCTCCCCAGCGGCGGCCCGCGGCGGGAAGCTGGAACTGCCCGGCTGGGCACGACAATTCGAGACAGGACATGAGAATGAGCGACAACATTACCGTCCGTGGCTTCGTCGCCTCGGAGATCAGAAGTGCGACCACCCCGGGTGGCGTGGCCACGGCGTCCTTTCGGTTCGGCGCCACCGAGCGCCGCTACGACCGCGGTTCCAGCACCTGGGTGGACGGCAACACCAACTGGTTCACCGTCCAGGGATACCGGCAACTGGCCGGCAACATGGGCTGCAGCATCAAGAAAGGACAGCGGGTCATCGTGGTTGGCCGGCTGAAGATGCGCAGCTGGGAAAAGGACGGCAGGGTCTACCACGACGCCGAGATCAATGCGGAGTCAGTCGGCCACGACCTCATGTGGGGAACTGCCAACTTCATCCGCTCATCCGGAACCGGAATCCAGGCCGGCTCCGGCGCCGGTGCCCCTGGTGCACCCGGTAGTGGGGACGGCGACGACGCCGGACCCCAGACCCAACCAGGGGATACAGGCGGTGATGCTGGCGGGGACGACGACGCCGACCGCCATGCGACCTTCATCAATGACGCGAGCGGCGAGGAAGAGGCGGTGGACCAGGAAACCGGCGAACTGACAGGGGCCGCAGCCTGAATCCCGGGGGCGGCGGGCCATGCCGAGGACGCCGGATCGGGGCACCACAGCGTGGCAGAATTGCCGGATGCAACACGCCAGGATCGCCGCAGGACCCGCGGCGGCCGCCGCTGCGGGACCGAGGACGGTGACTACCGCCGCGGGCGGGGCCAGCCGCCGCGGCCGGGCCGTTCCGGGGGCCGCAACCGTGGTGCTCCTGCTCCTGCTCGTGCTGCTGCCCAATACCTCCGCTTGTGCGACGCCGGCCGGCGGCAGCGGAGTCGGGGGCTCTGGAGCCGGGCATTCTGAAGGCGCGACGTCCGCTGCGTCCCCGGCCCCGTCTGGGCCGACGCGCACCGGCGGGACCGGGACACCAGGTTCCGACATGAAATCCAAGGTCGAGTCGGTCTTGGACGCCGCCGTCCGCGGCGGGGGCCAGCCCCAGACAGCGCGCATCCGCGAGTCTTTGGTCAGCGCCGGGATTCCGGCAGGCGAGGTGGAAGTCACCGCAGGCCGGACGCCCACCGGCCTGGCTGCCGGCGCCGTCGAGGCCGGCGTGCGCGACGGCCGCAGCTGCATCGTTGCCCAGATCCGGAACGGCAGCGTCACTGTCGGCGTGCTGCCGGTCTTGGCCTCGGGCGGCTGCCTCGTGGGCGTCCAGGACTGAACCGATCCGTCCAGGGCCGGGCACGGCCGCGGGTGCAACAGGGGACAATGAGGCAACTGCAAAAGCAATGGCTGCGGCAGCCGGGCCGTCCCGGGGGCGCATCGCGGCTTACGGAATGTGAGTTATCCCGGCCGAACCACTAGATTTGTAGGCATGGCGGAATTTATCTACACAATGACCAAGGCCCGTAAGGCTGTCGGCGAAAAACTCATCCTTGATGACGTAAGCATGTCCTTCTTCCCGGGGGCCAAGATTGGCGTTGTCGGCCCGAATGGTGCCGGTAAGTCCACCATTCTGAAGATCATGGCAGGCTTGGACACTCCCTCTAACGGTGAGGCCCGGCTCAGCCCCGGCTACACGGTAGGCATCCTGCTGCAGGAGCCGCCGCTGAACGAAGACAAGACCGTCCTGGGCAACGTCCAGGAAGGCGTCGGTGAAATCTACGGCAAGATCCTGCGCTTCAACGAGATCTCCGAGGAAATGGCCAGCCCGGACGCTGACTACGATGCCCTCCTCGAGGAAATGGGACAGCTGCAGGAAGCGATCGACGCGGCTGACGCCTGGGATATCGATTCCCAGCTGGAACAGGCCATGGACGCACTGCGCTGCCCGCCCGCCGATGCCGATGTCACCCTGCTCTCCGGTGGTGAGCGCCGCCGCGTGGCACTGTGCAAGCTCCTGCTGCAGAAGCCGGACCTGCTCCTGCTCGACGAGCCCACCAACCACCTCGACGCGGAGAGCGTGCTGTGGCTCGAACAGCACCTCTCCAACTACTCCGGCGCCGTCCTGGCCGTGACCCACGACCGGTACTTCCTTGACCACGTGGCCGAGTGGATCGCCGAAGTGGACCGCGGCCACCTCTACCCGTACGAGGGCAACTACTCCACGTACCTGGAGAAGAAGCGTGCCCGCCTGGAAGTCCAGGGCAAGAAGGACGCCAAGCAGGCCAAGCGCCTGACCGAGGAACTCGAATGGGTCCGATCCAACGCCAAGGGACGCCAGACCAAGTCCAAGGCCCGTCTGGCCCGCTACGAGGAAATGGCCGCCGAGGCGGACCGCACCCGCAAGCTCGACTTCGAAGAGATCCAGATCCCGCCGGGACCGCGCCTTGGCGGACTCGTGCTGGAGGCCAAGGATCTCCAGAAGGGCTTCGATGACCGTACCTTGATCGACGGCCTGTCCTTCACGCTGCCCCGCAACGGCATCGTCGGCGTCATCGGCCCCAACGGTGTCGGCAAGTCCACGCTCTTCAAGACCATCGTGGGCCTGGAACCGCTCGATGGCGGCGAACTGAAGATCGGCGATTCCGTCAAGATCTCCTACGCCGACCAGAGCCGCGGCGGCATCGACCCGAACAAGACCCTCTGGGAAGTCGTGTCCGACGGGCTCGACTACATCCAGGTCGGCCACGTCGAAATGCCTTCCCGCGCCTACGTGGCCGCCTTCGGCTTCAAGGGCCCGGACCAGCAGAAGAAGGCCGGGGTGCTCTCCGGTGGTGAGCGCAACCGCCTCAACCTGGCGCTGACCCTCAAGCAGGGTGGCAACCTGCTGCTGCTCGATGAACCGACTAACGACCTCGACGTCGAAACCCTCAGCAGCCTCGAAAACGCCCTGCTCGAATTCCCGGGTTGCGCCGTCGTCGTCTCGCACGACCGTTGGTTTCTGGACCGGGTGGCCACCCACATCCTGGCCTACGAAGGCGACGAGGAGAACCCGTCCAAGTGGTACTGGTTCGAGGGCAACTTCGAGTCCTACGAGGAGAACAAGGTGGAGCGCCTCGGCCCGGACGCGGCCAAGCCGCACCGCGTCACGCACCGCCGCCTCACCCGCGACTAAGCCCGCAAGGCTTACAGCGCCACGAAAAAATTCAGCGCCACGAAAAAGCCGGCTCCCCGCGCGGGGAGCCGGCTTTTTCGTGCCTTGGGACTAGCCAGCGGACGGGCGGGCTAGCTGCGCTCGGCCTTGCGCATCTGGTGCTGCAGCACTCTCGACTAGACGGCGGCCTGCACGGCGCCCTTCACTGTGTTCTTGAAGTCGTTCGGCACGCGGACCATGCCTTCCTGGGCCACCGTCGCCACATGCCGGCCGTCCCGGCTGAAGATCTTGCCGGTGGCGAGACCCCGCGCGCCCTGGGCGCTGGGCGATTCCTGGACATACAGGAGCCATTCGTCCACCCTGACCGGCCGGTGCCACCACATCGCGTGGTCCAGGCTCGCCACGGACATCCCGGGCGTAATCCAGCTCATCCCGTGCCTGCGGAGGATGGATTCCAGCAGGGTGTAGTCGCTCGCGTAGGCCAGGGCGGCCCGGTGCAGGCCGGCGTCGTCGGGCATGGGACCGAAGGTCTTCATCCAGACGGCGTTGCGTGCTTCCTTGGGCCCCTTGGCCGAGACATACAGCGCCGGATCGACGTGGCGGATATCGAACGGCCGCTCGTAGGCCCAGTGCCGGGCCACGGGGTGATCGAACTTGCCCAGCAGATCCGCGGTGCTGGGCAGCGATTCGGGGTCCGGGATCCCGGCGGGCATCTCGGACTGGTGCTCGATCCCCTCGTCCTCGGCCTGGAAGGACGCGATCATCGACAGGATGGGCATGCCCTCCTGGTACGCGTGGACGCGGCGGGCCGAGAAGGACCGGCCGTCGCGCAGGCGCTGCACCCCGAAGGTGATCGGCTTGTTGGCGTCTCCCGGGCGGAGGAAGTAGCCGTGCATGGAGTGGACACTGCGGTCCGGGTCGACGGTGCGGCTGCCGGCGATCAGGGACTGCGCCAGCACCTGGCCGCCGAAAACGCGCTGCCTGGGCTGCTGCTGGGAGGGACCCATGAAGATGTCCTCGTCCGTCCGCGCGCCCTCGAGCTCGCCGAGGTTGAGGAGCTGGATGAGCGAGGAGGTGGGGTCCTGGGTCGGGAGCCCCAGCAGTCCGGCTTCGGCTTCAGTCATGGTCTGACTCTAGACGGCAGGCGGCGGCGCTCCAAAGAAGCGCAGCCGGTAGAGTCGGTAGTGTGTCTGATGTCCTAACCCAGCCCCTGCAGTTCTCCGATCCCCGCGATCTCGATGACCTGCGCACCTTCGCCACGCGTGCCAAGTCCATTGACGACGGCGCCATCCGGCTCCAAGCCGCGGGCCCGGTCCTGGCCGCCTACGTCTGCGTCCTGCGGCCCCGGCTCCTGGGCGAAGCCACGCCCACCATCCTGGGTCTGCGGACCATGGCGCTGGCACAGCCGGCGGACACTGACGTCACAGTGCCGCTGTCCGCCGTGCTGGACCGTTTGGCACGGGCCGGGGAGCACGACGTCGAACTTCCCGTCCCGCCGGTGACCGTCAGCGAGTCGTGGGCCGGGATCGGGGCCCCGCGGGCCGGCTGGGAACTGCTCGGCACCGTCAAGGACAGCAAACTGCGGGCCGCCGCCGAGGCCGGCATCAGGGAGATCGCCGCGATCATCCCGGACAAGCCGGGGGCGCTGATCGTCAACAACGCCCGGGCCACGGTCTGGGGCCGGGAACTGCCCGACACCGGCGGCCTGCCCGCAGGCGCCGCGTTCGCCGCGCTGACCTTGGGCTTCCTGGCAGACGGCGAACAACGGCTTTACCGGGCCGGGCGCTGGTTCCGGCTCAGCGGCACCCGCGGCCACGTGCTGGTTCGGACCGGCACCGGGCTCTAGGAAGCTTCAAGGAGGCTTCAGGCACCGTTCGCGCTCAGGCCTCCGACGGGCTGTTCACCATGGAAAGGGCTGCCCGGTCCATGTAGTCCCAGAGCGTTCCCTCGTACAGCGGCGGCAGCTCCAGGGCATCCACCGCGGCGCGCATGTGGAACAGCCAGCGCTCCTTGGCCTCCGGCGTCACCCGGAACGGCATGTGGCGCATCCGAAGCCGCGGGTGCCCGCGCTCCTCGCCGTACGTCGTGGGGCCGCCCCAGTACTGTTCCAGGAACATCAGGAAGCGTCGCTTGGCCGGGCCGAGGTCCTCTTCCGGGTACATGGCGCGCAGCAGCGGATCGGTCGCGACGCCGTCGTAGAAGACGTCGATCAGCTTCACAAAAGTCTCGTGGCCGCCCACCGCGTCATAGAAGTTGTCCGTGTAGCCGGGCTGGCTGAACGGATCGTTTTGCAGCAGTTGCCGGGGCTGGCTGGTGTCGCCGGCGCTGGGAATCGTCATTTCTCTATTCTCCGGCCTTCTGCTGGGGTGCGGCGCCGGCCTCGTCCGCCGCGGGCGTCTCGGGCGGGATGTAGGTGCCCTGGGAGCGGTTGCCCACGCGCAGGATTTCGCCGTTGCGCAGGTACCAGATGGTGCCGTCGTCGGCCCGGACTCGGGTGATCCGCAGGTTCATGGCCTCCACCGTGCCCACCACCTCGGAGGTCTCGATGATGTCGCCAATGCCGTACTGGTCCTCGAAGGTAATGAAGATGCCGGCCAGGAAGTCGCGGATCAACTGCTGGGCACCGAAGCCGATGGCCACACCGAGGATTCCGACGCTCGTCAGGATCGGCGCAACGTCTACATCCAGGTACTTGAGCACGTACACGATGGTGAGCACGGCGATCAGGACGCCGACCACGCTGCGGAGCAGTGCGCCGATTGTCTCTGCCCGCTGCACGCGTCGTTCATGGTCCAGGGCGCGGAAGGCCGGAGCCACCCAGCGGAAGTGCGACTTCTTGAAGAGTGTGCTGCCCGCCGCAACTCGTTTGGTGATTCCGGTGATCACGAAGGATGCCACCAGCCACACGGCGACGCCGATGCCCAAGCTGATGAGGCCACCCGGCAGGTTGACAGCCGAGATGTCCGGTGCGGTGATTGGTTCGATGGTGGTCAGGCTGATCATCGGTGAGGGAAAACTCCTTGTTTACTGCGTCCCTGCTGCCGGCCGGCAGCAGGGCTGGACGTCCGGAAAGGCGCATGGCGTTCGCCGGGCGCATAACACTCTGGTCTACTTCAACATTAGCGCCGTAGCGTGGCCCCATGCGCATCCTGGTTCTCGGCGGCACCGTCTTCCTGTCAGCGGAAATAGCCCGGCAGGCCCTGGTCGCCGGCCACGACGTCACCTGTCTGGCCCGCGGCACGGCCTCCGCGCCGCCCGACGGCGCCACCTGGCTGCGCGCGGACCGCTCGCAGGGGAAGGCAGCCTACGAGGGGGCCGCCGGCAGCGGCGCGTGGGACGCCGTCGTCGACGTTTCGCGGGACCCTGACCAGGCGCGGGAGGCGCTCGAGGCGCTGGCCGGCCCGGCCCGGCACTGGACCTTCATCTCCAGCTGCTCGGTCTACGCGGACCATTCCGTGGCCGGCGCCGCCGAAGACGCTCAGCTGCTCCCACCGCTCGCTCCGGGCACGGAACTGACGATGGACAACTACGGGGAAGCCAAGTCCGCGATCGAACAGTGGACCCGGGAACTGGCAGGGGACAAGGCGCACCTCTGCCGCGCCGGCCTGATCGGCGGACCGGGGGACGGCTCGGACCGTTACGGGTACTGGCCGGCCCGTTTTGCCCGGGACGACGATCCCGTTCTGGTCCCGGACATCCCCGCCGACGCCACCCAGATCATCGACGTCCGCGACCTCGCGGCCTGGATCCTCACCGCCGCTGAAATCGGGACCACCGGGGCGTTGAACGCCGTCGGCGAGCCGGCCCCCTTTGCCGCCTATCTGGAGGAATCGCGTCAACTCGCCGACGCCGACTCGGAGGCGGTTGTCGCCCTTGGGGACTGGCTGGCGTCCCACGGTGCGAACTACTGGGCCGGTCCGGACTCGCTGCCGCTGTGGCTGCCGCCAGGCCACGAGGGCTTCACGGCCCGCAGCAATGACGCTGCCAGGGCGGCCGGACTCCGCATCCGGCCCTGGATGGACACCCTGCGGGACACGCTGGAGGACGAACGCCGCCGCGGGCTCGGCCGTGAACGCAAAGCCGGGATGAGCCCGGAGACGGAACGCCGGATCGTGGCCGAGTACAGGGCAGAGGCCTCAGCCGTGCCCGGCTGACGGTGCCGGCTGACGGGCCCGAATGACGGTGCCGGCGGAAGGTGTTCAGTCCGGCTGGCCCTCCACCACGGCCGTGGGTTGGTGCAGTACCGGGAAGTTGACGCTGCGGGCGATGAAACAGACCTTGTTGGCCTCGACGTGGAGCTCCTCCAGGAGATCCGGGGCCGCCGATCCCGCCACGGTCACCCTGGGCTTCAGCATGACGGATTCGAACTGCCCGCTGCCGTCCCGGTTGGTCCGCATCAGGCCTTCGGCGCGGTCCTCATAGGCCGTCACCACCACGCCGTGCTTCACGGCCACGTGCAGGAAGGAGAGCATGTGGCACTGCGAGAGCGCGGCCAGGAGCAGCTGTTCGGGGTTGTAGCGCTCCCGGTCCCCGTGGAAGGTCGGATCGGCCGAGCCGCGCAACACCGGCAGCCCGGCGATCTCGACGTCGTGGTCGCGTGAGTAACCGCGGTACGTGGACGTCCCGGCCCCGAGGTTCCCGGTCCAGCGGATAGTCAGTGCGTAGCGGTGTTCGTCAAGGCTCATGACTCCAGCCTAGAACGACGGAACCCCGGCGCCGCACGGAGGCGCCGCCGGGGTTCCAGGATTGCCGGGGGGCAGGGGTGACTTTCCTAGCCGACGTCGGCCTGGCGGGCCCGCAGGGAGCGTTCCACGCCGTCGCGGTTCTCCAGCATCATCCGGCGCAGCGCCGAGCTGTCCGCCGGCAGCGAGGCCAGGAACTCATCCGTGCGGTCCACGGTGGCCTGCGTGGTCAGCTGGGCCGGGTAGAGCCCGACGACGATCTGCGAGGCCAGTGCGTGGGTTCGGTTGGCCATGATGCCCGGGACGGCCTCGAAGTACTTCTCGGCGTACGGCTCCAGCAGGGTCGTGTCCAGGACCCGGGTGAAACCGGCCACCGCGGAGCCCTGCAGGGCGTTGGACAGATCGCCCTTGACCACAATCGATTCCCAGGCTTCGGCCTTGGCCTCCGGAGTGGGGATGGCGGCCTTGGCCAGGGCCGCCGCGTTCTGGCCGTTGGAGGTGTTGTCGTGCGCCAGTTCCTCGTCGATCCGCTCCTGCCCGGCGCGGCCGCCGGCCACGAGGGACGCCAGCAGCTCCCAGCGCAGGTCCTGGTCCACGCTCAGCCCGTCGAGGGTGAGCGAGCCGTCCAACAGCCCGGACACCGTGTCCAGCTGCCCGGCGCTGCGGGCCAGCAGGGCGTAGGACTTCACGAACTGCAGCTGGGCGTCCGAACCGGCCGGCACAGCCGAGGCGAGATCCCAGAGCCGATCGGTCGCGGCCACCGTGGTGGCTTCCTTGTGTTCCTCGGCCACGTAGAAGGTCAGTGTGGTGGCCAGCTGCCGGAGCTGGACCAGGATCACGGAGGAATCGGATTCCTCGGCAATGTTGGCCAGGATCAGGTCCACGTATCCGCGGGCCGGGGATTCGCCGTCGCGCGCCGCGTCCCAGGCCGAGCCCCACACGAGGGTGCGGGGGAGGCTCTGGCTGAAGTCCTTCAGGTGGGCCGTCGCGGTGGCAAGCGATTTCGGATCCAGGCGGACCTTGGCATAGGCGAGGTCGTCGTCGTTGAGCAGGATCAGGTCCGGCTGGGCCAGACCGGCCAGGGCCGGAACGTCGGTGCGCTCGCCGTCGACGTCGAGCTCCACCCGGTGCACGCGCTCCAGCTTGCCAGCGCCGTTGAGGTTGTAGAAGCCGACGGCGAGGCGGTGCGGCCGCAGCGTCGGCTCGCTCTCGATCGCCGACTGCACAACGGCGAAGGAGCCGATGGTGCCGTCCGCGTCCGCCGAGATCTCCGGCGTCAGGGTGTTGACGCCGGCGGTCTCCAGCCAGAGCTGCCCCCACTTTTCGAGGTCACGGCCGCTGGCCTTCTCGAGTTCGGCCATGAGGTCGCTCAGCTCGGTATTCTGCCAGGCGTGCTTGCTGAAGTACTCGCGCACCCCGGACATGAACTCCTCCGGGCCCACCCAGGCGACGAGCTGGCGCAGCACCGAGGCGCCCTTGGCGTACGTGATGCCGTCGAAGTTCACCTCGACGTCCTGGAGGTCGTTGATCTCGGCGAAAATCGGGTGCGTGGTGGGCAGCTGGTCCTGCCGGTACGCCCAGGACTTCTCCACGGAGGCGAACGTGGTCCAGGCGTGGTCGAACTCGGTGTTCTCCACGGCGGCGAGGTGGGACATGTATTCGGCGAAGGACTCGTTGAGCCAGAGGTCGTTCCACCACCGCATCGTCACGAGGTCACCGAACCACATGTGCGCGAGCTCGTGCAGCACGGTGATGGCGCGGCGTTCCACCTGGGCGTCGGTGACCTTGCCGCGGAACACGTAGCCTTCCAGGATGGTGACCGCGCCGGCGTTTTCCATGGCACCGGCGTTGAACTCCGGCACGAAGAGCTGATCGTACTTCTCGAACGGGTACGGGCAGCCGAACTGGGCCTCGAAGAACTCGAAACCCTGCCGGGTGAGCGCGAAGATGTTGTCGGCATCGAGGTACTGCATGAGCGACTTGCGGGCGAAGATGCCCAGGGGAGTGACCCGGCCCTCCGCCGAGGTGACTTCGCTGCGGACCGACTGGTACGGCCCGGCGATCAGGGCGGTGACATAGGAGGAGAGCCGCGGAGTGGGCGTGAACTCCCAGACGGAGCGGGCGCCCCCGTCCTCGCCGGGGAGGGTCTCCACCGGCACCGGGGTGGGGGAGTTGGAGACGAGGTCCCAGTGCGAGGGGGCGGTGACGGTGAACGTGAAGCTGGCCTTGAGGTCGGGCTGTTCGAAGACGGCGAACATTCGCCGCGAGTCCGGGACCTCGAACTGGGTGTACAGGTAGACCTCGTTGTCCACCGGATCTACGAAGCGGTGCAGGCCTTCGCCGGTGTTCATGTAGGGCGCGTCAGCCACCACGAGCAGGTGGTTCTCGGCCGCCAGGTCCGGGAGCTGGATCCGGACGCCGTCGGAGACCTCGGCCGGGTCCAGTTCGCGGCCATTGAGGCTCACGCTGTGCACGGCGTGGGTCACGGCGTCGATGAAGGTCGAAGACCCCGGCGTGGCCCTGAACTTCACGGCAGTGGTGGAGCCGAACACTTTCTCGCCGCGCGTCAGGTCAAGGCTGACGTCGTAGGAGTCGACGTCGATCAGGGCGGCGCGCTCGCGGGCTTCGGCGCGGGTCAGGTTCATACCGGGCAAAGGGGCCTCCAGAAGAAGATGGATACTGCCGGCCGGCCGCAGCCGCCGGCGATACTGTGAAATTATTCTTTCACGTCAGCGGCCCGTGGCAAGTTAGCCCGATCACAATTTCACTCACCGCCGTGGCCCGATGGCAAGATGGAGCGCCGGATGCGGCGCGAAGCCGCGCCGGATACGCGCGGCACGGCTTCCCAATCGCGGCACGTGCGGCCGGGGTAGCGTTGGGGGTATGGGAAAGATCCGTGACTCAGTCGATGCCAGGGCGCTGCGCTTTGCCATCGGTTTCCCGCTGATGCTGGCGGTCGGATTCGTGGTGTGCGCGCTTCTGGTCCGCCCGGAGCTGCCCGAGCCGCTGGCCATCCGCTGGACCGGCGCCGGTGCCGCCGACTTCGCCCCGTTCACCGCAGTCACGGGAGCCGGTGCCTCGCTGATCGTGGTGATCGGCTGGGCCGTGCTGCTGCAGGCAGTGCCGCTGTCCCGCCCCGTGATGATGCGCCGCATCATGATGGGCGCCGGCCTGTCCATGAGCCTCTTCGTCACCACCGTCCTCGCCGCCGTGCTCGTGGGCCAGCTGGGATTGCCCGATGCGCGGGGATCCCATGTGGACGCCTCAGTCCTGGCCCTCGGTAGCGGCGCGGCCCTCGCCCTGGGCGTCGTCATGGGTTTCGTGTTCAAGGCCGACGAACGCTGGTCTGTCGATGACGACCTCGCCGTCCGGCAGGCCCTCGAACGCGAACAGGATCCGGAATTGGCCAGAGACCGGGTCAGCCTCTGGGTCCACGCCCGCAGCTCGATTTTCGTCATGCTGGGCATCGCGACGCTGCTGCCTGCCGCCCTCCTCACCGTTGCCGTGCCGTGGCTGTCTGTCCTCCTGGTGGCCGCGGCCCTGGTGGCGGCGGCATTCCTGGTGGCCCGGATCCGGGTCGACCGCAGCGGCCTGCGCGTCTTCGCAGCAGGATTCGTCCGGGTCATGGATGTTCCGGCCGCGGCCATCGACGCTGCCACGCCCAGGGACGTCATCGCGGCGGACTATGGCGGGTGGGGATACCGAAGCCATGGCAACACCACGGCGATGCTGGTCAGCAGCGGCCCCGCGGTGGTCATCGACCGCTCGGACGGGCGCCGGCTGGCCGTGAGTGGCGGAAGCGCCACAGCGGCGGACAACATTGCCCAAACGCTGTCCCGGGTGGCGGACCGGGCCCGGCGCAATGGCGAGACGCCCGCCGTGTAACACGACAGTTCCGTGAAGGCCTCCGGCCAACCGGAGCACCGTCCCGGAAGGCTCCGCCTAGTACGCTTGGACCAGACCCCAACCCGCCCCCGCCGCCGTCTGGCGCCGCAACTGAACGGAACAGCCGTGACCATTTCTGACTTCCCCCGCGTGCACATTGCCACCGACCACGCCGGCATGGAGCTCAGCGCCCATCTTGTCAGCCACCTCAGCGCCAAGGGCTACGAGGTGGTGGACCATGGACCCAAGGTCTACGACGCCCTGGATGACTACCCGTCGTTCTGCATCAACGCCGCCCTCGCGGTCGTCGCGGACCAGGAAGCCGGAACCCACGCCCTGGGCATCGTCCTCGGCGGCTCGGGCAACGGCGAACAGATCGCCGCCAACAAGGTCAAGGGCGTCCGTGCCGCGCTGGCATGGAACCTGTCCACGGCGCAGCTCGCCCGGGAACACAACGACGCCAACGTCGTCGCCGTCGGCGGCCGCCAGCACAGCGTTGATGAAGCCACTGACATCATCGAGGCCTTCCTGACGGAGCCGTTCAGCAACGACGAGCGCCACGTCCGCCGGATCGGCAAGATCGCCACGTACGAGCGCACTGGCGAGGTCATCGACTAGTGCCGGAAGGGCACTCCGTTCACCGGCTGGCGCGCCAGTTCGGTGACGTTTTCGCGGGCGAGAAGCTGACAGTTTCGAGCCCGCAGGGGCGGTTTGCCCCGGGCGCCGCCCTGCTGGACGGCCACGTCATGACCTCGGCGACCGCGCACGGAAAGCATCTCTTCCTCGAGTTCGAGCACGGGCTTCTCCTGCATGTCCACCTGGGCCTCTATGGCGCCTGGGATTTCGGCGGCGACGCCAGCTTCCGCGGCGCCTCCAGCATCGGCGCGCCCCGGAAGGTGGGGGAGCGGGAGTTCTACGACGACGGCGGCGCGGCTGAACCGGCCGACGTTGTGGCCGCATACGCAGGGCCGCCGGAACCGGTGGGCGCCGTCCGCGTCCGGCTGGTAAGCGGGCACGGCTGGGCGGATCTGCGCGGCGCGACCACGTGCGAGGCGATCACGGAGGCGGAGGCGGCGGCTGTGCTGGCGCGGCTCGGCCCGGACCCGCTGCGCAACCGGCCCGGCGACCGGGACGCATTCGCCGCCACGGTGGCGGCCAAACGCACACCGCTGGCGGGCCTGCTCATGGACCAAAAGGTGATTGCCGGCGTCGGGAACGTCTACCGGGCCGAACTGCTGTTCCGGCAGCGCCTGAACCCCTGGCTGCCCGGGGCCGAACTGTCACCGGGCGCGGCCCGCCGGCTCTGGGACGACACCGTGGCAATGATGGCCGACGGCGTCCGGGACGGCCGGATAATTACGACGCCGCCGCGGTACTGGAACGGGACCGGGGCTGGCGCGTCCCGCCTCGTGCTGCCGGACCCGGACCACGCGCACTTCGTCTACCGGCGGCACGGGCTGGACTGCCGTGACTGCGGCACGCCCGTGGCGCTCACGGAGTTGGCTGCGCGGAAACTGTACTGGTGTCCGCGGTGCCAGCAGGCCTGATCCGGAACATATGCCGGCAGGCATGCAAGCTGCATGAAACAGACACAAAAAAGCCCCTCCGCAGAGGGGCTTTTTTCGTCATATTTCCGAGGGGACGACGGGAATCGAACCCGCGTAATCAGTTTGGAAGACTGAGGCTTTACCATTAAGCTACGTCCCCGGGATATTGCTGGAACTCCAGCATAACTTCCGGTCGGCTGTTCAAGCCGGATACAACTAAACCCAATTCAGGGCCCCGGTGTCAAATGTGCAAATCGACACAGTATGACCGTAGACTGTTCTGTGCACTTACGGGGTGTAGCTCAGCTTGGCTAGAGCGCCTGCTTTGGGAGCAGGAAGTCGCAGGTTCAAATCCTGTCACCCCGACTCTGCAAGCACTGCCAGCACGTGGCAATGCAGAACCCCATACCCCCCACACCAGGAGTACTTAGACTGTGAAGAGCGCTGTCGAGAACCTCACCCCCACGCGGGTCAAGCTCAATGTTGAGGTCCCCTTTGAGGAATTGAAGCCCAGCATCGCAGAGGCATACAAGACTGTTGCTTCGCAGATCCAGGTCCCCGGTTTCCGCAAGGGCAAGGTCCCGTCCAAGCTCATTGACCAGCGCGTTGGCCGCGGCTACGTCCTGGAGACGGCCATCAACGAAGGCCTCAACGGCTGGTACCAGGCCGCAGTGCAGGAAACCGGCATTCGCCCCCTGAGCCGTCCCGAGGTCGAGATCACCGAGGTGCCGGACCCGTCCGCCACTGACGGCGAACTCAAGTTCCACGCCGAGGTTGACATCCGCCCCGAGGTCGAACTGCCGGACTACGCCGGCATCAAGGTTGAAGTCGCCGCCGCCGAGTCCTCGGACGCCGACGTCGACAAGGCCTTGGACGAGCTCCGCGGCCGCTTCGGCACGCTGAAGTCAGTGGACCGTCCGGCCGCCGATGGCGACTTCCTCACGATCGACATCGCAGCCTCGATCGACGGCGCCGACGTTGACTCCGCCTCCGGCCTGTCCTACCAGGTTGGCGCCGGCACCATGCTCGAAGGCCTCGACGAGGCCGTCACCGGCCTCAGCGCCGACGAAGACGCCATCTTCGACACCACGCTGGTTGGCGGCGAGCACGCCGGCGAGGCCGCTCAGGTCAAGGTCACCGTCAAGGCCGTCAAGGAGCGCGAGCTCCCCGTCGCCGACGACGACTTCGCCCAGCTCGCCAGCGAATTCGACACCCTGGCCGAACTCCGTGAGGACCTCGCCAAGCAGGCCGCCGAGTCCAAGGTTGTTGAACAGGGTGTCGAGGCCCGCGACAAGGTCCTGGACAAGCTCGTTGAGCTCGTCGAGGTTCCCGTCCCTGCATCGATCGTCGAAGAGCAGCTTGAGCAGCACTTCAACGCCGAAAACGCCCACGGTGAAGGCGAGCACGACACCGAGGAGCACCGCGCCGAGGTCAAGGCCAACACAGAGCGCGCCTTCCAGAACGAGATCATCCTTGACGCAATCGCCGAGAAGGAAGAAGTCAACGTCAGCCAGAACGAGCTGATCGACTACATCGTCACCACCGCCAGCCAGTACGGCATGGACCCGAACCAGTTCGCCCAGATCATCGACCAGAGCGGCCAGGTTCCCATGATGGTTTCCGAGGTCCGCCGCCGCAAGGCACTGGCCGTCGTCCTGGGCCAGGCCGAGGTTACCGACTCCGAGGGCAACAAGGTTGACCTGAGCGACTTCGTCCGCCCCGGCGACGAGGCAGCCCCGGCCGCCGAGTCCGTTGAGGAAGAAGCCACCGCAGAAGACGCAGCCACCGAGGCCACGCCCAGCGATGACCCCGCAGCAGTGAAGTTCTAGCATTAGCGCTGACGGCCCCCGGATCACCGATCCGGGGGCCGTTCGTTTTAAGCCCGAGGCTGCCGGCTGGACCCTGTTGCCGCGGTCGGATGAAAGCCGCGAAGGCCGCGCATCAGGGACCCCGCTTGCGCGGTCCCGGCAATCGTGCGCCGTCAGCGAACAGCCCCGCGCCAGCGAACAAAGCGGGCGTGAAAACGGTTAGTGTCGCTGTAGGAAAGTTCAGTGATGTCGTCCAGTGGCGTCACCGTCGCCAGCGAGAGGTAAGTACATATGTCACAGCAAGCAGGGGCACCCCGGATGGCTACTGTCGATCCGGCAGCCCAGGATAACTACATTTACAACCGCCTGCTGAAAGAGCGCATCATCTGGCTCGGCTCCGAGGTCCGCGACGATAACGCCAACGCGATCTGCTCCCAGCTGCTGCTGCTCTCGGCGGAGAATCCTGAAAGGGACATCTACCTTTACATCAACTCACCCGGCGGCTCCGTCACCGCCGGCATGGCCATCTACGACACCATGCAGTTCAT
The DNA here is from genome assembly GCF_029504395.1 of Arthrobacter sp. ES3-54. Lineage (GTDB taxonomy): Bacteria > Actinomycetota > Actinomycetes > Actinomycetales > Micrococcaceae > Arthrobacter. The sequence goes on from NZ_JAQFIF010000004.1 coordinate 80,339, forward strand.
CCCGAACGATGTTGTTACGGTTGCCACCGGCCTCGCCGCGTCCATGGGCCAGTTCCTGCTCTCCTCCGGTACCAAGGGCAAGCGCTACGCCACCCCCAACGCCCGCATCCTTATGCACCAGCCCTCCGGCGGCATCGGCGGCACGGCGTCGGACATCAAGATCCAGGCCGAGCTGATCCTGCACATGAAGAAGGTCATGGCCGAGCTGACCGCTGACCAGACCGGCCAGGCCGTGGAGACCATCCTCAAGGACAACGACCGCGACAAGTGGTTCACGGCCCCGGAAGCCCTCGAATACGGCTTCTTCGACAAGATCGCGGCGCACGCCGGATCCGTGGCCGGCGGCGGCGGAACCAACGCCAATGGCTCTGGCAATAGCGGCGGCGCTGCGACAGCCTCCGAGAACTGACCGGCAGGTAGACAGCAATGAATTCAGGAGCAATGAACATGAACTACAACTTCGGTTCGACTGCCGGTAACCTGCCGAGCAGCCGCTACGTGCTGCCGCAGTTCGAAGAGCGCACCCCCTACGGCTTCAAGCGCCAGGACCCGTACACCAAGCTGTTCGAGGACCGCATCATCTTCCTCGGCGTACAGGTTGACGACGCCTCGGCGGACGACGTGATGGCCCAGCTACTGGTGCTCGAGTCCACGGACCCGGACCGCGACATCACGCTCTACATCAACTCCCCGGGCGGCTCCTTCACCGCCATGACGGCGATCTACGACACCATGACGTACATCCGCCCGGAGATCCAGACCGTCTGCCTCGGCCAGGCGGCCAGCGCCGCCGCCGTGCTGCTCGCGGCCGGCACGCCGGGCAAGCGCCTCGCGCTGCCGAACGCGCGCGTGCTCATCCACCAGCCCTCACTGTCCGGTGGGCAGGGCGGGCAGGCCTCGGACCTGGAGATCCAGGCCGCCGAGGTCATGCGCATGCGGTCCTGGCTCGAGGACACGCTGGCCAAGCACTCCGGCCGAACGCCGGAACAGGTCAACAACGACATCGAGCGGGACAAGATCCTCACGGCCGCCGAGGCCATGCAGTACGGCCTCATTGACCAGGTCCTCGATTCCCGCAAGATCAAGCCCCAGGCAATCTCGCGCTAATCAGCAATACGCGACGCCGGTGCGGCACTTTTACTTGGCCGCACCGGCGTCCGCTTTCCACCCAACGGGCACAAAGTGACCTAGAGTGGAACATGTCACAGGCAGCAGCAAGCTACTAAAGGGGTTCACACATGGCTCGGATTGGCGAGAGCACTGATCTGCTGAAGTGTTCTTTCTGCGGAAAGAGCCAGAAGCAGGTTCGCAAGCTCATTGCCGGGCCCGGCGTCTACATCTGCGACGAGTGCATCGAACTCTGCAACGAGATCATCGAAGAGGAACTCGCGGAAGTAGCTGACCTGGGCAGTTTCGAGCTGCCCAAGCCCCGCGAAATCTTTGATTTCCTGCAGGAGTACGTGATTGGCCAGGAACCGGCCAAGCGGTCGCTCGCCGTCGCGGTCTACAACCACTACAAGCGGATTCAGGCTGGCCACGCGCCCAAGAGCGGCAGCCTCGCCGACGGCGTGCACCACGACGACGTCGAGATCGCCAAGTCCAACATCCTCCTGATCGGCCCCACCGGCTGCGGCAAGACCTATCTGGCCCAAACCCTGGCCCGCCGCCTCAACGTCCCGTTCGCCGTGGCCGACGCTACGGCCCTGACGGAGGCCGGCTACGTCGGCGAGGACGTCGAGAACATCCTCCTCAAGCTCATCCAGGCCGCCGACTATGACGTCAAGAAGGCCGAGCAGGGCATCATCTACATCGATGAGATCGACAAGATCTCACGCAAGAGTGAAAACCCCTCCATCACCCGGGATGTCTCCGGCGAGGGTGTGCAGCAGGCGCTCCTGAAAATTCTCGAAGGCACTGTGGCCTCGGTCCCGCCGCAGGGCGGACGGAAACACCCGCACCAGGAATTCATCCAGATCGACACCACCAACGTGCTGTTCATCGTGGCCGGCGCTTTCGCGGGGCTCGAGGACATCATCGGTTCGCGTTCCGGACGCAAGGGCATCGGCTTCGGCGCCCCGCTCAACGAGGTCAAGAACACCACGGATTCCTACGGCGAGGTCATGCCGGAAGACCTCCTCAAGTTCGGGCTGATCCCGGAATTCATCGGCCGGCTGCCCGTCATCACGACCGTCTCGAACCTGGACCGCGCCGCGCTCATCCAGATCCTGTCGACGCCGAAGAACGCCCTCGTCAAGCAGTACCAGAAGATGTTCCAGCTCGACGGCGTCGAGCTCATCTTCGAGGACGAGGCACTGAACACCATTGCCGACCAGGCGCTGGAGCGTGGCACCGGCGCCCGAGGGCTCCGCGCCATCATGGAGGAAGTCCTGCTCCCGGTCATGTTCGACCTGCCCAGCCGCGATGACGTCGCGAGCGTCGTGATCACGGAAGAGGTCGTGACCAAGAAGGCAGCGCCCACGATGATCGCCCACGACGTCAAGCGCCGCAAGTCCGCCTAACAGCCTGGCTCGTTCGGAATAAATCAGCCGTACCGGTCGCTGTACCCTTTAGCGTGCCGTGTCTGTGATCCGCCGCAGCGCGCTCCCCGCAGACTTCCTTAAGGAGAACACCTGTGCCTGAAACCATGACCAATAAAGCCGACTTCTGGTTCGACCCCATGTGCCCGTTCGCCTGGGTCACCTCCCGCTGGATCGGCGAAGTGGAAGAAGTCCGCGACATCAAGACCGAGTGGCATGTAATGAGCCTCGCGGTGCTCAACGAGGGGCGCGAAGAGCTGCCCGAGCAGTACCGGGAGTTCATGAAGAAGGCGTGGGCTCCTGTCCGCGTCATCACTGCCGCCGCTGAAAAGCACGGTGCGCAGTACATCAAGCCGCTCTACGACTCCATGGGCACCAAGATCCACAACGAGGGCAACAAGGATATCGACGAGGTCATCGCCAAGTCGCTGGCCGAGGCGGGACTGCCGGCCGAGCTTGCGGCCGCCGGCCAGAGCGACGAATTCGATGCGCAGCTCCGCACCAGCCACGAGGCAGGCATCTCCCTGGTCGGCCAGGACGTGGGCACACCCGTCGTCGCCTTCAACGGCACAGCCTTCTTCGGCCCGGTCCTGACCCGCATCCCGCGTGGCGAGGAAGCCGGACGGATCTGGGACGCCACGGTGACCCTGGCATCCTTCCCCTTCTTCTTCGAAATCAAGCGCAGCCGTACCGAAAGCCCGGACTTCAACTAGGCCTGACAACACCGTGCCCGGCATCCCGCCCGGCCTGCCAAGAGCCCCGGTAGAACTACTCCGATGTAGTTCTACCGGGGCTCTTGTGCATGCCCATCCGAGGGACAACAATGGAACTTACCCACTTCGAAAGAAGAGGGACGCAGGAACCAAAGATTCAGTGACACTCATCCGACGCAGCCTTCGGCAAAGTCAGATGATGGCTACCAGTGACGAGGTAGGAAGACCTGAAAGTCTAAGGATCCCGCCAGATTGTCTAAGACGTCACGTGACAATCGAAAAGTCGAAGCCCCACCAACGGCTAAACGCTGATGGGGCTTCCCCTTTGCCCAAAAACTGGTCAGAGTGTGCCCCATGAGTAGTGTCCAGAACCGTGCCCAGGGCAGTGAACCCATTGCGGACTACGCCCTTCTGTCCGACTGCTGCTCCGCTGCGCTGGTCAGTGCGGCCGGCTCCGTGGACTGGCTCTGCTTCCCGCGTTTCGACAGCCCCTCGGTGTAGGGCCGGCTCCTCGGCCCTGAGGCGGGATTCTGGTCGATCCGGCCCGCCGCCTCCCACTCCTCGACCCGGCGCTACCTCGGACCCGCGATGGTGCTGGAAACCACCCACACCACCGCCGAAGGGCGTGTGACGGTCACGGATGCCCTCGCCCTCGGGGAGGGCCGGCGCGGCCACGAGCTGGGGGCGGACTCCCCGGGCACCCTTTTGCGCCAGGTGTCCTGCACGCAGGGCACCGTCGACGTTGACTTCATCCTCAGTGCCCGGCCCGACTACGGCCTCGCCAGGCCCCTTCTCAGCTGGCCCTTGCTCCGTGGCGCCGACGGCGGCATCCTGATCGGCGCGGGAGATGGGGTTCTGTCGATTTCGACGCCGGCGGCGTTCCGGCTGAGCGCCGACACCGGCACGGAAACCGGAGCCGGCGCTGGCGCCGACACCGTGCACGCACGCCTGAGCCTCCGCGCCGGAGACGTTGCCGGCTTTGCCCTCCACTCCGGCTCCGGAGACGCTGGCGGGAGCGACGCCCCGGTGTTCTGGAGCCAGACGGAGATCGCCCATAGGCTCGAGGACACCCTGCAGGGCTGGACCAGCTGGTCCGCGATACACCAGAACTACCGCGGCCCGTGGCAGGAGCTTGTGGCCTGCAGCGGAAGGATCTTGCAGGCGCTGAGCTACTACCCGAGCGGCGCGATCGTGGCCGCCCCGACCACGTCGCTGCCGGAGGTGGCCGGCGGCACGCGCAACTGGGACTACCGCTTCAGCTGGATCCGGGACGCCAGCATGACCTTGCAGGCCCTCTGGGTGGCGGCCTGCCCGGACGAGGCCGGGAAGTTCTTCCAGTTCCTGGCCACCGCGGCCGCCAGCCAGCTGGCCGCCGGCGAGGAACTGCAGATCATGTTCGGCATCGGCGGGGAACGGGAACTCACCGAACGCGAGCTCGACCACCTGCCGGGCTGGCGCGCCAGCGCCCCGGTCCGGGTGGGCAACGGCGCCTGGAACCAGCGCCAGTTGGACGTCTACGGCGAGCTTCTGGACGCCGCCGCCACCTTGCCGGAGTACCTCGCGGAGCTGGCACCGGAGACCCGGAAGTTCCTCGCCGACTCCGCGGACACCGCTGCCGCACGCTGGCGGTCAACCGATCACGGCATCTGGGAAGTCCGCGGGGAGCGGCGCCACTACCTGCACTCCAAACTCATGTGCTGGGTGGCCGTGGACCGCGCCATCTCCCTCGCCGGGATCCTGCAGGCAACCGAAAAGGTCCCGCATTGGACGCAGGCACGGGACGCGATTGCGGCATCCATCCGGACCGAGGGGTGGAGCGGGACGGCGAACTCCTACACCCAGGCGTACGGCTCCGAGGACCTCGATGCGTCGGCCCTGATGCTCGCCATCGTGGGATTCCTGCCGGCGGACGATCCCGGCATGATCGCGACAATTGAGGCGATCGAGGACCGGCTCACGGATTCTCGCGGCCTCGTGTACCGCTACCTGGCCGACGACGGCATGGCAGGGGAGGAGGGCACCTTCCTTCTGTGCACCTTCTGGCTGGCGCACGCCCTTGCCCTGGCCGGACGCACCGAACGCGCCCGGGCCGTCTTCGAGCGGGCGGCCGCGTTCGCCACGGACCTGGGTCTGATGGCGGAGGAAGTCGCGCCGGACAGCAGCGAGCTCCTGGGCAACTTCCCGCAGGCGTTCAGCCACATCGGCCTCGTCAACGCCGCCTGGGCGATCAGCCAGGCCGAGGACCGGGCCGCCGGGCACTGACCCGCCAACGGGCGAGGGCGCCGGCCAGGTTTCCCTGGCACGGCGCCCTCGTCAGGTTCCGGAAATCAGTTTCCGGCTTGGCCGCAGGCCTTACGCCTGGGCGGCCGGCTCGGCCGGAGCCAGTACGACCTCGCTCACGGTCAGTTCGCCCTCGCCGGCGACAAGCGCCAGCTCACGGGCGTTGGCCGCGGCCTTGAGGTCGGCGAGGCCAGCCTTCAGCTGCGTGGTGAGGGACTCCGAGGCCGTGATCGTGGCGGACAGCACCTCGGTGCGCTGCTTGACCTTCGCCTCGGACTTGGCCTTGCGGATGCCGCTGAGCGCGGTGCCGACCGTCGCCAGGAGAGTCGTGTCGCCGTCGACCGCGACGGCGGACGGCCACTGGGCGCGGTGCACGGAACCGGTGCGCCACCAGCTCCAGACTTCCTCCGTGGCGAACGGCAGGAACGGCGCGAAGAGCCGCAGGAGCGTGTCCAGGCTGGTCGCGAGGGCGGCCAGTACGGACGCCTGCTGCTCCTCGCCGGCCGCGCCATAGGCACGGTCCTTGATGAGCTCCACGTAGTCGTCCGTGAAGTTCCAGAAGAAGCTCTCGGTGATCTGCAGGGCCCGGGCGTAGTCGTAGCCCTCGAACGCCTTGGTGGCCTGCTGGACAACGTCGGCGAGCTGGGCCAGGACAGCCCGGTCCAGCGGGTTGCTCAGCACGGACAGGTCGCCGGAAACCACCGAGTCTTCGGTGGCGCCCAGGTTCAGGACAAACTTGGAGGCGTTGAGCAGTTTGATGGCCAGGCGGCGGCCAATCTTCATCTGCGCGATCTCGTAGGCGGTGTCCGCACCGAGTTTGGCCGAGGCCGCCCAGTAGCGCACAGCGTCCGAGCCGTAGTCCTCGAGGACATCCGTGGGCACAATGACGTTGCCCTTGGACTTGGACATCTTCTTCCGGTCCGGGTCCAGGATCCAGCCGGAGATGGCCGCGTGCTTCCACGGGGCGGTCTTCTGCAGCGCGTCGGCGCGGACAGCGGAGGAGAAGAGCCAGGTTCGGATGATGTCGTGCCCCTGCGGGCGGACGTCGAACGGGTAGACCTTGGCGAATAGTGCCTCGTCGGTGCTCCAGCCGCCCACAATCTGCGGGGTCAGCGAGGACGTGGCCCAGGTGTCGAGGACGTCCGCGTCGCCGGTGAAGCCGCCGGGCACATCGCGCTGGGCTTCCTCGTAGCCGGGGGCGGCATCCGCCGCGGGGTCCACGGGGAGCTGGGCGTCGGATGGGACGATCGGTGCGTCGTATTCGGGGTTGCCGTCGGCGTCGAGGGGGTACCAGACCGGTACCGGAACGCCGAAGAAGCGCTGGCGGGACACGAGCCAGTCGCCGTTGAGCCCCGAGATCCAGTTCTCGTAGCGGGAGCGCATGAAGGCGGGGTGGAACTCGATCTCGTTGCCGCGGCCGATCAGGCGTTCGCGGCGGTCCTCGTCGCGGCCGCCGTTGCGGATGTACCACTGGCGGGAGGTGACGACCTCGAGGGGCTTGTCGCCCTTCTCGAAGAAGTTCACCGGGTGCATGATCTTCTTGGGCTCGCCGTCGAGCAGGTCCGCGGCAGCCAGGAGCTCAACCACGCCTTCCTTGGCGCTGAACACGGTCTTGCCGGCGATGGCCGCGAAGTTGGCGCGGCCTTCATCGGTGGTGATCCAGTCCGGGGTCTCGCCGAGGATGCGGCCGTCGCGGCCCACGATTGCTCGGGTGGGCAGCTGCAATTCGCGCCACCAGGTGACGTCGGTGAGGTCGCCGAAGGTGCAGACCATGGCGGCGCCGGAGCCCTTGTCCGCCTTGGCGAGCGGGTGGGCCCTGACCTCTACCTCGACACCGAACAGGGGAGAGGTGACCTTCTTGCCGAAGAGCGGCTTGTAGCGCTCGTCGTCGGGGTTCGCCACCAGCGCGGCGCAGGCGGCCAGCAGCTCGGGGCGGGTGGTCTCGATGTAAATCTTCTCGCCGTCCTCGGTGAAGAACGGGTAGCGGTAGTAGGCGCCCGCGACTTCCCGGTCCTCAAGCTCGGCCTGGGCCACCGCGGTGCGGAACGTGACATCCCACAGGGTGGGCGCCTCGGCCATGTAGGCGTCGCCCGCAGCCAGGTTGGCCAGGAAGGCGCGCTGCGAGATGGCGCGGGACTTGTCATCGATGGTCCGGTAGGTCAGGTCCCAGTCCACGGACAGGCCCAGGGTCCGGAAGAGGTGCTCGAAGACCTTTTCGTCCTCGACCGCGAGCTCTTCGCACAGCTCAATGAAGTTCCGGCGGGAAATGACGTCGAAGTCGCGCTGGTTCTTGGCCGGCTCGGCCGGGGGGCGGTAGCCGGCGTCGTACGTGGTGGTGGGGTCGCAGCGCACGCCGTAGTAGTTCTGCACGCGGCGCTCGGTGGGCAGGCCGTTGTCGTCCCAGCCCATGGGGTAGAAGACGTTCTTGCCGGTCATGCGCTGGTAGCGCGCCAGGACGTCGGTCTGCGTGTAGGAGAACATGTGCCCGACGTGGAGGGATCCCGACGCCGTGGGCGGGGGAGTGTCGATCGAGTAGACCTGCTCCCGGGTGGTGTCCTGGTTGAACTTGTAGGTCCCTTCGTCAAGCCAGCGCTGCGTGAGCGCTTCTTCCAGCCCCTCCAGGGCGGGCTTGTCCGGAACATTGATGGGGGCGGTGGTGGGCGTGTCTGTACCCTGCGTGTCTTCAGCCATGGGCCAATTCTTCCACTAACTGCCATGCGCTTATGAACGGGGGCGGGTTCTCCGGGTGTAGAAGCAGCGGAAGCAACGTGAAGGTAGCATGCGCAGATGGAGAATTCTCAGGGAAGTTCGGCCGGGATCTTCGCGATCAAGCGCATCTACGACGACCCGTCCGACGACGACGGCTGCCGGGTCCTGGTGGACCGGCTCTGGCCGCGGGGAGTCAGCAAGGAACGGGCCCAGCTGGAGCTTTGGCTCAAGGACGTGGCGCCGTCCGCGCCGCTGCGCAAGGAATTCGGGCACATGCAGGAACGGTTCGCGGACTTCCGGGCGGCCTACGAGGCCGAGCTCGAAACCAACCCCGCCGTGCAGACGCTGTATACACTCGCGGCGGAGCACGGGAAAGTGACGCTGCTGTTCGGCGCCAAGGATCCGGAGACCAACCACGCACAGGTGCTGAAGGAGTTCCTGGAGGGCTGATTCACGCGCGTTCATCCAGCGGTCGCCCGGCGCGGGTTCCCCGGCCTTGCCGTTAGGGTGGTGCCATGACTGAGGGAATCCACAACGCAGGAACTGCAAATACAGCGGCAGCAGCCGAATCAAAAACAGCCAAAGCAGCAGTAGTCACCGGGGCCAGCACCGGAATCGGCGAGGCCACGGTGCGTGCGCTCCGCAAAGAAGGCTGGACCGTGTTCGCCGTCGCCCGCCGTGCCGACCGGCTCGAGGCGCTCGCCGCCGAAACCGGCGCCGTCGCCCTTCCCGCTGACGTGACCGACGACGCCGATGTGGCCCGGCTGCTCGACGAGGTGACCCGGGCCGGCGGCATCGACACGCTGATCAACATCGCCGGCGGCGCCCGCGGCGCCGACAAGGTTGCCGGGGCCAAGACCGAGGACTGGGAATGGATGTTCCAGGTCAACGTGCTGGGCAGCATGAAGCTGATCCGCGCGTTCCTGCCCATGCTGCGTGCCTGCGGCGAGGGCACCGTGCTGAACCTGACCTCCACCGCCGGGCTCTCGGCCTACGAGGGCGGCGGCGGCTACAACGCGGCCAAGTTCGCTCAGCACGCCCTGACCGGCGCCCTGCGGCTCGAGGAGGCCGAGCACAACCTCCGCGTGATCGAGGTGGCCCCCGGCCTGGTGCAGACCGAGGAGTTCGCCCTGAACCGCCTCGGTGACCAGGACGCGGCGGCCAAGGTCTACGCGGGTGTCGAGAAGCCGCTGACGGCCGCCGACGTCGCCGATGTGGTCCGCTACGCCGTCGTGGCGCCGCATCACATCAACCTAGACCAGATCGTGATCCGCCCGGTAGCGCAGGCGGCCAACTACAAGCTGATCCGCAAGAGCCAGTAGGGCCCGGACCTGGGCTAAGGGCTCTGGGCTCAGGTCCAGGCCATGTCCAGGGCCACGCATGGGGCGGGGCGTCCGGCGGCGACACCGGACGTTCACCGTGGCGTGGCGCGCTGGTCAGGCTGCGCTGGTCCGGCGTTGGCCGCGGCGGGGCAAGGTGGCCCGTGCAACTGCACACCACCAGAGTGGAGAACTTTCCCATGCGAACCCCGACGAAGCTCGGCGCTGCCGTACTCAGCGCAGCCCTGCTCCTCGCCACGTCAGCCCAGGCAAACGCGGCCCAGGCCCACGCGGCCGAGCCCCACCCGGACGACACCCGAGTCAACGGCCAGGCCAACCACTTCGATCTCCAGGCCCACCGCGGCGGCATCGGCTTGACCGTCGAGTCAACGCTGGCGTCCTTCGCCAGGGGGATCGAGACCGGCGTCTCCACCCTCGAACTTGACCTCCAGATCACCAAGGACGGCCACGAGGTCATCACCCACGACCGGAAGATCAGCGGCCAGAAGTGCCTGGACACAGCTCCGGTCACGCCGAACGACCCCGAGTTCCCGTACGTCGGCAAGTACGTCAAGGACCTGAAGTTCGCGCAGGTCCGCAGCCTGGACTGCGGCAGCCTCACGCTGCCCCAATTCCCGGGCCAGATGGCCTCGCCGGGCGCAAAGATGCCCACGCTGGCCGAGGTCTTCGCGTTGGCGGACTCTCACCGCGCGAGCCAGGTGAAGTTCAACATAGAAACCAAGGTGGAGGCAGGCGCGCCGCAGGAAACCGCGCCGCGCGAGCAGTTCGTCGACGTCGCACTCCGCGAGATCAAGGCCGCCCACATGCAGAGCCGAGTCGCGATTGAGAGCTTCGATTGGGGTTCGTTGCGCCTGGTCCAACAGCGCGATCCCCAGATCCGCACCGTGGCTCTGACCAACAAGGACTTCCTCCAGACAGGCCAGCCCGGCAAGTCGCCGTGGCTGGGCGGAATCGACGCCGATGACTTCGGCGGTGACCTCGTCGGCGCAGCCTCCTCCCTTGGCTTCGACGCCATCTCTCCGGTGCACGGGACGCCGCAGAACGGCGCCGTGACGGATCCGGACTATGTTCCCTACGTCACCGCCGACATGGTCCGCCGTGCCCACGCGGCAGGCATGCAGGTCATTCCGTGGACCGTTGATGACAAGCCCACCATGCGCGCCCTCATCGGTGCCGGAGTGGATGGACTGATCACGGATTACCCGGACCGGCTCCGGGATGTGATGGCCGAATCCGGCATGAAACTGCCGCGCAGCTAGTCCTCCGCCGGCACGGACAGCGTGGCCAGAACCGCCGCATGGTCCGACCCGGCCACCGGCAGCACGGAATAGCCGCGGCTGGGCACCTGCGGGCCGGTCACGATGTGGTCGATCACCACGCCCGGCAGCGGCGGGCCCGCCATGGGCCAGGTCGGAACCAGGCGGGCCAGTGCCGCGGCCCCGACGTCGACCAGGGCGCCGGCGGATCCGGTTCCGCCTGTCCCTGCCCCGGCGGACCTCTCCAGCATCTGGCGGAACTCGGCGTGGTCGAGGGTGGCGTTGAAGTCACCCAGCATGAGCACGTTGCCGGGACGGGCGGCAAGGCGGCCCAAGGCGGCCAGTTCGCTCCGCCACTGCCCGGCCCGGCCCCACACCGGTGCCTTGGTGTGCACGTTGGTCACGGTGAGGGAGGCCTGCCGGCCGCCGGCGTCGAGCTCCACCTGCACCGTGGGCATGTGGAAGGCGGAACCGTCCACGGAGTCCAACGGAATGAGCGGGCGGGAGGAGTACACGGCTCCGCCGCCCGCGCCGTCCCTCGAGCGGCTGATCCGGTGCGGAAGCAGCCCGCCCAGCCCCTCCGCGTCCAGCCGTCTTTCCAGGGCCGGTGAGAGTTCCTGGACGGCAAGGAGGCCGACGCCGTTTTCGCGCACCAGCCGGACCACATCCGCGGCATCAGCCTGGCCCTTCCAGGCGTTGAGGGTCATGACCTTCAGTTCCGCCGCCGGCCGCTGTCCTGTGTCCTGTCCGGTGCCCTGTGCCGTGCCCTGTGCCGTGCCCTGTCGGGTGCCCTGTTCCTGCCCCTGCGAGGGATCCGCTGGCCGGGCCAGGAACCGGTCCGCCACCCGGTCCGGCGGAAAGAGCCACAGCAGCTGAAGGGCAAGCAGGGCACCGGCCGGGAGGGCCACCCAGGGCCGCCGTGCCGGCAGCGCCAGCACCAGGGCCGCGCCTGCGGGGAGCACGAACCAGGGGGTGAAGGCCACAAGCTGGACTACCGGGGCAGGCCACGGCGCAGGGACCGCCCGGAATACGGACACCACCACCACGGGCAGGGCGCAGAGGGCAGAAGACAAGTGCCAGCGGCGGCTTGAGCTGCCGCTCTTCACGGGTCGGCCCTAAGCAGCCGGGGGACGGACATGGCAGCAGTCTATGCAGTCGGGCCGCCGGCGTCGCCCCTGTTGGCGGAGTTTGCTGCGCTGTGAAACGCCGTAAGTTCTCCGGTACCATCGACTTAGCAGCTTTGACCCGGCCATCACCGGTGAGCTTCCGGAAGAACACCCCCGCATGCGGTGGCGACTACGTCGCCACCGGGCGTGCCCGGGCCAGTAGAACCGGACGGGTAAGCCCGTCACAGCAGTAATGAGCGGCCGACGCCGGTGCGGGCCCTTTCTCGGAAGGGCGGGAACCGGTGACGGTAAGTGAGGTGGTACCGCGGTGCCGGTGTTGTCGAAAGACAGTGCAGGGGCCGTCCTCGCATCCTGAATGAATACATGTGTTCGCCGCTCAACCCAGGATGTCGAGATGACTTACTACCCCAAGGCCTCCGCCGCACCCGCAGGCGCCGGTTCCACCACCGCTGCCTCCAACACCTCTGCTTCCAACACCGCAGGCGTGTCCGCCTCCGTGAAGTTCCCGGAGATCGAAGAGCGCATCCTCAAGTACTGGGACCAGGACGGCACTTTCCAGGCCAGCATCGACCAGCGCGATGCCGGCAAAGACGGCAGCAACGAATTCGTCTTCTACGACGGCCCGCCCTTCGCCAACGGCCTGCCGCACTACGGCCACCTCCTGACCGGCTACGCCAAAGACCTCGTGGGCCGCTACCAGACCCAGCGCGGGCGCCGGGTGGAGCGCCGCTTCGGCTGGGACACGCACGGCCTCCCCGCCGAGCTGGAAGCCATGAAGCAGCTGGGCATGACGGACAAGACCCAGATCGAGGCCATGGGCATCGACAAGTTCAACGACGCCTGCCGTGCCTCCGTCATGAAGTACGCCGACGAGTGGAAGAGCTATGTCACCCGCCAGGCGCGCTGGGTGGACTTCGAGAACGACTACAAGACGCTCAACGTCGAGTACATGGAGTCCGTGCTGTGGGCCTTCAAGCAGCTGCACGAAAAGGGCCTGACCTACAACGGCTACCGCGTACTGCCCTACTGCTGGAAGGACGAGACGCCGCTGTCCAACCATGAGCTGCGCATGGACGACGACGTCTACAAGAACCGCCAGGACCAGACCGTCACGGTGACGTTCCCGATTACATCGGGGGAGTCGGAGCTGTCCCAGCAGCTCGCCGGGGTGCAGGCGCTCGCCTGGACCACCACGCCCTGGACGCTGCCCACCAACGCGGCGCTCGCCGTCGGGCCTTCCATCACCTACGTGGTCCTGCCCGCCGGACCGCACGGGATCAAGGCCGCCGCTGCAGAGGCCCCGGTCACGGGCAGCTTCCTGCTCGCCGCGGACCTTCTGGGCGCCTACGCCAAGGACCTCGGCTACGGCGATGGCGCCGAGGGCGTCGCCGCCGCGGAAGCCGCCATCACCTCCCGCCACACCGGCGCCGAGCTCGACGGCCTGGCCTACGAGCCGCTCTGGGACTACTTCCACGACAACGAGAAGTACGGCAACCAGAACGCCTGGCGCTTCCTCGAGGCCGACTACGTCACCACTACCGACGGCACCGGCATCGTCCACCAGTCGCCCGCCTACGGTGAGGACGACCAGAAAATCTGTGAAGAGGCCGGCATCCCCGTGGTCCTCTCCGTGGACGAGGGCGCCAAATTCCTGCCGTTGTTCAGCCACGGCCCGCTGGCCGAAATCGCCCGACTGCAAGTGTTCGAGGCCAACAAGCCCATCACCCAGGTGCTCCGCGCCCAGGGCCGTCTGGTCCGCCAAGCCAGCTACGAGCACAGCTACCCGCACTGCTGGCGCTGCCGCAACCCGCTGATCTACCGCGCCGTGTCCTCCTGGTACGTCGAGGTCACCAAGTTCAAGGACCGCATGTCCGAGCTCAACCAGGACATCAACTGGATCCCGGGCAACGTCAAGGACGGCCAGTTCGGCAAGTGGCTCGCCAACGCCCGCGACTGGTCCATCAGCCGGAACCGCTACTGGGGCAGCCCCATCCCGGTCTGGCAGTCCACGGACCCCGACTACCCGCGCACCGACGTCTACGGCTCCCTGGCCGAGATCGAGGCCGACTTCGGCCGCCTGCCGCTGAACAACGACGGCCAGGTGGACCTGCACCGGCCATTCATCGACGAGCTCACGCGCCCGAACCCGGATGACCCCCGGACACCGGAAGAGGGCCAGTCCGTCATGCGCCGCGTCGAGGACGTCCTGGACGTCTGGTTCGATTCCGGCTCCATGCCCTACGGCCAGGTGCACTACCCCTTCCAAAACGAGGAATGGTTCGACACCCACAACCCGGCGGACTTCATCGTCGAGTACATCGGCCAGACCCGCGGCTGGTTCTACATGCTGCACATCCTCTCCACGGCGCTATTCGACCGCCCAGCCTTCCGCAACGTCATCAGCCACGGCATCGTGCTGGGCTCGGACGGGCAGAAAATGTCCAAGAGCCTGCAGAACTACCCGGACGTCTCCGAGGTCCTGGACCGTGACGGCTCCGACGCCATGCGGTGGTTCCTGATGTCCAGCCCCATCCTGCGCGGTGGCAACCTCGTGGTCACCGAACAGGGAATCCGCGACGGCGTCCGCCAGGTCATCCTGCCGCTGTGGAACGTGTACAGCTTCTTCACGCTCTACACGAACGCCGCTGCCGGCGGGAACGGGTATGACGCGAAGCTTCGCTACGACGGCTACGCAGACACCCTGGACCAGTACCTGATGGCCAACACCGGGGACCTCGTCCGGAACATGACCGCCCAGCTGGACAGCTACGACATCTCCGGCGCCTGCGACGAGCTCCGCAGCTACCTGGACATGCTCACCAACTGGTACGTCCGCCGCAGCCGCCAGCGCTTCTTCGACGAGAGTGTCGATGCCTTCGACGCGCTCTACACCGCGCTGGAAACCGTCACCCGTGTGGCCGCGTCCCTTTTGCCGCTGGTCTCCGAGGAGATCTGGCGCGGCCTCACCGGCGGGCGCTCCGTGCACCTGGCCGACTGGCCGGACGCCGGACTCTTCCCGGCCAACCCCGGACTGGTCGAGGCCATGGACCGCGTGCAGCAGATCTGCTCCACCGGCTCATCGCTGCGCAAGGCCGCGAACCTGCGCGTGCGCCTGCCGCTGCAGGAACTCACGGTCGTGGCACCCGGCGCGGACGCGCTGGGAGGCTTCGCCGCCGTCGTCGCCGATGAACTGAACCTGCGCTCGGTCCGCCTGCTCGACGCCGAGGCCGCCTCCCCGGAGGAGTTCGGCATCGAGCAGAAGCTCGTGGTCAACGCCCGGGCCGCCGGCCCCCGGCTGGGCAAGAACGTCCAGCAGGCCATCAAGGGCTCCAAGTCCGGCGACTGGTCGGTCAGCGACGCCGGAGTGGTCACCGCCGGCGGCCTCGAACTCGAGCTGCAGGAATACACCCTGGAAACCGTCGTGGCCGAAGCCGCCGAAGGTGAGGGATCCCGCGCCGCGGCCGTCCTGCCCGGCGGCGGGTTCGTGGTCCTCAACACCGAGGTCACCCCCGAACTGGAGGCCGAGGGAATGGCGCGCGACATGGTCCGCGCCATCCAGCAGGCCCGCAAGGACGCCGGACTCAATGTCAGCGACCGGATCAGCACCTCCGTCACGGCCAAGCCGGACGTCGTCGAAGCCCTGCTGGCCAACGCGGAGCTGGTCAAGACCGAAACCCTGACCATCGAGTTGGAAACCCTGGCGGCCGACGTCAAGGAACCACAGGTCAGTGTTGCCAAGAAAGTTGGAGCCTAAACCATGACGGACGAATTCTCCGTAGAAAGCGTCTACGCCGAGCTGTTGGGCCGGGCGCCGGAAAACAAGATGGAGCCGCGGCTTGCCCCGCTGCACCGTGCCATGGAAATCCTGGGGGAGCCGAACAAGGCCTTCCCGATCATCCACGTCACCGGCACCAACGGCAAGACGTCCACGGCCCGGATGATCGAGGCGGGACTGCGCGCCCACGGCCTGAGCACTGGCCGGTACACCAGCCCGCACCTGTCCAAGGTCACCGAACGGATCAGCATCGACGGCGCCCCGGTGCCGGATGAGACCTTCGTCCGGATCTGGGACGAGATCCGGCCCTACCTGCAGATCGTGGATAGCGAACTCGAAGAAGCGGGCCAGCCCCGGCTGACCTACTTCGAGTGCCTGACCATCCTGGGCTTCGCGGTCTTCGCCGACCAGCCGGTCAATGTCGCTGTCATGGAAGTGGGCCTGGGAGGGATCACCGACGCCACGAACGTCGGCGACGGCCAGGTGGCCGTGATCACCCCGATCTCCCTGGACCACACCGAATTGCTGGGCGACACCACCGGGGACATCGCCTACGAAAAGGCCGGCATCATCAAGCCCGGCGGCTTCCTCATCAGCGCGGCGCAGCCCGTCGACGCGGCCCAGGTCCTGCTGGAGAAGGCCAAGGACATAGGCGTGCCGTTCCGCTTCGAAGGCGTCGAGTTCGGCGTTGAATCCCGCACCGTCGCGGTGGGCGGGCAGATGGTCACCATCCAGGGCATCGCCGGCCGCTACGAGGACCTGCTGGTGCCGCTGCACGGCGCGCACCAGGCCGAGAACGCCGCCGTCGCGATTGCCGCGCTGGAAGCCTTCTTCGGTGGGGAAAAGGCGATCGACGCCGAAATCCTGCAGGAGGCCTTCGCCTCCGTGACCTCCCCGGGGCGGCTCGAGGTGGTCCGCACCGCGCCGACCATCATCGTGGACGCGGCCCATAACCCCGAGGGCATCCGGGTCTCCGCCGAGGCGATCCACGAGGCCTTCAACTTCACCAAGCTGGTAGTGGTGGTGGGCGTGCTGCGGGAAAAGGACGCCGAGGAGATCCTGCGCCAGCTCAAGGAATCCCTGGGGGGCCTGGCCACCGAGTATTGCTTCACTGAGTCCAACTCGCCCCGCGCCGTCCCGGCCGAGGACCTGGCCGAGACTGCCCTTGACCTCGGCTTCGGTGAGGACAACATCCATGTCGCCGCGAAGCTGGACGACGCCCTTGAATGGGCCGTGGAACGCGCCGAAGCCGATGACGAGCTCGCCGGCGGGGTCCTGGTGACCGGCTCCATCACGCTGGTCGCGGACGCCCGGATCCTGCTCGGAAAGGCGGACGCGTAAGCAATGGCGAAACTCACCAAAGCCCAGCGCGAATGGCGCCCGGGCATGCCCAAGAAGCGGCGTTCCACGAAGGTCATGTTCGCCTCCACGGTCCTGTTGCTGGAGGCCTTCGTGGTGCTCTTTGGCACGCTGGCCGTCTTTGGCCTGCACCGGAACGAATATCCTGCGGGACTGGTCTTCTCCGTGGGGATCGGCCTGTGCCTGGTCTACGTGCTCACCTGCGCGGTCCTCTCGAAGCCGTGGGGAGTGGCCTTGGGCTGGATCCTGCAGCTCGTCCTGATCCTGGGCGGTCTCGTGGAACCTGCCATGTACCTCGTCGGCGCGCTCTTCGCCGTGGCCTGGTGGTACGGGATCCGCACCGGCATCAGGATTGACCGCGAAGCCGCGCAGCGGGAGCGCGAGCAGGCCGACTGGGAGGCGGCCCACCCCCAGGGGCCCGCGCCCGGCAACGGCGCCTGAACCTGGAGCCCGGGCGCATAGCCCGCACCCCGTAGACTTGACCCGAACCCCACCCCAACACATTGGAGCAGCTGTGAGCATTGAGCGCACCCTCGTCCTGATCAAGCCCGACGGCGTCGCCCGCAACCTGTCCGGCGCCATCCTGAGCCGGATCGAAGCCAAGGGCTACACCCTGGCAGAGCTCAAGAAGGTCGATGCCAACCGCGAGCTGCTGGAGCAGCACTACGAGGAGCACGTCGGCAAGCCGTTCTACGAGCCGCTGGTTGAGTTCATGCTCAGCGGCCCGGTGGTCGCCGCGATCTTCGAGGGGCACCGCGTGATTGAGGGCTTCCGTATCCTCGCCGGCACCACGGACCCGACGACGGCGGCGCCCGGCACCATCCGCGGCGACTTCGGCCGCGACTGGGGCCTGAAGGTGCAGCAGAACCTGGTCCACGGTTCGGATTCGGTGGAATCCGCCGAGCGCGAGATCAAGATCTGGTTCTAGGGGCTTCACCACCGCGGTCCTCACCATGGCGAGAGACGCCGAGATGACAGATAAGGCCAATGTTCAGTGCGAACATTGGCCTTATCTGTCGTCTCGCGGCGTTTAGGGGCGCCTAGTAGCCGGAAGTCCCGATGAAGACCTGGATGAAGGCGAAGAAGATCGTCGCGATGACGGCGACGTACAGCAGTGCCGTGATGATCCAGCCGGAGTCGCCGATGACCTTGGTGGGACCCGCGGGCAGCGCGATCACGCCGTGCGAGATATTGCGGACGCTCACCCAGACGAACAACGGGATCATCACAGCCCAGACGATCATGCAGAACGGGCAAAGGATGTGGATGGCGTACAGGGCCTGGGACCAGAGCCAGACCACGAACGCGAAGCCCAGCGTCACACCTGCCTGAAGCCCCAGCCAGTACCACCGGGCGAATCTCGCGCCCGCAAGTATGCCCATGGCTGTGGTGATGATCACGGCGAAGGCCACGATCCCGATGAACATGTTGGGGAAGCCGAACACGGAACTCTGCGGCGTCTGCATGACCTGGCCGCAGGAGATCCACGGGTTCACATCGCAGACCGTGACGTGGTTCGGGTCCTTGAGGACCTCCAGCTTCTCCAGCACCAGGGCCCCGGAAGCGAGCCAGCCAATGGCGCCGGTGATCAGCAGGAGCCAGGCGAACGGGCGGTCGCGGGTCATCGTGGGAAGGGACCGGTCCGCGGGAGCCGGGCCGGACCCCGGTTGGTGTACGGTCGCGTCGCCGGCAGTGCTGGAGATGCTGGGCATGGAATATGAGTCCTTTTAGTCGTGTTCTTCTGGCCCCGATTGTAACGCCGCCGGCTGGGCG
Organism: Arthrobacter sp. ES3-54; assembly: GCF_029504395.1. Classification (GTDB taxonomy): domain Bacteria; phylum Actinomycetota; class Actinomycetes; order Actinomycetales; family Micrococcaceae; genus Arthrobacter. The sequence goes on from NZ_JAQFIF010000004.1 coordinate 99,208, forward strand.
GCGCCGCAGAACGGCTCTGCCCCCGGCTCTGCAGCGCCGGCCCTGCCGCACCTGGTGCGCTCCGGGCCCCGCCTACGCCAGCTTTGGCGGCTCCTGTGAGACAATGATCGTGGCTGGAACCCGATCCACATCCGGATTCCGGTCCGGCGATTTTGTTTCAAGACCGCCAATGATGAGCAGGGAGCTGCGGATCCTCTGATTCCAGCTGTCCCGCAATGCCATTGGACGGCACCTGGTTGTGGCGTGTAGGTCAACGGGTTCCAAAACAATCTCGCCGGCCCTCCAGGGCTGCCGCACCCCACTGCCGGTGCGAACCTGAGGGTATCCAATTGACTTCTGTCAATGCCTGCGGGTGTTGACGCATATTTGCCCCAACGGGCGCCGAATGTGGCGGCGCATCAGGGGCAGGAGTGTCGCCACATATGGATAATGACCAGGTTGTAGCCGGTAACGAAGAACTAGTCGCCGGGGAAGCAGGAACTGCGGAAGCAGAGGCCCCGGTAGCACCGAAGCGGGCCGTCCGGACCCGCCGGAAGGCGCCCGTCGCAAAGGTCAACGCCGCGGCCGCCGCGGAAGCCGTGGCTGAAGCCGCGGCCCTGGCCGAAGCGTCCGGCTCGGATGAGCCCGTCGCCGGCCGCCGCAAAGCAGCCGGCGTCGAAACCGCCACCGAAGCCGCTGGACCCGAAACAGCGGCCCCCGAAACTGCGGCAAAGGCGCCCGCACGGCGCACCCGTGCCCGCAAGGCTGTTGCCGCGCCGGAACCGCTCCCTGCCTTCGCCGCAGAGGCCGAAGCCAACGCGCCCGCCGCGGCAGAGGCTCCCGAGGCAGCCGCTGGTTCCGACGAAGCCGCCATCGCAGAGAATGCCGCCGAGAAAGTCGCAGAGAAAGTCACGGAGAAGCCGGTCCGGCGCCGCGCCAGCCGCGCCAAGGCCGCTCCGAAAGCCGAAGACGTACCCGCGGTAGCGGTTCCGGCCGAAGAAGCCGAACCGGTGGAAACCGCTGCGGCCCAGCCCGTGGAAGCGCCCGCTGCGGAAGCCCAGCCCGCGGAAGCCCAGCCCGAAGAGCCGGAAGCCCGGCCCGAGGAAAGCCCGGCGGCGTCGCTGTTCATGGAACCGGGTGCCCTCACTTCCGTGATCTTCCAGGCCCCCGACCTCAGCACTGTGGTGCGTCCGGTCCCCGTTGCCGCAGCAGCAGCAGCGGAGTCCGAGGAGGAAGAAGGCGACGAGGACGAGGACGCTGGAAGCCGCCGTCGACGCCGCAGCCGCGGCCGGCGCGGGCGTACGCGCACGTCCGCCGAGTCCGACACCGAGTCCGAAGGCATTACCGAAGGCTCTGACGAAGAGGGCGACGAAGGCTCCGAGGGCACCCTCGAGGACGGCGTGACCTCGCGCCGCCGCCGCCGCCGTCGCCGCGGTGACCAGGACCTGGAGCTGACCGGCGGGGAAGGCGACGATCCGCCCAACACGGTGACCCGCGTCCGTGCGCCCCGGGCCATGGCCGAGGCGCCGGTCAACAACCGCGTCACCTCCGTCAAGGGCTCCACCCGCCTGGAAGCCAAGAAGCAGCGCCGCCGCGAATCCCGCGACACCGGCCGCCGCCGCACCGTCATCACCGAGGCCGAGTTCCTGGCCCGCCGCGAATCCGTGGACCGCCAGATGATCGTCCGCCAGCGCGACGACAGAATTCAGATCGGTGTCCTCGAAGACGGCGTCCTGGCCGAGCACTTCGTGTCCAAGACCCAGCAGGATTCCCTGATCGGCAACGTCTACCTGGGCAAGGTCCAGAACGTGCTGCCCTCCATGGAAGCCGCATTCGTGGACATCGGCCGCGGCCGCAACGCCGTGCTCTACGCCGGCGAAGTGAACTGGGAGTCCGTCAACCTCGAAGGCAAGCAGCGCCGGATCGAGAACGCGCTGAAGTCCGGCGACTCCGTGCTGGTCCAGGTCACCAAGGACCCGGTCGGCCACAAGGGCGCCCGCCTCACCAGCCAGATCTCGCTCCCCGGCCGCTACCTCGTGTACGTGCCCGGCGGTTCCATGACGGGCATCTCCCGCAAGCTGCCCGACGTCGAACGCAACCGCCTCAAGCGCATCCTCAAGGACCGCCTGCCCGAGGACGCGGGCGTCATTGTCCGCACCGCGGCCGAGGGTGCCTCCGAGGAAGAGCTGACGCACGACATCAACCGCCTCCGCGCACAGTGGGAGGGCATCGAGAGCCAGTCGACGTCCACCAAGATCCTCGCCCCCGAGCTGCTCTACGGCGAACCTGACCTGACCATCAAGGTGGTCCGCGACGTCTTCAACGAGGACTTCTCCAAGCTGATCGTCTCCGGCGAGGAAGCCTGGGACACCATCGAGGCCTACGTCACTTACGTGGCGCCGGACCTCGTGGGCCGGCTCGAGAAGTGGACCAAGGACACGGACATCTTCGCTGCCTGGCGCATCGACGAGCAGATCCACAAGGCCCTGGACCGGAAGGTCTTCCTGCCCTCCGGCGGTTCCCTCGTGATCGACCGCACCGAAGCCATGACCGTGGTGGACGTCAACACCGGCAAGTTCACCGGCTCCGGCGGCAACCTCGAGGAAACCGTCACCAAGAACAACCTGGAAGCGGCCGAGGAAGTCGTCCGGCAGCTGCGCCTGCGCGACATTGGCGGCATCATCGTGATCGACTTCATCGACATGGTGCTCGAATCCAACCGCGACCTCGTGCTGCGCCGGATGGTGGAGTGCCTGGGCCGGGACCGGACCAAGCACCAGGTGGCCGAGGTGACCTCGCTGGGCCTCGTACAGATGACCCGCAAGCGGATGGGCACCGGGCTGCTGGAAGTCTTTGGCGAACAGTGCGAAACCTGCGCGGGCCGCGGCATCGTCACACACGACGAGCCCGTGGAACACCGCCGCGCCAACACGGTTGCCGCGGAGCACTACGTGCCGCGCACCGAGGCCCAGCCGGCTGCCCGTACGGAGCGCAAGAGCCGTCGCCGCGGCAGGGGAGGCCAGGGCCCGGAGACGGCGCCGGTCACACCCGCAGCCGTCCACGCCGAGCCTACCGAGGCCGAACGCCACGCCAAGGCTGAAGCCACCCGTGCCGCGCTTGCGAACATCGCCGCCGCGGCGCACGCCGCGCACCTGCACGACGGGGAAGCAGCCGCTGCCAGCGACGCCGGAGCCCGCCAGGCCGCCGTCGACGCCGTCACACAGCTCGCGGCCGCGGAAGAGGCAGCCGGACGTCCCGCGACCGTGCTGACGTTTGGCGGCGAGCGGGTGGCCCTGCCCTTCGTCGAGCACGCCGAGGACACGCCGGAACCGGCCCTGACCCTGGACCTGCTGACCGAGGCCTTCGCCAACCTGGGCGACGCCGAGGCCGGCAAGCAAGCCGATAGGCAGGGCGAGCTGCGGGCCCCGGCCACCGAAGCACCCGAGGCGCCCGCAGCCGTGCGCGCCGCGGAGGCTCCGGCTTCACTGGCAGCGGACACCACCACCCGTGGCCGCCGCGGGCGCCGCAACCGGAGCGCCAGCCGCGCCCAGGGCGCTGCGAACGAGACCTCCGTGGAGCACCGCGAGGCAACACGGCCGGCCGCGGCCGGATCGGTTCACGAGGCCAAGGCACCCACCGCCGCCAGGCCGGCCACCAGCCCGGCCGGCAACGAGCCGATCATCCTCGGCGTCGGCGTACCGGCGTCCGAGTTGTAGCCCTCCGCGACTCATCGCTTCCCCGACCGGTCACTTCGACTGGTCGGACCGCGGGTCCGGCCCGAGCGGGCGTAACAATACGTCCGCTCCGGCCCGGGCCCGCTGCTGCGTTAACGGGCCAGCCTGGTGGCAACGGCTAGGCTGGAACACTGACACGGGGTGCCGCGCATCGGGCCGGCTGAGATCCAGACCCGTTGAACCTGTCCGGTTAGCACCGGCGAAGGGATGTCTGACTTGTCCGCGAGATCGAACCCGTCCGAGTTTCTGCCCAGCGACTTTCTGCCCTCCAGGCCGTCCCGCCCGTCCCCGGCCGCGGCTGTGCGCATTCCCCGCGTGCTGGCCATCGCCGGCTCCGACCCGTCCGGCGGGGCCGGGATCCAGGCCGACCTGAAGAGCATCGCAGCGAACGGCGGCTACGGCATGGCCGCCATCACGGCCCTGACAGCGCAAAATACCCAGGGCGTGCGCGCCGTCCATGTGCCCCCGGCCGCGTTCCTCACAGCCCAGCTGGACGCCATCAGCGACGACATCGGCATCGACGCCGTCAAGATCGGCATGCTCGGCGACGCCGCGGTGATCGACGCCGTCCGCAGCTGGCTGGAAAAGGTGCGCCCCGCCGTCGTCGTCCTGGACCCGGTGATGGTCGCCACCAGCGGCGACCGCCTGCTGCAGGAATCGGCCGAGGCCGCCCTGCAGGCCCTCCTGCCCCTGGCGGACCTCATCACGCCGAACCTCGCCGAACTCGCCATCCTGCTCAAAGAGCCCGCCGCGGCCGACTGGGCTGAGGCCCTGGCTCAAGGCAAGCGGCTGGCAGCGCTGACCGGCACCACCGTGCTGGTTAAGGGCGGACACCTCCAGGGCGGACAACCCGGGGACGGGCCCGTCCATGCCGACGACAGCGATGCCGCGGAGGGCGGGCACGGCGCCGACGCCGGCTGCCCGGATGCGCTGGTCAACACCGGTGGCCTGCTCGGCCGGGAAACGGTGGTGGTGCCGGGGGAGTGGATCGCCACACGCAACAGCCACGGCACCGGCTGCTCCCTGTCCTCGGCCATGGCCACCGTGCAGGCCCGGGTGGGGAACTGGGAAGCGGCGTTGCGGGAGGTGAAGCCGTGGCTGCTGGGTGCGCTCCGGGAAGCCGCCGTCCTGGACGTCGGCTCCGGCAACGGCCCGGTCCACCACTTCCACCACTTCCACCACATGCAGCAACTCACGGACGGCGAGCACGGCCAGCACAGCCCCGCCGGCCACGGTCCTGCCGAGGGCGAGTTCGCCGCAGCCCTGCGCGCAAGTGCTTCGGGCGATCTTGACGCCATCTACGCCCTGGACTTCGTCCGCAGACTGGCCGACGGGACTTTGCCCGAGCACGAGTTCGCCTACTACCTCGCCCAGGACGCCATCTACCTCAACGGCTACTCCCGGGTCCTGGCCCGTGCCGCCGCGATCGCCCCCACCGAAGCCGAGCAGCTGTTCTGGGCCCGTTCGGCGCAGACATGCCTGGAGGTCGAGTCCGAGCTGCACCGGTCCTGGCTCAGCACCCGCCCCACGGCCCCCACCCTGGGCCCGGTGACGAAGTCCTACGTGGACCACCTGCTGGCCGCCTCGGTGTCCGGCAGCTACGGGGTCCTCGTGGCGGCAGCGCTGCCGTGCTTCTGGCTTTACGCCGAGGTCGGTTCCACCCTGCACCGGGAGTTCCTTGCCGGCGGCGCCCCCGTGGGACACCCGTACTCCGACTGGCTGCGGACGTACGCGGATGAGGACTTCGCCGCCGCGACCCGGCAGGCCATCGCGTACACAGACACTGCGGCAAGACGGGCATCCGGGAGCGAACGGGAGGCCATGGCACTGGCTTTCCGGCAGTCGTCGGGCTACGAAGTGGCCTTCTTCGACGCGCCGCGGCTGTACGCCTGACACAACCTGCCCCTCACAGCCGGTACGATGGTGGGGCACGGTTCCGGAAGTCGTTGCGGCAGCACAGCATCTAGACGGTCGAGATCACGGTCAAGAACATTGACATGATCTTTGCTTCAAGACGTTGTGGCGCCTATCACGGACTATCCGCCGGAACCAGCCTCATTTGCGGCCGAAGGCAAAATTAGCGTATTCTAGATCTTCGGTGCTTACGCCAACACTTGGGTTATGACCCTGTGAACAGCCTGCTTGGAATTCCAAGTGGATTTGTTCCGGGGGTAGCTCATGGGTTCCCCCGGGGAATCCACCGGCGTTGAGGCACAGCGTGAGCCGGTCCATACAATTTGGTTCCAGGTTCCGCACGCAAATCTAGTAATAAACGTCGAGAGAAGTGAGTTCCCCAGTGGTGTACGCGATTGTCCGCGCAGGCGGCCGCCAAGAGAAGGTTTCCGTTGGAGACTTCGTTACCCTGAACCGCGTCCCCGGTGGAGCCGGCAGCACCTTTGAGTTGCCCGCACTGCTCCTGGTGGACGGTGACAAAGTCACGTCTGCTGCTGCGGACCTGGCCAAGGTAACGGTTACGGCTGAGATCCTCGAAGACCTTCGTGGTCCGAAGATCGTCATCCAGAAGTTCAAGAACAAGACCGGTTACAAGAAGCGCCAGGGTCACCGTCAGGAATTGACCAAGGTCAAGATCACCGGTATCAAGTAACTCTTCGTTACCGTTCAGGTTCCAGCAGATTCCCCAGAATTTTTGAAGGCAGGCATTCCAAATGGCACATAAAAAAGGCGCGAGTTCCACTCGCAACGGTCGTGACTCCAACGCCCAGTACCTCGGCGTCAAGCGCTTCGGTGGCCAGGTAGTTTCCGCAGGCGAGATCATCGTCCGCCAGCGCGGCACCCACTTCCACCCGGGCGCCGGCGTCGGCCGCGGCGGGGACGACACCCTGTTCGCCCTGGCCCCCGGTGCTGTCGAGTTCGGCACCCGCCGTGGTCGCCGCGTTGTGAACATCGTGGCTGCTGCAGCTGCAGAGTAGCAATAAGTTCTAAATCGGTGGGGCGGGCCATTAGGTCCGCTCCACCGGTGTTTTAACCGCATTACAATCATCTTGGGCCCCTTTGTGGGTCCGGGGAACAGCACTGAGGAGATCCACGTGGCGAGCTTTGTAGACCGGGTAGTACTGCACGTATCCGGCGGTACCGGCGGCCACGGCTGTGTCTCCGTTCACCGCGAGAAGTTCAAGCCCCTCGGCGGTCCCGACGGCGGTAACGGCGGCAACGGCGGCGACGTCATCCTGCGCGTCGACCCCCAGACCACCACCTTGCTCGACTACCACCACGCGCCCCACCGGCACGCCACCAACGGCGGCCCCGGCATGGGCGACTGGCGCGGCGGCAAGAACGGCGAAACCCTGATCCTTCCGGTGCCCGTGGGCACCGTGGTGAAGTCCAAGTCCGGCGAAGTCATCGCCGACCTCGTGGCCGAAGGCGACGAATACATCGCCGCCGCCGGCGGCATCGGGGGCCTCGGCAACGCGTCCCTGTCCTCGCAGAAACGCCGCGCTCCCGGCTTCGCGCTGCTCGGCATCGAGGGTGAATCCAGCGACGTCGTCCTGGAACTGAAGTCCATCGCGGACATCGCCCTGGTCGGCTTCCCCTCCGCCGGCAAATCCAGCCTGATCGCCGCCATGTCGGCCGCCCGGCCCAAGATCGCCGACTATCCCTTCACCACGCTCATCCCGAACCTGGGCGTCGTCCAGGCCGGTGAGGTCCGCTTCACCATTGCCGACGTCCCCGGCCTGATCGAGGGCGCCAGTGAAGGCAAGGGCCTCGGCCACCACTTCCTGCGCCACGTCGAGCGCTGCGCCGCCCTGGTCCACGTGCTGGACTGCGGCACGCTCGAATCGGACCGCGATCCGCTCTCCGACCTCGCCATCATCGAGGCCGAGCTGGAGAAGTACGCCGTGGACATGAGCTACAGCGGATCCGACGGCGAAGTGGTTCCGCTGAACCACCGCCCCCGCCTGGTGGCCCTGAACAAGGTGGACCTTCCCGACGGCAAGGATATGGCCGAGTTCGTCCGCCCCGAACTGGAATCCCGCGGCTACAAGGTCTTCGAAATCTCCGCGACAAGCCACGAAGGCCTCCGCCAGCTCGGCTTCGCCATGGCCGAAATCGTCCAGGCCGCCCGCGACGCCGTCGCCGCGACCCCGCCGAAGGTGCCAGCCCCCGTGCTGCGCCCCCGCGCCGTCAACGAGACCGGCTTCACGATCCGCCGCGAAGAGAAGAACCTCGAGCCGCTCTTCCGCGTCCTCGGCGACAAGCCCGTGCGCTGGGTCAAGCAGACCGACTTCACCAACGAGGAAGCCATCGGCTACCTCGCCGACCGCCTGGCCAAGCTCGGCGTGGAAAACGAACTGTTCAAGCAGGGTGCCGTGCCGGGCGACACGGTGGTCATCGGCGAGGACGACGGCGTCGTCTTCGACTGGGAGCCGACCATGATGGCCGGCGCCGAGCTGCTCGCCTCACCGCGCGGCACCGACGTGCGCTTCGCCGACATCGGCGACCGCCCGACGCGTGGCCAGAAGCGCGACGAGCAGCAGGAACGCCGCGACGCCAAGGCCGCCGCCCGCGCCGAGCTCGAAGCAGAACGCAAGGCCGGCATCTGGACCGAGTCCGTCAGTGGACGCCGGGCACGGCAGCCGCTCAAGGAGAGTGGACTGGGCGCAACAGATGACGAGTAAGACCGTCATCGAGCACCGGTCGCAGCCCCTCAAGGCCCACACCCTCAACGCCCCGGACCGCACCGCGCTGTCCGGGGCGCGCCGGATTGTCGTCAAGGTCGGCTCGTCCTCACTGACGTCCATCAAGGGCGGGATCTCCGAAGAGGCCCTGACCGGCCTCGCCGACGCCCTGGCGCACAAGCGCAACGCCGGCACCGAGATCATCCTGGTGTCCTCCGGCGCGATCGCCGCCGGCCTCGCCCCGCTGGGACTCGAGAAGCGCCCCCGGGACCTCGCCACCCAGCAGGCGGCCGCCAGTGTAGGCCAGGGCCTGCTGATGGCCCGGTACACCCACGCCTTCGGGGCACACGGGGTCACCGTCAGCCAGGTGCTGCTGACCGCGGAAGACCTCGTGCGCCGCAGCCAGCACACCAACGCGTTCCGCGCGCTGAACCGGCTCCTGAACCTCGGCGTCGTCCCGGTGGTCAACGAAAACGACACCGTGGCCACCCACGAAATCCGCTTCGGCGACAACGACCGGCTCGCGGCCCTGGTGGCCCACCTGGTCCGCGCCGACGCACTCCTGCTGCTGTCCGACGTCGACTCCCTGTACGACGGCCCGCCGTCGCACGGCGCCAAACGGATTGCGCACGTCTCCGGCCCGCACGACCTCGACGGCGTCTCGATCGGCAGCACCGGCAAGGCCGGCGTGGGCACGGGCGGCATGGCCACCAAGGTCGAAGCCGCCAGCATGGCCGCCGGTTCCGGCATCCACGCCCTGGTCACGTCCACACCCAATGCGGCTGCCGCACTGGCCGGCGAGGACGTGGGCACCTGGTTCTCCGTCAATGGCGCGCGCAAGCCGATCCGGCTCCTGTGGCTGGCCCACCTGGCGTCCGTGCAGGGCACCTTGGTGCTCGACGACGGCGCGGTCAAGGCCGTCCGCGACCGCCGCACCTCGCTGCTGCCGGCCGGGATCGCCGCGGTGAAGGGCCACTTCGAGGCCGGCGACGCCGTAGAGATGGTGTCCGTAGACAACACCGTGATCGCCCGCGGGCTGGTCAACTATTCCGCCGCCGAGCTGCCCCAAATGTTGGGCCGCTCCACGCGGGAGCTGGGCGAGGCGCTGGGCCGCGGATATGACCGCGAAGTTGTTCATGTTGACGACCTGGTGCTGGTCTAGGTCCACTGGACGCCTAAACTGGAAGCATGACTGAGGCCCTGACTTCCGCCGCCGTGCCCGCCAACGCCGTCTCCACTGATGCTGCCACCTCTGGCACTCCCGTTCCCGCCCAGGGCTACGCCGCGGCGCCGGATCCGGCAGGGACGCCGGCCACGGCAACGGACATCGAGGCTGCCGTCCACGCGATCGCTGACCGCTCGCGCCACGCTGCCCGCAAGATGGCACACGCCAACCGGGCCTGGAAGGACCGCGGCCTGCGCGCCATCGGCAAGGCGCTGGTCGAACACAAGCACCAGGTCCTGGCCGCCAACGCCAAGGACGTCGCGGCCGGCCGGGCCGCCGGCACCAGCGCCGCCCTGCTGGACCGCCTGACGCTGACCGAGTCACGCATCACGGCCCTCGCCGCGGCACTGGAAAACCTCGCCACCTTGCCCGATCCCGTAGGAAACGTGGTGCGGGGCCAGACCCTCCCCAACGGGCTGCGCCTGCGCCAGATCAACGTGCCCATGGGCGTGGTGGCCGCGATCTACGAGGCGCGCCCGAACGTCACGGTCGACATTGCCGGACTGGCCCTCAAGAGCGGCAACGCCGTCATCCTGCGCGGCGGATCCGCTGCCGCTGCCACCAACGCCGCCCTGATCACCATCCTGAGGGATGCCTTGGAATCGGTGGGCCTGCCCGCCGACGCCGTCCAGACCGTGGACCAGTACGGCCGCGACGGCGCCGACGCCCTCATGCGGGCGCGCGGCCGCGTGGACGTCCTCATTCCCCGCGGCGGGCGCGAGCTGATCCAGGCCGTTGTGACGAACTCTTCGGTGCCGGTCATCGAGACCGGCGAGGGCAACGTGCACATCTACCTGGACGCCTCCGCCGGCGAGGAAATGGCCGTAGACATCCTCCTGAATGCCAAGACCCAGCGGCCCAGCGTCTGCAACACCGTTGAAACGCTCCTGGTGCACTCCAAATCCACCGTCCTGCCCGCCGTCGCCGCGGCCCTGCGGACAGCCGGGGTCACCCTGCATGTGGACCAGCGCATCCGCGCCGCACTGCCGGCGTCGATCCAGACCGTGCCGGCCACGGAGGAAGACTGGGCCACTGAATACATGGACCTGGACTTGGCGGTGGCGATGGTGGACAGCCTGGACGAGGCCGTCAGCCACATCCGGAAGTGGACCACCGGCCACACCGAAGCGATCCTGACCAACGACCTCGCCAACGCCGAGCGCTTCATCGCCGAGGTCGATTCGGCCGCCGTGATCGTGAACGCCTCCACCCGCTTCACCGACGGCGGCGAGCTCGGCCTCGGCGCCGAGGTGGGGATATCCACCCAAAAACTGCATGCCCGCGGCCCCATGGGACTGACGGAGCTGACCACCACGAAGTGGATCGTGCAGGGCGAGGGCCAGATCCGGGGCTAGCAACGCTGTAACATGGAACGGAAGACCGGAACGGCGGGCACCTCCGCCGTCGTCAAATTTTAAACTCACTAGGGGAGAACATGCTGTCGCAGCAGATCGCCACTTTCGTCGCCGCCGTCGGCGAATCGGGCCACGAGGAACTCGCACCGCTCATTGCACCGCCGTTTGTCATTGGCGGCTCCATGTTCGCGATTCTGGTAGTCCTGCTGCTGATCACGCTGTCCTACTCCAACCTGGGCAGGCGCCACGTGGCCGTCGAGGAGCACTCGGATCCGCACCGCCAGCACCCGAACAAGCACGATCACGGTCAAGGTCACTAATATTTCCGCCACCATGAAGCAGCGCGGCGCCCAGCGCCGCCTGCGTCTGGGTGTGATGGGCGGCACGTTCGATCCCATCCATCACGGCCACCTTGTCGCGGCCAGTGAGGTCGCGGCCAAGTTCGACCTCGACGAAGTTGTGTTTGTGCCCACCGGCGAGCCCTGGCAGAAGATGGCCAAGAAGGTCAGCGAAGCCGAGCACCGGTATCTCATGACGGTCATCGCCACGGCCTCGAACCCCCGCTTCACCGTGAGCCGGGTGGACGTGGACCGTCCGGGACCGACCTACACGATCGACACCCTGCGCGACCTGCATACCCTGCGACCGGACGCCGATCTGTTCTTCATCACCGGCGCCGACGCCCTGGCCCAGATTTTGTCCTGGAAAGACATCGATGAACTGTGGTCCCTGGCGCACTTCGTGGGCGTAACCCGGCCAGGCCACGTCCTGGACGGCATGGGCCGCAAAGACGTCAGCCTCCTGGAGGTCCCGGCCATGGCCATCTCCTCCACGGACTGCCGGACGAGGGTGGCCGAAGGCAACCCTGTCTGGTATCTCGTTCCGGATGGGGTGGTCCAGTACATCGCCAAGTACGGCCTGTACCACACCAGCACCGACACGGTCCGCCTCGGTACCGAACACGCCGAGGCCGCCAACACCGGAAACGGCGCCTCTGGGGTTGACCCCGCACAGCACGATCCCACCTTCGAGATAACCCAACCAGCCAGCACTGAATGAGTTTGCCATGAGTCAGGAACAGCCTCCCATCCGCAGCCGCCGCGAATTGCGGCAGGCCAGAGATGAACGTCTGGACACTCCGGGACCCGGTGAGCCGACCGAGGCCGAAATCACCGGCCGGCGTCGCGTCGTCGACGCTCCGGTGGACTCTGTGCGTGGCGCTGCCGAGCGGTCCTCCCAGATCCGGGCCCGGGACCGTGCCGCGCTGCGCACCATCAAGGAACTCGCCGAGAAGGAAGGCCAGCTGGCCGGGGGAGGGCCGCCCACCCGCCGCCAGCTGCGGCTCCTGGAGCTGGCCACCGAAACGGCCCCCGCCACCCAGGCCAACACGATCGTGCCGGTGTCGCCGCGGACCCGCGCCACCCCGGTGGTTTCCCCGGCTCAGAAGGACGCTGGTCAGAAGGACGCTGCTCCACAGGATGCCGCCCCGCAGGACCCTGCTCCGAAGGGCGCCGCCCCGGCTGTGTCAGCCGCCCCGCCGCCCAAGGCTCCCGCGGCCGACGGCACAGGGCCCGGCGGGAAGACGCCAGAGGGCATGACCGTGGAGCAGGCGCTGGCCGCCCGCGAACTCCTCGCAGAGCAGGCAAAGAACCAAGTGGCCAAGATGGAGCACATCGCGGCCACGGATCCCGACGCCGTCGATCCGGCTGTCCTGGCCGAGCAGATCGCCTTGGCTGAGCGCGCGGCGGTGCTGAATCGCCGTGCCGCCGCCAAGCAGAAGCTCGCAGAACAAAACAGCCAGCCGGCGGTGCCCCGCAACGATCCGACCACGGCCAACAACCTGGCCATGGTCACACCTTTGGAATTTGAGAAGGTTCCCGGCGTGGAGCGGCCCGTCATGAAGCGCCCTGCCACGTCGTATGTTCCGGTGGTCACCAACCCGGGTCCCCGGCTGGATACGCCTCGGAAACTCGGCCTGCGGCGGCCAGGCTTGTCCCGCCAGCGGGCCGCAGCTCCGGCTACGGGTTCTGCCGCTGGCAGGGCAGGCGTCCTGGCCCGGGCAGAAGCAGCCGCCAAGGCCGGAACGGCACGGCCGGCAAGCGCCGCGGCGAATTCCGCGGGGGAGAACGACGAGCGCTTGGTGGGCGGGGAGCCCGTGGCCGCGAATTCGGCCTACGGACTGGAACCCCTGGATGCCGCTACCGCCGGGTTGGGCCGGGCGCGGCGCCTGCGCCTACTCCAGCTCGGCGTCCTGGCCTTGGGGATCGTGGCCCTCATCGCCGGCATCACGCTGATCGTCACCGGGCTGGCCCGCTAGGCCGGCGGCCGTCCACGTCATTAAGGAACGCACCGCGGCGATTCGGCCCTATTTCACCGCAGCGTTCGCCCCACAGTTTCGTTCTAAGAATTTTTCATCACCATAGATTTTCATCACTACAAGGAGTCCCGTGACTGCAACCGATTCATCCATCACTACCGCCCGCCACGCAGCCCGCGCTGCCTCGGAGAAGCTTGCCGAGGACATCGTGGCCCTGGATGTCAGCGAACGGCTTGCCCTGGCTGACGTCTTCCTGATCGCATCGGCCCCGAGCGAACGCCAGGTCAATGCGATCGTGGACGGCATCGAGGACGAGCTCGCCAAGTTTGACCAGAAGCCGGTCCGCCGCGAGGGCCGCTCCGGCGGTCGCTGGGTCCTGCTGGACTACTCCAACGTCGTCATCCACGTCCAGCACGAGGAAGACCGCATCTTCTACGCCCTCGAACGCCTGTGGAAGGACTGCCCCGTCGTCGATCTGCAGCTGGGCGACGACGCCTCCGCCAAAGCCTCCGCCGGTACCGACACGGAGTAGCAATCCGCGCACCGGCCACTCCCATTGGGGCGAATATGCCCGATTTGGAATTTTCCGAAGAGCTGGTCTAAGATATTTGAGTTGCTTCGGAGAGATCCGGACAAAGAACCGGAACTTTGCAGGTCAGTAGACATGCTCGGAGCAGCGAAAATTCGGGGCTGTGGCGCAGCTGGTAGCGCACCTGCATGGCATGCAGGGGGTCAGGGGTTCGAGTCCCCTCAGCTCCACCGGATGATCCGCCGGAATCGAAAGATTCCGGCGGATTTTTTTCTGCCCGAATCCAGGGTGCGAGGGGCGTGCCGGGCGGCCAGATTCACCGGTCGGCGAGCCGATTAGCGCGAACGCGATTTGTGGTTTAAGCTAATCAGGTTGCTTGCGGGACGTTGATTCGTCCCCAGGAAATTCGGGGCTGTGGCGCAGCTGGTAGCGCACCTGCATGGCATGCAGGGGGTCAGGGGTTCGAGTCCCCTCAGCTCCACCAGAAAGGGAATCACCGTCAAACGGTGGTTCCCTTTTTCGTACCCTCCGCAGGTGTCCGGCACGTCAAAACGTGCATCCGTCAAGACGGTCTCATGGCCAGGCGTCACAAACTGTCATTTAAGCTCTCCACCCTGAGCTGGACCTTGCTATCGTCGCTAGGAGACAGGCCGCCACGCGGCTCAGCTGGAAGGCCATTTCCGGCTCGACGACTAAGGACCATCATGAAGCGCACACGACTTTCCGTTATCGGCCTCATTGCAGCAGCAGGACTCGCCCTGGCAGGCTGCGGCTCCGCGTCTACCACTCCGGCCAGCTCGGCACCGGCAGCCGGTGCGGACACGTCCCTGAGCGACGTCAAGAGCGCCGGCGTGCTCAAAGTCGGCACGGAAGGCACCTACAAGCCGTTCACGTTCCACGCCAACGGCAGCGGTGAACTTACCGGCTACGACGTGGAGATCATCAACGCCGTCGCCGCGAAGCTGGGCGTCAAGCCGGCCTTCCAGGAGACGCAGTTCGACGCCATCTTCGCCGGCCTGGACGCCAAGCGGTTCGACGTCGTCGCCAACCAGGTTTCCATCACGGACGAACGCAAGGCGAAGTACGATTTCTCGACCCCCTACACGGTGAGCACCGGCGTTATCGTAACCAAGGCTGACGACAACAACATCACCTCCTTCGACAGCCTGAAGGGCAAGACCACGGCACAGTCCCTGACGAGCAACTGGTACAAACTGGCGCAGCAGAGCGGCGCGAACGTCGAGGCAGTGGAGGGATGGGCGCAGGCCATCACGCTGCTCAAGCAGGGCCGGGTCGATGCAACCATCAACGACAAGCTGACCTACCTGGACTACCAGAAGACCGACCACGACACCGCTATCAAGATTGCCGCCGAAACCACTGACAAGTCGCTGAGCGCCTTCGCCCTGCGCAAGGGATCGACCAGCCTGACCGACGCCATCAACAAGGCCCTCGGCGAGCTGGCGGCCGACGGCACCCTGACGAAGATCTCGCAGAAGTACTTCGACGCCGACGTCTCAAAGTAGGCCTGTGAAAGCCGCCGAGAAACGCCGCGTCCGGGCATGAACATCAACTGGGAACTCGTGTGGTCATCGCTGGGCCCCCTCCTGATGGGGGCAATCACCGGCACTATTCCCTTGGCGCTGGCCTCGTTCAGCCTGGGCCTGCTGCTGGCCCTGGTGGTCGCCCTCATGCGGCTGAGCCGCAATCGCGCGGTCTCCGCGGTGGCACGGACCTACATCTCCGTCATCCGCGGAACCCCGCTCCTGGTCCAGCTGTTCGTCATCTTCTACGGACTGCCGTCCGTCGGAATCACCATCAGCCCTTGGCCCAGCGCCATCATCGCGTTCTCCCTGAACGTGGGCGGGTATGCCGCGGAGGTCATCCGCGCGGCCATACTGTCCGTCCCCAAGGGGCAGTGGGAGGCCGGCCACACCATCGGGATGTCGCGCCACCAGACCCTGGTGCGGATCATCCTGCCGCAGGCCGCGCGGGTCTCGGTC
Organism: Arthrobacter sp. ES3-54; assembly: GCF_029504395.1. GTDB lineage: Bacteria > Actinomycetota > Actinomycetes > Actinomycetales > Micrococcaceae > Arthrobacter. Next base: position 114,987 of record NZ_JAQFIF010000004.1, read on the forward strand.
CCGCCGCTGTCCAACACCTTCATCAGCCTGGTCAAAGACACCTCGCTGGCGTCGCTGATCCTGGTCACCGAACTGTTCCGCGTGGCGCAGCAGGTGGCAGCCTTCAGCCAGGAATTCATGCTGCTGTATCTGGAGGCGGCCGTGATCTACTGGATCATCTGCCTCGTTCTCGCCAGCGGACAGTCCGCCCTGGAGAAGAGATTGGACCGCTATGTCGCCCACTGAACTCCCGCCCCCTGAACGGCATCCTTCCGACCCCCTTGAGCCTCCGCCCCTTGGGGTTCCGGTCCCGGAAGCCCCCGTCCCGGAGGCCGCCCTGCTGACCGTCACGGGTCTGCGCAAGGCGTTCGGCCAGCATGAAGTGCTGAAATCCATCGACCTTGAGGTCCGCCGCGGCGAAGTGGTCACGTTGATCGGGCCGTCCGGATCAGGCAAGACGACGGTCCTCCGGTGCCTGAACGGCCTCGAAATGCCCGACGCCGGCGTCGCTGAGTTCGCTGGGCAACTGACCGTCGACTTCTCCACTCCGGTGGCGAAGAAGCAGGTGCTCGCCCTGCGGGACCGCAGCGCCATGGTGTTCCAGCACTACAACCTCTTCCCGCACAAGACCGTCCTGGAGAACGTGATCGAAGGCCCGGTCCAGGTGCAGAAGCGGCCCAAGGCTGAGGCGATCCAGTCGGCCCGGGAGTTGCTGGCCCGCGTGGGACTGGCCGGCAAGGAGGACAGCTATCCCTTTGAGCTCTCCGGCGGCCAGCAACAGCGTGTCGGCATTGTGCGTGCCCTCGCCCTGCGCCCGCAACTGCTGCTCTTCGACGAGCCGACCTCGGCGCTGGACCCAGAACTCGTGGGCGAGGTCCTGACCGTGATCAAGGAACTCGCGGACGAAGGCTGGACCATGGTGGTGGTCACGCACGAGCTCGCGTTCGCCCGCCAGGTGGCCGACGAAGTCATCTTCATGGACGGCGGTGTGGTGGTCGAACGTGGCCACCCCGACACCGTGCTGCGGGACCCGCGGGAAGAACGCACGCGGCAGTTCGTGGACCGTCTGCTGAACCCGTTCTGAGGCGCCCCGCCAGCGGCGACCGGCAAGCAACAGCGGCGACTAAACTTGGACGGGTGAACGATTCCCTGCCCCCGTGCCCCGAATGCTCCAGCGAATACACCTATGAAATGGGGGCGCTCCTGGTCTGCCCGGAGTGCGCGCACGAATGGTCCGCGTCCGCGGAGACTAATACAGACGCCGGCTCAGACAGCGATACAGACGCAGCCCCCGTCGTCAAGGACGCGGTGGGCAACGTCCTCGCCGACGGCGACACGGTCACGGTGGTCAAGGACCTGAAAATCAAGGGCAGCTCCACGGTCATCAAGGTCGGGACCAAGGTCCGCGGCATCCGCCTGGTCAACGGTGTTGGCGACCACGATATCGACTGCAAGGTGGACGGCGTGGGCCCCATGCAGCTCAAGTCCAGCGTCGTCAAAAAGATCTGAGCGGGGGCCGGATCTTGACTGTGGAGACGGCGCGACTGGCCGACGTCGTCGTGGTCGGCGCCGGGCAGGCGGGGCTGTCGGCGGCCTACCACCTTCAGCGCCGCGGCTTCGTCGCGGCCGTCCCGGCCGGCCCCGTCGCGGCCGGCCCCGTCGCGGCCGGCACCGGAGGGGCCGCAGCAGAAGGACCGACAGCAGGGGAGGGCCGGCCTGCGGGGACGTACATCGTGCTCGACGCCGAGGACGGGCCAGGCGGGGCCTGGCGGCACCGCTGGAAGAGCCTGCTCATGGCCACGGTGAACGGCATCAGCGACCTCCCGGGAATCCCGCAGCCCGACGTGGATCCCGCCGAGGCCAGCTCCAGCTTCCTCACCCGCTATTTCGGCGGGTACGAACACGACCTCGGCCTCGCGATCGAACGGCCCGTGAAGGTGCAGTCGGTGACCCGGGAAGACGATGATCCCGCCGGACGGTTGAACATCACCACCTCCCACGGCGGATTCTCTGCCCGCGCCGTGATCAACGCGACCGGCACCTGGACCCGGCCGTTCTGGCCCATCTATCCGGGCAAGGCCAGCTTCCGCGGCCGGCAATTGCACGTTGCCGACTACGTCTCCGCCGACGAATTCCGCGGCCAACATGTCATTGTGGTCGGCGGCGGGATCTCGGCCGTCGGGCTGCTCGATGAGATCTCAAAGGTCACCAGCACCACGTGGTTCACGCGCCGGGTACCTCTCTGGCGCGGGGCCGCCTTCGACCGGCAGGCGGGCCACGACGCCGTCGCCCTCGTTGAGGAGCGGGTGCGCCAGGGCCTTCCGCCGCAGAGCGTCGTCTCCGTGACGGGCCTGATCTGGACCCCGGCGCTGCGCGCCGCGGCAGCGCGCGGCGTCCTGGACCGGCACCCCATGTTCACCGCGATCGAGCCCGACGGCGTCCGGTTGGCAGACGGCAGCTTCCTGGCCGCCGGGGTCATCCTGTGGGCCACGGGATTCCGGGCCGAACTCGAACACCTCGCCCCGTTGCACCTTCGCGGACCCGGCGGCGGCATCGCGATGGACGGCACCCAGGTCGCGGACGAGCCCCGGGTCCATCTCGTCGGTTATGGGCCGTCCTCGTCCACCATCGGCGCCAATCGTGCCGGCCGGGCCGCCGTGGCGGGAATCGTCAGACTGCTGACCCGGACCGGTATAACGTAAAGCGTGAAATGTTAGGCCCTCAGCACCAGAGGGTGGACGCCCTGGCCTCACACCCAGCCCAATGACCCAAGCCCGAGAAGAAACGGCGGCCTAACGCGCGTGGCGGACAACAGCTTCGAATCCCTCTTTGCCCGGCTGAGAAGATTCCCTGACGTCGAGGCCGCCAACCTGCAGGCCTGGGACGCCACGGACAGACTTCTGCTGGACACTGCCCTTGAAATGCACGCGGCCGGAATGCTGAAACCCGGAACCCGGCTCGCGGTGGTGGGGGACCGGTACGGTGCCCTGACGCTGGGGGCGTTGACGCTCGGGGCGGACGCCGTCCGGGTCCACCAGGACCTCATCACCGGTGAACGGGCGCTGCGGGCGAACGCCGAGGCCCTGGCGATCGACGTCGGCTTCAAGCACCTCCCGTTGGGCGCCGGCCTGCTGGAGGGCGCCTCCCTCGTATTGCTCCAATTGCCCCGGTCCCTGGCGGAACTTGAGGAAATCGCCGACGCCGTGGCCCGCTACGCGGCGCCCGACGTCGTGCTGTTGGCGGGCGGCCGCGTCAAGCACATGAGCCTGAGCATGAATGCCGTGCTGGCGCGCTGCTTCGACGACGTCCAGCCCCAACTGGCCCGGCAGAAATCACGGCTGCTGCTGGCCCGGGGCCCCAAGCCGGTCCCGGCCGCGCTGCCCTTCCCGGTCACTGAGACAAATGACGAACTGGGCCTCACCGTCTGCGCGCGCGGCGCCGTCTTTGCCGGCACCGGCCTGGATATCGGGACGAGGTTCCTGCTGGACTTCCTGCCCCGGATGCCGCACGCCACCCACGCCGTCGACCTGGGCTGCGGCACCGGAATTCTCGCGGCGATGTACGCCCGCGCCAACCCCGGCGCCCGCGTCACCGCCACCGACCGGTCCGCGGCCGCCGTCGACTCTGCCCTCGCTACCGCCCGCGCGAACGGCCTGGACGGCCGGATCGAAGTGCTCCAGGACGACGCCATGAGCTCCCTCCCGGACGCCAGCGCCGACCTCGTCCTGCTCAACCCGCCCTTCCATCTGGAAGCGGCCGTCCACTCCGGCGCAGGGATCAAGCTGATCGAAGCCGCCGGCAGGGTGCTCGCGCCGGGCGGGGAACTCTGGACCGTGTTCAACAGCCACCTGCATTACCGGCCGGCACTCGAACGCCTGATCGGGCCCACCCGCGAGGTCGGCAGGAATCCGAAGTTCACCGTCACGGCAAGCACCCGGCGGCCGTAGCGGGAGAAACATTGTGTCTGAAAAGCGCAAGTGTGGGCGCACGCCTGCACGTAACGTACGATTCTGACAACTGCTGTGCGTGGCCAAAGACGTTTAGAGGTAACAGTGACGGAGTTCCGGCAACCCTCTCCGAGGCGAGGGACCAACCTGCCGAAGATGGGTGACTTCAACCTCACGGTCATTCTGGACGCCATCCGCCGCGCGCCGGGCGGCATGAGCCGGGTGGAGCTCGCCCAGATCGTCGGACTCTCGCCGCAGACTATCTCCAATATTTCCCGCCGCCTGCTGGACCAGCACCTGATCGTCGAGGCAGGCAAGGAAGGCACCGGGCCGGGCAAGCCCAGGACAATGCTCCGCCTCAATCCCGCCGGAATGTATGCGGTAGGCGTCCACCTGGACCCGGCCGTACTCACGTTCGTCGTGCTGGACCTGCTCGGCGCCGTCGTCAGGCACTCACGGATCAGCACCCCGCCCGGCACCGACCCCCGGGCCGTCATCGACACCATCTCGGACGAAATCAAGCGGCTCATCCTGGACTCCGGGGTGGACCCGGAACGGATCGCCGGGCTGGGGGTTGCCTCGCCGGGCCCCATCGACCTCAACGAGGGCGCCGTCGTTGACCCGCCGCTGCTGCCGGGCTGGGACCATGTGGGGCTGCGGGATGCCCTGGCCGAGGCCACGGGCCTGTCCACGCTGATGGACAAGGATGTGACCGCCGCAGCCGTGGCCGAAACCTGGGCCGGCGGCCCCAGCGGCGAGGGCAGCTTTCTCTTCATGTACATGGGGACCGGGATCGGCTGCGGGATCGTCCTCAACGACGAAGTGGTCCGCGGGACCTCGGGCAACGCCGGAGAAATCGGTCACATCATCGTGGATCCCGGCGGCGCCCTCTGCGACTGCGGACAGCACGGCTGCGTGAAGTCCTCCGCCATTCCGCAAGTGCTCGTGGCGCAGGCCGAGGCGGCCGGGGTCCTGGATGGTTCGCTCCACGACAGGAGCGCGCCGGCGGTCCAGGAACGCTTCGCGGAATTGTGCGCGATGGCCGACGCCGGCAACGAAGAGGCCAAAGACATCATTCGTCGGTCCGCCGTACTCGTGGCCCGTGCCGTCTCGGCGCTCACCAACGCCCTGGACGTGGACCGCGTGGTGTTTGGGGGCCCGTTCTGGACGTGCCTGTCTGCGGCTTACTTGGAGCAAATCCCTGCCCTGGTTGACGCGAACAGCGCCACCCGGAAGATCCACGGCATCGAAGTGGTGGGCACGGGAGTAGGCGATGACGTCGGTGCCGTCGGTGCCGCCTGCCTGGTGCTGGAACACACGCTGGCGCCGCGCTCCCAGCGGCTCCTCCTCGAGGGATAGACGGGCTCGAAGGATAGGCGTAGCTGGAGGGATAGACGTCGCTGGAGGGATAGACGTCGCTGGTGGGCTGACCGGGCGTCAGTCGATGTCCTCAATCACCGTCCCATAGGGGATCGTGTCGTCCAGATGCGCCTGATGGCCATGCGGAAGCACGAGAACCCGGACGCCGTGGGAGCGCTCTGCGGCCGACTGCATGAGGACGGGACGGACCGTGTTGATGAAGCTCTCGCTCTTGCCGGCGAGGTACTCCTTGTAGCTGGCTGGAAGCTGAATCATGGCAACAGGATAGTCCTGACTACCTGCGATGGGGAGAGCGGGCCCTGCCGAAAAGGGCGTTGGCGGCGAACATTATTCTGCCGGGCCCCGCAAACGGCCGTAAAGGTGCGTCTTAATTCGGACACTGACTTGAAGGGTCCCGCAACCGGGCCTAGAGTTCTATACAAGTTACCTCAGTAACGTGTCAGCGATCCTCCGCTGAAGGCCGTCCCAGGGCGGTCCAGGAGGGTGTGGGTGCCCCCATGTGGGCCTGACATTTGCTCACGGACAACTTCGTTTCAGGCGTACCAGTCGCGGCTGCGCCCTGCTGAAGTTCCCTCCGTGTTCCCCAAACTCAATTCACTGACGGCGGTTCCGTTTCCGGTCATCCGGGTTACCGGTCTTCTGTCGGCAGTGTTCACAGCCAAGGACGCAAATGTCACCACCAAGCCTTATCGATACCCATCCCAATCTTGCCGGCGCGGCCCCTGTTGCGCTGTCCTACGAACTGTTCCCGCCGCGGTCGCCCGCGGCCGCGGAATCCCTCTGGACCACCATCGGCGAACTGGAAGCCACGGACCCGGACTACGTGTCAGTGACCTACGGGTCCAACGGCTCCAACCACGGCACGGCCCTGGACCTGATCAACCGGCTCGTGCAGGAAACGACGCTGCGGCCCCTGGCCCACCTGACCTGCGTCGGTAACTCCCCGCAGGATCTGGCTGAGATCATCGGCGACCTGCTCGACGTCGGCGTCCGCGGCATCCTCGCCCTGCGCGGTGACCGGCCCAAGGACGGCGCCACCCCGCCGCCGGGATCGCTCCGGTACGCCCAGGACCTGATCGAACTCATCCGCCGGGTGGAGCAGCGCCGCTCGGCGCTGCTGTGCGCCGGCAAGGTCGCGGTCGGCGTCGCCGCCTACCCGACCCGTCACCCGGAATCCCCGAGTGAGGCGCACGACGTCGAGGTCCTGCTGGCCAAGCAGCGCTCCGGCGCAGACTTTGCCATCACCCAGGTCTTCTTCCACACCGAGCAGTACGCCGACCTCCTGACCCGGGCACGCCGGGCCGGGGTGACCATCCCGATCATTCCCGGGGTCATGCCGCTGACCAGCCTCCGGCGGCTCGCCCGGCTGGGCGAACTGACCGGCGTGGAACCGGCCCCGGAACTCATCGAACGCCTCGCGGCCGCCGATACCGATGCCGAACGGACCCGGATCGGCGTCAGCGCGACGGTTGATCTCGCCAACGCAGCCCTGGCCGCTGGGGCCCCCGGCATCCACCTGTACACGTTCAATGAGCACGCAGCCGCCCTGGACGTGCTGGACAAACTCGCCTTGCCCCGCCCGCACCCCGGGAACGGGCACGGCGCCGGCCGCGCCGGCCGCGCCAACGCCTCCCGGCGTGCCGCCAGCGGCCAGCTCGCCAGCTGAGCACCCACCTTCGTCATCTGTCAACGACAACTTCAAGGACTTCCCATGACTGAACTTCCCATCACGCCCTTCCCGTCCGCCTCGATCCTCGGCTACCCGCGCATCGGCCGCCGCCGCGAACTCAAGAAGGCCGTCGAGGCCTACTGGGCCGGCAAGATCGACGCCGCAGCCCTGGACACCGCCGCCAAGGAAATCCAGCTCGGCACCGCCAAACGCCTCCAGGGCCTGGGCCTGACCGAAGCCGCGGCCGTCCCCGGCACCTTCTCCTACTACGACCAGGTGCTCGACGCCGCCGCCCACCTCGGCGCCGTGCCGGCCCGCTTCGGGAACCTCCTCAACGCTGAGGGACAGCTCGACATCGACGGCTACTTCACCCTGGCCCGCGGCAACAAGGAACAGCAGCCGCTGGAAATGACCAAGTGGTTCGACACGAACTACCACTACCTCGTGCCGGAAATCGGCCCGGAGACCAACTTCGCGCTGACCTCCAACCGGCTCGTCGAGGAATTCGAGTACGCCCTCGCCAAAGGGGTGGAAACCCGCCCGTACATCGTCGGCCCGGTCACGTTCCTCCTGCTGAGCAAGGCCTCCGACGACGCCCCGGCCGGCTTCAGCCCGCTGTCCCGCCTCGAGGACGTCCTCCCCGTCTACACCGCACTGCTTCAGAAGCTCGCGGCCGCTGGCGCCAGCTGGGTCCAGCTCGACGAGCCCGCCCTCGTGGTGGACCAGGACACCCCTGCCGTGGAAATCCAGGCCGCCGTCGCCCGCTCCTACGAGGCCCTCGCCGCCACGGCCCAGCGCCCGCAGCTGTTCGTCTCCACCCCGTACGGCGCGCTCAACGGCCAGCTGGGCACACTCGCCGCCACCGGCATCGACGCCCTGCACTTGGACGTCTTCAAGGGCGAGGTCCCGTCCGCCGCGGCCCTCGCCGCGCTGGGCAACAAGACCCTCGTCGCCGGCGTCGTGGACGGCCACAACATCTGGCGCAACGATCTTGCCGCTTCCGCGAAGAAGATCGCCGAACTGAAGAAGTCGGTGGCCAAGCTGGCCATCAGCACGTCCACTTCCACCCAGCACGTCCCGCACGACGTCGACGAGGAAGTCCAGCTGTCCGAGCAGCTGCGCAGCTGGCTGGCTTTCGCCGACCAGAAGGCCGTCGAAGTTGTCACCCTGGCCGGTCTGCTGACCGACGAGGCTGCCGTCCAGCCCGCCATCGGCGAGGCCACCCGCGTCATCGCCTCCCGCGCAGAGGCCGAGGGCGTCCGCCGCGGCGACGTCCGGGCCCGCACCACCGCCCTGACCGACGCCGACTTCAACCGCTCCGCCTACGCCGTCCGCGAGGCTGCCCAGGAGAAGGCGTTGCACCTGCCGCCGCTGCCCACCACCACCATCGGCTCCTTCCCGCAGACCGCGGAAATCCGCACCGCCCGGGCCCGCGCCAACCGCGGCGACCTCACCACGGAGCAGTACGAGCAGCTCATGAAGGAAGAGATCAAGCGCGTCGTCGAGCTGCAGGAAGAGCTTGGCTTCGACGTCCTGGTCCACGGCGAGCCTGAGCGCAACGACATGGTCCAGTACTTCGCCGAGAACCTCGAAGGCTTCGACGTTACGGTGCACGGCTGGGTCCAGTCCTACGGCTCGCGTTGCACCCGCCCGTCCATCCTGTGGGGCGATGTCACCCGCAGCGCCCCGATCACGGTGGAATGGGCCAAGTACGCGCAGTCCCTGACCAACAAGCCGATGAAGGGCATGCTCACCGGTCCGGTCACCATCCTGGCCTGGTCCTTCGTCCGCGACGACCAGCCGCTTGGCGAGACAGCCAACCAGGTGGCGTTGGCCCTCCGCGACGAGATCGCCGACCTCGAAGCCGCCGGCATCAAGGTCATCCAGGTGGACGAGCCCGCCCTGCGCGAGCTCCTGCCGCTGCGCAAGGCCGACCAGGCCGCGTACCTGGACTGGTCCGTGAAGTCCTTCCGCCTGTCCACCGCCGGCGCCGCGGACGCTACCCAGGTCCACACGCACCTGTGCTACTCCGAGTTCGGCGCCATCATCGACGCGATCGACGGCCTCGACGCCGACGTCACCTCGATCGAGGCGGCCCGCTCCCGCATGGAGGTTGTGCACGACCTCGAGTCCCACGGCTTCGGCCGCGGCGTGGGCCCGGGCGTCTACGACATCCACTCGCCCCGCGTCCCGGGCGCGCAGGAAGTCACCGAGCTGCTGAGCACCGCGGTCAAGCACGTCCCCTCCCGCCAGCTCTGGGTCAACCCGGACTGCGGCCTGAAGACCCGCGGCTACGCCGAGACCGAAGAGTCCCTGCGCAACCTCGTCACGGCCACCAAGACGGTCCGCGCCGAACTGCTTCAAGCCGCCAAGTAACAGGCCGCCGAACAAGCAGCCGCCACACAAGCAGCCGCCCAGGAGCCCGCTCCACCCACAAACGACGCCGGCCGGTCACCTCACAAGGTGGCCGGCCGGCGTCGTACGTTCTTAGTCATCGATTGCTGAGCAACTGCCCTTTTGAGCGCTCAAAACGGCACCTGCGGAGCACTCGATTCAAGATTCCCGTTTCAAGATTCCCGAGTCAGGATTCCCAGAGGATTTCGTCGTCGACGACGCCGTCCTCATCCGCGGAGGCGACGAGGACCTCGTCGGTGAAGTGCTGGCCCAGCGTGAAGTCCAGGACGAAGTAGCGTTCCGGCTGGCCGGGGTAGATGCCCACGTGGCCGAGCTTGAGCGCCTTGAGGAAGACCTCGTCGGTCAGTTGGCTCTTGTCCTCGACGCCGAAGACCTTCTTGAGGTGTTCTTCCTTGATCGCGTTGCAATGGAAGTGGCGGTACTCCTGCGGGCTGGTGCCTTCCTGGTCCAGTTCCTCGGCGATCATTTCGCGGACCTGGTCCACGAGTTCGGGTAGGAAGCGCAAGCGGTAGTCAACTTTATGCATGGCCGCTTCATCGAAATGGTCATGCGCGTTGACATTCAGGTCAAGCTCCACGGTCTGGCCCGCCAGCTCATGCGTGGCGGTGAGATTATGGTCCCTTCCGTGGTTGAGCTCGACCTCGCCGAAGTGCTTGCTCGCTACCTTGTTCATATGTTCAACATAGTCCTGAAAACCGGACCATTCCAGCGTTGGAAGGGTTTTATCCGGTACCGGACCGGCGGACGTCCGTGTGACTGTACATTGATCGGATGCAGCATGTACTCTCACCCGTCGTCCGTGCCCGGGCCGTGTTCGAGGCCGGGATCACCCGTCCGCTCACCTGGCGGCTGGAGCAGCTGCGCAGGCTGCGGCGCCTGCTGGCGGAGCGGCAGTCGGACTTCGCCGAGGCCCTAGCCAAGGACGTGGGCAAGCACCGCACCGAGGCGCAGCTGGCGGAGATCGGGTTTGTTGACGCCGAAGCGGCACATCTGGAACGGCACCTCGAAGGCTGGCTGCGGCCCCGCCGAGTGCCGGTGCCGCTCGCAGTACAGCCGGCCCGCGCCTGGACCGAACTCACGCCGCTGGGGGTGGTGCTGGTGATCGGACCGTGGAATTATCCACTGCAATTGTTGCTCGGCCCGCTGGCCGGTGCGCTGGCCGCGGGGAACACCGTGGTGCTCAAGCCGAGCGAACACGCCCCGGCCAGCTCGGCCGCGCTGGCCCGGTGGATGCCCGAATACCTGGCCGGCGCCGTCGAGGTGGTTGAGGGAGGCATCCCGGAGACCACGGCGCTGCTGGCCGAACGCTTCGACCACATCTTCTTCACCGGGGGAGAGGCCGCGGCCAAGGTGGTGATGCGCGCGGCGGCCGAGCACCTGACTCCCGTGACCCTGGAGCTCGGCGGCAAGTCCCCGGCCTATGTCGATGCGTCCACTGGCCTGGCCACGGCGGCCAAGCGGATCGCCTGGGGCCGGTTCATGAACGCCGGGCAGACGTGCGTCGCCCCGGACTACGTTCTGGCCCGGGAGGAGGTCCTGGAGCCGCTGCAGGCCGAGCTGATCAAGGCCGTCGCGGCGCTCTTCGGTACGGACCCGGCGGCGAGCCCGTCCTACGGCCGGATTGTCGATGACCGCCACTTCGCACGGCTCGCTGCCCTCGCCGACGCGAGCACGGTGGTGCACGGCGGACAGCGCGACGCCGCCAGCCGCTACTTTGCACCCACCCTGCTGCGCCCGGCGCCCGGCGACGCCGTCATGGCGGAAGAAATCTTCGGACCGCTTCTGCCGCTGGTGCCCGTGCGCGGGCTCGACGAGGCTATCGAGGAGGTCAACGGCCGGGCCAAACCGCTGGCCCTTTACGTCTTCAGCAAGGATTCGGCCACGCGCCGCGCCTTCGCCGAGCGGACCTCGTCCGGGGCGCTGTGCTTCGACGTTCCGGCGGCCCACCTGTCCGTCCCCGGGCTTCCCTTCGGCGGGGTCGGCGGCAGCGGCATGGGGGCCTACCACGGGGAACATTCGGTGCGGACGTTCTCGCACGAGCGCCCCACTCTGGACAAGCCGCTGTGGCCGGACACGCTGGAACTCATCTACCCGCCGTACACCCGGACCAGGCACCGGATCATCGACGCGCTGGTGGCACCGGTCGGAAAGCGGATCAGGTCCTAACCGGCTTCTACGCCGTCCCACTCGACCTCGACCCAGCGCGTCCCCTCGTCGTCCCAGGACTCCGAGTGCCCGAGCAGGGCTATGTCCTCGAAGCTCACCTCGATGCCATGGCGCTTCAGGGTGTCCCGGAGTTCCTCGGTGGCCGCGCGCACGGCCGCGGCGATTACTTCGGGGTTGTCGGAGGCGACAGGCCGGGAGGCTGAATAGCTTTTGTTCATGGACCCATCCTTCTCGATCGGGCTCGGCAGGGAAACCCTCTATGGGACCTTCGGCGCAGGCCCTTAGGTAGAGCCCGACCAGCTCAGTCCTGTCGTGCGGTGCCGAGCCGGTGCATCGTCTCGGCCAGCAGTTCCACGAACAACTGGACCTGGGCGGTCCGCTTCTCGTTGAGCAGCAAGGCGAAAACATTCCGGGCCAGTCGGATCTCCGGGACATCGAGGACCACCACGCCGGCCGGCCGGTGCCGCAGGGCGAGTTCGGGGACCAGCGCGGCGCCGAGCCCGGCGGCCGCCATCTCCAGGCTGGCGTGGAAGTCATCGCTGTAGGCCACCACGCGGGGGTGCAGGTTGCAGCTCGCGAAGAGGCGTTCGATCACCGTGGCGTCGGACGTGCCGGGGTGGTGCATGATCCAGGGCATGTCCGAGAGATGCGGCGCGGCCACCTTGGAATCCGTGCCGATGCCCCAGGCCGCCGGCAGCACCACCCGGAAGTCGTCGTCGCCGATCCACTGCCGGTCCACGGTGTGCGGCCAGGCGAGGCCGGACTGTCCCACCTGGTACACCAGGGCCACGTCCAGTTCGCCGCCGGTCCGCAGCCCCTGGATGGTCTGGGCCGGTTCCGCGACCGAGACCCGCAGGTCGATGCCGAGCTTCTTCCAGGCCGGGTTCTGCAGGATCGGCGGCAGCACATAGGTGGCGAGGCTCGGGAAGATGCCCAGCCGCAGCTCCTGGCTGGGGCTCTCCTGCGCCCGGGAGGCGGCGGCCATGAGCGTCTCGATGTCCGTCAGCACCTTGGCCGCGTGCCGCGTCATGACGACGGCGGCTTCCGTGGGCTGGATGCTGCGGGCCGCCCGCTGGAACAAGGTGACGCCGGTGTCGCGTTCCAGCGCCGACATCTGCTGGGAGACGGCCGAGGCCGTGTATCCGAGCCGGGCCGCGGCGGCCGCAAACGATCCAAGCCGGATCACTTCCACAAGGGTCCGCAGGTGGACGGGGTTGATCAAGGGCTGCCCTTCGCCTGGTAGCGGGTCCACGGAGATGGGACCGGAATTCCCGCTTCATTGTGGCATATCCGGCCGACCCCGGGCCGCACCCAGGCTTCGAAGTCCGGCGCCACAGGCGCCGGACTGAAAGCCGACCTAACTGCCGAACGGAAAAATGCGGAATTCATACTCATCCGGCCGCCCGGCGGCAACGAATTGCCCACAAGAGACTTCGGGTTAGAGAACATTTCGGGCTAAACAACAGGAGCAGACCAGTGTCGCAAGCAGCAGGGATTCCGGCAGGCCGGCGCGTCGCCGTCATCGGCAGCGGAGTGGCGGGGCTGACCGCCGCCTACGTGCTGAACGGGCAGGACCGGGTAACCCTTTTCGAGGCGGACTCGCGGCTCGGGGGCCACGCCCACACCCACGATGTGCCGCAGCAGAACGGGCCCACCCTGGGCGTGGACACCGGCTTCATTGTCCACAACGAGCGGACCTACCCCACGCTTCTGCGCCTGTTTGCTGAGCTCGGCGTCCAAACCCAGGCCTCGGAAATGAGCATGTCCGTCCGCTGCGACGGCTGCGGCCTGGAATATGCCGGCGCACGGCCCAAGGGGCGCGGCATCATTCCCCGGCCGTCCACCCTGCTGCGCGGCCGCTACCTGCGGATGCTGCTGGAAGTCACCCGGTTCCACCGCCGGGCCCGCGCCCTGCTGGCAGAACCCTCCACCGGCATAGAAACAGGCACCGGCACCGGAGCGGGAGAAGAACTCACCTTGGGCGAGTTCCTGGCCCGGGAGAAATTCAGCAGCTACTTCATCTCGCACTTCATGACCCCGGTGGTCAGCGCCGTCTGGTCCTGTGACCCCACCACCGCGCTGGCCTACCCGGCCCGCTACCTGTTCACCTTCCTGGGCCATCACGGCCTGCTCGGCGTCAAGGGCTCGCCGCAGTGGCGGACGGTCACCGGCGGCTCGCGCAGCTACGTCGACAAGGTGGCCAAGAACCTGCCGGACATCCGGCTCGCCAGCCCCGTCACCACGGTGCACCGGCACCCCGACGGCGTGGACGTCACGTCCGCGCTGGGTGCCGGGACCGTGCGGGAGACCTTTGACGCCGTCGTCATCGCCACCCACCCGGCACAGGCCCTGCGGATGCTGACCGATCCCTCGGCCGCCGAGCGGGCCGCCCTTGGCGGCATGCCGTACTCGGTGAACCAGACCGTCTTCCACCGCGACCCAACCGTGCTGCCGGCCAGCCCCAACGCCCAGGCCTCCTGGAACTACCGGCTGCCGTCCTGCGACGCCCGGCCGGACAAGGTCCTGGTCAGCTACGACATGACCCGGCTGCAGCGCCTGGAGCCCGCGGACGGCGGCCGGTACATCGTCAGCCTCGGCGAATCCGAGCTGATCGAGGACGCCACGGTCCTGGACCGGATGGTCTACGAGCACCCGCAGTACACCCCGGAGTCGCTGGCGGCGCAGCAGCGGATTCTCGGGCTCGGCGACGAGCGTCTGGCCTTTGCCGGCGCCTACCACGGCTGGGGATTCCACGAGGACGGCGCCCTGTCCGGCCTCAAGGCCGCCGCCCGGCTGGGCCGCGACTGGGACCAGGTCAACATCGGCACTGCCAACATCGGCAGTGTCAACATTGGCACTGTCAATAGCGGCTCGGCGGCCGTGGACCCGGACCTCCAGCCGGCCGCAGTTCAGCCGGCCGCTGTTCAGCCGGCCGCTGTTCAGCCGGCCACTGTTCAGCCGGCCACTGTTCAGCCAGCCACAGTTCAACCGGCCACAGTGGAGGCGCCATGAGCGCGCAGGACTCCATCCGCCGGGCCGCCACCCACAGCACCGCCATTGACCGCGCAGCCGTCTACCGCACAGTCATCTCGCACGTGCGGCGCACCCCGCTGCGCAACGCCTTCACCTACCGCAGCTACAGCTGGTATGTCGACGTCGACCACCTCCCGCAGCTCCCGCGCCTGCTCCGGCCGCTGGCCGGGTTCCGGGTGGAGGACCACCTCGGCGATCCGGACGGCACGCTGCGCGGCAACGTGGAACGCTACCTTGCCACCCAGGGGATCGGGCCCGCGCAGGGTAACGGGCTCGACGGCGGACGCATCACCATGCTCGCCAGCGCCCGGGTGCTCGGGCACGTCTTCAACCCGCTGAGCGTGTTCTGGTGCCATGACGCCGCCGGTGAGTTGCGTTGCGTCGTCGTCGAGGTTCACAACACCTACGGGGAGCGGCACTGCTACCTCCTCGAAACGGACGGCGCAGGCCGGGCGAGCGTCCCGAAAGCCTTTTACGTCTCGCCGTTCAACGACGTCGACGGCGAGTACCGCATGAAGCTCCCCGAACCCGGCGAACGGCTCGCCGTTTCGATCGTCCTGGAACGGGAGGGCCAGCAGCCCTTCATCGCCACCATGGACGGCGTCCGCCGCGAAGCCACCCTGCGGAACATCGCGTCCGCGGCGCTCGCGGTCCCCCTTGCGCCGCTGCGTGTCGCGGCACAGATCCGCTGGCAAGGCATCAGGCTGTGGGCGCGCCGCCTGCCCATCATCAAGAAACCACATCACCGTTCACAGGAGGCAGTTCAGTGACAATGACCGAAGCGACCGGATCCGGTACGGGACGGGCACCGGGCACCACGCGCAGTAGCGCCGCATACAGCACGACCGTAAACGGCGGCGCCGTAAACAGTAGGGTGCCCTACACAGTTCCCCAGCCGCCCGTCACCATCGACGCCGCCATCTGGCCCAGCATCGCGGCCGTGCCCTCGAGCCTCAAGGCCCGTGTGGCCGGACGCGCTGCGGACGCCATCTTCAAGGCGGCCGTGCGCCGGCTGCCGCTGGAAGTCCGGTACCCGGACGGCACAGTATTGGGGAAGGCAGCGTTCGGCAACGCAGTATTGGGCAGTTCCGCTCGGGAACAGGCCGCCTCAGGCGAGGCTGCCTCGGACCAGACTCCCGCCGCCTACCCCGTCATGACCATCAACCGGCCGGAGGCCTTCGCCACCCGGCTCGGCGACGGCGGCCTGATCGGCCTCGGCGAGTCCTTCATGGCCGGTGACTGGGACGCCGATGACCTCACCGCCGTCATGGAGGTGTTCGCCTCCCGCGTCGGCACGCTGGTGCCGGAGCCGCTGCAGAAGCTGCGCGGCCTCTACCTGCCGCACCAGCCGCGCAGGGAACGGAACACGGAGAAGAACACCCGCTCCAACATCTCGCGGCACTACGACCTCTCCAACGAGCTCTTCGCCTCGTTCCTGGACAGCACTATGACGTACTCCAGCGCTCTCTTCCCGGAAAGCGGCGACGCCCTGCGGAGCGTGCCGTGGGACGGGCTGGCGGCCGCGCAGCAGGCCAAGATCGACCGCCTGCTGGACAAGGCTGGCGTGACGGAAGGTACCCGCGTCCTGGAAATCGGCACCGGCTGGGGCGAGCTGGCGCTGCGCGCCGCCGCCCGCGGCGCCACGGTGTACTCAGTCACCCTGTCCAGCGAACAGCAGGAACTGGCCCGCCAGCGCGTGGCCGAGGCCGGCTACGCAGACGCCGTCACGATCGAGCTCAAGGACTACCGTGCCGTGGAGGGCGAGTACGACGCCGTCGTCTCGGTCGAAATGATCGAGGCCGTCGGCTTCGAATACTGGGCCACGTACTTCCAGACCATCGAGCGGGTCCTGGCCCCCGGCGGCAAAGTGGCCATCCAGGCCATCACCATCGCTCACGACCGGCTCATGGCCACCCGCACCAGCTACACCTGGGTGCACAAGTACATCTTCCCCGGCGGGGTCATTCCGTCCGTCCGCGCCATCGAAGACATCACCGAGAAGCAGACCGGACTGCGCGTGCGCGAACGCCTGGCGATGGGCGAACACTATGCCCAGACCCTGCGGCTCTGGGAGGAGAGGTTCATGGCCCGCGCGGACGAGGTAGGGGCCATGGGCTTCGACGCCGTCTTCCAGCGGATGTGGCTGTTCTACCTGTGCTACTGCCGGGCCGGGTTTGAAACGGGCTACCTCGACGTGCAACAGATCGTGCTCGACCACGCTTTTTCGAAGAGTGCCACCACCAAGGGCGCTATTTGACCGCGGGGTGTTAGAACAATCACGACCCTAAGAGGCGGGCACCACGGTGCCCGCCTCTTTCGTGTGCCCGGACACCAGATGTAGTGGCCGGCGCCACCGTGGCGCTTACCAGCGGAGGGGCGCGACACGCCGTCTGCGGTGCGACACGCGGGGGTGATTAATGTGGGTAACTACTGCACAGGGTGTGGATTTCGTCCGCCAAAATGGCTGAAATCCGGACATTTGGAGGGCCCCCTCCTGTGGATTAAAGGTGGGTTAAATGACATACTTGTAATACATCATCTTGGGGTCCGCGTGAGGCTCTTGCACTACATGTAGTATCGACATACAGTTCCAGCAGAGCAACAGGGCGGGACAGCCGGAGCCGGGATAGCGCTCCACAGAAGACTTCAACAAAGGGGACAGGACCATGACCGTTACGGTTTACACGAAGCCGGCCTGCGTTCAGTGCAACGCGACCTACCGCGCGCTGGACAAGAAGGGCATCGCCTACCAGAGCGTCGATATCTCCCAGGATGCGGAGGCCCTTGAGCGCCTGAAGTCCCTGGGCTACATGCAGGCCCCCGTTGTCGTTACCGACCAGGATCACTGGTCCGGTTTCCGCCCGGACAAGATCGAAGAACTGGCGCAGGCTGCCGCCGTCGCTGTAGCCTGAAACGCCCAGCAGACGGAACGTCCGGGGCGCCGCTACCAGGCAAGAATTCACGGTAGATGAGGTGACCACCGTGGTTGTAACAACTGATGATCGGGTGGCTGCCGCGGCTGACAGCGGGGAAGCAGTCAGCACAGCGGCTCCCGAACTAACGCACTGCCGCCTCATCTACTTTTCCTCCACCTCCGAAAATACGGCACGCTTCATTGCGAAGCTGGGCGTCGACGCCGCCAGGATCCCCCTCTACCCGAGGGATGCTCCGCTGGTGGCCCGGGAGCCCTACGTGCTGGTGTTGCCGACCTACGGCGGCACCGGGGGAGAGGGATCTGTTCCAAAGCAGGTCATCAGGTTTTTGAACGACCCGGGCAACCGGAAGCTGATCCGCGGAGTGATCGGCGCAGGGAACACGAATTTCGGGGACAACTACTGCATGGCCGGAGACATCATCGCCGCCAAGTGCAAGGTCCCGCACCTATATCGCTTCGAACTCATGGGGACGCCGGAAGACGTCAACCGCGTACAACAAGGATTGGAAGAGTTTTGGACACGACTGTCGCAGACACAGCAGTAACTGAGGGCGCAGGCCTGCACACGGGCACCGGCACCGGCACCGCCGAGAAGCAGGAAAAGCACGAGATGCCGGCCGCTTACAAGGGCCTGGGCTATCACGAGCTCAACGCCATGCTGAACCTCTACGGCCCCAACGGAGAGATCCAGTTCGAGGCCGACCGCGAGGCCGCGCACCAGTACTTCCTGCAGCACGTGAACAACAACACCGTGTTCTTCCACGACCTCGAGGAAAAGCTCGACTACCTCGTCAAGAACGAGTACTACGAGCGCGAAACCCTCGACCAGTACACGATGAACTTCATCCGCGAGCTCTACAACCGCGCGTACAAGAAGAAGTTCCGCTTCGAGACCTTCCTCGGCGCGTTCAAGTTCTACACCTCCTACACGCTGAAGACGTTCGACGGAAAGCGCTTCCTGGAGCGCTACGAGGACCGCGTCTGCATGGTGGCCCTGCACCTGGCCCGCGGCGACGAGAAGCTCGCCACCCAGATGGTGGACGAGATCATCGAGGGCCGCTTCCAGCCGGCCACCCCGACGTTCCTGAACGCCGGCAAGAAGCAGCGCGGCGAGCTGGTCTCCTGCTTCCTGCTCCGCATCGAAGACAACATGGAGTCGATCGGCCGGTCCATCAACTCGGCGCTGCAGCTCTCCAAGCGCGGCGGCGGCGTGGCCTTCGCGCTGACCAACATCCGCGAGGTCGGCGCGCCGATCAAGCAGATCGAGAACCAGTCCTCCGGCGTCATCCCCGTGATGAAGCTCCTCGAGGACAGCTTCTCCTACGCCAACCAGCTCGGTGCCCGCCAAGGTGCCGGCGCGGTGTACCTGCACGCGCACCACCCGGACATCTACCGCTTCCTGGACACCAAGCGCGAGAACGCGGACGAGAAGATCCGCATCAAGACCCTCTCGCTCGGCGTCGTCATCCCGGACATCACCTTCGAGCTGGCCAAGCGGGACGAGGACATGTACCTGTTCTCCCCGTACGACGTCGAAAAGGTCTACGGCATGCCGTTCTCCGACGTCTCGGTCACCGAGAAGTACTACGAGATGGTGGACGATTCCCGGATCAAGAAGACCAAGATCAAGGCGCGCGAGTTCTTCCAGACCCTCGCCGAGATCCAGTTCGAATCCGGCTACCCGTACATCATGTTCGAGGACACCGTGAACCGGGAAAACCCGATCGACGGCAAGATCATCATGTCCAACCTGTGCTCCGAGATCCTCCAGGTCTCCCAGCCCACGACGTACCACGATGACCTGTCCTACGACCAGACCGGCAAGGACATCTCCTGCAATCTGGGTTCGCTGAACATTGCCAAGACCATGGACTCGCCGGACTTCGGCCTGACCATTGAGACGGCCATCCGGTCCCTCTCGGCCGTCTCGGACATGTCCAACATCACCTCGGTGCCCTCGATTGCCCGCGGCAACGACCAGAGCCACGCGATCGGCCTCGGCCAGATGAACCTGCACGGCTACCTGGCCCGCGAGCGGGTCCACTACGGCTCCGAAGAGGGCCTGGACTTCACCAACATCTACTTCTACTCGGTGGTGTACCACGCGGTCCGCGCCTCCAACCGGCTGGCCATCCAGACCGGCCAGACCTTTGGCGGCTTCGAGAAGTCCAAGTACGCCTCCGGGGAGTTCTTCGACAAGTACACCGAGCAGGAATGGGTCCCGCAGACCGAGAAGGTCGCGGAGCTGTTCAAGAACATCCACATCCCCACGCAGGATGACTGGCGCGAGCTGAAGGCCTCCGTCATGGAGCACGGCATCTACAACCAGAACCTGCAGGCTGTGCCGCCCACCGGCTCGATCTCCTACATCAACAACTCCACCTCCTCGATCCACCCGGTGGCGTCCAAGATCGAGATCCGCAAGGAAGGCAAGCTGGGCCGCGTGTACTACCCGGCGCCGTACCTGACGAACGACAACCTGGAGTACTACCAGGACGCGTACGAGATCGGCTACGAGAAGGTCATCGACACCTACGCCGCAGCCACGCAGCACGTGGACCAGGGCCTGTCCCTGACGCTGTTCTTCAAGGACACCGCCACCACGCGCGACATCAACAAGGCCCAGATCTACGCCTGGAAGAAGGGCATCAAGACCATCTACTACATCCGTCTCCGCCAGCTCGCGCTGGAAGGGACCGAGGTGGACGGTTGCGTCAGCTGCATGCTGTAGCTTCAACTAAATCGTGAGAGTACGACGGCGGGCGCCCGCCCGCCGTCGTACGCTTTAACTAAGAACTAACCCAACTTTTAGGGGATGACATGACCGAGAAGGTCAAGCTGCTTAGCCACGTCGAGGCGATCAACTGGAACCGCATCCAGGATGACAAGGACGTGGATGTCTGGAACCGCCTGGTCAACAACTTCTGGCTCCCGGAGAAGATCCCGCTGTCCAACGACGTGCAGTCGTGGGCGACGCTGACCCCGGACGAGCAGCAGCTCACTATGCGCGTGTTCACCGGCCTGACGCTGCTGGACACCATCCAGGGCACCGTCGGAGCTGTCTCGCTGATTCCGGACGCGATCACCCCGCATGAAGAGGCCGTCTACACGAACATCGCCTTCATGGAGTCGGTGCACGCGAAGAGCTACTCCTCCATCTTCTCCACACTGGCATCCACCAAGGAGATCGACGAGGCATTCCGCTGGTCCACGGAGAACGCGAACCTTCAGAAGAAGGCCCAGATCGTCATGGACTACTACCAGGGCGACGATCCGCTGAAGCGCAAGGTGGCCTCCACTCTGCTGGAGAGCTTCCTGTTCTACTCAGGCTTCTACCTGCCGATGTACTGGTCCTCGCGGGCCAAGCTGACGAACACGGCCGACCTGATCCGCCTGATCATCCGCGATGAAGCCGTCCACGGCTACTACATCGGCTACAAGTTCCAGAAGGGCCTCGAGGGCCTGTCCGAGGAGCGCAAGCAGGAGATCAAGGACTACACGTTCGAGCTGCTCTTCGAGCTGTACGAGAACGAGGTCCAGTACACGCACGACCTCTACGACTCCGTCGGCCTGGCCGAGGACGTCAAGAAGTTCCTGCACTACAACGCCAACAAGGCGCTGATGAACCTGGGCTACGAGGCCATGTTCCCGGCCTCCGTCACCGACGTAAACCCGGCCATCCTGTCGGCCCTGTCACCGAACGCGGACGAGAACCACGACTTCTTCTCGGGCTCGGGTTCGTCTTACGTGATTGGCAAGGCTGTTAATACTGAGGATGACGACTGGGACTTCTAGTTCTTCAGTGTGAGATCCCGACCTAACTGAGCAATTTCGCAGTATCTATGAGATTCCACGCTATTTGAATCTGTTCCGATTTACATGAACAAGCGTCCCGTTCTAGTTGAACCAGCTTTGAGGTTTCACGCTACGTGGCCAGGTTCCACGGTGGTTGGCCAACTGATTCACTCAGTTGGCCAAAGGCCGGGCGCCGCGGCCGCCGCGGGTTGCCTTTCAAGCGTTCCCCGACGAGTCCGGGCTGATGCACACGGCATGAGCCCGGGCTTTGAATGATGCTTGAGCCCGCGGTGGTTGCCGGAGTTGCCGAGGGGTTGCTTGTCGGCGCTGCCGGCGGGGCGCGTCCGCTCAGCACCGCCAAGGCGGCCGCCGCGACGGCGATGCTTCGAACTGTCATGCACCACGGTTCACTGACGAAGCCTGCGCCGGTCAAGGAGCTGACATCTCAATTACGATCCATTAATAAGACAGGCGGGCGGGCTCGCCCTGGGCTACAGGAGTTCCCTGCGCGACAAGGACCGCCGCTGTCTCGAAATGTCGTCCAACCACAGGCAGTCTCACAGCAACGATTTGTGTGGGATTAAGAGACCCCGGGAACGGCTAATTGAACCGTACCGGGTTTGATGCCGCTTCCTTTTTTGTGAAGGATAGCGATTATGCCCAAGACACCGACCACTCAGTGCTGGCCGTCGCAACCGTGGACATCACCCATTCCCGGGTCGCGGTAACTGATCTTGCGGGCGCAGTCCTGGCCGAGGAGAGCCTTGACGTGACCATCACCGACGGACCCGAACGGGTGCTCAAGAGCCTCGCCGCCGCCTTCGACCGCCTCCTGGAAGGCACGGGGAATTCCCGCGATCAGCTCTCCGGAGTCGGTCTTTCCGTCCCTGGGCCCGTGGATCCGCACAGCGGGCGGCTGAGCCAGCCCCCGATCATGCCGGGATGGGACGCCTACCCCGTCATCGAACACCTCCAGGACTCCCTGCCCGTCCCGGTGTTCGTGGAAAACGACGCCGATGCCATGGCTTTCGGTGAATATTCCGCCGCCGCTCCTTCCTGCGAAGCCCACTGCCTGGTCAAGGTGTCAACGGGCATCGGCACGGGCCTGGTCATCAACGGCTCCGTCTACCACGGCATCGACGGCGGGGCCGGCGACATCGGGCACACCCGGCTTGAAGGAGTCGACGCGCTGTGCCAGTGTGGGTCCCGCGGATGCCTGGCCGCGTCCGCGGCCCGCTGCCCGCGGGTGAGGGAAGGTTTATGCTTTTCGTGCCAGGTGCTCGGTTCTCTTGTCATCCTCCACCCTGACCAGACCCGGCGGGTGAGGGGCTGCTTCTCTGTTAGCCTGCACCATGAGTCCTAATCCTCCGGTGCCGTCGGATCTCCCCGCACCTGCCCCGTCGGCGGTGACCCCGGGGCTTGTGCACAGCTTCCGGGACGAGCTGGTCGAGGGCGCTGACGTCATCGATCCGGCCACCTTCGCGGGGACCATCCCGCAGGACCGCGGTATAGCTCCACGGGTGCGGGTGGGGAGCAAATGGTTCAACCTGCTATGGTTGCTCCCGATCGGATTCGTGCTCCTGATTGCTGGCGTCGCGGTGGCGAAGGGGCTGCGTGAGCTGCCGGAGGTTCAGTCGTTCATGCGTCAGTTCCCGGGGATGTCAGAACTCCCCGCCGACGCGCCGTCGGGGTTCCCGGCCTGGCTGGGGTGGCAGCATTTTCTGAACCTGTTCTTCATGATTTTCATCATTCGTTCCGGGGCGCAGATTCTCACTGACCACCCCCGTCTGTACTGGACCCGTCACAGCACTCCGGGCCGGGACTGGTTCCGGGTGCAAAAGCCCGTTCCCGCTGACCCGTTGTGGACGGCGAAGAAAGACTCCATCAGTCTCCCGGGCCAGGTCGGTCTGCCCGGACTTCGGCACTCGATCGGGCTTGCCCGCTGGTGGCACCTGGGAGTCGACACCCTTTGGCTGGCGAACGGGATTGTCTTCTACATTCTCTTATTCACCACCGGGCAGTGGATGCGCCTGGTGCCCCTGCACTGGGACGTGTTCCCTAATGCGTTGTCGGTGGCGATCCAGTACCTGTCGCTGGACTGGCCGGCCGAGAGCGGATGGTCCAACTACAACAGCCTGCAACTGCTCACCTACTTCGTTACCGTCTTCATCGCCGCCCCACTGGCCCTGGTCACCGGACTCGGCATGTCCCCGGCACTCTCAACGCGGTTCCGGCGGATCAGCACGGTGCTCAGCATCCAGGCCGCCCGATCGATCCACTTCCTTGTGCTGGTCTGGTTCCTGCTGTTCATCATCATCCACGTGACCTTTGTCTTCACCACCGGGGCCCGGAACAACCTCAACCACATCTTTGCCAGCCGCAACGACGGCTCCTGGGCGGGTTTTTGGATCTTCGTACTGTCCATGGCGGTGGTCGTCATCGGCTGGGTAGCCGCGACGCCCCTGACCATCCGCCATCCGCGCATGATCCAGCGTGCCGGGTCTGCGTTGATCGGACCGGCGCAGCGCTTGTTCGAACACATCGACGCCAAACCGGGGCAATACACCGAGGACGACATTTCCCCCTACCTCTGGCACAACGGCCAATACCCGGACTCCGAAGAGTACAAGGCGCTCTTCGACGGAAACTTCGCCGGCTACCGGCTGAAAATCGACGGCCTCGTGGAGAACCCCGTCGAGCTGGACCTGCTGCAGCTGCGTGCCATGCCCTACCACGAGCAGATCACCCAACACTTCTGCATCCAGGGATGGTCAGGGGTAGCGAAATGGGGTGGAGTCTCGATGCAGGCCATCCTCGATCTCGTCCAGCCCAAACCCGGGGCGAAATGGGTGGTGTTCTATTCCCTCGGCGACGGGCCCGAGAAGGGCATCTACTACGACGCGCACCCGCTCGAACAGATGAGTTATGAACTGACTATGCTCGCCTACGACATGAACGGAGAACCCCTCTCGTTCGGACATGGAGCCCCGCTGCGGCTCCGCAACGAAAACCAACTCGGTTTCAAAATGGTCAAATGGATCAAAGGAATAGAATTCGTCGACACTTTCGACCACCTCGGCGGCGGCTTCGGAGGGTACAACGAAGACCACGAATTCTTCGGCTACCGCCAGTCGATATGACTGGCCCGGCTCATTACCGGGTCGGCCCTCACTTTGAACAATGGCGTGGTCCTCGCCCGCTGGGCGGCTGCTTCCACGGCGACCAGTTTCGGCCCGGCCTACTTGGCGATTCTGCCCACGATCTGGCGGGCCACCAGCCGGTCGATTCCAGGCAGATGGGTTGCCCGTATGATCCACCGGCGCAGGAGACGCTGGGTCCGGCTTGCGGGGAGGAACGAGGACGCGGTTCGCCTGCCGGCGGCCTGCGCGCCCTCGACCACGGGTCGCCAGCGTCGTTCGAATTCGGCGAGGGCTGAGCCGATCCCCTCGGGTGAGGCGACGGGTCCGAGGACGTCTCCCAGTAGCGCGGCGCCGGCGATGGCGAGCGAGCCGCCTTGTCCGGCGAGGAGCGACACGGCCCCGCAGGCGTCCCCCACGAGAACGGTCCGCGCCCTCTGCCAGCCGGGCATGACAATCTGCGCGACGACATCGTCATACGGATGCGCTGGGCACAGTTCGAGGAGCCGGTCGACCGTGTGGCCGAGTCCGGCGAATTCGCGGCGAAGCCGCTCCCGCGGGTTCCCGGACCGCTGGTGCCCTGTCGGGTCTGTGGCATCCCGGTAGACCATGAATGCCGCCACCTCGTCCGAGCGGAGGCTGTAGAGCCCGGCCATTCGGTTGATACTGTCGGTGAGGAGGAACCGGTTCCGGAAGCGGGCATTCAGTGCCGGTTCGGTCACGATGAATGCTGCGGCACGCATGCCCAGGGGGCGCAGGTACTCCTCTTCGGGGCCGAAGACCCGGGCTCGTACTCCGGAATGGATGCCATCAGCGCCGATGAGGACGTCCGCGGCGAACGTCACGTCCGGCAGGTCATCGACGGCGACCCGCACGCCGTTGTCATCACTCCATACTTGGGAGACCGGCGCCCCGTAGCGGACGTGCACCCGGCGGGGGGGGGGGGGTCACGTCCTCGAGCGCAGCGAGGGCGGCTCGCTCCATGTCGGGGCGCAGCAGGCTCAGGACCTTCCCGCCGGCAAGCCGGGCGAATTGGTCGTAGTCGAGGCTGGACGTGGGGCGTCCTGCCGGATCGACATACTCGGCTGCCTCGACATGGTAGGCCACCGCTGCGAGCCGCGGGTAGAGGCCGATCCGCTCCGCCGCCTCCACTCCCGGACCAAAGAAGTCCATCATGTAGCCGTCGGGGCGCGGAGCGCCCGATTTCTCGAGGAGCTCGACGTCCCAGCCGGCCAAGCCGAGCTGGCGGGCCGCGACGAGGCCCGCTATGCCCGCCCCGACAACCACTGCCTTTATGTCCTGCCTCCAGCGGTCGTGGGTGTGTCTGATGCCCGGCGCGTTGACAGGCAGGGACGTGGCGCGTATTCCTGAGTGCAGAGCAAGGAGGTCTCCTTATGGCCACCGTAAGCGTGCGCTACATCGTCGATGATGTCGACGCCGCCATCAACTTCTACCGCGAACATCTGGCATTCACGCTCGTCATGCATCCCGCCCCGCCCTTTGCCATGCTCGACCGCGGTGATTTGCGGCTGCTGCTCAGCGCTCCGAGCGGCCAGGGCGGAGGAGGCAAGAGCATGCCCGACGGCACCAGGCCCGCGCCCGGCGGGTGGAACCGGTTCGCGCTGGAGGTCTCCGACCTCGCGGCAACCGTGCGGACCCTCCGCGGCGCAGGTGTGCAGTTTCGAAATGACATCGTGACGGGCGTGGGCGGAAATCAGGTACTGATCGAAGACCCCTCGGGCAATCCGATCGAACTGTTCGAGCCGACGATTCCCGAGGCGCGGCTCGCGACATCCTAATCCCCACTGGCGGCAGGCGCCCAGAAGGTCCCCGGCGTGAGCTTCGCGCGCCACGTTAACCAAGCCCTGGAGGTCGCCAAATCCCTGGGTGTCGCGGTCGCCGAAAAGCTGATGTCGAAATACGTGAGCGGCTAAACACTCCTGTTCGGCGTCCCAACGGGAAGTTGGCAACGGGCATTCGTCGTCTGGTGGGCCATAGGACTCTTGCCCTTGCTCTTTTCCCGGACGTAGGTATTGATATGCCGCGGCGAGTTCGCCCGCGAACGGGTGGGTGGCGCGGTGGTGGTTGGCCCCGGGTGTGGCGTTGGAACGCGCCCGGGCCGCCCCTTCACCCGGGGACATTGCGGTGCACCCGGCGGAAACCCACGGCCGGAGGATCGAACGTCCACTGTCCCGGCAACTGAGCTGTGGGTGCCTGCGAGGCAACGGCCAGATGAGGAGGGACCAGTAGCCGGTGGACTAAGTCGTTGCTGGGGGCGGGGCCCGCACATCGTCGGACCTGGCCGCATGAACTCGGCCCTGACCGGCAAATCCAGCCTCGCCCACTCGGCGAGCACGGGCTTCCCGGAACCGGAGCTCCGGGAAGAGGCGAGTAGTCAGGCTGGAAATTTGCAGCTGCGCGGAGAGTCTGTCTGTCCGTGTCGAGGCCGGTTGGAATTAGGGGGCCTCTATTTTTCCGCCGGACGTTTGGATTCGGTGGCTGGCGGCGTCTCTCGGCCTGCCCGGCCTGGAGGCGTGGATTCCTGCAACCTGGCGCGTGCATGCAGGATGTCGCCGATGAACCAGTCGTAGATCAGCACACCGATCGCTGCGCCGATGAAGGGCCCGACGATCGGCACCCAGAAGTACCAGCTGAAGGCCCCGTCGACGGTGCCCGGCAGCGCCGTCTGCCCCCATCCGGCCAGCCAGGCAAACAACCTCGGTCCGAAGTCGCGGGCCGGGTTGATGGCGTAGCCGGCGTTCGCGCCAATCGACATGCCGATGGCTGCCACGGCCAGCCCGATCATGAACGGGCCCAGGTTCGCCTGAACGGCCGTATTGCGCATGTCGATAATTGCCACCACGAACATGAGGAGGAACGCCGTGCCGACAATCTGGTCCACGAGCGGGCCCGCGGCGTTGCCGTTGAAGTAGGGTGCCGGGAAGGTGGCGAAGATGGAGTAGCTGGCCAGCCCCTTCGGATCCGCGCGTCCGGTGCCGACGGCCTTGTTGTAGGCGTCGATGGCGTCGTGATACAGCAGGTACACCATCGCCGCGCCGGCGAAGGCGCCCAGGACCTGGGCCACGATATACGGGCCCACCTTTTTCCAGGGGAATTTACGCCGGAGTGCGAAGGCGACGGTCACCGCCGGGTTGATGTGGGCGCCGCTGACGCCGCCGGCGACGTAAATTGCCATCGTCACCGCCAGGGCCCATCCCCAGGTAATCAGCAGCCAGTCTCCGGCGGCCATGAAGATCGTCGTCGATGTTGCTGCCCGGCCGGACCCGGGCAACGCGGCGACCGCCATGGCCACGACGCCGTCGCCGAAGGAGATCAGCACAAACGTGCCGAGAAACTCCGCAAGAAGTTCACCCCAGGTGCCGCCCAGCTGCTTGAGGCCGCTGCCGTTACGGACCGTATTCCTGAGTGGACTGATATCGCTCATCGCGAGTGCCTCCTCGAGTCATCTGCTTCATTTGTACGGGTTGACAATTTCGGTACATTTATGCTACGCCGATAGTGACCCTAGGCAACAGTCTAAAGACCTGTGGACGGCACCTCCGGACCGGCCCCTGCCGCCCCGTCCCGGCGGCCGAGCAGGCGCGGAGGCGGATTCTGTCGAGGAGCGGGGGTCCTCGCTAGACATAAATTGCGCCACGGAAGGCGCAGAGTTCGTTTCGGGAAAGGCACGAACATGACCGACAACAGCGGCTTCGAAAACACCCCGGATGAGACAGAACCGGAAAACAAGCCGGAAGAACCAGACCTGCGCGGTCGGTACGTCGAAGGAAACTATGGCAAGGCAGGCGTGCAGCGCGGCCGCCATACGGACGACGAGGAAGGCCAATACATCGAAGGGGATTACGGCGCGGCCGGCAGCGAAGGCGGACTGCCCGAACCGCTCGGAAGCAAGGCCCGGGAGTCGGGACGCTATGTCAAGGCCGACTACGGCGATGCCGGATCGACACCGGGCCGCATCGCTGCCTCCGAAATCGGGCGGTACCCGGAGGGCAACTACGGCGAGGGCGGCATGGTGGATCCCGCCCGCAAACCCGACGCCGATCCCGGGACACAAACACAGCACTAATCAGTAACCATCCGTGCACGTCACCAGCGATGATGCTGGTGCTGACCAAGGAGTCGTGCCATGAGTGTCGAATCAAGCTCCGCGGCGGGGACCGCCCCGGCGGGAAGTGGTCGCAGGGCTGAAAATCCCGTACCAGTCCAAGATGCGGTTGTGGCTCCCCAGGGGAGCCCGCCCTTTGCCGATCCGGCAGCTTTAGGTCTGGGCGCTTTCGCAATGACGACGTTTGTCCTCAGCGTCATCAATGCCGGCTTGATCCCCAAAGCGGTCGAACCGGTAGTACTGGGACTTGCTCTGTTCTATGGCGGCATGGCGCAGTTCGCCGCAGGGATCTGGGAATTTGCGAACCGCAACGTTTTCGGTGCGACGGCTTTCTGCTCATACGGGGCCTTCTGGCTGTCCTTCTGGTTCTTGAGCCAGTTCAGCGCGGGAAGCCTTCCGGCTGCGGACGCCGGCAAAGCTGTTGGGCTCTACCTTCTGGGCTGGGCAATCTTTACCGCTTACATGACGATTTCCGCTTGGCGCGTCAGCATGGGCGTCTTTGCCGTTTTCGTCTTCTTGACCCTGACCTTCATTGCTCTGTTTCTGGGCGCTCTCTCCGGGGCAACCGGGCTGACGATGCTGGGCGGCTGGCTGGGGATCGTGACGGCGCTGATTGCCTGGTACTGCTCCCTGGCGGTGGTCGCGAACTCCACCTACAAACGGACTGTGCTTCCGGTGGGACGACGGTGACAGGCCATGGCTACAGGACCAACAGAATCGGATGAGACCCTGGCAAACCTCATGCACGAACAGCGGCGCTTTCCTCCGGACGAGGGCTTTGCCGCTCAGGCCAACGCCACGTCGTCGGACTATGACGAGGCCGCGGCCGACAGGTTGGCGTTTTGGGCGCGGCAGGCGGAGCGGCTGGACTGGTCTCAGAAATGGAGTGAGGTTCTGGACTGGTCAAATCCGCCATTCGCCAAGTGGTTTGTCGGGGGCAGGCTCAATGCCGCCTACAACTGCCTTGACCGGCATGTGGCTGCCGGCCGCGGAGACAAAGTCGCGTACTACTTTGAAGGTGAAGGTGGGGATACCCGTACGATCACCTATGCCCAGCTCACCCACATGGTCTGCCAGGCAGCGAACACGCTGAGCGATCTGGGCGTCAGGCCCGGAGACCGGGTGGCCATTTACATGCCCATGATTCCGGAAACCGTCGTGGCGATGCTGGCCTGCGCACGAATTGGGGCACCGCACACAGTCGTGTTCGGCGGGTTTTCTGCGGACGCGCTCCGGACGCGAATCCACGACTGCGACGCGCGGATCGTCATAACCTCCGACGGCGCCTACCGCCGCGGCAAGGCCAGTGGGTTGAAGCCCGCGGTCGACGAGGCCCTGCTGGACTGCCCGGACGTTCGTAACGTCCTGGTGGTCCGCCGCACAGGCCAGGAGGTCGACTGGACACCGGGCCGCGATATGTGGTGGCACGAATCGGTTGATCTGGCTTCCGCCTATCATGACGCCGAGACCTTCGACGCCGAACATCCCCTATACGTGATGTACACCTCGGGCACAACGGGCAAGCCCAAGGGCATCCTGCACACCACCGGCGGCTACCTCACGGCATGCGCCTACACCCACTGGGCGGTCTTTGACCTCAAGGCTGAATCCGATATTTTCTGGACGGCCGCGGACATCGGCTGGGTTACCGGGCATAGCTACATCGTGTACGGCCCCCTGGCGAACGGTGCTACCTCCGTGCTGTACGAGGGCACGCCGGACACCCCGCACCAGGGCCGCTGGTGGGAAATCATCGACAAGCACAAAGTCTCCATTCTCTACTGCGCCCCGACCGCCATCCGCACCTTCATGAAATGGGGTCCCGAGATACCGGCCAAGTACGGGCTCAGGAGTTTGCGCGTGATCGGCACCGTAGGCGAACCGATCAACCCGGCCGCATACATCTGGTACCGCGAGAACATCGGGCACAACCAAACGCCCGTTGTGGACACCTGGTGGCAGACCGAGACCGGCGCCATCATGATCAGCCCGCTCCCGGGAGTCACGGCAGGCAAACCGGGCGCCGCCATGAGGGCACTGCCCGGAGTCGTAGCGGACGTCGTCAATGACGCGGGCGCACCGGTTGCCAACGGCTCCGGCGGCTATCTGGTACTCAGGGAACCCTGGCCATCCATGCTGCGCACCATCTGGGGTGACAACGACCGGTACGTGGAGACGTATTGGTCACGGTTCCCGGGGCTCTACTTCGCGGGGGACGGCGCGAAGAAAGACGAGGATGGGGATATTTGGCTTCTCGGCCGGGTGGACGACGTGATGAACGTGGCCGGGCACCGGCTTTCGACCACGGAGATCGAATCCGCGCTCGTCGCCCATCCGAAGGTGGCCGAAGCGGCCGTCGTCGGCGCCCTTGACGACACCACCGGGCAGGCCATCGTCGCCTTCGTCATCCTCCGCGGTGATGCGGGCCACGGCGGACCGGAGGTCGTGCAGGAGCTGCGCGACCATGTGGCCAAGGAAATCGGCAAAATCGCCCGGCCGCGGCAAATCATGGTCGTAGCCGAGCTGCCTAAAACCCGGTCCGGCAAGATCATGCGACGGCTCCTCAAAGACGTGGCGCAGGACAGGCCGATCGGGGATGTCACCACCCTGGCGGACTCCTCAGTCATGGAGCTGATCAAGGCCGGCATGCCCGGCGGCGCCGGCGGGCTGCACTAGTCGGCGCCCAGGAACGGCCGTCAATACACCCATGACACGATCTCCCCGAATTTCTCCACCAGGTCAACTCCTTTGCGGCAACCGGAACCTGCAACTTTTCGGGTGATCATGGCAGGGCTGTACATCCGTTGGGCGCTCTTCGCATGTTCCGTTAGGACGGCCCGGATCACCGGCACCCGTACCGCTGCGGGGCAAGATGATGTCTCGGTAATCAACAAGACACCGACCCAGGGCCGGATGAGCCGGCCGAACGGCTGAGAAAGTCGAGCTCGCCGATGTCTCGCTAAAATCTCACCATAAATCGTCTCATCGGGGGCGCTCCGAGGGCTTTCCGAGTCAGAATGGCTTAGTGAGACAACTGGGATATACGCGCGTGAGCACTTCTAGCCAGGACGCCCAGCTCCAACTCGACGCCCTGGTCTCCGCCGGCGTGCAGAAACGCGACGTCTTCGCCGACGTGACCTCTGGAAGCAAGACGGCAATCGAACGACCCGGGATGAAAAGGCTCCTCGAGTACGCCGAGGAGGGCGACACCGTCGTGGTGTGGCGGGTTGACCGGTTGGGCAGGTCGCTGATCGACGTGCTCAACACAGTAACGCTGCTGCGCGACCGGGGTGTCCATGTGCGCTCGATCGCCGATGGGATTGACCCGACGACCTCGACCGGGTGCATGATGCTGAATATGCTCGCTACCTTGGCTGAGTATGAGCGCGAGCTGATCGTCGAGCGGGTCAATGCCGGTATCGCCGCCGCGAGGCGGAACGGGGCCCGCTTCGGGCGGCCCTTAGCGGACCCGGCCGTCATCGCGGACAAGCTGGCGGTCGCCAAGGACGCCCGCGCAAAGGGACGCACCGCCGAAGACGCCGCCCGGCTCGTGGGCTGGAGCCGCGCAACCCTCTACCGCCACCAGCAAGCCTTCAGCGCCCGAAAGAGCGTCAGCTTATAGCCATGTTCCGGGCGCCTGTCTTCGATTCTCCACTGCTCGTGGGTCAGGTTCCTGCGCGTCAGCGTGGCCTGCCGAGGGTGGCCAACAGGTCTTCGTGCAGCTCGAACCAGACCTGGTGAGCCGAGTCCCGGTTGGTATCGCTGATCCAGGCCGTGTCCTGACGGGCGTGCTCCACGGCAGCTGTGAAGCGGGCGTGGTAACCGTCGAAGCGGGACAGGCCCGCGCTCAGGCGGGCCTCGAGGCTAGCCAGTCCGTCAGCGGCGCGGGCAAGGTCGGCCAGCACGTGTTCAAGGTCGGCCGGGGGCTAGGCCAGGCCCATCTCGGTCAGCTGCCAACGGGTGCATGCGCCGGCAACCAGGTTGTTCAGGGGGCCGAACCCGTCCAGTACCTCCTGCACCAGGGTACGTGTTCCGGTGGTGTCGAGTTCGGCGGCCAGCAGGTGCTCGCCGTGAGCCTTGCCGGCTTCCGTCAGCGACCAGCCGCTGTGGTCTGCGAAACGGGTCCAGGTGACGTGCCCGGCCGCCTGTGCGTGCAGTAGCAGCGTTCGGACCGGGCCCTCTTCGAGCTCCGCGCGGGCGATGACGCGCTCGGTGCTGGCATACCCGAACACGCGCACGGCGTGGAGCACCAAAAGGTCAGGAGTGCTGGTCTCGCTCATTCGTCCTCCAACAGAGTGACGGTGCCTCGGGACCCGTCGACCAGGACCAGGGCGCCATTGGGCAGGCTGGTGGCTCCATGTACGTCGGTAACGGCGGGAATACCCAGTTCACGGGCCACAATTGCTGCATGCGCGAGGATGCCCCCGGTCTCGGTGACCGCTGCGGCCGCGCGGGCCAGCACCGGCGTCCACGCCGGGGAAGTGGCACGGCAAACCAGCACCTCGCCAGTCCTGAATCCGGCGAAGTCGTCCAGTCCGGACAGTATCCGCACCCGCCCTCGCGCGATACCTGGACTGGCCGGGGTCCCCGCAGCCAGAGTCCGGACACCGTCGACTGGAGCCGGTTCGGGTGTGCTGGCCGCGCGGCGGGTGATGGGACGGGCCTGCAGCACCCACACCACACCCTCAATGTCCAGGGCCCACTCCAGATCCTGCCCACCATCGAGCAGCACCTCGATCCGCTGGGCCGCCTTTCGGGGCGAGAGGCTAAGCGCCCCGGGTCACCGCACCACGGTGCGGTGACCGGCATCCAGGCGCCGGGTCCAGCCGCGTGAGTCCAGATATTCAAGCAACGGAACCGCGACCCGTCGAGTTGTGCCGAGGGCTTGGCGTGCCTGGCTTGTGGTGAAGGGCTGCTCCAAGCGGGCCAGTTCGCGCATCGCAAAGGCCGGTGCCGTAGGCAGCAGCACCACCCCATCGCGCAACCGCAACAGCCGCCCGGTGCGCTCGGCGGCAGCGAGCTCCCGGGCGCCCAGGCCCAGCGCGGCCAGCTCATCGGCTTCCGGGGCGTGGAAGGCGTCTGCAGTCAGCCTGCGCTCCAGCTCGGCGACCGCCGGCCCGACGGCGCCAAGGTTGCCTTTGGTGCCTGGAAGCCGGACGTGGCCGCCCTCCTGGTCGAGACCCGCTTCGCGGATGACCGGGTCAAGAAGCCGCTCATCGGGCAGGGTGAGGAGGTCCCGGGCCGCGCCCCGGGAAAGGCCCGGGGCGAGGGGATCGCGCTCATGCAGTTCCCCGAGGGCCGTGCGCAGCCGATGCTGCCATGCCTCGAAGAGGGGAGAGTGCACCCACCAGTCGCCGAGAACCCGGACGCCGGGGGGCGCCGCCTCGTGCGCAGACAGCAGCCCGAGCCGACGCAGGTGCTCTTCCTGCACCGCCCCGCGGCCTGCCACTTCCCCAAGCACGTCTCCGGCGGCGTCCATGCCTGCGAGCCGCTCAGCCCAGTGGACGCCGTCCCCGCGCCGCCGCAAGGCCGGCGGATCGGCGTCGAGCACCTGCGCGCCGCCCAGCACCGTGCGGGTCCCGGGGTCCCGCAGCACCAGACGGTCTCCGAGAACGAGCGGCAGGCGCCGGTCCAGGACAAGCCGGGCGTGGTCGGCACCGAAGGGGCGCAGCCGGGCCGGCACGGCAGCAGTGCCGGCATGCACCACGAGCTGCTCCGGTACGTCCGTATAGGCCACGCCGGTAGTGCGCTGGATGCCCAGGACGCCCGTGACGGGCCACGCGTCGGGAGTCAGCAGCGCGTCTCCCCGGCGGACGTCGGCGGCGGAAACATCGCGCAGGTTCAGCGCCACCCGGTTGACCGGCCCCAGCGAAGAGTATGACGTGTCGCGGCTTTGCAGGCCGCGGACCACCACGGACCGCGAACCATCGTGGCCGAGCAGCTGCAGCCGGTCACCTTGAGCGAGCGTTCCCGCTGCCAATGTTCCGGTCACGACGGTTCCGGCACCCTTGATGGTAAACGAGCG
This sequence comes from Arthrobacter sp. ES3-54, assembly GCF_029504395.1. GTDB lineage: Bacteria > Actinomycetota > Actinomycetes > Actinomycetales > Micrococcaceae > Arthrobacter. The sequence goes on from NZ_JAQFIF010000004.1 coordinate 149,594, forward strand.
GTCCACCCACAGCCGGAGCCGCCCTGTGGTGGCGGGGGCGGGCACCCCGGCCAGAACGCCGTCGAGCGTGGCACGCAGTTCGGCCAGGCCGGTGCCCTCGACGGCAGACACAGCCACTGCGGGCGCATTCGCCAGGCCTGTCCCGGCCAGCTCTCTGCGGGTCCGGGCGAGCACTTCACCAATCTGCCCGGGCGCCCGGTCGGTCCGGCTTACGACTATGACGCCGTACTCGATGCCCAGCGCCGCGACGGCGTCCCGGTGGTCGCTTGACTGCGCCTGCCAGCCTTCATCGGCAGCGACGACGAAGCAGACGACGGGAGCGGGTCCGATTCCGGCGAGCATGTTCCCGAGGAATCGTTCGTGGCCCGGTACGTCCACGAAGGCAACATCCTGCCCGGAAGGCAACGTGGTCCAGGCGTAGCCCAGGTCAATGGTCAGCCCACGGCGCCGCTCTTCCTCCCAGCGGTCCGGCTCCATGCCGGTAAGCGCGCGCACGAGCGTGCTTTTGCCGCAATCGACGTGTCCGGCGGTGGCAACGACATGCACGGTTCAGCCCGCCCTGCCTGCATCCGAACCCGTGAGGGTCGCCAGCGCCTGGCGCACCGCGTCGAGTATCCGGTCATCGTCCTCTTCGGGCACGCAGCGCAGATCGAGGAGGCAGGAGCCGTCGTGGACGCGCGGGAGCACGGCCGGGTCGCCGGTACGCAAGTGGCCCGCGAGCGCTTCGGGGAGCCGGAGCGCCCACCCCTGCAGGGCGACACCGGGTGCTCCGCCGCCGCCGACCCGGCCGTCGTGGGCGACGACCGGTACCCCGAGGGCCGCGGCGAGCCGGTCGGTACGGTTCCGCAACCACTCCGGGTCCGCGTGCAGGGCCCGGACAACCGGCGGTGCTTCGCCCGCGACCGTCGCCTCCAGCGCCGCGAGGGCAAGTTTGTCGGCACGTACCGCTCGGGCGAGCGGGTGGCGTGCCAGCCGGGAGATGATCTCCGTCCGGCCGAGCAGCAAACCGGCCTGGGGTCCGCCCAGCAGTTTGTCGCCGCTGGCGATGACGACGTCGGCCCCGCTGGCCAGCGCGGTGGCAGCGTCCGGTTCTTCGGGAAGGTGCGGATCGGGCGCCAGCAGTCCACTGCCGAGATCGGCCACGAGGGCAACCCCGTGCGCGGCTGCCAGCGGGCTCAGTTCGTCCAATGGAACAGCGGAGGTGAATCCGTCCACCCGGAAGTTGCTCGGGTGGACCTTGAGTACGCAGCCGGTGGCCGGTCCGAGGGCGTCGGCGTAGTCCCGCAGGTGCGTCCGGTTGGTCATGCCCACCTCGCGCAGCGTCGCGCCCGTTGATTCGATCAGGTCCGGCAACCGGAAGCCGGCACCGATCTCAACCAGTTCGCCGCGGCTCACCACCACCTCCCGGCCGGCGGCGAGGGCCGTGGTGGCCAGCACCAGCGCCGCAGCCCCGTTGTTGACCACCAGCGCGTCCTCGGCAGCGGGACAGGCGGCGAGCAATGCAGCCCGGGCACCGGCGCCGCGGCGGGCACGGCTGCCGGTTGCCAGGTCGAGCTCCACGTCGACGTAGCCGCTGGCTGCGACAAGTGCTTCAACCGCGGCCGCAGACAGCGGGGCGCGGCCGAGGTTGGTGTGGACGACTACGCCGGTTGCGTTGAGCACCGGGCGCAGGGTGGTCGCCGTGCGGGCAGCGACGGCGGCCAGCAGGGCCGGTTCCACCTGGCCGGGATCGAGTTCACCGCGCCGCGCCTGCTCCTGGGTTTGCCGGACGAGTTCGCGGATGAGCCGTGCACTCAGGCGTTTCCGGGCCGCGCGGACGGCCGGCAGTGCCAGCAGATCGTCGGTGCGCGGAATCAGGCGGCGGGGATCGACCTGGTCCACAGTCCCTCTTCCTTCCGCGGCATTGCATGCCGGTGGTTGGCGGAGGCGGACGGGAATCGAACCCGCCAGGCCGAGATACTCAGCCTCACCGGTTTTGAAGACCGGGGGGCCCACCAGGACCCGGACGCCTCCGGGATCAATCTAGCAGATCGCCCACGGGGGTAACCTAGGGGAGTGAAAGAGACCGAGATGTCTATTCCGCAACTTAACAACGACGGCGTCGGCGCAGTCCGGCTCACCGGCTATGCCCACGGTGGTGGGTGCGCGTGCAAGATTCCGCCCGGCGAGCTCGAAGAAGCGGTGCGCGGCCTTACCGGCCAGCCAGGCGCGGACGTGCTGGTCGGTCTTGACAGCGGCGACGACGCAGCAGCCGTCCTGGTGCGCGGCGACCTGGCGGTACTGTCCACCGCCGATTTCTTCACTCCTGTGGTCGACGATGCCTTTGACTGGGGCCGGATCGCTGCCGCCAACGCGCTCTCGGACATTTACGCGATGGGCGGCCGCCCGATCATGGCGATCAATCTCGTCGGCTGGCCCCGCGGCGTGCTACCGCTGGAGTTGATGACTGAAGTACTCCGCGGCGGCCTGAGCGTCGCCTCCGAGGCGGCGTGCCCGGTGATTGGCGGGCATTCGATTGACGATCCGGAGCCGAAGTACGGCATGGCGGTCACGGGCGTCGCCCATCCCGACCGGTTGCTGCGCAACGACGCCGCCCAGCCCGGGCTGCCGCTCACGCTCACCAAGCCGATCGGCGTCGGACTGCTCAATAACCGGCACAAGCAGACCGGTGAAGTGTTCGCGGAAGCGGTAGCGACGATGTCGCGTCTCAACCGCGACGCCGCCGAGTCCGCGGTGGCGGCCGGCGTGCGTGCGGCCACGGACGTGACGGGCTTCGGCCTGCTTGGACATTTGTACAAGATGTGCCGCGCCTCCGGAGTGGGGGCAGTGATCGACCGGACGGCGGTGCCACTCGTCGAGGGCGCCCGGGAGGCGTTGCGGGAGGGCTTTGTCTCCGGCGGGACGCGGCGCAACCTCGATTGGGTTCGACCGCACCTACGGCCCGCCGCGGGCGTCACCGAAGACGATCTGCTGCTGCTGGCCGATGCACAGACCTCCGGCGGCCTGCTCGTCGTCGGCGAGGTGCCCGGCTATCCAGTGATCGGGCATACCGTCGTCGGCCAGGGCATCGAGATCCGCTGAAGCCAAGATCACCTAAACCACGGCAGACCCGTCAGCCGGCAGTAGTGATCGAATCGCCGGTGATGCCGGCGGCGCGGCGGGCGGCGAGACGGTTCTTCTGCGGTTCGATCGTGTAACGCGGGTCCCTGGCCGAGGAAAGGCCGGCCTCGAACACGCCGAACCGCGTCAGCGCCGAGGCGGCCAGCAATGCCAGTCCCGAAGCCGCGGCCACCGCCCGGTTGCGTCCGCCCAGCAGTGTCCCCAGTCCGCCGGCAGCCGCCAACCGCTCGCTCCATTTCAGCATGACACCTGCCTTGCCCTGGTGCAGGGGCTCGGCCACCACCGGGTCCATCCGGTGCCCCATCACCCGCATAGCAACCACGTCACCCATCACGCCCAGCACAGCAAGTTTTCGGGCCGGACCCGCCTCTTGGACCGGAGTCGTGATCATCGCGAGCCCGGCAGAAGCGAGGGCCGCGGAACTCACGAAAACGAATGGCAATTCCTCGTGCGCCGCGTTCCAGGTGGGTGTGGCCGTGTCACCGAGCAGGACCGCCGTGTACGCCGCCAGCGGTCCGGCGAAAAGCGCGGCCTCGAAGCCCGCCGGTCCCTCGACCGCTTGCAGCAAGTTCCGCAACGGACCCAGCGGCAACCGCGCCCCGGTCATCCGATCGACTTCCGCTGCCGCCGAGACGGCCGTGCCGACGCTGAACGCGCTCAGGATCCACGAGCCCACACTCATCGGTGAGGTCAGCTTGATGGTCCGCAGCATGTTCAGGAAGCGCTCCGGCCTGCCGAGATCCTTCACCAGGGCAACAGCACCGAAGCTCACCGCCGTCAAGGCACTCAGCCGGGCATTCCGGCGCAGCGTCGGCCGCCCGGTCAGCTGCCCGCCGAGACCAAGCAGCGCGGAACCGGCTGCGACACCGCCAAGGAACAGGTAGGCGGCCACATCTTCGGTCCAGGGTGCCGGCTTGACCACCGGACGGCCGTAGTACGAGGTGAATTCCGGCTCCGGGACCATAGGCATTTCACGGGAACCGTCACCGACGTCGCGGCGTCCGGTGCCGCGCTTGCCGCCAGCCCGACGACGGCGGGCAGGCTCGGGCGGCCGAAAGCTGTCGAACTCAGAGTGGGTCACGCGCGCCCTCCCAGGAAAGCCAGCGCCGCAGCGGCGACCATGCCGGCGACGGCCATACCGGCCCGCCGGTACATCTGCGGCAGATCGGCTGTGGGCACTCTCGGATCCGGCGGAAGTCCATACACTTCCGGTTCGTCGAGCAGGAGGAAGACCGCTCCGGTTCCGCCGACGCCGTCGAGTTCGTTCGCACCATAGAGCCTGGCTTCCGTGAGTCCCTGCTGGTGCAGCGAGACCACCCGTTCCCGGGCCGTCTCCACCATGTCGTCGTGGTTGCCGAATTTGATGGATGTCGTCGGACAGGCTTTAGCGCAAGCGGGCGTCTCATCGTTGACCAGGCGGTCGTAGCACAGCGTGCACTTCTGGGCGACGCCGACGTTGGGGACGGCGGGATGCTTGGCGTGCTGCTCCTCCCGCTGGGCTGCCACCGCCACCATGCCGTCGCTGCGGCGCTCAATCACGCCGAACGGACACCCGGCGACGCAGGTTCCGCAGCCGTTGCACACGTCGTCCTGGACCACCACAGTGCCGAACTCCGTGCGGAAAAGCGCTCCGGTCGGGCAGACATCCAGGCACCCGGCGTGCGTGCAGTGCTTGCAGACATCAGAGGACATCAACCAACGGAAGTCTGCCGTGTCCGGGGGCGTCGTATCCACGTTCGCCAGGTCCGGACCGGCGGACGCTGCCGTCGGGGGAGGGCCGATGCGGGGCATGCCCAGATTGACCAGCGCGCGCCCGGACTCCCGCGCCTCGGTAATGCGTTCCTGGCCCTGTTCAACGAAGGCGACATGCCGCCAGGTGCTGGCGCCGAGCCCTCCGGTGTTGTCATAGGAGGATTCCAGCAGCTCCAGGTTCCCGTCTTGGGGGTTATGGTTCCACTCCTTGCAGGCCACTTCGCACGCCTTGCAGCCGATGCAGATGGAGGTGTCTGTGAAGAACCCCTTGCGGGGCTGCTGATCCTCCCACCGGGCATCGGCGGCGGGGTCGGTCGGTCCGGACAGCTGGCCCATCTAATCCTCCAACGTCGAGTCGGTATCCGGAACGCTACCAGAGCGCACCGGTTGTGCAGGCGGAGCAGGCGGTGCATGGTGTGGCCCCGCCGGACCGGCGGTGAAGATGCCCATCATCCTGGCCGGCCGTCGGTGCGGCCGTCCTCTCGGCGGCCCGGGTCAAGGCTTTCCGCGCCCGGATGGGTAACGAGTCGGTTCCCGGTCTCGGTCGTCGCTCCGGCCCGGGCCTGGTACTCAGCAACCAGGGCAAGCAGCTCCGCCCCGCGCGGACGGCGGCCCGGGCGGATGTCACAGGTGGCGGCCTTGGATTCCTGGATCTGAACGTTGGGGTCCAGCGTCACGCCCAACAGGTCATTGGCTGCGTCACCGCTGACGACAGCATCCGCTCCGACGCCCCAGTGGTAGGGCAACCCGATCTGATGGACGGTGTGGCCGCCAACGGCCAGGGGTTTCATCCGCTGGGTGACGAGCACCTTCGCCTCGATGGCGGAGCGGGCCGAAATGATCGTGGCCCACCCGTAGGGCTCGAGTCCGCGCTCAGCGGCCAGCTCGGGAGAGACCTCGCAGAACATTTCCGGCTGCAGCTCCGAGAGGTACGGCAACCAGCGGCTCATTCCGCCGGCAGTGTGGTGTTCGGTGAGCCGGTACGTGGTGAAGACGTAGGGATAGACGTCCGCGCCACTGGTACCGGCGCTTGGTGCACTGAGGTTGTCCGCGCGGGGGTACACCAGCCGGGCCGGATTTTGCTGCTGCGGGTAAAGCGCGTTGGCCACCGGCGATTCCTGCGGTTCGTAGTGGGTGGGAAGAGGACCGTCGACGACGCCCGTCGGCGCGAACAACCAGCCCTTGCCGTCTGCCTGCATGATGAAGGGGTCATCTCCGGTCAAGGCGGCCGGACCACCGAGATCGGGGTCGGGCTGGCTGCCCGGAGCACGGTCAACCGGGAAGTCGGGCACGTCGTCTCCGACCCACCGTCCCTCTTCCTGGTCCCACCAGATGTATTTCTTCCGCTCGCTCCACGGTTTACCGGCCGGGTCGGCCGACGCCCGGTTGTAGAGGATCCGGCGGTTGGCCGGCCACGCCCAGCCCCATTCCGAGGCGGTAGGTCCTTGCTCCTGGCCCGGTTTCCGGTTGGCGGCATGGTTGATACCGTCGGCGTAGACGCCGGTGTAGATCCAGCAGCCCGCCGACGTGGAACCGTCGGGGCGCAGCTCCGTATACGCGGAGAGCGGTTTGCCCGCGTCCGGGCCACTGAGGTGGCGGCCGTTGATTTCGGCTAGCACCGCCTCGCCGTCGGGCTCGCCGTGCTCGTCGGTGGGGTAATCCCAGGTGAGGTCGAGCAGCGGACGGTCGCGTTCGTCCTCCGAACCCGCCAGTTTTTCGCGGATCCGCTGGCCCAGTTCGAAGAAGAACTGCAATTCACTTTGGCACTCACCAGGCGGTGCCACCGCCTGGTGCCGCCACTGCAGCAGCCGTTGGGTCTGCGTGAACGAACCAGCCTTTTCCACGTGGGTTGCTGCAGGCAGGAAGAACACTTCGGTCTCGATGTCTTCGGTGCGCAGTTCCCCCGATTCGATCTCCGGGCCGTCCTTCCACCAGGTCGCCGACTCGATGAGATTCAAGTCGCGCACCACCAGCCACTTCAAGTGCGACATGCCCAGGCGTTGCATGCGGCCGTTAGACGAGCCCACGGCGGGGTTCTGTCCGAGCAGGAAGTAGCCCTCCACCTTGTCCTCGAGCATGTCCATCACCGTCTGGTACGTGCCGTGCGCTCCGGTCAGCCTGGGAAGGTAATCGTAGGCCCAGTCGTTCTCCGCGGTCGCGGCCTCGCCCCACCAGGCCTTCAGCAGGCTGATGGTGTAGGAGTCGGCGTCCGCCCAGAAGCCCTTCTGCTTCTTCGACGCGATCGCATCCAGGTATTCGCTGAAGGTGTCATGGCGCCCGGCGCTGGGCATTGGCAGGTACCCGGGCAGCAGGTTGAACAAGGTCGGAATGTCCGTGGAACCTTGGATGCTTGCATGCCCGCGCAGGGCCATGATTCCGCTGCCCGGGCGGCCCACGTTGCCGAGCAGAAGTTGCAGGATGGCGGCGGCCCGGATGAACTGCGCTCCGAGCGAGTGCTGGGTCCAGCCGACAGCGTAGGCAAAGCACGTTGTCCGTTCGCGCCCCGAGTTTTCCGTGATGGCGTGGGCCAGATACTCAAAGTCCGCGACGTCGATGCCACACATGTCCTGGACCATCTCCGGGGTGTAACGGGCGTAGTGCCGCTTCAAGATCTGGAAAACGGTCCGGGGGTCCTGCAGGGTATCGTCACGCTGCACTTGGGCGTGTTCCAGGGCAGGACCGCCGCTGCCGAACTGGTCTCCCGCGGCACGATCCGACGCATGGGAGCCGTGCTCGATGCCAGCCCCAGCGTCGTCGATGGTGCCTCCGCCCTGTTCCGCGTACGACCATGACGCCGTATCGTACGCTCCCGTCTCCGGATCGTAGCCGGAGAACAGTCCGCCCAGATCCTCGGCGTCGCGGTAATCGGCATGAACCAGCGTGGCCGCGTTGGTGTACGCGCTCACGTACTCCTTGAACCACAGGTCGTGCGTGACGACGTAGTTAATCAGCGCGCCCAAAAGGACGACGTCAGAGCCGGCCCGGATGGGAATGTGCTTGTCCGCGACGGCCGAGGTGCGCGTGAACCTGGGATCGATGTGGATGACCTTCGCTCCGCGGGCCTTGGCCTCCGCAACCCACTGATATCCCACAGGATGGCATTCGGCCATATTGGAACCCTGAATAATGATGCAGTCGGCGTTGGCCATGTCTTGCAGTGATTGCGTTGCACCACCGCGTCCAAACGAGGCTCCCAAACTGGGAACCGTGGAAGAGTGTCAAATACGTGCTTGGTTCTCGATCTGCACTGCTCCGGCAGCCGTGAAGAGTTTCTTGATCAGGTAGTTCTCTTCGTTGTCCAGGGTTGCCCCGCCCAGTGAGGCTATGCCCATCGTGCGGCGAAGCAGCCGGCCTTCTTCGTCTTCCTGCTGCCACGTCCTGCGGCGGGTTTCGATGAAGCGGTCCGCCACCATGTCGATGGCAGTTTCGAGATCCAAATGCTGCCACTGGGTGGAGCGTGGCGCACGGTAGAGCACTTCGGTCTGCCGGCCCGGCGAGTTGACCAACTGCTCGCTCGCAGAGCCCTTGGGGCACAACCGGCCACGGGAAATAGGCGAATCGGGATCGCCTTCGATCTGAACGACCTTTTCGTCCTTGACGTAGACCCGCTGTCCACAGCCCACGGCACAATACGGGCACACGCTCTGCACGACTCGGTCTGCGGTGGCCGTCCGCGGCGTGATCTCCCTCGTCCGCGGGGAGGTTACCGCAGGGCCGCGGCCCAGCAGGTCGCCCGTACTGAACTGCCGGACGACCGGCCACTGAAGAAAACTGCGCCGAGCCATGGCAGGAGCCTACACAATCCGGGGCGCCAACGACAGAGTGTCGATGAAGCTCACCATGCTGCCCGTCGCCTTCGACGTTGCCGCGGGGCATTGGAATGTATCCGCCGCCATTATTCGGGCGAGCCGTCGAACAAATTCGGAGAAGTCCTGGACAGGTATTCAGACTACTTCGCCCTGTTCAAGGACTTTGATGGGTACGTTGAATTCTTCGTACTGCAAGACCTCATCACTGAGGATTGCACCATCCGGTTCTTCCATCCGTTCGACAACTTCAGGACACCGGCACTTCCAAAGAACCCCGACGAATACCTTGAGTATTTACAACGCAGCAGGGATTTCATCCGTGCACGCAACAAGAGGATCGACGCCCAACCCTGACCTTCTGACCAACCGGCTCGAAAGCTACAGTGAATACCCGCTGAAGACTGGGCGAGTTCGTGAAGCAAGGCGCGTCGGTACAAGCCTCCTCGCTTATATGAGGTGGCCACGAAGATGTGTAGCTTTCAGCTATTGACAGCGTGATACTTCACATTGCCTATCAGTTTCGCCATCTAGGTCAGTCAGCCGACATGGGCAGTAGTCCACCAAAACCGCGGAGTCGCGGTGGTCCGCATCTGGCGCTTTTCGCCAAGTACCCTCGGGTCTCACATCTCCTGTAGATGGACAAGCTATTGTGAGGTTCCACGGTACATGGTCATTTTCCAACTTAGATGGCCCTGTTCCAGGGTAGTTGGCCAGCTGTTTCAGGCAGGTGGCCAACTACCTGGCAACCATGAGGACAGGCGGTTCGCCGAATAGCTGGCGAACCTATCTGGGCACCTCTACGACCGCGACGTTCACGGCAGGCCAGGCAGCCCCGAATCGTCCGTCGACAAGTCCAAGGCGCGACTCGACGCCTACATTGCAACGTCTCTCGTCGGCCCGGCCGAGGCTGAACTACGCTCGCTTACACGCGGGGCCATCGCATTCGGCCACAAGGTCAAGCATCGGCAGGACTGCGACTGGGGTACGGCTGGACTCGCGGCCGGACTCCTCCATCATTGTCGCCAATCTGCTGCGACGTGTCGACCCGTCCGTCGGCCAGTAGCCCCCTCTTGCCCTGACGGAAGGCCCTCCATGCCCGCTTCACCCCGCACCCCCCGACCCGTCTACATCCTCGGTGCAGGGTTCTCCAAGGCCGTCCACAAAGCCATGCCTATTACCAACGCGCTGGGTGTCGAGCTCCAGCGACGATTGGCGGGCCAAGTGACCATCGACCTGCGCGCCCGGCAGACGTTCGAGAATTGGCTGACGGCGATGCTAGACCCGATGCCGTTCCTCAGCCAAGCTGAAGTGCTGGCCCGCAGGTCAGCCGCTGCACTGGTGACCCAGACGATCGCGGACATCCTGGACGAGGCCCAGGCCAAGGCCATCGCCGATCCCGCGCCGGATTGGCTGCTTCAGCTGGTCCGCCTGTGGCACGCCGAGCGTGCAGTCGTCATCACGTTCAACTACGACTGCCTCGTCGAGCGCGCCATCAACACCGCCCTCATCCCAGTCGGATACTCACGAGAGTCAGCAGAGGTGCTCCGAGGTATGGATGTAGTGAGCCCCGCGCCGCCTCGTCAAGAGACCGTCTATTGGGGCGACGGGAACTCGAATTTGGCGTTCGAATCGATGACTCTCGTAAAGCTCCACGGATCGTTGAACTGGTATCGGGCGGACGGGGATGGGTTCGGGTCTACGCTGTTCCAGACTTTCGACTACGGGAAGTTCAACGGCGAGACTGCCAATCTGCCGCGAGGAAATCCGGAGTTCATCGCGCACATGGACCGCTTCATCATCCCGCCCGTCTCAGAAAAGTCACAGCACTACGGCGCGTATGTGGTACCGACGCTGTGGAAAACCGCCCGGGATGCAATGTCCGTCGCCACACGAGTGACCTTCGTGGGCTACTCACTGCCGCCGGAGGACCGTGTGTCCGTGGAATTGATGAGTTACTGCCCCGAGGGGGTGAAAACGATTGTTGTCGACCGCACGGAATTCGATCCAGAATGCCGCGATGCGTTACCCAACCGTCTCAAAGCACTTGGGCTGAACGTAGTCAGCGAGATTTCCGGGGACATCGCGGTCGGGCGCATGGTGACGCAGCTGATGGGAGCGACCCAGATTCAGCTGTCGGGAGGTATCTCAAACGACGCGCCCGCACCCTCGTACGACTGCTACGTTGCCTGGGTAGACGCTTCGGAACTCGAGAACGCCCCGACATACGGGTATCACCTGTTCACATCCGACGATGTGGACCCCACCGTGCTCCATGCGGTGCGTGTCCGGCGTGAGGGCATCCTCTCAAACCCGAGGAGATTCCAAACGAACTTAGAGGAGGACCTCAAGAAGCAAGGCTTGGATCCCAGCAAGCTGATCACCGAATCGGCATTCCGTAGGCTCGTCAACAAGCGCATTGGCATTCGCATCAACCCGAACAACGGATCGATCTGGCGCACCGCCGTCGGGTTCCAGCATGTTGTGGGCACGCACGCCGACGAGGGTGAGTTAGTTGCTCTCCACACGTTTGTGGGCGACTTCCCGCGCCCGAAACCCGATGGCTCGGGGCTGGCGTTGTCGTCCATAAGTGATAGCTAACTACCGATAACGGATATTCCGTCACCCAGCTTGACACATTTCAGGTATCGGCCGAGGCTGCTTCTCCGTGCCGCCTCACAGCATTCCTCAGCCCTGGACCGGCTGTGATCGGAGCGGCAGTCATGCGGTGTCCAGGAGCCTGCGGGCGGCCGCGGTGATGTGGCGGGCGGAGATGCCGGCGGCGTCGAGCAGTTCCTGGGGTTTGCCGGAGGTGGGCAGTGCGTTGACGGCGAGGAGGACGGCGTGGAGTTCGTGGGTGTCCGTGCCGGCGAGGGCTTCGAGGACGGCTGAGCCGATGCCGCCTTCGGGGTAGTGGTCTTCGGCAACGACGATCCTGCCCCGGGTCGCCTGGCAGGTCCTGCGCAGGGTGTCCGCGTCGATGGGTTTGATGGAGTAGAGGTCGATGACGCGGGCGTTGATCCCGTCTTCGGCGAGCCGACCGGCGGCGGTGAGGCATTCGTGCAGGGTCACCCCTGCACCGATGAGTGTCACGGCGTCATTGGGGCCGGCGTGGTGGACTTTGCAGCCGCCGAGCGGGAATTTTTCGTCCGGCCCGTAGATGACCGGGTAGGCGCCGCGGGTGGCGCGAAGGTAGGAGATGCCGGGCGTGTCGGCCATGGTCTGGACGAGTTGGGCGGTGGAGGGGGCATCTGCCGGGTAGAGCACGCTCGAGGTGTGCACGGCCCGCATGGCGGCAATGTCCTCTAGAGCCATTTGCGACGGGCCGTCCTGGCCGATTTCGACTCCGGCGTGCGTGCCAACGAGCCGGATGCTGGCTTGGGAGACGCCTGCCATCCGGATGAAGTCGAAGGGCCGGGAGACCAGGAAAGCGGCGAAGCTCGCGGCGAACGCGATGTAGCCGCGGACCGAGATCCCGACCGCGGAGGCGATGAGTTGCTGTTCAGCGATGAACATTTGGAAGTAGCGTTCCGGGGCGGCGTCTTTGAATTCGCCGGCATGGGTCGAGTTCCCCACTTCGCCGTCCAGCACGACGATTTCCGGGCGGGCAGCCAGAGCGGACACGGCGGCGCCAAAGGCGGCCCGTGTTGCGACCTCCTCACCCACCTCCCAACGGGGCAGGCTGACAGCTGCCTGCGGGTTGCGCGTGATCGCTGGCCTGCCGGGACCGGGGAGGGCGGTGGTGATCCGCAGGTTGCCGGGCCCACCCAGGGCCGCGGCGGCGCGCTCGGCCATGTCTTTTGGAAGTGCTTTACCGTGCCAGCCGTCCTGGTCCTCGATCTCGGGAACGCCTTTGCCTTTGATGGTTTTGGCGAGAATGACGGTTGGCTGGTCGGGATCGGATCTCGCACGGGTGAAGGCGTCGTCGATCGCGGCAATGTTATGGCCGTCGATGACGAGAGGGTGGGCGCCGAACGCCTCGACGCGCCGGGCGTAGCGGTCCATATCCCATTCGAGTTCGGTGGGTCCGTCCTGGCCGAGGCGGTTGACGTCCACGATGGCGGTCAGGTTGCCCAGCTTGTAGTAGGCGGCCTTGTCCAGGGCCTCCCAGATGGAGCCTTCGGCCAGTTCGCTGTCCCCGCACAGAACCCAGGTCCGGTACGGCAGCCGGTCCAGGTATCGTCCGGCCAGTGCCACCCCGACCGCGTCCGGCAGGCCCTGGCCCAATGAACCTGTCGCCACGTCAACCCAAGGCAAGACCGGGGTCGGGTGCCCCTGCAGCCGGGCCCCGAACTGCCGGTAAGTGTGGATCAGTTCGTCCTCCTCGACCACACCGACGGCCCGGTACATGGAGTACAGCAGCGGGGAGGCGTGGCCCTTGGAGAAGATGAGGTGGTCATTGGTCGCCAGCGAGGGCTCGTCCCAGTCATAGTGGAGGTGGCGTTCGAGCAGGACCGCCATGAGGTCCGCGGCCGACAACGATGAGGTGGGGTGGCCGGAGCCGGCCTGCGTGCTGCACCGGATGGAATCCACCCGCAGCTGCGCCGCCAGACTCCCGATGACTTTTGCTTGTGCTGCTGTCATCGGTACGGGGGCCAGTGCCTGGAGTTCGGTCATCGCAATTCACCATTCGCCTTCAAGGGCACTCGTGTCCGGCTTCGATGATGGCCTCGACGAAGGCTTCGGGCGCTTCTTGCGGCAGGTTGTGCCCGACCCCTCCGGAGAGGGTTCGGTGCGTGTACTGTCCCGTGAACTTCGTCGTGTAGGCGCTCGGGTCCGGGTGGGGTGCGCCATTGGCATCACCTTCGAGGGTGATCGTCGGCACCGTGATGGGTGGACTGGTCGCGAGTTGTTGTTCCAAGCCGTCGTAACGGGGTTCGCCTGGCGCCAGCCCGAGTCGCCACCGGTAGTTGTGGATCACGATGTCGACGTGGTCGGCGTTGGCGAAGGACGCCGCGCTGCGGTCGAACGTCGCATCGTCGAAGTTCCATCTGGGTGAGGCGGTGTGCCAGATCAGCTTTGCGAAGTCGTCGCGGTACTTGTCGTAGCCGGCCCTGCCCCGTTCGGTCGCGAAGTAGAACTGATACCACCACGAAAGCTCTGTCGATGGTGGCAACGGTTGCGCGTTCGCTGCCGGGTTGCCGATCAGGTAGCCACTGACGGACACCAGGGCCGTGCATCGGAGGGGCCAGAGCGCTGCGACGACGTTCGCGGACCGTGCGCCCCAGTCGAATCCGGCGATGATTGCCGACTCGATGCCGAGTGCATCCATGAGTTCGATCGTGTCGACGGCCAAGGCGGACTGCTGGCCGTTGCGCGTCGCGGTGTCGGAGAGGAAGCGGGTTGTGCCGAATCCGCGGAGGTGCGGCACGATCACGCGGTAGCCGGCAGCGCCGAGCGCCGGTGCGACGTCGGCGTAGCTATGGATGTCGTAGGGCCATCCGTGCAGCAGAACGACGGGTTGACCGTCGGCGGGTCCGATGTCCACGAATCCGACGTTCAGCACGCCGGCGTCGATCTGGTCGACTGGCCCTAACGTGAGCGCGTCCATTTAGCTGACCTCTGCGATTGCCGATCGGATCACGTCGGCCACGGCTTGGGGCTGGGACATCATGATGACGTGTGAGCCGTCCAGTTCGGTGATGGCGGCGCCGGCGCGCTCGGCGTGGGCTCTGGTGACGTCTGTCCCGGCGGCACGATCGGCGGTGGCCACTACCGCCCATGAGGGCAGGGTCTTCCACGCCGGTGCACCGGACGGTTCCCCGAACGCGATGTCGGTGACCGGCCGTTGGACGGTGCCGATCAATGCGGCCTGCACGTCGGTCAGGTCTCCTGCGAATGCGTGACGGGCCATCGCCGGGTCGATGAAGAACTCGGTTCCGGTTCCGCTGCCTGTCGGGTACTGGCGTGGCACTAACGCCGCGCCGAGGACGCTGTCCTTGGAGGCGGCGGTGATGTCGCTCAGCTTCTCGCCTTCGTCGGGGGCGAAGGCGGCCACGAAGACGAGGCCGGCGACGTTCTGGCTCTGCGTCGCGGCGTTGCTGATGACTGCGCCGCCGTAGGAGTGGGCGACTGCGAGGACAGGCCCGGGGATCTGGGCGAACACGCTTGCGAGGTAGGCGCTGTCGAAAGAGATGCCGCGAAGTGGGACTGCGACGGCGAACACTTGGATTCCGTCGGCTTGAAGAAGCTCGATCACCCCGTTCCAGCTGGAACTGTCGGCGAAGGCGCCGTGGACGAGCACAACTGTGAGCGGTTGAGTGGCTGCTGGTTGGGACATCGTTTTTCCTCCTGGGCTATCCGAATGTGAATACGAAGGCTTCGACCCCGGGGTCGGGGAAGGTGATCGTGAATTTCCGGTCGCGGATCGGCCCGGGCTGACGTATCAGTTGGTACATCCGCTGATACTCGGCGGTACCTTTGCCGTGACCGTCGATGTCGACCCCGTGGGCGGGCCCCGGCGGCTCGCCGTCGAGGAGGACGGTGAAGGGCACTGGTTTGTCTGTCGCCGGCGGGCCCATCACGAGGTTGAGGTCGCGGGCGAAGAACCTATATGAGATCGAACCATCGGGCTGGGTGAGCCGGACAGCTTCGGAGCCGATCCGCCAGTCGCCTGACAGCGACCAGTGATTGCGCCGCAAGGCGGCCGGCGCGGAGTAGGGCTGACGATCGTCGGGGACGACCGGTTCTGGCGAGGCGAGTCCGACTGCACGTCCGTAGCCGAGATACGTTTCCGGTGACCCCAGGCTGGACCAGTCGGCCGCCGCCTCGACGCCTTGGGGCTCAACGGTCACCAAGCCCTGTTCGATTTCGGTGCCGGCCTCGCGCAGGAGCATCTGGAGGACCATCTCGGATTGTTCATATTCTCCTTCACCGAAGTGGTGATGCCGGATCTGGCCCTTGGCGTCAGCGAAGTACAGGGCCGGCCAGTAGTGGTTGTCGAACGCCTGCCAGAGGGCGTAGCCGTTGTCGACCGCGACCGGGTAGCGGACGTCCATCTCATTGATGGCGCGGGCCACGTTGGCGAGGTCGCCCTCGAAGTCGAACTCGGGCGTCTGCACACCGACGACCGTCAGCCCATGGTCGGCGTAGGCGTCGGCCCATGCGCGTATCCAGGGCAGCGAGCGAATCCAGTTGATGCAGGTGTAGGTGCCGAAGCTAATGAGAACGACTTGGCCGCGGAGGTCCGCCGGCGCCAGGGGCTGTGAGTTGAGCCATGTGGTGGCTCCGTCGAACGGGGGCAGTAACCCTTCGACTGGCAGATCGTTGCGGTGCCGAAACACTTTGGGCCCTCACCGCAGGGATCTGAACGCTGCGCGAAGCTCGGATGAGAACAATTGCGGTTGTTCCCATGCGGCGAAGTGGCCGCCTCGGTCGACCCGGTTGTAGTAGATGAGGTTGTCCGGGTAGGCGCGCTCGGCCCAGCTCCTTGGGGCTTGGTAGAGCTCGTCGGGGAACACGCTGATGGCGAATGGGATCGTAATGGGCTTCGCGTCGAAGAACGACGCCGTGTTCTCCCAGTACAGCCGGGCGGCCGAGACGCCAGTGTTCGTCAGCCAGTAGAGCGTGATGTTGTCGAGAATGTCGTCCCGCGTCAGGTCTCCGGCCAAGCGCCCGTCCAGGATCTCCCCAATCAATCCAGGCTGGCCGGTTCCGTCGCCGTGGTCGATCGCGAACGCCGCAAGGTCGATCGGAGAGTCCGCGAACCCGTACAGCGTCTGCGGGCGCGTGCCCATGATGAGGGCGTACGCGACATGCTTGGCGTAGAACGCGCTCAACTGATCGTAGGCACGTTGCTCCTCGTCCGAGAGGCCGGCGGGCGCCGGCTCGCCGCGCAAGTAGCCGTCGAGGTCTGCCGGGGCGGTGCCAGGCATGTTC
Organism: Arthrobacter sp. ES3-54; assembly: GCF_029504395.1. Classification (GTDB taxonomy): domain Bacteria; phylum Actinomycetota; class Actinomycetes; order Actinomycetales; family Micrococcaceae; genus Arthrobacter. The sequence goes on from NZ_JAQFIF010000004.1 coordinate 166,150, forward strand.
GAGTGGATTCCGAGCAGTTCCGGGGCGGCTTGCTGGCCCATCTGCTGCGTGACTGCTGCCCCCCAGTCGCCGCCCTGCGCCACGAACCGGTCGTAACCGAGCCGTTTCATCAGTACGACCCAGGCGCGGGCGATGCGGGACGGATCCCACCCGGTGTTGGTCGGTTTGGCGGAAAACCCGTGGCCGGGCAATGACGGGATCACTAGATCGAACGCGTCGTCCGCACTCGCACCATATGCTGTCGGGTTCGTGAGTGGCTCGATGATCTTCAGCTGTTCGATGATCGAGCCCGGCCACCCATGCGTGATGATGAGCGGCAGCGCATCATCATGCTGAGAGCGGACGTGGATGAAGTGAATGTCCAACCCGTCGATCTCGGTGGTGAAGTTCGGGAGCGCGTTGAGGGTCGCCTCGCATGCGCGCCATTCGTAATCGGTGGCCCAGTGGCGGGCGAGGGCTTGCATCGTCGCGAGTGGCACGCCCTGCGAGTCGTCCGTCACCGTCTCACGCTCCGGCCAGCGCGTCGCGGCGATTCGGCGACGCATGTCCTCCAATGCCTCCTGTGGGAAGTCACTGCGGAAGGGTCGGATCGAGCTCTGATCGGTCGGACTACTTGTCGTGTCGGTCATGGTCTCCTCGTCTCTTCTCTCTTCTCCCAGGCGCGGTCGCATTCACACGCGCCGAACTTGCTCCGTCGCCTCGCAGCGTGGCACTGTTCACGGGCGCCACGGCCCGTATTCGACGAGTTGTTGCCGCCACCGGTCTCGAACATTCCGCCACTTGCCGTACTGGTCGTGAGATTGATCGTCACCAGCAGCGACGTCGGCCGGGTCGACGGCTCGTTTGATCATCGGATGTTTCCCCTGCGGTATCGGATGATGTGAGGGAGGTCGAGGCGTTGACCAGCTCTCATGTGCCGTCGACCACAGCAATCCCAGACTTCCGTGAACCATCCGGGATGCTGACGAACGTCATCGGATGACGAGACAAGCCTCGTGGCGGCATCAGCGCATACGAGGATTACTGAATGCTACTCGCGGGGCGTCGCACGCGGAAGGCCACACCGAACGCCGCCCTGTCATGTTCTGAATGACCATGCCGGTCGCCTGTTGAAAATGCGTCACCAGATCATTCGTCACGCATTCATTGAGGTATTTGTACCTTGCTCCGGTCGTTCGGCGGGTCATATAGTTGACGTTGCAGATGAGTGACGTAGGTCTCGTTCTGTTTCCGGTTGATGTATGAAGATCGTAACTATCGGCGGAACCGGACTCGTCGGTTCAAAACTCGTCAGCAAGCTCGGCGAACACGGCCACGAAGCGGTTGCCGCTTCCCCCAAATCGGGGGTGAACACGATTACCGGCCAAGGCCTCGCGGATGTACTCCAAGGAGCAGACGTTGTTGTCGACGTGTCGAATTCGCCCTCGTTCGAAGGCGCGGCGGTGATGGACTTCTTTAGTACCTCCACCCGCAACCTGCTCGCGGCGGAGCAGGGAGCGGCCGTCGGCCACCACGTTGCCCTGTCAGTGGTCGGGACTGAGCGTCTGGCCGAAAGCGGCTACTTTCGAGCGAAGATGGAGCAGGAGAAGCTCATCAAAGAATCAGGCCTGCCGTACTCGATTGTTCATGCGACGCAATTTTTCGAGTTCGTCACGAGCATCGCTCAGGCTGCGACCCAGGGAAACACGGTTCGTCTGCCACCCGCCCTGATCCAACCGATAGCCGCTGAGGACGTAGCCACCGCAGTCGGCCGCACCGCTGTGGGTACTCCGCTGAACGCCACCGTCGAGATCGCCGGTCCCGAACAGTTCCGGCTCGACGATCTCATCCGCAAGGGACTCAGCTTCAAGGGAGACCCCCGCGAGGTGGTCGCCGATCCCACCGCACGCTACTTCGACGTGCTGCTGGAGGAACGCGAATTGCTCCCCCGTGATGAAGCGACCATCTACAACAACCGCTTCGAGGAGTGGTTGCAACAGCAGTAGTCGACAAAGCCGTGTCTGCTTCGAGGAGACGTCGAAAGCCGCCCTGCTCCCTACTCCGCAGAATATCGATGCGAGAGGGACGACTGCGACGAGCCGCCGCGTCCGCGATCCGGAGCTGGTCCAGTTCCATCCGTCAGACATTGTCGAACCAGAGAATGCAGCTGGCACCCTCGTCTCGGAATCAGCACGCGGGGAACGTGGCATTCTTTCCAACGCACTCGGTGAGTGCATGGTGAAATACGGATCAAAGTATCAGCACTGCGACCCAGGGAGTGAACGTGTCAGGAAGCAATCCCGACCCGTATGAGGACAAGATCACCGGCTTGGAGCCGGGAGGCGGAGTGCCGCCAGGCGAGACCCCTCCTGCCGAAGCCTCGACGGGCGGACCGCAGGGTCACGATGAAAACGGCACGAATATGGGCACCCAGATTCTTTGGATGGCCGGCATCGCAGCAGTGGTCCTGTTGTCGATGCTGTACTTTGTCGGTTACATCGTGGGATTGCTGGACTAGCGCGCCCTCGGGGCTGCCGGATCGATCACGGACAGATCACCCCAGCACCGTGAAAGAGCCGATAATGGACCCTTCGTACGGCGGGATCTGGAGCCAAGACGGCAAACCGGCGAAGGCGCCGGAGCTCGTCTACTGGACGGCCGAAGAGTTCCTTCACGAGCAGCTGCTGCCTGGTCACGTCAGCCCAGCAGCAGGAGCGCGGTGAAGTAGCCGGCCAGGCACCCGGCACCGGCCGGCGGCCGCCGGCCCAGACCGCGAGCCGGCGGCCGGGTTCTGGACCGGGCGTGCGAGTAAGCACCACGGACCCGTCCGGAAACCCTGTGGACGTTCAATTTTCACTCAGATGGAATGACAATTCCTGGTTGTCGAACCTCGGCCCCGATTTCCGCGGATGAAGTGACCAGCCCATTTGCCGCGCAAACGCAGGTGAGGCAAGCGGGCTACGGGTTCTGTTCTCAGTCGTTTAGATCGAAGTCGAGATCGAGATCCTGGGGTGTTCTCAGTCGCCGCCAGGTTGAAGTGACCCGGGCGGTGGGCAGGGTTGATGCAATGGGCATCCGGTCCACGGCGGTCAGTTGTTTCAGGTCGAGCCCGGTCAGCGCCGCGATGTCTCTGATGGGTACCTGGAATGTTCGGAACGGACCCAACGGGGGAGCCTCGTCGAGTGCTCCCGGGCGGGGTACATCCGGGAGGTCCGCCAGCTGGGGTGTCTGGTCCACGACGTATCCGGTGGCGGCGAGGGAGCCCTGGTGCATGAATGCGGCAACTTTGAAAAACTTCAGCGGAATCTGCACGCCGCGGTAGACGGGGTCGGTGTCACTGAAGATCGGACCCGTGAAAACGACGAGCCGCCGGCCTTTGTCGGCTGCGTTGTCCTGCAGGTAAGACTCCAGACCGAGCCAGAGGTCCATTCCCTGGTTAAACTTCGCCGCCTGCGGGGCAGCGTTCGTGTAGTGGAAGGTATCCGCGTTGGCCCGGGCGGCTTCCGCCCGGGTGTCGCCGCAGACTGCTGATGCCCGGCGGACGAGGTGGCCGCGGTCGATGTCGTTGCGGGCGTAGACCGCCTCGCCCGTCTGCTGGTCCCCGCGCAGCCGCGGATCCAGTCTCCACTGGATCCCCGACTGGTCCAGATCGATCAACTTGGTGCCGTCCATTCCGAGCGCAGTGACCGCGGCCAGACGCTTGTCCAGCCGCATGAGGACGGAAAAGTGGGTGTAGGGGAGCAGGACCGACTCGATGCCCTCGAGGGCCGGAATGCCAACCCGGGCACCCAGGAACTGTTCATCGAACCCGGGGCGGTCGGAAAGATCGTCGGCATTCACTGTGAGCTGGGCTTGCACTAGTTCAGCCATGGGCAGGCCGTATCAGTGCCCGGCGACAGAAGGAGGTACCTCGTCGTCGAGGCCTGCGGGTACGGATGAAACTTGATCAAGGGGATTTTGTACGGGGGCTTCCCGGAACCGGGCAAGTGGATTGGGGGAGGGGTCGAGGCGAGTGTCGGCGGTTAGGGGGACCGTTGGCGGGCGGCTTGGTAGGAGGGGCGGCGTAGTCTGCGCGTCCACTCGTAGGTGCCTGCCCCGGGCAGCGGATTGCTGAGCGGGTCGAACCTGGTTCGGACGTCCGCGTTTCCGGGGTCGAGGGTCAGTACGAGGGTGCCGAAACGGTTCCAGGGTCCGGTAAGGCGGGCGTGGTAGAGGCCCAGGGTCCAGGTGGCGGTGGCCAATGCTTGGCGGAAAGCGTCAGGTGTGGCGGGCAGGCCCTGGCCGGTGGCTTGGGGGACTGCTGCCAGCAGTACGGGGCCCTTGGATCCCTTGTAGGGCATGAGCGAGGTCAGCTTTCCGTTGCTGGCGTAGCGGTGGGCGGTGAGTATCAGTCGGCCGGGCCGTGACACGGCGGTGGACGCCAGCAGGACGTCGGCGGGACCTGTTTCTGTCGGTATGCGAAGTGCCAGGCCGAGGATGTCGGGCCAGCCTGGGGGCAGGCCGAGAGATCGGGAGAACCGGGCGCTTACCGGGTCGCTGCCGGGGGAATCGATCCACGAGATCCCGCTCCGGGTGCTGCCGGGTCGTCGTTCAATCACTCCGGTGAGAGCCACGCCGGCGGGGTGTATGGGTCGGTCGGGGCGCACGACTTTGAGGGCTTTAAACACCGCGGCGAATGCCAGGCCGGCTGTACCGCTGACAGATGCTTTCATGCGACGTCCTTCGCGGGTCGGGCGCCAGTTACTTGACGCACCCAGTAAAGCATCTCTGAGCCGCCTGCGGCGCCTTTCGGGGCGCCCATCGCCTGTCCAAACAGTCCTCGGGCGACGAGGAGGATGCGCCGGTATCGGCTTTTGGCGGCCGGGGTTTCGCAGGCGGTCTGTCGGTTTCCGGTCGAACGCGCTGGGGTGCCGGCGGAGGTCAGGGGGCCGGCGAACGTTGGGGCGCCGTTTGCCGCTCGAGGGTGCGTACGCCGTGTTGGTGGAGAAGCCAGCCTGCGGCGATGAGCAGTGCGCTGGCGATCAAAAAGCCGATGTCCCAGGAAAGAGGTCCTCCGAGGTCATCCCTGACATGGTGCACCTGGAGAAGGTGGTGGTCGATCAGGCCTTCGATGACATTGAATATTCCCCAGCCCACGAGAACGAGACCGAAGTGGAAGCTCCAGTTCGGTGCCAGGCGCCCCCGTCGCCACGCGGCAATCGTGGTTATCGACGCGGCCAGTAGCACTAACCACATCGCCAGGTGGAAGAACCCGTCCGCGAGTGTGTTCACTTCAAGGCCGGCCACTGTGGTGACGGGGTGCTCCGGGGTGTGGCTGAGCATGTGGTGCCACTGGAGGATCTGGTGCAGGACGATTCCATCGAAGAAGCCGCCCAGGCCCAGCCCGTAGAGGATGCCCGCAAGCCGTGTGGGCTGCATTTGAGCGTCGGTTGGCCGGGGGTTCGGAGTAGCCATAGCCACACATTAGTGCCGGAGGAAGCCGCAGGAAACCACAACCAATGGGCTACTTCTAGTAAGCATGCTCCTGCTTCTCGCTGGCTCTGTTCTCTTGCTGCTCACCAGGCCAGGGTCTTTGCCTGCCGCGGTTTGATGGACGAGGTCTGGCCGCAGTTCGAGCAGGTGATGCGGTAGGTCCTGGATGTGGTGAACACCGGGATGAAGAACAGCGTGAACTTTGTGGCGCGTTCCTGCAGGTGGTGATGGACGAGCTGGCCGCAGTACTGGCAGGTTGCCGCCCGCCCGGTCAGGTTTTTCAGAGCAGTTTTGAGGCCGAAGAGGAGGAGCTTGGGGTGTGCCTTTCAAAGTGGGTTGCTGGTCACGCCTGAGGTGAGAGTCGGGCGGCGAGTCCTGTGAGCAGGATGGTGATGCCTTCGTCTAGTTCGTGAGTAGCCGCGGCTCTGTTCAGAAGACCGGGAAGAGGGCTAGGTTTAGACCGCGATCGTGGGTGCGTTGCCCTCGTCGCCGGTAGGCTCTGCGGCGGCCTTGTTTCTGCGTTTATCTAGAAATGCCATGACCGGTGTCGCGCTGATTCCGTGCAGGATGATGGAGCCTGTCACTATGAGCCCGGCGATTGCCCACAGCCGCTGGCCCTCGGCGAAAGCGCCTTCCTGCAGGGCATAAGCAATGTAGAACAGGGTGCCGATGCCGCGCACACCAAAGATGGCGATGACGGATCGTTCGCGAGGTCCGGTTTTCCACCCAGTAGCCCAAGCCAACCGCTCAAGGGGCGGATCACCATCAAAAATATCAACGCCAAGGCCACTTCCGACCATCCGATCTCTGCGAACAGTCCGCGGGCTATGGCTCCGCCGAGAAGCACCAGGATGGCGACCGTGAAAAGCCGTTCGATCTGTTCGACGAAGCTGTGCAGGACGCCGTGGTAGCCGTGGCTGCGTTCCGCGGCGCGGATAGTGCAGGCGCAAACGAAGACGGCGAGGAATCCGTAGCCTTCGATGAGTTCTGCAGCGCCGTGGGCAAGGAACGTCGAGGCCAGCGCCACGAACCCTTCGGCGTGTTGGGACAGCCGCAACCGGTCGAGCTTGACCGAAAAGAACAGCTTGCCAAGACCCCACCCGACGCCCAGGCCGACGAGCAGTCCGGCCAGAATGCGCCACAGGACGTCCAGGAGCAGCCAATCGGTGAGCCAAGCTGCAGGGCTGCCCCGGCGACACTGATGGCTATGGCGGCATATGTGAACGGGAACGCGAGGCCGTCATTGAGTCCAGCTTCGGATGTGAGGGCGAACCGGGCTTCGTCGTCCTCGGCATTGTCGGAGTCTGCGGGTTCACCTACTTGAACTTCGGTGGCGAGAACAGGGTCCGTGGGTGCGAGGGCGGCCGCGAGCAGAACCGCGGCCGCCACTCCTAGGCCGAGCATTGCCCAGCCTAGGAAGGCGACGGCGATGATCGTCAGCGGCATAGTGATTCCCAGCAGCCGCCACGTCGTCGCCCAGCGCCGCCACCCAACGGGGCGGTTCAGCGCCAGCCCCGCCCCCATCAATGAGATGATGACGCAGACCTCCGTCAGGTGAAGCACCAGCCCGCCGTGTGCCATCGGGTCCGGATCGGGCAGGCCCCCGATCAGGGCGAACGCCACGAAGCCGGCGGCGAGAAATACCATCGGCATAGAGACCGGGATTCTGCCCAGGAGGCGGGGCAGCACGGATGCGGCGAGGGCTGTCACACCCAGTGCGGCGAAGATCATGCCAACGGGATCAAGCATCGGGGGTCACATTCTGTGGTGGGCGGCTACTCGTTCCCGCTTGAGTCTGCAGGGGTGCGGGTTGTGCCGGCGTCCGTGGGTCAGTAACGAGTGGTGCCGCCCGACGTGCCGGCGCCGTTCCTTTTCGCTTTGCGGGCCTGCATAACCCGGCTGATGATGGCGGGGAGGAGTGCTAGAAGGATTTTCTTCACGATGTGGTCCTGTTCTGTGGGTATCTGGGGGGAGTCGGTGCCGCCGGGTCCGGCGGACCCGGATGGTGCTACTGGCTGCTATGTCCGGCCTTATCGACTTTGCGGTGGAACCGCATGCCTGCGACGCCGCCCAGCGTGGCGCCTCCGAGGGTGATGATGACCGCGGCAGCCAGCACGATGATGCCACCCGTGGTCAGCTCTCCTTCGTTGAGAGGTATCCGCGGGAAGCTATTGAGGTTCGCGAGGATGTTGAACCGGCTTCCGGCGACGGCGCCGGCGAGAGCTACGAGGACGGCGAGAGTGATGGCCCACAGCCAGACGGCGAGGCCCTGTTTAGCTCCGTCGAATCGGGCCATCCGCCCGGCGACGTACCCGCCACAGTAGTAGGCCACAAACAGGACCACGGCTAGGACGATGCCGCCGATGATGCTGACAGTCTGCGGATTTTGGGAAACGGTTTGTCCTGGATCGGTATTGCTGGCGACGCCGATTCCTGTCCCGATGGCGGTGCTGACCGCGGTGAGCAGGACAGTCATGCCGGTGGCGGTCATCCAGCCGAAAAAGGCCGATCCGAACTTCATTCCGCCGAACTGCCGTTTCTCCTCAGCCAGGACGGTGTCCCGACGGCTTTCCCGGACATCGCCGGCTTCTTTACTGGTCGAACTCATGGTTGTTCCTGGCTTCGTTGCGGTGATGGGACAGCGCCGTCGGGCTGGCGTTGGACGCTGGTCGGACGGTGTTCCTGACGGTCCCGGGAGATGCCGCCCGGGGGAGGCTCGGGCTCTCCGGGTGCCGTGCGGCAGCGTGTAAGCGGAGAGATCCCCCGGTTCACTAAACACCGCACCGCCACGAAAAGCAAGCATGCTTAGTAATTTCCTGCCGGAGCATTCCAGTCCGCCTCACATGCGACCCGACCGCACGCAGTGCCTGCTTGGCGGCGCACCACTGGCGGGCGCGGCATCCATTGTTGCTTCACCCCCCTGCCCCTGCGCTACGAGTCGGAGATCTCACAAATGGGCTTACTGGGCGCCCTTGCCAAAGATACTAAGCATACTTATGGTTAGATCCTGCGGCTGCCACCGCGGTAAGTACCGTACCGATCCGGTCATGAGGTATTCGAAGCCGGAGTTGAAGAGGACGACGACCAGCATCAGACCAGAGTGAGGAACTAGCCTATGTACCTGCACACCCAGCAACTGATCAACGAAATCGCCGTCGACGAGCCCGACCCCGCCGCAGCCAACGCCCTGCAGGAGGGCCTGGGCGGGCAGTTCGGCGAGATGCGCACCATGATGCAGTACCTGTTCCAGAGCATGAACTTCCGCGGCGACGCAGCCGCGAAGCCCTACAAGGACCTGCTCCAGGGCGTGGGTACCGAGGAGATCAGTCACGTCGAACTGATCGGCACCACCATCTCCCGGCTGCTGGACGGGTCCCCCGAGTACCAGGGCAAGAAGACCGATCCCGTGGACCAGCCCGGAGCCAAGGGGGCCACGCCGCTGAAGATCGCGCTGGACACCAGCAACATCCACCACTACCTGGTCGGCGCCCAGGGGGCATTGCCCGTGGACGCGGCCGGCAACCCGTGGAGCGGGTCCTACGTGTACAACAGCGGCAACCTGGTCCTGGACCTGCTGTACAACCTGATGCTCGAGTCCACCGGCCGGCTGCAGAAGTGCCGGATCTACGAAATGACCGAGAACAAGACGGCACGGTCCACGATCGCCTACCTCATCGTCCGGGACCAGGCCCACGAGAATGCGTTCGCGAAGGCCCTGGAAAGCCTCGGCGTGAACTGGGGCAAAGTGCTTCCGATCCCGAAAACCAACGCCGAGCAGTTCCCCGAGGTGAAGAAGCTCCTGGACCTGGGCCTGCAGAGCATCCAGTACACCTTCAGCGCCGACAACCTCAGCGAGGCCGGCAAGCTGTACCGGGGCGCATCGCCCTCCAACGACGGCACCGAGCTGAGCACCGACGTCATGCCTGACGGTTTCCCGATGACCATTTCACCGGAACGCCGCGAGGAATTCGCGCCCGGGCTCGACCCTGACCTGCTGGCACTGATCCAGGCCACAGCAGAAGTGGAACTCAAGGACGCCGACAGCCCCAAAGAATCCAAGAAATAACTCGACGCAGCAGAGGCCACCAGGGCCCCGCCCGCCCTGGAAGGCTCCTGGTGGCAGCCCGCTTTCGAGATGGAGGGCGGGCTTGCCGCCGTACCGTGCGCTCACGGGATCCGGGCCTGGAGGTAGAGGAGATTTTCAACAGATGGTTGATCCGATCGTTTCCGACGTCCACGTAGGCGACCTCGTGGGGCGGTTGTATGCATCTCCCCGGCCGCCGGGCGTGGGGCGGTCGGGCCCGGCGTTGGTTCTTGTGCACGGGATTGGCGTATCGCACCGCTATCTCCACCGGCTCCACGGGCTCCTGGCCGAATCAGCAGATACGTATTCCCTCGACCTTCCGGGGTTCGGTGGAACGCCGAAGCCTGGCCGTCGGCTATCGGTCGCGGACTACGCCGGCTTTATCCTGGCGGTCCTGGACCAGGCAGGCGTTGGCCCGTGCATCCTAGTCGGGCATTCGATGGGAACCCAGTTCGCCGTGGAAGCGGCGACGCAACAGCCGGGCCGGTTCACGCAGCTGGTCCTGATGGGACCGGTGGTCGATGAGAAGCGCAGATCCGTAGCGCGCCAGGCCCTGGACCTGACTCTGGACTGCCTCTTCTTCGAAACCCCGGCGGCCAACGTCCTGGTCGTGACGGACTATATCCGGTGCGGGCCACGCTGGTACCTGGCAGAGCTGCCCGTGATGATGTCGTACCGCACGGAGGAACGCATCGCAGAGGTGAACGCGCCGATCCTGATCCTGCGGGGCTCCCGAGATCCCGTGGCGTCCCGGGAATGGTGCCGGCTGCTCGCCCAGCGTGCCGTTGCCGGTGAATTCCGTGAGGTCCCCGGTTGCGGCCACGTCGTTCAACACACCGGCGCATCCAGAGTCGCGAAGGCGATTAGGGACTTCGACAGGACGCCCGGCCGCGCCCGGGAAGCCCCGGCATGAGCACGGCATTCCGCAAGGCGATCTGGTGGACCGGGGACTACGCCTACGCGGCCTGGTGGCAGGTCCGCGGCGCAGTTTCCCGCATCCCGGCCGACGCCTTTCACAGCGGAAACCGCAGCCCCGTCGTGGTGATCCCGGGAGTGTATGAGAGCTGGCAGTTCTTGCTGCCCCTGATTACAGCCCTGCACAAGGCAGGGCACCCCGTGCACGTCGTGACCCTCCTGCAACGAAACCGGCTGGACGTGCCAATCGCCGCCCGGCTCGTGGCCGAGCACATCGCTGCTGCCGGCCTGGACAACGCGGTAATCGTGGCTCACAGCAAGGGCGGCCTCATCGGGAAATACATCATGCTGGCCCTGGACCCGGACCGACGCGTTGATCGCCTGGTCGCCGTCTGCACGCCGTTCTCCGGGTCGCGTTACGCCCGCTACCTGCTCATCCCCAGCCTCCGCGCCTTCTCACCAGGCAACGCTCTGACCCTCCAGATGGCCCGGGAAGAAACCATTAATAACCGGATCACGTCGATCTACGGCCTCTACGACCCCCATATCCCCGAAGGCAGCGTCCTGCCCGGAGCCCGGAACATCCGACTCCAAACGGTCGGGCACTTCCGGATCCTCGGCGATGCACAAACCGCCCGAACCATTGTGGAGCAGATACAAACAGACCCTCCTGACCAGTGAAGCCCTACGTCGAATGCGCATGGGAGTGCCTGAGGCCACTGCAGTGGAGAGGGCCACACCGGTGGTCCGGCAGGTTGGAAGCCTGTTGGCGTCTCACTAGACGGTGCCGTGGATGCTGACAATGAGCCAGGCCCAGACATAAGCAGGGAAAGGATCAGACTGCGAAGTCTGGCCGACCGGGGGCGCTTTTGCGGGCGGGTGGCCGGCGCGACGGTCTGGAGGGAATCGACGGTAACGGTCAGCTTCCGCTCTCCCCGGAAGAGCAGGCATTCCTCAAAGCAATGGCTGGCTCGGCGCCGGTTGGGCACCCGGTCCCGCCTGCCACGCCGCCCCTCTGACAGGGGCTAGGGCGAGGATGCGCCCGCTGGCCTCCCAGGTGAGCGGGCAGGCCAGCAGGTTCATCCAGGGAGCCGTGGCACTCAACCCGGAGCCTGCGGCCACCGTGGATTCAGGCCGTTGGGCCGGTGTTTCCTGCGGCGATCCCGCGGGATCGTGCTACACGCCGGACTGGTCGCGCGGTGTGGATTCGCCGGTGGGGCGTTGGGCGGGGGAGTCGTCGGTGCCCGTGTCGATCCGGCCCGGTTCTTTGCCTTCTTCCTTGATGACGTCCTCGCCTCTGCGCGTGGTGCTGACTCCGGTGCCTGCGGGCGGCAGGTCTGTGGTGCTTTGTTCGGTCGGGGCCTCTGCGGATTCGGGACGGTCGGGGTTCGCGGCGGGTTCTTCGCTGCCGAAGGCCCGTGCGGTGCCGTCGTGGTCGTCCGGGTTCCCGGCATTTCTATCCTCATAGGGCGGGACAGCACTGTCACCGGTGTCAATGTCGCCACCGGGGGCCGGGTTGGGGCCGCGCTGGTAGTCGCTGCCGGCGCGGTCGTCCTTGGGCGGGGTTGCAGGTGCCATTTGATCGTCCTTGAACTGTCGGGGGCTGCCGGGTCTGGCTGCCAGCGTGGCCGCTCAGTGATCGGCAGCGTCTGCTGTGGTTGGGTGTTGTTCCCCGGCCGGGTGGCGGGCTTGTTCGAGATGGTGTGCGAGCTTTTCTTCAGCATCTGCACGTCGTTTCCCAATGGTGCGCATCTGCTGCGTGGTGAGGTTCTCAACGCGGACGAAGTGTCCGGTCTCGCGTGCCCGTCCGGTTCCGCCCGGGGCAGGACCGGGACCGGAATGTTCGCTCATATATGCATGTTCCCACTGCAAGTCCCGCGGCAAAAGGGGCCAACTCTCTGCGCCCTTCACGGCTGGCGGACCTGGCTGCATCCCTACCGAGAATCAGAGTGGCGGGGCCGGCTCCAGCGGCCATGCATGCGGGCTTCGGCCGTGTCACGGATGAAGTTCCCGGATGGTCCCGGGGCGGCCCAGGACTGTCCAAGGTTCTGTCGTTAGCCTGCCCAAACAAGGGTCTGAACCGTTTATGCCACAATCCGCACTTCTGGTCAGAGGGTTCGAATCGCTCCCAGCCCGGAACGTCCTGCATATCATCGAGGACAACAGAAGGGGGAGCAGGTTTCCGGTCCCTGAGCGAAGGACTCGACACGACCGGCCCATGGGAACCGCAATACTCACGATCATGGCCAAACAGGGGAGCGAAGGCTCAGAGCGGGAGCCAGCAACAACTGCTCAAACTCGCCGGCCCTGGTGACGCATGGGAAAACGGGTGCGCTTCTAGGGCTGGTAGTGCTCCTCCGTCGGAGTAAAGCCCGCACGGTCCACTTTCCGGTGGTAGTGAACTCCGGTGAGCCCGCCCAGCACGGCGCCTATCAGGGCTGTGGCGGCCACCGCGATGGCCGCAATGATGCCGCCTAGACTCAGCTGTCCCTCGACCAGTGGAAGGCGAAGGAAACTGTTGAGCGTGGTCAGGACATTGTATTGCCCAATAATCCCCAGCAGTGCCCCCGCCGCGGCTCCGATGACGCCCAACACCCACACCATGAGCCCCTGGCCGACACCGTTGAAACGCGCCATCCGCCCTGCCACGTAGCCACCCGAAAAATAGGCGAGGAGCTGGAGCGACAGGAGCACGATCATACCGGTCATGCCATCTGATGATTGCTGGCCAGCTCGGGCGAGCGGGTCCGTGCCGGGCAGAAAGCCGGCCCTGCCGGCCGCCGCAACCAGAGCAACCAGCAAAACAGCCATTGCGGTCGAGACCAGCCAGCCGAAGAAGGCCGAGCCGATCTTGATGCCGCCGAACCGCTCCTCTTCCCGGGCAAGCACGGTTTCCCGGACAGCGGCGGCGGCCGGGTCTCCTGGCAACATACCGTCGACCGGGCCGCCTGTGTCATCGAAGTACCCGTCATTCTCGCCATCGGGGAGAACACCGTCAGACTCTTCGTAGAAGCGGTCGTCAACACGGTGGTCAGAAGCGCTGTTTTCCGTTTGATTCAGGGGTTCCGGAGTGCCGTCCCGGTCTGCGTCGAGTCGTCGCGCATCATCAGGACCGCTTGCGCTGCCCATCAGGCATCCTGCCTTTCAATGATCTACCGGGCTCACTTCCGCGGTGCCCCGGGCCGGACATTACTATAATTATGCGCACTCAGCCCGGTTCGCGAGGGGCTTTGGGCCCGACTTTGACCTAGTGTCCGGTGGCCGCGCCGAGCCGTGTGTGAAGGCCGCCGGATCGGGCGTTTAGGCCGAAAACACAGACGGATCTTGGCCAGACCGGGGCCGGCGCGGGGCTCTTCCGCCGTCAGCCCAATCGGGCCAGCCCGCCGCGCATGCTGCGCCTGCGGCCTGCTCGCCTGCTGTCTTGATACCTCTCCTCCCACGGTGGGCCGAGCGGCTGACTGTGACGGGTTTCCGCACGAAAATCCACTCTGGACACAGATAGTCAGCAGGCTTACTGTTTGAGAACCGGATCCCTACCAGGATCACGGTTTGGGGGTCGGCGGGGCGGTCCGCAACAAGCAACATCAAGCCGAAGATCGGGAGTCATGAGTTAAGGGAGAAAAGGAAATGGTAAACACCAACCGCACGGCCGGTACCAAGACCACGCTGCAGAGGGCAGCCCAGGCAGTGGGCGCTGTCTTCCTGCTGGTCGGGATCCTCGGGTTTATTCCACTCATCACCACCAACTACGAATCCTTGGGTTTGGCAGGGCACGGCTCCGGGGCGCTCCTCTTGGGAATCTTCCAAGTGTCCGTCCTGCACAACCTTGTCCACCTGCTCTTCGGCGTTGCAGGAATACTGTTGGCTCGCACCCCCGCGCAGGCCAGGAACTTTCTTCTGTTTGGCGGAATCGTCTATCTGGTCCTCTGGCTCTACGGCCTCTTCGTCGGGCACGACACCCCGGCGAACTTTGTCCCGCTCAACAACGCGGACAACTGGCTCCACCTCGTCCTGGGCATCGGGATGATCGCACTGGCGCTGATCTTGTCCCGGAACACGGACAGGAGCGCATCATCAACGCGCTAAATACGGACTTATTGGAACGAGCCCGCAAACGGACATTGCTCGACTCGTCCGGCAAACAGGGGGTCACCGAGGCACGCCCGGCCGGGTTCTGTTCATGACAGCTGAGGTTTCCTTCCTAGCTGATGAGGGCGTTCTTCTGTCGGGATTTGATCGTTGAGCTCTGCCCGCAGTTGGTGCAGGTGATGTTGAAGGTTTTGGATGTTGTGAAGACCGGGATGAAGAACAGGGTGAACTTGGTGGCGCGTTCCTGCAGGTGATGGTGGACGAACCGGCCGCAGTACTGGCACGTCGCCATCCGTCCGGGCAGATTCCGAAGGGTGGTTTTGAGGCCGAAGAGTAGAAACATGGTGTGTGCCTTTCAAATGAGTTTCCCGGTCAGGGCTGCGTTGGCGCTTCCGGCGGGCGGGGACAGGCGGGCTGCGAGGCCCGAGAGGAGGATGCTGATGCCCTGATCGAGTTCGGCTTCCCCGTCGTAGTCGGCGAGGACCGGGGCGAGGGCGCGGAGGCGGGGGAAATCCTTCGGCGGCAAACGGTGCAGGCCGAGACGGAGGAGGGCCTCGTTTTCCTCCGGGTCCACGATAAATTCCTGCAGTTCGTTGAGGATGTGCCCGTAGAGGTAACCGTAGTAGGCGCGGTAGACATGGAGGGCATCGGCCGGGGCGAACCCGGCGTCGATCAGCAGCGACAGGATCTGTTCCAGGGGCCGCAGCGTGCCAAGCGGCCGCAGGCCCAGGGGTGTGGACAGGGGGCGGGTCACGAGCAGCGGTACGACGTTGGGGTGCCGGAGCGCGATCTCGCGCAGGTCGTGGGCGATGCGCCGGAGCTGCGCCTGCCAGTCGGGGTCATCGGGGAAGATGGCCAGTTCATTCAGGACCAGCTCTGAGACGCCGTCCAGCAGGGCTGCGCGGTTTTCGGCGTAGCGGTACAGGCCCATGGGATCCCGGCCAAGTTCCTGCCCGAGCCGGCGCATGGTGAGGGCGTCGAGCCCATCGGAGTCAACGAGCGCCAGGGCCGCGGACAGGATAATCTCCCGGCTGAGCTGTTTCTTCTTGGCGGGGCCCGTTACAGGCACCGGATTCTCTTCGGGTGACATGGTCTTCCGTTCTCGTGGCTGCGGTCAAGCCTTCTTCCAAAGAAAGAAAGCATGCTTGCTTATTACGTAGTCTACGCGTAGAGTCTACATCGTAGAGAAGTTGTTATCACCGGTTTCAGAAGCGGGACCCTGGTTGCACGGCCGTACCGGCCCCTCACATAAATCCAGGAGATCCCCATGACTGCGAACAACCCCCAGAACACCCACGCCGGCACGGCCCGGAACGCGAACGACATCAAGATCTCCACGAGGACGCTGGAGTTCGCCGTGTATGTCGCGGCGGTGCTCGCAACGATCATCACCTCCGCCGTCGTCGGGGACGACCGCAGCCAAAACGGCGTGGATGTCTTCAACGCCCACGACGCCATGCAGCTCATCACCTGGCTGACCGTCGGTCTCATGGTGGCCCGCGGCCTGGCCAAGGCCGGCAACCGCGACCACAACCACAACCACGGATAACGTCCGAACAGCGTCCGGCTGCGAGTGCTGCCGAGGCATTGATGGGATCCTGGTGCGGCCCCCCGGACAGGGCGGCGGCACCAGGATGCCCTCCCCAATCGTTTTATCCCCGGATCTGCAGTGCTGCACCCGTCCGGGAGCCTGCTTCAGCGCCGCGTGCACGGCCTTGAGGCTTTAGCTGCTGTAGCCACACGGCGGCACGAAATGCACCGAGCGGAAACGAGCCCCCCATGGCAGATTCGCAGTACGACCAATTCCTACAGGAAGCCACCACCCAGGAGCCTGAATCCGACCACGCCCTGGGCAGGGACTGCCTCTACGGCTTGTACACCAGCTGGTGCTTCCTGAATCAAGCCACGCCGCAACCCGAAGATGCCTTCTGGGCGGCCATGAAAGAGAAGCAGATCCATCCCAAGCGCACCGGTCTGCGCATGAAGGGACCGGCGGCAGCGGACTACATCCTGGCCAGCTACCCGGCCCTGGTCTGATCCGGATGTCGACGACTTCCCACACGTACCTGCCGCGGGATTCCCACCAGCCCCGCGGCCGACGCCTCTGGTGCGCGGAATGCGACACCGACCGGCACCTCCTCGTAGACTCCGTCACCACTCTGAACGCGCAGCAGGAAACACTGGCCGCCGCCATCACCTGCACGAACTGCCGTGGCGCACGTGTCTTGGCGACCACCGCGGCCTTCGTCGCGGCCGTCCCCCGGCGGAACGGGGACGACGGCGACGTCGTGCACCGGGACGCCGCGTACGTCCACTGCCAGGAACCCATGTCACCCGCGGACCCCGAGCTTCGGGGCGTGCAGTGGCCGGTTTCCACTCAAGCAGGGCCCACGGAGTTCCTGGGCGTCTATCTTCGGACCCGGGTTCTGCGGTGCCGGTGTGGATTCCAGATGGAAATACCCCACTAATGACAGGCAGCCTCCAATTCGGCTCTGCATTCAACCAGGAACACGGAGACATCGTGACCAACATCGACAGCGCACACCGGGCCGCACCCCCGGCACCACGCGGGGAATGCCCAGGCTTGAACGGCCTTGACCTGACCCCGCAAGGACTCGCGGATGCGCCGGCGAGCGAAGTTGACCACGACAGCCTCGTTTACACCGGCAACAGCTGAACAGCCGCACCGTTTGGGCGGCCTGGCCGGCAGGCGACAGAACTGATCGCCCAGCCCCTTCAGGGCAGCGGGCAGTTATGAACCAGGAGCACATCATCGATTCTGCACGGACTTTTGAATCAATAGTCATTATCTTCAATCCCAACAGCACGGGGGATGCGCCCCAACTCGCGGAGAGACTCCGTGACCGGCTGACTGAGCTCCTGACTTACACGGTGGATCTCCGGCTTCAACCGACCAGTCATGCCGGGCACGCCGTTGAGTTGGCCCGCGAGGCCGCCAGCGGCGGCGGCCACGTCCTCGTCGTGTCCGTCAGTGGCGACGGGGGCTATAACGAAGTCGTCAACGGCGTGAAGCAAAGCGGCAACCCGGACGCGGTGTGTGCGGTCATGGCAGCGGGGAACGCCAACGACCATCGGCGGACCACGGGTACCAAGCCGCTGGAAGAAGCCATCGCCGAGGGCAGCGTGCGGCACATCGACCTGCTGCGGATCCACACGGGCCCGGGGGAGGACGCGCAGGCATACGCGCACTCCTACATCGGATTCGGTCTGACACCGGTGATGGCGATCGATATTGAAAAGGGCAGCAAGGGCGCGATCAAGGAAATGTTCACCGTGATCCGGACCTTCGCGAAGTTCAAGCCGTTCGAGATACGCCAGACCGACGGAAAGCGCCGGAAGTTCGACAGCCTTGTCTTCGCCAACATCCCCGAGATGGCGAAGTACGCCACCCTGAGCGAGGCAGACGATGAGCCCGCAGACGGAAAATTCGAAGTGATCCTCTTTCCGCACATGCCCAAGTGGAGGGTCCTGCTGACGGCCCTGCGCGCCACCACGCAGGGACTGGGCGACCAGCCAAGCGTGAGCACCTACGAATTCACCACACTCAAGCCCCTTCCCTACCAGATCGACGGGGAAGTGAAGTCCGTGGACGCGAACACCCTGGTCAAGGTCGAATCCGCCCCGGCCGCCCTGCCAATACTGGGGTAGGGCCACTACTGGGTAGGGCCCGGCGGGAGGCACGTGGGAACCATGGACCATGACGGCGGAACCGGACGCTGTGGCGGCCCGGCGCGCCAGGGCCGGACTCGTGCGAGGGGAACTCTAACCGATATGAACTTCCTGGATTGTCGGGCATCTTGACGTGCAGATTACGTTGACGTGGTCTCCGACAGCAGGGCTATGGCTTCCCCGGTGCGCCGGGATGCGGGTCACATCACGTTGTTCTTGGGTGCTTCCGGTGGCCGGTTTCCGCCGCGGGATACGTGGACCTTTGTAGCGGAGGTTCCGGTCTGCTCCGGAAGCTGGGTCCGGACTTCGAGGACGCCGTCGATGTAGCTGGCCTCGATAGTGTCAAGGTTCGCCCCGCGGGGCAGCGGGATGCTGCGTGAGTGTTCGCCGTAGTGCACTTCGCTCCGGTAGCCCGGCTGATCCTTGTCGGCGGGTTCTCTGCGCCGGGCAACAATGTGCAAGGCGCCGTCGGTAACGGTGATATCGATGTCTTGATCGGGATCGATGCCGGGGACATCGGTTCTGACCACCATGGTGTTTCCGTCCCGGTATTCCTCGACTCTTAGCCAAGTATCGGTCTCACCCTGCAGGAAGCGCCGGACGGGTTCGGGCACGTCGATACCGGTACGGCGGAATAGGTTGTCCATGTCTATCTCCTAGCTGATTTGCATTCTGATCCGCGGCGTCGGCGCGCTGCGGCCACCCAGCGGTATTTACTGGGTGCCGCAGCGTCTTGTCCCGGTCCGGTGTCGCGGCCGGAGCCCGGGTAGATCAGCAGCGGCAATCCGAATCGTGTGGGTCAGACCCCGCGCCGTCCGCGGGAACGGTTCGTCAGGAACATGACGACGGCGACGATCAGCAGGATCGGGGCAACCCAGAGCAAAAAGCTGACTGCTTTGACTGTTCCTCCGATGATGAGAAAGATGACGGCGACGGCAATGACAATCCAGAGAAGCGTGCTCATGACTCTGCCCACCTTTCCTAATGTTTTTAGGGCCGGGATGTCTCCAATTCCTGATGCTACAACTGCGGCGTTTGCCGCACCAGCGGCCCCGGGAGGTTCCGCGCAGCGGCAGGTGGACGACGGTTTCCGCCCACCCAGGTCCCCTGAAAGCGCTGCCGCTGGTTCGTTGCTGGCTTCCTTTCCGCCTGACTCAGCGCCGGCCCAAGTCCGGTGAGGAAAGTATTGCGCTGAAACGGCCGGCTAGTCGTCAGTGGATCTTTCCACTGCCGGGGAATGTACTCCGGCCGGGTGGCGGCCCTCCTTGAGACGGCGTGCGAGCTTCTCTTCAGCGTCCGCGCGCCGTTGCCCGATGGTCCGCATCTGGTGTGTGGTCAGGTCCTCCCGGCGCCCCTGATGTCCGGCACGTTGTGCCCGCCCGGCCCTGACGGCGTCCGGGCCGGGTTCGGTGTGTTCGCTCATGAACGCATCGTCGCACACGAATTTCCTGGGCAAAAGGCACAATATGGCAACGTTGCGGAATCCGGAAGGACGACCCGAAGGAGCCATCCGGCCAGGTTCCTGGCCCAACTGTTGGGTCCGGGGCCGGGCACCGGCTGGGTGGTGGGGTCGCGCTGTCAGGATCCCGGACGGCGGTTCTTCTTAGGTGCGTTTTTTGAAGAGGCCTTGGAAGACATTTCCGGGGCGTTGCATCTCGCCGTGCTGGGCTCCGAGCACGATGACGGCGGCGGCGAACGCCGGGATGCTCCACTGCAGGACCCGCAACTGGTTCTGGGCTGTCTTGAGCTCTTCGGGTGCCCCGGGGCGAGATTCCGTGGCGCCTTCGGCGCCCGCGTCGGACAGCTCGCTGACTTTCTTTCCCAGGATCCCGGCGTACAGTGTGGCCGCAGCCCCGAGCACGGTGACGGCGGTCTTGAGGACAGTCAGCCGGACGACGCCGTCCTGGCCGGTCATGCGTTCCTTGTTCCCGGCAATGACCGCGAGGCCGGCAAGGGCGTGGGCGGCGAACGCACCGGCCTGCACTGGGGCCCACTTAGCCCACCCGAGGCTGGAGAGGCGGGTTCGTTCGGCCGGGTCCTTCGCAGCCGCCGCGGCGCCGTTGAGGCCGATGGCTCCCATGAGGGAACCGCCGAACCATGCCGCGGCGCTCAAATCGTGGACGGAACGTGCAAACAGATTCCCTGCCATGATGATCTCCTCAAAGTCCGGGTCTTGGCGTCACCGGAGGTGCGCTGAATGACCGGGTCTGGGTGGGCGGATACGCCACACCGTGGAGGCCGTCACAGGCCCCCAATGGCAAGGGTACTTACTAATCTGTCTCCGGGCCAGTGTTTGCTGCCGGCTCGGGGCAGGGACCTCGGCTGGGGGTCGTGGTCGGCGAATGCGGCGTGGGGCACAATGAATCCATGTGCGGCAGATACGTGATGTCCAAGGCCACCGGGGATCTCCTCAGCCAGTTCGAGGCCAAGGAGATCGAAGGCAGCCCGCCCCCGCCCAGCTGGAACGTCGCCCCGACCCAGGATGTCCCCATCATCGCGGAGCGCTTGGACGAGGGCTCCGTGGACCGGCGGTTGTTGATCGCCCGCTGGGGTCTGGTTCCGTCCTGGGCCAAGGACCTCAAGATCGGTTTGAGGCTGATCAACGCCCGCAGCGAATCGATCCTGGACAAGCCGTCATTCCGCAGGGCCGCCTTCAAACGCCGGGCCCTGGTCCCGGCGGAGGGATATTACGAGTGGCAGAAGACCGAGGACGGGAAGAAGATCCCGAACTACCTCTACTCCGAAAAGGAGAATGTGCTCGCCTTCGCCGGGCTGTATGAGTTCTGGCCGGACCCGTCCCTTCCCGAGGATGACCCGCACCGGTGGCTGCTCAGCTGCACCGTCCTGACGACTACGGCGCATGATTCTGTCGGCCACGTCCATGACCGGGCTCCGGTCATCATTCCGCCCAGTATGTATGCCCAGTGGCTGGACCCGGACACGACGGACAAGGACAAGGTGCAGGAGATGCTTGATGCGATCCCTGAACCGGTTCTGACGCCCCGGGTGGTCACCGACCGGGTCAATAGCGTGCGGAACAACGGCCCGGAACTGATTGAGCCGGGCACCTGATCACTGCTCTGCTGTGTGGCCAAGTGGACGCAGTATTTCGGGCAGGGTGATGTCCGCGGGGGACAGTTCCGGCCTGGCGCGGAGGACGCGGAGCGGGTGACGGAAGGACCTGCCTGACCAGGCCGTATCGGCGGAGACTTCCACTGCCACAGGTTCGACCAGTGTCAGCGCAACCGGTTCCTTGTCGCGGTTGAACCGGTCCAGGGCGGTGCCTTTCACGGTCGTGGGCCAGGGGTGGGCGCCGCAGGGAGGTTGCAGCCACCGCGCCAGTTCCCGCGCAGCTGCCGTCTTCAAAGGTGTGGATCTACCGACGATCCGCAGCTCCCCGTCCAGGACCAGCCCGGCCACGACCTCCCGGGGCTCGGTGATCGGCCCGATGACTGCCCCGCAAATGATTTCCACGGTTTCGCGGTGCTTGAGTTTCAGCCACGACCTGGCTCCCGGGGTGTAGGGCTGGTCGTTGTCTTTGATGACCAGCCCTTCAATCCCGGTGTGGGGCATCTCGTCAAACCACCGGGCCGCCTCGTCCGCGGAGCACGTCAGTAACGGTCGTTTGCGAAGCGTGCAAATGAGTCCTGGTGAATTGTTGGGGGTGCGCCGGCGGCGCGGTTCACACCACTTTGGATTTGTGGGCGTTCCCCTTGGTGGCGGATCCGCATGGTGTTCTGCCTGTTAAGTAGGTAGACTGGGCTACCTACTTTAGGACGTGATGTTGTGGGTGATGGTGTGGGCCGGGAGCGGCCGGCGCGTGATCGGTTGATGACGGCCGCCGCTGAGTTGTTCTATGCGCATGGGATGGCCGCTACCGGGATTGATGCGATCACCGAGAGGGCGGGTGTGGCGCGGAAGAGCCTGTACAACAACTTCGCGTCCAAGGACGATCTGGTGCTCGCTTATATCCGGGAACGCCACCAGGAGTGGCTGGGGCTGTACGAGCAGCGCGTCATCAATGCACAGACTTCGCGCGATCGGGTGTTGGCGGTGTTCGATGCCTATATCGACCATGCCGGCGCCGCCTACGTCCACGGGTTTCGCGGGTGCGGGCTGCTCAACGCAGCCGCCGAGCTGCCTGCGGGCGCGCCCGGGCGGGTGGCGGTCCGCGAGCACAAGGAACAGGTCGAGGCGATCCTGGCCGCGGGTCTGGCCGGGATCGTCGACGCCGATCGGGCCGCAGAGCTCGCCGAGCAGCTGGCGTTCGTGCTCGAAGGTGCGGTAGCCCGCGCCGGCCTGGAGGGCTCGGCGGAGCGCTTGGTCCATGCCCGTGCCATGGCCTCCTCGCTGGTGGATGCCGCGTGAGGCGCGAGAGGTTGATCGCCATCGCGGCGATCACCGTCACCTCAATACTGTGGGGCACCACGGGCACCGCCGCAACATTCGCACCCGGCGCCGGCCCGCTGGCGATCGGAGCCGCCGCCCTGGGGATCGGCGGCATCCTCCAGGCTCTCATCGCGATCCCTGCGCTCCGCGCCGGCCGCGGGCAACTACGCGCCAACCTGCCCCTGACCGCTCTGGGCGCCGTGGCGGTGGCGATCTACCCACTGGCGTTCTACAGCTCGATGCACCTGGCCGGAGTGGCGCTGGGCACCGTCGTGTCCCTGGCCTCGGCCCCACTGGCTTCCGGTGTACTGGAATGGTTCGCCCAACGCACCCCGCTCAGCCGGTGGTGGATGCTGGCCGCCGGACTCGGCGTCACCGGCAGCACCCTGCTGTGCCTTTCCAAGATGACCCACGACCCCGGCGACGCCGGTTCGACGCTTGCCGGCATCGCGCTCGGTCTGGTCGCCGGCGCCACGTACGCCACATATTCGTGGTGCGCCCAACGCCTCATGAGCCGCGGCATTAGTCGCGCCGCCTCGATGGGGGCAGTGTTCGGGGCGGGCGGCACCCTGCTTGTGCCGGTCCTGCTCCTGACCGGCGCACCGCTGATCGCGAGCTCCCAGGCGTTCGTCGTCGCAGCCTACATGGCTCTGATCCCGATGTTTCTGGGCTACGTGCTCTTCGGATATGGTCTGGCACGCGTCACGGCCAGCACCGCAACCACCATCACACTGAGTGAGCCGGCCATTGCCGCGATCCTGGCGGTGGCCATCGTCGGCGAACGCCTCAGCACTGTTGGCTGGACCGGACTTGGCATTATTGCCGTGGCTCTCGCGGTCCTGGCGATCGCGCCAACCAACGCCGTTGGTGCACTGCCGAAATCCGACCCCAACCGCGCGAGCACTCAGATGGCCGCCAGCTAATACAGGATCGGGCCGCGAGGAGCCCCGCACCATACGATGTTCGATTGGCGAAGCATGCTGCCGGCTACCAGGACCGGCTCCGAAGACACGCCGGCCTGCGGCTGGACGATCCGCTGATCAGCCATTACTGTCTTGCAGTATCAAATTCTGGCAGGGGCGCACACCACGCCCGGGAAGGAGGCGCGCATCACCACTGACCAAGACCACCAACCCACTGTCCAATTCCTGGAAAGCCCCTCAGCTGAGGGGCTTTCCCATTTCCGGTACCCGGGGACCCTTGGCCGCCGCGGAAGTGAGCGGTGTCGACGGACCGGTAACCGACACCGCGACCATCATCCGAATCACCGGCGAACACTTCCGCCTCTTCGACAGCTTTGCACCCTCGTCCGCCGCATCCAAAGGCCCTACCACCTCGATACCCCACGCCCCAGATCACCGACGCCGCAAGGGAAACCCTCCTCATCCGCCACTAAGCGCTGCGAATTCACCGCCAAATAGCTCTGCGATTCACAGCGGCAAGGACCGCCGCTGTCTCGAAATGCCGTCCAACAACAGGCAGTCTCACACCAGCGAGTTGTTCGGGATTAAGAGAACACGGGGACGGCTAGTGGCTGTGATCGGGTACGCAGGGCACGGGCGTGCTGGCGGCGATTCACGAAGCCTTCGGCATCCTCAAGACGGCCATACGGACCGGCGGGACGCCGGAACCCTTGCCGGAACGGCCGCGCTTCCTCCGCCAGGAAACCGCGACCCTGAACCATTCACTGCCCCTGTGCGACCCGTAAGGGAGGCGACGGACGGGCCGCATCTGCGGCCGTGGCGGACGCGGCCCGTGCCGCGGGAGGGGGTGCGAGGCTGAGGCCCCGCGGGAATAAGAACCCCCGCCACCATGTTGGTTTCTGGTGTGAAAAACATCGGATTCCTGTCCTTCGGCCATTGGACCGACCACCCGGAGTCCGGCACGCGCAACGCGTCGGATGCGCTGTTGCAGGCGATCGACCTCGCGGTCGCGGCCGAGGAACTGGGGGCGAACGGCGCCTACTTCCGCGTCCACCACTTCGCGCAGCAATACGCCTCCCCGTTCCCGCTGCTCGCTGCGATCGGGGCACGGACAAGCCGCATCGAGATCGGTACCGGCGTGATCGACATGCGCTACGAGAACCCGCTCTACATGGCGGAGGACGCCGGCGCGGCCGACCTGATCTCGGGCGGCCGGCTGCAGCTGGGCATCAGTAGGGGTTCACCCGAGCAGGTCATCGACGGGTGGCGTCACTTCGGCTTCGCCCCCGCCGAGGGCGAGTCGGACGCCGACATGGGCCGCAGGCACACCGAGCGTCTGCTCGAGGTGCTCACTGGCGAGGGCTTCGCGGCGCCGAGCCCCCGACCGATGTTCCCGAACCCTCCGGGCCTGCTGCGCGTGGAGCCGCACTCGGAGGGCCTGCGCGAGCGCATCTGGTGGGGTTCCGGCTCGAACGCCACGGCCATCTGGGCGGCGAAGCTCGGCATGAACCTGCAGAGCTCCACGCTCAAGGATGACGAGAGCGGCAAGCCCTTCCACGTCCAGCAGGCCGAGCAGATCGAGCTCTACCGGCAGGCCTGGAAGGAGGCGGGGCACGAGCGGGAGCCGCGCGTCTCGGTCAGCCGCAGCATCTTCGCACTGACGGACGAGCGCGACTGGCAATACTTCGCCCGCGACCGCCACAGCTCCGACCAGGTGGGCAACATCGACGAGAAAACGCGCGCGGTCTTTGGCCGGTCCTACGCGGGTGCCCCGGACGAGCTGGCCGCGAAGCTGGCCGAGGACGAGGCGATCGCCAGGGCAGACACCCTACTGCTCACGGTCCCGAACCAGCTCGGTGTCGACTACAACGCCCACGTCATCGAGTCGATCCTGAAGTACGTGGCGCCGCAGCTCGGCTGGCGCTGACCCTGCGTGGCAGATTCCCCCTAGGAGACTGCTGAATTAGTGGCTTGGTTGGCCAATGCATGGGTGGCTAGGGCGTGTCGGGATGGACTTAGCCTTCTTCCACCGGGGATCCGGAATCCGGTGCCACCGTGTCGTTGGCCAGGGCTTTACGCCGGCGGTAGATCTGGATCCCGATGGCTGCCGGTATCACGGCTAAGGCAGCCGCCCGCATCCAGGGCCGGTCCAGGACATGACCGGTGAGCGAGTCCAGGGAGAAGGGTCCGGGCCCTCCGATGGTGAACGATGCTGCCGCCAGGCCCAGCACCGCGGGGTACTCAAGGCCGCCCTCTGTGGCGAAGAAGCCGTTAGGGGCATGGACGCTGGCCGCAACGCCCATCGTGGTGGCAGCGGCGGCGCCGGCGGCCGGAGTGGCCAGCCCCAGAGCCAAGGCAACACCGGCTCCTGCTTCACCCACGCCTGCGAGGATGGCACTGGGTTTTGCTGGGCGGAAGCCCATGGCGTGCATGCCCTTGCTGGTGCCTTCGATGCCTCCTCCGCCGAACCACCCGAAGAGTTTCTGGGATCCGTGAGCGATGAGCACGCCTCCGAGGGCGACCCGGAACAGGGTCTGTGCGGCGGCGGCAGCCTCAGGGCTGGTCGATGCATGGCGCATAGGGTCCTCCTTGAATTGGCCGTGGCGCTGCGCCGGCCGGCGCTCCTTGTCCAGCACGATTCTACGTCGGCGGGACGAACCGGTCACGGGAAAGAACCTTTAGGAAGATCTTTCTCCCGCCGCAGGGGGCAACAGGATTCACAGGTACTGCAAGAAAACGTGCAGCGACAGGACAGCGCGGGTTAGGCGCGCCCGGCCGAGCTTGGCCCCGCAGCTGCGCAAAGGGGCAACGGCGCCGCGAGAGCGGGTCGCGACCGCGCACCGGGAAGTCGTCATGCTGTTCGGCGTCATCGCCTCCCAAGTCGCCTTCGACGCACCGTGCGTACGTCGGCAGATAGACACACGACTGGGAAAGGTCACAGATCTGCGTCGCACTCACACCGAGAGTTTTGAACGTGCGTGCGTCCCTCGCCGACGTTGCATCGGCCGGCCGAGAAGCCGCTGTAGCCGGAATCGAGCCTCATCCCGTTCAGTCGTGCGTAGGACCCTGCGTCCTATCGCTCCGCAAGGAGGCGCTGGGCGCCATCGGCATCGAAGGTCCGAGTTCGCTGCCCGACGATGGTTAGATCGGACAACCGGCGGTGGCGGTCGAGGAGTTAGCGTGAGACACTCGCCGACCCCAAAGCACTCTCGGCATGCGCACCCGGCCGCATTGGCCGCGCACGCGACCTCTCATATCGACCTGGTCGGGGTGAAAGTGGATTGCGAGAGGAACTGCCAGCACTCAAACTGGACCACAAGCAGACCGCCGGGCGGCGACCTGAACCGACGGTAATCCCGCACGGAATGGACAACACGATGGATCCGACCAGGGCGGCACTCGAGGCACACTGGCGCTCATCGGAAAGCGGGGATAGCGAAGCCGAACACGCTATCTATTCCGACGACGCGATCCTCGACTATCCCCAGTCGGGTGAACGCTTTCGAGGTCGAACGACGATTGCGGCGCAACGTGGTGGACACCCTGCCGAGAGGCATTTCACGGTACTGCGGATCGTCGGCAGCGGGAATCTGTGGGTGAGCGAGTGCATCATCACGTATGACGGCGTGCCGACATACTCGGTGTCCGTCATGCAATTCGCTCAAGAGAAGGTAGTGCATGAGACGCAGTACTTCGCCGACACCTTTGGCGCCCCCGCATGGCGGATAGCAATCGCAGAGCCGATGCCGGGCCGGCAGATCGAAGGGGCATGATGCCGACCGGAGGGACGAGTAATGCGGCCGCAATCGACCCGAAGCACGTCCTGATCATCGGAGTCGGACCGGGCCTCGGGGCCGCTGTGGCCCGTCGCTATGCCAGAGGAGGGTTCCGAATCACGCTCGTCGCGCGCCATGAGGAGTCCCTTGCCGCTCTCGCCGACGAATTGCGCGCTTCCGGCGCCAACGTCGACACCGTGCTCGCCGACGCCGCCGACCAGGAGTCGTTCCGTCTACGGATGCAAGCCATCGCACAGATCGACGCCCCAGGAATCGTGGTCTACAACGCTGCCCTGATCGCAAGAGACAGTGTCCTGGCCGCGGACGCCACGTATCTGATGGCCGCGTACAACGTCGACGTGCTCGGCGCCATCACTGCTGCGCAGGTTTTCACGCCGGCGATGGCACAGGCCCGCACCGGCACGTTCCTGACGACGGGCAGCTGGCTCAGCCACGACCCGCAGCCCGAGCATGCGACCCTCTCGATCGGAAAGACCGCCCTGCGCGCGGTGACCCATTTGTTGCATTACGAGCTGGCCCGGCAGAACGTGCACGTCACCGGGGTCACCATCGCCGGAGACATCGCGGATGGAACAGCGTTCGCGCCGGAACTGATCGCCGAAGCCTACTGGCGGCTTCACTCTCAGCCGGCATCGGAGTGGAGCCCAGAGGCTGTCTTCGACGGCAACTGATCAGCGTCGCCGTATAGGGAAGTGTCGTGGGCCGACCCTGCTTCCTCACTCCTTCCCAAGGACTTGCTCGCCGCCATCGACGTCGAAGGTCGCACCCGTCAGTGCAGAGTTGGTCATGATGTGAACAGCGGGCGCGGCCACGTCCTCCGGTTCCACAACCCTCCGGATGGGCAGGGTTCTGCCAAGCTCTGTGCGACGGGCGTCGAGATCGTCGCCGAGCAGTGACGCCGACAGAGGCGTGTCCACGAAGCCTGCCGCGAGGGTGCCGACATTCCTGGCGCTCACCGCCTCGTCGATGGTGCTCATGACTCTGTGCTTCTCCTGTCTTGACGGGTCGCTTCGAACATGGAGAGGGGACATCCGCCGTGCCGAAGTCGACGTTATTACGGGAGCCAATGGGCTGGAACGTCGGTTTTCGGGCGTCCGGATGCTCGAATCGCCCACAAGCCGTCGACGGGTGCGCGACGGCTCACCACCGTACTGCCGATGCGGTCGGCGTAGCGGCCGCCGATCCGTCCGCCGAATCGGAGCGGGCTGAATTCGCACGCCTCGCTGGCCGACCTCGCGGCGGCCTACCGGGAAGTCGCAGTCGCCGCCGGCATCGCACCGTACCCGACGGCATCCTGACGCGAGCCGCACTCCGCCCCGGACTGCTCACCCCTCCGTGAGGAGCAGTCGACAACTATGCGCCAGGATCGTTCGGATGTGGCGACAGCGGCGTCACACTGTCGTGCCGCCACACCCGAAGCGGCATCGACGCGAGCACCTGCTCCAGTTCGTCGGCGTCACGCGCCTGGAAGAGACCCCAGGTGCGCCATTCGCCCTCGGCGACGGGAGGGCGCCACAGCCGCAGAAGGTGTCCCTGAGCGGCGAGGTTGCGCGAATTGGCCGCCTCTCTGCTCCGCATGTCGGCGACTGCCTCGTCCGGCGTGCCCTCCGGGACCGTCGTCCTCATGTCGACCAGGAATTCCATTGCGTTTCCTCCCGTCTCCGATCGCGTGAACCCTATGCCTCGATCTTCGACACGTGATAGTGCCGGATGAGCCACTCGCCCTCCGAGCGCACCAGCGCCACGGTCAGATGCACCGGAATCACCGCGGCGTTCGGCGGCGTGAAGTCCACGTCGACGAACGCGAGGAACGTGTCGTCCGAGAACGCACGCGTCTCCAGCACCGTGTACGTCGGGGTGAGCCCCACGGGCTGCTTGTCGTAATAGGCGGCGACTCCGGCTCGGCCAACGACCGGCGTCCTGTCGAAGCCCTGGAAGATTGCATCCTCGGTGAAGTACGCGGCGACGCGCTTGGGCTCGTGGCGCCGCACGGCGTCGGCCCAGCTGTCGAGCACCCGGATGAGTACAGCATCCTGTTCGGTCGTAACGGTCATGGTTACTCTGTCGCTTTCTCGAATCTGGTCATTTTCCGGCGCTCTGACCGCCGTCGACGTGGAGGAACTCTCTCTTGACGAACGGAGCCTACTCGAGGTATAGCACGCAGCGCACGATGTCGTCGATCTCGCCCATGCATCCCACCGGGACGGGCAGCTTCAGGAGCCGGGAAGAAGCTGAATCCCAGATCGAGCGATGGAAGATCCGGGACCGGTGTGGTGGGCGGCCGGACGTCCGCGGCCTGATGCCGCATCTGGCGGCCCGCCCGTCAGGCAGCTACGGACCTAGGCCCGCTGCCGGGGCCGGCCGTCCCGTTGCTGGCTGGGCCGGCCTCACCTGGTTGTACGCAGGATTTTCACAGGACAAGCCCGGCACTCCGTCGCACGACTGATCCCCGCGGCCAGCGAGCTCATGAATGCTGGCCACAAACCCCGAATCTGTCACCCTGCTTGTTTGACGAGGAGCGTAGATCAGAACGCCGCGTTTGCTCTCACGGTGAAGATGAGACGCGCATCCAGGCCAGGCCCTTCCTGGCCCCGCGCCGCCAAGACATTCTCTGGGCCATGCTCCGTGATGCGTCCTTAGCCACGGGAGGGAGCGCGGTGCGGCAAGCGGAGTTCAGTCGAGAGTGGTGCCGAAGGAGGCCTATCTCTCGTACCAGCCCTCGAGGAGGGCGCGTCCAAGGGTGCCGTTGAACAGGTTGAACATCAGCAGGGCGGGCGTCGCCTCTGGGTCAATCTCGAACTTCTCGGCGGCGAGGGCGAGGACCGCAAAGATGTAGCGATGTTTCCCGGTGCCTTCCGGAGGCCCGGCGGCGACGTAGCGCTTCAGCCTAGCGTCGTTCGGGAGCTGGAAGGCGCCCGGCGGGAGCCCCGAGCCCGACTCATTGCCGGCGCCTGCGGGCAGCTCGGTGACGTTGGCGGGAATGTTCACCCCGGCCCAGTGCCAGAAACCGGTGACCGAGGGCGCTTCGGGTCGCACATGGTGACCACGAAGCTCTGCGTCCCTGGCGGGAACCCGCTCCAGGAGAGCTGCGGGGAAACGTCCTCACCGCTGGCGCCGAAGATGCGGCTGACCTGCGGCATCGCCAGCTTCTCGCCCTCCCGCAGGTCGCTGCTGATCAGTGAGAACGAGGCCGCTGTGGGAAGGTTCTCGTAGGGGTTCCAAGTCATCTGACTTCTCCTGTTTCCTGAGAATAATTGACGTGAGATCAGCGGCTTCACATTTCTTCAGTTTGATGCGGCCGAACCCGGATTGCGACCTCCCCGTGGCACCGACCTACAGGTCTTCTTCGCGGAGCAGGCCAAGGTTGCGGAACGCGAGGTGGCCGTCGCAGATCCCGGCCAGAAATGCTGGGGAGTTTCCTGTTTAGCGGCGGTTCGCGTTTTCCATGCCCTCATCGTAGGGGGGGAAGTCGACCATGAGTAGGTAGGTGTCGTCGGCATCCCGGGCCCCTTATGAGCCCGGATCCGTCGGGAAGGTAGCTCTGGGGGCCGGTCGTAATCCGCGAGTTCCCTGCTGTGTAAGGAGAATGTGGGTTGCGAAGGACGCGTTTTACCCACTCAGAAGGGGCATCCGGTGGTCGATGAACCCGGGGAAGCGGGATGTGCCTTCCTGGAGCAGGCAAAACGGATCGAGGCGGCCAAGGGCGCCAGGAAAGGCCCGAAGCCCCCGGACAGGACCTGAAGCTCTCAAACCCCGACCGTCACTAGTCTGTACCAGCATCAGCTATGGCCCAGGAAAGACTATGCACGAGCCTAGGTCGGCCCTTCGGAACCGCGCAGGGAGCATAAAGGACCATTTGGTTTGTCCACGTCCAGGCGCGCACCGACTGCTCCTACCGCGGAAGCAGGCCGAGAGGCGATGGTCCTCGGGACCAAGTAGCCTGTCCATCTACGTTCTTTCTTTGTCCTCGGCTGTTGTTGTCAACAACGAAGAAGGCCCCGCCCGTTGAATCCAACGAGCGGGGCCTTTTCGTTTTGCAGCAGCGACGCTAAGGCCTGAGCGTCAACCAACGACAGCCCGGTCAGGCTTCCAGTTGTCACACCAGCGGCCTCCTCCGCAATCCGGGCGAATGTCAGGCGGGGTCTTTCCGAGGCGCCTCACCCCTGTGTGCCTGGTGAGCTGTTGGTTGTGAAATGAACGGGTCTTTGCGATCCAGTCGCGTGCTCGGTTCACCAGTTGCGGGCTTTCAGTCATGATCACTAGCAGCGCATCCGCGGCAATCGCGAGGATTGGCCCGAGGCCATTTGGAAGGGACAACCCCGCAATTGCCTCAGCGCCCTAGTCGCGGGCTTTCTTGAAGGCCCAACTGACCTTCTGAGGGTCGCCTTAAAACGTCGCCGTGGTCGTGTTCTATGAGACTGGTGCCAAGGGCGAGTCCGTAGGGTCGGGCGCGGTACAACTCCAACTGTTCGGACTGCGCGTGGTTGTCGTTGACGTTTTCGCATATGCGCGTAGAGACGGAGTGATGCTCGTTGGGCCATGGACGTCGTGTGCGCGGACTCCTAATGTGAAAGTGCAGCCATGTTGTCCGCTTCCCGCATCACCACGAGTGCTTCACCCACCATGAGTAAGGACGAAGCAATGCAAACCAAAATCACGCTGATCATCGATAACCCGTCCGCGCCGGAACTCTTCGAACAGGAAATGCCCACAATTCTTGACCGCGTCGCAGCGCTGGACGGGCTCGTCCGGTTCGAGTCCGCCAAAGTGTGGCCAAAGGAAGACGGCACAGCGACGCCTGCGTATCGCACACTGGACCTCTATTTCGAAGATTACGACTCTGCCTCACAGGCTGTGGGAACTGCTTCTGCGGGTGCGTTTTTCGAAGCGCTCGCTAAGGCCGGCGGCACCTTCACTGGACTGTTCTCCGAGGTGGAATCCAGCTAGGGCGAGGCCGCGACCAGTTTGGGCCTGGCCGCGATTTCGTCGCGGAGAGCTTTGAGTGCGGCGATGTGGATCTCCGAAGCCGTCGAGCAGTGCCGAGTTAGAGGGGTTTCCTAGCGGGCCTGCATCCGTGTCTTCGCCATCACGGTGCGAGCGGCTCGGCCGATCCCGAATCCGAGGGCACCTCCGGCTCCGAGGTCTGTGCGGAATCGGGGGCAGGCTCCGGGCTCGGTTCGGTTCCGGGGGCGAGGTCCGCCGGCGGCGTGTCGCTTGATTCGTCGGCTCCCGGCTCTGCAGTTCCGGCCGAGCCGCTGTCCCCGCGAGTGGGGCTGCCGTTCGTTGTCAGGCCGCCTTCGTCGTTAGCGCCTCCCTCGACATGCCCGGGCACTTCCTCCAGGTTCTTAGCTGATTCGTCTTTCTCGTCCGGGACAGCCGGATTGCCGGTCAATGCTTTGCCCAGCGTCGTCGTGGGCCCGGTGGCACCGCCGTCGATGCTCGATGTCGACGAGACGAGGCTGGAGATGGGCCGATTGGTTCCGAATTCGACCGCCGTGACACCGACCATCGCGATAACGAATGCGGCAGCACTGACCGCCCCAACCTTGATCCAGGTCTTGGGGGTGAACTTCCTCCTCACACGTTCGGCTCGAGGTTCGTCGCTCTCGGCAGGCGCGCTGGCGACCAGCACCTCGCCGTCGTCAGCGGGCAGTCCGACCCCGCGTCGTTGGGGGATTTTTTTCATTGCCACGGTGGCGGCCGAACTGAGTGTGCGGGCATAGAGAGCGGCGCCCACCGTGGCAACGATAGAGCCGAGTGCGGCGCCGATAAGCGTCCCGGCAACGCCTAGAAAGGACCCCACCAAGGCAGAGGTCACCGCGGCCAAAGCCGAGCCAATAGTCTGGGTGCCACTGAGTCCGAGGAGCTGTTTGGGCTTGTCGTCATTAGCGGAGTCTGCAGGCATATTCACACGCATTTCAGTCAGGGGAATGTTACGAATAGATAACTTTACCTGTCTGCGGCAGGTTCCCGGCTGCGGCCGCATTTATTTGAGACGCTTCTCACAGGCAAGAGGACCGAGGAGCCGACGCATGGCGGAAGCCTGGCCGAGACCGGACTTGCCCTCGAGAGTGGCTCGACCGGCTGCTATCCGCGGCGCTACCGTTGAAGTGATGTCTGGGATGGACAAGTTTGACGGGTTGCTGGCCTCGGCGCGGGCGGCGTACGCCCGCGGCGACTGGCATGCGGCTTACCGGCAGCTCAGCCAGGCCCGGGCATTGTCCGAACTGGAGACGGGGGACTTGAGTCTCTTGGGCAGAGCCGCATGGTGGCTAGGACAGGTCAAGGAATCGCTAGAGGTTTCGGAGGACGTCTACCACCGCTTCGAGGACGACGGCGATGCACCAGATGCGGCCATGAAGGCCCTGCACCTTGGGCTGCTGTGGTTCATCCGCGGAGATGTGGTCATTGCTTCCGGTTGGGTGAGCCGTGCCCGGGGACTACTGCAGGGTCTTCCAGAGGGTCCGGAGCACGGCTATCTGCTCTACCTGGATGCCAGCCTCGCGCTTAGTCTCACGGACTTGGGCCCGGCGGGGGAGACAGCGGCCAAGTTGCAGGACATGGGCCGGAGCCTGCGCGTCCCCGCCCTCACATCCTTCGGTTTGGTGCTCGCCGGCCTGGCAGACCTGCGCAGCGGCAGCACCGCATCTGGCTTTGCGCAACTGGACGAGGCAATGCTTCCGGTACTCGCCGGCCGGGTGCCGCCGGAATGGGCAGGAGAAATCTACTGCACGGTGATCCACGCGTGCCACGAGCTGGCCGACCTGCACCGGATGCGTGCCTGGACTGACGCCACCGAGCAGTGGGGTGAGCAGTTCGTGGGAGACGTGGTGTATGCCGGCATCTGCCGCATCCACCGGCTGCAGCTGCTGAGCATCGAAGGCGGCTGGGACGCGGCGGAACATGCGATCGAGCAGAGCGGGGCGGAGCCCGTGGACCTCCCGAAGCGACCCAGAGACTCTGTTCGGCAGTCGGAGGTCCGTGCCGCCCTCTTTGCAGCAGACTTGCTTGCCCTAGAACTGGGTAGTGCCGCGCAGACGGTGGGGGCGGCCGTCCGGGTCCACGATAAGGCGGCTCATCGGATCCGCCCAGAGACGTTGGCGGGGCGACACCGGCTCCGGGGTGTGGTGGCGCACGTGTCCGGCGGGTCGGGGGGAGTGCCGGCCAGCCTCATGCCAGTGGTCGAGAGCGTCTGCGGTGGTATTCCAAAGTTCGAGCCCGGCCGCCGGGTCGTGGAGCTGGGGATCGTTCTGGTCCAGGCCCAGGTGTTCGGCCCAGAGTTGGAGCCGGAGCCGGTGGGCCAACGGCCGGGAGTTGTCGTGGCCGTTGTCTGTGGCGGCCGCGTCCCGGTTGTCGGCAGTCGTGTCGAACACGGCGCAGGTGAGCTCGCTGTCGGTGGTCCAGGACCGGCGGTTGAAGTTGTCTGAGCCGCAGGTGAACCAAGTGTCGTCGATGATGCAGATTTTGGCATGGACGTAGATCGGAGTTCCCAAGCGGTTCTCCAGGTCAAACACGCCGACCCTGTCGGGCGCGACGCGGCGCAGCATTCCGATGGCACCCAGTTGCCCGATCCGGCTAGGCGGCCCTGCGAGAGACCCATCAGAATCGGGGTAACGGGGCACAACGGCAATCACCCTCAATGTGGGATTCCGTTCGAGGGCCTCAGCGATTCCGGCCGCGACCTCTGTCGACCACAGGTACTGATCCTCGACGTAGATCAGCGACCGGGCGCGGGCGAACCCCTTCGCGTAGGCGCGGGCAATGCTGCGCTCCCCAACAGGAGCGAACGGAAACGGGGGACGTTTCACGCCGTAGGTGCGCAGCAGCTGCACGGCATGAGGGCCCGCCGGTGGCGGCGGGGGCGCAGTGGCCGGAAGCGGTTCGGGGTGCCGGGGCATGCGGGCCAGACGTTGCAGCAGCATCCGGTAGGGGGTGCGTCGGTCCAGGGGATGGGGGTCGTTCCACCGTTCAGCGAACACTGCCAGCAGATCTGCCACCACGGGGCCACGCAGTTCGAGGGCGGCGTCGTGCCAGGGGGGTCGTTTCCCGTACCGGGAATCCATGGTGACCGCCTGCGGGTCTCCCGCGTGGTCGGCATCGTCTCGACGGCTGTGGGAAAGGTCGATTCCGCCAACGAACGCGACGTCCCGCGACGGATTGTCACGACGTCGGATGATGAACATCTTTTGGTGATGGGAACCGAACAGGCGTACACGCTGATCCAGCAGGACCTCTCCGCCAGCCTCGTTTATTTCACGACCTAGGAGCTCGTTGGATCGGCCGCTCATCGGGGCCGATACGCGCTCGCCGTGGGATCTCCAGACAAGGCCGCGCACTTCCACTCCCGCACGAGCCAACGCCGCGAGCACATCGCCGATCGACGGTCCGTCCGCCAGCAGCCGCTCGTCGGCGTCGCCACGCCAGTCGGTGAACCACACGCGGTCTCCCGCCTGCAGAGCCGTCAGCTCCTCGTGCAGTCGGGCGAAGTAGGTCGCTCCATGAATCAGGGGCCGCACCAGATTGCCCTCCGACCAGGGCGGCGATCCGGCACCGCCCGCGTGCACTTCTGTGGCCAGATTTCCCCGCTCGGCTCGACTCAGAAACCACGTGCCAGCATCACTGTCCACTCAGTCCTCCTTTCGGGGCCCGAGGCCAGGCCACTAGTGTCCGGTCTCCAAAGTAGCCTATGACTTTGCTGAGGCGGCCGCGGGCGGTGTTGAGTACAAGGTCGTTGGAATCATCGATGAGCTGCCACAGCGCCTGCGAGCCCGTATCCGGGCCCTCTCCAGGAACAGCCGGGAGTGAGCGCCGCCATCAGTAGCACCCGCATGATCGCTGCTTCGCTCAGCCAGGGTGCTCACTGCCAATGAAGCAGGAGGAGGTTCAAAACGCCGCACTTTGGTCGGGGACTGAGAGGACAATGGTGCCTAATAGTCGGGTCCTGAGGGCCAAGTGGGACTGTCAACGGAGAGATGACATGGGTGATTCCATCGCTTACCTTGATACCTCCGATGTCCGTGCCGGAAAACTTGAGGAGCTCAAGGCTGCCATGGCCGGGCTCGCCGCGTTCGTTGAGCAGAATGAGCCGCGGATCATCTCCTACTGCGTCTGTTTCTCAGACGACGGCTCCGTCATGAGCGTCCTCCATTTTCATCCTGACGTAGCTTCGTTGGAGCTGCATATGAAGGTGGCGGGCCCCAAGTTCCTGCCAGTGGCACCGCTCATCAAGCTGAGAACAATCGAAATATTCGGCCGCCCAACCGAGGACCTGGTGGCGCAACTTCGAGCGAAGGCACAGCTCCTCGGCGGGGGATCCGTAATAGTCCGTGACGTTCACGCCGGTTTCGCCCGTTTCACCAGCGGTTAGCCTTCAGCAGCCGGTCCAACTCAGCCAGATCCATCCAACGGCGGTCCATGCATGAGGGATCCTTAATGCCACCTTCATCTGGTCCTCATGGTCTTCGTTCATGCTGGGTCACAGAACCTCAAGTGGCACTTCCACCGCTGGAGCTGATCCCATGAAGTGGTACCTGCCCGTCCCGCAGTACGCCGACGAAGCTACGGGCACAACTTGGCGCGTTAGCCGGGCCTGGTTCGACAAGAAGCCAGGAGACTACGTGCTGGAGGTACTGAGCCAGGGCCGGACCCGCGCCCTCCGTGGCGCCTATCTGCGTCAGGGGCGCTTTGAACTCGCACCGCTGGACGATCCCGGTCTGCCCTCCTTGCGGGCGGAAGCGCAGCAAGGCGAACTCATTACGTATCGGCCCCATAGGCGTGCGGTGGTCCGGGGGGAGGGCCGTTACAGCAAGATCTTCCGGCCAGGGCAGGCCATCGCGTCCGCCGAGCGCTGCGCACATGTGGACATTCTCCTGAGCGCCGCCGGAACCTTCATGACCCCTAGGATCCTTCGCAGCTCCGAGGATGTCATCGTTTTCAGCACAGTCCCGGGACCGACCCTGAACGAGCTGAGTGAGGACGACTCCACGACCGGCGATGAATCGTTTGCGGCGGCATGGGAGAAATGGGCGCGCTCGTGGGTTGCTCAGCTGAGCGCCCCGCACGGCAGCGCCGCACACAGCGTGCTGAGCAGCCTGCCGCTCCGCTCAGCAGAGGTGGAAGCAGCGGATCTGTGGCGATGCGTGAACCGCTGGCTGCGTCACTTCGAAAACGTGCCGGAAATGTCGCCTCAAGGCAGTGCCCTACGGGCCGCGGCAGAGGATGTGACGAAGAATTTGCTTCGGACCGCCCCGGATCCGCTGGTGTGGTCCCACGGAGACCTGCACGCCAAGCAGATCATCGCAGTCGACGACCGGTCCCCACTCGGATTGCTGGATTTTGACGAAGGAGCCCAAGCAGAGGCGGCCCTCGATCTGGCCAATATGGACGTGCGCTTGGCGCTGCACCAGCGACGGAACCACCTGTCGTCGGCACGTTACTTTACGGCTCACAATCAGGTGTTGGCCGTAGCCGAGGAACTGCATGTCAATCCGGACCGGTTCCATGCCTACACGGACACCCTCTGGCTCCGTGAGGCACTGGTTCCGCTCCCCGGGCGCCTAGCCACGGCCACCGCCGTTCTCGACGAACGGGCAAAGCTTTATCAAAGGGCCGGGGCATAGTTTCCGTCAACTCAAGCGTTCGGCTGCGAAACGTAGAATCTGCGCATTGGTTTATTGGTGGAGGGAGAGGCTCATGACCGCACAGGAAACCGGGCGAAAGAGTGTCGGGGGGCCGGTATCGGTCCGCCCGCTGCGGGAGGCGGACCTCGATCGCGCTGACGAGATCTGCAGGGTGGCTTTCGGGACCTTCCTCGGGGTCCCCGATCCGTTCGGGACCGCCGACTACGTCCGCACTCGCTTTGCCGCCGATCCGCACGCCGCGTTCGCCGCGACGGTCGACGGCGAGCTCGCAGGATCAAACTTCGCCGCCAACTGGGGCAGCGTCGGGTTCTTCGGACCGCTGACTGTGCGTCCGGACCTGTGGGATCACGGCGTCGGCAAAAGCCTGATGGAACCGATCATGGGCTGCTTCGAGACCTGGGGGAATAGCCACGTTGGCCTGTTCACCTTCTCGCACAGTCCAAAACACCTCGAGCTCTACCGCCGGTACGGTTTTTGGCCCCGGTTCCTGACCGCCGTCATGCACAAGCAGGTCGCGGCCCGTGGCGCCGTGCCCGGCCGGGTGATGTATGCCGAACTGTCCGCCGCCGAGCAGCCCGACTACCTCAGCGCCTGTCGCGCACTGACCGATGCCGTGTACGCGGGTCTGGACCTGGAACGCGAGATCGTGGCCACGCACGCGCAGGGTCTCGGGGACACCGTGCTGCTGCCGGGCGAGGCGGGACTCGACGGGCTGGCCGTGTGTCACTGCGGACCGGGCTCGGAGGCCGGCGCGGATGTGTGCTTCGTCAAGTTCGGCGCCGTACGCCCCGGCCGGCAGGCCGGTGACAGATTCGAACGACTACTCGATGCCTGCGAGCAACTGGCCGCCGAGCGCGGGCTGGGTCGGCTCGACGCCGGGATGAACCTAGGCCGCCAGGATGCCTATCAGCGCATGGTCGCCCGCGGTTTCCGTACAGGGTTGCAGGGCGTGACCATGCACCGGCCCAACGAGCCAGGCTACAGCCATCCCGACGCCTACGTGATCGATGACTGGCGCTGACACCCCATCCCCACCGTGCACGTTCTGGTCAACGGCTGGAAAGTCTTCCAAATAGGCCTATTTCACATTCTTCCTTCGGGCGGGCAATAAAAGCTGCCCGTCTTTGTATGCTGCCTGTGGCACAAGAAACGAGTGCGCCCCGTCTGCGCTGAGTTGGCGCTCGGACAGGTTCTGGCTCCATGAGAAGGCCAAGCTCGAAGCCTATGTTTCGTCGTGCCGCGAGTACGAGGAGCCGGAGGGCGTTCGCTCCAAGAGTCCGAAGTCGATCATGTAGCGGCGCAGCATCACGACATCATCGGTATAACTGAGGAGGCGTTCATTTACCTGCTTTTCCGTTAGGTGTTCGCCCGGCTCGATGGCTTCGCTGACAATCCAGGCCAGGAGCTCCCGCCGTTCCGTCATGTTGGCTGGATACCTGTCGATCCTGCCCAGTCGCATGAAGCGAGCCAACCCGGTCTGCGCCTGTCGCCGGGGTTGCTGCGTGAGCAGGTCGCGGAAGATCGCCTCAGGTGCCTCCAGCTCGTCTGCAGCATTCCGTTCAACGAGCCCGGACTCAAGCAGGGCAATGATGGCCCGGTTTCGTCGTTGGTCATTCAGCTCAGCAACCACGTCGGGGAGCTTGGCGCCCAGCACGATTTGCGCGTAGGCGGTCCGCGCGTCCTTGTTGGCGAGGGCTGCCACCACTCGCCGCCAGTGCGGTCCGCCCAGCCTCGTCCCTCCGGTCACAGCGTTTTCCTCACTCTGCGTCTGCCCCTGCCTGTGCTGGTCTCCGTGTGCTTGGTCAACAGGCAAAATCGTAGTCCTGCGCGGGTGTGCCGGACAGGGTCAGAGGGCGACCGGTGGCTGTCGGACGGAAAGCGGCCACGGATCCAAGAAGACGCGGAAACCCCCGGCGGTGTTGAGGTTGCGGCTGACCGCAAACGAGCGAATTCGGAGGTGGCGGGCCTGTGTCCTCGCATAAAGGACCGGGCTCTTTCTCTATTCGGTGATCTCTCTTCCTCTGCGTCCTCTGCGTCCTCTGCGTCCTCCGCGGACGAGCGACCAAACGGCAGGAAGCATGCCCCCAACTTTGGTTGGACTATAGCGCTGAAACGGCACGCTTAGAGTCGATCAGGCACATTGGAGCAGGACGCTTTCCGGGTAGGGGTCGTCGAGGAATTCTGGCCAGTACGGGTCGTCCGTGTCTGCGGCGGGCATTGGATTCTCGGCCGTGAATTGGTACCAGTCCGGGAAGGGGTCCGGGGGCAGTTCCGGCTCGGGATCCCGGCCGGGTTCCGGGTCCAGGTGCGCCGGCGGCGCCGGGTCCGGGTGGTGTCCCGGGTCCGGGTGGTGTCCCGGGTCCGGGTGGTGTCCCGGGTCCGCGGGCAGGCCGTGGTCCGGGCCTGTGTCAGTGTCTGTGTCTGTGGGCAGGAGGTGGTCCGGCCAGTCGGGTGGTTCCCAGTCCTGGTGTTCGCTGGGGTAGTGGCGTCCGGACGGTGAGGTCCAGCCCGGCGGGCTGTCCTTGCTGGCCCCGGCGTGTGTCCAGGCGGAGCCGTGTTTGAGGCGGTGGTGTCTGGGGCAGGGCTGGCCCAGGTTGGAGATGCCGGTGGTGCCGCCGTCGGCCCAGGCCAGGAGGTGGTCTGCCTCGTTGTCCAAAGAGTGGTTGCCGCAGCCGGGGAAGGTGCACCTGCCGTCGCGGAGCCGGAGCCAGTGCCGCTGGGCCGTCGTGAGACGGTAGCTGGTCCGGCCGATTTCCAGCGGGGCGCCGTCCCGGGGGTCGGTCAGGACCCGGTAGAAGGATCCGGCGCCCTCGGTGATCAGGCGGCGGGCCATGGACGGCGGGATCGGCCCGTAGCCGTCCAGGGTGGCGGGTTCGTCGGTGGCGCCCAGCAGGGACAGGACCGGGACGGTGATCAGGACCTGCGCCCGCGGGGACGGAACACCCCCGGCCACATGCCCGCCCGGGCCGGTGCGGCCGTCGGCCATTCCGCCGCCGGCCGCTCCGCGGGCCGTTCCGCAACTGGCCATTCCGCCGATGCCGGTGCCGCCGGCGGCCGCTCCGTCGGTGGCCCCGGTGCCGGTGTGGCTGGTGAGCAGCCAGGTGGCGGTGATGTCGGCGCGGAGCTGGCTGAGGGTCCGGGTCTCGTCCGGGCCCTGGAGGGCGCGGGCGGCGGCGGTGGTCCGGTCCCAGATCCCTGCGGCGCTGTCGGCCGGGAGGTAGGCGGAGAGCCAGGCCATGCCGTCCCGGTCCGGGAGGTACTCGACCCGCCGGTCCTCGGCGCTTGTGCTGTGGCGTCGTTCGATGCTGACCGGGTGGTGGCGTTCGCGCCAGGCGCGGGCCTTGGCCCGGAACCGGGACGCCACGAGGTCCCCGGCCGGGCAGCCGCGGGCGGGGGTCGGGGCGCCGGGGTCCAGGAAGTGGGCTTCCAGGCCGGCCGCTCCGGCCGGGTCCAGTCCGGTGGTTTCGTCGGCGATGATCCGGGCGTGCTGCCAGGAGATCGTCCCGGCCTGCAGGGCGGCCAGGGTCAGCGGCAGCGCCGTGGTCAGTGCCCGGCAATCGGACAGGAGGGCGCCGGCGGTTCGTTCGCTGACGGTCAGGACACAGGCGACCTCGGCGACCAGCGCCATGGCCTGGGCGGTGCGGTCCTGCGGCGATACCGCCGGGGGCGTCAGGGCCAGGGCAGCCCGCGCGTAGTCGGCGGCCAGCCTCACCTTCAGCGCCGCGGTCCGGGCTTCGATCCGGGCGACCTCGGCGAGCCCGTCCAGGCACCCGTCCGCCAGGCTCCGCAGCGGATCCGCGTCCCGCCACGGATCGGCCCCGGACAGATCAGCCCCGGACGGATCGGAACAGTCCACGCCAACGCCCACGAAAGCAGCAAGCGCAGCAACGGACGCGGCGACAGCCGCCACGGCCTCCCTGCTTTCCGCACTCCACGCCGCGCTGCTTTCCATACCCCCAGCAAATCACGAGGCACCGACATTATTAGTGCCTCCCAGAGACTCTGGCACTGACTTACGGGCTGAGAGGTTTTTGTCGCAAAATGATCCGTCCAACCCGCTCGGCCGAGGACGACGGCGGGTGGAAAGCCGTGCTCCAGTTGTTCGCCGAAAACCGGCGCCGCTCGGGTCATGTCCTGACGGCTGACGAATCGCGCGGCTTCCTCGCGACTTCAACGTCGCTGCCGGCCGCCGTCGCTGTCGCCCCGCCGTCGCTGCCGGCCGCCGTCGCTGTCGCCCCGCCGTCGCTGCCCGCCGTCGCACTGCTTACGTCGAGCGGTTACGAGCGGGACCCCACCGGGGGCTTGACGGCAGTAACGGGGCAGCCCGCTTCGAGGATGACCCTCTGGGCTGTGCTGCCCAGGAACAGTTTGCCCACCGGGGAACGACGCCGGACGCCGATGACGACGAGCTCGACGTCGTCCTCGAACGAGGCGTCGATGAGGACGTCGGCGGGATCGTCGTCGTTACCTGATGGCCGGATTCGCGCTGAAACGCCTTCCACGGAAGCCATGGCCAAGGCCGCTGACACCTCGGTCGGGGAGATGTCGCTCTGGGCGCCGGCCGCGGGCCACAGTATGTCCAACGTGGTCCGCCGGCGTGCTGCCTCCACGATGGCCGCGTGGAGTGCCGCATGGCCCTCCATCGTTGAAAGATACCCAACCGCTACGCTCATTGCCCGTTCTCCCAGCTTCGTTGAGGCTTCCTCTGGATGTGCCGACTACCGTAATTTGGGGATGCATGCGGCGCGTCCGGCCGGGCGCTCAACAAACCGGCGTCACCAGATTGCCCGTGGTCACGTACTGCTTCAGGTTCGCCAGCGTCAGCTCGGCCATCGCGGCCCGGGTCTCGTGTGTTCCGCTGCCCAAGTGGGGGAGAAGGACGACGTTGTCCAGGGCCAGCAGGTCGTGGGGCACCTTGGGTTCGTCGTCGAAGACATCGAGCCCCGCGCCGGCAAGCTGACCGGTCAGAAGCGCCGCCACCAGTGCCTCTTCGTCCACGACGGAACCCCGCGCCACGTTAATGAGGTAGCCGGAAGGGCCGAGTGCTTCAATCACTTCCGGACCGACCAGCTTGACTGAATCGGGCCCGCCCGCTGCCGCGATGATCAGGACATCGGACTGCAGCGCCAGATCCACCCGTGAGGTGCAGTACTCGTAAGGCACCTCCGCCACCGGCCGACGGTTGTGATAGCTGATGGTGCAATCGAAGCCTTCAAGCCTGCGGGCGATGACCCTGCCGATGCGTCCCAACCCGAGGATGCCGACACGTTTGCCGCTGGCCTTCGTGGCCAGGGGAAAGTTCCCCGCAGTGGCCCACTGGCCGGCGCGTACGTACCGGTCAGCCGCGCTGATCCGCCGCAGCACATCCAAGTACAACGCCAAGGCAGTGTCGGCGACGCAGTCGTTGAGGACCTCGGGGGTGTTGCTGACGGCGATGCCCCGTTCCCTGGCTTGGCTAATGTCGGTGGCGTCGTAGCCCACGCCGAAGTTCACGACGGCGCGCAAGGCCGGGAGCGCGCGCATCAGTTCCGGCCCCACGCCGACTTTGCCTGAGGTGACGGCTACATCGAAGTCGCTACCTCGACGTTGCAGGAATTCCGCTCGCTCCGCCGGCTCATCCGGAAGCCGGACGGCGCCGTAGTCAAGAACCACGGCGTCCTGTACAGAGGGCATCAAGGGTCCTACCTGAAGGACAGCTACGTTGTTCATACCTGCACCTTAGGTTTCGCAATCAATACGCGTCCAACTTCTAAGTTGCATCGATCAATGCGCCGTGCGCATTGATGCGGACTATTCCCAGCGATGACGCGGATCACGTGCCCCGTGGCGGTCGTCACAGGACAGAAGTTGAGTGGGTTTACGCGCTACGCAAACAGGCGAAGGACCGCTGTCTATTGTCCAGCCTCTTCCGCCGCCACTACTTTGAGTTCGACCCCGGACCTCAGCTCCCAAAGTCGACCTGCATTGATGGCCTGAGGCCGCCCACCCCCGAACTCCGAGGAATCCAATGACGTCTTCTTCTCGTGTACTTTCTCCGGCCGCGGTCCTGAAATGGCCGGCTCTCGCCGCTGGCGCTCTGCTCCTGCTGAGCGGGTGCTCGGTTGCGAACTCTGCTTCCGCCCCAGCTACGGCGGGCGGCAGTCTCCGGGTTGTGCTGGCGCAGGAGCCCCCCACACTGGAGGCCTGCGAATCCAACCTCACCTCCACCGGCGTGGTGGTGCGCTCGAACGTCACAGAACCGCTGATTGAGCGAAATCCCACTACGGGAGCGCTGGAGCCCCTGCTGGCAACGGAGTGGAAAGCAACTTCTGACACGGAGTGGACGTTCAAGCTTCGCGAGGGCGTGAAATTCCAGGACGGCACGCCCTTCAACGCGGAAGCTGCGGCCTTCACGATCGACCGGGCCGTCAACTCCAAGCTGGGCTGCAACGTCGAGGGCTACGTTTTTGGCGATGCCGACCTGA
Source organism: Arthrobacter sp. ES3-54 (assembly GCF_029504395.1). Classification (GTDB taxonomy): domain Bacteria; phylum Actinomycetota; class Actinomycetes; order Actinomycetales; family Micrococcaceae; genus Arthrobacter. The sequence goes on from NZ_JAQFIF010000004.1 coordinate 210,592, forward strand.
AGGTCAAGGCAGTGGACGCGACGACGCTGACGGTGACATCGCCCAAGCCTGACCCGATTCTGCCGCTCCGCCTTTCGTTCCTGGAAATAGTGCCGACGACGACGAGCACAACCGCGAAGGTCCGGGAACCTGTTGGTACCGGTCCGTACAAGATCGAAAAGTGGGACGCCGGCCAGAAGATTACGCTCAGCAGCTGGGACGGGTACTGGGGCAAGAAGCCCGCGTACGCCAAGGCCGAATACCAGTGGCGTTCGGAAAGCTCAGTGCGGGCGGCCATGGTCACCAGCGGTGAAACGGACGTGGCTCTGGGCCTCAGCCCGGATGACAACGTTGGGGACCTGGCTGTTGACTACCCGAACAACGAAACCGTGGCCCTCCGTCTCGAGGCCACCAAAGCGCCCCTGACCGATATCCGCGTCCGTCAGGCGGTGAACTACGCCATCGACAAGGGAGGAATCGTGAATTCCCTCTACCAGGGCAAGCACAAGGTGGCGGCGCAGTTGGTGCCCGAAGGCATCGTGGGACACAACTCAACCCTGGAAGCGTGGCCCTTCGATCTGGACAAGGCCAAGTCGCTGGTGGCCGCGGCGAAAGCCGACGGGGTGGACACTTCGGCTCAGATCTCCCTCGTGGTCCGTAACGCACAGTTCCCGAAGGTCACCGAACTTGCACAGGTCCTGCAGGAGCAGTTGAGCCAGGCAGGCCTGAATGTGAAGCTGAAGATGCTTGAAACCAGCCAGCAGCTGACCTATCAGGTCCGCCCGTTCGCCGAGGACGAGGGCGCCGTCGCGCTCCTGATCCAGCATGGCAACCAGGCCGGTGACGCCGCCTTCACCGTTGACCAGTACATGCTCTCCACTGGTGCACAGAGCTACTTTGGCACGCCGGAATTTGACGCAAAGATCAAGGCCGCCGACGCGGCGTCGGGGGAGGCGCGCAAGAAGTCGTTCGAAGAGGTCTTCGCCTACCAGAACGACAAACTGGTCCAGTTCGCCCACATCTCCCACCAGACGGGCATTTTGGGCAAGTCAAAATCTGTGAACTACACGCCCAATTCCTCCAGCGGTGACGAACTCCGCGTCTCGGAAATGACCCCGGCGAGCTAGTCCGGACGTCAAGGAAAGAGGGACAGCCCATGCTGATCTACTTGAGAAAGCGGATCGTTTCCAGCGCGCTTCCGCTGGTGGTGGTAATCGTTGGTGTTTTTGCGCTCGCTAGGATGACCGGCAATCCGGCCGCCCTGTATCTTCCGCTCAACGCCACGCAACAGATGCGGGACGAGTTCACTGCACGCAACGGCCTTGACCAGCCGCTGTTGGTTCAGATGGCGGACTACTTCGGCGGAGTGCTGAGGCTCGACTTCGGGCAATCGCTCAGGACCGGCCAGGATGCCGCCGCCATGGCCCTGCGTGCGTTTCCGGCTACCTTGCAATTGGCGGCCACCACTATGGTGCTGGCTGTCCTTCTGGCGCTGGTGGTGGGTTGCTGGGCGGCGCTGAAGCCGAACGGCGTCGCCGACCGCATCTCAAGTTTTGTCTCCATGGCCGCTGCCTCAATACCCGACTTCTGGCTCGCAATCGTCGGCATCTGGGTATTCGCCATCACCCTGGGCTGGCTCCCGACATCCGGTGTGTCGGGGGCCGGCGCCTGGGTTCTGCCCATCGCCACCCTCCTGCTCCGGCCATTCGGGGTCCTGGTCCAGATCGTCCGGGGTTCCATGGTCTCCGCGCTGTCTGAGCCCTACATCAAACTGGCCCGAAGCCGCGGCGCAGGCGAACTGCGCGTGGTTACCCATCACGCACTGCGCAACGCCGCGGCGCCGGCTTTGACAGTGGCCGGTGACCTGACGGTGGGCTTGGTCAACGGAGCGGTGGTGGTGGAAACCATCTTCGGGTGGCCCGGGATCGGCAAGCTCATGATCGATTCCATCCTGCAACGCGACTTCGCTGTCCTGCAGGCAGCCGTGCTGCTGACCGCCGTGGCCATCTTTGCGTTGAACATCCTGATCGACATGGGCTACGCGTTGCTGGATGCACGCGTCCGCCCCGTGACGGCAAGAGCTTAGGAGTAGACCATGACCAGTTCATTGACTGAGCCGGCCGCGCAGGATCAGCTACCAGGGACCGAGAATCGGCCCTCCGGAAAGGGGAACGGAAGCCAGGATGGGAACCCCAACCTGTTCCGGCTCCTGCTGAAGGACCGCTTCGCCACGGTGTCCGCCGTGCTTTTGGTCCTCATCGGCCTGACAGCCGTGATCGGCCCCGCCTTGATGGGCGACCTAGCCACCAAGCAGAACCTCCTCTTCGCCAACAAGGCGCCGTTTTCGCTGGCCCACGGCTGGGAATACGTTCTGGGGAGCGACTCCCTGGGCAGAAGCATGCTCGCCCGCCTAGTGGTGGCCAGCCGCACCACGTTCTCGGTCGCGGTACCGGCAGTGGCCGTTGCCCTCGCGGTTGGTTCGCTGTGGGGTGTCTGGGCCGGATACCACCGAGGTTGGCGGGAAAACGTGTCGATGCGGATTGCCGACGTCATCATGAGCTTCCCGTCCCTGCTGCTCGCCGTCGTGGTGCTTTACGTGTTCAGTCCCAGCGCCGGGAACATCGTGCTGATCCTCGCCCTGACGCGGATCCCGATCTACCTGCGCACGGCACGAGCCGAGTCTGCGGAGCTTCAAAGCCGTACGTTTGTGGATGCGGCCCGGACCTTTGGGGCCAGGCCAAACGCCATCATTGGACGTCATGTCATTCCCGTGGTCCTGCCGACGCTCCTGACGCTGGCCACGCTCGAATTCTGCTATGTGATGCTTGCCGAGTCTTCCCTGAGCTTCCTTGGCATTGGCATCCAGCCGCCGGACGTCAGCTGGGGGCTTATGGTTTCGCAGGGCAGGCAGTACCTGCAGACCGCCTGGTGGCTTTCCATCTTTCCCGGCGTCGCGATTGTGGTCACCACCATCGCCGCGAACGTCCTGGCGGCCTGGCTCCGAATCGCCACAGACCCCGCCCAGCGCTGGCGCCTGGCACTTCCCCGCAAGCGGCTGATTGCCCGCATCCCAGTCAAGGAGGCAAAGCCGTGAAAACTGCTGCCCAAAGCGTGCTCCCCGGCCAATCCCGGGCGCATGAAGTTGTTCTAAGTGTCAGGGCCCTGGCTGTGGACATCCGCACGCATCGCGGAACCGTCCGGGCCGTCAATGACGTAAACTTCGAGGCCCGTGCGGGGGAGACCCTCGCACTGCTCGGAGAATCCGGGTGCGGGAAGTCCATGACGGCCAAGGCACTCGCCGGAATCATGGACCCCGTCTGCGACCTTGCCGGAGGGGAGGTGGTCCTCAACGGAACAGACCTGGCGGCCCTGACACCCAAGGAACGACTGAAATTTGCCGGTCCCGAGCTCGGCATTGTCTTTCAGGACGCGCTGACAGCCCTCAACCCTGTTTATACCGTGGGAACACAGCTCGGTGAGGCTTTCCGGATCCATCGGGGACTGGGTGCCAAGGAAGCCAAGGTCCAGGCAATTGAGCTGATGGAGCGGGTGGGGATTCCCGAACCCGAGTCCCGGGTGAATTCGTATCCGCACCAGTTCTCCGGCGGCATGCGCCAGCGCATCCTGATCGCCATGGCCGTGGCCCTGAACCCGCGCCTGCTGATAGCAGATGAACCCACCACTGCCCTGGACGTCACGGTCCAGGCCCAGATCATGCAGCTCCTGCGCAAGCTCCGGGAAGAGGGCCAGATGGCCGTCGTGCTGATCACCCACGATCTGGCGGTTGTTGCCGAGGAAGCCGACTCGGTGGCGGTGATGTACGCGGGCAACGTAGTGGAGTGCGGGCCAGTGTCCGAGGTCTTCAGCGATCCGCGGCACCCCTACACCAAGGGACTACTCGAATCGGTGCCCGTCCATGTTGGCCGCGGCGCCCGCCTGTTGTCCATCGCCGGAAGCCCCCCGGAGCTTCATGACATACCCGCGGGCTGCGTGTACCAGTCCCGCTGCCCGTTGGTGCAGGACATCTGCCGGTCCGAGCGCCCGCAGCTGCTGCCCGTGACCGATCGCCCCGTGAACGATCGTCCCGTGGACGATCGCCCCGTGGACCTGCAGGACGACGCCGACGATTACGCTGGCGCCCTGCTGTCACGGCCCGGCCGGGCTGCGGCCTGCCACTTCAGCGAGGAGATAAACAATGTCTGAGCCGCTTTTGCAGGTTGATGGCTTGTGCAAAACCTTCCACGTCGCCAAGAGCGCCCGCGGCAACACCCGCCTTAAGGCCCTGGATGGCATTAACCTCACGGTCGGGCGAGGGGAAACCCTGGGCCTGGTGGGTGAGTCGGGCTGCGGAAAATCCACTCTTGCCCGGACCCTCATGATGCTGGAGACACCGGACGAAGGGACAGTGACCTTTGAAGGTACGAACCCGTTCGGGCTCCGCGGAAAGGAGCTGCTGAGCTGGCGGCGCAGGGTCCAAATGGTGTTCCAGGACCCTTTTGCCTCCCTCAATGCACGGATGAACGCCGGCGACATTGTTTCCGAGCCCTGGGCGACCCACCGGAACCTTTACCCGTCGTCGCGGGAGCGTGAAGCCCGCGTGCGGGAGTTGCTGCACATGGTCGGGCTGAGGCCCTCGGACGCGCGCAAATCCCCGCAGGAGTTTTCCGGCGGCCAGCGGCAACGGCTCGGCATCGCCCGTGCCCTGGCTCTGAACCCCGACGTCATCATCCTGGATGAACCGGTTTCAGCGCTGGATCTATCCGTCCAGGCCCAAATCCTCAACCTGCTCAACGACCTGCAGCAGGAACTCGGAGTCTCCTATATTTTCATCTCCCATGATCTGACCGTTGTCCGGCATGTGGCCGACCGGGTGGCCGTGATGTACCTGGGCAGGATCATCGAGACCGGCGCCACGGAGGAAGTTTTCGACCATCCACGGCACCCCTACACGGCGGCGTTGATGTCCGCCTCGCCGAAGCTCGACGTTACGGGGGTGAAGCGGGACCGAATCGTCCTCCAGGGCGAGCTGCCCTCCCCGCTGGATCCGCCGTCGGGCTGCCGTTTCCGCACCAGGTGCTGGAAAGCGCAGGACATCTGCGCCGAGGTGGCGCCCGAGCCGCGGGTGACGGCCGCCCCCGATGGAGGGCTGCGCCTGGCCGAATGCCACTTTCCACTTGAAACCGTCAAAGGTCTCACAGGCGCCACCGCAACCGCCGGGTGACGGCCACTGAGTATGCGCTCATCGCCGGCGTGGTTTTCCTCGCCGCCTGCCTGCAGGCCTCAACAGGCTTCGGCATGGGGATGCTTGCCGCGCCGGTGGTGGCCATGGTGGATCCGGCCCTGCTGCCGGCCACACTCATTCTCCTGGCACTCCTTGTGACAGTCCTCGTGACCGTCCGTGAACGGCAGCACCTCGATCTCCGCGGCACGGGCTGGGCTCTGGTGGGCCGGATCCCCGGAAGCTTCCTGGGAGCATGGCTGGTGGCCCTGCTGTCCAAGGAGGGACTGGCCTGGGTGGTGGTCATCGTGGTGGTCACCGGCCTGGTCCTTGCAATCCGGGGATGGGCGCCGGAACCGGTCCGGGTAAACCTGATCGCGGCCGGTGCCGCCTCGGGCATCATGGGCACCGCCACTTCCATCGGCGGACCGCCCATGGCCCTGGTCTGGCAAGGCCACCAGGGATCACGGCTGCGGGGCACCATGAGCGCGTTCTTTATGGTGGGCTCCGCAATTTCCCTGGTGGCGCTGGGGGTCGCAGGCGCTGTGACGGGTCAAATATTGGCGCTCGCGCTGTGGTTGGTGCCGGCGGTGCTTGGAGGGTATGTGGCATCCCGGTTCGTGAACCGCTTCCTGAACACCGCCCGGCTGAGGATGCTGGCGCTGGGCTCGTCCGCGCTGGGAAGCCTGCTGTTGATGGGACAACTCGCCGTGGCTGCCATGCAGCCCTGACCTCTGCGGTCACTGCAAGCAGCCCCTTGCAGCCGGGCGATTTATCTGGCCCAAACCCTCGGTACGAGGTTGATCAGTTCCCGTCCATGCGCCAGCCGGCCAATATTTGCCGCGATGTCCGCCGCCCGGCGTTCGAACGTGATCCGCGCGTGCCCCGAATGGTGCGGCGTGAGCACAGTATTGTCCAGCGATCCGAACGGAAGCTCGGCGGGCGGCAGCACGCCGTCGGCGGGGGATCCCCACCACACGTCAATGCCTGCCCCTGCGATACGCCGGGACTGGAGGGCGTCGAACAGCGCCTGCTGGTCCACCACGGGACCGCGCGCAACGTTTATCAGAATGGCGGACGGCTTCATGGCCGCGAACTCCGCTGCCCCGATCATCCCTCGTGTCGAAGAGTCCAGGGGCGCGGTGACAACTACGACATCGGACGCTGCCAGCAGCTCCGGAAGCTGGTGGTTTCCGCCGATCCAACTCAGCGTGACCCCGTCCGGGGCGCCGGCGGCCGGATTCTTGCGGACGGCGCGAACGTCCACGCCTAGCAGGCCGGCCATGCGCGCCGTTTCCGCTCCGATGGAGCCCATCCCGACGAGTCCCATGGTCATTCCACTCAAGGTCGGGTGGAACGGCACTTCGGGGTCAGTGGCAATGGTCCGCCATCGGCCTTCACGCACCGCGCGGTCGGCCGCGATGACATTGCGGGACAGCATCAGCGTGACCATCAGGATGTGTTCCGCAATGGGCCGCGCGTGATGGAACGTGTTGGCCACGAGGGTTGCCGGCTGCAGGCCCGGAACGAAGATCTTGTCGTACCCAGCGCCGGTGACGTGCACCAGCTTCAGTCTGCTTGCGGCCGCCACCTGCTCGGGACCCAGAGAGGAACAGACGACGACGTCGGCAGTTGCCAGTGCTTCCAGCTGGCGTTCAGGAGACCAAGCCGCCGCCATGGTCCAGTGGTGAGCGCCGCCGTCGTGCCTTAGCTGATCCTCAAAGCGGCTGATGATGGGATCGGTGACCACGATCGACATGCCCTTTTCTGAAGGCTCCGAAACGCTCACCAGCGGGGGCTCTGCAGCTCGGAGGAAGGGCGCAGCCGCTGCATGTACCCGGTGTCATCCCGGCTCCTGAGCCCGCACTCCAGGTACTGGCGGTGGAGGCGTCCCAAGGCGTCGCGGTCCAGTTCGATCCCCAGCCCGGGTCCTGCGGGGACGTTGACGGCTCCGTTCTCAAACGAGAACGTGTCGGCCGCGATGACGTCCTCTTCCGGGTCCTTCCATGGCCAGTGGGTGTCACACGCATAGTCGAGTTTCGGCGTCGCCGCGGCGAGATGGACCATTGCGGCAAGGCTGATCCCCAGATGGGAGTTCGAGTGCATAGACAGCCCCAGCCCGAAGGTTTCGGTGATGCCTGCCAGCGACTGGGAACGGCGGAGGCCTCCCCAAAAATGATGATCCGAGAGGACCACATCAACGGCCTCGGCGGCCACTGCCGGCGCAATATCAGCGAAGCTGACGACGCACATGTTCGTGGCCAGCGGCATGCCGACCTCGCGGCGGACTGCGGCCATTCCTTCGATGCCCGGGGTGGGGTCCTCCAGATACTCCACAATGCCGTCCAGTTCCTTGCCGACGCGGATGGAGGTTTCAACCGTCCAGGCGCCGTTGGGATCTATCCGGAGGGGCATGGCCGGGAACTCCGCGCGGAGGGCCTGGATCGCGGCGACTTCCTCCTCCGGGGGGAATACGCCTGCTTTCAGCTTGAGGGCGGAGAAGCCATACTCGTCCACCATTTGCCGCGCCTGGCTGACGATCCCGACAGGATCCAAGGCTGCCCCCCAGACGTCGTCTGCCTGGCCGGGATGTGCGGCCCACTTGTAGAACAGGTACCCGCTGAATGGGACGGCGCTGCGGACCGCTCCGCCAAGGAGGTCGCTCACGGGGCGGCCAAGGAGCTTTCCCTGGATATCCAGGGCAGCTACGTCAAACGGCGAGAGGACGCGGTCCGTGGTGCTTGATCCGGTAACCATTCCGCTCATTCCGTGGCCACCCCGGATCGTGTCCTTTTGCAGGGCGGCCTCAACGCAGCTGCGGAGTTCGTTGATGTTGAACACGTCGGTGCCGGGAACGGCCTCGGCCGCGAGGTGAAGACGGGCCAAATGGCCGGCATCACCGTATGTCTCACCCAATCCGCTGACTCCCGCGTCGGTATGGACTTCCACTATCGCCCGGAGCGCAAACGGCTCATGGACGCCGACGGTGTTCAGCAGCGGCGGGTCATTGAACGCCACCGGCGTGATCGTGACGCCGGTAATCCTCACCTGGTGGAGGTGCTGTGCGTGCTGGCTTTCCTGGTTCACTCCGGTGTGCTCCTTAGGCGTGGGTCAGGCGACCGGCCGATGACGCTCTGCCTAGCTGACGGTTTCCGCATCTGCTGCTGAACTGAACATAATGGGTGCAAACGATCCAAGTCCAAGCCATAATGAGCACTCGTGCATCCATGAAAGGTATTGATGTTCTCCCTGCCGCAGCTTGAATCATTTGTCGCAGTTGCTGAGGAACTGCACTTCGGTGCGGCCGCAGCACGGCTGAACATGACACAACCACCGTTGAGTCGGCAGATCCAGATGCTCGAGAAACAACTGGGTACGCAGCTTTTTGGCCGCACCAGCAGAAGGGTTGAACTGACTGCGGCCGGCTTGATGCTGCTGCCCAGGGCCCGGCAAATACTGGACATGTGCATCAAGACCGAGTTGGACGTCCGGCGGGTTTCATCCGGCGACGCCGGCGCAATAACCGTCGCGTACACCGCTATCGCTGGTCAGAGCGCCTTGCCCCAGCTCCTGAGGCGTGCCGCTGACATCATGCCCGGAGTGTCGTTCGTATTGCGGGAACTGGTTTCCACGGATCAGATGGACGGGCTGGTGAAGGGCAGCGTGGACATCGGGCTGCTCCGGCCGATTGTGGCCCGGCCGGGCATTGTTTCTAGACCCATCATGACGGACCGCCTCGTCGTCGCGATCCCTTTGGGAAGTTCCATTCTGGGCAACCTGACGAACATGGATGCGCCCCTTCCGCTGGCCTGCCTGGACCGATTGCCGCTGCTGATGTATTCAACCAAGGAAGCGCGCTACTTTCATGACCTGGTACTCCGGCTGTTTGCCAGCGCAGGCGCGCACGCGAACATCACTCAGTACGCGAGCCAAATCCCAGCCCTCCTCGCCTTCGTTCAAGCCGGCCTGGGCGTGACGCTGGTGCCCGCCTCGGCTATGGCGTCATCGCCCCCGGGGGTGGAGTTCCACGAGATCAACGGCAGCCATGGAATCCAAGAGCTCAACCGTGTCGACCTGGAACTCGCGTGGAACGAGCAAACTGCCAATCCGGCCGTGCGGAGGCTGCTGGAGCTTATTGATTCCACGGGTCTGAATCCCGGCGAACGATTGGACATGCCGCCGGGTGACTTCGAATAGTCATCTACGAAGTTGCTCGTTGGGCTGCGAGCTGTGCGATTGAGCCTTACGAGGCCAACCGCTCACGTGCGTTGTGATCAGAACTGCTCGGTTCGACGCCATGTTTGGGCTGGGTGATCTCTGCCCACACCGCATCGAGGGAGAGCCCGAGGACGTCGGCGATCGCAGCGATGGTCGGGAAGGCAGGAGTCGCTACGCGGCCCGTCTCGATTTTCCGGAGGGTCTCCGGTGAGACGCGCGCATCGAGCGCGATTTCAAGCATCGAACGCTCTGCCCTGGCGCGACGCAACAGGGCACCGAGGCGCTGTCCGCGCTCGACCTCTGCGGGTGTGAGTGGCAACCTAACCATGGCTCCGATTATAGTACCGGGATAATATGGCCGGGATAGTTATTGGATGCGTGAGAAAGGCGCCGCATGATCGAGATCCTGAACCCCACCGAACTGGGCAGAGCAAAAGAGACCGGCACCCTAGTCGCTGACATCTTGCAGTCGCTGAAAATCCGTAGCACGGTCGGCACGAACCTCCTGGACATTGACCGGTGGGCCCAGACCATGATCGTCGAGGCTGGAGCGCTGTCCTGTTACGTCGACTACGAGCCATCCTTCGGACGCGGGCCGTTCGGTCACTACATTTGCACGGCCGTCAACGACGCCGTGCTCCACGGACTGCCCTACAACTACACGCTTGCCGACGGCGACCTGCTGACCCTGGACCTCGCCGTCTCCAAAGGAGGAGTTGCTGCAGACTCCGCCATCAGCTTCATCGTGGGCGGCTCCAAGCCCCCGGAGAGCGTCGCGATGATCAGCGCGACCGAGCGCGCATTGAACGCAGGAATAGCCGCTGCCGGACCCGGGGCTCGCATCGGCGACATCTCACATGCCATCGGCTCGGTCCTCAGCGCGGCCGGGTACCCGATCAACACCGAGTTCGGGGGTCATGGCATCGGATCGACGATGCACCAGGACCCGCACATTGCGAACACCGGACGGCCAGGCCGTGGATACAAACTGCGCCCTGGGCTGCTGCTCGCATTGGAGCCATGGGTCATGGCCGACACCGCTGAACTCATCACCGACGCCGACGGGTGGACACTCCGAAGTGCGACCGGCTGCCGGACAGCCCACAGTGAGCACACGATCGCTATCACCGACGACGGAGCCGAAATCCTCACTTTGCCGACGCAGGCGCACCCGTGAGATCGGAGCCCCACCTGCCCTATGCTCCCGGCGTCTCATCACGAATCACGGGTGAAATGGACGGTTCCCGATGTCCCGCCTGCCGCCCGGCCCGGCATCATTTGGCGAGGTACGACAGTGCGGCGACGACATGAGTTTGGACGCCCATGGACAGGGTTGGGTCGATCACGGGGGCGAAGAACGGGGAGTGGTTCCCCGGGATGTCCTGCCTCACCGTTCCCTTCGCGGCCGCCGCCCGGTAGGCGTCCGGGTCCGCACCGCCGAGGAGCCAGAATGTGTACGGCACGCCGAATGCAGCCGGAATGCGGCTGAAATCCTCCGAAGCCGTCTGCCTCTCGGCCCTGTGCACGGCGTCGGCACCAAAATGGGCGGAGAACGCGGCCCGGACCTGCTCAGTCACGGCCGCGTCGTTGCTGGTGAGCGGGAACTGGTCGTAATACTCGAAGTCAGGCTCCTGGGGCGATCCGGCGGCCGCGCACTCGCCGTTGACAATCCGCTCAATCGCGGCGAGCACCCTGGCCCGGACCTGGTTGTCGTAAGTGCGGATATTCAGCAGCAGTGTGGCGCGGTCCGGGATGATGTTCGATTTCGTGCCGGCGTTGAGCGCCCCGACGGTGACGACGGCGAAGTCCCCGGGCTTCGTCTCCCGCGAGACGATTGACTGCAACCTGAGCACGATGGAGGAGGCCAGCACCACTGGGTCCACGGACATGTGCGGCATCGAGCCGTGCGCGCCCTTCCCATACACGGTGATCTTGAGCGAATCTCCGGCCGAAAGGACTGGCCCGTCCGTGGTGGCGACCGTCCCCGCCGGCATTGGCATCACGTGCTGGGCGAGGACGACGTCGGGCCCTGGCACCTTGGTGACGAGTCCGTCGGCGACCATCGCTTTGGACCCTGCTCCGATTTCTTCGGCCGGTTGGAACAGGGCGATGTAGGTCCCGGACCATGCTCGCCTGCCGTCCGCCATGAGCTTGGCGGCTCCGAGCAGCGCACTGACGTGAAGGTCGTGACCGCACGCATGCATGATCCCGTCCATTGCCGAGGCATAGGACAGCCCCGTTGCCTCGGTGACGGGTAAGGCGTCCATGTCGGCGCGCGCAAGAACAGTTGGGCCAACTCCGTTCGCGAGGACGCCGACGACGCCGGTCCCTCCAATGCGGGTCACCGCAAAGCCGAAGGCAGTGAGTTTCTCTTCGACAATCTTCGAAGTCTCATGCTCCTCGAGGCTCAGTTCGGGATGCCGGTGCAGCTGGGTGTACGTTTCCCGGAGCCAGGCGAGCTCGGAATCGAGGCCTGCCAGGACTGTCTCGGAACTGTTCATGCGCATCACGCTTTCGGAGTCCGGGCGCCTCCACGGGCCAGGCGCAACTGACAGTCAGCTTAGTCCTGCTGAGGCATGTTCTGGGTGCCTCTGCCGTGTTGGGGATTTGGCTTTCGGGCGCGATTTCTTTCTGGATGGCGACGCCGCTGGTAAGGAAGCGATATGTCATCTCTGTATTGCCGACTGCGAGTAAAGCAAAGGCTTTAACGAGTATGAACCGTTCTTTAACGGGTAGCCGCCACCGGGGTTGTCGCGGCTCGGGACTCGTTACGATGGGGTCTCCCGGGCCGGTGAATCCGGCGGGATGAATTCGGCGGCAAGACTCAATCACGCCGCAGTCAGGGCTTTTGTCCCGGATGATGTTCACGACGAATGGCCGCCGCCCTCAGATCCCTCGGCGCACCGCCCTCAGATCCCTCGGCGCACCGCCGTCGCTGCCATGGTGGTGACGGCTTATTTCACTTCAATGATGACTTTGCGAGGAATTCATGCGGCGACCGATATTTCCACGCCTAGTCCTTATCGCCACAATTGTCGGTCTCAGTTTGGTGCCCCTGCCCGCCAAGGCAGCTGGGGGAGTGGCGACGGACAAAGTGGTCAGTGCGCACCAGGCCTCGCTTTCCCGCACCGTGACTTCGCCAGCCTTTACAACCAGCCAAACCAAGGAACTCCTGGTTGCGTTTGTGACCTCTGATGGACGTGCCGAAACCGGTGCCCAGCAGTTCACCTCAGTCACTGGTGGCGGGCTCACCTGGCGCCTGCGTAAGCGGACCAACGTTCAGTTCGGGACAGCAGAAATCTGGCAGGCCGTGTCCAGTGGCATCCTCACGAACGCAAGGGTGACCGCGACGCACAACGGTTCATACCGGGGTTCCATAACGGTCGCCACATTCACGGGCGCGGACACGGCCACCGATGGAGCGGTCGGGGGTGCCAGCGGGCCCACGGGAGCGCCCACCGCTTCGCTTAGCACCACCCGCACCGGCTCCTGGGTGTGGGGTGTGGGAAATGACTGGAGTGCGTCCACAGCCCGCACCGTGGGAAGCGGTCAAACCAAGGTCGATGAGTACCTTGCCGGCAGCGGCGGCACGTTCTGGACGCAACGCCAAACTGTGCCCGGCACAGTGACGGCGCCATCTACCGTCAGAATCAATGACACCGCTCCCACTACGGACAGGTGGAATATGTCTCTGATCGAGGTTCGGCCGGCCCCGGCGGCGCCGGTGTTCACGGCGTCCTCGCCTCCGGCGACGGCCACGGTCGGTACCGCCTACACCTATACGTTTGCCGCGACGGGTAGTCCGGCGCCGACGTTCAGGGTGGCCTCCGGTGCCCTGCCGGCCGGGCTGGGCCTGAACAGCACTTCCGGGGTCCTGTCCGGGACCCCGACGACGGCCGGGCCGGCGACGTTCACTGTCGCCGCGGCGAACGGGGTCAGCCCCGACGCGGTCACGCCCTCCCGCACGATCACGGTGAACCCGGCCCCGGCGCCTGACGGTACTCAGGCCGCCGTCGTCTTCGGGTGGGGTCCGGTGGTTACCGGGGACGAGTTTTCCTACACGGGCGCGCCGAATCCGTTGAAGTGGGGCGTCTACAACAGTCCGGGACATGCGGGCAACGGGATCCGGAGCCCGAACGCGTGGTCCGTGAACGGCAGCGTGGTTACCGTCAGCGGCGACTCGGCGGGCACTACCGGCGGCATGTCAGCCAAGTTTGCCCAGCAGCAATACGGACGCTGGGAAGTCCGGATGAAGACCAGCGCCCGGGATCCGAAATACCACCCAGTCCTGATCCTCTGGCCGAACAACAACACGTCCCCCAACTGCGCGGAGATTGATTACGCCGAAGGAACGTCCGACACGTCCAGGATCAAGTTCTTCCTGCACTACGCATGCAGCGGCTCGAACTTCCAGACTCAGACAGCGCAGCCGATCGATACAACTCAGTGGCACAATTACGCGGTGCAGTGGACCCCGTCCGGAATCACCGGCTACATCGACGGCGTGCAATGGTTCACCGACACAGACCCGGCGCACCAGCCCACGGTCGGGATGCACCAAACAATCCAGCTGGACTGGTTCCCGGACGGGACCGCCACCCTACCAAGCCAGATGCAGGTCGACTGGATCCGCGTCTACGGCTAGCCCCCGGCTCACCAGACCGGCTGCCATGTTGGGCTGCATGCTTTGCTCCTGAGCGACTGCTCAGCGATCGAGCCTTACCGCTCCCACGACATCGTCAGCGCGCAGGTCGTGCATGGTGGCCTGCCAGGATCCGAAACGGCCGTAGTTGCCCGGTTCCAAGATGCTCTGCCAACCCTGTTCGACTTCGGCCCTCAAATCCTCCGGCCAATACGGGCGGCCGAGATCCCGTGCTCCTGCCGCCGTGAGCCGGTCCTCGAAATCGGCGAAAACACGATTCAGGCGGGCGTCCAAGTCTCCATCGCTTTCCCCGGCAATTTCCGGGGCGAGCGGACTCTCGTTCAGGACCGAATGCCAGTCGTGAAAGTGCGAGAGCAGTGCCCGGTCCCGCGGCACCCTGCAGGTCAAGAGAACTTCTCCCACAGACGGCCTGCAGAGATCCACCAGGTCTTGGCGCCTGATCTTGGCCCAGAACCAGAGCGCCCCGTCACCCACGGTGGAGAGCTTCCTAGCCATCTGTTGGAGCATCCAGGCGTAGGCGTCCACGTACAAGGGCTCGGCGAGCGAAGTGTCCGGCACGAGTACGCCGGTGGACAGCAGGGCATCCACCGCTTCCTGGGTCTGAATCGTGTGAAGCAATAGCCGCTCTGCGGAGAGGTCGTAGCCGATCCGGCCCCTGGGAACGGCGTCGGCTGCGCGGGCGTTTGTGATTGGAAGGGTCAGCACAGGACCAGCATGGCTGAGAGCACCGACGCCAAAGGCAGAGACTGTCGGTCGAGCCGGTCGTGAGCCGAAGCTCTCCCTCGGGCCGCCCACCTCGCTTCCGAAAGCCCGAGGTCTATGAGATGTTGTGAGAACTTATGAAACGGATTGGTTTTCTGTCCTTCGGCCACTGGGGCGACGTCCCGGGTTCGCGCGTGCGTTCCGCCCGGGACGCGCTCCTGCAGGGGATTGAGCTGGCCGTGGCCGCGGAGGAAGCCGGCGTCGACGGAGCGTTCTTCCGGGTCCATCACTTTGCCGAGCAGCAGGCCTCGCCATTCCCGCTCCTCGCCGCGATTGCCGCCCGGACCTCTCGGATCGAGATGGGCACCGGAGTCATCGACATGCGGTACGAGAACCCGCTCTACATGGCCGAGGAAGCTGCCTCCGTCGACCTCATCAGCGGCGGCCGCCTGCAGCTGGGGGTCAGCCGGGGTTCCCCCGAGACAGTCCTTGACGGCTACGAAGCCTTTGGGCACCATCCGGCGGAGGGCGAGTCCGGCGCCGACATGGCCCGCCGGCACACGGAGCGCTTCCGGGCCGCCATCGCCGGGGCGGGCATGGCCAGGGGCAATCCGCAGGTCAGCGGGCACAGCGGGCCGGTCCCAATACAACCCCTTTCCCCGACGCTCCCTCAGCGGATCTGGTGGGGCGCCGGAAACCGAGCCAGCGCCCGGTGGGCGGGACAGCAGAGCATGAACCTCATGTCCTCGACCCTGCTGACGGAGGACACCGGGGTCCCCTTCGATGAGCTGCAGGCCGAGCAGATCGCCGGATTCCGGGAGGCCTGGGCAGCGGCAGGCCATCTGCGCACGCCGCGGGTGTCCGTATCGCGAAGCATTATTCCGCTGATCGATGACGAATCGCGGCGATACTTCGGGCTGCGCGCGCAGGCCGACGCCCGGGATCAGGTGGGCTACCTCGACGGCGGGCTGGCCCGCTTCGGGCGCAGCTACATCGGTGAACCCGACCGCCTGATTGAGGAGCTCTCCCGGGACGCGGCCATGGCCGCCGCGGACACGTTGCTGGTCACCGTCCCCAATCAGCTTGGCGTGGACTTCAACGTCCGGCTGCTCGAGTCGATATCCCGCGACGTCCGGCCCTCATGGGGGGAGTGACGCGGGCGCCCGCCCCCAACACTCCGGACAGAAGCGGGAGCTATCTCCTCGTCGCGTCCGGGGAAACCGAGTGCCGAGCCGTTTCCTGAGGCACCGAATCTTTCGTTCCTGAGAGCTGCGGCATCGCGGGACGGTCGCCCTCACGCAGCCAGTCGTCGAAGAACGCGTCGAGCTGCTGACCTGAGGCTCTTTCCATGACGGCCTGGAAGTCTTCCGTCGTCGCCGTCGCGTCGTTGTATCGGGTCAGCCACAACCGGGCGCCCGCGAAGAACGCCGCGTCGCCAATCTTCGCGCGCAGCGCATGGAGGGCAGCCGCACCACGGACATAGATCTGGCCCACGAAAAGGTTGTCGCGGCCCGGGTCAGCGATGTTGAGCGCCCAGCGGTTGTTCGCGTCGAGGTACGCCACGGCGTCCGCGAACTGCTCCGGCATGGTCGCCGCGCCTTGGTGCTCAGCCCACAGCCACTCGATGTACGTCGCCCAGCCCTCGTTCAGCCAGATCTCCTTCCAGTCAGACGGGCTCACCGCGTCACCGAACCACTGGTGCCCGAGTTCGTGCACCACCGTGTATTCGTCCGCGACCTGCGAGTAGACCGGTCGTGTTTGCGTCTCCAGCGCGTAGCCCACCGAGTCGTCGTCGACAATCGCGCCGAACGCCCCGAAGGGGTACCGCCGGAAGAGGCCCTCCAGGAACGCGATCATCTTCGGCTGCAGCGCGAGTGATGCCTTCGTCTGCGCCAGGGCCGCGCCCGTCACGCCCGAATCGATCGCATTGATGATCGGCAGACCGTGCGGACCCAGGTCGTGGGACAAGGCAAAGTCGCCGACGGTCGCCGTCGACAGGTAGCTGGCCATCGGGTCCGAGGCCTTCCACCTCCATGTGGTCCACCCGGCCTTGGTCGCCGGGCGGCCGGCGGGCAGCCCGTTCGCCACCGCCGTTTTGCCGGCCGGCACCGTGATGCGGAACGTGTAGGTTGCCTTGTCTTCGGGGTCGTCGTTCACCGGGTACCAGGTCGCAGCGCCTTCGGGTTCGTTGACCACCATCGCGCCGTCTGCGGTGGTGACCCACCCGTAGAGGGCCCCGGTGGTGTCGAGCGCCCGGCCGGTGATCCCGCCGTACTCGACCACGATCGTCGTCGTCTGTCCCGTCTTGAGCTTTGGCCGCAGTCCGATCGTGAGTTCCCAGATGCGGTTCGCGTCGTCTTCCACTTGGGACCACTCGGCGTCCTCGCCGTCGACCTGCCCGCGTAGCCACCCGGTGGCGCCGTTGCCCTGCGACTTCTGGTGCTTGGCAAGCTCGCCGTCGACCTGGACCGACGTGACGCCGAGGCCGCGCAGGTCGAAGTTGAGCGACTCCAGGTTCTGCTTCGCACGGAGGGTGATTGTGGCGACGCCGCTGAGGCGGCCCGTGAGCACCGTGGGATTGGTCGGCGGCGTGTAGCGGAGGGCGAGGTCGTAGTGCAGTACGTCGTACCCGCCGTTGCCGGCGAACGGGAAGTACTCGTCGCCGCTGCCGGGAGCACCCGCTGAGTAGCGGGGCCCGTCGTGGGCGGGGGCGGCTTGCGCCGTCCCGCTGATTGCGCCAGCACCGGCCACCACCAGCACGACGGCGATCGTTGTGCGACGCATGAACCGCTGCCCAATCATCGGCTTCCTCCCGCCGTCCGTTCTAAGCCGATCTTTGTTCCGTCGGCCGAGATTTGGTATCCAATCATCATGGGCCTTTCTTGGTCATTAGTGTCGACTCTCAAGGTGCCAATGGCCGATTTTCCCCGGCGGTAAGGGGGGGGGCGACAGGGCAGGCCGGGCCTTCCAGCCCTACGGCTCACACGAGTACTCCACCGCCATATCCGAAATCATGTGGCTGGGGTGACGGTGGCTTCGTAGGTGAGGATTTCGGTGCCGTTGCCTTCCTCGCCGTTGTCGGGGGCGACCTTCATGGTGAGGTGTCCGCCGTCGGCCGTCATCTTGAACGGGTTGCGCGTGGCCACGTGCCCTGCGGTGGACCACTGCTGGAACGGGACGTCGCGGATCACGCTGCGGGACTTGAGGTCGATCATCGCCATGCCACCGAGTTCGTAGGTGGTACCCGTGCCGCCAGCCGCCGCGGTCTGCGTGAGGTTGGTGATCCCGCTGCAGAGCATTCTGGAGCTGGGCACGTACTGGCAGTCCTGGTAATCGATGAAGTAGTTCGGGTTCTCCCAGGTCGAGAGCTGCTTGCCCTGAAGGTCCCATTCCGCGAAGCGGCGTGAACCCCAGGTGTTGCCGACCAGGTGGCCGGTCTGCTTGTCCAACACAATGCCGCCGAAGTGGTCCTTCACCTCGAACTGCTTGTGGACGTCCAGGGTGTTCGCGTCCACGCGGTAGATGATGGCGCTGCTGTCGGGCCGGTACTGGGCCACCGGGATCCAGACGTTGGTCCCGTCGAAGTCGATGCCGCCCGGGTGGTACATGTCGCCCTCGCCCAGGAAGATGTCCTTTTGCAGGTTGCCGGCCTTGTCCATGACGAACAGGTGGCCTACGCCCTTGCCGGGGGTGCGGTCGAACCCGTTCTGCGGCGTCGGGAACTTCACGGTCGGTTCGATGATCTGAACGGCCGAGAGGAAGATGTGGTCCTGGCTGTAGGCGATTCCCTCGGTGTGGAACGTAGGGAAGTTGAGCTTCAGCTTGGATGTCTGCTGCCAGTTCGTGTTCCGGTCAACGCCGTTGAAGGCGTCGGCCAGCGCCGTGTTCCTGTCACCATGGTTGCCGGCAGCGGCGTTGTCACCGGCTGCCTGGGCAGCCGCGGTGGCGCTGATTGCGGACGCGGCCAGGACGATTGCTGCGGCGGCGGTGAGGATGACTCGGGTGCGCGTGGTGCTCATTGGGTAGCCTCTCAAGGTTTGGTCTGAACAGGGTTGGATCTGAACAAGGGTTGGATCTGAACCAGGACTCGCGACACTACTTCCCGGCAATGAACCCAGGGTGCGGGCTGATGAACAGCAGATTGCGACACGGCCGGCCGCTTCGGTGCAGGAACTGGACCACCACTATGTACTGAGTGTATAGATGAGAGTGTGAACAACACGCTTGCCCTTCTGGGGCTGCTGGGCCGGGAGCCCAGCTATGGCTATGACCTGAAGCATTCCTATGACCGCTATTTCGGCGTCCAGAAACCACTGGCCTTCGGGCAGGTGTATTCCACGCTGGCCCGGATGTTCCGCGACGACCTGATCATGGCTTTGGGGGAGGAGAGCGGCGGCGGTCCGGACCGCAAGAAGTATGAGATCACCCTTACCGGCAGGGACAAGGTGCGGCAGTGGCTCTTCACACCCGACGTGCCCTCCGAGACCCTGCAGAGCGAACTGTTCGCCAAGACCGTGATCGCCTTGCTGCTCGACGACGACGCCGACGGGTTGTTGGATGCGCAGCGCGCGGAGCACATGGCCCGGATGCGCGAGCTGACCCGCCTCAAGCGCGACGCCGATCTGCTGCAGGTGCTGATGTGCGACCACGGCCTCTTCCACATCGAGGCAGACCTGCGCTGGATCGAGCTGACCAGCGCCCGGCTGACCCAACTCAAAAAGGAGCTCCAGAGCGCATGAGCCTGATCGACACCACTACGCCCATCCTCAGCGCCCGCGGCGTCCACCACGCGTTCGGGCAGACCGAGGCGCTGCGGGGTATCGACGTCGACGTCCACGCCGGCGAAGTGCTCGCCGTCATGGGACCGTCGGGATCGGGCAAGTCCACCTTGCTGCACTGCCTGGCCGGAATCCTTGCCCCGGTCCGCGGCACCGTGGCCTATGCACCCCCCGGCCTGAACCCAGTCAATATCAGCGGATTGGGTGAAACTGAACGGTCCCGGCTGCGGCTGACCGACTTCGGCTTCGTTTTCCAGTTTGGCCAGCTGCTGCCCGAACTCACGGCGCTGGACAACGTGAGCCTTCCCTTGCTGCTGGGCGGTACCAAACGGGCTGAGGCCCGCCAACGCTCCGAGGAATTGCTCGAACGACTCGGCTTGAACGGATTCGCCGCCAAGCTCCCGGGGGAGCTCTCCGGAGGCCAGGCCCAGCGTGCGGCCATCGCCCGCGCCCTGGTGACCTCTCCTGCGGTGTTGTTCGCCGATGAACCTACTGGTTCCCTGGATTCCCTGGCGGCCGAGAACGTCCTGACTTTGATGCTGGACCTTGTCCGGGAAGCGGGCACGACTGTGGTGATGATTACCCACGACGCCCGGACCGCCGCTTATGCCGACCGGGAAGTGATCGTGCGTGACGGCATCATCTCTGCCGGCTACCGGGTTCCGGCATGAATCCGGCTGTCCTGAAAATGGCACTGCTTGGCAGTAGGTCCTCGTGGGGGCGGATGGCCGGCATCGGTGGCGGAGTAGCAATCGGCGTGTGCCTGGTGCTGCTGCTGTGGAGTGCAGCGAACGGTCTGGCCCAGCGCGACGCGCGGGGTGCCTGGCTGAGGGAGATGGGTCAAACCTCCGTCAATGTGCCGCTCGCAGCCGATGGACGCACCGTCAACGGACCTCCGGAACCGATACCGCTGACACCGGAAACGATTCTGCTGGGATCCCTGCAGGACGTCTTCCGCGACCAGGTCATCAGCCACCGCGACATCGCGGCGCTGCCCGGAGCCACGGTGAAAATTCCGGGTATCGCGGCCCCGCCGGCACCGGGACAGTACTACGCCTCGCCCGCCCTGCAGCGTCTGATCGAATCCACTCCGGCCGGCGAGTTGGGGGACCGGTACGGCAAGTTCGCGGGCGTCATTGACGACTCCGCGCTGCCGGGGCCCGACGCCCTGGTGGTCATCAGCGGCGCCACGGAGGCCCAGCTCCGCCAAGGTCCGGCGGCAATGCTCGTCACGGAGTTCACCACCAATCCCTACGGTGAGAGCGCAGGCTTGTACCGCACGGCCTTGCTGGTCGGTGGAATCGCGGTGCTCTTCCCGGTGTTGCTGCTTGTCAGCATTGCGACCGGGCTGGGCGCGGCCCAGCGCCGGGAGCGCTTTGCCACCCTGCGCCTTATCGGTGCTTCGCCCCGGTTGGTCGCAGGCATGGCAGCCGTGGAGACGGCCATCCCGAGCCTGGCCGGTGCTCTGCTCGGCGTCGTCATGGCGGTCGCTTTCAGGCCGGCCGCAGCCCAGATTCCCGTCAACGGCACTAGGGTGTTCCTGGCCGATTTCACCTTTGGCGCGGGTTTCGCGGTGACCGCAGTCGTGCTTGTGTCGGCGGCCTGCGCGCTGGTTGCCGCCAGGCGTACCGCCAGGACCGGAATTGGCCCGCTCGGAGCCACACGGGCCATGACCGAGAAAACCCCCACCGTGTGGCGGGCCGTGCCTTTGCTGGCCGGACTGGCGGGCATGGCGACCGGGGCCGTACTGACCAAGGTCGATACCGATGGGATCCCGTGGACTTCTGCGCTACTGATCGGCGGTTTCGCACTGACCTCGGTCGGCATTGTGACCATTGGTCCATGGCTGACACGCATGGTGAGCACCATTGGGTTGCACCGGGCCCGCCGCGCTTCAACGGTCATCGCCGCCAGCCGAATCCGCCAAACCCCCGTTGCGACCTTCCGGTCGGTGTCCGGGTTGGTCATAGCGGTGTTCATGGTCTCCGTTTTCGCCGGGGGCATCAGCGCTATAGGAACGGTGGAGACACCCGAGGCGCGTCCCGGGCTGCTCCTTCCCACCAGCGTCTACGCGTTAGTGGCGCCGGCTTATACTCCCGGCCAGGTTGCCTCCGTCGCCCGTAGCACCAAGGAACTTGCCGGAATTCGCGACACCACCATCGGCTATGCCAAGACCCCGCTCGGACAGGGGGACACCATGGACATCTATATTGCGGCTAACGACGCGCCATCGCTCGGCTTCGGGGATCCAGGGTCGGACAAGATAGTGTCCTTCGACGCGTCTTTCCTGAATGCCTGGACCTCCACGCCGGTCTCACTCGCGGCCGCACCGCTCGTTAGCTTGGAGGGCCTGGTTCCGGTCGTGATGGTGGTCAGGACCGACGGGACGCCCGCTGCCATTGACCGGGCACGTACGGCCCTGGACGCATCCGGCGTGACTGCCACGCCTGGCACGTCCCCTGCGGATCTCGCAATCATGAGCAACACGCGACTGATCCAGGGGTTGGCCGCACATGCCTACATCGGCGTGTTCGTGGCCGTAGTAGTCGCGGGAATCTCCCTGGCTGTGTCCACCGCGGCCGCTATCCTGGACCGCAAACGTGTGCTCGGACTGATGCGCCTGATGGGTATGCCCGTGTCCGTCCTGCGCAAGGTCATCGTCCAGGAGGCCGCTGTCCCGCTCCTTGCAGTTCTGCTGCTGTCCGTCGGGCTCGGGTTCCTGGTCGCCTGGCTCATGATCTCTTCATTCGGTGGCGGCAGGACTATCAGTTGGCCCAGCACGGAGTACTACGCCGCCCTGTCCTTCAGTCTTCTGCTCGCACTGGCCGCAGTGGCAGCTACCTTCGGACTCGTCCGCTCTAACACCGCCATCACGGCCACCCGCTTCGAGTGAGATCACAACCTGCCTTGGAGGCCGCCCAGGTTCAGCTTTCGCAGTCCGTGCAGTAGACCTCGGCGCCAGTCTGCCGGGCGATCTGGGAGCGGTGCCGGACCAGGAAGCAGGAGTAGCAGGTGAATTCGTCGGTGGCCTGCGGGACGACCTGAACTATCAGCTCTTCGGCGATGAACTCGCCGCCCGGGACTCCGGCCCCGTCCAGCCCGTCGGCCTCGTCGAGTTCCTGAACGACGCTGCGGGCGTCCGGTGCGTTGGCGGACTGCAGTGCTTCCAGGGAGTTTTCCTGGGTTTCCTTGACGTCCGAGCGGACTTCGTCGTAGTCGGTTGCCACGTGGCTTGTTCTCATTTCTCGAGGGTTGACTAGGCTCAGTGCAACGTACAGCAACCCGCGGTTGTTCCGCAGCCGCGGCCAGAATCGACGCCGGACGGCGTTGGCGGGCCACGCCATGAGTGTGGTGCAGGTCATCGCCGCAGATCAGGCCTAGGATCAACCAAATGATGCTGGGACGAATCGACGCCGCTGACGGGAAGAACGCTCTCAGCGTTGACGCGGGGATACTCGAAAGTGTCTGGCGCCCCGGTTCTTTTGTCGACGCCGACGACGCCAGGGACGCCATGCTTGCTGTGGAACGCATCAGTGGCGGGACGCCGATGCCGATGCTCTCTGAGATGACCGACGTCGTGTTCAGCGCCGCGGCCCGCTACCAGTTCGCGCAAAGTACGGGCGTGGTGGCCATCGCGGTCCTCGGATCCAGCGCAGTCGACAGGGTCATCGCTTCCGCCACCAGCCGGGAGACCAAATACCCGCACGAGTTCTTTACCTCAAGGACCGCAGCAATCACGTGGCTGAAGGAAGTCATCAGCAGCCGCGATTAGGAAAACGGCGGTGCAGGGTTTGGGAAGGATTCACGCACGATTCAAGACAGACCGGTCTTTCCCGACGTAAAGTTGCTTCACGGTCTTCCGCCCCGTTCGCTCCACGGTTGTATCAAGGGCTTCAGGGATCGTGGCCGGTTCCGGGCTCTGCCGGAACGGGAAGCAAAGGATTAGGCAAATGTCCATTGAGTCCATTGAGTTGTCGTCCCGCCCGAAACACCCACAGGAGGATCCGCCCGCGGATCCGTGGAAAAAGGAACCGGAAGACAGCAGGGTACGGGGGATACGCCTGCAGGCCGCCGAGATTATCGCCGCGGTGCTGTCCGATTCCGCGCCGGGACAGGCCCGCGCCCGGGACCAGCTGTGTCGCCTGCTGCAGGCCAACCCGGACCGACCGGAAGTTGCGCTGGCGGCACACCTGATCGCCCTCCGGGAGGAACCTTCCCGGGGCCGCCCCGATCTGACACTCGTCCAGGGGCAAGCGGCGGATGCCGAAACGCCAACGCAGCCCTCGAGGCCAGGCGCTGGGCGGTCGCCCGGGCCCCGCCCGGCTGCCCGCCAACCCCTCTTGCATCATCGTCCCACTGAGCGGGTGCACTATGGTCGCCCCGATCGGGCCGAGGTCGACGGCTTGTCCGGGGATGCAACCTAGACGCAACGAATCAGAAGGCGCGTGACGATTTCGCCTTGCGGTGATCCGTTTCTGGAGCCAAGGGCTTAAAGTGGCCGGGACGTACCCAGACCACGAAGGGGACCAACCCCATGGCTCGCATTTTCATTACCGGCTCGACCGACGGACTCGGCCTCGCCACCGCCCGGACACTGTTGAACTATGGCCACGAGGTCCTGCTGCACGCCCGCAGCCGGGCGCGCGCGGCCGCCGTCGATGACCTCGCTCCGCAAGCGGCCGGCGTCGTCGTGGGTGACCTCAGCAGCGCCGCCGAAACCCGGGCCCTCGCCGAACAGGTCAATGCGCACGGGCGGATGGACGCCATCATCCATAATGCCGGCGTCTTCCTCTCGCCGGGCCGCGTCGCGACGCCGGAGGGTCATTCCCGCACTCTGGCCGTCAATGTTCTCGCCCCCTACCTGCTCACTGCACGGATTGAACGGCCCGGCCGCCTGATCTACGTCAGCAGCGGCATGCACCACGCGGCCAGCGGCAGTCTCCAGGACATCGATTGGACCGAACGGCGCTGGAATGCCAGCGCCGCCTACTCCGAAAGCAAGCTCCACGTGACTGCGCTCTCCGCCTCCATCGCCCGGCGCTGGCCCACCGTGCTCAGCAACGCCGTTGATCCCGGATGGGTCCCCACCAAGATGGGCGGCCCCGGCGCTCCTGACGACTTGGCCATGGGCCACGACACCCAGAGCTGGCTCGCCGTCAGCAATGACCCGGCCGCCCTGGTCTCCGGCAACTACTGGTACCACCGCCGGCCGCGGAAGCCTGCCCCGGAGGTCACCGACGCGGCCTTCCAGGACAGGCTCACCGACAAACTCGCCGAACTTACGGGCATAGCGCTTTTCTGAACTACAGAAGGAGCAAGCCATGGATCAGGCGGCCGCTTAGGTCTCCTGTCGATTCGCAGCGGCCCGGCTCCGTGGCAACAGGAATCCGACCGCGACAAGCCACAGGAGCCCGCCGAACCGCCCGATGGGCAACAGGAACTGGAGCGGTTCGATCACCATGGACAAGAAGCTCAGCTCGGCCAAGGCGGCGATGACGAGGCCGGCCCAGGCCAACCATCGCGGCACGAAGCGCAGGATGAGGGCCGGGACGGCGATCCCGGCTACGAGGAGCCCGAGACCAACGACGTAGGCGACGCCGCCAGTGATGAACGCGAGAAACGACAGCGCGTGGGTCAGTGTCATGTCGGTGGTGATTTCCGGACGGCTCAGGACCCAGCCCACGGCGGCCGAGAGCATGAGGAAGACCGAGGCGGTGATGCCGCCAAAGAATCCGATCGCGGGCCCGGGGACGCGCACGCCGAGCCGGAGCTGCCGGGCGTAAACGGTGGCCGCGAAGATACCCAGCGGCACCGCTGAGCCGAATTGGAACAAGCTGGCGAGCCGCACGGCATCGGGGTTCCCCTGGAAATATGCCGCGACCTGACCGGCGGGAGAGAACGGTGAGACAAACGTCTGGCCGCCCGTGAGGATCGCGGTGCTGAGCAGGCCGCCAACCGTGAGTCCCAGACTCACTGCCGCCAGGATGCCCGGGTTGGGACCGCCGGATCGTGTCCTTGGAAAGGTGTGGTGGGGGGATAGATCAGTCATGATCGCTTCTTTCCGATAATTACGTCACAACTAAAATGATTCACCAGTTGAATGATTCTGTCAATGGCGTAATATTGGGACATGGACTCACTGGACCTGTCGCGGTCGAAGCGAACCGCTTTCCTGCTGTCCCAGCTCGGGGCGCTGGCATCGGCACGTTTCGCAGAGCGCACACGCGAGCTCGGGCTGACCCCGAGCGACGCCGGTGTCCTCCGCCTGCTGGGCCGCGCTCCCGGGCTGAGCCAGCGGTCCCTGGCCGACCGCCTGGGAGCGGTGCCGAGCCGGGTTGTTCCACTCATCGATTCGCTGGAAGCGCGAGGCTTGGTGGCCCGCGTCCGCAGCAGCACCGACCGGCGGAACTACGAGCTTCGGCTGACGGCCGAAGGCACGAAAATGCTGGGACAACTGCGCGGGATCGCCGAACGGCATGAAGCCGAGCTCCTGGCCCCGCTCACCAGCGAACAGTCTGCGCAACTGGGGAGCCTGCTGGCCACGTTGGCCAGCGCCCACGCCCTCGACACGGACCTTCATCGGGACACGAGCCTGGGGTGAAGCCGCAATTGTCTGCACGGATTTATTGTCGGGGAAAAGCAGTGCTTTTCAGCCAGCGAGCACTGTGGGATCATCCCGATATGGGCGAAAATACTGAACCGCGGGTGGCCTTGCCCTCCGGCCCCGAGCGTCTGAAGGGCACGCATCACCGCGACGTTGATGGCTACGGAAGTCCGATCACTCAGCAGCTTCGCATTGTCGGTCAGCGGCGCCGCGAAGCTGAAGAAAAACTCGACCGGCACCTGCAGGAAGCACGCAAGAGAGACTGAGGGCGGCAGCGGGCGACGAAAGGCAGGCGCCCATAGGGCGCCTGCCTTCCTTTTTCGCGTCCGGAACTATTTGGCGGCTACGGCGTAGGGCGAAGCCTCCTCGGACCTGGCCGCGGGCACGGCCGCGGCTTCGGTCTTGCGCTCCTTGAGGAAGAAGACGAGCGCGGCAGCGATTGTTGATGCCGCGGCGAGGGCGAAGAGCCCCGGTATGACGCTGCCGGTCTGTTCCTTGATGATGCCGAATCCGAAGGGGGCCACGAAGCCACCGAGGTTGCCCAGCGAGTTGATGATGGCGATGGCCGGCGCCAGGATGACGGGGTGCAGGCCTGATTGGGGGATGGTCCAGAACAGCGGTGACGCGCTCTTGAATCCCATGGCGGCGATGGCCAGGAATACGAGGGCCAGTACGGGGGTGGCGACGGCGGCTGCGAGGGTGCCGACGGCGGCGACCAGGAGCGCAGCCACGAGGAGGGGCCGCTTGGATTTGGCCTTGTCCTGCCACTTGGCGGCGAAGTACATGGCGATCACGGCGCAGACCCAGGGGATGGCGGAGAGGAAGCCGACGCTCAGGTCCGTGGTCCCGGGGATCTGCTTGACGATGCTGGGCAGCCAGAACGTGTTGGCGTAGATGGAGAGCTGCACGGAGAAGTAGATGCCGCAGAGCAGGAGAATCTGCGGGTTGAGCAGCATCTTCCAGCGGTTGATCCTTCCGCTGGGATTCCCGCCTGAGGCGCGGGCGTGTTGGGCGTCCTCGTCCGCAATCGCCGCGGTGAGGGCAAATTTTTCGCCCGCCGTCAGCCATTTGGCATCTTGGATCTTGGCGTCAAGGACGAAGAATACGGCGATGCCGACCGCCACGGAAAGCAATCCTTCGAAGCCGAAGAGCCACTGCCACCCGCGGAGCCCCAGGACGTCGTGGAGGCTCAGCAGCATTCCGGCGATCGGGCCGGATATCGCGGCGGCGACCGAGGATCCGGCGATGAAGATCGCCGTTGCCTTGCCCCGCTGCCCGGCGGGCACCCAGCGGGCGAAGTAGAAGATGACGGCGGGGAAGAACCCGGCTTCCGCGGCGCCGAGGAGGAACCTCAGGGCGTAAAACATGGTCTCGTTCTGCACGAACACCATCAGGAACGAGACGATGCCCCAGCTCACCATGATCCGGGCCAGCCAGACCTTGGCGCCGTACTTCTCCATCATCACGTTGCTGGGCAGTTCGAAGATTGCGTAGGCGACGAAGAACAGCCCGGCTCCAAATCCGTAGGCGGCAGCGCCGATCCCGACATCCGCCTGCAAATGCTCCTGGGCGTAGCCGATGTTGGACCGGTTGAGCTGGTTGCACACCAACATGACGAGCATGATGGGCAGCACCCGCTTGAAGAACTTTTTCGTGGCAAAAGCCACGTCCGTGACAGCGTTGTCTACAGACTGCATGGAGATTTCCTTTGAATTGGCGAAGCTGGTCAGCCGGGGCGGGGGTGATTGTGGCCCTCGCCACAGCGATTCACCACTTTATTCGGCGGCGGTAATGCCCGTCCAACACATTATTTGCATCACTCGATACCTTTAGGGATTCAGGCCCGTCTCCGGCGGTCTGACCTCAGACGTTGCCGGGAGCGGCGGCGCGCAACCGGCGTCGTGAGTTCGCCAGATGGTTCCGCATTGCCGCTGACGACGACGGCCCGTCGCCCTCCGCGATGGCGGCGACGATTGATTGGTGCTCCTGCACCACCTGATCGAAGTGCTCGCGCGCATCGTGCTCGCCGCCGCCCACGAGCCGGGGACGGGGCATCGCGATCATGGTCTGCCCCAGGGATGCGAGGCAGTCGGAGTAGAAGGGGTTACCGGAGGCTGCGGCAATGGCCCGGTGGAACTCGTAGTCAGCCTTCATGGCGTGTGCCGGGTGCGCCGCGCTGTCCGTGAAGTCTTCAAATGCCTTCCGCACGGCCGCCAGCTGCCGGTCTGTGTGATTCTTGGCGGCGAGGGCTGCGGCCTCGGACTCCACCGCGATGCGGAATTCCAGCTGCCACAGGCGGTCCTCCAGGGTGGCCACGGGGCGGCTCCCGGCGGACTGCTGCGGCCCGTCCGGGGGCGGGGTCAGCGCAAAGCTGCCCCGCCCACGTTCGGTTTCCACCAGTCCCTCTGCCTGCAGCCTGGTCAGGGCAGAGCGGACCACGGTCCGGCTGACGCCAAATTCGCTGATCAGGGTGTGTTCGCTGGGCAGCTTCGCGCCCGGCGCGATGACGCCGTCGACGATGCGGCGGCGAAGATCGCTGGCGAGGTCCGCAGTCAGGTTCCGGCTCATGGCTTCAAGGTTACTTGCCGAATTCCACTGACTCTGTCGTCCAGGCGCGTGCCTGCTCGCTGAGGGAGATGCCGAGCCCGGGGCGGTCCGGGACCAGCATGCGGCCGTTCTTGGTTTCGAGGCGCTCGTTGAACAGCGGATCGAGCCAGTCGAAGTGCTCCACCCACGGTTCGCGCGGGTAAGCGGCGGCGAGGTGGAGGTGGATTTCCATGGCGAAGTGCGGGGCGAGGCCGAGACCGCGCTCGTCGGCCAGGGCGGCGAGCCGCAGGAACTGGGTGATGCCTCCGACGCGCGGTGCATCGGGCTGGATGATGTCACAGCCGTTGGCGTTGATCAGTCCCTTGTGCTCCGCGACCGAGGCCAGCATCTCGCCGGTGGCGATGGGCGTGTCCAGGGCGCGGGCGAGCTCCGCATGGCCCTCGAAGTCATAGGCGTCGAGCGGTTCCTCGATCCAGACGAGGTTGAATTCCTCCAGCCGCCGGCCCATCCGCAGGGCGGTGGCGCGGTCCCACTGCTGGTTGGCGTCCACCATGAGGGGCACGTCCCAGCCGATGTGCTCGCGGACGCCGGCGACGCGGCGCAGGTCCTCGGCGGTGTCCGGCAGGCCCACCTTGATCTTGATGCCGCCAATGCCTTCGTCCAGCAGGACGGTGGCGCGGGCCTTGACCTCATCCAGGGAGGCGTTCAGGAAGCCGCCCGAGGTGTTGTAGGTCTGGACGGAGTCGCGGTAGGAGCCCAGGAACTTGGCCAGCGGCAGGCCGGCGCGCTTGGCCTTGAGGTCATAAAGCGCGATGTCGATTGCGGCCAACGCCTGGGTGGCCACTCCGGAGCGGCCGACGGAGGCCCCGGCCCACAGCAGCTTGGTATAGAGCTTGCCGATGTCGTTGGGGTCCTCACCGATGATGCCTCCGGCAACTTCCTTGGCGTGCGCGTACTGGGCCGGCCCGCCGGCGCGCTTGGAGTAGCTGAAGCCGATTCCGCTGTGTCCTTGTTCGGTGGTGATTTCGGCGAAAAGGAACACGACTTCGGTCATCGGCTTCTGGCGTCCGGTGAACACTTTCGCGTCGCTGATCGGAACGGCGAGCGGAAGCCTGGCCGTGGACAGCTTTACGTGGCGGATGAGATCAACGCTGGTCATGGTTCTCCCTGGAGTTCCTGCGAGGCAACTCCGCCCCGCTCAACTTATGCTACAAGTTAGTTACTTGTATAACAAGTGTTGCTTCCTGGGTCGCCACCATCAGCTAAGCAACCAGGCGATCACCAGCAAGGAACCGGAACAGAGCAGGGTGGTGCACAGGATGACGTCCCGGGCCACGATCACGCCGCGGCGGTACGGGGAGGCGAAGAGAAAGACATTCTGGGCTGTGGGCAGCGCCCCCATGATCACGATGGCCAGCAGATGCTGCCCCTCGAGGCCGAAGACGAAGCGGCCCAGGACCCAGACGATCACGGGCATGCCGGCAATCTTCAGAAAGGTGGCGACGAGCGATTCGGTGCGCCCGTCGCCCTTTTGCAGCGGGGCCTTGCCGGCCAGGGACAGACCGAAGGCCAGCAGCACCATGGGGACGGCGCCGCCGGCGAGCATATCGATCGGTTTCAGCAGCAGTTCTGGAAGGGTCCAGCCGGTCAGTGCGACGGCTGCACCCAGGCCGGAGGCGATGATCATGGGGTTGGCGAACGGCTGGAGCAGCAGTTTCTGCCAGGGGATCTTCGATCCCGACGCGAGGCCCAGCACGGTCAAATAGATCGGTGCCAGGACGAGGATCTGCGCCAACAGGACGGGAGCCACGTGCTGGGCCGTTCCCACGGCGTAGAGGGAGACGGGGATCCCGATGTTATTGGCATTACCGTAGCTGCTGGCCATCGCCCCGACGGCTGTCTCCGCCACCGGCCGGCGGAAGAACAGGAAACTCAGCAGGGAATAGAGCAGCCCCACTGCCGCTGCGGAGAGCAGCGCCAGCGGGGCATCAGTTCCCAGCGCGGCCCGGATATCACTTCCGGCCACCACCGTGAACAGCAGTGCCGGGTTGGTGACGTAAAAGGCGGTACGGGTCAGGGCACCCTGGACCTCCGGTCCGAGGACCCGGAACCGGGCCGCGAGATATCCGACGGCGATGACGGAGCCGACAATCAGTATGCCGGTGAGAACGCCGCCCAAAATTCGCCCTTACCTTAGCTCTTCAATTTGATTTGCCGGTCCCGGCCCGGGATTGCTTCAGCGAACGAGGCACGGCCGCTTGGGGTCAAAAGACCAGCCGTCGACGTAGTACTGCATGCCGATGCTGTCATCGCGTGCGTCCAGGCCGTGTTCCAGATAAAGCTGGTGTGCCTTGTCCAGAGCGTCGCGGTCCAGCTCGATGCCGAGGCCGGGAGCGTCCGGAACCTTGATCGCACCGTCCTTGATCTGCAGCGGGTCCTTGGTGAGCCCCTGGCCGTCCTGCCAGATCCAGTGCGTGTCCAGCGCCGTGATCTCGCCCGGGGCCGCCGCCCCGGTGTGGGTGAACATGGCTAGCGAGATGTCGAAGTGGTTGTTCGAGTGCGATCCCCAGGTCAGGCCGAATTCGGCGCACATCTGCGCCACCCGGACGGATCCGTGCATGGTCCAGAAATGCGGGTCCGCCAAGGGAATGTCGACGGCGTTGCTGCGGATGGCGTGGGACATTTCGCGCCAGTCCGTGGCGATCATGTTCGTGGCAGTCTTCAGCCCGGTGGCACGGCGGAATTCGGCCATGACCTCCCGTCCGGAGAAGCGGCCTTCCGCGCCGCAGGGGTCTTCGGCGTACGCCACCACGCCCTGCATGCGTTTGCCCAGGCGGATGGCCTCCTCCAGGAGCCAGGCGCCGTTGGGATCAAGGGTGATCCGGGCCTCCGGGAAGCGCTTGGCCAGGGCGGTCACCACATCCACCTCGGCGTCGCCGGAGAGCACGCCGCCCTTGAGCTTGAAGTCGCTGAAGCCGTACCGTTCTTGGGCTGCTTCGGCCAGGGCCACCACGGCCTCGGGCGTCATGGCTTCCTGCCGGCGGAGCTTTTCCCACCGGTCTGCCGGCGCGTCCTCCATCAGGTATGGCAAATCCGTCCGGCCGGGGTCGCCGATGAAGAACAGATAGCCGAGCATGGGCACCGAGCTGCGCTGCTGGCCGTCGCCGAGCAATTCCGCGACCGGAACTTCGAGGAACTGTCCGTGCAGGTCAAGGAGTGCGGATTCGACGGCGGTGACGGCATGGACGGTGGTGCGCAGGTCAAAGGTCTGCAGGCCGCGGCCGCCGGCGTCGCGGTCGGCGAACTTCGCCGTGACGTCCCGCAGCAGGGAGCGGTAGCGGGCCACCGGCTGGCCGGCCAGGAAGGCGCCGGCCTCCTCGATGGTGGCGCGGATCTTCTCCCCGCCCGGCACTTCGCCGAGGCCGGTGCGGCCGTCCGAATCGGTGATGATCACGATGTTGCGGGTAAAGAACGGGCCGTGCGCGCCGCTGAGGTTCATCAGCATGCTGTCGTGCCCGGCGACCGGAACCACTTCAACGTGGGCAATGGTGGGCTGCGTGCTCACGCGTTGGCCTCCGCTTTCTCTGTTGCTGCCTCTTCTGCTGCGGCGGCTTCGACGACGCCGTCGATCCGGCGGTTCAGCCGCCAGGGGTTGGGGTCCTGCAGCGGCACCGGGAGCAGCTCCTGGGGCAGGTTCTGGTAGGCGACGGGCCGCAGGAACCGGTTGATGGCCAACGTGCCCACGGAGGTGGTCCGTGTGTCCGATGTGGCGGGGAAGGGGCCGCCGTGCACCATGGCGTGGCCTACTTCCACGCCGGTCGGCCAGCCGTTGACAATAATCCGGCCGACCTTCTGCTCCAGTACCGGGATCAACGGTGCCGCCGCCCGGTAGTCCGACTCGGTCAGCTGCAGGGAGGCCGTGAGCTGGCCTTCGAGCCGGGTGGCGGCGTCCACGAGTTCCTCGGTGGTTGAGTAGCGGATCACCAGGCTGGCGGCGCCGAAGATTTCCTGATGCAGCACGGGGTTGGACACGAACTCGGAGACGCGGGTGCCGAAGATGGCCGGGGCCGGGGCGTTCTTCGTTGCCCCCTCAGTGCCGCGGCCGACGACGTCGACGTTCCCGGCTGAGCCCAGGGCCTCGGCGCCGGCATTCCAGAACCCGGCGATGCCCGCCGTCAGCATGGTCTGCCCGGCGCAGGAGGACACGGCCCGGCCGACGGCGGCAGCCAGTCTGTCGCCCGCCTCACCGGCCGGGGCGAACAGCAGGCCGGGGGAGGTGCACAGCTGGCCGGAGCTGCCGGTGACGGCGGTCACGTACTGCCGCGCCAGGGCATCCACGTCGCCTTTGAGGGCGCCGGGGAAGACGAAGACCGGGTTGAGCGAGGACATTTCCGCATAGACCGGGATGGGTTCCGGCCGGGCGGCGGCGGTGCGCATCAGGGCGATGCCGGCGCTCTGCGAGCCGGTGAAGCCGACGGCCTTGATGGCGGGGTCCGCCACAAGGGCCTGGCCGATGCTGGCCCCGGGGCCGTAAATCAGCGAGAAGACGCCGGGGTGCAGGCCCAGGTCCTTGACGGCCTTGACGATGGCCTGGCCGACGAGCTCGCCGGTGCCCGGGTGGGCGTTGTGGGCCTTGAAGACCACGGGGCAGCCGGCGGCGAGGGCAGAGGCGGTGTCGCCGCCCGCCGTCGAGAACGCCAGCGGGAAGTTGCTGGCACCGAAGACGGCCACCGGGCCCAGCGGGATCTGGCGCTGGCGGATGTCGGCGCGCGGCAGGGGAGCGCGCTCCGGGAGCGCCGGGTCGATCCGGACGCCGCGGAAATCGCCCTGGCGAACGACGCCGGCGAAGAGCCGGAGCTGGCCGGTGGTGCGCGCCCGCTCGCCCTGGAGCCTTGCGGCCGGCAGCCCGGTCTCGAGGCCCGCGCGGGTGACAAGTTCCTCACCGATCGCCTCAATGTTCTCGGCAATGGCCTCGAGGAACCGGGCGTGCGTTTCCGGGCCGAGAGTGCTGAAGGAGGGGTAGGCCGCCGCTGCTGCTGCGGTGGCGTCCTTCAGCTGCTCCTCGGTGAGCAGCGTGTAGCCGGGCTCTAGCTGGAGGTTGGTGGCGGGATTGAAGGCGTACGCCGTCTTGCCGTCCCCGGCGACGGCCTGGCCTGCAATGAGTGAGCGTCCGGTGAGTGTCACGGTGCGTCCTCCTAGGAAACGGTGGCGATGAGGGACTTGAGGTCTGCGAGGTCCTGGGGCGCCAGGTTCTGCAGCGGCGGACGGACTCCGCCGGCGGAGCGGCCGATCGCGTCGAGGCCGCCCTTAACGATGGAGACGGAGTAGCCCTTCACCCGGTCCCGGATGTCCAGGTACGGGATCACGAACTCGTTGAGCTTCTTGTTGACGGCGATCCGGTCCTGGTTGCGGACGTCCTGGTAGAAGTCCAGGGCAAACTGGGGCACGAAGTTGTACATGGCGCTGGAGTAGGTGCTCATGCCCAGCTGCAGCAGCGGGAGGGCGAAGGTCTCCGCCGTCGGGAGGCCGCCGAGGTAGAACAGGCGGTCGCCGAGCTTGGCGTAAACGCGGGCATCGTGCTCGAGGTCGCCCACGCCGTCCTTGAAGCCGATCAGGTTCTCGTGGCGGTCGGCCAGCGTGGCGACGGTGGTGTCCTTGTAGATCGCGTTGGCACGGTTGTAGATGATGACGCCCAGGGCGGTGGACCGGCAGATGGCGCTGACGTGTTCGATCAGGCCGCCCTGGTCCGCTTCGGTCAGGTAGGGCGGGAGCAGCAGGATGCCTTCGGCGCCGGCGGCTTCCGCGGCTCGGGCGTTCTCGACGGCCTGGGCAGTCGATCCGCCGGCGGAGGCGAGGACCGGGACGACGCCGCCGACTTCCTCGACGGCGGCACGGACCACGCGCTCGGATTCGGCGGGGGTCAGCGAAAAGCCTTCTCCGGTTCCGCCTGCAGCGAAGAGTCCGGCCACCGGGAAGCTGGCCTGCCAGGCGAGGTGCTTGCGGTAGTTTTCCTCATCGAACTGCAGCTGGGCATCGAACGAGGTGACGGGGAAGGAGAGCAGGCCGTCCTTGAGGACGTTCGCCAGTTCCTGGGGTGTGTACTTTGCCACGATGTGGTCCTCCGGGTGAGCGCCGTGATGGGCGGGTGGTGTTGGTTCCTCTTCAGCCTAGGCAGTGGATCTATGTCTGTCTAAGCCTATTTGTGTATGGGTTGATACCCTTTATGCATTGCTGTGATGCGGGGTCAGCAGGCGGGTATCCGTAAACGTGTCCGCCGTGACCGTCCAGGCCCGGGCCTGTTCGCTGATGCTGAATCCCAGCCCGGGGCGCGAAGGCACATGCATGTGTCCGGCGCGGATCTCCAGCCGCTCGTCGAAGAGCGGCTCCAGCCAGTCGAAATGCTCCACCCAGGCGTCCAGCTCATAGGCGGCCGACAAGTGGATGTGGATTTCCATGGCAAAATGCGGCGCCATGGCCATTTTCGCCTGTTCTCCCAGCGCCATGATCCTTAGGAACGGCGTAATGCCCCCGACCCGTGGAGCGTCGGGCTGGATAAAGTCCACGGCGGCCCGCCGGATGAGCTCGTAGTGGTCAGAGGTACTCGTGAGCATTTCGCCGGTAGCTATGGGCGTTGCGAGCTGGCGGGCGAGTTCGGCGTGGCCGTCGGCATCGTAGGCATCCAGGGGCTCCTCGATCCAGGTCAGTCCGTGTTCCTCAAGGGCGAGCCCCATGCGGATTGCCGTGGTGCGGTTCCACTGCTGATTGGCATCGACCATCAGCGGGACGTCTTCACCCAGCGCCGACCGGACGGCAGCAACGCGGCTGAGGTCCAGCCGCCGGTCGGGCTGGCCGACCTTGATCTTGATTCCGCCAATGCCGGCGGCGAGGGACGCCTGGGCATTGGCGACCAACTCATCGATGGGCGTCGAAAGGTAACCGCCCGAGGTGTTGTAACAGGGAACGGAGTCCCGGTGCGCGCCAAGGAGTTGCGCCAGGGGCAGCCGGGCACGCTTGGCCTTCAGATCCCACAGGGCAACATCGAAGGCGGCGAGAGCCTGGGCGGTGACCCCGCTGCGGCCCACGGACTGGCCCAACCAAGCCAGCTTGCTCCAGATCCGCTGGATGTCGTTGGGGTTCTCGCCGATCAGTTCGGGAGCGAGTTCCCGTGCGTGTGCATACAGCGCCGGCGCGCCCGCCCGCAGGGCGTAGCTGTAGCCGACGCCTTCGTGGCCCTCCTCGGAGGTGATCTCCGCGAACAGGAACGCCACTTCGGCGAGCGGCTTCTGCTTCCCGGTCAGCACCTTGGCGTCACTGGCCGGCTTCTGCAGGGGCAGGATCACCAGGGAAACCTTGACCGCAGTAATGCGGTCATTCACCATCGCGGGGATTCCAATTCGTAGTCGGGATGAAGGCTCTGCATGTAGCCGGTGTCGTCACGGTTGACCATGCCGGACTGCAAGTACTGCTCATGGAGCCGTGCCAGGGCCTCGCGGTCCAGCTCGACGCCGAGTCCCGGCGCGGTGGGAACACCGACGGCCCCGTTGCGGAACGCCAGGGGTCCCGGCACGATGACGTCCTCGTCGGGCTCCTTCCACGGCCAGTGCGTGTCGCACGCATAGTCAAGGTTGGGGGTGGCCGCCGCGAGGTGGACCATGGCGGCCAGGCTGATGCCCAGGTGCGAGTTGGAGTGCATGGACAGCCCCA
This sequence comes from Arthrobacter sp. ES3-54, assembly GCF_029504395.1. Classification (GTDB taxonomy): domain Bacteria; phylum Actinomycetota; class Actinomycetes; order Actinomycetales; family Micrococcaceae; genus Arthrobacter. The sequence continues at coordinate 247,005 of NZ_JAQFIF010000004.1, forward strand.
AACCGAAGGTCTCGGTGATGCCCGCCAGGGCCTGGGACCGCCGGAGGCCGCCCCAGAAGTGGTGGTCCGAAAGGATCACGTCCACGGCCCCGACGTCGACGGACCCCGGCACGTCGCCAAAACTGACCACACACATGTTCGTCGCGAGCGGCATGGAGACGTTGCGGCGCACTTCAGCCATGCCGTCGAGACCCGGCGTGGGGTCTTCAAGATACTCGAGCACCCCGTCGAGGTCCTTGCCCACACGGATGGAGGTCTCCACGGTCCAGGCGGCATTGGGATCGATCCGCAGCGGGAGGTCCGGGAACGCGTCCCGGAGTGCCTTGATGGCGGCCACTTCTTCCTCCGGCGGAAATACACCCGCCTTGAGCTTGAGGGCTGTGAAGCCGTAGTCGTCCACCATCCGGCGGGCCTGCCGGACGATGCCTTCCGGATCCAGCGCCGCTCCCCAGGAATCTTCCAAATGGCCGGGGTGCCCGGCCCATTTGTAGAAAAGGTAGCCGCTGAAGGGGATTTCGTCCCGCACCGCGCCGCCCAGCAGGTCGCTCACGGGACGCCCGAGGATTTTTCCCTGGATGTCCAGCGATGCCACATCGAACGGGGAAAGCACCCGGTCCGGTGTGCTGGAGCCGGTGACCATGCCGGACATCCCGTGCCCGCCCACCGTGGTATCGGCGCTCAAGGCGGTGATGACCCGGCGCCGCATGTCGTTGATGTTGAAGACGTCCGCCCCGGCCAAGGCCCCCGCAGCCAGCCGCAGGCGTTCCAGGTGCGGGGCGTCCCCGTAGGTTTCGCCGAGGCCCGAGATTCCGGTGTCGGTGGTGACTTCCACGATGGCCCTCAGCGCAAACGGCTCATGCACGCCGACTGCGTTGAGAAGGGGAGGATCCTTGAATGCCACCGGAGTGATGGTGATGTCCTTGATCCGGTGGGGTCCGGCTGGGCTGACTAGGTGGTTCACGGCTCTGATACTCCTGGCATAGTGGTCCGGGGCCCGGCGTGGGCTGCTGGACGGGGGACTGAGGGCTTTAGGACTTTTCGCCGGCTTTCACGGCCAGCACCGGCCGGTCGGCCTGCAGGAGGATCCGCTGGGAGTGGCTCCCGAGGATGAACTTCCCCACCTGCGACCTCCGGCGGAGTCCGATGACGATCAGGGAAGCATCGATCTCGTCGGCGATGTCGATGAACTCATCAGTCAGGTCGTCTGTGTGGCCCGGCTGGCGGATCGACGCCGTTACCCCGGCGTCGTGGGCCCGCTTCAGCAGTGCGGCAACCTGGTCAGCGGACGCGAGGGTGGCGTCTACCGGCGCACCCTTGCGCGGCGAATTGAGAATGACGATGCTTTCGCTTCGCAGCTTGCCCTCGGCGATTCCCGTATCGAGGGCTGCCTCGCCTTCCGGGGTGGGCACGTAGCCGATCAAGATAGTCATACCGTTTCCTTTTCCTTTTCCGTGTGCGGTGCCGTGGTCTGTGCCCGGTTGGCGCGTGATTTCTTGACTGCTTTCTGCAGCAGGGGCAGAAGTATCACCAGCAGGAACAGGAGCAGGAGAACACCCGAGATGGGACGCGTGACGAAACCTGCCGGATCGCCGCCGAACAGGAGCAGGGAGCGCCGCAGGTTCTCTTCGAGCAATGATCCGAGAACAAAGGCCAACACCAGCGGGCCCGGCTCAAAGCCGAACTTCTTCATGAGGTAGCCGAGGACGCCGAAGGCGATGACCAGCCAGATATCGAAAATGCTGTTGTTGATGGTGTACACACCGATCAAGGTGATGAGCACCGTGATCGGTGCCAGGATTGCGGCCCGGATCCGGAGGATTTTCACGAAGACGCCGACCAGCGGAATGCTCATGATCAGCAGCAGGATGTTTCCGATGTACATCGAGTTGACGACACCCCAGAAGAGCTCCGGGTTGTCCTGCACGAGCTGCGGTCCGGGGGTGACGCCCTGGATCAGCAGCGCACCAAAGATGATCGCCATGGTGGCATTGGCGGGAATGCCCAGGGTCAGGAGCGGGATGAAGGACGATGTAGCCGCGGCGTTGTTCGCACTTTCCGGTGCCGCGACACCCTCCACTGCCCCGCGTCCGAACCGCTCGGGGTTCTTGGCGCGTTTCTTCTCCATGGCGTAGGCCGCCAGGGAGGCGATGGTGGCACCGCCGCCGGGCAGGATTCCCAGGAAGAATCCCAGAAGCGAACCCCGGCCGATAGCCCCCGACGATTCCTTGAGGTCCTTTCGCGAGGGCCAAACGTTGGCGACTTTGGCGGGCGCCTGCACCTTGTTGTGGCGTTCCTCCAGGTTGTACAGGATTTCGCCGAGCCCAAAGATGCCCATGGCGATTGGAACGAAGTCCAGGCCGTCCGAGAGGGAGAGGCTGCCGAAGGTGAACCGCGATTCCCCCGTGAAGCCGTCCCGGCCCACGGTTGCTAGCAGCAGTCCAAGGGAAGCGGCGATGATCGATTTGATTTTGCTGCCGTTGCTCACGGTGGCGACCAGCAGGATGCCCAGCATGGCAAGGGCGGTGTACTCCGGCGGCCCGAAGCTGAGGGCGAAGCCGGCGACGATCGGTGCCAGGAGCGTCAGTCCGATGATGGACACGGTTCCGCCGAAGAAGGACCCGATGGCCGCTATCCCGAGCGCCGTGCCCGCCCGGCCCTGCCGGGCCAGCGCGTAGCCGTCAAAGACGGTGACCACAGAGGACGCTTCGCCTGGCAGCCTGAGCAGGACCGAAGTGATGGTGCCGCCGTACTGCGCGCCGTAAAAGATACCGGACAGCATGATGATGGCAGTTACCGGTTCGACGCCGTAGGTCAACGGCAGGAGGATGGCGATGGTGGCCGCCGGGCCGAGGCCGGGGAGAACGCCGATGAGCATCCCGATGACGACGCCGATGAGGCAATACAGCAGATTCGTGGGTTCCAGCACGACGCCGAATCCGTTGAGGACTGGTCCGAAAATGTCCATGATTTTCCCTAGAAAAGGTGGGGGATGGGCACGCTGAGTGCCACGACGAAGATCAGGTAGAAGGCGGCGGTGACGATTGCGCTCAGGAGGGTCGACATCCGCCACGTCTCCTTGCCAAGGAACCTGAGCCAGAAGAACGTGAGGAGCAGCGTGGGGATCTCAAAACCGGTCAGGCCGATGACGAGGACGAACCCGATCAGGGTCCCCACACCGGCGGCGACCTGCCAGCTGGAAGAAGAAAACGCCTCGGCATCCAGGGTCTTGCGCCCGAACAGCAGCAGTGCCACGGACAGAACCGCCATGACCAGGCTGATGATGAGGGGCCACATGCCGGCTTCCGGCCGTTCGGGGGTGCCGATGCCCATGGACAGCGACAGTGCAACGCCGGCAACACCGAGCAATGCCGTCACCACACCGGCCGCCACATTGGCGAGGGGCCCGGCAGGCGGGGGTCGTTCCTCGTCCCATTCAGCGGCCAGCTGTTCGGCCGTCAGCGGCTCGATAGGATCGGCTTCGGTGGCTGAGTACCCGGTGCCGGATGCTGCGTGCGGGGTGGAGGTGCCCAGGGGAGCCTCCTGCTGGGAGCTTGACGTCACTTCCCGCCGCCCAGGTTCACGTCGTACTTCTGTGCAAGTTCCTTGAACTTCGCCGCATCCGCTGCCCAGTCCTTGGCGACCTGCGCTCCATCGTTTTCCGCTGCAGTAAACAGGTTCTGCTTGTTGAACGCCTTGTATGCGTCGGAGGCAAAGGCGGCCTTAAAGGCTGCCCGCAGCTTCTCGAGCACCGGCTCCGGGGTGCCCTTCGGCGCCGCGACGGCCCTGAACTGCGAAACCGGAACGTCGTAGCCCGCTTCGATGGCCGTCGGAGTGTCGGCCAGGTACTGGTTCCGTTCCTTCGAGAAGACAACCACCGGGTTGAGCTTGCCCGCCTTGATCTGCGGCATCGCTTCGGCCAGCTGGATGGTCGCCACATCGACCTGGTTGCCCAAGAGAGCAGTCATGGCGGGAGCGCCGCCGTCGAACGGCACATCGGTGCCTTCGATTCCGGCCTGCTTGAACAGCAGGGCCTGGGCGAGCTGGCTGCCCGTGCCGACGCCGGTGGTGGCGAAGTTGAACTTCTTGCCCGCCTTGGTGAGCTGCTCCATCGTCTTCATCCCGGAGCTGGCATTTGTGACCAGAACGTAGTCGTCCTGGGAAATCCCGGTGATGACCTCGTAGTCCTCGATCTTGACAGCTTCATCGGCCGACACGGCCAGCGGGGTGATGGCGAAGAGGGAGGCATTGAGGATGACGAGCGTCTGGCCATCCGCCTTGGCGCCGCCGACTTCTTTGGTGGCGAGTGCGCCGTTGGCGCCCGGCTTGTTGACGACCGGGATCGGTGCGCCCAGGCCCGAGCTGGCGTTCTCGGCCAAGGCACGGCCGATCAGGTCCGTGCTGCCTCCGGGGGCCGCCCCGATGGTCAGTGTGACCGGACCCGACGGGAACTTGCTGCCATCTGACGGCGCGCTGTTGCTTGCAACGTTGCCGCCACAGGCGGTCAGGGCCAGGGCGAGGGCGAGGCCGGTTCCCGCGCCGAGTACAGACCGTCGGCTGAAGGTGGACTTGATCATGAAGATTCTCCTTTGAATGTTCGCTGCGAGGACGGAGCCGTTCTCGGTGAGTTCCGTCACGTCGGCGGCTCCCACTGAACATTAGAGGTGGCCAATGATGCGTGTCCAAGACGATTAAGGCATGGCGTGATACTGTTTCGGCATTATGTATTCCCTGGACCAACTACGTGGCTTCGTCGCCGTCGCTGAGGAACTCCACTTTGGCCGCGCTGCCGTGCGGCTCAACATGACCCAGCCACCCCTGAGCCGGCAGATTCAAAAGCTCGAAAAGTCAATCGGCGTACAGCTGTTTGAGCGCGACAACCGGGGCGTCGCGCTGACAGCCGCCGGCTCGGCTTTCCTCACGGATGCGGTCAAGCTGCTCGAACTCGCCGAAGCCGCTCCAAGCATGGCCCGGAGGATTTCCCAGGGCTCGGCCGGCTTCGTCCGCATCGGCTTTACGGCGGCGTCGACGTTCGGGCTGCTCGGCGCCCTGCTCAATGAAATCTCGAGCGCGCTTCCGGACGTCGATATCGACTTGCGGGAGATGGTGACCAAGGATCAGACAGCCGCCTTGATCAACGGCGAAATTGACCTCGGGCTTGCCCGCCCGCCCTTTGATGAGGATCTTTTCGATTCGCGCCTGCTCTATCGGGAGCCGATCATGGTGGCGGTCCCTGTGGGGCACCGATTCACGCGCCTGGACCGGCTCGTGAGCGTCGAGGACCTGCACGGCGAAGACCTGATCATGCACTCGCCCACCCAGGCGCGCTACTTCTATGACCTGGTGATCAGCCTGGTCTCATCCCACCCCACGTTTGTCCACACGGTCAGCCAGATTTTGACCATGATCTTCCTGGTTGCGGCCGGGCGAGGAATAGCCCTGGTCCCACAATCCTCAATGGCCCTCGGCATTGAGGGTGTGGAATACATTGAACTGGGCGGATTCGAGACCGATCCGGTCGAACTGCATGCCATCTGGAGGCGGGAAGCCCGTAATCCGGCGCTGCACCGCGTGCTGGATCTGATCAGCGGGGCGGCCGACTAACCAGGTTGCTGGTACCGGTGCCGGGCATCGACGGCCGCTGCCACTAAGCGGTCGAAGCTGGCGGTCCCGTTCTCCGGAGGGACCACCGTGAAGACCGCAACCCATTTCTCCGGCGCATTCCTCTCCAGCGTTGAAGCCCGAGCCACATGCAGGTTCAATCCGGGCAAGCCGCTGACAAGGAGCGGAAGCTGCTCGCCGCTCTTGGTCATGTGCCGGAATTGCTTGACCGACAGTTGGTCGCCAGGGCTGCTCGTGACCTCGGCGAGGGTGTCATTCACCCTCTTGGTCAGCCCCTTCATGAAGCGCCTCTGGGCCGAGACTGTGCGCACCGTGAGGAGAGCGGCGAAGAGGAAGGTAAACAAAACCATGGCACCGAAACTCCTGAGAAAGGGCAGGAAGATCATCAGGAACAGGCACAGGATCAATCCGAAAATACTCGACAAGATGAACTTGAACACGGGGTTTTCGCCAGGTTTCTTTGACCAGCGAACAACAGCGACGGTGTCCTTGCGGGGCTGATCGCGCCGTGAAATTTCCATGATTAGTACCCCTTCACTTCCATGAGCGCTTCGGCCAGGATGATTGCCTCGCGTGCTTCCTTCAGATCGGTGAGCAGCCCCGTATCGGGAATGGCTCCGGTGGCAACGGTGGTGCCGGCGAGTTCAGAAAAGATGCTGCTCAACTCTTGGCGGTCCTGTGAGAGCATCCGGGACGACGTCAATTTGATTCTGCCCAGCTCAAGCTCCAGCAGTGCCTTGTCGATGGCCTCGCGCCGGCCTTGCATGACGGCCAGCTTTTCGGTGACGCGCTCGACACGGCCGCGCAGCATCGATTCCATCTTTCCTGCCACGATGTGGAGCTCGCACAGCGCGGTGTAGGACTGCGGGGACCCGGAGTGCGCGGCGAGCTGCTCACTGACGTAATGGCGCCGTCGTTCCCATTTCCGGACGGCGGATTCATATGGTCCCAACAGCAACGAGACCGCTGCCATCGCCTTGTCCAGCGAGCCGGCCCGCGTGCTCAGGCTGGTTGTGGCGGCGTCCAGCCGCGACAGGAAAGCGTCGTAGTTGTCCTGCGGCTGGGCGCTATCGGTAGTCACGAGCCACTCGCGTGCGGTGTCGCGAATCCCCTCGCCGGAATTTGCCCCCGTCTCTCATGGCAAGAGGATAGAGGCTCCGGGCCCGATGGTATAGCCCAATGGCATAAGGGGCAGATCCGGAGCCACAGCATCCCGGGCCAAGGTCAACGACACCGGGCGCGATCAAACCGGGGGAAGCACGGGGTACGGGGCGTGGACTGCTTCCGGGTCATGGATTCCGGTGGCTTCGGGAAGGCAGCAGCGGGGTAGTATCCGGCGACCTGCAGCATGTAGTTCGCCCACTGCGGGCCGGCGAGCATGTACCCGTCAATGGCCTTGTAGAACTTGCCTTTGACGGTGATGTTCTGGCCGGGCCGCTTCTGGCCCTGGAGGGTGTCGCCGAAGAAGGAGGCCGTGGCGAGGCCGGACGTGTAGCCCACTACCCAGGTGGCGCCGTTGGTATTGGAGGTGCCTGTCTTGGCCGCGGTCGGAAACTTGTCTTGGACCTTGGGTTTGATGTAAACGCCTGACCCGCGCTTGAGCACGTCCTGCAGCACGGCGTTCACACCGCGGGCGACCTCGGGCTTGATCGCACCATGACAGGCGCTGGTCTCGGCTGGCAGCTTCTGTCCCGCTGCGTCGGTTACTGCCGTGATCGCAATGGGTGTGCAGTATTTGCCGTCGTTGGCGAAGGTGGCAAACGCGTTGGCGAGATGGAGCGGGGCCACGCCGATGGCGCCGAGCAGGTTGCCCAGCTGGTGCATGTTGACCCGGGCGTTGTCCACACCGCTGTGGATCCCCACGGCGTCCACCATCTTCTGGATGCCGCAGAAGTCGAGTTGGGCGGCCTCGGCGAAAGTTGCCGTGTTGATGGAGTTGTAGAGGCCGTAGTTGACGGGCATCTTGCGGTAGTAACCCTCATCGTTGTTCTGGAGGTCATCCGCGGCGCCGAGGGCTCTCTGCGCCGTATTGTAGGCGCCGAGCACCCTGCCGCAGCTAGACCTCCACCGAAATCCGAGGGGATAGGACCGCCGTGAGGCGTCCACTATGGCGGTCAGGGGTCTTCCCTCGTTGAGCCATTCGGCGAATGTGAACGGTTTCATGGTGGAACCTGGCTGGAAGCCGCCGGCGCCGTTGAGGTCGTTGCCGTTGGCATCCTTGGAATCGACGTTGAAGTTCAGCTGGGTATCGAATTTTCCGGGCGCCGGGAGAAAGACGGTGTTTTGCGCCATCGCCAGGATTTTGCCCGTTCCGGGCGCGATCGAGACCATCGCAGCCCCCCATTTGTCCGGATTGGCGCCGGCCGTGGCATCGACCTGCGCCTGCGCCGGACCCTGCAGCCGGCTGTCCAGGGTGGTTCTGATGGTCAGGCCGCCGCGGAACAGCTTCCTTTCGCGCTCGGCAACATCCGCGCCGTAGGCCGGATTGTTGAGGATGAGGTGGGAAACGTAGTCGCAGAAGTACGGTGCCATTTCGGCGCCGGCGCATCCCTGCATCCCGGGGGTGATCTTAAGGTCCACCGGGGCGGCGACGGCGGCATCATGTTGCGCCTTGGAGATAGCGCCGTCGCTGAGCATTCTGCCGAGCACCTGGTTGCGTCGCTGGACGGCGTTTTCCGGATGGAGGGCAGGATTGTAGAAGCTGGGGCTGTTCACGAGGCCTGCCAGCAGGGCAGCTTGCGGCAGCGTGAGGTCCTTGGCCGTGGTGTTGAAGAAGTAGCGGGCCGCGGCTTCAATGCCGTAGGCATCCCGGGCGAAGAACACGATGTTCAAGTACCCCTCAAGGATCTGGTCCTTGGTGAACCTCTTCTCCAATTCGACGGCGAGCTTCATCTCGCGAATCTTGTCGGCCATGCTCTTTTGCCCGTTGAGGACAATCTGATCGCCCCTGTCCGCAGAGACGAGGGATTCATTGAGCACGTTGGTGACGTACTGCTGCGTCAGTGTGGAGGCGCCCTGCCTTCCGCCGCTGGTCAGGTTGGACACCAGCGCCCGGAGAATCCCCTGGGGGTCGATGCCGGCGTGCTCGTAGAAGCGGCGGTCCTCGATCGCGACGATCGCGTCCTTGACGTACGGGGACATCTGGTCCAGCTTGACCTTCACGCGGTTTTCCGCGAAGAAGGTGGCGATCGTTTTCCCGTCGGCGCTGAGCACCTTGGTCGACTCCGACGGCGGATCAACGGTCAGTTCCGACGGGAGGCCGTTGAACAATTTGATCGAATCGCTGACGGCGACGCCCGTCGCGGCCACGGTGGGCACAAAGAGGCTGGCCGCCAGTACGCCGCAGACCGCGCTCGCTGTCAAGAACCCGAATAGCCTCCAAAGGGTCGGGGCTAGAAGGGAGCGGGGTCGGTTCCTCGGCGCCATGTTCGCTGAACGGGCTAGGTCAAGGAGTCGATGGCGACGGTGATTGCCAGGATGAGCGGGACGTCCTGGCCTTCCGCCACTTCGACGCCGTAGGACTCCCGCACGCGGAACCACTTCTTCGAGATCGTGGCGACCGTGTGGCCGTCGCGCTCGATCTCGTACTCGTGGTCGACCATGTTCCCGTGCGCCTTCATATCGGCGCCGTCCTTCACATCAATGGCGAAGCGGTCCCGGATTCCGACCAGCGCCTTGTGGACCGTCGCGGCGGTGTCGCCGCCGCGCTCGATGGCGACCTTGTCCCGGATCGAGAGCTTGCGCTCCTGGATGCTCGCCACCTCGTTTCCCGAGGCGTCCTCCAAAACGAACGTGTTCCGGATTCGGACGGCCTTGCCATCGACCTTGTAGGCGCGTTGGCCGTGGTCGTCTTCAATCCAGAAGTCATCGCCAATCGACAGCAATTTCTCGCGCATCTGAAACCGCTGAGCTGCGGGTTCGTCATGGCGGCGGCGAAATAGTCCCATGCCCTGACCATAGGCCCGCCCCGCAGGCCGGCGCCTCATCCGAACCGGATGGTCCCGGGTGAGGCGCCGGGGAAGCGCCAAGCGGTTAGCTGGCCGGGATCACCAGGCCCTTGAACTTGGTCTGGATGAAATCCTTCATGTCCTGCGAGGTCAGGATCTTGTACAGCTTCTGCACACGCGGGTCATTCTTCATCTCGGCCTTCACGGCCAGGACGTTGTAGTAGGCGCTGTCCTTGCCCTCGACCAGCAGCTGCTTGTCGGCGCTCAGGCCGGCCGGAAGGGCAAATGCCAGAGTCACGATTGCCGCGTCCTTGTCATTGAGGGCCTGCGGCAGGCTGGCGTTTTCGATCTCCGTGAACTGGAGGTTTTTCGGGTTGGCCTTGATGTCCTTGAGCGTGATCGGGTTTTCACTGACGTCGATCAGTCCCTTGGACGCCAGCAGCTTCAGGGCCCGGGCCTCGTTGGTGGGGTCGTTGGGGATGGCGACCGAGGCGCCGTCGGGAAGGGCCGCAAGGTTGGCCACGTCATTGGAGTACAGGGCCATGGGCGGCAGATACACCTTGCCCACGCTGACGAGGCTCTTGCCGGAAGCCTTGTTGTAGGTCTCCATGAAGGTGGTGTTCTGGAACAGGTTGGCGTCGATGTCGCCGTCGCTCACAGCCGCGTTGGGCGTGTTGTAGTCGCTGAACTCCTTGTACTCCACGGTGAGGCCCTGTTTGGGGGCGAGCTCCCGCTGGACTTGCTTGAGCATGTCCCCGGCGGGCACCGCGAGGGCACCGACCTTGATGGTCTCGGTTGCCCCGCTTTGGCTGGCGGAAGTCGCGCCGCAGGCGGACAGCGCGAGGATGGCGGCCGCGCCGGTGGCGGCGGCCTTCAGGATTTGTGCACGGAACATTTGGGACTCTTTCGCAGAATGGGATGGGGTTTTGGGAGGAGGTTTTGCGGTTTTGGGTGGGGGTTGCGGTGCGGGCGGTGGCTACCGGTGGGACAGGCGCCGTGCCGCGAAGTTGCCCAGGGACTGGAAGACCTGCACCAGCAGGACCAGAAGGATGACAACGCCGAACATGTATTCCGGGCTGTAACGCTGGTAGCCGTAACGGAATGCGACGTCCCCGAGGCCGCCGCCGCCCACTGCGCCCACCATGGCCGAGTAGCCGATGAGTCCGACCACCGTGGTGGACAGCCCGAGCGCCAGGGCCGGGACTGCCTCGGCAACCATGACCTTGGTCAGGATGGTCCACCGGCTGGCGCCCAGCGACTGGGCGGCTTCGACGAGTCCCACTGGCACTTCGCGGATGCCTATCTCCACCAGCCGGGCGAAGAAGGGAATGCCGGCGATGGTCAACGGGACAATCGCGGCGGTCGGTCCGATGAAGGATCCAACCAGCAGGCGGGTAAACGGGATGAGCAGGATCATGAGGATGATGAAAGGGACGGACCTGCCAATGTTCACCACGACGTCGAGCACGCGGTTGACAGTGAGCCCGAGCGCGCGACTGCCGAAGAGCTTCGCCAGCAGGCCACCGGATTCGGTGGTCACGAGCAGGACGCCGGCGGCCAGGCCGAAGAGAACCGTGAACAGCAGGCTCAGGCCCACGGTATAAAACGTCTCACCCGCGCCCTTGAGGATCGTGTCCAGCAGGTCCGACCAAAAGTACGGGTCGTTACGGTCGATCACTTGACTACCTCCACGAAGAGTCCCTGGGAACGGAGATCGGCCACGGCGGCGGCCACGGTCCGCTCATCACCGGGCAGCTCCAGCCGGGTGCGGCCTGTCTGGAGTCCTCGGACGGTTTCAACTGCGGCACCCAGGATCCCGACGTCGATGCCATGTTTGCGCGCCAGCTGGGCGAGGACGGGCCGGTCGGTTTTGACTCCGCTAAAGGTGATGTCAACGATGGCGCTGGGCGTCTCCGGGATCTCTCCCATGGGGAACAGCGCCTGGCCCAACAAGGATTTTTCTGTCGTCAGCAACTGTTCCACGGGCCCCTGCTCAAGGATCCGTCCCCCGCTCATGACGGCGGCGGAGTCGCAAATCCGCTTCACGACATCCATTTCGTGCGTGATGAGCAGCACTGTCAGCCCAAGGTCCTTGCTCAGTTTCCGGATGAGATCAAGAATCTGCCGGGTGGTCTCCGGATCCAGTGCTGAGGTCGCCTCGTCGCTGACCAGTACTGAGGGGTTGGAGGCCAGCGCACGGGCAATGCCGACGCGCTGTTTCTGTCCGCCGGACAACTGTGCGGGGTAGGCGGAGGCCTTGCCGTGCAGGCCCACGAGTTCGAGGATCTCGAGAGCCCGGGTGCGCCTGGCTGCGCGCCCGGCGCCAGTGATCTCCAACGACAGTTCCACATTCGCCTGCACTGTCCTGCTGCTGAGCAGGTTGAAGTGTTGGAAGATCATGCCAATGTTGTGACGTGCTTCTCGCAGGGCTGCGCCGGACAGTGTGGTCATCTCGCGGCCATCGACCTTGACGCTCCCAGAATCCGGAAGCTCCAGGGAATTGATGGTGCGGATCAGCGTGCTCTTACCGGCGCCGCTCTGGCCAACGACGCCGAAGATCTCGCCGCGGGCGACGGACAGCGTGACGTCGTCGAGGGCCCGGACCGCAGTCGGCCCGGAGCCGTAGCTCTTCGAGACCTGGCTGACGGAAATCATGGATGTTGCTCCCTGTGGTGGCTGGAATCGTCACGGAAGCGCTTCCGCAAAATTGGGTGCGGACAACGTCCGCACCCATGCCTTAAATTCTGCCAATAAGGCGCTGGCGGCACAAAATCCGAATTTCCGCTCTTGAAAAGGGCTCCTGCGCCAAGATAATTCATCCGAACCGCGAAGATCAGCTCGGAAGCAGCCCGTGCGTCCGGAAGTGCCGGAGAACCGGGAACTCCACCGGCATCCATCGCATACTGAGAGACTCATCACATTGCTGGCCACTCTGCACCGCGGGGGCCTCAACTGGCGCCGGATTGGCTCCAGCGCTGCTCGATCCGGCCAAATTTCCAGACGGCGAGCGCGATCAGCCAGATGACCACGAAGAGTCCGACAATGATGTACCCGACGTTTTCCAGCTCCAGCGAGCCGATGGTGGCCGCCGGCCCTGATGCGATTCCCAGCTTGTCTGCCACGAGCCCGAGCAGCACGATGACGCCCACCACCAGGGCCACCACCACCGAGAGCACCGTGACTGTGAGGTTGTAGAACACCTTGCGGACCGGCTTGAGGAATGCCCACCCGTACGCCCTGGACATGAACACGCCGTCGGCGGTGTCGAAGATGCTCATTCCGGCGGCGAACAGCACGGGTAGGACCAGGATGGCGTACCAGGGCAAGGAGAAGGCCGCGGAACCCGCTGCGAGTAGGAGCAGGGCAATCTGGGACGCGGTGTCGAAGCCCAGGCCCATCAGCAGGCCGACCGGATAGACGTGCCATGGCTTGGCGATCCGGCGGATTGTTCCACCAAGCAGTCGAGCCAGGAAGCCCCGGTTGTTGAGCTGCTGCTCAAGCTCGGCCTCGTTCAGTTCGCCGGTGCGCATCCCGCGGAAGACCCGGACGATGCCAATCACCGAGACAAGGTTCACCAGCCCGATCAGGATCAGGAATGTCCCAGCGACGGCGCTTCCCACCAGCCCTAGTGTCTGTATGAGAGCCGAGTCCTCGTTTTGCACGCTGCCGGCCATCGATCTCACGCCGAGGGCCAGGAGCAGCGCCGCGCCGAACACGACGGTCGAGTGGCCCAGCGAGAACCAGAAGCCCACCCCCAGCGCGGCCTGTCCCTCGCCGACCAGCTTGCGGGTGGTGTTGTCGATGACGGCGATGTGGTCGGCGTCGAACGCGTGCCGCACTCCCAACAGAAAGGCGGTAACGCCCAGCCCCACCCCGTACACGCCGGAGCGGCCCAAGGCGAAGTTCTGCGGAGCCACGGCCAGCGTCAGCACACTCCAGCCGACCAGATTGAGCAGGATGACGAAGCCGGTGATGCCCGCGAGATGGAACTTGTCCCGGCGTTCCCAGCGACTGCTTGTCGGTCGCTCCGGCTGCGCTACAGGCAACAAGTTGCTCATAGTTCGTAAGGGTAGGCGCGGGGGTGGCCGCTGCCAAGGCCTCGCGGACTGTGCCCGGCCGGGTTGCCGCAGGCTTTACCTTCGCGTGCGCCGGAGAGACGGAGATGCTCGGCCCTATCCGCGGCTGCGGCCGCCATGCAAGCATGGGGCTCACCGATCATGCACAGCACTCGATGATGAACAGCACTTCGATCATGAACAGCGAGGGGACTCGATGAAATCCAATGAACTGCTGCTGGACGCCTTCGGCAGGATCCATGAGACGGTGGCCGACGCCGTGGCAGGGATCGACGATGCCACTTTGCTCCGACGGCCCGCAGGCACCGGGAACTCGATGGCCTGGCTCATCTGGCACCTCGGCCGGGTCGAGGACGCGCAGCTGGCTTCGGCCGCTGGCCTTGACCAGGTCTGGACCTCGCAGGGGTTTGCCGCCCGCTTCGACCTGCCCCTTTCCAAGCGGGACACCGGCTACGGCCATACGAGCGGACAGGTCGACGCGGTGCAGGCACCGCCGGAGCTGTTGCTCGAGTACTACGACGCTGTTCACCGGCAGACAGTGGAATTCCTGAAGACGCTCGGCGACGACGACTTCGACCGCATCGTCGATACCCGCTGGAACCCGCCCGTCACGCTCGGGGTACGGCTGGTCAGCACGATTGCCGATTGCCTCCAGCACGTGGGGCAGGCGGCCTACGCGAGGGGCCTGAACCCCGCACACGGGCACGGTTAGGACGGTCCCTGCCATGGACGCCGCCGACATCCGCCAGCTCTTCCCCGGGCTCAAGGACACGATCTATCTCAACACCGCGACCATGAATGTCGGCTCCGCCCCCGCCCGGGAGGCCTACGAACTGGCGGTCGAGCGCTGGTCTGCCGGCCGGTTCGACTGGTTGGAAGCCGAACGGGCAGGGGAGGACGCCCGTGCCATGTTCGCGGAGATCGTCGGCGCCACGGCCGGGGAGATCGCAATCGTTCCGGCTGTGAGCTCAGCCGCCGGGATCGTGGCCGCCAACCTGCCGCCCGCGAAGCACGGCGAGAACGTGGTGGTCGCCGAGAACGAATTCGTCTCGAACTACTATCCCTGGCTCCTGCTGCGGGAGCGCGGCCACGAGGTCCGCACCGTGGCACCGGGCGGCGACGGCGTGACGGCCGAGGCGTTTGGGCAGGCGGCCGACGGCGGCACGCGCCTGATCGCGGTAAGCGCCGTTCATTCGGCCAACGGTTACCGGGCCGACCTGGCCGCGCTCAGCCGGGTCGCTGCCCGCTCCGGCGCATGGTTTTTCGTCGACGCCTGCCAGGCGGCGGGCGCGGTGCCGCTGGACGTCGTGCGAGACGGCGTGGATTTCCTGGCCGCAGCCAGCCACAAGTTCCTGCTCGGCTCCCGGGGCATGGGCTACCTCTATGTCCGCAGCGGGCTGCTGGACCGCCTCCAGCCCATCGGCCCGGGCTGGAAGGCCGCCCGCAACCCGGCCGAGAGCTTCTACGGACCGGCCATGGACCTCTCACCCACGGCATCGAAGCTCGATGCCTCGTTGGCGTGGTTTCCCGCCCTGGCCGAGCAGGCGGCCCTCGGCATCTTCCGCCGGTTCGGCGTCAACGCCTTGCTCGAACGCAACGCCCGGCTCGCGCTTCGCCTGCAGGACGCCCTGGCGGCGGAGGGCTCCGACTTCCGGCCCTTCACCGAGCAGCACCGCTCGACCATGGTCTCCGTTGCCGTGAGAGACACCGAGGCGGTCGTGGCGCGGTTCCGCCAGGCCAACGTGGTGGCGTCGGTCCGGGAGGGCAGGATCCGGCTGGCCGTACATTTCTACAACGTGGAAGAAGAGCTCGACCGCGTGGCCGAGTTGATCGGACGCGGCTGAACGGAGCCGGACATGCCTCTCATGGCGCTGGGTCGGTGAGGCGCGCCTGTCCTACTTCTTGTCGCTGCTGTAGGTGAGGCCGATCTGGCGCCTGACTTCGTCCAAGGCCTCCATGACCTGAACGCTCTGCCGGGGCGGCAGGATGTCGTTGGCAGTGGCGCGCGCCGCAATGAGCCGCTCCATTTCCCGCGCCTGGTATTGCATTCCGCGGCCGGTGACGGGCTCTTCGAAGCGCTCGGCGAGGTTGCCGTCGGCGTCGTACCGGGTGAAGGCCGTGTGCTCGTACCAGACTGACGGGATCTCGATTCGGCCTTCGGTGCCGATGATCGAGGCCTGGTTCGGACCCGCTGTGTCCAGGGCGCAGTGCAGCACGGCCTGCTGCCCGTCCCCATACTCGAAAATCATGGCGGTCTGCCGGTCAACACCGGTTTCAGTCATGCTGGCTGCTGCCCGGATGCTGGCCGGGGCTCCGAAGACGTCGAAGGCGAAGGACACGGGGTAAATGCCCAGGTCCAGGAGCGCCCCGCCGCCCAGTGCAGGGTCGTTGAGGCGGTGCGTCGGATCCTTGGGCAGATTTTGGTTGTGGTCCGCAATTACTGTCCGGATGTCGCCCAGCGCGCCGGATCGAATCAGTTCACGGATACGGACCATGTGCGGAAGATAGCGGGTCCACATGGCCTCAAGCGCGATCAGTCCCTTCGACTCGGCGAGCTCCAAAATCTCCCGGGCCTGCCAGGCGTTCATGGCGAAGGGCTTTTCAATCAGCACGTGTTTGCCGGCGCCCAGGGCCAACAGCGCATTTTCGTGGTGGAACGGGTGCGGTGTCGAAATGTAGACAATATCGACGTCCGGGTCGGCCACGAGGTCCTCGTAGCTTCCATGGGAAGAGGGGATCTGAAACCGGGCCGCGAACTCCCTAGCCGACGCCAGGTTTCGGGAGCCCACGGCCTGGACCAATGAGCCGTTGCCAATCAGGTCCGGCGTTTGCAGCCCGGCGATGAACCCTGTGCCGAGGATGCCCCACCTCGGAACGGGCTGGGCGAGATCTGCGGTATCGGGGGTGGCGTGGGCTGACATGCGGTGGGTTCCCTTCGGGCTGTGGTCACGAAAGCGTCGGGCGCCTCTAGTTGCGTCGGCAGCTTCCCAGGACGTGTTCGTATCCTAAGCCCGAAATCCGTGGCTCACGGTGTGAGCGGGCCCAGAAGCACGCGCAGGGCAGCATCGGCATCACCTTCAATGAGGGCGACATCTTCCAGGTCGGTTCGGCCCCACAGGCCCAGGTACATGGCGGGCATTGGGGCGGAGATCGATGCCACGGCCGGACCCGGGCCCAGTGTCCAGCCGGCGGCCCCGGGCACCTGGAAGGTCACGGCCTTGGCCGGGTGCCGCATCCGGCCCAGTCGCAGCTGGCGCGGCGCGAACATGGCCAGGACCTCGTCGACGCCGTCGAGCATGAAGTCGTCCCCCATAACGGGGATCTCCAGGCCAAGCGCCTGGCAGGCGTCGATGAAGTGGATGGAGTGTTCGTGGGCCTGGCGCCGAAGCCAGAATCCGGCCGTGTGCGGCGGCGGGCCGAAATCCCAACACGGGTTCTCGGGGTCAAGTGCCGTCATGGTCTCGAGGAAGGGTTCCGTGCCCTCGAGGAACCAGACCGCGGCGCCCTCGGCCGGCGGTGCCGGTTCTTTGACGAAGGCGCCCCCGCGAACCACGGCGGCGGCCCAGCGCTCGATTGATCCGAGATGCCCTAATAGTTGCTCGAGCGTCCAGCCAGGGCATGCCGGAACGGTGAGGGCAAGCCGGTCCTCCGGCTGCCGGGCGAGCGTGCCGAGATGGTCCAGAAAGCCGGCCAGCTCGGCCAGGTATCGATCGGGCGACATGCGTTGAGCCTAGCGCGACGAAGCAAAGATTCCGGCGCGCCGCGACCGCCTCCTTGCGGGCCGGGCTTGTGCGCCTAAACTGCCTCGCATGCGTCCCACCCGAGCGTCGCGGCAATGAGCGGATATCCGGCGTCGGCGCCGCTGACTGAGCGGTTTGCGGCCCAGTCCGTGATCGAGGAGCTGCTGGCAGTCCAGGGGCTCGTTCCGCCGCGTTCGCTGCTCCGGCGGGTGTTCGGTGCCAGTCCGTTGAGCGACGCCAGCTGGCCCTGGTACCGGGGTGCGCTGGGCGAGATCGCCGTGGGCAGGGTTCTGGCAAGGCTCGGGCCCGAATGGCTGGTGCTGCATGCCGTCCCCGTGGGCTCGGGCTGGGCGGACATCGATCATGTGTTGGTCGGTCCCGCCGGCGTCTTCACCCTCAACACAAAGAACCATGCGGGCCAAAATATCTGGGTAGCAGGGCAAACCCTGATGGTCTCAGGAAAGAAACTCCGCCACCTCTACAACTCCGCGCACGAGGGCGCCCGGGCCTCGAAACTGCTCAGCACTGCAGTGGGCGCCGCCGTCGACGTCACAGCGGTCGTGGTGATCGTGGAACCCAAGCGGCTGACCATCAAGGAGAAGCCGCGCGAGGTGATTGTGCTGAGCGACCGGCAGCTCCTGGGTTTTCTGCAACGGCGCATAGCTGTGCTGGACGCGGAACAGGTCCAACGCGTCGCTGCCGCTGCCGTGAATGCCCGGACCTGGCACACGAAGCCCGCCTTGTCAGGCAAACCGGATGAACTCAAGACGAACTTCGCTGCCCTCCGGCGGTTGGTTGATCAGGCACGACGGCGCCGGGTTGCGTGGGTGCTTGGTGTTCCTGCCGCGGGCTTTTTGCTGTTGGCCACGGCAAGTCCGCTGAGTGCGGCAATCCTGCCCGCATTGATGAACCGGTAGGGGAGAGACCCCTCCGGCGAAAGGCTGCGCGCTTCCCTTGGCTGCGCGCTTCCCTTGGCTGCGCTATGTGCGGCCGCTGCCCCGCGCCTGAAATTGATGCGCTGCCGCGCCAGAGCGAGGGACGTCTCTGCCCGGCATTTCCGGCGAAGCAAGTAGGCACTTGCGTTCGCCCAAGTAGCCGCCAAGTAGCCACCGGAAAAAAACGCGAATCACCCCCGAGAAGTCGAGTAGCATCCACTCGCGCGTTCCCCAAGCCCCGCTTTTAGGCTCCGAAGTACTGGGTTAATAAAGTCAATGTAGTGGTCAGAAACGGGTCTCAACCATGGGTGATCAAACAGAAACTTGGGTGTCGTCCGGCCATTTAAGTGGCCGTCAACGCGGTGGACGGATGGGAGGGCCGCCGCATCGCCGGAAGCATCGAGCGGCCCCAATCCGCGCAACTTGGTCCCGGCAACGCCCGTGGTCCCGAGGTGCCTGGGCGTCCCTGTTGTCAGCATCGCTCGCACTTGCCGGGCTGTCACTGACCGGGCCCGCCGTCGCGGACGTGGGGACCATCGCCTACGATTCACTGCGGTCTGGCTGGGACAAGGACGAGCCCGGGCTCTCGCCGTCGGCGGTCGCCTCCTCGAACTTCGGCAGGCTATTCTCCGCGAAAGTGGATGGACAGGTGTACGCCCAACCACTCGTAGTCGGCAGTACCGTGATTGCCGCGACGGAAAACAACGCGGTCTACGGGCTGGACAGCGCCACGGGCGCTGCAAAGTGGACTCGCAAACTCGGGCCAGCGTGGCCGGCCTCGACGGTGGGCTGTGGTGACCTCACACCCAATATCGGAATCACTTCCACTCCCGTCTACGACCCGGTGACGAAGAGCGTCTACCTGCTTGCGAAGACGAATGACGGCGCAAATGCCAAGCTCCCGCACTGGTACATGCACGCCCTGGATGTGGTGACCGGAGCGGAAAAACCCGGGTTCCCCGTCGTCATCGAGGGCGCGCCGACAAACGACCCCACCCGCCCATTCAACCCGATGACAGCGATGCAGCGTCCCGGGCTGCTGCTCTTGAACGGGGTCGTGTATGCGGGATTTGCCAGCCACTGCGACTACGCGCCTTTCGTCGGCTATGTCGTCGGCGTATCGACTGCCGGCCGGCAGACGACGATGTGGGCGACCGAATCGGGCAACGCCAACGCGGAGGGAGGTATCTGGCAATCCGGCGGAGGACTGGTGTCCGACGGTCCCGGTCAGATCCTGCTCACCACGGGGAACGGCATTTCCCCCAAACCAGGTCCGGGAACAAACCCGCCCTCTACTCTGGCAGAGGCGGTGGTCCGGCTCCGGGTCGGCAGTGACGGCAACCTGGACCCCACCGATTTCTTCAGCCCAGCCAACAACGCGAAGCTGAACCTCAACGACGCCGATCTGGGAGCCGGCGCGCCCGTCGCGATCCCGGACGGCTACGGCACCGCTGCACATCCGCACCTGCTGGCCCAAATCGGCAAGGACGGCACCATGTACCTGCTGGACCGGGACAACCTGGGCGGCATGGCGCAGGGGCCGGGCGGAACCGACGCCGTCCTGGACAAAGCCGGTCCATACAACGGAGTGTGGGGAAAGCCGGCGTTTCTCGGGACCAGCACCGGTGGATACGTCTACGTCGTCGAGAGCAACGGGTACCTTCGCGCGTTCAAGCTAGTGCCGAGCGCTGCGGGCGGGGTCAGCCTCGCCGCCGTTGGGACGTCCACCGGCACGTTCGGATTCAGCTCGGGTACGCCGGTGGTGACGTCCTCCGGTACGGACGGGTCCTCGGCCTTGGTTTGGGTGGTCTACGTCAGCGGAGGCACGGGGGCCGGTGCGGAACTGCGCGCCTACCGTGCACTCCCGGACAACACCGGGAACCTGAAGGAGGTGTTTAGCGCCCCATTGGGTACCGGGGCCAAGTTCTCCTCGGTGGCCACCGACCGGGGCCGGGTATACGTCGGCACCAGGGACGGGCAGGTCATAGGCTTCGGTGCTCCGACAACGTCAGCGGTTGGGGCAACGAACACCGATCTGGGCACAGCCCCAGTGGGCTCTACCCGCACGGGGACCGTGACGATCACGGCGTCGCGGGCGGTGACGGTCAACACCATTACAGCCAGTGCCCCGTTCGATCTTGGAGCGACGCTGACGTTGCCTCGGACGCTGGCGAAAGGCGGCAGCATGACGGTCCCCGTGACGTTCTCGCCGGCGGTTCCGGGCCAGGCAGACGGCACACTCACGGTCAAGACGGCCGACGGCGAGACCAACCTTCTCGGCGTCCACGGTGTCGGTACCAAGGACGGGCTGGGCGCGACGCCGGCGGCGGTGCAGTTCACTGATGTCCCAACAAAAACGGTCAGCCGGGGGACGGTAAATATCGTCAACACCGGCACGACCGTCGCCAAGATCACCGGAGTTACATTGCCGGCTAACGCACAGCTCAGCGTCGACCCCGCCACGGTGCCGGTCGTGGGGCGGACAGTCCAGCCACTCGCGTCGCTTGCCGTGTCCATATTGTTCAGTCCCACGTCGGCGGGTCCGGTGACCGATTCTCTCGTCGTCGCCAGTGACCGCGGGAACGTGACCGTAAAGGTGGCCGCGACCGCCGTCTCCGGCGCGGCGCACCTGCAAATGCCTGGCGCAATGGACTTTGGTGATGTCCCCGTCGGGACCTCAGTCACCCGGGCTTTCCAGATCACGAACACCGGCAACGTCCCCATGACCATCACCAAGGCGAAGGCGCCGCAGGGGGCCTTCTCCACAGACAGTCCCATCGCCGAGGGGTTGAAGATACCCGCAGGTGAGTCTGCTTATCAGTCCGTGACGTTTACTCCGACGAAAGTGGGTCAGGCCGGAACACTGGACACTTTCTACCTGCTCACTGCGGACGACGGCCAAGGCGCGCTCAAGACGATGCTCACAGGGAAGGGCACGGACGACCCGATAGCTGCCTACGCGTGGAAGGTTGGCGCCGGCGACCCGCGGTCGGACCTTGGCCGGTCGCTGGCCTTGGAGTATGACGTGGCAGGCGGGAAATGCCAGGACTATGTGAGAGGCGTGATCTGCTGGTCACCGTCTACCGGGACGCATGCGCTCCTGGGTGGGATTTACGGGCGCTTTAAGGCCGCCGGCGGTGCCGCCGGTGCGCTCGGCTTCCCGACCACCGACGAGAAAGCTACCCCGGACGGGGTGGGGCGGTACGTCCACTTCTCCGGTTCGGGTGGGTCCTCAATTTATTGGACGCCGACGACCGGGGCACACGATATCCAGGGTGAAATTCGCGCTAAATGGGCATCGCTAGGCTGGGAGGCAGGACCGCTGGGCTATCCGACCACCGACACGAAGAGCTCGCCGGACAAGATAGGGAAGTACAACCATTTCTCGGGTGTGGTTGGGCACTCGATTTACTGGTCGCCGAAGACAGGGGCGCACTGGATCAGCGGTGCGATCCGGACCAAGTGGGGGTCCCTGGGCTGGGAGACAGGGCCGCTGGGCTATCCGACCACCGACGAGAAGGCCTCGCCGGACAAGATAGGGAAGTTCAACCATTTCTCGGGTACGGTCGGGCACTCCATCTACTGGTCACCGAAGACGGGGGCGCACTGGATCGCCGGTGCGATCCGCACCGATTGGGGGTCCCAGGGCTGGGAAACCGGACCGCTGGGCTATCCGACTACCGACGAGATGGCCACGCCGGACGGGGTGGGGCGGTACAACCACTTCTCGGGTGCGGTTGGGCACTCGATCTACTGGTCGCCGAAGACGGGGGCGCACTGGATCGCCGGTGCGATCCGATCCAGGTGGGCATCGCTTGGCTGGGAGAGAAGCCGACTGGGCTATCCGACTAGGGACGAGTACTCGGTTTCCGGCGGCCGGGCATCGGACTTTCAGCGCGGCCGCCTGACCTGGAACTCGACCACCAGGCAGGTCACTGGATAGCGGTTTCCGACGCCAATAGGGTCCGGAGCTTCCGGACCCTATTGGCGTGTGGACTCGATTGCGCTGGACCTGATCGGCCTGGTAGCGGGCGAGAACGGCGAGGGCTGATGATGGAGGCAGGCGGATTTCCGGCAGCATTGCGGTTCATCATCGCGCCGGTGCATGAGACCGCGCACAAGCTCTGCCGCGTCGAGGAGTGATCTGATGAACCAAGATATCCAACGCCTGCTTGCTGCGTTCAATGACCACGACCTTGAGGCAGCCGCCGCGTTGTTTCATGAGTCGTACAACAGCGTGCAACCGGCCCACCCGGCCAGGGCATTTGTGGGACGGGCGCAGATGCACGCGAACTGGGCGGCGATATTCGCTGGCATTCCCGATTTTCACGCAGAAGTGCTCCGCTCCGTGGATGACGGTAACACCACGTGGAGCGAATGGTCCTGGGCCGGCACCCGCACCGACGGGCAACCCTTCGACATGCGCGGCGTGACGATCTTCGAGATGGAGGACGGCTTCATAACGGGCGGAACGCTGTACATGGAAGAGCTTGAACGAGAGGCCGTGGGCATCGCAGAGACCGTCCAGACACTGACGGGCCGCCTGCCGGAGCAGTCCACGGGCGCAGCGGACTGAGTTAGTTGGACTCAGGCGGCCGGAGGAAGGCTGCGCGCGCGTCGACGCGTTTTGGCCTGGTTCCGGAGCTGGCGCCGTGGCGGGATACCGGCTGGTCTGTGGCTGTTGAGCCGGGCGGCGTCCCCGGGAGGGGTGGCGCGGTGGAGCGGTAGGTGTGGCCGGTGGGGGTGTTGAGTTCGATGGTGTGCCGGTCGCCGCTGCTTGAGGCGGATCTTGGTATGGCGCGTGCTCGCCAGCCGGGGGCTTCTTTGGTGTGGTTGCAGGCTTCGCAGAGGCCGGCGCCGTTGGCCTGGGTGGTGGGTCCGCCGTGGTGCCAGGGGATGATGTGGTCCAGATGCCGGATCGGGGCGTCGCAGTAGGGGGTGCGGCAGGTGTCGTCCCTGGCCTGAATGAAGCGGCGGAGCCCTGCCTGGAAGATCCTGGCCCGGGAGTCCATCGCGACGAGCTCGCCGGTGCCCGGGTGGGTGTAGAGCCGGCGGAGAAAGACGCCGAATGTGCTGTCTTTGGCCTTGGTGCCGGTGATGAGGGCGCGGGCCCAGCCGGCGGGGACGGTGCCGTAGCCGGGGATCCGGGCCGGCTCACTGTCGCCCTGGAAGAGGGTACGGTCGGTCATGACGAGCTGGATCTCCACCCCGGTGATCCCGCCCGGGGTGCCGGTGCAGCGGTCCACGAGGGTGTCGGCCATGGCCTGGCCGCGGCCCCTGGGGTCCCCGGCGGCCCGCAGGGTGTCGGCGTGCCGGCCCAGGGCGGTGTAGATGCCGACGCCGGCGGTGACCGGGAGCAGGGCGGTGAGGTAGCACATGGTGTCCGGGGCCGGGCGGAGGCTGACATGCCGCTCACCGGCGGCGTGCGCGGCGCGGTCGGTGACGGTGCGCGGGTCCAGCCGGTACGCGGCGGCCCGGGCGGTGGCCACCAGCCGCCGGTCCCCGGCCCCCGCGAGGGCCCCCGTGTCGGGCGCGAGGTCCGCGTCGACGGCGGCCCGGTCCGCGGCGGTCAGGCACGCGGTCTCGCGCACCAGCAGGGTGGCGCGCCATTCGTTCAGCTGCCCGGACTCGAGCGCAGCGAGGGTGTGCGGCATCTCCGTCACCAGGGCCTTGGCCAGGCCCAGGAGCCGGCCGCCCTTGGCAGGGGATTCGTGCCGGGCCAGGGCGAGCTGCGCACCGACCCCGGCACCGCGCTGCTCCGCGGGGATCCCGGCCGCACGCTGGTCGCGGCGCTGGGAGGCATCAAAAGAGACCGCGATCCGGGCCTGCAGGGCCGCCGATGC
The DNA here is from genome assembly GCF_029504395.1 of Arthrobacter sp. ES3-54. GTDB lineage: Bacteria > Actinomycetota > Actinomycetes > Actinomycetales > Micrococcaceae > Arthrobacter. The sequence goes on from NZ_JAQFIF010000004.1 coordinate 271,165, forward strand.
CGACTTCACGTCCTCGAGTACCCGGAGCTGGTCGATCATCCCCGCGCTGTCCGTGGCCGGACGGATCGCGGACACCAAACGGACCAGGTCCTCGACGGCCGCCGCCACAGTGACCGGCCCGGACGCCGCACCGCCCCCGGCACGACGGAGGCCGGTCTCGCCGCCTCCTGCCGGAACCACTTCGGGCCCCTGATTGCCGTCCATAGTTCAAGTCTCCCGTGGGGGTCTGACATTTAACGAAGAGCCAGAAGGGCGGACAGGCGGCGGCAGTGACTGGCCCGCGCGACGGTCTGCGGTTGGCTCTTGTGGCGACCGCGCCCGGCGCGACGGAGGCCAGCCTCGCCGCCTCCTGCCGGAACCACTTCGGGCACCTGATTGCCTCGCGACCTACGACAATTTGGATCTGCGCGTGCATGGTTGGACCACAGAGGCAGAGTTGGCTGATCGAATTCCTTCACGGCGTCCAGATTGAACCGCCTGGCGGTTCTCCCTGCAAGACCCTTGCCCGAAATCTGACTTCGGAGGAGGATGATCGGCACACTGGAGGAGGCCGTCATGACGCAGCTTGGCAAGTTTGAGAAGTACCTGATTGAGGAATTTTTCGACGATTACCGCTCCGGCGCCATGAGCCAGCGTACGTTCACGCGCCGAGTGGCGTTCATCATGGGCAGCATGGCCGCTGCCTCGGCAGCGATGCTTCTGGTTGGCTGCACGCCCGACGAGGTTCCCCGCAGCACGGACCCCATGCCGACGCCGGCAGAGTCCTCTCCCGGGAGCGGTAGCGCGTCCGCGGGCGCGGTGCCAGGGGCCAAGAGCCCGCTGTCCGTCCCAGAGGGGGCGGCCGGACTCACGACGGCGACCGTGCAATTCGCAGCAGGCGGCACCGACATCAGCGGCTATCTCGCCCGGCCTGAAAATGGGACCGCCGGGCCGGCCGTGCTGATCTGCCACGAGAACCGCGGGCTGACACCCCACATCCAGGATGTGGCACGCCGCTTCGCCAAGGCCGGGTACGCGGCACTGGCCCTGGATCTGCTGAGCCGGGAAGGCGGCACCGCGGGCATGGACCCCGATGCGGTCCCGGGAGCACTGACTCAGGCGGGGGCCCAGCGTCACGTCTCCGATTTCGCCGCCGGATTCGACTACCTGAACACCCAAAAGTTCGTTGACAAGGGGCGGATCTCCATGAACGGCTTCTGCTTCGGCGGCGGCATCACCTGGCAGTCGGCGACGGCGATCCCGGGCCTGAAGGCGACCTCAGCGTTTTATGGACCCGCGCCTGATCTGGACAAGCTAACGGCCATCAAGGCGGCTGTCTTTGGCGTCTACGCCGAAAAGGACCAGCGGATCACCGGAGCCATGCCGGCACTCCGGGATGCCTTGGACAAGACCGACGTTCGGCACGAGCTCAAGATCTATCCCGGCGTGGACCACGCCTTCCACAATGACACGGGGCCGCGCTACAACCAGGAGCAGGCCACCGCCGCGTGGAACGATACCCTCGCTTGGTTCGGCAAGTACGTGTGAGTGGCGTGGTCGCCCGGAACACGTCCCGACCAGCGTGGGGCAGCCTACTCGCCCGAGGCAAACTCCGGCTGAATCGGGCCGCCAGCGTCCTGCGTCCCTTCATAGGGCCCGCTCAACGCCTTTAGCGCCAGGAGGTGTTCCATCAGGGCACGTTCTGGGTTTCCGGGATGCGCAGCAATCTGCTGGCGAAGCAACTCCCGGGCCCGGTGGTGGTCCGGATCGGTGTCGGCGAGGACAAAGTCAATGATGCTGCTGGCCTGATGCCGGATGGCATCGGCAGATGCGGCTTGTTCCGCACCGGATACCAGGTCATGGGGATCCCCTTCTTCGGGGCGTTCTGAAGTGGACGAGGGCTCCACCGACATGGCTATTCCTTCGATCATCGTCCCGGCTGAGTCCGGAACCGGCCTGCCGCCTTCCCCCCATCCCGGGCATGGTACCCGGACCCGAAGGCGGGCCACCGTGACAAAACCATACAACGGCGCCGGGCCGCCAACGTTAATTAGTGCGAAGTTTTCGCCAAGGTGATGCACAGGTTGCGGTGTCGCGTCCCTCACAATGCGGATGGCCGCCGGCGCCACGGCATGAATCCACGGCATGTACTTGTGTTGGTCACCTGCCCGAAAAGACGTGGAAATACTGGCCGTGTAGCTTCGCACCAAGGAATCCGTTCGAAAGGTAGTACGCCATGCGTGTTGGACTGATCCGGGTGATGACAACGTCGGACCGACGCCTGCTCCACGCCCACGGGAAACTTCTGCAGGAAGCATTCGGATTTACCGTCACCTCCCGCTGTATTCCGAACCAGCCTTCCGGCGTCTACAACCAGGCGTCGCTCGATTCTGCGGCACCCAAGGTAGTCCAGCTGGCCCAGGAAATGGCCGGTGACGCCGACGCCCTGATTATCAGCTGCGCGTCGGACCCCGGGCTGGCCACCGCCCGGGCCGCCGTGGACATCCCGGTCATCGGGGCAGGCTCCGCGGCCGCGGCCGCCGCACTGACCTTTGGCGGACGGATTGGGGTCCTGGGACTCGGCGCCCATGTACCGGGTCCGATCTCGGAAGCACTGGGGGAGCGCATGCTGCTCATTGATGGGGAGGGGCGGGTCGAAACGCCGGACGCGTTCCTCATGCCCGCCGGGATCTTCGACGCCCTCGCCGCGGCCCACATGCTGGTTGACGCCGGCGCCGACGTGATCGTCCAGGCCAGCACCGGCCTGAGCAGCATCGGCATGGCGGACGTGCTCCGCCGTCGGCTCGGGGTTCCGGTCATCGACGCCGTGACGGCAGCCGGCTCTATGCTCGTCTCTGCGGTGGTGGCCCGGGAACTTCAGGAGGTTTGAGTCCCGCCGCCGGTGGCGGCGCGCCATCGGTCAACGACAAGACAGCCCCGCACCCTGTTGGGGCGCGGGGCTGTCGGGTGCTGAGCCGGTCCTACTTGTAGACGCGGACCCAGTCGACCTGCATCTGCGAAGGCTTGGTGGCCGACCCGTCAGGGAACCAATCCAGCTGCAACGTCTGATGCATGCCCATGGAGGGCAGGTGCGCGCGGTTCGTGTCGGAGAAGGTCTTCACGCCGTCGATGTATCCGGTGATGCCTGCCGGAGTCCATTCCACGGCGTAGTTGTGCCACTGGGTGGTGTCAATCGTCTTGGCCGCCGTGGTCTGGAAATTCGAGCCGCCGCAGGCGTAGTGCAGGAAGAATTTGATCTGCGTGGTGTTGGTGCTGCCCTCGGCGTAGTCGATCTCGGCGCAGTTGGGGGAGGTGTTGTTGTTGGGCCACAGGATCAGCACGGGGTGGTACTTCGGGTCCCGGGCGCTGGTCCGCATGCGCGTCTCCCATTTGCCGTATTTCTGCTGTGCAAATTTTGCCGACATGCCGCCCGTGGTGCCGGCCGAGTTGCCGCTGACCGTGGCCACGCCATTGGCGACCGACCAGGCCTGCGGGCTCCGCACGCCCTTGCCGGCATGTCCGGTGCCCTTGAAGACGCTCCACTTGGTGGAGTCGGGGGCACCGGCCTTGGAGAATTCGTCGCCTGCAACGACCGCACCCCAGCCCCGGACGGTGGCGGCTTGCGACCCGCCGGTCGCGGCGACGGCGGCCTGAGCCGCAACGATCGCGGCGGGCGGCGTCGAACCCGTAGTGGCTGCCGCTCGTGCGGCGCCCGCTGCAGCCGGGCCGGCCGGCGCGGCGGCGGGTGCGACGGCGGCTGCCGGTGCCGCTTCGACCCCGGGATCCGCCGTTGCGGCGGTGCCGCCGACGGGTTTGGGGGCCGACGGCTTCGCCGTCCTAGGCGCTGCGGCCGCCGAGGACGCGGAAGCCGCGGCAGGACGCGAGGCCTTGGTGGCCGCCGCTGACGTGGAGTCCGCGGCAGGACGCGAGGCCTGGGTGGCAGGAGAGGGGGCTGCGGCACCGGCCGTGGGAGCGACGCTGCACCCGGTCAGGGACAGTGCGCCCAAGCTCAACGCAATCGCTATTTTATGGAGCTGCGGTGTCTTGAAGCGTGGTGGCTTCGGCTGTGCGTGATTGAACGGTGTTTTTTGGAACAACGGACCCCTCCGGGCTTTGTGACGGGCGCACACAACCGTCGCTGCCAGGGCGGCGGCGAGTGCGGGAAGCTTCATCCGGCCCCTGCTGCCAGAGCATGGGCGAGCAGACGCCGAACGGCGCAACCGGGCCCTGAGAAGGGGCGGTCCGGGGCCCTGCATTCGGGCCAAGCCTTCGCGGCCAGTGGCCTACGTTACCGGACCGTTACCTTGACCCGCAAACCTCTCGGGACGGGTTCGCCGCATTTTCCGGCGCCCACGCGAAAGAATGGACGGGTGAGTGATGCTGGCGAATTCATCGACCTCTCGCTGCAGCGGGAAAGTTCCTGGCGCCGTGCGGACGGGCTGGCGTCGCGGCTGGAGATGGAGCCAGGAGGCAAGGGCCTCCGGTTCTACGGAACCTCCATGGGTGCCGTGCGCGGGACCGTCCGGGACGCGGGCCGCCGCTATCCCGGGCTGTCACACGATGAAATCACTGCGCTGAGTTCCGAACTGTGGGGCTCGAAACAGGGGACAGCGCCGGTTTTCGAGCGCAGGCAGGCTGTAGTGGTCCTGCTACAGGCCAATGTGAACCTGCTGACCAATTCCGACCTCACCCGGCTGGAGGGCTTCATCCGGGAGGCGCAGGTGCGGGACCTCGTGGATCCGCTCGCCGTCGACGTCGTTGGCCCATTGGTGGGCGGGCTCGATGTTCTGGCCAGGGTGCGGGCTGACAGCGTGCTGGACCGGTGGATGCGCGAGCCCGACGCCTGGCTGCGCCGGGCCGCGCTGCTCTCGCCGCTGCAGGCGCTGCGCGCAGGTGCGGGGGACTGGAACAGATTTGTTCGGCACGCCAATGCGGTGCTCGGCGAGCCTCAAGGGCCGTTCGACGCCGACGCCGACGGCGCTGTGGTCCGGGACGCGGTTTCCCGGGTCTTGGCCGAGATGGCAAAGAGGAGGCCGGAGCTGCCATTCACTTCGGCTGGAGAGTGACGACCCGGGCGGCGGCACTTGCCTGGACCTCGTTCGGGCTTCCGGTCGTCCGGACTTTCAGACTTTCGGTCCGCCCGGATCGCCTGGTCCGACGGCGCTGCCGGCATCACCGGACCTGCCGCCGGTATTTGCGGGCAGCGCGAAAGCCCTCGCCGCCCGCGAGCCGGCGACGGCGCTCGCGGCTATGGTGACCAGCGCGCCGACCAGCAGGGCCGCAGCCTCGCCCGGGAGCAAGACCTGAAGCTGTGTGCCGATGCTCGCCGCCGCCACCGGTATGCCGAGTTGGGCCGCCGACAAGACCCCGAGGGGTATCGGAAGCCCCAGGAACGCCAGGCCGGCGTGCGTCAGCAGGGCCCCGACTCCGAGGGCCACGCCGAGGGCAATCATGTCCGGATGCCCCGCCAGGTCCTTGAGCGTCAGTGATGCGCCCAGCCAGACGAAGAACAACGGACTAAGGAAGCCGTCGCTGAGGGCGAACAGTTGCCGGGCCAGCCGCCTCGGTTCGCCGACGGCAGCCACCACCAAGCCGAATGAAAAGCCTGCCATCATCACCGAAACATTGCTCCACGTCGCGATACTGGCCAAGGCGAAGAGAATGGCCAGCTGGATCCTCAGTTCCAGGGCAAACTTGCGGCTTTCCGAGAGCCGGTGCATGCGTCCGCTCAATCCCCTGCGGTCGAGCCAGCGCAAAAGGAAGTAGAGCACCACCGCGCAGCCGGTCACCGTGAGCACGCCCAGCGCCGCGCGGCCTGCGTGGGGCGGATCCACGAGCAGCGGCAACGCCACAATGCAGGCAATGTCGGCGATGGCCACCTGCGCGGTCATGGCGATGACATCGGGCCCGCCGAGGCGCAGGGAATCGATGATCGGAAGGACCAAGGCGGCCGACGAGGACGCCAGCAGCACTGCGTAGAGGGGGGCATGTCCAGTCCCGAAAAGCAGGCCGATGCCGGTGCCGACCGCCACCGCTGCCACTGCGGCCGCAATGGCCCGGCGGGAGCCACGGCCGAGAGCCGAGCGGATCTGCGGATCCCTCACGGGAACATGGGTTCCGGCCACAAACATCATGAGCGCGAACCCGATGTTGGCCAGCAGGATAAACGTCGGGTCCGCAGGGTCCACCAGGGCCAGGCCCGAGCGTCCAATCGCGATGCCGGCCAGCAGTTCGCCTAGCACCACCGGCAACCGCCAGCGCACCGGCAGCGCCAGCAGGGGGCCAGCGAGAGCGACGACGGCGATCAGCGCCAGGGACAGGAATGTCACGGCTCGCCGCTGCGGGCCGGTACCGGGCCTGACCGCCGCTCCACCACCGCGTAGGCCTTCCCGTCCAGGAAGGCCCAGTCATTGACAACCATGTACCCCAGCGAGTCCACCCGATCATTGAGGACGTGCTCGTCGAAGCCGCCATCGCGCGGTTCCGCGTCCCATGTGGTCACGTGGACGTCCCGGCCGTCCAGGATCAGCAGCTCTGTGTTGACGTCGAAATCCTCTTGGGGCTGATTGCTCAGCTGGCAGATGGCGACACAGTGGCTGTTCATTTCGGGCCTCCGCTCCGGCGTGGTGCTGATGGCATCATCCTACGTTCGGATGCGGCGCCGCCCCATGGGCAATTGCGAGACCGCACTGTGGCTGCCGTTACCTGAATGTGACATTTGCATGCGGTTCGCGTTACGGTGGAAAGGCGCCTGTTGTCTCCGATACGGGCGCTCCCCAGCCGATTGCCTAACTCTGCCGCGGCCCGGGGATAACTCGCATCAACTACCGGCAGAGACGGGGAAACCACATTTGGCCTGCTGATTACGCAGGTCTTGGGGTGAAGCCGCACAGTGCCCGCAGCGACGGGCCCGGGAGTGCGGCCGGGTGACTCCCATCCGAATCCGACAGCTCACCTCGCAGGCACTGGGAGAGGCTACACTCATGTCTTCAATCAATACTTTTGCGCGCCATGCCGCCGTCCTCGCCGCCGCATCCGGCCTGGTCCTCACCAGCGGAATGGCAGCCAACGCAGCCCCAGCACCTGCGCAGCGCGACTCCGCTCCGGCGGCCAAAGTGGACGTCAAGTCACTGGTCAGCGCTCCCGTTAACGCCGATTCAAGCGTCAAGATCAGCTTTGACCGCCCGGCGGTAGCTACCGTCGCAGCACCGGTGATCGAAAAGCCCGTTGCCGCGGCGCCGGCTCCCGCCCCGGCCCCCGCTGCAGCGCCGGCAGCAGCACCGGCCGCAGCACCCAAGGCAACCATCAAGGTGCAGTCCGCTCCAGCAGAGCCTGCCGCAGCGCCAGCTGCCGGCGGACGCAACGCCATCATGCTCTCGGCCGCCTACAGCCAGGTGGGCATCACCCAGGACTGCACCGCCATGGTGGAAAAGGCCCTTGGCGCCGCGGGCAAGCCTGTCGGTGACATCGGTCCCCGGGCCTTCCTTGGCCTCGGAACCGTCGTTGCCTCCCCGAAGCCTGGCGACATGGTGGTCCAGTCCGGTCACGTTGGCATCTACGCCGGCAACGGCCAGGTGGTCAGTGGCGGGATGAACGGCTCCAACCAGACGATGGTCCACCCGCTGTCCTGGCTGACCGCGACCGGCGGCGTGACCTTCGTCCGCGCCTAAGCCGCACGGCCCCTTCCGGGGCTAGACAGTCCGGAAAGACCGGCGATCGATTCCCTTGGGGGCAATCGATCGCCGGTCTTTCCTGTGCATATGGTCCTCAGGGATCCCCGCTCCCGGCCAGCGGAAGCGTCAATTTCATGACCGTGCCCCCGGCACCCGTCGCGGCCACCTCGACGGTGCCCCCGGCAGCGACGGCGATCTCCCGGACCAAAGCCAGGCCGATCCCAAAGCTCCGCTGTCCCGGTGCACCGTCAGTGCTGGCGGTCCGCACGAAGCGGTCAAAGATCCGGGCCTGATCGACGCCGGTGATGCCGGTCCCCGTGTCCGCCACCGTAACGACGGCGCGGCTCTGCTCGATCGACGTCGTGATGGACACGTGGCCGCCCTCAGGTGTGTGGGCAAGGGCGTTGTCCGCCAGGGCCAGTACGGCACGGCGCAGTGCATTCTTCTCGATCCGTGCCAGCGGCCGGGCATCGGCCACGAAATCCAGGCGCACCTTACGCTGGCCCGCGACCTGCTGGAGGCTCCCTGCGACACTGGCGGCGGCGTCGGCAAGGTCGGCAGGCGGTGCGGAGCGGTCCGGGGCTTCCGCGGTTGCTGCGAGGAGTAGTTCGTTGACAATCCCGGTCAGCGTTGCTGCGTCCTCCCGGATCCTGGCGAGGTCTTGGCCTTGCCTGGAGCCGGGCACGGTGTTGCGCTGGGCAAGCTGGATCCTGGTGTCCAAGATGGTCAAGGGTGTGCGCAATTCGTGGCTCGCATCCTGGACGAAGCGCCGTTGCCTGGCCAAGGCATCACCGAGGGGGCGGATGGCGCTGCGCGCGCTGAGCCACCCGACGATGCCGGCCAGCAAGATTCCCGCCACCCCGGCGATGACCATGGCTTCGAGTACATCTTTGGAATCCAAGTATGCGTAGGCCGTCCCGGCCGCCGCGGAGCCTGGCACTTCGGGATGGGCCAGTTGATTCAGGAGGTAAAGCGCCGTGGCGGCAAGCAGCCCGATGACCATGACCGCGCACGCGGCGCTGATCCGCAGCGCGACCTTGAGCGAGGCCTTGCGCAGGATGGAGTAGTCCGGATTTCCGCCGGTTCCGCCGTTACTCATGAGCATCGCCGATCTGGTAGCCGAGGCCGTGCACTGTGCGGATGACGGCCTTGGAGATCTTCCGGCGCAGGTGATGAACATACGTATCGATCACTCCGGGCTGATCCGAGGCGTGGAAGTACGCCGTAAGGAGTTCGTCCCGGGTGAAGACGCGGGCGGGTTCCGCGGCCAGTGCGGCGAGCAGTTGGCCTTCTTTCGCCGTCAGCGACACCGTCTGCCCGTAGACGGACCGGACAGTGCGCTGCGTCGGATTTAGTTCCCAGTCCCCGATCATCACCCGTGCCGGGGCCGGAGAAGTGAAGGTGCGCGTCAGTGCGCGCAGGCGTGCTGCCAGTTCGCCGGCGTCGAACGGCTTGGTCACGTAATCGTTGGCGCCGGCGTCCAGGCCCCTGACCTTTTCGTCGGCATCGCCCAGTGCGGTCAGGATCAGGATGGGCGTGGCAATGCCCTTCGACCGCAGCGCCGCGATCAGGGCGATGCCGTCCATCACCGGCAGCCCGCGGTCGATCACGATGACGGCCCAGGTCCCGGTGAGCCCGTGGTGGAGCCCATCACGGCCGTTAGTGACCAATTGGACCCGGTAATCCGGGTCCAGGAGCTCGGCGATGAGCGGTCCCAGGACGGCGTCGTCCTCCACGAGCAGCAGGGACGGACGGTCGGCGGTAGTCATGTCAGCTATTCTTCCGCGGCCATTTCCTCAGTCCGCAGTCCGTCCTCGGTTCCCACGGCCGTGTCGCCGGAGCGCCGGCTGTTGCGGCGGCGCTTGAGGAGTTGCACCACCCACGGCACCACCGAGATGAGGACCATGGCCACGGCAATGACGTCAATATTCTTGGCGACGATGTCAAAGTGTCCCAACCAGGTGCCAAGCAGCGTCACGGAGACGGCCCACGAAACTGCGCCGGCGATGTTCCAGAGGGTGAAGGACTTGTATTCATAGCGGGCGATCCCGGCGGTAAGCGGGGCAAACGTCCTGACCATGGGGACGAAGCGGGCCAGTACGACGGCGGCCCCTCCGTGGCGGCGGAAGAAATCCTCCGTGGTGGTTAGGTGCGCTGTCTTCAGGATCCGGGCATCGTCCTTGAACCATCGACGGCCAAATTTCCGTCCCAGCATGTAGCCGACCTGGTCCCCGGCGACGGCAGCCGCGGTGACGACGCCGATCAGCACCGGCAGCGTCAGTTGTAGCTGCTGGTGCAGAAGGCCTGCGGTGAACAGCAGCGAGTCACCGGGCAGGAAGGGAAAGAGCACGCCCGATTCGATGAAGACCATGAGCGCGATGACGCCCAGAGCGGCCGGACCCAGCCCGGCGAGCAGGCTTGCCGGGTCCAGCAGTGACGGTGTACCGGCGGCGTCGGCGGCCGGTAGTAAGGAATAGACGTCCAAGGCGTGCATTCTCATTTCCTCTCAGGGCCCGGGGAGCGGATGGCGGACGGGGTACGAAGCCATCCGGCGATACGCGGCGCGGCCACATTCCACAACCCTGCAACCATGACCACCGCTGCGCTCGCGGCCAGGAACGACGCCGCGACATCCGTGGGATAGTGGACGCCGATATACAGCCGGGACCAGGCCACGACGAGCGCCATCGCCGCCGCCCCGACGGCGGTGACCTTGGCCCAGCGGGTTCCGCGGGCCAGGAAGTACAACGCGAATCCGAGTGCCACCGCAAAAGACACGTGGCCACTGGGAAAGCTGTTGGAACCGGTTTCCGGAGCCAGGGGATCGAACAGCAGTGCGGGGCTGGGCCGCTGGCGGGCCACGATGATCTTGAAGAATTCACTCGCCACCCAGCCGGACGATGCCACCAGGCCAAAGGCCAGGGCCTTGACCAGTCCGCCCCGGAAGAGCCAGATGTAGAGCGCCGCGGCGCCGATCAGAGCTAGACCCGCCACCGGTCCAAACACGAGATTGAGCGCCATCGCGACGGCGGTCAAGGCGGCGGCGTGATGCTGGCTGAGGTCCCGGTCGACGCCGAACTCCGCGGCGCTAAAGCCCGGCGTCAGCTGTGCCGTCAGTCCCAGTGCCACGACGGCAGCGGAGAGCAGCAAGCCCAGCAACAACCAGTGGCGGACTTGGGGGAGGGCCCACAGACGCGGCCCGGCGACAGTGCGGCCGGCGTCGGGACGGCCGGTGTCGGGACGGCGCTGTGCTATATCGCGGCTTGGGGCTCCATCGCGGCATGGTGCTGCATCGCGATAGACTGCTTCGCGTTTAACAGGGACGGGTCCAGTCATGGGATCCTCCGGCTCGGGGCAAGGGGCGCCCGGAGAGGCGCCACCTCCCACTCTCCCGCCCGGCGTTTAAGAAATGCTTAAGAAGTGCCGCGGGGACGTGCCGCAGGGGAGTGCCGCAGCGCCGGCTACGCGGCGTAGCGGAGCAGCGCCACCCCGTTGCCAAAGACTCGCGTCTCCAGCAGCCGGAGCTGGGCTTTGTTGTCCGCAACCTTGAACAGGGATCTGCCCCGCCCGATCAGTACAGGCTGGACGTACACCCAGTACTCGTCGATCAGCCCGAGCCGCCGGAAAGTGTCGGCGAGATCCGCCCCGCCAACGGCCATGTCCCCGCCCGGTTGCGATTTCAGGGCCTGAACCTCTTCCGGCACCACATCCCGGACCACGGTGGCGTTCGGCCCGGCCGTCGTCAGCGTCCTGGAGTAGACGACTTTGGGCATGTCCCGCCAAATTTGGGCGAACTCGGCCATCGGCGCGCTGATCTCGGGGTCCTGGTCCGCCGTCGGCCAAAACCCTTCCATCAGCTCGTATGAGACCCTGCCCTCCAGGAAGGCACTCATGGTGGCGAGCCGTGCGTTGACGTAGCGGTGCAGTTCGTCGTCGACCATGTGCCAGCTGATGTCACGGTCCGGGCCCTCGAAGAACCCGTCGAGGGACACCTGCATGAACAGGATGATTTTTCGCATCGCCGCTCCTCTTTTTCCCCAGAGTACGCCCCGGCGTTGCGTTGCTGACTGGGCCGGCCCCGGGGGCCCTGCCCTTGCGCGGGGAGCCGCCAGCGGGAAGAATGCTGGGAGTCCATGGCCCCACCACGGTCAGTTACCTTCGGGGGAAGAACAATGCCTGCGAACCATTTCGAACAAATGCCCGGGGCCGGTTTGGATGACTGAGCCCACGCCGCGCCACTACCGCTCCGGCGCGCACCGGGCCGGCGGCGGATCCCACTCCGGGGCGCGGCCCCTCACCAGGCGTGCGGGATGGATCCGGCCGCAGCACCTGACCGCGGGCGCCGTCGCACTCGCCCTTGTAACCGCCGGTGGCGTCTACGCAGGCGTCCAGGCAGGGATACCGGATCCGCCGGCCGCTGCGGCGACCGCTGCGGCTCCCTCGACGGGGACCGCCGCCGCGCCCACGCCAGTCACCGCCGCCAGCCGGACAGCTCCCGCATCTGCCCCGCCAGCTAAAGCCCCCGCCGTGCCCGCTGCCCCGGTCCGGGCCATCGGCCCCAAACTGGACGGCCAGATCAGCGCGATCATCGATGCTAACAGCGCTTACGCGCTAGGGGTGTCGCTGATAGATCTTTCCGACGGTGTGGTCCACAGCTACGGAGCCCAGGACAAGTTTGTTGCCGCCAGTACGGCCAAGATCCTCGCCGCGTCCGCGTATTACCACCTAGTGGAGACGGGACGCGCATCGCTGACAGCCCCGCTTGGGGCCTCGACGGCCGGGGCCCAGATCCGCCAGATGGTCCAGCAAAGCAACAACGATTCTTGGGCGCTGATCCTGCGGGCGGTCGGTCAGCGGGGCATTACGGACTACGCCGCCTCGATCGGGATCACGTACGACCGAACGGTGAACCTGCTGACTACCGCAGAAATGGCCCGGACCCTCCAGTTGCTCTACACGGGGAAGCTGCTCAATCCGCGCAACACCGTTCAGCTCTTGTCCTACATGCAGAACACCAACTTCGAGACGCTGATCCCTCCCGCGGTCCCGCCGGGCGTCGGAATTTATCACAAGTACGGGCTGCTGTTTGGAAACCTGCATGATGCCAGTGTCCTGGTCAAGGACGGCCGGGCCTTCGTGTTCGTTGTGTACACCCGCGGCCTGAACTATTCGGACATGGGTCCCCGGACCCGGATCATTCAACAGCTCACCCGGACCGTGACCGCCGCCCTGTTCTGACGCGATCAGACGTCTGACGGCGATCAGACGGTGACCGGCCCGGCGGCATCCCGTTCCCGCTCGCGTGTCTTCTTGGATTTCGCGAACCGGAGGTAGAGCGAGGGCACGATGAACAGGTTGAGCAGCGTCGAGGTGATCAGGCCGCCCAGAATCACGACGGCCATGGGGTGTTCGATTTCATGGCCAGGGATGTTGCCCATGACCACCAGGGGCACCAGGGCCAGCCCGGTGGCCAGGGTGGTCATGAGAATCGGCGAAAGCCGCTCGGCCGCCCCGCGCAGCACCAGGGCGCGGCCGAAGGTTTGGCCTTCATAGGTTTCCAGGTGCTGGCAGTGGTTGATCAGTAGGATGCCGTTGCGCGCAGCGATCCCCATCACCGTGAGGAAGCCAACGAGGGACCCAAGGGACAGGACTCCGCCGGTCATGAAGGCGGCAATGACCCCGCCCACTAGGGCCACCGGCAGCGTGAGCAGCGACAGGACTGCCAGCCGCCAGCTCCGGAAGGACGCCTGAAGCAGCAGAAGGATCAGGACAAGTGCCGCCGCAGAGTAGATCATCAAGCGGTTCGTTGCCGCCTCGCGTTCGGTGTATTCGCCGAGCAGCTGCACGCTGTAACCGGTCGGGAGATCCAGGGTCGCGAGGCGCGACTTCAGTTCGCTGGCCACCTTTCCCAAGTCCGCTCCCTGGGCCAGGAAGGATCCCACCTCCACGCGGCGGGATCCGTTAGTGCGGTCGATCTGGTTCGGCGTCGCCTGCAGGCTCACGTCGGCGACGTCGGCAAGGCGAACCCGCGTTCCACTTGGGGTATCGATGGGCAGATCCTCGATGCTGGTGACGGACGAGCGGGTGGCCGGCGTGCTCCATACCTGGACGTCGTAGGCCCGGCCGTCCCGGAAGACGTCGCCGACTTCCTCGCCTGCCACGAGTGTCGCGGCCGCGCGCCGGACGTCGCCCGGTTTGAGGCCGTACTTCTGCGCCGCGGCCAGGTTAACCGTGACGGCGATCTGGGGGACTTCCACCTCCAGGGAGACATGCGGGTCCTCCGTGCCCTCGATCGAGTCCATGATTGCCTTGACCCGTTGCGCCTGTTCCCGGAGCACGTTGAGATCGTCTCCGTAAACCCGGACCAGGATGGGCTCGCTGGCGCCGGTGATGACCTCTTCAATTCGTTCCTTCAGATAGGTCTGGACGTCACGATGCAGGCCCGGGTAGCCGTTGACGACTTCCTCCACAGCGGCCACCGTCTTGTCGTAGTCGGCGTGGCGGTCGATGCTGATCCAGTGTTCGCCGGCGTTGACACCGACGATCTCGTCCGCAGCGAATGCCTGCCCGATGTGCGTGCCGCAGTTCAGGACGCCGGGGACCTTGAGAAATTCCTCACAGCCGCGCTGGGAGATCCTGAACTCTTCCGCGGCAGAGGTTCCCGGTTCCGAGATCCAGTGCATTAGGAAGTCCCGTTCCTTGAACGTGGGGAACAGGGACGAGCCCATCAGGGGAGCTAGGACCAGGCCCACTACGGCCAGCACGCCAAAGCCTGCGTAGCCGAACCGGGGCCGGTTCATGGTCTTGGAGAGGGCAGCGTGATAGCCGCGTTTGAGCACACGGACCAGCGGTGCGTCGCGTTCTTCCAGTTTGGCGTTGCCCAGCAAAATGAGGGCAAGGGCCGGCGTCACTGTCAGCGCCACGAGCATGGAGGCAAGGACAGCCAGGGTGTAGGAGACGGCAAGCGGCCGGAAGAAGACCCCGGTCAGCCCCTCCAGGAAGAAGATCGGTACCGCGGCGACCACAATGATCAGGGTCGCGTAAACGATCGGGCTCCGCATCTCCAGGGAGGCTTTCAAAACCACCGATGCCGCAGATTCGTCACTGCCAGAGCCCCTAATGCCCCCGGCGCGTCGCTGCCGGAGCCGGCGCATGATGTTCTCGACGTCGATGATCGCGTCATCCACCACGACTCCCACAGCGATGACCAGACCCGCGAGCACCATCGTGTTGATTGCACTGGAGGTGAAATAGAGCACCAGTGCGGCTGTGAGCAGGGACAACGGAATGGCGACGATGCTGATCAGGGCCGTGCGCCACTGGAAGAGGAACGCGACGAGGATCATGACGACGAGCAGGCAGCCGAGCAGCAGCGCAATACTGAGGTTGGAGATCGCCTCCTCAACGAAGCTGGCGGGCCGGAAGATCGTGGTGTCGAAGTTGATACCACTCAGGCCCGGCTGCAGCTCGTGGAGGGCCTCCTCCACGCCTTTGGTCACTTCAAGTGTGTTGCCCCACGGCAGCTTCTCGACGATCAGCATGAGCCCGTGCCCGTTGTTGATCACCGCATCACCAATCAGCGGCTGATGGTCCTCCACCACCTGGGCCACATCGCCCAGATGCAGCGCCACCCCATCCTTTTCCCGAATGGTCACTTGGGCCAGATCAGCGGGAGTCTGGATCGGCTGGACGTGGCGGATCCCCATTCTCTGGGTCGGGCTGTCAATGAATCCGCCCGTTCCGATGAACCGTCCGGGCGAGTATTTCAGCAGCCCGGCGTCGAGGGCGCCGGCGGTGACTTCCATGACCTGGTTGAGGGAGACGTTCTGGGCTTTGAGCTTGTCAGGTTCCACCTGGACCTGAAGCATCTGGAGCCGCTCGCCCCAGATGGCCACATTTGCCACCCCGGGGACCCGCAGCAGCCGGGCCCGGATGGTCCAGTAGGACAGCATGGACATTTCGATGAGCGAATGTTCCGAGGACGTCATGCCGATCTTCATCACGCGGCTGGTCGCGGACAGCGGCTGGAGCATCACCGGCGGGGCCGCCCAGGTGGGCAGCGCCGCGGTCACCGCAGCCATCCGTTCGGACACGAGCTGACGGGCGTTGAGCAGGTCGGTGCCCTGGTGGAAGAGCAGCACGATCGAGGACAGCTGGGGTACGGACTTGGACCGGATCTCGTCCAGGCCCGGCATGCCGCTCACGGCGGCCTCGATCGGCACACTGACGAGCTCTTCGACTTCCTGGGCGGTCAACCCGAGGCAGGCGGTCTGGATTTCCACACGTGGCGGGGCGAATTCCGGGAAGACATCCACCGACGCGGAACCCAACTGCAGGGAACCGAGCAGCATCACGGCACACGCGAGGGCGACAACAACCGTCTTGAAACGGAGACTGATTCCGATAAGCCAGCGCATGTCACTCGGCCGTATCGAATTCGGTGCCGAGAAGTTCCGCCGCACCTGTCGTGACCACCACGGTCCCCGCCGGCGGCCCGTCCGTCAGGACGGCAACTTCGCCGTTGATGCGCTGGACCGTGATGGATTGGCGGACGTAGACCCTAGGCTCAGGGTTGGTGTAGACCCACGCCTTGCCGGAGCTGTCGTACAGTATGGCCCCGTAGGGGACGGTGAGCTTCCCGGTCTGGTGATCCAGGGCAATCACAGCTGTCGCGATCCCGACCCGTTCGACGGCGTGCTCGGTGAGGGTGAGCCGGTGAAGATCCGTGCCGGGGACTTCAGCGATCTCCGCCGGTTCGCCTTCGGACACCGCGGCCTCCGGCGCCTGCGCGCACCCTGTGGCGGAGAGCGCCGTAAGGACCGTCACGAACACCGCAACGATGAACACCGCGACCTTGTTGCCCCGCGGCGAAAGTGCGGAGTTCATGACGCATCCTGGCTTTCAGTCGATGCAGCGGTGCCTTGTCCGGTCCGCACGCTGGGTACTTGCTTCGGCTCGAACCGAAGCAGCGTGGCGGGCACAACAAACAGGGTGAAGAAGGTTGTTGTCAGCAGGCCGCCCCAGATGATCACGGCAAGCGGCAGGATAATTTCCGTTCCGACGACGCCGCCCAGGAGGACCAGGGGCAACAGCGCCAGGGCCGTTATCACGGTCGACATCAGGACAGGTCCCAGTCTCTCCTTGGTTCCGCGGACCACCAGGGCAGGCCAGGGCGCCGAAGCATCTGTTGCCCGCAGGTTCCGGACGTGGCCGGTCAGCAGGAGAGCGCCGCGGACGGCTATGCCCAGCACTGCGGCGAAGGCGACAAGGGCCACCAGCGAGTTGACGCCGCCCGTGGCCTGGGCAGCCAGCACCCCGCCGGACAGTGCCAGGATCAGGCCAAGGAAGAGCGGGGCGGCGAGCCGCCAGCTCCCCGTCGCCGTCTGCAGCAGCACCAGGATGCCGGCGGCGGCAACGGCCGCGAGCAACCAGAGCCACTGGTAATTGCTTTGTTGCTGGGCGTACTGGGTGAGGATCTCGGCATGGTACGAAATCGGGAAATGCATTTGCTGCAGGGCCGTGTCAATGTCGCGCTGGATGTCGGCCAGTGGACGGCCCTGGATATCGGCCTTCACATCGATGCGCCGCGAGGTGTCGTCGTGCAGGATCACGGACTCGTTCCCGACCATGGTCACTTGTGCGACATCGCCGAGGCGGGCATGCCCGCCGTTGGGGGTGTCAATGATCAGGTTGCGGACGCTGTCCAGGCTGTTGTGGGTGGCAGCGTCCCCCTTCACGATGACCGAGAAGACTTTCTGGTGTTCGTAGAGGTTGCCGACTTCAATGCCCTGCAGAAGGGCGGCGGCGGCGCGCCGCACGTCACCGGGGACGACGCCGGCCTTTTGGGCCGCGGCGAGGTCCACCTTGACTTCGGCGATCGGCTGCTCGGCGGGCAGGTCGACGTGGGGATTAGCAACTCCGGCCGTGTGCTCCAGGAGTTGTTGCACCTCCGCCGCCTTCTGCCGAAGAATCGTCGGGTCCAGCCCATAGACCCTGACGGCAAAGCCGCTGTCGGCTTCCGCCCGGATCTGGTCGATGCGTTCCTGCGGGTACGTGGAGATTTTGCTGGTCAGGCCCGCATAGCCGGCGATCACGCGGTCGACGGCGGTGGCCGTGTCGGCGTAGGACGCGTCCGGGGCCACGGTCACCCACAGTTCGCCGGAGCTGACATCGCCGACCTGATCCGAGGTGATCGCGCGCCCGATGTGTCCTCCGACGTTAGCCACGCCTGGCAGGGTGCGCAGTTCGTCGGCGGCCGCCTCGGTGATCCGGCTCATTTCCTGGTCCGAGGTGCCTGCTATCGCGCTCCAGTGAACCACAAGGGTCTTGTCCGCCAGCACCGGCACCACGGGATGGGTCCCGGCCAACTGAGGTGCGAGCGCCAGTCCGGCCAGCCCCACTACCGCGGCGGCCGCGAACACCCACCGCGTCTTTTGCGTTAGGCGCGTCACCGTGCGGCCGTATGCGGCTTGCAGCCGCGCCAGCGAGCGGCGTTCCGGAGCCTTGGAACCACCAGGAAGGACGAACGCCAGTGCCGCCGTGACGGTCAGCGCGACAATCATCGAGACCACCAGCGCGAGCAGATAGCTCTGCACCAGGGGGCCGAACAGGGCGCCGTTCTCGCCGGAAATAAAGAAAGCAGGCGTGAGCGCCAGCGCCATGATCAGCAGCGAATAGAGGATGGGTGTGCGGGCTGCCCGCAGGGCGCCCGGGATAACTGAATCGCGTCGGTCCTGGTCCTGGTCCTTTGCCCCGGCCGCGTCCGTCCCGCCGTCGCCGGATGCTGATTCTGGCCTGGGGTCTGCCCTGGCGGCGGTGCTGCGTGCCCGCGCGATGCCGTTCAGGTCCTCCGCAACGTCTCCCACGATGACGGCCAGGGCAAGCACCATGCCGGCAAGGACCATGGTGTTCATCCCGGTGCCGCGCAGATCGAGCACCAACGCTGCCGAGGTCAGCGAAACGGGAATCGTGATCAGGCTGATCAGGGCCGTGCGCCAGGAACGGAAGAATGCGCCAAACAGGGCAACGATCAGCAGCAGCGCTATCAGCGCAGCGGTTCCGATCGTCCCGACTTCTTCGTCGATAAAGGAGGCCTGCCGGTAGACGCTGGTATCGACCGTGACTCCGGGCAAACCGGGCTGGAGCTCGCGGAGGGCCTCGTCAACGCCCCGGGTCACGTCGATCGTGTTCGTTTCCGGGAACTTCTCGATGACCAGCAACAACTCGGCGTCCTTGCTCAGCAAGGCGTCGCCGATCAGCGGCTGGTGGTCGGTTGCCACCGTGGCCACGTCCTTGAGCAGGAGCTTGCCTGGCGCACCCTGGACGGGAACCTGGCCCAGGTCCTCCGGGGTAGTGATCGGCAGGACATGCTGAACGCCGATCCGTTGGTGGCTCGTCTCGAAGAAGCCACCGGTGCCCGGTGTGGATGCTTCCAGGTAGCTCAAAGGCGAAACCCAGACGGAGTTACCGGTCGTCTTGATGACTTCGTCGAGGGTGACCCCCTTGGCTTCCAGCTGCGCCGGATCCACCAGGACTTGCAGTTGCTGGTCGCGCAGGCCCCAGATCGCCACGTTCGCAACGCCGGGCACCGCCAAGAGCCCGGGCTTCATGGTCCAGCGGGCCAGGACGGAAATGTCGATGGCCGACATGTCTTTGGAGGTCAGCCGAATCATCATGACCCGGCTTGTCGAGGACAGCGGCTGCATCAGCACCGGCGCCGCCGAAACATTGGGCAGTGCCCGCGCCTGGGTCAGCCGCTCCGAGACTAGCTGGCGTGCGCGGAAGAGGTCGGTCCCCGGCTTGAAGACCATTTGGATGGAGGAAAGGCCCGGCACGGACTTGGACCGGATCGCCTCCACCCAGGCCACCCCGTTCAGCAGGTCGGCCTCCATGGGGGAGGTGACGAGTTGCTCCACCTCGGCGGCCGAGAGTCCCAGGGCTTCAGTCTGAATCTCTACCTGCGGCGGGGCGAACTCAGGAAAGGCGTCCACGGACATGCTCGGCAGGTTGGTGAGCCCGAGGGCAAGGATTCCTGCCGCAGAGGCCAGGACCAAGAGCCTGAACTGCAAAGTCCAGCGCACGATTGCACTCATCATGGCCGTTACCCCGCATATCCCGCAGTGTTGCCTGGACCGGGGGAATTACAGTCGATGGTTCGGCGTCGTCGGTAGCCTGGGCCGCCACGGTGGGCCTGGGGAGTGGGCGGGCCGTGCAGCTGCCCTGCCGCGGAAGCGGTTTCTGTGAAAACGGTGCTGACTGCTTTTCCTGTGCGGCGAACTGCCAATATTCCATTCACGGCGCGGCTCCTCAACCTAAAGCCATGGCGCCCCCCAGCCGTCAAGAGCAATAATGATCTTCGGGCACATAGGCGTCAATAGAGATACAGGTGATCGCCATGAAAGCAGTCGCAGGGGACCGGATCATCATTCGGGGGCACACGGTCGAGTCCACAGACCGGCACGGCCAGATCCTTGAAGTGAGAGGGGTCGATGGTGCGCCGCCGTACCTCGTCAAGTTCGACGACGGCCACGAGACGATCATGTTTCCCGGCGGTGATTTCGTCGTCGAACGGCCCGGGAGCGGGCCCTAGAAACTCCGCACTGGAAACTCGGCCCTAGAAACTCGACGAGCTCCCGGACCCGGAGAAGCTGCCGCCGCTGGACCCGTACCCGGTGGTGGTGCCACCGCCGCGCGCGCTGCTGACGCTGCTGACGCCGCTGGTGAAGCCGCTGTTGAAACTCGGGACCGAGAAGAAGTAGTAGGACGGGTACACCGTTCCGAGAATGCTTGGCTCGTACGCGCGGCCGTATCCGGCCTTGGTCCCCGACTGCGCACTGTCCATTTCCTGGCGCATGAGTCCGGCTTCCTTGTCATTGCGGGCATAGGCGTCGATCAAGGTGCCGGCGTGGTTCTTCAGGAGCTCCGAGAGATGGGTCCGGGCGTCACGCAGCCGGTCCAACGCCGTCTCGGGTGTGATTGAGCCTTCCGCAAGTTCCGCCGACCAGCGCTCCACATCACGCTGGCTTTCATCACGGAAGGACCGCAGTGCCGCCGCCGTCGCCGAGGTTCCCTCGGCACGGCGCTGGCTGAGCAGGTTTTCCAGATCGTCCAGGTCACTGCGGAACGGCTCGAGCTGGCGGTCCCAGGCGGCGGGCCACGCTGAGCCGCGGTTGAGCAAGGCATTGGTATCGGCGATCACGTCGTCCAGTGCGTCGAGTTCGGCCGCGGCTTCGGCGTAGCTCCGGACCAGTTTGAGGTTGGGCCGGCGGCTCAGGTCCCGGCTGCTGAGGGCATGTACTTGGTTGGAAAGTTCGGTGGCTGTGTTGTAGCGGTTCACGAATGTGCGGTGTTTCTCCAGGACGGTGCTACCGTACCGGGACGACTCGGGAATGGTGCTGGCGTTGAGCTCGGTGACCTGCAGGTCCATGCTGACGTTGGCGTAGCTGGCATCGCCCCGGGCCAGTTCCTTCCGGCTGGACACCCGGGTTCGCCACCGCACGATCAGCCACGCCGCAGGCCCGCAGACCGCGGCGGCCACTGCCGTCCAGGCCGTGACGAGGAAAGCTGTGGAACGGTACCACGGCTGATTGATGAGTTCGGCGCCGCGGCGGATCCCGGCAATGGTGCCGTCGGTCCACTGCGCATCGCGGAGCAGCTCCTTGGAGGCGTTCTGGATGTCCTCGCGCTGTTCGGGCGAGACCTTCCGGTCCTCACCCATGTACGTCCCCACATGCCGGCCCACCGGATCGAGGGCGAAGATGAACAGCCCGTCCGCCCACTTCTGCCCGTCGGCGCTGATCCATTCGGGGTGTTCGGTACGGGCGAACCGCAGGACTTCCGCGTTCAGGTTGTCCGCGGCCGTGCCGTTGTACGTGTAGATCGCAACTTGGGTGGGCTCGTAAAAGTCGGTGGACCGCACCGCCGGCAGCAGCGTCCTTTGGTCCAACACCCCGGCGCGGTCTTCAACCACGACGGCGGTCGGCGTCACGGCGAGTGCCACGGAGGCTCCGCCGAGAAGGCCGGCCATCAGCACAACCAGAGCGGCGAGGGCTTTGCACGTGATTCCCATTTTCCGAGCCTAGTGGCTGGCTCCGGCGGCGTCGACGCTGACGCCGCCGAAAGGGGAGCTCGCCGCAAGTATGAGGTCTACAAGGATAAATCCGGAGGATTCCGGTTCCGTGTCAAGGCCTCCAACGGCGAGGTGATCGCCTCCTCGCAGAGCTACAAGACCAAGGCGAGCGCCATGGGCGGCGTCGAGTCCGTTAAGAAGAATGCGGCCTCGCCGGTGGTCGATATGACGGAAGCTGCTGCCGAGACGGGATGAAACCGCAGGTCAGGTGTCCCGTTGGGCCGGCCACCGCCTAGGATTACGGCATGCCCACCTATGAAGTTACCCGCAGCGCAGTCATTCCCGCACCGGCCCAGGACATCTTTCCGTTGGTCAACAGCTTCCACGAATGGACCAAGTGGTCCCCCTGGGAGGCCGTAGATCCGGCCATGGAACGGAGCTACTCCGGCAGCGAATCCGGCGTCGGCGCCAAGTACGCCTGGAGGGGGAACCGCAAAGCCGGCTCCGGCACCATGGAGATTGTCGAGACCGCCGAGCCGCGCGACATCAAGATCCGCCTGGAGTTCACCAAGCCCTTCAAGGCGGTCAACCCCACCTCATTCACGTTCACGCCCTCAGGCAACGGCACCCAGGTCACCTGGACCATGACCGGGGAGAACAAGGGCATCGGCAAGGTCTTTGCGCTGTTCATGAATATGGACAAGATGGTCGGCGCGGAATTCGAAAAGGGTCTGGCCTCGCTCGCCGGCGCCGTCGCACAGCGACAAGCCTGAGAAGGGACTCCGCCGGACCGCCCGGTGACGGGCCCGCAATGCCGGTTGGTGCTGGTGATTGGGGCCGTCAGGGCTGCCCGGCGGTCCGAACGAGTTCGGGGTGATGAATCCGGGCGACTTCCGGGTGGGCCCGCAGCCAGCCCTTGAGTACGTTGGAGCCGTAGGACGCGAGCATTGGATTGTCCGGATCATCCGTGACTCCCCGGGACCGGGCCGCGAGCGCGGGCGGAAGCGGCACCGGCTCAATGACGGCGTCGAGCCGGGGCGAGAAGAAGAAGGGGATCGTGTAGCGGTCGACTCCGGGTGGGGGCGCCTCGACGCGGTGGATGGTGGCCGCCAGGTAGCCCTGGGTGGCGACTTCGAGCATTTCCCCGAGGTTGACCACCAGGGCCCCTGGAGTCGGCTGCACGGGAATCCAGCTGTCGCTGCCCGGCGGGAGCACCTGCAGGCCGCCGACCTGATCCTGGAGCAGCAAGGTGACGAAGCCGTAGTCCGCATGGGCGCCCACTCCCTGGGGTCCGGCGTCGGCGACGACGCCGCCGACGTAGTGGACGAGCTTGGCCATCCAGGCCGGTGATTCCCGGAACGGTTCGTCGAAGTAGTCTTCCGGCAGTTCGAGGGACACGGCAATGGCGCCCAGCAATTCTGCGCCGACGCGGGACATGCGGTCCGCCCAGGCCATGCACACGGTGCGCAGTTCGGGCAGCGCCCGGTCCGGCAGCAGGTTCGGTCCCTGGACCAGCCAGTACGGCTGATCCGGCGGGTAGTTCTCGACGGCGGGGCGCTCGGGCCCGAAGTCGAGCTGCTCGCGGGCGTCCGGCCGTCCCTGGGTGATTTCGTGGCCCAGCCGCGTGTAGCCGCGGAAGTGGGGCGAGAGCCTGTTGTCCAGTTCGAGTCTTGACTCCAGCGGGAGCTCGAAGAACCGCCGGGTGACCTCGAAGAGTTCGTCCACCTCGGCCGCAGAGGCTCCATAACCCGTCAACTGGAAGAAGCCCACCCGATGCGTGGCGTCGCGCAGGGCATCGATAAACGCCGGGTCAAACGTGCCGTCCTGCCCCCTGGCGGTACTCAGGTCCAGGAGCGGAATTGAATCCGATGGTGCGTCCATGAGTGCAAAGTACCACCGGCCACGCTCTCCCAGCCACAATTCAGGATCCTCGCGGGTTTTGTTGACCGCGGTGTGAAAGAGTGCAACTGCTGGAGCCGCCAATGCCACGCTGATCGGTCAATCAGAAAGCCGGAATCCATGAGCCGGAATGCCATGCAAAGTCATCGACGAATGGCCGTGCGGCTGCTTGTCGCAGCCGTCCTCGTGGTGTCGGCTGCGGCGTGCGAGCCGTCGCCGCCGGGCGGCGGCCCGGGTCCCAGTGTCGGGGGCACGGCTCCCACTGGCGGGGGCACAGCCACCGCTGGGGCG
Source organism: Arthrobacter sp. ES3-54 (assembly GCF_029504395.1). Classification (GTDB taxonomy): domain Bacteria; phylum Actinomycetota; class Actinomycetes; order Actinomycetales; family Micrococcaceae; genus Arthrobacter. The sequence goes on from NZ_JAQFIF010000004.1 coordinate 295,075, forward strand.
GCGACGAAGCCCGGGCACGTGTTCGTGATCAATCTCGAGAACAAGGGCTACAACAAGGTGTGGGGCGCGGGCTCTGAGGCCCCCTACCTGTCGCAGACGCTTCGCAGCCAGGGTGTCCTGCTTTCCGAGTACTACGGGATCGCCCACAATTCTAACCCGAACTACCTGGCCCAGATCTCCGGTCAGGCCTCCAACGCCATGACTCGCGACGACTGCCCCACCTACGCCGCGTTCCAGCTGACCGGGACCGACTCGCTGGGCCAGGCGGAGGGCACCGGCTGCGTCTATCCGGCCTCGGTCCCCACGGTAGCCGGGCAGCTCAGCGCCGCCGGCAAGACCTGGAAGGGCTATATGGAGGACATGGGCACGCCGTGCCGTCATCCTGAACTTGGCGGGAAGGACAGCAGCCAGGGAGCCAAGGTGGGCGACCAGTATGCAACGCGGCACAACCCGTTCGTGTACTTTCAGGCCATCACGTCGTCACCGGAGTGCCAGAGCAATGTGGTGGACTTTAGCGAACTCCGCGGCGACCTCCAGTCCGTGTCCACCACGCCGAATCTGTCCTACATCTCGCCCAATCTTTGCAATGACGGCCACGACGACCCCTGCGTCGATGGCAGCGCGGGCGGACTAACCGCGGCCGACAGTTGGCTGAGCCAGCAGGTCCCGGCAATCCTGGCATCGCCGGCCTTCCGGCAGGATGGGATGCTGGTCATCACCTTCGATGAGTCGGAGGGCAAGACGGTTGGGCCGTCAGGGCTGCTGCCCGGAGGGACGGCCGGCGGCAGGATTGGTGCACTGGTCCTCTCGCCGTTTACCGGGGGCGGCACGACGTCGGACCGGGCCTACAACCACTTCAGCCTCCTGGCGAGCGTCGAAGACGCGTTCTCCCTCCCGCGCCTCGGGTACGCCGGGGCGCCGGGTCTGAACAGCTTCGGCGGCGACGTCTTCAACGCGGGCTCCTAACGGCCGAACCGACCCGGCGAATCGACCGGGCCGAACCGACCGGGCGAACCGACCGGGCCGAACCGACCGGCAGGAGCGGCCGCTAGCTCGCTGCGGGGGCCGCGCCGTTGCCGTTGGAGTCCTGGCCGTATTCGGCCGAGATCAGGATGGGAAGGTGGTCCGAGGCGCCGCGGGGCAGCGTTTCCACGCTTTCGATCTCGAGTCCCTGCGAGGTGGCAAAGTCGAAGTGGCCCTTGAAGACTTTGTACCGGGTGTAGGTCCGGCGGTCACTCATTGTGAGGTCGTAGCCGGCGTCCTTCATCTGCGCCGTCAGGGACTTGGTGAAGAACGGATAGTTGAAGTCACCCACCATCAGCGACATCAGGCCACCGCCCATGCTGAGCAGCTCCGCATGGGCGGCATGAATCTGGTTCCGCCGCAGGGAGTTCGACGCCGTCAATGGCGCCGCGTGGAAGGAAGCGATGACGAGGCCGTGGTCGGTCTCGTTGTCGGTCACGCGCGTGCCGATGAGCCGCTCGTGTGCGGGGGCCAGGACCCGGTCGTGGAGGGACTTCTTCAAAGCAAACGTCTGCGTCTCGTAGGCGGTGAAGCGGTCCTTGCGGTAGTAGATCGCCAGGCCCAGCCGGTTGCCCCGTGTGGAGTCGGCAAGGTGGAGGTCCCCGATGGTGTCCGGCAGATCGTCCGTGTCGCACTCCTGGAGGCACAAAGCATCAATCTCGAAATCGCGGGCCAGATCCACCAGCTCGCCGCTGGCCGCGTGCTTGCGGAGGTTGTAGCTGATGACTCTAAGCAGGGGGAGCACCTCTTCGGTGGATAGTGGTTGAAACCTGACCCGAGTCTACCCAGTCAGAGCGGACCGAGGGGGAATAACCGCCGCGCGCGTCCGGATCAGAGCCTCAAAACACGGCGGCCGGTAAGGCCGCGGGCGGGGTGGTGTGGCAGGGTGCCGCCCGTCCGAAAGGATAGTGTGTTCTGGAATCACCAGCCACGCGAAAGGGCGGACGTTGACTGCTGCACAACCGGAACTTGCCGAGGGCGATTTCTACTATGAGACGTTGGGCGGCGGGCGGTTCCGCTCCACGATCCATGCCCAGGGTGCCTGGAACGAACACGAGCAGCACATGGCCCCGGCGTCCGGCATCATGGCCGACGCCCTGGCCAGGCATGAGCCCCGCGAGGACATGCGCATGGCGCGGCTCAGCTATGAAATCCTCGGGCTGATCCCGGGCGGTGAGTTCGAGGTGGTGACGTCCACCCTCCGCCCTGGCCGGACCATCGAGCTGGTGCAAGCTGAGCTCGTAGCCGGCGGCCGCACGGCCATCCGCGCCACGGCCTGGCGGATGATCACCTCGGACACGTCCGCCATCGCGGCCTTCGAGGATCCCCGGATCCCCGCGCCGGAGGACTGCGAACCGTACGACGCCGCACGCATTTGGCCCGGCGGCTACATCTCCTCACTGCATATGCGGATCGCCGAGGGCCACCGGGCGGGCTCGGGGACTGTCTGGCTCCGCACCGACTACCCGCTGACCGACCAGGGAGACAGCGGCGATCTCGCCCGGCTGATCGGCCTGGTGGACACGGCCAATGGAATCGCCGCCCGGGTCCCGCCGGGCAAGGGCAGCTATGCCTTCCCCAACCTGGACCTGCAGATCCACATGTACCGGCAGCCGGAGGGCGAGTGGCTGGGGCTGGACAACGAGGTCTCGTTCGGCACGGACGGGATCGGGCTGACCTCCACGGTGCTGCATGACCTCACGGGCCCGTTCGGCCGCGCAGAGCAGATCCTCACGCTGCGCAGATCCTGACGCTGCGCAAGTCCTAGGCGGCGCGGAAGTCCCTAGTTGGTGTGGAAGACGAGCCAGCCGGCCAGCGTGGCCAGTGCCGTCAGGGCTGCGCCCCAGAGGATGTCGACAACAACCAGCTGCCAGGGCCACGTCTTGAGTGTGGCGGCATTGGTGAGGTCGTACGTGGCGTACGCAAACGCGCCCAGGGCGGCACCGTAGCCGGCGGCGCTGAGCCAGCTGCCGCCGTCGAGCGTTGGCCGCAGGGCAAAGAACACGATCCCGGCAATGTAGATCACGTAGAACACCACCGCGTACCCTAGATTGGGCTTGTCGGCCATCAGGTCACCAATCTGGCGGCGGTAGAACGGGTTCATCGTCTTGAGCCAGATGGCGTCGATGATGGCGAACGCGGCGGCTACGACGAGGAATTGCAGAATGACCATAAGGGAGCATAACAACATGCCGCAGGCGCCAGCCGGGCCCCGGACCCTGACGGTGGTGCGGCAGCAGGAGTCACTCGGTGCCGCCGCCGACCTCGACTTCGCGCTGGGGCTCCTCCAGAAGATCAAATCCGGTTCGGTGGGCCCCACCCTGCGGCTTTACCGGCCGGTTCCCACGGTCGCTTTCGGGCAGCGCGACACCCACCTGCCCGGGTTCGAGGCAGCCGCCGCGGCCTGCAGGCAGTTCGGCTTCGAGCCCCTGGTCCGGAAGGCCGGGGGCCGGGCGGCGGCGTACCACCAGCGGACGCTCGTCATCGATCACCTGGAGCCCGATACGGACGCGATTGCCGGGGCCAAGGGACGGTTTTCGCGCTTTGGCGAACTGCTCGCCCGGGCGCTGCGCGACGCCGGCGTGGATGCCGGCGTCGGTGAGATTCCGGGGGAGTATTGCCCCGGCGAGTTCAGCGTGCACGGCAGCGACCCGGAATTCCCGGAGCGCCGGATCAAGCTTGTCGGCACCGCCCAGCGGGTGGTCGCCGGCGGCTGGCTCTTCAGCTCCGTGATCGTGGTGGCGGACTCCGCCCCGATCCGCGCGGTCCTGGAGGCCAGTTACGCCGCCCTCGGCCTCGAGTGGGATCCGGCGACGGCGGGCGCGGCCGACGACCTCGTGCCGGGCCTGGACGTCGACGCTGTTGAGGCTGCGGTGATCGCCGCCTACGGACGCTACGCCCCGCTCAACGACGCGGAGTTCCCGAGCCTGCTCTGACTCCAGGGACGGCCCCTAACCGGACGGCGTTCCGCCAGTGGCGGCGAGGATGCTGCCCAGGTTGCGGTATTTTGCCAGGCGCCGGGGGAGCAGTTCGTCGACCCCGGTGCTGGCGAGAGTGGCGAGTTCGTATTCGATGGCCCGGGCCAGGCGCCGGCAGAAGGCCTGGGCCTCCTCGGCCGCATCGGGGCGTTCGTCCACGATGTGGTCCACGAGTCCGTTGGCGTGCAGGGATGCGACGTTGACGCCTTGGGCCTCGGACATGGCCGGGGCGAAATCAGTGCTCCGGTGGACGATGGCGCTGGCGCCTTCGGGCGGGAGCGGGGACAGCCAGGCGTGCTGGGCCGCGATGGTGCGGTCCGCGGGCAGCAGGGCCAGTGCCCCGCCGCCGGCCCCCTGTCCGAGCAGCACGGACACTGTGGGCGCGTTGAGCCCGATGAGGTCGTGCAGGGAGCGGGCGATCTCGCCGGCCAGGCCGCCCTCCTCGGCCTCTCGGGACAGGGCGGCGCCGGCGGTGTCGATGGTGGTGAGCAGCGGGAGCCCGAGTTCCTCTGCGAGGCGCATGCCGCGCCGGGCCTCCCGAAGGGACGCGGGCCCCATCGCCGACTGTCCCAATGCCGGCTGTCCCATGCCCGTCGGCCGCGTCGGCCTGGGCCGGGTGTGGCCGATGACCACGCAGGATTGCTGGCCGAAACGGGCCAGGGCCAGTTGAAGGCCGGGGTCCTTTTCACCCTGTCCGGTGCCGTTGAGCGGGAGCACGTCCCGGGCGCCGTGCGCCAGCAACTGGCGCACATCCGGCCGTCGGGGATCGCGGGAGATGCCGATCGATTCCCAGGCGCCGGCGCCGGACGGCTTCACGGACAGCGTCGCGGGTGCGGCGATAGGGGCGTGGGGTCCGGTGACCAGGATGCTCAAGGCACGGTCGACGACGTCGGACAGTTGCCAGGGCGGGACCACCGCGTCAATCAGCCCTTTGTCGAAGAGGTTCTCGGCGGTCTGGACATTCTCCGGGAACGGGGTGCCGTGGAGGGCCTCGTAGACCCGGGGTCCGAGGAAGCCGAGCAGGGCTCCGGGCTCGGCGGCGGTGATGTGGCCGAGGGATCCCCACGAGGCCATCACCCCTCCAGTGGTGGGGTGGCGCAGGTAGACCAGATAGGGCAGCCCGGCCTTCCGGTGGGTGCGGACGGCGGCGCTGATCTTGACCATGGACAGGAACGCGATGGTTCCTTCCTGCATTCGGGTGCCACCCGAGGCAGGTCCGGCGAGGAGCGGAAGTCCTTCGCTGGTGGCGCGTTCGACGGCGTTGACGATCCGTTCCGCCGCGGCCTGGCCGATGGAGCCGGCGAGGAACCGGAACTCGCTGATGATGACGGCAACCCGGCGGCCGCGGATGAGGCCTTCGCCGGTGAGGACTGATTCGTCCACGCCGCTCTTGGCCCGGGCGGCGGCCAGTTCCTGCCGGTACTCGGGGCGGGGATCAGGGTCCGTGACGGGCGCATCCCAGCTCCGGTAGGACCCGGGATCGAGCACCGCGGCGATGAGTTCGGTGGCGCCCAGGTGCCGGATCTTCTGCTGGGTCAGCATGCCCGGTCACCGTCCTGTGCCGGGCCGGATTCTGTTGCCGGGCCGGATTCTGTGGCCATGCCGTTGGCCGTTGTCACCCCGAGCCAGCGGCGGATTTGGTCCCCGTCCTGGTCCAGCAGCGGCGGCGCAGTGTGGGCCTTCAGCGTGGTTTCTGCGGTGTCGGCGGCGCTGAAGAACCGTAGCGGCGGGCCCGGCAGGCTCACGGTACCGAGGATTTTGTGGTCGACGTCGATCACGAGACCCTGCGAGTGGACCTGTTCCCATTCGTAGACTTCGTCCAGGGTTCTGACCTTGCCGGCCGGGATGCCGGCGTCGTTGAGTTTGGTGAGCAGTGGCTCCGCCTCGAAATCGGAGAACACCCGCTCCACTTCCTCGATGACTTTCTCGCGGTTGCGCACGCGGTCCGCGTTGGTGGCGAACTCCGGCCGCGCGGCGTCGATCCCGAACGTCGAAGCGAACGTGGCCCAGAGCTTCTCGCTTCCCACGCTGATCTGCACCCTGCCCTGCCGGCAGTGGAACAGGCCATAGGGGGCAATCGAGGGGTGGTGGTTGCCCTGGGCCTTCGGGGTTTCCCCCGCAACCGTGGCCCTGGTGCCCTGGAAGGCGTGGACCCCGATCAGCGCAGCGAGCAATGACGTGCGGACGATCTGGCCCTGGCCTGTGCGCTCACGTTGCAGCAGCGCCGCGAGGGTGCCGAACGCCCCGTACATGCCGGAGAGGAGGTCGGCGATGGGGACCCCGACGCGCTGCGGATCGTCCGGCCCGGACCCGGTCAGGGACATCAGCCCGGCCTCGCCCTGGAGGATCTGGTCGTACCCGCTGCGCCGGGATTCCGGGCCGTCGTGTCCGAACCCGGTGATGGAGAGGACCACCAGCGCCGGATTCAGGGCATGCATCTCCGCAGCCGAGAACCCGAGCCGGTCCAGGACGCCGGGGCGGAAGTTCTCGATGACCACATCGGCGCGCTCCAGCAGCTCATGCAGCACTGCCCGCCCGTCCTCGCTCTTCAAGTCCAGGGCAATGGATTCCTTGTTGCGGTTGCAGGACAGGAAGTACGTGGCCTGCGGATCATCCTCCGGGCCCACGAACGGCGGGCCCCAGCCGCGGGTGTCGTCTCCGGTGCCGGGGTTCTCCACCTTGATCACCCGCGCGCCGAGGTCAGCCAGCATCATCCCGGCATGCGGGCCGGCCAGGGCACGGCTCAGGTCCACCACGAGATAGCCGGTCAGGGGGCCTTCGGCGTCGGGCATGGGTTCGGTGCTCATTGGCGTGTTCCTTCTCTGGTCGGTCTTTGCGGTGCGCGCGGGCGTGTGCGGTGTGCCTGCGCGGTTGGTTGATGTGCCGGCTACATCCAGCGGTCACATCCAGCGGTCACATCCAGCCCGGCACCACCATGACCAGCCAGGCGATGGCCGGCCCGACGGCGACGACGATGCCGCTGTAGGCCAGGATCTGCTTGTAGAACCTGTCCTTGTCCACGTCCTCTGGCGCGTTGGCCAGGACCAGGGCGCCGTTGGTGGAGAACGGGGACACATCCACGATCGTGGAGGCCACGGCCAGGGCCGCGATCACGCCGACGGCGCCGACCTCGCCGGTGGCCAGGAACGGGACCGCCAGTGGGATGAGGGCCGCGAGGATGGCGGTGGAGGAGGCGAAGGCCGAGACGATGGCGCCGATGTAGCAGATCAGCAGGGCGGCGAGCAGGGGCATGCCAAGTTCCGCCACCCCGCCGGACACGAAGGCGATGGTGCCGGCTTCTTCGAGGACGCCCACGAACGTGAGCATGCCGCAGATGAGCAGGACGGTGGACCAGCTGATCTTGTTCACGGCACCCTTCTGCGCTGCGGGGGACACGAGGGCGAGGACGATTGCGATGGTGATCGAAACGAAGCCGACGTCCACCTTGAATCCGAGCGAGATGACGGCCAGGGCGATCAGGCCCAGGATGGTGATGAGCTGGGGCATGGAAGCACGGGCGCCGCTGGCCGGAGGTGCGCCTGCCCCGGCGGGACCGGCCGCCGGGGATGCACCGGAACCGCCTGAGGTGCCCTTGGCCGAGACTCCGGCGGCGGAGATGTCGGAGCCGGAGCCCTGCAGTGTGACGCCGGCCGCTCGTGCACCCACGCTGACGGACATGCGCTTTTCGGCGGCCTGTTCCACGAATCGCCCGCCAGGGGTGGACAGCAGTTTGCCGCCGCCGAGGACGACAAACAGCACCAGCGCGATGGCCAGGTTGAAGAGGAAACTCGCCAGGAAGATTGCCATCGGGTTGGCATCCAGCTCCGTCTTGGCAATGATGCTGTTGACGGTGACGCCATAGACGGCGATGGGGGAGAAACCGCCGGCCTGCGCGCCGTGGACCACCATCATGCCCATCATGAGCGGATTGATTTTGTGCTTGGCGGCGAAGCTCAGGGCGATCGGCGCGATGATGGCCACGGCGGCCGGGGAGAGGGCGCCGACGGCGGTAATCACCGCGGTGATGGCGAACATGACCCACGGGATCAGGGCAACCTTGCTCCCGACCAACCGAACCGCGCCCCGGACCAGCAGGTCGATGGTGCCGTTATTCTGCGCGATGGCGAACAGGTAGGTGACCCCGACGATGGTCAGGAACAGACCGCCGGGAAAGTTGGCCAGGATGTCGTTGGTGGACATTCCCAGCACCACGGAGCCCAGCAGGAAGGCACCTACAAAGGCCAAGGCACCCATGTTGAGCGGCAGCACCGTGGCCAGAAGGAACATCAACGCCAGGATGATGATGGACAGTACAGGAGCGGACATCGTTGTTCCTCCGGATCGAAGTGATTTACTGACTGGCTTAGTGGCCTAGCCTCCTAGACTCTAGGTGTCTTTGTCAATAGTTCTCCGGTAGTCTTAGGGGTCAGGACAGGATGGAAGGACGCGCATGGCAAAGCAGGCGGCAACGCATCAGATTTCCCGCGTTTCGCGGCCCCGGCTCTACGAACAGCTGGTGGAGCAGATCATGGACTTCATCGAGTCCGCCGAGCTGGGTCCCGGCGACACGCTGCCGGCTGAACGGGAACTTGCCGAGCGGCTGGGGGTTTCCCGGGCAACCCTGGCGCAGGCCCTGGTGGCCCTCGAAGTGCTTGGCGTGATCGACGTCCAGCACGGCACCGGAGCGGTGCTGGTCTACCGGCCCAACGTTCCGTCCGTAATCAAGGGCCTCCGCGAGCACCGCAGCCGGCTGCCCGAGATCGTTGAAGCGCGGAGCACGCTGGAGGTCAAGCTGGCCGAACTGGCCGCGGCCCGGCGCACCGAGCAGGACATGGACGCCATCGATCACGCCCTCGAAGCCATGGCTGCGGAAGTCGCCTCGGGAGAACGGGGTGCGCGGGGCGACGAGCTGTTCCACCAGGCCGTAACCGCCGCGGCCCACTCGGCAGTCTTGGCCCAGTTGATGACCTTCATAGCCGGAATGGTCCTGGAAACGCGCCTCGAATCCCTCGGACAGCCCGGCCGGCCGGAGCAGTCGCTCGCCTCCCACCGCAAGATCGCTGACGCGATCAGGTCCCGGGATTCGGCGGCCGCCGCAGCGGCGATGCTCGAGCACATTGAACTCGTCTCCGACGTTGCCCTGCTGAAGAACAGCTAAGCCGGTATGACTGTGAACCTTTCCTTCGATCCGCCGTGTGGCCCGGTCAGAGGATGGCGCGACGGCGCCGTCGTGCGCGCCACCGGCATTCCCTACGCCACCGCGGAGCGGTTTCAGCCGCCCGCGCCGGCCACCGACTGGTCCGAGACGCTCGAGGCGACGTCCCTGTCGCCGGCGTGCCCGCAGGCCCCGGTGCCCTTCCTGGACGACGTGCTCGGCACCCGCTACGGCGAACTGCCCGGCAGCGAGGATTGCCAGCGGCTGTCCATCACCCTGCCTGCCGATCTCGACGACGCTGAGCGGCTGCCGGTGATGGTGTGGCTGCACGGCGGGTCCTACACCTCCGGCTCGGGGGATCTGGCGATCTTCGACCCGGCAGCGCTGGTTGCCGAAACCCGGGTGATCGTCGTCTCGGTGACCTACCGGCTGGGCCTCTTCGGCTATTTGTCCACCAGCATCGGCCGGCCCGCCAATCTGGGCCTGCTGGACCAGATCGAGGCGTTCCAGTGGGTGCAGCGCAACATCGCATCGTTCGGCGGTGATCCGGGCAGGGTCACCGCGTTCGGGCAGTCCGCAGGAGGCGACGCCGTCGCGCACCTCATGGCGACGCCGGGCGCAGCGTCGCTCTTCCAGCGGGCCATCATTCAAAGTGCCCCGCTGGGTATTACCCGGGGCCGGGAAAAGATGAACGCCGCAATGGGTGTCGCCGCGGAAGCGGTCACCGCCGGCACTCCGGCGATGGACGTCGTCGCCTTCGAAGACGATGTTGCGCGGGCGGCGCGGAAGTTCGGGCTGATGGCTGCCATGCCATTCGGGATCCAGTACGGGCATGCACCCCTGCCCGAGGAATCCGCGCTTGACGGGGCCTGGAATGCGGCTGCCCCAGGGATCGACATCCTGATCGGCCACACCGCGGAGGAGGCCCGGCTGTTTCTGCCGCGAAGCCCACACCTGGGCCGCTTGGCGAGGATTCCCGTGGTGGGCAGCGCGGTGCTCAAGGCAGTCACGTGGGTGGTCACGGAAATGGTGTACGGCAAAGCGGCCAGGCAGTTTGCCAGGCGGCATGTGCGTGCGGGCGGGCGGGCCCACCGCTACGTGCTGTCCTGGCGCGCACCGGGGAATCTCTACGGCGCCGCGCATACGGTCGACCTGCCTCTGCTGTTCGGCCACCAACGGACCTGGGAGGGTGCCGGACTGCTGGCGGGCGCCACCTGGGAGGAGATCAATGCGCACGGCCGGGCGATGCGGGCATTGTGGGCACGGTTCGCCTACGGGGAAGGCTTGGGGACACGGGGAGAGATTCCCGGCTCGCTCCGGTACCGCTCGGTCTAGAACAGCTGGGCAGCGATCACCCAGAGGAGCACCACGACGCCGAGGGCGATCATCGGGCGGTTCCAGGTTGTGGTGACGGTGGTTGGGGTTACTGGGCCGTCGGAGGTGCGGAGGCCGGAGGCGCGGGCGTCCTGCCACGCCTGGGCGATCTCGTCACGGTCGGTGGTCACGGCGGGCTGTTGGTGGCTGAACCGTTCATTGCTCGGCAGGAGGCTGTACGGCCGCCTCTTCAGGTCGCTGACGACAGGATGAGTGCAATCTATCGCAGGGGCTGTCCGACTCGATGGTCAAGGGTGAAACCCGGGTACTCGGGAAAGTCGCCAACACGATCGGCCGTGAACCCAAGGGCCTCGTAGAAGCCGATGGCTGACGGACTTGCCTGCCAGTCCAGAATCATTGGCTGTGGCCGGGCCCGCGACCAGTCGAAGATAAAGTTCATGAGAGCCTTGCCGGTGCCGCCCAGGCGTGTGTCAGGATCGACAAAGAGGTCGTGGACGCGCCCAGAAATTAGTGCGGAAGCTCTGCTGCCTCGGCGGCCAGGGCCTCTGCGCGAAGCTGCGCGATCCGCAACTTCAGGTACGTGTTCAGCCGGAACACGGTTCGTGCCAGAACGAAAAACGCTGCCACGGGAAAAGCCCAGTAAAGGGCCGCAACGAGCAAGCCAAGATCCAATTTCAAACCCCCAGTATCGATGCCGCGTTTACGACTTAGCGCAGCATAGATGCTCCAGCGGGCATTGACGTAGTCAATTTCGGCTGGGGAGATCCTGCCGCGGCACGGGAGCGTCTACTCGGTGAGTTCGGCTAGCACTTCGGCCGCGTCCGTATTTCCAGCGGATGCCAGGCGCCGCAGCTCTTCGAAATCTTGCTTCTCAGCTGCGAGTTCAACGAGCTGATCCTCAGCGTCTTTACTGCCGCCGTCGGCAAGGCGCCGCAGCTCGTCGAAGTCTTCCCGCTCCGCGGCAAGCTCGATGAGTTCCCCTATAGCGTCGTTGTCACCGTGAGCGGCCCGTTCCCGGAGAGCTGAAAGTTCAGGATCTGACATCGCGAGGACCTTCCAAGAAAGAATTCTGCTGGACTCTTCGGGGCCGCGGGTCCATGCGGCTCTGCGCGGCCGGGAAAGAGGCAAATAGGGTGTCAGTGAAGGGTACCGCGCTGAAGGAATCGGCCCTACTGTGATGTCTGCCAGATGTTCTACGGGCTAGCTTCATTGTGGAGCTGCTGAGGGGGTGTCGTGGAGGAAGCGCCTCAGCTGCGCCGGCGTCCGGCGTGGCCCTGGGTATGGGCCATTGTGCTGGTGATCGCCGTCGACGCCTTGCTGATCGGCTTTCGGGCTGGCGAGTGCATCGATTACACGGCGGAGTCGGGCGCCGTCAGCACCTGCACGAGCGGCCCGGTCCTTGGCCCGGCAGGCACGTGGTTCCTTGCCGCAATCAGCGTCGTCGTCATCCTCTACCTTTCCCGCCGTCTCGTGCGCGCCGCGCGGCACCGCTGAGCTGGGTTGATAGATTCGCGATCATGACCACTCCGGATATCCGCGTCAGGGCAGCGACCGAAGACGACGCCGCCCGGCTGGCCGAGGTCCATATTGCGGCCTGGCGGGCCGCTTACCGCGGAGTCATGACCGATGAGTATCTTGACGGTCTCGACATCGGCCGGGCAGCGTCTGCGTGGCGCCGGAACATCCTGGAGCCCGGGGAAGGAACTATTCACCTCGTGGTCCAGAGCGGCCATGAGGTTGTGGGTTTCGCCATCCTCGGTCCTGCTGCCGGCGACTCGGACCCGGAAACCGGCCAGCTCCACGCGATCAATGTGCATCCGGACTGCTGGGCGCGGGGCGCGGGTTCCATCCTGTTTGCGGCCGCAGAACAAAAGCTCGTCGAACTCGGCTACCGGCGGGCATTTCTCTGGGTGGAGAAAAGCAACAATCGGGCCATTAGCTTTTACACCAACCGCCGCTGGCTCGACGACGGCGGGACCCTGGAAGACACCAGATTCGATCCGCCTGTGGCCGAGAACCGCCACAGCCGGATCTTCCCGCCCTTACGGTAGCCGAAGGACTCACCGGCCTCATACGCCCGTCCAGCGCCGCAGCGTGCTGTTGAGCAATCCGACCAGCACGGACGTCCACCAGCAGGTTTGCGAGATGCACAAAGCCGCGAGCAGGCGGGCCCGCAGCCCGGCTGCCATTGCTGTGAACAAGGTTGCCGGCGGCAGCAGGTGCAGTTGCTTCATGGTTTGCGTCAGGACCAGCCCGTTGAGCATGAGGACCAGGATGCTCGCGAGTTTGATCTGAGTCGGAGGGCTGGACAGTTCGGGGTGCAGCAGCGCCCCGGAAATGAGCAGGATGGCCAGCCCACCCCAGATCAGCGGTTGCGCGGCGGAATCGAGCCGATGGGTGTCGTGGACGTCGCGGCGGCCCAGGAGCCACAGCAGACCCACCCAGTCCAGCACCAGGATGGCTCCGAAGGACAGCACGAGGGCCAGGATGTGGGCCGCGAGGGCGGTCCGGTGGATCGCCGGCCCGGGGTCGAGGAACCCGCCGATCAGCACGGACGCCAGCCACGCCGCCGAGCACCCCAATCCCAGCAGCACGAGTTTCAGGGTTGGCTTGCCGGTGGGCCTGCCGGGCCCGCTGATGCTGGGTCCCGGATGTTCGGTGCCGTTGGGTTGACCCGGTCCCTCCCTTGCGGGCGGAAGTCCGGCATCGGTGACGGCCGCCGTCATGCGAAGAGCCCTTCGCCGATGAAGCCCCCCGCCTTGGTTCCCGGGGGAACCGCGAACAGGCCCGAGCCGGTGTGTTTAAGGTATTCCAGGGCCAGCGTGTCTTCCTTCGCCATGGCCAGCTGCATGGGCACGTAGTGCGTCCTGGGGTCTGTAACGAAGGCGATGAAGAACAGTCCGGCGTCGAGATGGCCCAGACCATCCGATCCGTCGGTGTAGTTGTAGCCGCGCCGGAGCATCTTGACGCCGTCGTTCCGGCTCGAGTGCGCTAGCCGCACGTGGGCATCCAGCGGAATCAGTGGTTCACCGCCGTGCCCCGTGGTGTCGAAGTCGGGGTCGGTGAATTCCTCGCCGCCCGAGAGCGGGGATCCGGTGCCCTTGGTGCGGCCGATCAGGCCTTCCTGTTCGCGCAGTGAGGTCCGGTCCCAGATTTCGATGTGCATCCGGATCCGGCGCGCCACGAGGTACGTGCCGCCGGCCATCCAGGCTTCGTCCGGGCGGGTTCCCGGGCCGGCCCACACGTGCTCGTCCAGCAGGGCGGTGTCCTCGGCTTTGAGGTTGCTGGTTCCGTCCTTGAAACCGAAGAGGTTCCGCGGGGTGGTCTGGGCCCGTGAGGTGGAGGAGGTCCGGCCGAACCCCAGTTGTGACCAGCGAACGCGCGTCTGGCCGAATCCGATCCGGGACAGGTTCCGGATGGCATGGACCGCCACTTGGGGGTCGTCGGCGCAGGCCTGCACCACGATGTCGCCGCCGGTGCGTCCGGGCTGGAGATCATCGCCGGGGAAGTGTGGCAGGTCGATCAGGGCGTCGGGGCGGCGTCCATCCAGGCCAAAGCGGGCCTTTCCGTCTCTTTCGAACAGGCCCGCGCCGAACCCGAAGGTGAGGGTGAGCTTCCCGGCCCCAAGGTCCAGGGTCTCGCCTGTGTCCTCCGGAGGCGCGTCGTAGGGACCGTCGACGGCGCCGCTGCTGCCCGTGCCCCGTCCCGCGGTCATCGCCGCGGAAGCTGCAGTCCAGTCCTTCAGGAGCCGGATGAGCTCTGCGCGGTCCTCCGTGACGATGTCGAACGCTGCAATGTGAAGGCGGTCCTGGGCGGGCGTGACGATGCCGGCCTGGCGGTCACCGTGGAAGGGGATGATGTCGCCGGGCGGCGCCAGCGGAGCAGTCGCAGCCTCGACGGCGTCGTGGCTGAGGAAACCCGCCGCCAGCCCGGCGACGGCGCCGGCGCCGCCGGCGCCTGCGAGGGACAAGAGTCCGCGGCGGGACATCCCGCGGCGGGGGAGACTACTTTCCCCCGAGGCGGCCTCTGCCGGCGGTCCTGCAGCGGCCGCGGGCTCCGGGGTGCCGGCGTCGGGCCTCTGGCCGGTGCTGCCGCCAAAGGGGCAACCGCTCATAGGACTACTGCCGACGTGAGCTTGGCCAGCGGCTCGCCCAGGGCGTCAACCAGAGAGGCGAGCTGCTGGACCTGGGCTTGGCTGAGCTGGTTGTAGTAGGCGAAGCCTTCGCCCTTGGAGTGCTGCTTGAGCCCGGCCTGCAGGGCCGCGAACTTGGCCTCGAGTGCCTCGGCCAGCGCCGGGTCCTTCCGCTGCAGCACAGGCTTCAGGCTTTCGAACCCGATCCGGGCCCCGTCCACGTTGGCCTGGAAGTCCCAGAGATCGGTGTGCGACCAGATTTCTTCCTCTCCGGTGACTTTGCCGGTGGCTACTTCGTCCAGGAGTTCCTTGGCGCCGTTGCCGATCTTGTCCGCGGAGAGTTCCACGGTGCGGGTCCGCTGGGCCAGGTCCTCGGTGTCGGCAACGAGCTGCCTGGCCAGATCGGCGCGCTCCGCCACGGTGAGGGGAGTGTAGCCGGAGGGCGGGAACAGGTCCTTTTCGGCCCGGTGCCAGCCTGTCCATTCCTGACCGGGTTCAAGGTCGGCCTCGCGGGCATCGAGCTTGGGGTCAAGGTCCCCGAAGGACTCGGCCACCGGCTCAATCCGTTCCCAGTGCATGCGGGTGGCGGCATAGAGCCCGCGGGCCTTCGCCGCGTCTCCGGCGGCGTAGGCCTCCGCAAACGCCTTCGTGCCGTTCACCAGCTGGGTGGTCTGATCTTTTACGTACGCGGAGTACTGCCTTGTGCCGGTGTCCAGGAGCTTCTGGAGCCCGGCGTCGACGGCCTGCGTGCTGGTCACCGGGTTCGATCCCTCGGCTGCGGCCGGGGTCTTTGAGCTGTCCATGCAGCCGGCCAAAGCCAGCGGGACGGCGGTTGCCACCGCAACCAGGGCAAGCATCTTCCGGACCCGTGGGGCGTTTTTGGGCAAGGGGATACTGGGCATGGGTGTTTCCTTTGGTCGGTTGGGGTGGAACGACTGGCGGTTGAGGTGCTGAAGGGTGCGGGGCCACTGGCGTACGGTTCCCCCCAGCGACGACGCTGGGGAAACCCGAACTTAGGGGCGCCTAAGTAAGGAGGATACCCACTCCGGACGATTACGCAAACCTTTCGTGCCGTAATTTGGTTTAGGTAAGCCTTATCTAATAACATCGTCCGGGTGACCACGCAGCTTGATTTCATGCGGGTGCCCTTCGCCGCCGATCTTGCGAGCTACGGGGACAGCCCTGCCATCCTCACCGAGACATTTGCCCGACCTACCGGGAGCTGGCGGAGCGCGTCGATGACCTGGCCGTCCGGCTCGGCACCGAGCGGCGCCTCGTCGCGCTGGCCGCAGCCAACGATCTCGACTCGATCGTCGCCTACCTGGCGGCGTTGGTGGGCGGACATCCACTGATCCTGTTGCCCGAGGACAAACCCGCCGCCTTGGAATCTCTGGTTGCGGCCTACGACCCCGACGTCGTCATGCGGCCCGGGGACGGGCGGACCGTGCTGGAGGAACGCCGGCCCGGCACGCGGCACGAGCTCCATCCGGACCTGGCGCTCCTGCTCAGCACGTCCGGATCCACGGGCTCACCCAAACTCGTCCGCCTCTCGCACGCGAGCCTGCAGTCCAACGCCGAGTCGATTGCGGAGTACCTGACGATCGGCCCGGATGACCGCGCAGCGACGACCCTGCCCATGTCCTACTGCTACGGCTTGTCGGTGATCAACAGCTACCTGCTCCGCGGTGCCGGCCTTGTTCTCACCGACCTTTCCGTGGTTGATCCCTGCTTTTGGGACCTTTTCCGACGCCGCGGGGCCACGTCGCTGGCGGCCGTGCCGTACACCTTTGAACTGCTGGAGCGGGTCGGGTTCGCGGAAATGGACCTGCCCAGCTTGCGCTACATCACCCAGGCCGGGGGCAGGCTGGCGCCGGAATCGGTGGGGAAATACGCGGAACTGGGCCGCCGGAACGGCTGGGAATTCTTCGTGATGTATGGCCAGACCGAGGCGACGGCCCGGATGGCGTACCTCCCGCCGGAGCTGTCGGCCGAAGTTCCGGGCGCTGTGGGCATTCCGGTGCCCGGTGGATCGTTCCGCATCGACCCCGTGCCCGGGCTGGAGGATGGCGAACTTGTCTACGCCGGCCCCAACGTCATGCTCGGCTATGCCGAGAGCCCGGCGGACCTCGCCGTGGGCCGGACCATCACCGAACTCCGCACCGGCGATCTCGCCCGGCGACACCCGGCAGGCGTCTACGAGGTGGTGGGCCGGCGCAGTCGGTTCGTCAAGATCGTGGGACTACGTGTTGACCTGGGACAGGTGGAGCGGCTCCTGGCGGACCTCGGGGTGCAGGCGGCCAGCGCAGGGACCGACGACGGCGTCGTTGTCGCCGTTGAAGGCGACCATGACGCGCAGCTACTGGCCAAGGTGCTCGCCCAGGGTATGGGACTGCCGCGCGCGGCTCTGGAGGTACACGCCGTCGAGCATCTCCCGCGCCTGGCCACGGGCAAACTGGACTACCCGGCCATCCTGGCCCTGTCCGGGCCGAAAACAGGGCCAGCACCTGAGCCCGCGGCCGAAAGCGGCGCGCCGGACAGCGTCCGGAAGATCTTCGAGGACGCCCTGGAGTGCGCCGAGATCGGCGACGGCGACACCTTCGTATCCCTGGGCGGGGACTCCCTGTCCTACGTGGCCGCCTCGGTCCGGCTGGAACAAGCCCTGGGCCATCTCCCGCCGGACTGGCACGTGACTCCGGTTCGGGACCTGGAGCCAACGCCCCGCACCGCGCCGGTCCGGAAGCGGCGACGGTTCTTCGCGCCGGTGGAAACGAGCATCGTCCTGCGGGCCGTGGGGATCGTCCTGATCGTTAGCACCCACGTTGGCCTGTTCAGTTGGCAGGGTGCGGCCCACGTGCTCATGGCCGTGGCCGGCTACAACTTCGCACGCTTCCAGCTCTCCGGGCCAAGGGTGCCGCGGCTGCGGCGCCAGCTGGCCAGCGTGGCAAGAATCGTGGTGCCGAGCATGGCGTTCATCGCGGTGGCCTACCTGATCACCGATAACTACGCGCCTGCCAATATCCTGCTGCTCAACGCCGTCCTCGGGCCGGAGGCGGTGACCACCCAGTGGCACTTCTGGTTCATCGAAATTCTTGTCTACCTGCTGGTGGGGGCGACGGCGTTGCTGGCCATTCCGTGGGCGGACCGCGCCGAGCGGCGCTTCCCCTTGCTCTTTCCGCTGGTGCTGACCGGCGCGGGGCTCCTGACCCGCTATGAGCTGGTGCATCCTGGAGTGCCGCACACGGCGCCTGCGCTCTGGCTCTTCGCCTTGGGTTGGGCCATTGCGCGGTCCCGGACCGTAGCCCAGCGTTGCATTGTCTCGGTCATTGCGGCACTGACTGTTCCGGGATTCTTCGAGAACCCGGGCCGGGAGTGCACGCTCCTTGTCGGAATCCTGCTGCTCATCTGGCTGCCCAGCGTCCCGGTGCCCAGGGGCCTTCGCCGCCTCATTATGGTGCTGGCCAGCGCCTCCCTCTACGCGTACCTGGTCCACTGGGTGGTCTACCCGCCGCTGGCCGGGACCAGCACCGTGCTGGCCGTCGCAGTCTCACTCGCCGTGGGAGTAGCCTACTGGGCGCTCTGCATGCGGGTGGTGGGCGCAGTCAGCCGACGGCGGGCACGCACTGTCGGCCGCATTCCCGCGCTCGCAGCCAGCATCAAGCCAGGCTCTTGCCCAGAAACGTGAGGACATCCGGGAGGATGGAGCGCCAGTAGCCGCTGTCGTGGCCGCCAGCCTGGAAGCCTCCCTCATGTGCGCCCGGAAGGTCCTTCACATAGTCCTGGACACTGAAGAGCAGGTTGTCCGCCGTGCCGCAGTCGATTCGCTTCGGCAGCGCCTCCAGCTCCGGGCGCAGGGCAAAGATATCGTTTGCCGCAAAGTCCGCGGCGCTGTCGAAGTTGTCGGACCGGCCGGCGTCGTACAGGCTCCAGACTGCGGGACTCATCGCGGCGACGGCGCGGAGACCGGGGACGCGGTGCTGGGAGGCCAGGAGCAGGGCGCCGAAGCCGCCCATCGACAGGCCGAACACGGCGAGCCTGCCGGTGTCGAGTCCCTGGCGGGCCAGCAGGGGGACGAATTCCTCCACCAGCATGGACTGCGTGTCGGTTCCGGATTCCCGGCGATGCCACCACGTTTCGCCTCCGTCGATGGCAGCGATCGCGAATGGCGTCCCCCCACGGGCCACATGCCCGGCCAGGACGCCGCCCGCGTCCAGTTCATCGAAGACCATGCGGTGGTCCGCGCCCGTGCCATGCAGGAACAGGGCAACGGGCAGGGGGCCGGAAGGGCCGCCCCCGCTGGATCCGGGCACGGCCAGTGACCAGCCCGTGGGTTCCTGCGGCCGGAACCGCGAAGTGAAGCTGCCGCTGCGCATGGCGATGGGCGGGGCTGGTGGTGCCGCCTGGCCGGACGTGTCCGGGCCGGCGCACCCCGCGACCGACGCCGCCGCCACGGCGCCGGCTCCGAGCCCCAGGAGTCGGCGTCGGGAAAATCCGGGTGATCCCATGGCCCGATCATAGGCCCGACGTGGCGGTGCGGGAGCCGATGCCATGCGGGCGGCGGCTCAATTTGGCCCCGGCACACTCCGGCAACAGTTCGGCTACGAATCCGGGGCAGCAGTGGGCATCGACTGCTGTACCAGCGACACTGACGGCATGGCTTTCCACCTGAAGGACCGTGACCGGCGTCCCGCGATCTATGCCACGGTCGGCGCTCTGGTACTGGTTGCCTCGATATCGGGGTGCTCGTCCACCACGGGCGGGGAGCCGCCGTGTCTCCCGCCCGCCTATTCGCTGACCCCGACCGAAGCCAAACCGGGGCAAAGCGTCACAGTGGCAGCGCCGGACGCCGGGTGCAATCCCCGCTACGGCACGAACGCCAGAATCCAGGTGAGCGTCATCGACGCAACAGGTGCGGAAGTCGTCAACACCACGTCCGCCATGAACGACGCCGGTGGGTTCACCTACACGTTTGTCGTGCCCGCCCGGACAGCCCTAGGGGATGCCGCGGTAACCGCCATGCCTTACAACATTGACTGGTGCGATGACACCGGCAGGAATAACCGCGCGGCGGGTGCACGGGAGGTCCCTTTCGTGCGGGTGTCGTGTGCGGTGCCTGTGAAGCCCCTAACCATCACCCGCTAAGGGCCACATGTACCGGTAGCCGTCCAACGGCCCGTCCGAACCCGGACAATGTACCGTGGAGGCCAATGACTCTTTCTGAAGAACTTCTTATGGCCTACGACCAGCAACTCCGAACGGATGCCGAGACACCCAGTGCCATCGCCGTTGAGCGGCTCGGCCCGCTGCGTCTGGTGACCTTTGCGGGCGGCCGAGGCTTCGTGACTTATCAGGACCTCGATGGGGCAAGCGCCCGGACGATCGCGCATTGGGTGGTCGAAGCGCTCGCGTATTACCGCAGCAATCCGGCAATCGTGCGGGTTGAGTGGAAAACCCGCGGCCACGATCACGCGCCTGGACTCCATGACGCATTGCTCGACAACGGGTTTGAGCCGGATGAGACCGAGTCGGTCATGATCGGGCCGGCCAGCGCGTTGAATGTGGATGTGCAGCTCCCGTCCGGCATCAGTCTGCGGCGGATGACCGAAGAACGGGACATTCGCGCCATGAGCGCCATGCAGGACGAGGTTTTCGGCACGGACGTCTCCGAGGGCAATGCCGACGCAATCCTGCGTCGTGTGGCCCTGGACGACGGTATGGAACTGTGGGTTGCCGAACACGACGGGGCGATTGTGAGTGCGGGCCGCCTCGAGCCGGTACCGGACACCGATTTCGCGGGCATCTGGGGCGGGGCAACGCGTGCAGAATGGCGTGGCCTGGGTATTTATCGGGCCCTCACGGCGGCCCGGGCTCGAGCCGCGCTAACGCTCGGCAAGCAACTCATTCACAGCGACTCGACAGAATATTCGCGACCGATTCTGGAACGCTACGGCTTGCACCAGGTGTCAACAACCACCGCCTACCGCTGGCGGCGCTAACGGCCCGAGCACGTCCGCCGGGATTGTTGTCCAGGGCCGCGGCCAGGGGAGTCAGCGCCACGGCCGGGACGCAGGCGAGGCCGGCGAGGATCCTGGTCTTCCCGATGCCGAGTTGGCCCAGGATGGCCGGCGCGGCGAAGGACGCGGCAAGCCCGCCCAGGGCGGCGAAGGTGCTCAGTAGCGCGAAGACGGCGGGGCTCAGTCCCAGGACGTCGAGGGCGTATACCGCGGTGGCGGCGCTGCCGAACATGGTGGCTGCGTTGAGAATCATCCCGGACAGGAACAGAGCCCGGAGTGCCGGCTGGTGAATGGTGAACGACAATCCTGCCCGGGCCGCAGTCCAAAATGCCTCCTGACTCCGGAGTGGCTTGATGTCCTCGTCGAGCTGAATGCTCGTGAGGAGCAGCGCGGACAGGGCGTAGGAGATCCCGGCGGCCACCAGGACGAACGGCGCGGCGACGGCGCTGAGGAGCGCCCCGGTTAGGGACGGAGAGCCGACGGCGACCGCGCTGGCGGCCGTCTGCAGCCGGGCATGCGCGTCGCTGATCTGTTCCCGCCCCACCACGGAAGGGACGAAGGCTCCGTGGGCGGTGGTGAAAACGACGTCGGCAACGCTGATCAGCGCCACGCAGGCCAGCAGCTGCCCCAGCGTCATGACGCCGCCAACAAAGGCTGCCGGAACGCTCAGGACCACCAACGCCCGGACCGCGTCCGCTGTGATCATCAGCCGGCGCCGGCGGAGTCGGTCCACCCAGACGCCGATCGGCAGGCCCAGGACAAGGAAGGCACTCATGCCCAGGGCGTTGATGATTCCCACCTCCATTGCACCGGCACCGAGCAGGGAGACAGCAATGATCGGGATCACCACCCGGCTTGCTTCGTCCCCGATGCCCTCGAACGCGGCGGCTATCCATAACCTCCGGAACGCAACCAGCCGCAACAGCGGTTTTTTGACCGTCTTGACCGTCGGCCGGGGGTTGGTGTTCGCATTTCGCCGCTGTAAGGACATACCTGACAACTTGTCAGGAACTGCCTGACAAATCAACTATGCTGACACTGCTAGGCGATCAGTCTTAAAAGGAGAATGCCGTGGAACTGGAACCGCCGCTGGCCGGCCCGCTGATGTGCAGCTTCTGCGCGAGACCGGCCAACACCTCCCGACGCCTCGTGGCAGGTCCTGGCGTTGCCATCTGTAAGGACTGTGCCGAGGCGTCCGTGATGCTGTTCAGCAGCACGGAGGTCTCTCCGGCGGCGGCCCTTTGGGCGAGAATGACCGATGATGAACTGCTGGACCACCCGCCGGAAATCGCCGCCGTCGCCTCACAAGTCGAAGACCGGTTGAGGGCCTGGGTGGGGACCGCGCGTCAAAGGCGAATCAGCTGGGCGCGCATTGGCGCGGCGCTGGGTATGACGCGGCAATCAGCGTGGGAACGTTTTTCCTAGCCGCCGTAATGAAAGGTTCCCGGCGGCCCGGGGAACGGGCCTCCATTGCCCTCAGCGTCGCCCCCGGCGCCGCTGCCGAGGAGGCTCCGGGTGAGGGCGGCGCTGTCGGCCATCAGGTCTTCCACAGCCTTCGCCAAATGATTGTCCGCGACCGGCACACCTTCTAATGCGCCGGCGACGACCGCCCGGCGGACGAGTTCGCGTGCGAATGAGGCCGTGGTGCCGTCGGTGCGGGCGGCGGCATCTTCAATCGCGTGCGGGCTGAAAGGGATACCGCGGGCATACAGCCTGATCAGCGAGACCCGCTCCGGCTGAGCCGGCAGGGGAATTTCCACGGCCAGGTCCACACGTCCAGGACGCTGGGCCAGGGCGCGTTCAAGCATGTCCACCCGGTTGGTGGTGAGGACGAACGCGACGTCGGCGTCGCTGGCCAATCCGTCCATGGCGTCCAGCACCTCGAACAGCAGCGGCTGGGGTCCGTGCCCGAAGCTGCGGTCCTCGGCGATGAGATCGCAGTCCTCAAGAACGACGATGGAGGGCTGCAGAGCCCTGGCCATGGCAGCGGCTTCTGAGATCCTGGCGAGCGATCCCCCCGAAAGAAGGATTGCTGTGACACCGTCGCTGCGACTCAACAAATACCGCACCGTGTGGGTCTTGCCGGTCCCCGGCCTGCCATAGAGCAGGACGCCGCGTTTGAGGTGCTGGCCGTACTTGTTGAGGGATTCCCGGTGCTCGGCGATGCCTAAGGTGTGGTCCGACACTTTCTCCAGCAGGCCATCCGGCAGGATGACATCGGACGCGGCAAGGGCCGGCCGGGCGTGGAAGGTCACCCCGGCCGCGCTGGGACCATACTCGCCCATCACCAAGGAAATGACCTGCCCCTTGAGCACGCTGCGGTGCTGCATCCGCCGGCGGAACTCCGAGAGGAAGTGTGCGGCCTTATCGGTCGCGCCGGCCAAAACTTCAAGGGAAGCGGACTGCCGGCCATACCGGGGGTTGGCGTCCCGCTGCAGCACTGCGATTGGACTGCCGTCGTGGCTGAATAGCCACAGTCCCAGTGCCACGGCCTGCCGCTGTTGGTCCGGCCCGACAGCGAGGTTGGTGTAGTCCGGCTGGGAAAGGGGGTATTGGGGAAACAATTGGGACTGCTGCAACATGTCGCTCAGCGAATTATGGTGCCTTTGGTCTCCGCCGCCGATGCCGACGTGCCGGAACTCGGGGTCCTCTGCGGCAAGTTCTTCCATCAGGATGTCCGCGTCCACGAACCGGTGCGGCGGAATCTCCTCAACCACCACGGCAACTGATTCTGCCTGGACCGCCAAGTGGTCAGTGAGCGTGGTCAGCAGCTGGGTTCCGGGTTGCACCCGATGCTGCCCGGACTGTGCAAGCTCCACCAGCCGCGCGAAATTGTCGATGAACTTCCCCAAATTTTCATCCATGGGCTGACCCTACCAGCGCCGCAGTCGGGTGCTGAGGCATACGGGAGACGGGCGGACGGAAGTGTCAGCCGGCGATTGCGCTGACTGCGATGGCGCCGCCCTGGGGGTCCCTGATCACGGCGCTGCGAAATCCCGGTGTGTCCACGGGTGCCATCAAGACGCCGCCACCCAGTGCTACGGCGTGCTGGGCGATGGCGTCCGCGTCGCGGACAGAGAAATTGACGCTCCAATGCGGCGGAACCACGACGCCGTCCGTGGCCGTCACGACCGCCACGACTCGACCCGAGCGGAGCCAGCGCGAGAAGGGAGCGTCCGGCACCGATTCGAGTTCCCAGCCAAACATTGCGCCGTAGAACGCCTGGGCCCGCCCGACATCTGTGGTGTGCAGCGAGCTCATGGCCCAGGAATTGGGCTCATTGACCAGCTCGGCGCCGTCGTTCGCTCCGGCCTGCCGCAGGCAGAACGGAACGCCTGTGGCATCGGCGAGCACAACAACGCGGTCACCGGAGCCGGCCCCAAACCGTTCCAGGCGCTTGCCTCCCGCCTGCTCGGCACGAGCCAGGGCTTCCCCGACGTCGTCGACACGCACGTGGGTGATCCACCCAGGAGGCGATTCCGGCGGCGTCTGTCCGATGCCGGCCACCAGCTCCCCGTCCATGCGCGCGGCGAAATAGTCGCCAGCGAGGCCGGACGGCATCGGCGTTGGGTCGTCAAAACTCCAGCCGAAGAGCGGACCGTAAAAGTCTCGGGCAGCCCGGGGATCCGGCTGCAATGTGTCGACCCAGCACGGCGCACCGACTGAGGACGTATCTCGCGCTGTCATTGAAGAAAACCCTTTCGACAGGGGCAGGTTCGGCGGGAACATTGTTTCTTATACCCGCGCATTCGAGCAAGACCGTATTGGCGTCTACAGGGTTCCAGAATGGTTTCACAAATCCCAAAAGAGGAAGAAATTAGCTTCATTGCAGGCGGCCTGAGGCTACTGGAACTCCATTCCGGTCAGGAAATCACCGTCCCTCAGGAGGCCGGGCCCCCGTGCGGTAGGCGCGCAAAGATATTCTGGCTATTGGGGGGGACCGTGAATAAGGGAATGAAATCTGGAATTGCAGTCGTAGCGCTCACTCCACTTCTCGCACTGGGACTTTCAGCCGCATTCGGAACGTCGCAGTCCGGTCCTGCTGACACTGCAGCTGGTGCATCGGAGCATCCAGAATGCTACAACGAGGCCAGGCTGAACGATCCGAATGGCTTCTGCTACCGGACCATGGGTCCTTGGAATAGCACCAAGTCCTCTGACGAGGAAGTCCGAAGCATGATGTCCGTTGAGCGAATGGTGAAGGCCGGCCAGACCGTTCAAGAGATCCAGCGCTACTACCCGGATTACTCTCCGCCCACGAAATGACGCTGTCGCCCTTAGGAGAAGGGTTTGACGTCGACTCCGGACGTCACTGATGGGTTCCATGGGACCAGCCTTGGGCCGCGGAGCCGGAAGTTAACCGCTGTGGATGGCTACTTAGGGTTCGGGCTACGCCATGCGGGGAACCAAATGCCTGCGTTGACGAAAAGTCGCATGTGAATTGTTACTCTCTTTTCCTGTCGTGCGGCAAATGCAATTGGTATTCTGAATTTGGTCAGGAAGAGGCCGCTCACTTTGTTGCGGGAGTTCTTGCCTCATGCCCACCAGACTCGTTGTCACCACTGCCGGCGCTGACTCTCTGGCTGTCGCCGTGAAGCCACTCGAATACCTGGCAGCCCGTAGCGCCGCCGCCTCACCGGAGGCTTGTTGGGGCGGTTCCGCATGATCGGCACAGGGTCACAACGGCGCCCCGGCAGCAGGATCTTTTACACGTTCCGGCACTGGCCGCAGGTGCCGACTGGCGACCTCCTGCAGCTCCGGCAAGCGCTCGTCACTAGCCAGGAACCGGCAGATGACGATGCAGCGTCCGAGCTCCTGCAAATCATCAACGCGGAACTGCGCGGGCGCGGCCGGCGCCGCGAGTGGCGTCTGAACCTGGTCGGGGCGCGATCACGCCGCCGGCGCGCGGGCAGACGGTCCGGCAAGCAGGACCAAAAGCCTGATCCAGGCCTCCCTTAGACCAGCGCGGATGCGGCCCTTAAGAAACGTATCGGGGGTGGCCGCATCCGCGCTAAACGCACTCATAGTGCAAAGCAGGTCGCGTCCCCGGCTGGCGCCAGAGGGCACGGGCCGGGGACGCGCGTGAACCGGCGAGATCACGGACGCTGGACTCTCCAGGCGGGTAGTCTGCCACGACGGACGAAAAGTCCCGACTCCGCGGGACGAACGGACCTGTCGCTGATTCTGGGCAATATGACCCGTTCTGCCTCGGTGCCCGCACTGTACGATCACTTGGGGGCGTGCGGCCGGAAGGAGCCGGGGTGGAACTTGCAGAGCAGCGTTTTGTTGACGGGACCGCGGAGCAGCTTCAGGACCTCGTGCTGTCCAGCGAGGACCTGGAAGAATTTTTGGGCGAACTGGCCCAGCACTTAGCCATTGGGATATCCCACGCAGATCGGGAAGTCATCTGCGCCGTAACTGTCGCGAGGCCTAAGAAACCCGCCGCGACCGGCGCCGGCAGCCAGAAGGCATTCGAACTCGAAGAGCAACAGGTCGAGGTCGGCGAGGGCCCCTGCCTCACCGCCATAAGCGGAGCACGCACTGTATATATCAGGGATGTGACGCGGGAGAGCCGGTGGCCTGAATTCGGTCAGGCGGCTGCGGAGCGGGGATACGCTGCCGTCCTGGTGGTCCCCATTGATCTGGACGACGAATGCCGGGCCGCCCTGAGCTTCTACGCTACGCACCGTTCCGGATTTACGGACGGGGAGATCCTCACGGCAGAAAACGCTGCCCGGCAGGTCTCCCGGCCTCTGCGTCTGAGCTTGCGGATCGGCCGCCTCCGGGACGCACGCGACGACCTCGCGTCTGCCATGAAATCGCGTACGGTCATCGACATGGCTATTGGCGTGGTCATGGCCCAGAACAGGTGTCCGCCGGATGAGGCATTCACGTTGCTCCGCAAGGCCTCCAACGCCCGGAACATCAAGCTGCGCGAAGTTGCGGCATCCATCGTTGCTGCAATTGCCGGTACCACGGATATTCGTTCACGCTTCGACTTGTAAGCCTGACCCGAGCGGCCGTCAGGAGCGTGCAGCGAAGATCTGCTCGCGCAGAATGTCCGCGTGACCGCAATGCTGGGCGAGTTCCCTGAGCATGTGCAGGTAGACCCACCGCAGCGGCAGCGGACCACGCCGGTTGCCCGTGACGACGTCTTCAAGGTCTAGGGGAGCGGCCATGCGGCGTGAATCCGCGCAGGCCTGCCTGTAGGCGGCCTGGAGGCCCGCGATGGTGTCGTCGTCCGCCAGGATGAACGATTCATCCGGAGTGGCCGGGATGCCGATCTCCTCCCGGCTCCTGCCAGTGATGGCCTCGTCGAACCAGACCTTTTCCACGACAGTGGCGTGCTTGAGAAGCCCCAGGAGAGTGGTCCTTGACGGTACCAGGGATGCCCGGGCCTCCTGCTCGGTCAATCCGTCGAGGCAGGCGTGGAGATCCGCACGATGCTCGTCGAGGAAGGCATCGAACTGGGTCCGCGTGTCCGCAGTGAAGGTTGCCGGATCCATGCTGGGGTTTGGTCTCATGGCCTCACAGCCTAGTACCGGCGGCCGCGTTTCGGGGACCCGGCCCCGCCGGTGCGGTCCAGGTCCCCACGAATCCGACACGAGAGGAATGGATCGCGGTCAGTGCCCGCGCGCGATCCATTCCTCAAGGTGCGGCGCCTCGTCACCGATGGTCGTCGGATCCCCATGGCCGGTCCGGACCACCGTGTCCGCGGGGAGCGGCAGGAGCCGGTTCCGGATGGACTCGATGATGGTCGAGAAGTCGCTGAAGGAACGACCGGTCGCTCCCGGTCCACCCCTGAACAGCGTGTCGCCGCTAAACACTGTGTTTTCAGATCCAGTGCCTTCGTTAAGCACATTGCCCTCGCCCTCGAGGAGGAAGCACACGGATCCAGGCGAGTGGCCGGGGGTGTGCCGTGCCACCAGTCTGGCCCCTGCGACCTCGAACGTGTCGCCGTCGGCAATGGCGTGGTCCGGCTCGGTGCCGGGGAACACTTGCTCCCACAGCATCCAATCTTCCCGGTTCAGGTACACGGGCGCGTCCACGAGCGTGCCGACCTCGCCCACGGCACGGATGTGGTCGTCGTGGCCGTGCGTAAGCAGGATCGCCGTGACCTTCCTGCCCGCGACGGCGGCGGCGACGGCAGCGGGATCGTGGGCAGGGTCGATGATGACGCATTCTGCGTCATCCCCGATGATCCAGACGTTGTTGTCAACGTCCCACGTCCCGCCGTCGAGCGAAAACGTTCCGGAGGTGACCAGCCGGTCGATGCGGACGCTCACAGCTCCACCACCGAGCGCAGCACCGCACCGGCGTGCATCTTATCGAAGGCTTCCTCGATCTGGTCGATGGTGATCCGCTCTGTCACGAACGCGTCCAGGTCCAGCTTGCCCTGCTGGTAGAGGCTGATCAGGGTGGGGAAGTCACGCGAGGGGAGGCAGTCGCCGTACCAGGAGGACTTCAGCGAGCCGCCGCGGCCGAACACGTCCAGCAGCGGCAGTTCCAGCGTCATCTCGGGGCTCGGCACGCCCACCAGGACCACCGTGCCGGCGAGGTCCCGGGCGTAGAAGGCCTGCTTGTACGTTTCCGGACGGCCGACGGCGTCGATCACCACATCGGCGCCGAAACCGCCGGTCAGTTCGCGGATTGCCTCTACGGGGTCGACGGCGGAGGAGTCCACTGTGTGGGTGGCGCCGAGTTCCTTGGCGCGCTGGAGCTTCTTGGCGTCGATGTCGACGGCGATCACGGTGGTGGCGCCGGCGAGCGCCGCGCCGGCGACCGCAGCCACGCCCACTCCGCCGCAGCCGATCACGGCGACCGAATCGCCGCGCTGGACGTTTCCGGTGTTGATCGCCGCGCCGATGCCTGCCATGACGCCGCAGCCGAGCAGGCCGATGGCGGCGGGATCGGCGTCGGGGTCCACTTTGGTGCACTGGCCGGCGGCCACGAGGGTCTTTTCAGCGAAGGCGCCAATGCCCAGCGCGGCGGTCAGCTCTGTGCCGTCCTCCAGGGTCATCTTCTGGGTGGCGTTGTGGGTGTTGAAACAGTACTGGGGCTGACCCCGCCGGCAGGCACGGCACTCGCCGCAGACAGCCCGCCAGTTCAGCACCACGCGGTCCCCGGGGGCAACCTCCGTCACGTCCGGTCCCACGGCACTGACAACGCCGGTGGCCTCGTGGCCGAGCAGGAACGGGAAGTCGTCGCTGATGGCGCCCTGCTTGTAGTGCAGATCGGTGTGGCAGACGCCGCAGGTCAGGATGTCCACGAGGGCCTCCCCGGGGCCCGGGTCCGGCACCAGGATCGTTTCCAGGGTGACGTCGGCATTCTTGGAACGGACTACTGCTGCCTTGACTTTATTGACCATGAAACAAGCTCCTCTGCTCTGAACGCGGATTTCTTGCACAAATTACTGGCACAACGGGCGGCGGCGCGGCCCTTTGGAGGCCGCGCCGTCGTGGTTTGGTGTTGTCCTTGATACAGGAAGAGACTAGGCGGCGAGCCGGCTCTTGACCTCTGCCGCGGAGGGATTGGTGGCGGCGGTGCCGTCCGGGAACAACACCGTGGGGACGGTGCGGTTGCCCTCGTTGAGCTGCTCGACGAGATCGGCGGTGCCCTCGACTTCCTCGATGTTGATCTCGGTGTACCCGATGCCCTGCGCATCCAGCTGCTTCTTCAACCGGTTGCAGTAGCCGCACCACGTGGTCGAAAACATGGTGATGGTGCCGGATTCGGGGGTGAAGTCCACGAAGTTCTCCTCAAGCTTGTGGTTGGGGCCGGCGTGCAGGCCGGCCCCACTGAAGTCGTACGTCACTGCCAACAACCGTACCCCGGAGCCCGCTATTCCCGCAGAGTGCGCCGCCGCGCTACGCCGTCGGACGCGAATTCGCGGGAAAGCTGCGAAGTCGCCGGAAAGTTCCGGCGACTTCGCAGCTTTCCGGCGACCTCGGCGGGCTCAGCCTGGAGCCAGGGGCGGATGACATGGAATGGGAGCGGTGGCATGCTGGTGCCATGTGTGGACGCTACGTGATGGCCCGGGCCGTCGGAGACCTGCTGGCCGAATTCGACGCCGGGCTGGAGGATGAGATCGCGATTCCGCCGTCGTGGAACGTGGCCCCGACGGCGGATGTGCCGATCCTGCTCGAACGGCTGGTGGACGGGGAGCCGCTCCGCCAACTGCACATTGCGCGCTGGGGCCTGGTGCCCTCGTGGGCCAAGGATCCGGGAATCGGGTCCAAGATGATCAATGCCCGCAGCGAGACGGTGCTGGAGAAGCCCGCTTTCAGGAAAGCGACCCGCTCCCGTCGCTGTGCCGTCCCCGCGGACGGCTACTACGAGTGGAAGGGCGAGGGCCGCAACAAGCAGCCCTACTACGTCCATCCCAAGGACGGGCGACCCATTGTCTTCGCGGGACTCTATGAATGGTGGAGGGATCCGTCCAAGGCCGAGGGCGACCCGGAGCGCTGGATGCTCTCGACCTCGATCATGACCACCGACTCGCCGCCGGAGGGCTACGCGGGAGGAATGCTGGCCGAGCTGACCGCGCTGCACGACAGGGTTCCGCTGCCCATGAACCGCGAGACCATGCAGACGTGGCTGGACCCGGAGGTTGACGATGCGGCCGGACTGGTGGACCTGGTCCGGGCCGGGGCGCACGATGTCGCGGAAGGCTGGACGATCGACGCCGTCGGCACCGCCGTCGGGAACGTCAAGAATGACTCACCGGAACTCATCCAGCCGGTGGGGAGCCTGTTCTAGGGAGTGGCTGGCGGCTGGCGCAGGTCCGGATCCCTGGTCAGGCTTTTCCGCCTCAGAGCGTCACTTTTCCGCCGCCGTCGACCGCCCAGCCGGGGTTGAAGGCGACCTCCCAGCGGTAGCCGTCGGGATCGGCAAAGTAGCCGGTGTAGCCGCCCCAGGGCTGTGTCTTCGGTGCCGCGACGATGACGGCTCCCGCCGTCTCGGCTTCGGCCATCACCAAGTCGACTTCCGCCGTGCTGGCCAGATTGTGGCTGAGCGTGATGCACGCAATGCCGGCAGGGGGATCGGTGGCCGCTTCGGATTGCATTTGGCCCGCGTCCCAGAGCGAGAGGATCAGGCCGTGGTTGACTTGGATGAAGAGCACCTCGCCGGCGACCTCCCGGTGGACCGGCCATCCTAGGCCATCGACGTAGAAGCTACGTGAGGCGTCAACACTGCGGACACCCAGCGAAATTAAGTCGACTCGTGGCTGCATCTTTCGATACTGTCATGCACATGCCCACAAATCACGCAGACGACAAGACCGCCCAGGCCGACCGGGAACAGCTCGCCGCCGTACGGGTGGCTGTTGACGAGGTGGACGAGCAGATCGTGGCCTTGATCGGGCGCCGCGAACGGCTGATCCGGATCGCCGGGACCCTCAAGGCGGACAGTGCCGAAGTCCGTGCGCCCGGACGCGTGGAGCGGGTCATCGAACACGTCCGCGCCACGGCCGAACAGAAGGACATCGACGTCGAACTCGTCGAGAAGACCTACCGGGCGATGATCGACGCCTTCATCACCCTCGAGCTGGAAGTGTACAAGTCCACTTCCTAGCAGGGGCTTAGAGGGCCTCTTCGACAGGCACGTTGGCCTGGTATTCCCGGCCGTCACAATCGCTGAAAGCGGTCATGAGGTGGCCCTTGGGCAGGCCCAACACAGTTGTCATGGGGAAGTTTCCGGTGATGGTGTTTCCTGAGTGTTCCACGCCTTTGAGGTCGAAATTCTCTTCCGTGCCTTCATGGTTGAAGTAGTAGAAGGACACGGCCTCGCCGTTCATGAACTCAATGCCCAGTCTGCGCTGATGGGAGTAGTCTGGCCCGGCTGCCAGTAGACCCACCACGTAGGCGCCCTGCCCCGGGATATTTCCGTCTATATCAAAGGTCGCCACCAAGGTTGAATTCTTGGCGGCGATCTTTACGTGCTTCAGGAGTGCGATATGGGAGCTCATGGCTCAATCCTGCTACCTGTGCCATCGTCCGTCCACCCCCGATCTGGGTTTTGTCGCCTCTCCGACGTAGACTGATTTTATTCGAAGATATGTTCGAATAGGGTTATGAGTCTTGGATTTACAGGGCTGGCAGAAGCAGGGACTGGAACGGCTCCAGCCCGGACTGGGTCGGGAGGCAATGTGGGCATCTTCAGCGAGTCTGTGGATGTCGTCTGCACGCCCTCTGGCCAGCCCCTGCGTCTCGACTGGGCCGGGCAGCACTACACGGTCTGCGCGGAACCCGTCCGCTGGTATGAGCGCCGCCAGTGGTGGGCGGAGGAAAGCAGGGCACCCCTCGGGAGCGGTCCGGGCCTGGTAGACCACGAGATCTGGCGGGTCCAGGTGCGTGCCGCCGGGAACCACGCCGCGGACTCCACCCTCACCCTTGACCTGACCCGGCATGTCGGCAGCGGCCGGTGGCGGCTCCTGAGGATCCATGACGCCCTGCAGCCCCTCCGGAAGCCCAAAACAGCATGAACTTCACCCATCTGCACGTCTCCACCGCCTTCAGTGCCCACTATGGCGTCTCCTGGCCGGATGAACTGGCCGCCGCGGCCGCCGCAGACGGCGCCACGGCGCTGGCCTGCACGGACCGGGATGGGCTGTACGGCACCGTCAAGCACCTGAAGGCGTGCATGGGCGCAGGGCTGGATGCGATCGTCGGAGTGGACCTTGCGGTCTTTGACGACGACGGCGACCTCCGCACCCAGCTAGGGGGACGCGTCGTCGTGCTGGCGCACGGAAACAACAACGGCGCCGGCTACCGGGCGTTGTGCCGGCTGATCTCCGACGCCCATGCCCGCACCACGGGCAAGGCAGGCGGAGCGGTGCCGGTGGCCGTCACCCGGGCGGAACTTGCCTCCCGCACCCTGCACCCGGAAACCCTCCAGCCGGTCCTGACGGTGCTGATCGGACCGGACTCCGACGTCGGCCGCGCCATGGGCGGCCGGCGCTACCTGCGGCCCCGCACCCTGTTCAAACGCTGGCTGGACGCCATGCCCCCCGGGACCCTGGCGGCCGAGGTCGTGTCCCAGCTCAGCCCGCCCGGGGAACCGTTGAGCACCGCGCACGCGGTGCGCATGCTCAAGCTGGCGGCAGAGCACGAGGTACCCGCCGTGCTGAGCAACGCCGTGCGGTATGTGGCCGAGGACGGCGCGGCCACCGCCGATGTGCTGGACTCGGCCCGGACGCTTAAACCCCTCCCCGAGCTCTCCGCCGCCCCGCTGCTGCAGCCCAATGGGCAGGGCTGGCTCAAATCGGCGGCCCAGATGCTGCAGCTGGGCAAGGAGATCATCCACGCCGCCGGCTACGGCACGGCGGACCTCAAACGGCTGCTGGCCCAGACCGAGGCGCTCGCGGACCGCTGCCGAATGGATCCCATGGCCGACATGGGCTGGAAACAGCCCGTAGTCCCTGAAGGATCCGTGATCGGGATCGACGGCAACGCGCTCGCCGAACTGACCCTGCGCTGCGAGGCCGGGATCGGCCGCCGTTTCCCGGGAATCTCCG
Source organism: Arthrobacter sp. ES3-54 (assembly GCF_029504395.1). GTDB lineage: Bacteria > Actinomycetota > Actinomycetes > Actinomycetales > Micrococcaceae > Arthrobacter. Next base: position 328,226 of record NZ_JAQFIF010000004.1, read on the forward strand.
GGCAGCAGGAACAGCAGATGCGAAACCGGCTGCTGCACGAGCTCCGGATCATCGACTCGCTGGGCTTCGCCTCCTACTTCCTGACCGTCGCAGAGGTCTCCCGGATGATCCTGGACATGGGGGTCAGGGCCGCCGCCCGCGGATCCGGGGCCTCCAGCCTGGTCAACTACCTGATCGACGTCAGCCAGGTGAACCCGCTCCAACACGACCTCATCTTCGAACGCTTCCTCTCCCGCGACCGCGCCACGCTGCCCGACATCGACATCGACGTCGAAAGCGCCGAACGGCACAACGTCTACCGGAAGATCTTTGAGCGTTTCGGAGCCGAACGCGTCACGCTGATGAGCATGCAGAACGGCTACCGCGCTCGCGGTGCCGTCCGGGACGCTGGCCTGGCGCTGGGCATGGACGACGGCGAAATCGGCGATATCGCCAAGCAGCTGTGGCGGTTCTCGGCCCGGCACTTCCGCGAAGCCCTCGAGGAGAAGCCGGAGCTGAAGGAATTCGCCGGCCGGGTGGAACAGCGGGACTTCACCGGAAACCAGCAGCTGGACCTTTTGGTGGACCTCACGGAGCGGCTGGACCGGCTGCCGCGCCACATCTCCATGCACCCGTGCGGCGTCATCCTCGGCGATGCCACCCTGCTGGACCGTACCCCCGTGCAGCCCAGCGGCCTGGGCCTGCCCATGAGCCAGTTCGACAAGCACGACATGGACCCCATGGGCATGCTCAAACTCGATGTCCTGGGCGTCCGGATGCAGAGCGCCATGGCATTCGCCGTCCGGGAAGTGATCCGGCTCCACCCCTCCAAGGCCGAGGTGGTGGCCGCCGGCGCGCATCCGGCCGGCGTTGACGGGACGGGTCCGGATTACATCGCCGAGGACGGGCAGATCGACCTCAACGCGGTCCCGCTCGATGACGAGCCAACCTTTGAACTGATCCGCAGTACCCACACCCTGGGCTGCTTCCAGATCGAATCCCCGGGCCAGCGCGAACTGATCGGCAAGATGGCCCCTAAGGACTTTAACGATCTCATCATTGACATCTCACTGTTCCGACCCGGCCCGATGAAATCCGACATGGTCCGGCCCTTCCTGGAGCACCGGCACGGTTTTGCCCCCGAGATCTATCCGCATCCCGATCTCAAACCGGTCCTCCAGGAGACCCACGGGGTCACGGTTTTCCACGAACAAATCCTCAAGACCTTCGATGTCATGACCGGGTGCGGGCTGGCGCGCGCCGACGAGTTCCGCCGGGCGCTGGGCAACGAGGTGCTGGAAGCCAAGGTGGAGGAGTTCTTCCGGAAGGAGGCGCGGGCCCGGAACTACAGTCCCGAGGTAGTGGACAAGGTATGGGGCACGCTGAAGGCCTTTGGCAGCTTCGGGTTCTGCAAGGCCCACGGAGCCGCCTTCGCCGTGCCCACCTACCAGTCGGCCTGGCTCAAGGCGCACCACCCGGAGGCCTTCCTCGCCGGACTCTGGGAACACGACCCCGGCATGTACCCCAAACGCCTGCTCGTGGCCGAGGCCCGGCGGCTGGGGATCCCCATCCTTCCCCTCGACATCAACCGGAGCGAGGCCGAGTACCGGGTGGAGCGGGTGGAATCCGGACCGGACCGGGGCAGGCTGGGCATCCGGCTGAGCCTGAACGGCATCTTCGGGCTCTCCGGCGCCGAGCTGAAACGGATAGTGGCCGGCCAGCCCTACGACTCCCTGGCGGACCTGCGCGCCCGGTCGCGGCTGAGCAGGCCCAGCATCCAGCGCCTGGCCCAGCTGGGCGCCTTCGACTCGCTGCACCGGGCATCCGGGGGAGCCGCCAACCGGGCGGACTTGGTCCAGCACCTGCAGAAACTCCAGGCCCGTCCCTTGCGGAAGGGCGTGGACGTCATTGAGGGCCAGCTGGCGTTGCCGCTGGGGGACGTGGAACTGAAGAACCTGAAGGCGTTGCTGCCCGCGCCCAGCATGGTGGACAACGTCCGGGCGGAACTGGACCTGATGGCCGTGGACGTCAGCGAGCACCTCATGACCAGCCACCGCCCGCTGCTGGACCGGCTCGGCGTCACCACCGCGGACAAGCTGCTGGGACTGCGCAACGGCACGGAGGTGCTGGTTGCCGGGGTCCGGGTGGCCACCCAGACCCCGCCCATGCGGGGCGGCCGGCGGGTGGTGTTCATCAGCATCGACGACGGCACGGGTTGCGTGGATTCGGTTTTCTTCCACGAGGCGCAGGAGCAGTCCGGATCCTTGTTGTTCGGCACCCGCCTGCTGCTGATCCGCGGCACCACCCGCCGGACCGGGCCGCGGGGGATCAGCATCAGCGCCAGCATGGCCTGGGACCTCAGCCGCCCGGAGACCCTGCCGTTCCCGGAATCCGTTGCCGGCGCCACCGGCGAGTACGCGCCGGACCTGCCCGGCCCCCTGGACGGGATCGGCAGGAATCTAGCCATCACCGGGCTGGGCGGCTGACCTCCCGTCGGGGCGTCCGCCGTGGGAGCCGCCGCTGGGCTGCGGCCGGGCGAATGCTCTGGCTGCAGTGCGCCGGCGCGTTGGTTGGCCTCTGGAGAAACCGATAGCATGGACGAGGCTGGCTGTGGTCCCCGTACGCCACAAGCTACGAAGCCTTAACTTTGAATAGGAGACACCCGTGTCAGATGCCCAGCAGATCACCCTTCTCGTCGACGGCGAAGAGACCAAGGTGACTACCGGGACCACCGGCGCGGAACTCTTCTTTGAGCGCCGCGACGTCGTTGTGGCCCGCGTTAACGGCGAGTTGAAGGACCTGGACCAGGCCCTTCCCGAGGACGCTGAAGTCGAGGCCGTCACCATTGATTCCCCGGACGGGCTCAACGTCCTGCGCCACTCCACGGCCCACGTCATGGCCCAGGCCGTCCAGCAGCTGCGTCCCGACGCGAAGCTCGGCATCGGCCCCTACATCACGGACGGCTTCTACTTCGACTTCGACGTCGCGGAACCGTTCACCCCGGAAGACCTCCGCCAGCTCGAAAAGATGATGCAGAAGATCATCAACCAGAACCAGAAGTTCGTCCGCCGCGTGGTGTCCGAGGACGAGGCCCGCGAGGCGATGAAGAACGAGCCCTATAAGCTCGAACTCCTGGGCAAGAAGAACGGCGCCGCCGAGGCCGGCGAGGGCGTCAACGTCGAGGTCGGCGCCGGCGACATCACCATCTACGACAACGTGGACCGCAAAAGCGGGGACAGCATCTGGTGCGATCTGTGCCGCGGCCCGCACCTGCCGAACACCAAGCTGATCTCCAACGCCTTCGCACTGACCCGGTCCTCGGCCGCCTACTGGCTGGGCAACCAGAACAACCAGCAGCTGCAGCGCATCTACGGCACCGCCTGGCCCACCAAGGACGCCCTCAAGGCCTACCAGGAGCGCATCGCCGAGGCCGAGCGCCGAGACCACCGCAAACTCGGCGCGGAACTGGACCTGTTTTCCTTCCCGGACGAGCTCGGCTCAGGCCTGCCGGTCTTCCACCCCAAGGGCGGTATTATCCGCAAGGCCATGGAGGACTACTCCCGCCAGCGCCACGTGGATGCCGGCTACGACTTCGTCTACACCCCGCACATCACCAAGGGCCACCTCTACGAAGTCTCGGGCCACCTGGACTGGTACAAGGAGGGCATGTTCCCGGCGATGCACATCGACGCGGAGCTGAACGAGGACGGCACCGTCCGCAAGCCCGGCCAGGACTACTACCTCAAGCCGATGAACTGCCCCATGCACAACCTGATCTTCCGGTCCCGCGGACGCTCGTACCGCGAACTGCCGCTGCGGCTCTTCGAATTCGGCTCGGTCTACCGCTACGAGAAGTCCGGCGTGGTGCACGGCCTGACCCGCGTCCGGGGCATGACCCAGGATGACGCCCACATCTACTGCACCCGCGAGCAGATGAAGGACGAGCTGACCACCACGCTGAACTTCGTCCTCGGCCTGCTCAAGGACTACGGCCTGGACGACTTCTACCTCGAGCTCTCCACCAAGAACGAAGACAAGTTCGTGGGCGACGACGCCACGTGGGAGGAAGCCACCCGCACCCTTGCCGAGGTGGCAGAAGCCTCGGGGCTTGAGCTCATCCCGGATCCGGGCGGAGCCGCGTTCTACGGCCCCAAGATTTCCGTCCAGACCAAGGACGCGCTTGGCCGCACCTGGCAGATGTCCACCATCCAGCTGGACTTCAACCTGCCCGAACGCTTCGAGCTCGAGTTCCAGGCCGCCGACGGCACCCGGCAGCGGCCCGTGATGATCCACCGCGCATTGTTCGGCTCGGTGGAGCGCTTCATGGGCGTCCTGACCGAGCACTACGCCGGTGCTTTCCCGGCCTGGCTGGCCCCCGTGCAGGTGGTGGGCATCCCGGTGGCGGAGGCGTTCAATGACTACATGTTCGACGTCGTGGACCAGCTCAAGGCGGCCGGCATCCGTGCTGAGGTGGACATCTCCTCGGACCGATTCCCGAAGAAGATCCGCACGGCAAGCAAGGACAAGATCCCGTTCGTGCTGATCGCCGGCGGAGACGACGCCGAGGCAGGAGCCGTTTCCTTCCGCTTCCGCGACGGCAGCCAGGACAACGGCGTACCCGTTGCCGAGGCCGTCCAGAGGATCGTCGACGCTGTCCGAAACCGGACCAGCTAGGCAGACGGAAGGGCAGCGCGTGCAGGAAACCACAGGGGCCGGGCCGGAGTATCCGGGCGACCACGCCGTGACGGACGACTTCGGCCTGGCCGGGGTCCCGGACGCCTTCCAGCGCCTGTGGACCCCGCACCGGATGGCGTACATCAAGGGTGGCCAGCACCAGTTCAAGAACCAGGACGACTGCCCGTTCTGCGTCGCACCCGAGCGGGGGGACGAGGAATCCCTGATCGTGTACCGGGGAAGGACCAGCTACGTGGTGCTGAACCTCTTTCCGTACAACCCGGGCCACCTGCTGATCTGCCCCTACCGGCACATCCCCGACTACACGGATCTCACGGTCGAGGAAACGGCGGAATTCGCCGAGCTGACCCAGACGGCCATGCGGGTGCTGCGCAAAGTCGCCAACCCCTCCGGTTTCAATCTTGGCATGAACCAGGGCATCACTGGCGGGGCAGGCATTGCCGGCCACCTGCACCAGCACGTGGTGCCGCGCTGGGGTGGGGACGGGAATTTCTTCCCCATCATTGCCCAGACCAAGGCGATCACGCAGACCCTCGGCGAGGTTCGCCAGCAGGTGGCTGACGCGTGGCCGCAGGAAATGCCAGCGCCGCAGGAAATGCCCACGCAGCAGCAAACTACTGGGGAGAAGGATGCTTAACAGGCACGCCCGGGGATTCTTCACAGCCCTGTTTTCGCCGGTTGCCCGCTGGCTGCTGCGGATCGGTGTGTCTCCCGACGCCGTGACGGTGGTCGGCACGCTCGGCGTGGTGATCGGCGCCCTCGTGTTCTACCCGCTCGGGCAGCTCCTGTGGGGGACCGTGTTCATCACGGCGTTCATTTTCTCCGACGTCATTGACGGCATCATGGCCCGGATGCAGCACCGCGGCGGCCGGTGGGGGAATTTCCTGGACTCCACCCTTGACCGTGTGGCCGACGGAGCCCTCTTCGCCGGCCTCGCCGTCTGGTTCTTCACCGGCGGCGCCAACCCGCCGATCGCCGTTGCCGCCATCGTTTGCCTTGTGCTCGGCATGGTGGTCTCTTACGCGCGGGCCAAGGCGGAAGCCCTGGGCTTTCACGCCAACGTCGGCATCGCCGAGCGCGCCGAGCGCCTCGTGTCCGTGCTGGTGGTCACGGGACTTACGGGCCTGGGCCTGCCCGTCGTCGTGCTGTTCGTGACGCTCTGTCTCCTCGGGGCGGCGAGCCTGGTGACAGTGATCCAGCGCATCGTGACGGTGCACCGCCAGTCGCTGGAGGAACCCGAAGGTACTGCGACGGAACGGTCCGCCTGACGGCGCCACGCGGCCCCGCGGCGGAGTCGCCGAATCCCCGGCCCGGGCGAGATTCGACTGCTGTAACTCGAATTCTGCCGTGCCCCGGCCGGGGGATAGTATTAGTTTTACCGGCCAATGGATCCGGTAATCCGGTGTGTGCGAGACGCGGCATTTACGTGCCGTCCGCGCCCCGGCGAGGTCATCTATCTACCCATAGGGGTTTTTGTGTCTACACCTGATGTAAGCAGCGAAGCCGGCGCGTCCGCGAAGAACGTCACGGGCAGCAGCCGCGTCAAGCGCGGCATGGCTGAGATGCTCAAGGGCGGCGTCATCATGGACGTCGTCAACGCCGAGCAGGCCCGCATCGCCGAAGACGCCGGTGCCGTGGCCGTGATGGCGCTGGAGCGCGTTCCGGCCGATATCCGCGCCCAGGGCGGCGTGTCCCGCATGTCCGATCCCGACATGATCGATCAGATCATTGCGGCCGTGTCCGTGCCCGTCATGGCCAAGGCCCGGATCGGCCACTTCGTCGAGGCGCAGGTCCTGCAGTCCCTCGGCGTGGACTACATCGACGAGTCCGAGGTCCTGACCCCGGCCGACTACACCAACCACATCGACAAGTGGAACTTCACCGTTCCGTTCGTCTGCGGTGCTACCAACCTCGGTGAGGCCCTGCGCCGCATCAACGAGGGCGCGGCGATGATCCGGTCCAAGGGCGAGGCCGGCACCGGCGATGTCTCCAACGCCACTACGCACATGCGCCAGATCCGCGCCGAGATCAAGAAGCTCGCCGGCATGGCCGAGGACGAGCTCTACGTCGCGGCCAAGGAGCTGCAGGCCCCGTACGAACTGGTCAAGGAAGTTGCCGCGACCGGCAAGCTCCCGGTGGTGCTGTTCACTGCTGGCGGCATCGCCACCCCGGCCGACGCCGCCATGATGATGCAGCTCGGCGCTGACGGCGTGTTCGTCGGCTCCGGCATCTTCAAGTCAGGCAACCCGGCCCAGCGTGCCGCCGCCGTCGTGAAGGCCACCACCTTCTTCGATGACCCGGACGAGATCGCCAAGGCCTCCCGCGGCCTGGGCGAGGCCATGGTCGGGATCAACGTCGACGAGATCCCGCAGCCGCACCGCCTCGCCGAGCGCGGCTGGTAGCGTTCGACTGCTTCTCCACAGACTCGGCGCCAAGGCGCCTCGTCCATGGAGCCTCTGCAGTCTCTCTTATTAAGCCAAGAGAGTCGGGCGCGATTGTCGCCTGAGTATTAACCACGACGGCGGCCCGTCACCTCTCCAGGTGGCGGGCCGGCGTCGTTTCCCCCGTCGATTGCTCCGTAACTGCCCTTACCGGTGCGCATAAGGGCGTCTACGGAGCAATCGATGAAGGGTCAGTCCAGTCCGCGGCGCTTCAGCAGCGGGCCGAGGTCCGCGTCCCGGCCGCGGAAGGACCGGAACGACTCCAGCGGGTCGCGGCTGTTGCCGCGGGAGAGCAGCTCGGCCCGGAAGAAATCGCCGTTGGCGCGGCTGAGGCCGCCGTGTTCCTTGAACCATTCCACGGTGTCGGCGTCCAGGACTTCGCTCCAGATGTAGGAGTAGTAGCCGGCGGCGTACCAGCCGCCGGCGAAGATGTGCTGGAAGTAGCCCGTGCGGTAGCGCGGCGGGATCAGGCTGTGCGCCACACCGGCCGCGGCCAGTGCCTTCGCTTCGAACTCGACGACGTCGTCCGGGACATCGGCTGCGTCCAGGACATGCCAGGCCAGGTCCAGCAGGGCCGCGCCAAGGTATTCCGTGGTGGCGAAGCCTTCGCCCCAGAGCTGCGCGGCGTTGAGCTTGTCCACGGTTCCCTGCGGCAGGGGCTCGCCTGTTGCATGGTGCCGGGCATAGTTGGCCAGGACCTCGGGCCACATGATCCACATTTCGTTGACCTGCGACGGGTATTCCACGAAGTCCCGCGGCACGTTGGTACCGGAAAACCGCGGATACGTGACGGCGGAAAACAATCCGTGCAGGGCATGGCCGAACTCGTGGAAGGTGGTGCGGAGTTCGTCCAGCGTCAGCAGGGTGGGCTCGCCGGCCGGCGGCTTGGAGATGTTGAGGTTGTTGATCACCACAGGACGGGTGTTCAGCAGCCCGGACTGCTCCACAAGGGAATTCATCCACGCGCCTCCGCGCTTCGTGTCACGGGTGTAGTAGTCGCCCAGAAAGAGACCCAGGTCCGTCCCGTCGGAATTCTTCACCTCCCAGACGCGCACATCCGGGTGGTAGCCGGCGAGGTCGGCACGTTCGTGGAAGGTGACGCCGTACAAGGCGTTCGCCGCGAAGAAAACGCCGTCATTCAAAACCCGGTCCAGCTCAAAGTAGGGGCGCAGGGCCTGCTCGTCCACGGCATACCGCTCCCGCTTGACCTTGGCCGAGTAATACGCCCAGTCCCAGGCCTCAAGGGGGTGCCCGGCGGCCTCGGCAAGCGCCTCCGCCTCGGCGTCGGCGTTGCGGATGGCGGCCGGGGCCAGCCGGCTCATCATGGCCTGGACAGCTTGGAAGTCCGGTGCCGTCTGCCGGTCTACACTGAGTTCGGCGAAGTTCGCGAACCCCAGAAGGCTGGCCTTCTCGGCGCGGAGCTGGACCATGTGCTTGACCAGATCGAGCACATCGAAGCTGCCGCCGCCGCTGCCTCGGCCGATCGAGGCCTCGTAGAGACGCCGGCGGATGTCCCGGTTGGCCAGTGCGGCCATGGCGGGCTGGTTGCTTGGCTGGATCAGGGTCAGCAGGAACTTTCCCTCGTGCCCTGCCGTCCGGGCGGCCTCAGCGGCGCTGGCGATGTCGTCGGCGGGCAGGCCGGTGAGGTCGGCGGCGTCGTCCAGCAGCAGGGCCGCGGACTTCATGCCTTCCTTGACGCGCTGCCCGAACTCGGTGCCGAGCCGGGCGAGCTCGGCGTTGACCTCTTTGAGGCGCTCCTGGCCGGCGTCGTCAAGCTGGATGCCTGAGGCCCGGAAGTCCTTGAGGTATTCCTCCACGAGCCGGGCTGACTCCCCGTCCAGGACGTCAGTGTCCAGCGCCGCGAAGCGCTCGTAGAGCCCGCGGTTGAGGTAGACGGCGTCCTCGTGGGCGGAGAACAGTGGGGACAGACGGGTCTCGAGGTCGCGGATGGTGTCCGAGGCATCTGCGGAAACCAGGGTGAAGAACGAGGCGGACGCCCGTTCCAGGAGCCGGCCGGAGCGTTCCATGGCCAAGGCGGTGTTCTCGAAGGACGGCGCCGCCGGGTCGGACACGATGGCCTGGATTTCGGCAAGATGCTCGGCCAGGCCTGCCTCAACGGCCTCGGCGTAGTGCGCGTCTTCGATTTCCGAGAACGGCGGCAGGCCGTACGGCAGGGTGCTGGGGCTCAGGAGGGGATTGGTCATGAAGCGACTCTTTCATGCAGCACGCGGGTTCTCAATGACCACTTCAGTGTGTTGTGATTGCGCCCACCGTAGGATGGGGCCCGGTGGGACTGGCCGGTCCGCGAGGCCGACGCCGGATGTCGGCGGCCGGGGCGCGGAGCCAACGGCGGCCAGGGCTGCTGAATTCGGGGGAAACGCTGATGTGTAGGAACCATAGGGGGAACATGTGGAGACGTTGAACGAACGGGGCCGGACGATCGCCGTGCCCGGTGCAGTGCTGGCCGTGTTCGAGTTTGGCCCGGAACCTGGCCCGGACGTGCCCAGCCTGCTCCTGGTGCACGGCTACCCCGATGACCACCGGGTGTTCCTTCCGGCCATCCGCGAACTCGCACGGACGCATCACGTGGTGGCCTACGACACGCGAAACGCGGGCGCCTCCGCCGTCCAGGGCCCGGGCGGGGACTATTCGCTGAAGGCCCTCGTGGACGATGCCTTCGCCGTGCTGGCCGGGGTGGGCGTCCGGGCTGTCCATCTGGTGGGGCACGACTGGGGCTCGATCCAGGGCTGGGCCGCCGTCCAGGACCCCCGGGCGGACGGCCTGATCATCCGCTACACGAGTATTTCGGGCCCGGACCTGGGGCACTTCTCCGGCTGGATCCGTGGACGCGTCCGGACACCGGGGGCTTGGCCGCAGCTGGGCGCGCAACTGCTGCGCAGCTGGTATATCGGAGCGTTCCTCGTCCCGGTCCTGCCAGAGGCCGCCTGGCGGCTGTTCCTGACCCGGCGGTACGAAAAGATGGCCAGGCGCGACGTCGGCAATGATCCGGTCCGCGGCCTGGCCCTGTACCGCAGCAACTTCCGCGGCCGGCGGAGCCCGGCCGCCCCAACGCGGGTGACCGTCCCTGTCCATGTAGTGGTGCCGCTCAAGGATCCGTTCCTCACGCCGGCCCTCGTGGAGGGGCTTGAGTCGTGGGTGGACGATGTCACCGTGACGCGGGTCGACAGCGGCCATTGGTGGCCCGTGACCCGGCCGGCCGAATTCGCGGCACTGCTGCGGCAGCCCGTAACAACGCCGTAAGCCGGCGTCGTGATGGCGCAGACAGACCGGCGGGATCATGCACCGCGGAGCGGGGAGTTCCGCAACGGGATGGAATACCTGACGTGGGGCCGGGGCGCCAAATCCCTGCTCTTTGTCCAGGGCGGACCGGGAAGCATTGTGCCCCAAGGGGTGCTGCGCGGACTCTTTCGGCGGGGGTTTGCTGCCTACCAGGACGCCGGGTACGCCATCTGGATTGTCACCCGCCGGCGGAACATGCCGGCGTCGCACACGAGTGCAGACATGGCGGACGACTACGCGGAGCTGATCGCCGAGGAGTTCGGCGGTCAAGTCGACCTGGTGGTAGCCGAGTCCTTCGGCGGGACGATTGGGCAATACCTGGCCGCCCGCCATCCACAGTCCTTCGGGCACATCGCCATGGTGGTCACGGCGGCCGAGGTGAGCGTGTGGGGCAAGGACGTGGACAAACGGATGGCCGCCGCCGTCGCAGCCGGAGACCCAGCCCGCGCCGGGACGGTCCTGGCCGAGTCCCTCCTCCCAGGCGCACGGACCCGCTGGCTGCGCGAACTGCTGGGACCCGTTGTCGGCAGGCGCGTGCTGGGCCGCTCCGGGTGCCCCGCCGAGGACGTCCTTACAGAGGCGCGGGCCGAGTCGGCGTTCGATGCGCGGGCGGTGCTGCCGCTCATCCGTCCCCCCGTGCTGCTGCTCTGTGGAGGGCGGGATGCGTTCTTCCCGAGGGCGGTGGCGGAGGAGACCGCGCGGTTGATTCCAGACTGCACCCTGATCGTTTATGAGCGGTGGGGCCACTTGCGGGTGGGATCGAGCAGGCGGGTGCCGCGTGACGTCCTGGCCTTTGTCCGGGCCCGCTGATGGCAGATTGGGCTCAGGCAAGCATTGTTGCCTCATAGGGTCAGCCGGCCTAATATTTCGAATCGAACTCATAAGGGGTGTGCATGACGAAGGAGCCCAAACCATTCGAAGTCCACGAATCGGGGGCCCTGCTTCACGGGACGAAGGCGGACCTGGCGGTGGGGGACCTGTTGATGCCCGGATGCGGCTCGAACTTTGAAGAAGGAAGGACAGCGAATCACGTGTACGTGACGGCAACCTTGGATGCCGCAACGTGGGCGGCTGAACTCGCCACCGGGGAAGGCCGTGGGCGGATCTACATCGTGGCACCGACGGGCACCCTTGACGACGACCCCAACGTGACGGATAAGAAGTTCCCCGGCAATCCGACCCGGTCCTACCGGACCCGGGAGCCGGTGGAAGTCGTCGGTGAACTCGTGGATTGGATAGGACACTCGCCCGAACAGTTGCAGGCAATGCGGGATGGCCTCGCCGACCTGAAACGCCGGGGCCTCGCGGTCATTGACGACTAGTAGCGTCCTCGAAATCTCTAAGAGAGCTGAGTCTTCGATACTTTAGGAATCCAGCAGCGCACCGTGTCGCGGTATTGCTGGAATTCTTCGCCGAACCGTTCCTGGAGGTCAGATTCCTCAAGTGGCCTGACGGCGTAGTTCCACACCAGCGAGCCCACGACCGCGTAGGCGATGACAAGCCATGACTGCAGAATGAGGCCAATCGCGGCGCCCTGGACAATGCCCGCGACCGCCATCGGATTACGAATCCAACGATACGGACCCGCAATGACCAGACGGTTAGGCATCGCCGATGGCAACGGCGTGCCATCTCCCAGCGTTGACATCACAACTGCCGACCAGAGGCCAAGAGCGCTGGCGAGTACGAGAACCACGACACCTAAAGGACCTGCAAACGATGGAAACGGTAGCGCCAGCGCCCAGCGCTGTGCGAGAAACGCTATGGCCAAGGGAAGCACCGCCAGGAAGAACCCCCAGAAGAGGACGATTTGCCCGAATGTTGAAGCCACGTGGATGGTAGCGGTCGGGCGGGTGACGGCGGGACGGAAAGCGAATGGACCACGGATGATCCATGCGATCGGTACGCGCCCTAGCAAGATGAGGCAGAGCGCGATCAGGGAACCTGCGGTTGCAGCACCCATGCTCAGGACACCCCAGCCCGCTTCGGTCGTGATCGTGGCGTACACCGCCAGTGCGATCGCGACGAAGTTCGTCCAGCCGGTACTTACTACCGCGGCAACCCTGACGCCAAATGCCGCCACGGCCGAGGCCATGACGAACAGTGGAATGTCGAAGACCGCGACCGGGTCGAGATTACCGCGGGTCGCCTCGCGCACCATAGGCGAAACGAAAACCGCGATCCACCAGGAGAGACCGACGACCGCCTGCATGGCGAAATAAGCCCGACTCCACCGAACCAAGGGCTTCAACGACTTAACCTAGTCATCAATACTCCTTGCCTGCTTGTCAATGGAATTCTTCGAGCGGGCACTTCCGGCTCTAGGACGTGGCTTTGTTTGTGTCGAAGTAAATGTTGGCGTCAGCCTACCGAATTCGACCGTGGCCGCCTCGATAGGCTTCGAGTGCGTCTTCTCTGATCCACTTTCTCGTCAGGAAAGCGTTCAGAACGCAAGAAGCGGCGAAGGTCGCCCAGAATATCCATATGGGTGCGAGGCCCGCAAAAACCAATGCCATGACTGCAACCACGAAGCCGGCAGAGACAAAGCCATAGATTCGACGTGCAGAGGTCGCAAATCGTGCCTCTTGCGTCTCGCGAAAGTAGTTCAGCATCAATCCCCCAAGGTTCGAATCGGAGCCTACAGCAAGGGATGCGTTAAATAGCGCCATTAGACGTGCGCCAGATGCCGCTACCATTCACAGAAAAGCAACCGGAATGTCCCAATAGCGTTGGTCAGAAGTGGTTTCCGAAATGGAATCCGGTCAAAACATTGGATTGTGGGTTTTTGCCGTGTCGGGCAATTTGATTGGCTATGCAAGGGTCAGCACCGGGGGCAGTCTTCGGGTGTCCGGGCGCTAGGCGGAGCCCCGCGGTCACCGCAGCTAGCTCCCGCGCAGCTACCCGGCGTCGAGCTGGAGGGTCATGAAGACGCTGTTGGAGTCGAACTCGTAACCGGCGAACGGCGGGCAGTCCGTGAAGCCGTGCCGCTCATACAGCCGCCGCGCGGGCGCGAAAAACTCTTGGCTCCCTGTCTCCAAGTACAACCGCCGGTAGCCGCTGTGCCGGGCCTCGGCCAGGACGTGGCGGAGCAGCGCCGAGGCAACGCCGCGCCCGCGGGCTGCGTTCGCGGTGCGCATCGACTTGATCTCAGCGTCGCCGGGCGCCAGGTGCTTCAGCGCCGCGCACCCCAACAGCTGTGAGTCTTCCCGGGCGGTCCAGAAGCTGATGCCGGGTCCGGCCAACGCGGCGGGATCAAGGGCATGGACGCTTTCGGGCGGGGAGGTCGCGTACATGTCAGCGAGGTGTTCGCCCAGAAGCTGCAGGACGTCCTCCCGCTCCGGGATGTCGTGCCCAATCAGGACGGTGCCGCCAGGAATGCCTGCCATCTGGGTCAGCGGGGCCGACGGGCGGCGTGTTCACGCGCCAGCACCGCGTATGAGTCGTCCGGGGTGCCCGGCGTGAAGCTGCCGTATTTGCGTTCGACGGCGGTCTGGATCAGGAAGTCCGCGAGGGCCGGGTTCTTGGGCAGCAGTGAGCCGTGCAGGTAGCTCGCGACGATGTTGCGGTAGCGGGCGCCTTCCTGGCCGTCGGTGCTGTTGTTGCCGGTGCCCTTGGCGGTGGTTCCGAGCGGTTCGACGCCGGGTCCCAGCGTGGTCTGGCCGCTGTGGTTCTCATAGCCCAGGATGCTGCCGAACTCGGGGGAGGTGACGGTGACGTTGCCGATCAGGCGTTCGTCGGTGCCGTGGGTCTCCACGTCCAGGATGCCAATGCCCGGGAGGACCGTGCCGAGCCGGGTCTTGAAGAATTTCCCGAAGAGCTGGTACAGCCCGCAGATTACGAGCATTGGGGTGCCGTCGTCGGCCAGTTGCTTCAGCGTGGACTCGCGCGACAGGAGGTCGTCCTGGATCACGAGCTGCCCGCTGTCCTGTCCGCCGCCGCCGACAATGAGGTCCACGTCTGCCGGGAACGGGTCACCGACGTTGTATTCGAGCAGCTCCGGCGTGTAGCCGTGCCAGCGCAGGCGCTGGGCGAGGACCAGGGCGTTGCCCCAGTCGCCGTAGATGTTCATGTCCCGCGGGTAGAGCTGCAGCACCCGGATGGTTCCCTTGCTGGGGGCCGCGGAGTCTTCGGGCGGCAGTTCGTGCCCAAAGGAGAGCTCGTGCGGGGTTTCGGGGGACCGGGGGGTCATGAGACCACCTCCACTGTGGTGATTTTGGACAGCTCGCGGCGGATGGCCAGCATGGCCGTGTAGGTGCAGAAGATCCGCTTCGGCTTGGCCTCGCCGCCGCGGATGAACGCTGCCAGCGCCGGCGCGATCTCCGTGTCGACGGCGCCGATGGCGACGTCGTCGTACTGCAGCCGCAGCGCCATGTCGTAGGCGCGGGAGCCCGTGAGCTGGTCCACGCCGCCGTCGCGGAGGGTGTCGAATTCGACGTCCCACAGCCAGGACATGTCCCGACCGTCCGCGTAGTTGTCGTTGATCGCGATCATCGTGGCGTACCCGGCGGCCGGGAACGATTTCAGGCCCAGCCGGAATCCGCTGGGGTTCTTGACCAGTACCAGCTCCAGCGGCAGGCCGTCGACCACAAGGCTTTCGCCGCGGCCGAACGCCGGCGCCACCTTGGCCAGGGCCGTGAGCAGGCCGGCCTGGTCCGTACCGGTGCCGCGGGCTCCCGAGACGCCGCGGGCGAGGGTCAGCGCGGCGGCGGCGTTGAAGATGTTGTAGACGCCACGGAGCAACATCGGCGTGGTGACCGTCGCGCCGTCGTACTCGAAATCGGCGTCGTCGGGTCCCACACGGCGCAGCACGACGTCGGCGGCCGGCCGGGCGGGGGCGGGAGGCACCGGGCTCCCCGGGGCCGCGCGCATCTCATCGTCGTTGGGGAAGGTGCTGAGCAGGGAATCGTCCAGCCCGAAGTAGAGCACCTCCGGCCCGTCCAGGGTCTGGGCGATCCGGGCCACGCGGGGGTCCTCACGGTTCAGGACCACGGTCCCGGTGGTCTTGGACGCGATGTGCTGGAGCAGTTCGGCGGTCTTGTCGATCTCGCCGAAACGGTCCAGCTGGTCGCGGAGGACGTTCAGCAGGAGGCTGTACCGCGGCGGGACCTTGTTGACGAAGTGCACGGCATGCGCCTCGTCCAGTTCCAAGACCGCGACGTCGGCATCGAGCCGGCCGCGCCAGTCCACCTCGCCCAGGAGCGCCGCGGCCACGCCGCGGGTGAAGTTGCTGCCGGTGCGGTTCGTGAAGACCTTCAGTCCCTGGCTCTCCAGCAGTTCCACCACCATCTTCGTGGTGGTGGTTTTCCCGTTCGTGCCACTGACGACGGCGACCCCCAGTGGCAGCGTGGACAGTGTCCGCCGCATGAAATCGGGGTCGATTTTTTCGACCACAAGCCCGGGAAGGGCCGAGCCTCCGCCCCTGAGCCGGGAGACCCGGCGGACGAGTTTGCCGAGCGGAACGCTGAAGTAAAGCATGCTCTGTAATATATCCCAGCAGCGGCATGGACCCCGGACGCCCGGGGCTGGTGCATGCGTCCCGGCGCAGCGCAGCCCATTATGCTGTGGGGATGACCACCCCCTCTTTTTCCCCTGATTCCCGCGTGGGAACAGGGCTCCGGATCGGCGTCCTGGCGCTGCAAGGCGATTTCCGGGAGCATCTTCACGCCGTGGAATCCGCCGGTGCCACCGGCGTCGGGATCCGCCGCCCCGCGGAGCTTGACGGCCTGGACGGCCTGATCATCCCCGGCGGCGAATCGACCACGATTGACAAGCTCTCCAGAATTTTCGGGCTCCGGGATCCGCTGCGCGAACGCATCCAGACGGGCCTGCCCGTCTACGGCTCGTGCGCCGGGATGATCCTGCTGGCGGACGAGATCGCGGACCCGGCGAAGGACCTCGTCGGAAACCCGCAGCAGACCTTCGGCGGACTCGACATCACCGTGCGCCGCAACGCCTTCGGCCGGCAGCGCGAGTCCTTCGAGACGGATCTCGACTTCAGGGGGCTCGAGTTCAGCGCCGTCGCCGGGGCGGTGGCTCCGGTCCACGCCGTTTTCATCCGCGGGCCCTGGGTGGAGCGCGTCGGCGACGGCGTCGAAGTCCTCGCCCAGGTGGAACCGTCCAAAGCAGGCCACCCCGAATCCCTGGACGGGACGGCTAGAATTGTTGCAGTGCGTTCCGGCAAGCTGCTGGCCACCTCCTTCCACCCGGAAGTGACGGGGGAGAAGCGCGTGCATGAACTGTTTATTCGAATGATCAGAGGGGAAGCGTAAAGCATGTCAGGCCACTCCAAATGGGCGACGACCAAGCATAAGAAGGCCATCCTTGATAGCCGCCGGGCCAAGTCGTTCGCCAAGCTGATCAAGAACATCGAAGTCGCCGCGCGCATGGGCGGCCCTGACCTGTCCGGCAACCCGGGCCTGGAACTGGCTGTCACCAAGGCCAAAAAGACCTCGGTGCCCGCTGACAATATCGACCGCGCCATCAAGCGCGGCGCCGGGCTCACCGGCGAGGTCGTGGACTACACCGAAATCATGTACGAGTGCCGCGGCCCGCAGGGCTCCGCTCTGCTGATCGAGTGCCTCACGGACAACAAGAACCGCGCCGCCTCCGAGGTCCGGCTCGCGATCTCCCGCAACGGCGGCACGATCGCCGATCCCGGGTCGGTCAGCTACCTCTTCAGCCGCAAGGGCGTCGTGTCGCTGCCGAAGAACGGCCTCAGCGAGGACGACGTGCTGATGGCAGTCCTCGACGCCGGGGCCGAGGAAGTCAAGGACAACGGCGACAGCTTCGAGATCCACTCCGAGCCGACCGACCTCCAGGCCATCCGCGATGCCCTCAAAGAAGCCGGAATCGAGTACGACACCGACGAGGCCGAGTTTGTGCCGTCCATGCAGGTGCCGCTGGACCTCGAGGCCGCCAAGAAGTTCATGAAGCTCGTGGACGCCCTGGAAGAACTCGACGACGTCCAGAACGTCTACAGCAACGCCGACCTCAGCGACGAAGTGCAGGCCGCACTGGAAGCCGAGTGACATCCTCAAGCAGTGATTTTGAGGCCCGGTCTTGACCCTGCGCGTGCTGGGGGTTGACCCGGGCCTCACCCGTTGCGGGATCGGCGTCGTCGACGTCGAAAGGAACCGGCGGGCCACCATGGTGGCCTTCGGTGTGGTGGGAACCTCCCCCGAGGAGAGCCTGGACCAGCGGCTGCTGGTCATCGCCACGTCCATCGATGAGTGGCTGGACAAGTACGAACCGCACGTCCTCGCCGTCGAACGGGTCTTTTCCCAGCTCAACGTCAGCACGGTCATGGGCGTGGCGCAGGCCTCCGGCGTGGTCATTGCGGCCGCCGCGCGCCGCGGCATCCCCGTGGCGCTTCACACCCCGTCCGAGGTCAAGGCCGCCGTGACGGGAAGCGGGACCTCGAACAAGGACGCGGTCACGAAGCTGGTGACCAAGATCCTCCGGCTGGACGCGCCCCCGCGCCCGGCCGACGCCGCCGACGCCCTCGCGCTGGCCATCACCCACGCCTGGCGGGCCGGCAGCGGCGCCGCCGTGGCGACGACGGGGCCGGGCAGCCAGTCCCTCACTCCGGCCCAGCGGGCGTGGGCCGACGCGGAGGCAAAAGCGCGCCGTGCGCGCTGAATGTCATGCCCGCTTGCTAGGCTATTCGTAGATATGTTCGGATAGCAGGGTTTCCATTCCATCTGTTCGCTGTCTGGATATTCGCTTTATCTTTGTTCGCTGTTGCCTTTCGCTGTAGACCCAGGAGCCCGGCCTTGATCAGTTTTCTTCGCGGAACCGTAGCGCATGTTGGCCTGTCCTCCGCCGTTATCGACCTCAACGGCGCCGGCATGAGCGTCAACGCTACGCCGCAGACCCTCAGCGGGCTGAGGGTGGGGGATGAGGGGAAGCTCTTTACGTCCCTGATCGTGCGGGAGGACTCGCTGACCCTGTTCGGTTTCGCTAGCGATGACGAACGTGTTGTGTTTGACATCCTGCTCAGCGTCAGCGGCGTCGGTCCCCGTCTGGCCTTGGCCGTGCTGGCCGTCCACGAACCAGAAGCCATCCGGGTTGCCGCCCACTCCGGCGACGGCAAGGCCTTCACGAAGGTCCCCGGAATTGGGCCGAAGGTGGCCGGCCGGATCGTGCTGGAACTCGCTGGCAAGCTCGTGCCGCACGGCACCGCCGGTGCGCCGGTCGCGGCGGTGTCTGCGGAATCCGTCTGGAAGCCGCAGGTCGTCGCCGCAATGATCAGCCTGGGCTGGTCCGAAAAGGATGCCACGGCCAGCATCGACAAGTCCTTGGCCGACTCCCCGGAACTGGCCGCGAACGGCAACGTGGCGGAGATCCTCCGCGCGACGCTGCGCTGGCTGGGGCAGGACGGCGCCCGCGCCGGAAACCGGGTAGGCGCGCGTGGCTGAGCCATCGATTACCGCCGGGGGAGAGGAGCCGGAGGAGCGGGTCATCGAAGCCGCCCTGCGGCCCAAGAATCTGCACGATTTCGTGGGCCAGCACCGGGTCCGCAAGCAACTTTCCCTCGTCCTGGAGGCCTCGCGGATGCGCGGCCGCAGCGCGGACCACGTGCTCCTCTCCGGCCCTCCCGGCCTGGGCAAGACCACGCTGTCCATGATCATCGCCGCCGAGATGAACGTCCCGCTGCGGATCAGCAGCGGCCCGGCCATCCAGCACGCGGGCGACCTCGCGGCCATCCTGTCCTCGCTCTCTGAAGGCGAGGTCCTGTTCCTTGACGAAATCCATCGGATGTCCCGGCCGGCCGAGGAAATGCTGTACATGGCGATGGAGGATTTCCGCGTCGACATCGTCGTCGGCAAGGGCGCGGGCGCCACCGCCATCCCGCTTGAACTGCCGCCCTTCACACTGGTGGGCGCCACCACGCGGGCCGGTCTGCTTCCCGGGCCGCTCCGGGACCGCTTCGGTTTCACCGGCCACCTTGAGTTTTACTCCGTCGAAGAGCTGGAACTGGTGCTGCGCCGCTCCGCCGGCCTGCTGGACCTGAAGGTCAACTCGGCCGGTTTCAGTGAGATCGCCGGCCGGTCACGGGGCACGCCGCGCATCGCCAACCGGCTCCTGCGCCGGGTCCGGGACTGGGCACTCGTTCACGGCATCGAGCAAATTGATGCCCGGGCGGCGTCCGCGGCCCTGGACATGTATGAGGTAGACAAGCGTGGCCTGGACCGGCTGGACCGTGCCGTTCTCGAGGCCCTCATTACCAAGTTCGGCGGTGGGCCGGTGGGGCTGTCCACGCTCGCGATCGCCGTCGGCGAGGAAACGGAGACCGTGGAAACGGTCGCCGAGCCCTACCTGGTGCGGGAGGGGCTGCTGGGCCGGACGCCGCGCGGCCGCATTGCCTTGGCGCCGGCCTGGACGCACCTGGGCTTTGCCGTTCCTGCCGGCGTCTTCGGCCAGGATCCGTTGGAGCTGTTCCAGGCCGAGGGGCTTGCCGACGAGCTCGGCGACGAGCCGGGCGAGGGCCCGCAGGGCGAATCCGGCGGTGGCCTGGCTGAGGAAACCGGTCCTCAGCGGATCAGAAATAGCCGCTAGCACCGTACTTTCAGCTTTTCCCTCTAGACTGGTATGACGCTCGGCACGTTCGGGTTTTGTTTCCGTGGGCGGTGAGCAGGTGGCCGCCGGCGGTCTGGGGATGGTCTCTCTGCCAGCTTGCTGTGCAGACCCCTGCCCGCGCCGCCCGGAGCAAACGGACGTTGCTGAAAAACAGCTATGCAAGTACAGAACGGAACAATCCCTGTGTTCGGACTTATTTCTGCCCAGACCCAGCCGCAGGCCGGCGGCGGCATCGACATCATGACGATTCTCCTTTTCGTCCTGCTCGGACTTTTCGTCTTCATGATGTTCCGCCGCAACAAGAAGACCCAGCAGCAGCAGGCCCAGCTTCAGTCCAAGTTTGAGCCCGGTGTGGAGGTTATGACGAGCTTCGGGCTGTTCGGCCGGATCGTCAACATCGATGAGGCCGAGAACAAAGTCACTCTGGAGCTTTCCCCGGGCAACACCGCCACCGTGCACCGCCAGGCTGTCACCAAGATTGTGGAGCCGGTTGTTGCGGCCGAGGAGCCGTCGGTTGTTCCCGATGACGCCTCCTCGCTGACCACAGACAAGCTGGGCACTGAGGGCATGGACGCCAGCACCCCTGTCCAAGACGCACCGCGCAATGAAACTCCCGAGGAAACCCTGCGCCGCCTCAACGACGAAGGCAAAAAAGACAGCTAGTCTGCCTAACTGAGCTATCCCGCGAAGCAACGGTTGCGGGCATCCGTCGGCGGGGGTCAAGAGCCCGCGCCGGCGGATCCGCCGTAAATAATAGAAAGATCGACAATGGCACGAACTGGCCCCAAATACTCAGCCATCAGGATGCTGGTCTGGCTTGGCGTACTCATCGCCGCCATGACGGCTGTCCTGGCAGGCGGCACGATTGCCGGCCAAGCGGGCTGGGCTCCAAAGCTCGCTCTGGACCTTGAAGGCGGCACCCAGATGATCCTGGCGCCCAAGGTTGAGGGCGGTTCGGGTATCACCGAAGACCAGCTCAACCAGGCCGTGGCGATCATCCGCCAGCGCGTGGACGGCTCGGGCGTCGCGGAAGCGGAAATCAGCACGCAGTCCGGCCGCAACGTCGTCGTCAGCCTCCCGGGAACTCCTGCCAAGGAAACCCGTGCGCTGATCCAGGCCTCCGCCGATATGAACTTCCGCCCGGTTATTCAGGCCGGCCCCGGCGCAGCCGTCCCCGCGGCGTCCCGGACCCCGGAGGCCCAGCTGCCGAAGCCGACGGCGGCACCCGCCAACAGCAGCGACGAGAACTGGGTTACCCCCGAGATTTACAAGCAGTTCGAGGCGCTCGACTGCGACAACCCCTCCCAGGACAAGCAGCAGCGCTCCGACCCGACCAAGCCGCTGGTGACCTGTGAGCCGGCGTCGGCCAACTCGCCGGCCACCAAGTACATTCTTGGTCCGGTTGAGGTGAAGGGCTCGAACATCAAGTCCTCCTCGTTCCAGCTGCAGCGCGGCGCCCAGGGCGCCGTGACCAACGAATGGGCCGTCAACATCCAGTTCGACGACCAGGGCACCGCCAAGTTCAAGGAAGTCACCGAGCGCCTGTACCAGTTCTACGCCGCCGGCGGCGGCCAGACCGGCTCGGATCCGAAGGCCCAGTTCGCAATCGTCCTGGACGACCAGGTCATCTCTGCCCCACGGTCCCTCGCCGTCATCACCGACGGCCGGCCGCAGATCACCGGCGGATTTACCGAGGAGTCGGCCAAGGCCCTCTCGGACCAGCTCCGTTTCGGTGCCCTGCCGATCAGCTTCGAAATCCAGAGCGAACAGCAGATCTCGGCAACCCTTGGCGGGGAGCAGCTCCGCATGGGGATGCTCGCCGGCGTGATCGGCCTCCTGCTGGTGTTTGTCTACTCGCTGTTCCAGTACCGGGCCCTTGGCCTCGTGACCGTGGCCTCCCTCGTGATCGCCGGGGTGCTGACGTTCCTGGCCATCGCCATCCTCGGCTGGACCGAAAACTACCGGCTTTCGCTCGCCGGCGTCGCCGGGCTGATTGTGGCGATCGGCCAAACGGCCGATTCTTTCATCGTCTACTTCGAACGCATCCGCGATGAGCTCCGCGAAGGCCGCGGCCTCGTCTCGGCCGTGGAAAACGGCTGGAAGCGGGCCAAGCGCACCATCCTCGCCTCCAAGGCCGTGAACCTCCTCGCCGCCGTCGTGCTGTTCTTCGTGGCAGTGGGCAACGTCCGCGGCTTCGCGTTCACCCTCGGCCTCACCGCGATCGCCGACCTCATCGTCGTCTTCATGTTCACCCATCCCACCCTGCAGCTGCTGGCTCGGACCAAGTTCTTCGGCGAAGGCCACAGGTTCTCGGGTCTGGACCCGAAGCGCCTCGGGGCCGTCCCGCTGTACCGCGGCGCCGGCAGGGTCCGAACACCGGAGGACAAGCCCGTGGGAGTGGTGCGCGCGAAGAACACCGGCGCCGCCGCCGAGGCAGAACGCCGGATGACCATCGCAGAACGCCGCCTCGCCGAAAAGCAGGACCAGGCACAACAGGCGCAGCTCGCCGGTACCTCCAAGAGCGCGTCCAAGGAGGGCAAGTAAATGGTCAACTTCTCAACATTCGGCAATGAGCTGTACACAGGCAAGCGCTCGTACGACTTCGTCGGTTACAGGAAGCTGTGGTTCCTGATCGCGGGGATCGCCGTCGCGCTCTCGATCCTGATCCCGGTCGCCAAGGGCGGCTTCAACCTCGGCATCGAGTTCCGCGGCGGCTCCGAGTTCACCGTCTCCAACGTCAAGACCACCGAGGCCTCCCTCGGCGAGAAAGCCGTCCAGAACGTCGTATCGGGGTCCGTGCCGCGCGTGGCCAACGTCGCAGGCACCACCATGCGCATCCAGACGGACAAGCTCACCGACGACGAGACTCTCCAGATCAAGGAAGGCCTCACCAAGGCCTACGGCGTGACGGATAACGAGGTCACCTCAACCTTCGTCGGCCCCACGTGGGGTGCGGACGTCACGAAGCAGGCACTGATGGGCCTGGCAATCTTTGTGGGCCTGGCCGCCGTGTTGATGGCGCTCTACTTCCGGACGTGGAAGATGTCGCTCTCGGCACTGGTCGGCATGGCCGTCACGATGTTCATGACCGCCGGTATTTACGGTCTCAGTGACTTCGAGGTGACGCCGTCGGCCATCATCGGCTTCCTGACGGTGCTCAGCTATTCGCTGTACGACACCGTGGTGGTGTTCGACAAGATCCGAGAGAACACCGCGGACATGCAGGCGTCCACCCGGCGGACCTTCGCTGAAGAGGTCAACCTCGCCATCAACCAGACCCTGGTCCGGTCCATCAACACCATGGTGGTGGCCATCCTGCCGGTCGGCGCGATTCTCTTCATCGGTGCCGGGCTGCTCGGTGCCGGAACGCTGCGGGACCTGTCCCTGGCGCTGTTCGTGGGCATCCTGGTGGGCACGGCCGCGACGATCTTTATCGCGGCGCCGCTGTACGCCGCGTTGCGGCAGGGCGAACCTGAGCTGGTCAAGCAGGCCAAGCGAGTGGAACAGAGGCGCGCCGAAGCGGCAGCCAAGACCACATCGCCGGCGTCGCCCGCTACGGCCTGAGCTCCGCCACTCTCCCTAAGCCAGCCCAGCAGACGGGCCGGAGACCGTCCATTCGACGGCCTCCGGCCCGTCGCCGTACCCCGGCCGGTTATAAAAGTATCCTGCTGCGGGAATACACTTGAATAATTGACCGGTCGCGAGAGGTGCTCCATTGGAAGAACGTTCGACGCCGGTGCCGGAGGCACCTGCGGACAAGGGCCAAGGCCAGGGTTCTCAGACTGACCTGGTGGTTCCCGGACGTCCCGATGTTCCCGTGCCGGTCGACAATTCGCACGCCCGGCCGACTTTTCCTGGCCGGCGTGAACGCACGAGGTCGCGCCTTGCCCGGCTGACTGGCCGCGGTGCCCCGGCGTACTCCCCGATCCTGGAGCCGTTGCTGCGCACGGTCCGTGCCAACAACCCCAAAGAGGATTTCGACCTCATCCAGCGCGCCTTCGTGGTGGCCGAGCGCTGCCACCGGGGCCAAAAGCGCAAGAGCGGGGACCCGTACATCACGCACCCGGTGGCGGTGGCCACCATCCTCGCCGAACTCGGCCTCAGCGGCACCACGCTGGCCGCGGCCCTGCTGCACGACACCGTCGAAGACACCTCTTACACGCTGGCCGATCTGAAGGCCGAGTTCGGCCCCGAAGTGGCCATGCTGGTGGACGGCGTCACCAAGCTGGACAAGGTCAGCTTCGGTGAGGCGGCCCAGTCCGAGACCGTGCGCAAGATGGTCGTGGCCATGGCCAAGGACATCCGCGTCCTGATGATCAAACTCGCCGACCGGCTCCACAACGCCCGCACGTGGCGCTTCGTGTCGGCAGAGTCCTCGGCCCGCAAGGCGCGCGAAACGCTGGAAATCTTCGCGCCGCTGGCCCACCGGCTCGGTATGAACACCATCAAGTGGGAGCTGGAGGACCTGTCCTTCGCTGCTCTTTATCCCAAGGTGTACGAGGAAATCGTGCGCATGGTGGGGGACCGGACCCCGGAGCGCGAAAAGAACCTGTCGGTCATCCGCAACCAGATCACCGAGGACCTCCGGGCGGCGAAGATCAAGGCCACGATCACCGGACGGCCAAAGCACTACTACTCGATCTACCAGAAGATGATCGTCCGCGACAAAGACTTTGACGACATAAATGACCTCATGGGCGTCCGTGTCCTGGTCGATTCAGTCCGGGACTGTTATGCGGCCCTGGGCGCGATGCACTCCCGCTGGAACCCCCTGCCCGGGCGGTTCAAGGACTACATCGCGATGCCCAAGTTCAACATGTACCAGTCGCTGCACACGACGGTGATCGGTCCCGGCGGCAAGCCGGTGGAAATCCAGATCCGCACCCATGAAATGCACCGGCGGGCCGAGTACGGCGTCGCCGCGCACTGGAAGTACAAGGACCAGCCGAACCGGACGGCCGCCGGCCCCGGCAGCCCGCGCGACGGCGACATGGGCTGGCTGCGCTCCCTCGTGGACTGGCAGCAGGAAACGTCGGACCCCGGCGAGTTCCTCGACTCCCTGCGCTTTGAGATCAACGCCCGCGAAGTGTTCGTCTTCACCCCCAAGGGTGAGGTAATGGCCCTGCCTGCCGGGTCCACGCCCGTGGACTTCGCCTATGCCGTGCACACCGAGGTGGGCCACCGGACCATCGGCGCACGCGTGAACGGCAAGCTCGTTCCGCTCAACAGTGAACTGAACCACGGCGACTGGGTGGAGATCTTCACCTCCAAGGCTGAAGGCGCCGGTCCCAGCCAGGACTGGCAGCACTTCGTCAAGAGCGCCCGGGCCCGGAACAAGATCAGGCAATGGTTCAGCAAGGAACGCCGCGAGGAAGCGATTGACCGCGGCAAGGACCTGCTGACCAAGGCGATGCGGAAGCAAAACCTCCCGCTGCAGCGGCTCATGACCCACGACGCCCTCGCCGCGATCGCGGAGGACTTCAAGTACGTCGACATCTCCGGGCTCTACGCCGGCGTGGGCGACGGCCATACCTCCGCGCAGTCCGTTATGGAACGCCTGGTGGAGAGCCTCGGCGGAAACGAGCACCCCGACGACGCCCTCACCGAAGTCTCCATTCCCACCCAGGTCAGCAAGGCGCGGTTCTCCGATTCCGGTGTTGTTGTCCGTGGCGTGGACGACGTCTGGGTGAAGCTGGCCCGGTGCTGCACGCCGGTGCCGCCGGATCCGATCCTTGGCTTCGTCACGCGCGGCTCCGGCGTCTCCGTGCACCGGACCGACTGCACGAACGTCAGCGGCCTGATGGGTCAGCCGGACAGGATCGTGGAAGTGGATTGGGCGCCCACACAGGCCAGCGTGTTCCTCGTGGAGATCCAGGTCGAAGCGCTGGATCGCAAATCGCTGCTTTCCGACGTCACACGCGTGCTGTCGGAAAACCACGTCAACATCCTGGCGGCGAGCGTCCACACGTCCACGGATCGTGTGGCGATCTCGAAGTTTGCGTTCGAGATGGGCGATCCCAAGTACCTCAGCCATGTGCTCAGCGCAGTCCGCAGGATCGACGGCGTCTTCGACGTGTACCGCACCACAGGGAACCGTCGCCGCAGCTAGCCGGCCGCATTGGGCGGCGACGGCTGTGTGACGAGGGCGGCGAGCTTCGCCAGCGCTGCCCGTTTGTGCGGAACGCGCGGGCTGGCTTCGACGGCAACCCTGAGCAGCCGCAGACGCACGCCCAGCTCGGGACGGGCCAGCATGGCCCTCAGAGCCGGCACGGCCCGATCAGCTTCCACGTGCAACGCCACGTCCACTGCCGTGCGCAGCGGGCTGGACACCATCAGGCCTCCCATGCTCACGACGTCGAACGGCCCCAGACGAACTTCGTGGAAGGTGCAGCCGCGCACCGATCTCAGACTGGAAATCCGCCGGTTCGCGTCAACCAGCAGCGCCAGGCGGTCCGGCTCGGCGGCGCAACCGTAGATCCAGGCCGCGGTCATTCGCCCCGCCACGACCCGCTGCCGGATCGTCGGCGCCACCGCCAGGGACGCGGCGCGGGCGCGCAGCTGCGGACTGGCATGGGCCCCGGGTGGCAGGTAACCCCGCTGATACAGCTGCGTCAGCACGCCATCGGCGGCCATCGACTGCAGCTCCGGCCAGGAGAACAGTGTTCCGGGGGAGTAGAGCTCGCAGTGCTCTGGCCCCGGTCCCGGCCCCGGAGCGCGCTGGCCCGAACCAGTCTGGCCCGAACGAGGCGGCCCGGAAAGTGCGGCGGGAGCGCGGGGCATGTGTACCATCCCGCCATCGTTCCCGGTTCCCCGGACATGGAACAGGCCCCGTTCCGGTCATGTGGATAACCGAAACGGGGCCTGGACTGACTTCCTGGTGTGCCGCGTGCCTAGGAGAGTTCGCTCGCCGAGCGCTCGAGCTGCTCGAGCCAGGCCTGGCGTGCCTCGAGGGCCTCCCGGGCTGCCGCGATCTTGCGCTCGTCGCCGGCCTTCTCCGCCTTGGCCAGGTCTTCCTTGAGACCGGCAATGGCGGATTCGAGCTGGGTCAGGGCGCTGTTGGTGCGCGCCTTCGTCTCAGGGTTGGAGCGCTTCCAGTTTTCGTCCTCGGCCTGACGGACGGCGTCCTCCACCTTCCGCAGGCCAGCTTCGATGCGGCCCATGTCGGCGCGCGGAACCTTGCCGGCTTCTTCCCAGCGGTCCCGGATGGACTGCAGTGCCTTCTTGGCCGCTGAAAGGTCCTTAATCGGCAGGAGCTCGTTGGCCTCCACCAGGAGCGCTTCCTTCACCACCAGGTTCGCACCGTATTCCTGGTCGATCTCGTCGTTGGCTGCCTGCCGGTTGGTGAAGAAGACGTCCTGGGCGGCACGGAAGCGGGCCCACAGGGCGTCGTCGTCCTTGCGGCTGGCGCGCGGGGAAGCCTTCCATTCATCCATCAGGCGGCGGTACTCGCCGGCGGCAAAACCCCAGTCGGTTGAGGAGGAAAGGGCCTCGGCTTCGTTGATCAGCTTCTCTTTTGCTGCCTTGGCTGCCGAGTTGGTGCTGTCCAACTGGGAGAAGTAGGCGCGCCGGTGCCGGTCAAACACCGTGCGGGCGGCACGGAACCGCTTCCACAGCGCGTCCTCGTTGCTGCGGCCCAGCCGTACTCCACTCTTCTGTGCAGTCTTCCAGCTCTCGAACAGTTCGTTCATCCGCGCGCTGGAGGTCTTCCACTGGATCTGCGCGGGATCGTGACCGGCGATTTCCTCGGCTTCGGCCACTATGGCCTCGCGGGCGGCAAGCTCGGCGGCGCGAACGGCGTCGTGCTCGGCCTTCTCGGCCTTTTCGAGCTCGCCGATCTGTGTCACCAGCGCGTCCAGCCGAGCCTCGGCGGAGCGGAAGTCGCCCACCATGTTCCGCTCGGCGAGCTGCTCGCGTAGGTGCGTGACGGTCTTCTGCATGTCCGCAGTGGGGGCCTTGGAGCTCACGCGCTGTTCCAGCAGGACGATCTGGGCCACGACGTCGTCGAACTTCCGGGCAAAGTAGCCCAGGGCCTCGTCGGCGCTGACTCCCGGGTACTGCCCGACGGGGTATTCCGTGCCGTCAACGGTCAGGAAGACATGGCCGTCGCCTTCAACACGGCCCCAGCGGGCTGCTTCCGCCAGTGAGGCTGCGGAGGACACTGCCACCGGTGCGGGAGCCGGGGCGGCCGGAGACGGCTTGGCCTTCGGCCGGGCAGCAAACGCTGCCGGGCTCGGCGCGGGACGCGCGGCCGGCGAGGGGGCCGGGGCCGGAGCAGCAGTGGCCTCGGCTTTAGCAACAGGCTCGGCGGCCGGTTCGGCTGGCGTCTCCGCCGACGGTGCCGCGGCGGGCTCCGCCGCTGCTGCCTCGGTGGGCGCTGCGGGTTCCGCTGCCTCGTTGGGCGTTGCAGGTTCCGCTGCCTCGTTGGGCGTTGCAGGTTCCGCTGCCTCGGTGGGCGCGACGGGTTCGGCGTCGTCTGCAGCGGCTGGGGCTGCGGTTGCCGCAGTCTCGCCGGCAGCGTCTACTGCAGCGCCTGCACTCTCGGCAGGGGTTGCCTCGGCTTCGGTCTCGTTGGCAGCTGCTGTTGCCAATGTTTCGTCGGATTTCTGACTGTCTGTCACCGCTAGAAGTCTTTCGCTTGGAGGGAAATACCGGGACCACGGCCTTCAGGGCCGCAGCTGGTTACTTCAGTGAGAACGAGTCTATCGTGACTGGTTCCGCAGGTGCGCCGTCGGTGGCGTTAGCGCCGGGCTTCAGTCCGGCGGCGGCAATCCCGCCCACCACGTCGAGCCCCGAGGTCACCTTGCCCACCACCGTGTAGCCGCCGGCGGCGTCCGCCGGAATGACGGTGTCCTTGTACACAATGAAGAACTGGGTGCCGTTGCTGTTGGCGTTCCCGCTGGTCCGGGCCACGGCGATTGTTCCGGCGGGGTATTTGTTGTCCTGCGGGGTGTTTTCCAGCGGGCCCCACATGTAGCTCGGGTCGCTGCTGCCGTCTCCGGCCTTGGAACCGCACTGCAGGACGCCAAAGTTCTCCGCCGTGGTCAGCCGGTGGCAGCTGAGGCCCTTGTAGAAGTTTTGGTCGGCGAGGGATTTGAAAACCGCCGCCGCCTGCGGGGCCTTGGCGCCATCGAGCTCGACGCCGAGCGCTCCGCGGTTCAGCTTGAGCTCGCCCGTGAAGGTCTTGCCTGCGGCGGTTTCCGGCTTGGGGATGTTCGCGGCATTGGTGGGGGCAGCTGTCGGTGTGGCCGACGCTGACGGGCTCTGGAGCCCCTCCTGCACGGCCGCGAACTCTTCCTCGGTGGGGTTGGACGCGAAGACGGTGAGCTGCAGGACCAGGGCCAGGCCGATCGCCGCTGTGCCGACGCTGATGGCCAGCACGTTGTCGCGCTTGCGGCGCTTGTCCTGGTCCCGGCGCAGGCCGCGCCTGGCCTCCATCTGCTGGACGCGCCGCTTCGCCTCGCGTGCGCTGCGTGAACTGGCCGCCAAAGGTCCTCCTGGTTGTAGGGCCGCTACCGTGCCGGGCCGTTGGCGCCGTCGCGGTAGCAGCAGCAAGCTGCCGGCAGCCCCGCCGGGGCCGGCTCCGTTGGAAGAAGCGGGCGCCGAACGCATAAACTGACTGCCGCACACAGTTTATGCACGACTGGCCGGTCTGCCGCTTATCTTCGTTACGTTTCGACAGATGAATGCCGCGTGAGGACCGAGCCCGAAGATACTGCAGTAGCAACGAGATACCGCAGTGGTAACCAGAGGAGAAAATTTCACCATGGCACGCACAGCCTCCCTGTCAGGATTCCCCGAGTGGCTTCCCGAGGAGCGGCTGGTGGAACTCTATGTGCTGGACACGCTGCGCCGGACGTTCGAGCTCCATGGTTTCTCCTCGATCGAGACCCGCGCCGTGGAAACGGTGGGGCAGTTGCTGCGCAAGGGCGAAATCGATAAAGAGGTCTACGGCCTCAGCCGGCTCCAGGACGATGAGGACACTGCGGCCAAGTTCGATCCCCACGCCCTGGCACTGCACTTCGACCTCACCGTGCCCTTCGCCCGGTACGTCGTGGAAAACGCCGGCTACCTGGCCTTCCCGTTCCGCCGCTACCAGATCCAGAAGGTCTGGCGCGGCGAACGTCCCCAGGAGGGGCGGGCCCGGGAGTTCACCCAGGCGGACATCGACGTCGTAGGCGACGGCGAGCTGCCGTTCCGCTACGACGTTGAAATCGCGCTCGTGATCGCGGAGGCGCTCAATGCGCTGCCCATCCCCGATTTCCTGCTGCGGATCAACAACCGCAAACTGGCCGAGGGCTTCTACACCGGGATCGGACTCACAGACACCGCGGGCGTTCTCCGCAGCATCGACAAACTCGAGAAGGTCGGGCCTGCGAAGGTGGCCGAGTTGCTCAAGGAGGAACTCGGCGCCACTGACGATCAGGCGCAGGCCGCCCTGAAGCTCGCCAGCATTCGTACCCAGGACACGTCCTTCGTGGAGCAGGTCCGGGCGCTGGGCGTCACCAATGAGCTGCTGGAGGAAGGCCTGAACGAGCTGGAGCAGGTCATTGCGGCGGCCGTCCAGCACGCCCCGGGACGAGTGGTAGCCGATCTCAGCATCGCCCGCGGCCTCGACTATTACACGGGCACCGTGGTGGAAACCGTTCTGGTGGGGCACGAGCAGCTGGGCTCTATCTGCTCTGGCGGCCGCTACGACGCGCTGGCAAGCAAGGGCAACCGCAAATTCCCCGGCGTCGGACTCTCAATCGGTGTGACGCGCCTGGTGTCACGGATCCTGAGCCAGGACCTGGCCAAGGCCACGCGCTCCGTGCCGACCGCCGTGCTGGTGACGCTCAACAACGACGACAGCTGGGGTGCGGCGCAGGATGTCGCGGCGCAGCTGCGCGGTCGGGGCATCGCCACGGAGGTCGCCGCGAAGGCCGAGAAGTTCGGCAAGCAGATCAAGTTCGCCGACCGTCGCGGCATTCCGTTTGTCTGGTTCACCGACGACGACGGCAAGCACCAGGTCAAGGACATCCGCACGGGCGAGCAGTACGACGCCGACCCGGATGCGTGGATGCCCTCCGAGGAGGACCTGCACGTGCGCGTAACCGCCGCGCGCTAGCTATTCGGGGGAGTCCTGGTTGTTCGGGGAGGCCTGGTGTTTTCTCGGGTCCTGCGCACCCGCACGACGAGGAACCGCCCGGCCACCCCGGCGGCCAGCACCGCCGCCATGACCAGCATGGAGGCCGGCGGCAGGGTGACGGCCAGGACCAGGCAGCCGAGGAAGCCCAGCACATGGAGCCAGCGCGGCGCATGCCAGGGGCGTCCGGAAAGGGTGAAGGCCGCGGCGTTGGTCACGGCGTAATAGATCAGCACCCCGAAGCTGGAAAATCCGACCACGGTCATCACGTCGGTGCTCAGCAGCAGGACGACGACGGCGGCGGCGACGGCCAGTTCCGCGACCACCGGGACGGTGTGGGTGCCGCCAAGCCTCGCCAGCGGGGCGGGCAGGTCACGTTCCCGGGCCATCGCCAGGGTGGTCCTGCCGACCCCGGTGATCAGGGCCAGCAGCGCGCCAAGGCAGCCGGCCGCCGCCCCGGCCTGGACGAAAGGAACACCGGCGCTGAGCTGCGAGACCGCCACCGCGTCCAGCAGCGGCGCCGTCGAACCCGCCAACTGCTGAGGCGGCAGGTGCCACTGCAGGAGGGCGGCCAGGCAAAAGTAGATCACGAAGGCGCCGGCCAGCGCGGCCAGAATGGCCCGCGGGATGGTGCGCGCGGGGTCCTTGACCTCCTCACCCAGGGTGGCGATCCGCGCATAGCCCGCGAAGGCGAAGAACATCAGCCCGGCCGCGGAAAGGACGCCCCAGCCGCCGGCGGGCGCAGCAGGGTAAGCCGGCGCCGCCGACACCGCGGGGGCGCCCTCCGGGTGCGGACCCAGCAGCGACGCCACGGCGACGAAGACGAGAGTGGCCAGCACCACGGCCAGCAGGACCCTGGTCAGCAGCGCGGTCCGGGTGATCCCGAGGAGGTTAACCCCTGTGAGAACCACGACGGCGGCCACCGCCAGCGGCGTGGCGTAGGCCGGCGCGACGTAGTGCCCGAACGTCAGCGCCATTGCCGCGCAGGACGCAGTTTTGCCCGTAACGAATCCCCAGCCCGCTATGAAGCCGGGCCACTCGCCGAGCTGCCGGCGCCCATAGACATAAGTACCGCCGCTGGCAGGGTATTTGGCCGCCAGTTGCGCCGACGCGACGGCGTTGCAGTAGGCGATGACGCCGGCGACAGCCACGGCGAGGGTCAGCAGCTGCCCGGCTAGGGCGGCGGCGGGGGAGAACACGACGAACACGCCGGCGCCGAGCATGGAACCCAGGCCGATTGCTGTGGAATCGAACACGCCGAGCCGGCGCTGCAGCCGCTGGTGCGGCTGCTGCGGGGCTGACCGGTCACCGGGCTGGTCACCGGGCTGGGTTCCGTTGTGCCGGGTTGCCATGGCGGGAGGGGCCTTTCCAACGGGTAAACTCGAACGGGATCGTTCCTGAAGCGATCCTATTGAACTTCTCTTTTTTTGAATGTCACTTTTGATTTTCCGCTGAAAGGAATGCTGTGCTGCGCACACATGACCTCGGATCGCTTCGCTCCGAGCACATTGGACAAACCGTAACCCTCGCCGGCTGGGTCGGCCGGCGTCGTGACCACGGTGGTGTCGCATTCGTTGACCTGCGCGACGCGTCCGGCGTCGCCCAGGTTGTGGTCCGCGAAGAAGAAGTCTTCCACGGCCTGCGCAACGAGTACGTGCTGCAGATTGTCGGCACGGTCTCCCAGCGCCCCGCGGGCAACGAGAACCCGGCGCTTCCCACCGGTGAGATCGAGGTCATGGCCGAGAAGGTCACCATCCTCAACACCTCCGATCCGCTGCCGTTCCAGATCGACGAGCACGTTGAGGTGGGCGAGGAAGCGCGTCTGAAGCACCGTTACCTGGACCTGCGCCGCCCCGGCCCCGCCCGCAACCTGCGCCTGCGTTCGGAAGCCAACCGCGTTGCCCGCGAGATGCTCCACCAGGACGGCTATGTGGAGATCGAAACCCCCACGCTGACACGTTCGACGCCGGAAGGCGCCCGCGACTTTGTGGTCCCCGCACGCCTCGCGCCCGGTTCTTGGTACGCGCTGCCGCAGTCCCCGCAGCTGTTCAAGCAGCTCCTGCAGGTGGGCGGCTTCGAAAAGTACTACCAGATTGCGCGCTGCTACCGCGATGAAGACTTCCGTGCGGACCGCCAGCCGGAATTCACGCAGCTGGACATCGAGGCCAGCTTCGTGGAGCAGGACGACATCATCAGCCTGGGCGAGAACATCGTCAAAGCACTGTGGAAGCTGATCGACGTCGAGATTCCGACGCCGATCCAGCGCATCACTTACCACGACGCCATGGGCCGCTACGGCTCGGACAAGCCGGACCTGCGCTTCGGCCAGGAGCTCACCGAGCTGACCGAATTCTTCAAGGACACCAACTTCGGTGTCTTCAAGGCGCCCTACGTCGGTGCCGTCGTCATGCCCGGCGGCGCCTCCCAGGCCCGCCGAGCCCTCGACGCCTGGCAGGAATGGGCCAAGCAGCGCGGCGCCAAGGGCCTGGCATACGTCCTGTACAAGGAAGACGGCGAGCTGGCCGGTCCTGTCGCCAAGAACCTCACCGACACCGAGCGTGCGGGCCTCGCCGACGCCGTCGGTGCCAAGCCCGGTGACTGCATCTTCTTCGCAGCTGGCGAGAAGACCCCGTCCCGTGCGCTTCTCGGCGCTGCCCGCGTGGAGATCGGCCACCGTACCGGTCTCATTAACCCGGCTGACTGGGCCTTCTGCTGGGTCGTGGACGCGCCGATGTTCGAACCGGCGGCCGCGGCGGTTGCCTCCGGCGACGTCGCCGTCGGCGCCGGGCAGTGGACCGCCGTGCACCACGCGTTCACCTCGCCCAAGCCCGAGTTCATGGACTCCTTTGACACGGATCCCGAGTCGGCACTGTCCTACGCCTACGACATCGTCTGCAACGGCAACGAGATCGGCGGCGGCTCGATCCGTATCCACGAGCGCGACGTCCAGGAACGCGTCTTCGAGCTCATGGGCCTGGACAAGGCAGACGCGCAGACCAAGTTTGGCTTCCTCCTGGAGGGCTTCAAGTTTGGCGCTCCTCCGCACGGCGGCATCGCGTTCGGCTGGGACCGGGTGGTTGCCCTGCTGGCTGGCGTGGATTCCATCCGCGACGTCATCGCGTTCCCGAAGTCCGGCGGCGGCTACGACCCCCTGACCCAGGCTCCCGCTCCCATCACGGCGCAGCAGCGCAAGGAAGCCGGCGTCGATTTCAAGCCGGAGGCCGCCAAGAAGAAGCCCGAGGACGGCAAGAACTAAGCCAGCAGCATCAGCATGAGCGGCAGGGGCTCCCCGGGCAACCGGAGAGCCCCTGCTGCTTTCATAATCGGCCGCATTCGTTCCGGATGGAGAGAACCTTGATGGCACTGAACCCGCACCCCGCAACAGACGCCGAATCGAGCCCTGAAGGTAGTCCCGAAGCTAGTCCGGAAGCCTACTCCGAAACCATCCCGGGGCTGGAGCCGCTGATGGATGCTGCATGGCCGGCCGCGGAACGGGCGGAGTCCGGCGGCTGGGTGCTTCGGGCGGCCTCCGGCGTGACACAGCGGGCAAACTCGGTCTGGCCGCGGGATCTTGGCGGTGACGACCCGCACCGGCAGCTCGCCGCACTCCGGGAGGCGCGGCTTTGGTACCGGAAGCGCCGGCTTCCGCTGATCTTCCAAATCTTTGACGGCCCGCGCCAGGCGGCCTTGCAGGCGGTGCTCGATGACGAGGGATTCACCCGGCAGTCCGAAACCCTGGTCCTGGTCCGTCGGTCTGGGGCGGAGCCCTGGGCAGATTCCAGCGCAGATTCCAGGGCTAATTCCGGCGGCTCGGACCCCGCCGTGGAAATCTCCTCCGAGCCGTCGGCGGAGTGGCTGGACCTGTGGTGGAGCGTCGACGGCCGCGGGGGAACCGACGAGCTCGCCGTGGCGCGCCGCATCCTGGCCGGGTGCCCGGCCCTTTACGCCCTGGTGCGGGACGACGGCGGTACGCCCGCCGCCGTCGCGCGGCTCGCATTGCCCAGCACCGGGCCCGCAGGACCAACCGGGCCCACGTGGGGTGGCCTGTACTGCATGGCCACGCGTCCGGATGCGCGGCGGCTGGGCCATGGCGGCCGGATAATCCGGGCACTGCTGCGTGAGGGCGGGGCTCGCGGCGTGGCCGGGTACTGGCTTTTGGTGATGGCATCCAACGCCGGTGCCCGGAGCCTGTACGCCCACGCCGGTTTCCGCGAAGCCGGCCGGTACCTCTACCGGCAGGAAAGACCGAAGCGGCACCTGACCGGCTGCTAGCCCGGGCCGTCCGGCAGGCGTCACGTTCCCTCGCCGGCGTGCCCAGCCCCGAGGCCGCGCGTCCCGAGGCCACGCCCCCAGAGGCTGCGGAGGCGGATGCGGCCGCTGGCGAACCCCCCGCCGTTCGCCAGGGCCTTGCTGTCCAGTTCCGTCGGGGCGGCGCGAGTGCGCCCGGGCCCCGCCGAATACACAATCCTCGAGTGGTACAAATACCGCACCACGAACGCCGCCACGAGCGTCGCGGCCTGCGCCAGGACGGCGTCGATGTTCAGGACGTTCACTGCCAGCATCAGGACCGGAAGCCGGGCCAGGGCCTCCAGATTGTTGAAACAGAACGATTGCCCAAACCGGGTCCGCAAGCCGTTGGCCTTGTGCGGCAGGGTCCCGAAGACAATGTTTTCCTGCATGAGGAAGTTCGAGACAATCGTGACTTCCGCGGCCGCGACGGCGGCCGCGACGAAGTGCGTTCCGTTGGAGAGCAGGAAGGCCATGATCAAGAGGTTCAGCATGGCCCCGACTGCCCCCACGGCGGCAAACAGCAAGGCCGTTCCGGCGCGCAGCTCGCCGAGCTGCCGGAGGAAGCGCAACCCCTGGCCCACTCCCGCCTTGGACTTGCCGGCGGTCCGCGGCCCGGGCGTGAACGGAACCTCGGACACCCTGAGTTGGTGCCGGGCCAGGATTTCCAGCAGGATCTTGAACCCGCTGGGCCGTAGTGCGCTGCACTCAATGGCGGAGCGCCGCAGGCCAAAGAACCCGGTCATGGGATCGGAACAGCCGCGCAGCCGCAAGGGAAACAGCGCCAGCGTGATGCGCGTGGCCCCGGCAGAGATCACACGGCGGGACCAGGCGGCCACGCCGCCGCCTCCCCGGTTCGGGCCGCCGCCTCTGCTCCCGCCCCGGTTCGGGCCGCGGCCGCTGCAGCCGGCCCCGTAGCGCGAGGCGATCACGATGTCCGCGTCGTTGTCTTCAAGCTCCGCGAGCAGGGCCGGGATGAGTTCCGGCGGATGTTGGAGATCGCCGCTCATCACCATGCAGAACTCCGCGTCGCTGGACCGCACGCCATCCACGACGGCTCCGCTCAGGCCGCCCGCGGGCGCCTCCCGGCGGATCACCCTGATGCGCATTGGTGCCGCCGCCGCGGCGGCGGCAATGACGTCCCGGGTGTTGTCCGCTGAGTCGTCAACGAACACGAGTTCGGCGTCGATTTGGCGGCATGCCTCGGCAGCCCGGCTGATCAATTGTTGGACGTTCGGCGCCTCATTGCGCGTGGGGACGATGACTGAAAGTTTCATGACTGCCGTCCTTTTGGTCTGCGTCCTAATTGGACGGAGGATTGGTGACGCGGTGTACGCTCCATTCGCCGAATGTCTGGACTTCCTCGGAATTCTGCAGGGCTGTCTTCACCCGGGTCAGCCCCAGGGAGTCGATGTTGGCCGTGACGGACGGGCCGACGATGACCCAGCGGATTGCCCGCCACCCGCCGGGCCGTTCGATGTCGAACTGCTTGTCGAGGTCCGGCTTCTCGGTGGCGATCATGGTCCAGGCGTTGTTCCACCCACTTGAATTCAGGTCGTGCCACATGGAGTAGGGGGCGAGCACGACCTCGCTGCGTGAGACGTTGTCCTGGACCCAGGTCATGGCGCTGCGCCAGTTGGAGTTGGTCTGGGCGGTCAGGAGGGTCCTGTCCTGTTCAAACCATTGCGGCAGCGACATCAGGAGCAAAGACGCCGACAGTACGGCGACGAAAGCCGCCCGCAGGGGCCGGGTCAGGCCTGGCGCGCGGCGGGCGAGTCTTTCCACGCCGCCCCAGGTGATATCCACGGCCGACCCGCACGCCAGGGCGAGGAACGGGATCACACCGATGATGTACATCGCGGGGAGGTAGCCCTGGCCGAGCACCACCGGTGTGGCGAAGGAGGCGATGGCGATGAAGAGAATCCGGGACTGCCGGCGCAGCAGGCAGACGACGGCGGCGGCCAGTCCGGCGGCGATGAGGTACTTGTCAAAGTAGAGCCAGCCGGAGAGCAACTCCGCGCGGCTGGAGCCGGCCTCGAAGATGGTGCCGGAGCCCGAACGGTTCAGGAGCTGGTAGGCGAGGGCGTCCTGGAGTGAGACGTGATCGGGTCCGGACAGGAGCTCGTTCCGAAGCAGTGCCGACAGCGGGTAGAAGGCCAGCAGCAGCCCGCCGGCGGTGAGGAAGCCGACCACCGAAAATGACCGGTTGCTCCATTTGGGCCGGTACATCAGGGCGAGCAGCAGGGCGGGGCCGAAGATGGACAGGGTTTCCTTGGAGAGCACGGCGATCGCGAAACAGATCCCGGCTCCCACATGGTGCCACAGCGCGTCCCGCGAGGACAACGCAAGGTAGAAAGCCAGCAAGAGCCAAGGCACACCGATGTTGTCGAGGTAGATCTGTCGTCCGAGCACAAGGGAAAGCGGGGACAGGATGAAGAGCACCGTGGTCAGGGCCGCGAATGGAATACGCATGGCCAGCCGGCGGGCCACCATGTAGAGCAGCACCGCGCTGGCGACGAAGTACACCGAAATCACGTACCTGGTGGCACCGATGGTGGTGCCGTCGCCGAGTCCGAGCAGATTTGGAAGCCAGTTCAGTGCCGCTATCTGGATCCATCCCAGCGGCGGGTGGTCATACCAGTAGGTGTAGGGGGCCAGGGTCCCCGAGTGCACGGCGAAGGCCTGGGAGGTGTAGGTGCCTTCGTCGTCCTGGTAGCTCGGCGCGCCGTCGAGGTTCCACAGGCTGAGCACTGCCGCGGTGACCGTCAACGCGGCGAGGGCGGTCCTGTCCCATAGCGGGAGGTATCTCAGGCTGAACGGGGCGCCGTGCGCCGTGCCGCGGTGTTTGGGCGCGCTTTCGGCCCTTGCGCTCCGCTCGCGGGCCGCCGCCTCGGGTTGATCGGGTTTTAGTTCCGTGGTTGCCATGACTGCCTCCTAAGGGAGCCGTTGAAACGCAAATTGGGTGCTAGTGGCGTGCGGGTTCGGCAGCGCCGGGGAGGAGGTAGGCCAGGTGGGATCCGGAATGGTCGGTCTTTTCCCAGGCAAAATCGCGGCGCACGAATTTGAACAAAGCCCGCAGGGCCGCGAACGCCAGGACCATCTGGTACAGGGGAGTGCCGGCAATGAGCCGGAAGTAGTCGTACCAGCTGATGGCGAACTTATGGTCGCGGCCGAATTCGTGGAGCATGCAGACATCGAAGGCCACAGTCACGAGCGTGGGTATCAGCGGCAGGAAGGTGACCAGCGTGACCACGAGCGGAAACTTGCCCCAGATCGCCGCGGCGATTGCGATGGGGATGCAGACCCCGGCCAGTGCCATGAAATGCTG
Organism: Arthrobacter sp. ES3-54; assembly: GCF_029504395.1. Classification (GTDB taxonomy): domain Bacteria; phylum Actinomycetota; class Actinomycetes; order Actinomycetales; family Micrococcaceae; genus Arthrobacter. The sequence goes on from NZ_JAQFIF010000004.1 coordinate 366,957, forward strand.
CTGCATCAGCGTCCACCAGGCGATGGTCCGCATCCGCCGGGACGGCAGGGCCTTCCAGTCGCCCTTTGCGAAAACCTGCATGAATCCGAGGGACCAGCGGGTGCGCTGCCGGATCAGGCCGGACAGGCTGTCGGGCGTTTCCTCACGCGTGACCAATTGCGGGGAATAGGCCACCACGATCTTGCGGCGGAGCGTCGACAGGCGCACGCCGAGATCGCAGTCCTCGGCGAGGCAGGAGCCGTCCCATCCGCCTACCGCTGTCAGCAGTTCCCGCTTAATGAACACGGTGTTGCCGCCGAGGGGAATGAATCCCTGCCGGGAATGGGCGTGCAGCCTGGACCGGAACCACGTGAAGTACTCAAGGCAGTTGCGCAGCGAATACCACGTGTCCTTGTAGTTGATCAGCTGTACGGCACCCTGGACGACGTCGGCGTTCTTGGTGGTGAAGACGCTGTCGATATGGGCCAGCAGTTCTTCCGCGGCGATCGACTCGGCGTCGAAAACCCCGACCACGGTGTTGCGGCACAGCGACAGCGCCTTGTTCAGCTGCCGTGGCTTGTTCTTCCTCTCGCTGATATCCACGCTGACCCGGACGAACTCCGGAAACTCCCGGGCGAGCCGGTGCGCGATTTCCACCGTCGCCGTGTCGTCATGTCCGACCGAGATAATGATCTCCTTGCGCGAATGGGTCTGCGCCAGGAGCGCCGCCAAGGTGGCCCGCATGACCTCTTCGCGTTCGTTCCGGCACGGCATGATCAGGGAAAACGAATGCCCCTCCCTCGACTGAAGGCCGGAGTAGGACGTCCGCACCTGCGTCTTGGGGTCCCACCATGCGTAGGTGTTCAGGTAGAGGGTGGACACGGCGATGGCAAAGAGCGCCAGGGCGATGATGAGGACGAGGGCGCTGGCCAGCAAGGTAGCGGACATGACGGAGCTCCAATGGGGTGGGTGGACGCAGGGGATCTCGGAAACGGGCGGGATCGTCAGCCGGAGTGGGTAGTCAGCCGGACCGCAGGCGGATCCGGGAACGGGCGGGGTGGCTAGTCGGCCGCACCGCAGGCGACGCCGTCGTGGTTGGCGTCGAGCTTTTGCGGATCGACATGCGCTTTGCGCACTGACAGTCCACTCTTGAAGTACGTGCGGACCTCGGTGCAGGTCCAGGAATGCGGCATGGACCCGGGATCAAGGCCCGTGTCTTTCATCTCCTTCATATGCCGGCTCATGCTCGGCGGAATGGCGGGAAGGCACTGTCCGTCGGAGCCGTACTGGGGGAGACAACCGCCCAGGGACAGGCTCGAATCGGTCAGTACCGCCGCCGGGTCAACGGGGCCCCGCTGCTTGAGGCCCGTGGCATTGCCGCCCTCCGGCAAGGAGGCGGCCGCACCGGTTTCCGCCCGGGCCGCCTCAGCCAGGGAGACCTCGGGTGAGTCGCCTGCCGACTGGGACGCCTTTGGTCCGGCGGAAACCGGGGGAATGGGTCCCAGTTTCGGTGCGTTGCCCGAGCCGGTGGTGCCCTTGGTAGGGGCCGTGGTGGCGGATGTAGTGGCGGACGGCCCCGGCCGGGCGCCTGTGGGCGCTTGGTCCGGCTCGGCAGCCGCTGGTATTTGGCTCGCGCGCGGAGCGGCGTTGACGGCGCTGACGGTGGCGACGGTGGCGACGGCGGACATCCCGCCCCACACCATGGCCGCCGCGGCTGCCAGGCCCGCTGTCGTCAGGGCGACGACGGCGCGTGCCCCGCGTGCTGACGTTTCCTTGTGGCGCGTCATGAGACCCACACCCAACGGGCAACACTGGGGATTCCGTCAGCGGACAACACGGTGAGCATGTATGGCCCTGGCGGCACGAGGTTCGGATTATTGGGGATTTGCGCGGTGCGGCCCGCGCCCGTGCCTGCCAACGGAAGGTCGATGACTCGCGCGTTGGTGTCTGTCTGATGCGTCTGGGACATCGGCGGGATGAGCGAGGCGGCCGTGACATCGCCCGTCACACCGATCTGCATATTCTGCCCGTAGCCAACCTGGCCCGGAGCCGAGGTGATGGCCGGCCGGGTCCCCTTGAACAGGTACGGCGGGCTGTAGACCGAGATCCTTTCTTCGAAAGAATTATCCAGCGGATTGGAGCCCATGACCGCCACGCGGCCGTCCGGCAGGAGAATGGACGTCGAATGGTAGTTGCGGCCCACAGGGTCCGCCGCCACCGTCTTCCAGGAGTTCGTCGACGGCGTGTAGATGGCAGCCGTCTGGATGTTTCCGGAACGGTTCAACTGTGCGCCGTTCGCGGCCAGCACGGAGCGGTCGGGCAGGTTGAGGACATTGACGTACATTTTGCCGGGTCCCGGGAGATCCGGTCCGGGCACGTAGTGGGGGCTCGGCTGTTTGAGGTCGATGATGTCCACGAGGTTGATGCCGGGCGTGTTGCCGTCGGCGTTGCCGCCGCCAACGATCATGAGTTTCTGGTCCTGGACCGGACCAATGAAAACGGAGCCGGCCTGGTCCCTGAGATCCTTTTGCCGCAGCCCGGGAACGTCCCAGATCTGTGCGGTGGTCCAGTCGTAGATCGACGACCCCGTCCCCGGCAGCCCGTTGCCGAAGGTGTGGCCCCCGGAGTAGAACATCCTGCCGTTTTCGAGGAGGAACATGTGCGGGTAGGTGCCCCAGAAGCTCCACGTCTGCGGCACCTGGTTCTGCGGCAGCCACCTCATGGCGGAGGTGTCGAACATCTCCGTCAAGACGGTGCCCTGCGCCTTTTCGTCGAGCCCGCCGGCGGACCAGATATCGCCGTTGCCAAGTTTGGTCAGCGACGGGTACCAGTGGGCCCCCGCCATGTCGGCCAGTTGATGGAAGGTGTCGTCGGCCGGGTCGAAGTAGTAGCTCTTCTTGGATCCCTGGAAGGTTGTCGGCCCCACGTTGGCGGTGGGGAACGCCTGGGTGCCTCCGGCGAGGAGCACTTTCCCGTCCGGGAGGGTTACGTGGCCGGCACAAAACATGTCGTAGGGCACGGGGATGTTCTTGAATTCGTTCGTTGTGGGTGACCAGACCACCGCCCGAAACGAGCCTGCATTGAAGTTCGTCTCGTCGTTGCCCGAACCGGCGATCAGCAACAGGCGTCCGTCGTGGAGCAGCGTGGAATGCAGCGCCCGCACGGGCATTTGGGCGGAAAGGGTTTCCCAGGATCCGACGGCATCCGGCCCGCCCACAGGATCCGGCCCCGCGGTGTCGTATTTGGTCAGCGAGTAGTTGGTGGTAGACAAGGTGCCGTTGCCGGCGATGGACACCCCGAGGGAAATCCGGTCGACGCCGGTGGGGATCGACGGAGTACGTGCCTGGCCCGTTGTCCAGCCGGAAACCGGCGGCAACTCCTTGAGATCGGTCCAGTACTGCCAGCCGTTGGCAGTGTGGCTGAAGACGGTCAGGCCGGACGGACCCGCCGCGGTGGACTTGTAATCGACTTTGAGGTCGTATTGCTCCCCTGGCGTGACGGCGGGTGCGCAGCCCGGCGCGTCCGATTGGATGAGTTTTGCGTCTCCGGATTGATAGGCCGTGACGTTTATGGCAAAGGATCGCGCTCCGGCGGGTGAATTCGCCGGGACGTCATTTGAGAGCGAGCTTGCTATTTGCCGGTTTCCCCAGCCGGCCGTCATAAAGCACGCCGGTGTAGGAGTTCCGTCTGCGAGAGTTCCGTTGATTATCAATTCACTGGTGTTATTTGTCGGAGCTTGGATTTCCGTCAGGGAATAGTCGTCGGTTGCCAGAGTTCCGTCAATTCCCAGCGATAGCCCGAAACTAAGGAAATCCGTTCCGTCGGGGATCGTGGGTGTAGTGGCGGTGGCGAGGGTCCAGCCTGCTGCCGGTGCCTGCTGCTGGATGTCGCCCCAGTAGCTCCAGCCCTGGGCGGAATGGCGGAACAGGGTGAGCGACGCCGGCGCCGTGGACTTGTACCAGACTTGGATGGTGTAACTGTGGCCCGGGACCACGGCCGGCGCGCATTGGGCGCTTTCCGCCTGGACGAGCTTGCGATCGCCCGCCGTATGGCCCTGGAGGGTGACGGAGGCTGCCCTGCCGCCGAGGCGACCCTCGACGAAGTTCCAGTTGCCTTCGGTTCCCCAGCCGGCCCGCTTGAAGCAAGTGGCGTCCACGGTACCCTCCTCAAGAGACGAGTTCCTCACGAGATTGACGGCGTCGGCCGCCACGGCAACGGCGCCCACGATAAAATTCAGGGGAATAAGAAACGCCAGAATGAGCGCTATTAAGCGCCGGCGTTGTAGGTTATTCACGGCCGGTCGCATCCTGTGCGTTGCGTATTCTGCCGTTGTAAACGCGGAGTGCGGTGGGAGATGATTCCGTATTTGTCATTCTGGGAATCGGATGGTCAATGTTGCACATTGAATTCCCCATTAGCGATTGATTTCAGTGACAAAGGATGCGTTTGAGTCTATGGGCGGTAAAATGCAAGGGAAACGAGTAAGAATTACTCGACTTCGCGCGGCGCCAGGCAATGGCGTGTACTCAGGTGGTGGCCGGGGACCCTGGCGAACTACTTGGTCATCCGGTGGAAGCCAAGGTCAGCGCCTTCCGGCTGCCCCGCGCCCGGCCGGAGCCGTCGGGCCCTGAAGCGGCAGGGACACGCAAAAAAAGATGTAGCAAAGAACCGAAGCCGGCAGGTCGGGAACTGCGCGGCAGGAACCGCTACTGCGGGTCGGTGACCAGGATCCGCACCGAGCACAGCTCCGCGGCGGCCTTCTTCAGGACCGCGGCCCGTGGATCCGGGACGTCCAGAAAAGCGAGCCGCGTCAGGCCGGCGTAGCGTTTTAGCACGGGCTCGGCGAGCACCAGGTCCGACAGCGTCCGGTCGCCGCCCGGCGCCAGGTATTCGACCCGGTGCTCTGCGAAGATCCTTCCAGCGTGCTCGGCGACTGCCTCCACGAGGGCGTCGGCCTGGTTGGCTCGCCGCCGGGCAAAGCGCTGCTGGGACCAGCCGCCGGCAGCCGTCCGGGACTGGACGTGGCGCGTGCCGGTCTTGGAGGCCAGCACGGCGCCGGCACTGACCACAGCCACCGAGTATCCGCCGCGCCGGACCAGTACGGCACCGATGCTCCGGGGCTGCCCGGCCAGGGAGGCCAGCCGCGAGACGGCGTCGTGGCCGCTCCCGGGCCGGCCGTCCACGGGCCAGGGCGCCCGGAGCACGGCCACGGCGCCGTCCGCGGCGCGCAGCTGCAGGCCGGCGTCGAGCTCCTCCTCCACCAGGGCGCCGTGGCTCGCGGCGAAGCGGTCCACCCAGCCGGGCAGCCTGTCGCCGGAGACGAAGGCCACTCGGGTCTCGGGGCTGGACATGGCAGGCTCTCCGTTGCAGGGGTGAGAAGTGATGATGGCAGGGCGGGCAGGAACTAGAAGTAGCCTATCTATGTGGATGATCTCTTTGGCGCAGGGCGGGACGACGCCGACGGAACTGACGACCCCGGCGAAGATGGCAACGGCGGCGCCGACCATTCCGGCCACGCCCGGGGCCAAGCTCGGTCTGGCGCCGGGTCAGCCTCGCCGCGGAGCCCGCTCGCGGTCCGGATGCGGCCGCGCACCCTCGATGACGTGGTGGGCCAGCAGCACCTGCTCGGCCAGGGCTCCCCGCTGCGCCAGCTGGCTGCCGGCTCCGACGCGACCGGCCCCGCCGGGCCGAGCTCTGTGATTCTCTGGGGTCCTCCCGGCACCGGCAAGACCACCCTTGCCCATGTCATTGCCAAGGGCCCCGGACGGAAATTCGTCGAGCTCTCCGCCATCACCGCCGGCGTCAAGGACGTCCGCCGCGTGATGGATGAGGCGCTGACCGCACGCGACCTCTTCAAGACCACCACCGTCCTTTTCCTCGACGAGATCCACCGCTTCAACAAGGCCCAGCAGGACGCGCTGCTTCCCGGCGTCGAGAACCGCTGGGTGGTGCTGGTGGCTGCTACCACCGAAAACCCGTCGTTTTCCGTCGTGTCCCCGCTGCTGTCCCGCTCGCTGCTGCTGACCCTGAAACCTCTCACCGACGCCGACGTCGAGGGCCTGTTGCAGCGGGCCGTTTCGGATGTCCGTGGACTGAACGGCAAGGCCGAGCTCAGCGCCGAAGCCCTGGCGCACCTTGTCCGGCTCTCCGGCGGCGACGCCCGCCGGGCCCTGACGGCCCTCGAAGCCGCGGCTGGCGTCGCCTTCGGCGACGCGGACGACATCGACGCAGTCGATACCGACACAGCCGCCGGCGCGGGAACGGCGGAGCCCGTCACGATCCAATTGCGGCACACGGAGCGGGCCCTGGATGTCGCCTCCGTCCGCTACGACCGGGCCGGGGACCAGCATTACGACGTCGCCAGCGCGTTCATCAAGTCGATCCGGGGTTCCGACGTCGACGCCGCCCTGCACTATCTCGCCCGGATGCTGGAGGCCGGTGAGGACGCCAAGTTCGTGGCCCGCCGGATCGTAATCTCCGCGGCCGAGGACGTCGGCATGGCGGACCCGACGGCGCTGCAGACCGCCGTCGCGGCGGCCCAGGCCGTCCAACTGATCGGCATGCCGGAAGGCCGGATCATCCTCGCTGAGGCCGTGGTGCATCTGGCCACTGCGCCGAAGTCCAACGCCGCGTACATGGGGATCAACCAGGCGATCGCGGACGTCCGCGCCGGGCTCGGAAACGGCATCCCGGCCCACCTGCGCGATGCCCACTACCCGGGCTCAAAACAGCTGGGTCACGGCAAGGGCTACAAATACGCCCACGATGCGCCGCATGCCGTGGCCACCCAGCAGTATCCGCCGGACGACCTCGTCGGGCGCAACTATTACGAGCCCACCGCCAACGGAGCCGAACGCGACATCGCCACCCGGCTCGAGCGGCTCCGGAAGATCATCCGCGGCAAGTGAACGGCCCGTGACCAGCGGCTGGTCCGTCGCGGCACGCAGCGCGGAATCCGCCGTTGACATAGGGGCCAAGAGGTCTAACGTGGAATTACGTCAGCATTGATCTGCTGGCCATCCGTGCGGCGCAGGGGACAGCGCGGTCACATCGCCGGCTCTCGCACTCCGGACCGCGGAACGGCAGTCGGCTTCGCTCCATCCCAGATCATCCAGCGCGAGCGTCCCCGCCCCGTCCCCAGGTAGTGTCCCATGAGTATCAATTTCGTTACAGCCATGGCAGTGAAGTCCTTCGATGTGCCCGACAAGAAGCGGTGCCCGGACAAGGCTGAATTCGACCTCTGCACGGTGAACGACTACTCGGTGGCCCGACTGATCCTGGGCCCGGGCTGGCGGTGGTCGGAGAACACCAGGCCCTACGAGCAGACCGACGTATGCCTGCACCACCATCTCGGATTCTGCATATCCGGAGAAATGGAAGTAGAAACGGCCGAAGGGCTGCGCTCCACGATCCACGCCAACGACACCTACGCGATTCCGCCGGGCCACGACGAATGGGTAGTGGGTCCAAAACCGTTCGTGGCCGTGGAATTCCTGGGTGCGGCGTCCTTCGGACGCAGCGGTGCCCGCGGAGTGCACGCCCGGATCTGACTTCGGTCCGCCGGCCGGATCTGGTAGGCTGATTCGTTGTCTGGCAAGGCACGGACGCACAATCCATCGAAACTTCGCGTTTGATGAGGGTTGCCCTGTGCCCAGTAGCAAAAGGCAGCGGTTGGCCGATGCTCTCCATCGTGGAGGCCAGTAACACTGACACACCGCAGATATTGGAAGGACACAAGTGGCTAACAACACTCGTGCTCGCCGTACCGCACGCCTTTCGCGTGCACTCGGCATCGCTCTGACCCCCAAGGCCGCCAAGTACATGGAGCGCCGCCCGTACGGCCCCGGTGAGCATGGCCGTGCCCGCAAGAAGCAGGACTCCGACTACGCCGTACGTCTGCGCGAAAAGCAGCGTCTGCGCGCCCAGTACGGCATCCGCGAAGCCCAGATGACCCGTGCCTTCGAAGAAGCACGTCGCACCAAGGGCCTGACCGGTGAAAACCTGATCGAACTGCTCGAAATGCGTCTCGACGCCCTCGTGCTGCGTGCCGGCTTCGCCCGCACCATCGCCCAGGCCCGCCAGCTGGTTGTGCACCGCCACATCCTCGTTGACGGCATCCGCGTTGACCGCCCGTCTTTCCGCGTCGGCGAGGGCCAGCTGGTTCACGTCCACAGCCGCAGCGAGACCATGCCTCCGTTCCAGGTTGCAGCAGCCGGCGCTCACCGCGACGTTCTGCCGATCGTTCCGGCCTACCTGGACGTCAAGCTTGACGCCCTGCAGGCCCGCCTGGTGCGCCGCCCCAAGCGTTCCGAGATCCCCGTGACCTGCGAAGAGCAGCTCGTCGTGGAATTCTACGCACGCTAATTTCAAAGGCAACACTTACAAAGAAGCCCGTGGCAAGCGCCGCGGGCTTCTTTGTATGTAAGGTACTTGGGGGAGTTCCCCGGGAGCCGGTTCTGACCGCCGGCCAAATCCGTCGGAACCCGACGCAACGAGCAGGTATCCACTGCAGTTCAAGGAGATGAGTGTCTATGTCTGGTGGCGATATTGCCGGCCTGATCGCGGCAGGGGTGTTTGCACTGCTGGTCCTGCTGCTCGCCGTGCCCATCCTGAAGCTCGGCGGAGTGTTCGACGAGATGCGGACCACGATCCGCTCGCTCAGCGACGGCGCCACCCCGCTCATGGACGAGGTCACCGCCACGGTGACCACCACCAACGAGCAGCTGAAGAAGGTTGACGGCATCTCCTCCAACGTCTCGGACGCCTCGGCCAACATCTCGGCGCTGTCCTCGCTGATGGCGGCCACTGTCGGTTCGCCGCTGATCAAGGTGGCAGCCTTCAGCTACGGCGTGCGCTCCGCCTTCAGCACCCCCAAAAAGCCCGCCACCGGCCGCCGCAGCCGCTAACCCTCCGGGAGAACCTGACATGAACAGAATCATCTGGATGGGAATCGGCGTCGCGATCGGCGTCATCGCCTTCCGCAAGGTCACCGAAGCCCAGTCCGCCCTCGGCCCCGAGGGCCTCAACCGGGCCGTGGGACGGCTGGCGGACGGCCTGTACGACTTCGCCGACGCCGTCCGCGAAGGCATGGGGGAGCGGGAAGCCGAACTCCGCTCCGCCCTTGGCATCGAAACGGCAACGGATATTGCCGCCGGCGGCGCCGTTGCCCGCCGGGATGCGGTCCGGCGCTAGCCGGGAGAGAATTAGTAAGTACGGTGCCCGTTAAGGGCGCGCGTCGGCACCACCTGGAGGGGCACCGGATTGACGGGGCCCGGATCAGTGCCGGTCCTCAGCTTGTCCCGCGCAGCACAGACGCGGGCCACATAACGCAGTGAATATTGAAGGGTAAGAAATCAGCTCATGAAGTCGCAGGAGATCACCAAGCGCTGGATCGACTTTTTTGTCAGCAAGGGGCACACCGCCGTGCCCTCCGCCTCCCTGGTCTCCAGCGACCCGTCCCTGCTATTCACCGTGGCCGGCATGGTCCCGTTCATCCCGTACCTGACGGCCCGCGAGGAGGCCCCCTTCCAGCGGGCCACCAGCGTGCAGAAGTGCATCCGGACCGGTGACATCGAAGAAGTCGGCAAGACGGCCCGCCACGGCACCTTCTTCCAGATGTGCGGCAACTTCTCCTTTGGCGACTACTTCAAGGAAGACGCCATCAAGTTCGCGTGGGAGCTCCTCACCACCAGCGTGGACGACGGCGGGTACGGACTGCCGCCGGAGCTGCTGTGGGTCACCGTATACGAAGAGGACGACGAGGCCGAGCAGCTGTGGCTGAAGAACACCGGCATGCCGGCCGAGCGGATCCAGCGGATGGGCAAGTCCGACAACTACTGGTCCACCGGCCAGCCGGGCCCCGCCGGTCCCTGCTCGGAGATCTATTACGACCGCGGCCCGTCCTACGGCGTCGAGGGCGGCCCCATCGCCGACGAAAACCGCTACGTCGAGATCTGGAACCTCGTGTTCATGCAGTACCAGATCGACAACGTCCGCTCCAAGGTGGATTTCGACATCGCCGGCGAGCTGCCCAAGAAGAACATCGACACGGGCCTCGGTATGGAGCGTCTGGCGATGATCCTCCAGGACGTCGAGAACATGTACGAGACCGACCAGGTCCGTCCCGTGATCGACCGTGCCGCGGCGCTTTCCGGCCGGGAGTACACCTCCGCTGAGTCCGCCGAGGACCCGCACCACACCGACGACGTCCGCATGCGCGTGGTTGCCGACCACATCCGCTCGGCCCTGATGCTGATCGCCGACGGCGTCACCCCCTCCAACGAGGGCCGCGGCTATGTGCTGCGCCGCCTGATCCGCCGCGCCGTGCGTTCCATGCGCCTGCTCGGCGTCGAGAAGGCCTGCCTGCCCGAGCTGCTGCCGGCCTCGCGGGACGCCATGAAGGGCGTCTACCCGATCGTGGAGACCGACTTCGAGCGCATCAGCCGGATTGCCTACGCCGAGGAGAAGGCCTTCCTGCGCACCATCGCGTCCGGCACCGCCCGGCTCGAGGACGCCGTCAAGGAGTCCAAGGCCGCCAATCAGCCGCTCTCCGGCGCCGACGCCTTTGCCCTGCATGACACCTACGGCTTCCCGATCGACCTCACCCTGGAAATGGCCGAGGAAGCCGGGCTGAAAGTCGACGAGCCCGAGTTCCGCAAGCTCATGCTCGAACAGCGCCAGCGCGCCCAGGCCGATGCCAAGGGCAAGAAGGGTTCGCACGCCGATCTCAGCGCGTTCCAGGAGCTGCTGTCCGCCGGCGAGACCGTCTTCACCGGTTACACCGAGCTCCAGGGCGAGTCCAAGGTCCGCGGGATCCTGTCCGGCGGCCGGAAGGTCGCCCAGGCGTCCACGGGCGACGAAATTGAACTGGTCCTGGCCGAGACGCCGTTCTATGCCGAGGCCGGCGGCCAGGCGGCCGACACCGGGCTGATCACCGGTGACGGCTTCGTGGTCGAGGTCCTAGACGTCCAGCGCCCCGTCAAGGGCCTCAGCGTGCACAAGGCCATTGTCCGCGAAGGCGAAATCGGGTCCGACTCGCTGGTTCAGGCCGCCGTGGACCGGGAACGCCGCCACGCCGCCGAGCAGGCCCACACCGGCACGCACATCGTGCACGCGGCCCTGCACCAGATCCTCGGCCCGGAGGCCCTGCAGCGCGGCTCGTTCAACAAGGCCGGTTACCTGCGCTTCGACTTCGCCTGGGGCGAGGGCCTGAGCGCCGCCACCCGGTCAGAGATCGAGGAAGTCTCCAACATCGCCATCCGCAACAACTTCCGGGTGGAAACCAAGATCATGGGCCTCGCCGAGGCCAAGGCTCTCGGCGCCATGGCGCTGTTCGGCGAGAACTACGGCAACGAGGTCCGCGTCGTGGAAATCGACGGCGCCTGGTCCCGCGAACTCTGCGGTGGCACCCACGTCGAGAACACGTCCCTGATCGGCAGCCTGTCCCTGCTCGGCGAGCAGTCCGTCGGCTCGGGAAACCGCCGTGTCGAAGCCTTCGTGGGCATGGACGCCTTCCGGCACCTGGCCGCCGAACGGGCCCTGGTCACCGAGCTCACGGAGATGCTGAAGGTTCCCTCCGGGCTGCTCGCGGACAGGATTTCCAGCACGCTGACCAAGCTCAAGACGGCCGAAAAGGAACTCGAGCGGCTGCGCAAGGAGCAGCTCACGGCCGCCGCCAGCCAGCTGGTTGGCACCGCCAAGGACGCCGCCGGCGTCAAGGTCATCGCACACGATGCCGGCCAGGTCAGCGGCGCGGACGACCTGCGCGGCCTGGCCCTGGACCTGCGGACGCGTCTCGGTTCCGAGCCCGCCGCCGTCGCGGTGGCCGGTGTCAGCAACGACCGTCCCGTCATCCTGATCGCCACCAACGAAGCCGCCCGGGCGGCCGGAGTCAAGGCCGGCGCCCTGGTGCGCCTCGCCGCGGGCATCCTCGGCGGCGGCGGTGGCGGCAAGGACGACGTCGCCCAGGGCGGCGGCACGGACGCCGCCAAGGTCGGCGCTGCCCTCAGCGCCGTCGTGGACGCCATTACCCGGCGATAGCGGATCTACGTGTCTGAAGCTGCTGTGGCCGGCGTCTATCCCCGGGGTGTGAAGCTCGGGGTGGACGTCGGCACCGTCCGCGTTGGCGTGGCCGTCTGCGACCGCGACGGAATTCTGGCGACCCCGCTGCGCACGCTGCAGCGGAACGTGAAAAAGAACACCGACGTGCGCATCCTGGTCGGCCTGGCCGCGGAGCTGGACGCGGTGGAGATTTTCGTGGGACTGCCGCGCACCATGAAGGGCGAAGAGCACGCCTCGGCCAGGATGGCCACAGAGTATGCACAGCTGCTTGCCCGGGCCCTGCAGGGCGCCGGATCCGACGTGCCCGTGCGCCTGGTTGACGAGCGGCTCAGCACCGTGACCGCCCACCGCAACCTGCACGAGGCTGGCATGAGCAGCAGAAATCACCGTACAGTAGTTGATCAGGTTGCGGCGGCAGGTATTCTGCAACATGCGATTGATATGCAAAAGGCCAGGGGAACGGAGGTCGGAAACCGCGTGTACGCGGAGTCTGCGCCGGGGCCGACCGGAGGCGGCGCACAGACCGGCCCGGCAGTACAGACGCACTCTTCAGACAATGGAAGGCTACAGTGAGCCCGGTCAACAGTGATGACTCCTCCGGTGACGCCCTTAGTGGTGCCGGCCGACCGCTGACGCGTAAAGAGATCCGGGCCCGGGAAAAGCTCCTGGCGACGCAGGGACACAGCGTGATCCCGCCGCAGGCTTTTGAGACGGGACGAGACGTTCCATCGCCGACGCCGGAGCGCGAACTGCCGCAGGCCGCCCCGGAACTGCCCGAGGCAGCACCGACCGTGCACGAAGACGCTGTTCATGACGAACCCATGCGCGACGAACCCGTGCACACAGAACCCGTGCATGAAGACGCTGTTCATGAAGAGCCCGTGCACGAAGAACCCGTTCGCGAAGAGCCCGTTCACACAGAAGCTGTGCACGAAGAGCCCGTTCAGGACGTTCCGGCTGACGTGGCGCCCGTCCGCGAAGACTTCACCCAGATGATCCCCGTCCGCGAAGAGCCCGTCCGCGAAGAGGCCGTCCACGAGGACGCCGTCCACGAGGACGCTGTCTATGCGACGGCCGGCCAGCAGGGCTACGAAGCCCGCCATGACGGGGCTGCCCACGGCACCGGCCCTCACCACAGTTACGCGCTGCACCCCCACGATGTGGGACAACATGATGAGGCCCACCATGTTTACGACGAGTCCGTCGAACCCCACGATCAGGCGCACCCGGAAGCCGAGTACCACGGCGAGCCCGGCCACGAGCTGATGGCCGGAGCGGTCCGCTACAACAAGGTTCCGTCCAAGAAGGTCCGCCGCCGGCGCCGCTTCCTGGCCCTGGTGCTGTCCCTGACGGTTTTCGTCGTCGCAATCGCTATCGGCGCGCAGTTCCTCAAGCCCCTCCTGGGCGGGGACAAAATGGCCGACTACCCGGGGCCCGGGACCGGCAACGTCACCATCACGGTCGAACCCGGCGCCGGGCCGAGGTCCGTGGCCACCGAGCTGGAGTCGCAGAAGGTCGTGGCGAACGCAGACACTTTCTTGAAGGAGTTCACCGCTTCCGGCGGTGCCCTGAACCCCGGCACTTTCTCGATGCGCCAGGAAATGAAGAACTCCGATGCCGTGTCTGTCCTGCTCAACAAGGGCCAGGGTAAGGTCATGTACTTTGCGCTCAGCGCCGGGTTGCGGATCAGCGAATCCCTGCAGGCGATTTCCGAGGGCACCGGGATTTCGGTTGCCGATTTGAAGGCGCTCAGCGATGCGCCCGCGCAGTTTGGCGTCCCGAAGAAGGCCAAGAACCTCGAGGGCTACCTGGCGCCGGGGGAGTACCGCTTCCCGTTGGGCTCCTCTGCCAAGGAGATTCTGCAGAAGCTCGTCGGCAGCACCCTGGATGAACTCAAGGCCCAGGGCGTCACCGATTCCGCGAAACAGTATGACGTAGTGACGGTTGCGAGCATCGTGCAGGCCGAAGGCGGCCAAGCCGAATACGGTGACGTTGCAGGTGCCATCTACAACCGCCTCAAGCCGAACAACACCGAGACGAACGGGCTGATCCAGTCCGATGCCACGGTCACCTATGGCCTGGGCATCCGCAGCTTCCACATCGACGAGGCCCAGAAGGCTGACAAGTCGAATCCGTACAACACCTACGCCAACCAGGGGTTGCCCGCCGGGCCCATCGGCTCTCCCGGCAAGACGGCCATTGATGCCGCCGCCAAGCCCAAGTCCAACAGCTACCTCTATTGGGTCACCATCAACCTGGACACCAAGGAGACCAAGTTCTCCAAGACCCTGGCCGAACACAACGGATACGTGGAGCAGTACAACGCCTGGTGTGCGGCCAACCCGGGACGCTGCGTATGACGCTGCGGGCGGCCGTCCTTGGGCATCCCGTCAGCCATTCGAAGTCGCCGGCGCTGCACCGCGCCGCCTACGCCCACCTGGGCCTGGACATCGCCTACTCCGCCATTGACGTGACAGAGGCCGCCCTGCCGGATTTCATGCGGCAGGTCAGGGACGAGGCGCGCGCTGACGGTTCCTGGCGCGGGCTCTCGGTCACCATGCCGCTCAAATCGGCCATGGTGGCGGAAGTGGACGAAGTCCGGGGCGTCGGGCGCGCACTCGGCGTCGTCAATACCGTTGCGTTCGAACCCGACGCCGGCAGTGCTGACCAAACCCAGTTGGTCGGCTACAACACCGACGTCGCCGGCATCGTCAACGCACTCCGGCACGCGGGGGCCGCCCCGGCGCCCACCGCCGTAATCCTCGGCGGCGGCGGGACCGCCGCCGCGGCCGTCGCGGCGCTCAAGGAACTGGGGGCAGCGACTGCCGACGTGTTCGTGCGCGATCCCAGCCGTGCCGGCGAGGCCCGCGCGGCGTCCGCCGCCCTGGCGGTCCCCGTCCAGGTGCTTCCCCTCGCCGGAGCGGCCGCCGCCGTCGCCGCGGCCGACGTCGTCATCTCCACGCTGCCGCCCCGCGCTGCAGACGCACTCGCCGCGGAACTGGCAGACGCACTCGCGGCGAAACTGACGGGCAGCCCCGGCGTGCTCCTGGACGTCGCCTATGATCCGTGGCCCAGCCAGATTGCGGCGGTCTGGCAGGAAGCTGGCGGCACGGTGGTCCCGGGACTTGAAATGCTCATCTACCAGGCCGTAGAGCAGGTACGGCATTTCACCGGACTGGGCGAGGCCCTCCCGGCCGGAGTCATAGATGTGATGTGTGACGCAGTGGGGGCACCCCGACGGGTGTTCTAACCGCCCGACATGGCAGGATGGAATGTATGTTGCGTTGGTTGACTGCCGGAGAATCCCATGGCCCGGCACTGGTCGGAATAATTGAAGGCGTGCCCGCCGGTGTGGAACTCACCAGCGCCCACATCAGCGAGGCCCTGGCCCGCCGGCGGCTCGGCTATGGCCGCGGCGCCCGGATGAAATTCGAGCAGGACGAGGTCACGATCCTCGGCGGAGTCCGCCATGGCCTGACCCAGGGCGGCCCTGTCGCCATCCAGGTCGGCAACACCGAATGGCCCAAGTGGGAACAGATCATGTCTTCCGACCCCGTGGAGCCGGAAATCTTGGCCGACCAGGCCCGGAACGCCCCCCTGACGCGGCCGCGGCCCGGCCACGCCGACTTCACCGGCATGCAGAAATACGGCTTCGACGAGGCCCGCCCGGTCCTGGAGCGGGCCAGCGCCCGCGAGACGGCCACGAGGGTGGCGCTCGGCACGGTCGCCGCAGCGTTCCTCAAGCAGCTCGGAATTGAACTCGTCTCCCACACCGTGTCCATCGCCAGCGTTGCCGTGCCGGAAGGCCGGCCGCTGCCGGTCCCGGGCAACGTGATCGCCCTGGACGCCGATCCGCTACGCTGCTTCGACCGCGAAACCTCGGACGCCATGGTGGCCGAGGTCGACGTCGCGCACAAAGAAGGCGAAACCCTTGGCGGCGTGGTGGAAGTTCTTGTCTACGGGCTCCCGCCGGGACTGGGCAGCTACGTCCACTGGGACCGGCGGCTCGACTCGCGCCTGGCGGCGGCCCTGATGGGCATCCAGGCCATCAAGGGAGTTGAGGTCGGCGACGGGTTCCGCACCGCGGCGCGCCGCGGCTCGGCCGCCCACGATGAGATCGTCAAGGACGCGGACGGCAAGATCATCCGCACGTCCAACCGTGCAGGCGGGATCGAGGGCGGCATGAGCATTGGCGACGTCCTGCGCGTCCGTGCCGCCATGAAGCCGATCGCCACCGTGCCCCGCGCGCTCAAGACGGTCGACGTCAGCACGGGGGAGGCCGCCAAGGCCCACCACCAGCGCTCAGACGTCTGTGCCGTCCCGGCCGCCGGTGTCGTGGCCGAGGCCATGGTGGCCCTGGTGATCGCCGAAGCGGTCACCGAAAAATTCGGCGGTGACTCCGTGCAGGAGACCGCCCGCAACATCAAGGGTTACCTGGACAGCATTCCGGCGTCCCTGGACTCGATCGGCCACTAGTGCCAGCCGGAAAAACCGACGGGCGCTCCGCCGCGGCAAGGCACCTTGGCCCGGTGGTCCTGATCGGACCGATGGCCGTGGGCAAGTCGGCGATCGGACACCAGCTCGCGCAGCACCTGGGGTGCGCGTTCGTGGACACCGACGCGCTCGTGGTGGCCCAGCACGGGACGATCGCCGAGATCTTCGCCAGCCGGGGCGAGCACGCCTTCCGCGAGCTAGAGGCCCGCGCCGTGGCGCTGGCCATCGAAGAAGCACAGGGGAGCACCACCGTCATTTCGCTCGGCGGCGGGGCTGTCCTTGACTCCGGTACGCAGCAGCTTCTGGGCCGCTGTACCGTTGTTTATCTCGAATGCGACGCCGAGACTGTGGCGGAACGCATTGCCAGAAATTCGGGCCGGCCGCTCCTGGCCGGCGACGCCATGGGCCGGTGGCGGACCTTGTTCGCCACCCGGCAACCGGTCTACGAACGGCTCGCCGACCTGGTCCTCGATGTCCGCAGCGGCAGCGTTCCGGAGCTGGCCCACCGGCTGGAAGATGCGCTGGGGGTGCACGCCGTCGCGAAGACTGCGGCCGTGCCCATCCCGGCGGCGACAAAGGAAGTTGAATAGTGAGTAACGAATCAACCGTCATCAAAGTCACCGGACAAACGCCGGGTGAGAACTACGACGTCGTAGTGGGCCGCGGCCTCCTGGCAAGCCTGCCCGGTCTGCTGGGCGAGCGCGTCAAACGGGTCCTGGTCATCCACCCCCGCGCGCTTCGGCTGACCGGGGACACCGTCCGCGAAGAGTTGGCCGCAGCCGGCTTCACCGCTCTGACGGCAGAAATTCCCGACGCCGAAGAGGGCAAGCACATCGAGGTCGCCTCCTTCTGCTGGCAGGTGCTGGGACAAAACGACTTCACCCGCTCCGATGTCGTCGTCGCCGTCGGCGGCGGCGCCGTGACGGACCTGGCCGGCTTTGTCGCAGCGACTTGGCTGCGCGGCGTCAAGGTCATCCACATGCCCACGAGCCTGCTGGGCATGGTGGACGCCTCGGTCGGCGGCAAGACCGGCATCAACACCGCCGAGGGCAAGAACCTGGTGGGCGCGTTCCACCCGCCCGCCGGTGTCCTCGCGGACCTCGACACGCTGGAGACGCTGCCGAAGAACGAGATCATTTCCGGCATGGCCGAGGTCATCAAGTGCGGCTTCATCGCCGACCCTGCCATTCTGGAGCTGATCGAAAAAGACCCGTCCGCGGTCATCGATCCCCGCTCGGACCTGCTGCGGGAACTGATCGAACGGGCCATCACCGTCAAGGCCCGGGTGGTCTCCGAGGACCTGAAGGAGACCGGCCAGCGCGAGATCCTGAACTACGGCCACACCCTGGGCCACGCGATCGAACTCGCCGAGCGCTACTCCTGGCGCCACGGTGCCGCCGTGTCCGTGGGCATGATGTTCGCCGCCGAACTCGCCCGCAGCGTGGGCCGGCTCAGCGACGCCGACGCCGACAGGCACCGCACTATCCTCGAAAGCCTCGGGCTTCCCATCACCTACCGCCGCGACCGCTGGCAGGCCCTCCTCGACGGCATGCGCCGGGACAAGAAATCCCGCGGTGACCTGCTCCGGTTCGTGGTGCTCGACGGCGTCGGCCGGCCCGGCATCCTCGACGTCCCGGACACGTCACTGCTGTTTGCCGCCTACCAGGAGATTGCCTCCTGATGTACATGGTCAAGGGCGGCACGAGCGAGTGGCCGGACGCGGGACTTCCCGGGATCCGGATCAACCCGCAGACCCTGATGCCCCAGATCGTCAACGACGAGGTCCTGGCCGAGGCGTTGGCGGCCTCCGTCGACCCGGGGGACCTGATCCTCGTCCGGCTCGTCGAAGGGCACGCGGCCGAGGCCGCCGAGCTCCTGGCCGAGGCCCGCTACAAGGACCCCGACTCGCTCCGGCTGCGGATCTTCGAGGCGGACGTGCTCCGGGTTTCGAACCGGTTCGACCGGGCGGTCGAAGTGTTCCGGCAGCTCCTCGCCGAGACCCAGGGCACCCTGGAGGAGGCGGCCGTCCGCCAGCACCTCGGCAGGTCCTACTTCGCCGGCGGGAACGTTGGCGCCGCCGTCGAATCCTTCGCCAAGGCGCTGGATTTGCGCGTGGCCGGGTCCGCCGACGCGGCTCTGATCTACGCCTCCACAGTGGCGCTGCAGCGCGCGCGGGACGTGCTGGAACAGCAGTCCTGAGCCCCGGTCAGCCAGCTATCCACGGGAACCGGTAGAATAGATCTTGGATTTTTGACAAATACGCGCTGGCGGGCCGCACGGCATGCCGGCCCGGCATAGAACGTCTGGCCGATAGCACCGGCCCGATGGAACCAGAGAGAAACTAAGAGGATACAGTGGCAACCACTAACGACATCAAGAACGGAACCGTCCTTAAGCTTGAGGGCCAGCTTTGGAACATCATCGAGTTCCAGCACGTCAAGCCCGGCAAGGGTGGCGCGTTCGTGCGCACCAAGATGCGCAACGTGATGTCCGGCAAGGTGGTCGACAAGACCTTCAATGCCGGACTGAAGATTGAGACCGCCACGGTGGACCGCCGCGACTACCAGTACCTGTACCAGGACGGCACCGACTTCGTCTTCATGGACACCTCGGACTTCGACCAGCTCACCGTTTCCGCCGCCACCGTCGGCGACGCCACCAACTTCATGCTCGAGAACCAGATGGTCAACATCGCCATCCACGAGGGGAACCCGCTCTACATCGAGCTGCCCCCGAGCGTCGTCCTCGAGATCACCTACACCGAGCCGGGCCTGCAGGGCGACCGCTCCTCGGCCGGCACCAAGCCCGCCACGCTCGAAACCGGATACGAGATCCAGGTGCCGCTGTTCGTCGAGAACAACACCAAAGTCAAGGTCGACACCCGTGACGGCAGCTACCTCGGCCGGGTCAACGACTAGTGAGTGCGCGCGGTAAGGCCCGGAACCGGGCCCTCGATGTGCTTTTTGAGGCCGAGCAGCGCTCTGCCTCGGCGTTCGACGTACTGAAGTCCCGCCGCGAGCAGACAGACCAGATCGTCAACCCGTACACCCTCGAAATTGTCGAAGGCGTGGTGTCGCACCAGGCGGCCATCGACGAATTCCTCGAGACCTATTCGCAGGGCTGGACCCTGGAGCGCATGCCCTCCGTGGACCGCATCATCCTGCGGATCGGCACCTGGGAACTGCTCTACAACGACGACGTCCCGGACGGCGTGGCAGTCAGCGAAGCTGTGGCGCTGGCCAAAACGCTCTCCACGGACGAGTCGCCGTCGTTCATCAACGGCCTGCTGGGCCGGCTGCAGCAGCTGAAGCCTTCGCTGCTGGCCTAAGTCTTAAGGCAATCAGGTCAGGCACTACGAAGAACCCCGTCCAGGACAGCCTGGGCGGGGTTCTTTCGTCAGCCGACGACGGCGGTCCGGAGCGCGGTGATCTCGGCGAGCTGGTGCTGCTCATCGCGTTGGTGCGCCGGCACGTCCCGGCCGGTGAGGATCCGTTGGCGCGTCAGTGCAAGCTGGGTGGCTGCATCGATCAGGGCCTTCATCTGCGCGCCCCGCCCGACGGATTTCGCCCAGCGCAGTGCAGAACGGCGGCCAGCGGCGGTGGCCAGCATTTCCACCTCAGCCGCGGTGAACCAGCCCGCGGCCGAGTATTCCTTGAGCCGCTGGCGGGTGAGCCTTCGCTCCGCCACCCGCAGCAGCACGATGACCAGGACCGCCAGCAGGAAGATCGGGACCTGCACCAGGACGTACTGGGCCAAGAAGTCCTGGCCCATGCTGTTCCAGCCACTGTGCAGCAGCATCGCGGGGACGAGGCCGGCGGCGAACGCCAGCACGCCCAGCCCGGTGTGGCCGCGGCGCACCGCGAGGCCCATGATCAGGCCGGTGGTTCCCGTGAAGATGGCGTGGGCGAAGGGGGACATGACCCCGCGGAGGAAAAACACCACGGCGAGGTCCGTGCCGGGGTCGCTGGATTCGGCGATGGCACGGCCGAAGTACAGGATGTTCTCGGTGAACGCGAAGCCAGCCGCGATCGTGAAGGCGAACACCACACCGTCCACCGGCCCGTTGAAATGCTTCGGGGCGAAGATCAGGAGCACCAGCAGCCCCAGGGACTTAGCGAATTCCTCTACCACCGGCGCCTGGACCGTCACGGCGAAGGTCGTATAGTCCAGCCCGGAGGCCGGCCCCGCCACCAGCGAAAAGTACGGCTGGATCAGCATGGTGACCGCGATGGAGACGGCAGCGCCCCAGACAAAGGCGAAAAGCAGCAGCGGCTTGGGCTCAGGTTCCCAGCGGTCGATGAAGCGCACGGTCAACAGCACGGTCCCCAGCGGAATCAGGGAGGCGATGAAGCCAATGACAAAGCCGGAGATTCCGGTCCTGTCCAGGAGGAAGGGCAGGACCAGGAAGAGGCTGACGAACGCGAGGAACCCGCCGGCCAGCACCAGGCCAGAAACGCCGGCGGAACGGCGGCCGCCCGGAACCGCCGGAAGGGCCGGAGGGAGCGCCGGCTGGAACTGGCCGCGGGAGTTGGCCGGGGCCTGCCGGTAGTCGGCCGGGCGGACATGTCCCAGCCACGTCGGGTTGGCCTGCTGGGGCAGCGGCCGCTGGCCTGAGGCGCCAAGGTAGTCCTGCCCGGGCCGTGGCTCGTTCGTCGTCATGGAGTCGAGCCTATGTCCGTGTGAGGTTAAACGCATTCCGGCGGCGATGGGCCGTCTTCCCCGCTGTGGTAATTTGAAAGAGCAAATAATCCTTTTTTAATTCCGTCCCGTGAGGCGGGGAAAGGGGAGACGAGCTTTGACTTCTGTGCCTTCAGCACCGGGTCCGGCGAAGGTGATACTCACCCGGGTTGTCCTCAACCAGGCTGACATAGACCGCGCCCTCACTCGTATCGCCCACGAAATTCTCGAGGCCAACAAGGGCTCCCAGGACCTCGTCCTGCTGGGTATCCCGCGCCGGGGTTATCCCCTCGCCGTCCGCCTCGCCGCCAAGATCGCCGCCGCCGACCCCACAGTGGACGCCTCCGCGATTGTCGGCCAGCTCGACGTCACCATGTTCCGCGATGACCTCTCGCACCAGCCCACCAGGCCGCCGTACCCCACGCAGCTCCCGCGCACCGGGATCGATAACAAAGTTGTTGTGCTGATCGACGACGTCCTCTACTCCGGGCGCACCATCCGGGCAGCCCTCGATGCCATCATCGACCTCGGCCGCCCGCGGATTGTCCGCCTCGCCGTGCTGATCGACCGTGGCCACCGGGAACTGCCCATCCGCGCGGACCACGTCGGCAAGAACCTGCCCACCTCCTCGTCCGAGAAGGTCCGCGTCCGCCTCGAGGAAACCGATTCCGTGGACGGCGCACCCGTCAATGAAGTGGTCATTGAGGCCACAGCATGAGGCACCTGCTCTCCACCCAGGACCTGAGCCTGCACGACGCCATCCGCATCCTGGACACCGCCGAGGAAATGGCGGCCGTGGGGGAGCGCGAGGTCAAAAAGCTCCCTGCCCTGCGCGGGCGCACCGTGGTCAACCTGTTCTTCGAGGACTCCACCCGCACCCGGATCTCCTTCGAGGCAGCCGCCAAGCGGCTCTCCGCCGACGTCATCAACTTCGCCGCGAAAGGCTCCTCCGTCTCCAAGGGCGAGTCACTCAAGGACACCGCCCAGACACTCGCCGCGATGGGCGCCGACGCGGTGGTCATCCGGCACTGGGCCTCCGGCGCCCCGCACCGGCTTGCCGCAACCGACTGGATCGACGCCGCCGTCATCAACGCCGGGGACGGCACCCACGAACACCCCACGCAGGCGCTGTTGGACGCGTTCACCATGCGCCGGCACTGGTCGAAGCTGGCCGGCACGCCGTCGGCCGGAGCCGACCTCAAAGGCATGCGCGTCGCCATCGCCGGCGACGTGCTGCACTCCCGGGTGGCGCGTTCCAACGTCTGGCTGCTGCGCACCCTCGGCGCCGAAGTCACCCTCGTTGCGCCGCCCACCTTGCTGCCCATCGGCGTCGAAAAGTGGCCCTGCGCCGTTAGCTTCGACCTCGACGAGACCCTCGCACAGGGCGTGGATGCCATGATGATGCTCCGGGTCCAGGGCGAACGGATGAATGCATCCTTCTTCCCGACCACCCGGGAGTACTCGCGCCGCTGGGGCTTCGACGACAACCGGCTCCGGGCCCTCGACAGCCTCGGGCTCAAGGACACCATCATCATGCACCCGGGTCCGATGAACCGCGGCCTGGAAATCTCCGCTGCCGCGGCCGACTCGCCCCGCTCCACCGTGCTGGCGCAGGTCCGCAACGGTGTCTCCATCCGCATGGCGGCACTGTACCTGCTGCTTTCCGGGGAGAACCGCGAACCGGCCCCGGCACCTGTACCTGCATCCGTGTCTGCATCCGCGGCCCACGCCGCCAATCCGAACCTCACTCATTCCCACCAGGAGAGCCACTGATGGCCGAACAGCAACAGCACGCAGACAACAGCGGGGCCTACCTCATCCGAGGCGCCTCGATCCTGGGCGGAGCAGCCGAAGACCTCCTGATCCGGGACGGCGTGATCGCCGCCCGCGGCCGGCAGTTGGACGCGGACGTCGCCGGGGTGAGGGGCGCAACAGTAATTGACGCCGCCGGCCTCGTCGCGCTCCCGGGCATGGTGGACATCCACACGCACCTGCGTGAACCCGGCCGCGAAGACGCCGAAACCGTCGAAACCGGCACCCGCGCCGCCGCACTCGGCGGCTATACGGCCGTCCACGCGATGGCCAACAGCACCCCGGTGGCGGACACCGCCGGCGTCGTCGAACAAGTCCTCACCCTTGGCCGGACCGCCGGCTGGGTGGACGTCCGCCCGGTGGGCGCCGTCACCGTTGGACTCGCGGGGGAGCAGCTCGCCGAACTCGGCGCCATGGCCGACTCCCGGGCCCACGTGCGGGTCTTTTCCGACGACGGCATCTGCGTGCACGATCCGGTGCTGATGCGCCGCGCGCTCGAATACGTCAAGGCGTTCGACGGCGTCGTGGCCCAGCACGCGCAGGAACCCCGCCTCACCGCCGGCGCCCAGATGAACGAGGGCGAGGTCTCCGCCGTCCTGGGCCTGGCCGGCTGGCCGGCTGTTGCCGAAGAAAGCATCATCGCCCGGGACGTGCTGCTGGCCCAGCACGTCGGCTCCCGCCTGCACGTGTGCCACGTCTCCACGGCCGGGTCCGTGGAGATCATCCGCTGGGCCAAGTCCCGCGGCGTCAACGTCACGGCCGAGGTCACCCCGCACCACCTCTGGCTCACGGATGAGCTCGCCCGCAGCTACGACCCCGTCTACAAGGTCAACCCGCCGCTGCGCACCGACGCCGATGTCCAGGCCCTCCGCGCCGCCCTGGCCGACGGCACGATCGACGTCGTCGGCACCGACCACGCCCCGCACCCGAGCGAACACAAGGAATGCGAGTGGGCGCAGGCGGCCATGGGCATGACCGGGCTGGAAACTGCGCTCTCCGTGGTGCAGCACACCATGATCGAATCCGGCCTGATGGGCTGGGAAGACTTCGCCCGCGTGACCTCCACGGCACCGGCCGCTATCGGCCGGGTCCAGGACCAGGGCCGCCCGCTCGAGGCCGGGGAGCCCGCCAACGTCACACTCGTGGACCCGGCTGCGCGCTGGACCGTGGACCCTTCTAAGATGGCAACCATGGGCCGTAACTCTCCGTTTGCCGGCCGGGAACTGCCCGGGAAGGTAGTGGCGACGTTCTTCAAGGGCCACCCGACCGTTCTCGACGGAAAACTCAACACCCCCTACCGGTGGCCGGCCGACGCTGTCGACGCCGGACCGGCGGGCCGCCGCCCATGACGGTCAAGGACCTTTCCCTGCTCTTCACGCTCGTCCTGACCGGCGTCGCGCTTGTCCTCATCGCGGTCGGCTGGCGCAACCGCCTGCGCCGCCAGTCCGACGTCGAGCCCCTCCCCGAGGTCCCCGCCGAGCTCGGCGCCCCGCTGGCCGCGGCCGAGGGCCAGTACGTCGCGTCCACCACCGCCGGCGACTGGCTGGACCGGATCGCCGTGCACAATCTGGGCATCCGCACCAACGCCACGCTCAGCGTGCACCCCGAAGGCGTGCTGTTCGATCGCGCGGGCGCCGGTCCGGTGTTCATCCCGGCCTCACGCCTCACCGGTGTGCGGCAGGAAAGCGGCATGGCCGGAAAGTTCGTCGAGAAGGACGGCCTGCTGGTGCTGAGCTGGATGCTCGGTTCCCACGAGCTGGACACCGGCTACCGGACCCGCCGTGCCGAGGACAAGGCCGTGCTCCTCACCACCCTCCAAGATTTAATCTCCGCAGCCCCTCAGGCAGAAGCCGATAGTGGAAAGTAACGACGTGACGGAAGCCAACGAAGTGCCAGAAACAGAAGTGACAACCACCCCCGCTGCACCCGCTGCAGCAGCATCCACCCCCGCAGTCCTCGTGCTCGAGGACGGCCGGATTTTCCGCGGCACCAGCTACGGCGCCACCGGAACGGCGCTCGGCGAGGCGGTCTTCGCGACCGGCATGACCGGCTACCAGGAGACCATCACCGACCCCTCCTACGCACGCCAGCTCGTGGTCCAGACCGCGCCGCACATTGGCAACACCGGCGTCAACACCGACGACGCCGAGTCCCGCCGCATCTGGGTAGCCGGCTACATCGTCCGCGACGCCGCGCGCCGGCCCTCCAACTGGCGTTCCGAACGGTCCCTGGACGATGAGCTGACCGAGCAGGGGATCGTCGGCATCCAGGGCGTCGACACCCGCGCCATCACCCGCCACCTGCGCGAACACAAGACCATGCGCGCCGGCATCTTTTCCGGCGACGCCGCCCGCGCCACGGACAAGGAACTCGTCGACGCCGTCCTGGCCAGCGCGCCGATGGAAGGCTCACGGCTCGCCGAGGAAGTCAGCGTGGACGCCGCGTACACCGTGGAGCCCAAGGACTTCGGCTGGGACGGCGAGCCGCGCTTCAGCATCGCCGCCATCGACCTCGGCATCAAGCGCATGACCCCGGTCCGTTTCGCCGAGCGCGGTGTCCGGGTGCACGTGCTGCCCGCCACGGCAACCCTCGCCGACGTCCAGGCCGTCAACCCGGACGGCTTCTTCATGTCCAACGGCCCCGGTGACCCCGCCACCGCGGACAACCAGGTGGCGCTGCTGCGCTCCGTGCTCGACGAGAAGATCCCGTACTTCGGGATCTGCTTCGGCAACCAGATCCTGGGCCGGGCCCTCGGGTTCGGCACCTACAAGCTGCGCTACGGCCACCGCGGCATCAACCAGCCCGTGATGGACCGCCGCACCGGCAAGGTCGAAATCACCTCGCAGAACCACGGGTTCGCCGTCGACGCTCCGCTCAACGGCGCCACGCAGGCCCCCGAGGAGCGCTTCGGCCGTGTCGAGGTCAGCCACGTGAGCCTCAATGACGACGTCGTCGAAGGCCTCGCCTGCCTCGACATCCCGGCCTTCTCCGTGCAGTACCACCCCGAAGCTGCCGCCGGCCCGCACGACGCCGCCTACCTCTTCGACCGCTTCATCGAGCTGATGGCGGACGCTTCTTCAAAGACAGAGACAGGCACAAAGACTGCCACCGATTCCAAGACTGAGGACAAGAAGTAATGCCCAAGAGAACTGACCTCAAGAGCGTCATGGTCATCGGGTCCGGCCCGATCGTGATCGGCCAGGCGGCCGAATTCGATTACTCCGGCACCCAGGCACTGCGCGTCCTCAAGGAGGAAGGCCTGCGGGTCATCCTCGTCAACTCCAACCCGGCCACCATCATGACGGACCCCGAGTTCGCGGACGCCACCTACATCGAGCCGATCACCCCCGAAGTGGTGGAGAAGATCATCGCCAAGGAGCGCCCCGACGCGCTCCTGCCGACCCTGGGCGGCCAGACGGCGCTCAACACGGCCATCGCGCTGGACAAGAACGGCGTCCTGGAGAAGTACAACGTCGAGCTGATCGGCGCCAACATTGCCGCGATCGAGCTCGGCGAGGACCGCGAGAAGTTCAAGGGCGTCGTGGAGCGCTGCGGCGCCGAGTCGGCCCGCAGCCACATCATCCACACCATGGACGAGGCACTCGCGGCAGCCGGGGACCTCGGCTACCCGATGGTCGTCCGGCCCTCCTTCACCATGGGCGGCCTCGGCTCCGGGCTGGCCTACGACGAGGGCGACCTGCGCCGGATCGTCGGCCAGGGCCTGCAGTACAGCCCCACATCCGAGGTGCTGCTCGAAGAGAGCATCCTCGGCTGGAAGGAATACGAGCTCGAGATGATGCGGGACAAGAACGACAACGTCGTTGTGGTCTGCTCCATCGAGAACTTCGACCCGGTCGGCGTGCACACCGGCGACTCGATCACCGTCGCCCCGGCCCTGACGCTCACGGACCGCGAATACCAGCGGCTGCGCGACATCTCTATCGCCGTCATCCGCGAGGTCGGCGTCGACACCGGCGGCTGCAACATCCAGTTCGCCGTCGAACCGGACACCGGCCGCGTCGTCGTGATCGAAATGAACCCGCGCGTCTCCCGTTCCTCCGCCCTCGCCTCGAAGGCCACCGGCTTCGCGATCGCCAAAATCGCCACCAAGCTGTCCCTCGGCTACACCCTGGACGAGATCCCGAACGACATCACCCAGAAGACCCCCGCGTCCTTCGAACCCACGCTGGACTACGTGGTGGTGAAGGTCCCGCGCTTCGCGTTCGAGAAGTTCCCGGCGGCGGACCCCACCCTGACCACCACCATGAAATCGGTGGGCGAGGCGATGGCCATGGGCCGGAACTTCACCGAGGCGCTGCAGAAGGCCCTGCGCTCCCTGGAGCAGAAGGGCTCCCAGCTGGACTTCAGCCACGTCCCGGAATGGGAAGTTGCGGAGCTGATCGAGAAGTCCAAGCGTCCCACCACCGACCGCCTGCACCAGGTCCAGCGCGCCCTGCTCGGCGGCGCCACCGTGGAACAGCTCTTCGAGGCCACCAAGATCGACCCCTGGTACCTGGACCAGCTCCAGCTGCTGAACGAGATCTCCCTCGAAATCCGGCAGGCCGCGGCGCTGACTCCGGAGATGCTGACGCGCGCCAAGCGCCACGGCTTCTCCGACGAGCAGATCGGTGCCCTGACCCACAACTCCGAGGACGTCGTCCGCGGCGTCCGGCAGGCGCTCGGCATCCGTCCCGTCTACAAGACCGTGGACACCTGCGCGGCCGAGTTCGCCGCCTACACCCCGTACCACTACTCCTCCTATGACGAGGAGGACGAGGTCGCGCTGCACGCCAAGCCGTCCATCATCATCCTCGGGTCCGGCCCCAACCGGATCGGCCAGGGCATCGAATTCGATTACTCCTGCGTCCACGCCTCGATGGCGCTGCGCAAGGCCGGCTACGAGACCGTGATGGTCAACTGCAACCCGGAAACGGTCTCCACGGACTACGACGTCTCCACCCGGCTCTACTTCGAGCCGCTGACCCTGGAGGACGTGCTCGAGGTCATCGCGGCCGAGGAGCGCACCGGCGGCGTCATGGGCGTCTTCGTCCAGCTCGGCGGCCAGACCCCGCTGAAACTGGCCCAGCAGCTCGCCGACGCTGGCGTGCCGATCCTTGGCACCTCGCCGGAGGCGATCGACCTCGCCGAACACCGGGGCGCCTTCTCCCGCGTGCTCGACAAGGCCGGGCTCGTCTCGCCGAAGAACGGCACCGCCGTGTCCTTCGAGGACGCCAAGAAGATCGCCGACGAGATCGGCTACCCCGTCCTGGTCCGCCCCTCCTACGTCCTCGGCGGCCGCGGCATGGAGATCGTCTACGACGAGCCCAACCTCTCCCGCTACATCGCCAACGCCACCGAAATCACCCCGGACCACCCGGTCCTGATCGACCGCTTCCTCGAGGACGCCGTCGAGATCGACGTCGACGCCCTCTACGACGGCACAGAGATGTACCTCGGCGGCATCATGGAGCACATCGAGGAGGCCGGCATCCACTCCGGCGACTCGGCCTGCGTGCTGCCGCCCATCACCCTGGGCGGCAACGTGCTGGAACGGGTCCGGACCGCCACCCTGGCGATCGCCGAGGGCGTGGGCGTCCGCGGCCTGATCAACATCCAGTTCGCCCTGGCCTCCGACGTGCTCTACGTCCTGGAAGCCAACCCGCGCGCCTCACGGACCGTGCCGTTCGTCTCCAAGGCCACCGGCGTCCAGATGGCGAAGGCGGCGGCCCTGATCGGCACCGGCGTCACCATCAACCAGCTCCGCAGCGCGTACAAGATGCTGCCGGAGAGCGGCGACGGTTCCTCGCTGCCGCTGGATGCACCGGTCTCAGTCAAGGAAGCCGTGCTGCCGTTCAGCCGTTTCCGCACCCCCGAGGGCAAGGTGGTCGACTCCCTGCTCGGCCCGGAAATGCGCTCCACGGGTGAGGTCATGGGCATCGACAAGCACTTCGACACGGCCTTCGCCAAGAGCCAGGCGGCCGCCAACAACGCGCTGCCCACGGAGGGCAAGATCTTCGTCTCGGTGGCGAACCGGGACAAGCGCTCGGTCATCATGGGCGTCAAGCGGCTCTCGGACCTCGGCTTCGAGATCGTCTCCACCGGCGGCACGGCCGACGTCCTGCGCCGCAACGGCATCCAAGCCACCCCGGTCCGGAAGGTCGCCGAGGGCTCCAGCGCCGAAGGCGAAGGCACCATCGCCGACCTCGTCATTGCCGGCGAGATCGACATGGTCTTCAACACCCCCTCCGGTGGCGAGGCCCGCAGCGACGGCTACGAACTGCGTGCCGCCGCGACGTCGATCGGCATCCCGTGCATCACCACGGTGGCCGAGTTCAATGCCGCCGTCCAGGCCATCGAGGCGCTGCGCACCTACGAATGGTCCGTCACGAGCCTGCAGGAGCACGCCGCAAACCTGAAGGCCCTGCAGGATGCCTGAGGCATCCACGGCCGGAACCCCCGGCCGGGAGTCCTTCGGCTCCCGGCTGGGGCGGGCCATGGCGGACCGCGGCCCGCTGTGCGTCGGCATCGACCCGCACCCGGCGCTCCTGCAGCGCTGGGGACTGACTGACGACCCCGCCGGGCTGGAACGCTTCTCGCTGACCGTCCTGGAGGCCGTGGGCTCCCTCGCTGCCGCGGTGAAGCCGCAGGTGGCCCTGTACGAGCGGCACGGCTCCGCGGGAATCGCCGTGCTCGAACGGATCCTGGCCGCGGCTGCGGAAAACTCCGTGCTGAGCATTGCGGATGCCAAACGCGGCGACATCGGCTCCACCATGGCTGCCTACGCCGACGCCTGGCTGCGGGACGGCTCTGCCCTGGCCGCGGATTCGGTCACGCTGAGCCCGTACCTGGGCTTTGAGTCGCTCCGGCCCGCCCTGGACCTGGCGGCCGAGACCGGGCGCGGCGTGTTCGTCCTCGCGCTGACCTCGAACCCGGAAGGCGCCTCCGTGCAGCACGTCGGCGGGGCGGACTCCGTCGCGCGGCGGATCACGGAAGCGGCGGCGGCGGAGAACCGCCGCTATGACGGTCCGCTCGGTTCCGTGGGCCTGGTGATCGGCGCCACGGTGGGTTCAGCCCTCACCGCACTGGATCTCGACCTGGCGGCGGTCCGCGGGCCCATCCTGGCCCCCGGCCTGGGTGCGCAGGGCGCCACGGCCGCGGACCTGCGCCGAACTTTCGGTGCGGCCTATCCCCAGGTCCTGGGCACTTCGAGCCGGGACATCCTCGGCGCCGGACCGCAGCTGCAGTCCCTCCGGGATGCCGCACGGCGCACCCTCGACGAACTCCTCGCCGCCTAGCGGCCGCCGGGAAGCCGGCCCGGGTCCGGGGCTCCCGGACCCGGGCCGCGGGCTTTCCGGACGGCGGCCAGCTTCGGCCTGCTGGCGTCCGCAGATTTCCATTGATTTCTGCCGCCGCCAGACGGTAGGTTCGGGGCAAGGGCACGAGTGCCCCGTCCCGCCATGCAGGGAGGACTTCCAGTGAGTTTGAGACCCCTCACTCCGCAGGAGCGTTCCGACGCCCTCCGCAAGGCCGCTGCCGCAAGGGCCACCAGGGCCGAGGCAAAGGAGCGCCTCAAGACGGGGGAACTGTCTATTGCCAAAGTCATCAGTGCCGCCGAAACCGACGACGCCATTGCCCGCATGAGAATTGTGGAGCTGCTCGAAGCCCTGCCCGGGATCGGCCGGGTCCGGGCGGCCGCCATCATGGACCAGCTTGGCATCGCGCAATCCCGACGGGTCCGCGGCCTGGGAATCCACCAGCGCCGGGCGCTGGTAGATTTTATTGACGACAAATAGCTCGTTCCGCCGAGCTGCCCCCACCGCCGAAGGAATATGTGAGCAAGAAACCGGGACTGACAGTCCTCGCCGGCCCGACGGCTGTTGGCAAAGGCACCGTGTCCACCTACATCCGGGACAACTACCCCGAGGTGTGGCTGTCCGTTTCGGCTACCACCCGGGCTCCGCGGCCCGGGGAAATCGACGGAGTGCACTATTACTTCAAGTCGAAGGAGGAGTTCGAGTCCCTGGTGGCTGCAGGCGAATTCCTCGAATGGGCCGTGGTACATGGACAGAACACCTATGGCACCCTGAAGAGCACGGTCAACGAGGCCATCGCCGACGGCCGCCCGGTGCTTCTGGAAATCGATCTGCAGGGAGCGCGCCAGGTAAGGCAGGCCGTTCCGGATGCGCAGTTCGTGTTTCTGGCGCCCCCGAGCTGGGACGAATTAGTGCGTCGGCTTGTGGGCCGCGGCACGGAAAGCGCCGAGGAACAGCGGCGGCGGCTGGAAACCGGTAAAGTAGAGCTTGCTGCTGAACCGGAGTTCGACCACACCGTTATTAATGACGACGTTCGCCGGGCAGCGGACGAGCTTGTTTCACTCATGGGGCTGACCCCCCACCCGCACTAGCCGCGGGAAGCCATCAGCCCGTTAGAATTTGGAGAATTCGTGTCCACGAACCTTGAAGGCATCATCAACCCGCCGATCGACGAGCTGCTGAAGGCCGCCGACTCGAAGTACGGACTGGTGATTTTCGGTGCCAAGCGCGCACGCCAGATCAACGCGTACTACGCCCAGCTGCACGAGGGCCTCTTCGAGTACGTTGGCCCGCTGGTCGACACCAAGCTGAACGAGAAGTCCCTGTCGATCGCGCTGCGCGAGATCAACGAAGGCAAGCTCGTCTCCACGCCGATCGAAGCCGCAGAGTAATTCCCTCCGCGGGAAGAGCCAAGTAAACAGACTGCCTGCTGACGGAGATCACGTGCGCATAGTCCTCGGAGTCGGGGGAGGGATTGCCGCCTACAAGGTGGCGTCGCTCCTCCGGCTTTTTACTGAAGCCGGGCACGACGTCACGGTCATCCCGACCGAGGCGGCCACCCGCTTCGTCGGCGTCGCCACGTGGGAGGCCCTTTCCGGGCACCCGGTGAGCAACAGCGTGTTCGACGCCGTCCACACGGTCAACCATGTCCGGCTCGGCCACGAGGCCGAACTGATCGTCGTGGCCCCCGCAACGGCCGATCTCCTGGCTCGTGCGGCCACCGGCCAAGCCGATGACCTACTCACCAACACCCTGCTGATGGCCGGCGACTGCCCGGTGCTCATGGCCCCGGCCATGCACACCGAAATGTGGCAGCACCCTGCCACCCAGGCCAACGTCGAAACCCTGCGCAGCCGCGGCGTCACCGTGCTGGAACCCGCGAGCGGCCGCCTGACCGGCGCCGACTCCGGTCCCGGCCGGTTGCCCGAGCCCGAGGCGATCTTCACCGCCGCAATGGCCCTCGCAGGCGCATCTGCTGCCGAGGCGGGGGAGTCGGGCGGCGCGGCCCAGCCGGACGTGGACGCTGTCCTGGCCGCCGGTCCGTCAGCGGCGCCGTTGGCGGTCCGTGCTCTGGCCGGTCTCACGGTGACCGTCAGTGCCGGCGGCACCCGGGAACCGCTGGACCCCGTGCGATTCCTCGGCAACCGCTCCTCGGGCAAGCAGGGCGTGGCCCTGGCCGCGGCCGCCCTCGAGGCCGGCGCCCGCGTCCGCCTGCTCGCTGCCCACATGGAGGTCCCTGCGCCCGCCGGCGTCGAGGTCGTCCAGGTCGAGACCGCCCTGGAGCTGCGGAAGGCGGCGCTGCACGCCGCCGCCGATTCCGACGTCGTCATCATGGCCGCCGCCGTCGCGGACTTCCGTCCCGCGGACGTCTCCGGGACCAAGATCAAGAAGCGCGACGACGTCGCGGATCCGGTGATTAACCTGGTGCGCAATCCCGACATCCTGCGGGAACTGGTGGAGGTCCGCGACGCCGCGTCGCGGGACCAGCTGATCGTCGGCTTTGCCGCCGAAACAGGCGACGCCGGGGGCGACGTCCTCGAGTATGCCCGGGCCAAGCTGCAGCGGAAGGCCTGTGACCTGTTGGTCGTCAACCAGGTTGGCCGGGACAAGGTCTTTGGCGAAGACACGAACTCCGTAGTCATCCTTTCCCGCGACGGCTCCGAACCCCAAGAGGCGTCGGGTTCCAAATCCGACGTCGCGGCTGCCGTGATCGACCGGATCAGCGCCGAGCTGAGCCGGGCTGTACCGCCGGCATAGCCCGGCGTAACCAACATCTCCTTAGCACGGGGACACACGCCGCCGGACGTCCGTTTTCCAACCAGTAAGGTAGTTGAGTGACTTTACCGCTGCACATCCCCGCCTTCCACGGGTCCACGCCCGCCGCGCTCCGGCTCTTCACGTCCGAGTCGGTGACGGAGGGCCACCCCGACAAAATCTGTGACCAGATCAGCGATGCGATCCTTGACGCCCTGCTCGCCAAAGACCCCGAGTCCCGGGTTGCCGTGGAGACGCTGGCCACCACCGGGCTGGTCCACGTGGCCGGCGAGGTCACCACCGACGCCTACGTCGAGATCCCCCAGATTGTCCGGGAGACCATCCTGGGCATCGGGTACGATTCTTCGGCCAACGGCTTCGACGGCGCCCGGTGCGGCGTCTCGGTGTCCATCGGCCAGCAGTCCAACGACATCGCCGGCGGCGTGTTCAACTCGCTCGAAGCCCGTGAGGGACGCCAGGAGGACGACTACGACCTCCAGGGCGCCGGCGACCAGGGCCTCATGTTCGGCTACGCCAGCGACGAGACGCCGTCCTACATGCCCGTGCCGATCTGGCTCGCGCACCGGCTGTCCGAGCGCCTGACCGAGGTCCGCAAGAACGGCGAACTCGCCTACTTGCGCCCGGACGGCAAGACGCAGGTCACGGTGGGCTACGACGGCGACCGGCCGGTCTCGGTCGAGACTGTCGTCATCTCCAGCCAGCACGCCGAAGGCACCAGCCTCGACCGGCTCCGGGCCGACCTCGCCGAGCACGTGGTGGGGCCGGTCATGGCGCTGTCCAACCTGGACACCTCACGGGCCCACAACATCCTGAACCCCGCAGGCGCCTTCGTCATTGGCGGCCCCGTGGGCGACGCCGGCCTCACCGGCCGCAAGATCATCGTCGACACCTACGGCGGCATGGCCCGCCACGGCGGCGGCGCGTTCTCCGGCAAGGATCCGTCGAAGGTGGACCGCTCGGCCGCGTACGCCATGCGCTGGGTCGCCAAGAATGTGGTGGCCGCCGGCCTTGCCAAGCGCGCCGAAATCCAGATCGCCTACGCGATCGGGCAGGCCCGCCCGGTGGGAACTTACGTGGAGACGTTCGGAACCGAAACCGTGGACCCGGCGCGGATCAGCGCCGCGATCGCCGAGATCTTCGACCTGCGCCCCCGGGCCATCATCGACGCTCTCGACCTGAAGCGCCCGATCTACGCCAAGACCGCCGCCCACGGGCACTTCGGCCGCGAAGACCCGGACTTTACCTGGGAACGCCTGGACCGGGTGGACGAGCTGAAGGCGTTTTTCAACGCCTGAGGCCAGGCCCACACCGTCCGAAGCCTCTTGTCGGGTTGTTTACGGTGAGATTTGTCAGTCCTGTGTGATGTGCTGTAGCCAGGCCGCCCTCCGGTGGCCTGGCTACATGCAATTTAGCCGGTGCATATCCGGTGCATATATGGACGGCTGGCATCTGGACGGTTCATATTTAGCCGGTCTTCTTGTTTAGCCGGTTTTGTTAGTTAGCCGGTGTTGTTGCCGAACGATCCCAAGGGGAGGTGCGAGCCGTGAGTCCCAGTCCTGCCGGCGGCGCGCCCGGCGAGCCCCAGCAGCTGTCCCTGCTCCAGGGCTTTCCCGCCTCCGCCGCGGAAGCGTCGGGGCCCGCCCTTGCCGCACAGTTGCCGGTGGCGCGGGTGCTGATCGAATCCTCGCTGCCACACCTGGACCGGCCATTCGATTACAGCGTGCCGGCCGCCCTCGACGCCGAAGCCGTGCCCGGAGCCCGGGTCAAGGTCAAGTTCAACGGGCAGGAACTGGCCGGCTACCTGCTGGAACGCACCGCCGGGTCCGACGCCGGCCACCCGCTCGTGCCGCTGCACAAAGTACTCTCGGCCGTCCCGGTCCTCACCCCTGCGGTGGCCGAGCTCGCCGGCCGGATCGCCGCGCGGTACGCCGGAACGGTCAGCGATGTCCTGCGCGTTGCCGTGCCGCCCCGCATGGCCAAACTGGAAAAGGAATTCGCCCCGGACGGCCGGCTCGACCCCGAGCTGTTCGGTACTGAGATGTTCGGTCTTGCGACCGCCGTGTCGCTTCCGTCACCAGCCGCGGGCAGCGTCTGGGCCACCTACCGCAACGGGCCGGCGTTCATCGCGCACCTCGCCGCGGGGGAGTCGCCCCGGGCCGTGCTGACCGCCCTGCAGGGGTACGGGCCCGGTGGCTGGCCGCGGATGGTCGCCGAGGCGGTGGCGGCGGTGCGGATCTCCGGCCGCGGCGCCGTGGTGGTGGTGCCCGACTACCGCGACCTCGACCGTGTCGAGTCTGCCCTGCTGGAACTCCTTCCTGCCGGCGACGTCGCCCGGCTTACCGCGGACGACGGCCAGACGCCGCGCTACCGGAGTTTCCTGCGCGTCCTCAGCGGCGCGGCCGGGGTGGCCGTGGGCACGCGGTCCGCGGCCTACGCGCCGGTGCGGAACCTCGGGCTCGTGGTCTGCTGGGACGACGGCGACGACCTCCACATCGAGCAGCGCTCCCCGTACGCGCACTCCCGCGAGGTCCTCCTGCTCCGCGCGGGCCAGGAGGGCGCCGCGTGCCTGCTCGCGGCCCACTCGCGCAGCACCGAAACGGAACGGCTGGTCGCCTCCGGCTGGGCGCAGGCCGTGGAAGCGGAGCGAACCGTCCTCCGGCGCACCGTCCCGCGCGTCCTGAACACGGCCGACAGCTATGAACTCGAGCATGACCCGCTCGCCCGCATCGCCCGCCTCCCGGGCGCGGCCTGGCGGGCTGCCAAGGAGGGCCTGGACCGGGGTCCTGTCCTGGTCCAAGTGGCCCGGGCCGGCTACGCCCCCTCGCTGGTGTGCGAAAGCTGCCGGGAACCGGCGCGCTGCACCGCCTGCAGCGGGCCCCTGGCGATCGCCGGTCCGGGCGGGAGCAGCGCCGTACCGCAATGCCGCTGGTGCTCGGCCCCCGCCCCGGCCTGGCGCTGCGGCACGTGCAACGGTGTCCGCCTCCGGCGTGGCGCCACGGGTGCCCTCCGCACGGCGGAGGAGCTGGGCCGGGCCTTCCCGGGGAAACCGGTCATCACCTCCTCCGGGGACCAGATCAAGGCCACCGTTCCGGCGACGGCCGCCCTCGTGGTTGCCACCGTCGGTGCCGAACCGGTGGCCACCGGCGGTTACGCCGCAGCCCTGCTGCTCGACGGCGACTCGCTGCTGCGCCGGGAAAACCTGAGGGCGGGGGAGGACGCAGTCCGCCGCTGGTTCAACGCCGCAGCCCTGGTGCGGCCGGCACACGACGGCGGGCTGGTGGTCATTACCGCCGACGACGCCGCCGGCGTTGGGGCCCTCTTGCGCTGGGATCCCGCCGGGTACGCCAGCCGGGAACTGGCACTGCGGCAGGAGCTGCAGCTGCCGCCCGCCGTGCGGGTCGCCTCCGTCACCGGCGGCAGGACCGCCGTCGGCCATTTCACCGATGCCATTCAGCAGCGGCTGGCGGCGCAGGGAACCGTCCTCCGGACGGCCGGGCCCGCGCCCCTCATCCTGCCGGCCGCCGCGGGGGCCAGCCGCGCGGCGTCACGGGATTCTTCGCCGCGGGATGCCGGCGAGGAGGTCCGGACCCTGCTGTTCATCCCTTACGCCCAGGCCGCGGACGCCACGGCCGTCATGCGGGCCGTCAAGGCGGCAGCCGCAGCCAAGCGCAGCGACGACCCGGTGCAGCTGCGCCTGGACGGCGTGGACGTCCTCTAGCCGCGGCCAGAGCTAGCTTTTGTTCCGGCTCCGGAGCGCGACGGCCTCTTCGGCGACGGCCACGAGCCGCCGCGCCGACTCGTCCCAGCTGAAGTCGGCTGCCCGCTCCACCGAACGGCGGGAACGGGCCTTCCACAGGTCGGGGTCCTCGAGTTCGCGCACCGCCCCAGCAAACTCCGACGACGAGT
This sequence comes from Arthrobacter sp. ES3-54, assembly GCF_029504395.1. Classification (GTDB taxonomy): domain Bacteria; phylum Actinomycetota; class Actinomycetes; order Actinomycetales; family Micrococcaceae; genus Arthrobacter. Next base: position 403,973 of record NZ_JAQFIF010000004.1, read on the forward strand.
CGGCGTGCACGTAGCTGACGGCGTCATCGCCGACTTCCCGGAAGATCGGGATGTCGCTGGCGATCACCGGCGTGCCGTGCGACATTGCCTCGACGAGCGGCAACCCGTAGCCCTCGGCCCGGGACAGGCTAATCAGGGCTGTGGTGCGCGCCAGGAGGGCCTCGTACTCGGCGTCCGTCACGCCGTTGTGGAAGACGATGTTTGCGCCCTCCGGGGCCAGGGCCTCCAGTTCGGCCCGCCGCTCCGGAGTGATGCGGCTCAGCAGGTGGAGCGTCATGTCCGGCAGCTCCGCCATGCCGCGGATCATCGTCTCCACGTTCTTGTAGGGCATGAAGGAACCCATATAGAGCAGGGTCTTGTCGGCCCCTGCCCCCGGGTCGCGCGGTGTGTGGCCGTGCTGGGGAGCGTTGCCCACAATCCTGACCGGGCGCCGGGTGAGCCGGTACTTTGCCATCAGGGCCGCCGTGGTGGAGCTGATGGTCGCCACGATGTCCGCCCTGTTCAGCAGGAGCCGCTGGGGCCAGAAGGCCTTGTGGTAGAGGCGCCACAGGACCCGGACCGGGGCCGGCAGGAACCCGGGCGGGGTGGGGTGCTCGTAGTAGATGAGGTCGTGCAGGGTCAGCACAAGGGCGTACTTGCGGCCCCAGCTGCCCATGGTCTGCATGGGGCACACCACCACGTCCGCGCCCAGTTTGTTGACCTTCGCCGCCACGAAGAGCTCGGCCGGGGACAGGGGGCTGTTGATCACCGTGTACGGAACGTCCGGCAGGAGCGCGAGTTGGCGGGGATCGCTGATCAGCATCGAGACGTCGGCGATCTTGGCGGTCGCCGCGATCAGGCTGGCGCCGTAGCGGCTAATGCCGTCGTGCTGGTCCAGCCGGGTGAAGCGAGCATCGATGAGAATTTTCACGCGGCGTGGTCCTTTAGGAAGCGTCGGATGTAGCGGGCGGCGGGGTCGGGGGTTTCGTAGTGGATCAGGTGCCCGACGCCGGGAATGACCTCCAGCCTCCCGTCCGGAAGCCGCGCCGCGAGTTTGTGCTGGTCCGCCAGCATGGCGATCTCGTCCTTCTCTCCCGCGATCAGCAGCACGGGCAGCGTCAGTTCGGCAGCCACCTCTGTGACGTTGCTGCCGACGGAGGCCTTGAAGGCCTGCAGCAGGCTGTCCCGGTCCGCGAAAGAGGAGAAGTACGCGCTGTGCTGGGCGTGCACGAACCGGCGGATGTCCTTGTCCCCGGTCTTGGCCATGGTCACGCTCATCACCCGCACGATCACCTGGCTGCGCAGCAGGGCCAGCCCGAGCCGCTGGGGGAGGCGCGCCGCGGCCTCGTAGTAGAGCACCGCAAGCTTCGTCATCAGGCCCTTGGGCCCTTCGAGGGCGGGCGCCGCGATGGGATTGACCAGGATCAGTTCGGCCACGGCGCCGGGGTTGGCCGCCACGAAGTGGCTGGCGATGATCGACCCGAACGAATGTCCCAGCAGGACGGTATCCGCGCCCAGGCCCAGCGCGGCTATGAAGCCGCCGAGGAATCTGGCGTAGGCGGGAACGCTGTGCTCGTTTCCCTCGAAGGCGGCCGAGCTGCCGAAGCCCGGCAGGTCCGGCATGATCAGGCGCATGTCTGTCAGCTGGTCCGCCACCCGGAGCAGGCCGTGGTGGTCGCCGCGAAATCCGTGCACCACCAAGATGGTGCGGGTCTCCGGGGTGACGCGGACGGGTTCGTAGACCCAGTAGGCGATCCTGGCGCCGTCAACCTCGGCGGACGCGGCCCGGGTGCGGGCGTCAAGTCCGCCGCTGAACAGGGGCGTGCGTGAGGATCCGGTTTCCACTTGTTCCATTGGTTCGAATCCTATGCGACGTTGTCGGGGTGGGAGCCGGTCCGGAAGCCGCGTTCGAGGCCGCCGATCTCCGACATGTCCAGCGGGGTGAGCTCAAAGTCGAAAACCTCGAAGTTTTCCCGGATCCGCCCGGACGAGCTGGCCTTGGGGATGGCGATGTTGCCAAGTTGCAGGTGCCAGCGGAGGATGATTTGCGCCGCGGTGCGGTCGTGTTCGGCGGCGAGGGCCAGGATTACGGGGTCCTTCAGCACCTGGCCGCGGCCCAAGGGACTCCACGCCTCGGTGCGGATGCCCAGCACCTCGTGCTTTTCCCGCAGTTCATCCTGCTGCAGCCAGGGATGAAGCTCGATCTGGTTCACGGCCGGTACCACCTCGGCCGTTTGCAGGAGCCGGTCCAGGTGTTGCGGCTGGAAGTTGCAGACGCCGATTGCACGGACCTTGCCCTCACGGTACAGCGTCTCCAGGGCCCGGTACGTGTCCGGGAACAGGCCACGCCGCGCACACGGCCAATGGATCAGGTAGAGGTCGATGTATTCCAGGCCGAGGTTGGACATCGAGGTGTCGAACGCCCGCATCGTGGCGTCGTAGCCGTGGTCGTCATTCCAGACCTTGGTAGTGACGAAGAGGTCCTCGCGGGAAACGTAGGGCGCGGTTTCCCCGGGCTCACCGCCCGTGCCCTCAAATCCGGACAGGGCACCGATGCCCTTCCCAACACCAGTCTCGTTGCCGTACATGGCGGCGGTGTCGAAGTGCCGGTACCCGGCCTCGACCGCCATGGTCACCAGGCTGGCGGCGTCGGCCGGGGGGACCTTGTACAGCCCGAATCCCAGCCGGTCGATCAATACGCCGTTGTTCAGGGTCAGCCGGGGGGAGAGTTTCATGACAATGACTTTACCTACTGGCGCTGGCGAGCGCCGGACCGCCGGACCCCCGGTAACGCCGGCCGCACCAGTCACGGTTCGCCGTGGCCACTCAGGACAGCCCGTCGAACCGGACCAGCCTGCGGGCGCTGGCCTCATCCAGGATCAGGTCGGTGGCCAGCCCCGCCGCCAGCGCGCCCCGGAGCCCGTTGATCTTGGAGGCGCCGGACACGACGCAGATGCGGCGCCGCACCTGACGGAGCTGGGCCAGGTCCGGGCCGGTGGACCGCTCGTTGAGTGTGATGCCGTCCGATGATCCGTCACCGCGGAAGAACACCGTGGCAACATCGCCCACCACGTCGGAGGTCGCCAGGACGTTCAGGTCGTCTTCATCGAGGTAGCCGCCGGCGTAGACGTGGCTGGGATAGTCGGCGTCGACCGATCCGACACCAAAGATCGCGATGCTCATCCGGGCCTGCAGCTCCAGGATCCGCTGAACACTGCGCTCATTCCACATGGCTGTTTTGGTCGCGGCGTGGTCGAAGAAAGCCGGGACGGGAAATTGTTCCACCCGTGCACCGTAGGCGCTGCCGAACCGTCGCATGATGTCGGAGGCGTAGGTGATGCCGGTGGTCTGCATGTTGCCAGCGCCGTTGAGCTGGACGATCACGCTGTCATGGGTGATCTTGCGGGTCAGGTGCCGGCTCACAGCGCTCAGGGTGGAGCCCCACGCGACGCCGATGATGGCGTTGGAGTCAACCAGCGGCCCGATCGTCCGGGCCGCCTGCATCGCCACACGGTCCAGTGTTTCCGCCTCATTAAGGGTGTCCACCACCGGAACAACGTGGACATCCACCCTGAATTCGGCGCGGATCATGCTCTCAAGTTCGGGCCCGGTGTCCAGCGGGCTGCGGATCTGGATCTGCACCAGACCCGAATCCCGGGCCGCCGACAACAGCCGCGAAACCGTGGACCGGGACGTCCGGAGCTCGCGGGCGATGGCGTCCATGGTCAGGTCCTGAAGGTAATACAGCTGGGCCGCGCGAAGGGCGTCGGACTGGCGTGAACGCGTCATGAAATTTCCCGTCTGCACGTTTGTGCATAGTGCTTGACTCCATTTTCCATTAGTCCAAAGAATAGTGTTGAACGGCGCCGCGCCCCGGGCGTGCCGCACAGAACCAAACCCAAGGGAGCAGTTTTGGGACAGAAGGACTCAGTCGGCACACCGGCGAACGATCGCGCCTCAGTGCATACGTTGCGGACGCGGCGGCACGCGCAGGTTTTGATCATCGGCGGCGGAATCAACGGGGTGGGCACGTTCCGTGACCTTGCCCTGCAGGGCGTCGATGTGGCGCTCGTTGAGCGTGGCGATTACTGCCAGGGCGCCAGTGGCGCCTCCTCCCACATGATCCACGGCGGCATCCGGTACCTCGAAAACGGCGAATTCCGCCTCGTCCAGGAGTCCGTGGTCGAGCGCAACAGGCTCCTGCGGATCGCACCCCATTACGTCAAACCGCTGCAGACCACGATCCCGATCTTCAGCACCTTCTCCGGAGTGCTGGCCGCCCCGATGCGCTTCCTGACCCACAAGCAGGGCAAGCACACAGAGCGCGGAGCGTTCCTGATCAAGCTGGGCCTGAGCATGTACGACTTCTTCTCCCGCGACGGCGGCACGGTTCCGCGGCACCGGTTCCTCGGACGCAAGCGCGCCCTGGCCGAGCTGCCCCGCCTCCACCCCGGGATCAAATACGCGGCCACCTACTTCGACGCCTCCGTCCACAACCCCGAGCGCCTCACCCTGGACGTGCTCCAGGACGGCGAGAAGGCTGGCGGTGCGGACAGCGGCATGGCCCGGGCCAGCAACTATGTCTCGCTCGTTTCGACGGGTGCCGCGGACGGCGCCACAGCCGGAACCGGCACCGGCACCATCGAAAGCACCGGTACAACAGTCCAGCTGCGCGACGAGCTGACCGGCGAAGTGTTCGACTTCACCGCCGACGTCATCGTGAACACCACCGGCGCCTGGGTCGACCTGACCAACGAAGCGATGGGGGCCGCGTCGTCGTTCATGGGCGGAACCAAAGGGTCGCATATCGTGCTGGACCATCCGGAGTTGCTGGAGGCGTGCAACGGCCGAGAAATCTTCTTCGAGCACACCGACGGCCGGATCGTGCTGATCTATCCGATGGGGGACCGCGTCCTGGTCGGCACCACCGACGTCGACGCCGACATGGCCCAGGACGCCGTCTGCACCGAGGCGGAAATCGATTACTTCCTTGACCTGATCGGGCACGTGTTCCCAGGCATCCAAGTGGACCGGGAACAGGTTGTCTACACCTTCTCCGGCGTGCGCCCGCTTCCGAAGCATGACGCCACCCAGCCTGGGTTCGTCAGCCGGGACTACAGGATCCAACGCCGTGCTGCGGCGGGCCGGACCGTCCTGAGCCTCGTGGGCGGCAAGTGGACTACGTTCCGGGCCCTGGCCGAGCACCTGAGCAACGACGTCCTCGCCGAACTCGGCATGGAACGGAAGGTCTCGACGGCGAAGCTCGCCATCGGCGGCGGCGCCGGGTTCCCGGACAGCGAGGACGGTGTCCAGCGCTGGATCAAAGCCCATATGTCGGCCGGCCGCGATGCCGCCCGCGTCACCGGGCTGCTGACCCGCTACGGGACCCGCGCCGAGGAAGTCATCCGATTCCTGGATGCGGACCAGGCCGGTGCACCCGACAGGCCGCTGCACTCCACCCGCGAGCTCAGCACCCGCGAATTGGAGTTCATGGCGGCGCACGAGCAGGTCGGACACCTCGTGGACGTCCTCATCCGCCGCACCTCATTGGCGTTCCGGGGACTCGTGACCGGGGAATTGCTGAATGAAGTTGCCGACACACTTTCGGGCCCGCTCGGCTGGGACGCGGCTCGCCGGGCCAAGGAGATCAGCCACACGCAGGAGGTGCTTGAGCGGTTCCACCGCGTCCAGGTCCACAGCCTGGTCGCCTGATACGGCTTGCGTGCCCGGGCGGGGAAGCCCGGGTGCAAGCACTGCGCGGTCCGCCCCGGCGGCCGGCGCAGTGGCTGGCCGGCAGCACGAACATGCTGCCGGCCCCACGGCTTCCAAACTCGCGGAGGCCGACAACAGAAAATAGAGGAGTCAAAGATGTCTCTTGGAATAGTTTTCCTGTCCGAAGTATTCGGTACCGCAATGCTGACCCTGCTGGGTTGCGGCGTTGTGGCCAACGTTGCGCTCAGAGGCACCAAGGGCAACAACGGCGGGTTCCTGATGGTGACTTGGGGATGGGGCCTTGCCGTCTTCTGCGGTGTCTATGTTGCTTCCATCTCAGGTGCGCACCTGAACCCCGCGGTCACCTTTGGTCTGTTGCTCAACGGCAAGCGGTTGTACGCTCCCGGCGTTCCGGTTGACTTCGCCTCGACCCTTACGTACTTCGGTGGTGAACTGACCGGTGCCTTCCTCGGCGCCGTCGTGATGTGGCTGGCCCACAAGCAACACTTTGATCTCGAGTCCGAGCCCGCCGGCAAGCTGGCAGTCTTCTCCACCGGCCCCGCGATCCGCTCCAACCAGTGGAACCTGATCACCGAGATCATCGGCACCTTTGTCCTCGTGTTCGTCATCCTGACCTTCGGCGGCACGCCTTCCGGACTCGGCCCGCTGTCGGTGGCCCTGCTGGTTGTCGGCATCGGTGTTTCGCTCGGCGGCCCCACCGGCTACGCCATCAACCCCGCCCGTGACCTCGGCCCGCGCATCGCGCACGCATTGCTTCCCATCAAGGGCAAGGGCTCCAGCGACTGGAGCTACTCCTGGATCCCGGTTGTCGGCCCCCTCATCGGCGGCGGACTCGGCGGCCTCGTGGCAGCAGTCGTTCCGATCATCGTCCCCGTAATCCCTCACTAACAGTCACTAACTGCCAGTTCAACTGCCACGCCAACCAGACAAGGACGTCAATATGAACCAGTACGTAGTTGCAATCGACCAGGGCACCACGAGCACGCGCGCCATCGTGTTCGACCACAGCGGCAGCATTGTCTCCTCGGGCCAGATGGAGCATGAGCAGATCTTCCCCCAGGCCGGCTGGGTGGAGCACAATCCCGCTGAAATCTGGAACAACACCCGCGAAGTGATTGGCTCGGCCCTGTCCAAGGCGAACCTGACGCGTCACGACATCGCCGCCGTCGGCATCACCAACCAGCGCGAAACGGCCGTTGTGTGGGACAAGACCACCGGCGAGCCGATTTATAACGCCATCGTGTGGCAGGACACCCGCACCCAGCCGATCGTTGACGAGCTCGCGAAAGAGGGGGGCGCGGACCGCTTCAAGCAGAAGGTGGGCCTGCCGCTGGCGACCTACTTCTCGGGCACCAAGATCAAGTGGATCCTGGACAATGTCGAAGGCGCCCGGGCCAAGGCGGAGGCCGGCGACCTCGTCTTCGGCAACACCGACTGCTGGGTACTGTGGAACCTGACCGGCGGGATCGACGGCGGAGTGCACGTCACCGACGTGACCAACGCCTCTCGGACCATGTTCATGGACCTGGAGACGCTGTCCTGGGACCAGGAGATCCTGGACGCGTTCGGCGTCCCGGCCTCCATGATGCCGGCCATCAAGTCCTCCTCCGAGGTCTACGGCACGGTGCACACCTCCCAGTTGCTGCGCGAGGTTCCTGTGGCCGGCATCCTGGGCGACCAGCAGGCGGCCACGTTCGGCCAGGCGGCGTTCGATGCCGGGGAAGCCAAGAACACGTACGGCACGGGCTGCTTCCTGATCTTTAACACGGCCGAGGAAATTATCCACTCCAAGAACGGGCTGCTGACCACCGTGGGCTACAAGCTCGGCGACGCGCCGCCGCACTACGCGCTGGAGGGCTCCATCGCCGTCACCGGTTCGCTCATCCAGTGGCTGCGGGACAATCTCGGCCTGATCAGCAGCGCTCCGGAGGTCGAGACCCTCGCGGCCTCGGTGGAGGACAACGGCGGCGTGTACATTGTGCCGGCGTTCTCCGGCCTTTTCGCGCCGTACTGGCGTTCGGACGCCCGCGGCGCCATCGTGGGCCTGACCCGTTTTGTGAACAAGAACCACATCGCCCGCGCGGCCCTGGAGGCCACCGCCTTCCAGACCCGCGAGGTGCTGGACGCCGTCAACGCCGACTCCGGCGTGCCTCTGACGGAGCTGAAGGTCGACGGCGGCATGGTCGCCAACGACGCCCTCATGCAGTTCCAGGCGGACATTCTCGGCGTGCCGGTCATCCGTCCGAAGGTGGTGGAGACGACCGCGCTGGGCGCCGCCTACGCGGCCGGCCTGGCGGTCGGATTCTGGAAGGACCTGGGCGAGTGCTCGGCCAACTGGGCAGAGGACAAGCGGTGGGAGCCGCAAATGGACCAGGCCGAGCGGGAACGCCAGATGCGCCTCTGGAAGAAGGCCATCACCAAGTCCATGGACTGGGTTGACGACGACGTCCGGTAGAGGCGTACCCTGACCCGCCAGGTGCCGCCCCGGCGGGTACGGCTTCGGCGGACAATGAAGAGCTCCGGCCAGGAAATCCTGGCCGGAGCTCTTCATTGTCCCGCCTCCGGTTTGTCCCTCAGGACACGGGACGCACTTACCGGGTGCTCACGACAGCGCGCGGCGTCTTGGCGTAGACGTCCTTGCTGACCGTGTAGCCGCGGCGGTCAAGCGCCAGCGCTTGCTTATTGACGCTGGCCAGTTCCGTTCTGTTGAGCTTCTTGATCTTGACCAGGTCCATGAACTCCTGGTCTTCGCCGCCCACCGCAGTCACTTTGATAAGCCCGGTCCCGGGAGCGTAATACTTGCGCTGGTGGCCAGCGCTCGGGGGCTCCAGCGGGTTGAACTCATCGATCACCATGACGTCGTCGTAGCACCCCGTGGGGACACAGACGCACAAGTGCTTGTACTTGACGTCACCGCAGTCCAGGAAGTCCACGGTGGGGGCGTAGGCCTGGACGTAGGCAGGTGTGTTCCGGTGTGGCCGGGCCTGCATCGCAATGCCGGCACGGGCCTTGTCGATGCCGCTGATGAACGTGCTGGGGGCGCCGACAAGCTTGCCGTTCTCGTACTCCTCCGGATACTCGCCGAAGAGCCACACCGTCCCCTTCCTCGTCTGGGCGAAGAAGGCGAGCTCGGACTCCACGAGTTCACCGTCGGAGTAGTCCCGGTCCCAAATCGCGATCGTCTTGACCCCGTCAATGACCTTGGTCAAGCCCGTGACGATGCTGACCACCGTACGGGCTGTCGTCCCGTCCGGTGAGACTACCTTGCCGGTGGTGGTGCGGTGCATTCCGGGCTTGAGCGTGAGCCACTTGTTGTCAATCTCAGGCTTTGACGGGAACGCGGAACGGTGGAACGACAACGCCGAGCCGGGGCCGCACAGTTCCTTCGAACTGGCGGCCGCCGAAGCGGCCGCCGCCGCCGTCGCCGCGGTCGCCACAGTCAGGGATGCCACCACCAGCAAGAGCGCAGAGCCGTAAGCGGTTAATCTCTTAGATCGTGGAGTCATCTGACTGCCCTCTCATGCGTGGTTGGGTTAGGCGGCTGGTACGGGTTCCGGGTCGCGGGACCCACGATCACGTGCCGGGCCCTTCTTGGCGAACCGAAGGTAGAGCGACGGAACGATGAAGAGGTTGACCAGTGTCGAAGTCACCAGCCCGCCCAGGATCACCACGGCCATGGGGTGCTCGATCTCATGGCCGGGCCGGTTACCCATCACCACCAGCGGCACCAGCGCGAGTGCAGTGGCGAGCGTGGTCATGAGGATTGGCGACAAGCGTTCGGCCGCGCCCCGCAGGACCAGGTCCCGGCCGAACGGCATGCCCTCGAACTGCTCCAGGTGCTGGCAGTGGTTGATGAGCAGGATGCCGTTGCGGGCGGCGATGCCCATCACTGTCAGGAACCCGACCAGCGACCCGAGGGACAGGATTCCGCCGCTCATGTGCGCGGCGATCACCCCGCCAACCAGTGCTACAGGCAGCGTCAGGATGCCAAGGGTGGCAAGCCGCCAGCTCTTGAATGCCGCCTGGAGCAGGAGGAACACCACAACCAGGGCGCCGGCCGCGAAGAGGAGAAGCCGCTGTGAGGCAGCCTGCCGCTCTGCGTATTCGCCCAGGATCTCCGCGTTGTAACCAGTGGGGAACTCCACGGTCTTGAGGTCGGATTCGAGTTTCTCGACGACTTTTGCGAGATCGCCTTCCTTGACGTTGGCGCTGACATCGAGTCGGCGGGACCCTTCCGAACGCTCAATGACGTTGGGAGTGGGCTTTACCGTGATCTTGGCGACATCGGCCACCCGGATCACCTGTCCGCTGGGAGTGTCCAGCGGGAGGTTCTCGATGCTCGTGACGCTGGTCCGGATCGCGGGAGGACTCCAGACCTGGACGTCATAGGCTTTGCCGTCGCGGTAGACGTCGCCCACCTCCTCGCCGGAGACCAGGGTGGCTGCGGCACGGCGGACGTCACCGGGCTTCAGGCCGTAGCGGTTGGCGGCGTCCAGGTTCACCTCAACGTCCACCTGCGGCACATTGACCTGCAGGGCGACCTTGGCTCCGATTGCCCCCTCGATGCCGGCAAGGACAGTCTTGACCTTGTCCGCCTGCTTCTTCAGCGTGGTGAGGTCATCGCCGTATACACGGACGACGATCGAGTAGCCCGTGCCGGTGAGCACCTCGCGGACACGTTCCTTGAGGTAGGTCTGGACGTCCCGGTGGATGCCGGGGTACCCGTCCACTACCTGCTGGATAGAGGCCAGGGTCTTGTCGTAGTCGACCGAGGGGTCAACGCTGATCCAGTTCTCGCCAAAGTTGACGCCCACCACCTCATCGGCGGCGAAAGCCTGACCAATGTGGGATCCGCAGTTGTTGACGCCTGGAATGGTCATCAGCTCCTTGCAGGCCAGTTGGCTCACGCGCACTTCCTCGGCATTGGATGTGCCGGGTTGCGTGACCCAGTGCATGAGGAAGTCGCGTTCCTTGAACGACGGCAACAGCGATTGACCCAGGAGCGGGGCCGCTATGATTCCGACGACGCCGAGCGCCGCCACCGCGAGATAGCCGGGCAGCGGCCGCTTCACGATGGGCCGCAGGGCCGCGCCGTACCAGCGCTTGAGGACCCGCACCACCGGCGGATCCCGATCTTCGAGCTTGGCATTGCGCAGGAAGATGTACGCCATAGCCGGGGTGACCGTGAGGGCCACCAGCATGGACGCCATCACGGCCAGCGTGTAGGACGTGGCCAGGGGGCGGAAGAAGGCGCCGGTCAGCCCGTCCAGGAAGAAGATCGGCACTGTGGCGGCGACGATAATCAGGGTGGCGTAGACAATGGGGGCGCGAACTTCCAGGGAGGCGTTGACGACCACACGGGCGGTACTTTCGTTCCCGCCGCTGGCCCGGTGGTGCCGGAGTCGTCTGACGATGTTCTCGACGTCGATGATGGCATCGTCCACCACGACCCCGACGGCAATCACCAGCCCCGCAAGCACCATCGTATTAATCGTGCCCCCGGTCCAATAGAGCACCAGGGCCGCGGCCATCAGCGACAACGGGATTGCCGTCACGCTGACCAGCGCCGTCCGCCATTGGAACAGGAAGACACTTAGCACCAGGACCACCAGGAGGCAGCCCAGCAGCAGCGCGAGGCTCAGGTTGCCGAGGGACTCCTCGATGAACGAGGCTGGCCGGAACAAGGTGGTGTCGACCGCGATCCCGGTCAGGCCGGGCTGGAGTTCCTTGAGCGCTTCCTCAACCCCGCGCGTGACCTCGAGCGTGTTGCCCCAGGGCAGCTTTTCGACAATGAGCATCAGCCCAGGGCCGCCGTTGATGACCGCGTCACCGATCAGTTGCTGGTGGTCCTCCACGACGTTGGCTACGTCGGCGAGCCGCAGGGGAGGCAGTCCCTGACGGTCCTCCAACGGCACCTGGGCAAGGTCCGCCGGGGACGTGATGGGTTGGACGTGCCTGATGGTCAGGCTCTGGTTGGGTGTTTCCAGTGCGCCTCCGGTGCCGATCAAGGCGCCGGGAGAGTACTTGAGCAGGCCAGCGTCCAAGGCGTCGGACGTGGAGTTCATGACGGCGTCCAGCGTGACCTTGTTGGCCGCCAGCTTGGCCGGATCAACCTGGACCTGCAGCATCTGCAGGCGTTCGCCCCAGATCGCCACGTTCGCGACGCCCGGCACCCGCAGGAGATGTGCCCGGATATTCCAGTAGGAAATCATGGACATCTCGATCAGGGAGCGGGTCTCGGAAGACAGCCCGATCTTCATGACACGGCTGGTGGAGGACAGCGGCTGGAGCATCACTGGCGGCGCGGCCCAAGTGGGCAGCGTCGGTATGACCGTTGCCATCCGCTCCGACACCAGTTGCCTGGCGGTGAGCAGATCGGTTCCGGGCTTGAACTCCATCACGATGGCGGACAGCTGCGACACAGACTTGGAGCGCATCTGGTCCAGGCCGTCTATGCCGTTGAAGGCCTGCTCCATCGGAACCGTTACGAGTTCCTCAACTTCGGAGGCGGTGAGTCCCAGACACGCCGTCTGGACCTCGACACGGGGCGGTGCAAACTCCGGGAAAACATCCACCGAAGCTCTGCTGAGTTGCGCGCCGCCCACGATCATGAGGGCCGCCGCCATCGCAATGACGATCGATCGGAACCTCAGACTTGCAGCGACAATCCGGCGCATGTCAGTGCGCCGTATCGAATTCAGCGCCGAAGAGTTCGGCCGCGCCGACGGTCACGATTGTGGTGCCGGCCGCGGGGCCTGCCGAGGCCGTCACCACTCCGTCCTCCACCTTGGCCACGGTAACGGCCTGCCGCTGGTAAACCCGCGGGGCCGGGTTGGTGTAGACCCAGGTTTTTCCGTTGGCGTCATAGAGCAGCGCGGCGTAGGGCACGACGACGTCCTTCCCCTTGCCGGCCTTGACGGTTTCGGTCTTCAGGTCGAGGCGTTCGACTCCCTTTTCGGTCAAGGTCAGCTTTGCGATGCCTGTTGCGGCATTCTTTTCCACCTTGGCGGGTTCGTTGGCCGCTACGACGGCGGGGGCGGCCGCCGTCGTCTGGGCACATGCGGGCAACGCGAACAGGAGTGCTGCGCATACAGCGGCCGCCAGGGGCAGGCGCCGCAGGGGCTGTTGGCTGGTCATTTTGCTTCCACCTTTTCCTGCGTAACGGACTGGACGGGAACTTCGGCCTCGTAGACTTCGGCCCACTCTTCCGGGGCGGCCTTTGGCCCGAACCAGAGTGCGAGCAGGGGGAGTACGAAGATCCCGATGAGAGTTGTTGTGATGAGTCCGCTGACAATGATCAGGGCCATTGGACCCAGAAGGGCCCCGCCGACGGCGCCGCCGAAAAGTCCCGGCGGTATCAGGATCGCCATCGTGATCAGGGCGGCCTTCAGGATGGGCGATACCCGGTCCCGGGCCGCCATCATGATGACTTTGTCAGGGGGTTCGTGCGGGGCAGCCCGCCACAGCTCATCCGTTCTGGCCGAGAGCAGCGTCGCGTTGCGGACGGCGATGGCCAGCACCGCGGCAAACGCCGTGAGCGCCAGTACGGTGATGGCGCCTCCCGCGATCCACGCGGCCACGGCGGACCCGGCCAGCGCGGCCGGCAGGGAAAGGAAGACGGCTAGCGCGAGCTTCCAACTCCGCACGGCTGTCTGGAGAAGGAGCAGGATTGCCAAGAGGGCGGCCGCGCCGATCCACAGAACCAGGGCGTCGCCGGCGAGCTGTTCACTGTACTTCGTGGGGATTTCGGCGTGGTATTCCAGCGGGAACTGGATCTGCTCGATCGCCGTGTTGATATCGCGCTGGATATCAGCAAGCGGCCGCCCGCTGACCTCGGCCACGACATCGATCCGGCGCGAGGTGTCATCGTGCTGGATCACGACTTCATTGGGGACGAGCCGAACATCGGCGATCTGGCCCAGCTGGACCTGGCCGCCGTTTGGCGTGTCGAGCAGGAGTTCACGGATGCTGGTCAGGTCATCCCTGACACCCACCGCGCCGCGCACCACCACTTCAAAGACCTTCTGCTCTTCGAACAGGTTGCCGACGACGATGCCTTGCATCAGGGCGGCAGCGGCGCGCCGTGCGTCGCCGGGTTTGATTCCGACCTTCTGCGCCGCTTCGAGGTTGACCTCGACTTCGACGATGGGCGTCATGGCGCTGGCATTGATCGTCGGGTTCTTGACGCCGTCGACCTTTTCGATGGCCTTGCGGACCTCTTCGGCCTTCTCGCGCAGGACCGGCATGTCGGTTCCGTAAACGCGGACGGCGAATCCCGGATCCATGCTGCTGCGCTGTTGACCAATCTTTTGCTGGGAGTAGTTGATCACGTTGTGGGCGATGCCCGGGTAGCCCTGGACGACCTCACGGACCGCCTTCTCCGTTTCGCTGAAGTTGGCATCCGGTGTGATGGATACCCAGAGTTCCGCTGAGCTGTTGCCAACAACCTGGTCGGAGGAGATGGCGCGGCCGATATGCCCGCCCACTCCCGAAACGCCCGGCAAGGTCCGCAGTTCATCGGACGCCTTCGACGCCACCCGGCGGACCTCGTCGTTGGACGTGCCCGCCATCGAGTCCCACTGCACCAGGAGCGTGCGGTCCGGAATCGTCGGAACGACCGCCCGGTTCCCGACCAGCTGGGAGGCGGCGGCCAGTCCCAGCAGCCCCACGACGGCGACAGCGACGATGCCGAGCGCGGTGCGGGAGCGTCCGCCCTCGAGGGCCCGGTTGTAATAGGACCTGGCCCGGACAACAGTTGCCGAGTCCGCCCGCCGGGCCTTCTCAGCCGGAAGCAGGAGATACGCCAGGACCGGTGTCACGGACAAACCCACCAACATCGACGCGGCAAGCGCCAGTGCCAGGGACCAGAAGAGCGGCTGGAAGAACGCACCGCCAACTCCCGTAACGAACAGCGTCGGAACCAGCGCAAGGGCCATGATGAGGGACCCGTGGAACAGCGGTGTGCGGACGCTGCGGACAAGCTGGACCATGCGGAACCTGATGGTGGCATCGGTCTCGGTCTCCGTGGTCCTCAACGGCCGGCGCCGCTGCGCCTGCACATCTTCCACGATGTCTCCCACAATCACGGAAACACCCAGGATGATGCCGGCCAGGATCGAGATGTTCAGCGTGGAGTCAAGCAGGTAGAGCACCACTCCTGCCGCCATGACTGTGGTGGTGATGGCCACGAGGGCGATCACGGCGACACGCCAGGAACGGAAGAGGACCCAGAAGAGCAGCACGGCAATCAGGAGGCTCACGAGGAGCGCCACGCCGAGTCCGTCCACGGCATCCTGCAGGAACGAGGCTGGCCGGAAGACGGACGTATCCATCTGGATACCGGAAAGCCCGGGCTGCATGTCGTTCAGGGCGGCTTCGATGTCCTTGGTGACCTGCAGCGCGCTGGTTCCGGGGAACTTCTCCACGACCAGCAGGAGGCCTGCATCCTGGCCGACGACGGCATCGCCGATCAGCGGCTGGTGGTCCTCCTTCACCTGGGCAATGTCACCCAGGAGCATGGGAGGTTGGGCGTCCTCGACACTGACTTTCGCCAGGTCCGCGGGCGTTCGGATGGGCAGGACGTGCTGAATGCCCAGGCGCTGGCTGGGTGACTCCACAAACCCGCCCGTCCCGGGGGTCGACGCCTCCAGGAAGCTCAGCGGCGACACCCACACTGCGTTGCCTGCGGTCTTGATGATCTGTTCGAGCGTGATGCCCTTGTCGCGCATCTGGGTGGGGGTCACTTCGACCTGAAGCTGCTGCTCGCGCTGTCCCCAAATGGAAACGTTGGCGACACCGGGAATGCCGATCAGCCGCGGCTTGATCTTCCACCGGGCCAGGACCGACATTTCGATCCCGGAGAGCTCCTTGGAGTTCATCCGGACCATGAGGACGCGGCTGGTTGACGACAGCGGTTGCATGATCAGGGGCGGCGCGGAGACTTGCGGCAGCGCGTGCGCCTGGGTCATGCGTTCGGCCACGAGCTGGCGCGCGCGCAGAAGGTCAGTGCCCGGCTCGAACACGAGCTCGATGGAGGACAGGCCCGGAACCGACTTGGACCGGATTTCATCGAGCCACGCCACCCCGTTCAGGAGGTCGGCTTCCATCGGAGCGGTGATGAGCTGTTCGACTTCGGCAGCTGAGAGGCCCAAGGCCTCGGTCTGGATCTCGACATGCGCGGGAGCAAACTCGGGCATGCTGTCAATGGCTACGTTGGGGACGTTCACTACCCCGAAGGCAATGAGTCCGCCGGCCACGGCGAGAACCAGGATGCGGAACTGCATACTGAAACGAGTGATCCAGCCGAACATGGCTAGCTCTGTTCCAGGGAGCCGGCGTCGCGAGTGCGGCCAGCGGGGGTTTTCGGTAGGTGCACGGAAGAATTGCGCAAGTGAAGCATGACAGGCTCCTCAACCCGAGACCATTTGCGAATCCCCCCAAGAGATCCCATTTGCTGATCTTTATCGAATAGTGTCCCCAACTGAATCGTTTGGCAAGGTCAAATTTTAAGCCCCGTCCCCGGTTTTTCACGGGATTCTCCCAGCTTGAAGCCGCATAATGCCCTTTCGGGACAAACTTCGTGGAACTGCCCGGGCTCCCGCGGGCAGCTGCCCCAGTATTGGTCGTTTAATACCTGTTTGAGCTCGAGGAACCACCTGAAATTCGGTTTAATTTACTCGCCTTGGACGTCTGTCAATGGGCCGAAAGTACCGCAATTTCACAGGTATGGAATTTGTAACAATTGTGGACCTAGCGGCCCGCGCAGGTCGCCGGACCGCGAGTCGACTGCGACTACCGGGCAGCCCCGGAGCCGTCGGTTCAGCGCGAACCAGCCCGAGGGGCTAAAGTGGACCTATGCGCGCCGTGCTCCTGCTTAGCTAGCCGCCCGGCATCCCGACGAGACCTCGATTGCGAAGAGTCCCCGGATTGCCGAGCGGCGGCCCCTCCATGTCGAGGGGCTTTTGTGTGTCCGGGGTAAATTCCGGGGCGCACAGCACGAAGTAACAGCAGGAGTACCACGTACGGACGTATGGAGTCAGGGCCGGGCAACCGGCCGTGGCAGTGCAGACTTGATGGTGAACAGGCCTGGCGGCAGGCAGGCCTGAAGGTAGGCAGGCTTGGGATGACAAGCCGCATAGAACAGAAGAGGCCAGCAGTGAGCGTTCAGCCGGAAACACAGACCGGATCACCAGCAGCCGCGGCGGAGGGGCCCGAAGAAGGTGCCTACAGCTTCGCGGCAATGGAATCCAAATGGCCCCAGGTCTGGGAAGACCTGAAGGTCTTCACGCCGCTCGATGACGGCTCAAAGGAACGCCGCTACGTGCTGGACATGTTCCCGTATCCCTCCGGTGACCTTCATATGGGCCACGCCGAGGCATTCGCGATGGGCGACGTTGTGGCGCGCTACCTGCGCCAGCAGGGCTACGACGTGCTGCACCCGATCGGCTGGGACTCCTTCGGCCTGCCCGCAGAGAACGCAGCGATCAAGCGCAACGCGCACCCCAGTGAGTGGACGTACGCCAACATCGACACCCAGGCGGCGTCGTTCAAGCGCTACGCCATCTCAGCGGACTGGTCCCGTCGGCTGCACACCTCCGACCCGGAGTACTACCGCTGGACCCAGTGGCTGTTCAAGCGCTTCTACGAGCGTGGACTGGCATACCGCAAGAATTCGCCGGTCAACTGGTGCCCCAAGGACCAGACCGTGCTGGCCAACGAACAGGTGGTCAATGGCGCCTGCGAGCGGTGCGGCACGCCCGTCACCAAGAAGTCCTTGAACCAGTGGTACTTCAAGATCACCGACTACGCCGACCGCCTGCTCGATGACATGGACGAACTGCGCGGGCACTGGCCCGAGCGCGTCCTGGCGATGCAGAAAAACTGGATCGGCCGCTCCGAGGGCGCCCACGTCAACTTCGTGATCGAGGCCGACGGCGGCAAGGCCGCCAAGGATGTCACCGTCTTCACGACACGTCCGGACACCCTCTACGGCGCCACCTTCTTCGTCGTCGCCGCCGACGCGCCGCTCGCCGTCGAACTGGTCACGGACGAGCACGCCGCCGCCCTGGACGCCTACCGCGAACAGGTCAAGGCGCTGTCCGAGATCGAGCGCCAGTCCACTGAGCGCGAGAAGACCGGCGTCTTCACCGGGCGCTACGCGACCAACCCGCTCAATGGCGAGAAGCTGCCTGTGTGGGCCGCGGACTATGTCCTGGCCGACTATGGCACGGGCGCCATCATGGCCGTCCCGGCCCATGACCAGCGCGACCTCGACTTCGCCAAGACCTTTGACCTGCCCGTCCGGGCAGTACTGGACACCGGCGAGGAAGACCCCGCGGCCACGGGCATCGCCACCTCCGGCGAGGGTACCCTGATCAACTCCGGCGGCCTGGACGGGCTGCCGAAGGCCGAGGCCATCCCGGCCGCCATCGAGATCCTGCGTGAACTGGGCACAGGCGAGAAGTTCGTGAACTTCCGCCTGCGCGACTGGCTGCTCAGCCGGCAGCGGTTCTGGGGCACCCCGATCCCCATCATCCACTGCCCGGCCTGCGGCGAGGTCCCGGTCCCGGACGATCAGTTGCCTGTGACCCTGCCGGCGGACCTGCGCGGCGAAGACCTGTCCCCGAAGGGCACGTCCCCGCTGGCCGCGGTCGAAAGTTGGGTCAACATTGAGTGCCCCAACTGCCACGGCCCGGCCAAGCGGGACACCGACACCATGGACACGTTCGTGGATTCCTCCTGGTACTTCCTGCGCTTTGTCTCCCCGCAGTACACCGAAGGCCCGTTCGATCCGGAGAAGATCAACGACTGGATGCCGGTTGGCCAGTACGTGGGAGGCGTGGAGCACGCGATTCTGCACCTGCTCTATGCGCGGTTCTTCACCAAGGTCATCCACGACCTTGGCATGATCGACGCGGACGAACCGTTCAGTGCGCTGCTGAACCAGGGCCAGGTGCTCAACGGCGGCAAGGCCATGAGCAAGTCCTTGGGCAACGGCGTCGACCTCAGCGAACAGCTGGACAAGTTCGGCGTGGACGCCGTACGCCTGACCATGATCTTCGCCTCCCCGCCGGAGGACGACGTCGATTGGGCGGACGTATCGCCGTCCGGTTCCGCGAAGTTCCTGGCCCGCGCCTGGCGCCTCGGCCAGGATGTGACGAGCGCACCCGGCGTCGACTTCGCCACCGGTGACCGTGCGCTGCGCACCGTCACGCACCGCACGATCGCCGATGCGCAGGCCCTGCTGGACAACAACAAGTTCAACGTTGTTGTGGCAAAGCTGATGGAACTGGTCAACGCAACCCGCAAGTCCATCGACAGCGGTGCCGGCGGCGCGGATCCTGCCGTCCGCGAAGCCGTGGAAGCCGTTGCCGTCATCCTGAGCCTGTTTGCGCCCTATACCGCCGAGGACCTGTGGAACGTCCTGGGGCATCCGGCCTCGGTCGCCAACGCCGGCTGGCCCACGTACGACGACGCCTTGCTCGTTGAGGACACTGTCACCGCTGTCGTCCAGGTGCAGGGCAAGGTGCGGGACCGCCTGGAGGTTTCCCCGGATATCTCTGAGGGGGATCTTCGCGAACTGGCGCTGGCCTCGGAAAATGTCCAGCGCGCCCTCGACGGCCGCGCCCTCCGCACGGTGATCGTGCGGGCGCCTAAACTGGTCAACATCGTCCCGGCCTAGTCCGGCGTACTTCCCTGCACTGGGCCGCCGGCCGATACCGGCGGCCAGTGTCAGGGAACGTGACGGGCACGGCTGCCCAGGCCGGAGAAAAAGTCCATGCGTCCCGATAGCAGGAGGTCCCGGGTGCCACACCGCGAGTCGCCAGGCTGGCCATGGCTGCGCGAGCGGCTTGTTCGCCTTCGCCCGGGCCCCCGGGGCGGTGCCCACGATGTGGCTCCCGCCGCCGTCGTGCAGGTTGCGGTGGTCACGGACTCTGCCGCCGCGTTGCCCGCGGACTGGATCCGGGCTTTCGCTGCCGACGGCGGGCTGACCGTGGTGCCGATGCCCGTTATGGTCGGCGCCGAAATCTACGGTGAGGGTGAGGACGACATTGCCGAGACGATCGCCGTTGCCCTCGCCAGCGGCAAGTCCGTCAAGACCTCGCGTCCGTCACCGGGGCAGTTTGAACACGCCTACCGGGCGGCCAGCGAGCATGGCTTCCAGTCCGTGGTCTCGATTCACATCTCCGGTGCGCTGTCCGGCACTGCCGACGCCGCTCGCCTGGCGGCCCAACGGGTCGGCATCCCGGTAGAGGTCCTGGACTCCCGGACGGTGGGGATGGCGCAGGGGATGGGCGTGCAGGGCGCCGTCGTCGCGGCCGCCGATGGCCGGAATGCTGCCGGCGTGTTGGCCTTCGCGCAGGACCGGCTGGACCGCACCAAAGTGTATTTCTATGTTCCAAGTCTGGAACAGCTGCGTCGGGGCGGCCGGATCGGGGCCGCGGCCTCGCTCTGGGGAACCATGTTCTCCATCAAACCCATCCTGGCGGTCGAAGATGGCCGGATCATCCCGCTGGAAAAGGTTCGGTCCGCGGCGAAGGCCATCGCACGGCTGGAAGAAATCGTTGCAGCCGATGCCTCCACGCGTCCTGCCGGACAGGCGAGGCTGGCGGTACACCACTTTGGAAACCGGGCCGAGGCCGAGGAGCTTGCCCGGCGCCTTGCCGTGGCATTGCCCTCTTGTCCGCCGGCCCAGATCAGCGCACTACCTGCCGTCCTGGCCGCCCACGCGGGGCTCGGCGTGCTGGCGGTGATTGTGGGGGAGGGCAGCACCCCCGGAAGCTCGAGCTCCACCGGCGCCGGCAACGCCGCCGACGCCACTGCCAAGGGCGGGGCGTCGGAGCCCGGCGTGCTGGACGGCGGGGAACCGGACGCCGGCCGGGCAACCGCGCGCTCTGGCGACTAGCGCCGGGGTCCTCCGTGATGGGCGAAAGGCTGGCAGGGAGCGGGCGCCGGGGGTAAAGTCACTCCACCGAACCCCAGCGAACCCGGAGGACGCCATGGCAATGCAGGTGCACCACGTAGCCCAGTTCGATCGCGACGTTGCCGAAGAGGTGACCAAATGGCTGAAATACCTCAAGGGCCAAGTGACTAGCGTCCAGTTCCTCACCACCACCGTGCCGGATCCCAAGGCCGCTGACAAATGGCGGGTTCAGTACGAGGCCTACATCACCTACCAGCAGTAATTCCGGACTGAAGCTGCGCCTTACGAGCTAGGCGCGGTTGTGAGGCCAAGCGTCGTTTGCAGCGTAGCCGGCGCGGTCGCGGGCGCGGTTGTCGGCCCGAGGGCTGGCTCGGTTGTTGGCGCGGGCGGTGAAGCGGTGGTTGGCTCGGTTATTGGCGCGAGGGTTGGCGCAGTGGTTGGAGCGGTGGTTGGCTCGGTTGCCGGCGCGGGCGGTGGAGCGGTGGTTGGCTCGGAGCCCGGCGCTGTGGTCGGCCCGGGGGCTGGCGCAATCGTCGGCGCGGCCGACGGCGCGGGAGCCGGCGGGTTAGCTGGCACGCCCGTCGGCGCGGGGGCCGGCGCCGTAGTTGGCTCGGGGGCTGGCGAGGTAGTTGGCTCGGGGGCCGGTGCGGTTGTCGGCTCGGGGGCTGGCGAGGTAGTGGGCTCGGGGGCCGGTGCGGTTGTCGGCGCGGGGGCCGGCTGATTCGGCTTGATGGTGTAACTGGGCTGCGGGCTCGAGCCGTTGACCCAAAGGGCTGCTTTTACTCTGTGGGCAGCGCCGGGCTCCAGCCACCAGAACACCTGGACGTTGCAGTGGTATACAACCGTGAAATTACCGACTGCGCCACTGGGTGGAACCGAGTGAATCGACGTGGCGGCCGTCTGGGTGGTCCAGATGAAATTTTGGTCGGCCCTCATTCCTGCGGTGCCATCAACCGTCACATGCGCTATGCCGTAGAGACCGTGCTGCGGGCAGAAGCTGCCGTCAACGGATATGTTGACGATCTGGGTTGAGGTAGCTTGCGTTGTGTCTGCCATAGCAGGCGGGGGCAACATAGTGCCGCCAAGAGCCACGACTACCGCAGGCCCAAACAACCACTTCATTGCACACCAGCTTTCGACGCCTGATGGTCACATCCAGGCGATCAGGGTTGCCCCCAGCCGGCAAAGTTTTCTCGATTGGATGCAGACGTTACCACCGGGTCCGGGTGGGCACCACCGTAGGGAATACTTGCCCGGTGCCGCGAAATTACGCGTATCACTCGGGTATTTCCACATACGTCTGGTGCCGGATGTCGGCGTCGGTGAGGGTTGCCTAGAGTCGCTTCCATGTCACGCCGAAACCCGGGAGCTGAATCCGCCACCGGAGTCCGGGTTGCCCGTGAACGCCTGGCGTCGATGCTGAAAGATGCCGGAGGTGAATCCGTGGCCACGGATGCCCCCGACGCCAGGAATGCCGGGGACGCCGGTGAGTCACCGTCCGGCCGGGGCGCCGGAGATTCGCCGCAGGCCTGGAGTCCGGGGATGCAGCTGGGCGCGGACCGGGCAGCGGATCTGTCCCTGGGGCTGTTGGGTTTGCCGGCGTCTGGCGTCACCGCCCCGTCCCCGGCGGCCGCGGCGGTCGGTGGTGTCGGCCGGCGCAGCGCCGGCGGCGCCGGAACGCATGCCGTGCAGCCCCCCGGGCGCGGGGACGAAGCAAGGGTGCCGCTCTCCGCGTGGTTGCGGGCCAGGACCGGTGTGCGGGCGGCTGTTCTGCTGGGCGTCCTCGCCGCGGTGTTGGGCGGCTGCTTCTGGTGGCAGGCCGGCACCGGCGGCGCGCAAGTGGTCGCGTTCAGCGAGTCCGCCCCGGCCGTGGAGGAAGCACCCGGTCCGGCAGCCGGCGAGACCATCGCGCCGCCGGGAGAAGATGCCAGCACGGGGCCGGAAAGCATCGAGGTCCATGTTGCCGGCGCCGTACTCAGACCGGGGGTGGTTCAGTTGCCTTCGGGCAGCCGGCTTTACGAAGCGATCCTGGCGGCGGGCGGCGCCACGGACAAAGCGGATCCGGACCGGCTCAACCTGGCGGCGGTGGTGGAGGACGGCCAGAAGGTCCTGGTGCCCATCCGCGGCGAACCTGACCAGGCCGATGTGCCCACAGGAGGCTCACCTGCGTCCGGTTCCACCACGGGCGGCACGGGGCCCGGCAGCGGTGGCGGAAAGATCAACCTCAACACCGCCAGCCTCGAGGAACTGGGGACTCTCCCGCGCGTCGGTCCGGTCTTGGCGCAGCGCATCGTGGACTGGCGTCAACAGCACGGGCGCTTCAAGTCCGTGCAGGAGCTCGACGCAGTTGGCGGGATCGGTCCGAAGTTGCTCGAAGCCCTGCTGCCGCTAGTGGGCATCTGAGATGGCACGGCGGGTCGCCGTCGTGCGGCAGCAGGACGTGGCACGGGACGCTGACGTGGCACGCCGTGGCGTGGGGCAGCCCAGCCTGCGGGGTCCTGCGGCAGCCCTGCGGAGCCGCTGGCAGCGCTACGTCGAGTCGGCCGTCCAGTCCCCGCCGCGCGCGGAACGCGAGGCGCTGGTGTGCACCGGTCGGGTCCGTGGATCGGGCGTTGCCACGGCGGAGGCCCACGGTCCGCAGCCCGGTGGCAGACCGCCTGCGGGCCAGCGTGTGAAGCGGCTCCCGGATTTCCGGGGGCGCCTTGGGCGGCTTAGGCGGTTCCCTCCCGGGCACTTCACCGGCCGCATGCTGTCCCGGCCCGCGCGTGACACCTCCTTGGGTCGACGCTCAACGGAACGGACCAGGCGGACGGACCTTCGGCTGGGATTGCCTGCCCTCCTTGTCTGGGGGACCGCTGTGGCCGGAAACTGGTTGTCCCCTGCAGGGCTGGCGGGTCTGTGCGCGGCACTTGCGGCAGCCGCCGGAATCCTGCTTTACATGGCTGGCCGCGGAAACGCCGGCCGGGTTGGGTTCGGTCGCGGCACAGTCCGGAGCGCCAAAGTTCGGAAAGCAAGGGTTCGGAAAGCAAGGGTTCGGGGCGCCAAGACTGTGCGGGAAGCCGCCGGGCACGGCCCCCGTCCTGGGCCGGCGGCAGCACGCAGCCTTCGCGCCACTGTGGCTGTGGCGCTGTTGCTGTCCCTCGCGGCGGGCGCACATGCCGCCGTTGACGCGTCCCGGCGGCATGACGGCGCCATCGCTGATGCAGTGGCCGCCCGCGCGGCTGTCGTCGCGGAACTGGAAATTGCGGGCGCCCCGCGGCGACTCAGGATTCCTGGATCCGGCGGGCTGGCGGACCGCTGGGCAGTCCCCGTGAAGCTGAAGACGATGACCCTGGGCGGCCACAAAGTTGCCGGAGAGGCCCGGCTAGTCGTCATGGGTGGAGCGGCATGGGAACACGCAGTTCCGGGCCAGCGCCTGCGCGCCACGGGCAAGCTCCGACCGGCCGAACCCGGCGAGCCGGAGGCGGGACTCCTTTCGGCCTCGTCCGCTCCAACGGCGCTGCAGGGACCGGGGCCGTGGCAGCAGGGTCCCGGTGGGTTGCGCCGTGCCTTCACCGCCGCGTCGGCACGGGCCGGGGGCGATGCCTCCGGGCTGCTGCCCGGCATGGTCACCGGCGACACCAGCGCCCTGGATCCGGAATTGGAAGCTGCCATGAAGACGGTGGGGATGACGCACCTGACCGCCGTCAGCGGCGCGAACTGCAGCCTGATCCTGGGGACCCTGCTGCTCATCGCCCGCTCGCTGCGCCTTCCGCGCACGGCGGCCGCCGCGGCCAGTCTCGCGGGGCTAGCGCTGTTCGTCGTCATGGTGGGACCGGATCCCAGTGTGCTGCGGGCCGCGCTCATGGGCAGCATCGGCCTCGCGTCAGTAGCTTTTGGGCGGGCGGGGCGCGGACTCAGCCTGCTGTGCGTTGCCGTCATCGGCCTGCTGTTGGCACAGCCGGTTCTGGCCACCAGCTTCGGATTCCTGCTCTCGGTGCTGGCCACTCTGGGAATTGTGGTCGCCGGACGTCGCATCATGGACTGGGTGCCAGCCGCAGTGCCGCGCTGGGCCGCGGCGGGCGTCGCCGTCCCCTTGTCCGCCCAGCTGTTCTGCGCTCCGGCGATCGTGCTGTTGCAACCGCAGTTCGGTGCGTACGCACTGCCCGCAAACGTGGCCGCTGCGGGGTTCGTGGCGCCAGTGACACTCCTCGGCACGGCCGCTGTGGCGCTCCTGCCCGCCGTCTCTGCCGCAGGGGAGCTCTTAGTGGTCGTTGCTGCCTTCTTCGCGGGCGCTGTGGCGGGGATCGCCCGCTTCTTCGCGGCGCTCCCGGGCGCCGCATTGCCATGGCCGGAAGGGGCGTTCGGCGCAGCCACCATGGGCATCTTTTCCGCGACTGTGCTGGCAGCGGCGTGGGTGGCCCTGCACCCTGCCGCGGTTGTCCGGGCCGTCCTGGCGGCACACGCCCGGGTGGTTGCCGTCCTCGAAGGAGGGTCGCGTGAGGCGGCACGGTCGGCCGCCCGGCAGGCCGTCAGGCGCGGCTTGGAGCACCGGTCCGGGCGTGGGACGCTTAGAGTCCGCAAACCAACTTCCGGGAGGAATCACGAGTGGCTGCTGCCCAGACCCAACGGCCCAGGACCTCGGCGTCGAACACCGCCACCTGGCGCGACGTGACACCGGCTGCCGTAGTTTTGGTCGGCGGCCCGGAAGACTATTTGGGTTCGCGTGCAATGGACCGTATCCGCGGGCAGGTCCGCGAGGCGGCGCCTGACGTCGAAATTACCCGGCTCAACGCCGGCAGCTACGCGGCCGGGTCGCTAGCCATGAACGTCAGCCCTTCACTTTTCGGCGAACGGAAGCTCATCGAGGTCGAGGGGCTCGAGGCGATGAACGATGCCTTCCTCGCCGATGCCCTGAAGTATGTGGCGCAGCCGGAACCGGACGCCGTCCTGGTGCTCCGGCACGGCGGGGGAGTCCGCGGCAAAAAGCTGCTGGACGCCATCAAAGCCGCGGGCTGGCCCGTTGTCGACTGCCAGCCGCTCAAGAAAGACGCCGAGAAGATCGCCTTCGTCACGTCCGAGTTCAAGACGGCGTCCCGTCGTATCGACCCCGACGCCGTGCACGCCCTCGTCAATGCGGTCGGTGCGCAGCTCGCGGAACTCGCCGCCGCCTGCAGCCAGCTGATCGCTGACGCCACCACCGGCGTGGACGCCGCCATGGTGGACAAGTACTACGGAGGCCGGGTCGAGGCCTCGGCTTTCAAGGTCGCCGACGCCGCGATGGCGGGCAACGGCCCGCTGGCCCTCTCCACACTCCGCCACGCCCTGGCCACCGGCGCGGACCCGGTACCGATCGTGGCGGCGCTGGCATCCAAGCTGCGTTCCCTGGCCAAAGTGGCCGGCGCGCAGGGGTCGTCCTCGCAGATCGCCAAGCAGCTGGGAATGCAGCCCTGGCTCGTCGAACAGGCCCAGCGGGAAGTTCGGCGCTGGACGCCCGAGGGGCTGGTCCGCTCCATCCAGGTCACG
Organism: Arthrobacter sp. ES3-54; assembly: GCF_029504395.1. GTDB lineage: Bacteria > Actinomycetota > Actinomycetes > Actinomycetales > Micrococcaceae > Arthrobacter. Next base: position 430,113 of record NZ_JAQFIF010000004.1, read on the forward strand.
GCCGAGGCCGACGCCCAGGTCAAGGGGCTCTCCCGCGATCCCGTCTATGCCGTTGAACATGCGGTCACGGTGATTGCCACCTCGGTTCGCAGGTCCTGACACAAGGGTTCGGGCCCACCCGCCCGCGTGTCGGGGCAGCTCCGGCCGCGGCCACCTGGCGTAACGGTATGCGGACGCAACTTGCGGCTTAACTGGATGTGGCCGGCACCCATGGGGTGCCGGCCACAATCATCAGTTCAAGTGAACTGGAAACCTTAGAGTGCGTTGACCTTCTTGGAGATCGCGGACTTGCGGTTTGCAGCGTTGTTCTTGTGAAGAACACCCTTGCTGACAGCCTTGTCCAGCTTGCGGCCGGCTGCAACCAGTGCGGCAGCGGCAGCATCCTTGTCGGTGGACTCAACGGCGGTGTTGACGGCGCGGATGGCCGTCTTCAGCTCGGACTTGACTGCGTTGTTGCGCAGGCGAGCCTTCTCGTTGGTCAGGATGCGCTTCTTCTGGGACTTGATATTAGCCACGTGTGAACTCTCTTTTTCAATGCGGAAAATGGTCTAGAGGGCTTTCAGATTGGCCATTGACTGAGCGGCGTGGGGATACCTATGGCGACCAACCATCTGTGGCCGTCGACCTGCACGGACACACAGCTGTAAATAATAGCAGAGATGAACGTGCAGGCACGAGTGCGGGTTGTGATCCGCCGCCCCTGGCGCCTGGCGGGTTAGCTCCAGCCGCGGCGCTCCCGCAGGGCCGCTGCGATGAGGTTGAAGCGGCCGACGTCCAGGATCGCTCCCTCGCGCCGGATGTCCTTGGCGTTGATCTGCAGAACCCGGTCCAGCTTCGCTTCGCTGGGCCGCCACTGGCGGTCCCACGGGCCCGTGCCGATGTCCACGTAGTCATCCGACCGGCGGGAGTCGCCGTCGTGGTCCTTGCTCGTCAGCATCAGGCCCAGCAGATACCGGCCGCTGGTGCCCACCAGCAGCACCGGGCGGTCCTTGCCCTGGGAAAAGTCCTCTTCATAGGGCACCCAGGTCCACACGATTTCGCCGGGCTCGGGCAGACCGTTGGGTGCGGGGGCGTAGCGGACGGCCGCCCGCCCCAGGAAGTCGCCGGGATACGTCCCGGTCAGCCCGGCGGCCGGGGCGCCGCCCGCGGCGCGGGTCGGGGCGCTGGGCCGTGTCTGGCCCGGCCGCCGCTTCGCTGCAGGTTTCGCTGCAGGTTTCCGGGCAGGTTTTGCCGCCGGTCCGCGGGTGGTGCCCGGTGGGGAGCCGCCGAGTTTGTCCAGGTAGCGGAGTGCGTCGCGGACCGCGTTGCCGATCGATCGTAAGTTCCAAGCCATGGGGAAACCATACCGGCCTCCCCCAGCGGGGGAGAGGGGAGCAGGCAGAGTTGCGCGGAGAATCCACGGGACTGACAAGAGCCCGCAACGCAATGCAGGGATGCACTGCCACCGGCCCGGACGTGGGAGACTATAGGAACGACAATTGCGCCACGTCGCAGGATGGAAAACCAGCCATCCGCGCCGACCCGTGGACAAGCCAACCTTAATGCCAACAGTAAGGACCCTGCGTGTCTCCCATGGCCCGCACCGCCCCGGTGCCCGCCGCAACAGATCCGGCCATCATCCGGAACTTCTGCATCATTGCGCACATTGACCACGGCAAATCCACACTGGCCGACCGGATGCTTCAATTCACCGGCGTCGTCCAGTCCCGTGACATGAAGGCCCAGTACCTGGACCGCATGGACATTGAGCGCGAACGCGGCATCACCATTAAATCCCAGGCCGTCCGCATGCCCTGGGAACTCGACGGCACCAGCTACGCGCTGAACATGATCGACACCCCCGGGCACGTTGACTTCACGTATGAGGTCTCCCGCTCGCTCGCGGCTTGCGAAGGTGCGATCCTGCTGGTCGACGCGGCCCAGGGCATCGAGGCCCAGACCCTCGCCAACCTCTACCTGGCGATGGAAAACAACCTCACGATCATCCCGGTCCTGAACAAGATCGACCTTCCGGCAGCCCAGCCGGAGAAGTACGCGGCGGAACTTGCCAACTTGATCGGCGGCGACCCCGACGACGTGCTCCGCGTCTCCGGCAAGACGGGCATGGGCGTCGAGGTCCTGCTGGACAAGATCGTCCGCGACCTGCCGGCCCCCGTGGGCGACCCCAACGCCCCGGCCCGCGCCATGATCTTCGACTCGGTCTACGACACGTACCGCGGTGTGGTCACCTACGTCCGCGTGGTCGACGGCATGCTGCACCCCCGCGAACGCATCCAGATGATGTCCACCCGCGCCACGCATGAGCTCCTCGAGATCGGTGTCAGCTCCCCTGAGCCCACCCCCTCCAAGGGCCTCGGCGTCGGCGAAGTCGGCTACCTCATCACCGGCGTGAAGGACGTCCGCCTGTCCAAGGTGGGCGACACCGTCACCAACCTTGCCAAGCCGGCCACCGAATCCCTCCCCGGCTATGCGGACGCCAAGCCTATGGTGTTCTCCGGCCTGTACCCGCTGGACGGCACCGACTATCCGGTGCTCCGCGATGCGCTCGAGAAGCTGATGCTCAACGATGCCGCGCTGGTGTACGAGCCCGAGACGTCCGCCGCGCTGGGATTCGGCTTCCGGGTGGGCTTCCTGGGCCTGCTGCACCTGGAAATCACCCGCGAGCGGCTCGAACGCGAGTACAACCTGGACCTGATCTCCACCGCCCCCAACGTGGAATACGAGGTGACGCTGGAGGACAAGAGAATCGTCCACGTCACGAACCCCAGCGAGTACCCCACCGGCAAAATCGCTGAAGTCCGCGAGCCGATGGTGTCCGCCACCATCCTTGCGCCGAACGAGTTTGTCGGCGCCATCATGGAGCTCTGCCAGAGCCGGCGCGGCGTCATGGGCGGCATGGACTACCTCTCCGAGGACCGGGTGGAAATCCGTTACCGCCTGCCGCTGGCCGAAATCGTCTTCGACTTCTTCGACATCCTCAAGTCCAAGACCCGCGGCTACGGCTCGCTGGACTGGAAGGCCGACGGCGAGCAGGTGGCCGACCTCGTCAAGGTGGACATCATGCTCCAAGGCGAGCAGGTTGACGCCTTCTCCGCCATCACGCACCGGGACAAGGCCTACGCCTACGGCGTCATGATGACCGGCAAGCTGCGCGAACTCATTCCGCGCCAGCAGTTCGAGGTGCCCATCCAGGCCGCCATCGGCTCCAGGATCATCGCCCGCGAAAGCATCCGCGCCATCCGCAAGGACGTCCTTGCTAAGTGCTACGGCGGTGACATCACCCGAAAGCGCAAACTGCTCGAAAAGCAGAAGGAAGGCAAGAAGCGCATGAAGATGGTGGGCCGCGTCGAAGTGCCGCAGGAAGCCTTTATCGCCGCGCTCACGACGGACGAGTCCAAGGACAAGGCCAAGAAGTAGCGGTGCTGGTAATGACTGTTGCTGCAGTATCGGCAGGCCGGGCCCGTGCCTAGCGTTCTTCCTCTCGGTGACCCGGCGCCGCCGGACGGGCTCCTGCCCGCCCAGGCGCGCGAGGGCGCCGATCAGCGCGCCTTCGGGCTGTACGTGCACATCCCGTTCTGTGCGGTCCGGTGCGGGTACTGCGACTTCAACACGTACACCGCCACCGAGTTGGGCGGCGGGGCCTCTCAGGACGCCTACGCCGCCACAGCGATCGCGGAAGTGGATTTCGCCGCCGAGGTCCTGAAGCGCAGCGGCCTGCCCGCGCGCCCGCTCAGTACGGTCTTTTTTGGCGGCGGCACGCCCACGCTGCTGCCGGCCGAGGACCTGGCGCGCATCCTCACGGCCGCGATCGGCGCCTGGGGCCTGCAGCCCGGGGCCGAGGTGACCACTGAGGCAAACCCGGATTCCGTCACCCCCGAATCACTGGAGCTACTCGCCGACGCCGGGTTCACGCGCGTGTCCTTCGGCATGCAGTCGGCCGTGCCGCACGTCCTGAAGGTCCTGGACCGCACCCACACGCCCAGCCGGGTGCCCGAAGTGGTGCAGTGGGCGCGGGATGCGGGGCTCGCGGTCAGCCTCGACCTAATTTACGGGACGCCGGGGGAGTCGCTGGAGGACTGGCGCTGCTCGCTCGAGACGGCACTGTCCTACGCCCCCGACCACATTAGCGCCTACGCCCTGATTGTTGAGGATGGCACCAAGCTTGCGGCGCAGATCCGCCGCGGCGAAGTGCCGGGAATCGACGACGACGACCACGCCGCCAAATACGAACTCGCCGACGAGCTGATTTCCGCGGCCGGGCTCACCTGGTACGAGGTCAGCAACTGGTCCCGCACTCCCGGTCAGGCCTGCCGGCACAACCTCGCCTACTGGCGGGGGGATGACTGGTGGGGCATCGGCCCCGGAGCGCACTCGCACGTGGGAGGCGTGCGGTGGTGGAACGTCAAGCACCCCACCGCCTACGCCAACCGCCTCGGCGCCGGGGTCTCACCCGCCGCCGGACGCGAAACGCTGGACACCGAAACCCGCAACGTGGAACGCGTCATGCTCGAGGCCCGGCTGAACTCCGGACTGGACATCCCGAGCCTGGGCGGCCTGGGGGACACCGGCCGGCACGCCGTCGCGGGTCTGATTGCCGACGGCCTGGTGGATCCCGCGGCCGCTTTCAAGGGCCGGCTCATCCTCACGCTCAAGGGCCGGCTGCTGGCCGACGCCGTGGTCCGCAGGATCCTGCCGGATTGAGCGGGCCGACCCGGGCACTACAGCCCAGCCGGACACAGCGTTGCAGCCGCACATGAAAAGAGCCGGCCGCTAGCCCTGACGGGCAGCGGCCGGCTCTCTTGCTTGCGTCCGGGCTGGGCTACTTGATCCAGCGCAGGTTGAACTCGTAGCGGTGCGGCTGGCCGCGGTTGACGTGGATGCCTGCCGCCACCGAGAAGCACGTCACGGCGATCCAGATCACCGTGGCGAGCACGGCGAAGAGGTTGCCCACCACGGGAATGAAGACGAGCAGATTGGCGAGCACCGCGGCGAGGGTCGGCGGCAGCGTGAAATTGAGGGCTTCCTTGGATTCCTGCGCCGTGAACGGGCCGCGGTCCTTGAAGATCAGATAGATCAGCAGCGACGGCACGCAGCCCAGGATGCCGCCGAAGTGCGCCAGCGTGGCCCACTGCCGGTCCTCGCTGGCCGTCAGCGGGAGTGCATTTGCCGGAACGCCATGGTACGGGGGCTGACCCTGGCCGGCCTGGTTGCCCGTCTGTTCGCGTGCGTTATCTGCCACGGTGAAGCCCTTCGGATTGCGGTGATGCGTTGCTGCCTGGGTTGTGCTGGACTAGCCGGAACCGTGCTGGGAGCGCGGCCGCCGTTCCAAGAATACTTGCTCCGGCGCGGAAATGGAGATCAGGGAGCGTCCGCCGCGGCAAACTAGGGCACGGTGAGGAAGTCAATGACCTCTTCCACGCGGCCCAGCAGGGACGCCTCCAGGTCTGCATAGCTGCGGACAGCCCCCAACAGTTTCTGCCAGCCGAGGCCGACGTCCTCCTTTGTGGAGTGGGGCCACCCGAAAGCCATCAGGATGCCTGTCTTCCAGTCGACGCCGCGGGGGATCACGGGCCACTTTTCGATACCCAGGACCGCAGGCCGGATGGCCTGCCACACATCCACATAGGGGTGGCCCACAATCAGGACGTTGCCGGCGGCGCCCGGTGACGCCATAACGGCGTCGGCGATCCGTGACTCCTTGGAGTTGGGCACCAGGTGGTCCACGAGGACGCCGAGGCGGCGGCCGGGGCCCGGACCGAACTCCGCCACGGCGCCCGCGAGGTCGTCGATGCCGTGCAGGGGTTCGACGACGATGCCCTCCACGCGGAGATCATCGCCCCAGACCTTCTCCACCAGCTCGGCGTCGTGTTTTCCCTCCACCCAGATGCGGCTGGCCTTGGCCACCTGGGCGCGGTGCCCCGCCACCCGGACCGAGCCCGACGCCGTGCGGCCGGCACCGGCGGCCGGCGCCGCCTTCTTCGGGGCCGGCGGCATCAGCCGGATAGGCTGGCCCTCCAACAGGAAGCCGAAGCCGAGGCGGAAGGACCGGGACTTGCCCCGTCGGTCCTCCAGCGCCACCACATGCATGCCGCCGGACTTCTCCACCCGGGTCACGGCTCCCACCCAGCCGGACTGGACCTCCTCGAGGACCATCCCGCGTTCCACCGGGACCTCCGGCAACTGGGTCTTGGCGGGGGCGGACAGGTCCTGGGGTCCCCAGTTCTGGTACGACATCTCTACACGCTTACTTTGCACTCGGAATGTACGGCGGTCGGTGGAACTCTCCGGGTCCGGAACCGGGCCGCGGTGGCGCGGCAACGGCAGCGGCTGCCACTGTCCCGGCACCTGCGTGACGGGAATCGCGGCCCCGCGGGCCACGCCTGGAGCGAATCCAATGCTAACAACGCGGCGACTCATATTAGACTGGTTAGCACTTAGGCATGTCGAGTGCTAACCCTTGTCCCAAAGACGGCCGTCTCTGTATTACCTCTGGTACTACTTCTGGACGCGAACGGGACAACGCGGGCGGCACCGGCTGCGGGACCGTCGATTGGAGGTGGAGCGTGAGCGAACCGCGCAAACTCGAAGTGCTGCGCGCCATCGTGGAGGACTACGTCCATTCGCGTGAGCCCGTTGGTTCCAAAGCGCTCGTCGAGCGGCATCATCTCGGCGTGTCCAGCGCCACGATCCGAAATGACATGGCGGCGCTGGAAGACGAAGGCCTGATCACGGCGCCGCACACCAGCGCCGGCCGGATCCCCACCGACAAGGGCTACCGGCTCTTCGTCGACCAGATCTCAGCGGTGAAGCCGTTGTCCCAGGCCGAGCGCCGGGCCATCCAGGCGTTGCTGGAAGGATCCGAGGACCTCGACGACATCCTCGACCGGACCGTGAGGCTCCTCTCCCACCTGACCAACCAGGTCGCCGTCGTGCAGTATCCGCTCCTCAGCCGCGCCAGGGTGCGGCACATAGAGTTTGTGCTGCTCGCCCCCCGGAAGGTGCTGATTGTCCTCATCGCGGACACCGGCAAAGTGGAGCAGCGCGTCATCGACGTCGGGCAGGACATTCCCGACGACGCCCTTGCGGAGCTGCGCACGCGCTTCCTGGCGAGCCTCTCCGGAACCCCGCTGAGCCTGTTGCCCCAGCTGCTGCCCGCCGTCGTCGCCAGCGGCCCGCCCGCGCGCCGTGGTCCGGCGCAGGCGCTGGCCCGCGGCCTGGAGGCCCTGGCCACCAGCAGCCGCGAAGAGCGCATGGTCATGGCCGGGACGGCGAATCTGGCGCGATCCAATGTGGACTTTCCGCTCAGCATCGGCCCCGTGCTGGAGGCGCTCGAGGAGCAGGTGGTAATGCTCCGCCTGCTCAGCGAAATGGCCGAAGACCCGCGCGGTGTTACCGTCAGCATCGGCCGGGAAAACCCCTACGACGGTCTCGCCGAGGCCTCGGTGGTGGCCACCGCCTACGGGCCGGACGCCACGGCCAAGGTCGGCGTCCTTGGACCCACCCGGATGGACTATCCAACCACCATGGCCGCCGTCCGCGCGGTGGCCCGTTACCTTTCGAGGATCCTGGGGCCCTGACGGCCCCGGGACCAACGCGACTTCTTGCCCCACAGGCAGTGCCCCACCGGCAGTACAAAAAGGAAGAGATACAAACTTTGACCAGCCACTATGACGTTCTTGGAGTCTCCCGCGACGCAACGGGGGAGGAGATCAAGAAGGCCTACCGGAAACTGGCCCGGACCCTGCACCCGGACGTGAACCCGGGAGAAGACGCCTCGGACCGGTTCAAGGCCGTCACCCACGCCTATGAGGTCCTCTCCGATCCGCAGAAGCGCCGGGTGTATGACACCACCGGCAACGAGAACGGCACCGACAACGGCTTCGGCGGCGGCAGCTACTCGGGCCAGGGCTTCGCCTTCCAAGACATCTTCGAGACCTTCTTCGGGGCGGGCGGCGGCCAGGGTGGCCCGGCGTCCCGGGTCCGCCGCGGCCAGGACGCGCTGATCAGCGTGCGGATTGACCTCCGCGACGCGGTGTTCGGCGTAAACAAGAAGCTCGAGGTTGACACGGCTGTCATCTGCCCGACGTGCGAGGGTTCCTGCTGCCGCGAGGGCACCCACCCGGTGCGCTGCGACATCTGTGGCGGCAGTGGCCAGGTCCAGCGCGCTGTGCGCTCCATCCTGGGCCAGGTCATGACCTCGGCCCCGTGCGGATCCTGTGAGGGCTTCGGCACCGTCATCAAGGACCCCTGCAACGAATGCAACGGCCAGGGCCGGATCCGCAGCCGCCGCTCACTGACCGTCAAGGTACCGGCTGGCGTTGGCACGGGCACCCGCATCCAGTTGTCCGGCCAGGGCGAGGCGGGCCCCGCCGGCGGTCCGGCCGGTGACCTGTACGTGGAGATCCGGGTCAACAACGACGCCACGTACGTCCGCGACGGCGACGACCTGCACGCGAGCCTCAACATCCCCATGACGGCCGCGGCGCTCGGCACCGAAATTAGCCTCGACACCTTCGACGGGCAGCAGGAGATCGACGTCAGGGCCGGCACCCAGTCGGGCGAGATCATCACCCTGCGAGGCCTTGGTGTCACCCATCTGCGCGGCCACGGGCGCGGTGACCTGAAAGTGCACCTGCAGGTCGAAACGCCCGGCAAGCTCGATGCCGCCCAGGAAGACCTGCTCCGCCAACTGGCCAAGCTGCGCGGCGAACACTTCACAGCCGGAAAGCTCGCGGCCAGCGGCGGCGTCTTCGCCAAACTCCGGGACCGGCTCGGTAACCTGTAGCGGTGAGTAACCCGGTCTTCTTCACCGCCCCCGGCACGTTGGACCAGCAGGTCCCCGGCTCCGCCTTCGTCTTGGAGGGCGCTGAGGCCCGCCACGCCGTCACCGTCAAGCGGATCGCCGTCGGCGAGGCCGTGGACATCGCCGACGGTGCGGGTAAACGGCTGACCGGCACGGTGACCGCCGCCCTGCCCGGTGAGCTGACCGTCGAATGCCTCGACCTTGCCGATGAGCCGCGGCCCGGGACCCGGCTGGTCCTGGTCCAGGCCCTCGCCAAAGGCGACCGCGACGAACTTGCGGCGGAAACAGCCACCGAGCTGGGCATCGACGCCGTCATTCCCTGGCAGGCGGAGCGGTCCATTGTGCGGTGGAAGGCTGAACGGGCCGCGAAGGCGCACGCCAAATGGCAGTCGGTGGTGACGGCAGCTGCCAAGCAGGCGCGCCGCGCCTGGATTCCGGAGGTCCGGGCGGCGGTCGACGGCGCCGGGCTGCAGGCGGCCGTGGCGGCCGCAGACCTCGCAGTCATCCTGCACGAAGATGCCGTCCGCCCGCTGCGGCAAGTACTGGAATCATGGCTGGAAACCGCGATGCCTGGCGACGCCGGGTCCCGTGAAGTGCTGCTGATCGTAGGTCCCGAGGGCGGCATCAGCCCGCGGGAGGTGACCAGGTTGTGCGACGCAGGGGCGGTCACGGCCCTGTTGGGGCACCATGTGCTGCGCTCGTCCACCGCCGGGCCCGCCGCCACCGTGCTGGCCAGCGACGTCCTCGGCCGCTGGTGACCGGCAGCCGGCGTGGCGGCTTCCTGACGTGAAGGCTATTGGACGCGTAAGAGTATTTGATGTGCCAGGCTATTTGGCTCGCAGGACTATTTGATGCGCCAGACTATTTAACAGTGAAGCCGCGGGTGTCCTGGAACACTTCCTTGGCGCTGTCGGACGCGTCCACCTGGGACACGCGGACTTCGTAGTTGCCCGGGCCGAGGTTCACGGACAAGGTGAACAACCCGGACTGGGTGGAGTCGGCCGAGGCGGTGGCGTTGCCGTTGAGATAGGCGGTCTTGGCGTTGTCGCCGTCGCCGTCTACCTTGAGGATCGCCCAGCGGAGCTTTCCGCCCTGGACGGTGCTCCGGCCGCTGACCTTGACCGACCCGTCGGCCACTGACGTGCCCTCCTGCGGATCGATGATCCACACAGGTGCCACCATCCCGGCGCCGCGGGAGGTCGGCTCGCCCAGCCGGACGTGGTTGAAGGCCACGTAGTCCGTGTGACCGTCAACCAGCACAACCACCTGGGCCTGCTGTCCGGCATCGATGAGCCCCGCGCTGGCCGCGGCAGCCGTCGCCGTGTAGACGAGCTGCTGGATGGCTCGCTCAGCCATGGCCGCATCCACGTTGCTGTTGAAGGCATCCGCGGAGACATCCACCGTGATGACATTCTTGCCGGAAATCGACGTCGCCAGCTTCTTCGGGTTCTGCCACGGCGTGAAGAAATCCGGGTCCAGCGGCGTCTGGGACATCATCACCCGAAGGGCGCGGGTGACGGGGTTGTCCTGATCCGGAACGTCACGGAACTCGCGGTAGAGAAACGCGTTGTCGTTGCTCCTGCCGATCCAATACACCGGAGCCTTGTTCGACGTCTGGGCTGTTTCGAGCGGAGCGCTGGTGGTGGGGATGCCCGACGCCGGCACCGGAATGAGCTCCGACGGGCTGCTGGAGTTCGTGATGCCGCTCTGTGGTGTCGCCACGCAGCCGGACAGGAGGAGGGCGGCGGGCACCGCCAGCGCCAGCGCGGCGCGGCGGACGCGCCCCACCGTTGAGTGCTGAACTTCACGCTTCCTGATGCCGCTGTCCCTTCTTGCGCCCCGCGTTCCGCGGCGATGATCTGTTTGTAGCCGTCCTGGACCGCCGGTGGCCGCGCATCCTTCACCTGCCCGGAGAGCGGCCCGGCGATCCTGGGACAGCGGGATTCCAGCATGGCACACGGGCGCGGCGCGACAGCCGGGTTTCGGTCCCGGCGCCGGAACTGCAACGGGAACGATATGAGGACGATACAAAGTTGATACCTAATTCCCGCGAGTCATAGGTTCCTAGCACCGGGGCGGAAGGCCGGCACAGGCCTATCCCGCGATCAGCTCCCGGACCGGCCCCTCGTGCAGGGCCAAGTAGACATCGTCCCGGATCTGATTCGCCTCTGGATCTGTCATGGTCCGAACGAGAGGACGCAGCACCAGACGTATCAATGCATTGGCCTGACCCTCGCAGATACGAAGTCGTTCCTGCGCTGTTACGGGGAGATCTCTATAGGAAGTCAGGGCCAGGAGTTCGACGCTTTCCAGGTCCTCGGCCTTCGCACCTAATGCTGTTCGCACCCGGTCGCCGAGCACTTCAGTATCCATGTCCGCGGGCACCACAATGGAAATGTCTCTGCGGATGGGGGGCATTTGAGAGACCGGTTTCCAGCGGGACAGGTCCAACATCTGCTTTTCGATTCGCTCTTCGGCAGATCGCAGCAACCGGATGTCAGGGATGCCTTTGCGGAGCATCAAGGCCCGGTCCAAACCCATCCCTAGTGCCAGTCCAGACCACCTTGCAGGGTCCAGGCCAGCTTCGGAGAAGAGATGAGGCGCCAGGAGCCCGCATTCTGCTAGTTCGAGCCACTCGCCGTCCATGAGGACATCGACCTGCAGGCCTTCTCTGGTGTAGGGATGGACGGCCGGAACTGCGCGCCATCGGGCCCCCGGAAGCACCGCCTGCACCAGCGATCCGATCATCTCCTGCAGGTTGTCGGCGCCGAGTTGTCCGCGCGAGCTGACGCGCCACAGGTCGACCTGGTGGGGAGTTCCCACGTGGGTGCGGTCGATGCTGTCGCGTCGATAGACCAGACCGGGGACGGCCCAGAGCTCGTCCATGGAGGCATCGTCGTCCAGCGCCCGCAGCTGCGACGGGATGGAAGCCGACGTGTGGCTGCGGAGCATGACCGTAGGGCTGAGGTAGCGGGAGTATCTTTGATCCCGCGTCACGTCCGACGCGCTGAACCCCAAGCGATCGTAGTTGTCGGCCACACTCACCAGGGGGCTGTGGCGGACGATTCGTTGTGGCACTCCCCATTCACGGCACAGAGCGTCGATGATGCCCTGCAACAGCGTCTGCATCGCATGGGGCCGGCCGTCCGGATCTGAAAGATCGCGGATGGTCAACGCGTCGTGGAGCTCGGAGGGGCGGAGATAAGTGAGCATGGCGGGTCCTCGTGTTCGGATTCGAGTGGTGGGCTATCCCCCGACTCAACCCGGCGCCAGGACCTAGGCGCGCGCCTCAGAGCCCTCGCGACCGGAGACCGGTCGGGGGCAGATAAATCGACGCGTAGAGAGCATGCGACGACTATACCCCCAGCGCACCCAGCGCGTTGCCTCGGCTCAGGGCGGTCTGGTTCTAGTTGGCTCTGAGCGTCAGTGTGTCGGGTCCGCTCGTCCAGTTGAGCGCTCCGCCGGCAGACGTCATCTCGATGGGGCGCTGCAGGAACTGCAGGACCCACTGCTCCTGGGCTCCAGCGCCGTCGGCACATCCCATGGCGCCGACGGCAATGTCCCCGACGTGGAGCGTATTTCCACTGATCGTCGCGGGACCGCCCACCGGGTTGCATGGAGTCTTGACCGCCAGTTGGAGGGACCCAGCCACAGTGGTTAGCTGCACGGTCACTGCGCCGGACGCCAACCAGGGAAGATTTTTGCCATTGGCTGTGCCGGAGACGCTGGCATATGGGGAACAGGAGGCAGACGGCAGGAACGGCGCGCAGGCTTCCACGGGGGCCTTGGAGACTGTCTGTGGATCTAGGGGAGCGGCGGACGGAGTGGGGCCGGCCGTCCCGGGACCGCCCGTGATCCCGGCGGCACAGGACGTCATGAGAATCCCGCACAGCAGGACGGCAGACACGCATCGCCAGAACTGAGTGCGCTTCATCGTGCTCCCCCCGACGGCCGACATTTTGTCGGAGCCTATTCCATGTCTCCATCATGCCGTGGCCGGCGCAACGGCCTCGGGGCCGCCCGACTGTTTCCCTGCTATGTCGTTGATTTCACAGGAGACTAACCCGTGGGTCAAGACCTGAGAATGTTCAATTCCCCGGCCGGCTCGAATCCCAGCCGTGCGTATACGTTCCGTGATTCGGCGGAGGGGGAAAGCACCATCCGTACGGCTTTGATGCTTTGCGAGAACTGGATCGAGCAGGTGGTTGCCGACATCTCGCGGACGGCGTGAGGCCGGGCCCTATTGGAGGGCCGCGGTCAGGCGCGCCAGGTTGTCGAATACCTTTTGGGCTATGGGCCGCCGGTTCCAGTCCTCGAGCTGCAGCTCCCGGCTTTCCAGGCGGTACCCGTCTTCGATCCCGCGAATTGCGTCCACAAAAGCGCGCCCGTGCACAAGTACGGATACCTCCATGTTGAGGCTGAAGGAACGGACATCCATGTTGCTGGACCCAATCACCGCAACCTCCTCATCGATGGTGAAGTGCTTCGAGTGCAGCACCTTGGGCGCCCGGTAAAGGTAGATCCTGACGCCGGCGCGGAGCAGTGCCTCGTAGTAGGAACGCTGCGCGTGGTAGACCATGCTCTGGTCTCCGACCTCGGAAACAAAGAGCTCGACGCTTAGCCCCCGTGCTGCTGCCGTGACAATAGCCATCAGGATGGATTCGTCGGGGACAAAGTATGGACTGGTGATGCTGACCCGCCGCTCCGCTTTGTGGATGAGCGTCGCGTAGAGCTTCAAATTGTTGTCGTTGTCAAAGCTGGGACCGCTGGGAAGGACTTGTGCGTCAATGAGCGCAGAATTATGGCTGACGCCTATAGGGCTTGTATCCAGTGGCAGTATCACATCCGTTTCGCTGTACCAGTCCGTCGCGAAGACCGCATCCAGCTCCCGGACCACAGGTCCCTCGACGCGCATCATCAGCTCGTGCCACTGGAGCCCGCGCTTCAGGTTGGCCTTCGTGTCGTAGCTCGCGTCGATGACGTTCTGGGAACCGGTGAATCCCACGCGGCCATCGACGACGAAGATCTTCCGGTGATTGCGCAGGTCCGGCCTCTGCCATTCGCCACGCCACGGCCGCACCGGCAGCATGGGGCGATATTCCGCCCCTATCTCCTGGAGGAAGTCCAGGGTTTCTTTCCGGCCGGGGAACTTCAGTCCAGCCAGATGGTCGGACAAGACCCGGACGTCGACGCCGCGTTGTCTCGCCCGGGCCAACGCTTGAAAAAACGGCCCCGTCGTTGCGTCCAGCACCAGGATGTAAAACTCCACGTGCACGTAGCTGGTGGCCGAATCAATCTCAGCGATCATGGCATCGAAAGTGCCGTTGTAGTCGCCCAACAGGGTCGCACTGTTGCCCGCGACCATAGGGAGCGCCCCCAGGTTGCTGTTCAACACCACCGCCGATTGCAGCCACTCCGGCCAGTCAAGGCCGCGGCTAACCAGCGGGCTGCCTTCAGTCCGCGCCAGGACCAGATTGTTGACTTCGCGCTGTTTGTCCCGGCGCGCCTTGGGCAGTTTCGAGTAACCGACAAAGAAATACGCGACGGCACCAAGGATCGGTATGAAAATTATGGCGAGTACCCAGGCAATAGCAGAGGACGGACGGCGATTCATCGACACGAGGACAGCTGCGACGGTCACAAGGAGTATGTGGGCCGCCAGCAGGAGCAAGGCGTACGTTTCAATGTCTTGGAAGAATCCGCGCACTGTTGCCTCAACGTTCTTCGATGCCGCGAACGCCGTCAGACAAGCACACGGTTCTTGATTCTTTCTAACTCTTCAGCGCTGACGGCTCCAGCGTCCAGGGGTTCCTTGGCTTTGGAAATCCAGAAAATATCCCAAAAGTTTTCCCAGGGACTCATTTGTCATTCCCGCTCTCAAAGATGCGCCGACTTTGGTGCGAGGCGTTCTCGCTTCCCGGACGGTCCGTCCTTCAGCCCTGCCAGTGCAGGGTAAGACCATTGTTGGCGTCAATCCCGGCAGGGGCCTCACCCGCTACGGGTGAAATCCCTAGGAGGCGACGAAAGGTTTGTCGACGAGTATGGCGGCCTGCGGGTGTTTCTCAACGGACCTCGCTGAGCGCACAAGCTGGGCGCGCATCACAAATCCTTGCTCGGTGAACCGGAGGGCCACGTCGTCGGGGGCGTGCAGTTCTGCACGGAGTTGGACGTCGTGTCCGTAAGCCCGGTCAATAGTGTGGTGACCGGTGCCGGCGTGTAAGGCGACGAGCGCCGAGCCGCCCGGGCGGAGCGCTCTCCAGAACTCGCGGGCGATCGCCGGCAGGGCCGTCGGGGGCGAATGGATGATCGAATACCAGGCCAGGACGCCGTCTGCGGCGGCGTCGGCCACCGGCAGCTCGGTCAGCTCTCCCACTTCGAACAACAGCTCGGGATGCAGCCGTTGCGCGACCCGGACCATTTCCGGCGACAGGTCGACGCCGCTGACGTTCAGTCCGGCGCGGCTCAGGTAGCTGGTCATTCGTCCGGCACCGCATCCGACGTCGATCACCTGCCGGTCCGCCGTGGCGCGCATGTGGCCGACGAAGTGGTCCACCATGGCCATGTCCAGTGCTGCCTCGAAGGTGGTATCCGGAATCACCGTTGAATATGCCTCGGCAACTGTGTCATACGCGGATCTGACGTCCATCAGGTTCTCGTTTGCCATCGACCGAGCCTAGCGTCCGCGGCCGGCGAACCCCAGTCGCCCGGAAGCGCCCGGCAGCCCGCGGTCCTTGACCCGGGGGCCTCGGGGGTCGGCAGACTCCTTGGGGCGGTGCCGAATTCTTACGTCATGCAACGGGTGCGTGACGCGCTGTGTCGCTGCGCGACTGTGCGTTGCAGCCGGGCTTGGGAACCCGGGTCAGCGGTGGTTGATTGGGGTTTCCAGCGTCGAAAGGACCCGCCATGACGGAACACTCTGACCTCAGCCCCAAGACACTCCGCCACATTCTCGGACACTTCGCCACCGGCCTGACGGTGATTACGGCGGCAACAAAGCACGGGCCGGCCGGATTTACGTGCCAGTCCTTCTCCTCCCTGTCCCTGGAGCCTGCCCTCATCACTTTCAGTCCGGCGCGGACGTCCAGCACCTGGCCGCTGCTGCGTGAGGCGGGCCGGTTTACGGTGAACATCCTGCCCGCAGAACATCTGCATCTGGCGGGGCAGTTCGCGCGGTCAGGAACGGATAAGTTCGCGGGCGTTGACCACTGGCCCTCGCCCCTGGGCAACCCGGTCCTGGACCAGGCGCTGGCCTGGGTGGACTGCGAACTGCATCAGGAGTACGACGGCGGCGACCACACGATCGTCGTCGGCGCCGTCCGCGCCCTGGGCGCCCGTCCCGACGCTGAGCCCCTGATCTTCTACAAGGGAGACTATGTGGGCGTCCGGTCCCGCGCCGGCGCGCTGGAGAGCGTGGCATGACCAGGCTGCAGCCACTGTTTCGTTTGTGGGCGGGCTGGCCCTTGACGGCGGCACAGCCGGCTCGGCCGGGCCACGGGGACGATTTGGAGCCGGAGAATGCGCAAAAGTCGTTCCCGGCAACCGGCGCCCACTGGCTGGATGGGTGGGTCATCTTCGGAAACACCTACGTGTAGCGCCCGACGCCGGATCCCCGTACGGCGTCGGGCGCGCCGTGCTGGCGTAAGATGGAAGGACCCGTTGACCCCGGCCGCGCGCGGTGCGAACCGCCGTCGGTACGGATCACGGTGACCGACCATATTCATACTGGAGGGGACCAGAGGCCCGCGGGCCAACACCATGACTGAAGCAGCGAACGGCAAGGCCCGGTTCAGCGCCCGAGAACGCACCGCAGGGGAATTCCCCCACTCCCTTCCAGGGCTGCGGACGGAGGTGGTCTTGTTCGACGACTCAGAGCAGATGGTCCAGTCGCTGGGCAGCCATGACGAAGCCCTGCGTTTCATCGAAGACCAGTTCCCTGCCGTTGATTTCCATGTCCGGGGGAACGAGCTCGCGATCAGTGGTCCTGCCGCCGACGTGCCGCGCATCATGCGGCTGCTCAACGAGGTACGCGGGCTGGTGGCCAGGGGAACGGTCATCACCCCGGCCGTCCTGCAGCAGCTCGTCTCCCTGCTCCGCAGCCAGTCACTGCTGAACCCCGTGGAAGTGCTGACCACCAACATCCTTTCCACCCGCGGGAAGACCATCCGGCCCAAGACGCTGAACCAGAAGAACTATGTGGACGCAATCGACGCGAACACGGTGATCTTCGGGATCGGCCCGGCCGGTACCGGCAAGACCTACCTGGCGATGGCCAAGGCCGTCCAGGCCCTGCAGCAGAAGGAAGTCAGCCGCATCATCCTGACCCGTCCGGCTGTCGAGGCGGGGGAGCGGCTTGGCTTCCTGCCCGGCACCCTGAGCGACAAGATCGACCCCTATCTGCGGCCCCTGTACGACGCGCTGCACGACATGATGGACCCCGAATCCATTCCGCGCCTCATGGCCGCCGGCACCATCGAAGTCGCACCGCTGGCCTACATGCGCGGCCGGACGCTCAACGACGCCTTCATCATCCTCGATGAGGCCCAGAACACCACGCCGGAACAGATGAAGATGTTCCTGACCCGCCTGGGCTTCGGCTCCAAGATGGTGGTCACCGGCGACGTCACCCAGGTGGACCTTCCCTTCGGCACCCGCTCGGGGCTCAGGATCGTCGAGGAGATCCTGCAGGGGATCGAGGACGTCAACTTTACGATCCTGGATGCCTCCGACGTCGTCCGGCACCGCTTGGTCGGGGATATCGTCACCGCCTACAGCATCTGGGACGAAGTCCAAAGAAACCGGGTCAAGCACTCCGTTGCCAGGGAAACGCGGGGAGAACACGCATGAGCATTGAGGTCAACAACGAATCCGGCGTCGTCGTGGACGAGTCGGAGCTCGTGGCTCTGTCGCGTTTCATCTTCGAACGCCTCTACATCCACCCGCAGGCGGAACTGTCCATCCTGCTGGTGGACGAACCGGCCATGGAAAAGCTCCACCTCGAACTGATGGACGAGCCCGGCTCCACCGATGTCCTCTCCGTGCCCATGGACGAACTCACCCCGGGCACGCCGGACAAACCGACGCCGCAGGGCATGCTCGGCGACATCGCCATCTGCCCCCAAGTGGCCCAGGTCCAGGCCCGCAACGCCGGCCACTCCACCCAGGACGAGATGCTGCTGCTCACCACGCACGGCATCCTGCATTTGCTGGGCTATGACCACGCCGAGCCGGAAGAGAAGGAAGAGATGTTCGGGCTGCAGCGCGAACTGCTGACCGCCTTCACCGGCAAAGCGGCCCCGTCCGAGACGGTTCAGTGACCCCACTCATCCTGGCCGGCATGGCGCTGGTGTTCCTTAGCTTTGCCGCGGTGCTCACCGCTGCCGAATCCGCCTTCAACTTCCTGCCCCGACACGACGCCGAACAGGCGATCCTGAACAGCAGGGGCACGTCGCTCAAACGCATCCTGGCGCAGCCCGTGGGGCATATGCGCGCCCTTCGGTTCTGGCGGGTCTGGTTCGAGACTGCTGCCGCCGTCGCCGTGACCGTCCTCCTGTACAGCATGCTGGACAACGTCTGGCTCGCCGGCCTGGCGGCCACCGGCATCATGGCGGTGGTCGGTTTCGTGATTGTCGGGGTGTCCCCGCGGCAGCTCGGCCGGGTCCACTCCGCCGCCCTGGTCCGGTTCAGCGCCCCGCTGGTCCGGTCCCTCTACGCCGTGCTCGGCCCGATCCCGGGCTGGCTGGTGCGGCTTGGCAGCGTCGTGGCCCCCGGCGCGCCGGCGGACAGTGAGGCGTTCTTCAGCGAAGAGGAATTCCGCGAACTCGTGGACCGGGCCACCGAGTCCGACGTGATCGAGGACAACGAGGCTGAGCTGATCCAGTCGGTCTTCGACTTCGGGGACACCCTGGTCCGCTCGGTCATGGTGCCGCGGACCGACATCCTCACGATCGACTCCGGGTCCAGCCTGCGGCGCGCGATGTCGCTTTTCCTGCGCTCCGGGTACTCGCGGATCCCGATCATCGGCGAAAACACGGACCAGATCCTGGGCATTGTGTATTTGAAGGACGTCGCCGCCTCGCTCCACAACCTCGGCCCGGACGAGGAACCGCCGGTCGTGGACGAACTCGCCCGCGAGGTCCGCTACGTGCCGGACTCAAAGCTTGTCAGTGACCTGCTGCGCGAACTCCAGAAGGAATCCACGCACGTTGCGATCGTCATCGACGAATACGGCGGAACGGCAGGGCTGGTCACGCTCGAGGACCTCATCGAGGAAATCGTCGGCGAGATCGTGGACGAATACGACACCGAAAGCGCCGAGGCCGTGGCCCTGGGCGACGGAAGCTACCGCGTCAGCGCCCGGATGAGCATCGATGACCTCGGCGAGCTCTTCGACCTCGAGCTCGACGACGACGAAGTGGACACCGTAGGCGGCCTGCTCGCCAAGGCCCTCGGGCGGGTGCCGATTGTCGGCAGCACCGTCCAGGTCCACGGCCTGTCCCTCCGCGCCGACCGGCTCGAGGGCCGGCGGAACCGCGTCAGCCACATCATTGCGGCCGCCGTGGCAAAAGAACAAACTGACCTTGAAGACCTTCTCGACGAGGCCGCACCAATCCAACAGGGAGTCTCACGTGAGCAAGCAGAATAAGTCCGACGGCGAAGCAGCCTACGGCGGCTACCGCGCCGGGTTCTCGGTGCTGGTGGGGCGGCCCAATGCGGGCAAGTCCACCCTCACCAACGCCTTGGTCGGCCAAAAGGTCGCGATCACCTCGGCCAAGCCGCAGACCACGCGGCACACGATCCGTGGCATCGTGCACCGGGACGACGCTCAGCTGATCCTCGTGGACACCCCGGGTCTGCACCGCCCGCGCACGCTGCTGGGGAAGCGGTTGAACGAACTCGTCGCCGACACTCTCGCCGAGGTCGACGCGATCGGTTTCTGCCTGCCGGCCAACGAGAAGATCGGCCCCGGCGACAAGTTCATCGCCGCGCAGCTCGCCGCCATCGGCAACAAGCCGATCATCGCGGTGGTGACCAAGGCTGACACCGTGGACCGCCAGGGCCTCACCGAGCAGCTGCTCGCCGTCGCCGCCCTGGGCCGCGAGGTCCTCGGCGAGGACGGCTGGAAGGACATCGTCCCGGTCTCCGCCACCGACGGCTTCCAGGTCGAAACCCTTGCCGACGTGCTGATCAGCCACATGCCGGCGTCGCCGCCGCTGTACCCGGACGGGCACCTGACGGACGAACCGGAAGCCGTGATGATCGCCGAGCTGATCAGGGAAGCCGCCCTCGAGGGCGTCCGCGACGAATTGCCGCACTCCCTGGCCGTCGTCGTCGATGAGATCGTTCCGCGGGAAGGCCGGCCCGAAGACCGGCCGTTCCTGGACGTCCGCGTCAATCTGTACGTTGAGCGGCCCTCCCAGAAAGCCATCATCATCGGCAAGGGCGGCGCCCGGCTCCGCGAGGTCGGGACCAACGCGCGCAAGGCGATTGAGGCGCTGCTCGGCGCCCGGATCTACCTCGACCTCCACGTGAAGGTCGCCAAGGACTGGCAGCGCGACCCGAAGCAGCTCGTCAAACTCGGCTTCTGAGACGGTCCTTATTTAGGCCCCTATTTTGGGCGCTACTTGGGCCCTTATTTAGGCCGTTGGCCCTCCCCGCCGCTCCCAAAAGGGGGCCCATCGGCGTTTTCTCAGATTCGGACTCTAAAATGGGCTGACTCCCCGTTCGTTTAGGAAGGCTCAACAAGTGGTTCGACCCCGTGACAACCGTGCCGACGGATCCACCCCGCCGGCCCGGGCAGCCGCCGCTGCCCGGCACACGGCCGATCCCGCCGTTGGTCCGGCCCGCCACCTCGGAGCCGTCCGGCGGACCCCTACCTGGCTCAAAGTGACCACGGGCGTGATTGCGGTGCTCCTGGTGGGCGTGATCGCGTTCGGCGCTTACTGGGCCATCCGGCTCCAGGGCAACCTCACCAAGGCCCCGCTGAGCGCCGGCAGCATCAAGTCCGAGAACGCCCTGAACGATTCGACGGACCGGATGCAGATCCTGATCCTGGGCTCGGACACGCGCGACGGCAAGAACTCGGAGTACGGCACCAGCGATGACGCGACCGGCTACGGGCACTCGGACGTGATGATGCTCATGGATATCTCGGCGGACAACAAACGGGTGAATGTCATCAGCTTCCCCCGCGACCTGCTGGTCGACATCCCCAAATGCAAGGATCCAAAGACCAACAAGGAATACCCGGCCCAGACCGGCGTCATGATCAACTCGGCGATGTCCGAGGCCGGCATCGGCTGCGCCGTGGACACCGTCAACAAGCTCACCGGCCTGGAGATCGACCACTTCATGATGGCCGACTTCAACGCCGTCAAGGAACTCTCCAACGCCGTCGGTGGCGTGCAGGTGTGCATCAGCGACGCCGTGTACGACCCCGACTCGAAGCTGCGGCTGCCCAAGGGCACGTCAACCGTCCAAGGCGAGCAGGCATTGTCGTTCGTCCGCACCCGGCATGCCTTCGGCGACGGCGGCGACCTCGGCCGCATCAAGGCCCAGCAGGGCTTCCTGTCCTCCCTGACCAGGAAAATCAAAGACGACGGCACCCTCACCAACCCGGCCAGGATGCTCGGCATCGCGGACGCGATCACCAAGAACCTGACCATCGACGACGGCCTGGCCTCGGTGCCGACGCTGCTGACCGTGGCCAACCGGCTCAAGGACATCGACGTCAAGAAGGTGGCCTTTGTGGCCGCGCCGACCGTCCCGGCCGAATCCGACATCAACCGGCTGCAGCTGGCCGAGCCCGGGGCGTCCCAGCTGTTCGATGCCATGCGCAAGGACATCGATCTGACGGATCCGACCGCGAAGCCGAGCGCGTCACCGAGCGCTAGTGCCACACCGACGCCCAGCGCCACGGAACCGGCCTACAACAAGGCCCTGCAGCCCGTCACGGTGGCCAACGGCTCAGGCGCACCAGCCCGGACTCAGGCGATCATGCAGGCCATCAAGGGCGCCGGCTTCACCCAAGTGGGCCAACTGACGGCTCAGCCCGTCGCGAAAACGGCTGTCTATTACGGTGCGGAGTACGCCGACGTGGCCGGCGACGTCGCGGCTCTCCTCGGGGTGGCGCCGGGCCAGGTGCTGCCGGCTGCCGGCGTCGCCGGAGTCCAGGTTTATCTGGGCAGCGACTTCGCCAGCGGGACGCCGACAGCAGCCGCCACGCCGCCGCTGCCCGCGGACATCGTCAACCAGACAGCCGGCGACACCGTCTGCCAGCAGGCGAATCCGGCGCTGATCACCCGGTAGGCGCCGGCGGTCGAGGGGTCGTTTCGCCAGCACAGTCGTCACAGCACGCCGACGCCTTGCCTGCCGGGAGGCTGTCGGCGGCCGTGTGGCCGTCAACCGCCGTGTGCGGGAGCGCGCAGCAGGCGTCTCCGCGCCATGCGTTGATGCCCTCGCGAATGGCGATCGCGGCGATGACCAGCGCCGCGGCGGCATCGGCCCACCACCAGCCAAGGGTGCTGTTCAGGGCCAAACCCACCAGCAGGACCGCCGAAAGGTAAGTGCAGAGCAGGGTCTGCTTAGAGTCGGCCACTGCCGTGCGCGATCCGAGCTCCCGGCCTGCCCGGCGCTGTAGCCACGACAGGACCGGCATGATCACCAGGCTCAGTGCGGCAATCACGATGCCCGGGGTTGAGTGCTGCGCCTGGCCCACACCGAGAAGCGACCTAAGCGCATCGGCGGAGACAAAGGCGGCCAGCGCGAAGAACGAAACGGCGATGATCCGCAGCGTCAGGTGTTCACGCCGCTCTGGGTCCTTGGCGGAAAACTGCCACGACAGCGCCAGCGCCGACGCGACCTCAATGACCGAATCGAGGCCAAAGCCGATGAGCGCCGACGAGTCGGCCGTGCCCCCGGCCCACAGGGCCACAACGGCCTCGATGAGGTTATAGCTAATAGTTCCCGCCGCAAGCAAGCGGATCCGCCGGCTGAGAACGGCACGGCGGGCCGTGGTCGGAGAGAGCTGGAGGGAGGTCAAACCGTGCACGTCCCGTCCGGTGCGCAGCAGGCGGGGTCCACTGCGAGCACGACGCCCAGGAGATCCTTCAGGGCATGGCCGAGGCGCTGATCGGCGAGCTCGTAGCGGGTCCTGCGTCCCTCCGGTACGGCGACCACCAGCCCGCATCCCCGCAGGCAGGTGAGGTGGTTCGACATGCTCTGCCGCGAGACCCCGAGTGAATCCGCCAGCTCAGAGGGGTAGGACGGCGCACCCGTCAGGGCAAGCAGGATTTCGGCCCGCGTCGGGTCCGACACGGCATAGCCGAACCGTGCCAGCACAGGGGCATGCGTAAGGGTTTCCATACCTCGAAAGTACAGCTGACGGTGTATTCAGGCAAGCGTGTATTGACTCGTGGATAGACGCCAGCGCGTACCGGCCACTGCCCTGCACAGTGACCGGCACGCCGTCACCGGTAGGCAGTGACCGGTAGGCCCGGGGTCACCAGATGCTGACGCGCTCCTGGGGTGCCATCCACATGCCGTCCTGATCGGTGACGCCGAACGCGTCATGGAAGGCATCGAGGTTCTTCGCGATCGCGTTCGTACGGAACTCGTTGGGGGAGTGCGGGTCCGTCGCCAGCCGGCGGATGGCTTCTTCATTCCGGATGACCTGCCGCCACCCCGCGGCCCAGGATGCGAAGAACCGCTGGACCCCGGTCAACCCGTCGAGCACCGGGGGTTCCTGCCCCTCGAGGCTGATCAGGTAGGCCTTGTAGGCGATCGTCAGGCCGCCGAGGTCCCCGATGTTCTCGCCGAGGGTGAGCTTGCCGTTAACGTTGTGGCCGGGGGCGGCCGTGGGGGAGAGGGCGTCGAACTGTGCCACCAGCCTCGAGGCGAGGGCCTCGAAGGCGGTGCGGTCTTCCTCGGTCCACCAGTTGCGCAGCAGGCCGTTGCCGTCGTACTGCGAGCCCTGGTCATCGAAGCCGTGGCCGATTTCGTGGCCGATGATGGCGCCGATGCCGCCGTAATTGACGGCGTCGTCGGCGTCGGCGGTGAAGAACGGCGGCTGCAGGATGGCGGCGGGGAACACGATCTCATTGAGCAGCGGGTGGTAGTAGGCATTGACCGTCTGCGGGGTCATGAGCCACTTCTCGCGATCCACGGGCTTGCCGACTTCATCGAGGTGGCGGTCGACGTCGGCGCTGTGCGCGCGCTCCACGTTTCCGAGCAGATCGGTGGGATCGATTTGGACCGCGGAGTAGTCGATCCATTTGTCCGGGTAGCCGATCTTGGCGCGGAAGGTGTCCAGTTTCTTCAGGGCCTCGAGCCTCGTTGCCTCGCCCATCCACTCCAGCCCCGTGATGGAGTCCCGGTACGCCGCGATGAGGTTGGCGACAAGGGTCTGCATGCGCGCCTTGTTGCCTTCCGGGAAGTGGTCGGCCACGTAGATCTGGCCGACCGCCTCACCGAGGCCCGCCTCGACCGCCGCGACGCCGCGCTTCCAGCGGTCCTTGATCCGCGGCGTGCCGCTCAGGGTGGTGCCATAGAACGCGAAGTTTGCGTCCACGAACGCAGAGGACAGGTACGGGGCGGCCGCGCTGACGACGCGCATGGCGAGCCACTCCTGCCAGGCGCCCAGCGGTTCGGTAGCCAGCAGTGAGGCCGCGCCGGAGAAGAAATCGGGGGTGCTCATCACGAGCTCGGCGCGCTTCTCGGGCTCGATGCCGGCGGCGTCGAACCAGTCGGCCAGGAGCGGGAACAGCTCCGCGGCCTCCCCTGCGGACTTCAGGTTGTACGTCTTTTGCGGATTCCGCAGCGTCACGTTGTCCCAGTGGTGCGAGGCCAGCGAAGTCTCCAGCGCCACCACGCGGCCGGCCGCGCCCTCCGCGTCCGCCACGTCCGCGAGGCCCAGCATGGCCTGGACGTGCTCCCGGTACGCCTGGACCATCGGGGCGAACTTTTCTTCCCGGTAATACGATTCATCCGGCAGGCCGAGGCCCCCTTGGCCGGTGTAGAGCAGCACCCGGTCCGGGTTTCCGGCGTCCGGCGCGGGGTAGATGTAGAAGAGCCCCGAGACGTCGGCGCGGAACAGGCGTCCGGCCAGCGCCACGAGTGCGGGCACCGACGTCGTGGCAAACACCTCCGCCAGCCGTGCGCGGAGCGGGTCCAGGCCCTTGGCTTCCACCGCGGCTTCGTCCATGAAGCTGTTGTACAGGTCCCCGATCTTCCGCTCGATGCCGGTAGCCTCCGCACCACGCGCGGCGGCCCGCTCGATAATCTCCTTCACGGCGAGCTCCGAAGCGTCGCGCAGCGCAGTAAACGTGCCCTCCAGCGGCCGGTCGTCCGGAATGACCGTGCTGTTGAGCCAGCCGCCATTCACGTGCTGGTATAGGTCATCCTGCGGACGGACGCTGGCGTCGATGGTGGACAGATCGATCCCCGAAAGTGGCACGGATGCTCCTTTGAGAGGCAGTCCGGAGCCGGAGCGTTTGTCGGCGCACGGTCTGCATGGTGGACGTTACGGTGGTCTGGCTCCTTCATCTTACGCACCCGTGTTACTGTGAAATTGTGCGCGCAGAACTGCTCCTCCTTAGCTGCCGCGGCGAGGCCTCAGACGCGATCTAGCGCAAGGCCCACCCTCGCTGCGGAGTTTGTGTTGCCCGGCCACCCTTTCACCAAGAATCACAGAAAAGGCCCCGATTGTAATGCGAAACGCACAGAAATCCTCAGGAATGCCGGTCCACCGTTACATCCCGTTCCAGGACCAGATCACCGTTGAACTGCCTGACCGCACCTGGCCCGACAAGGTCATCACCAAGGCCCCTCGCTGGTGTGCCGTGGACCTGCGCGACGGCAACCAGGCCCTCATCGATCCCATGAGCCCGGCCCGCAAGCTGAAGATGTTCGAGCTGCTGGTCCGGATGGGCTACAAGGAGATCGAGGTCGGCTTTCCCTCGGCATCGCAGACGGACTTCGACTTCGTCCGGCAGCTGATCGAGGGCAACCACATCCCCGACGACGTGACGATCCAGGTGCTGACCCAGGCCCGTGAGCACCTGATCGAGCGGACCTACGAGTCCCTGGTCGGCGCGAAACAGGCGATCGTGCATCTCTACAACTCCACGTCCGTCCTGCAGCGCCGCGTGGTCTTCAATCAGGACGAAGACGGCATCCTGGACATTGCCCTGCAGGGCGCCCGGCTGTGCAAGAAGTACGAGGAGACCCTCGTCGACACGCACATCACCTACGAATACTCGCCCGAGTCCTTCACCGGAACCGAGCTGGAGTACGCCATCCGAGTCTGCAATGCGATCGCCGACGTCTTCGAGGCTTCGGCGGACCGGCAGGTCATCATCAATCTGCCCGCCACGGTGGAAATGGCCACCCCCAATGTCTACGCCGACTCGATCGAGTGGATGAGCCGGAACCTGCACCCGCGGGAAGGCATCATCCTCTCCCTGCACCCGCACAACGACCGCGGCACCGGCGTCGCCGCCGCCGAGCTCGGCTACCTGGCCGGCGCGGACCGGATCGAGGGCTGCCTCTTCGGCAACGGCGAGCGGACCGGAAACGTGGACCTGGTGACCCTGGGCCTGAACATGTTCGTCCAGGGCATCGATCCGATGATCGATTTCTCCGACATCGACGAAATCCGCCGCACGGTGGAGTACTGCAACCAACTGCCAGTGGCCGAGCGGTCCCCGTACGGCGGAGACCTCGTCTTCACCGCGTTCTCCGGCTCGCACCAGGACGCGATCAAGAAGGGTCTGGAGGCCCTCGAAAAGGATGCCGCCGCGGCGGGCAAGGACGTGGCCGACTACACCTGGCAGGTCCCGTACCTGCCGGTCGACCCGAAGGACCTTGGCCGCAGCTACGAGGCGGTCATCCGGGTCAACTCGCAGTCCGGCAAGGGCGGCGTCGCGTACCTGCTCAAGAATGAACACAGCCTGGACCTGCCGCGCCGCGCCCAGATCGAGTTCTCCGGCGTCATCCAGAAACGGACCGACACGGTGGGCGGGGAAGTCAGCGGACCCCAGCTGTGGCAGGTCTTCCAGGACGAATACCTGCCCTCGGGTTCGGCTGACACGCAGTGGGGCCGCTACGCCCTCGGCTCGATCAGCACCGAGACGGACGAGGACGGCGCCATGACCTTGACCGCTGCCCTGAAGGTCGACGGAAACCAGGTCCGCCGGACCGGGACCGGCAACGGCCCCATCGCTGCCCTGCTGAGCATCCTGCGCGAGGACGGCGTGGACGTCCGGGTCCTGGACTACAGCGAACACGCACTCTCCGAGGGCGGCAGCGCCCTGGCCGCCGCGTACGTCGAATGCGCAGTGGGGGAGCGCGTGCTCTGGGGCGTCGGGATCGACGCCAACACCAGCACGTCCGCCCTCAAGGCCGTCATCTCGGCCGTGAACCGCGCCATCCGGGACGCCCGCGCCTGATTCGTCCGCCGGCGCGGCGTTCGCCGGCACGGCAGACAGGGGCACGGCAGATACCCCACGGCGTCCGCCGGCACGGCAGACACAGCCACGGCATACACGGTTAGCCTGACGCGCACAGCGCCGCCGGAACACTCCGGCGGCGCTGTGTTTTTACCTCAGCAGGGCGTTGCCCATGCCGTGATTCCGCGAAGACAGTGCGAAGATTAACTGTGGCCCAACAATCCTTCGCAGCGCGCGCGTACCGTGATGAGGCCGTCGTACTGCGCACCCATAAGTTGGGCGAGGCCGACCGGATCATCACCCTGCTGACAAAGCACCACGGCCAAGTCCGTGCGGTGGCGAAAGGCGTCCGGCGCACCAGCAGCCGCTTCGGCGCCAGGCTGGAGCCGTTCATGGTGGCCGATCTCCAGCTGATTTCCGGGCGCACCCTGGACGTCGTCACGCAGGCCGTCGCCAAGGGCGCCTACGGCGGAAACATCGCCGCGGACTATGGCCGCTACACCGTCGCGGCCGCCATGACCGAGACAGCGGAGAAGCTCACGGACGTCGACGGCGAAGCCGGAACCGCCCAATACAACCTGCTGGTTGGTGCCCTCGCGTCCCTGAGCCGGGGCGACCACGCCTCCGAACTCATCCTGGATTCCTACCTGCTCCGCGCCCTCGCGACCGGCGGCTGGGCGCCCAGCTTCACCGACTGCGCCCGGTGCGGTGCGCCCGGGCCGCACACTGCCTTTTCCGCGCCGCTGGGCGGCATGGTCTGCGCCGAGTGCCGGCCGCCGGGATCCCCGGCCCCGGCCGCGGACACCGTGCTCCTGCTTGGTGCCCTGCTCACCGGGAACTGGACGACGGCGGATGCGTCCGCGTCCGTTCACCGCCGGGAAGCGGCCGGCCTGGTGGCCAGCTACCTGCAGTGGCACCTGGAGCGAGTCCTGAAATCCCTCAAACATGTGGAGCGAACGTAAAAGTGGCATTGGGAAGAAGCTTGGGAAGAAGCCTGGAGAAGAGCCAGGGGAAGCAGGCCAGCGTCCGGCAGCGGACCACCCCGGTGGTGGCTCCCTATCCGCATCCGTCCGGCGCTGTTCCGCCCGCAATTCCCGCGGAGTTCATTCCGAGGCACGTCGCGATCGTCATGGACGGCAACGGGCGCTGGGCGAACCAGCGCGGCCTGCCGAGGATCGAGGGCCACAGGGCGGGAGAGCCCGCCCTGCTGGACGTCATGGCCGGCGCGATCGAGCTGGGGATCGAGCACGTCAGCGTGTACGCCTTCTCCACCGAGAACTGGCGGCGGTCCCCCGAGGAGGTGCGCTTCCTGATGGGCTTCAACAAGGACGTGCTGCGCCGGCAACGGAACCAGCTCGATGACTGGGGGGTCCGCATCCGCTGGTCCGGGCGGCGTCCGAAACTGTGGGGCTCGGTGATCCGCGAGCTCGAGGAGGCCGAGGACTACACCCGCGGCAACAGCACCTGCACCTTGAATATGTGCGTCAACTACGGCGGGCGCGCAGAGATCGCCGACGCCGTCGCCGCGATCGCGGAGGAAGTGGCGCAGGGCCGGCTCAAGCCAGGCGCCATCACCGAACGGACCATCCAAAAGTTCCTGGACGAACCGGACCTGCCCGACGTTGACCTGTTCCTGCGCAGTTCCGGCGAGCAGCGGCTGTCCAATTTCATGCTGTGGCAGTCCGCCTACGCCGAGTTCGTGTTCATGGATACGCTGTGGCCGGACGTTGACCGGCGGACGCTGTGGGACGCCGTCGAGATCTATGCCCAGCGGGACCGCCGCTACGGCGGAGCGGTCGACGCCGCTCCCGTGGCAGGCAACCAGGGCACCTGAGCGCATCTGACCGGTCTGCCAGACCAGACCTCTGCCCACGAGGCGGGCCTCTGCGTACCAGAAGCCGGGCGCTGCCGCTTTCGTGGTTGGCGTCAGTCGAACACGTATGCCCTGAGCCACCGGGACAGCCGGGAATAGGCGTCCGCGCGGACCCGCGGCGCGGAGAGGAAGACGTCATGCAAGGCGCCGTCAATCCGCTCCAGCGTGACGGTCCGGCCCAGGCTCAGCGCGCGAAGGG
Source organism: Arthrobacter sp. ES3-54 (assembly GCF_029504395.1). Lineage (GTDB taxonomy): Bacteria > Actinomycetota > Actinomycetes > Actinomycetales > Micrococcaceae > Arthrobacter. The sequence goes on from NZ_JAQFIF010000004.1 coordinate 459,431, forward strand.
CGATCGTGTTCACGTCCAGGACCGCGTCGGTGCGGCGCATGGACTCCTTCCAGAACATCCCGTTGGCGCTGGCGCCCGAAATCAGCACGAGAATGGGCACATCGATGTTCAGGCCGCGCGCCACCTTGGACTGCCCGCTCAGCACTGCGCTGAGCCAGCCGGCGCGGACCGGAAAGGCATGCGGCGGCCGGTAGGCATCATCCAGGGCCCATTCGCCCTCCGCGGCGCTGCTGATGCTGCGCCAGTAGAAGGCACGCTCGGGCAGCCGGATCACCGACTCTGGCCAGAACCGGGCGAACGGCTCCACCATGGTCCGCGCGGCCCGGCGCAGGGCGGGGCTGCCGTGGACCTCCAGCCACGGGCTGTCCAGGACCAGCTGCGATGCCACCCCCTGATGCCGGTCCGCCCACAGCGCCGCGATCAGGCCGCCGGTGGAGTGGCCCATGAGGATCAGCTGCGGCGCCGCGCCGGCCGGCCGGAGCGAGCCGATGATGCCGATCGCTGCGGTGATTTCGGCGTCGTAGTTGTCCAGGTCCGCCACGTAGCCGCCGTGCGTGCCTGGCCGCAGGCTGCGGCCGTGGTTGTGCATGTCGAGGGCGAAGAACTCAAATCCCTGCCCGGCCCAGAATTCGGCGAGTTCCTCGTTGAAGAAGTAGTCACTCCAGCCGTGCAGGAACAACACGGCCCGGGCTGGCAGCGCGGATGGTTCCGGTGGGAGCGGGGTATGGCGGACCAGGGTGGCCGTGCGCACCACGCCGTCAGGTCCGGCAGCCTCGAAGGAGCACGCCTGGAAATCATCCCCCAGTATGTCGGTCCGCCACTGCATCGACTTTCCTCCTGCGCTGCTGCCTGCGCTGCTGACTATGCCGCGGACGCCGCGGCGCGGCCCGCGGAACGTCCCGAGAAAAGGCACCCGCCCAGGAACGTCCCCTCGAGGGCGCGGTAGCCGTGAATTCCGCCGCCGCCAAACCCTGCGGCTTCACCGGCGGCGAACAGCCCGGGCACGGGCTCCCCGGTGACGTCCAGGACCCGCGACTGCAGATCCGTGTGCAGACCGCCAAGGCTCTTGCGCGTCAGGACGGAGAGCCGGACGGCAAGCAGTGGACCGTGGCGCGGTTCCAGCAGCCGGTGCGGTGGCGCCACCCGCATGATCTTGTCGGTGGCGAAACGCCGCGCGGCCCGGATAGCAGCGAGCTGGGGATCCTTGCCCATCCCGCTGGAAAACTGCCGGTCCCGGTCGCGGACCAGCCGGTCCAAGGCTGCTGGGTCAATGAGCTGTCCACCCGTTAAATCGTTCATTTGGCTGGCCAGCCCGGCGGGGTTCTCCGCCTGCAGGAAGTCGACTCCGTGGTCCAGGAACCGTTGCAGCGGCGTGTCGTTGCCGGGTCTCAGTCTGGCAGCCAGCAGGCGGACATCCTTCCCCGTGAGATCCGGGTTCTGCTCCGATCCGGACAGGGCGAACTCCTTCAGGGCGATGGTCCGGTTGAGGACGAACCAGGAATGGGCATGTCCGGTGGCCAGGATGTGGCGGAGGGCGCCGAGGGAGTCGAAGCCGGGAAACAGGGGAGGGGGGAGCATCCGCCCCGTCGCGTCCAGCCACAGAGCCGACGGCCCGGGGAGGATCCGGATGCCGTGCCGCGGCCAGACCGGGGCATGGTTGTGAATGCCTTCCGGGTAATGCCACATTCGGTCGCCGTTGATGAGGCTCCCGCCGGCCCGTTCCACGGCCGGCAAAAAGTCCCCGTCCACGGAGGCGGGCACGCCGCTCAACATCCGCTCCGGCGTCACGCCGCCGGGCCACTGCCTGCGGACCGAGTCGTGGTTGCCGCCGATCCCGCCGCTCGTCACCACCAGGGCCGCGGCCGTGGCCTCGAAACTGCCGGCCGGGTGCCTGGACGAACGTTCGCCCCGCCCCGCGCTACTGGCCTCTAGCAGTTCGCCGCGCACGCCGCTTACCCGGCCCGCGGACTTCACAAGCTCAGTGGCGCGGTGGCGGAAATGGAAGGACACGCGCCCGGCGGCTTCACCTTCGCGCAGTTTGGCCAGGAAGGGAGCCACCAGCGCAGGTCCCGTGCCCCACGCGACATGGAAGCGCGGGACGGTGTTGCCGTGGCCGTTCGGGCCGTAGCCGCCGCGTTCTGCCCACTGCACCAGGGGAAACAGCCGGACGCCCAGCGAGGCGAGCCACGCACGCTTCTCCCCGGCGGCGAAGTTCACGTACGCCGCCGCCCACTCCTTCGCCAGCGCGTCCTCCAGCCGGTCGAATCCCGCGGACGCATGCCAGTCGGCGAGGGCTAACTCTTCGCTGTCCCGCACCCCGAGCCTGCGCTGCTCCGGCGAGTTGACCAGGAACAGGCCGCCGAAGGACCAGTGCGCCTGGCCGCCGACAGAGGCCTCGGGTTCCTGATCGAGCACCGCCACCCGCCTGCCTGCGGCGTAGGCCTGGGCCGCCGCGACGAGCCCGGCCAGGCCCGCCCCGACCACCACGACATCGGCCTCGATCCCGCGCCCCGACGCCCCGCGGCCGCCCGTTCCGACACCATCTTTGCTGGTCATGGCTTCATGCTAACTCGCCCCGGGGCCCTGCGGCCGATGCGTCCAGGGCGCGGCGCCGCAGCCACAACGGCAGTCACAACGGGCGTCACAACCGCAGTCACAACGGGCGTCCGCCCGAGTGCTGGTTTGGTCTGCGCGGCCCGAACCGGAAAACTAGAGGCATGCGCGTATATCCCACATTCTTCCGGCTGGCCTTCTCATGGATGGACGCCGAACGCGCCCATAAGATCGGTTTCAAGGCCATCCGGCTCGCCCACAGCTGCGGCGCTGGGCGGCTGCTGCAGAAGTCCACCGCCCCGGCGGCGTCCCTGCAGACCGAGGCCTTCGGCCTGACGTTCCCCTCACCGTTCGGACTTGCGGCCGGCTTCGACAAGGAAGGCCACGGCATTGAGGCGCTGACCGAGCTCGGCTTTGGCCATGTGGAAGTCGGCACCATCACCGGTCAGGCCCAGCCCGGGAACCCGGCGCCGCGGCTGTTCCGCCTTGTGGAGGACAGGGCCGTCATCAACCGGATGGGGTTCAATAACGACGGCGCCGCGGCGGTAGCCCCGCGGCTGAAGTCCGCCCGCGCCGCCCTGCAGCGCCACCGGCCCGGTGTGCGGCCCGTGATCGGGGTCAACATCGGCAAGAGCAAGGTGGTGGGACTCGAGGATGCGGTGTCCGATTACCTCATCAGTGCGCGCAGTCTGGCCCCCGCGGCCGACTATCTTGTGGTGAACGTCAGCTCGCCCAACACGCCCGGCCTCCGGCTGCTGCAGGACGTGGAGACACTGCGCCCGCTGCTGACCGCCGTGGGCGAGGAGGCGGACAAGGCCGCAGGCCGCCACGTTCCCCTCCTGGTCAAGATCGCGCCCGACCTCAGCGATGAGGACATCGACGACGTGGCGCGGCTGGCGCTGGATCTTAAGCTGGACGGCATTATTGCCACCAACACCACGATCGCCCGCACCGGGCTCGTCTCCAGCCCGGAGAAGGTTGAAGCGTGCGGGGCCGGAGGTCTTTCCGGGGCGCCCCTGAAGCAACGGTCCCTGGAGGTCTTGGCCCGGCTCAAGTCCGTGACCGGCGGAGCGCTGACCCTCGTCTCGGTGGGCGGCGTCGAAACCGCACAGGATGTGCAGGCACGGCTGGACGCCGGTGCCACCCTGGTCCAGGGCTACACGGCTTTCCTCTACGAGGGCCCCTTCTGGGCCGCCCGCATCAACCGGCTGCTGGCCATGCACCCGAGCCGGCGCTAGGCATCACGGGGCGATCGGCCCCGGACCGATCGCTGCAAACGAGAAGCCCCCGGCAGATGACACCGGGGGCTTCTCGGTTGAAGACGAGTGGGAGGGAAGGTCAGGCGGGGAAGTCGCCGCGGTTGACCTGGGGCTTGGGCAGGCGGAGGCGGCGGAACTGCAGGGAGCGCATGGAGCCGTACCAGACGGTGCCGCGCTCCACCTCGCCGAACTTTTCGCCGAGACGCTTCTTGAGCTTGCGGGAGAGGATGAAGACGTCCACGAAGACCGCGAGGAACATGACCCAGAAGCCGCCCAGGACGTAGATCATCTGCGCGCTGGAGGCCGGCACCAGCAGCGAGATGATGACGAACAGCAGGGCCCCGAACATGAGGTACTCGCCCAGGCTGAAGCGGGCATCAACGTAGTCACGGGCGAACCGCTTCTGCGGACCCTTGTCGCGCAAGGGCAGGAACTTCTCGTCACCGCTGTCCATGGCCTGCCGCATCTTGAGCCGCTGGTCCGCGACGGCTGCGCGCTCGGCCGCCTTGGAAGCCTTGCGGTCCTCGGGCACGAGGGGCCGCTTGCGGGCCGCCACCTGGGCGCTGCGCTTGGGCGTGGGTGCGCCCTTGCCGCTCACGGTACCCCGGGCTGCTGCCTCGGCTGCCTGTTGGTCAACTACGTCCTGCGCCGATGGCGCTTCTTTTTTACGTCCAAACACCCCTAAAGAATACCCCGCAGACACGGGTCCGAGACCCAGCCCACACGGCGCAGGCCCGGCGATGACCCTGTTTGTCGTGATCCAGCGCACGGGTAGTGTTTTGGCCATGACTTCATCAACCGCGGGGAACCCGCTGACCACCATGGACCACGACGGCACCATCGATGCCGAAGCCCTCCGCCAGGCCGTTGCCGAATCGTTCGACGAAACGATCGGCCAGCTGACGGACCTTGTTGCCATTCCGGGCATCGCCTGGCCAAGCTTTGATCCCGCCCCGTTGAACCGCAGCGCCGACGCCGTCGCCGCCCTCGTGCGGGCCAGCGGTTTCGACGACGTCCAGATCCTCCGCTGCGACAAGGAAGACGGGACGCCCGGCGGGCCCGCCGTCGTCGCGCGCCGCCCGGCCGCCGACGGCAAGCCGACAGTTCTGCTGTACGCCCACCACGATGTCCAGCCCACCGGTGACCTGGCGCTGTGGGAAACCAAACCCTTCACCGCCGTCGAACGTGACGGGCGGCTCTTCGGCCGCGGTGCCGCGGATGACAAGGCCGGCATCCTCGCCCACATCGCGGCCTACTCGGCCGTGACGCGCGTGCTCGGGGACGAGCTGGGCCTCGGCGTGACGTTCTTCTTCGAGGGCGAAGAGGAGGCCGGCTCGCCAACGTTCCGGCAGTTCCTGGAGACGCACCGCGAGCTGCTCCGCGCCGACGTGATCGTCGTGGCCGACTCCAGTAACTGGAAGGTGGGCATTCCGGCCCTGACCACCAGCCTGCGCGGCCTGGTGGACGGCACCATTGAGGTCAAGGTCCTGGACCACGCGGTGCACTCGGGCATGTTCGGTGGCCCGGTGCTCGACGCGCCAACCCTGTTGGCCCGCCTGATCGCGACCCTCCACGACGACGAGGGCAGCGTCGCGATCAAGGGCCTGGTGAGCCGCGATGACGTGGTGGTCGACCTCACCGAGGAGGAGTACCGCGCCGACGCCTCCGTGCTCGACGGCGTGAAGCTCGCCGGGACCGGGAGCATCGCCTCGCGCATGTGGACCAAGCCAGCCCTGTCCATCATCGGTTTTGACGCCCCGGCCGTGGACGTGGCCTCCAACACGCTGCTGCCGCGGGCACGGGCCAAGTTCAGCCTGCGCCTGGCCCCCGGCCAGGACCCCGCAGCCGCCATGGATGCCGTCCGCAAGCACGTCGAGGACCACGCGCCGTTCGGCGCCCAGGTGGTGTTCACCCCGGGGGAGAGCGGCAGCTCTTTCCTGACCGACACCAGCTCGAAGGCCGCCTCCGTGGCCATGTGGGCCCTGGGCGAGGCCTGGGGCGTGCCCGCCGTCGAAATGGGGATCGGCGGGTCCATTCCGTTCATCGCCGACCTGACCGAGCTCTACCCGGACGTGCAGATCCTGGTCACCGGCGTCGAGGATCCCGATTCCCGCGCCCACAGCGCCAACGAATCGCTGCACCTGGGCGACTTCCGGAACGCGATCGTCGCCGAGGCCCTGCTGCTCGCGCGCCTCAACAACGAAGGTGCGCTCTAGCCGCCCGGAGCCTTGGGCCCCGGGGGAACATCCAGCCGTCTCACACGGTTACGTCAGAAGTTAGAGCTAGAAGGCTGCGCGAAGTAGCATGTAGCTATAGCCCATACCGTTTAAGTAGGGGCGGGCACCGTGCGAGCGGGGCCGCCACCACCGTTGCAAGAAGGTAGGCCATGAGCACTACAACCAATGAAAACAGCGCCGACACCACAGCCGCCCAGGCCGGCGAGCTGGCCACGCACGAGGTCAAGCTGACCGACGTCGCGGCCGGAAAGGTCCGCAGCCTCCTGGAACAGGAAGGCCGCACCGATCTGCGCCTCCGCGTTGCCGTGCAGCCCGGCGGTTGCTCGGGCCTGATCTACCAGCTTTACTTCGACGAGCGGCTGCTCGACGGGGACGCGGTGCGCGACTACGACGGCGTGGAAGTCGTCGTCGACAAGATGAGTGTTCCTTACCTCAGCGGTGCCAGCATCGATTTCGAGGACACCATCGCCAAGCAGGGCTTCACGATCGACAATCCCAATGCCGGCGGGTCCTGCGCCTGCGGAGATTCTTTCCACTAATTCCTTCCACTAAGGCCGGGCATTTTGCCCGGCCTTAGTGCCGCAGGATCCTCAACGAGCGGCACCGGGAAAAAGCTCCCGACGCACGGTGCGGACATGTGGGCGAAAACTCGCGGGGAGCGGTAAGCTCTACACCGAGTAGTAAAACTTTTCGTTTGCCCTGCCCGTAATTCGCGGGGCAACAGCAACAAGTAGGAAGGGCCGTCTGTGAGTTCGCAGAACCGAACCGGCAGCCGACGCAAACAGATCACTACGATCACTGGCTTGGCACTAGCCGGCGCGTTGGCTTTGACTGGATGTTCACCAGAGGTACAGAAGGGCTGGTTGCCCACCGAGCGTGGCACCACCAATCACACTGACCTCATCATGGACCTCTGGGTCAACTCATGGATTGCCGCGCTGGTCGTCGGCATCATCACCTGGGGCCTGATGATCTGGTGCGTCGTCGCCTACCGCCGCCGCAAGGGCACCGTAGGTTTCCCGCGCCAGAACAGCTTCAACCTTCCGCTTGAAGTGTTCTACCTGACGATCCCGCTGTTCATGGTCCTGGTGTTCTTCTACTTCACCGACCGCGACCAGCAGTCGATCGATGACCGCTCGAAGCCGGCCGACGTCGTCGTCGACGTCCGCGGCAAGCAGTGGGCATGGGACTTCAACTACAAGAAGGGCGACGTCGTCACCGAGGACGTCCACGAAGCAGGCGTCCAGGCGCACCTGACCGGTAACGACGTGGACAAGGAAAAGCTGCCCACCCTTTACCTGCCGGTCAACAAGTCGGTTGACCTGGAGCTCAACGCACGCGACGTCATCCACTCCTTCTGGGTGCCTGCCTTCCTGCAGAAGCGGGACATGATTCCCGGCAAGACCAACTACATCCGGTTGACTCCCACCCGGGAGGGCACCTACGACGGCAAGTGCGCCGAACTTTGTGGCGAGTACCACTCCGAAATGCTGTTCCGCGTGAAGGTTGTCTCCGAGTCGGAGTTCCAGGCGCACATGAACCAGCTGCGCCAGGACGGGAACACCGGCCTGCTCGGTGAAGAGTACGACCGCAACCCGGCCCCGGCCGAAACCAAGTAAGGGGAGCGACGTGGCAACTTACACTCAATCCGCCGGGATCCTCGAGGCTCCCGTTGTACCGAAGTCCAAGGGACGCATCGTCGTCAACTGGATCACCTCGACCGACCACAAAACGATCGGGTACATGTACCTGATCGCGTCGTTCATCTTCTTCTGCTTCGGCGGCATCATGGCGCTGCTGATCCGTGCCGAGCTCTTCGAGCCCGGCATGCAGATCTTGCAGACCAAAGAGCAGTACAACCAGCTGTTCACCATGCACGGCACCGTGATGCTCCTGATGTTCGCGACGCCGCTGTTCGCCGGCTTCACCAACGTCATCATGCCGCTGCAGATCGGTGCCCCCGACGTCGCGTTCCCGCGACTGAACGCACTGGCCTTCTGGTTCTTCCTCTTCGGCTCCACGATTGCCGTTTCCGGCTTCATCACCCCGCAGGGTGCCGCGTCCTTCGGCTGGTTTGCTTACGCGCCGCTGTCCAACACGACGTTCAGCCCCGGCGTGGGCGGTGACCTCTGGGTCTTCGGCCTGGCGCTCTCCGGCTTCGGCACCATCCTTGGTGCTGTCAACTTCATCACCACCATCATCTGCATGCGCGCCCCGGGCATGACCATGTGGCGGATGCCGATCTTCACCTGGAACGCCCTCGTGACGTCCATCCTGGTCCTGATGGCGTTCCCGCCGCTGGCTTCCGCGCTGTTTGCCCTCGGTGCCGACCGCCGCTTTGGTGCGCACATCTTCGATCCCGAGAACGGCGGTGCCGTCCTCTGGCAGCACCTCTTCTGGTTCTTCGGCCACCCCGAGGTCTACATCATCGCGCTGCCGTTCTTCGGCATCGTCTCTGAGATTTTCCCGGTCTTCTCCCGCAAGCCGATCTTCGGCTACAAGGGCCTGGTCTACGCGACCATCTCCATCGCCGCCCTGTCCGTGACCGTGTGGGCACACCACATGTACGTCACCGGCTCGGTCCTGCTGCCGTTCTTCTCCTTCATGACGATGCTCATCGCCGTTCCGACCGGCGTGAAGTTCTTCAACTGGATCGGCACCATGTGGCGCGGTTCCATCACCTTTGAAACCCCCATGCTGTGGAGCATCGGCTTCCTGGCGACGTTCCTCTTCGGTGGCCTCACCGGCATCATCCTGGCCTCGCCGCCGCTGGACTTCCACGTCTCGGACTCCTACTTCGTGGTGGCGCACTTCCACTACGTGGTTTTCGGTACTGTCGTGTTCGCCATGTTCGCCGGCTTCTACTTCTGGTGGCCCAAGTGGACCGGCAAGATGCTCAACGAGCGCCTCGGCAAGATCCACTTCTGGATGCTGTTCCTCGGCTTCCACGGCACCTTCCTGATCCAGCACTGGCTCGGCGTCGAGGGCATGCCCCGCCGCTACGCCGACTACATGCCGCAGGATAACTTCACGTGGATGAACCAGTTCTCCACCATCTCCTCGTTCGTCCTCGGCGCCTCGCTGATTCCGTTCTTCTGGAACGTCTACATCACCTGGCGCAGCAACGAGCGTGTGGAAGTTGATGACCCGTGGGGCTTCGGGGCCTCGCTCGAGTGGGCCACCTCCTGCCCGCCGCCGCGCCACAACTTCACGTCCCTGCCCCGCATCCGCTCCGAGCGTCCCGCCCTGGACCTGCACCACCCGGAGCTCTCCCAGTCCTACACCGCGGATTCGCCTGCTCCGGCAGCAGCGGCTCTCGGTAACGCCGACCAGAAGGACACCGCCAAGTGAAACTCGAATCAAGAATCTTTGGCTTCGGCGCCTTCTTCTTCGTGCCCGTGGCATTCATCTACGGTTACCTGAATAACTGGACCGAATGGGTAGGCATCCTCGGTGTGCTGCTCGTGGGCGGCCTCGCCGGCATGATCGGCGCTTACCTTGGCTTCACCGGCCGGCGCGTCGGCATGCGCCCCGAGGACCGCAACGACGCCGAGATCCACGAAGGCGCCGGCGAACAGGGACACTTCAGCCCCTGGAGCTGGTGGCCGCTGATGCTGGGCCTGTCCTGCGCCGCCGGGTTCCTCGGCCTGGCCGTGGGCTGGTGGATCGTCTTCATCGCCGGCGGAATGGCAGTGGTCGCACTGGTCGGCTGGGTCTACGAGTACAGCCGCGGTGACCACGCGCACTAGCGTCCACCCGGACTAAAAAGTTCAGATTGCACGACGGCGGGCCCCACCAATGGCTTGGGTTCTAACGGTCGTTGCAACACCCGAAGTTTTGGGAGTTGCAACGACCGTGCCTCGTTTAATGGATGGTTCATCGGAACCTCAGAAACATACGAGATCAACTGCTCAGCAGAGGGAGGGTTTCTTCAGGGTCTTTGATCGAACCGGAAGTGTGACGGACGCCGCCGCAAAGCTCGGATTGAACCGGAACACGTGCTACCAGTGGGTTCGAAAGGCAGGACTGGCCCGCAAACGTGCGGACGGTCCAACGCGGGAGGACTTCCGCAGGCTGCGCGATAAAGGAGTGTCCCGCCGTGAGGCTGCCCGTGAACTGGGGATCCACAGGACCACGGCGGAGGAATGGGACAGCGGTGTCCGGCGGACAAAAAACGGACGGATCTACCCTGGTGGGCGGACGGTCGATTACACCAGTGGTGTGATGACGATGACCACCCCTGCCGGCGCTGCCGTTTCCCTCCCGTTCCCAGGCCTGGCCGCTCTGGAGAAGCCGCTGGATCCACGGTTCCTCTCCCTGCAGGACCGCGAACGGATCGCCGACCTTCATTCCCACGGGAAGTCGCGTCGGAAGATCGCTGAAGAGCTGGGCCGGGCGGCCTCAACGATTAGTCGGGAACTCGCCCGCAACAGCGTCAGCGAGGACGGGTACTACGCCTATGCGGCGCAGCGGGC